>CAVUOM010000008.1:0-307075 GCA_963743115.1 uncultured Acidobacteriaceae bacterium | reverse complement strand
CGAAGAACAGGACGATCAGCCGACGGTCTTTAAACTGGGCCGCCGAATTCGGCGAGGAAACTGCGGGAACGGATTGCGCCGGCGCTGCTTCAGGCAAGGGCTTTACCTGGGCTACATCCGCTGCGGGGACGGCATCCACGTTTTCTACGTCGAAGGAAACAATTTTCTGTGGCTTGTTATCTTCGAGAACCGTGAAGTTCTCCGGTTTTAATCCCGGCACAAAGTTACCGTTCTTGTCCCGCACCGTCACGTTCACCAGCACGAGTTCCGACTGCACGTGAAGCACGTACCCTGACTCCTGCTGCGAAGGCGAGGCAGCACAGAGGAGCACCAGCGTCAGCAGTACCGCAATTGCCCGGTCAGCGAATCGGTTTGGCATGGATGTCATAACAATTCTTTAGAATCGAAACCGCGCGGTCATCGTGAACTGCCGCATGCCGCCGACTGCCGTTACTCGACCGAAGGTGGGCGAGTTGAGGCTCGTGTCAATCGATGAATAGTTAACCATATTGAAAATGTTGGTGGCCTGCGCCCGGAACTCCAGCATCCGCGATTCCTTCAGCGGAAAGATTTTTGTGAACGCCATGTCGAACACTTTGCTGCCCGGCCCGATGATGCTGTTGCGGCGCGCGTTGCCATAGCTGCAGGTGGTGGGCGCAACGAATGCCGCGGTATTGAACCACTCTGCGATCGACGGGTTGGGAAAGCTTATCGACTGTCCGGGAACCAGGTTCGGGCGCAGCGTCCCGGCGGTCCCGCCATTCACCTCACAGGAAGTGTTCAGCAACCGTGGCGTAAACGGCAGTCCCGATGCAATCGTCCAATCCCCGCTCCACTGCCAGTCTCCGAAGATCGCTCGTATCGGAGTGTTGCCTGTGAGCCAGCGCTTGTCATGGCCGAATGGCAGCTCCATCAAATAATCCGCCGTGAATTTTTGCGTCTGATTAAAGCTCGAGAGTCCGCGCTCCGCCGAAATGTCAAATGGATTCTGCGCTACGCTATTCGCCCCGCTGCCCGCCGACGCCGTCGCGCCGCCTCCCGCTGCCCGGGTTCCGCCAGCGCCCAATCCCGGAGCGCTCGCCGTCGTCGTTGCACCTGCTCCAATCGAAGATGCGTCGTCGATCGACTTCGAAAACGTATATATGCCGCCGATCGAAAATCCATGTGCCAGCCGCTTCCGCAGCCGCACTGATCCCGCGTTCGCCTCCGAATCGCCGATCGAATTCTCAAACGTGAAGGCCTGCGCTTCGGCAATCCGCGTCGAAATTCCTGTCGTCGACGAGATCGTTCGATTGGGTGCTTCCAAAATGTCCAGATTCGTTCCTTTCGTTCCCGTGTAGTCGATATTCAGCAACAGCGTCGGGCGAATCTGCTGTTGAATATCGAGATTGCGAATCTGTACATACCCGAACCGGTAGTTTGGATTCACCGCATAGCTGTTGGTAATGACTCCCGCCGCCGGCGCCGGAAAACCATTCTGCAGTGTGAGTTCGCCGGGACTGCTCTGGATGTTCGTCTCCGCCGTGGAAAACGGCGGCTGAAACGCCAGTTGCTGCGCAATTGTTTGATACGCACCCGTGTTGTAGTTGATCCCATATCCGCCGCGCACCACAGTTTTCGAAAACGGCTTCCAGGCGATTCCCACGCGGGGCGCGAAGCCTTTGCGATCCGGCCTTACCAGGCTGGCCGGAAGACTGCCGCTGTAGGGACCTGCTTGGCCCGGTACAACCACAGCCACTGCCGTCGCCGGCAGCAAGGGGCCTGCAACAAAAACCTGGAGCGAAAGATCCAGATTCGCAATCAGATTATCTTCTTCCGTGAGCGGCGAAACATACTCATAGCGCACGCCCAGATTCAACGTGAGGTTCCCGCGCATCTTCCACTCGTCCTGCACATACATATCCCAGTAGTTGCCGTGGAAGTGATAGTTGTCTTGTCCGAACTCGACCGCAGTCGACTGGGGCAATCCCAGCAGAAAGTCGGCAAAGTCATATCCCGTGCCCATAACCTGGCTGCCGTTCACGATGTCGGAAGTATTGACGCCAGAAAATGTAAACGCCCCGCGCGAGTTACTGCTGGCCTCAGTATTGAGCTGCACTCGCCGGAAATCTCCGCCCCACCGCCAGGTGTGCTTGCCGTGCGACCACACCACGTAATCCGAGAACGTATAGGTCTGGTTTCGCAGCAGCTGGGGATTCGTATCCGACAAACCGGTCAGATCGCCAAAAGAAAGATTCGGCAATCCCCAGTCGAATGGATTCGTCGAAACTCCCGTAATTCCCAGCCCACTGGCGATGTCATCTGTGAACGCGTAGAGGTTCTGGGTCTTTGTGCGGCTACGATTGAAGTCGAAGTGCAAACTGTTCGTCAGCTTCCCGATGCTTCGCACCCACGCAATCGGCACATCGAAGCTACGTACGCCCGTGGTGCCGCCGACGCTCGGAAACGGATTCGTGATGTTCGCGCTCGACCCGTGGTAGTGAAAACCAAACGTCAGGCTGTTGCCCGGTCGGCGTCCTCCCCCACCGCGTCGGCCGCCACCCGCAGGTGCGGCGCCGATCGTATGATTCACGCGTACATTCAGGTCGTCGCTGTCACTGGTCGTCGAACTGACATAGTGAAAGTTTTGCGTAACTCCCGGCAGATTCGGGCAAGGGATGTATTGGAGCAACCCCTCCGCGACGTTCGCCGGCCCAGATGCGGCAGTCCACGGGCAGGTTTGCGAGGCAAATCCTGGAATCACGTTCCCCGCATATGGCGTGCTCCCGGTAACCGGATTCACGGAATAAATCTGGTCGATCGTCTGGCCGCTGCTGTTCACGTCATTGCACACCCCTGCGCTATTGAATCCAGTCAGGCACAGAGCCGAAAAATTCCCCTGCCGCTCGGCCGGCGAGGGCACCGTCGAGAACTGGTCAAACGGATTCTCTCCGCGCCTGCCGTTGTAATTTGCGAAGAAAAATGTCTTCGTGCCCCCGTGATAGATCTTCGGAATATTCAGCGGCCCACCCACCGATCCCCCGAAACTGTTCTGCTCATACGACGGATTCGTGACCTGGCCGTTCAGGGCATAGGGCGCGGCATTCAGCGCCGAATCGCCGATCCCGTAGTAGATCGATCCATGCGGGCGATTGATGTCAAAACCCCGCCGGCCAAAACCTCCGCCACCAAAACCACCACCGCCAAAGCCTCCGCCGCCGGGGCCACCAAATCCGCCGCCGAATCCTCCTCCCTGTTGACGGGCGTCATTGAAGCGCTGCTGCATTTCATCGGCGCTCATTGCGTTGAACGAATTTGAAGTGTTGCCAGAAACCGCCACGGATTCCGTAGCGCTGTCAGGCGCGATCCCCGGAACCGGCATGCCCGAAGGAACGACGTCACTCATTGAGCCGCCAGCCGTGTCTTGCCCCGCTCCACTCTGAAAAACGGAAAGGCTCTGGAAACCTCGTCCGCCGCCGGCATTCGCCTGTCGCTGCTCCGGCTTACTGGCGGCTTCGTGCGCTCGTGACAGCAGAATCAACTCGAAGTTCGCCTGCACGTCGGGATGAGTCTCGTCCAGCACGATTTCCTGCGTGCTCGCGGCAAACGCCGCCATCTGCACTCGCACGGTATAGCGGCCGTTGGCGGGAATTCGCAGTGAATAACTTCCGTCGACATCCGTCCACGTCTTGACTTGTTGCTTGGTAGCGGCATTCTCCGCGGAAACTTCAGCGCCGGGAATCGGCATATTTCCCGATTTCACCACGCCGTGTACGGCTCGCGCTGCGACCGCAGGTGCGGCAGCTGGCGCAGCGGCCTGTGCTCGCGAGAAATGCGAATGGAAGACTACAACGTGCAGCAAAAAGAGGATCTGAAAAACGAACTCAGGACGCAGCTTCTCCTTGAGCACCACAAGTCCCAAAAGGCGAAGACCAGAGATCCTCATAACATCGTGCAGACGTTCAGCGGCGTCTTATCCGGATCATACCGCTCTGCACAGGCTGGCGCTGTAAAGTTTTGTGCGCTTCCCCGGAAGGCAGTCTCCGCGAATCCCGTTACTGAACGGGCTGGGATTAGCGGGTCACTTAAGTTCATTCTTGAAGACGCTCCCGGACTTCATCACGAATTTGACCCGCTCGAGTTCGGTGATGTCCTTCAGAGGGTCGCCGGACACCGCGACCAAATCAGCCCACTTTCCGGCTTCGATGGTCCCCATCTTATCGGACCAGCCGAGGAGTTCAGCGGCCGTCGTGGTTGCGGTTCGAATCGCCTGCTGCGCCGTCATGCCGTAGTCGACGTAGTATTCGAATTCCTTGGCTTCGTTTAAGTCTCTCCAGTCGAAACCGCCGGCGTCGGTGCCGAGGACGATCTTCACTCCCTTTTTCAGAGCCAATTGAAACGCAGCCTTTTCAGTTTCCACCATCTTCGGCCAGTTGCCCTGGCGTCCGGAGGCGACATACGCGCCCACCGCGATGGTAGGAACCCAGTAGATGCCACGCCGCGCCATTTCTTCCATCTGCGGAGCGCTCAGCCCGTCGCCATGCTCGACGGTATCGACGCCGGCTCTCAGAGCGGCAGCGATGCCATCGTTGCCGATGGCGTGCGCGGCAACTTTCTTTCCGATGCGATGCGCTTCATCGACAATCGCCTTGGCCTCCGCGTCAGTAAAATTGACGTGGCTGTGCAGCACACCGTCCGGACCGTAGAAGTAGCCGTGGTCCGAGTAATACTTGATCCAGTCGGCGCCGAACATCGCCTGCTCGCGGACCGCTTTAACGGCTTCTTCCACGCCATCGACATACTGCACGCCCGTAGGCACATGGAGCTCCCAGGAATAGCCCAGCAGCGGATACATGCCGGTCGGAGCCATAGCCCGCGTGGCCACTTGCATGTGCGGGCCTACGATTTCTCCGTTGGCGATGGCCTGCTTGAGATCGACATCGGCGTACATCGCGCCTTCGGTTTCGAGGTCGCGCAGCACGGTGAAGCCATGGGAGAGCGCGATCTGTGCATTGCGCGCCGCCAGGATGGCGCGGTACGGAATGGACTGCTTGAGGAGTTGCTTATCGTAGTCTTCCGCAGTTATATCCCCTTGCAGCAAAACGTGGGTGTGGGCATCGACAAAACCGGGGAGAACTGTGGCCTTCGAGAGATCGATCAGTTCGACGCCCGGGGGCGGGGAGCCACCCGGAGTGACGCTGACGATTTTGTCACCTTCGATCAGGATCATGGCATTTGAAATAGGGGCGTCGCTTTTACAATCGATCAGGCGTCCGGCTCGAATCGCGAGACGCTTCGTTGCCGTCGCCGATTGCCGGGCATACACAAAGCTGCTCGAAATCGAAAGAAGAAGAACTGCAGCAAGCAGTCTGGAGCCATAGAGTCTCATTACATTGCCTCCCGTGAGACGGCGAACAGCCTAACAGAGCAGCGGTGAGAAAAAAAGACAGGCCAGGACACGCCGCCACTTCTACAAGGTCCCACTAACACAAAATTTTCCGGTCGCATCAAAACAAGGCTCTTCCATGGCATACTCGTTGGTCGTAAATCTCAGGAGGCCCATGCAGCGCTCAATCCTTGCAGTCCTCACCATCGGCTTGTTTCTGAGCTTTTTTCTGCACCCAGCTCTGGCGGATTCTCCGGAACCGAATCAAGACGCCACGCTCGACGGATTTTCAAAGCAAAGCGCGGTTACTGAGAAAGAGTGGGAAAGCAAATTCCGCGCCCTTCCCAACGCCCAAAAGGAACGCGACTATATGCAATTGTTGAGCGCGCGCCCGCACCATGTGGGGTCCGCCTACGACAAGCAGAACGCCGAGTGGATCCTCTCGAAGTTCAAAGAGTGGGGTCTCGATGCTCACATCGAAAGCTTCAAAGTACTTTTCCCCACGCCCAAGCGCCGCCTGGTGGAGTTGATTGCGCCCACGCGCTACGTTGCTAAATTGCAGGAACCTGCCTTAGCCGAAGATCCAACTTCCAGCCAGCACGACGAACAGCTTCCCACTTACAACGCCTACTCGCACGATGGAGATGTGACCGCGCCTCTGGTGTACGTAAATTATGGCTTGCCCGAAGACTACGACCGACTGCAGCGCCTCGGCGTTTCGGTCGAGGGTGCTATTGTAATCGCACGCTACGGCGAGTCGTGGCGCGGCATCAAACCGAAGGTTGCCGCCGAGCATGGCGCCATCGGCTGCCTGATCTACTCTGATCCCAAAGACGACGGTTATTTTGATGGCGACGTTTTTCCTAAAGGCCCGATGCGTCCGGATCAAGGTGTGCAGCGCGGCAGCGTGATGGATTTTGCGTCTTCCTATCCGGGTGATCCGCTCACGCCTGATCGAGGCGATCCCAATGCGCCGCGCATGACCGCCAGTAACGCTCCCAGCATCACTAAGATTCCAACTCTGCCCATCTCTTACGGAGACGCTCAGCCGCTGCTCGCGGCTCTCACCGGCCCGCTTGCGCCGGAAGAATGGCGCGGGGCTCTGCCGATTCCTTATCACGTTGGTCCCGGCGCGGCAAAAGTTCATTTAGTGGTCGAAGCGAACTGGGACGTGAAGGATGTGAACGATGTCATCGCCCGCATCCCCGGCTCGACGGAGGGCGATGAATGGGTGGTGCGCGGCAATCATCACGATGGTTGGGTAAATGGCGCCGAGGACCCCATCTCAGCCCAGGTCGCTTTGCTCGAAGAAGCCCGGTCGTTTGGCGAATTGCTAAAGCGGGGCTGGAAGCCGAAGCGCACCATCATCTACTGTGCCTGGGACGGCGAAGAGCCGATGCTGCTGGGTTCGACCGCCTGGGCCGAAACCCACGGACGCGAATTGCAGGAACATGCCGCTGTCTATATCAACTCCGACAGTAACGATCGCGGCTACCTGTTGATGGAGGGCTCCCATTCGCTGGAGCACTTCATGAATAACGTGGCTCGCAGCATCGAAGACCCGGAGAGCAAGCTTTCCGTCTTCGAGCGCAACCGGCTGGTCGACATTACCCAAGCCAAGTCTGACGAGGAACGCAAAGAGTTGCGCCAGAGGGCTGACTTGCGCATGAATGCTCTCGGGTCCGGTACCGATTACACAGCGTTTGTCGACCACCTTGGCGTCGCGTCTCTCAACCTTGGGTACGGAGGTGAAGACGACGCCGGGATCTACCATTCCATTTACGATGACTTCTATTGGTACACACATTTCTCCGATACGGATTTCGCTTACGGCGTCGCGCTCTCGCAAACCATCGGTACCGCGGTCATGCGAATGGCAGATGCCGACGTTCTGCCTTACGAGTTCACCGATCTCGCCGACACCATGCAGAATTACAACAAAGACCTGCAAAAGCTGTTGCAAAATAAACAAGATGAAGCTCGCGAACGGGACCTGGAGTTAAAGGAGGGCGCGTTTCACGCCGCGCTCGATCCTCGCAAACCGACTGTCGCCCCACCGCCGGAAGACATTCCACCGCACTTGAACTTTTCGCCTCTGGAGAATGCTCTGGAAGCACTTACGAAGAGTGCCGATCGCTACAAGATTGCTTTTAGCGAAGCCGAAGCATCGGGATTTCCGGGGAGCGACAAGCGGTTAGCAGCGCTCAACCAAACGCTGCTGCAAAGCGAGCGCCGACTCACCGATCCCGCCGGTCTTCCCCGCCGTCCCTGGTACCGGCACATGATTTATGCTCCCGGCGTTTACACCGGCTACGGACCTAAGACCATGCCCGGCATTCGTGAGGCTATCGAGCAACGCCGCTGGCAAGAGGCTGATACTGAGATCGCGCGCGTCGCCAAAGTGCTCGAAAACGAAGCCGCGCTCATCGATTCCGCTGCCTCGGATTTGGATGGACTCGCCAAGTAAGCTTGTCAGAGGAAACAACAGAGAGTCGCTCGAGAGCATCTGGCTGCCCCCCAGGGATTCGAACCCCGATAACCTGCTCCAGAGGCAGGTGTCCTAGCCGTTGAACGAGGGGGCAGTCACTTCATTATCCAACGTGTCGGGAACGCGGTCAACCGTCGTGAGTCCCATGACGTTTGGTCTTGGCTGCGATGTCTGAAAAGTGGGCTAGCTTTCGGAATCTTTCTTCTTTACTCGGACAACGGTGATTTTCGCGAAGCCCTCTTCGAACGCCGGAGGCTTCAGCTTGGCGGCCATGCGGCGCATCACGTCTTCAGGAACGACGCGATCGCGGCGCTGGTGGCGCTCGAGACAGACCTCGAGCGGTACGTCGAAAAAGACCGCGTGCACTTCGTATTGGTAATCTTTGGCCAGCTTGATCCAGTGTTGCCGTTCCTGCGGCGTCAGGTTGGTGGCGTCCACGTAATTCATCGGACGCTTGGCGATTAGCCTCGCCTTGAGCATGGAGCGGAGATTGGAGAACACCAGATCCTGAAAACGCTGCTCGCGTACATCGTCGAAAAGTAGCGAGCGCACCATGTCGCTGGAGAGTGGAACCACGTTGTGGCGCTTGAACCACGAACTCTTGCCCGAGCCGGGAAGCCCGATGGCGAGAACAACCACGCCTTTCGGCGGACGTTGCGGTGCGGCAGGGGTTGATGGAACTCTTGGCTCGGCCGCGACTGAAGGAGTTACACCTGGCTCCTCCGCGTCTCCGCCGTCGGCAAGTTCTTCCCCCGTTGGCTCGGCGGGCACGAGGGGGACGGATCCCTTGACTGCCGCAGGGGTAAAGGCTTGAGCGACGGCCTGCTCACGTCCGCGGCCACCTCGACCGCGACCACCGCGACGGCGGCGTCCTCGGCCGGTGTTTGGAGTTCGTGCTGCGGCAGATTCCGGGGCCGGAGACGGTTCTACCGTGGGTTCTTCGGGAGATTGTTCCGCTGAAGCTGAAGGCGACCTGCGCACCGGTCGAACATTCACCGCAGGCAGCGGATCAGCCGAAACCTCAGACTGTGTCTCGACGTCGGGAGCCGCGCTGGACGCTTGTTCCGCGTCAAAATAGGCGGGCTGCAAGGGTGGGGGCGCAGGCTGGTCGGCGGGCTCTACCGCCGTCTTTTTGCGGCGCTGCAGGCGCTCGCGCATCCATTTACGCATGCAAGGCTTTTAACACAGAAGAGAGGGCGGGATCAATTGGCCGGACGCAGACGAACCACGCGCGACAGCCGAGTAAACTCCGCTAGAATCTGATCATGGCTCAGCCAATCCCCTCAGTAATCAGTGGCCAGAGATACATCTCGCTTGGTACGTTCCGCAAGAGCGGGGTCAAGGTCGCAACCCCGGTGTGGTTCGGCGAAGATGGCGACAAGCTTTACGTGATGACCCTCAGCAAAATGGGCAAGACGAAGCGCATTCGCAACAATCCGCAGGTGACGGTTGCTCCCTGCACCATGCGGGGAAAGTTGACTGGCCCTGAAATCGAGGCCAGCGCACGCATTCTGCCGACGGAAGAGCAGGCCCACGCGCGGCAGACCATCAACCGAAAGTATTTGCTGGCCCGGCTGACATCGCCGTTTAGCAGGGCGGATGCGTTTCTGGAATTAAGCTTTCCATAGCCTGCCTGTCAAGGACTGAAATCACAGGTTTCAGTGATGGGAACGGACCCTTCTCAATCAGCCGTCGGATCATTTACGCGGGTTCGCCGTCCTGCTAACATCATTTGTCTGTCTACCGGCTCGGGAAGGTTTCTGACGTGGCATTCATAGGAAAGTTAGAAGATCAAGATTAAGAACGGAGAAATTATGGCAATTAAAGTTGGTATTAACGGATTCGGACGCATTGGCCGCAACGTTTTGCGGACCTCACTCAACGACCCCAACCTCGAGTTCGTGGCGGTGAACGATCTGACCGACCCGAAGACGCTGGCACACTTGCTGAAATACGATTCCATTCTTGGGAACCTGCCCAACAAGATTTCGGCGGGCGCAGACAGCATCACGATCGACAACAAAACCATCAGGGTGTTCAAGGAACGAGATCCCGGCGCGCTGCCTTGGGAATCGGTGGGCGCTCAGGTGGTGATTGAGTCGACTGGACACTTCACCGACGCAAACGATGCCAAGAAGCACCTGCGGGGATCGGTGAAGAAGGTTATCATCTCGGCTCCCGCGAAGAATGAAGACGTCACGCTTGTGCTCGGGGTGAATCAGGAGAAGTACGATCCCGCCAAGCACAACATCATTTCAAACGCCTCCTGTACTACGAACTGCCTGGCCCCGATCGCCAAAGTGATCAATGACACGTTCAAGATTGTCAGCGGGACCATGACTACGATTCACTCTTATACGAATGATCAGGTCATTCTCGACTTCCCGCACAAAGACCTGCGCCGGGCGCGGGCTGCGGCGATCAACATGATTCCGACGTCCACGGGAGCGGCGAAGGCCTTGAAGCTCGTCCTTCCCGAGCTGGCCGGAAAGCTGGATGGTTTCTCCATGCGCGTGCCTACGCCGAATGTTTCTGTGGTCGACCTGGTGGCATGGGTGGAAAAAAAGACCACCAGAGAAGAAGTGAATGCGGCGCTGAAGAAAGCATCCGAAAGCGGGCCGCTGAAGGGCTACTTGGGCTATGAGGAGAATGAATTGGTGTCGTCGGATTTCAAGGGCGATCCACGTTCTTCCATCGTCGATGCGCCCATGACGCTTGTAGTCGGGGGCAATTGCGTCAAGGTGATCTCCTGGTATGACAACGAATGGGGATACTCCTGCCGGGTGCGCGATCTGATTCACTACATCGCCGGCAAAGGGTTGTAGCAGTTCTGTGGCGCCGGCATCGGTTTTCGCGAGCCTGCCGGCGCTACTCTATATGTGGCTCCTGACTGAGGACGAACCAGCCAATGTCCAAGCTTTCTATCCGCGATCTCCCGCTGAACGGTAATCGCATCTTCATGCGGGTCGACTTCAATGTTCCCCTGGAAGACGGGCGCGTCATGGACGACACGCGCATCCGCGAAACCCTTCCCTCTATCGAGTACGCGTTGCGCCATGGGGCGAGATTAATTCTGGCCTCGCATCTGGGGCGGCCAAAAGGCAAGGTTAATCTGAAAATGAGCCTGAAGCCGGTAGCCGAGCGGCTGCGGATGGTGCTCGACAAAGAACTGGCGCGTGGCGAAAACGTGGGCTTCTGCCCGGAGTGCGTCGGACCGGAAGCCGAGGAAGTGGCCACGCAACTGGAAAAAGGCCAGACGCTGCTGCTGGAGAATCTACGTTTTCATGCCGAAGAGGAAGCCAACGACGAGAAGTTCTCCAAGCAACTGGGAAGTCTGGCAGATTTCTACGTAAACGACGCTTTCGGCACGGCGCATCGTGCGCATGCCTCTACCGTCGGCATTACCAAGTTCGTGTCAAAATCGGCGGCTGGCCTGCTCATGGAGAAAGAGTTGAAGTACATGGGCAAAGCGCTGGAGCATCCAGAACCGCCGTTTGTGGCAATCCTGGGCGGCGCCAAAGTGAGCGATAAGATCGGCGTGATTCGGAACCTAATGGACAAGGTCGATTCGCTCATCATCGGCGGCGGAATGGCCTATACCTTTCTCAAGGCAAAAGGACAGGAAATCGGTAAGTCGCTGCTGGAAGCCGACAAAGTTGACCTGGCGCGGCAGTTGATGGAGGAAGCAAAGAAGCGGAATGTGAAGATCCTGCTGCCGATCGATCACGTGGTGGCGATTAAGCCTGAAACCAACGCCGTGGTGCAGCAAATCGGTGAAGGCCAGCCCATTCCGGCCGATCGCATGGCGCTCGACATTGGGCCGAAGACGATCGAACTTTTCTCGGAAGAGATTTCGCGGGCGCGCACCATCGTGTGGAACGGGCCAATGGGAGTGTTTGAGGTTCCAGGATTTTCGCGGGGGACTTTCAAGATTGCGCATGCAGTAGCGGAGAACGTAGGCGCGATCTCCATTGTGGGCGGCGGCGATACGGTTTCGGCGGTGCATGGCGCGGAAGTGGCGGATAAGATCACGCATATTTCCACCGGAGGGGGTGCATCACTGGAATTTCTGGAAGGCAAGAAACTGCCCGGAGTGGAAGCGCTCACAGACAAGAAGTGATCCATCTTCGCCGAGTTCTCGAAAAACTTAACCATCCTGCATTCGTTTGTCCATTCCGAATCAAGAAGGCTTCCTCATGAGAACCAAGCTAATGGCCGCCAACTGGAAAATGAACAAGACCCCGGACGAAACTCGCGTATACTTCCGCGAATTTCTCCCCTTGGTTGCAGGTCACACTCGCGACGAGATTGTGGTCTGTCCACCCTACACGGATGTGGACGCCGCAATCGCGTCGGCGCGGGGCTCGAATGTGGCGATCGGAGTGCAAAACGTGCATTGGAAAGCCGAAGGCGCCTACACCGGAGAAATTTCGGCACCGATGTTAGTGGCTCTGGGTGTGACCCATGTGATCGTAGGACACTCGGAGCGGCGGCAGTATTTTGGCGAGACCGATGATACGGTGAACCTTCGGCTGAAGGCAGCCTTGGAGGCTGGTCTGACGCCGATTTGTTGCGTGGGCGAAGTACTGGAGGAACGCGAAGCCGGCCTTACTGAGGATGTGTTGCGACGGCAGTGCGTGAGAGCCTTTCATGCTATCTCTGCCAAGAAAGCCGCCAAGCTGGTCGTAGCCTATGAACCGGTGTGGGCGATTGGCACCGGCAAGACCGCGACGCCGGAGCTGGCCGCGGAAGCGCATGCCGTGATCCGGCGGGAAGCTGCGGAGGCTTTTGGCGAGGAGTTCGCATCGCAAATGCGCATTCTCTATGGAGGATCGGTTAAGCCGGATAACGTCGCGATTCTGATGGCACAAGACGAAATCGACGGCGCGCTGGTGGGCGGGGCTTCGCTTGATCCGAAGTCTTTTGCAGCGATTGTGAAGTACTAAGCCGAACGGCAAACTACCAATTTGCGGAGGTTGCGACTCTTCGCTCTAACACGGGTTTGAAGTCTGAAGTGAGCCGAGTGTACCCAAGCCTCCGAATGCAAAGGTTTTCCGGCGTGGCTTAGGACGGAGATTGGGCTAGTACAACTATCCGAAGATTGGTAGAAATACTCTGATATTCTGGAAGTGCGGAGGGTACCTCAGTTACGGCGAAACCCGCGCAAACGATACAACACAAACTACTTATGCCGCATCCCAATGGTTGCGGCCCGGAACAGACTACTTGACCGAGCCACGACAGCAACCGGAGACCGAACCCAGTGAGGCCCAGTTGATCGAACGGGCCAAGCGGGGGGACGCAGAAGCGTTCCAGTCGCTCTATGACAAGCACAAGCGGCGGGTATATTCGTTGTGTCTGCGCATGACGGCAAACACGGCGGAAGCCGAGGATCTGGCGCAGGAGGCATTCCTCCAACTCTTCCGGAAGATCGCGACATTTCGCGGGGAGTCGGCGTTTTCGACATGGTTGCACCGGCTTTCGGTGAACGTCGTGCTGATGCATTTGAGGAAGAAAAGTCTTCCTGTGGTCTCGTTGGAAGAGACCACGCAAGGCACGGAAGAGGATTCTCCGAAGAGGGATTTCGGTGCGGACGATATCGCGCTGGCCGGGTCCATTGACCGGATGCAACTGCAGAGGGCAGTGGACAATCTCCCTCCCGGTTACCGGACGATTTTCGTGCTGCATGACATAGAAGGTTACGAGCATAATGAAATCGCCAGAATCGCGGGATGCTCGATTGGGAACAGCAAGTCGCAGTTACACAAGGCGCGCATGAAGTTGCGCGACCTGCTCAAGATGAATAGAGCCGAAAAGGCCGCAAAATCTCGAGTAGGTTAGGCAGGCGTTGGACCATTGAACGGCAAACACTGATCGGCAAACACTGATCGGTATTAACCTGAGCAGGGGCGCAAGCGTTGCGGTCGCACTTCGAGCCGCAGCTGGCTTGGGGAGAAGGTTATGAATTGCGTTGAGCTGCAGCAAAGCTTGGCGGAGTTGGAAGATAGCGGCAGCGCGGAACAGCTAGCCCACCTAGGGGATGTCCGGCGTGCTCAGCGCTGGTAAGAGACCTGAATCAGATTGCCGCGGCGGCGAGCCGACTGCAAGAGGCGAACGAACCCAGTCCTCGAGTTTGGAATTCCATTGAAGCCGCATTGCGGCGAGAGGGGCTGATCCGTCCGCAGCGAGCGTCCCGTCGGCTGATGCCTTCCTTCGGCACTCGCTGGGGCGACGGCAGGATGGCTGGTTTCGGCGGCGGCGATGTTACTGCTGGCTCTGGGAATCTCTCT
The DNA here is from genome assembly GCA_963743115.1 of uncultured Acidobacteriaceae bacterium. Lineage (GTDB taxonomy): Bacteria > Acidobacteriota > Terriglobia > Terriglobales > Acidobacteriaceae > Sulfotelmatobacter. Next base: position 292,932 of record CAVUOM010000008.1, on the reverse strand, counting down.
GCAGCATGAGTCGCAGCCGCACCAGTCGGCTCAACAGGCCTCGGTGGCCGTCCCTGTCGTGAATCCCTTGGATCTGAATGACGACGACCTGAGGCAGGAAATCGCGGACACGGCTCCGGAAGTAAAGACGCAATACGAAGAGAATCTCCGGCAGGTGAACGACTCCATTCGCGATGCTCAGGGCGTTGTGGATGAGACTCCGAATGACGAGGATGCCCGGCGGTCCTTGATGGATGCGTACCAGCAGAAAGCCATGCTTTTTGAGCTGGCCATGGACCACTCTGCGGAATAGTTTTGGAAATTGCGAGTAGGATGACGGCGATGGCGGATCAGCGGGCTTGGGGGGAGTTGCACATGGTAAGCAAACGCACGGCAAAACTGGTTGCGATTGGCATCGATCGTGGCAGGCACGCTGGTGGCCGAGAGCAAGAAGGAATATCACTTCTCGGTGGGACCGAAAGCCGGCGTGTCGGTGATGAATCCCTACGGCTCGATTTCAGTTAAGCCTTCGTTGAACAATACCGTCGTGGTCAACGCGATTTTGCACTCCGACAAGGTTGAGGTCGACAACAATCAGACCGGAAACCGCGTGGATATTCAATCGCACCTGCTGGCCGGGGCCGACGCCGATTCGGGACGCGTGGATTACGAAGTCCTGGTTCCAGCCGATGCCAGCGTGACCCTGCATTCCAGCACCGGTTCCCTGCGCGCCGAGAAACTGCATGGCGACGTGAATCTGGAAGGCGCGGGAGCGGCTGTGGATGTTCGCGACGTCTCCGACGCCCACGTCCATGTCAAGACGATGAATGGGGCCGTGAATCTGGATAACATTCAAAACGGTCATGTCGAGGTCGATTCGCTGAGCGGAGACGTTACGCTGAGAAGCGTGACCGGCCCGCTGGTGCAGGTGGTTTCGACCAGCGGCAGAATCAACTACTTTGGCGACTTCGGCAACAGCGGCGAATACCGGCTGACCAGCCACAGCGGCGATATCGAAGCCACCATCCCGGAATGGACCTCCGCCGACGTGAGCGCCCGTTCGGTGCGCGGAGAAGTACACGACGATATTCCTCTTCAACCGAAGAATCACACCTGGTTTCCCATCGACAAGGGACGTGCCTTCGCAGGTACTATGGGTCGAGTGGCAGTGTCCTCGACCGTGGTATTGCGCACCTTCAGTGGTAAAATTCACCTCAGAAAACGCTCCGAAAAACAATAAAGAAAACGAAGCGAAAACCGGTTCGGCGGAAACGGTCTGCTCAAGGCCCAAAGAAAACGTCGGGCTTTGCTGTGCTTGGCCGTAAAGTCAGGGAGCCACGCCGCCAGCCGGGGCCGCGGGGTGTGATTCTTGTCGGCTTCATGGGCGCTGGCAAGAGCAGTGTGGGCCGGGCCCTCGCCGAACAACTGGGATGGACGTTTGAAGACCTCGATGACCGAATTGAACAGCGGGAGGGGCGCAAGGTTCCTGAGATCTTTCGCGATTCCGGCGAAGCGGGTTTTCGCCGGGCCGAGCATGCGGCTTTAAAGGAATTGATGCGGGAATTGCGAAGCTGCTCCTGAGAGAATTGTCGCCCTCGGCGGTGGGGCTTTCGTGCAGAAGGAGAATGCCAGGTTGGTCGTAGCCGGAGCCGTTCCAACCGTCTTCCTGGATGCGGGAGTGGACGAATTGTGGCGGCGTTGCCAGCAGCAGGCCGAGCAGGAAGGAACGGAGCGCCCATTGCGAGGCAGCCTTGAACGCTTCAGCGAGCTTTACGAGGCGAGGCGCAGGCATTACTTGAAGGCTTCTCTCAGGCAGGAGACCGGAGGAAAGACCATCCTTGAAATTGCGACCGAGGTGATTCGAGTTTTGGGCCTGGATCGAAGACGACCGAAGCGAGGAGAAAAGTAGTGACTCTGATGGCGCGGATGCGATGGGGAGCAGTTGTGGTTCTAGCGTGCGCGGCAGTTTTATACGCCCGCGACAAGAAAGACAAGCCGAAACCGGCCAGCCCAGAGATCGATTCGGGCTCGTTCGGGATATTCGTCAAAGGCCAGCGTGTGGTGACCGAGACTTTCAGCGTGAAGCAGGAGAACGGCATCAGCACAATAAAATCCCAATTGAAGGAAGTCGGCGGTTCCGCCTCCTCCGGCCAAAAATCGGAATTGGAGATGACTGGCTCCGCAGAGTTGCTTCGGTACGAATGGAGCGATGGCAACAGCTCACTCGTAGTCACGCCCAACGATGATTTCCTGCTCGAAAAGATCACGCCCTCGGCAGGCGCAAAGCCGGCCGAGCAGCCGTTTCTCATGCCGAGCACATCGGCGATTCTGGACAACAATTTTTTTGTTCACCGCGAAGTGTTGGCGTGGCGCTACTTGAAGACGAATTGCAGCACCGAAGGCGGAGAGTTGCGGTGCCGCAAGGATCCTGGTGAATACGGCGTCCTGGTGCCGCAAGACCGGACGTCGATGCGGGTGCGCCTGGAGCTGGTGGGGAGAGAAAAGGTCAACATTCGAGGAACCGAGCGCGAACTGTTACGCTTAGACTTGAAGGGCGAGGAGTTCACCTGGGCCCTCTGGGTGGACGACAAAGACCAGTTCAAGCTAATGCGGGTGCTGATTCCGGACGATAATACAGAAGTAGTGCGGGATTAGCCGAAACACCCCAGCTGCACGGATTCGATTAGGAAATGAGTGGGCACCATGCCGGTAACGGATGCACGTACGGCGCGGGTTCTGATCACGGTGCTGTTGTTTGCGCTGGGGTTGGGGTTTCTCTACGCCGCGCGGCAGACGCTGATTGCCTTCCTGTTTGCCATTTTCTTTGCCTATCTGATGAGCCCTCTGGTGTCGAGCCTGGAAAAACTGCTGCATGGGCGGGTGCGCGCGATCGCAGTAATTTACCTTTTGCTGCTCGGCTTGGTGGTGCTGTTTTTCATTTCCATGGGACCGCGGATCGGCCACGAAGGCGCGCGCCTGGGCCAGTCGCTACCCGCTTTGGCAAAGCTGAGTTCGGGACAGATCGCGGAACAACTGGGAGAACAGCATGGCTGGAACTCCCGAATAGTCGAACTGCTTCACGACTACATCGCCGGCCACAGTGATGAAATTGAACAATTGGCGCAAAAGGTAGGGCTGCGCGTAGCGGAAGCGGCAAAACAGGCATGGCTGCTGGTGATTGTTCCGTTGTTGTCGATTTTCTTTCTGAAAGATGGCCGTGCTTTCAGCGAAGTTCTGCTGGCTCTGGTGCAGTCGCGGCCGCAGCGCGAACTACTGCAAGGCGTGCTTAGCGATCTGAACCAGATGCTGGCCCATTTCATTCGGGCCCAACTCACCCTGGCGGCGCTGACGTTCGTCATGTATTCGGCGGTTCTCGCCATGATGCGAATGCCCTATGCCCTGGTGCTGGGGACAGTGGGCGGCTTGCTGGAATTTATTCCGGTGCTGGGGCCGCTGACTGCCGCGGTAGCAATTGTGGGCGTGGCCTTGCTGATGGGCTACCAGCACTGGGTGGCGCTGGTCGTCTTTCTAGGCGTCTGGCGGCTGATCCAGGACTATGTATCCTCGCCGCGCATCATGGGGCACAGTATGGAACTGCATCCTCTGGCGGCGATTTTTGGTGTGATGGCCGGTGCAGAAGTTGCGGGCATTCTGGGTATTTTTCTTTCCATTCCGGTGATGGCAAGTTTGCGAATCGTTTTCCGGCGCTGGCACCTGTATGCCGAGAAGAGAAAGTTCGGCCCCCTCAGTGAGTATGTGCTTGATAATCAGATTGGGCGGTCGAAGTAGAGCAGTTCTCAGCCTTCAGTTCTTCAACGCTTCCCTTGCACCTGCATTTTCGGTTCGTCCTCTATTTAGCTGGCTAGAGCGCCCGCTCCCGCGGCTTTTTCTGCGCTAATGTTGCGGAGGAATTCCGCGGCCGCTTCCGGCAGGACCGTGTTGATGAACATACCCGAACCTAGTTCAAAGCCGGCGACTCGGGTGAGGCGCGGAATCACGCTTACATACCAGTGAAAGTGCCGGGCGCTGGCGTAATCAGAGGGGCCACTGCGGACGGTGAAATTGAGATCGGGGTTTTCGAGCCCCACATAGATCTTCGCCAGCAGGCTGCGCAAAACACAGGCAAGGTCGGCGATCTCCGTCGTTGAAATATCTCCGAAGGTGGCCATGTGTCGGAGGGGAAAGATGTGCGTGGCAAAGGGCGTGGCCGAAGCAAACACTTCCATGGCAACAAAATGCTCGCTCTTCAGGACGATACGAGTCTGCTCCTCCATCTCGCGTTCGACCATGTGACAGAACATGCATTCTCCGGAGTCGTCGTAATGGCGCAGAGCCTCGTGCAGTCGATGCCGGACCTGGCTCGGAATCACCGGGGTGGCAACGATCTGGGAGTGCGGATGTTGCAGACTGGCGCCGGCATCGAGACCGTGGTTCTTGAAGATGGTCACGTGGTTGACGCGGCGGTCCATACTGAGCAAGGCGTAGCGCTCCTTGTAGACACGGAGAATGCTGGCCACCTGTTCATCCGGCAACAGGGCCATGCAGCAGGAGTGGTCCGGACTATCGATGACGACTTCATGAAAGCCGAAGCCCTCGATGCGCCGCCAAACGTCTTGCTGGCTGCGGGCGGGCTGGGCGTCTCTTGAAAGCGCAGCGAATTTGTTGGGAATGACTCGTACTGCCCAAGGCTCGCCCACCTTTGCGGGGAAGCGCATGACTTCAGGCGGAGTCTTGCTCTCGTTACCGGGGCAGAATGGGCAGGTCTCCACGAAAGACGGCACGGTTTGCTCGGGCCGATGCGTGGCCAGCTCTTCAGGACGCTTGGCACGTTCGGTGGCGATGATGACCCATTCCTTGGTAAAGAAATTCTGGCGCAGCTCCGGCATAGTAGTCCTCCAGAATCTTCTATCGGCAGAAGGGGAGCAATACTGGAGTGAAAAGACGCCGTCTCTGCAATGTGAGGAAATGACTGCGATTTAAGGATTTGCGGTCTTAGCCGCTGCATCTTCCCGCCACCAAAGAGAATCTGATGTCGGTGAGTGCCCGAGGAACCTCGCGATGTTATTGACCCTGGCTGTTGTGGGTGTTTTGGGTGTTGTGGCTTTTGGGATATCCCTCGTCGTTCGCGTGAAACGGCGAAGGTCCGAACGCGTGCTGGAGCAGCACAGCATCACGGCGGACGAACTCCACGCATTGTTGGCCTCAGATCCGGAGCTGCTCCTGTTTGATGTTCGCCAGCCGTTGGATTTGTTAGCCTATCCGGAAATGATTCCTAACGCTCAGCGTGTCGCCCCAAGTGAAGTGCTGGCAAACCCCACACTGATCCCGAACGACAAAGAGTCGGTTGTTTACTGTACTTGTCCGAGCGACAAAACCAGCCGCATGGTGTTGCGCCGCGCCTTAGCGCTAGGAATCTCACAGATTAGGTTCCTCCAAGGTGGGTTGGCGGCCTGGAAGGCGAAAGGCTACCCGGTGGTTCCATACAAGGGGGTCTTCCAGCTCAACCCAGGCTTGGTCCCGCGCTCCCAGTGACGGGTTTATTGGAATCCTTAAAATCTGAAATCTGTACCCTATAGACGGAGTGCTACCATTACATCTGTGAGCAATAAACTTCCTATCGGGATTCTGGGCGCCACGGGCGTAGTTGGGCAGAGGTTTATCCAGATGCTGGAGCACCATCCGTGGTTCGAAGTAGCCTGGCTGGCTGCTTCTGACCGTTCGGAAGGCAAGATCTACTCGGACGCCACACGCTGGCGACTGAAGACGCCGTTGCCGGTCAACGTGGCCGCGATGAGAGTCTCCCCTGCAACGCCGGAAGACGCGCCGAAGATTATTTTCGCCGCGCTCGATGCTTCGATTGCCGCCGAAATAGAGCCCCGGTTTGCCGAGGCAGGCTGCGCCGTGGTTTCGAATTCGAGTGCGCTGCGTATGCAGTCGGATGTCCCACTGGTCATCCCTGAGGTGAACGCCGGGCACATCAAGCTGATTGACGGGCAGGCCTGGCGGAAGAAATCCGGCGGGTACGTCGTGACTAATCCCAACTGCTCTGCGATCGGACTCGTGCTGGCGTTGGTGCCTTTGCAAAAGCGTTTCGGCCTGGAAACGGTCATGGCAGTAACGATGCAGGCCGTCAGCGGGGCGGGCTACCCGGGCGTGGCTTCGCTCGATATCCTCGGCAATGTGATTCCCTACATCCGCAATGAAGAAGAGAAGATGGAAGAGGAAACGCTTAAACTTCTCGGCCAGATGAACGGAACAAAGATTATTCCCGCAGCTTTTGCCATGAGCGCGCAATGCAACCGGGTCGCGGTCGAGGACGGGCACACAGAATCAGTATCGGTGCGGCTGAAGACCAAGGCCAAGCCGGAGGAGATTATCGCCGCGTGGAACGAGTACCGCGGCGAACCGCAGGAATTGAAGCTGCCGAGCGCCCCGGAGCGTCCCGTGGTTTACCTCGAGGCGAATGATCGTCCGCAACCTCGGTTTGACGTCGACCTGGGGGCAGGCATGACCACTGCGGTGGGCAGGTTGCGGCCGTGCGGCGTGCTGGATTGGAAGTTTACCGTGCTCTCGCACAACACCATTCGCGGAGCCGCTGGAGCGGCGGTGTTGAATGCCGAACTGCTCAAGGCCAAGGGCTACTTCGCAAGCTCTTAGCAAGTTCTTAGCCGCAAGTTCTTAGAATGAAACCCAAACCGTGTTCTTATAATCGGCGTTCCCGCAATCCTGCAAGGAAGCGACGCCGATGATCGTGATGAAATTCGGCGGCACCTCGGTGGAAGACGCCCGGGCCATCGAACGCGTGGCCGCAATCGTCAAAGACCGGCTGCCGCAAAAACCGGTAGTCGTAGTCAGCGCCATGGCCAAAGTTACTGACACTTTGCTCACCATGGCCCGCGCGGCGGGAGCCGGAGAACGCAAAACCGCGCTGAAACTCTGCCGGTCGTTACAGGAAAGGCACTACAACACTGCCAGCGAATTGCTGGGCACGGCGCTATTCACCGACTTCCACTCGGAACTGGGGAGCGACTTCGAGGGACTCGATGAACTGCTGCGAGGTATTTCGGCGGTCGGTGAGATAACTCCGCGAACCACCGATCATGTTGCCGCTTTCGGCGAAATGCTCTCCAGCAAGATTGTGGCGGCGGCGTTTTCAGCCCACGGCCTGAACGGCGCGCACGTTGACTCGCGCGAAGTTCTGGTCACCGACAACAGCTTCATGGAAGCCGTACCCCAGACCGAAGAAACCAACGAGCGACTGCGGGGCAAAGTGCAACCCCTGCTGGATGCCGGCCGGGTTCCGGTGATGGGCGGGTTCATTGGAGCGAACCGCGCAGGCATCACCACGACGATTGGGCGAGGCGGCTCCGATTTTTCAGCGGCGATTGTAGGCGCAGGTTTGGGCGCTGAGCGCATCGAGATCTGGACCGATGTGGATGGAATTCTGACTACGGACCCACGCATTTGCCCGGACGCGCGGCGGATCAAAGTGATCAGTTTCGACGAAGCCGCCGAACTGGCATACTTCGGCGCGAAAGTGCTGCATCCGGCGACAGTGCTGCCCGCCATCCAGAAAAACATCCCGGTGTATGTGCTGAATTCGCGAAATCCGTCCTGCGAAGGAACGAAGATCACCACCCGCGCTCCCCAGGGAAAAAACATTTTCAAAGCGATCGCGGTGAAGAAACGGATAACGATTGTAGACGTCGCCGCGCCCCGCATGCTGCTAGCTCACGGATTCCTGCGCGCGATTTTCGAAGCCTTCGACCGGCACAAGGTCGCGGTCGACGTAGTCTCGACCAGCGAAGTAAGCGTTTCGCTCACGGTCGATTCGAATAACGCCATCCCCGCGCTGGCTGCCGATCTCGCGAAGATGGCGGACGTCAAGTATGAGGGCCGCAAAGCCATCGTCTGTCTTGTGGGCGAAAGCCTGCGCGATAAACCTGGCGTAGCTGCGCTCGTGTTCAGCGAGTTAGCCGACAAAAAGATTCGCATGATCTCGCAAGGCGCGTCGGAGATTAATCTGACTTTCGTAATTGAAGAGGATGAAGTGCCGGATGTGATCCAGAGGTTGCATCGCACATTTTTCGCGGATTTGGATCCGGAGGTATATGCGTAGGATTAGAGGTCTGTAGTCATGAACGTCCTCCTGCTGGGCCGTGGAAAAACCGGATCGCTGGTCGAGCAAGTAGCGCGCCAGCGAGGACACAATGTTCGCATCGTGGGTGCGGCCGAGAATGTCTGTGGAGCAGCTCTCGTCCCAGAGAAGTTGGGCGGGATCGATGTCGTGATCGATTTCACCACTCCTTCCTGCGTCGTCGCCAATATCGAAGCCTGTGTTGCGGCGGGCAAAAGCATGGTGGTCGGCACCACTGGCTGGCACCAGGAACTAGATCGTGTTCGGCGGTTGGTTGAGAGCCACGGCACGGGATTCGTCTACGGGGCAAATTTTTCGATCGGGGTCAATCTATTCTTCGACGTCGCGCGCGCGGCGGCTGCAGCCTTGCGGCATGAATACTCCGGACAAATCTTCGAGCGGCACCAAGCTCAGAAAAAAGATGCGCCCTCGGGAACGGCGCTCGCGATCCAGCGGGTAATCAGTGAAGCCAGCGGCAAAGACGAGGGCAAGGCCTTGGAAATCACATCGTTTCGCGAAGGCGATGTCGTGGGAATGCACGAGGTTGTTCTCGACTCTGCCGTCGACCGGATCTATCTCTGTCACGACGCCAAATCCCGGCAGGGCTTTGCCGACGGCGCGGTGCGCGCGGCGGAGTGGATTGCCGACAAGAAGGGCTTTTACGATTTCAAGGACCTATGGCGTGAGTTGTAACTGCTTGAATGCGCCCGGCAGGAACTTTTTCTCAGTTTGATTGTCTGAGTTAGGTAATGCCCAGTTTTCTGCGCGAACCAGCATCGGTTGAGGGCCGGGTTTGAAGCGACTTAAGAAACGCTTTTCGTCCCTGCCGTCATTCGGCCTATTTTGCAGCTCGACACTTATATTCAGCGTGTTCTTTATCGGCTTGATCCTTACTCTGCAATTTTCTCCTTCGAGAGGAATCAGAGTTCATCTCGCACGAGGCGTTCCTAGCTTGCTTTTGGCCGAACCTCTGGTTGTTCGCATAGGGTTTTCTGGCCGTGGCGTACAGCCCAACCTGCATTTGAATTCGAAGCTCGTCTCGTGGAAAAACTTAGACAACGCTCTGGAGGAATCGCTCGAGCTCCGTCCTGATTGGGTGGTCTATGTCGATGCCGACCCCGAGGTCGATTGGCAGCGCGTCTCCGATGTAATGGACATCATTCGAAATGCACACGCGCAGGTCGTCCTCCTGACAACGCTTAATTCGCAATGAACGAGATAGGAAGTCGTATTCCCTGAACCAGGTTTCCCTTCGCTTACATTCGCGTTATCTTATTAACATGCAACTCCGTGGCTGCGGTACGGCACTCGTAACTCCTTTTCATCAGGATGGTTCGGTCGATGACGCTGCTCTGCGCAATCTGGTGGCATGGCAAGTGGAGTCCGGCATAGATTTTCTGGTTCCCTGCGGAACCACCGGCGAGACTCCCACTCTCACCCACGATGAGTGGCTGCACGTGATCGACACAACCATAGAGGTAGCGGCTGGGCGTGTGCCCATCATGGCCGGAGCCACTTCGAACTCCACGCACGACGCGGTGGAAAAAGCTAAAGAAGTTGCTTCGCGGCCTGGAGTCGACGCCATTCTTACCGCTTCTCCCTACTACAACAAGCCGACGCAAGAAGGCCAGTACCGGCACTTCAAGGCGATCGCAGAAGCCGTAGGCGAGAAGCGAGTCATTCTTTACAACGTGCCGGGCCGAACTGGATCGAACCTTGAGCCGCCCACCCTGGCGCGGCTGGCTGAGATTCCGAATATTGTGGGCGTGAAGGAAGCCAGCGGCAACATGACCCAAGTTGCCGAAGCCATCAACATGGTGCCGGAAACTTTTCTGGTTTTTTCCGGGGACGATTCAATCACCTTACCCGTGATTGCTCTCGGCGGCGCGGGACTTGTTTCTGTGGCATCGAACGAGATTCCGAACGAGATGGCAACGATGACGCGGGCGGCGCTCGAAAATGACTGGAGCACGGCGCGCAGTATCCATCGCAAATATCTGCCGCTGATGCAAGCGAACTTTATCGAATCGAGCCCGCTTCCGGTGAAGGCGGTGCTGGCGATGATGGGCAAAATCGAAGAAAACTATCGCTTACCGCTCTTGCCCATGCGGCGCGATACCCGATCGAAGCTGCAGAAGATTGTGACAGAGGTTGGGCTGATCACGAAGCCAGCCGCTCCCGCGCCCGAGGCGGCGCAATTTTATATCTATGAAAACTGGGCCGCTGGGCCACATAAGATCGTGCTGCACCGCGGCTCGTGCGGGCAATGCAACCAGGGCAAGGGCCGTCCCGCAGGACACGACGCCAACCACGCGCGCTGGCACGGACCGTATGCGACGCTCGTCCAAGGGCGCGAGGCCGCACACGGGATGACCGGCATACTCATTCGCAGCGAGTGCAAGTGCGTTTAGGTGGGAACTTCTACTTTCCTGCTTTGCTTTATACTTTCCGCGGATGCAATCGCTGAGATCTTCCATCGAACGTCTCGCCGCGCTGGGCGAAGTCGAGCGCAATCCCGAGGCGCGGCCAGCGTTTCTCGAGTTCCGGGACGCGCTTACGCAGGGCAAAATACGCGCTGCCGAAAAAATCCCCAACGAAAAAGGCGAAGCTCGCTGGGTCGTCAACGCATGGGTGAAGCATGGCATTCTGCTCGGCTTTCGCCTGGGCGAACTGGCTGAGACGAACTGCGCCGCGCTCACCTTCGTGGATAAGGACACCTTCCCTGCCCGGCAGTTTTCTATCGCCGATCGTGTGCGTATTGTTCCTGGCGGTTCGTCGGTGCGGGTGGGAGCTTACGTTGCGCCGTCAGTGATCTGCATGCCGCCGATGTTTATCAACGTGGGCGCCTACGTCGATGAGGGGACGATGATCGATTCCCACGCGCTGGTAGGGTCGTGCGCGCAGATCGGCAAGCGCGTGCATCTGAGCGCTGCGGCGCAGATCGGCGGCGTGCTCGAACCGGTCAACGCCGCGCCCGTGATCATTGAAGACGATGTGCTCGTCGGCGGCAACTGCGGAGTGTATGAAGGCACGCTGGTACGCACGCGCGCAGTGCTGGGCGCCGGAACGATTTTGACCCGCTCGACACACCTCTACGATCTGGTGCGCAACGAAGTTTACCGAGCGACGCCCGAATCGCCGCTTGAAGTTCCCGAAGGCGCAGTCGTTGTGCCGGGATCGCGCGCGGTAACGAAGGGCGCGGCGGCAGAATTAGGAATCTCTTTGTATACCCCGGTGATCGTGAAATACCGCGACGAGAAGACAGACAGGGGGATTGAATTAGAAGACTGGTTGCGCTGATTCGATTTGCCTTAAGCGATCTTCACCGCAAGCATCCCTGCACCGTCGGGAGCGACGCGAATCTGATCGAGCTTCTGGACCACCGCGTCAGCCTCGCTCAGCGCAGACGCCGGATAGGTGCTGGTCAGCGCAATCACTTTCATCCCCGCAGCGTGCGCGGACTGGATGCCGGCGGGAGCGTCTTCGATCACCAGGCATTCCGCCGGATTCATTCCCAATAGTTCTGCACCCTTCAAATATGGCTCTGGATGCGGCTTTCCTCGCTCCACGTCATCCGCGGCGATCATGATATTCGGAGCCGGTATGCCCGCCAGCCGCAGCCGCGCAACCGCCAGATACCGGGTTCCAGACGTAACCACGCCCCAGCGGCCGCGAGGAATCGAGCGCACCAGATCGACCGCACCCGGCATGACGGTAACGCCATCGTAGTCTGCCGCCTCGCGGCTCTCCAGTTTGCGCAATTCCTTTTCCGCATCGAGGTGCGGAGCGACTTTGCGAATCACTTCAATTGCCCGCACGCCATGGGCAACGGCCACTGCTTTCTCTTCGTCAAGTCCCTGCTCGCGCGACCAGATCCGCCATTGCCGCTCCACTGAGCGCGTGGAATCGACAAGCACTCCGTCGAGATCGAAGAGGATTGCAGCGCAACTGAACTTGGTCACCCTTTTTTTTATCACAAAGACGACGGCCTAGCGCACGGGCGCTGGCAGAATCTGCGGAGGCGGTGGCGACAAGGCTGTCTGCTGGGCATGCTGTCGCAGTTGCAGATGTCGCTGGCGGAAGTGCGCCTTGGCGCGCTCGCCCCAGGCGCGCACGAACCAGTAGTTCAAGCCGGCGCCGAGGGCGGAACTGACGAGTGGAATCATGCGTCCCGCCCACTTCTCGACGACCTCGGCACTCGCACGCGCCGCAATGCGCTGGATCACGCGGGGAACAAACTTGTTGACCACTTCCTTCTCCAGCAGCTCGCGGCTGATGTCGACTCCAGCCGCGCTGGCCGCGGCGATCCAGAGTTCGGCGATTTCATCGTCGGTGTTGAACTGAAATCCATAAACCAGACTCAACTTCTGGATGGTGCGCATGGTGATAGCCGACAAGATGCCGAGATCGGGAAAGATGGTGATCAATCCGCCGAGGCCAAAACCGGCACCCTCAAGTGCGGCGAGTTTCATGCCGCTGCGAATCAGTTCGTCGGCGACACTGTCGAGTTCGCCCATTTCGAGGGAATACACTCCGTGATAACCGCTGATGGGCAGCCTGTAAGCGGAGCGCAGTTGCACCAGAAACCTCGCCGGATCAACCTGAACGGTGGAGTAAGCGCGTGTCAATCCCTTGACCAGCGCCTTCTCGACGCGGCGGCGAAGCCAGGATTTTGATTCAGCGTCAGCCATTGCTTCAACCTTAGCTCAGCCTGACGCCAAAGGCCAGCGCGAAGAGCGGTTCTCAGCCCCTCGCCGTTGGCCGCTGGCCCCTGTCGCGTGTGCTAGCATCATCAATATCTAATGCCAACTGGAAAATTGCAGGTTATTCCCCTCGGAGGACTCGGCGAGTTCGGTATGAACTGCATGGCCGTGCGCTGGGGCGATGACATTATTGTGATCGATGCGGGGCTCATGTTTCCCGAGGCCGAATTGCTCGGCGTCGACATCGTGGTTCCCGATATTTCCTACCTCATCGAGAATCGGCAGCGGGTTCGCGGCATCATTCTCACCCATGGCCACGAAGATCACATCGGCGCGCTGCCCTGGATTCTTTCCGAACTCAACGTGCCCGTCTGGGGGACGGAGTTCACGCTAGCCTATGTTGAAGACAAACTCGACGAGCACGGACTGCTCGACGACGCCGACCTGCGCGAGATTCATGCCGGCGAGAGGTTCAAAGTCGGTGCGTTCACCATTCATCCCATCCGGGTGACGCACAGCCTGGTGGATTGTGTTGCGCTCGCAATTCACACTCCGCTGGGCGTGATCATTCATACCGGCGATTTCAAAGTCGATCCCACGCCCACTGACAATCATCTGTTCGATCTGCACGCCTTCGCCGAATACGGCCAACAAGGCGTGCTGGCGCTGTTTCAGGATTCGACCAACGTCGAGCGCAAGGGTTACACGCCGAGCGAGCGCGCAGTGCGACGCAAGTTTGACGAGGTTTTCGCTCATACTCAGCGTCGGCTTTTTATTTCGTGCTTCTCTTCTTCCATTCACCGTATCAGGCTGGCCGTTGAACTGGCTCATCAGCACGGGCGCAAGGTGGCGTTCATCGGCCGCTCCATGAATAACTCCGCCGAAATCGCCGAAGATCTGGGTTACTTGGAGATTCCTGAGGGACTCGTGATCAATCCCGGCGAAATGAAAAACTTCCCGCCGGAAAAAGTCTGCGTGATGATCAGCGGAACGCAGGGTGAGCCCATGTCCGCGCTATCGCGCGCGGCTGTGGACAATCACAAACATGCGAAGATCGAAAAGGGCGACACGGTCGTGCTCTCGTCGCGCATCATTCCCGGCAACGAGAAGACGATCTACCGCATGATCGATCACCTGTTCCGCCGTGAGGCATACGTGATTTATGAAGACGGCACTTCGCCTCCCATTCACGTGAGCGGGCACGCCAGTCAGGAAGAACTGAAGCTGATCATCAACCTGGTGAAGCCGAAATACTTCATACCCATCCACGGCGAGTACCGGCAACTGAAGCTCCACGCCGAAATGGCGGGCGCCATGCACAGCTCGGTGGGCAAAGTAATCCTCATCGAAAGCGGCGACGTTCTCGAGTTCGACGAGCACAGCGCCCGCAAGGCCGGCCGCGTCAACGTGGGCCGCGTCTGCATCGACTCGGGGTCGCGCACGGATGTGGTCGAGGATTTGATTATTAAGGACCGGCGGCATTTGAGCGAAGATGGCATCGTGCTGCCCATCATCGCCATCAACAAGCTCTCAGGCCGCGTGGAAACCGCGCCGGAGATCGTGACGCGCGGCTTCAATCCCGGCGAAGACGGCTTGATGGACGGGGCCAAGCGCATCGTCGAAGATACTCTGGCACACTCAAGCGAAGAAGAGAAAGCCGATTACGGCGTGATCAAGGAAAAGATTCGCGCTGACTTGAAGCGCTACATTTCCAAGCAGACCCAGAAACGACCGCTGATCATGCCGGTGATACTCGAAATTTAGATTCGGCGGCTTTCTTGTGCAAGCGCAACCGAGGAATCTGGAGAACTCGATGAAACCTTCCCAGTGGTTTTATTTTTCGGCTGTCCTGCTTCTTATGTGCCAGACATCGTTTTCAGCGCCGGGTCGCCCCCAGTCGACTAGCAAGGAACACCCTGCCTATCATGTTGTGCACGGCTGGCCTACGCTGCCTGAGGGCTACATTTTGGGCGAAGTCTCGGGTGTGGCCGTCGATAGCCACAATCAAGTCTTCGTCTTTCATCGCGGAAGTCGCAAGTACTCGGCGGAACCCAATCTCTCTTTGATTTCCGAGCCGACGATTCTCTGTTTTGATGGTGCAACTGGCCAACAAATTAGAGCGTTCGGCGAGAACCAGTTCGTCGTGCCCCATGGCCTCCGGATCGATCGTGACGATAATCTCTGGCTCACTGACGTGGGGCTGCACCAGGTGTTCAAGCTGAGCCACGATGGCAAGCTTTTGATGACTCTGGGCACGGCGCGCACGCCAGGTCAGGACGGTACTCACTTCGACAAACCCACTGACGTTGCCATCGGTGCCGATGGAACCATCTACGTCAGCGACGGGTACGGTAACAACCGGGTTGCGCGTTTCTCACCGGATGGAAAGTTTCTAGCCCAGTGGGGAAGCAACAAGGGTGATAAGCCCGGCGAGTTCAACCTTCCGCACAGCATCTCAATTGACGCCGAAGGCCGCGTCTATGTCGCGGATCGAGAAAATAGAAGGGTTCAGGTTTTTGATCATGACGGAAAGTTTCTCTCCGCATGGAAAAGCGACGAACTGGGCAAGCCTTTCGCGGTCACTATCGGGCCGGATGGTTTTGCCTATGTGGTGGATGGCAGCGATCAGAAGCCGGCACCACCGGACCATGGCGGAGTCCTGCGTCTCGATCTTAGCGGTAAGGTGCTCGACCGTTGGAGCCGCCACGGCAACTATGATGGGCAAATTTACGTCGGTCATGACCTCGCCGTCGGCAAGGATGACGCCGTCTACGTAGGAGATATCTGGGGCCGTCGAGTGCAGAAATTCGTCAAGGAGTGAGGCGCCATCGTCGGTTTGAAGCAAATTCAAGAGGCACAGTCCCGCCTTGCGAGCGTGGCTTTGCGTACTCATCTGATTGAATTCAACCTGCAGCAGCGTGATCTGTTAAATGACGGACTCCGACTCTACCTAAAGCCCGAAAACCAGCAACCCATCGGCGCTTTCAAACTTCGCGGAGCTTACAACAAAATCGCATCCCTCTCGGAAAAAGACCGCAAGCGCGGAGTAATCACCTACTCCAGTGGCAACCACGCGCAGGGCGTGGCCTATGCGGCGCGGGCTCTCGGAGTGAAGGCCGTCATCGTCATGCCGAATAACGCTCCGGCGATCAAACGCGAAGCGACTGCGGCACTGGGCGCGGAGATCGTCTTCGTAGGCCCGGCAAGCTCCGAACGCCAGCTCAAGGCCGAAGAACTCGCGGCGCAGCACGGCTACGTGATCGTACCTCCGTACAACGATGAGCAAATTATCGCCGGTCAAGGCACGATGGGACTGGAGATTCTCGAACACCTGCCGGAGGTCGAAGCGATTCTCGCTCCCGTCGGCGGCGGTGGAATGCTTAGCGGCGTGGCCACCGCAATTAAATTAAGCAAGCCTTCGGCCAAAGTAATAGGCGTTGAGCCAGAGTTGGCGGGCGACGCGCGGGCCAGCTTCCGCGCTGGAAAAATCGTTCAGTTCCCTGCTGAACAGGCCTCGTCCACCATCGCCGACGGACTGCGCACCCAAAGCATTGGACCCATCAACTTCGAGCACATCCGCCGCTACGTTGACGACATCGTCGCCGTAAGCGAAGAAGAAATTATTGAAGCAGTCCGTCTGCTGGCGGCGAATCCTAACACTCTGGCCGAACCCAGCGGAGCCGTGGCCGTGGCCGCGTTCCTGTTCCACCGCGATGAGCTTCCGGCTACGAAGCTGAACGTCGCCATTATCAGTGGTGGCAACATCGACCCTAAAATGCTGGAAGAATTCCGCCGCGGTTAAGACGGCTGAAGGCCAGCCAGATTATTTTGCGCGCCCGGCGACCGCCCAGCGCCGAATCGCGACCGCCGACCACACCGCCTCAACCAATCCGAACGGCCAAGCTCCCTGCAGAAATCCGTAGACGGACCCAAGCGCACACGCTCCCGCGAAAGCCAGGATGAACCACCGGCTCCGTGCTTCCAGCGCATAACATACGAGCATCGCTGTCACTGCAAATAGGCCGAATATCGATAGAGGTGTCATCAGAGCATCCCGCGATCAGCCAGCCATCGTACCAACTTTTCTCGCGCCCGAATCGGCGGAGGGTAACGCATCAATTATTCGCATACGGAAACTTCAACGACGGCGTGACCCCGGAAGCAAAAAGGGGCTAACATATTCGCAGCTTCCATAATTTTATGAAACCGCGATTTACGATTGTGGTATTCAAGATAGCCGCAGTTCTTGCCGTCTGCGCCTCCTTCGCCGGGGCTGACGCCCTGCGGGGAACGCTGGTAAGCGAAGAAACCATTCGCGTCGCACCCGACAGCGGCGCTGCCAAGCTGGCGGAGGTAGGGCCTGGGCGCGAGTTGGTCATCATCGACACCAGCCGCGACTGGGTTCATGTGGAAGCGATCCTGCGCCAGCCGAGCCATGACGAGGGCGCAACTGAAGATGAAGAGGAGGGCAAGGCGATTACCGGCTGGGTTCCGGCCAGGGCGGTGATAACCAGCACGACCCAGGATGGCGACCGCATCATCTTTGGCGAAGCCGCGGACTCCGAAGATGCGGCCAGTAGCCGCCGCGGCCATCGCGATGCCGCGCAGGACGCAATGCAGCTTTACTACCGTGTTTATGACTTGATGCCGACTTCGCCCCTGGCCGCCGAGGCGCTTTATCGTGCGGCCGATATTCGCTGGCAAATCGAGCGGGCGGACGTGATGACCCGGCCTTCCGCGCGCGAACGGCAAGCCTACATGCGCGGTCAGATGAATGAAGAGTGGATGAAGCTGGTCATCAAGAAATACCCAGGCACGAAGTGGGCTGACCTGGCCGCCTTTCGATTGATAGAAAACAAGCTGTGTGGCGAGTGGGAAGGTTTGGCGAAGTGTCCGGATAAAGAAGCCGAACTTTACGAAAATTACGCCAAGGAACATCCCCAGTCTCCGGCCGCACCAGAGGCCTTGTACGACGCGGCCTGGCGCCGCTCGGCGCTGATAGAGATCTACAAGACGGAGCCCAACCTGAAAAAGTCTGCTGAATCCAAAGATCGTGCCATTGCACTGGCACAGAAAGTCATCAGCCAGTATGGGCAAAGCGATTGGGCCTTGCGCACCGAGCGGCTGATCTTCTACATTCAGCAAGGCATTCCAACCTACGGAAATACGGCGGACTGAATTTGCCCATTTATCAAGCTGTGGTTCTGGCTATCATTCAGGGGCTGGCGGAATTTATTCCCGTCTCCAGCTCCGGACATCTCATTATTGTGCGGCGTCTGCTCGGCTGGAACGAGCTTTCGCCGGCTCATGAACTCACCTTCGACGTCGCGTTGCATTTCGGCACCCTGCTCTCCGTGCTCTTCTATTTCCGCCGCACGTGGTTTCAGATTGTCCGCGCGGCGCTGGGAGGCAAGATCGTCCGCTTCTCCGAAGCTGGCAGCTCGGACGAAAACCTGACCCTTCAGGAGCGTAAGGATGAACGCATGCTTCTGTGGTTTCTCGCTCTGGCGACGATTCCGGGAGCAATTGCGGGCAAGCTGCTCGAGCATTCCGCGGAAGATTATTTCCGCGAACACATTATCCTGATCGCGGCTGCGTTGATCATTGTTGCGCTTCTCATGTGGTTGGGAGAAAAAGTTGGCACACGGGAAAAACCGCTGACCCGCATCTCTTTCGCCGACTCACTGGTAGTCGGCCTAGCGCAGGCATTTGCCCTGCTTCCGGGCGTTTCGCGATCCGGCTCAACCATCACTGCGGGATTGTTTCGCAACATGACTCGCGAGGCCGCAGTTCGCTTCAGCTTTCTGCTCTCTACTCCGCTCATCGCAGGCGCCGCGTTGCTGAAGGCGTACGAGGTTCACAAGGAGGGCCTGCCTGCCGGAATGCAGGCGCCTTTTATCGTCGGCATTGTTGTTTCCGCGATCGTGGGCTACGCCACCATCGCCTGGCTCATTCGCTACCTGCAGTCCAACACTTTGCGGGTGTTTATCGTTTACCGGATCGTAGTCGGCATCGTCGTGATCGCCCTCGCGTACGTGTGGCATCTTCAGTAGGCACGTTGGCACAGACGCATTGGTCTTGATCGGGGAATCGGGAAAAGAGCTGAGGCAACACCTTCACTCCCATGACTGGCTCGGGCAAAGCGGAAGGCATGTTCTTGGCGCCGGCCCTTGGTAGCGCTATGTTTCAAGCCTTCTGCCGGTGGTTTTTCT
This sequence comes from uncultured Acidobacteriaceae bacterium, assembly GCA_963743115.1. Lineage (GTDB taxonomy): Bacteria > Acidobacteriota > Terriglobia > Terriglobales > Acidobacteriaceae > Sulfotelmatobacter. Next base: position 273,901 of record CAVUOM010000008.1, on the reverse strand, counting down.
TCTGTTACTGCCGGCTGACAGTCGAAGGGCGCGAGCACCTTCCGGCTTCTCCATTCATCATCTGCAGCAATCACACGAGCCACATCGACAGCGCGGTTCTGATGACAGCTTCGAGGAAGCCTTTTTCGGCATTCGCACTGCTCGGCGCCAGTGATTATTTCTTTCGCTCCCGGAGAGTGAAGTTCGTAGTCTCTCGATTCATGAACGTCATCCCCATCGATCGCCAAGCCCAGGCCAAATCACTGCAGCGTAGTCTGGCAATGTGCGATGATTTTTTGCAGCGAACGCGCGGCAATTTAATCCTCTATCCTGAGGGCACGCGCTCCAGTAGCGGCGAAATGCAGGCATTCAAGAAGGGTGCAGGCCTGTTTGCTGTGGCGCTTGGCGTGCCCGTCGTGCCCGCCTACATCGAGGGCGCTCACAAGATTCTGGCGAAAGGGCAAAACGTGCCGCGTCTGGGAGCTGCCACCGTGCGCTTCGGAGAGCCGATCAGGTTCGCATCGAATTCGTCCGACCCTCTGCACGAGCGCGGGGTTCGAAAAGCCGCGGTCGAATTGCTTGAACAGCGAATCCGCGGGCTCAACCGGAAACCGCCCGCCGGAGGCTTCGCCGGACTGCCGACTGAGGAACCGCAGCCGACGATTTCCGCCTCGGTCGTGGCGCAGGAGGTCCAGAATACAAAGAGCCGAGAGCTCAGTAGCTGGTAAGGTGAACACGATATGTACACAGCCAGGCACATGAAATGGTGGGGATGGGGAGATGAAGAGGTCGGCTTCGACTCTCGCGCCCATCCCGGCTTGTGGCCTTTTGCGAAAGCGGTACTTGATGTGGAAAGTGACGACATGGATGCGCCGCATGTGCCGCTCGAGGCGGTGCGCTTGCGCGGTGCGATTCAGCATGAAGGGTTCCTGACGGATCTGCGGCGAGGGATGCGCGCCGATCAGATCTGCGACGGCCGCCGTGAACGCGTGATCCACGCCTATGGCAAGGGCTTTCGCGACTTGTTCCGCATGCGGCGGGGATTGGTCGACGGAGCTCCTGATCTGGTGCTTTATCCTGAGAACGAGCCCGACGTGCTGAGGACGTTGCGAGCCGCGGCGCGTCACGACGTTGTCGTGATTCCCTTTGGCGGCGGCTCGAACATCGCCGGCTGCCTGGAGCGAAGCGAGAACCGGCGCATGGTGGTGTCGCTTGATATGAGACGCATGCGGCGCGTACTCGAAGTGGATACGGAATCGTTTACCGCGCGCATTGAAGCTGGTGCGTTTGGTCCTGATCTCGAGGAGCAGTTGAACGCCCATGGCCTGACCCTTGGCCACTTCCCTGATTCCTTCTTGCACTCCACGCTCGGCGGCTGGATCGCAACACGCTCGGCGGGAATGCAGAGCGACAAGTACGGCAAAATCGAGGATATGGTGATTTCGCTACGCATGGTTACGCCGGTTGGTGTGCTGGCCACGCGAACTGTACCCAAGTCTTCAAACGGCATCGATGTCAATCATCTGTGCATTGGCAGCGAAGGAACGCTGGGAGTGATTACGGAAGCCACCATGCGAGTTCATCCTCGCCCCGAGTTGCGTCGCACTCACGGCTATTTGTTTCCTGAATTCGAGGCTGGCATCGAAGCTATGCACGAATGCGTGCGAAAAGAGTGCGTACCTTCGATGTTGCGCCTCAGCGACCCAGACAAGACAGCGCTGTCGCTGGCGTTCAAGCCGCCATCGTCGCGACTCTCGCAGGCCGTGACGAAAATCATGAAAAGTTACCTGAAGGCAAAAGGGTTCGATTCGCGTGCTTGTCTCATGCTCACAACTTTCGAAGGCAGCAAAGCCGGAGCCGCAAGGCAACACAATCATGTGAATGCTATCTACCGGCGCTTCGGTGCGGTCGATCTGGGCTCTGGTTCCGGCAAGTCTTTTGAATCGACCAAGTACGATTTCCCCCACATCCGCGACTTTCTGCTGGATCGCGGTATCACGTCGGATGTGAGCGAGACCTCAACTGTCTGGAGCAATATCGTTCCTCTGTATAAAGCGACAACTGCGGGGCTGCGTGCGGCGATCCAGGAGAGTGGAGTAAGGCCCTGGGTCGGATGCCACATTAGCCATACTTATCAGAGCGGGGCAAGCCTTTATTTGACGTTTGCCTGCAGGCAGCAGCACGGGCACGAAATGCAGCAGTATCTGCACGCTAAGAGAGTTGTGCAGCAGTCGTTCATCGACCATGGGGCTACGCTCTCCCACCATCACGCAGTCGGCACGGAACACCTGCCTTGGCTCACCGAAGACATTTCGCCTGTGGGCGTGATGGCAGTCGGCGCGATCAAGGGCGGACTCGACCCCGACAACATCATGAACCCCGGGCGATTGCGGCCATCTGCGACGCCCTTCGACGAGTGGTCACGAACTGGCAGCGATGCTGCCGTAACCGCCAAGCTTTGACGCGTGTCGTCAGTTCTGCCCGCGCCGCGAATGTCAGTTTATGGTTTGATAACTGTTTACCTTCTTAATACAGGGTACCCCCCCTCCCCCCAGGCTCTAGTGGAATCATCGAGTTAGCACGAATTTGCCCGCAAAATCCGCATGACAAAGGACTTAGAGGTCAAAATCTAGAGAGCAAAGGAGTTACTGGCCGGTTCTTAGCCCGAAGCAGCTTTGTTGCTGTCGCTGAATCTATTGCCTTTGCTTGGGCAATTATGAGTGAAGTTTTGGCACGGCGCAAGGTTGGATGTCACAGAGATGGGCTGTGAATATTCTGAGTAGCGTGTGGGGCGCTCACGGCAAAATCTTTTTGCCCAGGCACCATCGCTGCTTAGCATTCCAAAACCGGGAAGGCTGGAGCATCCTCAGTTGTGACGGTCGCAACAAAAACGTGATTCAGCCCCCGGATGATATCGCGATATTACGTCAGCCACGCTGGGGCTGCTACCATTGCCGCATGTTCAATTTTGGGAAACCGAAAACAGTTGGCGACTGGATAGTTCACATCGCGGGTGCCATCGTGGCGATATTCCTGGTGTGGTGGATGCTTCGGATGTACGTGCTGTGAATGCACTCAAAACCATCCGGCTCGGTCTAATGAGCACCATCGGGATGTTACGTAAGTGGACCCTAACGGTTCGCAACTGACGTTGGTGCAACATTGTTCATGCGAAGCTGCTCTGCTCGCTTCGCGAGCGCATCTTCAAGGAGGGCGGTTATGAGCACACTACGGCTCGTTATTTGCCTCTTCGGCCTGGCCGGGGCCGGCGCTGCCATTCTGTCGTGCGGGTCGAGTTCGAGTTCACAGCACCAACTCCAGTCGATCACCCTATCCCCCGCGAGCGCGGACGCACAGCGGTATCCCGACGGGCAGGTGCAGTTCGCTGTCACCGGCTACTACAACATTGCACTTTTGACGGTTGCGCCACTCCCGGCAAAGTGGGGTGCTTGCTTTCAATCCTCACCTACAACTGAAATATCCATCAACAGCACGGGAGGGGCTCAGTGCGGCGTCGGAGCGGCTGGCACACACGTGATCTGGGCCAATGATCCGCTACCCGACACTGGGACGTATAGCTGTCCGTCGACCAAAGCCTGCGGTCAGGGCTGTGTTTTCTCCGCCACTGCACAACTCACTTGCCCCTAGGTCGTGAACGTCCGGCACCGCTCGGGACTGTCAATACAAGAGAGAGACCGCGGCGACCCGTCCTTCGAATGGAATGATGGTCTAGTCGATCTGGACCTTGCGGGTCTCGGCCGTTATTTTGCCTTCCACGCTTTCCTGTATGACGGATCGCAGGCTGTAAGATCCGGGGGGCGCTTCCAACGATAGCGCTGCGTTTATTCCGGAATTGCTGAGCTGTTCGTAACTTCCGGGCCTCAACGCCAGATCCATCTCCGCCTCTTTGCCCGTGATAAAGGTCCCTTGCAGGTCATACAGCGCGGCGACAAATGTCAGCCTTTCGACGTGAACGTCCTTTTGATGCTGGAATGGGAGACTCCGCGCGTCTACGTGAATGTTGAGTGACAATCGACGTCCATTCGCGGCAGTCTTTGCCAGTCGCAGTGTCACCGCGGCAGGAACCGCATGTGACTGCTCGTTATCCGCCATCGCGCGGTCCATCACGCCAGTCTGGTCCGGCTGCGACGCAGCTGCTCCGTTGGGAGCAAAGTAGCCGGGTCGCGCCTGAACAAAGTCCGCGCCTTTGTTCTTCAGTTCTATCTTGAGTTTGTGATAGTTGCCGTCATCGGCAGGCGGGAATCCCACCAGATAGGCGACTTCAGGAATGACGCCGAGTCGATAGAACCCGAGATTGAGATCATTGTTATTGCGGAAGAAGAGCCCTCCGGTGCTCTCGGTGAAGCGAGCCACAGCGGCATCCTGGCTTTCCAGGCGTTCACCCAGCGAGCTGGCCTCATAGAACATGCTTAAAGGAGAAAGCTTTGTGGCTTCTGAAGGCTCGTTCAGTGGTCGACCTGGCGTCTCGGCATAAAGTCCCTTCGCATCGATTGCATTAATGACCACGGCGGCTCGCAGTGCCTCCTGAACGATGGCGTCCTCCTGTGGGTCCGACTCGCTTGAGATGAAGCCTGACGAGGTAATGAGAAGCATGCGCTTGCCGGGCATCGTACTGACGGATCGCAAGCAGGCCCGGATCGCAGTAAAAGTGCTTTCGGAAATTAGCTTGGTTTGGAGCCAAGTTGCAGAAGCTTGGGTTTTGACCTCAGAGACTATGCTGCTAGGATCCTGAGCGTAGCCCCCCATATTGTTACCAGAGCTTACGCCGCCCCCTCCCGACATGGAACTTCCCAGTTGGTAGGCAGGCATACTATCGATTCCTAGGCATTGGGTGGGGTCGTGCCCGGGACAGTTGCAATCTTCCAAGACGGCGGCCTGTAGCGCGCTGGGATCCCCATTTGAAATGCGATAGGCCTGGTACGGCGGGATCCTCGGACAGGACCCAATCCCTCCTGCTGATGAACGAGGATGACTCTGTAACTCACGGACGGAAGCGATCAGCAAGTTCACGTCGCTGGTAAATCGTGCAACCTCTCCGGCAGAAGAGTCGAAGATTGCGACAGCGTCGCCTGGGGAAAGTTCTTCTCTTAAGAAACGTGACGCCGCGATCTTGGCGCGAGCAAGATCACCTACGGGAGTATTCACGTCGTCAAAGAACAGGGCAATCGACCGTCCCTCTGCGGTACGCTGCGGTGGTCCAGAGAGGGGCGGCACAGAAACAGATCCAGAGGGCTGCGTTTCGGTTCTTTTTCCGGTCTCCGCATCCGCCGTTGTTGTGGTCTCAACCGAAAATGCAACCGTCTCACGTTTCTTTCCAGCGTCCAGAACTTGGAAGTCGTCCTTAGTGAGACCCTGGAGGGGCTTGCCACGAGAATCGCGGACCACGATCTCGACTTCTACCAATCGTGCTTGGGAATGAATTGTGGCTAACTGAGGAGAATACGGGTGGCTGGTGATGCGTACCTCACCTGGGGAGAGTTGTAACGAGTGGTCCTGCGCGATGAGAACAGCAACCAAAACCACGCCGATCAGCCCGAGGGCTACAAAGGGCTTCCGCAGCATTTACAGCCCACTATAGCACCATTGGAATCCATGGCTGTTGAAATCAGGCGATAGCACTCATTGACCTGGTTGCGGCGACAGCCCCAGAAGCCAACTCAATACCCCCGTCCGATTACGGCATTGCCGGAGTGTCCGCTTCTTGGCATAATAATGAGGCTCTGGCCGATTTGCGCCACGGGACGGCGGTTTCGCGTCCGGTGAAGAAACGGCCTACATGCGTTTTCTGGCAAGCATATTTGTGCCCACGGGCAACCGGCGGCTGAATGAGCTGATCGGTTTTCTGCTGTGCGTCTCTGCGCTCCTTCTCTTCCTCGCGCTGGCTTCGTACTCGCCGCTTGATCCTTCGCTCAATAGCGCCTCCGTGCTGACCGGAACCCACGTTGCCCGCAACTGGATTGGCGTGGTGGGAGCGCTTATCTCAGACCTGGCTCTGCAGTTCTTCGGGATCGGAGCGTTTCTGCTGCCGATTTTCCCGGCCATGCTTGGGCTGCGCTGGTTCGCGTCGCGCAAGATTCAATCGCCCATCGCGAAAAGTCTGGGCGGAATCTGGCTGGTGATCTTTGTCCCCGCACTGCTAGCGCTGCTGCCGGGGCATTTGCGCTGGCTGCATGTGATTCCAGTCGAAGGTCTTCTGGGGCGGGTGGTGGGCGATGTCCTGATCCACTACTTGAACCTGACCGGCGCCTATATTGTTTGCGCTAGCGTGCTGGCGGTTGCGCTTTATCTTTCGACGGCATTCTCGTTTTCGTCGATTCGACTGTGGGCTCCGACGCGGTTTGCGTTTATTACCGCGCTGTGGAACCGGTACCAGGATTGGCAGGCGGAACGGGCCAAGCGGCGTCAGCAAAAGGAACTGGACAAACGCCGGATTTCGAAGCCGGTGGTCAAGACGCAGTTGATGCCATCGCGGCAAACTGGTGAGTCAATCGAACCCTCGCGAACTTCTGCCGAGCCTCGGCGTACTGGGATTGAACGCATGCTGGAGCGTGAAGTCACCGAGCCGGCCCCCTCGGGGATGGGTGGAATTCTGGCCGAATCTTTAGCGGAAGTTGAAACTACGGCCGACCCGGAAGTGACGCAGCGTGGCGACAGCGATCACAAGGCCAAGACGACGATGCCGCGGATTGCGGGCGGCTACAAGCTGCCTTCCAGCAGTTTGCTGCAGCGTCCAGACGAACAGCAGGCCGTGGATGCGGAAGAACTGAAACTGCTGGCCCAGGTGCTCACGGAAAAGTATGCCGAGTTTGATGTCCACGGGCAGATCACGCAAATTAATCCCGGCCCCGTGGTGACCACGTTCGAGTTCAAGCCTGACGCCGGAATCAAGTACAGCCGCATCACCAACCTCACCGATGATCTTTGTTTAGCGTTGAAGGCCGAAAGCATTTTGATCGAACGCATGGCCGGGAAATCGACCGTTGGCATTCAGGTGCCGAACCGCGAGCGCGAGATTATCTGGCTGCGGGAGAACATCGAGTCGCAGGAATTCATGGGCTCGAAGTCGAAGCTGACCATGGCCCTGGGCAAGGACATCAACGGGCGCATCGTCACGGCCGATCTGAATGGAATGCCGCACCTGCTGATTGCCGGGTCGACGGGTTCCGGCAAGAGTGTTGCGATCAACGCCTTCATCATGTCGATCCTGTACAAGGCGACGCCGGACCAGGTGCGCCTGATTCTGGTGGATCCGAAGCGGCTGGAACTGGGCAACTACGAAGGCGTGCCGCACCTGTATACGCCGATCATTACCGAGCCGAAGCTGGCGGCAAACGCGCTGCGCAACGCCGTGCGCGAGATGGAACGGCGGTTGAAGCTGCTGGCGGCCAAGGGCGTGCGCAATATCGACCAGTACAACCGACTGTTCGACCAGGGAACTCCTAGTCTGTTTGAAGAGGATTCCGACGACAAGCCGATTCCCTACATCGTGATCATCATCGATGAATTGGCCGACCTGATGATGCTCGATTCCTCGAACGTCGAGGAGTCGATCACGCGGCTGGCGCAGATGGCGCGGGCGGTGGGCATTCACCTGGTACTGGCGACGCAGCGTCCGTCGGTCGATGTGATTACGGGATTGATCAAGGCGAACTTCCCGGCGCGAATTTCGTTTCGCGTTGCTACCAAGGTGGATTCACGGACCATTCTCGACGCCAACGGCGCGGAAGCATTGCTCGGCAAGGGCGACATGCTCTATCTGCCTTCGGGATCGGCGCGGGTGCACCGACTGCACGCTCCGCTGGTCACGGAGAAAGAGATTGCGGCGGTGGTTGAATTCTGGAAGCAGCAAGGCTCGGCGGAGTATCAGCAGCAATTCCTCGAAGCTCCCAAGGACGAGCGCGAGGCCGGCAGCGTTAGCGGCGATGGGATTGAAGGATCTGAGAGCGGGGGCGAAGACGATCCTCTGTATCAGGATGCGGTGAAGCTGGTGGTGGAGTTCGGGAAAGCGTCCACTTCCCTGCTGCAACGGCGGCTGCGTGTCGGCTACGGCCGCGCCGCGCACTTGATCGATCTGATGGAACAGGACGGCATTGTGGGCGCCGCGGACGGCCCGAAGCCGCGGGAGGTGTTGAAGCGTCCTAACTGGATTTCGGAGATTGAAGAGACCATGCGGTAGGACTGTTGTCGTGAACGTTCCTTCTTGATCTGATTTTAAAAAATCCCACGCTTGGCGAAAACCCCGCGATTGCGTAATATCGGCAGCTGAGTCTGGACCATCACATTAAACCAGGTCGGATAAACAGGATTGGACAACTATGGCGGACGAACTTCAGGAATTACGAGAACATGCGGAAAAGGCGCGAGAGGATCGGTCGCTAGCCGCAGTGTCGCTGACCATGGCAGTTCTGGCAGTATGCGTCGCGGTGGTGTCGCTGCTGGGGCACCGCGCACACACTGAGGAGGTGGTGCTGCAGGCGAAATCGTCCGATCAATGGGCTTATTACCAGGCTAAAAATATTCGCGAGCACGAGGACGAGCTGTTCGGCGATCTGGCCGCGGTTGCGACCAGTAACGACGCTGCGGCGATGGGCAAGTTCCGCGAAAAGGCTGCGCAGGAAGCGGACCGCTACAAGCACGATAAGGACGAGATTCAAGCGGATGCGCGCAAGCTGGAGCAGGAGGTCGCGACTGAGAGAAATCGCGCTGATCTCTTCGACCTGGCGGAAGTGTTCCTGGAAATTGGCCTGGTGGTAACCTCGATCACTTTGCTCTCAGGCCGACGAATCTTCTGGCATGTAGGGATTGTGCTGGGCGTGGTGGGAGCGGTGGTGGCAGTAATGGGGGCGATGGTCCACTGATGTTCGGTGGTTCATCGGCGACGAAAGCTCGTCACCGTGCCGATGAGTCGGCACTGAGTGGTTGGACACGGGGCCGAACACTCTGTCGAATCCTAGCAATCGACCCGATTCGCCTTTCAAGACAGTCTGGCATCTAAGCTGCAGGGGACTCTGAATCTGGCTGCTGGTGAAAGTCTCAGAGAGCGAGTCCGAACTGAGTCCGAAGTGAGTCCGAACCCCGAAAATCTGAGCTGAAGAGCAGTCGGCGGAGGGCGTGATGCTCAGCCACTGTGCTAATTCGATGTGCTCCAGACCGTTTCTTCGACTGCGCCAAGGCAAACTGTTTCTGGTGGAGACGGAATTTGTGGGCAGGTCCGGAGAGATGAGGGCTCCTCCCGCTCCTCATATGCGGCAGCAAGCCCGGCGCGTAGAGCGGTACTGGCTGTGTGACCAGTGCGCAGAGATGTGGACGCTGGTGCACGACCGAAGGCAGGGAATTGTACTGGTAGCATTGCCGCGCCAACGGTTCAGTGCGAGCCGGGTAACGGCGGAGGAATATAGGGAATCCGCATAGAGGTGATGGCCGGATTCCCAGAAACGGGCTAGGCGCCACTGGCGCGGCGCTGCGGCACTCTATATCCCATGCCCATGGAGATGTGCCGGGCCGCGTCTTTGAGAGCTTCGAGAATGCGTGGCATGGTCTGTGGACTGACCTGCTGCGTAGTGCCGCTCAACCCCAGGCTGGCTTCGATGGAGCCGCGCTCATCGAAAATCGGGGCACCGAGGCAGCGTGCGCCGAGATTGTTCTCTTCATCGTCAACGGCGTAGCCCTGTGCGCGCACCTTCTCCAGTTCCCTGAACAGACGCGGCTGGGTAGTGATCGTTTTAGGAGTGCGCTTTTCCATTCCGCTCTTGCGCAGAATCTCTTCCAGTTGCGCTGGAGGAATATAGGCAACAATCGCCTTGCCGACACTGGTGGCGTGTACACGCATGCGGCGTCCCACCCATGTATCCATTCGGATGAAACCCTCCGGCTCAACCTTCTCGATATAGACCGCTTCGGCTCCATCGAGAACCGCCAGGTGGCAAGTCAGGCCGGTCTGCTGCGTCAGGTGACGCATGATGGGCAAGGCCACGCCGCGAACGTCGCGCCCCCCGAGCGCTCCCCGGCTCAGGCTTAGGATCTTCAACCCTACGCGGTACCGTCCCGACTCAACATCGCGAGTGAGATAACCCTGATTTTCGAGAGTACGCAGGATATAGCTGGCCGAACTCTTTGGAATGTTGAGTTTGCGGCTGATTTCGGCATTGCTCAGGCCTTCGGACGCCTGGGCAACGGCTTCCAGCATGGCCAAAGCTCGTTCTACGGCGGCGGATGGGGAGTCGGCTGAAACCGGCATATTCGCATCATGTTACCAGAAGCCGCCAATTAATTGAATAGGCGTTCAGCATATGGAACGACAGGCTTGACCGACCTCCTGCTCTGACCTACTCTTCGCCAGTATCGTGAATGCATGTGCAATATATTGAACACCAAATCGGCCCAGGAGAACCTCGAATGTCTGCCCAGGAAAACGGAACGAAGAACTCGACCCGACAGCAATCCCCCTCATCTTTAATGAACGATGAAGAGAAGACTGCGCAATACGCGCTCGCACAGGATTGCCTGAATTACGAGTGGGCGAACAATCCTCGCTGGAGAGGAATCGAGCGTCCGTACACGCCGGAAGATGTGCTCCGTCTGCGGGGCTCGGTTCACATCGAGCACACGCTGGCTCGCCTCGGGGCGGAGCGGTTGTGGGAGATGCTGCTTACCGAGTCTTACGTCAATGCGCTGGGCGCCGTCACCGGCAACCAGGCGGTGCAACAGGTTCAGGCGGGACTGAAGGCGATCTATGTGAGCGGATGGCAGGTGGCGGCGGACGCCAACAATGCTGGACAGATGTATCCCGACCAGAGCCTGTATCCGGCGGATAGTGTTCCGAATCTTTGCCGGCGGATCAACAGCGCGCTGCAGCGCGCCGATCAGGTTCATCATGCCGAAGGCAAGGTTGCACCAGCACAAACCTGGTTTGCACCGCTCGTAGCCGATGCGGAAGCCGGGTTTGGCGGAACGCTGAACGCGTTCGAGCTGATGAAAGCGATGATTGAGGCGGGCGCGGCTTGCGTGCACTTTGAGGATCAGCTATCGTCGGCAAAGAAGTGTGGACACCTCGGCGGCAAGGTGCTGGTTCCGACCAACGAGGCGGTACAAAAGCTGGTGGCAGCACGACTGGCCGCCGATGTGATGGGCGTGCCGACTCTGGTGATGGCACGGACCGACGCCGACAGCGCGCATCTGCTGACCAGCGACATCGATCCGCGCGACCGGGCTTTTTGTACGGGAGAACGGACAGCGGAGGGTTTTTTCCGCATTCGTGGCGGCATCGAGTCGGCCATCGCGCGCGGTCTGGCTTATGCTCCCTACGCCGACCTGCTCTGGTGCGAGACTTCACATCCTGATCTAGAAGAAGCACGGCAATTCGCCGAAGCGATTCATGCCAAATATCCCGAAAAGGTGCTAGCCTACAACTGTTCGCCCAGTTTCAATTGGCGGAAGAAGCTTGATGAAGAAACCATCGCGCGCTTCCAGCCAGAACTGGCTCGCTTGGGATACAAATTTCAATTCGTCACGCTGGCCGGCTTCCACGCGCTGAATCTGAGCATGTTCGAACTGGCACGCGGGTACAAACTGGCAGGCATGACCGCTTACTCGCGGCTGCAGGAGAAAGAGTTCAGCCGTGAAACGCAATTCGGGTATAAAGCGGTAAAGCACCAGCGATTTGTCGGCACCGGCTACTTTGATCAGGTGCAGCAGGTCATCAGCGGCGGCCTGGCTTCGACAATGGCGCTGACGGGGTCAACTGAAGCGGAGCAGTTTGGCGGAACGAAACCTCTGCTCCGGCCGGATCACGGTGTCGACGCCCTCTCCCAGCCCATCCCAATAATCGAACTTGAACCCGAAGAGATGCTGTTGCCATCGGGAGACTAGGAAGCGATGACGCTCTGCGACGCTTCGGCTGTGGAGGGGGTGAACAGATCCCTGCCTGTTTCTAGCCAAGCCACTGGGGATTGGCGACGGTGCCGTCAAACTGGTGAGTCGTCTTATATAGTTCGAACTGGCCCGCCTCCGCCGCCTTTGCAGTCTTTGCGAGAAGAGCGGCTAGCTGGGAAGAGTCCATCGGCTGAAAAGTGCGGGCGGCATCGAGAGCTTGTTGAAGTATCCTGAGCGAATCGCAGCCCGTGATGACGACGCTTGTGGGCAGATTCATCGAGTAGTGCAGACACTCAACTGCTGTAACGGTCTTGCTCCCAAGAATGAAGTGATCACCCATGGGTTTCATGCCGAGAACCCCAATGCCGTCCTTGGTCAAGGCTGGCAACACTTTCTTTTCGAAACTGTTGAAGTGGGCATCCATTACGTTAAGGGGCATCTGGACGGCATCGAAGGTGAAGCCATGCTGCGCGGCGGTGGCCAGCATCTTTAAATGAATGTCGGGACTCTTGTGGCCTGTGAAGCCGATGAAGCGGACCTTGCCCGCTTTCTTGGCTTCCAGGGCGACCTCCATCGCTCCGCCTTCGGCGAAAATGCGGTCGGGATCGGAATCGCGAATCACTTCATGGAACTGCAGCAAGTCAATTCGGTCCGTCTGCAACCGCCGCAGGGATTCATCGAGTTGGGCGGCTGCCGCAGTCTTATTTCGGCCATCGATCTTGGTCATCAAGAAGGCCTTCTGGCGATAACCATCGCGCAGGGCCTTGCCCATGCGAATTTCGCTCTCTCCGTCGTTGTAGTCCCAGCAGTTGTCGAGAAAATTGATTCCTTCATCGATTCCAGTGCGAATGATGCGAATGCTTTCCTCAGGATCGCTCTGGTTGCCCAGATGATAACCGCCGAGTCCGATGAGCGAAACCTTTTCGCCGGTGCGACCGAGAGTTCGATGCGGAATTTCGTTCTTACTATCCGCATTTGCCGCAGCGCTTAGTCTTCCGGCTACCAACAAGGAAGCGGCAGTCATGCCGAGAAACTCTCTCCTGCTCACACCGACGTCCTGGCTTGAAAACATTCCGTTGGCCGCCGGCGACTGCTCGGAAGAATCGATGCGTGAATGATTCGAGTCGCTCTCGTTCGGACTCAATCGCAAGTCCTCCTGTGGTTACACACGAACCGGACATTATTCAGGAAGCCAACTCCGCAATCCCGGTCAGTTCCAGGCTTTCCTTCTCAGACAGATGTAGATACGCTGCCTGCACATTTTCCTCCAGATGCGCAACTGACGAAGTGCCGGGGATGGGCAGCATAATCGGGGAACGTTTCAGCAACCACGCCAGTGCAATCTGGATAGGTTTTACTTTGTGAGCCTTCGCAATCCGTTCCAGCAGCTTGCCAGCCACGCGCCCCGCTCCGAGCGGGAACCAGGGGATGAACGCGATCTCATTGCGCTCGCAATAATCCACAACGTTGTCCCATTCGCGATCGGCGAAACTGTAGCGGTTCTGGACCGACACGATCGGCACGATCTTTCGCGCGCGGTCGATGTGCTCGATGGTGACGTTGGAAAGCCCAACCAATCGGATCTTCCCCTCTGATCGCATGTTTGCCAGGGTCTCAATCGAGGCGTCGAGAGGTACGAGAGGATCGGGAACGTGGAGCTGGTAGACGTCGATTCGGTGGAGGCGAAGTCTCTTCAAGCTACCTTCCACCGCCTCGCGCAAGTGCGCTGGGCTGGCATCGTGGGTCCACTGGTTCGGCCCGGGGCGATTCCATCCACCCTTGGTCGCGATGACAAGGTCGTTGGGGTAAGGCGCGAGCGCTTCGGCGATCAACTCTTCGCTGACATTGGGACCGTAGGAATCAGCAGTATCGATAAAGTTGATTCCCAACGCAACGGCTTGGCGAAGAACGTCGAGCGCCGCGGCACGGTCCTTCGGTGGGCCCCAGATTCCGTCACCCGTGAGGCGCATCGCTCCGAAGCCAAGGCGGTTGACGGAGAGTTCACCGCCGAGTGAGATTGTTCCGGCGGTAGCGGCAGAGAGACTCTTTGCTTTTTTGGAATTTTCTTTCATATTCACTCTCAAAGTATATTTGTCATTTTAGATGGCGGAAGTTCTTGTTACGCCACAATTTTCTGTGTCGCGCCATACAGTAGTCCGCGGGCGCAGCTTAAATCGGCAATTGCGGGGAGCATGGCCGCAACTCTTGACGCGGCGATCGATGCCACTTCAGCATAATTGCGGCGCCATGAGTGCATAGAAAAGCGGATACGAAAGTTTTCCAGCGACGGAGTATCTGATAAGATGCAAGCTAACTTCTTGGTTATCCTTCTAGCGCGGAAGTGGTGGAACTGGCAGACACACCATCTTGAGGGGGTGGCGCCGAAAGGCGTGGGGGTTCAAATCCCCCCTTCCGCACCAATTTCAATGATGTGAATTGAATGCGCGACAGGCATCTGCCTGGTTTCGTACAAGATCGCATCGTGCATCCGACGGTCTCTGCTTGTCGTACGCACTTGCGGAACACCTACCCCGCAATCTTTGCGATCGTCCCCAGCCCCGTCTCCAAGGCCATCCTGTGATCAGAAACGTCATCGGGCGGCGGAGCCCGAAAGCGCGCACGCCGAGTGCATACAAATTCATTTCCGCGAGAACCCAGTCTTCCTGAGCGCGGGATCGTAAACCAACGAGTTCTCTTAGCGGTTTGCCCGGGTCATTCTCGCCAGGCAGAAAAACGCAGACGCCAGGGAGGACGAAGCACAAAAATCCCTTGCATAGTTGCCTCAGAAGTGCATAATGAATCGTTTTAATGGAGGCCGGTCCGCTTTTCGCCGGCCTCGTACCGGGGAACAGACTTGCATTGAGGGAGTTCCTCGATGGAGTCTGACTGCAATCAAGAGGCACCGGCCTCGTTTATTCATCCGGGCCAAGGGGGCAACGTGAGTCTCTCCGCTCTAAAGATTCGGGAAAACTGCCAGCACGCACTGCGAACTCTAACCATCGCCGTCATCGTCCTGCTGCCGGCAGCACTTTTCGGCCAAGGCTACTTCGGGACCGTGAGCGGCATCCTGACCGACACATCGGCGGCCGCCATCCAGGGTGCAAAGGTCACGCTGCTCGACGAGCAGAAGGGATATAAGTTCACTACCACCTCGAACAACGAGGGACGGTACCTTTTCGTTTCGATTCCTCCGGGGCTGTATTCGGTGACTGCCGAGAAGCAAGGATTTGAAAAGACTGAGCGCACCCACATCAGACTGAGTGTCACCGAGAACCCGACCGCGAATCTGACTCTTAGGGTCGCGAGTGCATCACAAAGCGTTGACGTCAAGGCCCAAAGTGAGAGCATCGACACCCAAGATGCGGTGACCGGCCAAGTCGTCGACCGCAGGGCCATCAATGATCTGCCTCTGGTCGACCGCAACGTGTTTGATCTGACCTATCTGGCGCCGGGCGTCACCGACGTGGATGATCAGTGCCCCAACTGCGGCGGCACCAATTTTGTTTCGAACGGCAGCCGTGGCGCCAGTGCCGACATTCTGATGGACGGCGCTTCCATCACCAACTTCGAGCCCAATGGCGGGGTCACCCAGATCGTGTACCAGCCCTCGGCGGAATCAGTGGAAGAGTTTAAGGTGCAGCAAACCAATTTCAGCGCAGAGTACGGCTTTTCCGGCGCCTCGATCATCAACATGGTCACGCGCTCGGGAACGAACTCATTTCACGGCGGCGTCTACGATTTCATCCGCAACACCATCACCGACGCTAACAACTGGTTCAACGATCAGGCCGGTATTCCTATTCCTCCAGTTCACCGGCACGACTTTGGCGGAACCATTGGCGGCCCGATCTTTAAGAACAAAACTTTCTTTTTCTTCGACTGGGATGGCATTCTACAGAGCAGCATGGGCACCTATGTGGCTGGTGTGCCCAGCGCTGCCATGCGCACTGGTGATTTTGGCGAAGTCTGCACCTCACAGGGCGGATCGTTCAATTCCACGGGAATGTGTACGGAAGGTGGGAGTCCGTTGATCGCCGGGCAGCTTTATGATCCCTATTCGGGCGTCTACAGTTCTGCTGACGGCGGTCCCGTTCGCAACCCTAACGCCTTCATCCCTTACAACAGGATTGACCTTTACAGCAGCCCCGGCAGCCCGAATCTTCCGGCGAACCTTCAACCGCCCCCTGGTCCAGGCAACCTGATCGATCCTGTAGCTCAGAATGTATTGAACCTGTTCCCTCTGCCAACGCCCAACCTGCCGAATTCGACTATCTATAATAACTGGATCGCTTCGGGAGCGACCCCTAGCAATAATGAGGCATTCGATCTGAAGATCGATCATCGCTTCAGCGAAAAAAATCTGTTGAGTGCCAAGTACTCTTATCAGTGGGGCTCGAACACTCCTTATAACTGCTTCAAGACCTTCATCGATCCTTGCGCCGGAGGAGCCAACAAAAGCACAGCCCACCTGTTCGCGATTAACGACACGTACACCATCAACCCAACAATGCTGCTGACCACAACTTTCGGGATCACCCGCGGCGCCATGCGTATTTACGCCTACGATTCGAGTCTCAACTCCAATCCGCTCAGCACACTGGGTTTTCCATCCTACTTAGAATCGAATGGTTTCAACGGTGTTCCCGCCATGTTCATCAACGATTACTTTGCGGCGGGTTTCCCCAATGCAGGAAACGATCCCTATGGCAACTACAAGCAAGGTCAGATCACCGGTCAGTTCAGCGAGTTGCTGAGCAAGATCCATGGGCCGCACGAGCTGAAATTTGGATTCGAGGCTCGCCTGCATCAGCAGAATTACATCCAGACGAACGCTCCATTGGGCTACTTCCAGTTCAATAACGCGGGCAGCTCGCTGTGCCCCTTCGTAGACGATTTTGCGGACTGCGGTGGAGACTCCATGGCCAGCTTTCTCATGGGCCAACTGTCCGGGGGTGGAAGCAGTTTCTACGAAATCCAATTTCAGCCCGCGACGGAAAATTATCAATACGCCACCTTCGTTCAGGACAACTGGAAGGTGACTCCCAAACTCACCTTGAACCTTGGATTGCGTTACGATGTTTCGTTGCCGCGCACGGACCGCTTCAATCACCAGAACTGGTTCGATCCGAATGTAGTAAATCCGTTGAATGGCGGTTCGTTCAGCTACACTGACCCGGTTACCGGCAATCCTGTGACTCGCCCGCTGCTCGGTGGCGAGGTTTTTGCCAACTCGCACCAGCGCACCAATTATGTAACCGACTGGAAGGACTTCCAGCCACGCTTTGGTTTCGCCTACCAGTTCGCTCCGAAAATGGTGGTCCGCGGCGGTTACGGAATTTACTATGGCCAGTCACGGTCGGGCGCCAGCGGAGTTGTGCCCTACGGCGGCCAAGGTTTCAACGAATACACTAATGTGATTTCGACCTACAACAACGACGGCGCCACACCTTACCTGCACCTCAGCAACCCATTTCCTAACGGATTAAACCAGCCTGCGGGGAGCTCTCTGGGATTGTTGAACGACGTCGGCTATGGAGCGAATGGTCCGCTCCGGATTGCCGCCGCAAATCTGACCCCTTACGAACAAAGCTGGAGCTTTGGGGTCGAGCGCCAAATGCCGTGGAACGTGGTTCTGGATGTCGAATATCTCGGAAAGAAAGGAACCCATCTGCCATTCAGCGGCGCCAATAACATCGACATCTTTGGTACGTCGATTGAGACCTTGCCGATCTCCGGCCCCAATCCCAACAACCAATGCCAAACTCTGACGATAAACTGCCTCAACACCTATGTGACCAATCCTCTCTCTTCACTGAATGGTGGCCCCATCAGCGACCCGAACAGCACGCTCTCGTCGGCCCAGGTTCCCTACAGTCAGATAGCGTCGCCTTATCCGCAATTCACCGGAGTTAGCACCGATGTCCAGATGATCGGCAACTCGACCTATCACGGACTGCAACTCAGCGCAAACAAGCACTTCAGCAACGGTCTGGAATTCATCGTCAACTACACATGGTCGAAATCGATCGACGATGCGTCGGTGGGCGACGACAACGTAACCTGGCTGGGAAGTTTCACCAGCCTTCAGGATCCCAACAAGCCGTGGCAAGAGCGCAGCCTGTCGACCTTCGATATACCCTCGGTACTGAAATTCAGTTACAGCTACGATCTGCCCTTCGGGCGCCACAGAGCCATGCTCGGCAATATGCCGCGTGTGCTCGACGCCGTTGTCGGCGGTTGGAGGACCAACGGCATTTGGCAGATTGCAGACGGCAGGCCCCTGCCTATAACTGTTTCCAACGGAGGTACGCCCCTGCCCAGCTACGGCGCTCAGAGGCCCAATCTAGTCGGAACGCCGAGACGCAACTATGGCCACGATTGGCAGAACGACTTTTTCACAAATCCTGAGGTCTTCCAGATGCCCGCCCTGTTCACGCTCGGCACTATGCCGCGAACGATCGCACTTGTGCGATCACCGCTCACGTTTACCAGCGATTTGTCGGTGAACAAGGTGTTCCCGTTGTCGGGCGTGCACGAAGGCCTGAACATGGAGTTACGACTAGAGGCCCAAAACGCATTCAATCATCCGCTCTTTAGTTTGGGCAGCCCAGGTCCTTACGGCAGCAGTACTCTGAATGTCGGCGATCCCAGTTTCGGAGTGATCAGTAGCATGTCGCCGATCGGGCCACGGCAGGTTCAATTGGCCGTGAAGATCAATTTCTAGAATGATGGAGGTGTGGTGACCCGAGTTTCTTCACGGGCTGCTCACTTCGCGGCATTCCCTGGACCACCCACCGGATAAATTCGGGGAAGGCGCATTTCGACCGGAGGTAGAGCGGGAAAGGCGGCATGCGGCTCTTTCTGGTACCAATACGCGACAGAAGAAAAGTTGTCGGAGCGATGATTGGCGTGGCCGTACTCGATTGTCGCTTTGAGAGATTTGGTGAAAGGGATCGGCGAATCGAGATGAAAGCGATACACGGAAGAGCGGCTACCCGCGACTTCGGCGCCCTTTACCGGTGCTCCGTATAGTGCATAAGAGAAGGGATGATCGCCAAAGTCCCAGGCTCCGAGAAAGTAGTCTTCCGACCCGGTACCGTTGATGGAGGGACGTTTCTCTCCGTCGACAAAAAACATGTCGTCGCCTTCACCCCACCAGCCGTCCTGATTCTGAAACACTGACATGGTCACGCCGACGAAGTGTCCCTGGCCGGTGGCTTCCATCCATACGTAATTGTTTTCTCCATCAAGATTTTTCTTCGCGGTTACGGCTGGCGCGTCGTTTGATTCCCACTGGTTGGTCCACCCTTTGGCTGGCGTTGCCTGCCGGTACTGGGCGTGGAAATACATGGTGTCAGCGGCAAGATCCCTGCGCAAGGCCTGATAGTCGATGTTGAAATAAAACGCATCGACCGCTTCCCTTCCTTCATTGGTGAGGGTTATTCGGGCTCGTTTCCGAAAAGGCATGGGGAAAAACGAGTTCAAAGCCTTATCCGGGGCCACAGAAAGCGGGATGGATTCAAACTGGAAGTAGTCGCCGAGGCCGAGGCCGAAGAAGTCGCCGATCGGGGATTCCACGCTGGGCGAGGCTTCGCCGTCCCAATACATGCGTAGGACCAGTTTTTTTAAGTGGTACTGCTCCGGCGACGCGATGGTAATCCAAATGTGGGTAATGATTCCGGGGCCAGCGTCATCGAGTAATGTGATCGTGTCTCCAGCGGCAATTTTATAGAAATCGTCGTTGCCGCCGGTTCGATCGTAGCTGGAAGCCCGCTTCTGAACATAATCATGAGGTGAGACAAGGCCGGAGAGCATCGTGCTGTGACCGTTATCCGACTGAGCCCAGAGTGTGGCGCCGGCCAGCATGACGGCGATAAGGATTATCTGCAGCCACAAAATATTTCGCAGGTTTGTGCGTCTTGTGGGGATGTGCTTCATCGGGAAATTTGTGCGATGTACACGGCGAACGGCTCCAGGGCGATCTGATCCAACCGACCACTGGCCGCGGACGCTGAGGTCGTGAGTAGAGTCTTCGCCTTAGCGGATGAAAAACCTTCTGCGGAAAGATTAAAACTAACTCGCTGCGCTGTGCCTGACATATTCAGAACAACCAGCACAGCCTCATTTTTGTATCGCCGCAAGTAGGCAAGCACGTTGGGATCGTCCTGGTTCAGCGCGACGTAATCTCCGTCCAGAAGGGCGCGATTCTGATGATGTAATACCAGCAGCTGCCGGTAGAACTGCAGGATGGAGTTCGGGTCGTTCAATTCGGTTGCAACATTGTGCGTCTTGGCACTCGAAGGAACCGGCAGCCAGGGTGTGCCCTGCGTGAATCCCGCGTTGGCCGAGTTGTCCCATTGCATGGGCGTGCGCTCCCCGTCCCGGCCTTTGTATCCCGGCCACCCGGTGATTCCCATCGGATCCTTCACATCTTGCTTGCGCGTGGGATCGTTGTTCTCCATGCCGATCTCTTCGCCGTAATACATGATCGGCGTGCCTCGCAGCGTCAGATAGAGCGCCGCCATCAGCTTGGCGATCTGGTCATTGTGCTTGCCGTCACCGTAGCGCACGAAGGATCGCGGCATATCGTGATTGCCGATGACATAGGTTGGCCAGCCGCCAGTGGATTCGGCAAGTGCAATTTGCTTGCGGAATTCGGACGCGGAAAGCTTGTCGACAGTGCAGAACATGAAATCCATGGGCAACTGGATTTCGTCGTTGTGAGCCCCGTAATATTCCTTCAGCTCGGCGGCATTGTCGGTGTAGGTTTCACCCACCAGAACGGCGTCGCTCTGGTCGGCGACGGTCCTTAGGCGGCGAAGGACCTCATGATTCTCCGGGAGCTTGTCATTGTATTTGTTTTGCATGTTCGGATCGCCGAGTTCGTCCTTTCCCGGCAGAACCGGATTGTCGCGCAGATCAGGGTCTTCAAACAAAAGATCAACCGCATCCAGACGAAAGCCGGAGACGCCATGCTTGTACCAGAATCGTGTGGCATCGAACATGGCTTTTTCCACGGCCGGGTTGCGCCAGTTCAAGTCCGGCTGCGCGGTGGCAAAGTAGTGGTAGTAATACTGACCAGTCGTGGGATCGAACTTCCAGGCCGAACCTCCGAAACCTGAGATCCAATTGCTGGGAGGCACGCCGTCGGCCTTGCCGTCGCGCCAGATGTACCAGTCGCGATGAGCGGACGTGCGCGACGACTTTGAATCCAGGAACCACGGGTGCTGGTCGGAGGTGTGGTTGATGACGAAATCCATGATGATGCGGATGTGCTTTTTCTTGGCAGCTTCCGCCAGATGATCGAAATCGGCCAAGGTTCCGTACATCGGATCGATGTTCTCGTAATCGGAAACGTCATAGCCAAAGTCGACTTGCGGCGAGGGATAGCACGGAGTGATCCAGATGGCATCCACGCCCAGTTGCTGCAAATAGTCCAGCTTCGATTCGATCCCCTTGAGATCGCCGATGCCATCGCCGTTGCTGTCGGCGAAACTGCGCGGATAGACTTCGTAAAAAACCGCGTGCTGCCACCATGCGTGGCCTTCGGCATCGACCGGCCGCGCCTGCGCCTGAGAGAAGGAAAGTGCAAGGCACACACCTGTGATTAGCAAAGCTAGGCACCTGAAGTTTTGAGACATTTCGTGTCGTTCTCCATAATTTAGAAAGCCGCAACCCAAAGCCAGCGCGCTCACCTCACGGCAAAATGAAAGATGACGGTGGCCCGCGCATCGCTTCCTGGCGCGCTGGCCGGAAGTTGTATGCGGACTCTTGCTTCCGTCCCGGCCTTCTTTTCAAGCTCGGCCCCTTCGACGGAAGAAATCTGGTCCGGGTTCCATGCCGAGAGTTCATAATTCTCCCCCGCCGCTCCCGAGAGCAGCAAGGTTAGAGTGTCTCGCTTCGGCGACCAGGACCGGGAAAGCACTCGCAAACCGCGGCTGGTGCCGCCCAATTCTGGAAGAGTCGACGTTTCGCCAAGCTCGAAGTCGTTCTTCATCTGGATTTCAACAATGCTTTGGCCGCTCATAATCGGAACATTTACGGTTACATGCTGATCCGATGAATTCGCTTCGATTTGAAACGGCAGCGTGCGTCCATTGAGTCGAGCCCCGGTAATCTTGGCGCGCAAACTCACCGCCGGCGAGAACCGCAGAGAACAGTGCCCCGTACCCGTGGATTGCACTTCCATCCGTATATTGTCGGGCTCCCGCTCATAATCCAAATTCAACGCCAGTGCACCCAGGCGCACGTTTTTGACGGAGAACGAACTCCAGTCCGCTGGAACGTGCGGAGCGAAATTTAACTGACAACTTGTAGCATCCACTTGCAAGCCCAGCAATCCGCTCAGCAGAGGATCAACCACCATAGCAGCCGACCAAATCTGGTGAGGCGTTCCTGTCGCTAACGTCTGAAAGTAATCGCCGGAAAGAACTTCAGCCACGTGGCCCAGCGACCCATTCAACGCAAGTAAAGCGTTGGCCCGCAAGTTCGAGTAGGCCGGAAGCGGGCGGTGGTAGCGGTACTCCCCGATCGATGCCCATCCGGTGAATAGCGGCCATACAGTTCCATAATGATATCCGCCTGGATTGTATTTTGGATCCTGCGAAGAAAGAATCCGCATGCCCCAGTCGGCCTGATGATCGGGGCGCGCGAGCTCCTCAATCGTGCTCCGAGCCTGCTCGTCATTTAGTTGCTTAAACCACATCGGAACTGTCGCCAGCACGCTCGCAACATCGGCGCGGTTGTCATTCGTATCGAGGGCGTAAGCGTAGATTTTCTTTTCAGCGGACCAAAACGCCTTGTCCAGAACTGGCTTTTGCCGTTCGAAAGTTTGCTCCAGCTCTTTGCCAAGATCTTCTTTCCCCAGGAGATGAGCGAGGTGAGAAAAAGCGCGTGTGGCTTCGAGGCCAAGCGATGCCTGGTAGAGCTCAGTCCGCACCGGATACAGCGGTCCGCCCTCGATCCAGCCGGTGCCCACGCCGAAGTTTTGTGCCAGTCCCTGTGCATCATTCGTCGAGCGGAGAAATTCGTAAGCTTTCGAGAGGTTGTCCCATTTCTGCTGAGCGAATTCAATGTCCCCGCTGTGCGTCACATAATCATCCACGGCAATGATGAACAGCGGTGTAGCGTCCGCAGAGGCAAACGCGAACGGTGTGCTTTTGAACCAATCCGTGAAACTGGCGCTCTGAGCGATCTCATGAGGAATCTTGCCGTCCGCCCGCTGATATTTGCTTAGAAACTCCAAGGCGTTACGCGCAGTTGGGAAGTCGCCCTCTGCATCGAGCGCCAACGAAGTCCACTCCGCGTCGCGACCGAAAAACCAGGCGAAACCAGGGCGATGATCGTTGCCTGAAGTGTTGAAGCCGGCGACCAGGCCTTCTCCCAGAAAAGGGTTTTGCACGACGCCTTGGAGCATGCTCACCCTTGCCCAGTCATACGCAGTTTCGAGTTGTGCGTCGGGAAGCTTCAGGCTAACGGTACGGTCCAGATAGTCCCGGTAGTAGGCCGCCGAATTCCGCAGCAATTCCGGATAATCCTTTGCCAGGTGATCGTAAACCTTCGCCAGACCCGCCGGTCCCTCGAACCCAGCGGCAATAACGATAAGTTTGGTGTCGCTCCCTTTTTTGGTCGCACCTAGAAGAATTGAATCTTGCTGGGAGGAGAAATAGTTTGTGGAATATTCTTCAGATCCTTTCACCGCCGTGGGAGAACCGACTAGGGCCTGCAACTTCCCGGACTCTTCTCCGAAACGGAAGGCGTGCGCGGCCGTATCCCAATCACCGCCAACTCCGGCAAGAGCTGCGGGCCACTCCAGTTGAAAATCAGGTTCGAAAACAGCCTCGATCTCCAGAGGCTCGGCAGTTTCCACTTCAAAAGTGATGATGGCGCCTGATTCGTGCACCGGCACGAACAAAGTTTCGCGGACGGAGAAAACGTCGCCGGTGTAGACGATCGTGCTCGACTCGGGATGAACAATGAGAGTTCGGGCAAGAGCTGCCGCGGCCAGCGTGGCACCACCGATGTGAAAGAGTAAATGAAAATTACGTACGACTTTCAAGGGGTAGACCCATGCTTCCAGGGTTCCTTGTTCGTTACCGAATATTGCGGCGCGCGTGCCCACGGCTGAAACAAACTCCCATGATCGAACGGGCCGTGACAGTTCGAGCGTTTGCCCTGATTGCTGAGCCAAGGCAACGGGGCAGTGAAGTAGCAGACTGCAACTCAGAACGAGTCCTACGAGAGACAGCCAGTTCAGCCGAAGAGGGCTTGGGGAGCGGTGCATGTTTTAAAGGACGTTGGCAGGACCAAGGGAGTATATACTTTTCCCGGTTTTCAAAAGTTTCAACTGCTGATCGTCTACCAACAGCGCCGGAGCCTGAGATGCGAACTTTTTCCTACCAGAGGCACTCATCTAGCAGGAACCAGGTCACGGCATGATCCGGCGCCGGGAGTTCATCCGGAATAGTGCATTAAGCGGAGCGGCACTGTTGCTGGCCAAACCTGCGCTTTCCGGAACAGCGAGATTGGCAAGCGCGACAGCGGTGAGCGCATCCGACTCTCGCATTGAGGTTTTGCCGGATGAGGCCTTGGGCACAATCTCTCCCAATATTTACGGACACTTCATCGAGCACATTGGCGGCGTGATCTATGACGGCGTTTGGGTGGGAGAGAATTCGAAAATCGCAAATATCGGTGGCATTCGCGAAGAACTGATCGACGAAATGCGAAAGATCAAGGCTCCCGTGGTTCGCTATCCGGGTGGCTGCTTTGCCGATAGTTACGACTGGCGCGATGGAGTTGGGCCGGCGGACAAACGTCCCCGAAGAACGAATTTCTGGATTGAGGCCGAGCCCAGCTCGGAGCCCGCGAATCATCGCTATGAGCCCAACCGGTTCGGCACGGATGAGTTCATGCGTTTCTGCAAACTGATTGGCTGCCAGCCTTATCTTGCGGCCAATGTTCGCAGTCTGCCGGCTGAGGCGTTTTATCGCTGGGTGGAATATTGCAATTCCCCCGCAGGCAGCACCACGTTGGCGGATCAACGCGCCGCTTCCGGCTCCGCCGAGCCCTACAATGTCCGCTACTGGGGTGTCGGAAATGAATCCTGGGGATGCGGCGGCAATTTTACTGCCGAGGAATATGCCGCCGAGTTTCGCAGGTACACCAGTTGGTTGCCGCCGTACGGGCAGCCATTGTCACTGGTTGCCTCGGGCCCGAATGAGGATAACTGGCAATGGACGCGCGGGTTCTTCGAACAGATTGCTCGAAAAGACAAAGAGCTGTTCAGCTCAATCTTCGGCTGGGCGCTCCATTATTATTCCTGGAACCTGAGCCGGGGACGCACAAAGGACTGGGACGCGGGCAAGGGCGATGCGATTAAGTTTGATGTCCAGGACTGGTACGAAGTATTGCACGAAGGCAGCCGGTTGGAATCTCTCATCGAGGGTCACTGGCAAATCATGGGTGAGTTCGATCTTGGACATCAGATCAAGCTCGTGGTCGATGAATGGGGCCCGTGGTATCGTCCCGGCAGCCAACTCACGGTGGGCGATTTCCTTGAGCAAACCCCCACTCTCAGAGACGCCGTGTTCAGTGCGATGACCCTTGATATTTTTAACCGGCATCCGGAAAAGGTTACTTTGGCAAGTCCCGCGCAGCTGATTAATTGTCTGAACAGCCTTTACCTCGCCCACGAAGATAAGTTATGTATAACGCCGGTGGGTCATGTTTTCGGAATGTACGCCGCCCACCAGGGAGGTCAGGCAGTGCGCACCGTTATTTCGGCCCCAAACGTCGAGTACGCGCGTGATGGCAAGCCGACGCCATTCTGGGGATTGCAGGGTTCCGCATCTCTGCATGGAAAAAATTTGATACTCACCGTTGTGAACCCGGGTGTGAGCGAAATCCGAGAGACGGAAATCGCAGTTCGCGGCGCATCAATAAAGTCGGGGACGACAACCGTACTGACGAATTCCGATCTTCACGCTCATAATACTTTCGATCAGAAAAATGTAGTGACTCCGCAGGTAAAAGAACTGCAATCGACGGGGAGCATCATCACTGTCCAAATCGCGCCGGCATCCGTCACCAAGCTCGACCTGAGTCTTGTGTAAACGCGAGTGCTTATTAACGTGAACCCTAATCTCAATGCATAAGAAACCGAAAACCTACAGAATCGTTCTAATGCACGCGCTGATCGTGATGATCACGGGTGGTGTCCTCCTTGCCCAGGCTGCACCCTCGGTGGTTGTGCACTGGGAGAAAAAAACACCCAACCGGACCGTTCCCACCTTGCAAGCCGTGGTTAATCCGATGCTGCGCCGTGGATCGCCCATTCACGATGCATCCTTCGATGCCCTCCACAAGCTGGGCGCCGATTATGTTCGTTATGCCTTCTGGTATCCATATCCCAAGTTGGCGGTTGCAGAGTTGCGCCCGCCCGACGCCAGCCAGACCTTCTGGGATTTTCAATACATGGATCCACTCGTGGAGGACTTCGTGCATGCATCGGAGGGTCACAACCCCGTCTTCAGCTTCAGCACAATCCCGGAGTGGATGTTCGCGACGCCCAAGCCAGTCGTTTACCCCGACGATCCGAACCAAGTTTTCTGGGATTATTCGCAAGGCACCGAACTCAACGATCTCGGGGCGATGGCCGACTACTATGAACGACTGGCGAGCTGGTACACACAGCGTGGCTTCACCGACGAGTTGGGACAATTCCACGCCTCCGGCCATCATTACGACATCCGCTACTGGGAAGTCTTCAACGAGGTCGACGGGGAACACGACACTACGCCGCAGAAATACGTCGAACGATATGACGCCATAACCCAGGCGGTGCTAAAGGTCGCGCCGAACATGAAATTTGTGGCTCTTGCTCTGTCAGCCCCGTCCGATGCCCCGCGTACCTTCGCATATTTTCTGGACCCGAAGAATCACAAGCCGGGCGTGCCGTTGGACTATATTTCATTCCATGTCTATGCCACGCCATCGGCCGATCAAACATTGGAGGATTGGCAGTACACTTTTTTCAGCCAGGCAAGCGAGTTTATCTCGGTGACCCGTTACATACTTCAGATTCGGGATCGGCTGTCGCCGTCGACTAAAGTCATGGTCAACGAAGCCGGCTCAATTCTTAACGGCGACATGACTCAGGGCGAGCCCAATCACGTTGAGAAACAAATCCCCGCCGCCTACTGGAATCTGAGCGGAGCGTTTTACGCCTATCTGTACGCGGAGCTGGCAAAACTTGGGGTTGACGTTGTCGGCGAATCGCAACTGGTCGGCTACCCTTCGCAGTTTCCGAGCGTCAGCATGGTCGATTGGACGAACGGCAAACCTAACGCGCGCTTCACCGTTCTGGAGTTGCTCAAGAACAATTTCGGTCCGGGAGACGAGCTTTCTGACACCGAAGTACGAAGCAGCGGTTCGCTGGCGGAGTCTGACGCCATCGAGGCCCAGGCGTTTACGCGAGATGGCCACCGAAAGTTGCTGCTGATCAACCAGCGAAATCGTGACGTCACGGTGGAACTGCCGAAAGAGTGTCTAGGGGCTGCAATCCAGAGCGTCGGAGGAACCTCACCCGACACAAAGATGCAAAATGTTGCAGATGTGAAAGTCCGCCTGCTGCCCTTCTCGGTGTCCGTGGTTGCTTTAAAGGATTAACCAATTCTCATCGGCACCACCGAAGAAGGCGTCTGGCGTGGCTTTTGTGTGACTTCGAGTCGAGGATGATCGATAAATTTAGGTCGCGGCCCGCTGGATCGGTAGTAGAATGCTCGGGTTCGGTAGGTTGGGGCGCCAGGTCCGGGTGACTCCGGCCATGCCCCAAGAGAGTTTCTCCCAGAGGACAAGTCAATGAGATTTCTTTCGCTGTTCCGGGTTTGCTTGCTGCTGTCGGCTGTTATGGCCGGCATGATTCTCTCTCAACCGACCTATGCGCAGGATTCCACGACCGCGCAACAGCTCCCTAAACGAGTGGTGGGCGACTACGGTTATTGGAGCAGAACTCAGACCCCGCCTTACAGCTCGGCGCAGATTCCATTTGAGAAGTTGACCCACATCAACCATGACGGGGTATCTTTTAACGCCGATGGTTCATTGTCCATTCCCAGCGGCTTCCTGGAGCCCGAGCTCCTCACCAAGGCGCACGCGAAAGGGGTTAAGGTTCTTCTGCTTATCGGCGGCGACTTTCCCGGGGTTGAGGCTAACGGCACCCTGCTGACCCTGATCGAGAAACTCACGGACTTCGCCACGAAACATAACTACGATGGCTTCGACATCGACTGGGAATATCCCGCTACCACGCAGGATCGTGACTTCCTGGTGGAACTCATGGCGGGACTCCGCGCTACGAACTCCGACTACGTTCTCTCCATCGACGCGGCTCCCTGGGGCGGATACGGCTACGATCTCGATCAATTGAAACACTCGATCAACTTTTTCAATATCATGATGTACGACTGCGCCGGGCCCTGGACCGATGACGGCCAGCTCAACGCGCCGATTTTTTGGGATCCGAACGATCCCCAACCCTGGGAGTGCGAACCGGGAGGCAGCGACCATGATGCCGCCGAAATATTTCTCGCGAATGTCCCTCCAAAGCAACTGAACATGGGAACGCCCTTCTATGGCTATTTCTACAGGAACGTCAGCGCGCTCTTTGGAGTCTGCCCGAACTCGTTGAAGACGTCGGATGGAAACTGCGATAACTCTGTCCTGACAGAGAATTACGCGCCTTTCATCAAGGATCGTGTCAACCAACATGGATGGGAGACATTCTACGACCCGATTGCACTTGTTCCGTACATGCTTCGAACCGACGGTAAGCCTGGCTACATTACATATGATGATCCAGTCTCGACCTACCTCCGGGTCTCATACTCCGATTGGATGCTCGGGCTAGGCGGTACTTTCATGTGGTCGCTCGATGCCGACTACGATGGCCAGTCCCAGGATTTGCTGGACGCGATGTATCAAGCGACGGTGAACCGAGGGAAGTAGCCCGGGAGATCCGGGTACGGGCTTCGAAGCGCGTTTCGAAACTCAGAGGTTCGCTTGACCGATGTAAGGGGCGGATGTCAAACTGTTATTGGGGAAGAATGACCACTTCGGTGCACCCTTCTTTTCCGCAGTGCGTGTCCCATTCGGCAGCGATGCACTCATTCTGAACCATTCAGGATCTTTCGATTCCATGATCATTCTTGTCACCATCATCCACGTGATCGTTTGTCTGTTTCTGATTGTGGTTGTTCTTCTGCAGAGCGGCAAGGCCGGAGACATTTCGGCAGCTTTCGGCGGACAAGGCAGTCAGGCCGCGTTCGGCCCGCGGGGCGCGGCCACGGCGCTCTCAAAAGCTACGACCATTTCCGCGGTTATTTTCATGTTGACCTCAGTAACTCTCTCCATCAATGCTATCAAGCAGGGCGGCCCCAAGTCCGTGTTGCAGGGCGTTAAATCCGCGCCGGTCAAGACCCAACCGACCACTCCCGCGCCAGCGCCCGCAAGTCCCGCTCCGCAGAAGTAAGCTGAATTCCTGGAAATCGATGATCGAGGTTGAGGTATCCCCGGCGCCGCCGTGCGGGTTTTGCTGTAATTGTATTTCCCTCATGCGGGTGCTACCATCCGATTATCGGCACTTATAAGCCGGGAGGTATCTGCTATGTCAGATCGCGAAAGCAACAGTTTTGTGTGGTTCCTGGCCGGGCTGGGTTTGGGCGGGTTGGTGGGAGTTCTATACGCGCCGCGGTCGGGCAGCGAGACCAGGGACGTGCTCCGCTCTCGAGCCGAAGAGGGGCGCGATTACATGCGCAGCCGGGCGCGCGACGCCCGTAGCCAGGCTTCGGAATGGGTCGATCGGGGACGCGACGTCGTGAATCAGCAAAAAGAGCAATTCCGCGCCGCCTATGAAGCCGGTCGGCAGGCCTATCAAGAGGCTACGACAGAGACCGGAGCACCGAAGAGTCTGTAAGTCTCTTCGAGCCGGCGGTCGGGCTCGGGAGAGTACATTATGGAAAACCTTACTGTATTCGTCGCCCTGACCGGAGCCGCAGTGGCTCTGCAGGCAGGCGTTCTCGTGGCCATGTATGTAACCATGCGCAAGAGCAGCGCCCGCATGGAAGCTTTGGCAATCGAGGTCAAGACCAAGGCTCTACCCACGCTTGAGACCGCGCAAGCCATGCTGGCGGAACTCCGCCCGCAGCTGACGCTAATCGCCGACAATCTCACCGAGACCACGCACTCAGTACGTTCGCAGGTGGAACGCATGGATGCGACGGTGAGTGACGTTGTGGATCGAGCGCGTCTGCAAATCATCCGCGCCGATGAACTGCTTAGCCGCACGCTTGACCGCGTGGAAGAAACTTCTGACATGGTGCACAACACTGTGGTCTCACCTGTACGCCAATTCGCCGGGCTGATTCAGGGTGTAACAGCGGGAATCGAGTTCCTGTTCGGCAACCGTAGCCGCAAGAACGGAAGCGGCCGCGAAGCGCGGCGGCCCGTGCCGCAGGACGAGATGTTCATCTGACATTGCTGATAGTTGCGATTGTTGATCTGGGAGGCGATTCGTCTCCCATCCCGTGTCGTCGTTCAATCAACAATAAAAGATCATCAATCAAAATTTTTTATGCGTTACTTGGTTCGAGCCCGTGTTAAACCCGGCCGCGAAGGCGATCTGCTGCAAGCCATTGAGAACGAAAGTCTCGGCCAAGGCTCGGTTGCTGAAGGTGAATATCTACGCAACATGAGCGAAGCGCGGGTTTGCGAAGACCAGACCGTGCGCTGGGTGGAAGTCTGCTACTGCCCTACACCTCTGCAGGAAGAACGGCCTTACTGGGAAAAATATTTCGACCTGGCGCGGGTGCAAGACGCGCACGACCGGCGCAAGTGCCGCGACGAAAACGGCAGCGAACCATGGGCGTGCGGCGACTGCGATTGCACTGTTCGGTTGGAGCAGAAACTGAAAGAGGCTGGCGCGCCGTTCCTCGATTCCCTGCGCGCAGGCGACGATTCTCCGCTCGACCTCTCACCCGCGAAGGATCCCACCCCGCCCAAGCTCCACAAAACTTCGCTTCTGCCCTAAGATCAGAGGGCGCCTAACCCGTCCATCATGGTAAATACTTACAAGCTGACATTGGACACTTTTCTGGACGCAGCGCGAACCACGGTAGCAGCAGTCGTGTCTATGCTGCTGGCTCGCTTGCTAAGGCTTCCCGAGTATTACTGGGCGCCAATCTCCGCAATCGTCATTATCGAGTCGACCATTGATCCGAGAACCGTGTCATGGCAGCGGTTTGCTGGGACTGCCTTGGGAGCCACGCTGGGAGCTGTGCTCGCCACATTTTTTCCCGCGAACGCGCTGGTTTACGGAGTCGCAATTTTCTTGTCCGGAGTGCTCTGCGCTCTTCTCCGATTCCGTGGCGCTTACCGTTTTGCGGCGATCACTTTGAGCATCATTCTTCTGATCGCGCACCAGCGCCCGGCCTGGATCGTAGCTTCACATCGCTTTCTGGAAGTGTCGCTGGGAATCGCGGTAGGACTCGCCCTGGCCGAACTGTGGCCCCGTCGCGCGTGATCGGCTACGCGATCCAGGCGCCGCCGACGACGATCTCATCAGCGTAGAACACTGCTGCCTGGCCGGGAGTGATGGCTCGCTGCGGCCGATCGAAGGTGACGCGAACCTCGTCGTCGCCGATTTTCTCGAGCATGGCGGGAGCGGGCTCGTGGCGATGCCGAATCTTCACCGACACTCGCATCGGCTCGCGCAGATCATCGACTGAGATAAGGTTCACGCGGCGGGCCTGCAACGTTCGCGAATAGAGATGCTCATCGCCGCCAACGATCACCTGCTTGTCGGCTCCGTTAATCTGGATCACATAGAGCGGCGAACCGGTCGCGACACCCAGTCCCTTGCGCTGTCCCACGGTGAAGTTGTGAATGCCGCTGTGCTCCCCAATCACTTCCCCACTCGCGGTTACCAACTCGCCCGCGGTGTCGGGCAGAGCCTCGCCATTCTCTGCGAGATAAGCGTCGATAAAACGCTTGTAATCGCCGCCGGGCACAAAACAGATTTCCTGTGAGTCCGGCTTCTCGGCGAGGGCCAGCCCTTGCGCGCGCGCCAGCTCTCGAACTTCCGGCTTAGTCATGCCGCCCAGTGGAAAGAGCGTGCGGCTGAGCTGCTCCTGGGTCAAGCCGAAGAGAAAATATGTCTGGTCCTTGCTGCGATCGGCGGGGCGCTTGAGCAGCCAGCGTCCCCTAGGGCCGTCGTACTCCACACGGGCGTAGTGGCCGGTGGCAACGCAGTCTGCGCCAATCTGCTGCGCGACGAGCAGCAGCTGATCGAACTTCAGGTGATTGTTGCACAGGCTGCACGGGATTGGGGTGCGTCCCGAAAGATATTCGACGACGAAGGGACGCACGACATCACGTTCGAAACGCTCTTCGTGATTCACCACGTAATAGGGAATGCCGATGTGCTCCGCGACGCGGCGCGCATCGTAAACATCGTCGAGCGAGCAGCAGCGTCCGGTTACCTGCTCAGGCATGCCTTCGTGTCCGGCGAGCCGCCGCTGGTTCCAGAGCTGCATGGTCAGCCCGATGACGTTATGTCCCTCGGTGCGCAGCATAGCCGCGACAGCGGAGGAGTCGACTCCGCCCGACATGGCCACAGCAATGGTCTTCGGATTCGTCATTCTAAGAGTGAACCGCCTGCTTTCGATACGACGGCGAAAGCTCCCGCAGCCGCGCAACTGTTTCCGGCACCAGAGCCAATGCGATGTCGATATCTTCCGCGGTGTTCTGCTTGCCCAAACTGAAGCGGATGCTGGCCCGCGCGCGATCGGCTCGCAACCCCATTGCCATGAGCACATGGGACGGCTCGATTGCACCGGAGGAGCATGCAGCGCCAGTGGAAACCGCTAGACCTTTGAGGTCAAGGGAAATGACCATCGCCTCGCCCTCGACATGGTCGAAATAAATGTTCGTCGTGTTCGGAACGCGAGCAGCGCCGTTGCCGTTCACCCCAGCCTCTTCCACCTGAGCAAGAATTCCCTGCTGGAGTCGGTCGCGCATTGCGGAAGTCTTCTTATCGTCGCCGCGCTCGAAGCCTTGCATCGCCAATTCCGCAGCTTTGCCCAGCGCAATGATTCCAGGAACATTTTCCGTTCCGGCGCGACGCGAACGTTCATGCCGCCCGCCATAAAACAATGGTTGCAGACGCGTTCCCTTGCGGACGTAGAGCGCGCCGACACCTTGCGGTGCATGCATCTTGTGGCCGGAGATCGATAGCGCATCACAGCCGATCCCCTTCACATCGATCGGAACCTTGCCCGCAGCCTGCACCGCATCAGTGTGGAAATAGACATCGGCCTCGGCGGCGATCTTTCCAATCTCCTCGACCTGCTGCAGAACCCCAGTCTCGTTGTTGGCCATCATGATCGAAATCATCTTGCTGTTAGGACGCAAAGCTCGCCGCACATCATCTGGATCGACTAACCCACGGCCATCAACCGGCACGTAGGTGACTTCGCAACCGGTTTCCTCCAGATGCTTGCAGGCATGGAGTGCGGCATGGTGCTCGATGCCGGAAGTAACAACGTGGTCGCCCGGGTCTGTCAATCCGGCGATCGCCAGATTGTCGGCTTCTGTGCCACCGCTGGTGAAGACAACCTCCGACGCGCGGCATCCAAGAAGCGCTGCCACCGAATCCCGCGCCCGCTCGACCGCAGCCCGTGTCTCCTGACCGTGGTGGTGGATCGACGACGCATTGCCGAAGCGCTCGCCAAAATACGGACGCATGGCTTCGAACACTTCCGGCAGAACAGGTGTGGTGGCGTTATTGTCGAGGTAGATCCGGGGCATCGCGCTCACTCTTCCATTCTAGCTGAGGAGCGCTCGGTTGGGCACTTGGACGGCCGCTATCGCTTGTCCACCGCTATGTAATGGTTGGGATAGTCCGGCCCGAGATATTCAGCACGCGGGCGAATGAGGCGATTGTCGTCGAGTTGTTCGATGACGTGCGTAGCCCAGCCGCTGATGCGGGAAACGGCGAATACTGGAGTAAACATATCTTCGTCGATTCCCAAGACGTGGTAGGTAGAAGCGGAATAGAAGTCAACGTTGGCGTTCAGTTTCTTCTCCGCCTTGACGAACTTTTCGATTTTGTCTGACATCTCATACCACTGGGTCTGCCCGCTGGAACGGCCGAGATCTCGGGACATCGCACGCAAGTGTGTGGCTCGCGGATCTTCAGTGTGATAGACGCGATGGCCGAAGCCGGGAATTTTCTTTTTCTCGGCCAGCATGTTGCGGACATAATCGACCGGGTCGGTTTTCTTGCTATCGATCGACTCCAGGATGCGAAAGACCGCTTCATTGGCTCCGCCATGAAGAGGACCCTTCAGCGTGCCAATTGCTGATGTGATGGCCGAGTGCATATCCGACAGAGTCGCAGCTGTGATCCGAGCCGCGAATGTAGAGGCATTCAGTTCGTGGTCGGCATGCAGGATCAGGGCAATATCGAGCGCCCGCTCTGCCGTGGCAGAAGGCTTGGTTCCATTCAACTGCAGCAGAAAATTCGCGGCATGCGACAGCGAGCGATCGGCTTCGACGTAAGGCTTGCCCTTACGAATCCGGTCATAGGCGGCAACGATAATCGCGATCTGCGAGGTCAGCCGGATGGCTTTGCGAATATTGGCATCGTGATCGTTTTTCTTCTCATCGGCGTCGTAAAAAGCCAGCGCCGAAACCGCGGTACGCAGCACGTCCATGGGTAGAGCAGACTTGGGCGCTGTGCGCAGAAACTGAATGATCGCCGGGTCCACGTGGCGCTCTTCCGCCAGACGCTCCTGCAAACCCTTTAGTTCGCTGCGATTGGGCAAGTGTCCAAACCAAAGCAAGTAGCAGGTCTCTTCAAACGTGGAGTGGTCGGCCAATTCATGAATATCAATGCCACGATAGGCGAGAACACCGCGGTCACCATCGATGTAGCAAATGCTGGAATTGGTGGCGACAATGCCTTCCAAGCCTTTCGGGGCAGGAGCGCTGGTCACGCTGGACATATTCTCTCGCTTAATTGGATTGATTACCGTTGCCGAACCGCGCCAGGGGTGCGCGGGGCATGCAACTTTCTGTTATACGCCAAACCAGCACTCCGATTCCACACGCAGCCGTGCTTTTGGCGAGTCGCGGTCTCAAATGAATGAAATCGCCGCTGGATTTGGATACGTCCGTAAACTCAAGCGGGCCAAATGCCCAGCGCCGTCTTGCTCAGGATTTGCGTTTGTAAATCTTCGGTCAACGGCAGAGCGCGGAATTCATCAAGATTCTTCTTAATGTCCGGCACCCCCGGACCGGGCCAGTCTGTGCCGAACAGAGTCTTCTGGGCGATCTCCCGGAGGCGCGGGAAGTAATGGAGTAAAGTCTTGGGCGGGATGCCGCTGATATCGAGATAGACATTCGGATGGCGGCGGATGAGAAAGAATGCGGTCTGCATCCAGAGCGGACGGCCGCCGTGCGCCAGAAGAATTGTGAGCCGGGGAAAATCGACCGCTACGTCATCCACATAAATCGGATCGCCATATTTGTTGCGCGCTCCGGGGAAAATCGACGTTCCGGTATGAAACATAACCGGGACACCGTTGGCTTCGGCAGCGCGGTAAATAATCTCCAGTTCCTTCACGCCGTTGAGGTAGTCATTGGGGAACAGAAGCTGGTGCGGAGGATGAATCTTGATCATGCGGATTCCCAATCGCAGAATCTGCTCCATATCGGCTAGAACGTTCGTAGTATGCCGCGGATGCAGGCTGCCGCATGAGAGTAACCGCTTGGGATCTTCCTTCACGTAATCCGCAATGAACTGATTCACGCCGTTGGTGAAGCCGATTACCTCCGGCGCAACGTAGTTGATCAGCGCCGCGCGGTCGATGCCGCAGACGTCGAGATATTTCAGGAATGCCTTGGGCGAGCGGCAGAACGCGGAAATCTGCTCGAAGTTCGGACGCTGCTTCTTCATGAGTTCCAGCGCCTGGGGCTTGAACATTTCCAGCGGCGAGATGTGAATGTGGCAGTCTGTGATCATTCGATCGGATTCACTCGTGCATTCTTCAGTTGCTTGCAGCAACCAGCGCTCCGCGATTCGCAAACACCCGATTCGTCGTTTCAGTACACCGGTACAGTGCCGTCCACACGCCGCGACCAGGCATCAATGCCGCCCCGCATGGACTGCGCCTTCTCGAATCCCTGCTGACGCAGCCACGCAGTCACATTCATCGAGCGCACGCCGTGATGGCAGACCACCACGATGTGATCCTCGGGATCCAATTCCTGATGCGCGCGAGACGGGACATCTCCCATCGGCACCAGCTTCGCCCCAGCCGTGTGCACCGTTTCGAACTCCCAGGGCTCGCGCACATCGAGCAGGGTGAACTCCTCGCCCTGGTCGAGCTTCATTTTCACTTCTTCGGGAGTGATCTCGTATTCCATGCTCCGTCGCTGGTTCTACTTCCCCATCCACTTTGGCGAACGCTTTTCCATGAAAGCGCGTATGCCTTCCTGTGCATCCGCCGTCTTTATCAGTTCCTCGATATAAATCTTCTCAGCCCGCGCCAGGCCCTTGTCGAAATGTATCGAGTCCCAAGCGTAGATCGCTTTTTTGGTGACCGCCAATACCGCAGGACTCAGCCTAAGCAGTTCCTTCACGGTTCGATCAACTGTGGAATGCAACTCCTCGTCAGAAACGGCACGAGTCGCCAGTCCAATATCCTCCGCTTCGCTGCCACTGATCGTCCGTCCGGTCAGAATCAACTCGGAGGCCCGCTTCTGCCCAACCAACGCGGCCAGCGCCGCGCACGCTACGGGCGGATAACAGCCCAGCTTGATCTCCGGAAATCCCCATTGCGCTGAAGCGGCCGTGTATACAACGTCACAAGCCATCGCCATCTCCGCGCCACCACCCAGGCAGTGCCCGCGCACGGCAGCGATGGTCACCTTCTTGCTGGCAATCAAGGCCCGAATCACCGCGTGAAACTTGAGCAGCATCGTCTCGACTTGGTCAGGAGTGTGCGCTGCTACATCGACGCCGGCTGAAAAGGTGGTGTCCTCGCCACTCAGCACGATGATCGAAACATCCGAGCGGGCTTCAATCTCTGCCAGCGCCTTTTCCAACTCCTCCATCATCGGAATGTCGATGACATTCAGCGGAGGATTCTTCAAGACAGTTCGCGCCAGCGGAGGCGTGAAGTCCACCACGAGCCGGGCGAGCTTTGATTCCACAAATGTCGAGGCCATAATTCCCTCTGTGTCTCTGCGCCTCTGTGGTGAAAAGACCGCTTACAGATTGATGGCCGACTTCCTGACCTCGCCAATGCTCGCCAACGGATCGCGGGCACCAGTCTTCTCGGCAATCCACTTCTTCTCGGTGCCGATGATCTCCAGCAGCAGCTTCTTATCTTCCGCGGACGGCATGTAATCCTTCAGATGTTCTGCATAAGTGCGATCATCAAGCTCTTCGCCCGTCTGCGCGTGGAACTTCTGCCTCGCCCACCGACCGATCTCGCGATTGAACTTGATGTCCGGCGCGTACAGTTTCGGTTGCCCCGGTTTCAAAGCGACATTGAAGCGCTCAATCAGGGCCGCCACTTCGTCACGATACAGGTTGCGGTTGTAATCGTTCAAATCGTCAAGGTCAGGCGCGTGCTCGTTCTTCGGCTCGTCATATCTACCCTTGACGCCCCACACATAGGCCCAGTGCGCCGACGAGGAATGGTCTGTGCCGAAAAGATCGTAGGAACTCGAAATCCATTTATTCAGATACTTCTGGATCAGCCAGCCCGGAATCACACCCGCTTCCACAATCCGCCGCAGGCCGTCGTTGCCCGTGCCCATGTGGAACGCCTCCTCGCGCAGCATGTACGACATCGACCGCCCTAGCGGCGCAAAGGCGGAATACTTCAGCATCTGCAACTGAAACTTTCCGTCGCGATCGACGAAGTCGGTGTAGGTAAAGAAGTCCATCCAGTTGTCGACGTCAACGTTGAAGGCGCCCAGCAACCGCTTGTTCTCGAAAGCGCGGCGCTCCAGCATTTTCTGCGCTTCGACCTTCCCGGAATATCCGAAATGATCGACCAGCAGGGCGCACATCTGCCACCCGTGGCGCATCTCTTCAATCATCACGCGCGTAATGGCCCGCCGATCCCAGTCGGTCGGGGCATTTTCCAGAAGATTGCGCTGCTGCTCGACGCTGGCGAATTCAGTATCGCCCTGATAGACGATCATATTCATTAATGCGTCGCGCATTTGCTGCGTCGGCATCTGGCGCAGGTTCTCCCACTTCCGTCGCCCTTTGTACGACCCGAATTCGATTTCTTCGGTATCGATCGCGCCATAGAGTGTGTCGAAGTGAAAAGCCTCAATGTCCGCTGTGTTGACGCCAATGTCCTTGCGCCAATCGTTGAACATACCCTGCCAATCGCTGAAGGTTCCGATCTTCGCTACTTTGCCTGGCATGAACGCTTCCTCGCTGATTACTGCCTTTCTACTTTGCTTTGAAAACGGCGGGCCGCTTCTCCACGTAAGCAGCTAACCCTTCCTTCGCATCTTCGCTCTGGAACAGGATCTGCTGGTTCTCGCGCTCGACTGCCAGCGCCGACTCCATAGGAATTTCCCATCCCGTCTGCACCGCGCGCTTAATCCGTCCTACGGCCTTGGCAGCCTTGTTCGGAGGACAGAACTGCTTGGCGTACTCCATCATGTTGTCCATAAAGCCATCGCGCTCGTAGATGTCATTGATGATGCCAAGTTCGTGCGCCTCTTCAAACGAGAAAGTATTTCCCGTAACCATCAGCTCGATCGCCTTGCTCTTGCCCACCAGCCGCGAGAGCCGCTGCGTGCCGCCGGTGCCCGGAAGCACGCCCAGATTCACTTCTGGCAATCCGATCTTGCCCGCATCTTTGCGCGCAATCCGGATGTCGGCAGCCATGGCGATCTCGAGGCCCCCGCCCACGCAGTGGCCGTTGATCGCCGCAATCACCAGCTTGGGCGTGTGCTCAAGCCGCAACAGCATTTCGTTCGCGTGCAAGCAGAAGTAATACTTAAAAGTCGGGTCCACGCTTGACAGCATCTTGATGTTCGCGCCTGCGGAAAAGAACTTGTCCCCCGCTCCGGTTAGCAAAATGACGTAGACATCATTCTCCATGCGCGCGCGCAGGATCGCCTCGTCGAGCTGCCGGTTCATTTCGTACGTGTAGGTGTTGGCTGGCGGATCGCACATTTCGATCACCGCTACCCCGCCATCCTTGCGGTAGTTGACAAGCTGCTTCGTGGTTTCGCCGGCGGCCGGCTGCGTCGTGGTGGCCATGTCTGTAACTCCTTATTTTCTCGTAGATCTCAGTTTACTTGGCACATCTATGATCTCTCTGTCATTCCCAAATTCCTTTGTCATTCCAAGCGAAGCGAGGAATCCGCTTCCATAGGCACCCATTACGAATCCAGCATCAGCGCACATCCTTGCGCGCCTTCGCACCGTTGATCACACCGCGCAGAAAGATCTCGCTCATCTCTCTTGCGAGCTGTTCGGCATCGGCATCGATCCGCGAGTTGTGCCAGGTATAGATCCAGTTCATCATGCCGAACAGACTCAGCACCGCGATACGCGTCGAAACTCGCAATCCGCGAACACGTTTCAATTCGTCCAGCAGCCCCACACAGATTCGATAGTACTCGCGCTTGACGGCCGCAACCTCCGAGGCGAACCCATTCTTCAGCGCTTCCGCCTCGTGCGTCAGCACCTTCATGCTAGCCGGATTGGCCAGGAAATACTCCAGGTGATTGAGAATGAAGATGCGGATTTGCTGCTCCGGATCGCGCACCTCTTCGAGTCGCGATTTCAGCCGCCGCACAATGGTTGTGAACGTATGCTTCTGAATCAGAAAGAGCAGCCGCTCTTTGGACTCGAAGTAGTAATAGAGTCCAGCCAGCGACATGCCGCTGGCGCGCGAAAGATCGCGCATCGAAGCGCCCTCATATCCCTTCTCGCAGAAGACGTCAGTAGCATGGCTAAGAATTTGCGCCAGCCGCCGCTCGAAGCGTGTAGCCGTTGGGGCTGCGGAGCGATGCCGCCGCAAAGAAACTCGCGCCACTGGTGATGGGATTGCCATGAGTTCCACAATTCGAACGTTCGTTCGAATTATATTATATGACAACCAACACTCTGATCACAAGGTCCCGGGTTTGTCCGCTTAGTTCCTAACGTCAGCCAATAGTCGCTCGATTTCGACCTTTGCTTCGCCCGTGAGCGGCAATAGCGGCAGCCGCGCCGGGCCGCCAAAATAGCCGTTGAAATCCATGCCGTACTTCACGCCCGGAATGCCAATGTCGCCAACCACCCGCTGTGCTGCCAAAGCGATGCGCTCCTGCTTCTGCCGCGCCAGCTCGGCGTCACCTTCTTTCCACGCCGCGTAAATCTCATAGCACGAGGTCGGTGCAACACAGGCGAAGGCTAGAATCGCGCCCACCGCCCCAGCGTCGAGCGATGGATGCAGCGTATGCGCCGCCCCAACCAGCACCTGGAATCCCGCTTCCTTCTGCCGAGTCTTCATCTTGCCCACGATCGAGACCGCCGCGGAAGAAGGCTTCGCCAAGGACGATGACGACGACGCGCCCGCCAAAACTCCGACCTGCACCAGTTCCCCACCGTTCCCCGCCGAGCCGGCAGTCGCAGCCGCGAGCATCCGCGGTGTCACCGCTTCAAATGTCTCAGTCACCGTGACGCTGCGCTGGATGTGCCGCGTCCCTTCCACCATCTTGCGCACCTTTTCTACGTCTCCGCTCGATTCCTTGATCCCGATCAGGTTCGGATGCTCCGCCAGCTCAATCACCAGTTCGGCGGGGACGTCGTAGCCAGTAGCCTGCGGAAAGTTGTAAATGATGACCGGCAGCGGCGAGCGGTCGGCCACGGTGCGGTAAAACGCCAGAATGCTGGCTGCCGTCATCTGCTTCTTGTAGTAATGTGGCGTGCGTACCATGGCAATGTCGTAGCCCAACTCGGCCGCGTACTCGGTGAGCCGCAAAGTCTCGATCGCCGACTCGACTCCAGTGCCTGCAACCAGCACCTTATTCGGCGCAGTCGCCTCGCGCGCGGCTTTCAGCACGTCCCGCCGGTCCTGGTCGGAGAGTAGAATCGCCTCGCCGGTCGAGCCCAGCACGACGATACCAGCGCAAGGCGTGCGCGAATAGCGCTCAACGTTGCTTTCCAGCTTCTTGAAATACACATTGCCGTCGGGATAAAACGGCGTCGTTATAGGAGGGAAAATACCGTGAAGTAGCACAGGAAACCTCGCGCAGCTATTATTACACGCGACCGGGCCGCGATATTACCGGCTCTTTACCGCCCGCTCCGCGTGCAACTGCTGCAGCGCCCGTATATTCACTTCGCCACGCTGCAAGGCAGCAATTCCCTCCGCCGCGGCCCGCGCCGCCGAAAGCGTGGTGATGGTGGGAATGCGCGCCATGACCGCCGCGCGCCGGATTGCCTTCTCGTCGAACCATGGCTCCAGCCCGGTAGGAGTGTTGACGATGAGATGAATGCGCTGGCCCTTGATCAAATCCACCACGTTCGGGCGACCTTCTTTTACCTTGTAAACGCGCTCCACTTTCATCCCGGCGGCCTCGATCACGTCGGCGGTGCCCGAAGTAGCGACCAGCTTGAAGCCCATGTCCACGAACTTGCGAGCGAGATCGGCAACGTTGCGCTTGTCATGCTCTGTAACGCTGAGGAACACCGTCCCCTGCGTCGGCAACTTCTGGCCCGCCGCCAACTGCGCCTTCGCAAACGCTTCTCCGAAACTGTCGCCCACGCCCATCACTTCGCCGGTCGATTTCATCTCCGGCCCCAGCACCGTGTCCACACCGGGAAACTTGCTCCAAGGGAACACTGGCGACTTCACGTAGTAACAGCTGCCCGTGTCCAGATCGGTGCACCGGTCAATATTCTCCGGCAGGAATTCTCGCAGCTTGCGCCCTGTCATCAACCGCGCCGCAATGTTCGCCATGGGCACACCCGTGGCCTTCGAAACATACGGCACCGTGCGCGAAGCTCGCGGGTTCACTTCCAGCACGTAG
Organism: uncultured Acidobacteriaceae bacterium; assembly: GCA_963743115.1. Lineage (GTDB taxonomy): Bacteria > Acidobacteriota > Terriglobia > Terriglobales > Acidobacteriaceae > Sulfotelmatobacter. The sequence goes on along the minus strand of CAVUOM010000008.1, from coordinate 231,910 downwards.
ACTTTGCCGCCCTCCGCGCCATTTCCCGATCCGCCGTTGCCGCGTGGGATGGCAAATTGAATATTCATCAGCCCAATCACTTTCAGCGCCCGCGCCAGCTTGAAAGTGTAGTCGCGCATGCAATCCATCTGCGCCTGCGGAATATCCACCGCCGGCAGCACGCAGGAAGAGTCGCCGGAATGAATCCCGGCCTCCTCGATGTGCTGCATAATTCCCCCAATCACCACGTCTTCGCCGTCGGAGAGCGCGTCCACGTCCACTTCAACCGCATCTTCGAGAAAGTGATCGATCAATACCGGACGATCATGCGAATACTCGACCGCCTCTTTCATATACCGCACGACCGATTCTTCGTCGTAGGCGATCACCATGGCGCGCCCGCCCAGCACATACGAAGGCCGCACCACCACGGGATATCCAACCTGCTTCGCTCCCTCAATCGCTTCTTCCAGCGAGGTCGCCATCACCCCCGCAGCCTGCGGAATGTTCAATTCTTCCAGCAGCTTGTTGAAGTGCTTGCGGTCTTCAGCCAGATCGATTGACTCCGGGGATGTGCCGATCACGTTCACTCCAGCAGCCTTTAGCGGCAACGCCAGGTTCAGCGGAGTCTGCCCGCCGAACTGCACAATCACGCCGACCGGCGCGCCCTTCGAAGTTTCGTGCTGATAAATCGCCCACACATCTTCAAATGTCAACGGCTCGAAATAAAGCCGGTCGCTGGTGTCGTAGTCGGTCGAGACCGTTTCAGGATTGCAATTGATCATGATGGTCTCGTAGCCGTCTTCATGCAGCGCAAACGAAGCGTGACAGCAGCAGTAATCGAATTCAATTCCCTGCCCGATCCGGTTCGGCCCGCTGCCCAGAATGATGATCTTCTTCTTGTCGGTGGGTTGAGCTTCATCTTCGTCTTCGTAGGTCGAATAAAGATACGGGGTGAAGCTCTCGAATTCCGCGGCACAAGTGTCCACCCGCTTGTAAACGGGCATCACACCGTGTTTCTTGCGCAGGTGACGAACTTTCTCTTGCCCCTCCAGCCGCCAAACACTCGCCAGGCGTCCGTCGGAGAATCCCATGCGCTTGGCTTCGCGCAGCACCTCGGTCGGGATCGATTCGATGGGATGCTTTTCCAGCTCAAGCTGCATGTCGTTGATCTCCTTGAGCTGATAAAGAAACCACGGATCCATCGAAGTCATCTTCGCAATCTGCTTCACGGTGTGGCCCTGGCGCAAAGCGTACTGCACATAAGCCAACCGCTCGGGATGCGGCGTCACCAGCCGTTGCGTCAGGATCTTCGGCTCGATCTTCGCGCCGCCCACGCGCTTTCCGGTATCGAGCGAGCGCACACCCTTCATCAGCGCTTCTTTGAAAGTGCGGCCGATCGCCATCACTTCGCCGACCGATTTCATCTGCACCCCGAGGCTTTCGTCGGCTCCGGGAAACTTTTCAAACTGCCACTTCGGAATCTTCACCACCACGTAATCGAGCGTCGGCTCAAAGCAGGCCGGAGTCTTGCGCGTGATGTCGTTGGGAATTTCGTCGAGCGTATAGCCCACTGCAAGTTTCGCGGCGATCTTCGCAATCGGAAAACCTGTGGCCTTCGACGCCAGCGCCGACGAACGGGAGACGCGCGGGTTCATCTCGATCACAACCATGCGCCCCGTCTCAGGATTCACCGCAAACTGAATATTCGATCCGCCCGTATCCACGCCGATTTCACGAATCACCGCGATCGAAGCATCGCGCATGGCCTGGTACTCGCGGTCAGTGAGCGTCTGTGCCGGCGCCACCGTAATTGAATCGCCGGTGTGCACGCCCATGGGATCGAAATTTTCGATCGAACAGATGATGATGACGTTGTCCTTGGTGTCGCGCATCACCTCGAGTTCAAATTCTTTCCATCCCAGCACCGACTCTTCAATCAGCGCTTCGCGCACCGGAGACATATCCAAACCGCGACTAAGCACCTCAACCAACTCTTCGCGGTTGAAGGCAATGCCCCCGCCCGTGCCGCCCAGGGTAAAAGAAGGCCGAATGATGACAGGAAAACCAATCTTGCCGGCAAACTCCAGCCCGTCTTTCGTGCTGTTCACCAGCGCAGACTTGGGCACGTCGAGCCCAATCCGCTGCATCGCGTCCTTGAAGAAGAGCCGGTCTTCAGCCTTCTTGATGGCCTCGACCTTCGCGCCAATCAGGATCACGTTGTACTTTTCCAGCACGCCACCGTCAGAAAGCTCGATCGCAAGGTTAAGCGCAGTCTGTCCACCCACCGTAGGCAGCACGGCGAAACCAGCGCCCGGCGACATTTCCCGCTCGATCCGGATGATCTCTTCCAGATACTCGAGCGTCAGCGGCTCAATATAAGTGCGGTCGGCGATTTCCGGGTCGGTCATGATGGTCGCCGGATTCGAGTTGGCCAGCACCACCTGATAGCCCTCAGACTTGAGCGCCTTGCAAGCCTGCGTGCCGGAATAATCAAACTCCGCCGACTGCCCGATAACGATGGGCCCGGAACCGAGGATCAGGATCTTCGAGATGTCAGTACGTTTGGGCATTGGTTATTCGTATTCTTAAATCTGTCATCCCGACCGAGTCAGTTGAACGGCGAAGCCGGTCAACTGGCCAGTGGAGGGACCTGCTGTACGCCTGCAGCATTGCCGCTTCAAGCAACAGCAGGTCCCTTGACTTCGCTCGGCATGACAGAGTTCACGCTGATTGCTTCCTTTCCGGCTCAAACTGATGTCGCACATACCATTCGGTGGCAAGATCCTCCCAGGTTGGGTTACGCTGCGCGATCAACCATTCTTTCTTGGTTCTGTTCCAGCGCTTCAGTTGCTTCTCCCTGTCAATCGCCTTGTTAACATCGTCGAACGATTCGTAATAAACCAGACGATGGCATTTATATTGCCGCGTGAAGCCTTCAATCAGATCGTTCTTGTGCTCGAAGATCCGGCGATGAAGATTGTTCGTCATTCCTATGTATAAGGCGCGCGACTTGCTAGCGACCATGTGCACGCTGTAATGGTGTTCCTTCATAGCTACTCAAATCTGTCATCCCGACCGAACCAGTTGAACGGCGAAGCCGGTCAACTGGCGAGTGGAGGGACCTGCTGTACGCTTGCAGCATCGGCGCTGTAAGCAAACAGCAGGTCCCTCGACTGCGAAGATCGTCCGCTTCGCGGACGACCTTCTCCGCTCGGGATGACAGTGTCTCTTGACCCCATCTATCACGGAGCGCCTTAAAGGCACGCTTTTCAAAGCTATGCATCTCCCTTAATCCTGGCTTGCCTTTCCGGAAACAACCACGGTAGCGTGACACCGAATATGCCGGCCTCCACAACGGTAATAGGCCAGAACCAAATCGCGCGCCAGTCCGGATATATCCGTAAGATGGCAACGAACGCAAGGCAATGAATCGTCAGCAGGCAGGTGATGGCGAACCAGAAACTCCAGTGTCGCCAGCGTCGTCTCGATTGCCGCACTGTGACCCAGAAGAGCAAAGCAGTGAACACCAAGAATCCGACCCAACCACCTCTAAACCAGCCGTTAATTTTGTCCGTAATACCTAGCCGAACCGTCAGGGCAAAGAACAACGCAAATACCGTGAGCGAGGCGAACGCCAAACCGATATAGAGTAATAGCCGTCGAGCAACCCAACCCAGAGTTCGCCCCTTGGGCTCGGTATCCACAACCGATGACGTTCTCACCCTTTCCACTCCTCCATCATCGTCACGAAATCCTTGAACAGATAATGCGAATCATGCGGCCCCGGCGCGGCCTCGGGGTGATACTGCACGCTAAACAGCGGCAGATTCCGGTGCCGCAAACCTTCGAGAGTCGAGTCGTTCAAGTCGATATGCGTCAACTCGACTTCGCTCGCGGGCAGCGAGTCCGGATCCACCGCAAAGTTGTGGTTATGCGCCGTGATCTCGATCTTGCCGCTCTTCAACTGCTTCACCGGATGATTCCCCCCATGGTGCCCAAACTTCAGCTTGAAGGTTTTTCCGCCCAGCGCGATGCCGACAAGTTGATGTCCCAGACAAATACCAAAGATCGGCATTCTTCCCATCAGCCGCCGAATGCTGTCCACTGCATATGTACAAGGCTCCGGATCGCCTGGACCATTCGACAGAAAAACTCCGTCTGGCTTCAGGGCCATCACATCTTCCGCGAGCGTCTGTGCCGGAACCACGGTCACCCGGCAACCCTCGCCGCGCAGCTTCCGCAGAATATTTTGTTTAATCCCGAAGTCGTAAGCCACTACATGAAAGCGCGCAGGCTCATCCTTCACGCCCACCTGAGCCACCGGTTCGTGCGAACGCTCACCCACTTCCCACACATACGGTCCCTTGGTGCTCACCACTTTCGCCAAGTCTGTCCCGTCCATCTTCGGAATAGAATTCGCCTTGACCACCAGCTTCTCCGCATCGCTCTCAAGCGTTGAGACCACGCCGCGCATCACGCCGTGATCGCGCAAGTGCCGCACCAGCGCCCGCGTGTCAATATCCGAAAGTACCGGCACTTTAAACTGCTCCAGATATTCTTCAGCGACCTGCTGCGAACGCCAGTTCGAGCTCACTTTCGAGAACTCGCGCACGATCAGGCCTTCGATCCACGGACGGGTAGCTTCGTTGTCTTCCTGATTGGTGCCGTAGTTGCCGATCTGAGGATTGGTCAGGACAACAATCTGTCCTGAATAAGAAGGGTCGGTGAAGATTTCCTGGTAGCCAGTGATGGAAGTATTAAAAACGACTTCGCCGTAGCATTCGCCTTTGGCGCCGTAGCCTTTGCCTCGGAAGACTCGCCCGTCTTCCAGCGCAAGGATAGCTTGCATTCTCGCTCCGGTGTGTGGATTTTAAAGATTTTATCAGGGAAATGCTTCAAGGCCAAGCGAGGAAAGGCCCTCACGCAGGAATTTTGTGTGGAAAAAATGAATTCATCAAAACCCGAAGGGCACGAACCGCTTGGTTCGCCGCATATACTCCTGATACCGCCCGCCGAGGTTCGCCTGCAAAGCCTTCTCCTCGACATACACGCGATAGATGTAACCGGCCGCACTGGAAATCGTCATGATCACGGCGCTGAGCCAGTTCGTCAACGCGAGGCCGGTTCCGAAATACATGAGTACGCCGCCGGTGTAGGAGGGATGCCGGACCCAACGATAGGCGCCCCTGTCAATGACCGGTTGATCGGCCGAGGCCTTCACGTCGCCCGTAAAGTGCTGGCCAAGCATCTTCCAGCAGTGTTTTCTCAGGAGCCGGCCAAGCAATAACACGGCGAGGCCAATTGCAAACCATATCTTTCGATTTTGTGTAATCGCAAACCGAGCGTTCGAAGCCACGGCGAAAGCTCCGATCGATCCGATCCATCCGGCGAGCACGATTAAACCCATCGAACCGCGATCCGTCCGCTCACCTTTAGCTGGGCGAGAACGGCTGACCAAGGCAAATTCTGGGCCGTAACAATAAAGGAATATGGCCCAGAACAACCAGCAGTATGGCGAAGTATAGGCGAGAGGCTTCATAGGCGTTTCCGCGCGAAATCAGAGAAGGGTAGAGTGTAGCGGCATCGCGAAATGAGGGAAGCGCACACGAAAATAAAAGACGCTGAAAGTTGACCGAGCAGATTTCTTATCGCACTCTGCCTAGCTTATCCATTGGCCAGTAGCCAAACACGGCCTTACCGTAAATATAACTCTGGTTCACGGGACCGAAATCCCGACTGTCATTCGACATTGACCGATGATCCCCCAGCACGAAATAGCTGTCCGCGGGCACAACCGTCTCCGGATACGAACGCGAGTCGGCATAGGCGGGCGGGACGTAATCCTCATCCAGCGCTTCGCCGTTCACATACACCTGCCCACCGTCGATACGGATGCGATCCCCGGCTGCTCCGATCACACGCTTGATATAGCTTTTCGAGGGATCCCGAGGATAACGAAACACCACAATATCCCCGCGCGAAATCGGCTCCAAGCGGTAGACAAACTTGTTGACGAAGATTCGCTCCTGGTCTTCCAGCGACGGCATCATGCTGGTGCCTTCGACCTTCACGGGCTGGTAAATAAACACAATGATGAAAGCTGAAATCGCCAGCGAGAGCAACAGGTCCCTCAGCCAGACTCCGAAGGCCGGCCGCAAACGCACTCCAGAGTTCTGCACTCCAAAGTTCGGCCCGGCTGGCTCCGTCGCAGGAAGGGACGGCGCCTGCCTGTTTCCCGCCTCGGTGATTGGCCTGTCGGGCATCGAGACTCTATTGTATACAGATTGGCTCCGCCGGCGGCGATTTGTACCAACCGGCCCACCCTCACTACTCGGGTCGAAAGCAGGTTAAAATACCTCCTCGAGGAGACGTGCATGACACCGAGCCGCCTATTCCAAAACAAATACGCTCACCGCGCCCTGACCCTGATTTTTCTGTTAACCGTGACCCTCACCGTGTCAGCGCAATGGCCCGCTCAGGAAGATGAGGGCGGCATCCCAGCCTATAACGCCGGGCCGCCTCCCAAAGGCACCAAACTCCCTGCCATCCTCACCAAGGCCGACCTCTGGGGAGCGGACGCGCAGTATGCGTATCAGACGCATGCTTATGAATTGGCGGCGAAGATTCCGGCCGTGCTACACCAGCAGCCCTGCTACTGCTATTGCGACCGTATGGGCCACAACAGCCTGCACAGCTGTTATGAGAACACGCACGGAGCCCGGTGCTCGACCTGCCTGAAAGAGCTCTACTACTCTTATCAGCAGCACAAGAAAGGCAAGAGCGCCGCGCAGATTCGTGCCGGAATCATCAAAGGCGAGTGGAAGTCGATCGACCTTGAATCGGCTGCGTCGATTAACTAACAACGAGTCCAGGGGTGTTTAGCGTAACCCGGCAGAATCTATTTGCTGAGGGAAAAAGAAGGGCCGGCCGATGCACTCGGCCGGCCCTTTTTCATTGCGCCTTCGGCTTTGCTCGCTATTGAGCCTTCGGTTTTGCCTTTCTCCTCACCGGGCCGATGGTCTTCTTCGTTTGTTCTTCCTGGAGCAGCGTCAGTGAATCCGCGGCATTGAAGGGATACTCGCGGACGGACTGCTGCGCTGCCTGGCCATAGTTACTCAGAGTGATGTCCACGCGGCGATTGCTGGCGAGGATGATCATCCTCATATTACTGAGTACTCGCTGTCGGTCTTCCGGAGTGAGTTCTGGATTCCGTTCCACAGCATCTTTTACCTGCCGTTCGGTGAGGTTTTCTTGCTCGCCGAATGCCTTGGTCTGGATGTTAGCATCAGGCACGCCCTGTTCGACCAGGAAGCGCTTGACGCGGTCAACCCGCCGCTCGGAGAGCCCCTGATTGTATTCCACCGAACCGCGCCGATCAGCATGGCCTTCGAGCGTCAGGCGGGCGTCCGGCTTGGCCCGGAGATAGTTCACGAAGTCACCAGCAAGCGCAGTCAGAGTTTTTTCCTGGCTGGCGAGCAGGCCGGCGTCGGGATTCTCGATCGTCGGCTTCGCGGTCGCAAAATAAACGCTATGCAGAGCCAGCCTCTTCTCGATGGCAACAAAATCGGGCAACGGGGGTGGAGGTGGCGGAGCTTGCAAATACACCGTGGTTGAGGCCGATGCCGTGAGCGGCAGAGTGCGATCATCGCTTACGCTGCAGGTCACCATGATGGTGCCGGGCTCTGCGCCCGCGGTGTTGAGGATAGCGGTGGAAGTGTTGCCTGAAATGTTTCCTGCGCTGGACGTGTAGTTGTAGCTTAAGAGGCGGCCATCGGGGCTGCTGGCGGTCGCAGTAATAGTCGAGGTTCCGCCCATCGGCACGCTCGCCGGATCGGACGAGCATGAAATCACCGGCGGATGCGGCATTTTCACAATGAACCTGGCGCTGCAGGAGGCGACACCATTTTGGCTGCCATCGCTCAAGCTGGCAGTAATTTCGTAAGCGCCTGCCTGCAAGCCGGTGGTGTCAATCTGGGTTGACGCACGGGTTTCGCCGGGTTTCACCCCGGAACCGCTCCAGATAAACGCGACGGTACGCCTGGGATTGAAATTAGATCCCTCGGCGGTCGCGGTCACAAGCTCACCGGCGAAGACCTCGCTAGGCTGCACGGAGCACACGGCGGTAGCTGGCGTTGTGACGCGTTTACCACCCCACGTAAACACCAGGCCACTTTGCAGCCTCGCCCCTCGGATATCGGTCGTTGGAACCACCATCGACGAACCATACTGATGATTCGAGTAGACGTAATCGGCTCTGATCAGACGCAGGGCGAAATGCCGGTTCAAGTTCAGATCGAGACCGCCGCCAGCCATGAAGCCGACTTCGTAATCGCTTCGAAAAAGTTCTGAGGCCAGCCGGTGCTCGCCTACAAGAGCTTCGGCAAACGGCGAAAAACGCCGCTTGCGAAAAGTAAGCTTCGGTCCGCCGGAGAAATTAAACAATTCGGCGTCGTCGATTCGCATTTCGACGCCACTCTCGCCGCTGCTCAAATCGCCACTGACGTCGCCGGTCAATCCCAACCAGCGGTTAAAGTTGTAAGTGATGCTGGCGCCTGCACCCCGCGGATTCGATTCCACAAGACTGTTTACCGGGATGATCCCGCCCGGAAGCAGACCGCGCGCATCTGCGCCGAAATAGACGAAGGAGTATCCACCGAAAAGCTCCCACTTCGGAGTGGGTGGATCCTGCGCCGCCGCGAGTGTGGCAACGCCACAAAGCGTGGCAAGCACCGCCAGCCGCATCGCTGCAACCTGGCCACGAGAGTTATGAGAATGAAACGACATGTGCCGACTCCTTCCGAACTTTCATCTGCGTTCCAATCCGAACTTCGATAACGTGAAATCCCGCCGCCAAGCCGGCCCGCCAACGGACCGGCTTCACGCGAACCTCATCGCACAACGCCCTTCTTTACGGACAGGCAGGTACATTCACGGGATTGCTTAACAATGTGACCGCGCCCGTCAGGGCCAGCGCTCTGCCATTCAGCGTTGCGCCGGTGTCAAGCGAGACGGTCGCCTCCGCCATAATGGTTCCGGCGAAGGTTGTGGTAGTTCCGAGCGTCGCTGAACTGCCAACCTGCCAGAACACGTTGTCGGCCGTGGCGCCGCCGCTGAGAATGACATCGCTGTTGTTCGCCGCCGTGGTCAGGGTGGAGACGATCTGGAAGATGTAGACACCATTGCCGCTCAGGGTAAGGTTCCCGGTGATTCCCAGCGAAGGCTGGCCGCTGGTCGTCTTGTAAACTCCCGGAACGAGCGTTTGCCCGCCGATGTCCGCAGTGAGGATGGCTCCGCCCGGCGCAGCCGCGGCGAAGTTATACGCCGTGGTCAAATCTGCCTGCGCGGTCTGGGCAGTCGCGTCGCCAGCGTATTCCGTGCCGGTCAGCGTTCCCGGCGGGAAGCCGGTGATCGCAGATGCAGGCCATATTCCCACATCTCCGGTAACGTCAGTGGGACCACTATTCGCGACGGCCGGGGTAGCGGCCAGAATTCCAAACATGCAGGCCGTTCCCAACGGCACGGCCGTCGCGCATGTGGTGGGGGATGTGGTGAAGGTCCATACGTAGTCGCTTGCCAGTGGATCGCCGGCCAGATCCTGAGCCCCAGTCGTGATCGTTGCCGTGTACAAGGTGTTCAATGCGAGAGGACTGGTCGGACTAAAGGTCGCGACATCGCTTGACCCAACGTATGTAACTGTTCCCGGCACGGACGTGGTTCCGGGCCCCGTCAACGTAAACGTTGTGCCGTTGATGGTGGAAGACTGCATCGCTTCGCTGAAAGTCGCGGTCAATAAAGTATTGGGACAGATGGCAGTTGCTCCATTCGCAGGAGCTACCGAAACCACAGTGGGAGCAGCGCATGCCGTGGTGCTCGTGGTGAAAGTCCACACGAAGTTGGCGGCTAACGCGTTCCCCGATGGATCTTGAGCCCCGGTCGTAATCGTCGCGGTATAGACCGTGTTCAGGGCGAGAGCGCTGGATGGTGTGAAGGTCGCGGTAGATCCAGCGTAGGAGACTGCGCCTGCCACTGCAGTCGTGCCTGGCCCGGCCAACGTAAAGGTTGTGGCACTGATGGTCGCCGCATTCATGGCTTCGCTGAAGGTCGCGGTCACAACCGTCGCGGGACAGACACCGGTCGCAGCATTGGCGGGAATCTCGGAAGCCACAGCGGGCGGCGCGCAGGGGCTGGTGCCGGTTGTGAAAGCCCACACGTAGTTACTGGCCAGGGCGATCCCGTACGCATCTGTGGCGCCGGTCGTGATCGTGGCTGTATAGATTGTGCCAAGCGCGAGAGTGCTTGTCGGCGTAAAGGTTGCGGTGTTGCTGGACGCGCTGTAGCTGACCACTCCGGCAACGGCAGCAGTGCCAGGCCCCGTCAAGGTGAAAGTCACGCCATCGATGCTGGCGGGATTCATCGCCGCGCTGAAGGTAGCGGTAACGACTGTGCTTGAACACGCGCCGCTGGCAGCATCCAGAGGAGCCACCGAACTCACAGTTGGCGCCGTCACGGTCGGGTTTTCGCCGGGCTTGTCGTGGTCGCTGCACCCGGTGGCGAACACGAGCAGTAGGAATGCTGCGAACCCGATCCTGCAATTGCTGTATCTACGCATGACTTCCATCCTTCTTCTCCGGCTACAAAGTGGACGCGATTGCTTGCCTCTATTTCGCAAGCTAACTCCCGCGCAGCATGAGCACAAGGATTTCAGCCGCACCAGATGGGCCTATTCACGCGATGGCTTCCCGTTTTGGAATGTTGATGGAGTCTTTCTGAAGCCGCATTGCTGCAATTCCTGGAGGCGAGATGCGAGCCCGAGGAGGTTCGCCGGCCTAGATCCTTGAGCCCATGCATCGCGATTTTGCTCAGGACTCGCAACTCGCTACTTGGCACTGGACTCTGCCGAATTGCCCAATACCCGCTCTTTGAGTGATACTTGTGTGTCGGCTCTTCGAGTTTCAGGAGCTAAGGAGTCCCTATTACGACGAGCACAGGAAAAATTCTCCATATGGCTCAAAAGGCTAATCCAAAGAAGTCATCCATTGCGGACGACCCGCGCGTCACTCAGGCCCTGCAGAATTACGAGGCCGGGCTGCGGGCTTTGCAGGAACACAAGTTCGAGAAGGCGAAACCGCTGTTCCAGAAGGTGCTCGCCGGACCCAGCAAGGAGCTGACCGACAGGGCTGCGATCCATCTCAGCATCTGCAACCAGCACCTCGAGCGGTCGACGTCCCAGCAGTTCAAGAGCGTAGAGGAGCACTACGACTACGCCGTTTCTCTTATGAACGTCGGAGACTACGTCACCGCCCGCGAGCACATCGAGAAGCTCTTGAAACAGGCGCCCAAGACTGATTTCGTCATCTACGGTTTAGCAGCGCTCGATTGTCTGACGGGCCATGTGGAGGACGCTCTCAAGCATCTGGACGAGGCTCTGCGCCTGAATTCCGGCCTGCGCTACCAGGCGCGTAACGACTCCGATTTCCACAACCTGGCCGAAGACCCCCGCTTTACCGAGCTGTTGTACCCGGATCCAGCGGCCGACTCTTCGCCGGAAGGCTCTTTCCGGGAAGACGAATCGTTCTGATCGGCACAGACTGATCAACGCAGACTGATCGACGGAAAACGCAATTAGATCGGCGCACCCGATCCTCAGATGGAAACCAGAATCGCTGATCTGTTGACCCTGGAGAAGACCGCGCGCGAGCGTGGTCTCCGCGTGGTTGCCATCGGCGGCGGCACCGGTCTCTCTACCCTGCTCAAAGGACTGAAACGTTTCGCTCTCACCCCGGCAGAGTTGGCCGCGGCCCCTCCCGGTACACCCGTTATTCGCGATCTTTGTGCCGTAGTCACCGTCAGCGACGACGGCGGCTCGAGCGGCCGCCTGCGCAAAGAACTCAACATGCTTCCTCCCGGCGACATCCGCAACTGTATCGTCGCCCTCAGCGAAGACGAAGCTCTGCTTTCCCAGCTCTTCCGCCACCGCTTCGACAAAGGATCCGGCCTCGAAGGTCACAGCTTTGGCAATCTTTTTCTGGCCGCGCTGACCTCCATCACCCACGACTTCTCTGAAGCAGTGCGCCTGTCTTCGGAGATTCTAGTCACGCGTGGCCACATTTATCCTGCCACCACTTCCAACATCGAACTCGAAGCGCTGATGGAGGACGGTGCCCGCGTCCGCGGAGAAACAAAGATTACAGCCAGCAAAGGACGCATCCAGGAATTGTTCCTGGTTCCGCCAAATGTCGATCCTATGCCGCAGACACTCGACGCCATCGCCCGCGCCGATATCATCAGCATCGGTCCCGGCTCTCTGTTCACCAGCCTCATACCGAACCTGCTGGTGCACGGCATCGCTGAGGCCATCGTCACCTCGCCGGCCACCAAGGTTTACATCTGCAATCTGATGACTCAGGCCAACGAGAGCCTGGGCCTTACCGCGGCCGACCATATCCGCGCTCTCAATAGCCACGCTCGCCAGCAGATCTTCGACTATGCGCTGATCAATCGAACGCCAGTTTCCAGCGAACTCGCAGCCAAATACGCGCTAGAGGGTGCATGCCAGATCGTTGCCGATCTCGATGCCATCGAGGCTCTGGGCGTGATCCCTGTTCTTGGAGACTACCTGGAAGAGGCCGGGGTGGCGCGCCACAACACGGCCCGGGTCGCCAGCGACTTGGTGCAACTTCCAACCCAGACTGGGAAAGCCCGGACCAGGAGAGCGGCGCGCGAAAGCCGGTCCGATGGAGAAGTTTAAGCCGGCTTACGCTGCACTTCATGCTTTCCCGCACCAGCCACACTCGTTAGAATGTCGAGATATGAAATCGGTGAGGATGAGAACGATAAAGATAACGATTTGGATGCTGGCCGGCCTGCTATCGGCTTCCGCGTTTCTCGGCACGGCTGTCGCGCAGAGGGACGAGGTCGACGAACCGACCGCGATCCTGAATTTTCTCGTTATTAAAGACGACAATGGCAAACCGATTCGCAGCGCCGCCGTCATCATGCACCCGGTCAACTCTCACGGAAAACAGAGCCGGGGCGGACTCGAGCTCAAGACCGACGCCGAAGGCAAGACCAGTTTTGAGGGCGTTCCCTATGGTGCGCTCCGCGTGCAGGTGCTGGCTTCCGGATTCCAGACTTTCGGCGAAGATTACGAGATCGATAAGCCTAAGGTAGACTTCACCATCAAGTTGAAACGTCCGCAAGGCCAGTATTCCATTTATCAGGCTCACCCAGACGAGAAGAAAGACGACAAGACGCCCCCTCCCGATCCTAACGCCAAGCCTCAGTAGCCGACCTGCGGTTCCACGCGGTTAGAACAAATTTTCTGGCAGCGCCGTTGAAGGAAATGTTAGTGTCGTACTCCAGCCTTGCCTGGAGGTGACCATGCCCATCCGCCGCAACCTGTTCTTGCTTACGCTTTGCGTAATTCTTTCGACCGCTATTTCTTCTGCCGCAAATCCGGAATCCACTCCAACCATCCACGATCGCATCGCTGGCATGAAGGCGGCGGACGGCCTGTTCCCAACCGCATGGGACGCAAAGACTGGAAAACTTTTTCTGCGGATCAACAAGTTCGACCAGGATTTCCTGCTGGTGGTTTCCCTGCCTTACGGGCTGGGATCGAATGACATTGGGCTCGACCGCGGCCGGTTGGGCGAGGAACGGATTGTGCACTTCACACGTGTCGGCCCCCGCGTGTTGCTGGTCGCTCCGAATTTGGATTACCGTTCGTCCTCCGCCAATCCCATGGAACAACTGGCCGTGAAACAATCTTTTGCAGAGTCCGTTCTCGCCGGTTTCAAGGTCGAAGCCGAAGAGGATGGCGCAGTGTTGATCGACGCGACCGACTTTCTTCTGGGAGATTCGTTCGGCGTGGCCGAACAACTTGCTGATACGAAACAAGGTGCCTACAAGCTGGACAAAGAGCGCAGCGCCTTTGCGCTGGAAAACACGAAAAACTTTCCCCTCAACACAGAATTCGAATCGATTCTGACTTTCACCACCGAACACCCGGCCGAACACTCGCTGGTAGCGACCGTAACTCCGGATCCCCATGCGGTGACATTGCGAGAACACGACTCGTTCGTGCAATTGCCCGACGATGGCTACCAGCCGCGCGCTTTCGATCCGCGCTCAGCCTTCTTCGACACCAGCTACCGCGACTACTCTGCTCCACTTGGCTCACCTCTCGATGTGCGCCTTATCGAGCGCCATCGCCTGATCAAGAAAGACCCCAGCGCAGCCGTGAGCGAGCCGATAAAACCGATCGTCTATTACGTTGACCCGGGTGCACCTGAGCCGATTCGCAGCGCGCTCGTCGAAGGCGCAAGCTGGTGGAACCAGGCTTTCGAAGCTGCCGGCTTCAAGAATGCTTTTCGCGTCGAAGTGCTGCCGCCGGGCGCCGATCCCATGGACGTGCGCTACAACGTGATCCAGTGGGTGCATCGCTCAACCCGCGGCTGGTCAATGGGAACCACGGTTTCCGATCCTCGCACCGGCGAAATTATTCAAGGTCGCGTGACTCTCGGCTCCCTGCGCTCCCGCCAGGACTACATGATTGCCGAGGCACTGCTCGCGCCCTACAAGAAAGGCGAGCCCGTCTCACCCGAAATGCGCGAGATGGTGCTGGCCCGGCTGCGGCAACTCGCCGCCCACGAAGTCGGCCACACCTTAGGCCTGGCCCACAACTTCGCCGCGAGTTCCATCGCTCCCGGCACCTCGGTCATGGACTATCCCCATCCCTGGATCACACTCGATGCCAGCGGCAAGCCCGATCTGTCGCACGCCTACGCCAGAGGGATCGGCTCTTGGGATAAAATATCGATCGAATACGGCTATTCGCAATTCGCTCCGGGCACTGACGAGCGCACGGCCCTCGACAACATCCTGAACACGGCCCAGGCAAGCGGCCTGTATTTCATCACCGACGCCGATGCGCGACCGCTCGGCAGCGCTCATCCTCATGCCCACCTCTGGGACAATGGCCCGGACCCGGCAGCGGAACTCAATCGCATTCTCAAGGTTCGAGCCGCGGCCCTGGCGCGTTTCGGCGAAGATGCGATTCAGCCCGATCGGCCCATGTCCGAACTCGAAGACACTCTGGTTCCTCTCTATCTGCTGCATCGCTATCAGACCGAAGCTGCCGCCAAAGAAATCGGAGGTCTCGACTATCGCTACGCGCTTCGCGGCGACGGCGAACTCGTAACCAAAATCGTCGATCCGGCAAACCAGCAAAAGGCGCTCGACGCTGTGCTAAAAACGCTCTCCCCCGAAACTCTGACCCTGCCTGAGTCGCTGCTGCGAATGCTACCCCCGCGCGCTTTCGGCTATCCAAGAACCGTCGAATCGTTCGGCGGACACACCGGCCTAACGTTTGATCCGGCCGGAGCGGCGGAATCTGCCGCTGGTCTTACCCTCACGCTCCTCTTTGACCCCCAGCGCGCTTCGCGGCTGGTCGAGTATCACGCCCGCAACGCCGCGGATCCCAGTCTCAATCAAGTAATCGAAGCGGTGTTCCAGGCTACCTGGAAAGCGCCGCGCGCCACCGGTCTGGGGGCTGAAACGCAGCGCATCACCGAAGCTGCAACGGTGGAACATCTGCTTGCGCTGGCGGCAAACGGTAGCGCTTCGCCGGACGCTCGCGCTCAGGCCCGCGCCGAGGCATTGTCTCTTCGGTCGTGGATATCCACTCAGGCGACCAAAGCGCCGGAATCTCCCGAAGAAAAGGCCGTGCGGACCGCCGCCATCGCTCGCATCGAAGCCTTCGAGAAAGATCCGGAGAAGTTCGTGCCGGCAACCGACGTCGCCGCCCCGCCCGGGCAGCCGATCGGAGATGACGAGCAGGAATAGCGGTGCACGAGTAAAATCTTGCCCATGAACTACCTTCTTAAGACCGAACCGTCGGTATATTCCTTCGCCGATCTACAGCGCGACAACACGACGATGTGGGACGGCGTCACCAATCCCGTCGCCGTTAAGAACCTGCGCGCTATGAAGGCGGACGACAACTTGATCATTTATCACACCGGGGATGAGAAGAGCGCAGTAGGAACCGCGACCGTCGTATCGGTCGACGACAGCGACCCCAGGAATCCTCAGGTGAAGATTAAAGTCGGCAAGCCCATCGCCAAGCCGGTGACGCTGGCCGAGGTGAAGGCGAATAAGCTCTTCGCCGATTCCCCGCTGGTGCGCCAAGGAAGGCTCAGCGTCGTTCCCCTGACCGACGCCCAACACAAGTTTCTAACCGGTCGTTAAATATGCTTGACCACCGGATGCTTCAGTGCGCTTTCGCGTCCCGCCGAATCAGCGCGTGATCCACAAAGAAGCCGATCCCTACCGCCAGCGGAATCACACCGAACGTAGCCGCGATCATTGCATCAGGCTCAACGCGTCCGATAAGAACGAAGGTCGCGATGTAGCCAAGCGCCCCGGCTACCAGTAGAATCCCCGACCGCCGCGAACGCGCCGCTTCCGAGAGTTCCGCTTGCATCGGTACTTCCATGCCGCGCGCAATGGCCGCCAGCCGCTCTTCGCTACGCAGTTTGCGCACCCGGAAAAACGTATACATCGCCGCCATCGGGATCCCAAAGATCATGACCACCGCCGCCAGTCCTACGATGTTTCCGTCCATAAAACCTCCTGAGTTTCCATCCAGCGCCGTTTACAGCGGCGCATCGTCATCTCTATTTACGCGGTCCTAAGGAAAAAGTTCCGCTCTTCCGAATCTTCAGCTTACAAAACTTTGCAAATCTCTCACCATCCGCTTAGCAACCTCAGCTTAAACTACTGGTTCTTAGCGATTGGCGGACCAGCCCAGCTGCGAACATGAAGCTTCGAAGGGGTACTCCCAAGATGAGGCTTGAAAGAACGAGAACCAAATTGCACCGGTGGTTCTTGCTGCGCCGGATGTGCGTCACCGCTTGCCTCGCGGGATGCTGTTCGCGCTTCCTTTGCGGGCGCAGGACGTCCAAGAAAAGATAGAGGTCGACAACCTTTCCCGCAATTTCGTAGTGCATCTACCCAGGGGCTACGACTCAAAGCAGCACTATCCAGTCGTGGTTCTCCTGCCGGGTCAAAACCAGGTACCCGACGACATGCAGCGTCTCACCCACTTTGACCAGCTCGCCGCAGATAAGAACGGCATCATTACGGTCTATCCCAACCCCACGCGCGGCCGGTGGAATATTGGAGTGCACCCGGAGCAGCCGGCAATGGCGCCCCGCCGCGGCTACGGACGCCACGGAGGAATGGGTGGTGGAGGGTATCCCGGTGGCGGTGGCTATCCGGGCGGTGGCGGCGGTTATCCCGGGGAGGCGGCCCCGGGGGGGCAGAGCGGAGGACAGAATCCTGATCAGAACCGGAACAGGCCTGAGCCCGCAGACGACGTTGCTTTTCTCAACCAGATGCTCGACCAGCTCGCCCTCAAGTACTCAGTAGACACTCACCGCATTTACGCGACCGGTTTGGGCGACGGCGGATTCATGGCGCTGCGCATGGGCTGCGAAATGGCCGATCGCATCGCCGCAATCGCTCCGGTAGGCGCGGCACTGCCGAAGACGATGATCTGTCTGCCGGCGCGACCCGTGCTCCGCGCTATTCATCAACGGCACCGATGACCCCATCGTTCCCTACGGCGGCGGCACCTACAAGCCGGGCCAGTTCCACGTGCTCTCCGCCGAAGACAGCGCCAAGACCTGGGCCAAGTTCGACCGCTGCGACGAAAAGCCGGCTCAAGAGAAGATCCAGCCATTGCAAAAAGGAGAGAAGGAAAGCAAAACCTTTACTTTCAGCGGCTGCCAGGGCAATGCTCAAGTGGTGCTCTATGCCGTCAAGGACGGCGGCAACACCTGGCCCGGCGGCGAGCAATACATGAGCGAAAAAGAGGTCGGTAAAACCAGCAACGCCCTCAACGCCAACGAAACCATCTGGAGCTTCCTGTCTACGAAGAAAATCGCGGACGAAAGCGGCACAGCAAAGTAGCGTCCCCTCACACCAGATTCGGATGCGAATCCGGATAAAACTTGGCAATCATCCGTCCCGTCATCAATCCGCCTTCGTATTCCGGAATGATCACCTCATCCGCCCCCGAATTGCGCATCGCCTGCGCGTAGCGCGACTGTCCGGCCCGAGTAATGATGCGCGCCTTCGGGTTCAGCGCCTTCGCCGTCACCGTGATGTAAAGATTGTCCGCGTCATTGTCGATCACAATACAGACGCCGCGCGCGTGCTCGATCCCGGCCGACTGCAGCACGTCATGCCGTTTGGCATCGCCCTGAATGGTGAGCACTTTGTCCTTCAGCAGTTCGCGGCACAGCCCTTCATTGGTCTCGATCAGCACAAAAGGAATCTTCAGGCGGTTGAGCTGGTCGACCACCGTCCGGCCCACCTGCCCGTAGCCGCAGATGATGAAGTGATCGCGCAGTTTCTCGATGCTCACGTCGTTGACCATGGTTCTCCAGGCCTCCATCCCCTGCCGGTTGAAGATCGTAACCGCGACCCGCTCCGCCACCCAGATCTGAAACCCAAACACGCCCGCATACACAAAGATCGAGAACAGCTTGGTCGCATTGTGCACCCGCCTGGCATCGATGGCGTGCGGCTGGATCATCCAGAACAGCGCATCCTGCCAGTTCAGCCCCTCCAGATGCCGGTACACCAGCACGCACATCAGGCTGAAGCCGGCAAACACCACCAGCGGCAGCCACAAGCGGCGCAGGAACAGCAGCACGATTCGGACCATGGGGCAGAGATACTACAGCAAGTCTACCTGGAGAGCAATGGGATGCAGATCGCCAAAGTCGATAGCCGGAATTGCTTTTTTTGAATTGCCTTCAGAAACGAAGGAACGTCAGCCGTCGATCCCGCCGACTCAGCGAATCAACTGCCGCAGCTCGCGCCGCAGAATCTTTCCCGAGGCCGTCTTGGGGACGGCCTCCACAAAATGCACCTCCCGCGGCTGTTTGTAATGAGTCAGCCGGTCGGCGACGAATGCGCACAACTCATCTTCCATCTTCCGGCAGTCCGCAAACCCATCGCGCAAGGCAACGAACGCCACCGGAATCTCGCCCGCCTCCGCATCGGGACGTCCCACCACTCCGCACTCCCGCACCGCCGGATGCTCCAGCAGCACCGCTTCCACCTCCGCCGGCGCCACGGGAAACCTTTGTACTTGATCATCTCCTTGCGCCGGTCGACCACGCGGTAAAAACCCTCGGCGTCGCGCGTGACCACGTCGCCCGACCAATACCATCCATCGCGCAACACGGCAGCAGTCGCCTCCGGCTCTTTCCAGTAACCCTGCATGAATTGCGGTCCGCGCATCACCAGCTCCCCGGGCTCGCCCGTAGGAACTTCCTCGGCACTCTCCGCCGAAGCTGCCGGATTCTCCGTCCCAATCACCCGGCACTCCGTCTGCGCCAGCGGATGCCCGATCGAATCCGGCCGGTAAAGTTCCGGCTCCAGAAAACTCGAATGCGTCACCGGCGACGCCTCCGTCATGCCGTATCCCTGACACACCAGAATGCCGGTGAGCGCCGTAAATCTTCGCGGAAGTTCCGGAGCCAGCGGCGCCGCTCCCGACTTCACCCAGGTCAGTTTGTGATTCTTCGGAAACTGTCCCGCCTCCGCCGCCAGGCACAGAGCATTCATCGCCGGAGGGACCAGCGGCATCATCGTGATCGACTCCTCCGTAAGCAACTGAGTGACTTGAGGCACCCCGAAGCGCGGCATCAGCACCAGCGTCGCCCCCAGAATCAGCGAAGGGTTGAGCATCACATTCAACCCGTAGATGTGATAAAGCGGGAGAAAACAAAGAATATTGTCATTAGAGTTCAGCGGAGTCCCGCGCGGCCCCAGAAACTGATAAACGTTCGCAGACCAGGTTGTAATGCGAAAGCATCACACCCTTCGGCAGCCCCGTCGTGCCACTCGAATAAGGCAGCGCCCCCAGAGTTTTTTCTGACCCTTGATCAGGCTCAGGGAGCGTGGCACTCACCGGCTTCAACAGATCGGAGAACGGCTCGGCTCCGCCTCCCTGCTCTCGCGTGCAAAACACCCGCCGCAAATTCGGCAGTCCCGCAAGATTAATGCCAGCAATATTCGGCCCATCCGTAATCAAGAAAGCAGCGCCCGAATTCCCCAACTGATGCCGCACTTCCCTCTCGCGATAAGAAGGATTCAGCAGCGTCGGAATCCCACCAGCCAAAGTCGCCGCATGATAAACCGTACAGAATTCCCACGAATTGCACAGGAAGATAGCAACCACTTCGCCCGGCTTCAATCCGGCCGCAACCAGCCCGCGCGCCAGCGCTTCCACCGTCTCTCCATACTCCGCAAAGCTGAGCCGCCGCCCGCAGGAAGTATCCACCAGCGCGGTCTTCTCCGGATGCTTGCGGCACGATGCCAGGACGGCATCGTGCATAAAAACATTGTGGGGATCAGCGTAGAGCTTGGTGCGCAACATGGCGGGGGATGATTGTAGCGGAAAGCGGTCAGCACTGCGAAATGGTTGGCGATGTCAGCTCGCCAGCTTCCTCAGAAATTCCCGCTCGTCCATGCGGTACTTGAAGGCCTTGCGCCCATCGATGAACACCACCGGAACTTCGTCATTGAACTGCCGCCGCAGTTCGTTGTCGCTATCCACGTCCACTTCCTGCCAGGTGAAACCGCCGCGGCGGGAGAGTTTCGTGAGACTCTCCTTCACCAGCTCGCAAAGATGACAACCCTTCCGCGAGTAAATCACGACCTGGCGTGACTCTGGCACGGCTGGATTGTAGCCTTCCCGAGGTACCGATTCCACTGGGAAATTGTATAAAAATGAAAAGAGGTAGAATTCCGCCATGCACACCGATCGCAACAATAAACGATCCCGACAAGCCTCTGCGCGGCAAGACCTGCCTCATCACCGGCGCCGCCCTCCGCCTCGGACGCGCCTCCGCCCTCGCTCTTGCCCAGGCCGGCGCCGACGTCGCCATCACGTTTCGCACCTCCGCCCGCGAGGCCCAGCGCACCGTCGTCGATCTGACCAGCCTCGGCGTCCGCGCCTTCGCCCTGCACTGCGACGTCACCGACGAAGCCAGCGTCAAGTCCATGATGAAAGAGGCCGGACGCGAACTCGGCCGCATCGACATCCTGGTCAACAACGCCGCCAACTACGCCACCGCCGATTTCGAACGCCTCACCGTGCGCCAATGGGATGCCATGTTCGCCTCCAACACCCGCGGACCATTCCTGGTCTCGCGCGAAGCCCTGAAATGGATGCGCCGAAAACGAACCGGATCGCAGCGATCGCGAAGCCAGAGTCGAGGCCAAAATCATCAACATGGGATCGCTCGGCGGCCTGCGCCCCTGGCCCACTCACGCCCATTACTGCTCTTCGAAGGCGGCCCTGCACATGCTCACCAAGGTGATGGCAAAAGCCCTGGCCCCAGAAATCGCCGTCAACGCGGTCGCGCCCGGCATGATCGATCTAGGCGAGAAATCGGCCGCCGCTTTCATGCGCCGCATGGCCAAGCAGACCCCGATGCTGCGCAACGGCCGGGGCGATGAGATCGCCGCCGCAGTCCTATTCTTCGCCACCGCCCCGCAATTCATCACCGGACAGATTCTCGCCGTAGATGGCGGACTGGGTCTCTGACCCGTTTTGAAAGGCGCGGCTTTAGCCGCCGGGCTCGGCGACCTCAACCCTCCGCCGAAGTCGGATCAATAATCCGTTTCACTTCCGAAACCCGATTCGCAGGAAACCCGCCCTGCTTGGCGTGTTCCCGCACCATCGCTTCATTGGGAGCGATGTATACGCAATAAATCTTGTCAGCGGTGACATAGCTCTCCAGCCACTGAATCTGCGATCCCAGGTTTTTCAGAACGCTGCAGGACTTCTGTGAAATCGCCAGAAACTGATCTGGCGGTAAACTCCCCACGCCGGGGATCTCGCGCTCAATAACGTATTTGGGCATATTTTCTTCCTTAGGCTCGAATGTTTCACGGTGCCGTGACTGGCTTGTGCCCGAGAATACTACGCCGCACCGTAAGAAATAGCCACTTGCCCCAAAAGGTGGTAGCGGTGCAGTTTGACAATTACACGAAGACTGTCATCCTGAGCGGAGCCGCTTTTCAGGCGTAGCGAAGGATCTCCCGCTTAACCGGCCCAAAGCGTAAGCCAAACTGCGCCACTTGCCCCGGAAGGTGCCACCACTTCTGTACCGTCCCGGCTCAAGGTATATTGGGGCGAATGAAGAAATCCAAGAGCGCACCTTCTCCCGAAACTAACACCGTCTCCGCCCCGCGCATCGCGGTCGCCGTCATGGCCGCAGGCAAGGGCACGCGCCTCAAATCGCAGCTGGCCAAGGTTCTGCATGAAGTCGGCGGCAAGCCGCTCCTGACCAGGGTTATCGCCGCCGCCACGCAAGTCGTACCGCCCGCGGACGTCTTCGTCATCATCGGCCACGAAGCCGAGCGCGTCCGCTCCGTCGTCGCCCATACCGGCGTCAATTTCGTCCTGCAGACCGACCAGCGCGGCACCGGCCACGCTCTCATGGTCGCGCAGCCCGCACTCTCTGCCTACGACCACGTCATCGTTCTTTCCGGCGACGCCCCGCAGATCACGCCTCAAACCATCGCCCGCCTGCTCAATTTCCACCTCGACCAGCAGGCCGCGATGACCTTGCTCAGCGCCGACCTTGACCACCCCACCGGCTACGGTCGCGTCATTCGCAAAAATAGTCGCAGCGCCGAAGTCGAAGCCATCGTCGAAGAAAAATCCGCCAACCCCGCCCAGAAGGCAATTCACGAAATCAATGCCGGCTTCTACGTCTTCGCTCTGCCCCAGTTGCTCTCGAACATCCAGAAGCTCTCCACCGCCAACCCCCACGGCGAGTACTACCTCACCGATATGGCCAGCGTCCTGCGCCGTTCCAAACGGCGCGTCGTAGTCTGGAAAACGGAACACCCCAACGAAGTTCTCGGCGCCAACACTCTCGCGGAACTCGCAGCCATCGACCACCAGATCCGCATGCAGAAGTGCCAGCAGCTTATGGCCGAAGGCGTCACCATCTTCTATCCCGCGACCTGCGTGATTGACGACGAGGTCGAAGTCGCCGCCGACACGCTAATCGAACCTTCGGTGCAAATCCTCGGCCGCTCGCGCATCGGCGCCGCCTGCCACATCAGCTCGTTCTCAGTAATTCGCAACTCTGAGGTCGGCCCCGGCGTTCTCATTCGCTCCGGCTGCATTCTCGACGAGGCCAACATCGGCCCCAGCGCGGTCCTCGGCCCCTATTCCCATCTGCGTCCGGGTAGCGATATCGGAGAAGGCGCACACGTCGGCAACTTCGTCGAAACCAAGAAGATCAAGCTGGGCAAAGGGTCGAAGGCCAACCACCTCACTTACCTCGGCGATGCCGAAATCGGCGCCGGCGTAAACATCGGCGCCGGAACCATCACCTGCAACTATGACGGAGCTCAGAAGCACACCACCATAATCGGCGACGGAGCTTTCATCGGCAGCGATAGCACTCTGGTAGCACCCGTGCGCGTAGGCAAAGGCGCCTACGTGGGCGCAGCGTCGTGTATCACCAGCAACGTCCCCGACGACGCCCTCGCAGTCGGCCGCGCCCGACAGGTTGTAAAAGAAGGATGGGCCCGCGAGAAACGCGCCGCAAGGAAGTCAAGGTAAGCTTCACGACGGAGACACCCAGACACGGAGAAGAAAAATCCTCAGAAAAATAACCAACCTAAAAGAAAAAAGCACCAAGACCCGGTTTTCTCCGTGTCTCAGTGCCTCTGTGGTGGATTGGTTTCTCTTAGTGCGAAATCGCGGCAAACAACGGCGAATGCATCAACGATTGAAACTGCGCGTCGCTGTCCTTGAAATGCACCATAAACTTCGCCCCGTCGGAATCGGCCGTGGCCAGATCCATGGCCGCCTTTTCGACCGGCGAGGCACTGCTTTTCTTGTACATGATGACGGCCTTCATCATCATGGCTAGCGTCCCCGCCGTGATCGAGTCCGAGGTGACAACCGTCAGATCAAAATTCACTCCGCTGGTAAAATCCATCGTGTAATACGAACCCAGCACTCGCTTCTTAACCGTCTCGTAGTCGGCGATCTTGGCCGCATCGCCCAGCGCCGATCGCATCATATTCTGCGAGCCCTGCTGGTCCAGGATGCTCCAGAAAGCAGCCGCGTCCACATCCGACATCATTTCCGCCATGGTGGTGTTCGTGTCTATGTTCAGGATCTCTCCATCGCGCGTGTCCAGACCCAACTTCACCGCCGAAGGCTCTCCGAACAGCAGCGTGCTGTCGTCGAGGAACGTCATCACAAAACCGCCATCCATGGGATAAAGAATCGAGGTGTGGTACTTTGTGCCCTTGATCTTCAGCAGGGTCAACTTCTTCACCACCGCCTTCTGGTTGAAGGGCCCACTCGCGATAAAGATGATCCTCACTCCCTGCTTGGGAGTGCGGAACGAGGGCAGGGCGAGCGTATCGATATCTTTGTTAGGGTTGATGCCGACACCCTTAAGCGCAGCCTCAGCTTCCTTCACGCTCTCCTGCGAATCCATGATTTGCGTTTTCAGCGCGGTCGCCGTCGGCGAGTCTCTCAGCGCCCTATAATCCACCGAAATCAACTGCTGCAGATCAGCAGGCACCACCGCCCGCGCCGACGAATTCAACGGCATGGCATTCGCCACGCCCACAAAAGCCATGGCCAGCACCACACATGGCGTGAGACAAGCCTTCAAATTTTTCATAAAGCTCTCGGTCCTCGTAAAGATTTTCTCAAGCAAAGGTCTTCCTTAGCACGGAACGGAATCCTGCCACTACCTTGCGCATTAGATGCACGCTAAGACACTCCCGTTAGCCGGTGTCACTATTCTAAGTCATCGGGCCACTTCCCTGTTTGGCCAAAAGTACTAGACCCGTGATCAATTTGGGACAGTTTCTCTCCCCGGCGACAAATACTTTATTTGGCAGAAGTAAATCGCTGTAAGATGAAACCAGAATCCGCTACTAACCACCCGCTCCCACGCAGCTCGATTCTGGGCGCCGAGAAATCAGGGAAATATTGAAAATCCTCTTGTACAACCCCGACAACGGGGTCACGCGTAATTTTATGCCTCACCTCTGGATGTTCCTGCTACAGTCTCTAACCCCACCCGGCCACCAAGTTGTACTCATCGATGGTAACGCTCAACCCATGGACGAAGCCGGAATCGCCCGCTACGTCATCGAACAAAAAATTGATCTGGTCGGCATCGGCGCCATGACCCGCATGATTGCCAAAGCCTATCGCATGGCTGACGCCGTTCGCGCGGTCGGCGTGCCCGTGGTCATGGGCGGCCCTCACGTCACGGAGATGGCAGACGAGGCCCTCGGCCGCGATGGCGGCCCTCGCCACTCCGATGCCGTCGCCCTCGGCGAAGCCGACGACACCTGGCCGCGCATTGTCGAGGACGCGGCCCGCGGCGAACTCAAAGAGATTTACGCGCCGGTCGATCCCGCAGGCAAAGAACTGAAACCATCCCTCAAACCCTATCCTGTAATTCCCTGGGACACCATCGATCTCCACCAGTTCAACCTCGTGCCCCACTCAGCAAAGCGTTGGCTCGAGAAGATTGGCGAGGGCTGGGGAACGTTCCGCATCGTTCCCGTTGAGTCCGGGCGAGGGTGTCCCTACGGCTGCGAGTTCTGCACCGTGACCGGATTCTTCGGCGACTCCATCCGCTTCCGCACCAACGAAAGCGTCGTCAACGAGCTTCTTCTGCTCAAAGCTCGAGCCAGAAAAGAAAAAGGACAGATCGCTGTCTTTTTCATCGACGACAATTTCGCCATCAACCTGAAACGCACCAAGTCCCTGCTGCGCGATATCATCGCCGCCGGCGCTCAGGTCAATTGGGTCGCTCAGATCAGCGCCAATCTCCTGCGCGACCAGGAACTCGTTGATCTCATCTCCGCCTCCGGCGGGAAGTGGGTCTTCATCGGCATGGAGTCGATTGATCCCGCCAACCTGAAAGACGTCAACAAAGGCTTCAACAAGCCGGAAGAATACGCCGCCGTGCTCCAGCGCCTGGCGCAACGCAACGTCTATGCCATCACTTCGTTCATCTTCGGCATGGATAACGATACTGTAGGCGCAGCCGAACGCACTCTCGAACAGGTTCGCACCTGGCCGCCCGGACTCCCGATTTTCGGTTTGCTCACGCCCTTGCCCGGCACTCCCCTGCTCAAGCGCCTTGAAGCCTCGGGGCGCCTGACCCGCCCCAAACACTGGCAGGAGTTCATCCCCTTCGCCATGGCCCATACGCCTCTGAAGATGAGCATTAACGAAGCCCACGCCGAAGTGAACTACGGATGGTCCCAGGCTTACGGCGCAAAAGCCATCGCTCACGCCGTGGACTCGCTCGACGACCAGCCGCTCGGCTATCGCATCAACATCTTGATCGCACGGCTCTGCTTCCGCGGAATCTACTTTCCCATGCTCGGTCGCTTTGCCTGGTGGAAGGTGATTTCAGAAAACCGCAACACTATCTTCAAACTTGCCCGGCAAGGCTTTGAAGCCTGGTGGGATTCACGAACCAGACCCGAGCCAGCGCCAGCAACCAGCGCTGGAGACTAGCGGGCCGTCCCTTCAATCATCATCGGGATCCGTCGGCGGCCGTCTGTCGTTCACGAAGTAATCCGCCGTCAGCGGCGCAGGAATCGTCTGGAACACGATCGGCGTCTGGTTGAAGTTGAAACAGTCAGAGAGATCGTCAGCAGGCGTGTCCGCGTACCCCAGCGACGGCAGATTCCAATTGGTCTCGATAAATTTCAAAATGCTCCCAAAGTCGTGCGTGACGTGTGAGATGTAAGCCGGCTTCGCGTAGGGCGAAATCACGATCATCGGCACCCGGAATCCATACACATATCCGCAACCCCATTGCGCACAGTTCGGCCCGCCCAGCACTTGCGGCGCAACGTGGTCGTACCACCCGCCCCAGTCGTCCCAGGTAAGAATGATCGCGGTATTCGACCAGTATGAACTGTTTCCGATTGCATTGACGATTGAAGCTACGTAGGACGGCCCCGACCCATCGTTGCTCAAAGCATGGTCCGATTCCAGGCCATTCGGAATGACCCAGCTCACGGTGGCGAGACTGCCGTTGATAATATCCGTCAGCACCGGCGCTGAGTTCTGGGCAGTAGCCAGCACCACGTTGTTGGTCCAATCGGATCCCGTGCACGCTGTGGCATTCGGCGGGGTCGCGTTCGGTCCGCACATGTGCTGGATCGCATTGGGAGCCGTCCAGATCGATCCGGGAGAGGGCGCGTAGTAGCGCCAGCTAATGTTGGCGGTGTTCAACAGGTCAGTAAGAGTTTGATGCTCGAAGCACGGGTAGATGGGGCTTTCGACCCCGGCAGGATTGATCTGTTCGACGTATTCCGCAGCAGGAGCGGTACAGCCAGTCTTATTATTGGCATTCTTCACCCCAGCCGGATTCTCCGCCTCGAATAAGTCGCTGCCCGCAGACGGCGCCGAGGTCCCCGAAATAATAAACTGGTGCGCTGGCATACTCGGGCCCTCGTTGGTCTGGAACATGTGATCGGCGAACGTGTACGTCTGGGCCATCGTCAGGTATGGCGCAACATCATTCGGATACACGTACATAAATTGCGGATCGGGAGGCGGTGGGCAGTTGGCGACGGGCGGTGTGGTCGGCGTGCAAGAGGCCGGGATCAGGTCGGCGCCATCCATCGCGCATATTCCGGTGGCCGGGTTCAGTTGACACATGTCCACAAAAGCGCTGTGGGCGTGGCTCAGATCGTAGTTGTCCGGGTTGCCGTTGGTACCGGCCGTCCCCAGGTCGATAGAGCTGAGCGTGATGGTTGCGCCCGTCAAATCCACCCCGCTGCCGGCAATATCGTACTGGGATGCGCTCGGGTTTGTGCTGCAGGCGCTGGCGGAGCCATAAGGAGGAATGCACAGCCCCTGAAACAAATTATCAGGTGTGCGATTCTCCTGGAAGATGATCACCACATGCTGAATCTTCGACGTTGAGGCTGGAACCGTGATCGCGGTCGTACTGCCTCCGCTGCAGCCATTC
Organism: uncultured Acidobacteriaceae bacterium; assembly: GCA_963743115.1. GTDB lineage: Bacteria > Acidobacteriota > Terriglobia > Terriglobales > Acidobacteriaceae > Sulfotelmatobacter. Next base: position 203,846 of record CAVUOM010000008.1, on the reverse strand, counting down.
AGGCTCAACAGAAGTCCGGCGACGCAGAGCAGCAGAATCGAGACAGCTAACAGCGCTAGACGAGTCATCGTGGAACGCCCCCTTGCGCCAAGCAGCCGCGCGAGTCTTCCGAATCTTTAGTCGTCAACCCCAATGCGGAATGTTCCACTCGGTTAACCCGGAATTATTTCAAGGGGTGGTCACTACTTTACAGAGGCTGGTGAAAAACTTTGCAGTTCGGGTCGAGCAGCGCTCCCAGCGCTGCGACAACCTGCAATGCGCAAACTACAGCCTTACGATGTCCGCCTTCTTCCGCACTTCCGCCGCGAACCCCTGATCCTTAATCGATGCCAGGTTGATCTCCACATTCGCCAGCGCCCCGGTAATCGCCGCGCCGGCCAGCGCTTGGGCAGTAGTCAAGTCCGACTTCATATTAGGATTGCTGATGGCGAACAGGCTCTGCGTAATCTCCGCCACTTCATGCGCCTTCTCCGCCACACTGAGCGGAACCCCGGTGGCCAGCTTCAGGCTCGCTTCGATCAGCGCATCGCCGTTGCTGGGGTCGGTCTTCGCCTGCTTGTAAGCCTTCATGACCGCTGCGTAAGCCTCCGCGTCTCCATCGATCGCTGCCTTCAACTCCTCGCGCAGCGGCTCCAGTCGCCCAATGGCCGCGCTAAGATGCGAGTCATACTGCAGATATGCCTTCTTCCCTCGCGACATCGAAGCCACCATTGCTGCCAGTCCCGCCGCCATCGCTCCCGCCGCCGCTGCCGCGCTCCCGCCGCCGGGTGTCGCCGTCGGTGCCGCCAGCTGCTCGACAAAAGGTTCCATTCCCGCCCGCAACCCGCCCACCGCCGTCTTCCCACTCATCACCGCCGCCAGCCGGTTCTCCAGAATTAAAGACGAATCAAAATTCTCCACCTGCAGAAACCACTCCGCCACCGCTTCCAGCGCCTTCTTCGGAATCAATCCCACGATCTCACTCGACACCGGAGTCACGCCATACCGCGCCGCCTCCCGCTTCACCATTTCAAACACCCGATGCACCGGGGTCTGCTCAAAATCCGTCAGATTCATCGAGACCTGCGCCAGCCCGCGCACCAGAAATCCCGCACCTTTCACGAACCGCATCCCGCCGCTTGAAAACCGCACCGCCTTCGCCACTTTCTTGGCGATCTCAACATCCGGCGTGTTCAGAAACACGTTGTAAGCAATCAGAAATTTCCGCGCCCCCACCACGGTCGCCCCCGCCGTCGGATGCACCCGCGCCTCGCCGAAATCCGGCTTCCGCGCCGAATTCGTAGCAATCTCCGCCCGTATCCCTTCAAACTGCCCGCGCCGGATGTTCTCCAGATTCTGCCGCTCCGGCGTCGCCGCCGCCGCTTCATACAAATAAACCGGAATCTGAAACCGCTTCCAGATCTCCCCGCCCACATGCCGCGCCATCGCGACGCAATCTTCAATGGTCACGCCATCAATCGGGATAAACGGCACCACATCCGCCGCCCCCATCCGCGGATGCGCCCCCTTATGCGAATTCAGATCAATCAATTCCGCAGCCTTCCCCACCCCACGAATCGCCGCCTCCTGAATCGCCTCCCGCCCGCCCACCAGCGTAATCACGCACCGGTTATGGTCCGCATCCATCTCGCGATCCAGCAGGTAGACCCCATCCACCTTCATCGCGTCAACAATAGCGTCGACTTTGGATTTGTCGCGCCCTTCGGAAAAATTAGGAACACATTCAACCAGCGTAGACATAAGTCAGAAGAATATCCGGCTTACAACCAAGTTGTCATCCTGAGCGGAAACGCGGTAGAGTCTTAAACACTGTATTTAAGACACCACCGGAAACGCGGCGTCCCCACTCCTTGAGGCGGGCGTCATCCCGAAGCCCCGCGCTTTCACCAGCGGGGCGAGGGATCTCCCGCGCCACGGCTGCTGTCAGGCGTCAGGCGAACACTACCGCGCCCGCCAGAACCGCCCCACCCCCACCCTAACCTGCACCGTATTCAACCCCGGATTCGGGTTCGCCAGCCCCGCATTCGAAATATGCAAATACCGCAACTCCACGCTCCAGTTATATTTCGCGCCCAACACATGCGTCCCCAACGCCGCCGCCGAAGTAAAGTTCACCGTATTCGTGTAAGTCGGCACGTTGTGATCGCTGAACAGCGTCCCTCCACTCAACTCCAGGTAAGGCGAGAGCCGCCCGCGCCGCTCAAAATTCCACTTCAGACCAAACGGATTGAATCCCACTCCATAGGCCGTATTCGCCGGCTGAAAAATCAGATACGCCGGCACTGCATCGACGGCATATTCGAATCGTCCCCGCAAAAATCCCGGCAGGTGCGGCCCCGTAAGCACCCACCCATACCGCAACCCCACATCAAAAATTCCGGTGTTCGAAGTCCCGCCCGGCACCGAGTGCCCACCCCCAGCCCAAACCTGCACCTCATGCCCACCTTCTTCCGGCCCGGGTTCGGCTTGCCCAAACCCCAACCCTGCAGCGCCGATCACAAGTGTGAGAATCAAGAGAGAAAAAATAAGAGATCTGTTCATCCGCCCCATGCCCTTGGAGGTTGCCCGACTCGCAATGATTTTGCAAGTATCTGACCTGCCCACCTATATAAGTCCGCGACTTCCCTCGCCTACTGTTTCCGTCTTCCCTGTGAATCGTGCTCAACTTCCGCGGTCTCGCCACCTCGCTCTTCACGCTGAACTGTCGCCTCAACCGCAACCCCTGGTGGATTCTTTCCGCGCCGGGAGCGTATCTTCCCTTCAACCTCCTTCAGCGCATTCTCAAACTCATCCCGCTTCGCAATTCTCGTGGACCGTTTAGCCATAACGCCATCATGCCACAACGCACCCACTTGCGATCACTACTCGTCACACCCTCTTGACAACCCCACACTCACCCTCCTATAATTAGCACTCGATAGGCGAGACTGCTAACAGCACTCCCTAACCCATAACAATTCATAGGCTTACAGAACGTCAACCTGACTATCCAACCTTGAAAGGAGTAGCAACCATGGCAAAATTCAGCCCACTACACGACCGCATTCTGGTGAGTCGCGTGGAAGAAGCTTCCACCACCCGAGGCGGCATCATCATCCCCGACAGCGCAAAAGACAAGCCGCAGGAAGGCGAAGTCATTTCCACCGGCAAGGGACGCACCAACGACGAAGGCAAGACCTTCCCTCTCGCAGTTAAAGAGGGCGACCGCATCCTGTTCGGCAAGTATTCCGGCACCGAGATCAAGATCGATGGCGAAGACTTCATCATCATGAAAGAAGACGAAGTCCTTGGCATCCTGACCGGCGCCGCCAGCCCGGCTAAGAAAGAACTAGCCGGTGCCAGGAAGTAATGACTGTTCTCGCCGGGCGTCATCCTGGGCGCAGCCGTTTTTCAGGCGGAGCGAAGGATCTCCCTCAAGAGAACTCTAAAGTTTTGGCTAGACGCTAGCGGCTAGAAGCTGACGGCTGAGAGCTGATAGCACTCAAAAAAATCGCAGGTCCATCCTGCAAACGAAACTCATTAGGAGAAAAGAATCATGGCAAAACAAATCGTACACGGCGAAGAGTCCCGCCAGGCAATCCTGCGCGGCGTCAACCTTCTGGCCGACGCAGTAAAAGTCACCCTCGGCCCCAAAGGCCGCAACGTAGTAATCGAAAAGAAATTCGGTTCCCCCACCATCACCAAAGACGGCGTAACCGTAGCCAAAGAAATCGAACTCAAGGACGGCCTAGAGAACATGGGCGCCCAAATGGTTCGCGAAGTAGCCAGCAAAACCTCCGACGTAGCCGGCGACGGCACGACGACAGCAACAGTCCTGGCCCAAGCAATCTATCGCGAAGGCGTAAAGACAGTAGCAGCCGGCGCCAATCCAATGGCCATGAAGCGCGGCATCGAAAAGGCAGTCTCCCTCGTCTGCGGAGCCTTCGACAAAAAAACCGGCGAACGCGCCAAAGGCGAACTAGACAAGTTCTCCAAGCCCGTCTCCGGCGAAATGATAGCCCAAGTAGGCACCATCAGCGCGAACAACGATGAGACCATTGGGCACATTATTGCTGAGGCTATGAAGAAGGTCGGCAAGGATGGCGTCATCACTGTTGAAGAGTCGAAGACGCTGGAGACGCAGTTGGAAGTGGTCGAGGGCATGCAGTTCGACCGCGGATATCTCTCTCCGTACTTCGTTACTGATCCGGAGCGGATGGAAGTTGCACTTGAGAATGCTTACATCCTGATCAACGAGAAGAAGATCAGCTCGATGAAGGATCTTCTGCCCGTTGCTTGAGCAGATTGCCAAGAGCGGCAAGCCGTTGCTGATCATCGCTGAGGACGTTGAGGGCGAAGCACTCGCTACTCTCGTCGTCAACAAGCTGCGTGGAACGCTGCAGGTCGCGGCCGTCAAGGCTCCCGGCTTCGGCGATCGGCGCAAGGCTATGCTGCAGGATATCGCGATCCTCACCGGCGGCAAGGCCATCACCGAAGACCTGGGCATCAAGCTCGAGAACGTGCAGATCAGCGATCTCGGCCAGGTCAAGAAGCTCACCATCGACAAGGACAACACCACGCTGGTCGAAGGCAAGGGCAAGCACTCCGAGATCGAAGGCCGCGTGAAAGAAATTCGCAGCCAGATCGACAAGACCACCAGCGACTACGACCGCGAGAAGTTGCAGGAGCGGTTGGCCAAGCTGGTCGGTGGCGTAGCCGTAATCAAAGTCGGCGCCGCAACCGAGACCGAAATGAAAGAAAAGAAAGCCCGCGTCGAAGACGCCATGCATGCAACCCGCGCAGCCGTGGAAGAAGGCATTGTCCCCGGCGGCGGAGTGGCACTGGCCCGTTGCGTCCCGGCTCTCGACAAGCTGAAGCTCGAGGGTGATGAGCAGATCGGTGTCAACATCGTGAAGCGCGCCATCCAGGAGCCTCTGCGCCAGATCGCCGAGAACGCCGGCGAAGAAGGTGCGGTGGTTCTGGGCAAGATCAGCGAGTCGAAGGACTTCAACTTCGGCTACAACGCCCTGACCGGCGAGTACGAGGACCTGGTCAAGGCCGGCGTGCTCGATCCCACAAAGGTCGTGCGCACCGCACTCACCAACGCCGGCTCGATCGCAGCGTTGATGCTCACCACCGAAGCCCTGGTCGCGGAGATTCCGGAAAAGAAGGAAGCTCCGATGCCGGGTGGACACGGCGGCGGCGGCATGGAAGGCATGTACTAAAGGCAGTGGCCAGTGGTCAGTTGCCAGTGGCCAGTAAGGTCAAAGGCCCCGCTCTCGCGAGTGGGGCCTTTTTTTTTGGGCCGATTCGGGAACGGTTGTTAGTTTTTTCTTAGAGAGTTCTACCTGGGGTGCTGGCGCGTCGATAGAATCTACCTGTGCGAGCGGCGTTTAGGAGGGCATTGCCAGTGGGTCTGGACACCGTTCGCCAAACGGTTGAGTGGCTTTTCAGCCACTAGGGTTCGACTCCCTTGCCCTCCTCGGGTCACTCGACCTGCACTAAATGTGCTTGACTACGCGCTACATTGACTTATCATAATAAGTGTTTGGCGAACGGTGTTTGGTATCTACGAGCCCCGAGCAAATGCTCGGGGCTTGGCTTTTTGGCGAGGAGTGGAAGCTCCGATGCCGGGTGGACACGGCGGCAGCGGCATCGAAGGCATGTGCTAAAGGCAGTGGGCAGTGGGCAGTGGGCAGTGGCCAGTAACGTCAAGGGGTGTGCCACGCCCGTACAGTCGTAGGCCATGCTTCCGGCTATCTGATAACGTCATATTTCGTATTGGGTGTCCTCCCCCTTGGATCACTCCAGCGAATGGCGGTAATTGTTGGTTGAAATGCGATATTTTCGTTTAATCTCGTTACGCGCTTATGAAATCGTCGGAAATTATGCTCACAGAGGCCTCGTGCGTCCGACGCTATGACCAAAGCGTGCGATGCCAAGTCGCAATTTCCACAGCGTATTCTTAATATTCACAGTTGACATTCGTTCTTTCTTCGCTTATGACAGAATTCTGTCCGCTTGCTTACGCCGGATGTCATCTCAATGTGCGGACAAAGGAGCTAGAGAAATGGCAGCCAAAAATGACCCTGAAGGACGCCGGCCATCGTCGGAGGTTCCTAAGCATGCAATCGAGGCGGTTTTACCGATCGCCCAGGTGATTGAGGACAAGAACGGCGGGAATCCCTTGCCTCCGCTCGATGTTGCTCTGGCGCTCGGCATTGGTCCCGGGAGCAGCAAGTTTCGAGATCTTCTCTCCTCCTCAATCAAGTACGGATTGACGGCCGGCAGTTTCAACCAGCCGAAGGTGTCTCTGGAGACGTTGGGGAGGGCCATAGTTTCGCCGAAGAATCCGGAGGAGCGACGTTCGGCCCTATTCCGAGCCGTAATGCAGCCGGGGCCATTTCGCCGCGCCTATGACTACTACAAGGGCAAGAAACTTCCTGAACCACAGTTCCTTGCTAATACGTTGGTCCGGGAATTCAGCGTTCCCAAAGATACCGTGAATAGTTTTGTCGAGGTGTTCAATGCAAACGTCGCTTACCTCGGCTTAATAAAGGACGGGGCAACTGGCAAGTGGCTTTCTTCGGAGCTGCCGGCGGAGGATACTGTTCCCCCGAGTGAAGCCGTCGGGCCCGAAGAAGGGCAAGTCGCGGCTCAGCCCGAGGCTCCTACGCCGAAGCCGCCTGTTTCCATAACACAAGACCCGCAGCGAGCGCTGAGAAATGCGATTTTCGTCGGCCATGGCAAGGACAGGGCTCCGCTTGAGCAGTTGGAGAAAATTCTAGGTGAGTACCGCCTCCCCTTTAAAGTTGCTGTGGACGAGGCAAACAGAGGCCGCCCGATCTCTCAGAAAGTCGCGGATACGATGCACGAATGTGGCGCTGCCATACTTCTTTTCACGGCTGATGAGGAGTTCAGGGACAAAGACGAACAATTGGTGTACCGTCCGAGCGAGAATGTCGTGTTTGAACTGGGGGCGGCCAGCGTGCTCTATGGTTCGAGGATAATCATTTTCCGTGACTCACGTGTGCAGTTCCCGGCGAACTTTCGCGACATTGGCTATATCACATTCGAGCCCGGCCAACTTGCGGCGAAGGTCAACGAGCTATTCAGGGAGTTGATCGGGTTCGGATTGATCAAAGTCAGCGTCGCGTCATAATCCGCCCGCTAGGTAGTCACGCCTCGGCGGGGGCCGGCCCACCATTCGCGGTTTTCGAGAGGTGGGAGTCGATGCTGCGGGGGGTGTGAGGGTTGGCGATGCCCTCGGCCGCGTTTCAGTGGTGGTGCCAGGTCAAAGGCGGCGCTGCGGGCTTCATCTGTACCTCAGCGGCTAAAGCCAGTGTTCTCTTTTTCGCGGGCTGGTTTGGCACGAGTCAACTCGTGCCCTTCCCGAGCGTGTTGGGCCTTCGGTTCGTGGGTGCTTCGGCTGTTCTCGGCTTGCCTCAGCGGCTGAAGCCGAGCTTCATTTTCTCGGCTTTTACGGCACGAGTGAACTCGTGCCCTTCCCGAGCCTCATTCTTGGCATCAGTGTGCCGCTTTGGGAAAGAAGTCGCGTCGAGGGTGGTCCCGTTTGCTTTCCCAGTCGCTTGTGCCGGAAAGGAACCGGCTGCCCCACCTTTCGCGGTTTTCGAAAGGTGGGAGTCGATGCTGCGGGCGGGTATGGGGTTTGGCCTGCCCTCGGCGTGTTTCGGCGGCGATTCCGTGCGTGTCAACGCCGGCGCTGCGGGCTGCGTCGTGCCCAGCCCTTCGACTCCGCTCAGGGCAGACTCTTCGAAAACCACGAGGGGGGCACCCTCGCGTACCTCAGCGGCTAAAGCCGGGCTTCATTTTCTCGGGTTTTACGGCACGAGTGAACTCGTGCCCTTCCCGAGCGTGGCGGGCCTTCGAGTTCTATGTTCTGCTGCGTCCGTTCTTGGCGGCGGCTGAAGCCGTGTTCCTTTTTTGCGGGTTGGTTTGGCACGAGTCAACTCGTGCCCTTCCCGAGCATGGCGGCCTTCGGGTTCGTGGTTCGGCTTCGGCTGTTCTCGGCTTGCCTCAGCGGCTAAAGCCGCGCTCCCTTTTTGCGGGCTTTTTTCGGCACGAGTGAACTCGTGCCCTTCCCGAGCTTTCTGCTTACGGGCTTCGCCGAGATTCGCCATGACTACGCTCGGGAAGGGCACGACTTCCAGTCGTGCCGCAAAACCGTCCAGCGTCACGCGGCTTTAGCCGCTGAGGGCCAGGTGTCTAGTTCGAATCCGGGGTAGGCTGAGCAATAGCGATATTCCGACGCCTCGCTCACTATCCCTCGCTTCACGGGATTGTCGTGGACGTAGTTGCGATGCATATCAAAATCCGCGGCGTCCCGGATGCGATGGTCGGTGAATCCGCGTTGCCATACTTCGCTCTTTCTTCCTAGCTCCACTCCTAGTGCATGCGAGTAGCCTCCTTTGATGAATTGGATCGTGCGCTCCAAGGTGACGTTGGGCGCTGGCGTGAGCAAGAGATGAAGGTGTTCGGGCATTACGACGAATGCGTGCAGCTCAAATCGTGCTTGCCGTCGATAGCCATACAGCATCTTTAGAAAAAGTCGTGCGTACGATTCGACAACGAAGAGTCTTCGGCGTTGCCAGGTTGAGAAGGTGACGAAATATGTCCCGTGTGGGTGGAGGGAACGAGTCGGCTTCAAAGGCGTACCTCAGCGGCTGAAGCCGCTCTTTGGCCAGCTTAGTACGGCACGAGTGAACTCGTGCCCTTCCCGAGCCTTATTCTTGGCATCCGTGTGCCGCTTTGGGAAGACCGGCTGTCCCACCTTTCGTGGTTTTCGAAAGGTGGGAGTCGATGCTGCGGGCGGGTATGGGGCTTCACGCGGCGCTGAAGCGCTGCTCTTCCACGGTACTACCTTCGTCCTGCTCGTTCTCCGCAAAGTCCAAGATCAACGTCGACGGCGTCGGACAGGAGTGTCCGGCCCACACTGGCGGTCGTGGATCCTGGAAGATTCCCACAGGTTTATTTTTTTTGATGTTCAGATGACCTTGCTTCCCGTTTTGGGATGGGGATACTGGATATGGGGCGGGGTGTTCCGATCTGAGGCTGTGAACAGCAGGTTCCTCACCCGCGCTTTGCGCGTGTTCGGAATGACAAACATTTATTTTTACGGCCTTTTCGGAATGACCGGGTCCGTGGTCGCTGAGATCCTTCACTTCGTTCAGGATGACAAAAAGGGGTGGTGGTTTATGAGTGTGCTGGTTGGGGATTTGATGGCTTCGGGGGATGAGCGCGTTTGGCCGGGTGGGGAGGGAGGGAAAGGCGGAAAAAGAGGTGAGGGTCGTGGCAAATCTGCCAAGGCCGGTGGAGATGGAGGTCCTTCGGCCCGCAAAGAACGCGGTCCTCAGGATGACAAGTCGTTTATAGAGGAGCCTACTAGCGCGGCATCACTGAGGACGCAGGGGAAGATTCCGCCTAAGCGGATGGGGGAGCTTTCGGAGCTGGATTTTCTGCGGAAGGCTATGGGGATGGGGATGATTGTGTCGAAGCCCTGGGGAGACAGCTACCGGTATGACTTTGTTTGCGATGCGGGCGGGCGGTTGTGGAGGGCGCAGGTGCGGTCGACGGAGGATCGGTTTGGGCATCGGGGATATGCGGTGCATGCGTCGGTTTATGTGGGGCGGAAGATGGTTGGGTTGACGGCGAAAGATATTGACGTGCTGATTGGGTACATTGTGTCGCGGGACATCTGGTATGTGGTGCCGGTGCGGGCGTTTGTGCCGCGGAAGAATTTGTGGTTCTATCCGGATGGGAGCAAGAAGGGAGCTATGTTTGAGAAGTGGCGGGAAGCGTGGTGGGTGATGATGGGGAGGAAGTGGCGGGCTCGGTTGTGATTGCTTGGGAGCGGACCTCAGCGGCTGAAGCCGCGTTCCTATGAGGGCCGCGTTACGCGGCGCTGAAGCGCCGCTCTTCCACGGTATCGCCGGGGTTAGGTGCGTGGGACGTACGGGCTGGATCAGGACCAACGTCAAAGGCAGCGGACGAGGGCGTCCGCTCTACACGAGGCTACTTCACGCCTTTGTCGGGATTCCACGAGCCTTGCAGCTTGCGGACGTAGACGATTTGGCCGATGTGGTAGGCATTGTGTGTGCAGATATTGGCGATGGTGGGCGCCATCTGTGCCAGCTTTTGGTCATCGGCGGATTTGACTAGCTTTTCTAGGTCGGTCATTACCTGGTCGAGTTGCTTGACGGTGTCGGTCCACTGTTTAGCGTCGAATTTTTCGAAGGTTTGCTCGTTGTCGCCGGCGAATTTGTCGTTCGTCCCGCCCTGGAACTTGATGAGGCTGCGGCGATTCCAGAACAGGAGATGGTAGGTGAGCTGGCCGGCGGAATGGCCTCCGGCGGGAGGCTGCCAGCTGGCTTGCTCGGCGGTGAGTCCGTCGACCGCTACGCTGATGGGCACGAACCACTGGGCCTGATTGTGGGTAGTGTGCAGCTCTTGCAGCAGGAGGCTGCGCAGGGTTGCGGGCGGCTGCGGCTGATTTTGGGCGGCGCTCGGAAGCGAAAACATCAGAACCAGAACTGAGGCTACGACGGCGAGTGTGTGCTTCATAGTTGCTCCTCGTTGTTGTTGTTGCTGGGTGGAGACGGAAAATAGACGCGCTTCGTGCGTCTTGGTTAGCGTGTCCTGGTTAGCATACTTGATTGGCGGACAAGGGAAAGCGCGGGCAACACCCTGATTTCAATGGGGAATTAATAAACGGTGGGTGGGGAAATCTGGGGTATGATCAATACATGCCCTTACTCCTCGAACACCTTACCAGCCTTCGTCAGGAAATCACGGATTTACGGAACATGAACGCTCGCACCGCCAACCGGACGGCGGACAGCCAGATCGATCAATCGGCGGTGGAAATGCGCGCCAACCGGCTGCTCGAAATCAAGAAGGAACTGTCGCAGATGCTGAATCGCCCGGAGGATCCCAGAGTTTGGTGGGAAAAGGGCGGGCGGCGGAATCGGGTGGCGTAGCAGCGGGTCAGAATTTTGCATTCAACGAGCCTCCATGGACTTTGGTCTTTGGAGGCTTTTGCTTTTGCTGCGAGATCAGGTCGTGAGCGTTTTGGCTGCGGCATCGAGAGCCGCGGAGATTCCTTCGGAATGCGGCACGCCGCCTTGGGCGAGATCTTTGCTGCCGCCACCGCGTCCGCCGAGCTTGGCCATGGTTTGTTTCAGCAGCGCGCCCATGTCGTGCGGCTGCCCGGCGGATTGGGCGAAGACCAGCGCGGGTTGCGGCGATTCAGTCGCCAGCAGCGCGATTGCGGGAGATTGTCGCGTTAGCTTCTGGGCGAGCAGCTTGAGGAAGTTGAGGTCGCGGTCCTGAAAAGTGCGCACGACCAGCTTGCGGCCCTGGCTCTCCGGAGTTTCCGCTAGTAGAGTTGCGGCCTGCGCGGTGGCGAGTTCGTCTTGCGATTGCTCGAGTTGCTTGTGCAGCGACTTGATTTCATCCAGTGACTTGCGGGCTTGCTGCGGCACGTCGTAAATGCCGGCGGAAAACAGTGCGGCGGTTTCGGTGAGCGTGGAGAAATCGCGGCGCGCCGCTGCGATGGCGCGGTGGCCGGCTACGAATTCTACGCGATATCCCTGGCGAGATTTTTCTGTCTTGCGCAACAAGATGCTGCCGATCTGTCCGGTGCTGTTCACGTGCGTGCCGCCGCAAGCGGTGACGTCCCAGTCGCGGACGTCGATTAAGCGCAGCTGGTCACGCTCGACGGGCGGAAGTTTTCGCAGGCCGAGTTTTTCTGCCTCATCTCGTGTCACATAGCTCACCTTCACGGGACGATCTTCGACAACGATTTCGTTGGCCCGGCGTTCGGCGGATTCGACTTGATCTTTGCTCAGTGCGGCTGTCTCCAGATCGATCGAGCAGTAATCGTCAGCCATGTGGAAGGAGACGGTCGTCATACCGAAAAGGCGGACGAAGGCGGAAGAGAGCACGTGCTGTGCGGAGTGTTGCTGCATGTGGTCGCGGCGGCGCGGGGCGTCGATTTCACCGTGAATGCGGGCTCCGGGCTGCAGGTTTTTTAATGGAGCGTCGAGGTAGTGGACGATGTGGCCGTCTTCCGTGTCGGCTACTTCTGTGACGCGGAATCTGGCGTCGGAATAGACGATTGAGCCGGTGTCGTGGATCTGGCCGCCGCTGGTGGGGTAGAACGCGGTGCGGTCGAGAATCAGCGCTGGGCGCGGCGTCTCGACCACCGAGCGGACTTCGGCGTCGAAGTTATAGAGAAAGGAGTCTTCGTAGTAGAGGCGGTCGGTCATGCTCGTTCGGTCATGCTTTCTTCAGAATAGGCATGGAGGCGACGGTTATCAAGTCGTTGCGCTCCGCGATTTCCGCGGCTTTGGGTTTGAGGGTTCGATGTTATCTTTAATTCGTCACGCTTTGATTCGTCAGGCTTTGATTCGTCACGCTTGGGTCGTTGCCGTGACAAGCTCTCCCGACTATGGACGTTCTGCAGAAGCTGTTTGAACAACATTTTCACGCGCCGGCCGCGCGGATACAGCCGCTGCAGGGCCAGCTCGGGGGATCAGGACGAAATATTATCCGGCTTTCGACCGGGCAGCTAAGCGCGATCGGGATTCTTTACAACGTGCGCGAAGAAAATATTGCCTTCCTGGAGTTCTCCAAGCATTTTCGCAAGCACGGTTTACCTGTGCCGGAAATCTACTCGGAAGATCTGAACCACGGCGGTTATCTCGAAGAAGACCTTGGCGATACCACGCTGTTCGAGTTTCTCTCGAAGCATCGGACGGGGGAGAACATTGCCCCCGATGTAGTGGAAGCCTATCGCAAAGTTGTGGCCGTGTTGCCGCGTTTTCAAATCGAGGCTGGGGGCGATTTGAATTACAAGGTGTGCTATCCGCGAGGCAGCTTCGATCGCCAATCCATCTTCTGGGATCTGAATTATTTCAAGTATTACTTTCTACGCCTGGCCGGCATTCCCTTCAACGAGCAGGCGCTCGAAGACGACTTCGATAGCTTGACCAATTTTCTCTTAAGTGCGAATTGCGATTACTTTCTGTACCGCGACTTTCAATCGCGAAATATTATGCTCAAGGGCGGGCAGCCGTTCTTCCTGGATTATCAAGGAGGACGCAAAGGTGCGCTGCAGTACGACATCGCTTCCCTTCTCTATGATGCCAAGGCTGATCTGCCTCCGGAACTGCGGCAGCAATTGCTCGATCTGTATATCGACACGCTCAGCGGCTTCATCGACGTAAGTCGGGAAGCGTTTCTGCATCATTACTACTCTTATGTTTATGTGCGCATTCTGCAGGCGCTGGGGGCTTATGGATTTCGCGGTTTTTATGAGCGCAAGGCTCATTTTCTGCAGAGCGTGCCTTACGCGCTGAAGAACCTGCGCTGGCTGCTGCACAACGTGAAGCTGCCGATCGCGCTGCCCACGCTGATGGAGGCCTTCAACAGCATGCTGGCGTCGGAGAAACTGCAGAGCCTGGCCTCGGAAGCGGACAATCTCACCGTCCGCATTTTTAGCTTTTCTTTTCATCGAGGCTGGCCGAAAGATGAGAGTGGAAACGGGGGCGGGTTCGTTTTCGATGGCCGGAGCCTGCCGAACCCTGGCCGCGAAGAGCGTTTCAAGGCGCTCACCGGCAAGGACGCGCCGGTGATTGACTATCTGAACCAGCAGGAGAGCGTGCATCAGTTTCTGGCCGGCGTTCTGTCGCTGGTGGATGCCAGCGTGAGCAATTATCAACAGCGCGGCTTCAAGCACCTGATGGTTTCGTTTGGCTGCACCGGCGGGCAGCATCGCTCGGTTTATCTCGCGGAACAGTTGGCCAAGCGCTTGCGCGGCAGGAATGGAGTCGAGGTTGTGGTGCGGCATCGGGAACTCGAAGGCGTTGTTGCGGTCTGATAAGGAAGCGAGCCAAACGCGCGAGTATTGTGGCGCGAAAACCGCGCCACGTCGCGCGGCTCGCCCAGATTCCCTCGGCAAGCTCGGGACAGGCTCTTCGCGGCGCAAAAGTGCTTGCTCAGGATGACAAACCAATGAAAGCGATGATTCTGGCTGCTGGCTTGGGCACGCGCTTGCGCCCGCTCACGGACGATCGTCCTAAGGCGCTGGTCGAGGTTGCGGGACGGACTTTGCTCGAAATCACGCTTTCGCGTTTGCGTAGCTTCGACGTTCGCGAAGTGATCATCAATGTGCATCACTTTGCCGACATGGTCGTCGATTATCTGAAAGCCAACGACAACTTTGGCATGCGCGTTGAAGTCTCTCGTGAGGAGGTCTTGCTGGATACGGGTGGCGGCTTGAAGAAGGCCGCGCATTTTTTTCTCGACGACCCAAGACGCCTGGACGAGCCCTTCATCCTGCACAATGTCGATGTCATCAGCACCATTGATCTTCAGCGAATGTTGCAATTTCATCGCGAGCATGGGGCGCTGGCAACGCTGGCGGTGCAAGAGCGGGAGACTTCACGATACTTGCTGTTCGATGAGGAGCTTCGACTGTGCGGACGGCGAGCGGGGCGCGATGGAGTTCCCGAGTTGGTTCGAGCCTGTAAGAAGGCGGAGGCGCTGGCCTTTTCAGGGGTGCATGTTATTTCGCCGCGCTTCTTGCAGATGATGACGGAAGATGGAGTGTTCTCGATCATCGCGTCTTACTTGCGGCTAGCTGCCAAGAGAGAGAATATTCTTGGATTTCGCGCTGATGAATATTATTGGCGCGATCTAGGAAAACCGGGGAACGTGGCGCGGGCTGAGCAGGACTTCAAGAATAAAGCTTTTTCCTGACGAAAGCTGTTATCGCATTTAGAAGAGCGGCTTCGAGGTTCCGGGAACCTGTACCTCAGGGGCTAAAGCCCGAATCGTAGTGCACCTTAAGCGCAGGCCTGGAAGGCCTGCTCCATCCGCTTTTCACTTGCCCAGGTCCGCATTTCTCGGCGTGTGTGAAGGAACGCCCTTCATCATGGCCGTGTGTCACTGAAGGAGCGCGGCTAGGCAGGAGAATTGGGACCGGCCAGGAATCCGCCGTCGAGAACCAGGGATTGGCCGGTCATGAAGGAGGCGCGGTCTGAGCACATCCACACGACGGCTTCGGCGACTTCCATCGGCTTGCCAAAACGGCCGATGGGATGAAGCCCGATGGCGTAGGGTTTGATCTCCGGCCCGCCGAAGATGCGCTCACCCATCGGGGTTTCGATCACCGCGGGACACACGGCGTTTACACGGATGCCGTTGCGCGCGGTTTCGAGTGCTGCGGACTTGGTCAGGCCCATCACGCCGTGTTTGCTTGCGCAATACGTTGCGAACCCCGCGGAACCGATCAGGCCTGCAACTGAAGCCATGTTGACGATGGCTCCGCCTCCACCTTGCCTGAGCATCTGCTGAATTTCGTATTTCAGGCAAAGCCAGGTGCCCTTGAGATTGATGTCGATGGTCCGGTCCCAATCGGCTTCGGTCTGGCTGACGATCGGGATAAGATTGCCCTCGATGCCGGCATTGTTGAATGCGATATCGACGCGGCCAAACTTCTCCGCCGTTTTGCGAACGAGGGCTTGAACATCCGCGGCTACGGCGACATCGGTCTTCACAAACAGGCCATCGCCTCCGGCGGCGCGGATCATGTCGACGGTTTCGTTACCTTCCGGTTCACGCCGGCCGGCGACCACCACTTTGACTCCGGACTGGGCGAAGAGTACGGCAGTATCGCGGCCAATGCCTGATGTCCCGCCGGTTACGATTGCAACTTTGCCGCGCAATTCCGTGGTCATGAATTCTCCTCGAATCTGAGCTTACCTGAGTACAGGTCAATGAGTATAAACGCCGGAGGGGGACAGAATCGGGCGGCATGCGGGCGACAAACGACTCGGCCCTGATCTATTTTTCTTCTTTCATCGGCTTGCAGACCAGCGTGGTGTGGCCGGTTTTTGAATCGATTACGGTTTTCGCGGGCACGCAACTGCAAGTGACGGTGTTGGCATTTTCCTGTGCGGTTATTACGCAGTGCTCGATGAGTTCGGCGGTGGGTGGAGGAAGCTGGCTTCGGATGGGAACTGGGGTTGGCGCGACCGTCTGCTTCTTGGCTGCGCAACCGAGTAAGAGCAGGCAAAGCACCAGTCCAGCTTTCTTCATGCTCTCTGTTTTCGCTCTGTCGCGGCTGCTTGTCGATGGCAATCTTGGTTACAGCTGACAATGCGGACTCGCTCCGGCCAAATCTCGGACCCGAGCGTTCCAGAACGTTGGCGCGACGAAACTGTCCTTTTGCCCTGCTGCGTTTGACAGGTCGCGGTCGCGCAGCCGACAATCGGCCCTCAAACAGTGTCTACCGTACTCATCCTCGGTCTGGTCGGCGGTCTGCTGATGTTGGCCTTTATGGCGAACCGCGTCTTCCGCGTGACCCGCGTGCCTGATGTGCTGGTACTGATGGCGTTGGGAATAGTGCTGGGCCCGGTGCTGGGTTTGGTGAACCCCACTCATCTTTCGTCAACTACGAACGTACTGGGTACTTTGGCCATCATCCTCGTGCTGTTTGAGGGTGGGCTGGAACTGGACCTGCGGCGCACCTTGCGGCATTTTCCCGGTAGCCTGCTTTTGTCGGTGCTGGCCTACGGCTTCAGCATTACGCTGGTCGGACTTGTTGTCCATAAGGGTCTGGGGCTGCCCGTCACCACGGCGCTGGCGGTGGGAGCGGTGGTGGGTTGCACGAGCAGCACGGTAGTGCTGCCGGTTCTGCAACAGCTTCAGTCACGTGAGCCGGTGAAGGTCACGCTCATGCTGGAAGCTTCCTGGGGAGACGTGCTGGCGGTGCTGACTGTCGGCCTGTTGCTGGGCGTGGGCAGCCAGGGCGGTGCGGTGGCTCGGCATGTGCTGCAAGGTGTGCTCACGCAGGTGGGAGTGGCGATTGTCTTCGCCACGGCGGCGGGAATTCTGTGGTCGCGTCTGCTGCCGGCGCTGTCGGACGCCCGCTTCTGGCAGGTGATGACATTCTCGATTGTGCTTGTGCTCTATGCCGGAACGGAGGCCTTGGGCGCGAGTGGACTGATCGCGGTGCTGGCTTTCGGGCTGACGCTGGCGAACTTTCCTGGAATCGATCCGCGGTTTCGCGCCGTGGAAGAGGAGTTGATATCTCTCCAGTCGCAGGAGTCGCTGCTGAGTTTTCACTCTGAACTGGCGTTTCTGGTGCGGACGTTTTTTTTCGTGTTGATTGGAGCGATTGCTGACCTGAGAAGTTTTCGCGGCCACACCCTGTTGATGGCGGGAATGCTGGGAGCATTATTCGTGGCGCGCTGGCTGGCCTTGCAGGTCAGCCGGCTGGCGTTCCGCGACATTTCGGCAAAAGAGCGGGAACTGATGTTGTGGATCATGCCGCGTGGTCTGATCACGGTTGTGCTGGCCTTGCAAGTTGTCGCAGCGCGCAAAGAAGTCAGCTTCCTTTCTGCGCTGGCCTTTGCTGTCATCCTGGTGACGAACGTGATGGTGGTGATTGGAAGCTTGCGAGCCAGCCGTGATGCGGTGGCGAGTTCGACGCCTGCGAAAGACGGCACGGCGGCTGAGGCGACGGAGTCTCAACCGGGCAAGAGTCCGGTTGTTCCGGCGGCGGTTGCAGCGGCGTCCCGACGATGGATATTGGACGCCACGATGCTGGTTCTGCTGGGGCTGAGCGCGTGCATCTTGTGGTATGGCAACCAATCCCCGGAGCAGCGTCCCCGCAGTTTGCAGCACTGGGTGCAGCTGCATCTGCGCCGGCCGCGCTGATGCGGCGGCGGTTGCTTTCTTCCGAAACAGCGCTATAATGTCGGCGCTCTGGGGCGTGGCTAGTTGCTTGCATGGGGCTCGAAGGACAAGCAGCAAGCCGGTCTCGCTCTATCCCCCCGCAACACATTCAACGCTCGAACTGTCCGCAACTCACTCCAAGGAGATTAAGAAATGACTCTATCTGTATCTGTTTTCCGACGAATGTCGTTTGCCAGATTAGCGCCCTATTTGATTTCAGCCTGTGTGCTGGGTTCTGTCATGATCGCCTCGGGTCAGGACCAACCCGTCCGTTTCACCGTCGCACGCAACGCCGGCCAATCGATTTCGGCCGGGGCTCCGCAGTCCGTTATCTCGCTGGCTTCGAGCCCGAGGCCTCCGGCGGAGATCGTCGCCCGCCGCGCCGGTGATTCCAGGTTCGAAAACGCTCCCGCGAATTACCATGTCTTCCCCGCTGCCACCGTTGGAGAAAATATTGGTGTGGAGGAACTCACGCTGAACTTTGCCGCGGAAACGACCCTCACCGGCATCAAATCGAAGAACAAAGACTTTGTGATTGAGTCCGGCGGCACCTGTCAGCAGGGCGATACCTACGCTCGCGGCGAAAGCTGTTCGCTTCTGGTGCGCTTCAACCCGCAGGGCCCGGGCCACCGGCTGGGCTTTGTGAGTGTCACGCACTCGGCCTCGGCCACGCCCGCGCTCTTCGGTCTGACGGGGAACAGCTACGTCCCGGTGATTAGCTTTACGCCTGCGCAGATCACAACCGTGCCCGCAACGATCTCCTCCGGCAAGGGAATTATCGGCAGCGCAACTAACCTGGCGATCGACGGCGGAGATATCCTCTATATCGCCGACACGGGGAGCAACATGCTGAGGGCGATAGACTCGACGGGCACCCTGAGTTCCGTATCTTCAGTCTTTTCCACACCGGTCAGCATCGCTGTGGATAGCTTCGGCAACGTCTGGGCCGACGTCGTCCCCGGGTCAAGCTTTTACTTCATTAACTTCAACCCCTCAAAAACGCAGTCCGGCTGGTCAAGCCCCGCTTACGTCTCCGGCAGCACGTGCACCGAGAGCGCACCGTGCAATCTCATTTCCGTGGGACTGGACAACGCCGCCGAAATGAGCATTGATTCCAATAACAACCTCTTTATGGAAGAGGGCAGCGAGGGGGCGCTGGAGATGCCGGTTGGCGGCTGGGTGGACGTCACCTCGACGCTTGACCTGTGGTATCTCGGCGACGCGTATGCATATTACCTCGGCCCTCCCTCCACCTTCGCCGTGAGTCCGAACGACGACCTCTTCACCGGGATCTCATATTCGCTTGAGGGAGAATGTGCCATCGTCGAGGAGCCGGTCTACTCAGCGGAAAGCACCCCCGTTTACACCCGTGTTGCCGGCGGCCTCAACTGCGGGTTCTCCGGCGATGGTGGTCAGGCGAGCGGCGCGGAGATAAGCTCCACGCTGGGCCAGTTTGCCTTCGATCTCGCCGGCAACATGTACTTTACTGACGAAGGCAACCAGCGTGTCCGCCGCATTGATGCGGCGACGGGAATCATCCGCACGATCGCCGGAAACGGTACGGCCGGATACACCGGCGATGGCGGCAAGGCCACTGGGGCGACGTTGAAGAATCCGACAGGCCTGGCTGTGCACTCGCAGGGAACCGTCTACATCATCAGCTCCGCGACAACGGGGCAAGTGATTCGCCAGGTCGGACCTCAGGGTTTTCTACCTTTTGGGAACCAGGACAAAGGAGTCGCCAGCACGGCTCAGCTAGTGACCGTCTCGAATACCGGCAACACCACGATGACGCTGACGAACGCCGAGATCGTTGGCGCGAACAAGGGAGATTTCAAGATCGATACTACGACGACCACTTGCATCCTCACGCAGGGCACCGAGTTGTATAGCGGCCAAACCTGCAGGATCGGGGTCATCTTCACGCCTGCAGTGGTCGGCGCGCGGACGGCGACGCTGACTCTGCTGGATAACACGGTGAATGGAGCGGACAGCGTGACTCTCACCGGGGCCGGAGTGTTGTCCAATCCGACTTTCAAAATCACCGCGCCGGCAAGTGGAGCTTCGTTCACGTCAGGGACGGCAGTTACGTTCAGCGTGAGCGTTACGGCGGCATCTGGCGGCGTGCAGCCGACCGGCACAGTGCAATTCAAAGTGGATGGCACGAACCACGGAGCTGCGGTCACCCTCTCCGGCACCGGAACGGCGTCGACCAGTTTGACTGGTCTGACCACTGCCAGCCACACGTTATCCGCTACTTACAGCGGGGACGCAAACTATGCGGCAGCAGGTCCGATCAGTGTCACGATCACCGTGAAGGCGGCGGCGGTCGTGGACTTTACTGCTCCTTCGGCGACACAGAAACTCAGCCCCACCACCGACGTCACTCTCGCAGTCACTGTTAAAGCGAGCGAGGGGCCTGTACCAACGGGCTCGGTGAAGTTCTCCGTGGATGGCAAGTCTCTGGCTACCTCGGCGATCGTATCGGGAAAGGCATCGCTGAAGGCCGGACCTCTTGCAGCCGGTACTCACACCTTGGAGGCCGAATATAGCGGGAACAAGTATCACCCCGCGTCTAAGGCAAGCAAGAAAATTACTGTATCGCCGTAAGTCTGAACCGTGCACCTGCGCGACCGAGTTGGGCCGCCCGGAATTCCGGGCGGCCCAACCGGAAAACGTAACCGGCTCGTCTGGGATGACGTCTCAGAGAGTTATCATGCTTGTGGGCAGGGGCGATGAACTCAAGGTTTTATCGCAGATCGTCGCGTGCGTTCCGCATCGCGGCTTGTGTGTGCACATTACTCTTGCTGACTGCCGTCGTTCTTCCAGTCGCCCAGACCACGGACTCTGCCCAACCGTCGAAGTCGATGCTGGGACAGATTTCCGGGCGCGTTTGCCGCTCCGACACTGGCGAATCCATTCCCAAGGCGGAGGTCGAACTCTACCCTGCCGATCCCGACACCGCGAAAGCCGCCGGTGCGGAGCGGATTGTGCGCAGCGGCCCGGACGGTACATTTGTGTTTATAGATCTTCCAGCGGGCAGCTTTGGGATATCGGTCTGGCGCAACGGATTTGTAGAAGTCTTGCCGAGTGAAGTCGAGCATGGTCGATTCGTTACGCTCCGCCCGGGACAGAGAGTGGATAGCGTAACCCTGCGCCTTCGCCCCACGGGAGTGATCGCCGGGCAGATCTCTGACGAAGACCGGGAGGCAGTTCAGGGCCTTGCGGTCATGGCTCTGCGCATCAAGTTTCGGCCTGGGGGACGAAAACAGGTTTCTGCCGCCGGTCAGACCGTCACGGACGATCTGGGCAACTTCCGCATTGCGAATCTTGAGCCCGGTTCTTACTACGTCAGCGCGGGAGGTTTGATCGAGCACCCGATGGGGGCAACAGGATTCAAGCAGGGTCCGACGGGCGGCACGCAATATCGCAACACGTTTTATCCGGGAACGCCGGCGCTGGACGAGGCGCAGGTCGTGAAGGTCGCACCGGAGGCAACCACCAACGAAGTCCGATTCACCGTGCCAACCGAGAGAAACTACGCGATCACAGGCAAGGTGATCTCCGCGGAGGCGCGCCCGGCGCTTAAAGACGCGGAGGTCAGTTGCGAGAGAGTGGATGCCGCGGGCTACACATTCGGACCCATTGGCGACAACGTGCAACTGGAGTCCGATCATTCCTTCAAGTGTTCGTCTCTTGCTCCCGGTGACTACAGGCTCAAAGTGAAAACAACCGATGCGGGTGTCGAGCACGAACTGGGTTTCGCATCGGTTCGCGTTGTCGACTTCAACGTGAACGCCGACATCGAAATTGGACGCGCTGCCGAAGTGCGCGGGAGTGTCGAGATGCCCGCGGGTCTTTCGCCCGCGGGAAAGCGTATTACGCTTGAAACCTTCTGGTCGGGCTTTCATCTTCTCCATCAAGCTCCTGGCATCGATGCTGGCGGACGATTCGTGATCACTAACATCCCGCCCGGTGAATTCACCTTTACGGTTTCTGATGCCCAGGGAGAAGAATCTGCTTATGTCAAGAAGGCGATCTGCGGAGGTCGCGATTACGCGTCCCGCGAGTTGACGTTGGCAGTTGGGACCACCCTCGATTGCGATATCACTCTGGCCAGCGACACCGGCACAATTCAAGGAAAAGTGACGGACGGTGAAAAACCGGTTCGCGGGCTGGTTGTGGCTTTGATCCCTGAGTCGAAGGAGCTTCGCCGGATTCCGCGCTACACCCTCACCGCTCGCACGGATGTTGCGGGTCAGTACAAACTTGTGGGGATAATTCCTGGAGAATATCTGCTGTTTGCCGTCCCGCCGACCGCGGATGACGCCTACTTCGCCATCGATTTTCCGGAGAGCCATGCGGACGTCGCTGAGCACGTCAAGGTCGACCCCAGCACAACCCGAACCGTGAACCTGAAGTCTTCCAAAGTTGAGCCGTGAGTCGACAGCTGGCTAGCGCTATCCGACGGCGATACAATTGGGCCAGTTATAATCCTCCCCCGCTGAAAAAAACTTCGCTATGGTCGGCACGAGGACAAGCCATGAAAATTATCCGACTCGTGGTATTCAATCTTGTCATGTGTCTTGCTTCGGGTGCTTGGGGGCAGGCTTCTGCCCCTCCGGCGGCCAGTGGTGCCACCGATCGACCTGTCAGGCTCGATGTGGTGGTGACCGACAAGTCTGGGACTCCCGTTTCTGGCTTGCAGCAGTCGGACTTTACTGTTCTCGATGACAAGCAGCCACGGGCGGTCCTCGCCTTTCGCGCGTTCGACGACACCAGCAAAGATCGGCTGCAGGTGATTTTCCTAATCGATAACGTGAATGCTTCATACCGGGCGGTAGGCTACGCTCGACAGCAGCTGGAAAAATTTCTGCGGCAGGGGGACGGCCCGCTTCCCGTACCGATGTCGCTGCTCCTGTTTGCCGGCAAATCAATTCGCGCCCAGGGGACGGTGACTCGCGACCGAAATGCCTTGTTGGGTTGGCTGCACGCCGCCGATTCCGGCCTGCGCGATATGGGCAGATCGGCAGGGTTCTATGGGGGTGCGGAGCAAATGCAGCTCTCCCTCGGCAATCTCGAAGATTTCATATCGTTTGAATCAAAACAACCCGGGAGAAAGCTGTTGATTTGGCTCAGTTCAGGATGGCCGCTGCTTTCAGGAATGTTTGCGGAATTGCCCCCGAAGGATCAGGCAATGGCGTTCCATCGCGTTGTTAAACTGTCCACCGAGATGAGAGAGGCTCGGGTCACGCTTTACAGTGTCGATCCACTCGGGATGGACGACGCCGCTGGATTGCAGACGGTTTATTACGAGAACTACCTCAAGGGTGTGGTTTCGGCAAATAAAGTAGATAACGGGAACCTAGGGCTGCAGGTAATCGCCACCCAAAGCGGCGGGCAGGTTCTCAATAAAAGCAGTGATGTTGCCGGCTTGATTGCCAAATGCGTTGCAGACACAAAGGCTTATTACACTCTTTTTTTCGAGGCGGCCGACGCTGACCATCCCGATGAGTATCACGATCTTCAGGTAAAGGTCGACAAACCCGGCCTCACAGCGCGCACCCGGACTGGGTATTACGCACAGCGACGGGAAGTCGCGAAATAGCGGCTGAGTTCCAGCGGGTCCAACCTCTTCAATCGTTTCCTAATACGGTCCGATGATACCCGCGATTGCGCGGGCCGCGGGCGGCGCAGCGTCGGTGTCTTCTTTCTTAGTGTCCAGGACGTCCAGATACTTGAGGCCGGAGCCGGTGTTGAAGAGCACCACGGTGTCGTCGGAACTGAAGAATCCGCTAGCCAGCAATTTCTGGTAGGCGACCAGCGATGCGGCGCCCTCGGGCGCGGCGAAAATTCCTTCGACCTTTGCCCAGTGGCGTGTGGCATCGAGGATTTCCGTGTCGGTCGCGGTCAGAGCGAGGCCTCCACTTTTTTTCAGAATGTCGAGGATCAGATAGTCGGCGTAGGGTTTCGGCACGCGCAGGCCGGCAGCCAGCGTCGCCGCGTTCGGCCACATTTCTGCTTCCGTGCGTCCTTCATCCCACGCTTTAACAATGGGAGCGCATCCAGCTGATTGTACGCTGATCATGTTCGGACGCTCGGGACCTATGAAGCCCAGCTTTTCCATCTCATCGAAAGCTTTCCACATGCCCAGCAGTCCAACTCCTCCGCCTGTTGGATAAATGATTCCATCCGGAAGCTTCCAGCCAAGTTGTTCGGCAACTTCGTAGCCCATGGTCTTCTTGCCTTCGACGCGATAAGGCTCTTTGGTGGTGGAAACGTCGAACCATCCGTCTTTTTTCCAAGACTCGGCTTCTTTCAACTCGCCGACTTTGCGGGCGCAGTCGGAGATGAGGCCGTCGACCAGCGTGACCTTCGCTCCGTAGTAGTCGCACTCAACGCGGTTGGCCATGGGAACGTCTTTGGGCATGAAGATGTGCGCTTCGATGGAGGCGGCGGCAGCGTAGGCAGCAAGGGCGCTTGCAGCGTTTCCGGCGGAAGGGATGGCCAGCTTCTTCAGGCCGAAATGGCGAGCCATCGTGACCGCGGCGGAGAGTCCGCGAGCTTTGAAAGAGCCAGTGGGATTCAGGCCTTCGTCTTTGATAAAGACGCCGGGAAATTCGCGGCTGGGCAGCATGGGGGTGAAACCCTCGCCGAGCGACACCGGAGCAGCTTCAGGCAGGACGGCATCGTAACGCCACATGGTGGGCGCCAGCGGCAGCAGCGAGGACGGCGAAAAACTTTTCTTGATGCTCGCCAGATCGTAGCGCGCATACAAAATGCCGCCATCTTTCGGGCAAACTGATTGTGGACGGTCGGCGGGATAATGCTCGCCGCAACGCGTGCATTCCAGGTGAGTGAGGCGCGACACGTTGAAAGTTTATCAGGGGTGAGGGCGCTCTGGCATTGATCAGGTGCCCACCAATCTCAAGGGCATTCGAGAAGTTGATCACTTCCATGGCGCAGTGCGCACGAAGACGGTCGCGACGCCGTCACTGTAGACCGCCTTCCAGCCAGCGGTTTCATCAAGAATGTTCGCCAGGGCAGAGTCCTTGGGTACGACTACGCAATGAGCCCGGGACTGCTGAAGAAAATCCTGCCAGCCCGGCTCCACATGCACCATCTTCAAGTAAGACTTTAAGAATTCCTCCCCGTAGAAATCGTGGCGGTCATCGATTACCATGCGCACCCGGGGATAAAGACGGTAGATCAAATATCCGCCCCAGTCGTCGGGAGCGACCAGCGGCCCCTGCACGTCTTCTTTCGTCAGGTAATCAACCGCCGCAAGCGGGAATCGCTTCGCGTCGAAGTGGGCGTCCATCAAGGGATTCGCGCCCAGTTTGCCACCATGCGCCGCAATCGAGCAGGTGAAGACAACCATCGCGATGAGCCAAAGATGGCCGCGCAAGCTGAACTCGACTGCCTCCATCCGCCGCAGAAATTGCGCAGATACAAAACCTCGCCCTCCCTGGCGCCGATCCCTAAATCCTTCCATCGCCTCCGACAGCCAGGGCCCGATGATCAGAATCAGCAGCAGCGACGAGACAGGGATGTTCCGCGATGCGTACAGCCCGGAATACACCGCGAACAAGATTATGAGAGCCTGGCTCGTGCGAGCCCGGCCGGCCTCGGGCTTTTTCACAGCTAGCGCCACGAGTGTGAGCAGCAATAATCCGGCGAAACACTTCTGCGCCACGTAATGAAAATTCGGAGACTGAAACTCGCTAATGTGATCCATCAGAAATCGGTTCGTAAGGTAGCGGTAGATATGAACGTGCAGCTGGAAGCCGTAAGGATTGACCAAAGTCGCGAGGCCGCTCATGATGCCGGTCAGAGTCAGAACTCGAACCAGCCGCCCAGCGCGGATCTTCCGCAAGATGTCGTCGAACCGGTCTCCGGTCGGCCTCAGCCACTGCCATACGGCGCCGCACCAGTAGATCGCGAGCAGCGCAAAGCCCACCAGAAATCCGCCATGAACATTCACCCACACCAGCATCAGCGGCGGCAGTAGCCACAGCATCGAAGCACGCAGGAGTTTGGGTTCAGAAGTCGCGACCGATTTGTGATCATAGGTACAACAGCTTTTCTCCGACGAATCCAGAATGCAGAACCACGCCACCGTAAATAACCAACTAACCACGTGCGGCCGAGCGAGAAAATGAATCATCGCAGCCGACGCCGCCAACAGCACAAGAAGCAACGCCAGCAAAATATTCGTGCCGCGCCGCAGCAACAGCCGGAAGGTCCAGGCAAACGCCGCCGCAATCACCAGCGCTGTGAACAACACCACACCATTCAGTCCTGCCGTGCGATCGAGCCATCCCACCAGCACGTCGTACAGCCACTCCCAAGCAAACCAGGCCTGCCCGGTCGTTGCTGAGAAAGCGGTCACGGAAAAGGGATCAACGCGGGGAATCGTGTGCGTCGCCAGAATCATTTGCCCGGTGCGAATGTGCCAGCCGATTCCGGCATCGCCAAGCAGCCGGATCGACAGGGTGGTGAACACAAGCAAGCCCAGCAGCGCCGCGAAAATCAGATCGCCCACAGACGGCACAACCCACCGCACCCACGCTGGACGCAGATCCGCAGGCGAAGTTCTAGAGCCGATTGCCATCGCGGTGAATCTTATAGAGTGAGGGCTCGATCAGCAAGAACTGACTCAGCAAGAACTGATCAGCCAAAAGAGGATCAGCCAGAGAATGAACGGCGAGAAGTTACATCGCGTGGTAATCGTGGGCGCGGGTTTCGGCGGACTGAACGCGGCCCAGTCGCTGGCTAGCGCACCGGTAAGCATCACGGTCATCGACCGGAGAAATCATCACACCTTCCAGCCGCTGCTCTATCAGGTGGCCACCGCCGGTCTTTCGCCGGGCGAGATCGCGGCTCCCATCCGCTCCATTCTGCACCGCCATCAGAACGTCGAAGTGCTGATGGCCGAGGTTACGGGCTTCGATCTCGAACGCCGCGTGGTGCTAACTGCGGAAGGGCACGGCCCACAAGCCGACCCACAAGAGATTCCCTATGATTTCCTCATCGTCGCTGCCGGTGCCAGCCACGCCTACTTCGGCCACGACGAATGGGAAGCTTTCGCGCCCGGTCTCAAGACCATCGAAGACGCGCTCGAAATCCGCCGCCGGGTTCTGCTGGCCTTCGAATTAGCCGAACGCCGCGCCAACGCCGACCAGAACCAGGATAGCCAGAACCACGCTAACGACCCGCTGAACTTCGTGGTCGTCGGAGCCGGCCCCACCGGGGTCGAACTCGCCGGAACCCTCGCCGAAATCTGCCGCCACGCCCTCGCCCAGGATTTCCGCACCATCGATCCCCGCCGCGCCCGCATTCACCTCATCGAAGGCGGACCGCGCGTGCTTCCCGCCTATCCCGAAGATCTGTCGCGTAGCGCTCTGGAGCAACTGCGGCGCCTCGGGGTTGAGGTGCTCACTTCGACCATGGTTACGAACGTCGAGCCCGGCGCGATTTACATGAGCGGCGGCGCGACCGGAGCCGCCGGCGCAACCAGGGCAAACGAAACCAGGGTAACCGAAACAAAGATGAACGCAGCCGTTATTCTTTGGGCCGCAGGCGTGGCCGCGTCCCCGCTCGGTAAAAAGCTCGGCGTACCCATCGATCGCGCCGGACGCGTGCTGGTTAACTCCGATCTCAGCCTCCCCAACCATCCCGAAGTTTTCGTCATCGGAGACCTCGCGGCACTGAAAGACTCATCCGGCAAGCTGCTGCCGGGTGTCGCGCCGGTGGCCATCCTCGAAGGCCGGTACGTAGCCAAGCTTATTCGTCGTGAGATTCGCGGTGACCATGGAACCTCGCCCCGTAAGCCTTTTCACTATTTTGACAAAGGCAGCCTGGCCACCATCGGCCGCTCAGCCGCAATCGCGCAGTTCGGCAAGATTCATATTTCAGGCTTCATCGCGTGGCTGGCATGGCTGTTCGTCCACATTTTTTTCCTGATCGGCTTCCAGAACCGCGTGCTGGTCTTCATTCAGTGGGCGTGGTCGTATTTCACCTACGAGCGCAGCGCCCGCCTCATCACCGGCAGCACCAGTCTTCCCGGCTGGAGCAGCGCGACCTCCGGGACTTCCAACGCCGGCGAAGCCGAAGAAATCTCTGCCGTTAGTCGCAAATAAGAGTAAGAATATTGTTGTAGGCAACCCGTGAAAACTGGCTCCATTTCGCGAATCCTTCTCGGCCTCGTGACGGTACTCTCTCTCTCTTCTATCTCATCCGCAGAAGTCCTCAAGATCGTTGTCAACGACACCATTCAGCCCATCACCGAGGAATACATCGCTCGCGCCATCGACGAAGCTCAGCGCCGCAACGATCAAGCTGTATTGATCGAGATCAATACTCCCGGAGGCCTCGTCGAATCTACCCGCCAGATCATCGAGAAGATCACTTCGTCGCAGGTCCCGGTCATCGTCTATGTGGCGCCCAGCGGCAGCCGCGCCGGTTCAGCTGGAATCTTCATCCTCGAAGCGGCCGATGTCGCGGCCATGGCCCCCGGCACCAACGCAGGAGCCGCGCATCCCGTCCTGCTCTTCGGTCCCACCCAGGTCAAACCCGACGACGAAATGAAGCAGAAAATTGAGAACGACGCCGCTGCTTTA
The DNA here is from genome assembly GCA_963743115.1 of uncultured Acidobacteriaceae bacterium. Taxonomy (GTDB): domain Bacteria; phylum Acidobacteriota; class Terriglobia; order Terriglobales; family Acidobacteriaceae; genus Sulfotelmatobacter. Next base: position 175,482 of record CAVUOM010000008.1, on the reverse strand, counting down.
ATGCGCTCGGTCGTTTCCCGGCGCGGCCGCAATGTCGAGCTCGCCGAGAGCGCCGTGCGCGAATCGAAATCCTTCACCGACCAGGAAGCCCTGGCGCAGCACCTGATCGACTATATAGCATCCAGCCAGGACGATCTTTTCCGCCAGATGGAGGGCAAAAGCTTCAAGCGCTTTAACGGCCAGGAGGCCGCTGTGAATCTCTCGGGCCAGCCCGTCGTAGCTTTTGGCATGACCGTCAAGGAACAGATCCTCGACTATCTGATGGATCCCAACATCTCGTTCATTCTGCTCGCGATTGGCGCCCTCGCGCTCTATGCCGAATTCAATCATCCCGGCGCGGTGGTTCCAGGTACCGTGGGCGTTGTCTTTATTTTGCTCGCGCTCTTTGCCCTGAATTTGATGCCCGTGCGCTTTGCCGCGCTGGGCCTGATTCTTGGCGCGTTCGCACTTTTTGCCGCGGAAGCCAAATTCGCCACTCACGGCGTGCTCACCATCGGCGGCATCGCGCTCCTCACCCTCGGGGGCCTGCTCCTCGTCGATTCGCCGATCCCTGAAATGCGCGTCCACCTGCTCACCGCGCTGGCGGTCAGCGTTCCACTTGGCATGATCACGGCATTCTTGATGAGCATTGCCCTCAAAGCGCGCCGCAATAAGATGGTCTCCGGCGCGCAAGGAATTATCGGCGAAACGGGAATCGCGCAAACCGATCTCTCCCCGCGCGGAAAAATCTTCGTCCACGGCGAACTGTGGGACGCCGTCTCTTCTTGCGACGTGTCTGCGGGACAGTCCGTAGTGGTGCGCCGCATCGACGGACTGCTGCTTCAAGTTGACCCTCTGGCCGCAACCCGACCCGCACCCGCACCTGCCATTCCCACGTAAACTTCTCCCGCGCACCAGCGCAAGCAACGGCCGGCCGCCCGAATTCCGCGCTCGTCCCCTCTCCCTGCGTTACAATCCGCGATAGGATTGTTGTTCGCTTCGGAGTGGAGATTCAAATGGAAATCTTTGGCATCGGAATAGGATTCGTCACCATTATCATCGTTGTCTTTGCTCTTTACGTTCTAAGCTCAATCAAGATTCTCGCCGAGTACGAACGTGGAGTCATCTTCCGCCTCGGACGGTTATTGTCCGCCGCCAAGGGACCCGGAATAGCCCTGGTGTTCGCCCCGATCGACCGCATGGTCCGCGTCTCGCTCCGTCAGGAAGCTCTCGAAGTCCCGCCGCAAGACATCATCACCCGCGACAACGTTACGCTCAAAGTAAATGCGGTAATCTTTCTGCGCGTGATCGATCCCAGCAAAGCCGTGGTCGAAGTTTCCAACTACGTCTACCAGACTTCGCAATTCGCCCAGACCACGCTGCGCTCCGTGCTCGGCGAGCAGGAACTCGACGAACTTCTCGCCCACCGCGAAAAAATCAACCTGCGCCTGCAAAGCATTCTCGACCAGCACACTTCCCCCTGGGGCGTGAAGGTGACCAACGTCGAGGTGAAGCAGGTCGACATGCCGGAATCCATGCTGCGCGCCATGGCCAAGCAGGCTGAGGCTGAACGCGAAAAGCGTTCCAAGATTATTCACGCTGAGGGCGAGTTCTCAGCCGCGCAGCGCCTGGTAGATGCGGCCCATCTGCTGGCTACCGAGCCCGTCAGCGTGCAGCTCCGCTACCTGCAGACCCTGACCGAAATCGGCGTCGAAAAAAATACCACAGTAATATTCCCCGTTCCTGTGGATTTTTTCTCTGGCCTGCAGAAGCTGCTGGGCAAGGGTGACGACAAGGCTGCGGCATGAAGGAGGAAGAGCGGCGCTTCAGGACCGCGTAGAGCGCTTCACTATCAATGTGGGCCTTAGCCCCTGAGGTACATATTTGCAATGGATCCCGAACAAGACACTGAAATCACATTAGGCACCGCGAAACTCCTCACCCTGTTCTTCGGACTGGTGATAGTGTGCGCGGTTTTCTTCGCGCTCGGCTACACCCTCGGCCGCAAGTCAGACATCGGGCTCGCCGCCCCCAGCGCCGCAACTGCTCTGCAACCCGCGTCCAACGGCGCCAAACCGGCCGGCTCAGCGTCCCCTCAATCCGCTCCCCAGATGACTTTTTACAAAGCGGTCGAGCAGAAGGACGCCAATGCGCAACTGACGCCCGCTTCCACCGACGCGAACTCCGCCAATCCCCCGGCAACAGGTCAGCCTACATCTTCACCCGGCGCGTCTTCTCCGGCATCGTCCTCAGGAACGGCTGGTTCCGGAACCCCAGCGCAGCCCTCGCAGACCGGCAACCCGCCTGATCCCATGGCAGCAATTCCCAGCACGCCTTACTTCGTGCAGGTCGCCGCCGTCACCAAGCAGGAGGACGCCGAGGCCCTGGTCGATGCCCTTAAGAACAAGCAATATGCCGCCTTCGTAGCCACCAACGCGGCCAACGAAAAGTTATTTCGAGTTCAGGTTGGCCCCTTCAACGACGTCAAAGACGCCGAAGCAGCCCGTTCCCGGCTGATCAACGACGGATACAACCCGATCGTCAAGAAGTGAAAACCTGAAACAACAGCACTGAAAATCGGCAGCAAGATAAAGATCGAAACCCCATGAAGCCTGATCCTCTGTTGAACCGCCGCGTCATCTTCAAGCTGCATGGCATGGACCCGCTCGATGCAACCATCCTCAAGCAGGACGCCACCGGCTACTGGATTCGCGGCGGCACTCTGGCCCCTATACTCGACCAATCGAATTGTTCTCAGGATAACGATGTGCGTTTCCTCGAATTCACACGCATCGAATGGCTACGAGCGCCGCGCCCGCGGCCCTGATATCCGTTATCTCAAAGATTGACAACCGTCAATTTAACAGCTATTCCTAGTCCCCATGACCTCGCCGACATCGCTCGACCACACGCTTCACGCCATTGCCGATCCCACGCGCCGCCGCATCCTCGGAGCTCTCAAACAACGCGGCCCAGCTGCCCCAAGCACTCCCGCAGTTGCGAAGCACGCGGGGCTCTGCGCCGGCGACATCGAAGAGCGCGTGCGGCTCTCTCAGCCCACCATCTCGCATCACATGGCCATTCTCACCAAGTCCGGCCTGGTCGAGGTAGTCAAGCAGGGCCAATGGCGCTGGTATCGCCGCAACGAAAAAGCCCTTCGCCGATTGGTGAAGAGCCTGCGCACTCAACTTTGACGCAACTGCAGTTATAAGGAGTTGTCATCCCGAGCAAAGCGAGGGATCCTGGTGCTTGCCTGTCGCACGGGTGATGCGGCCGCGGGCGAACACCAAGATCCCTCGCTTCGCTCGGGATGACAAGCATTTTGTTTTGTCTAAGAGTTCTTGGGAGTTCTAGCTGGTGCCGGAAGCCGCGGCTTTGGCCTTCTGCAGCAGCCGTCGCGCCTGCGAAATCAGTTCCGCCACTTCGAAGGGTTTTACCAGGTAGGGTATGTCGTTCTCCTGCAGAAACGCACGCTCATCGCCCTGCTCCACGCCGTTGGAGAATGTAAACAGCACATGTTTTTCCATGTCGGAGCAATTCTTCCTGAGCCAGAGGAAAGCTTCCTTCGCGTTCCAGTCTGATGGCATTTTGCCGCTCATAATCACCGCATCGAAGGGCTCGGAGAGCAACCGCGTCTTCACGTCTTCGCTCCGGCTGGCCGTCACCACGTTGGCCCCGGCGCCGGTCAGCACGTCGCGTTCGAACTCAAGAACCGCCTCTTCTTCCTCCACCAGCAGCACCCGGCCCTGAATGGCTCCCTCGCGCTTCGGCGCAGTGACCACAGGAGCTTCCACCACTGCTCCGGCCGTCGCCGCCATCGGCAGCCGCACTTCGATTACCGCTCCGCCCTCGGCCGCATTGTGCGCCGTAATGTCGCCGCCGTGCTCTTTCACAATCCCGTAGCAGATGCTCAACCCCAGCCCCGTTCCCTTCCCGACATTTTTCGTGGTATAGAAAGGATCGAAAATTCTCTTGGGGTCTTTGATCCCCGGACCATCATCGGCAAACTGCGCGCACACGTCGCCCTTCTCGCAATACACCCGGATCTTCAGCTTCCCGGCGCGCCCGGTCTCGAGCACCGCATCGACCGCATTGTTGATGATGTTGAGAAATACCTGTTCAATCTGGTGCGGATCGGCCACTACCATCGCCGCATCCGAACCCAGATCTTTTTGTACGTCGATGTTGTTGACCTTCAAATCGTAGTCGCGCAGCGTCAACGTCTCTTCCAGCACCCTCCGGATGTCCACTTCCGACCGCTCCGGCTTCCTCTGCCGCGCGAACGAAAGCAGGTTCTGCACCACCCGGTGCGTGCGTTGCGCCTGCTTGAACATTTTCCCCACGTAATCCTGCGCGCGCTCGCTCAATCCTTCGCTCTCAAGCAATTGCGCATAGCCCAGAATCGCGGTCAACGGGTTATTCAGCTCGTGCGCCACTCCGGCAATCAACTGCCCCACGGCCGACATTTTTTCGCTCTGCAAAAGCTGTTCCTGCGTGCGCCGCAAATCTTCATACGCCTTGCAGGTTTCTTCGTAGAGCCGGACTTTCTCAATGGTGGTGGCCAGCTGCCGGCTGATCGCCACCATTAGATTCTCTTCCCCGCTGGAATATTGATACTCCGCGTGGCTGCGCAATCCCATCATGCCGATCGGACTGTCCTTGCCCCAGAACAGCACCCAGATCCACGCACCATCGCTGTCCGATCGAATAAACCCCGCCACAGTTCCGGTGAGATGCGGCAGGTACTCCGCCGTGATCACTTCGGCTCGCGACCGCATGACGAGATCGCCGAAACCCTCCGCAAAACTGATTTCCGCCGGCCGCGACTTGTCCCGGCTGCTCGGTCCCCACGCCGCTCGCCGCCGGTAAGTGGGAGCATCCGAATCGGAAAGGTACACCGCTCCGCTTTCCGCTCCGAACAACGAAACCACCTGCCGCAGCGTCAGGTTCAGAATTTCATCCAGATCGAAAGACTGCGTCGCCACCACCGCCATCGCGTTTAAAGCATTCAGCTCGCGGTTGCGCCGCCGCATCTCATCTTCGGCGCGCCGTTTCTCGGTCACATCCAGCACGAATCCCTGATAGCGTTCCACCTTGCCCGATGTATCCCGCGTGGCGAAGCTGCTTTCCGAGGCCAGCAGCAGAGTTCCATTCTTGCGCCGCATCGTCACTTCAAAATTTCGCACGTAATTCTGCAGATCAATGTCCCGATGAAACGCGTCGCGCTGTCCCGCATCCACGCGAATATCCTCATCAAGGTTCAGCGGCAGCACCTCTTCCCGGCTCTCATACCCCAACATGCGGACGAACGCGTCATTGCAATCGAGCAAACGCCCGCTCGGCGTCGCCACATACACGCCTTCCTGCACCTGCTCAAACAGCAGCCGGTATTTCTCTTCCGCCGACCTCCGCTCCGTGATGTCGCGTACGATGTGGATCGTGCCCTTCTGCTTGCTCCCCTGCTCCGTATACGAAGAAGTGGAGACCATGGAGAATCCGCCGAAGCACGGGTCAGCTCCTTCGCTGATTTCCTCGCCTCCGCGCGCGCAATAAGGGCATCCCGTCCACTCGCCCAGCCCATGGGGCAATACCGATTCGCAAGTGCTGCCGATCACGTCCGCCGACGCCAGCTGCACCTGCTCCAGCAGAATCTGATTGGCCTTGATGATGCGGAATTCCGCGTCGTGCGCGAGGATAATGTCATGCACCGAGTCAAACGTGTTGCGCCACTGCCGCTGCGAGCGCAGGGCCTGCTCGAGCAGCCGGAAATTCTCGATCGCGATCCCCAGCTGCCGTCCGCAAGTCTCCAGAAAATCCAGTTCCTCGGCCGTCAGTTTCCTCGCGCGGGCGCTGCCCAGAATGATCAGGCCGATTGACGACTTCTTCCCGACCACCGGCACCATCACCACATGTCCCAGCTTTTCGGATGCAAGCAGCCCCACATCTTCCGGGATCGCTTCACTCGCCGCGGCCACCACCGGCCTGCCCCGCTCCATCATCTGCGAAACAGTTTCCGTCAACTCCGCAAAACCCGCTTCCCGCAAGAAGTCAGCTGAAACCCCCACCGCATGCGTCGCCACCAGGTGTCCGCCCTCGATCAAGCGGAACCATGCCGCCTTGCTCTTGGTCAGCCGCTGCAATTCTCCCAGCGAGTCTTCCATCATGCCGCCCTGTTGCTGCGCCAGCACAATGTTCTCGGTCAAAGCCCGCAGCACTTTCAGCCGCTGGTCTCGCGCCCGGGTTTCTCCAAACACAATCAGCAGCATGCTCAGTCCCAGCAGCACATCGGCCACCACGCCGATTCCTGATGGAATCTGATTCGTGAAGGGCGGCCAATCCAGATGCTGCGTCAGCAGGCAAGTCGCCAGCAGCCACGCCCCCAGCTCCCAACGCCCTTTGCGGGCACGCAATAAGGAAATCGCCGCAGTCACCAGAATGATTTGGTAGGAAACTTCCAGAGCGAACCGCAAAGGCAGAGAATCCGGCCACAACACTACGCGCGCCACCGCAAACCCCGCCACACTTACAGTGATCACGACCAGTGGAACCAGCAGATCCCGTCCCCGGATGTAAATCAGGATCGCCCCTGCGAACAGTCCAATCGCGACCACGAACGCCGCCTGCACCACCGCCGGAACAAATCGTTCCGGAATCCCCATCGCAGTCCCGTGTACGCCCGCCAGCCGCGAAGTCACCAGCAGCACCCAGCCTGCCGTCCAGATCAAGAGATAGCGTTGCCGCAGCGCGCACAGCACCACCACCGACGCTGCCAGCATCAGCAGCAGCGCCCACTCCCCGGCCTTCAGCCCGGCCAGCGCCGGCTGCGCGGTAGTGTTCCAGATCGACCAGAGGGAAACGTTCATCTTATTTCGATTGTCATCCTGAACAAGCGTTCTTTGCGCAGTGAAGGACCTGGGCGAGCCGCGCGAAGCATCGCGCTCTTTGCGATGCAGTAATCGCGCGTTTGGCTCGCTTCCTTATCAACCTGCGCCACACCCGCCTGAACTCAGACGTAACAGTGCCCTGCTTTTGAATATCATGGTCCAGCCCTTTATCCATGCGTTTTCAGGACCTGTGTGGTTACTTTCGGCACCTAGCGGAGGAGCTAGAATTGCCGAGAGTATACTGACAGGGCGCCATGGCCGACCGCATTCTCGTAGTTGACGACGAAGAGGCAATCCGCGAGATTGTCTGCGCCATCCTGGCTGCCGCTGGCTATCAGTGGAAGCAGGCCAGTTCCGGCATGGAGGCGCTCGCCCTGCTCAATTCCGGGGAGGAATTCGAACTCATGCTTTCCGACCTGATGATGGCCGACCTCGACGGCATCGGCCTGCTCGAACGCACCAAAGAAAAGTTTCCCGATATGCCGGTGGTAATGGTCACCGCCGTCCACGACATTTCTGTCGCTCTCGCCGCCGTCCGCAACGGCGCCTTCGACTACCTGCTCAAACCCTTCGAGCGCGAACAGTTGCTGAACGCCGCGGGCCGCGCTCTCGAGAATCGCCGCCTCAAGGTGGAAAACCGCAACTATCAAATCAATTTAGAGTCGCTGGTCAAGGCCCGCACCGACCAGTTGCAGGAGGCCCTGCGAGATCTCGAGCGCTCCTACGACATCACCCTGCAAGCTCTCGGAGACGCGCTCGACCTCAAAGACGCCGAAACCCAAAATCACACCCGGCGCGTCACCGCCTTTACCATCGCCATCGCTCGAGAGATGGGCGTGCCCCGTGAGCAAATTCTAATCATCGCCCGCGGCGCTTTCCTTCACGATTTCGGCAAAATGGCCATCCCCGATAGCATCCTTCGCAAACCAGGAAAGCTGGACGACCACGAACGCGAGATCATGAAGGAGCATTGCTATCACGGCTACCAGATGCTCAAGAAGATCCCGTTCCTCGCCGAAGCTTGCGAGATCGTCTACTCCCATCAGGAGCACTTCGACGGTTCCGGCTATCCCCGCAACTTGAAAGGCAACGAAATACCGTTAGGCGCCCGCATTTTCTCGGTCGCCGATACGCTGGATGCAATCATTTCCGACCGCCCCTATCGCCCGGCCCGGTCGCTCGCTGAAGCTCGCCAGGAAATCCTCGCCTGGAAAGGCCGCCAGTTCGATCCCGAAGTTGTCGACGTATTCATGCGGATATCCGACAACGTCTTCGAAGACCTCCGCCGCGAAATCAACGCCCAGACCTACCCCTTCAGCTACTCCGCCAGCGCCAAAAGCAACTGACGTTCCGGAAAAATTATTCTGACATCCTGAGCCGAGTGACTGGTACGCGAAGCGAACCAGCTGCGGAGTCGAAGGATCCCTTGCCCGCCAAGGCCGCTACTAGCGACGTAAGGCGTTTCCTGAATGCCTTGTTCGCTTACTCTGAAGTTAGTTTGAATGTTGCCGAGACGGGGATTCAGAAGAGGAAAATTACGCCTGTCGTGCCGTAGATGTGCTGCGCTTCAGCGCCGCGTAACGCGTTAAGAATCATTGGACCTCATCTCCTGTTGATGTCGACCTTAGGACCCCGCCCGCCCCACCGCAATCCTCGTCCCATCCACCGGAACATCCCGCTGAATCTCCATCTCGATCGAGGTTCCCACATCCAGCCTCACATCAGCCCCACGCTTCAACAGCGCCCAGGCGATGCCCGCCGCGGCTCCCGCGCCAGCTCCGATCCGTGCCCCATTCAACCCTCCGGCCAATCCACCCGCCGTGGCCCCGCCAATGGTTCCGTAGGTGCCATTCTTGGCCGCATCTTCCACTTTTTTCCCAGTCTCGCTATCCTGCTGAATCGTCCCTTCCGAATCTTTCACCGAATTGTTTTCCGCCCCCGGCGTGTTCTCCACTGACCCCGGCAGCATCACCGTATAACCGCTGGGATAAATCATCGAAGTAAAGTGGATCAGAATCTCCGCCCGCCCATGCCCATGTCCCGCACGCTCCACACGAGAAATCTTTCCCTGAATATAGGTCCCGGCCGGCACAATCACGCGGTCGTTCATAACAAACGGAAACGCCGTCTCCGCATAAACCGCATCTCCCTCGCGTGCGTTCTTAGTCGAGATCGCTTGCTTCAGCAACAAGGGAATCTTGGTTCCTGCCGGAATGCTGAGCGCATTGGGATCGGCAGCCGCGGCCGCCGGCGCGGTATGTGGAGAACTGACACTCGCGTCGGGCTTCGGAGCCTCCGCCGTTTGCCCCAACGCCATCCCAGTTAACAGCAGCAAAGCCCACGCACTGCGCATCGCAGACCTCCAGAATCACCAATTCAGCCCGAGAATACCACGCTCAGCCGCTAGGATGCCGCCTCTCACGCTCGCGGTTATCCACCATGCAGGGCAGGTCTCAAGCATGTGCGGCGGGTTTCAAGAAGGATCGGGAAGGGCACGACTTTAGTCGTGCCGTTAGAGTACCGAAAATCCATCGGGCTTTAGCCCCTGAGTAATCTCCTCGGAGGATCTATTTCGACCAGATCGGGTGCAGCGGATGTTGCTGCAAAATCTCGTTAACTTCTTTCGCCCCCGGAGCCTCAGAGTCCTCAACGCGGCGCGAAATGGCAAACGCGTATTTGCGGTTGCGTCCAAGTTCGCCTGGAGCAATCGCCGCCCCACCAACAAAATAATCGCCATGCTCCACCGACTCCCACTGCGTCAAAGTGAAGACCATGATCGGAATATCTTGCCGTGGATTCTCCTTGGTCCAACCGGGAGGTCGGATGTAAACCACCGGCCCCCGCTCAACCGAACCCTTTTGCGCATCGGAAGCTTCCCACTGCTCCGTTACAACGCTGTAACCTTTCCATTCCTCCGGCAGCGAGAAGGTAAACCCATACTTCGTATTCTTGTACAGGACGGCGTCTGGCGCAGGCTCCGCCGACGCTTTCTCTTGCGTCTGTTGCTGGGGCGGAGTCGCCGGACCGGCCGGCATTCCGGTGAGGGCCGGCGAGAGGACAACCCAGGTAATCGGTACAACTAGCATCCCAATCGAAAACTTCATTCGTACGCGCTCCTCAAAGTGTTTCAACGCAGATCATCAATAGATCATAGATTTGGAACTTCTCCAGCCGCTTTCAAGATTCTCCTAGTAATCCGGGAGCGCAATATTGTCGGCAAGATCGCGGCCGACCGCAACATCGGCGACCCAGGGGATTGCCATCAGCTTGAAGATCTGATTACGCACGAGCAGCGCGAACCTCGATCTAGGTCCAAATGCATTGGCGAAACGCAATGCAGCCACCTGCTTTTTGAAAACGAACGGCCCGAACAAATCCTGATACCGCTTAAGGGCTTCGGCATAATCACCCTGAGCCCGGCGCAGTTCTCCAGCCAGCACGTAGGCGCCAATCATGGCCAGCGCCGAACCCTGGCCCGCCAGCAACGAGACGCAACAAGCCGCATCGCCGACCAGCGTCACCCGCCCGCGCGTCCACAATCCCTCTTGCGGATCCATGCGTATTTGGCTCACCCGGTCAAAATAAAGTTCGTCAACGGCGTCGAGCGCTTCCAGAATCTGCGGACATTCCCACCCGCTCCCTTCGAAGCGCTTCCGTAACAGAGCTTTTTGGGCCGGAAGATCATCGCCTCCGGTAGCATCCTCATCCGCAAACGTAAATAGGAACATCGTGCGGTCTCCACGCATGGCCAACCTCCCCACCTGTTGGCCCACCTGCGTGTACATCATATAAACCAGTTCGTCGCGCGGTCTGTATCCGTCGACCGCGAAGGCGGCGGCCTTATACCCCAGATACTTTTCAAAGCGGCTTTCCTCACCGAAGACGAGTTCGCGGACTCGGGAGTGAAGCCCATCCGCTCCCACCACCAGATCGAACTCCCGCGTCTCTCCGCTTTCGAACCTGACCTGAACACTTCTTTCCGTCTGCTCGATGCGAGCCACGCTGTTACCAAATATCGTCTCGACCTTGCCTTCGATCGTTTCAAAAATCGATGCCGCGAGTTCTCCTCGCGGAAGGCTGACATACCGACCGCGCGTCATGCGCGTAAAAGCATCGACCGGAAACCCCGACACGCGCTTCCCACTCCGGTCCACAATCCTTACTTCCCGGAACACGTATCCTTTACGCCTGATCTCCGGCAACAGACCCATGCGGTCTGCGATGTCGAAACCCGCTCCCCAAAAATCGATGACGTAGCCGCCGGTACGCAAGCGTGGCGCCACTTCTACGATGGTGGGCTGGAATCCGTGATGGGCCAGCCAGTATGCCAGAGTCGGCCCCGCGATTCCCGCGCCCACGATCAAAACTCTCATCCCAATAAAATAGACCACTCCCCTGGCCAGATGTTCAATTCAGTAGATCAAATATTTCTTCCTCACTACCTCAAACTTCTCCAGCTCCTCCTGCCAATCCTGCGCAATCCGCCGCGGATCTTCTCCCGCCATCAACCCATCGAACGCCGCCTGATTCCCCAGCAATTCCGCGATCCGCCCGATCTTGAAATTCGCCGGATACAATTTCTGCAGCGCCGTCGCCAGCTCAATCCCCAACTCTGGCGCATCCAGCGCATTCCGCTCGGTAAGAACCAGATTCACACCCTCACACTTCTGTCCGGTATAAACCGCAGTCGCAGGCGTAAACGTAACTGGCACAAAACGCACTCCCGAAATCCCGCGAGCATTCAAATAAGCCGCCAGTTCCCTGCCGTCAATCCACGGCGCACCCACCACTTCAAACGGAGTATCCGTCCCCCGCCCCACGGAAACGTTCGTGTATTCAATCAAAGCCACGCCCGGATAAAGCATTGCCTCGGCCAAGCTCCGCAAATTCGGCGATGGATTCACCCACGCGAGTCCGGTGGAATCGAACCAGTCCCCACGCTGCCATCCTTCCATCGGCACCACAGTCAGCTTGGCATTGATATTCCGTTCTGCATTAAACATCTTCGCCAGCTCACCCATGGTCATGCCATGCCGCACCGGCACCGTCCAGTAACCCACAAACCTCTCATGCCCCGCATCCGCCACCGGACCCTGCACATACGACCCGGTAACCGGATTCGGCCGGTCCAGCACAATCACCTCAACCCCGGCCGCAGCCGCCGCCTCCAGAAAATATCCCAGAGTAGTCTCGTAGGTATAAAACGGCACCCCGGCATCCTGAATATCGATCACCACCGCATCGAGCGACTTCATCACATCCGGCGCCGGCCGCCGGTCCGCATCCTTAGCTCCATAAACGCTGTAAACCGGAACCCCGGTAGCCGCATCCTTGGAATTACCCACGTCCGTAGTATCCAGCGTCCCCGTAACCCCATGCTCCGGACTGAAAATCGCATCGAGCGAGACCCCGGGAGCAGCAGCCAGCACGTCGATCGTCCGCCGCCCCTCCAAATCCACTCCCGTCTGGTTGGTCACCACTCCGATCTTTTTCTTGCCTCCAGCAACCTGGAGCACATCGAACCCATGCTCCTCCAGCACATCAATCCCGTTCTTCACGCTGCCGTTGCGCACGCTCACATGCCGTGCCGCGCTCAGCGCCTCGTTGTAGCCGGTAATGCTCTTCCAGCGCAGCGCCTCTTGCTCGCTCGTAGTTAAATGCAAAGCCGCCGTCACCGCCGTCGCCACCTTCGTCCGCAAAGCAATCGCATTCCCTCCCCGCGGATGCACCGCATTCGTCAGCAGAATAATGTAAGTCTGAGTCGTTGGATCGATCCAGATCGATGTTCCCGTCCACCCCGTATGCCCGTAACTCCCCACCGGCAGCAGATCCCCCCGGTTCGACGAAAGCGGAGAATCAATATCCCACCCAAACCCGCGCAGCACCGGAGCCCAGGGCGGCTGCTCCGGCCGCGTCATCTTCGCGACCGTCAGCGCCGACAAAATCCCGTCGCCCCCATTCAGCAAAGTCTGCGCAAATTTCGCCAGATCATCCCCAGTAGAAAACAACCCTGCATGCCCCGCCACGCCGCCCATCCGCCGCGCCGTAGGATCATGCACCACCCCCCACAGCATGTGCTCATTCTCGTCATACTGCGTCGGCGCAATCTTAGGCAGCCACGCCGCCGGAGGCACAAATCGCGTCCGTGTCATCTTCAGCGGCACAAAAATATGCCGCTGCACATACTCATCGAGCGTCTCGCCCGACACGCGTTCCACCAGCGCGCCCAGCACAATGAAATTGACGTCGCTATAGGTGAACTTCGACCCCGGAGCTTCCTGCGGCGCATCCGCAAACGCCATCCCATAAGCCGTCTGCTTCCCTTCCCAAGCCGTCTTCAAATCCAGATCCGGCTCCAGGCCAGAGAAGTGAATCAACAACTGCCGCACCGTTATGTCATCTTTCCCGTTCTGCGCAAACTCCGGCAAATACTTCGCCACCGGATCATTCAGCCGCACTTCCCCGCGCTCCACCAGTTGCATCACGGCGGTAGTAGTAGCAATCACCTTGGTCAGCGAAGCCAGATCAAAAATCGTATCCAAAGTCATCGCTACGCGCCGCGGCTCCAAAGCCCGCTCCCCGTAAGCCTTCCGGTAGATCACCGCCCCGTCATGACCAACAATCAGCACAGCCCCAGGAATCTGCCCGTCGTGAATAGCCTGCTCAATAGCAGCGTCAACAGCCGGCAGCGCATGTGTGGGGACAGCCGCCCTCGGCTGCCTGCCCTGAGCGGAGTCGAAGGGTCCGTCCGGGCGAAGCCCGGACTTCTCGCGACCACCACCGGCCGCGCCCTGCGCAGCAGCACTAAGAGCGCACCCCAGCACCAAGCTCAGAGCGAACACCACTCCGCGCGCTTTCCCCCGCGAGTTTGATTCAAAAGGAAGGATGCTCTGACTCTACACAACTCAGGCGCTATGACTCAAGAAACTCAAGCAAGGGAGTGCCACTTATGCCATATCATGAATTCATCAATGACGCCGCCACGCCTCTCATCCACTCTGCTCGAAGCTTTCAAGGATCAAGACAAAGTCTTCGCCCCAGCCATCGCCATTCTGCAGGAAGCAATAAACCAGCAAGCTTTCCCGGCAGCATCCGTAGCCGTAACCCACAAAGGCAGTCTAATAGCCCTAAAAGCTCTAGGCAGCATCGCCCCAAAAGCGGGTGCCCCGTCCTTCTCGCGTTCTTCGCGAGAGGGCGGGGATTTTGACGTTGCGATAACCCCCACCACACTCTTCGATCTAGCCTCTCTAACCAAAGTAGTAGCCACCACAACCACAGCCATGCTCCTCTACGAGCGCGGCCTGCTAGATCTCGAAGCCCCAGTCTCCGCGATAGTCCCCGAATTCATCACCGACACAGCTAGAGATCTCCGCCGCCACGAAGTAACCCTGCGCATGTTGCTAGCCCACTCCTCCGGCCTGCCCGCCCACGAAAAGTTTTTCCTCAAAGCCCGCACCCGCGCCGAACTCCTCCAAGCCGCCTTCACCACCCCGTTAGCCGTCGACCCCGCCACCCGCGCCGAATACAGCGACGTCGGATTCATAATCTTGGGCGTCGCCCTCGAACGCCTCGCCGACGAATCCCTAGACCGCTTCTGCCAGCGCGAAATCTTCGCCCCGCTGGGAATGACGCATACCACCTTCAATCCCCCGCCGGAAATCCGCGCCAAAATTCCTCCCACCGCCGACGATCAAACTTTCAGAAGAAGAATCATCCAAGGCGAAGTGCAGGACGAAAACGCCAGCGTCCTCGGCGGCGTAGCCCCCCACGCCGGACTTTTCTCCACCGCCGAAGACTTGGCCAAATTCGCTCAAGCCATGCTCAACCACGGAAGCCCCATCCTCCGCCCCGAAACCGTAGCTGTTTTCACCCGCCGCGAATCCACACCCCCAGGCACATCGCGAGCCCTCGGCTGGGACACTCCCTCACCCCCATCGCAATCCGGAAAATATTTCTCGCCTCAATCCTTCGGCCACCTCGGCTACACCGGAACCTCTCTCTGGATCGATCCCATCCGCCAGCTCTCAATAACTCTACTAACCAACCGCACCTGGCCCGACTGCTCCAATCTGGCAATCAAACAAATTCGCCCCAAATTCCACGACGCCATAATCGAAGCCCTCAATAAAGATTGACAAAACTCTGTGATGAAAGGGATCGGGAAGGGCACGGCTTCAGCCGTGCCGATTATTGGATCAAGAAGCAGCGGGCTTTAGCCCCTGAGGTGTCTGTATCGACCAGCCAGCTGAAGGGCGTTTTCAAAAAAGCAGTTAGAATGAACACACCGCTCCAATCCCGAAAGGTTCCAACTTGAAACGCAAGCCAACCACTCTCCGCCGCCTAAGCACCGAGCAAACGAACCAGTCCGCCGACGACCTCGACCGCAAGTCGTCCCTCGAGATCGCCCGCCTCATCAACGCCGAAGACGCCACAGTCGCCCTGGCCGTAACCCGTGCCCTCCCGCAAATCGCCCGCGCCATCGACCAAGTCACCGCCGCCCTCCGCCGCGGCGGACACCTCATCTACGTAGGCGCCGGAACCAGCGGCCGCATCGCCGCACTAGACGCCGTCGAGTGCCCGCCCACCTTCAACACCGATCCGCGCTCCGTCCAGTTCATCATCGCCGGCGGCAACAAAGCTCTAGCCTCCGAATCCGAGACCAGCGAGGACGACTCCGCGGCAGGCCGCGAAGAAATGTCCCGCCGCAAGCCCACAAAGAACGACGTAGTCCTGGGCATAGCATCAAGTGGACGCACTCCCTTCACCGTAGCCGCCCTCGCTGAAGCCCGACGGCGCGGCGCCCAAACCATAGCCCTGACCTGCAATCCCAACTCTCCGCTAGAACGCGCCGCGCACTTCGCCATCGTCACTCAAGTCGGACCCGAAATCCTCGCCGGATCCTCTCGCATGAAGGCCGGCACCGCTCACAAAATGGTCCTCAACATGATCTCCACCGCCGCCATGACACGCCTCGGCTACGTCTACGGCAACCTCATGGTGAACGTTGCCCCGAAAAATTCCAAGCTGCTCGATCGCGCGATAAGAATTCTCCAACAAGCCACCGGAGCCACCCACGATTCCGCAACCAAAGCCCTGAAAGCCTCCGGCAACAAGACCCCGGTAGCCCTAGTAATGCTGGCCGCCGGTGTAACCCGCCCCCAAGCGGCCACCGCCCTGAAAAAAGCAAAAGGCCACGTCCGCGGGGCCATAGCCGTAGCAAGATAAGCTGGGTGCCCCATCCTTCTCGCGCTTTTTGCGAGAGGGTGGGGATTTTGATCTCCTTATAGAGCTCTCCCCCCAAAAGCCCGCACCCTCTCGATTACCATCCCCGCGCAAATTCCCCGCTAAAATAACTCGTTACCCCGAACTCCGAACCCAATGGACAAACTAGTAATCCGTGGCGGCTCCCCGCTCCTCGGCACCGTCCGCGTCAGCGGAGCAAAAAACGCCGCTCTCCCCTGCATGGCCGCCGCTCTCCTGACCGACGAGCCGGTCATCTTAGAAAACATCCCGCAAGTCCGCGACATCCAGACCACCCGCAACCTCCTGGCCGCCATGGGAGCCGAAGTCGAACTAGGCTACGGACGCGCCCAGCACCGCACCACCATCCACTGCAAAAATCTCAATAGTCCCGAAGCCTCCTACGAATTAGTAAAGACCATGCGCGCCTCCACGCTGGTCCTCGGCCCGCTGGTAGCCCGCTGCGGCCGCGCCCGCGTCTCCCTCCCCGGAGGCTGCGCCATAGGCCAGCGCCCCATCGACCTCCACATCAAAGGCCTCGAACTCCTCGGCGCAAAAATAAAGCAAGAGCACGGCTACGTAGAAGCGACAGCCGACCGCCTCCGCGGCACCGAAATCGTCTTCGACCGAATCACCGTAACAGGGACGGAAGACCTGCTGATGGCCGCGACCTCTAGCCGAAGGCGAAACCATTCTCCAAAACGCCGCCCGCGAACCCGAAGTAGCCGACCTGGCCGCCCTGCTGAACAAAATGGGAGCGAAGATCCAAGGCGCAGGCACCTCCACCATCAAAATAAAAGGTGTGACGAAACTGAAAGGCGCGCGCCATCGCATCATCCCCGACCGCATCGAAGCCGGCACCTTCCTAATCGCCGGAGCCCTCACCGGCGGCGACCTAAACATCTCCGCCTGCGATCCGGCTCATCTGGACGCAATCCTAAGCAAACTAAAAGAAGCGGGAGTCAAAACCAAATCCACAAAAGATTCCGTCCGCGTCATGGGAGACAATCCCTTCACCGCCTCCGACCTCAACACCGAAGAATATCCCGGCTTCCCCACCGACATGCAGGCGCAATTCATGGCCTTGGCCACGCAAGCCGAAGGCACCAGCATCATCACCGAAAACATTTTCGAAAACCGCTTCATGCACGCCCAGGAACTGGTCCGCATGGGCGCCAACATAAAAATCGAAGGCCACCGCGCGGTAGTCCGCGGCAAAACCCCGCTAAGCGCCGCCGCAGTCCTGGCCAGCGACCTGCGCGCCAGCGCGAGTCTGGTGCTGGCCGCATTAGTAGCCGACGGCGAGACCATAATCGACCGCGTCTACCACATCGACCGCGGCTACGAAAAAATCGAAGAAAAACTAAAAGCCGTTGGCGCCCAAATCCGCCGCATCGGCAACATGCTCCCTTAGCGACCCACGCTCCCAATGTATGACCTTTATCCCGGTTAATGGGCGAACTGGCCTGCAAGGAGCGACAGCGACGAAGCCGGACAGTTCGTGGGCAAGCGGGCGGGGAGCGCGAGAGCCGTGGGCGCAGGAAGGAGCGAAGCGACGCCTGCACCCACGGCGAAAGCGCTGCCTCCAGCTTCCGCGAATTTACCGAAAAACAAATCGGGCCGCCCGAAGGCAGCCCGTTTGGTTTTAACTGATCACTGAAAGCTGACGGCCGAGAGCTAGTCTCCTGCCACCGGTTCGGCCACTTCCGGCTTCGGAGCACTGCGCCCCGTTACCGTTCGCCTTACCCAGCGCGCCCAGCGGAATGAATCCATTCTCGGCGACTGCGGGCTTCTCTTTCAACACAACTTCGCGATACAGCGAAGCCATGCGCGCGTTGTAAGCCTCATCATTCTTCTGCGGCCCACGATGTCCCTCAACCGGAGTCTCTGAATGGTCCACTGCCAAAGCTTGAAGCTCGGCGGCAGCCTTCTGTTTCGCATCCCGTGCGCGAGTCTTCTCCTCGCGCGCGTTCTTCGCGATCCCCAGGTTGTCCAGATCGTGCTGCAGTTCCGTGGTAACGATCTCTTCGCGCAGCTTGAGATAGTCAGCGGTCTCGTCTTCCATCTTCACTTTCTTGCCGCCGGCAAAAATCTC
The DNA here is from genome assembly GCA_963743115.1 of uncultured Acidobacteriaceae bacterium. Classification (GTDB taxonomy): domain Bacteria; phylum Acidobacteriota; class Terriglobia; order Terriglobales; family Acidobacteriaceae; genus Sulfotelmatobacter. Next base: position 157,284 of record CAVUOM010000008.1, on the reverse strand, counting down.
GTGCCGTCCATGCTCTTCATACCACTTGGTCAAGGTCGCGGTCATATGCATCTTCTCGATGATGTTCCGCCACCCCACACCCGTGTTGTAAGCGCAGAACGAAATCTCACCTTCCTGCGTAGCGTAAGGAATAATGCACTGCTCCGTCCGCCGGAAGTCGTAGTTGAACAGATCCTGGAACCACATCCCGGCGATGAACAGGAAGTTCCAGCGGTCGTTCGTCCGCCGCTTCATCACGTCGTCAACCGTCCGGTCTGGACCAACCTTGCCGTAGTTCTTTCCCGTGACGTTGTAATTCTTGTCAAACTTCTTCAACAGATCCATCATCTTGAAATGCGTAGGCGCCTGATACGGATCGTAATTCTTCATCAAGCACAGCGCCATCCCAAACGCCGTAAGAAACTTCCCCCGCGCCGCATCGTTAACCTTGGCAATATCCTTAGCCAGCTGATCCCCCGCCAGGAAAGCAGTAACGGGAACAGCCTCCTTAGTCTCCTTATCAATCATCACCGCCATCCCAGTCCCGCAATTCGGATGGCAACCACAGGATAGTTGGCCCCAGTCGTTTTTTACGTCGTTGGCGTGCATCAGGTCGGCCCAGTCGCTGAACGTTCCCATGAAAGAGATTGGGAACCAGTCGCGGGACGGTTCGCCTAATCCCGTTTGGTTTTTTACGTCGTGGGCTAGATGGGACAGCGTGTAGCGCTGGGCCTGGCGGCGGTCGTCGGTTACGGCTTCGTCGCGGCCGGTGAAGCTTACTGGCTGGAAACTCAGGAAGCTGATCGTTTTTGGATTATCCAATGCGAACTTGATGATTCTTCCTACTTGTTCGTTGTTGATGCCGTTTACGATTGTTACTACTGGAACAATTTCTACTCCGGCTTTGTGGAGGTTTTCGATGGCCTTCAACTTTACGTCGAACAGGTTGCCTACCATGCGGTGGGCGTTGGCGGCGTTGCCGATTCCGTCGAATTGCAGGTAGGCGTAGCGCATGCCTGCTTCTACTGCCTGCTGGGCGAATTCAAAACTTTTTGCGAATTCGATTCCGTTTGTTGCTGCCTGCACGGAGTTGTATCCGACTTTTCTGGCGTAGCGAACTGCGTCTAGGAAGTACGGGCTCAACGTGGGCTCGCCGCCGGAGAACTGCACACTCATCTGCCGGCGCGGCTTGATGGTGATGGCGTTGTCGAGCATGGTCTTGATTTCTTCCCATGTGAGTTCGTGGACGAAGCCTACCTGGTTCGCGTCCATGAAGCAGGGATCGCACATCATGTTGCAGCGGTTGGTCAGATCGATCGTCAGCACCGAGCCGCGTCCATACTTCACAGTTGAAGAGCCGTGATGGTGGAGCTTCTCGTCGTTGTGCGCGGCGATGTCGCGGCCGGGGAAGACATCTTCGAGGTGCTTGGAGAATTCGGTGTCGATCGACATCACGTCTTCGAAGTGGCCGTGCTTCGGGCAGTCTTTCACCATGAGGATCTTGCCGTCGCGTTCGATGATGGTGGCTTTGATCTCGCCGACCTTTTCGTTCATCAGAACTTCGTGCGGCAGTTTGCCGTCGAGAATCTGCTGGCGAATTTCCGGGACACACTTCGGGCACAGCGAATCGGTGGAGCGGGGCCAGCCGAGGGGCGGCTTCGACTTCTCGTAGGACTTGAGCAGAGGCTTGTCGGACCATTTCGGAGTGGGCGATGGGTTGGGCTTGATGCGATTCATTCGGTCGAAGATTGCCCAAGCGCCTTTGGCGGCGACGGTTACTGCTTTCTCTACGTACTTAATCGGCTTGCGCATGTTTAGCTTCTAGCTCCTAAGCTTTTCGCTTCTAGCTTTTTGGTTTTGGGTTCGGTCTTGGGAAAAACTCGGGCGGATACTTGCCTTGGCTTCGCCTTTGATCCTTACCCACAAAACCGGTCCACAAAAACCAGACCATGAACCGACTACTTATGGTTCTCCCCGGGAGTTGAACCTGGTTCTTACACTTTTCCCTGGGTATTGGTCTGGTGTGATGCTATTGGAGGGGAAGGAGTTACGCATCTTTATCTCAACGAACGGGGGAAAAATGGGGTTTAGTGGTTGATTGGGGGATTGGGCGGGGGTAAGTTGTTGAAAGGAAACGGGGCTTTCTGGCTTCGCCGCTTGTGGGCGGGTGTAAGATCAATGGGTAGTGAGGTGAGTTATGGCGCAGATGACGACGCAAGTCTCGGAGTTGCTGGAGAAGGCGCTCAGCCTTTCTACCCGGGAGCGCGGGCTTTTGATCGACCGTTTGATTGAAAGCCTCGATAACCTGCCTGCTGACGAGGGGATTGAAGCGGCTTGGGGCGAAGAGATCCGGCGCCGGGTTGATGATATTCGCTCTGGACGGGTGAAGAGCATTCCCGGAGAACAGGTGCTTCGAGAGATCGCTGAAGAGTTCCCCGATGGTGAGTAGTCGCTTTCGATTTCATCCCGACGCGAGGGAGGAAATTCGAGGCGCAATTCGTTGGTACCGCCCGCAGAGTCTGTTGGCATCGTCGGAGTTTCGAGCCGCTGTATCTGACGCGATTCGGTTGATTGTTGATGCGCCACAGCGCTGGCCGAAATATATTCACGGAACGCGCCGGCTTGTCCTACGGCGCTTCCCTTTCTCCGTTGTCTACCTCGACGACCCTGATTTAATCATCTGCGGCACGACTGGAAGTCGTGTCCTTCCCGGTCTTGCTCGTGGCGCGGCTTAAGCCGCGACTTTTCAAGGCATCGACCTTGCGCGGCGCTTGAGCGCCGCTCTTCCACGGTTGTGCTTGCGGCCGTGGAGGTCCCCTCAGTTCAAAATCAAGCGCAAGATCAACATCAAGGTCAAAGGCAACGGACAGGATTGTCCGTCCCACACGAGCCGGGGTGGGAATCCCTCGCGGGGCCGGTGACGCTCGCAGCGGGTATGGGGTCCTTCGACTGCGCATGACGTCCACTTCGTGGGCGTCATGCTTCGCTCAGGATGACAGGTCAACGGCGACGGACGGGCGTGCCCGTCCTGCACAAACAACACCAACACCAAAAGCACCGGGCTTTGCCCGGTGGACAGCCGGGGGCGGCTGTCCCCACATTTACCTCGGGGGCTTAGGCCCGATTTCATTTTCTTGCGGCTTTGCGGCACGACTGGAAGTCGTGCCCTTTCCGGTCTCGCTCGTGGCGCGGCTTAAGCCGCGCCCTTTCAAAGCATCGACCTTGCGCGGCGCTTGAGCTCCGCTCTTCCACGGTTGTGCTTGCGGCCGTGGAGGTCCCCTCAGTTCAAAATCAAGCGCAAGATCAACATCAAGGTCAAAGGCAACGGACAGGATTGTCCGTCCCACACGAGCCGGGGTGGGAATCCCTCGCGGGGCTGGTGGTGTTCGCGGCGGGTATGGGGTCCTTCGACTGCGCAAGACGTCCACTTCGTGGGCGTTATGCTTCGCTCAGGATGACAGGTCAAGGCGACGGGCGGGAGTGTCCGTCCTGCACGAGCAACACCAACGGCAACAGCACCGGGCTTTGCCCGGTGGACAGCCGAGGGGGGCTGTCCCCACATTTAGATCGGGGGCTTAAGCCCTGTTCCATTTTCTTGCGGTTTGGCGGCACGACAGGAAGTCGTGCCCTTCCCGGCCTCTTTCTCTTGGCCCAAGGTGAGCAATTTTGGGCAGCTTTGCTATTTCGGGAACGGTATTATCGGGCTACTTCGAAGAGGCTAGGTTCCAATGAGGGGGACGGTCTCTTTCGGGGGCAGGCATGGGTTAGCGCTGGCCGTTGGCTGCATTTGACCCTTACGCCTGCCTTTTTTTCTGCTTGCTCTCGCTCCACACGAGCTTGCGTACCTCGGGGGCTGAAGCTGTCATTTATTTTGCTTCTCATCGCAGCGCTGAAGCGCTGCTGCCACCCTACGGCTCCGCCTTCCCGTCTGACCAGTCCACTTCGATTTCTCGTTCGTAGATTTCGGGATCAACTCCTTCTGGGTAGTCTTCGTCGATGCTGGCGTGGATGGTGATTGGGGGATTGGGGAGTGGGGGATCTAGCAGATGCCAGGCTTCGCGGTATTTTTCGAGGCGCATCGTTTTGGCTTTGCGGTGGGGATAGAAACGGAGCATGGGCTGCGGAGTGCAGACTTCTACCGGGATTATGTACCAGATATTGAGCGGGACCACGTGGGCGGCTATGAAGTCGATGTCGCGCTTGGTGTAGACGGCGCGGCGCTTACCTAGGGTGTAGGTGGCGCGGGTTTCGTAGGCGTCAGCGCGGAGGGAGTCGGTGCATTTGATCTGGATGCGGAAGAGGTGGACTTTGGGTTGGGGACGGTTGTCGAGGATGAAGTCGTAACGCTCGCTGTCTCCCCAAGGCTTGCAGATGGCGAAGCGGCGCTGGCTGGCCTGGTAGAGGAAGGCGGCTTCGGAACGTTCTCCGGTGCGCTTGGTGTTGGGGCGGTTGGGGTCGTCGGGACGGCTGGGCTCGCGCTTGGACATCGGGGCTCCCTACTCTTAGAAGCTTTTCTTGAGAACAGAAAGGCGGAGCCTTGGGGCTCCGCCTTTATTTGCGAGATTTTTGGGGTTCTGGTTCTATTTTAACATTGGGGTGCAAGTGGGCTTGGTTATGGCTGGCGTCGGCGAAGCTGACTCTGGTTCCCCTCGGTTTCGCTCGGGGCGCGCATGATGCATAGGAAGTGCATAGGTCCTTCGTCGGGAGTCGCCCGCTTCGCGTGCGACTCCGCTTCCTCAGGATGACAAATCGAAGTCAAAGGCGACGGACAGGGGTATCCATCCCACAAAGCCGGTGGTAGAAATCCCTTGCCAGGCTTGTGATCCTGCTGGCGGGTATGAGGTCCCTTCGGCTTCGCTCAGGATGACAGAGGCGGGGTGGGCAGCTTGCGTCCGACTGGGTTGAGGGAACCGTTCCCCCAAGACCAGTTCAATCAACCGCAGTCGGACACTTAGCCGCGCCCTGCGCCACGAATCGCGTTCACGAATGTGGCGAGAGCAAACTTGACGCGCGAAACTTGGTTTGTCCATTGCTTCAGACAAGCCACGTGGGGATCACAGGCTCTCCTGGATTGGAACTTCGGTTTGGATCACCTCCAGAACGACGTCGATCACATCCTGGGCCTCGGCGGGGTTCCGAAAACCACACACTCCGACGGCGCTGGAGATGATTTCGCTGAGTTCGGGTTGGGGCAGTGCGGCAAATCCTCCCATGTCCTGGTGGAGCAGTCGCAGCAGAAGCACCAACTGAGCCACTCTCTTATCCTTGAGAAAGAGGGACGAATCGGAATAGGCGTTGCCGACGGCGCTGCGCAGACGCATCCGTTCGGTGTGGGACGGGAAAAACGGCTTACCTGCTTTGTCCATGGTCGCCTCCGTTTTGGGTTCTCCAGGCATCGAGCCAGCGGTGAAAGAACGGTTTGGGTTGAGAGTTGGCGGGTTCCGGGGCGGAGCGCTTGGTTGGGGAAGACAAACTGGAGAGGGACTTTGAGGGTGAGCACGGAATTGTAGGCAAAAATTCTGCGGTGACGAGGGTGGCATGCGGCGATCGCCGTCGCGGAACAAGGGCGGAAATAATCTTTTTCATGAATTCTCCTCTGCTTCGGTGATTGAAATTTCAGTCCTCAACTGTGGCCGAACGCCGGTGTTCGCCCTGGTCGGGGCTGGACGACGGGATTCGGCTGGGACGGAATTGCGCTCGAGACTTCCGGGCGATAACGCGGAATTCGGAGTTCTGGGAAATCGTCCGTTGCTGTGTGCACGTAACGGCAGACGGCGCCGACTCCGTGGGCACAGCGAGCTATTCAGTCGGATCGAGGGATCACTTCAGATCAGAAAGGTACAGAGGAGATCCTGGAAGGAGCGGGGATGGCGCTGTCTCAGCGTGACTGCGGGTTGGAGCACTACGCCGGTGACGAAGCATCCTGAGCAGTGGTTCGGCGGGGCAGGCAAAATTGCTACGGGATTGACGGCGGGAGAAATCAGCTGGATGCGGGGACGTACCGGAGGAGCAAGATTTACGGGAGTGTCGGCTTCGTTGAAGGTAGTCTCCGGCAAGTCTGGCCGGGGTATGACGGATACGCAGACTGCAGCCGCCAACAGGAACAGAACTAATGTCAAACGAAATCGCATCGCGTCGCTACACCGTGATCAGCAGCCCAGATCGATAGATCCAAGCTCGTAAACAAGCTAATCCCGCGAGTGGGTGTTGTCAATAATGATTCCGAAGCGGAGCCGGGCCGGGTTTCGGCCGGTGGACGGCCAAGTGCGGCTCCCCCCAACATTCACATTTAGCTCACTTTCTTTCGACGTGCGGGCGCTTTGCTCTTCAAGTTGACCTGATTGTAAAGAATGGCTGCGCGGACCAGATTTTTTAGAGCGCGATCGTTGATCTTATCTCCTTCGAAAAGATCGATGGCTCGCCACTGGTTGCCTTTGAGGCCGGCGTTGAAGAGCTTGTCGGGATCGGGGAGATTCGCGCCGTGGGAAAAGGTCAGCTTCACCTTATCTTTGTGAGCGTTGCCGACGGCGATCATTCCATCGCGAGACCATACGGGGCTTCCCATCCACTTCCATTCTTCGATGATGTCGCGGTCGGCGTCGAGGATGGTCTTGCGGATGGCGGCTAGCGTTTTGCCGCGCCAGTCTGCGAGTTTTGCGATTAGGTGGTCAATGCGTTCTGAGGGATTCATTGGATCTTTATGCCTCCAATTCTTGTCGAGTGTTGGTGCGAGTAGTTTTATTGGGTGAGCTTATCAGTCGTCGAACGACATGGCCCTTCCACATCCACAATCCTGAAAGGAGCAATACAGGAAGAAACACGTAGCGAATCGTGGGTGCATAGTGTGGGGTGTTGGTGGGTGAGTCATAGATATAACCGATGATCGGAATGCCAAAGATGATGTGAATCCAGCGAAAAATTCTGCGTTTGGTAGCTTCTTTCATGATTGATTGTCCTCCTTTTCCCGGCGATGACTGGGTCATTTTCGATTCATGAGTTTTGAGCCGCTTTAGGCGGCCAGTTGGGGGGTTCAATACCGAACTGCTTTGCGTACTCGGCGTGCAGGCGCTGCCAGCCGAACTTCATGGCGTCGGGGCCGACGATGCGGCCGAGGGGAGTTCCGCTGAGCAGGTGATCGAGAACATCGAAACAAATTTGCCAGCCCGCAGCACCCATGGCGATGAAGCGGTGACCGATGTTGGTCCACAGGGTCAAGCGCGTACCGTCGCCAGTGGATTCGAGTTGCCATCGCATATCGTGGTCGCCCCAGTTGTACTCAAGGACGTTGGGAGCGTCGGCTCGCGTCACTCTGGCTTCGGAGGCGGTCAGCTTGGGCGCGGCGACTGTGGTGAGCTTCACGCTGTTTCCAACCGTGCCGAGGCTGCCATCGGCGTCGAAGGGAGCCCACTCGCGAAGTTGAGCCGGGTCGGTGAGCGCCTGCCAGACTTTTTCCGGCGAGTGGCGGAGTTCGCGGACGAGGACGAGGGTCCACTTCTCTTCTCCGTTTTGTCCTAGGTCTTTCTGTATCCGCGCCAGGTTGGCGGGACCTGGTGTGTACTGCGCGCGATCGAGCATCTTGTTCTCCTTGGCTTTCTCCTCAGCGTGACCAGTTTGCGAGCTGGGTGAGCTGGATGAGGTTGCCGCAGGTGTCGTTCAGCATGGCAATGGTGGAGCCGGTCACGTCGGTGGGCGGCATGGTGAACTCGGCGCCGCGGGATTTGATGCGCTCGAAGTCGGCCTTGACGTCGTCGGTAAAAAAATTGGCGGCGGGCTGGCGCTGTTGAAAAATCGCCTGCTGATAGGTTTTGGCTGCGGGATTGTTGTTCAGTGCGAGCTGCAGCTCAGTGCCGTTGGGCTCCTCGGGCGAGGCCACGGTCAGCCAGCGATATGGCCCCTGGCTGAAATCGGTCTTCTTAGTGAAACCCAAGACCTCCGTGTAGAAGCGCAGGGCCTTGTCCTGGTCGTCGACGTATACGCTGGTCACTTTGATTTTCATTTCGATTCTCCTTGGTCAGGTCCGCGGTTTGGGCCGCGTTGTCTGCTTGGTTTTGCTTTTCGTTGGCGTTGATTGATTTGGTCTGGGTTGCCCAGGTTTGGGTTGCCCGATTCGATCATGATTCATTCGATCCAGATGACGTTCGAGAGCGTCTATGTGAGCGGACCAGAAGCGGCGGAAGGGAGCCAGCCAAGCGTCCACCTGCTGAAGTGGTTCCGGGTTCAGCCGGTAGAGACGGCGCTGTGCGTCGATTGTGGATTCCACGAAACCGGCGTCGCGCAGGACTCGCAGGTGCTTGGATACGGTCGGCTGGGACATACGAAGCTGGCGCTCGATCTCTCCCACCGACTGTTCTGACGAGACCAGGAGGCTTAATATCGCGCGGCGGCTCGGTTCTGCAATGACTTCGAAAACAGATTCCATTGTTTTGATATACTCCATTAGGCATATACTTGTCAAGGTATATTAAATGAGGTGATCACCTTTTTAATCTCTGGCCGGTGCTTCTGGCTCATCCTGGGTGTATGTTTTTCGGGCGGAGCGAAGTGTCTCCGGCCTCCGTTTACAAGGGGGAGATCCCTCGTATGGCAATAAATTCACACGGAAAGCCGCTACGCGCGAAGCGGGCGCGTTATCCACTTTCATCCTCAGCTTTTCCACAACCTTCGCGGTGGAAACATCTCGCGCGCCGGGCGCGGAACGTTCCCTTACTCAATAGGATAGAGACTTCCTTCCAGGATGTGATCTCTGCCGTTGACAAAAATTTCTGAGGGGCTAAAATACGCCTCGCTCCTTGGCCTGTTAAATTTAAAACATGACTCCTAAACTTCTCGATCCCGTGGTGCTGCAGACCGATTTCCCCGACCTTAAACTTCACGCCAGCGGCAAGGTACGCGATGTTTATCAGCTGGATAATGAGCGTCTGCTGTTTGTCGCTACCGACCGCATTTCGGCTTTCGACTATGTGCTCGCGACCGGCATTCCGCAAAAAGGGCGCGTGCTGACTCAGATTTCTTTGTTCTGGTTTGATTTTCTTTCTGACATTGTTCCGAACCATTTAATTACCGCGGACGTTGAGCAGTATCCGCAGGCGCTGCAGAAGTATGCGGACGTGCTGCGGGGGCGGTCGATGATTGTGCAGCGGGCGGAGATGTTTCCGGTGGAGTGCGTGGTGCGGGGATACATTTCAGGATCGGCCTGGAAGGAATATAAGGCTAGCGGCAAAGTGTGCGGGATCGAGCTGCCGGCGGGGTTGCGGGAGTCAGAGGCGTTTCCGGAGCCTATTTTTACGCCGGCGACGAAGGAAGTGAGCGGGCATGATGAAAATATTTCATTTGCCCGGATGTGCGAAATTCTGGGCACAGAGACTTCGAGCACGCTGCGCGACCTGACTTTGCGCGTTTACAAGAAAGCTGCGGCGTATGCCCGGCAGAGAGGTATCATCATCGCCGACACGAAGTTTGAGTTTGGACGAACGGCGAAGGGCATCACGCTGGCGGATGAGGTGCTCACGCCAGACTCGTCGCGCTTCTGGCCCGCCGACAAGTACGCGCCTGGCCGCGGGCAGGAATCGTACGACAAGCAGTACGTTCGCGATTATCTGGAAGAAATTCACTGGAACAAGCAGCCTCCTGCGCCGGCGTTGCCGGATGAGGTGGCGCGCCGGACCAGCGAAAAGTATCTTGACGCCTATTTCCAGATTACGGGACACAGGCTGGATGTGTAGGAGTGAGGCATGACCGCGGCGGACTGGCTGATTGTCGCGGTAATACTGCTGAGCATTATTTCGGCGGCAGTACAAGGCTTCTTCGCGGAAGCGCTGAGCATGGCCGGACTGGTGGTGGGTTACATCGTTGCCGCGTGGAAGTATCCGGGGTTGTCTGATTGGTTCATGACGTTTCTGAAGAACGCGTGGCTGGCGGATATTTTCAGTTTCCTGATCATTTTTTTTGTGATCCTGCTGGTGTTCAACGTAGCGGCTCGGGTTGCGCGCAAGCTGATGAAGGCGGCCGGGCTCAGCGGGTTTGACCGTTTTATGGGAGCGTTGCTCGGCGTGGTGAAGGGGGTTTTGGTTGTGACCGTAGTGCTGATGGGCATGACCGCGTTCACGCCTACCTCAACCATGCTGAAGAGTTCGGTGTTGGCACCGTATTTCCTGGTGGTGGGTCGGGCTGCGATGTGGGTCGCGCCGGCGGAGTTGCGGGCGCGGTTCAATGACGGGTTGGAGTTTCTGCATCGCGCGCCGCAGGATTTGACCGGGGCTCCGGCTGCGAAGGCGAAATAGGTGCGTGGCGAGTAGAAAGTTAAAAAAAGACATTCAGAAAAAAGAGAGAGACCTACCGTGAAAGATCAACTGGAAGCACTCATTCTGCAAATGTATAAGAGCAACATCCTGTATTCCGAGGGTGTGCGCGAATTCAAGAAACGATTTATCCTCACTGTTTTGCAGGAAAATAAGGGCAACCAATGCCGCGCAGCGCGCGAGTTGGGGATGCACCGCAACACGCTGAGCCGGACCATTGATGAATTGAAGATCGACGTGCGGCAGCTTCGGGATGGAGCGAAGCGTCCGCCGCGGAGCGCAAGGCCGGTGGGTCTGGATCGGGAGAAGAAGGCAGTGCGGTAATGTGAGAAGACCTTGTGTCGTCACGGTTTTGCGCGTAGGCATAGAAAAAAGCTCTTAACCGCAAACGTCGCGACGGAACATGCGCGAAGACCGCGAAGAAGGGCATTTCTTAGTGCACTACGCTGGGCGCGCCATATTCTTGTTCCCACGGCTCAAAAGCTAAGGCAGCCCTTGCGGGCTGCCTGTTTGTTCGAAACAGACGGCAACTATTTCGAAGCGGGTTTGTGATGCACCGGAGCCGCAACCTTCGGTTTCGGCAGCAGGCCCTTTTCCATGGTCATCATGAATGGGCTTGAAGTGTAGGAGGCGGGGTTGCCCTGGAAGTCGAGGCTGGCGCCTGTTTTGGGGATAAGTCGCAGAGGAACTTTCTCTTCAAAGGTTAGCGTGAGGTCGGCTTTCTTGGCGACGATGTCATCTTCGCTGGCGGCTATATCGAATTCAGTCGACGTGGCGCTGATGACGGTGCCGTTCATGTAAACGGGCTTGCCTTTGATGGCGTTCCAGACGACGTCCTGATCAGCCTGGGCGCCGTTAGAGAGTACGAACTCCCAGGTGGCGAAGTCCATTTTCTCGGGCGGCGTTGCTACCACCATATTGTGCGCTTGTTCTGCCGGAGTGGGAGCGGGTTTGATGGTGAAACCGGCGGGCTGCGTGGGGTTGGCTTTGGCTTGCGCCAGAACATCTGTCCAGCCGTCCTCTCCGGCGTGATACTTCACGTAGAGTGATCTGGCGTATTTCTCAATCCCCGCCTGGGCCTGCGGGGGAGCAATGGCGGAAGCGCGCGCGGCGTACCAGATCGCGTTGATGGGATCGGGCGTTAGCTTGGGGTCAGGCGGAGTGGGTCCAGCATAGGCGAGCGCCAGGGGCCACACCACAGTAAAATCCTTCTGGAAATCGGGGCTGCTGTCGACGGCTGTACGCAAGTCCTTTCTGGCGGTGTCGTAGTCCTTGTCGGTGAGGGCAGACAGCCCGAGAGCCGCGCTGAAGACTCCGGTCATCTGATCTTTCATTTTCTGGAAGTCAGCGTCTGACATGCCATCGGGCTTGGTGAATTTGGGCAGGCCGTCCAGTCCCATCTGGCCGTACTTTTTAGCATCCGCGAGATCCTGCGTGGCATTGGCGTCGCCGCCTTGCGCCTTCACGCGATCAAAATAAGCGAGCAAGAACATGGCGCGCTCGTTGGTGGGGTCGGCGGCTAGCAGCTTGGTGGCCATTTCAATGGTCTTCGCAGTGTTCCCCGCCTGCTGGTAGTCCTGCATGAGAGTCTGCAGGGCCGGAACTTTCATAATGCTGTTGGGATACTGGGTGAGAAAAGCTTCGAGGCCGCTGATCTGGGCGGCATCCTTCTGCCCGATTGCGCCGACGTAGGCGTTGTACTCGGCTGGATCTTTAATAACGGGCGCCGCGGTGGGCTGCGACTGCGCGGGCTGGGCGGCTGCCGTTGACGGTTGTGACGGTGCCGGCTGAGCGCCCTGAGCGGCCGCTAGCGCGGCAGCTCCAAGCACAACCGTGACCAGAATCTTTTTCATCAGTGTAGCTCCTTGGAATCTAGGGGATCGACGATTTCCCATCTGCGTGAGACGTATGGCGACCGACCCATCATTCGGGTTTCGCCGGATTATAAGTACGTCTTCTTCTGAAGGCAAGCAACTTCCTAGTTTGCCCCCCCGAAGTATTGTATAAGATGCAGAAATCGAGGCTCGCGCACAGGCTGAGATTCCACTGTGCGAGGCGAAACTGGAGAGGAAGGCTCTTCCTATGGATGCGGGGCGAAACGAGGTCGCTCGAACGGATTCGGCGCGCCCGCTGGCTGCGCAGGTAGCCGTGGTTACCGGGGCTAGTCGGGGTATTGGCCTCGCCATTGCGAAGGAGTTGGCGAGCCTGGGCGCAGCCGCCGTGCTGTGCGGGCGCACTCGCGCAGCTTTGGAATCGGCGGTGCAAGCCATCACGCGGGCGGGCGGGACGGCCGAAGTCGTTTCTTGTGATGTGACCAGTCTGGAGTCGGTTGAGGCGGCGGCCGGACGAGTCGAACGCTTGTTTGGGCGCGTGGACATTCTGGTGAACAACGCTGGCATCGGCGGGTTTGGTGGGGCGCTGCACGAGCTTGCTCCCGAGGCCTGGGACCAGATTTTGAACACGAACCTGCGGGGCGTTTACTACTCGGTGCGCGCGTTCGCGCCGATGATGATTCGGGCGCGATCTGGGCACATCATCAACATTTCGTCGCTCGCGGGAAAGAATGCGCTGCCGAACGGCGCGGCTTATGCGGCGTCGAAATGGGGACTGAATGGACTTAGCTACTCTGTGGCGGAAGAGCTGCGCGGCTACAACGTCCGCGTGGCCGTGATCTGTCCGGGATCGACTAACACTGAGCTTAGTCCGCATGCGGGCAAGGATCCGGCAAAGATGTTGCAGCCGGAAGACGTGGCGCATGCTGTGGCGATGCTGGTGACGCAGAGTCCGCAGTCGTTTGTGAGTGAGATTCTGCTGAGGCCCACGCAGAAACCTTGAGTGATGCGGCGCAGCCGGGCTTCTCTCACGCTGGGCAGCCGAGGCGACTGTCTCCACATGATCAGTTCGGAGGTTACTTCTTGAACAGATTTTCGAACGCCTGGCGGGCGTCGTTGGGGCGCAAGCTGGCGGGCGTGGAGGTTTCCTTTTCGCGGGTCACGCGGATTTCGAAGAAGGTGCAATCGTTGCGGGCATCTTTTTTGGCGATGCGCTCTTTGATCGGCTGCATGCATTCGAAGCGGCTGCCGGGATCGAAATACATGCACTGCTTGCAGGAATGCAATTCGAAGCCGCACTTAGGGCAGAGACCGGTTGGCGGAATTGCCTGCAGCACGGTGCCGCACTGGGCGCAGCGGGAAACGGCGCGGGTGCCGGGCATGTTCACGGGCTTGGGGCCCATGCTGTAGTCGCGTCTGGCGGGCGGCACAGGAGCCGGCTTTTCCCTCGGCTTTTCCTGGAACTCCGGACGGGGTTTTGGTTCGCGGTCGCGGTCCTGATATCCATGCTGACGGTATTTGGCCACGGAACCTCCGAGCACGTTGGCGTGTATTGTCTCGCCAGTAGCGTTTCAAGACAAGTGTGAATGTGGAGCGCGGATCTCAGGGGCTGAAGCCCCAATCCCCAGACAACCAGGACGGCACCCTTCGGCTTCGCTCAGGGCAAGCTCCTTGAAGCCGTGCCCTTCGCGAGCGTTTTGTAACATGGCTCATGGCTTGCTAATCGTTACAATGGAACGATGATTCATGAAATCTTTCCGGTGGGACCGCTGCATTGCAACTGCTCGATCATCGGTGACGAGACCACGCGTGAAGCAATGGTCATCGACCCTGGCGACGATATTGAGGATGTGCTTGCGCTCATCCGCAAGCATAACCTGCAAGTCAAGCAGATCGTGATCACGCACGCTCATATCGACCATGTGGGAGGGGCGATGAAGCTGCGCGCGGCTACGGGAGCGCCGATCCTTCTCAACCAGAACGACTATTCCCTGCTGAAGATGCTCGACGTGCAGGCTGCTTGGATCGGCGTGGCTGCGCCCGGGGAGGTGAAGATTGATCAGAGTGTGTCCACCGGCGATACGGTGAAGGCCGGGGCGCACGCGGCCAGTGTTCTGCATACGCCCGGGCATACGGAGGGCAGCGTCTGCCTTTACTTCCCTGCCGAGAAACTTTTGATTGCGGGCGATACTTTGTTTGCCGGATCGATCGGGCGCACTGATTTGCCTGGAGGATCGATGCAGAAGATTATGCAGTCGCTGCGCGGAACTGTGATGGCTTTGCCCGACGAGACCGTGGTTGTGCCGGGGCATGGGCACTCGACAACTATTGGAGAAGAGCGGGAGAGTAATCCGTTTCTGGTCAAGCGGTGAATCACTTGTCTATGGATTCAGAGTTTTCAGGACACGCCGCGATGCTTCCGCGAACTCCGCTTTCTGCGTGATCAGACTTAGGACCAGGTATCCATCGCTGGGGAAATCGTAGAAGTGGCCAGGGTGGAGGAGCACGGATTCGCGGCGCAGCAGATCGATTGCCAGCTCTTCGTCGGTACGGGTCACCGGGACGCGCAGGACTGCGTACCATCCGCCTTCGACGTTTAAACGCTCACAACTCTTCTGAGCGGCTAACTGGCGGTCGAGTTCTGCCAAGTTGCCGCGCACGCGATCGAGTAATTGTGGCTGAATGGTTTTGCGCTGATCGAGCAACGTTGGAGTCGCCCACTGGATGGGGGCATTCATCGAGAGATAGGTGTCGGCGATTACTTCGAGGCGCGCTTGTGCTCCCTCGACGTCGGCGGCCGGGCCACTGGTTACGATCCATGCCACTTTCATTTGCGGGAGTGCCGAGATTTTCGAAACTCCGCTTAAGGTGAAGGTGAGCACTTCTTGATTCGCGGCGAAGCTTTGCCGCTTTTCTCGGTCGTGGGCGTAATCGAGGAACACTTCGTCGGCGATTAGCGCTAGTTCATGTTCCCGGCAAAAATGATTTAGAGATTTCTGTTCCTCCTGGTGCACGTAGGAACCAGTCGGGTTGTTGGGATGGACGACCACTACACCTCGGGTGCGCTTGGTCACCGCGCTACGCAGCGAGGGAAAATCCATTTGCCAGCCGTGATCGTAGATCAGGGGATAAGGTACGAGCTTGACGTCCTGCAGGTCGGCGAGGAATTCGAATAATGGATAGCTTGGCTTCGGAACGAGCAGCTCGTCCGCGGGATTGCAGAGCAGGCGGAGGACGAAGGAATAACCTTCGCTGGTGCTGGTGGTGAGAAGCAGGCGGTCGGAGTCCAGGTTGATTCCATGCTCGGTTCGATAGTAATCGGCGACGGCTGCGCGAGCGCTGGGTAGGCCTTTGGGCTGGGGATCGTAATCCATGGCTCGCGGCGAGGATAACGATTTAAGAATTTGGGGCGCGTCGTAGTGCAGGCCGGCGCGCGTTGGATTTGAGATGGTGAGATCGAGCACATGCGCGCCGCTCGACCGCACCTGTTCGAGCGCTTCGGTCAGGCGATTTTGCGTGAGTTTCCAGTTGGTGCGGTTCGAGAACATTAAATTCAGTGGTCAGTGGTCAGGGGTCAGGGGTCAGGGGTCAGCAAAACCGGCGGACTTACCCGTGACGTTCGGGTCACTGATCATTCATCACTAGCCCCTGATCGCTGGCCCCTGACCCCTGACTTTACGGCTGCAGGTAGAATCCCAACTCTTCCGGCTGGGTCAGAGTCCTGGTCGCATCGTATTTGCGGTGCGCCTGGCGAACGGCTACGATTTTTTTCTGGAACTCGCTGGCCAGGTCGTCGTAGCGGACCAAAACGTTGTCGAGCCAATACGGGCCGTATTCCCGCAGGTAGGCTTCGCGGTAGATCTCGGCGAGGCGCGTGGTCGCGTCGCGCAGGTCTTCGAGGCGCGCGTTGATGGATGTGATTTCTTCCAGGTCACCGCCTACGCGTTCCTCGTCGGCCGGGTTCAGAAAAGCATCCCAATAAAATTTGTTGATCTCTTGGGTGAACTCGGCCTTCATGCCGAGTGCGTCCCAGCGCCAGGCGGCGAAGGTCATGTCGGCCAGCGTGTCCTGATTAGCATGGGCTTTGACGCGATTGCGGCGGAGCGACTCGAGCGCGTGCTCTGCGCCCAACCGCATTTCGGGAGCGGCCGCGGCCAGCTTCTGCATCATCCTGGCTCCTTCAGGGGTGAAGGGATCGATCCAGAACAGGTCGTCGGTGTCGTCGTCGATTTTTGCTTTGGCCAGCGCCTGATGGCCGTGGTCGAGATTCTCGAGCGCGTCACGGAAAGTGGCGTCGTTTCCGTTGCGGTAGAAGGCCCAGTCGTAGGCGTCCTTGAATTGATCGATGCTCGACTCGCCTGACTGCCATCCGGCGGCTGCTCCGTAGACAAGTGTCGGCCACGCCATGCCGTAGATCGCCTCGCCGTCGTCGTTCCACGTGGTGTTGAGCATTCCCATTGCGCCTAGATTTTGGCCATCGCGAACGAAGTTGCGGATGTTGATGTAACCCGCGTCGAGGTCTGGCCACAGTTGATTCCAGGTTTGCGCGCCCGGGGCCACAACCACGCGGAGGCCGGCGTCGCGGTAAGGTTTGATGATGCTGGCGTAGCTCGGCTTCGGATCGTAATCCCAGGGAACGGCGATCATGTCCTTGGGCAGAATGCCGAGCAGTTGCGGATATTTTATCGCGATGTCGCCCCAGAACATGAGTTGCTTGTGATAAGGCTCGAGAATGCTGAACACCTTTTGCATGTGGTCGAGATAAACCCGGCCCAGGCCGACTTCTGCGACGCGCTGCGCGGTTTGTCCGCGACCCAGTTCGAAAGTTTCGTCGCCGCCGACGTGCAGGAAGGGTCCGGGAAAGAGCGGGACCAGATCGGCGTACATTGCCTTGATGATTTCGTAGGAGTGTTGGTTGGTCGGGGTAAGCACATGGCCGTGCGGCCGCTCGGCGACTTCGGAATAAATTTCGTACTTCAACATGTGGTGGAGATGTCCGAAGGTTTGCTGCTCGGGGAGAATTGTGACGTAGAGCTTTCTGGCGTAGTCGACCAGAGCATTGATTTCCTTCGGAGTGAGTGCGGCGCCCGTGGGAGCGAGCAATGGCTGGCTGGCGAAATCGAACACGTGCTCCATATAAAGCCCGAAGAGATTCACTTTGTAGGCTGCCAGGGTGCGAATCTGGCGCTTCATGTAGTCTTCGGTGGGAATGGGGCCGCGGCTGATGTCATCCTGCACGCCGCGCCATTCCATGCTGGGCCAGTCGCGAATGGAAACCGCGGGACAGATTAGTTTTCCATCGTCCTCGCGAAGCAGTTGCCGCAGGGTCTGCACGCCGTAGAACAATCCTTGTCCGGTGTTGGCGGCGACGATCAGGTGGGTCTTGTCGGAAAAAAGCAGGTAGCCCTGGTCGCCGATTGAATCCGCAGTCAGGCCTTTCGTTGCCAGAAAATCTCTGACGCTGCGGTCTTGCAGGCGGGCTAGCACGATGGCGCTTCGCACCTCTCTGGCTTTCTCTTTGGAGCCGGTAATGCTCACTTTTAATCCAGATTGGTCGTGGATTTCTTCGGCCAGAGTTTCGGCGGCGATGCGGTCTTCTTCCTGATGGCCGAACTCGACGAGAATTCTGGTGGTTGGCTTTACGCGGAAGCCGCCTTGCTGGAGGCGCACTTCCTTGGGCGCGGGGATCAAGTTAAGTTGGTCGGCTTTGAGTTGATTCTGCGAGCCGGGAGTTTCCGCGGCGGTGAAAGGAAGCAGAAGCAGCAGAAGCAATGGAACAAAGAAAGCGTCTCGTTTTCTCATGCGTGTCCTTGGACAAAAGCAACGACGTTACATTCTAGCGGGAATGCGCGGCCTGGGGAACCCATGAAGCAGAGAATTGTCCAGGAACCGGGATTACTTTTTCTGGGCGGCCCTCATGAGCAGTGTGATTAACACCCCGGCAGCGGCGGCCACACCTACGAGCCCGAAGACTTTGCGCAGATCAGTCTGCAGATCGGCAGCTTTTACCAGATCAAGGATGTAGAGAGAGCACAGCAACGCCGCCAGGATGACTGCGATCACACCCTAGAGCAGAAGGAATTGTTTGATCATTTCGACCCGCCCTGAGAATCCGGCTAATCTGTCATGAGTCAATATAGCCCGGGTGAGGGATCGGCGCTATCTGTTGACAGTTTACTTTCCGAACGCTTCCTTGTTTACGACGTAGGGCATTTTGGTGATATCACCGCCATAGTTGGCTTCGAGCACGTCGATCAATCCCTGGATGCAGCGGCCGGCCATGCCTTTATTGGGATCGGTCGAGAGCCGCGTGATGCGGGCTGCGCTGGCGAAGTGCGGCATGAGGCGGCAGCGGTCGGCAATGGCGGGATCGCGGAGCGGCGAGTCGGCGGGCAGCGGCTCTTTTTCGTAGACATCGAGGGCGGCGCCGGCAATCCAGTTTTCGCGCAGGGCTTTTGCCAGAGCAAGTTCATCGATGACCGGGCCGCGCGAGTCGTTCACCAGGAAGGCAGTCGGCTTCATCAGCCGCAGGGTTTTTTCGTTGAACAGATGATAGGTGGGCGTGGTGCTTTCGCCGGGACGGAGCAGCGGCACGTGAACGCTGACGAAGTCGGCTTCGCGCAGAGCTGGTTCGAAACCGACGTACTTGATCCAGTTCTTCTCCTTCGAAATGCCGCGGGCGTGGCGCAGGTCCATTTCTGCTTGAATGGCATTGATGTAGTCGTGATTCTCGTAGGCCGGGTCGTAGCACAGCATGTTCATGTCGAAGCCGACGCACTTTTTGATCATGGCCAGGCCGATGCGGCCGGTGCCGATGATGGCGATGGTCTTGCCGGTCACTTCGTCGCCAAGGAAGGGCAGGTAAGGATGCCAATATCCCCACTGGTTGTCGCGCGTGAGATGCTCGGCGGGCCACATTTTGCGGGCGAGCATGCCGAGCATGAAGAAAGCGAACTCCGCCGTAGCTTCGGTTAAGACATCTGGCGTGTTGGTGAAAGGAATTTTGTAGCGATTGGCATCGGCACGGTTGATGTTGTCGAAGCCGACGGCGTACTGCGCCATGACTCTTAGAGTGTTTTTGCCGGCCTCATTCTTGCCCGCTTCAAAGACTTCGGCGTCGATGGGATCGCGCAGCGTGGTGATGAGGCCGTCGATGCCGGACTTGACCTTTTTGATGATCAGACTTTTCGGCGGCGGTTCCGGCTGCGGGTAGACTTCAACCTCGTAGCCGCGGCGGCGCAGCAGTTCGATGGCTTCTCCGATGTCGCAAGTGGCAAAGACGCGGAATTTTTTGTCCATGTTTTTATGCGTGGGACTAGCGGTTGAAACGAAAATGCTACACCGGAGCTCGCCACGCGGAACAGCGAAAATGAAAATATCATACGCGACGGGAAGATGCTCTTACTAAGTACATGGCCTAATTACATAGCAGTGCATCACCACAGACATCGCCAGGGAGATTTCGACGAGCCATATAAATGTACTTCCGGGCCGTTGACCGGATGCCGCATCCAGCCTAGAGTCGCAGCAACGTTCGATCTTCTTTCCTCGCCTGAGGAAAGTTTCCACTGTGGGATTCCGCTCCCGCATTGCTGTTCGGTTCGCGGTGAGGACGGTATCGGCTTTTTGCGCCGGCCCGTAGCCTCAAGCTGAACGGCTAAGACCCAACTTCGCGCCGCTCTTCGCCACGGAACAAAACCGAGCTAGAAGTGTGTCCCTCACCCTGCACGGAGGTGCAAAATGAAGTGTCGAAGTCTGAATGTAGCGGTTGTGTGTCTGGCGCTGGCGGCTATCGCCGTTCCGTTTCTTCACGGTCAAAACGATCCCGGCCCTCGCCCAGGACCGGCGGCTGCGGGAAGTTATTATTCAACTCTCAACGCTAATGAGCAGGCTTTTTTCAATCAGGCGCAACTGCGTTTTCAGGAAATCGATTCGGTTTCAGGCGGCATTGCCGGCGAAACGGGATCGGGTCTCGGTCCCACCTACAACGGCAATAGCTGCGCGCAGTGCCATGCTCAGCCCACAATCGGAGGCGCGAGTCCGGGACTTCTCAGTCCGCAGAACGCGATTCCGAATCCGCAGGTAGCACTGGCTGCGCTTGATGGCGCGACTAACGTGGTTCCTCCATTTATTACGGCGAATGGTCCGGTGCTCGAAGCCCGCTTTATCAAAACCTCCAGCGGGGCGTTGGATGGCGGAGTGCACGACCTCTACACCATCGCCGGGCGGTCCGACGCTTCGGGATGCACGCTGGCGCAGCCTGATTTTGCCACCGCGCTTTCTACCAACAACGTAATCTTCCGGACACCCACGCCGCTGTTTGGTCTGG
Organism: uncultured Acidobacteriaceae bacterium; assembly: GCA_963743115.1. Classification (GTDB taxonomy): domain Bacteria; phylum Acidobacteriota; class Terriglobia; order Terriglobales; family Acidobacteriaceae; genus Sulfotelmatobacter. The sequence goes on along the minus strand of CAVUOM010000008.1, from coordinate 136,846 downwards.
GCCTGGTGGAAGCCACGCCTGACGCCAATCTGCAAGCCAACCTGGCGGCCACGCAATCGGCGAGAGCGGCGCTGAAAATTGGCGGCGTGTTCAACACCAGCGGCAACGACGGCACCATTACCCGGTTCGGGTGGAAGGCGCAGAACAAGTCGTTGATGATTTTTGCCGGCGAGGCTTACAACGTGGAGCAGGGAGTATCGAACGAAAACTTTCCCAATGAGCGCAGCGCCGTTGCGGGATGCGTGTTCAACGGGACTCCGGAGGATGCGACCAACCTGCTGAACCAAAATGCCAGCAGCCCGAACTGGGGCACCAGTCTGGGCACCGAATCGGAAATGTCGTCGGACGTGGTGAACTTTGCCGCGTTTGCTCGCATGTCAGCGCCGCCAGCGCCGACTGCGTCAACTCAATCTACTTTGAATGGAGTGGCCGATTTCAACGCCATCGGCTGCAACCTTTGCCACTCGCCGACTCTCACCACGGGGACGTCGGCTTTCACTGGCATGTCGAACGTCACCTACCATCCTTATTCCGACTTCGCTCTACACGATATGGGTACGGGGCTGGCGGACGGTATCCACCAGGGCTCGGCCGCTCCTAATCAATTCCGCACAGCACCGCTGTGGGGACTGGGACAGCGGCTGTTCTTTCTTCACGATGGACGGACCTCAGACCTGATCCAGGCCATTCAGGCGCATAGCAGCAGCGGATCCGAAGCGAACATGGTGATCCGCAAATACGATTCGCTTAAGCCATCGCAGGTGCAGGATCTTTTGAATTTCCTGCGCTCGTTGTGAGTGGAGTTTAAACGAGAACGGCGGAGAGCCTGGTCAGGCTCTCCGCCGATAAGTTTCGCGTGCGGCAGAGCTATTGCCTTTCAAAGGTCCATCGGGTTGACTTCTCTATAAATTCTTTCTCCCATAGGCCAAACACCACGCGGGGGCGCACGGCGAAGATCGGCTCCTTCATGGAGAGGATGTCGGGCTTCATTTTCGACATGTCGAAGTTGTACTTGCGCTCATACTTTGGCAGGAACTTGCGACGCGCAGGGACGTCGGCGATTTCAGCTGTTCCTTCGATTATGACCGCTTCCTGGGCCCGTTCCGTAGAGACTACGCAGTTGGTGTTTTGCGCGAGGTTGCGCGCCTTGCGCGACTTGCTGCCGGTGCTGAACAAGAAGCGGCCTCCCTGCCACAGGCCCCAGACGACCATGGTGTGCGGAGCCACGGACTGGGGAGAATCGTCGCGCGGGGAGCCTACGGGCTTGATGGTGGTGATCCAGTAGTTGTGAGATTTTTTCAGGCGCAGCTCGGCCCAAGTCCACGGGAGCAATCCCTTGCTGCCTTCCGGCAGGCCGTAGCCGGGCATGAGGGGGCGGCTGGACTTGGGTTTTGCTGATCGTGCTGGAATCTTTTTCGCCGGCATGAAGTTGGTCTGGTCAGCGCTCGCGCTTCAGAGATTCTTGCGGGTCCACTGGTCGAGGCGGTCGAGTGCCTGCTGCAGGTTTTCGAGCGAATTGGCTACGCTGAAGCGCAGGTAGCCTTCGCCGAATTCGCCGAAAGCCGTCCCCGAGAGCGCGGCTATACCGGCCTGTTCAAGCAGAGCGTCGGCGAGCGGCTTCGACTTCCATCCAGTCTTGGTGATGTTGGGGAAAACGTAGAATGCGCCTTTGGGCAGGCGGCAGGAGAAACCTTTGATCTTGTTCAGGCCGGCGACGAAGACGTCGCGGCGGCGCTTGAACTCGGCGCACATTTGGTCGACTGAACTCTGGTCGCCGCGCAGGGCTTCGATGCCTGCGATCTGGGTGAAACTGGCGGTGCACGAAGTGGAGTTGGTCGCCAGGCGGGTGATGTTGGCGGCGAGGTCGGGACGCATCGCGCCGTAGCCCATGCGCCATCCCGTCATGGCGTAGGTTTTCGAGAAGCCGTCGAGCAGGATGGTGCGTTCCTGCATGCCGGGCACCGACATGATGGAGAAATGTTCGCCTTCAAAGAGGAGGCGGCTGTAGATTTCGTCGGACAACACCAGAATGTTTCGGTCACCGATGATCTGGGCAACCTGCTCAACATCTTTGCGTTGCATCACGCCACCTGTTGGGTTCTGCGGCGAATTCAAGATGATGAGTTTCGTGCGGTCGGTGATGAGGGCTGCGAGTTCGTCGACGTCGAGTGAGAAATCGCGTTCCTCGCGCAGGTGGATGGGCACGGCTTTTCCACCTACATAGTGGATCATCGACTCGTAAATCGGGAAACCGGGATTGGGATAGATGACCTCGTCGCCTTCATCAATTAACGCCAGGATCGTGAAGAAAATGATGGGCTTGCCTCCGGGCACGACTACTACTTCTTCGGCGGCAACTTTCACGCCGCGAGTGCGGCTGACGTAATCGGCGATGGTCTGGCGCAATTCGGGCAAGCCTGCGGAGGGACCGTAGTGGGTCCAACCCTGGTGCAGCGCATCGACGCCGGCCTCGATCACGTTGGCGGGAGTGTCGAAATCGGGCTCGCCGATTTCGAGGTGAATGATGCTCTTGCCCTGGCGCTCGAGTGCGCGCGCTTTATTCAGAACTTCGAAAGCAGTTTCGGTGCCGAGGCGCGACATACGGCCGGCTAATTGTAATTCGTGCTGCGTGGTTTGGGCCATGATTACCGGACTCCTGGGAAACCAAACGGCACATTATACGCCGGGGACCGCGCATCTCTGTGCTCACCGGACCTTACTCTCTATAATGAAGCGGGGACGCGATGACCACATACCTTCGCGAACTATATCTACATCAGGAATGGGCGGATGCCGAGTACTGGTTGGCATTCGAGACCTACCCTGCAGCCTTGGAAGACCAGAGGATTCGCGAGCGGCTGCACCACATTCATCTGGTGCAGGCCGCATTTCTTTGGGTGGTGGAGGGGCAGACAAGGAAGTTCGCCATCACCAAGGTCGAGGACTATTCGAACCTGGCCGACTTGAAGGCGTTCGCGCGGAAGTATCACTCCGAAATGTCGGCGATGCTGGGAGACCTGGAGGAGGGAAGCTTGGCAAGGACGATTGAGGTGCCGTGGTTTCAGCCGCCGCTGAAGATCAGCGTGCGGCATGCTCTGACCCAGGCCGCCATGCATAGCCACTATCACCGCGGACAAAATGCAACCCGGTTGCGCGAACTGGGTGGTGTGCCTCCGGGCACCGACTTCATTGAATGGTTGCGGCTCGGGCAGCCGGCGGCCCGGTGGGGATAATTGAAGTCCCTGGCCTGCTCTGCAGACCGGTGAGAAAACGCATCAACCTATTAAGAAAAGTTATTCGGAGACGCTGTGTTCTTCGTTCTGCGACCTGAGGACGCGGTCGACCGAATAAGGAGCGCGGTGGCGGGGTTCGTGGTAGTGGCGAACTTGCATTTCGCCTAACAGGCCGATTGCTAGAAGATTCAATCCGCCGAGCAGCAGGCCGAGAGCGAGCATCATCAGCGGGCCGTGGGAGGCCATTACCGGAACGTGGCGCAGGAATTTTTCGACTCCGAGCCACGCAACTACCGCGCTGCCGCCGAACAGGCTGAGCAGACCGAAAGTCCCGAAGAAGTGCAGTGGACGCGAAAGATAGCGCAGCAGAAATCGAATGGTGATGAGATCGAAGACCACGCGGAAGGTGCGGGTGATGCCGTAGTGCGAGGTGCCGCGCTCGCGGTTTACGTTACGGATGGGCACTTCGCAGATGGAGGCTCCGTACCATGACGCCAGCGCCGGGATGAAGCGGTGCAGTTCGCCGTAAAGTGGGACTTGTTCGAGGATCTCGCGGCGATAGGCTTTGAAGGTGGTTCCGAAGTCGTGAATGTCGACGCCACTGAGCTTGGCCATGAGCCAGTTTGCCGTGCGCGAGGGGATGCGGCGCATCCAGAAATTGTCGACGCGGACTTTGCGCCAGCCGCTGACGATGTCGTAGCCGGCTGCAATCTTCTCCAGGAATAATGGAATGTCGCCGGGATCGTGTTGCAGATCGCCATCCATGGCGATGATGTATTCGCCGCGGGCATGGTCGAAACCGGCGGCCAGTCCGGCGGTCTGGCCGAAGTTGCGGCGGAGTTTGACTACCGTGACGCGGCTGTCGACGGCCGCGATCTCGCGCAGCATGGCGAAGGTGTGATCGTTCGAACCGTCATCGACCAGCACGATTTCGAAGGTCTCGCCTGCGGCCTCCATCACCGCTTTCAGGCGGTCGTACAGGTCCGTGACATTCTCCTGCTCGTTGTGCAGAGGGACGACGATGGAGTACTTGGGCACAGTTTTTTTATTATATCCCGAAAGCAGTTCTCAGTTCCCTGTTCTCAGTTCTCAGTGAAGCCCAAGGGTAACCAACTGAGAACCGCGGTCCGAGACCTGGGAACTAACTAGAACTCGCCTGTCACCCTTGTTCCTTGAGCTTTAGGCGGGACTTGTTCTCTTCCATGAACTTCTTTATATCTTCTGCCGCTCCCAGCAGGCGGTTCCATTGCTCATAGTAGAGCGTGACTGGAAAACGGCCGAGCCCGTAGACGCTGACGCCGCCTTTTTCGCCGACTTTGAAGATCAGGTCGCCGCTACGCTTCTTGGTCTCGACTTCTTTCTCCAACTGGGATAACCGGGCTTTGAGTTCTTCGTAGGTTGGTTCCGACATGTGTTTCCTCGCTAGTAATTTGATAGCTGAATGGCCACCATACGCAGACGGCCAACATAACAGTCATCCCAATAGTAACTTGCCCGGCATTGCCTTGCGCAGGACAACCGATATAAGCTAAAACAAATTAGCCCAATGCAGGAACGCATGCGGTTTAGTTTTCGATGGCTGGCGTGGCTCTGTCTGTCCCTGATGTTGTGGACGGCGGTCGTGGAGTCTACTCATAACCATCCGAACCAGACCGAATCCAACTCCTGTTCGATCTGCGTGGTTGCGCACACGACCACGCCCACACCCAGTTGCAACCACATTCGGCCGGTGTTTGCCACGGTCGGCCTGCTGCAAGAAGAAGACGTAATCGCGAGAGCCCCGCTCAGTGTTTTTGAATTGGGCATTCGTGGCCCTCCTGCCGTTTAGGGATTCCCAAGATTGAAGCTCCGGCATGCACGCCGGGAAATCCCTATTTCATGACTTCGTCCCAGGAGGACTCATGTTTTCTTCATTCAAGCGGTTGCTTTTGGCTATTCTTATCGTCTCATTCGGTTTCGCCAGCGTGTTGGTCGAGGCGCAGTCGGGCGGGAGTTCCGGCTCCATCAACGGCACAGTGCTTGACCCCGACGGCGCCGTCGTGCCGAATGCAACGGTTGAGATTCAGGATCCGGTCAGCCACTTTGACCAATCAACCATTACCGATAAAACCGGGAGCTTCAATCTCCCTAACATCCCTTTCAATCCTTATCACATGACCGTAAAGGCTGAGGGATTCGCCTCGACCGCGAAAGATGTGGAGGTACGGTCTGTTGTGCCGGTGATCGTCAACACCAATCTGCAGGTCTTGGGGTCGACCACCTCGGTAACGGTCACGGATGCGGGAGACCTGGTGGAGAACGATTCGACTTTTCATTCCGACATCGACCGGAACTCGTTCGAAAAGATTCCACTGGAAAGTTCCACCTCCGGGGTAAGTGCGTTAGTTACGCAATCAACGCCGGGAATCGCTGCCGACTCCAATGGACTGTTCCATGGGCTAGGCGATCACGCGGAGAATTCGTTCTCGGTCGACGGCCAGCCGATTACGGACCAGCAAAGCAAGGTGTTCTCGAACCAGATCCCGCTCGATTCCGTGCAATCGCTGGAAGTGATCTCAGGGGCGCCGCCGGCGGAGTACGGAGGCAAGACCAGCGTTGTGATCGTAGCGACCACGCGCTCGGGCCAGGGGGCGAATCCGCCTCACGGGAGCTTGACGGCCTCGTATGGATCGTTTGGCAGTTCCAATCTGGCGGCGGAACTGGCTTACGGCGGAAAGAGTTGGGGAAACTTTATCTCCGCGAGCGGCCAGAATACGGGCCGGTTCCTTGATCCTCCGGAATTCAGTGTGCTGCACGACAAGGGGAACGAAGAGAACCTATTCGATCGCGTGGATTACCAAATCACGACCGGCGACTCGATTCACCTGAACCTGGGCTACAGCAGGAGCTGGTTCCAGACGCCGAACTCCCTCGATGCCGAGAACGCGACGGCGTGGAGCGGACTGAACGGGGTGGACGCACAGGACGTGAACAATTACGGGGGCGTGGGTCCGAATGGCGTTATTGTCGGAGCCACGGATCAACGATCGAAGATTGGGACCTTTAACATCGCGCCTTCGTGGACGCGTTTGCTGAACGCGCACTCGGTCTTTACATTGGGCACATTCGTGCGTCACGACGATTACAATTACTATCCCAGCAGCGATCCATTTGCTGACCTGGGACCGCCGAGCCTGCAGAGGCAGTCGGTGGGGCAGAACCGGACGCTCACCAACGCTGGGATTCGTTCTGATCTGTCCTATGTTAAAGGCATAAACGACATCAAGGCTGGGGTCACTTATGAGCAAACCTTCCTCAACGAAAACGATACACTCGGGATCGTCGATCCGACCTACAACGCACCTTGCATAGCTTTTTCCAATGACCAGCAGCAGTGGGTTGCGGCACCCGCACCGGGGATTACAAATCCCTCCGGATGCAACGGCCTACTCCAGGCGAACATTGCTTCCAACGTAAACGCGCCCGGCTCACCAATCTCGATTGACCCCTACGCCAACGCGGCCCTTTATCCAATCTTCAATCCGATTCTGGCTCCATACGACCTGACCCGCGGCGGAAGCCTCTACACTTTCAACGGCCACACTGACGTGAAGGAGCTTGCGCTCTACATCCGGGACGTGATCACCAAGGGGAACTGGTCGATGAACCTGGGCTTGCGCGGTGATTTGTACAACGGTCTGTCGATCGCGCGGCAGGCTGAACCGAGGGTCGGCCTCGCTTACAACGTTAAGAAGACCAACACGATTATTCGCATCTCCTACGCGCGCACACTGGAATCTCCGTTTAACGAGAATCTGATTCTTTCCAGCATCGGATGCGAAAATGCTGTCCTGAATCCGCTGCTGCTGTGTTCGCCGGGAGCGAGTGGAGCCTTGAGTCCGGGATTTCGCAATGAATTTCACGCCGGACTCGAGCAGGCGTTCGGCAAGTACCTGGTCTTTTCCGGCGAATGGATCACCAAGTACACGCACAACGGCTACGACTTCAGCGTGCTGGGCAACACGCCGATCACGTTTCCGATTGAATGGCACAACTCCAAGATTCCGGGATATGCGGGGCGGGTGAGCGTGCCTGAAATCCACGGCTTCTCGGCACTAATGGTTTTCTCCAGCGTGGCGGCAAGGTTCTTCCAGCCCCAGATTGGCGGGGCGGGCGCGACGGTGGCGACTGCCGCCGGACTTCCCTTCCGCATCGATCACGACGAAAAATTCAATCAGACCACCCACTTCCAATACCAGCCCTGGAAGCGCGGCCCGTGGGTGGGTTTCAACTGGCGGTATGACAGCGGATTGGTCGCGGGAGCGACGCCCTGTTTCGGGGTGAACCCGTCCAACGATTGCCCCGGAACGGTCGTCATCGGTGGCGTCGATAACGTGAGCATGGTCGCCGCCAACGTGGGCGGGGTGCCACTTTCCGCCGATCAGGAATTCGAAGCCGGGTTCACTTGCAACGGGGTGCGCGCAACCCCTACGGCGCCTTTGCCTTACAACTGCCCAGCAAACGAGTTCGGATCCAGTCTCATCAAGGTGCCTGCGCCCAACGCCGAGGACGATGACCATAATCCGCCGCGCATTGCATCGCGGAATCTGTTCGACGTCTCGGTCGGCCAAGACGACCTGTTCCATTTCCATGGCGACAAATACCGAGTGAGTGCGCAACTGACCGCCATCAATGTGGCGAACAACTATGCACTCTACAACTTCCTTTCAACCTTCAGCGGCACGCACTATGTGACTCCGCGCACGCTCACGGCGGAGATTGGGTTCCACTTCTAGGGCTGTCCTCCCCCAGCGCCGAGGGCAGTGCGACCAAGAATCGCGCTGCCTTCGTTTTAAGAACTAGATACGCCAGTTTGAGGTACTGTAGCTCTTGGTGGCGCAAGTCACTGCCAAGTAGGGACACCGAGTGAACGCGGCGAAATCCATATTGCTGGCGTCTTTGTTTCTCTATTCTGGAAACGCCTTTGCCCAGTCGGTCAAGGAGCCCGCTGCCATTGTGGAGCTCGGAGGCGCAACAGACTGGAGCATCACGGAAGGCGGATCGAGCTTCGGCCCCACCGTCGCTGTTGAAGTTACGCCGATAGAGAATTGGCTGGAGCTTGAGTCTGGAGTCACGCCGCTCTTTAGGCGTCACTCGACAGAATGGAACCTCGACTTTCTTTTCAAGAAACCTTGGACGCTCTCGAAAAAAGCGGAGTTCATGGCTGGCATTGGACCGGAGTGGGTTCACGCGACAACATTCAGCGTGACTACGAACTCCATCAGTGGTGAAGCCGTGCTGGACTTTATGTTCTGGCCATCGGCAAAGCGCAGGTTCGGTTGGTACCTCGAACCGGGTTATGAATACAACTTTGGGCCAGGGCATGAGCAATCGCTCGGAATAAGCGGCGGCCTGCTGATAGCGATTCCATAAGGCTTCTTTCGCTTTGGTTGTCGGGCTCTCGTGAGGGAATGATCCCGCCGGCTCCGCACTCAGCGGGACGCACTATGTGACGTCGCGTTCACTCACGGCGGAGATCGGGTTCCATTTCTAGGTTGAAGTGTTTACCGCTCTTCCGCGGCGGACCCCCGTGGAGGAGTGGTAAATCAATGTGAAGAGCAATCGGCACTAGTATTTTCCGTGAAATACCGCCTGATTGATGTCGGGCCAGAACTCTTTTAACACGTTGAATACGCCGTCCAAGCCCACCTGCGTTCCCCAGCGCTGGTAGGTTTTCACCCAAGGGTTGGATTCTGCGGGGTAATACGTATTACCAATGCCCGCAGCCGCTCCGGCCCCAATGATCTCCGACAGATTGAAGGTGCTCTTTCCAGAGTTGGTCCGGGTGATGAACAGCCGAGTTACCGCATAACCGGTCCGCTTAACAAATCCGCCTTTGCCCATGGTGTAGTATCTCGGGTCCTCCCTCGTCGCCACTGGGACGATTGCTTCCGTCATGTAGTTCTCTATACCGCCGTCGGCAAAGTTGTGCCAGTAGTATTTGCCGTAGCCCTCAGCACCCTGCCCAAAGGCGGGCTGCGACTTGCCGGCCATGTCAATTCCCGCGAGCCCGGCGACTAAAATGAAATAGGAATAGTCGAATGTATCCTGGGTCGCCAGCCAGAGTTCATCCTTGAAAGTCGGCGGAGGCAAATGGGTGTTGGCACTGACCGCCCGGTAGTTGGGGATAACCCACAGTATTCTCTTTGGTTGCTTACCAAACTGATCATTGGGGTTGTTGGCATCTGCGGGAGTGACGCTGGGCGCGGGCGCGTCTGGCAGGGAGGACTTTCCATCCTTGGTTGTGGCGGTTGGCGGTGGGCCCTGGCTCTGCGGACTCTGGCTTTGCGAAGTATCGGTTAATGAAACAACAGGCAGCGCGACCTTGATGGTCGGCGAACTATCGGTCGGATCCGACGGCACCGTTCCTTCTCGGGACTGTTCCCGCGCGCTGCCTGATTCCTGAGCTTGAACAGGCACCGCTGCCAACATCCCCGCCAGCGCTACTGCCATGCAAGATGATCGAATGGCTTTCAAATTTCCCCCACGTCCGCTTTCTTCGGCTCCGCTGTCTTTTTCAAACAATTCCTTCCAGCCATCCGCATTTGGATTGGTTGAGCCGGCTTTTGGATGCACGCCAGCAGAAAACGGGTAAATGCGGATTCCGGATTGGAACGGTTAGTTGGGCACTTTCTGCTGCTGTTTCTCCGCGTGGCGCTCGTGTCTCATCTGCAAATAGTGGTGAATATCGGGCCAAAACTCCTTCAGTTCATTTCCGAAGGCGTCCAGACCCATTTGGGTTCCCCAATCGGATAAGCTCGACGACCAACTGCGATCTGCGGCGGGATAATAAAAATTGGAAATAGCGATCGCCGTTGCGTTGCCGGCAAACTCCGGAACGTTGAACATGCTGGCCCCGGAGTCTCTTCGAGCGACGAAAATACGATCGACGGCATAGCCAAAGCGGCGCATGAACGAGCCCCTGCCGAGTTGAAAATAGCGAGGATCGATTTTTAGCAGGGTGGGGTAAACGCCGCCCACCATGACGTTGCCATCCACCTGATCGGCGAAAGCCGCTCCATAGCGCTTCGCGTATCCCTTTGTTCCCTGTCCAAACGCCGGAGAGGAATTATCCGCTTGCCGGATGCCCGCCACGATGCCTACCACCGTGAATTCATAGGGGTCGAAGGATCCCTTTGCTGAGATAGCGAACTTTTCTTTCCATGAGATGGGTTTCGCCTGTGACTGACTATCAACCGTCAGATAGTTCGGCATCACGTAAAACATCCGGTCATCTTTCTTCTTTTGATCTTCCTGGGCAGGGTTCTTTTGGTCCGGAGAATTACCCTGGGCAGAGGGTTGTTCTCCGGGCTTGCTCGGGCTCGAAGAACTGTTCGCGGGCGATTGGGTGGACGGGGTAGGGTCCGATGTTTGAGGCTGGGGAGCGCTTTGACCTGCGCACAGAGCTGCGGAGAATGAGATCGATACAATCAATAAGCTCACACGGGTTGAATAGTAGCTTAGTTTCAAATTGATAATGGCTCCAGGTCCAGTTCATTGAGATGTCGCCGAGGCGATGTTGGCAGTACATCCTCCGCAAACAGACCCAGATGTCCTGCCAGTATGTGCGCCAATATTGATCGCGTCGCAAGCGGAACTGCTCTCCTCACTTTACCAGTTAAGATGCAGTTGGAGCGAGTAGGTCGCCTGGCCTTTACAGGATTCTTTCGTGGGTGTAGCCGCTGGCGCCGAGGGCTGAAATCAGTTCGGCAATATGGTCGGGACCGCGCGTCTCCATGGTGATGTCGATGGCGGTGTCTCCCAGATTGACGTTGTGGTAGGCGCGATCGTAGGAAGTTTCAACGATGTTGGCGCGGTGCTGGGCGAGGATGCCTGTGACCCGGTGCAGCGCCCCGGGGTAGTCCGGTAAGTGCACCCGCAAGCGAACTAATCTCCCATCTTTGACCAGGCCGCGCTCGATGATGCGGGCCAAGAGAGTTACGTCGATGTTGCCACCGCTCACCACCACGGCAACTTTCTTGCCCGTCTTATCGCGGATGGTCGGAATCCGGCGATTGACCACGGCCGCCAGCGCGGCAGCGCCTGCTCCTTCGGCCAGAATCTTCTCCCGCTCGAGCAGCAGCAGAACCGCGTTGGCGATCTCTTCTTCTTCTACCGTGACAATCTCGTCCACATATTTCTGGATGAGCGGGAGCGTACGTTCGCCCGCGCGGCGCACCGCGATCCCGTCGGCGATGGTCACAGCTGAAGGCAAGGTCACGGGCTTTCCCTCGGAAAGCGCAACCTTCACCGAGGGCAGCCGCGCCGGTTGAACGCCAATGACCTGGATGCGGGGATTCGTTTCTTTCAAGGCGCAACCGATGCCGCCGATCAGCCCACCGCCGCCGATCGGCACGACAACCGCCTCCAGATCGGGATGCTGCTCGAGCAGTTCAAGCCCTAGAGTTCCCTGCCCAGCAATCACCACATCATCATTGAAGGCGTGGACGAAAGTGAAGTGGTCTTGCGCGCTGATTCGCAGGGCTTCCTCGTACGCTTCGTCGTAATTCCCGCCGTGAAGCACAACATCACCGCCATAGCCACGCGTTGCCGAGACCTTGATCAGCGGGGTTGCCAGGGGCATGACAATTCTTGCCCGGATGCCGAGCCTGGAGGCGTGGTAGGCGACGGCCTGCGCGTGATTGCCCGCCGAGGCCGCGATTACGCCCCGAGAACGTTCCTCCGCAGTTAGGCTCAGCAGCTTGTTCAGTGCACCGCGCTCTTTGTAAGCGCCGGTTCTCTGCCGGTTCTCCAGTTTCAAATAGATCGAGTTGCCCGTTAGTTCGGAGAACGTTTCCGAACGCGTGCAGGGAGATACGTAGATCGATTTTCGAACCCGAGCGAGGGCGGATTGAATGTCCGAAATACTGACCATGGGAGCGCGGACTGCGGCAAGAGTGGTCATTTTACCTGAAGGAAATATCGAAGCCCAACGATACAGGAACCTCGGCCGGAGCCCCTGAAAATCAGTTGCTCGGGCTCTGCAGAAAAACTCATCCGTCGCATCGAAAATGACGATTGTACTTGGCCGGGTGTTTCAGGTTAGACAAGTAACATGGCGGAGAGTCGCCCCACCTTCTCGGCGGATCATGATGCTTGCGGCGTTGGCTTCATCGCCCAACTGGGCGGACCTGCGTCGCATGCCGTGGTGGAGCGCGGACTTGAGGCACTGGCGCGCCTGGCCCATCGCGGCGGCGTGGACGCCGATGGACGCAGCGGTGATGGCGCGGGCCTGCTGGTAGGGGTACCGAAAGCGTTCTTCCGCAGGGTCACTCGTGCTGATGGGATTCAACTGCCCGAAGAGTTTGGCGTCGGCATGGTGTTTCTTCAGCGTGGCCAGGAAAATGATGCATTGAAGGCGATTCGGTCTGCAGTTGAAAAATTTGACCTCTCGTTCTTGGGCTGGCGGCAGGTGCCCACCGATTCCTCGATCCTTGGTCCGCGCTCGCGCGATTCCCTGCCCGTGGTGCGGCAATGTTTTGTGGCGCCTCGCGGTGGGGCTTCGCACTTAGACTCCCCCGGGCTCGATTCTTCGGACTTTGAGCTGCAGCTTTTCCGTTTGCGGCAAGAACTGGAAAGCGTTTCCGGCGCTGGCTATTACTGCTCGTTCTCTTCGCGAACCATCGTTTACAAGGGACTGCTCACTCCGGAGCAGCTGGCTCCGTTCTATCTTGACCTGAACGATCCTGAGTTTGAAAGCGCGTTTGTGGTTTTCCACCAACGCTACTCGACGAACACGCAACCGAGTTGGTCGCTGGCCCAGCCTTTTCGCTTTGTGGCGCATAACGGTGAGATCAATACCATCAGCAGTAATCGCCGCTGGTTTCAGGCGCGCGGGGCCACGTTGCGCCGCCAGCTCGGGCTTCCAGAGAACTCACGGATGTTGCAGCCGGGAATGAGCGACTCCGCGAGTTTCGATAACGCACTCGAAGCCCTGGTGCGGAGCGGTTCCAGCATTGCCGAATCTGCGTTGCGCCTGGTGCCGCCGGCGTGGGAGCACGACGAGCGTTTCGACCCTGGGCTGCGACAGTTCCTCGCCGATAACGCTCCCGAGCAAGAACCCTGGGACGGCCCGGCCGCGCTGCTTTTCACTGATGGCCAGGTGGTGGGGGCAAAGCTTGACCGCAACGGCCTCCGTCCGCTGCGCTATACGCTGACGTCGGATGGATTGCTGATCGTTGGCTCGGAAGTTGGCATCACAGATCTTTCTGATAAGCAGGTGATCGAACGGCAGCGGCTGGGTCCGGGCGAGATGCTGATTGCCGACCCGGCGAGCGGGACATTTTTCCGGCCGGGTGAAGTGGCGCGGCTTGTGCATGCGGATAACATTCTGCGGCCGGAGACAACTGTAATTCCGGCAGAAAACACAGCCGCCCCGATCAGTCTCGATGCCAACCGCTTGATGGCAGCTTTTGGCTGGACGGAAGATCAGTTCCGCATGCTGTTTCAGCCGCTGGTAGAAAATGGCCAGGAGCCGCTGTGGAGCATGGGCGACGACGCTCCTCCGGCCTTGCTCTCGAGCCTGCCGCGTCCGCTCTGGGATTATTGCAAGCAACGGTTCGCGCAGGTTACGAATCCTCCCATCGACCCTCTGCGCGAGAGCCACGTGATGTCGCTTGACGTGTACCTCAGCGAAAATACGAAGCTGGATTCTCCGCTGCTAGATGCTGGGCAGATGGATTCGCTCGGAGAAGCGCTGCTGACAATCCACTGCATCGACTTCAGTTTCGAGGCGGCCGGAGGAGTCGAGGCTGCCCGTCTGGTTTTAAGCAGAATCCGCGAAGAAGCTTCGACCGCGGCAGCAAGTGGCAGAGCAGTTCTGCTAAGCGATCGCGCCGTGAGCGATAAGCGAGCTGCGGTGCCTGCGCTGCTGGCGGTTTCGTGCGCGTGGCGCGCGATGACTGCTACCGGAGCTTGGAAGCTGCCTCTGATTGTGGAGACGGGCCAGGTCATTGACACCCATCACGTCGCCCTCCTGGTCGCGGCTGGGGCTAGCGCTGTGCATCCCTATCTCGCGATGAGTTTGAGCGCACGCGCTGATTTCGAAGGGCTCGCGCGCTACCGGGCTGCCATCGAGAAGGGTCTGCGCAAGGTGCTGGCGCGCATGGGCATCTCCACCATGAGCAGTTACCGGAACAGCCAGATCTTTGAGACGATCGGTCTCGATCCGGCGGTTTGCGAAGAGTTCTTCGAAGATGCTGGACACACACTCAGCGGGAAATCATTGAACGCTCTTCTAGAGGACTGCCTCGCTTGCCACGCTGCGGGCTTCGGCTCTGCCGCCGCCGATTTTCGCGATGCTGGCCTCTACCGCTTCCGCCGCAACGGCGAACTGCATTCGAGTTCGCCGGAATTGGTGCGGCGCATGCATCGCTACATCAAGTCGCCGACACCGGAAAATCAAGCGTCCCTGGCTGTGCTCTCGAACGAGCGAAAAAATGTTTCGGTGCGGGACTTGCTCGAGATCAATCCCGCGCAGGCTGTTTCCCTGGAAGAAGTGGAGAGTGAAGTTTCCCTGCTCAGCCGCTTCAGCACGCAAGCCATGTCGCTCGGTGCAATTTCGCCGGAAGCCCACCAGACGCTGGCCATCGCGATGAATCGCCTGGGAGGGCGCAGCAATACCGGGGAAGGCGGTGAAGACCCCAGCATTTATTATGAGCGTCCGGAAGCGAATAACCGTGTGAAGCAGGTGGCCTCGGCGCGATTTGGCGTCACTGCCGAATATCTGGTTCACGCCGACGAAATCGAAATCAAAATGGCGCAAGGCTCGAAGCCGGGCGAGGGCGGACAGCTTCCTTCCGCGAAAGTTACGCCTTACATCGCGCGCCTGCGGCACGCTGTGCCCGGGACGTCTCTCATCTCGCCGCCGCCGCACCATGACATTTACAGCATCGAAGACCTGGCGCAATTGATTTACGATCTGCGTGCGGTAAATCCGAACGCGCGGATTGGAGTCAAGCTGGTTTCTAGTTCCGGAGTTGGCGTCATCGCTACCGGCGTGGCTAAAGCCGGCGCGGACGTGATTACGATCAGCGGTCACGATGGCGGCACTGGCGCATCGCCCCTTACCTCCATCAAGAACACGGGGCTGCCATGGGAAATTGGTTTGCGGGATGCACATACCGCGCTGGTTCGCGCCGGGCTGCGCGCCCGAGTGAGATTGCGCGTGGACGGCGGCCTCAAGTTCGCGCGTGATGTAGTGGTTGCGGCTCTGCTGGGAGCCGAGGAATTCGGCTTCGGAACTGCAGCCCTGCTGGCCATCGGCTGCGTGATGGCCCGGCAATGTCACCTCAATACCTGTCCTGTGGGCATTGCGACTCAGGATGAAAGTCTGCGCGCACGTTTTGCCGGGAATCCAGAGATGGTCGAAACCTTTTTCCGCGCGCTGGCAGCCGACGTCCGCGCACTGCTGGCTGGCATGGGTGCGGGGTCGATTGACGAAATTCTAGGCTCCGTCGACCGCTTGCGGCCGCATACGGCCGAGGCTGAGCAGAGCGTGGCCTCTCTGCTGCAGCCTATTCTCAATCCGCCTGCGCAATTTCCCTGTCCGCATGAGGACTCGGGCGCGCTCCACGTTGAACTGAATCGGGTGATCGACGATCTGGAGTCGCTCTCCACCCGTCCTTATCGTTTTGAAATCACCAACGAGGATCGGGCCGTGGGCGCGCACTTCAGCGGTGAGGTGCTGCGCCGCCTGGGGTCTTCGTTTGGACGTTCAACTCTGGAGATGGCCGGAGTCGACTGCGAGTTCTTCGGCACCGCGGGTCAGAGCTTCGGCGCTTTCCTGATTTCCGGCGCGAACTTCCGGCTGACTGGCGAAGCCAACGATTACGTAGGCAAGGGCCTGTGCGGCGGCAGCATCGCCATCACCGCCCAGGCCGAAGCGTCGGCGCGCGGAGATGTACTGGTGGGCAACACCGTGCTCTATGGGGCCACGTCGGGTGAGCTATTCGTCGGCGGCCGCGCGGGAGAGCGGTTTGCAGTTCGCAACAGCGGAGCGCTCGCCGTGGTCGAGGGCGTGGGCCGTCACGGATGCGAATACATGACCGCGGGCGTTGTCGTCATTCTCGGTCCGGCAGGAGCCAACATGGGAGCAGGCATGACCGGCGGCCTGGCCTATCTGTTGCGCGTCGACGCTGACGATTACTTCAACGACGATGCCCTGAACCGCGACTCCGTGCGGTTTGCAACTCTTGAACCTCAGGAAGAGCTGTGGCTCCGCCGCATTCTACGCCGGCATCTTCAACTCACGGGAAGTCCGAGAGCCGCGGACCTGCTTGCGTACTCCGCGCTGCCGCTGCTTCGGGTCGAACCCGTGGCACCTCCATGCTCGATCGAAGATACCTGGGCTTCGATTCTGGCACGGCTCGCTGCCGAGGAAGCGCGGAGTTACGGCCGTGACAAACTTCTCACCTCCGAAAGACCCGTCGTGCAATGAGCCGGCTCGCTGGCCGGGCGCTTCCCGGAACCACTTCGATGCGAAGTTCGCTATAATTTCCTGACCAGACTGCATGGATTTCGATCAACTCATCACATTTCTGGAGGTCGCGCGGCAAGGCAGCTTCTCGCGTGCCGGAGAGAAAGTTTTCCGCTCGCAGTCGGCGGTGAGCGCGCAGATCCGCCAACTGGAGCAGGAATACGGCGACCGCCTGCTCGACCGCTCGGGCAAGACTGTAAAGCTGACTCCCGCCGGCCAGGTCTTCCACGATTACGCTCTGCGCATGAAAAAGCTGCGCGACGAGTCGCTGGTGGCCGTGGCCGACCACGCCCACACGCCGCGCGGGACGCTGCTGGTTGGCGCCAACGAAGCCACTTGCCTCTATGTGCTGCCCGAAGTTTTCGGAGAATACTGCCGCAAGTATCCCGACGTGCAGATCAGCATCTATCGCAATTTCACTTACAAGATCGTGGAAAAACTGGAGAACGGTTCTCTCGACGTGGGCATACTGAGCCTCCCCGTGCAGTCTCCGAGCCTAAAGGTTCAGGCCATCTACCGCGACCGGCTGATGCTGATGGTCAGCCCTAAGAATCCTCTCGCCAAGCTGAAGGCGGCGCACATTAGCGATGTCGTGAAATACCCTCTGCTGCTGCCGAAGACCGGCCATACGCGGCGCCTGCTGGATAAGCTATTCCGGGAATACAATGCTGAGTTAAAAGTGAGAATGGAACTGCCGAGCATTGGGATGATCAAGAGCTTCGTAGCCGCCGATCTTGGCATCTCGCTGATCAGCGCGTCTTTTGCGCGCGACGAAGTGGCGGCGGGCAGAGTGAAGCTGATCGAGTTGGAAGGCGCAGAATTATGGCGCGAACTCGGGCTGGCCTATCGTCGCGATCGTACACTCTCAGTAGCCAACAAGACTTTCATCGCCGTGGTGCGACAGCTCTCGGACTATCTGAAGAAAACGGAAGCCTAGCTGCGCTAGAATCGCGTTCCTCTTACGCGTCGCCTCCGGCAGACTGAGCAGCAGCCTGAATGACGTGCAATCCGCACTCGGTCTTCGCCAACCCTGCCCAGCGCCCTCCCCTGGGATCTTCTCCCGGCCGCACCGCCCGCGTGCAGTGCGTGCAACCGATGCTTGGATAATTGCGCTCATGCAGCTCGTTATAGGGTACATCGTGCTCGCGGATGTACTGCCAGACCTGCTTCGAACTCCAATCCACGATGGGATTGACCTTCACCAGACCAAATTTGTGGTCCCATTCGATTTTGCCGGCGCTGGCCCGAGCCGCCGTCTGGTCGCGTCGGATGCTCGTGACCCACGCCTGCAGTTCGCGCAGCTTGCGCTGCAGCGGCTCAACCTTCCGCAGGTTGCAGCATAGGTCGGGGTTTCGCTGCCACAGCGCGGGACCATGTTCTTGCTCCTGTTTCTCCGGCGAGTTCAGCGCATAGACCCTTTCAATTGTGATGCCATATCTTTGTTCCATCCGGTCCATGAGATTGTAGGTTTCGGGAAACAGAAATTCCGTGTCCAGGGTGAAGAGGCGAAAGCTCTGGCGCACTTGGGAAGCAATATCGATGAGGGCCATGCCCTCGGCGCCGAATGCGGAAGAGATCGCGACCCGATCCCCGTAGGTGTCGAACGCCCAGCCGAGAACCCGCTCGGGGCTCCAGGCTTCCGCAGCGATCTGCAGTTTTCCTAGCTCGTCTTTCATAACTTCTTCCTTCATGCCAAGGGCTCCTGATCCGTCCTAAAGCTTGCCGTGATAGTTTGCGCAAACGCTGTTTCGAACGCCGGTTCCACAGAGCTAGCCGCTTCTTCCGCCAGATTGCGATCGGCGAACTTCACGACCTCGCCGACGACAAGAAGTGTCGGAGACTCAAGCCGCGGCGCGTGGCGGAGATCAGAAACCGTAGTGCGGTAAATTCGTTGCTCCGGACTTGTTGCCCGCGAAATAATTGCGCACGGAGTTTTTTCCGCGAAGCCGGCTGCGGCAAGCCGGCTGGAAATCTCGCCATAGTCCGAGCCCGGCATGTAGACGACAAGGGTCGACTCGGACGCGGCAAAGTGGCTCCAATCCGCATCATCGTTCGCCGACGCTCGCGTCACGGACGCTCGATGGCCGGCCGTCAGCACGATCGTGGAAGAGGCCCGCCGATGGGTCAGGGGAATTCCAGCAGCAGCGGCAGCGCCAAGAGCTGAGGTAATTCCGGGAACAATCTCATGTTCGATGTTCGATTGGCGCAGCGCCTCAATCTCTTCTCCGGCGCGGCCGAAGATCAGCGGGTCCCCGCTCTTCAGGCGCACCACCTGGAATCCTGAAGCCGCCCGCGCTACCAGCAAAAAGTTAATCTCTTCTTGCCGGATGGTTTTGCTGCCGCAACGCTTGCCCACATTCTGGACTTCGGCCGAAGGCGAAATCAGTTTGAGGATTTCGGGCGAAACCAGGTCATCGTGAAATACAACGTCGGCGGCTTGCAGCAGCCGCAGGGCCTTTACTGTGAGCAACTCAGGATCGCCCGGGCCTGCGCCCACCAGATACACCTTGCCGTTCATGCTGTTACCCCCTTGTCTTCCTCGCGCTTCACCGTCTCTTCTTCGATCGCCGCCTTCAGAGCCCCGCGGCTCGCCAGCGAGTGCAATAAATCACTCTTCCGCTGTGGATCAAGATCGCTGGCCAGCACCAGCCTTCGCGTCTCACCCAGTTCCGCAACCCATCGCGCGTATCCTGGCCCGAACTGCTTCTCCAGTTGCCGCCGAAGTTTTTGTGCCAGCGACGGGCTCTGGCCGTTCGTCGAGATCGCAATCTGCAGATCGCCGCGGCGCACGACCGCGGGATAATAAAAGTCGCAATACTCTGGAACATCCACCACATTGCACAGAACCCCACGCTGCCGCGCCTCGCGATAGATCGAACGATTCAAATCGCGTGACGCGGTGGCGACGATCGCGAGGAATGTTCCATCAAGATCTGTCGGAGCAAAGCCGCGGATTTCCAAAGTGATCTTTCCGGCTCTTGCCCACTGATGCACAGCCTCGGACGCCTCCAGAGCAATCACGTATATGCGCGCGCCAGTCTCGATGAGGCTGCTAATCTTGGGCTCGCCAACCCTGCCGGCGCCGACTACAAGGCAACGTTTGCCTTCGAGTTTCACGAACATGGGAAACAGGCTGCTCATAGTCTTGTTTAGCCTTCGACGCTGCTCGGCACGCGTCCCTCGGGCAGATCGCGGGCAACTGCTTCCACAAATTCTCCCGCCAGAAAATTCCGCAATTCTGTGTCGCTGTGACGAGCGAAGAAGCGCCGCAAGTTCTCACCCGGCCTGCCATCGGCGAGGTAGCGGCGCAGCAAGCGTTCGATGGCTTCCGGAACCTCGGTCGCGACGCAGCGGAATCCCACCGGCCTCGCAATCGCCTGATGCAAGCCCAGCGCGCCGCCCAGGCAGAAGTAGTAGGCGTCCACCATGTGGCCATCGACCTTGATCTTCTTGCCTTCGATTCCAATGTCGGCGATCCAATGTTGTCCGCAACTATTCGGACAACCGGTGACATGCAGCTTCAGGTGTTGATCAAATCCGGGAAGGCGTTCTTCCAGTTCCTCTACCAGCCAGCGAGAAAAACTTTTCGTCTCGGTTATCGCCAGCTTGCAGAACTCTGTGCCACTGCACGCGATGGCGCCGCGCCAGAACGGCGACCCGCTCACGGGCAATCCGATCGCACCTAACTCTTTAGCTAAGTCGTCGGCGTGCAGCCGGGGCACGTTGACGATCAGCAGGTTCTGCATGTTGGTTGTGCGCAGTTCGCCATTCGCGAAGCGATCGGCGAGATCGGCCGCCGCGTGCATCTGTTCGGGAGTGATGCGGCCGCGGAGAACCGTCGCTCCTACATAGCAGAGTCCCGGTTGCTTCTGCGCATGAATCCCGATGTGATCGCGGTAGACGTCTGCTGGCGGCTGTTCGGGTTCGGCTGGATGTAATTGAAACCCGATGCGCCGCTCCAGTTCTTGTTGAAAGTCGTGCGGCGTCCAACCATGGCGCAGGAAAAGAAACTTCAGTCGCGCCCGCTCGCGATGTTCGCGCAACTGATCGGAGTCGCGAAACAGCTCGGCGATTCCCTTAATCACTGGCAAAACCTGGTTCCAGCGGACAAAGGCATTCAGCGGCGCACCCAGATAGGGCTCAGTGGAGAGTCCGCCGCCCACGCGCAGAGCAAACCCAATCTCCGGCGTTCCACGAACCACGCGCCGCGTCGCGGTCAGGCCGACATCGTTGATCTCCGGATAGGGGCACCACACGCGGCATCCCGTGATGGAAATCTTGAACTTGCGCGGGAGGTTGTAGAACTCTGCATTGCCTGCCAGCATTCGATCAGCTTCCAGCGCGAGGGACGACGCATCGCAGATTTCGTCCGCATCCACGCCAGCGACCGGGCAGCCGGTAATATTTCGCGTCACGTCGCCGCAAGCGCCCATCGTGTTCAGGCCTACACCCCAGAGTTCCTCGAGCACCTCGGGAAGAGCCTCGATCGTGACCCAGTGCAGCTGAATGTTTTGCCGAACCGTGAGATCGGCGATGCCGCGGGCGTAGCGGCTGGTCAGGTGGGCAATGGCGCGCAACTGGTCCGATCGCAGCAGGCCGTTCGGAATGCGGATGCGTAGCATGAAGAACGGCAACGCCAACCCCTGGCCGTCCTTGCCGCCGACAACCCCGGCACCATCGCCCTGCGTGTAGACTCCCCACCAGCGGAAGTAAGTTCCAATCCATTCCGGGGGGATCGAGGCGAAGCCTTCCCGCGCAAAGCGGCGAATCTCAGCCAGTCCCTCCCAAGGATTCATGGCGCGCTTCAGGCGCTCCACCTTTTGCGCTTTCGTTTCTTTGACCGGATTTGGAGTAGCTGGACTTGCCATAAGGTGACTTCCCATAAAACAGATTGGTCTTAGCTGATTTGGCGCAAAAAAGCCCACCGCCAGATGCTCTCTGGCGGTGGGCAATAAATGCTGAGACTTATGAAACCTTTAAGTCAGCAACCTCCCTGCGCCAGAGCACACGCATGCACAACAACAACATGCACACATACAAGTCTGGCGAAGATTGCTCATACTCATCATCTATCTAGGATGGTAGCCTTGACCATTGGAACCGTCAAGTTACCCGCACTTTTCCTTTGATGCATAATTTTGATTCGATGCATCAAAATCTTCAATCCCGCCGCTTTGGGCCTCGGGCAGCGTTTGGCAGAGGTTCGGTTAGGCCGCGTTCATACCTCGGCCTCTCACACTCTGAAGAACGGTTGCGGGGATCTGTAGTATGCGGATTCTGGAATCTTTCTTAGTGGTGACATGAATTGCGATGCCGTCTGCTTCGGGAAACGGATCTGAAACCACTTCGAACTCCTCGCCATAAAGGCGAATCCGTCCAGAAACCGCATATCCAAGATGCCGAACTCGTGCACATACTTCCGACATAGAGGGATTTTCAGGATTGCTAGTCATGATAAAACCATTATAGGCGCCTGGCTGGGGCGGGTATAGCTGTAACGCCTTCGAGCCCTTGATCTCGCCGCCTCTGCCGGGGGCATCGCACCGAGAGAATCAATGGAGCGGGAGACCGGGATCGAACCGGCGACATCCAGCTTGGGAAGCTGGCGTTCTACCGCTGAACTACTCCCGCTCGCTGGCAAAGACGGAACACCAGCCCTATAAGCCAACCAAAGTCTAGCACTCGAAGCCGTTGGAAACAATCTGCGGAACCGTCCGTGGTTTCTGACGAAACTTGGGCTAAACCGCCGGGCAGTCGTGACATTCCCGCCGGAGTACACGTCACCTGGTGCCGGTTTCATTTAGACTGCCTGATGAGCCAAACTGTGTCTTCCTCATCCTCAAGAAAACACGCGGGCCCGGGAGCGGGTAGCGATCACGCCGAGGTCCCTGAACCTTCATTCTCGGAGCGGGCAAGAACGCTCGTCTGCCTCGGGCGCATCGGAAGCCTCTCGACTCTATCGCGCAAGCAGCCGGGCTTCCCATTTGGATCGGTGATGCCCTACGCGCTCGACCTGCGCGGGCGTCCGATCTTCCTGATCAGCAGCATGGCCATGCACACGCAGAATCTGCAGGCGGATGCGCGCGCCAGCCTTCTGGTAACTCAGCCGGATGCCAGCGGCGACCCGCTGGGCGCATCGCGAGTCACGGTGATGGGGAACGTTCTGTCCATCCCAAAGGCAGAGCTGCCGGACGCCCGCAAGCTCTACCTGGAGCGCTACGAGAACAGCAAATACTGGGTGGACTTTGAAGATTTTTCTTTCTACCGCATGGACGTGCTGGATGTTTACTATGTGGGCGGCTTCGGAGTAATGGGCTGGGTGCAGGCTGCCGATTACGGCCTTGCCGAACCGGATCCGCTGGCCGAGGCTGCAGCCGGAATTGTCGAGCACATGAATGCTGACCACAAGGATGCGCTCGTCCTCCTGGCCAAGGCATTTGCCGGCATCGAATGTCAGGAAGCGGCCATGACTGCTGTCGATCGACTCGGCTTCCACGTGCGCCTGAAAACCTCAGACGGCATGAAAGGTGCGCGCATTGCGTTCCTGCGGGAAGTGCGCGATCCAGGTCAAGCTAGAAAAGTTCTGGTGGAGATGGTGCAGCAGGCGCGGGAGCAACCGTAATACTTAGGTGGAGTGAAGCAATCTTCGTCGCCGACAAAAATGCCCGTGACTCTTGCGAATCACGGGCATTCTGTTTCACTGCGAAAGCGGTCGCTTAGACAGCTTGGACGTTCTCCGCCTGCCAGCCCTTGGGGCCCTTGGTCACGTCGAACTGCACGGTTTGTCCTTCTTGCAGGCTGCGAAAGCCGCCTGCTTGAATCGCGGAGAAATGCACGAAAACGTCCTCGCCATTCTGACGGCTGATAAAGCCATAGCCTTTGGCGTCGTTAAACCACTTCACTGTTCCTTGTTCTGCCATTGTTGATAGTCCTATTCTGTTTCTTTGGATTGTGCTGAGAAGATTCGCTGCTAGTGAGGGGGTGACGCTGGTTGGCGATACCGACCTTCAGTTGCTCGTGAGTCAAACTTAGCTAAAACCATTGTACACCAGGACGCAAGAAAGTACGCCGAATCTTGAGCGGGGTCGATTTTCAGGAAAATCCGCCCACAAAGTGACCGTCCCATTTTGAAACGAACCACGGTTTTTCCCTATATTTTCTCTGCGTTTCCGCTGGACATTGGACTAATCCGTGATTAGCTTGAGCCATTCCTCCAGCCATGCTTTCGCGGCCGAACTCAGTGGTTTGCCTGAAGCCAGCCGCAGGAAGGTATTCGCATGGGAAACTTCTACAATGAGGTGATCTGCAAAGACATGCGGTTTGCCTTATTGACGCGGGTCAACGACCCTTCCCTGCTCGAACCCGCGACTCGGCAACTCGTCGGGAACATCGTCTCGGCCGCGCAGCGCATGGGAATTGAAGTCATGATCTACGAGACCTACCGCAGCCAGAACCGCCAGCAGGAACTCTTCAACAGTGGCGCTACCAAACTTCGAACCGTGGGGGTTCACCACTATGGATTGGCCTGTGACATCGTCCGCGTGGCCGCTGGGGAGCCTTGCTGGAAAGGTGATTTCTCGTTCCTGGGACAGCTTGCGCACGGCAGCGGGCTTATCTGGGGCGGCGACTGGGGCGCTCCCGAAATTAAGCACAGCTTCGTCGACAGCGTGCACGTGCAGCGTTGCACAGTCACCCGGCAAGGCGACCTTTTCGCCGGTGCCTGGTATCCCGACGATGCTTACAACCCCTACGATGACAAGCAACATCTTCTTGCGGCTGCGATGAAGGCCGGTGCAATTAAGCAGCCAGCGAAGGCGGAAGTCGCGACGCGTGTATCGCGGCCCAGCAGGAAACAAGCATAGCTTCATTGCGCCGTCGGTTGTCGCCTCCGCCTTGTCCGATCGACCCTCACAACGCTGCTTCGACTGCATGGATTACTATGGTCGGTTGCGATTCGCCGATCCCAATTGCCTTACAAAGGACTCTTCAACCATGCGCCGAAAAGCTGCGAAGATTGCCGCCAGCCGCCGCTCATTCCTCAAGAACACGCTGATCGGCGGTGCGGCCGCAACCTTGATCCCGCTGTATCCGGCACTGGGCGCCGCGCATGAGATTGCGTGCTCCGTCTCCCCTCCAGAAATCAAACCCTTCGAGCTCGATGAAATCACCATCTCTGGCCTGCAAGATGGCATGAACTCCGGCAAATTCACGGCTCACTCTCTGGTCGAGAAATACACGGAGCGCATTGAAGAGATCGATAAAGATAAGCACGGTCCCGCGATCAACAGCATCATCGAACTGAATCCGGATGCTCTCTCCATCGCAGACTCTCTTGACAAGGAACGCAAGGAAAAAGGCCCGCGTGGCCCCATGCACGGCATTCCAGTGCTGATCAAAGACAACATCGACACCGCAGACCAGATGATGACCACGGCCGGCTCGCTCGCGCTGGTCGGCTCGAAGCCGCGGCAAGATTCCTATGTTGCACGGAAACTGCGGAGCGCAGGCGCGGTGATTCTGGGCAAGACCAATCTCAGCGAGTGGGCAAATATTCGTTCCAGCCATTCCACCAGCGGATGGAGTGGCCACGGCGGCCTCACCAAAAATCCCTACGCCCTCGACCGCAATCCCTGCGGCTCCAGCTCCGGTACCGGCGCGGGCATCTCGGCCAACTTATGTGCTGTGGGGATCGGCACGGAAACCGACGGCTCCATCGTTTGCCCGTCCTCTTCGAACGGACTTGCCGGCATCAAGCCCACCGTCGGCATGGTGAGCCGCAGCGGAATCATTCCTATTTCACACACGCAAGATAGCGCCGGGCCGATGTGCCGCACCGTCCGCGATGCCGCGATTTTACTGGGCGTGCTCACCGGCGTCGATCCCCAGGATGCCGCAACCGCCGCGAGCGTGGGCAAGTCCTACGCCGACTACACGCAGTTCTGCGATCCCAACGGCCTGAAAGGCGCGCGCATCGGAGTGGCCCGGAAGTATTTCGGCTTCAACGATGCCGTCGATGCTCTCATGGAGCAATCCCTCGATGCCATGAAAAAACAGGGAGCAACATTGGTTGATCCTGCCGACATTGAAACTCTGGGTAAGTTTGATGAGAGCGAGCTATTGATCTTCCTATACGAACTGAAGGCCGACCTCAATAACTATCTCGCCCGCCTCAGCCCGAATGCTCCCGTGCATACTTTGAAAGATATCATCGACTTCAACGACCGCAATCGGCAGAAGGAGATGCCATACTTCGGCCAGGATCTATTTCTAAAGGCCGAAGCCAAAGGTCCTCTAACTGAAAAAGCTTACCTCGATGCGCTCGACAAGAACCATCAACTCGCCCGCACCGAAGGCATCGACGCCACCATGGACAAGTATCGCCTCGATGCCATGGTGGCTCCCACCGGCGGGCCTGCATGGCTTACGGACCTGATCAACGGCGACCACGCGGCCGGCGGAAGCTCGAACGCCGCGGCCGTCGCAGGCTATCCTAATATCAACGTAACTGCGGGATTTATCTCCGGCTTACCGGTCGGTATCTCATTCTTTGGGCGCGCCTGGAGCGAGCCGGTTCTCATTCGACTGGCCTTCGCTTTTGAACAAACTACAAAAGCTCGTCAGAGTCCGCGCTTCTTATCTACTATCGGAGCAGGCTAACTGGCTGACTTAAACTCACCGGGAGCTCTCAAACGGATGTCTCGTCGTGTTAGCCTTATGGCCAAGGGGGTATTCAATGATAATCAACAAGGTGGTTGCTTCCCTGCAGAAGGAGTATTCCCGTCTCGAAAAAGAAATGGGACAAGTTGGGAAGGCGCTCGACGCTCTTGGCCATGCCGGGGGTAAGAAACTCAAAAAGACAGGCCGTACGTTGAGCAAGGATGCCCGCAGACGAATCGCAGCAGCGCAGAGGCTGCGCTGGGCGAAAGTCCGAAAGGCAGCCGGCAAGCTAGTGAAGTCATAAGTAGAGTAATGTTTTCGCAAGCACCGCAGATGGCCTCGTTCGTAACTTCTCCCAAGACTTGCGGACGAGGCCCACGCTTCGAAGACTAACCTTGATAAGAAAGACTAGGCCGCCCCGCTAAGTCCACCGAAACCAGCGCAGCGCCAGCACAAACGAGATACTTCCCCACAAAAGCATTACCAGGAGCTGCGGCCATTGATGGATCAGCGGCGTACCTTCCAGAATGCAGGCGCGCAGCGCGTCGGTCAGAGCGGTCAGCGGCAACGCTTTGATCAGCGGCTGAATCGCCGCCGGGAAGCGCTCGTAAGAGAAGAACACTCCGGAAAAAATCCACATCGGCATCATTACCAGATTCATCAGGCCGCTTACGCTTTCGATTTTTTGCGCGCGACTTGCCGTCACTAATCCAACTCCGCCAAAGCACAGCGCTCCCGCTGCACCCAGTAACAGGATCGAGAACAGAG
The DNA here is from genome assembly GCA_963743115.1 of uncultured Acidobacteriaceae bacterium. Lineage (GTDB taxonomy): Bacteria > Acidobacteriota > Terriglobia > Terriglobales > Acidobacteriaceae > Sulfotelmatobacter. The sequence continues at coordinate 109,672 of CAVUOM010000008.1, read as the reverse complement.
ATCCCAGAACTTTCATGTGGAATACGAGGACGCCGAGCGTCAGCAACAATGCAATCTCAATAATCATCAGCACCAGTCGGCTCGACACCAGCGCCAGCAGAAAATCGCTGCGCCGCATGGGAGTGCCCACGAAGCGTTTGAGCAGCTTGCGTTGCCGCATGTCGACCAGCGCGAATCCAATACCCCACATTCCGGAGTTCATCAGGTTCATGCCCAGCAATCCGGGAATCAGAAAATCGATGTAGCGCGAACCCGGCTCGGACGAGGTCACCACCGAGGTCGCCACCACATCTTTGCGGCCGGCCGCAGCCTGTAACGCATCGTCGACTTCAGCCCGGGCGAGCACGCTCTCGGGCCGCGCCGGATCGTAACGATATCGAAGCCCTCCGCCGCCATCCGGTTCGATCACAAGATCGTATTTTCCCAAACGAAAACCCTTGCGTGCCGTGTTTCCGTCGAGTACATCGATCCTGAACGATGCATGCTGCGGTGAGCGTTGCAGCAATGTCTCCGCTTCTTGCGCCTCCACTCCGGACACAATCGCGACCGAGGATGCGTCGGCGGGCTTGTTGCGGAAGGCAATTCCGAGCCCCAACGCCAGCAACAGCGGAAACACGAACACCCAGAACACGACCTCCGGTTCACGCTTCAACTCGAGCATGCGCGCCATCAGCAGATGACGGTATCCGGCCCAGCGCCCGTTCCGCCGGGGCGGTCGTTTCTGCGGAACGGTGTTTTCTAGAACGGGCGTTTGGTCTGCAATACTCATAACCGATCAACCATCAGTAGATCGACCTAGCGCGCCTCAGGTCTCCACTTATTCAGGAACTCAAGCAACACATCCGGTGTGAGCGAGCGTGCGTCCTCGAATTCGCCGTTTTTCTGGCTCATCACTACCTTGCCGTCGCTCTCGGCTACGACCAGAGTAGGAATGCCTTTATCCAACGTCGCATCGAACTGCCGCACCACATCCGCATTCTTTTTCTCGTCGTAGCCGAGATCGATGTGCACCACTTCGTAGCCGGCCATCGCCGATGCAAAATCGGGTCGGTGAAACGCCAGATCGAGCACGTGACAGTCGAAGCACCAGTTTGCGCCAAAGACCAGCAACACCCGCTTGTGCTCCCTGGCTGCGTTTTCTTCCGCTTCCTTGATCTCTGCATGCGCGTCCGCATCCGCCGGATAGATATTCTTGTTCATATCCGAGGGCTGTTTCAGGTGAGGCGCATCGGCACGCTCCACGCTTATCAGTCGCCACTGCTCTCCCTGCTTTCGCCACATTTGGCCGTCCGTCACGCTCAGAGTCTGGCCATTCGTCAACTGCACATCGGCTTGGAAAACAACGCTCGTGCCTTTAGGCCGGTCGAGCACTGCAACTGTTTCTAACGAAATGCTTCGCGCCTTCAGGCCCAGCCAGAAATTCACGTCTGCATCTGCATTGGTTCGAACGCCGTTCGCCATCACCTGAGCCACCGGGTCGGCGCTGTAGAACGCCCTTAAAGACGGCGCATCCCCCGCGAGAACCGCCGCCTTCCATTGGTCCAGCGGAGGAAAGCCGGCCGGCGAGTCAGCCGCCGAAGCCTGTGCGAAGCTGAACCGGCCGCCCAGCACCACCGCAGCCGTTACAGCCAGAAGAACCATGTAGCGAAAATGTCTCTGCACAATCATGTCCGTCCTCTCACGTCGCTTCACTCTTCGCGCAGGTGCCGACCGGTCAGCCGTACAAATACGTCTTCCAGACTGGCCTGCCGGGTAGTCAAATGCTGCAACTCGCTTCCCTGCTTCCCGACCGCCTCCAGCAGCGCTGGGATCGTCAGATGCGGCTCCTTCACGCTGAGCGCGACCATGCCGTCATCCTCGTGTACTGATTCCACGCTCGGCAAGGCACGCCAGGCTTCGAGAGCCGCACCGTCCGAATTCCCAGCCCCTCTCGTGCCCACGGCAAACTCGACCACGTGATGCCCGCCCAACCGCTCAATCAAATCCGGCGGCGAGCCCTCGGCGATGATCTGCCCATGATCGACGATCGCCAGCCGATCGCACAGCCGCTCAGCTTCGTCCATGTAATGCGTGGTCAGCAATACGGTGCCGCCGGCGCGCTGAAACTCGCGAATGATGTCCCACAACTGCCGCCGGCTCTGCGGATCGAGGCCCGTTGTTGGCTCGTCAAGAAAAAGAATTTTCGGATTACACACCAGCGCAGTCGCCACCGCCAGCCGCTGCCGCTGCCCGCCGGAAAGCTTTCCCACCCAGGCGTCAGCCTTCTCGGTAAGTTGCAACTGCTCGAGCACTTCGTCCGATGAACGCGGTTCACGGTAGAAACTGGCGAACAGCTCCACCGTCTCCCGTACGCTAAGTTTTTCGGAAAGCCGTGTCTCCTGTAGAGAGATCCCCAGCCACTCCCGCATCTCACGCGCATTCTCGCGCCAGGAGTGCCCGAAAATCGACACTTCGCCCGAAGTCGGCTCCAGCAAGCCTTCAAGAATTTCGATGGTTGTAGTCTTCCCTGCCCCGTTCGGGCCCAGAAGACCGAAGCATTCGCCAGTTTGAATCTCAAGGTTCAGTCCGCGCACGGCTTCGACCTTGCCGTCGTATGTTTTGCGCAGATCGCGACATTGAATCGCTATGGCCACGGTTCGATTCTATCGGATCAACGTGAAACACGTCCCGGAGGTTACGGTTCCCATTCGCGCTCTGCTAAAATAGCATCGCTGGATTCAGTTCCGGAATCTTCACTTCCATGCGCACACCTAAGCGCGGCTTCACTTGAAAGCGCACTCCCGCTGAAGCGCCCGTCCGTCGTTTCCAAACGGCACTCAGCTCCTGGTTCTCTTTTTCCCATTGAGAATCTGAAAGGACCTTGCCTATGCTGCGCAAACTTTGCGTATTGTCGCCTCTGCTCCTCGCCTTTGCTCTGTCCGCCCTCGCCCAGGATTTGCGCCACTTCACGTTTCACTACGCTTTCACAGTAAGAAATCTTCCCGCGGGGAAGAAAGTCCGAATCTGGATGCCTGCAGCGCACTCGGACGCATATCAAGAGGTAAAAGTCATCTCAGCGCAAGGTGATCTGCCTTTGAAGAAAACCAGCGAATCGAAATACGGCAACCAGATCTATTATGCCGAAACGAATTCGGCGCAGCCCGAACTGCACTTCGATGTGGAATATGACGTGACGCGCCATGAGCGCGTGGCTCTCGGAGAAACTGCGCCTCGCGTAATTGCTGTTTCACTCTCCTCCACCGAAAAGCATCAAGACCTTGAGCCCGACGCACTCGTTCCCGTGACCGGTCTGCCCGCCGATCTTGCGGTCAAGGTAACTCAAGGCAAGACCGATCAACTCGACAAGGCTCGCGCCATCTACGATTACGTCTTCACCACCATGCGCTACGACAAAACCGGAACCGGCTGGGGACACGGCGACGTTCTCTATGCCTGCGACGCCAAGAAAGGCAACTGCACCGACTTCCATTCCCTCTTCATTGCCATGGCTCGATCCCAAGGCATCCCGGCCCGCTTCGAGATTGGGTTTCCGCTGCCGCCTGACAAGCATGGCGCCGAGATTGCCGGATACCACTGCTGGTCGGACTTCTGGATTGACGGCCGGGGATGGATCCCCGTGGACATTTCCGAGGCTTGGAAGCATCCGGAAAAGCGCGACTACTTCTTCGGCTCCCACGATGTGAACCGGATGCAGTTCAGCATGGGACGCGATCTGCGGCTCAACCCGCCGCAGCAGGGTAAGCCGCTGAATTACTTCGTTTATCCCTATGTGGAAGTCGACGGCCAGGAGTTTTCGAATGTAGCGTTGGCTTTCTCGTTCGCTGATGCTGGAGCAACTGTCGCCAGGCGATAACTGTGGTTTGAGCGGTCTTAGCGCGCCGGCAGCATCTCATTGGGATCGCCCGGAGGCTGAGGAATGTCAGGGGGCGGCATGGCCGGCACCGGCGAGGCTCCGTTCGCCGGCCTCGGCACATCTTGTGAATCTTCTCCGGGACGCCGCAGTGTGGGAGGGTTCGCGGGCTGCTCTGCCGGTTCTTTCTTCGCTTCTTTATCTTTATCCTTGTCCGCGGCCTCCAGGATTACCTCTTTCTTCGTGCGCACGATCTTTTCGCCGTCCACCTTCATGGTCTCCACGCGCACTACTTCGTCTCCCACGAAGCGCACGAAGTCGACATCGGCCGGGGGCTCGCCGTAAATCCATTCTTCGTATTCCGTCTCCCCATCGCGCTCGCGGTCTTTCTTCGGCGGCTTGCCTTTGGCATGAAGCACCATCTCCTGATTCATCCCCACCAAAACATGATGCGCCTGAATCGCCGCCTTGACCTTAGGCGGCACGCTGTCCAGATAGGCCTGCTCTTTATTTCTGGCATTGAAATCGAGCACGGGATACAGCAATTCCCGCGCCTGCGCCACCGTCATCTCGGGAACATGCTTGTCGAAATAAAGGTCCACGAAAGTACCGTGCGGATTGGCTTGCGCATCGTCCGGCCCACCCGAAACCGGAGTTCCGTAAGCCCCGGTGACCTCCACGCGCTGATACCACTTCTTGTGACGAGTGGGGCCGCCATTAATCTCGAAATGAATATGATCATCCTTGATTTGCACATAAGAGATGCGTGCCGGATCGCCGGGCTTGATCGCCGGTCCCCAGAGGGCCAGGTCCTGGCGCAATTGTTCGCCATCTGGTGTTATCACGCCGTCCTTCAACAGCAGTCCTTTGGAACCCATCGGAAAAGACGTGCGCGCATACACTAGCTGGGTTTCAAATTCGCGAATGATTTGATAACGACTCTGTCTACTTATGCGCGGTGCGTTGGCGGGAATCGCAGGAACTGCGGGTTGCTCTGAGGAGGATGGTGTTGGCTGAACGGCTTTGCGAAGCTGTCCCTGGGAATTTGATTCGGAAGATTGCGCGCTGCAATTTTCGCCCACAAGCACAACCGTGGCGGTGGTTACGAGGGTGATGAGCAGCAGAACACGAACACGGTCCATGACCTACCCCAGGCCGACTGGCACCCATTATAGCGCGGTCCCAGTGGCCGGGCGCCACATGGAAACACGCGCACCGCCGTCAGGAGTTCATCTCACACTGGCTATTTGTGGACCCCGAGTTTCCCCGGGATGTTAGTCATCTCATGGGGTGATGGCTGAAAAGGCCCTTAGACGCTCTCCGGACCGCGCTTCTTATGCTGCTGGCATTTCGTCATGATGGCAGATCGGAGGCGGGAACGGAGGTCTTCAGGTAATTCGTAAAGCTGAGAGTCGCGATAGATCTCGATGGTCTTTTTCGTGGTATCACAAACTACATAGCAGTTGTGGCACCAGGAAAGGTGATTCTCCAATTCGACTTTCGTAGGTCCGTCGAGAACGCCGTCCAAATAATTGGTCAGCTCGTGCAAAAACTCAGAACATTTCACTGGTCGCCATCTCCACTCTCGCGTTTCTGGAAGTACCTCCCAAGGCGGTCGCGCAGTTGCAGGCGCGCCCGCAACAACCGCGACTTCACTGCTGGTACGCTCAACTCCAGAGCGGCCGCAGTTTCCTCGGTCGAAAGTCCTTCCACGTCCCTCAGCACGAACACGGTCCGAAAGCCCGGGGGCAGGCCCTGGATCGTCTTGCTCAAAATCTCCCGCAACTCCGCCTGGTTATACTGCTGCTCCGGATTCGGACTCCAATCCGCGATCTCACGCGGCAGCGAATCATCTTCCGTTTTTATATCTTCGTCGAGCGAGACCGTTCGTTCAGGCTTCCTGCGGCGCAACTTCATCAACGCTTCGTTGACGGCGATGCGTACCAGCCAGGTATAAAATTTCGACTGCTCCTGAAACTTCGCCAGGTTCCCGTACGCCTTCAGGAACGCTTCCTGCACCACATCTTCCGCATCCTCGCGGTTTTGCGTAATGTGTTGCGCGATCCGAAAGACGTTGCGGTCGTAACGGCGCACCAACTCTTCAAAGGCTGAGTCGTCGCCCTGCTTGGCCGCTCGAACCAGTGTCAGCTCATCACTGACAGGCCCTTCTAGTTTGTTTTGGATGGCTCCCATTCTATCGACGATGCAGTATTTTGCGGGTCCGAACCGCGGCACTCAAAAGTAGCTGTTATTCTACTTGGTAACCGAAGTGTTTGCCCAATCGAGTTTCTGGTTTCAGGCGGCACAAGATTTGCGATAGAGTCGAAGATTGGGAAGGTACGCGGTCGAACACGTCCTTGCGTACTCTGGGGCGCTCTTACAAGTGCCGTATAATCAGCACTTAGGGCTAGGCTCGGGCGGATGTTACCGCGGTGCGTGTTTCGAAGGGATACGGTTCTCTACGCATGGGGCACGAAAAACAGAATGAGGTGCGGCAGGTAATCGAACACGCCGTGGCGCAAGCTCTTCAGGCGCAGATGCCGCAACTGCAGTCGCAGATTGTGCAGCAGGTGCTGGAAGCCTTGCCCGTCCGCCTGAGCGAGGGTTCTGCAGCGCACGCTCCCGCGGGCGCCGCTGACTCCGGCGCACTGGTTCAAGCCGTCGCTGCCATTCATGCAGGGTCAAGCCAGAAGGAAATTCTACGCGCGCTGCTCGATGCGGGCAGTGGGTATTGCTCACGCATCGCGCTGTTCGTGGTAAAGGCGGGAGCCGCGTCCGGGTGGCAATCCCGCGGTTTTGGCGATGAGGAAGGGGTCAAGGATTTCGCCCTTGATCTAAGCGCCGGTCCAGTGGCCCACACCTACCAGAATCGAGTGGCAACGCCGGGCAACATCGCGGAGATGGGCCGCAAATTCGTGAAAGAGTTCGGCAGCCCCGCCAATGAACAGGTGTTGGTGTTGCCGCTGGCACTCAAAGATAAGGTAGCGGCGCTGGTTTATGCCGACGGAGGCGATACCGGCAACCTTGACCAGAACGCCTTGGAATTACTGGTGGTCGCGACCAGCGCGTGGCTCGAAGTGACATCACTGCGCAAGCAGGCAGCCGCCAGAGAAGACAGCGAGATGGTGAGCCGGGTTGAGGCCCCGCCGGTACAAACGGTTTCCTCGTTTTCTGATCCTTTCGCATCCCACGCGCCAAAGCATGTGCCCGCCAAAGCCGCGGTCGAGCCCGAACCTGCGACCGAAGTGGTGGAAGTGGCTTCGGCGCGTGCCGCAGCCGCACCCGCCACAGCCACGGATCCTCTGGCCGGGTTGTCGCCGGAAGATGCCGACGTTCATCGCAAAGCGCAACGCTTCGCGCGCTTGCTGGTGGATGAAATCAAACTCTACAACCAGGCGAAAGTCGCGGAGGGACGCCGCAATAAGGATCTGTACGACCGGCTCAAAGAAGACATCGACAAGAGCCGCGGTACGTTTCAGAAGCGGTACGGCAACACGGCAGCCGCCGGCGCTGACTACTTTCAGAACGAGTTGCTGCGCAGCCTGGCCGAGGACGACATCTCTATCATGGGTTCAAATTTCCGCCGCTAGATTTGCGGAAGGGTTCTGGCAGTAGAGTGTTTCCACAAAAAGAATACGTAGTGCAATCAGCTTCGAAGTGGTCGATGCTCGCAGCTCTGGCTCTGTGCGGCGTCTCCGCCGTTCTGCTTCCGGCACAGGCATTCCCGCAACCTCAACCAAGTTCAGTTCAAAGCCACGCTGAAGCACCTCAGTCGAAACCGGCTTCGGACGCGGCCCCGAAGGCCGACCAAACCGCTGCTCCTGCCGCGACCAGCGCCCCAACCGACAGAGCCCCTGCGCCAAAAAAGCCCACAGGCCGGGTGAGGCATCGTCCCGTCGCCACCCACCGGCGGGCGATTTCCCCGCGAGTCCGGCGCATGCGACAGGCGTTTGTGGCTTCGGCCAGCCTGCGGCCCATGGCGCAACAGCTTCTGCAGGATCGTTCGCTCCCAGCTTACGCCGGCGTGCAAGCTTATGCGCGCGCTCACGCCAAAGAGGATGCCGGAGCGCTGGCCTGGCTCGTGGTCGGCTACGCCCACGTGCTCGATCGAGAATATGCCCAAGCCATCGACCCGCTGAGCCGCGCCAAAGTGCATGCCGGCGACCTCGGCGATTACGTCGATTATTACCTTGGAACTTCGTACCTGCAGACTGGACGCACAGCCGAGGCGCTGGCGACCTTGACCGACTTTGCCAAGACCCATCCGGATTCGCTGCTGGTGCGCGACGCCGACGTCAGCTATTCTGGCGCGCTCCTGACGGAAGGTCAGGCGGCGGAGGCCATAACTCTGCTCGCGCAGGATCGCACCCCCGTGCGCTCGGATGTGGAACTAGCGCTGGGACGCGCCTATGCCGCGGCAAGCCAGAGCGCGAAGGCGGCCGAAATCTTCGCGAACATTTATTACACGATGCCCGCCAGCGCCGACGCCGATGCGGCGTACGCCGAGTTGAGGAAGTTGCCGTCAGTGCCGCCTCCAACCGCCTCCCAGCTCAAGACCCGCGCCGATGGGTTGATGAGCAAGAAGCGATATGCCGACGCCGCCGATGAATATCGAAGTCTGATCAACGCAATTAGCCCCAATGCCAACAGCACGGAGCAGTCAGCGATCCAACTCGACCTGGCCGACGCCCTTCATCGCAGCGGTAAAAACCGTGACGCCAAGATGGTCCTCGCCCTGGTCGGCGGCGAAGGCGGCGAAATCAACGCGCATCGCCTGTATCTGCTGGGTCAAGTCGACTTCGCCTCGAACGACAACGACGACTTTTATCGCACCGTCGAAGAACTGCGCCAGGCTGCGCCGACAAGTCCGTGGCTCGAGCAGGCGCTGATCTCCGCTGCCAATCTGCATTTGGTTCATCACGAATACGACCAGGCCCTCGACGCATTTCGCGAAGCGCAGCAGCGCTTTCCCAACGGCGCGCGCGCTTCCTATACGCACTGGAAGGCAGCCTGGCTCACCTTGCGCCAGGGACGCAACCAGGATGCCGAGAAAGCGTTCGAAGAGCAGATTGCTCTGTATCCTTCCGGCGCCGAAACTCCCGCAGCTTTGTATTGGCGCGCTCGTCTCGCGGAAGAAGACAATCAGCTCCTCATGGCGCGCGCGTTTTATCAGAAGCTTTCGGATCGTTACCGCAACTTCTACTACGCGGAGTTGGGACGCCAGAGACTGAAGCATCTTCCCGCGGCGGCAGCCGATGCCACCACCCACTACGCTTTGCTCGATCGTGTGCCGCCCCTCGACAACAGCGGCAAGGTAGCCGACTCCGAACCACCGTCAGACGAATTGCACGTGCAGAAGGCAGAGCTTCTCGGCAATGGCGGCCTGGTCGATTTCGCCGTGCGCGAATTGCAGGCCGCCGCTGCGGCCGACGGCGGCAGCTGGGGCCCGGCAGAAGCCGCACAGCTCTACGATGAAACCGGACACTACGATCAGGCCATCGAGGTCATGAAGCACTCCACGCCGAACTATTTCGCCCTCGACATTCCCGATCTGCCGCGGAAATATTGGGAAGCGCTCTTTCCCAAAGCCTACTGGAGCGACCTGAAGCGCTCTTCCGCGGCGAATGGACTGGATCCCTATCTGGTAGCGTCACTCATCCGGCAGGAGTCGGAATTCAATCCCAACGCGGTTTCGCGCGCCAACGCCGTGGGCCTGATGCAGTTGCTGCCGAAAACTGGCAAAACCGTCGCCCGGCAAGTAAAGTTGAGGCGCTACTCGGCCAGCCAGTTGTATACTCCCGCGGTGAACCTGCAATTGGGCACGCGCTATTTCCGCGGCATGGTCGACAAGTTCGGCGGCTCGTTTGAATACGCCCTGGCCGCCTACAACGCAGGATCAGATCGCGTCGAAGACTGGCTGAGCCAGGGCCAATATCGCGATCCCCAGGAGTTCGTCGAATCGATTCCTTTCACCGAGACCCGCGAGTACGTGCAAGCCATCCTGCGCAACGCGAGTGTGTACAAACAGCTTTACGGCACGCCGTAGAAGCGAGGCTATGGCCGCGTCGCCTCAACAAACAACAATCCTTGCACCTTACTCGCGTCTTCGGTTAAGCGATCGAAAGTGACTGCGCGGCGCGAATCAGAAAAACGCACATCCTGCAGCAAGAACTTGTGCACCGCGTATGCGGTCTCGTTCGTGGAGTAGTCAACCGTCCCGACATAAGTCACGCCGTAGAGCACATACACGCGAGAGTTCCACATCATCAGCGCAGCGCGCTGGTTCCGAATCATGGTGATCAAGTGACCGGCGTTAACCTGATCCGGCGTCAGATATTCCGTAGTGACCATGATGGCTCGGCCATCGCTTAAAAGATGCCTTCCTTGCAGCTTGCTGGCAATGTCCTTCAAAGACTTTGGATCCGCTGACTCGATGCTGTCTTCGAGAGCAGAATTCTTTCCGCAGCACACTTCCTTGTCGTTGAAAAGTATTTCGAGCGACGTCGCCAGCACATCGGCTGCGTGCGGAGACCGCGCCGTCAATGCGGGCAGATCGCTTGACGCGGACCTCCTGCTCGGGGTAAGCGACCTGCTGCCCGTACGCCAAGCAACAAAGCGCAAGGCACAACGCCAGAACACATTCATGAACGGCGAAATAAGACCGCGATCTTCGCTTGTAGGATGCCATGGCTATCCTCCTGCGGAACTGCCTTCGTCGCCCGCCCGGCTTGTGAAACAAAATCTCCAGCACCAGCAGTCCCGCTCCAATCACAATCGCGCTGTCCGCCAGATTAAATACCGGCCACTGATACCGCTTCACGTAGAACAGCAGAAAGTCGACCACGCGGCCGTGCGCCAGGCGATCCCAGAGATTCCCCAAAGCTCCTCCCATAATCAACGACAGGGCGACGCCGGTAATCATGTGAGCGTGGTTGTTTTTCCAGAGCAAGATCGAGACCACGGCTAGAGCGATCACGGAAAACGCGATCAGCATGGCCGTTTTCCAGTGCGCGTTCGAGTCGGCGAATAAGCTGAAAGCCGCGCCCGTGTTCTCAGTATGAGTGAGCCGAAAAAAGCCGGGGATGATTTGAATATGCGAATAAAGCGGGATGCGCTGCGCCGCCAGATGCTTGGTCCAGCGGTCCAGCAAAACCACGATAAGGGCGATCAGCAGGTAAAAGACGCGCGCGGAGTTCTTCGTCATTCGGAGTCTTGGCCTGCCCTTCTGGCTGCGAAGTCCGGCCCTGAAGACATCTTAAACTGTTTGCGCTTTCGATTCTTTTCTTCACAATTTTTCATTTTCATCTACCCCGGATACGGGCTCCCCATGTATTCTTATGCCGCCTTGAGACGGAATGTGCGCCGCGAAACGCAGCCTGCAGGCCGGTCTCCAGGTTGTTCTAATTCCTATGTCGGCGAAATGTGCGCATGAAGCTTTGGAGACGCTGGAGAGGCCGGACGCTGTTGTTCCTCGCTGTAGTTGGGCCGGGGATCATCACCGCGAACGTCGACAACGATGCCGGCGGCATCCTGACCTACTCCCAGGCCGGCGCGCAATACGGATTTCTGCTGCTGTGGACCATGATCCCGGTCACCCTGGCGCTGATCGTGGTGCAGGAAATGTGCGCCCGCATGGGCGCGGTCACCGGCAAGGGCCTCAGCGACCTGATCCGCGAGGAGTTCGGGTTCCGCATCACGTTTCTGATGATGCTTGGAATCCTGATCACAAACTTCGGCAACGTGGTCACAGAATTTATCGGCATCGCCACCAGCCTTGAGTTATTCGGCCTTTCGCGCTACGTGACCGTTCCGGTTTGCGGCGTCATCGTATGGTTGATCGTGGTAAAAGGCCAATACAAGACTGTGGAGAAGGTCTTCCTGGCCGCGTCTTTTTTCTACATCACTTATATTTTCGCCGGAGCGCTCGCGCACCCGGCCTGGAAAGCCGCAACCGTCGCAACTTTCAAGCCGCCAGAGTGGGCGAAATTCCGCGAACAGGCTTACCTGTACATGGTGATCGGCGTAGTCGGGACCACGATCGCGCCCTGGATGCAGTTCTATCTTCAGGCCTCCGTCGTGGAAAAGGGCGTGACCCGGCGCGGGCTCCATGCTTCGCGCTGGGATGTAATTGTGGGCTGCATCTTTACCGACGTGGTGGCGTGGTTCATCATCGTAGCCTGCGCCGCGACCTTATACGTGCACGGCTACCGCGACATCAAGTATGCCGCCGACGCAGCCCAGGCCCTGAAGCCTCTGGCCGGGCAGTACGCTTACATCCTGTTTGCCGTCGGGCTGTTCAACGCGTCGCTCTTTGCCGCGTCGATTCTGCCGCTTTCTACGGCCTACACGGTGTGCGAAGGCCTGGGCTTTGAATCCGGGGTCGACAAGAAATTCGGCGAGGCTCCGTTTTTCTACTGGCTGTACACGCTGCTGATTGTGGCCGGCGGCGCCGTGCTTCTAATCCCCGGCCTGCCGCTGGTGAAGATCGCGGTCCTGTCGCAGGTGGTGAACGGCGTGGTGCTGCCGTTCGTGCTGATCTTCATGCTGCTGCTGATCAACAAGAAAGAACTCATGGGCGAGTACGTGAACACGCGCCTCTTCAATGCCGTAGCTTGGGCGACTACCGTGATCATGATCGGGCTGACGATCGCGTGGTTCTGGACGCTGCGAGGTGGTGGCTAGAACGCTCCGAACTTGTCCACAGATAAATGTTTGCTGGGCTCACAACAGCTTCCCCGCCGCCAAATCCTTCACCAGCGAAGCATCCGCCTCAAGAAAATCATACTTGCCGAGATCCTTGGGAGCCGACCACTGCAGATCGCGGAAGATGCGATTCTCGATTTCGCCGTCGTACTCGCGCACGATAAAAAATCGGAGTTCAACCATCGCCCCGTTCGGATATGTATGCTTCAGGCGGACGATCTCGTCGCCGATCTTGGCGTGGATTCCTAATTCTTCTTCCAACTCGCGGCGCAGGGCGTGGCGAGGCTGTTCGCCTTCTTCGATTTTTCCTCCAGGAAATTCCCACTTGAGCGGCATGGTCTGATGCCGGGTCCGCTGGCAGACCAGCAGCTTGCCATCCTTCTCGATCACGGCTGCAACCACCCGTTTCATAAATTGCCGATTCCGGAGGACGAATGAGTTCCCGTTTGAGTTTGCGGTTTACCAGAAAACCAGGCTCAGCGACCCTTTTCCAGCTTTTTCCCAACAACTTCAGCGCAGTACTGGACGAGTTTCTGGTCGTCGACGCCGAACGCCGCGGGGAAATGGCTGTCGATGTCGAGTTCGCCGGCCACCTGGTTTTTCACGAAAATAGGCACGACGATTTCAGACTTTGTCTCCAGAGAACAGGCCAGGTAGCGGGGATCTTTGCTGACGTCGTCGACCACGATCGTCTTGCCGCTGGACGCGGCGGCCCCGCAAATTCCCTGGTTGAGCGGAATTCGCGTGTGCGGAGTCATAGCGCCCACGAAAGCCTCCAGCACCAGCATGGGCGGTTGGGCGCCGGCTTCGAGCATGTAAAAGCCAACCCAGTTATATTTCAGCATGCGCTCATGCAAAAGCTTGCAGACGCCTTGCATAAGGTCCTTGGCCGTGGGCGCCGCTTGCGCGAGTGCCGTGATTTCGTTGCGAACCTCTTCGATTCTGGTGGTGACGGGCATGAGGAGAATCTTAACTCAGAGCGGGAGATTCGCGGCTGTGGAAGATGAAACGCAAGTAATCTGCCGGATTCCTTCCGTGCGGGCAAAGATTTCGGGATGAATCGCAAAGGCCAGGGCGTCGAGACCGCGCAGCAGCGTGGGAGCGGGCGTGTTGAGATGCTCGTCCCGCACGCAATAGATGCGGGATGCGCGAGCGGCGCGAGTTCCCTGCCAATTGCGCTCGGCCACGATTTTCTCCAGCGGCACCCGGTCGCCCGCTCCACACCATGCGGCGATCACGATGTCGGGATCCATGCGGGCGACTTCTTCGGCGGAAATCTGCCGTCCGGGTGTTCCCAGAAACTCACCCCCGGCAGCTTCCACCAGTTCCGCGACCCAGACTTGCGACGCAATCAGGGGCTTGCCCCATTCCTCGCAGAAAACTTTTGGACGAACCACTCCAGCGGTGCGGGCGCGGACTTGTTCGATATGCTGCTGCATGCGAGCGATCACTTCTTCGCCGCGTGCATTCGCCCCGACCACCCCGGCAATGAGGGCAATGTCCGCGTAGACATCGGCCAGAGCTCTTAGGCGCAAGCCCTAGAAACGAAGTTCCAGACTTGAGTATTTCGATCACCGCTTTCTCCTGGTAAGGCACAGAGGCGATGACGAGGTCAGGCTGAACAGCGATAATCTGCTCGGCATTGGCCGTCCAGGAGTCGGCAAGGATGGTCCGCGGCCGCGCCATGATTTCAGGAACTACATCCGCGCAATACTTTGTGCACGCGACCACGCGGTCGAGTTCGCCAACGGCGGCGAGAATGACGGTCGCGCTGGGTTGCAGGCAGGCGATGCGGCGCGGCGTGTGCGAGGGTGGCATGAGCTTTGAACTACTTTCCGATCTGACTCAGCGCTGCTGAAAGCGCGTCGAGGGCCAACTGCGCGGCGTGGGTTGAAGCTTGGGGCAGGCCGCCGACCGCGGCAATCACGTCCTCGCGCCGCAATTCGAGAGCCTCGCTCAGCGTCTTCCCTACAATCAATTCCGTCAACGCCGAAGCAACAGGCAATGGACGCCACGCATCCTTTCGCCTTGAACCGGGCCCCCGTAATTCGGCCTCCGCCGGTTTTCAGAGTCAGCCGCAACACGTCGCCGCAGGCGGGATTCTCAATTTCCGCCGTTCCGTCCGCATCGGCAATTTCTCCCGCATTGCGAGGATTCTGGAAATGATCGAGTAGCTGCGCGGAATACATTTGGTTGCTTCAATTGTAAACGGCAGGTGGCGGGCAGCACACTCAACTCCGCGAACGCGTGCCCTCAGGAAAATAAATTCGCCAGCCCTGCTCGCGGGCCACGGCCTCGAGATCGGGATTCGGATTCACCGCAAAGGCATGCTTCGCCATCGCCAGCATGTCCCGATCCCAGCGGGAATTGCCGAACGCGCCGTCGATTTCCTTCTTGACCACCTCGCGGAGAGCCTCCGGTTTGCCCGCGCCGGAAGGCACGCGGATCAGTCGATCGGTAACGATGCCACGCTCGACTTCCACCTTGGCAGCGAGCACGTGGCTCTCAGGAATGCCGAAATGCTTCATCCCGGCGCGGATTACCCATTCATTGGAAGACGACACTGCCCAGACCTCGCAACCATTTTCCTGCAGGCGGCGCACCAGCTCTCGCATCTCGGGGAAAATCTGCGCGACAAAAAACTGGTCGAAGAAGCGCGTGGCGGCGTCCATCATCTTCAGCTCTGGAATGCCCCGGTGCATCGTCACCATTTCGCCGCACATCGTGGTCTCATCCACTTCGCCGCGCTTGTAGGCGGCATAGCGCTCCCGCAACGGACGTTCGAGCGTCTCGCGGAATAAGCTCGCCCTCTCTCAATTCCCAATCGAAAAAGCGCTCCCCGGCATCGCCCGACCACAGCGTGCCGTCGCAATCGAAGGCGGCAACGCGCAGCTTAAGACGGAGAACCGAATCGAGAAATTCGTTGGTGACAGGAGGAAATGTTTCGGACTCGGCAGCGTTCATCTATCGACGATAACGTGCGCGAGGAAATCGCGCAACGGCGCACGACCGGTCAAGAGCAGCGTGTCAGTAGCGCCGCATAGTCCTCCGGCGTGTTGATATTCAGGGCGACCAGAGGATCGTCGACCGGCACATACTGGATGTGCTCCTGATGCTGATGTTCGACGTCGCGGGCGACCGACGTAGCCGGGACTCGGAGAAACGCCTCAATCATTTCACGGCCCACCAGGTAGGGATGCCCGTGTTTGCCGGAAAACTCAGGCACAACAACCCAGATACTCGGATCGGCAGCTTCGAAGGCATCGTGGAGAATCTGGAGGGTCGCGGGGCTCACCGGAGGGCGATCGACCAGGGTCACCATGGCGGCGTCGCGTCCGTGATTGAGCACCTCACGCAGGCCGATCTGCAATGAACTGAACTGGCCGCGCGTCGGATCTTTGTTGACCACGAGAGACGCTCCATCCGCATAAATAATTGGCGCCAGCGCTGGTTCATTTTTTCCGACCACCACCACAACGAAATCAGTGGCCAGCAAGAGCGAACGAATTGCGGCTGAGAGGAATGTATCATTGGAAATCGCTTGCCCGGCCACAGGTGGGGGCCAAGGCAGCAACGCTTTATCCCGGCCCATGCGCGAGGAGTCTCCGGCGGCAAGAATCACTCCAGCGAAGGTGGAAGCGCGGATCATGCTGCGAAGATAGCAGGGACGGCAAAGAATTGTTGATTCTTGCTTGAAGCCTTGCTTCACAATCAACAATCAGAAATCATCAATCAACAATCTACTCACGCTCATCGAGCGACGCTTCTTGCGCGTCCGGTGTTTCGTTCGGTGCAGGCTGCGATTCCTCCGAGCGGAACCAGCTCATATGCGGCAAGCCGGCACCTGCATGCCGGCGAAACGCGATCAGCTCTGCCGTAATCGCTACCGCAATCTCCTCGGGGGTGATGGCGCCGATGTCGAGTCCGATGGGGGCGTGGACGCGGTCGAACAGATCGGCGGGCACGCCTTCCTCCTGCAACGTTTTAAAGATTCCGATCACTTTGCGCTTGGAGCCGATCATCCCGACGTAGCGGGCGCGGGTCTGCACCGCCCAGCGCAGCAGTCGCATGTCGTCGCGATGACCGCGTGTGACGATGACGATGTAGGAAGTTTCGTTGGGATCAAGCTGCTTCGTCGCTTCATCGAAATCGAGCGCGCTGCACTTCGCGGGCGGCCGGGAAACGTTCCGTGGTCGCGTAGGAGGTGCGGTCGTCGGTGACGATGGGGTCGAATCCGGCATTGGCTGCGACTTGGCAAAGGTTTGCAGCTACGTGACCTGCGCCGAAAATATAAAGTAACGCTGGAGGTAATACTGGCTCGATAAAAACTTCGAGCGTGCCGCCGCAGACCAGGCCGGTGTCGTATTTCGGATCCTGATTCAGGTCGAAAGTGAGAGTGCGGGGCTTTTCCGTTTCCATGACTTCACGCGCCGCTTGCCACACATCGGCCTCGACGCAACCGCCGCCGATCGTGCCAACGATCGAGCCGTCGTCGCGCACCAGCATCTTCGCAGTCTTAAACGAAGGGATCGAACCGCGCACGTTCACGATGGTAGCGACCGCGCCGCGCCGTCCGTCGCGCCGGAGCTGCACGATTTGCTCGTAGATGTCCATAAGGCCGGACGATCGGCTTGCAGGTCTGATTATCAGTCGGTCAATAGGAGAGAGTCAAACGCAACCCATTTTGTGTTAATTTCAGGCTCCTAGGAGAACATTATGAAGGCTGTCCGCATTCATCAATTCGGTGGGCCGGAAGTTTTGACCTACGAAGATGTGCCCGATCCGCAGCTCCGCAAGGATCAGGTGCTCGTTCGAGTGCGCGCCTGTGCGCTGAATCATCTCGACATCTGGGTGCGCAAGGGTCTGCCGGGAGTGAAGCTGCCGCACATTCTCGGCAGCGACGTCGCCGGCGAAGTGGTCGAGGTGGGCGAGTACGTCGGCGGATTCAAGACGGGGCAGCGCGTGCTGCTGGCGCCCATGCATTACTGCGGACAATGCGAGAAGTGCGTTGCGGGACTGCAGAATCAGTGCCGCGCATTTACCGTGCTGGGCAATGGTGTCGATGGAGGAAACTGCGAGCTGATCGCGGTGCCCGCGGCGAACGTGATTCCAATTCCCGACTCGCTCGATTTCAATCAGGCGGCTAGCGTGCCGCTGGTTTTTGTGACTGCGTGGCACATGCTCGTGGGCCGAGCCGGCATTCGTCCGGGACAGACCGTGCTGGTGCTCGGGGCGAGTTCTGGCGTGGGCATCGCCGCCATTCAGATTGCCAAATTCTTTCACTGCCGCGTGATCACCACCGCGGGCGACGAAGCGAAGCTGGCCAAGGGCCGCGAACTGGGTGCGGACTACGGCATCAACCACTATCAGCAAAAGATCTCCGAAGAGATCCGCAAGATTACGAATAAAGAGGGAGTCGACATCGTGGTCGAGCACGTCGGCGCCGCGACCTGGGAGGAGAGTGTGAAATCTCTCAAGAGCGGTGGCACGCTGGTGACTTGCGGAGCGACCACGGGACCGAACGTCGCGCTCGACCTGCGGCATCTGTTTGCCCGGCAGTTGACCCTGCTCGGCTCGTATATGGGAACCATGGGCGAGCTGCATGAAGTGTTGCGGCACGTGTTCGCCGGACGATCTGAAGCCGGTGGTTGACCGCGTGTTTCCTCTCAGCGAGTTGCGGGCGGCGCACGAGTATCTGGAGGCGAGTCAGATGTTTGGCAAAGTTGTGGTGAATCCTTAGAGAACCTGCGCGGCCGGCTAATCGCCCTGCCCATACTTGCCGATAGCCTTCTTGAAGGTCGGCTTCCGACGTGCCTCCTCTCAGCCTGGGTACAAAATAATGCCGCAATGGTACGGGGTCGCTCTCGCCGCGCTCGGCATCCTGGTGATTCATCAGCAGTTCCGCATGTACCTGGCTCGCCGGAAGTCAAAGGAGCGCGAAGAGCTGTTCAAGATCGTTACCGAGAACGCCGCCGACATGATTGCGCTGGTCGATGTGAAGGGGCGGCGGCTCTACAACAGTCCTTCGTACAAGAAAATTCTGGGTTATTCGGCGGCAGAGCTCTCCGAAACGTCTTCTTTTGAGCAGATTCATCAAGAGGATCGTTTTAAGGTGCTGGAGGCAGCGCGCGAGGCCCGCAGCACCGGCGTCGGGAAAAAGCTGGAATACCGCATCCGCCACAAAGATGGCACATGGCGGGTGCTCGAGTCGATGGCCAGCACGATTCGCAACGAGAAGGGCGAAGTCGCCAAGCTGGTCATCGTGAATCGCGACGTGACCGATCGCAAACGTGCGGAAGGAGAACTCGAGCGCAACTTTTTTTACGACGCTCTAACCTCCTTGCCCAACCGCCGGCTCTTCCTCGATCGCCTGCAGCACTTGTTCGCCCGGGCGCGGCGCAATCCGGAACGGCAGCACGCTGTGTTGCTTGTGGATCTCGATGGCTTCAAGACGTTGAACGACACCATGGGTCAGGCGCTGGGCGATCGCGTGATCGTCGAGATCGGCCAGCGTGTGGGAGCCTGTTTGCGGCATGACGACACGGTTGCCCGCCCGCAGTTCGACAACTCCGCCATGGATGCGGTGCTTTCCCGCATGGGCGGTGACGAATTCACCATCCTGCTCGAAGAGGTGAGCGATCCGAGTAACGCGATGCGGGTCGCGGAGCGAATCCTCTCGGCCGTGGCTGAGCCTTTTCTTGTGGAGGGTCGAGAGGTGCGCACCTCGGCGAGCGTGGGCATTGCCTTGAGCAAGCCCACGCACGAACGTGCCGAGGATCTTTTAATAGATGCCGACGTAGCGATGCGCCGCGCCAAAGCCATGGGAGGGTCGCGCTGCGAAGTGTTTGACGAGGCGGTGCACACCCGCGCGGTCAACCGGCTCAAGCTGGAATCCGAATTGCGCGCGGCGCTCGAGAAACGCCAGTTCCGCGTGCACTACCAGCCCATCGTGCAACTCGAGACCCGCCAGATCTCCGGGTTTGAGGCACTGCTGCGCTGGCAGCATCCCGAGCAGGGTCTGATTTCGCCGGAGAAGTTCATGGCCGCCGCGGAAGACGCGGGTTGCTGGTTTCGATTGGGCAATGGGTGATTCTGGGAGCATGTGAGCAGTTGCGCGCCTGGGACAACGCCTGGGACAGCAAGATTGGGACCGAGAATTCCCCATTATCGCGCGTCAACGTCAGTGTGAACGTCTCAGCCAGGCAATTGGCTGATTTACGGTTCGTCAGCGGCCTTGAAGCGACCCTGCGGCAGACTGGGATCGAACCATCGCGCCTCCGCCTGGAGATGACGGAAGGCGTGGCGACCGATGAAAAGCTGACTGCGACGGTACTCTCGCACCTGCAGCAACTCCGCGTCGGCGTAATCCTGGACGACTTTGGAACGGGTAATTCTTCTCTGAGTGGGCTGCGGCAGTTTCCCATCGCAGCGCTGAAGATCGACCGCCGCCTGATTTCCGGAATGCAGGCTGACCTCGGCATGCGTGACATGGTCGAGTTGATTATTCTTCTCGCGCACAAATTGAAGTTGAAGGCGATTGCCGAGGGTGTTGAATCTTCCCGGCAGGTCGAACACCTCCAGGCGCTAGGGTGTGAACTGGGGCAGGGACATTTCTTCTCCGCTCCGGTAGAGGCCAAGGCAGCCGAGCAGCTTTTGCGCCAACGGGTGCCAGCACCGCATGCGAAGGTTGCGGGAGCGCAATAAGCTGCCGTCCGTTCCCGTTTTTCGTTCTTGTTAGTGTCGGCTTTGATTCCTCCGTTCCCGCGCAATGTCTATACTCTTCTTGCCGGTCTGCATGACGCTGGCAGATGCTGATGCTCACTCCGACCGCCAAGCACATCCGTCGCATGACGTGGACACTCTATGGCCTGGAGGCCGGAGCGGTGCTGTTTGTTGCTGGCCTCGTAGCTCTCTATCTCAATCCGTTTTGGCATTTTGATGAAGGCGGCTTCCTGGACTGGCGACTGCGCTGGTGGAACATTGCTAGTGAAGCGCTCATCGCTGCGGGGTTTTTGGTTGAAGCGCTCGCGTTGGTGGGGTTGGCGGCGGTGGCTGTATCTCGCATCGCTGGCCGCCGCGCGTGGCCATACGTTGTAGCTGCTTTGCTGGTGGTTTGCACTGTCGTGTGGATCAGCCCTGCTGGCTTCACGCGTGATCTGGATGCGCATTTTGAGTGGAATCTTGCCGACGGCTTCAATGTGTTCCGCCTGCAGATTTGGAACGACACCGCCGCACTTTGGCAGCCAGTAGGAAGTCCAGCATGGCAATCGACGATCGGAATACAGATCCAGCCCTTGTTGCGCGGATATTTCAAGCTCAACGATTTTCAGAAGATGAATGGAAATATCGGCATCAAGGTGGTCCGGATCATTCCGATCGCCTGGCCAATCGAACTGGGGAGCGGTGGAGAAACCCTTGAGGATCCTGATGAAACCGACCTGATGCGGGCGGCAGCGCGAGAAGACTTGAAAACCGTGCAGCAGTTGCTGTCACCGCCGACGGGCGCTAACGTGAATACAGGTATAAATGTGCTGAACATAAACGCGTTGGATCAGAGCGGGCAAACTGCTTTGATTTTAGCTTGCAGAAACCCCAAGGCAAACCCTGACGTTGTGAAGGCACTTCTGGCTGCGGGGGCGGACGTGAACCTGCGCAGCCGCGCCGGCTACACTCCGCTGACATGGGCGCAAGTCCACAACAACGCCGAGGTCATTCGTTTGTTGCGCCGCGCTGGAGGCCGGCCCTAGCTGCGGTTGGCCGCGCGGCCGTCGCTTTCGTGCTGTGCAGCAGAGGCCGCAAGTTCAACGGGCGCCGTTGCCCGGGGAGACTACTCGGCCATATTCCGAGGCACGGCTGAGACGATCGAACATTCGCCATGCGGCAAGTGAAATCTTGCTGATGGCCCGCTCGCCGTCGCGTTCGTTTGCGAGAAACGCGGTCATCACACAAATGACGTAGGGACGGCCTTCGACGAAGACGATTCCGGAATCGTTGCGCACGGCTTCGAGCGAGCCTGGCTTGTTGGCGACCCTCACATCGGCCGGAAGGTCGCGGGGAATCCAGGAGTCTTTATTCGTGCTCAGGACTTTGAAGAACTCGGCAGTCGATTCTTTGTCGAGCAGCTTTCCTCGATAAATATCCGCCAGCAAGGTCATCATTTCACACGGCGTGGAAATATTTTCGCGGCCTTGCTTGGCAGCTTCCACGTCCATCATCTTGCGGCGCAGACGAGTGTGCGCCAGTCCGAGGGAATCGAGCATGGCGTTGACGTTCGCCATCCCCACGCGGTCGATCAGGACATTCGTCGCGGAGTTGTCGCTGACGGCGACCATCATGGTGGCAAGATCGCGCAGGGTGATACGGGTGACGCCGGGGGTGAGACCACCCATGATGTCGCTATCGGGGACCAGATCCGAGGACTGCACGGTATAGAGATCGGTGAGCTTCAGCTTGCCCTGCTGCGCCTGGAGAAAAAGATTGGCGAGCACCGTAATCTTGATCGAACTGGCCTGAGCGAAGACTTCATTCTCGTGCAAAAAGAACTGGTTGCCGGTGGTCAGGTCTTCGATGGCCACACCCATTACTCCGTCGAGATGGTCGTCGACGTCGTGAATCGTCGACTCCAGTTTTTGCCAAAGCACTTTCTGTTTTTCAGCCGAGGGAAGAGCGTTTGCTGGACTGCCGGCAGTCTGGGCAGCGGATGCGGCGGCGAGCAACAGCACCATGCAGAGCGTGTGTTTCAACTTGGTCTCCTAAAAGTCATCCATCAATCTTCGCCTCCCGCAGTTGCTTAACCGCCGTCTCGGAGCTCACCGGCGAATAGTAAACCTCCTTGAACGTATAGGAGCGGGCTTTGGCGGCGAGGACGGGCATGATCTCGATATGCCAGTGGTAGTCGTCATCGATGGTCTTCCAATAGCCAAGAGTTTTCGAGGGATGCAGGCTGTTGGGCGAGGTATGCAGCACGAGATGGAAGCCCTCCGTGACGGTGCGAATGCGCTGCAGCGTGCGGCGCAGAAGCGCGGCCAGATTCACGCGCAATCCCGGCTTCGATAGTCCCGTGCGCTCGAAGGAGGCATCGTGGTTGCGAGGCAATATCCAGGTTTCGTAAGGGACACGAGGAGCGTAGGGCCCCAGCGCAACGTAATCGCCGCGGGCCTCGATCACGCGTGAGGCTTGACGCTCTTCCTGGTTGAGAATGTCGCAGAACACGCAGCGCTCTTTTTCCTTAAAGTATTCGCGTCCTGCGCGCAATTCGTAAAGCACCCGCCGGGGAACGAACATGGTGGCCGTGAGCTGCGATGTGGGATGGTTGAATTCCTGCCCGGCGCTCGGGCCGTAGTCCTTGTAAAGGCTGACGTACTTGATGCGCGGATCGCGCTTAAGATCGAGAATGCGTTCGGCAGCAAGGCGCAGGAACATTCCGATTTCATCGTCGCTGGCATTCCAGAGCTGGCGGTCATGTTGCGGATTCTCGACCAGCACTTCGTGCGCCCCGACCGAATTCATACGGTCATAAATGCCGTCGCCGCGGCGTCCGGGTTCGCCTTCAATATGATAGAGCGGAGCGGGATGCACCATGGACCGCGCCGACCAGCCCGCAGCACTGGGCAGAGCGGCGATCACTTGAGTGGCCTCGGGTGAATCGGGACAAAACCGGCAGCCGGTTTGAGCACGCGGCGTGGCTTCTGCTGGGTCGTCTCCCGTCATGACCCAGGAGCGAGTGATGGGATCTTTGCGCAGTTCCATGTATTAGGTAAACACTGTGGGAGAAGCTGCGTCAAGCGAGGTTTCAAAGTCTCAAGTTCAAGGTTCCAAGGTTGCAAGGTTTCAAGGTTTCAGAGAGAGCGTGCATCGAGTATGGTTCAGGGAACCGTGAAACTTTGAAACCTTGCAACCCTGCAACTTTGAAACTTTCAACTTGTTATAATCCGCGCCAAGCGAGTTGAAACGATGACCGAGCCGTCCACTCCGCTGATGCGGCAATATGCTGCCGTCAAGAAAGAGCACCCCACCGCGTTGCTGTTTTTCCGCCTGGGAGATTTCTACGAGCTTTTCTTTGATGATGCGCTTGTCGCGTCCAAAGAGCTGCAGATCACGCTCACCTCGCGCAACAAGGAGAAAGGTATCGCCGTACCCATGTGCGGAGTGCCGCACCACGCGGCGGAAGGCTACATTGGCAAGCTGATCCGCAAAGGCTTCAAGGTGGCGATCTGCGAGCAAATGGAGGACGCGAAGCTCGCGAAGAAACAGATCGGCACGAAATTGGTGCGGCGCGAAGTGACGCGCGTGGTCACGCCCGGGACGGCCGCCGACTCCCTGCTGGGGTCGGAGGAAAATAATTTCCTCGCGGCGCTGGCGCAGGTAGGAGAGCACGTAGGCTTTGCCGCGCTGGATCTTTCCACCGGCGAGTTTCGCGCTACAGAATTTTCCGGCGAGAACGCACTGCGTCGAGTACAGGAAGAACTGGAGCAACTGCGGCCGAAAGAGTTGTTGTATGGGTCGGCCGCTCCGCTCTTCGATATAAAAACCAGCCGCGCCTTGCCTACGCAGCCACCGCCCCCGCAAACGCCTCAGCCTCATGCACCGGGGATTAGCTGCGCCGAGACTCCGCTGGACGACTGGATCTTCGCGCCCGACCATGCCATCCCATTGCTGGAAAATCATTTTGGAGTGCTGTCGCTTGAGGGATTTGGGCTGGCCGGACGGACTGCGGCCGCGGCCGCGGCTGGGGCGATTCTCTATTATGTGCGCTCGACACAGCGTGGATCGCTCGATCACGTCGACCGCATCGGCTGGTACGAGCGCCAGAACTGTCTGGTCCTGGATGCGGTCACGGTCAGGAATCTGGAATTGATCGAGCCGCTGTTTGCCGGCGCGGATGCAGGCATTACTCTGTTTCGCTCGATCGATGCCGCGGTCACGCCCATGGGCAAGCGGTTGCTGCGGGCTTGGCTGCTGCGGCCCTCGCTCGATCTCGCAGAAATCGATGCGCGGCTCGATGCCGTGGAAGCGGGCGTAAAAGACATCATCGCGCGCGAGGAGTTGCGCCGCGCCCTCGACGGCGTGCTCGACCTGGAGCGGCTTTTGAGCCGCGTCACGCTGGAGACGGCGAATCCCCGCGATGTGCTGGCTCTGGCTGCGTCGCTTGCGAAGATTCCCGGAATCAAGGCCGCCGTAGGACGACTCGTGGCGGAGCGGCTGAACACTTTGCACAGCTTGCTCGATGAACTCGGTGACCTGCGCGAACGCATTGAGAAGACGATTGTCCCCGAGCCTCCATTGAGTTTCGCCGATGGGGGTGTAATTGCCGCAGGCGTGGATCGTGATCTCGACGAATTGCGCGAACTTTCGCGCAACAGCAAACAGGTGCTGGCGCAGATCGAACAGCGGGAACGTGGCCGGACCGGGATCAGCTCGCTCAAGGTGAAATTCAATTCCATCTTTGGTTACTACATCGAGGTTTCGAAACCAAACCTGCATCTGGTTCCGCAGGATTATGAACGCAAGCAAACTTTGGTGGGTGCCGAGCGCTTTACCACTCCTGAATTGAAAGAATACGAAGCCAAGATTCTCGATGCGCAAGAAAAGATTGTCGAGCTCGAACGGCGTCTGTTTACCGAATTGCGCACAGCGATCGCATCCGAAGCGAAGCGGATCAGAAAAACCGCATTGGCGCTGGCTGAGGTCGATGTGCTCGCCTCGCTGGCGCACATCGCCGCGCTGCGCAACTACTGTCGACCGCAATTCATGTCTTCAGCAGGCACGGCGACGGCGGCTGGTGACGCCGGCGATCTGGAGATTGTCGAGGGGCGCCATCCCGTGATCGAGCAGCAAGAGATGGCCGGAGGCAGCGAGCGCTTCGTGCCCAATGATCTTTACCTTAATTCCTCCACGCACACGATTCTGTTGCTGACCGGACCGAACATGGGCGGCAAGTCTACCTATTTGCGGCAGACGGCGCTGATCGTCATCCTGGCGCAGATGGGCTCGTTCGTTCCGGCGCGCTCGGCGCGGCTCAGCGTGGTCGACCGCGTCTTCACCCGCATCGGCGCCAGCGACAACCTGGCGCGCGGTCGTTCGACTTTTATGGTCGAGATGACGGAGACGGCGGCGATTCTGCACACCGCCACTGCGCGGTCGCTGATCCTGCTGGATGAAGTGGGCCGCGGGACATCGACTTATGATGGATTGGCGATTGCCTGGGCGGCCATCGAATATCTGCACGCGCGTGTGCGTGCCAAGACTTTATTCGCCACACATTATTTCGAGCTCACGGAATTAGCCGAGCAGCTTGCGGGAGTGAAGAACTATCACGTGTCGGTGAAGGAGACCGGAGGCGGGATCGTATTCTTGCGTAAGGTTGAGCCGGGAGCGGCCGACCGCAGTTACGGCATCGAAGTAGCAAAGCTGGCGGGGCTGCCGAATGAAGTCATCACGCGAGCGCGCGACGTGTTGGCCGAGCACGAGTCGGCCGAACGCGCGTTGACCGAGCATCTCTCTCCCGGAGCCGCGCCGCCGGCAACGCAGTTGACCATTTTTACGCCGCTGTCGCAGCCGGTGCTGGAAAAGCTGCGCGAAGTGGATTTGAACCGGCTCACGCCGCTGCAGGCGCTGAACTTATTGGCGGAGTTGAAGAGGCAAACAGAATGAGCAGCAGACCTACGCGCTTTGGCGAAATCACGGTGGACAGCGATTTTACGACCACTGCGCTGCTGGGGGTGCTTTTCATTGTCCTCAGTTTGATGCTGATGCGCGACATCGGGCATATTCTGTGGAGCGTCCCGAACCAGATTGCGATCAGGGGAACACTTAACCGCCTTAGTGCTGCCCTTATGCTGGCTTATGGCCTTGTCTTTGTCTTCAGATGGCCAAATAGGCTAGTGAGGGTTGGTTGCGCTCTCTTCGCCGCGCATCTGGGCCTCGCCCTCGCGTCGACCTATCTCCGCATTTCGCCGACCGCGCTGCCCACACTTGCTTTTGCAGATTCGATCGTAAGGCAGATTTCTCTCGTAGCCTTTCTCGTCGCCATTGCCCAGTGGTTCAGGACGGTCGTCAGGTGGGCCCCTCCATCTCCCGGGGAACGTGAGGAGTGATGAAACGAGAATCGGCGTCGACTGCTGTCGGCCAACTTCTGATCGTCGGTTTGGATGGCACGGACATGACGCCGCGTCTCAGTTCCCTTCTAGTGCGTCTGCAGCCGGCGGGGGTGATTCTGTTCGCTCGCAATATAAAGAGTGCCGGGCAGACCTGGCGCCTGCTCCGCGATTGTCAGAAATGCGTTCCGACGCCATTGTTTGCCTGCGTCGATCTCGAAGGCGGACACGTGGACCGCTTTCGTGAGGTGCTGGGTCCAGCCCCTTCGGCAGCGGAGGTGTTCGCCACTGCCGATCGCAAACTTTTCCGCAAGCATGGGCAAGTCATCGGAGCGAACTGCCGTGCTTTGGGATTCAACGTTGACTTCGCTCCCGTGCTCGATCTGGCGTTTGAAGCTTCGCGCCGCGTCATGAGTACGCGCTCGGTTTCAGCGGATCCGCGCCAGACGATTGCCTATGCGCGCGAGTTCCTTGCCGGTTTGCGGGCCGCGGGAGTGCTGGGATGTGGCAAGCATTTCCCGGGTTTGGGCGAAGGCACGCTTGACAGCCATCATGAGTTGCCGGTGATCAAAAAGCCTTTGAGAAAACTTTGGGCCGAGGATCTGCTGCCCTACCGCACGCTCCGCGCGAAGATGCCGCTGGTAATGATTTCGCACGCCGCGTATCCGCAGGTCACGAAGGATCGGACTCCAGCGTCGCTCTCAAAAGTTTGGATTTCCGATATCCTGCGCAAGCGCATTGGCTTTCGCAGGTTGATTGTGTCCGACGATCTGGAAATGGGAGGAGTTTTGTCGGCAGCGCCCGTAGGACCGGCAGCGGTTGAATTCATTCGAGCCGGCGGAGATCTGTGCCTGCTTTGCCATCGCGAGGAATACATCGAGCAAGCTTTCGAAGAACTCTCAAAGACAGCCGAGCGCGACCCCAAGTTTGGAAGACGCGTCGAGGAATCGGTTCGGCGAGTGCAGGAGTTCAAGAAGAAGTCGGCGAAAATACTGCGGAGGGGAAAAGAACCATCTGCGGCGACGGCTGAAAAGCTCTCCCGCAAGCTTTGGGAGTTCAGCGAGCAGGTGCGGCTGGAAGCACTGATTCGCGCGGAGAACGCGCGGCTGCGGAAATGATGAAGAGAGACATGATTGTCGCTGGGGTGATGAGCGGAACGTCCGCCGACGGCATCAACGTGGCGCTGGTGCGCATGGACAGCCGTTCCCGAATACCTTTCGAACTACTTGGCCACGCTGAATACTCTTACCCGAAGAAGGTTCGCGCACAGATCCTGGCCGCGATGAATGCTTCGCAAACCAGCGTGGCTGATCTGGTCCGGCTGAATTTCCTGTTAGGAGAACTTTATGCCGACGCTGTGCTGGCTACAACGCGGCAGTTTCGAAAAAAGGTTGAGTTAGTGGGCTGCCACGGTCAAACGCTCTATCATCAAGGCGAGCCTCAGCTCTTTCTCGGACGCAAAGTAGCAGCGACCTGGCAAACCGGCGAAGCAGCTATTATCGCGGCCCGAGTTGGCGTGCCAGTGGTTTCGGACTTTCGTCCCGCGGATATGGCAGCCGGAGGCAAGGGCGCGCCGCTGGTTCCGTTTCTCGACTACTTGCTGTTTCGGGACGCGCGCGCGGGCAGGCTTGTGCAAAACATCGGCGGCATTGCGAATATGACAATAATTCCTGCGGGCGCGGCAGGAAGCGATGTGGCCGCGTTCGATACCGGACCGGGTAACATGGTGATCGATGCTGTCACCGAGAAGTTGTTCGGGAAACCATTCGATCGTGGCGGGAATATCGCGGCTTCGGGAAAAGTTCTGGATAAAGTCATAGGCGAAATCTTGCAGCGCGACTTCTTCCAGAGAAAACCACCCAAAACAGCGGGACGTGAGGAATTCGGCCGGGAGTTTGTCCGCGAGTTCCTGCGCAGTTGCGGACGCAGCCGCAAGCAGGATGTGGTAGCGACTGCTACGGCGTTAACCGCAAAGTCGATTGCAGATGCGGTGCGGCGGTTTGCCTTGAACTCAAGCTCCGCGCGGAATGCCGGTTTTCGGGAGATGATTCTTTCCGGAGGCGGAGCAAAAAACTCCACGCTCGTGGCGATGCTGAGGAGCGAACTTGCATTGCTCGGATTGCAGCTGCGATTCTCCGACGAATTCGGCCTGCCTTCGGCGGCAAAAGAGGCAGTGGCCTTTGCCGTTCTTGCCTACAAAACCTGGCAACGGCGAGCGTCGAATATTCCTTCAGCGACAGGGGCGAGACGCGCCGCAGTGCTGGGAAAGATCTCCTATCCTTAGCTCTTTCGGATCTTAGCGCAGTAATCTTATACACACGGACTGGTAAGTTATGCCGATTTACATTTCGATGCTTCGCGGAATTAATGTTGGCGGGAACAAGCGAATCAAGATGGACCGGCTTCGTGAGTCGTTCGAGGCGCTGGGTTTCGAGCAGGTGAAGACCTACATCCAGAGTGGAAACGTGGTTTTCAAGGCCGGAAAAACTTCCTCAGCCGCATTGTCTAAACGAATTGAAGATCGAATTCTCGGCGACTTCGGCTTTTCAGTCTCCGTCATTTCAAGGACCGCGGACGAAATAGCAAACATAATCCAAAACAATCCCTTCCTGAACCAGCCGGGAATCGATCCCGAGAAACTTCACGTCGCTTTTCTGTCGGAGGCTCCTACGCCATCGGCTTTGAACAAGTTGGCGCAGCTCACTCTGAAGCCCGACCAGTCTCGTTGCCTTGGCCGCGAAGTTTATCTCTATTTTCCGAACGGAGTATCCGGCAGCAGTTTGTGGAAGCATCCACTCGATGGCGTGTTATCTGTAGTCACGACCACTCGCAATTGGAAAACCGTGAACGCCCTCCACCAGATGTGCCGGGACTGCCGCTGATGGCCCGGGCTCCCTCAGTTCTCTCGGCGCTCGCAGCGCTGGCCTTGGCGGCTTCCCTGCTTTCTTGCTCGAGCAAGGCCGATCCCAACACGTTGGTCATGGTGATCGAGTCGAGCCCCACAAACCTGGACCCGCGCGTGGGAATCGACGCATATTCGGAGCGCATCGACAACCTGATTTTCGACGATCTGCTCTCGCGCGGCGATAACCTGGACGTGGCGCCGGGCCTGGCCGAGCGCTGGGAGATTCCTGATCCGCTGACTTACGTTTTTCATCTGCATCACGGCGTGAAATTTCACGACGGGCGTGCGCTGACCTCGCGCGATGTGAAATGGACCTTTGATTCCCTGCTGCAAGGCAAGATCCGCAGCACCAAAGCGGCGGCGTATCGTTTTGTCGATCATGTTGATGCACCCGATGATTTCACCGTGGTCTTTCACATGAAGGAGCCAGACGCAGCCCTGCTCTGGAACGTCTCCGACGGCGCAGTGGGCATCGTGCCCTATGGCAGCGGAGATGAAATTACACGAGATCCGATCGGCTCGGGGCCGTTCAAGTTTACGAGCGCCGAGACTGACAAAGAAGTGATCATCGAGCGCAACGAAGATTACTGGGGCGAAAAGGCGAAGCTCGCCCGCGTGCGCTTCGCAGTGGTTCCGGACGCCACGACGCGCGCGCTTGAGCTGCGCAAAGGCAGCGCCGACCTGGCCATCAACGCGCTCACGCCAGATACGGTGCTTGCTCTCGGGCGCGAGCCCTTCCTGGCCGTCGATCATGCTCCCGGCACGGAAGTGCAGTACTTGGGATTCAATCTTCGTGATCCGATTCTGAAGGATGTGCGGGTGCGGCAGGCCATCGCCTATGCCCTCGACCGCCGGCCGATGATCGAATATTTGTGGCGGGGCATGGCGCAACCGGCGCGCAGCGTTCTTCCTCCGCAAAGCTGGGCTTACAACGGCGACGTGCCGACTTACGACCACGATCCCGCCAAAGCGGAGAAGTTGCTCGACGCGGCCGGCTACCCCTCGGTAAACGGCGTGCGTTTTCACATCACCATGAAGACTTCGACCGACGAAAACACGCGGCTGATGGTGGCGGTTATGCAGCAGCAACTGCGCGAAGTGGGAATTGCGCTTGACATTCGCAGCTTCGAGTCGGCCACCTTCTTTGCCGACGTGATCCACGGCGCGTTTCAACTTTATGGATTGCGCTGGGTGGGAGGCAACGAAGATCCCGGATATTTTCTACGTGTTTCACTCCTCGAGGTTCCCACCGAACGGAGCCAACCGCGGCCACTACTCGAATCCCCGAAGTCGATGCTCTGATCGACCAGGCGCGCCGCGAAGTCGATCCCAAGGTGCGCAAACCGATCTATGCCGAGGTACAACGCATCCTGGCTGAGCAGCTACCTTATATCGATCTGTGGTATCTGGATAACGTTCTAGTGCACAACAAGCGAGTAACAAATCTGAAATTGAATCCCGCGGGGAATTACGATTTTCTGCGCACCGCGGAGCTGACGCCGGCAAAGAATTAAGCTTCCAACTCCGCGTGTTACCATCGATCTTCACGGACGATCGCGAAATGCCGGCGGGCCGCCGGCGCTACCATGCGGATTCTTTTCATCGGCGACATTTTCGGGAGGCCCGGACGGAACATCGTCAAGGACCGGCTGCCGGGCATTGTCCGCGATCAGGCCATCGACCTGGTTATTGCAAACGGAGAAAACTCGGCGGCGGGTTTCGGCATCACTCCGGCGCTGGCCGAGGAATTGTTTGAGCTCAATATCGACGTCATCACTACCGGCAACCATGTCTGGGACAAACGCGAAATCCTGGATTACTTTCAGATGGTCGAAGGCAACGGCCACGGCCCGCAACGCCGCGTCCTTCGTCCCGCAAATTATCCCGCCGACATGCCGGGCTGGGGCTTATATCAGGGGCACAAAGGCAAGATCTCTTATGCCGTGATCAACCTGCAGGGTCGCGTCTTCATGGCATCGAATGACGATCCGTTCCGCACCGCCGACCAGCTTTTGCAGAAGATTACCGCCAAGGTCATCTTCGTGGACTTCCACGCCGAGGCCACCTCGGAAAAAATCTCACTCGGCTGGTACCTCGACGGACGCGTGACCGCGGTCGTCGGCACGCATACCCATGTTCCGACCGCCGACGAACGCGTTCTGCCCAACGGAACCGCGTATGTCACCGACGTCGGCATGACTGGTCCTTATGACGGCGTCATCGGCGTGAAGAAGGAGTTAGTGGTCAACAAGTTCCTCAACGGTATGCCGGTGCGCTTCGAGCCCGCCACAGGCGACGTGCGGCTGTGCGCGGTCGTGATCGACTGCGACGACAAAACCGGCAAGGCGCGCGATATTGAGCGGCTGATGCTGAGTTAAACCGGAACCACTGAACCTCCCGCCAGTCTCACTTCGAATAATCCGATACGTCGCAGCCGAGCTAACGAGCGCTAGGCAGCCTTTGCCACAATGATGTTGCACCGAACGGCGCGGGATGCTAGAAAGATGCGGCATTCCGTTTGCATGCGCTGCGGTTTGCCCTTCTTCATCTATGCACACCTCGACTGCCTCTAGTCGCACCCAGCCTTTGACTGGACACCACTTTTTCTTGCTCTTCGTCTTCTTGCTAGCGATTCTGATCTTCTATCCCTACGTGCAGGACGGTGGATTCGGTTATTTCGCATTTCGTGTGGTCAGCATCGCCGGCATTCTGATCGCTGTGTACGCGATCCGCTTGCGGAAAACACTCTTGCTCGTCGCTCTCGTTCTAGCCGTCCCTGCCGTTGCGCAACGTCTGCTGCCTCGGGAACCCAACGCGAGCTTGCTTTCCATTCTCAGCACCGTTCTTAGCTTCGTGTTTGATGTATTTATCGTGGTGGTCATCTTCCGCCGAGTCTTTGGCAAGGAGCAACCCAACTCGGAAACAATCTTCGGAGCTCTTTGCATTTATTTGCTGGTAGGGTTCGCCTTCGCCAGTCTCTACGGCATGGTGTCTGCCATTCAGCCCAAGGCGTTCTATCTCGATCCTCAGACGAATCTGCACGCTCTCCCCAATAGGTTCGATTTCATTTATTACAGCTTCGCTACCATGGTGTCCCTGGGTGCGAGCGGTATCACCGCCGTCTCAGCGCCCGCCCGCTCGCTTTCTGTGATTGAGGCCATTATCGGCGTACTTTACCTTGCCGTGTTGATCGCGAGGTTGATGAGCGCATATCACGATCCGTCGGTTTCCAGCCCCTCATGACCGCCGAAAAGCCGGCAGGTGCAGCAATCCGCGGCCTAGACATTGTCAAACCTTTTGATTCGCATCCGCGCAAGAAAGGCACCCTCCACCCGTTCTTACAGATTATGCTTCATTCCGTCCCCCATATAAGACCTGAGGTAGGGAGACTAATAGCTCTCGCCGGGAATGGGGCATCAGGTTAGAATCAAACCGATGCAGCGAGTATGGATCATGCTGGCGGTTGGTCTTCTGGCGGCAACGCCGGCCGTTCCGGCGTTCGCGGCGGATGACGCGACGATCGACGCACCGATCATCTCCTGCGGCAACGGGATTCCGGGCGGCGTTTACTGCGCTCCCACCAAGAAGGATTTGAAGGAAGCCCGCAATGCTTATGCCAGAGGATTGAAGTTGCAGGCCCACGATCGTTTGGAAGAGGCGTTCACCCAGTTCGACGAAGCCTCGCGCCTTGCGCCCGAGGATCTGGCGTTCCTTTCGGCGGAGGAACTGACGAAGTCGCAACTTGTGTTTCAGCACACGGAACACGGCGATTCTCTGCTTGCCTTGGCCCAGCCGGACCAGGCGGCGGCTGAGTTCCGCGCCGCCCTCAAACTCGATCCCGATGACGCTTATGTCGAGGAGCGCCTCACGCAAGCGCTGCGCGGTCCGGCGGCTTCCCGGCTGGCTGGATTGTCGGCGACGCTGGCCGATTCCGGCGCCATCGAGCTCCAGCCGCGGAAGTATCTTGCCACCTTTCACTACCGTGGCGATGTTCGTGGATTGTTTGACGAGCTGGCTTCGGCATACGGCGTGAGCGCTGAATTCGACGAATCGGTTACGGCAAAGCCGGTGCGCTTTTATGTGGACGATGTGGACTTCTCTACCGCTCTTCGCCTCGCGTGTCTGGTAAGCGGGACGATGTGGACGCCGCTCGACGCGCACCAGGTTTTCATCGCAAAGGACACCCCGCAGAATCACAAGCAGTTTGACCGGATGTCGCTCGCCACTTTTTCGATCCCCGGAGCGAGCACGCCGCAGGAAGTCACCGAGTTGGTCACCTCGCTGAAGACCATTTGCGAATTTCAGAAGATCAGTTCAGGACAAAACGGAACTGTGGAGGTCCGCGCGCCGCAGAATACGCTCAAGGCGTGCACCAGGCTTCTGAATCAGTTGACCAACGAGCGGCCCCAGGTCGCGCTCGATATCGAGGTCTACCAGATCAGCCACAACTTCACGCGCGAGATCGGGATGCACATTCCGAATACGTTCAACCTGTACAACATTCCCGTGGCAGCGGTGTTAGCGGCAGCAGCGGCGCTGGGCGGACAGAGCCTGCAGTCGCTCGCCAACCAGCTGATTTCTTCCGGCGGCATCAACGCCGCCGGAAGTTCCGCGCTGTCCGGGCTTCTGGCGCAACTGCAGAACCAGACCAGTGGTATCTTCAGCCAGCCCCTGGCCACTTTCGGCAACGGCCTTTCGTTTTCAGGAGTGAGCCTGGATCACCTTACGGCCGCGCTTTCTTTGAACGAATCATGGGCCCGCAGCCTGAGTCGTGTGACCCTGCGCGCAGGGCAGGGCAACGACGCTACGCTCCACGTGGGCGAGCGTTATCCCATCCTGAATGCGTCCTACGCGCCTGTCTATAATTCTTCGGCGATTTCTGCGGTCTTGGGGAATCAGAGCTACGTGCCGCCGGTTCCATCGGTGAGCTATGAGGATCTGGGTCTGAGTCTCAAGGCCAAGCCGGTAATCCATGGCAACAACGAAGTGACCCTGACGCTCGAACTGCAGGTGCGCTCCCTGACTGGGCAGAGCTCGAACGGGGTGCCCGTGCTTTCCAACACGGAATACAAGGGTGGCATAAGACTGCGCGATGGCGAGCCTGCCGTAGTGGCAGGAGAAATCTCCACCAACGATCAACTCTCCATAGCCGGCATTCCGGGCATCTCGGACATTCCGCTCTTGAATCAAGCCGCGAACGATAACAACAAGATGAAAGAAGAGGACGAACTGCTCATCGTAATCACTCCGCACGTCCTGGCCAACCCGGACCGGACTACGGACGAGATCTGGCTTAGCGAGAAATAGCTGTCTGACTTACTTCGCTTCCTTCGCGGCAAAATCCACCAGACCTTTATAGGTATCGGCCATTCGCGCATCGACATTCCCGATGGCGCGTCCGTTGATGAAAAGAGTCGGCGTGCCGCTCACGTTAACGGCCTTGCCCAGGGCAATGGAAGCATCGACACGAGCCTTGGTTGCGGGAGTGCGGGCGCAAGCTGCAATGTCGGCGCCTTTCACGCCCGCGCCATCCGCCAGCGCCGTCAACTTTTCATCGGCGTTTTCGGCCGTGATGTCAGATTGCGTTTCGTAGGTTTTGGCGATGAATTTCCAGAACGCTTCGTTCGACGCCCGCCCCACGCAGTCGGCGTAAGCCGCGCCTTTTGCCGCCCAGTTGTGCATCTCGAGAGGAAAATTCTGAAAGACGAAGCGTGCCGTGGGTTCCGCCGCAATGAGTCCCTCAATTACCGGCTGCGCTGCTTTGCATGCCGGACACTGCAAATCCCCGAACTCAACAATCGTAACCGCGGCATCTTTCGGGCCGCGCGAGGGGCCAGTAATGCCTTTCTCCAGAATTTTCTCTGCTCGATCGAAAGGCTTTGCACCGAACGGAATGATTTCACCAAGCACGGCGTGTTCACCGTCCGCCGTAACGTAGAAGCGGCTCACCGACTGGCCCTGGGGAGTAGCAAGAATTACGTCGACTTGGGCCAGGCCCGGCACGGGTGCAGGCTTGATGCTGGAAATTTTCCAGCTCACCTCGGGTTCATAGCCAAAGGTCTGCTGCATGAAGGAGTCCACTGTGGATTCCGACGGAAGATTGACCGTTCCGGCTGGTTTGTCGGCGGGCTTCGTCTCGGGAGCCTTTGCCTTGCTCGCGGTTTGAGCTGCGGCCACGCTCGATGCCAGCAGGAGGACGAGAATCAGATTGATAGAACTGCGCATGGTTTCCTTTCAATTCAAAATAGGTGACGAACAGGACACACGGGGATCGTCTGATCAATCCGTGACAGCTCCCTTTCAAACCTCGCTTTTCGCGGCAATGGGAAAGCGGCGGCCGTAGCCGAAGGCCTTGGGGGAAATCTTAATACCCGGGGCCGCCTGCTGGCGCTTGTACTCGGCGCGATCCACCATCCGGACGACGCGCCGCACCAGTTCGATGTCGAAACCGCGATCAGCCGCAATGCGTTCGGCGGAGTGTGCGTCTTCCACGTAATCTTCAAGCACTGCGTCCAGAATCTCGTAAGGCGGAAGCGAATCGCTGTCTTTCTGGTCGGGCCGGAGTTCCGCAGATGGCGGCTTCTCCAGCGTAGCCTGTGGAATCACTACGCGGCGCGAATTCACGTAATGACTCAGCCGGTAAACCATGGTCTTCGGCACATCCGAAATGACGGCAAGGCCGCCGACCATGTCCCCATAAAGTGTACAGTAGCCCACTCCCAACTCGCTTTTGTTGCCGGTGGAAAGCACGATCGCGCCAAACTTGTTCGACAGCGCCATCAGCAGCGTGCCTCGGGCGCGCGACTGGATGTTCTCCTCGGTAACATCTTCTTTCCGGCCCGCGAAAACTTCCTGCAGGGTTTGCCGGTAGGCTTCAAACGCACGATCGATCGAGAGCAACTCGAAGCGCATGCCGAGGTTCTTTGCCAGCGCGCGGGCGTCGTCGATGGAGCCCGGAGATGAATACGGGCCGGGCATGCCCACTCCGATCACGTTCTCTGCTCCGATAGCGTCGGTAGCGATGACGGCGGTGAGCGCCGAATCGATTCCGCCGCTCAGGCCGATGATGGCTTGTTGAAATCCGCATTTGCGCATGTAGTCGCGCGTGCCCAATACCAGCGCAGCGTATACGCTGGCTTCCTCGCCTTCGATTTGCTCGTGCAGTTCGCCAATGAGGGTTTTGGAATCGAAGTAGATGAGATCTTCCTCGAATGATTTCCCTTGAGCGATGATCTCGCCCTTGGCGTTGAGCACCATGCTTGAGCCGTCGAAGACGAGGCTGTCGTTGCCTCCGACTTGATTGACCAACGCGACTGGAACCTTGTGGTGGCGGGCGATGGCGGCCAGCATGTCGCGGCGCAGTTCGCGCTTGCCGATCCAGAACGGCGACGAGGAGATGTTGAGCACGAAGTTCCCACCCGCGCGAACCAGGCCTTCGATGGGGTCGACCGTGTACAGGCGTTTGGGCCAGAACAGCTTGTCGTTCCAGGCATCTTCGCAGATGGTGAGCGCCATCTGGTTGCCGCAGAAAGAGAACAGATCCTGACTCTTGGCAGGGGCGAAGTTGCGCATCTCATCGAAGACATCGTAGGTGGGCAAGAGCATCTTCGATTGCAGGAAGGCAATTTTGCCATCCTGCAGCAGCGCCGCGGAGTTCATGGCGGACTTGCCGGTTTCAGAGTGAGCCGGGGTCACGAGACCGCAGATCACGGAGATGCCGCGAGTTTCAAGAGCGATCTGCTCGGCAGTTTCGCGATTGCGCGCCACGAAGGATGGACGCTCCACCAGATCGCGAGGAGGATAACCGCACACCGACAACTCGGGGAACAGAATCAGTCCGGCGCCGTTCCATTCCGCGCGGCGGGAAAACTCGACGATCTTGTTCCGGTTGCCTGCGAAATCTCCGACCGTGGGGTTGATTTGGCCGAGCGCGATCTTCACATGATTAGTGTAAAGCAGGAGTGCGGGCTTCGGCTTTCCGGCTTCGGCTTGGCCGGGCCGCGATCCAGATAAAAAAATCACAGATCAGAATGGCTAAAATATCTGGAATCAGTGGGTTACGGTGTTTGCGGTCGGGTCGAATCCGGCTAAAATCTTGAAAACAAGGAACTTGCTCGTAAAATCCTCTATTCAAAGGACTTGGGCGATCTCGCCTTGGCTAAGTACCCTGGAATCAGCGGCCAGCTCGCAAAATATTGCATTCGCGGGAGTTAGCTCATTGCTATTTTCTTTTCAAAGAGCTGATGCGTATAGAGATAGGGTCTCATGGTTGAGGATGGGAGTCAAGGAAAACCGCGCAGTGAGGAGCGGATTCGGCTTCGGGTAGTGAGTGCAATCGAGATGTTACGACAGGTTGCAGCGGAACTGCACCTCGACGCGCATCTGAACGGGAACCGGGTTACCCAAACTCGTCCCCGGCTTGAATCTCCACGTTTTCACGGCCTTAGTGGCCGCCTCCTCAAGTCCGTCTTAGCCCGCGGGCCTCACAACAGAAATATCGTGAACGAGGCCATCGGTGCCGACTACAATTTCGAGCGTCACGGTGCTATCGATCTTTTTCTTCCGTGGTTCCTTCGAACATTGCGGATCGGGTGCGTAAGCAGGACGAGGCGGCTTGTCGGCGCAGGGCTGAGGATTCTTCACCGCGCACGATTGCAGGAACGGCTGCGAATCTTTCGAGGGGGTTAGTTTCTCCTGAGCGCGCACAAAACCACCAGCGCATAGAAGAATGGCTACGCTGCACCCAATCGAGAGGCGACGCATTCGCTTCGAGTATATCTACGCGACCGTGAACATTCAGTGCGGGTCAAGCGGATCTTGTCAGTTGACGCAATCAGGCGACAAGACTCAAAACCCCGTCAATACGGGTTGAATTACGTTATTATTTCGTTGTTGTGTTTCCCACTCGCAGCAGAATCCGGATTTCTCAGACGCTATCCTACCCGCTGACGGCGAAGGAGATTTCTGAGGCGCTGGCGGACGTTCCACAGGCTGGTGCTCTCTCTATCGACTTTTACCATTACCAACGGATGAAGGACAGGGGCAACCCTTATCCCGTATTGAGCGTGCATTACGCTTTCAACTCTGCTCAGGAGCAGGATTGGTCGGTACAGGTCAGGCCGGTTCCGCGCAACCTGCGTCACAGCGTCAACGAATTGTTAAGAGCGCAAGCATTTCCAGCAATGCGCGACTGGTTGCTTCACCGCAGGAATTTGTCTAGCGAGCATGGTGGACAGGCTTTGACCGCCATCTTTTCAGAGCGTGACGCGAGTCTGCGAATGGAGCATTTCCAATCTGGGGGAGAGGCGTTCTCGGTGTGAAGTTCCTCTAAACTGTCAAAATCAGGCATCAACACTCAAAAAGATGACGGGGAGTTGGAGCCTTCCATTCGGGCGAACGTTTCCAGGGAGTGCGACTCTTAGTCTGCTGGTTCCTGCGCGGCATGGTCAGGGGGATGGAGTTATGCCGGATTGGCGACTCTGTTCCTATCCGGCTTATAACCCCTGCACTCACGTGCGGGGCTAATGAATGGCGTCGCTTCGCGACTTCTTGGTCGCGGCTTGCGGCTTGCCGCTTGCCGGCGACGTACTCACAACAGCTTGGCGCTGGAGGTGGCGGCGCTGGCGGCTTTCGCTATGCCACCATTCGAGGGCGAAGCCGTGGCGGGTTCGCAAGCGGGCAATTTCATGCATAGTTCCGCGGCCTCGGCAATGCTTCGGCATTCTTCCTGCTTCAGCGTCACCCAGCTGTCAAAGGTGGCTTTCTCCCGCGCCACACCTTCGAGGTTGCGGCCGATGCGGGCTGTGTAGTGCGCTCTTATGCTCTCCAGTTCCGCCTGAATTTGCAGGTTTTCTTCGGCCTTCCGGGCCCACTCCGCCTCCACCTGTTTTCGTTCAGCGGCTTCGTAGGAATCCAGCGCATCGCGCCGAGCCTCGGCGTCGCGCAGCACTTCGTCGATGGGAACACCGGCTGCATCGAGGGCCATCAGCAGCGCTACCCGCTTCATCTCCTTCGGCAACCCGCAGATGTGCGCGCTGTTCAGCATTTCGACAACCTTCTTAATGCTGTATCCCTTGCGCGGAAGCATGATGCCGGCCGCGCGGTAAATGTCTTCCATGGCCAACAGTTCGACCTGGAAGTTCGGAACCTCTCGCGCCGCGGCACTTTTTTTCGGGGGTGGAGTGCCGGGAGGAGTGAGCGCGGGCCTGAGATTCTCCTTTTTCTCATCCTCGCCTTTCTCATCCTCGGCGTTGATGTTTTCGTCGCCACCTTGGTCGCCGGTTACGCTGAGGCCGTCCGGCTTATTGCCCCAGGGTAGTTCGAGCCATTTGCGTTGCATAGGTTTCCTTTCCTTGCCTGCTTGCGCTCGTTTTGGGAGCTGTTTCGCCTTAAATTGAGCCCGTCGGAGCGCATTGAATTCGTCGAGCCGTGAAATGCGGCGCCTTTCGCCGTCGTCCATCTCGTAACCACCGCTCTGCGGAAGTGTCGCAAGCGCTGCGCCCGCAGGGGCCGCAGTAAGTGTTGGGATAACTCTTTCTGCTTTCAGCTCGGCTAGAGGAATCTCTTTGGGCTTGCTCTCTTGCGGCTTCGGCAGATTTTCGGCCTTGACTGTAGAAGCTGCGGCAACATTCGCTCCCATGCTCTTCTGCGCTGGGACACCCGCGGGGGCGCGCTGGCTGGGAATCGGATTTTCCGTAATGTCGCGCTGAATCCCCACCAGGTATTCCCTGCCCTCGCTGCGGCAGTATTTGGCGGTGCCGGAAAACTGCTCGAAGCGCCACTGAATTCGCACCTTCGATCCCACTCCGATTGGTGTCTTGATCCGTATACATGCGCCTCCGGTGGACCGGTCTTCCATGCGTGCGGCAGCGGTTCTCGATGCTCCACTCGGGTCTTCCCACGACGCCTCCACCAGAGTCATCACGGGCATGCGGAACTCGGGCATAAACTGCGCTCATTCCAATCTATCGGCAAGAATTTAAATTAGTTCACAAGCGGGCGGGAGTTCCGATTTGGAGAAGCAAGTTTATTTTCCCGTTCCGGGTCGGCCAGTCGAGAATGGTGTAGCGCGACTTCAATCTAATTCCCTGGAAACACTGCGTGCCTGGGTGCTGGCACGGGCGCATCCCCTTTCTGATCCTGCCAGAGAACCTGGTTCAGAGCTGCGGCCCCGGCCGCGTCGGGACGGGAGAAATCCATCTTCGACGATTCGCTTGCGCCTCGCGCGTCGCGCCGGTTGATCTCGTAGATCAGACCATTTTTCAGATTGCGATAATCCGCTTTGAAGGCGGGCTGGTCGCCCGCGCCGGAGAACATTCGTCCCATCGCCGGAGCGTAGGCGTCGTTCTGGTTCATCGGGGGCAGGCCTAACAGCATTTCCATAGTGTGAATCATGTTGACCGTGGTGTAGAAGCGGTGCTCGAGGTAGGGCTCGGCCGCGGTTCCTGGCGAATACTTGCTGACGACGAAAGCGATGGAGCGGTGGGCGTCGACGTGGTCGCCGCCGTCTTGCGCGTCGTCTTCGAGGACGAAGATGGCTGTGTCATCCCAGTACGGGCTGTGGGAAACGGCATCGACGACGCGTCCCAGGGCAAGATCATTGTCAGCCACCGAGGCCGCCGGGCGCGGGTGCTCGGGCCGCGTGCCGCCGGTGTGATCGTCGGGAAGATAGAGCAGGACGAATGCCGGGAGCTG
This sequence comes from uncultured Acidobacteriaceae bacterium, assembly GCA_963743115.1. Lineage (GTDB taxonomy): Bacteria > Acidobacteriota > Terriglobia > Terriglobales > Acidobacteriaceae > Sulfotelmatobacter. The sequence goes on along the minus strand of CAVUOM010000008.1, from coordinate 68,424 downwards.
AAACTCGGCGCTTTCGTTTTCCCGGCGAGCGCGGGAATACGCTTCGAACTCGTTGAGGAATTCATCGGCGCGAAGCTGGTCGGGATAATCCGTGTTGAAATCCGGAAACAGCGGATCGAAGTGATCGCGCAGCACAGCCTTGGTAGGCTTGACGCCGTTGAAAAGAGGCACCGTCCACGGAAACGGACTCGGCCCGGCGTGTGGGTCGCCGACATTGGGCGGCAGAGGATCTCCCTGCTGAAGTTCGGTGCGCGGGCATGCGGCTTCCTGCGCCGAAGGAGTTCCCTGCTTCGGAGTGGCTGCCTTGCGAGTTTTATTGCACCACTTGGCGTTCACGAATTCGCCGTAGTCGCGATAAGTCAGGTCGTTTCGGGCGACGTTGTCCCAGAGAAAGCCGGTGCCAGGATCATCGATATCCGGCTGGTTGTGCTCGAGCGGGTACTCATCGGCGACCGTGCCCTGGAAGTCATAGGTGCGTTCTTTGCCGCGGTAGGCGATCTGCCAGGTTTTTTCGTTGTAATCGCTGGTGATGGCGGCGGTTGACCAGAGATGGCCGTCGCCGGAAACTTCTCCGCTGTCGTAGAAATTGTCGAGCACGCCGAATTGCAGGGCCAGCTTGTGCTCGTTGGGCGTGATGTCGGCGCCATACATGGTGAGAGAAGGGTCGCCATCGCCCACCGGCTTGTCGCCCGATTTCAGATCGCCGAGAATCTGATCGTAGGTGCGGTTTTCCTTGATGACGTAGATGACGTGCTTGATAGGATTCTTGCCGCCCGCGAATTGGATTGTTCCAGGATCGTTGTGCAGCAGGTTGTCGTGCTCGACGACGCGGGTGAGTTCGTCGAGCTTGCCGAGCGTGGTGGGAATATTCAGCCGCGCGATCGAGCCGCGCAGCAGCGTGGGAATGTAGGGATGCTCGTGGTGGCGGACTTCCCACGCAGTCTTGCCGGGGCCCTTGTTGGGGCGCGTGCCTTGGCCCTTGGCGGTGGCGATGAGCAGGTCGTCGCCGTGGACGGCGAGGGCGCTCGGGTACCAGTCGGTGGGGATGAAGCCGAAGGCGGAGCCACCGCCTCCGGGCAGAGTCTCTTCGCTCAAGCTCGACACCCCGAACACCGCAACCGCATTCATGGATGCATCGGCTACGAACAGCACCTTGCCGTCCGCGGACTGGGCCAAGGCGCTGGGATAGGTTCCTGAGTATCGTTGATTCTGAACCGCGGTGCTCAAAAGGCTGACGACTTGGGCGCTCTTGGTCGAAACGAGGGCGACCTTATCAATGTTCGATAGGGCCACGTAGAGCAGCTTCTCGTCGGGACTTAGCAGTAGCGCAGTGGGATGCGAGCCGGGGGCAATCGGATCATCAGGTTCTTCGAACTTGATCCAGCGGACGACCTTGCCAGTAGCCAGATCAAGCTCGGCGACGCGGGATGCATTCCACAAGCTGCACCAGGCGCGGCGGCCATCGCGCGTGGCTACGACGGTGTAGGGAAAAGATGAGGGCACCAAAGCGCGTCGTGCTCAGGTCGAAACGTTGCAGCACCTTGCCGCTCGCAATATCGAGCAGCACCGCATTGTCGGAAAGATTGTTGGCCACGAGAAGATGGTCGTGGCCGCCGGAGGAAACCAGCGCCAAACCTGCCGGATAAGGAATCGCAGTTCCCGGGGCGCGTCTTCTGCAAACCGATTGCGACTTTCTTTGCCTGCGAGCCGAGCGCCTGCGGTGCAATGGCGATGAATCGTTCGGGCGCGACTTTGCCGTCGGCGAAGCTGTAAACCGCGATGCCATTGCCGGTGTCTCCCGGCTTCTCCCCCGTAGGATCAGTGATCGAACCGACCGAAGCGTAGAGATGTTTGCCATCGGAGCCGAAGACTAAACCGAGAAAGTAGCTCTGGTGGACGTCTTCGCCGAAGCGCTTGTCGGGAAATTCGGTGATCTGATTCGTCTTCAGATCGAGCACCGCAATCGATTGCATGGCCATGGTTTCCTGCGTGCCATAGCCGTTGTTCAAGAGCGCGGCGTAGCGGCCATCCGGGCTGATCGCGATCGTGGCGGGAAAGCTGTTGGTGCGCCGATGCGGCCGGGCGTGGGGATCGTCAGGCGCTTGCTGGTGGGCAGCGAGATCGACCCATCCTCAGGCTTAGGTACTTGTGCGAGCAGGAACGGAATTTGCAACGCGAGAAATGCAGCCGAGAGAACAATACGGGAGAATCGAGTCACGGAACCTCCGCGGGATTTGCCTGCGACAAGTGGAGAAAGATGAGCGTAATGCAGGCAGGGCTCTGGGGTCAAAAAAGTCCGAGGCAAGAAAGGCAGCCGGGAGCCCTGTGATAGAAACGCCCAGCGAGGCCGAGGGCGCTGAAGGGTGCAAGGGATCCTTCGACTGCGCGGACTGATTCGCTTTGCGAATCATTCCGCTCCGCTCAGGATGACAGGCGCTCGGAGAAATTCTCAGACTCCGGAGGCGCGCGTCGGCGCTTCGTGAGTTGGCGAGTGCTCGGAGTGCTCATCCGCACTCGCATTGTGGCGAACGTCGGCGCCCTGCACCCAGAAGATGACATCCTCGGCGATGTTGGTGGCGTGGTCGGCGACGCGCTCCAGGTTGCGAGCCACGAGCAGCGCATCGAGGGCCTGCCGCACCACTTCCGGACGCTGGTTCATCGTCTTCACCAACTGGATGAAAGCGTCGTCTTTCATGCGATCGACAACGCTATCCATCTCGAGCACGGCCTGGGCGAGTTCTGCCTTGCCTTCGATGAACGACTCCAGTGCCCGACGCACCATGGCGCTAACCGCTGCGCCCATGCGCGCGATATCAACGGGTAGGTCCGCCGCAGGAAGCTCGACCATGTCCATCACACGCTCGGCAATGTTGACCGCCTGGTCGCCGACGCGCTCGAGGTCAGAATTGATTTTGGTGACGGCGAGGATGAAACGCAGATCGACTGCCATCGGTTGCTGCATTGCCAGCAGATCGAAGGCAGCCTCGTCAATCTCGCGCTCTGCCGTGTTGATAAGGCTCTCGCCCTCGAGAACCATCTGGCAGCGGGTGAGATCGCGATCGACATAGGCCTGACGGGCGCGATCCACCGCCTGTTCCGCCAGTCCACCCATGCGGAGCAGCCTCTGGCGCAGATCGTCGAGCCCTTGCTGAAAACGCGTGCGCATTATACGAACCTTTCTTCTTTGAAAACCTTATCCAAATCTGCCGGTGATGTAGTCTTCCGTCTTCTTATCCGACGGTTTGGTGAAAATTTTTTCCGTCTTATCGAACTCAATCATCCGGCCCAGCAGGAAGAACCCGGTAAACTCGGCGACGCGCGCGGCCTGCTGCATGTTGTGCGTCACGATCACTATCGTATACCGCTCTTTCAGCTGAAAGATCAACTCTTCGATCTTTCCGGTGGAGATGGGATCGAGCGCCGAACAAGGCTCATCCATCAGCAGCACTTCGGGTTCGACTGCCAGAGCGCGGGCAATGCAGAGCCGCTGCTGCTGGCCGCCCGAAAGGCTGGCGCCCGACTTCTTGTGAACCTGATCTTTTACTTCGTCCCACAGCGCGGCAGAATCGAGCGATCGATGCACGATGTCGTCAAGCTTGCCGCGATCGTGAAAACCGTTCAGCTTCAATCCCGAAGCGACGTTGTCGTAGATCGACATGGTGGGGAATGGATTGGCCTTCTGAAACACCATGCCAACCCGGCGGCGAAGCTGGGTCGCCGAAGTGCCGTTGTAGGCGTTGATTTCGCCGATGTGCACAGCTGCCCGTCACCCGCGCCTCAGGGATGGTCTCGTGCATGCGGTTCAGGCAGCGAATGAACGTCGACTTGCCGCAACCCGAGGGTCCAATCAGCGCCGTGGCGTGGTTCGCCGCCACCGTCAGCTTGACGTCGTACAGCGCCTGCGTCTTGCCGTACCAGGCATTCAGGTTTTCGACCTGGATTCCAACGCCCATAAACTATGCCGCTCCGAAGGTACCACGGCGTACGGCGAAGCGCACAGCCGCGACCGCAGTAACAATGAGGATGATGAGCACGAGGGCTCCGGCCCACGCCTGCCGGTGCCATTCATCGTAAGGAGAAATGGCGTAGCTGAATATTTGCAGCGGCAGCGCGGCGGTCGGCTCGTTCACTTTCAGATTCCAGAACTGATTCCCGAACGCCGTAAACAGCAGCGGAGCAGTCTCCCCCGCGACCCGCGCGAAGGCCAGCATAATTCCCGTAATCACGCCGGAGGTCGCAGTGCGCAACGTGATGGAGAGCGTGGTGCGCCAGCGTGGAATCCCCAGCCCGTACGCGGCTTCGCGCAAAGCCTGCGGCACCAGCAGAAGCATCTCTTCCGTCGTGCGAGTAATCGTGGGAATCATCATGATGGCCAGAGCGACTCCGCCGGCCAACGCGGAGAAGTGCTTCTGGGTAAGAACGACAATAGCGTAAGCCACGATGCCGATCACGATCGAAGGCACGCCATTCAGCACGTCGGCGGTGAAGCGAATGACGTCGCCGAAGCGGTTGCGGCCATATTCCGCGAGGTAGATGCCCGCACCCACGCCCACCGGCACTCCCAGAATGCTGGCCAGCGCGAGAATGAAGGCGGAGCCGACAATGGCGTTGGCCATTCCGCCGCCCGCTTCGCCCACCGGCTTCGGAGTCTGCGTGAGGAAGGCCCAGTTGATCGACCCGATGCCGCGATAAACAAGGTAGGCGAAGATCGCAAACAACGGCACAAGCACCAGGATGACCGTAAGCACGGCCACGCCGGTCATGACATGGTCGGTGATGCGGCGCCGCAAGGCGATGGGCGCGACGGTATGGAGCGCGGCAGTATGCGTGGTCTCAGGCATTGGCCCTCGAAGGCTGGCCGCGAGTGACGGTCCACACCAGCAATCGTGCCAGCGCGTTGACCACGATCGTAACCAGGAACAGCGCCAGGCCAATCTCGATCAGAGCGGAGAGATAAACATCGCCGGTGGCCTCGCTGAACTCGTTGGCCAGCACGCTGGCCATGGTGTAGCCCGGCGCGAACAGCGACTTCGCAATCTCCGGCCGGTTGCCGATCACCATGGTCACGGCCATGGTTTCTCCCAAGGCGCGACCCAGGCCCAGAATGATGCCGCCCATGATTCCGGCGCGCGCATTGCGCAGCACTCCGACGCGAATCATCTCCCAGCGCGTGGCGCCGAGGGCGAGCGCGGCCTCCCGCTGGTGCTGCGGCACCACCATCAGCACCTCCCGCGTGATCGAAGAAATGATGGGGATGATCATGATGGCCAGGATGATTCCCGCCGCCAGCATGCTGATGCCGTAAGGCGGACCGTCGAAGAAACCGGTCCAGCCCAAAGTGCGGGCTAGAAAAGGTTCGACGTAGTTGCTGAGGATCGGAACCAAGACAAAGATCGCCCACAGTCCGTACACCACGCTCGGAATCGCGGCCAGCAACTCCACAAAGAACGAGAGCGGCCCGCGCAGCGCCTTGGGACACATCTCGGTGGTGAACACCGCGACTCCAATCGAAAGCGGCACGGCGATGAGCAAGGCGAGAAACGAAGAGACCAAGGTTCCGTAGATGAACGGCATAGCGCCGAATTTTTCGTTCACCGGGTCCCAATCATGCCCAGCGAAGAATTTGAATCCGAAGGCATGCCAGGAAGGTCCGGAGCGCAGCATCAACTCGTAGACGATCAGCACGAGCGTTGCCAGCACGGCCAACCCGCACAGCAGCATGGCGACTTTGAACACCCGGTCGCCGGTTTCGCCGCGGTTCCCGCGAAGAAAAGGTTCGGCTGGCCGTCCCGCTGGAGGGAGGTCACTAACCTTCGTCGCTTCAACAGGTTGCGGAACCGGCATATCGGGCCGAGGTAATGCAGAAAAGGCCATGCTTGCCTCACGGTAGCAGAATCCTGTTAACAGGATGTTAAAATTAAGACTTCTTGCAGGTTGCCTTTTCCCCCGCAAGCCTGTATTTTCATCTCCCGGTTCGATTGTCTTTTCTACGTTATGCCGATCGCGCCAAAGCGCAGCCGCGTGGTTTTTCAGAAGCTTGAACAGGACTTGGTCAAGCTTTCCTCGAAACCTCGCGCGGAGAACGTGCACCGTTTCCGCACCGGCACGCGCCGTCTTCAGATTCTGCTGGGCGAGCTCTCGCCCAAGATGGACCGGAATCAGAAAAAGCTTCTGAAATTGCTGGGCCGGATTCGCAAGCGTGCCGGCAAGGTGCGCGACCTGGACGTGCAATTAGCCGCTTTGCGCAGCTTGAAGATCCCGCAAGAACCGCGGCGCAAGACGCAACTCGTAAACCATCTGATCGAACTGCGGGCGCAGCAGGAAAAGAAGCTACGGAAGGCAGTCGATGAAGACACTGTCCGCGAGATTCGCAAACGCCTGAAGCGCGCCGGGAAGAACTTTCATCCGGAAGCGAGCCGCGATCCTCTGGCGGTCGCCACAGCAATGCTGGAAGGGATCAACCAGGAAGACGCGCCCGTCACGGAAGCGCTGCTTCACAAATACAGAATCCTGAGTAAGCGCGCGCGTTACGCGGCCGAGTTCGCCGAGACTTCGGCAAAAGCGCAACAGTTCATCGCCGGAGTGAAGCGTATTCAAGACGCCTTGGGCGATTGGCATGACTGGCTCACGCTGACGCAAACAACATCCGAGCATCTCGGCGAAGTGCAGGAGTCGCCCCTGGTGGCGGAACTGCACAATGTGACGGGAGCAAAATTTCGCCATGCGGTTGCGGTGCTGTCGCCCATGCGAGCCAAGCCAGTTCCCGCTCCAGAACGCCCTGCCCAACCGCCCGCTCGAGCGAAAGCAAAGCCAACGGACCCAGAAACCTCGGCGGCGTAAAGGAGCCGCGTTAAGACAGCCGTGCCCGGACATAAGCCGGATGACCGAGCGGCAGTTCACATGTAAACTGTTGGCCTTCGCTCATGCCAACGTTTGCCGCGGTTGATATCGGTTCCAATTCCGTCCGGCTGAAGATTGCGCGCCTCACCCGCGGACGCCTTCGTTCCATCCACGAAGACCGCGAAGTCACGAGGCTCGGCGAAGGCGTTTTTCGTTCCGGCTTTCTCACTCCCGAATCGATGGCGGAGACGGTGAAGGTTCTGCGCCGCTTTCACCGCGCCACACAGCAAGTAGTCACCGATCCGGTGCGCGTGGTCGCCACCAGCGCACTTCGCGACGCCCGCAATTCGCAAGCTTTTCTGGAGTGGGTTCGGTCGGCCACGGGGTGGAAGGTCGAAATTATCTCGGGGCTGGAAGAAGCCCGTCTGATTCATCTGGGACTGGTCGCCAATCTCCGGGTGGATAGTTCGCCCGCGTTGATGATTGATCTGGGCGGCGGAAGCTGCGAGCTGACGGTTTCCGGGCGCGGACACATCCGCGACATGGTGAGTTTGCCGCTGGGCGCGGTTCGCCTGACCGATGAATTTCTCAGCCACGATCCGCCGCGCAAGGGCGAACTCAAACGGCTGCAAGGCTTCGTGGCGCGCGAAGTGAACCGCATCGCATCGCGCGTGGTGGCGGCGAAAGTCAAGAACGTGATTGCCACGTCTGGAACCGCGGCGGCGCTGGCCGCGGCCGCCAGCCATCTGCGGAAAAACGGAAGCCGCCAGCGCTCAGTCGTCTCCCGCGCGGAGATGACGCGAATCGCCAAGCAGCTGTCGCGCCTGCCGGTAGACGAACGGCAACAGATTGAAGGCATCGGTCCGCGGCGGGCGGAAATCATCGTCGCCGGTGCGATCGTTTATCACGAATTGCTCGATCGCTGCCATCTCAAAGGTTTTCGCTATTCCCCGCTGGGCCTGCGCGATGGGCTGCTGGCGCAGATGGCGGCTGAACATGACCACAGCACGCGCTCGGGAAAACAGATTGAATCGGAACGCTGGGAATCGATCACCCGGGCCGTCGCTCACTACAACGTCGACATGAAACACGCGCTCGATGTGCGCGAGCTCCGCCATGTTCTTGTTCTCGGCGCTGCGTTCGGTGCACGGGTCTGGCGCCGGAATTCCGCGAGTGGCTCTCGGCGGCGGCCATGCTCTACGAAGTGGGCGACTACGTGAATCGCAACGGCCATCACCGGCACACGTATTACATCATTTCGAACTCGGAGATTCTGGGTTACACGCCGCAGCAGCGGCGAATTATCGCCGCCATCGCGCGCTATCTGGGAAAGTCGCGACCCGCGATGGAAGACGGCCCGATGAAAGCGATCGATCCGGCAGAACGCGCCGGAGTGCAGAAAGCGATTCTGCTGCTGCGCCTGGCGCGCTCCTTGAACCTGGGCCGCAGCCGCGCTGTGCAAAAGGTGCGCGTGAGCCAGCGCGCCGCGGAAATTCGTCTGACGCTGGTGCCCCGCCGGCGCATGGGAGTGGACCTGGAACTGTGGGCGATCGAGAAGGACTGCGCTTATTTCCGCGAGGTGTTCGGACGCGAACTTTCCACCGCCGCAGTGTAGAGAGTGCGCAACGCTTTCGGCGTCAGGCACCACATCAGCGTGCCGGAACTGCGGCGCATGTCAACCCGGGCGACGGCTCCTTTTTTCAGTTCCACCGAAGCTTCACAGCCGGACTCGCTGATTACGGTGCCGAGGAACTGGCTGAGGTTGGGATTGTGTCCGACGACCATGATCGATTCCTGCTTCGCGTACTTTTCCAGCAGACGGCGGAAGTCGGCGAAGGTCGCACCCGGACGCAGCGCGGTCTCGATCTGCAGCTTGCCTTCGTATCCCATCTCGTTGCCGACCAGCGAAGCGGTTTGGGTGGCGCGCTTCAGCGGGCTCGAAATAATGCAATCCACCTGCGCTTCGATTGCCGCCAGGGCGCGGCCGACGTAGCCGCACTGCTCGATGCCATCTTTATCGAGCGCGCGCTTCTCGTCCTTCTTCGGATTAGCGAAGGGTTCGCCGGCGCTGGCATGACGTAGAAAATAAATAATCATTGGGAATTATCGTTCTCTCGGGCTATCGTTCTCCCGGTTATCGTACTCTTCCGGCGGGAGCTTTGCGTTTCGCCGCCGGGAGCTGCGGAGGTATTGCGAAATCCGCTGCCTGCTTGCCTTCCGCGACGCTGATCAGAAAATCCTGCGCGCTGAAGGCAGCTGCGCCCGTCGGCGGCTTGCGATTGCGTTTGCCATGCATCGGCTGCCAGGCTCGAATGTAAGTTGCATCCCGTAACAGGATGCGAGCCTTGCGATTATCCGCGAGATAGGCGTCGAGAATCTCGCGGCGCACGCGCTCGCGCAGAAATTCGTCGCGCAGAGGCACCAGCACTTCGACGCGCTCGTAAAGATTGCGCGGCATCCAGTCGGCGCTGCCGATGTAGATTTCTTCCTCGTCGCCGTTCGCGAAGTAGTAAATCCGGCTGTGCTCGAGAAAACGCCCCACGATACTGCGCACCCGGATGCGGTCACTCACTCCCCGCACGCCCGGCCGCAGGGCGCAAATGCCGCGCACGATCAGATCAATTTCCACTCCGGCCTGAGAAGCGCGATACAAAGCCTGGATGATGTTCTTGTCGAGCAGGGCGTTCATCTTGGCGATGATGCGCGCGGGGCGGCCTTGCCGCGCGTGATCGGCCTCGCGGTCGATGAGCGCAATCACTTTTTCGGCGAGATCAAGCGGCGCCACCAGCAGTGGGTCATAGCTGGGATTCTCGGCGTACGCAGTGAGAAAACTGAAAACGTCATGAACCGCGCGGGTAACTTCAGGATTCGCCGTGAACAAGCTGAGATCCGTGTAGATGCGCGCCGTGGTAGCGTTATAGTTGCCGGTTCCGATGTGGGCGTAGCTGCGAACGCCATCGGGATCGCGGCGCACCAGCAGTGAAAGCTTGCAATGCGTCTTCAGCCCAACCAGCCCGTGAAACACCTGCACTCCGGCATCTTCCATCTCGCGCGCCCAGCGAATGTTGTGGGCTTCGTCGAAACGCGCCTTCAACTCGACCACCGCGGTCACTTCCTTGCGCGACGCTGCATCCATGAGCGACGGAACAATCAAAGAGTGCTCGCTGGTGCGGTAGAGCGTCTGCTTGATTGAAAGTACGTGCTCGTCCTCTGCCGCCGACTCGATGAACGACACCACCGCATCGTAGGAATCGTAAGGATGATGCAGCAGAACGTCGTGCCGCCGCAGTTCCTCGAACAGATTCTGCGACTTGGCTGTAAGCCTCAATTCGCGCGGGGCAAAGCTGCGATACTTCAGATCCGGACGCTGCGTCTGCTCGTAGACGTTAAACAGCCGCGAAAGATTGACCGGCCCGTTCACCGGAAACACCTGCCAGGGATCGAGTTCGAACACGGTTCGGAGGCGATCGATGATTTCAGGATCGGCATCGGCTTCAATTTCCATGCGGACCGCGTCGCCTTTGCGGCGGTTGTGCAACTCCGCCCGGACGGATTCGAGAAGATTGCGCGCTTCTTCTTCCTGCAGATAAAGATTGCTGTTGCGGGTCACGCGGAACGGCGCTGAGGAAACAATGTCGTAGCCGTGATACATGTTCTGGGCGTGATGCGCGACCAGGTCGGCGAGAAAGATGAAGTCAGTCGTAGTATCCGAAGGCAGCTGCACCAGACGGGGCAGCGCGCGGGGCACCGACACGACGCCGGTGTAGGTGAGCGCGGAGCGGCGACGCCGGCGCAAAAGAAATCCCAGGCACAGCGCCTTGTTGATAACCCGCGGAAAGGGATGAGTTGGATCGACGGTGACCGGGGTGAGCAGAGGATCCAGTTCTTTTTCGCAATATTGGTCAACGAACCGCCGGGCCTCCGCGTCCAGCTCGTGCAGGCTCAGCAAGCGAATTCCATGCTCGGCCAGGGCAGGGCGTAGAGCGTTCCAGCATTCGTACTGGTCGTCGACGAATTTGTGAGTTTGACGCGCTAGAATCTCGCGCTTCTCGGTCAGGGTCAACCCGTCGGGGCCGGCCTCGTTATAGCCGTCCTCGATCTGCTGCACCATAGCGGCCACACGAATCTCGAAGAACTCATCCAGATTGCTGGCGGAGATGGCCAGGAACTTCAGCCGCTCCAGGAGCGGATTGCCCTCGTCCTGGGCTTCTTCGAGCACACGCCGGTTGAACGCGAGCCAGGAGGTATCGCGGTTGAGATAATACGCAGGATTTTCCAAAGAAAGACGAGCCATGTGCGAGGGTGCTACGCCTTCATTTTTGCGATCTTTTGTTGCCGAGGGGAAACGGCTCTACGACGATTCAGTATAAAACATCTGCCCTGCGGGGTGCAGAATGGCGAATCAAAAGAGCCACGTGACGGATCGTCCCACATGTGGTCCCGCGCGGAAAACAATCCGGCGCGTCGGGAATGGCAGCGTACCATCTGATACGCCGGTAGTATCACAAGTCGCCAGGCGCGAGAACCTCGCCCGTCCTGCCTGTTCCGCACGGCTTGTCCTATCGAACCTGCTTGATCGCCTCTTTCTCCTTTTGCACAACGCTTTCCGGTAGCGGAGCATAGGAGAGAGCAGCCGTCATCTTCTGCCCGTCCGTCATCATCCACTTCAGAAAGTCGACGAGAATCTTCGCGCTGGCGCCGTTTTTTGACTGCTCGGGGATCAGCAACCAGGTGAAACTCGAGATAGGATAGGCGTCCTTGCCCGGAGCGTTGGTGATGGAGACGCGAAAATCCGCCGGCATTTTGGGAGCTGACGCAGCCGCTGCTGTAACACTCTCCAGGGAAGCCTTCACAAAGTTTCCCGCTGAGTTTTTCACGATGCCGTAAGGAATATTATTCTGCACGGCGTAGATCAACTCGACGTAGCCGATCGCCCCCGACAATTGCCGAATTGAACCCGCCACTCCTTCATTGCCCTTTCCACCCAGCCCAACCGGCCACTGCACCGAGGTGTTCCTGCCGACCTTGCTCTCCCACTCCGGGCTGACCTTCGACAGATAGTCGGTCCAGATGAAGGTGGTACCGCTGCCGTCGGAGCGATGAACCACGATGATGTCTTTGTCGGGAAAATTCACACCGGGATTTACGCTGGTAATAGCTTTGTCATTCCACTTGGTAATCTTGCCCAGAAAGATTCCCGCCAGGGCATCTGGGGTAAACTTCACCTCCCCGCTCACACCCGGAATGTTGTAGGCCGGCACGTCCGCGCCCAGCACGCTTGGAATGTTGAGAACCTTGGTTTTCAATTTGCCTTCTGCTTCCGTAAGCTGACCGTCCGTCATCGGCATGTCGCTGGCGCCGAAATCCACCGTACCTTCCGTCACCTGGCGAATCCCGCCGCCGCTCCCAATGGACTGGTAGTTGATCTGAATGTCGGGGTGCAGTTTGTGGTATTCATTGAACCACTTGGAATACATGGGATAAGGGAACGTCGCACCCGCTCCGTTCAGCGTGGTCTGCCCTACCACGGGCAAGGCTACAAAAGCGCACAACAAAAGCAGCGTAAGTCTGCGCATGGCTCGATGAATCCTCCCAAAGATGGATGTCCTCGTTTTTATCGGCGTAATATTACAGTATGGTTACAAACGGGTGAATTTCTGATGAACAAGCCGAACCCCCTATGGCTGAAATGCGACTGAGAGTTGCAGACACGCAATCTCCCGCAAAAAAGAGTGTCGCGGAAATTGTCAGCTCAGGGGAGGCTCGAGTTCTTCCTTTGCGGTTGGTTTGTGGGCGATTTAACATTACTCTTTGCACCGTCCGCTGCAATGCAACTAATCGGCGTTGAGCCCATCCCATTGTGGTGGGAGTGCCTCGAGTATCCCTGTTCTGCGATTGGCTTGTAGTCCGGCAGAACGCCCTAGGACGAAAATTTCATGAGTGATTCTGTACGCTACGCTTCCGGCTGGCCGGGCATTCCACCCCGCTGGACCTCGAGCGCCAAGACCGCCGTCGGCACCGCGCTGAACCAGCACAGCAAAGTCTGGTTCACGCTGAGCCACGGCATTCTGAATGAGGTGTACTTCCCACGAGTAGACCAAGCTTGCACTCGCGATCTCGGCCTCCTGGTCACCGATGGCCGAAGTTTCTTTTCTGAAGAGAAGCGCCATTGCACGTTTGAGAACTGTCCTTTCGAGCCGGGCGTCCCGGCCTTTGAACTGACGAATACCGAAATCGGTGGCCGCTATCGCATCCACAAAGAAGTTTTCACCGATCCTTACCGCAACGTACTGCTCCAAAAAATCCGCTTTGAACCGCTGCAGGGGCATCTCTGTGACTACCATCTTTACGCGTTGCTCTCGCCTCACCTCGCCAACTGCGGTTACCACAATACGGGCTGGGTCGGCGATTACAAAGGACTTCCCTTGTTCTTCGCGGAGAACGACGGAACTGCTTTGGCCCTCGGCAGCTCGGCCCCCTGGAAAAAGATGTCGGTCGGATTCGTGGGCGCCTCCGACGGATGGCAGGATATCTCGACCCATTTCCAGATGGAGTGGGAGTACGACCGCGCAGAAAATGGCAACCTGGCCTGCACCGGAGAAATTGACCTCGCAGCCTGCAATGGAGAGTTCGTGCTGTCTCTGGGTTTTGGAACGAGGTCGACGGAGGCAGGACAACAAGTGCGATCCAGCCTGCAGGAAGATTACGGCGAGCTTCGCGAGCATTACGTCTTCCAGTGGAAAAACTGGCAGAATACGCTGCTCAAGCTCGATGAACCGAAACGCGAGAACGATCTCTACCGCGCGTCGACGGGAGTCCTGCGCACGCACGAGTCCAAGGACTTTCTGGGCGGGATCATCGCCAGCCTTTCGATTCCGTGGGGATTCGACAAAGGTGACGAGGACCTCGGCGGCTATCACCTGGTCTGGCCGCGCGACCTGGTCGAGACTGCGGGAGCGTTGCTGGCCGCTGGCGCCGATTCCGAGGCCGTCAGAGTGCTTCGCTACCTCGAATCCACGCAGGAAGCCGCAGGCAACTGGGCGCAGAATCTCTGGCTCGACGGGCGATCTTATTGGACCGGCGTGCAGATGGACGAAACGGCCTTCCCCATCCTGTTGCTCGATCTGCTGCGCCGCAAAAACGCGCCCGGGATGGGCAAGCTCGAACGCTGGTGGCCCATGGTGCGCAAAGCCGCGAGTTTTATTCTGCGCAACGGTCCGGTTACGCAGCAGGATCGCTGGGAAGAAGACGCGGGCTATTCCCCCTTCACTCTGGCCGCAGAAATTTCTGCGCTGTTGGCTGCAGCAGACATCGCCGAATTAACCGGTCACTCCGATGTCGCTCCTATCCTGCGTGACACTGCCGACGCCTGGAATGACAACATCGAACGCTGGATCTATGCGACCGGCGGCGATCTTGCCCAGCAAGTTGGCGTGGAAGGCTACTACGTGCGCATCGCTCCGCCAGACACCGATGGCGCGGCTTCACCGACGCAAGGCTTTGTGCCGATTAAGAACCGTCCCCCGGGAGAAGATGGGGAACGCGCATCGCATATCATCAGTCCGGATGCGCTGGCTCTGGTGCGCTTCGGATTGCGCGCGCCTCACGATCCGCGCATCCTCAATACCATCAAAGTCATCGACGCTCTGCTCCGCGTGCAACTGCCGCAGGGCCCCTGCTGGTACCGCTATAACGGCGACGGCTACGGCGAGCACAAGGATGGATCGCCCTTCAACGGCACCGGCATTGGACGCCCCTGGCCTCTGCTGGCCGGGGAGCGCGCTCACTATGAACTGGCAGCAGGTCGCACCGGCGAAGCCGAGGCTTTGCTTACGATGATGGAGAATTGCACCGTGGGGCACAGCCGACTCCTGCCCGAGCAAGTCTGGGATGCCGACGATATTCCCAGCCTCGAACTGTTCCGCGGCAAGCCCACTGGATCTGCGTGTCCGTTGGTCTGGGCGCACTCCGAATACATCAAGTTGCGCCGCTCCCTGCGCGACGGAAAAATTTTCGACCAGGCCCCGCAGACGGTGCAACGCTACCAGGTTGAAAAACCAACGCGAGAGTTCTCGGGATGGAGGATTAACAACAAGCCTCGCTCTATTCCGCGTCACAAGAAACTCCGCATCAAGTTGCTCGATCCCGCGCTGGTGCACTGGAGCATTGACGGCTGGAACAGCGCGCACGACACAAACACCCGTGACACCGGCCTGGGCCTCCACATACTCGACCTGCCGACTGCTTCGCTGCCCGCAGGAAGCCAGATCGTGTTCACATTTCTTTGGACACAGGAGAATCGCTGGGAGGGTAAGGACTACACAGTCACGGTGGTCTAGACCGACGACACCGGGCCGGCGTGCGAGTAAATCAGTTCCACCACGGTGCAATCGTCGCTGAGGGGATTTCCAGCGCAGAACTGCGAGACTGCGGAAAAGATGCCTTCCAGCGTGGGATTCTTGGCCGCAGTCGCTTCCAGCCGCGAGTCCTCGAAGAAATCGCCCATCGCATTTTCCGCCTCGGTCACGCCATCGGTCACCAGAATAAAGCGGTCACCCGATTTGAGCTGGCAGCGGGCGCTCTCAAACGTGGCATCGGGCAGTAACCCTACCGGCACATTGCCGTGCGGCGGACGCATCACTTCTCCAGCGCAAACCAGCAGCGGCTGCACGTGCCCGCAATTGACATATTCCAGATCGCCGTCCCGGCGCAGCAGAACCAGCAGGACGGTCGCATACTTTTCTCCCACCAGTTTCTCGCTGAAGAAATGGTTCACCGCGGAGACCACCTCGAGCAAAGGCATGCCCGAACTCAAATGCGAATAGATCATTCCCTGCAAAGTGGAAGCCAGCAGCGCCGCCGAGACTCCCTTGCCGCTGACATCGGCCAGCACTACCGCCAGGCCCTCCTTGGTATGGACCGCATCGAAGAAGTCTCCGCCAATTTCCTTGCAAGACAGATTCTTTCCGCGCAATTTGGCAAACGGCACGTCGGGAATTTTCACCTGCATCAGCCGCTGCTGGATGCTGGCGGCAATCGTGAGTTCCTGCTGGTAGCGCCGGGATTCTTCCTCGGCCTGCACCAGGCGGGCGTTCTCGATCAAAGACGCCGCTTCAGTCGCGATCGCACGCAGAATATCGTGGCCCACACCGGAGAATTCACGCGATGCAAAGCGCGAGTCGACATACAGAACTCCCGTCACTTCGGCGGAGGGCGCGCCCGGGACCATCGTCATTTGTTCGCGTACTTTGGCTTGCACCTGCCGCTTGCGCAGCGGAATGCAAATCACGGTACGCAGGTCATAGGCAACGATGCTCTGCCGGCCGGCCAGCTCCGGCGAACTGCCGGTATCAGTAAGCAGAAACTCGGAATTCGACCGCAGCGATTCTTCCAGCGCGGAATGCGAAATGGTCTTGTCGTCGAGCAGCGGCTCGCCCTTGTTGTTGCGTCCCGCGGCCAGCCGCAGGCTGCCGTCGTCGTCTTTCAGGAAGACATAACCGCGCTCGGCGCGCGTCAGCCGCAGCGTTACCTCCAGCATGGTCATGAGGATTTCGTCGAGCACGCCGGCGGTGTTCAACTTGCGCGCCGCTTCCAGGAAGAGAGTCAGCTTCTCGAGGTCGTTGGCCTCCTGTGAGATCTGAATCTCGGAGATCTGGCTGAGGAACTCGCGCGCCGTGTTCGAAGTGCCGTGCGCCGGATTGAAAATCGCATAGGCAGAATCGCGCGCGCCAAATTCCAGGCGGTCGTTGCGCTCCAGCTTTTGCCGCTGAATCCGTTCCCCGTTGACGAACGTGCCGTGTTTGCTACCCTGATCAACTAGAAAGAATCCGTCATCTTCCAGCACGATGAGCGCGTGATCGCGCGACACCCGCGGATCGGCGATAACCAGATCCTTATCGATTTTGCGCCCCACACTGAAAGGCGTGCGGTTGAGCACGATGTTCTTCTGCTCATTGCCCTGCACCAGCACCAGCCCCGGGAACACTCCCGAAGCGGACGACTGTGGCCGGCCTATCGCGTTTAAGACCATGGGATGTGGCGCCGCCCCCTGCCCAAGACTACACGGAAATAGCACAAATAAGAATAATTCAGAGGAATTATGCCCCCTCGGGAGCGCTTTCGTCGAGACTGCCGGTAGCGCTTCCCGTACCGGTTCGATAGACTGCGGCGGCGTGTTCTCCAGGGACTCAAGTCGCGAGACGGCCGTCAGCTCAGCAGCCAAAGTTTTCATTATTTGCGCTCTTCGTGTCCGCCCTGGCGGCTTTTGCCGATGACACGCTCCGCAGCGTCCCTGCAGGGCACCGATTTCCCGGATTTTTATTGTGCCGCGCGCATGCTCGCTTCGGGCCACGGACACCAACTCTATGATGCCGGCCTCCAGCGCCAATACCAGGCCCGCTACGCCGGAAGAGTCGGCACACTCTACATTCATCCGCCTTTTGAAGCCGCAGTTTATCTCGCCGTGGCGTGGCTGCCGCTGCGCTACGCCTATCTGCTGTGGTCTTTGCTGAACCTGGCATTTCTAGGGATTGGCAGTGCGCCGCCTGGCTAAAGAAATCCTGCCTTGGGATTGGCTCTTATCGCTGGCGGCCTCGCTCACCTTCGTTCCGACGTTGCTCTGTTTTCTGCAGGGTCAGGATTCTCTGCTCTTGCTGTTGTTGGTAGTTTTAGCCTTTTGCAGCTCTCCGGCGCGGCCGCGGGTTCGCCGCCGGCTGCTGGCTGGGTCTCGGACTTTTCAAGTTTCAACTCGCGCTGCCGTTAGTGCTGGTGCTGGTCGTGACCCAAAGCAGAAACGTCCGAACCGGGCTTGTGAAGGGCTTTAGCCTGGCTGCGCTGGCGCTCGCCGGATTGTCGGCCGCCATCTCCGGATGGTCCGTCTTCCTCATCTATCCAAAGTTTCTGCTCCATCTGAAAGCCCAGCCATTCGCCGGAATCGTTCCCCAGGCCATGGCGAATTTCCGGGGATTGATCTACCTCTTCTTTCACAGCGACCAATCCTCCGGCGCCGTCATAAGTTTGTCGATCCTTTGCGCAGCCGCGCTGATCGCGACGCTCTGGGGATGGAAGAAGATCGCACCGAATAAGAAAGACGACTTCGATCTGGCTTTCGCCAACACTGTGATTGTTTGCATTGCTGGTCAGCTATCACCTCAACCCGCACGACCTCAGCCTTCTGCTGTTGCCGATTGCCCTGCTCTTCCGCAGTGCATCCAGGCGAACGCCGGGTGCACGGAACCCTGCGAACTGGATAATCTTAGGTTGGCTCGGAATCTTGTTTCTGCCTCCACTTCATCTCTGGACGCTCAGAGGGGGCGTGTATGCGCTCATGAGTCTTCCCCTGCTGGGCTTGTTCTTGAGCGTGGCGTTTCCACTGCGGCGCGAAGAAGCTAGTGTGGTCGATTAACCAGAGCTCTCTTGGACTCGCGTCCGTCGCTGCGCACCCTGCACAGCAAGAAGGATGACTGCGAAAACGAATACCGGCAAACTGAACGTCGCGAAGAACGGCACTTTCCACGCGCTGATCGCCCACGCCCGCCATCCCAGCAAATAGGCGCAGCTCAAACTCAAACTCGCGATCCACTGCCACGCCAAAGCAAAAGCCGCCGCCAGATAGAGGAAGCGAACTCCGCGCGACCGCGACATGAATGATGTCCGATCCCGCACCAGCACCAGAATCGCCGGCAGAAGCAGCACCTGGTTATAAGGCGCGTACATGGGCACCACGAGCACGGTCAAGGCCAGCACGAGAGAGATAGCGAGACCGAAGTTTTGCTTATCGGCAGGTTCCATGCGCAGCTTCCAAAGAAGAAACCCGCAAGCGATCACGGCGGCGGCTATAAAGATTCCCGAATACTCCCACGGAACCAGCAGCACCGACTGGTTCTGAGTGTAGCGATGATATTGCCCGAGAGCATCGGCAAACAGCCGCCACCAACCAGGTAGAATAATTTCTGCGCCGCCGAGCAGCAGCGCCATCGCCAGACCAAACCCAAACAGAAAGCGTCTTCGATTTCTCCAGTCGCTCAACGTCCAAACGATCAGCCAAGCCACCAAAGGCCACGCCAGCTGCGGCTTGATGGTATGCCGCCGCCAGCAAGACTCCGCCGCAAAACAGGAAACCTCCGGCCACGCAAGCCATCGCGCCGGCCAGAAGCGCAGCCACCAGCAGGCTCAACTGCTGCAGTTTCAATCCCTGCACCGCGGCAAAGCTTCCCAGCGTGAGCGCGATGCAGCTGGCAGTCGCAAGCACGGGCAGCCGCCATCGCAGCACGCGCAGCCACATCCAGACACTCGCTGCGGTCAGCGCGATCAGCGCTGAGTAAAAGACAAACTGCACTGTGTGAAATGGAAATCTGACAAACGGCGCCAGCAGGAACACTACGTAGACGGGATAAGCGAACCCCTGCTGATCTTTCGGATCGTTAGGCCGGGCAGGATCGAGCGCGCGTCCGTAATATCCTTTCTGGATTTCGATCGTTATGTCGTCGCCGTAAGGATTGCGGTGGTGAAGCAGCAATTCCCGCGCCCCCAGCCAGCGCGGATACAGATCAGAAAGATTGCCGCGCGGACGCTCGCGCGCCGCTGCATCCGCAACCTGAAAGCCCACCAGGATTCGATCGACATAAAACCACATGCTCGCCGCGGCGACGAGAGCAAGCATCAACCCGACCTGAGCCCGCCTCGTCATGGTCGTTGCGTCTCCAGTGAATCGCTGCGGGATGAAATCTCCCGCACAATCCCCCACGTCCACAGCAGCAACACCGTAGCAAACAGATTGAAGTGATCGAATCGGATCCAAAGCAGCATGTAAACCGGAGTAAGAAAGAGCAATCCCACAGGCAGCATAAGAGCCCAGTTTCTATAACGCTGAAGCGGAGCCGTTTCGATCGCGTAGTTGACCACCAGAAGCACCGGAATCACAAGCAGGCTAAGGTCGTAAGGAAATGCATGGTAGCTGACCAGCACTGCCGCCACCATCGCCAGGGAATATCGCAGGTCGAACTCCGCGTCGAACCGTTTGTTTGAAACCGTCCGGCCCCGTCCTTGCACGACGATCCACACAAGCAGGCCGATAGAAAGTGCAACCGTAATCACATGGGCGCCAGGAAACCCGCGAGCGAAAGACCAACCCTCGAGCAGTCCACGCAGGTTCGGCATGTCCACGGCGATCCGGTCCCTCTCCATGAATTTTTCAACGTGCAAGACATACCCGGGATAGCGCACCGCTCCTGCCCAGCCGGTAATGGCAACCGAGATTGCAGACAACCCGGCCGCGATAACAAGAAAACTCTGTAGCACTTTCGTCCGCTTCCAGCACAGCAGAATCAAAACGAGCGGCACCATCAGTTGGAACTTGAACACGCTCAAGCCAAGCCAGCATCCGGCGAGCGTGTCAGCATTTCTCTTCAAAGCCGTGAATGCCAGGGCGTTCAGCAGAAGCAGCAAAATCACGTCCTGCCCCTGCAGCAGCGCAACCAGGACAGGGAAGAAACCGAGCAAGACCAGCGGCCAGACAAAAGCAGGGCATTGCGCCAGCGCCGGAATGTATCGGCGCAGCAGAAAAGGCAGCAAGCCTAAGATCGCAAGATTGATCGCACTCCAGACCAGGTACGCCGTAGGGTAATCGAGCGAGGCGAGCGGCTCAAAGATCAAAGCCTCAAACGGCGGATGATTGTAAGGCAGCGGCCCTTTCCGGATTCGCACCCCCGCCGCAAAAGTCTGCTGCACTTCATACTGCAAAGCGCCGTCGTACAGACTGTGCCCTAGACCCTCTTTCAACATCTTCCCGGCCGTATAGAAAATCGTAAAGTCCGGGTAGCCCTGCCGAACCAGGACTCGCGCCTTCCAGAAGAGCACGCCGTGAATGCACAGCATGCCGACGATCAGAACGGCAATCCACGTCTTGAGTCTGTTTCGGCTCACGTATTCCTTCGTCTTCTTCCTTAAGTTCCGGATTATATCTTCGCCCCAGGCGCGGTATGATCCATGCCACCGTGAAGAAACTTCTGCGGACGAGAAACGTCTTCCTGACGGCGCTATTCATCGGACTGTTCGCCATGGCCGCGCGCAATGTGACCGACCCGGACATCTGGTGGCATCTCAAGACTGGGCAGTACATCGCTGAACAAAGAAGCGTTCCCCACACCGATCCTTTCTCCTACACTCGTGCGGGACAGTCCTGGGTCGCACACGAATGGCTCAGCGACCTTCTGCTGTATGAGCTCGAACGCACCGCGGGATGGGGCGGGTTGATCCTGATTTTTGCCGGAGTCCTGACGGCGGCGTTCTTCCTGTTGTATCTTCGCTGCGGGCCTGCGACCTACGTCGCAGGTGTTGCCACGCTTGTCGCAGCCTGGACCACCGTACCCGTATGGGGAGTGCGCCCACAGGTTCTTTCACTCCTCTTGACCAGCTTGTGGCTGCTGATTCTCGACCGCTCCGAGCGCAATCCTAAGCTTCTATGGTGGACTCTCCCACTCACTCTTCTCTGGGTGAACCTCCACGCCGGATTCGCCGTAGGCTTGGCTCTTTCAGCCTTGTACCTCGTGGGAGAATGGATCGAACGCGCGCTGGGCCGCTCGCAGCAGCGCCCGTCCGGCTTGCGGATCCCGGCACTGATCTTCTTACTCGATGTTCTGATCGTGCCGCTGAACCCCAACGGCCTGCGGATGTTCTTCTACCCTATCGAGACCCTCCGCTCCCCAGCCATGCAGAAGTACATCGCCGAATGGGCCTCGCCCAATTTTCACCATCCAGAGTACTGGCCTTTCCTGCTGGTTGTGCTGGCCACGTTTGCGGCCCTCAGTTGGTCTCGTCTTGAGGTGCGACCGCGCGACTTGCTTCTCTTGCTCGCCAGTTTGTACGCGGCCCTCGTCTCAATCCGGCTCATACCGCTGTTCGTCTTGATCGCAGTCCCGGCGGTCGCGACGCGGCTTGGGAGTTGGCCACGAAGCGACGAACGGCACGCGCAATCCGTAACTCGTATTTTGCTCAACGGCCTGATCCTGCTGGCAATGGCGGCCTTTGCCGGAGTCCATGTCGCCCAGATCATCCAGCACCAACCGCAGGTCGAGATCGAGCGCTTCCCCGCCCGCGCGGTCGCGTTTTTGCAGACTCATCCGCCTTCTGGTCGAATCTTCAACCACTACGACTGGGGCGGGTACCTAATCTGGAAGCTTTACCCCTCCACGCCCGTCTTCATCGACGGCCGCGCCGATCTCTATGGACAACAACTCTTTGACCAGTTCGCCGAAACCTATCAGCTCAAGGGGGACTGGCAGCAAACCCTGGAGCAGTGGAGCATCGATACCGTAATAGTCCCTCCCGATTCCCCCCTGGCAACCGGTTTGCGAAGTTCTCCCGGCTGGACCGTCTCCTACGAAGATCCGCAGGCCGTCGTTCTGACGGCTCTCCCCAACGCGATCCGCAGAGAGCCCGTCTCGCCGAAGCCGTCCGTCGGCAATCCGAATCCCTAGAACCGTAGTCAGTTAGCGGTCGAGGCCAAGGGCCGCAAAGCAGTTACCATCGGTATGCAAGAAAGTACACCTCCTAAAGCATTTTGCAGGTTATTATGAGGGAGATTAAATCTCCCCGCAGAGAAAGCGCGAGCCAATGGGACGCAGGTCCCGAGGCCCTGCGCTCTTTATCTGCTTTAAATGCTTGTTTCAGAACCTTGAGATTTCTAAGGAGGCCGGAAACTATGGATCGTCTTTGGAGATTGTGGCGCGACGAAGAAGGACAGGATATTGCGGAATATGCCGTGATGCTGGCCGTGATTCTTGTGATCGTCGTAGGCACCATTCGGCTGATCGGCTCTAACGCGAACAATGTTTTCTCCAACGTCGCCAGTTCGATTCAGTAAGGGATCGGCAACGGGCGCAGCGTAAAGGCAGTCCACCACGGATACGGCGTGGATCGCGCTTCTGCTCGTCCTGACAGAGCATTATGAACCGCACTCGTTTGTTGATGATCGGGGTTCTGGCCTTGGCTTTGGGAGCCTTTGTCAGCCTCTTCGTCTACAAGAACCTGGAAGGCCGGCCGGCAACCGTGGAAGCGGGCGCGGACGTCATCGTAGCCGCCGACGACATTCAGGTAGGATCCCGGGTCGAAGAGCATGACGTACGGATCGCCAGATTCCCCGCCTCCGGACTGCCGCCCGGAGCCTACACCAAGAGGTCTCAGGTGATGGGCCGCGGCGTCATCATTCCCATATCCAAAGGCGAATTCATTCTGCCCAGCAAGCTGGCTCCGGAAAATGCCGGAGCGGGCTTGCCCTCGCTGATTCCGCCGGGCATGCGCGCCGTCTCGGTCCGGGTGAATGAGGTGGTCTCAGTCGCCGGCTTCGTCGGTCCCGGAACCCGGGTCGACGTGCTCCTTACCGGAACCCCCAACGGCAGTTCGGAGTCCCAAACCACTACTGTCTTGCAGAATGTAGCCGTCATTGCATCCGGCCAACGCCTGGAACGAAATGCCGCCGGGGAAGCTCAGAACACTCCGGTGATCACGCTGCTGGCTTCCCCCGAAGACGCCGAACGACTGACCCTGGCCAGCGCCGAAGGCAAGATTCAACTCGTTCTGCGTAACCCGCTCGACACCCATCAGGATCCCGTGGAGGCGGCGAATGCCAAGGGTCTGTACATGGGCGGCACGCCAGTCGCGGCCCGGCCGCGCGTAACGATTCATCCCGTAAAGCAGAAAACTGAGCCACCGCCTACCTCTCCTTCGGTCCTCAGTATCGAGGTCTATCAAGGCGATAAGAAGCCGGACGTCGTCAAGTTCCCGGAACAGAGTGGTGAAGATCCCAAGTAGTCGGAGAGAAGTTTGTCCGGCACGTTGATACGCTGCACAACAAGTTTCCTCCTGTGGAGAGGAATCAAACGATGAAGGTTCGCACGACACTTTTCGCAGCTGCCGCAATGTCGTTCCTGTTCCCCGTCTTCGGCCTGGCCGAGGCGCTGCCCCTTTATCCCGCAACTCAGGATCCCGCGGCTCAGGCACCCCAGGAACCGACCCCGCCGGCAGCTGCCCAGACCACGCTTCCGCCGCAGTCGGCCCAGCCCTCAGGTTCGGCTCCGCTGCGCGTCATGGTCGACAAGTCTCTGCTCATCAACACCACCGAGCGGCTCAAGCGCATTTCCGTCACCGACCCCACGGTTGCCTATGCCACCGTAATTACTCCCACCCAGATCCTGGTTCATGGACGAGCCCCCGGCGAAGTCTCCCTGCTTATCTGGGACGAACTGGAACGCTCGCGCAGCTTCGATCTCCGCGTGGATGTCGATGTCAGCGCCTGCGCCGAAGAAGAACATCGCGTCTTTCCCGACGAACAGATTTCCGTTACGCCTTCGCGCGCCGCCATCGTGCTCTCCGGTCACGTCACCACCGAGGATGTCGCCAAGCGCGCCGGGGAACTGGCTTCCGCCTATTCGAAGAATGTAATCAACGTGCTCACCTTCGGTCCGGTGGGCGCTCAGGAAGTCTTGCTCGAAGTGAAGTTCGCCGAAGTCGATCGCTCCGCCCTCACCCAGATGGGCATCAACGTTTTCTCCACCGGCGCCGGCAATTTGTTCGGAACCACAACCACCGGCCAATACGGCGGCTTCGCCGCGCCGACCATCACCCAGACGCAAGGACAAAGCCCTCCGCTTACAGCCACTGAAACCCTCAGCAACGTTCTCAATCTGTTTTTATTTCAGCCCAATATTCACCTGGGCACGGTGATCGAAGCGCTGCAGACGAAGAACCTGCTCCAGATCCTGGCCGAACCCAACCTCATCGCTGTCAACGGCAAGAAAGCCAGTTTCCTCGCCGGCGGCCAATTTCCCTTCCCCATCGTGCAACCCGGACAGGGATTCACCGCCGTTACCATCTCCTTCAAGGAGTTTGGCGTGAGGCTCGAGTTCACTCCGGTGATCATGCCCAACGGCAACATTCACCTCACCGTCGCGCCAGAGGTCAGCACCCTCGATTTTGCCGACGCCCTGACTATTTCTGGTTTCACCGTCCCCGCCTTGAGCACGCGCAAGGCTGAGACCGAATTCGAGTTGCGCGATGGACAAAGTTTCGTGATCGCCGGTTTGATCGACAATCGTGTCACCGATATTTGGAACAAGGTTCCCGGCCTGGGCGACATTCCGATCCTGGGTAATTTTTTCAAGAGCAAGAGTATCCAGAAGAGCAATTCCGAACTGATGGTGCTCTGCACCGTGCACCGGATTTCGCCCAACACCGAACCACCGCCCACTCCCAAGAATCCCCAGCCTTTCATCAACAACGACAAGTTCGATGGAAAGAAGCCGTCGGGAAAGTAAATGTTATGGAAGCGTTGATCTCACTGGCAACTGGACTGGACACTGGCAACTGGTTTTTGTGGAGTGGAGAAGTATAAGTTATGGCCGAGCTTTCAGTCGTAATCGTGGCCACCGACAATGAGCAGCGCACCGTGCTGCAGGTGTTGGTGGATGGCACCAGCGTAGCCCGCACGGTTCACACCTGCGCCAGTTTCCCGCTCGCCGCCTCTGATCCGGTCACGCGGCGCGTCCAGGCCGCCAGTCCTGACGTTGTGCTGGTCGACATTCCTGCCGATAATCCCTCGACAGCCATGCGCGCCGTCGAACTTCTGCGCCAGGAACTGCCCGACTCGGCCGTCTTCGCCATCGGCAGTCTCAATCAGCCGCAAGTCATCGTCAACGCCATGCGCGCCGGGGCCCGCGAGTTCATCGAACGCCCCACCACCACCACCGATCTTCTCGAGGCCTTCGTTCGCCTGACCACAGCCCAGCGCAAGGTACAAAAGGAAGGTCCGCGCGGCAAGGTGTTCTCCGTGGTCAATGCCAAAGGTGGCAGCGGCGCGACCACTGTAGCCGTGAACCTCGCCCTGGCTCTGCAGGCGGCTCATGGCCACACCGCTCTGGTCGACCTCGCGCCGCTCGGACACAGCTCGTTACATCTGAATCTCAAACCGCTGTTCACCCTGGCCGACGCGACTCGCAATCTGCACCGCATGGATAGTTCCCTGCTCGAAAGTTTCATGACCCGGCACAGCGGAGGTCTGCAGTTGCTGGCAGGAACCAATGTCCCCGCCGCCATCGAACCCTCGACGGCGGAGTTTGTCCGGCTGTTCGACATGCTGGTCACGCACTATCGCTACGTGGTAGTGGATAATTCTTCCCGCCTCGACGCCGCCAGCCGTCTGGTCGCCAATTTGTCAGAGTGCGTACTGCTCGTAGCCTGCACCGATGTAGCCTCCCTCTGGAGCGCGGCGCGCGTGCAGCAGTACCTGGGAGAAACCGGCAACCGCGAACGACTGCGGCTGGTGCTCAATCGTTTTCGCAAAGTTCCCGGCTTCAGCGAGGCGGATGCGGAAAACGCGGCTGGCGTCAAATTGCTGTGGCGTGTTCCCAATCAATACTTCGCCATCTCCTCCGCCATTGACCGCGGCTCGCCCGTGATGGAGCAAAGCCACACCGAGATTGCCCGTTGCTTTTCCGGGTTGGCCCATGAACTGACCCGCAACGACGTCGACGTAAAACGCGCTGCCTGGTCCTTGTTTAAGACAGTGTAGGCATAAGACGGCATAGACTTAAGACGGTTTGGGTTTGGGACGATAGACGATATAGACCTTAATGGCTAATCTGCAGACCTTCGAGCACAGCGAGTACCAGCAGGTAAAGGCCGATCTGCATCGCAAGATCCTCGATCGCCTCGACCTCGAAAAACTCGGCCGCGCCACCGGCGATACCGCCCGCGAAGAAGTTCTAGTCCTCATCCGCAACTCGGTGAACAGCGAAGTCGTTCCTCTCAGCTTCGCCGAGCGCGAGCGGCTGTCGCGCGAAATTCTCGACGAAATCTTCGGCCTCGGTCCGCTCGAGCCCCTGCTCAAGGACCACACCATCTCCGACATTCTGGTCAACCGTTTCGACAAGGTTTACATCGAGCGCGCCGGCAAGCTGGAACTGACCGGCTTGTCCTTCAAAGACAATCAGCACCTCATGCAGATCATCGAGCGCATCGTTTCCCGCGTGGGCCGCCGGGTCGATGAATCTTCTCCCATGGTTGACGCCCGCCTGGCCGATGGCTCCCGCGTGAACGCCATTATTCCTCCGCTCGCACTCGACGGCGCTTGCCTCTCCATCCGCCGTTTCGGACGCGACCCGGTCACAGCCCGCAACATGATCGAGAACCACACGCTCACCGAGCCCATGCTCGAACTGCTCTCGACCATGGTGAAGGGGCGCTTGAACCTGCTGATCTCCGGCGGCACCGGCGCCGGCAAAACGACTTTGCTCAACGTGCTCTCCGGCTACATCCCCAATGTGGAGCGCATCGTCACCATCGAAGACGCCGCCGAACTTCAACTCAAGCAGGAGCATGTGGTGCGCCTCGAAACCCGCGCCCCCAACATCGAAGGCAAAGGCGCGGTCCGCCAGCGGCAGCTGGTCATCAACAGCCTGCGTATGCGGCCCGACCGCATCGTGGTCGGCGAGGTCCGCGGCGAAGAAGCATTCGATATGTTGCAGGCCATGAACACCGGCCACGAAGGTTCCCTCACCACGGTCCACGCCAACTCGGTGCGCGATGCCCTGGCCCGCGTCGAGAACATGGTTTCGATGGCCAACCTCAATATTCCGGAGCGCGCCGTGCGCCATCAGATTGCCTCCGCCATTCACGCCGTCGTTCAGGTCGCCCGCCTGTCCGACGGCACCCGCAAGGTCATCTCGGTTTCCGAAGTCACCGGCATGGACGCCGAATCCATCACCATGCAGGACATTTTCGTATTCGACCGCCGCGGCATTGACGAGAACGGCAAGGTGCGCGGAGCGTTCCGCGCCACCGGAGTCCGCCCGCAGTTTGCCGAACGCCTGGCCAATGCGGGCACCAAGCTGCGTCCGTCACTGTTCGAATCGAAGACTGAAGTTTAGAAAAGAAATTATTGATTAGCGAGTCGCTTTCTATGTCCGCACTGCTGATTACATTCCTGGTGTTCGTCGTAGTCGCCCTCGCCGCCTTCGCGGGTTTGTCGCTAGTCGACCAGCGCCGCGCCCAGGCCCGGCTCATCAAAGATCGTCTGGCGACGGTGCAGAAAGCGCCAGAACGCGAGCCGGACGAGGAACTCGCGCTCCTGCGCGACGAGCAACTCAGCGAGATCCCTGCCCTCGATAGTCTGCTGCGCCGCTCCGCCCGCATTTCCGCCATGCAGGAAGCCTTGCTGCAGGCGGGCATGAAGTTTCGTGCCGGCAACTTTCTCGTGCTCTGCCTGGCCTCCGGCGCGGTCGCCGCATTCGCCGCCCTGGTCTGGAGCCGCAATCCCGCCATCACCTGGGCCGCACTGATCATCGGCGCCTTTATTCCCTATGCCTCCGTGTCCTACCGCCGCCAGAAGCGTTTTGAAAAAATCGAGGAGCTTTTCCCCGAGGCGATCGACACTTTGGCCCGCGCAGTCCGCGCCGGACACGCCTTCACCACCGCTCTGGAAATGATTTCCAACGAAGCCACCGAGCCACTGGCCGGCGAGTTCCGCAAACTCTATGAGGAGCAGAAATTCGGCATGCCGGTACGCGACGCCCTCATGAATCTCACCGAGCGCGTTCCTCTGGTGGACGTGAAGTTCTTCGTCACCGCCGTCATGCTGCAACGCGAAACCGGCGGCAACCTCGCCGAAATCCTCGACAATTTGTCTTACGTGATCCGCGAGCGTTTCAAGATTCAGCGCCAGGTGCGGGTTCACACCGCGCAGGGCCGTCTCACCATGGCCTTGCTCATGGCTATGCCTCCGGCGGTGGTGGCCATTCTCGCGGTCTTCAGCCCGGAATTTGTTCGTCCGCTTTTCTATGATCCCATTGGCCATACTTTGCTGGTAGTGAGTATTGCGTTGCAAACCATTGGCTATTTCGTGATCCGGAAGATTATTAAGATTCAGGTTTAAGAGATCAGGTTTAACAGGTTTAGAAGAATGCCGTCAATGATTCTCGCGATCGTCGTATTCGTCACCGTCGTGCTGGTGGTGTTTGCTTTCGGCGCGGCGGTGGTGACGCCCAGTTCCGTGCTGGGAGCCCGTCTGCGCGCCCTCGGCGGACAAGGATTGCAGGCCACCGAGAAGCCTGCGATGAAGATGAAAGAGCGCTTCGAGCAGGCGCTCGATCCGCTCAGCAAAGCCATTCCGCTTTCGCCCTCTGACGTTTCCCGCACGCGCGCCTGGCTGATCCAGGCCGGACTTCGCGAATCGCGCCACGCCAGCTACTACCTCGGCGCACGCCTGCTGCTGGCGTTTCTAGGTTTCGCCGGTGTCGTGCTTTTCTCCGGCTTCACCAGCCTGAGCCTGCTGGTCTGCGTGCCCGCGTTCGGCTTCTTCCTTCCTCGCTTTTTCCTGAAGCGCATGATCAAAGACCGCCAGCAGCGCATCCGCATCGCCCTGCCCGACGCTCTTGACCTGACCGTAATTTGCGTCGAAGCCGGATTGGCGCTCGACCAGGCGCTAATGCGCGTAGGCAAAGACCTGCATCACGCCCATCCCGATCTCAGCGATGAATTTCATCTCGTGAATCTCGAGATGCGCGCCGGCAAGCCTCGTGCCGAGGCCCTGCGCAATCTCGTCGACCGCACCGGCGTCGATGACATTCGCTCTCTCGTAGGCACGCTCATCCAGACTGACCGCTTCGGCACCAGCGTGGCTCAAGCTCTGCGCGTTCACTCCGATTCTTTACGCACGGCGCGCCGTCAGCGGGCCGAAGAACAGGCTGCCAAAACCACCATTAAAATGGTCCCTCCCCTAGTTATATTCATTCTGGTTCCGTTCCTCTTCGTCACAGTTGGACCGGCACTCATTCAGGCCTATCACTCGCTTGTCAGCAAATAGAATCGCTCTGAAGTGATGCGTGCGACGAAATCGACAGCCCGGCGCCTGCCATATTTCCTGGCAGGGTTGCACTTTTGCTTCTGCCTAGTTTCTGCAACAAGTTATTTCACACCGAACTGGCCTTATCTAGCTCTGGGCTGGGAAGTCCTGGCTTTTGTGGATTTTCCGGTTTCGGTCATCGCAATTTGGCTTGACTGGAGAGGTCACACTGAGCTAGCCCTGCTGTGCTATTTGGCAATCGGAACCGTTTGGTGGTTCCTCCTGGGCCGCGAGATTTCCAGCCGACCCGAAAAACGAAGCGTCCTTTCTTCCCACCAGGCTTTCAACCACACCCGCCAGCTCTATCTCGCCACCAGCGTGGCCCTGGCCCAAACTCACTGGTCCCGGCTGGTTGGCCTGCTCGGAGCCTCCGAAGATGACTTCCGTAACGGCTGCGGCCTCTGGATTCGACCCTGCCGGGGCGTTCATACTCTAGCTATGCAGTTCCCCATCGACGTGGTATACCTCGACCCAGCCGGCTCAGTGGTGCACCTCGAGCGCGCTCTGCGTCCCTGGCGGATTGCCCCAGTCCGCTTGCAGGCAGCCTCGGTCTTGGAACTCCCCCAAAATACGATAACCTCAACAGGAACTGCTCTCGGCGATAGAATTGAGATCAAGATAAAGGAGGAAGTCTAGACTCCGCGGTTCCGAGACAAGCTTTGAAAGCACGCGGCTTCCAGCCGAGCCGCACCGGCTAACAATAATCAGGACCCGGGCTTTAGCCCTCTGGCCACAAGACCCTCAGTGACTCATACTCTCCAACTCGAAGACCCGATCGAGCTTCGTGATCTGCACGACGCGCCCAAGCTCCTGATCGAGTGGTCGCCGCGATGGCAGGAGTTCGTCACCTCCATCCGCCCCGCCTTCGCCCGCTCGGGAGCGCGTCTGGCCGGCGAAGCCCCTCACGGTATTTTCCCCTACGCAGGCATGTTGGCTTCGTTGCTGCTGGAAGCGTTCGTGTTGTTTATCCTGATCATTATCCCGAAGGAGATTGCCAAGCTTCGCCCCTACGCACCACCCAAGGTGCAGCCCTATGAGGTGATCTATTATTCCGGCGACGAACTGCCGCGCACTGAAGATCTGGGCGGCGCCCAGGCCGGAACCACCGGCCGCGCCGGTGGCCACCAAGCGCATCACCGGACCCAAACCATCCATGTAGCTCGCGGAGGCTCGCTCGCTCCTAAAGTTGTCGACGCGCCCAACCTCAAACTTCCTTCCACCGCGGGCGCCGTGGCCAATCTACTCGCATTGAAAGCCGCCAGCCCCGGCCCGCCTCCGTCGGAGGGCTTGCATTCTTCTCTGGTTGCTCCCAGTCTTCCCGTGAATGTGATCGCTCCCCCGCCCGCGAACATTACTCGCGATCAATCCCGCGCCGCACACGGCCTCGATTCCGTCGTTCCCCCCGCTCCCAGTATTTCTTCCGACAAGTCTCGATCCGCTCCAGCTCTGAACGCGGCGATCGTACCTCCTGCGCCCAGCGTCCGCTCTGAGCACACTTTGTTCGCGCCCGTACTCGACCCCAGCATCATCGCCCCGGCTCCCCATGTTTCCCGCGACCGCGCGCGCTCCGCACCTTCCCTGAATACCAGCGTGATCGCCCCAGCATCCACGCGCGTTTCCAGCGACCAGACGCGCCCCGCTCCGGCACTCAATGCAAGCGTGATTCCACCCGCTCCAGCTACTCTCGGCAGCGAAGTTGCGCCCACGCGAGTGCAGATGAACAACGTCGCAGTCGTCCCTCCACCGGTGTCGGCGCCCGAACGCGACTCAGCACGCAATGCGAAGCTCAATCTGCCCGCGCCATCCGTGGTCGCGCCTCCGCCCTCGGCCGATTCCGCCCACGACTTGAGGCGTCTCGAAAGCGGTAGCACCGACCCCTCAAAAGCCATTGTTCCTCCGCCCCCCACTCCAGCGAGCAACGGATCGTTCGTGAGCACCGTCATCGGCAAGCTTTTCGGCACGCAGGATGTAGTGCCGCCTCCGCCAACCGTTTCCCCCGCAGGAGCATCAGGAAGCGCTCGTAACGGCGGGCCTGGTGGCTCAATCGCGACCAATGTTGTTCCACCTCCACCCACGGTCGGATCAGCAACCGCCAGCAAAACTGCCGGAGCGCCCGGCGAATCGCTCGCTGCAAAAATCGTTCCCCCGCCGCCATCGGTCGCGGGCTCCGGCAACTCGACTTCTGGAAGTGCACCGGGTTCGTCCCTCGGCACATCAAGCGTCATCCCTCCGCCCCCATCCGTTGCAGGCTCAGGTGCAACTCACGGCTCCCCCGCAGGAGCAGGGAATTCCGCCGGCTCGGGTAACGGCGCGCAGCTGGCGAACAATATAGTTCCACCGCCTCCCTCAGTCGGCTCAGGCTCTGGACTCTCCGGTTCCGGCAGAAAAGGCACCGGCCTCGGTGGCCCCGGCGATTCCGGCTCAGTTCTCGCTCCTCCGAAAAGCGAAGCCGGAAGCAACGACGGTTCCGGCATCGTGGTCTCGTCCCAACCCGGCTCCAAGGTTGGTATGCCCGGCGGAGGCAAAGGCTCACTGGCCATGTCGCCTTCCGGCGGAGACACGCCGGGCCTCGGCGGATCCGGCACAGGCGCAAGCATCGGTCACGGCGAAGGTCCCGGCAGCGGTTTGAACGGAGAAAAGCTTGCAACCGGCCCAGGCGCAGGCAAGACTGGAGCCAGCGTAGGCTCCGATCCCAGTAAGAATGTCAGTGGCGGAATCTCTCCCACGCCCGGTCCCGGCGGCGCCGGCAGCGCTCCCACCGGATCTCCCGCCGTTCCCGGAGTCGACGTTCGCGGCGGCAGCACCAGCGTCGTCAACCTGCCCAGCTTCGGATCGGACAGCAGCGCCCCCAATTCTCCCGACCACTCCCCGGCAAAGCCGAACCAGGGCCCGGCCATCACCATCGTCGCCACGTCGCGCTCCGGCGGAGCGTTTGACTTCTACGGCAAGCTCCCGGGCGACAATTACACCGTCTATGTGGATACTTCGATCGGCACGGTCGTGATGCAATTTGCCGAAGTCAATCCCGCCGCACACTCCGAAGCCGAAACGCTCACCGGCCCGCGAGGCTATGTCACCGGTTTGCCCACCGGCCTTCCGCACACCAGAGTCGTAATCAAATGCCGACTCGATACTTCCGGCAAGTTGCAGAATCTCCAGGTTCTCGAGCCCGGCCCGGCCGCAATGACCGCGAAGATCATGGCCGCGCTGCCTAATTGGAAGTTCCGTCCGGCGATGCGCGGCACGCGTCCCGTCGAAGTCAACGCCATCCTCGGCTTCAACATCAACACCGAAGACCGCTACTAGCTGGGTACCCACTCCTCTGCGCAGAAAACTCGTGAATGCCGGGGGTACCGTGGAAGAGCGGCGCTTCAGCGCCGAGTAAAGCACTACAAGAAGCAACTGGGCTTTAGCCCCTTGTGACATCTAACCTTGTCATCCACAGCCCCAACATCCGATGATGGCTGCGGAGGCACTGCACGAAGGCAGTTTTTTCGCGCTTAGCCCAGAGCCAAGTCCCATGAAGTCAAGGTTTTGCCCGCAAATTATTGATTGCAAGAGATTAGTTTGCATTTTCTCGCCAACATGATGATTTCAATAGATCAGGGGGGAGGGGGTATCCCTAGCTACGAGAACGCAAACAGCCTTTTTCCTGAAATGAGACTCAATTTCGACGTATGTTTTTCACAGCCGCTACTAGGCTTGCAGCCGCAACCTCGCCAGCAGCGCATACGCTTTGCGGAACCACGGACGCTCCCTCCGCCGCTGGTATCCCGGCATGGTTGGCCGTTTGTCGAGAATTTTCTGCGCCCACGCGCGAGCCTCTTCGACGCGGCCCTGCGACTGCAGGAACAGAGCGTAATTGTAGTAAGTCTCCGAACTTGTCGAGATCTTCGTCGCCTGCTGAAACAGCGCCTCGGCCTTTTCCGGTTGTCCGGTTTGCGCGTAGGCATGAGCCAGCAGCCCCTTCGCACGTTGAAAATCGTAATTAGGATCGGCCGCAACCGCGCGCTCAAGATCGGGAACCGCCGCGGCGAAATCGCCCAGTTCGATTTCAGCGATCCCACGGCGGTAGAAGGGATCGGCCGAATCGGTTCGCGACGAGATCGCCCGATCGTAGCAAGCGCGCGCCCGGGCAAAATCGCCGTCGTCAAGATAGAGCAGGCCAAGTTCTTCGTAGTTGCCGGCCGAAGGATTGTCAAGAATGGCCCGCTCCAGTTCGTGAATCCGCCGCCGCCGCGGAAACGCCTGAAACGACCCGCGCAGCAGCCCTGCATCGGGAATCACTTCGGCGACAATGTAAATCAGCGCCCCAATCCATCCCAGAAACAGAATGATAAAAATCCAGTAAGTGTCCGGCCGCCGGCGAATGAAGTGAACAATCGCTATCGCCTGCAGAACAAATCCCCATCCGCCGAGAAAGAAGAGAAGTGATCCCATGTCCAACGCGATATGACAGCGAAGAATATCACGGGCCTTCACGGATGCTAGAATCAGCGGTGGTCAAGTCCTTCACGCGCCCGATCCGGCTTCTCGCTTCCGATATCGATGGCACGTTACTGAATCCACAATTTCAGATTTCCGACGACGACCTCGCAGCACTTCGTCACGCCCATGATTCTGGCATCGAAGTCGTGCTGGTTACGGGACGTCGCCACACCTTCGCCCTGCCCATCGCCAAGCAATTGGGTTTCGATCTCTGGCTGATCAGCTCCAACGGCGCCGTAACCCGCTCGCTGGCCGGAGAAACTTTCCATCGCGACCTGATGCCGCGCCAGACATGCCGCGAGTTGTGCGGGACCATGCAAGACTTCCGCGGCAATACCGTTCTTACTTTTGACAAGGAATCCAAAGGCGCAATCGTGCTCGAGCACCTTGACGACTTGAACGCCAGCATCCGGCGCTGGCTCGAGAAGAATATGGCCTATATCGAATTCGTGGTGCCAATCGAGACTGCACTGGTGAACGATCCCGTGCAGGCCATGTTCTGCGGCTCCATGCAGCGGATGAGCGGCGCCCTGCGTACGCTCGAAGCCAACGGCATGAAAGGAAGAATCACGGTTTTGCGCACTGAATATCCCGAGCGGGATTTGTCCATGATCGACGTGCTGAATGCGGGCTGTTCCAAGGGACACGCGCTCGAGCGCTGGGCCGCGCATCGAGGCTATAAGCGCGAGCAGGTCATGGCCATCGGTGACAACCACAACGATGTGGAAATGCTTGAGTTCGCCGGCCATCCGGTTATCATGGGGAATGCGTGCGAAGAATTGCGCGGGCGTGGCTGGAGCGTAACCCTCGGCAATGATCGCTGCGGCGTAGCCGCGGCGGTTGCGGACGTAGTCGGAAGTTAGACGCGATGAAAAAAACGATCCAGATCGTGCAATGGGCAGCCGCTGTCGCTCTGCTCGCGGCGACGGCGCTTCCCTGTTCAGCTGCCGACGCCGCCGTGCTGCGCAACGGATTCTCCATTCGCCACGAGCGCCGCCAGGTCATCGGCACCATCACTCGCCTCTATATCGATGGTGACAACTCGAGTTTTGTGGATGTGCCAACTGCGGAGATCGACCACTTCGAAGCTCTGCCGGCGGATTCATCGCCGCACGAAGCGGCAAACGCAAAGGTGACGAAAGATCCCGCACAGTCAAACTTCCAGCCTTCAACCGATCTGAACGAAGTTGTAAGAGCAGCGAGCGGAACTTACCATCTCGATCCGGATCTGGTAACCAGCGTGATTCGTGCCGAGAGCGGCTTCAATGTGCGCGCTGTATCGCCGAAGGGCGCGCGAGGACTGATGCAGTTAATGCCCCAAACCGCGTCGGAACTGGGTGTGCAGAATGCATTTGACCCGCAGGCCAATGTGGAAGGCGGCACGCGCTATCTCCGCGAACTGCTCGAGCGCTACGACTTTGATCTGATCAAAGCGCTGGCCGCTTACAACGCTGGCCCGCAGCGCGTGGAGCAGTATGGCGGCGTTCCTCCCTACCACGAGACCAAAGCCTATGTAGCGCGCATCGTGCGCGACTTCAACAAAAAGAAACTCGCCGCGAAAACCGCAAACCAGCCAACAGCTCCGAAGCTTTCGGGAAGCAAGGCAACCGGCGCGCCTGTTCGGGCGGCCAAACCGCACAAGTCACTTTCGCAGACCCAAGCCAAAGCGAGCCCCGCACCCACCCAGTAACGACGCCTTCGTTTGACCCTCCACTCCGAGTCGGTTACCTTGAGAGTGCCGTTTCCGCTTCGCGTTGCGAAGGTCGCGGCGCGAGGCTGCCCCACTTCATGGACAAAAAGCGCATCCTGGCCAGTACGGTGGTGTTCCTCATCCTGGCCGTTCTGCTTTACCTGCAATATCGTCACTGGCAGAGCTTTGACTGGGGTACGTTCTGGAGCCAGACTCACCGGATCAACAAAGTAAAAGTATTGCGCGCGATTGGGTGGATCTACATCGGTTATGTGTTGCGGGCGTTGCGCTGGAAGATTTTTCTAAAACCGGTGCGACCGAAAGTGAAGACGATGGAACTGGTGTCTCCGACTTTGATTGGATTCACCGGATTGGCTCTGCTCGGGCGCGCCGGAGAATTTATCCGTCCCTATCTGATCGCCCGGCGCGCTGATCTTCCTTTCTCTTCGCAGTTGGCAGTGTGGACCGTAGAGCGCATTTTTGATATAGGCGCGTTCACGGTGCTGATCGTGCTGGCGATTTTTCTGCCCAGCGCATTACCCGCGATTCCCCATCCGGAGTACTACCGCCGCTTCCAGGAAGGCGGCTTTTTTCTAGTCGGCGTTGTGCTCGTAACCACAGTGGCTGCGATCGTAATCCGGCGCAGCGGAGACGCCGTAGCGCGCTGGGTAGAAGAGAAATTCGGGCATCTCTCGTCGAACTTTGGCCACAGGCTGGCTCAGAGGGTCCGCGAGTTCGGCGCGGGACTTGACACCATTCACGGGCCCGCGTCAATGCTTTGGCTGACCTTGGTTTCGGTAGGGATGTGGTACATCATTGCGCTCGCGTATAAGGAAGTGACCCACTCCTATGGCACGGCGGCGCTGGAAATTCCGGTATCGCAGATTCTGATTCTGATGGGAGCGAGCATGGTAGGGTCGATGTTGCAGTTGCCTGCCGTGGGCGGCGGTTCGCAGATGGCGACCATCGCAGCGTTGTCGAGCGTGTTCGACGTGCCTCCGGAGATGGCGGCGAGCTGCGGAATTCTGCTGTGGCTGGTCACGTTCGCGGCAGTCGTGCCGCTCGGCTTGGCGCTGGCGCATCATGAAAGATTGTCACTGCGGAAATTGTCGAAGGAAAGCCATCGAGCCGAAGAAGCCGAAACTGCCGGGCCTCCGGCATGAAGGCGGTTGGTGTCTATTACGTAGGTACGCGCTGCAAGGCGCGGCCTCGCTACCTGGTGCCGCACTTGGGCTGGCCGACGATGAAGAAATCGGGCGCCCGCGCCCGCGTCCAGCCCGGCGCTCGCACCGGCGCCGTGTTTGTCTCTGCGCTCACGGCAGCCCCTGCCCAAACCCGGCT
Source organism: uncultured Acidobacteriaceae bacterium (assembly GCA_963743115.1). Lineage (GTDB taxonomy): Bacteria > Acidobacteriota > Terriglobia > Terriglobales > Acidobacteriaceae > Sulfotelmatobacter. Next base: position 31,171 of record CAVUOM010000008.1, on the reverse strand, counting down.
CGCGTCCGCGCTCACGGCAGCGCCGCCTGCCGAGGCCCGGCTCGCGAACGCCGACGCCAGCGGTAGTACGCGTTGTGCCGGCGCAGCCGGTCGATCGTGTCGAATGCGACCAGCGGGCCGTCTTTGATCACCATCACGCGATCGCAGATGTCCAGCGTGGACATGCGGTGGGCGATGATGAACAGGGTCAATTCGTGCTTGAGACTGTTCAACGACTCCTGGATCAGCGCCTCCGAGCTCGGATCGAGCGCGCTCGTCGGCTCGTCGAGCACGAGCACCTCGGGCTTGGCGACCAGCGCCCGCGCGAGGCACAGCCGCTGCTTCTGGCCGCCGGAGACCGCGTCGGCGCGAGGGCCGACGATCGTGTCATAGCCCTGCGGCCACTGCATGATCTCCTCGTGGATGTGCGCCAGCCGCGCGGCCCGCTCGACCGCGCCGTCGTCGAGCTCGCGCTCGAAGCGGATGTTCTCCGCCACGGATGCGTGCAGCAGGCGCGGCTCCTGCGGCACGTACACGACCCGCGTGTGCCAATCGCTGCGCACGAACCGCTCGGCCGGGATGCCGTTGACCAGGTACCTACCCTGCTGCGGCCAGCGCAGCTGCAGGAGGATCTGGATCAAGGTCGACTTGCCCGCGCCCGTCGGCCCGATGATGCCGATCACCTCCCCGCGCTCGACCTCGAAGCCGATCCCCGACAGCACCGGCCGGTTTGACTGGTAGGCATACGTGACGTCCTCGAAGGCAAGCGTCTGGACCGCCGGCAGCGGCACCTCGCCCGCGGGTGGGCTGCTCTCCGCGTAGCGCCGCGCCGTCTCCTGTGTGAGCTCGATGAACGGCAGGGTCTGCGCGAGCCCCTGGTAGGTGGCCAGCCCCTGCTGCCCGCTGCGCGTCGAGCGGACGAGCAGAAGCACGATCGCCCCGAGCGCCGCCGTCTGGTGGACGCCGGTCGCATACACCAGGGCCAGCCCTCCCACGAGCAGGATCATCACAAAGCTTCTGAAACAGGTTTGGTACCAGTTTGGTGAGCATCTGGGTGTAGAAGAAGAGGCCGCGAGCCTCCTGCACCAGGCCGTCAATCCGCCTGCGCTGGGCGCCCCCCACGCCGAACACCTGCGTCTCTTCGGCCAGCCGGATCGACTCGTTGATCCCGCTCGCGTACTGCACCTGGGCCTGGGACAGCGCTCGCGCCTGGCGGACGCCGATCCCCTTCAGTGGCCGCAGCGCCACAAACGTGATCACCCCGGCGAGCAGGATCGCGCCCGCGGCCACGGGGTTGAGCAGGAACGCGGTGATCAGCAGCGCGAGGAAGGTCAACGAGTTGACGACCAGGCTGGTCGCCCCCAGCGCCCCCCCCGTCGCCTGCATCGTCTGGCTGGTCATCGTGTCCTGCAACTGGCCTTCGCGGTCGCGCAGACTGCACCTCCCAGGAGGCGCCGGTGAAGGCGTGGAACAGATTCGTGCGCAGCCGCGCCTGCACGTCGGCGGCGATGCGGGCGGGCAGGATCGAGATCGGGACCTGCAGGAGCATGCGCACCACGGCAAGCGCGAACGCGATCGCGATCAGGGTCCCGACTCCGGCGGTCAGATGGAAGGCGCCGGCGTGGATCTTGCTCTTGTGCGAGGAGCCGACGAGGTGGGCGGCGATCTCGGCGATCAGCGCGAGCGATCCGGCTTCCGCAAACCCGGCTAGCAGCGAGCTGAGCGCGAGCGCCACGACCGTTCCACGGCGCTCGCCCAGCAGCAGGTTCAGTCGCGAGATCGTCGAGGCGCCCGAGGCAGCATCTTCGCAGTGGTGCGGAGAATCGGTCACGGCACGCTCACCCGACCCCTGCGCCGGCCGCGCCTGTTGGAATCATCGGCATGTGGCCGCCGAGCCCATCGATCGGGCCCTTACCCGCCCCGCCCATCGCGGTGCGGCCGGTACCCGCGAACCAGTACGCGATGACGCCCGGCGCAAACGACAGAAACGCCCCGATCGTGACGGCCAAGGTCGGTGCGGAAAGCCCCTCGAAGGCAAGGGCGATGAAGCCCGTGAGTGACGGGAGCCAAGGAAGGTCCGTACTGGCGATAACAGCCATCCAAGGGTTGGGGGGCATAGGCAAAACGTCAATCGCGGCAGCGGCGGCGAACTCCCCCTCGATAAGAACTCACTTCGTGGACGGTGTACTGTAGGGGCTAGATTCGGGCAGGAGCCACAAATAACTTCACTTTTGGCGTCGTGGATCAAAGCTTTGGAAGGTACCGCTGAAATATCATGGTCCGAGCAAAGTGCGTCAACGTATTTACGCTCACTACTTGAAAGCAGACGTGCGCTTATTGTGTTGGATGACGTTTGGAGAGTTGAAGACGCCGAGCCCTTCTTAATATCCGGGCCGCAATGTAAAACATTAGTGACTACACGCAGGGGCCAAGTGGTAGACGGGCTCGGCGCAAGGGCATTTCCCTTGGAACTGATGAGCGAAGAAGAGGCCGTGTCCCTGCTGACGATGCGGGCAAGCGAGGGCAACGCGGCGTGGCAGATGTCTCCCAAAGAACTTGAAATGGCTCACCTTATTGCCAAAGAAACAGGATACCTTCCTTTAGCGCTGCAGGTAGCGGCCGGCCTTCTTGGCCGTCATTACGGCTGGGAAGAGGTATACCAATTGATACGTTATCAAGAGGAGTTACAAGATGAATGCGAGCGTCCAGATCACTTCGACAATTGATACTATTCTTGGCGTCAGCTTGGACGTTCTTAGGCGCGAATATAGAGATTTGGAGATATTTTCTCAGATTGTCAATTCTTGCTTACGATTGTCATATTTACCTTCGCTCGCAGCTACATTGTGGGAAATAGCTCCTGTTAGAATCTAGAAGGATATTAGCACTTCTTTATGACGATGCTTTAATTCAAAAAGCTGACGATTATTATACACTACACGACCTGATACGAGCGGTTGCGCTGAGAACGTTAAAAGCAGACTTAGAAGCCGGATCTGGTTCGACGATAGTACAACAACATAAGAGATTAATCGATAGTTACAGACTGCGGCTATTCAATTCTGACTGGACTACAATGCCGGACGACGGGTATATCCGCGGCGCTTTTACATGGCACATGAAACAGGCCCAATTACAAAACGAACTCAAAGAACTGTTGTGGAAGGGCGACGTTGATGGTTCTAATAAGTGGTTTAAATTTCGTAATAAGTCCGGTGATCCCTTTCGTTTCCTATTGGATGTTCGCCTAGCGTTGGCACTCGAAGAGTCGACAGGACCAGAGCGCGCCCTAGACCAGCTGTCTTGGCATTTGATTGTAGCATCAGTCAGAGACCGATTTGCACGTCTTAACCCAGACGTATTGGCGATAATTGTGCTTCGGGGAATATTGACGCCGACTACGGCGTTCCATTGGGCATCGGAGATTTCATCGCCCGAGATTAGGCCGGCTTCCTTGATAGGGTTCGCTCGCGGAGCCATTAAGCAATTGGCCAATACGAGAACGGATAGCACTAACGAGGTGCGCATGCTTGCGATGACGGCGCTGGAAAACGCGCGCGCCGAAGTGATGGCCGGGCCGCCGTCCCGCGCAGGAGTTCGTCTGTTTGCACAGCTCGCGGAGCTATTTGACCAGGAGAAAAAATCGGAGTGCATTAATCTGGGCCTAAAATGGATGGCCGGGGACTTTTGGTTGCCGCATGAACTCATAAAGTCGCTCACGAGCGAGGCGCTAAGAGCAATCGGCGGATTAATATTGGGTTGTTTGAAGTCCTATGAAGATTGTCGGTGGAAGATACGGGTGCTATCCACTATTGTTCCTAGACTATCAGAGCGACTAAGACGGGAGTATTGGAGCGAGATATTCGCTACAACTGGAAGGCTATACTCTCAGAGGTCACAAGGCGCAAATCGGTCGCGCAAAAGCACCTTGTCGAATGTGCTTTTGACGTTGGCGCGACCAAGACGAGGGGCGCTCGTGGTAGCAGGCAACGAAATGTCTTCCAGTGCAGACCTTGAGGGAGAGCGCGAACTCCGGGAGCTGCGCATACTGACGGATCAGCTGACTTCTACGCTATCGTACCTTCCAAGAGACATGACTGAGAGGGCGAAGCAGGCCTTTAGCGTGCCGAATGTGCTCTCAGAGTTGAGGCCAGTGATTGAAAGGCTCGGAGTAGCGACGCCTAACCAGAGTGATGATGAAGGTTGGAGAGAGAATTTATTAAATCTACAGCGGCTGGCAATTGGAACCGCGCGCTGCGTTTGCTGGAAAAGGAGATTGATAATTGGGGAGTCAAATGATTGATTCAGAACGTTATTGAAATAGCTAGAGCGGTTGACACCTCCCGAAATTGATCGGTTTTTTGTTGAGGCGGCACCCTACATTAATCGATTGCGCGCGGCCGAGACTGATGATATTTTGGCGATCGCCGTCTGTTGAAAGATCCAAATAGTATTGCGGTGACGCTTTTTAGAGCCTTTGGAGGCGACTAATATCGAATTTATATACTATAAAATCAAAGACCAACTCGAAGCGAGGAACAATCATTGGGGTGTTAGATGTTGTATTGAATATAGGAGATATAAATCTTGCCCGTCGGTTATTTTGGGACTCGCTTATTATCGGTGATGATAAAGCGTGTCTGAAGGCTGTTGTAAATTTACTTCCATTTGCGGACATAAGACCGGCGAAGAGGAAGCTGTTAACTCGCAGAATATGCGGAACAATTTAGAAGGGACATGATCGTCAGCTAGCGGGCTTATTTGAATTAGTGAGCACGCTCTCGGGAGCGATAAAAGTGGGTGCTCTCATGGAGGCGATTGATGCGATTGCAGCAGCTGAAGGTGAATGGTGGATAGTGGAGGCATTGACGCTAACCCTAAAGAAAATAGAATCTGAGTTTGAAATCAGGTCGAATTTAGCTTCCTCTTCAAACATCCGCAACGGAGATCTCAAAGCGCGTCTAATTGGCGAAATCGCGCGTCGTGCCGCAGATTTGGAATTCGCTGCACTCGCTATCGATGCTGCTACGGCATCGAATTGACGAGTTTGAGGCAAGATGAACTGGGCGAACTAAGTGTTCGATTTGCGAGCGTGGGCCGGCTGGACGAAGCACTGAAGGCAGTATCTCGAATAGACGATCCAGAGCAGAAAAGTCGGTTTCTTGCGGAAGTTTGTCTGGAGATAAGTGCGCAAGGTCGCTGGGAAGAGGCGATTAATGTTGCGTCTGAATTAATTCCTCTTCGTGCGCATAAGAGCGAGTTACTGTAAAATCATAGAGCAAGGGCCAGGCGCTGGTGCGTACCAGGATGTTGTTGGGGAAAGGCGGATTACGCGACAAGAGACTGTTTCGGCGATTTCATCCTTTGAAAAGATTAAAGGGAGATTGCTGGAGAATCGAACGGTTTTTGGAGATTGGAAGCGGAGTGAACGACTTCTCAGGGCCTGCGATCACGAAAACGCGGCGGAGTTGAGGACTGAATTTTCCCGACTTTGGGGGTCCGAAGATGAAGCAAACTCTCTATCCAAGAAATCCGCACACTTCGCCGGGAGGAGGTATCTAACCTGATTGCGGGTCTTAGGCCCTTGCCTTTGGTTTAATCTATGGCGGGGGTCCGGTGCTTCAGTTAATCCATGCTATTAAGGCTGTCCAAAAATGGTGGCCCTGAACAATCCTTGAGGAGGGAAAACCCACAATCATAGCGCAGTTAGGTTAGCCGGTGAATTAACTCAAGAACCGCACCGCCTCGCCCGTCGACGGGGCCGTCAGTTCGCCCTCCCACATCACGCGGCGGCCGCGCACGAAAGTTCCGACCGGCCAGCCTGTCACCTGCTTGCCGTCGTAAGGCGTCCAGCCGCAGCGCGAGGCGATCCAGGAATTGCGGATCGTCTCGCTGCGCTTCATGTCGACGATCGTGAAGTCGGCGTCGTAGCCGGCCGCGATGCGGCCCTTGCCGACGACGCCGAACAGGCGCTGCGGGCCGGCGCTGGTGGAGATCGACGAAGCGCTGCAGGGAAAGCCGCCCCGCGTTGACATGGGTAAGCATGATCGGAACGAGCGTCTGGACGCCGGGCATGCCCGACGGGCTCTCGGGATAGGGCTTGGCTTTCTCCTCCAAGGTGTGAGGCGCGTGGTCGGAGCCGAGGACGTCGACGACCCCCTGCTCAAGCCCGCGCCAGATCGCGTCGCGGTGCTCGCGGCCGCGCACGGGCGGGTTCATCTGCAATTTCGTGCCGAGCCGCGCATAGTCCTCGGCGCTCAACGTCAGATGGTGCGGCGTCGCCTCTGAGCTCGCGACGTCCTTCGCGCTCGCGAGAAACTCCATCTCCTCGCGGGTCGAGATGTGCAGCACATGCACCTGCGCGCGCGCCTCGCGTGCGAGGCGAATGAGGCGCTCGGTCGAACGGAGCGCCGCGATCTCGTCGCGCCAGACGGGATGCGACGAGGGATCGCCCGCAACGCGCAGGCGCTTTCCGCTCGTTGAGGCGCGCCTCGTCCTCGCTGTGGAAGGCGGCGCGGCGGCGGGTTTTTTTGAGGATCGCCAGCACGCCCGCGTCGTCGGCGACCAACAGGCGCCCGGTCGAGGAGCCCATGAACACCTTGATCCCCGCCGCGCCCGGCAGGCGCTCGAGCTCGGGAATCTCGGCGACATTGTCATGCGCGCCGCCGACCCAGAAGGCGAAATCGCAATGCATGCGGCCTTTCGCGCGGCGGAGCTTGTCGGCGAGCGCGTCCGCGCTGGTCGTCGTCGGCTCGGTGTTGGGCATCTCGAACACCGCCGTCACCCCGCCGAGGACGGCCGCGCGCGAGCCGGTCTCCAAATCCTCCTTGTGCACGAAGCCCGGCTCGCGAAAATGCACTTGCGAATCGATGACGCCGGGCAGGATGTGCAGGCCCCGGCAATCGACCCGCTCGCCCGCCGCGGCGCCGCTCAAGGCCCCGATCTCGGCCACGCGCCCGTCGCGAACGCCGATGTCGCGCAAGCCCACGCCGTCGTGGTTGACCACGGTCCCGTTGGCAGAGGATACAATCGAAGCTCGGCGGCACGGGCGCGTCCTTTCTTGCGTATGGGCGAAAGGGGCCTAATTAACAGGTCCCGCCCTTGCAAGCGCGACCGGAGACGTGAGCCCCATGACCAAGAAAGCCGCCCTGCTCGAGGATCGCGGCGTCGTTCGCGTGAGCGGCGCCGACGCGACCGGCTTTCTGCAGGGCTTGCTGACCAACGACGTCGAGCGGCTTAAGGCCGGCGAAGCGCGCTACGCGGCGCTATTGTCGCCGCAGGCCAAAATCCTGTTCGACATGATCGTCGTGCGCGAGCCCGATGGCGACGGGCCGGCCTATCTCCTCGATTGCGCGGCGGCGCAAGCGGCCGACCTCGCCAAGCGGCTCGGCTTCTATAAATTGCGCGCCAAGGTCAGCGATCGCCGACGAGAGCGCCGATCGCGCCGTCGTCGCCTTCTGGGGCGGCGAGCCCGAGCATGACCCCGGCGCCATCGTCTACGCCGACCCGCGCGATCCGCGGCTGGGCTGGCGCGCGATCGTGCCGCGCGCCAAGGCGGTCGCGGTCGGGTCGGCAGCACGTCAACGAGTACGAGGGGTTGCGCATCGGCGTCGGCGCGCCGAAGGGCGGCGTCGATTTCGCCTACGGCGACGCCTTCCCGCACGACGCCAACTTCGATCTTCTCCATGGCGTCGATTTCGACAAGGGCTGCTATGTCGGCCAGGAGGTCGTCTCGCGCATGAAGCATCGCGGGACGGCGCGCAAGCGCATCGCGCGCGTCAAGACGGCCGGCCCGGCGCCCAAGCCGGGCACGCCGATCCTCGACCGCGAGCTCGCCATCGGCACGCTCGGCTCGTCGTCGGGACGCGAGGCGCTCGCGCTTCTGCAGGCTCGACCGGGTCGAGGACGCGACGGCCGCGGGCCGGACTTTGAGCGCGGACGGCGTCGGGGTGGCGCTGGCCGAGTGAGCCGAAAACTGCGGGCACGCCGGCGCTCGTGGCCAAGTACAAAATTCCCGGCTACATACATGGGCGCCCGAGATCGCGATTAGGCGCCGCGCGGCGCCCTTCCGGGCAATGGGGATCGGCTCATGTTTCAAGGAGTGAGCGTCTTCGCGCTCGTCATCGTCGCGTTCATCGTCGTGACGGTGCTGATGGGGATTCGCCAGGTGCCGCAGGGTTATAACTATACCGTCGAGCGCTTCGGCAAATACAACAAGACTTTGACTCCCGGCCTCAGCCTCATCGTCCCGTGGATTGACAGCATCGGCCACAAGCTCAGCGTGATGGAGCAGGTCGTCGACGTTCCGCGACAGGAGATCATCACCAAGGACAACGCGACCGTCAGCGTCGACGGCGTCGCGTTCTATCAGGTGCTGGACGTGCGCCGCGCATCCTACGAGATCGCCAACCTTCAACAGGCGCTGCTCAATCTCGTGATGACCAACATTCGCACCGTCATGGGCTCGCTGGACCTCGATCAATTGCTCTCGCACCGCGACGAGATCAATCGGCGGCTTCTTGGCGTCATCGACGCCGCCTCCCAGCCGTGGGGCCTCAAGGTCACGCGCATCGAGATCAAGGATATCGAGCCGCCGAAGGACCTCGTCGAATCGATGGCGCGGCAAATGAAGGCCGAGCGCGAGAAGCGGGCGGCGATTCTCGAGGCCGAGGGCATGCGTCAGGCCGACATCACCCGCGCCGAAGGGCGCAAGGCCGCCGCCATTCTCGAAGCGGAAGGGCGGCGCGAGGCCGCCTTTCGCGCGGCCGAGGCGCGCGAGCGCTCCGCCCAGGCGGAGGCTACCGCGGCGCGACTGGTCAGCGAGGCGACGGCTCAAGGCGACCCCGCCGCGATCAATTACCTCATCGCCGACAAGTACGTGCGCGCGATCCAGGAGCTCGCGCCTGTCGCCGAACCAGAAGGTGTTCATCGTGCCGCTCGAGCTTCGCTTCGCTGGCCGGAACGCTGGGCGGCATCAGCCAGATCGCGGCGGGCGCGTTCGGCGAGACGGGGGGAAGCGAAGCGGCGCTTGGCGGGCGCCGGGCGCCCCGCAGCAATCCGGATGCGCAGGCTCAAGCCCCGGCGCCAAGCGCGCCGACCGGCGGCGCCGGACCCGCTCCGTCGGGCGGGCCCGGCGCGTAAGGGAGCCTGACGATGGACATGCCAACCTTGGCTCACCTCGATGCGTTGGCCTGGCTCGCCGGCGGACTCGTTCTTTGCGCGATCGAGACGCTCGCGCCGGGGGCGTTTCTCATCTGGATCGGCGCCGCGGCGGCGATTGTCGGCGCCGTCGCTATTTTCATCGCGATGGATCTGACGACCGAGATCGCCCTGTTCGGCGCGCTGGTGATCGCGCTCGTGCTCATTGGCCGGCGCGTCTACGGCGCGATCGACGCGAGGCCCGGTCCCCTGCCGCAAAGCCGGGCGCATGCGATGATCGGCGCCGACTTCTTTCTCGACGAGGCGATCGTGCATGGCTACGGCCGCATTCGCGTCGGCGACAGCTCGTGGCGCGTCGCCGGCGCGGATTGCCCGTCGGGCGCCATGGTCCGGGTGGTCGCGGTCGACGATGGATCCGTGTTGCGGGTGGAGCGGGTCGAGGCTGCCTGAAGGCGCAAAGACCGCCCTCAGCGGTACACCAGCACCGGAATGGTCGAGTGGGTCAGGACTTTGACGGTCTCGCTGCCGAGCAACAGGGCCGAGATCCCGCGCCGCCCGTGCGAGGCCATGACGATGAGGTCGCAGCTCAGCGCGTGCGCCGCGTCGATGATCGCGCGATAGGGCTGATCGTGAACCTCGCGGATCGTCTCGCACGGCACGCCCGCCGCGTCAGCCGCCATGGTCACTTGTTGCAGCGCTTTTTCGCCTAAGGCGCGCGATTGCTCGTCGTATTCGTCCTCGGCGACCGGGACCAGCACTGCGTCCATGGCGGCGACGGGGTACGGCGCGGCCACGGTCAGCGCCGTCACCTTCGCGCCGCTCTCCTTGGCGAGCCGCACGCCGTAGAGGACAGCCTTGCGGGACAGATCCGAACCATCGGTCGGGATCAAAATGTGCTTGAACATGAGCCCTCTTCCGCCGCTTGCCCGGAAGCTTAGGGGAACGCGGCCGCCGACGCCAGCTTAACCCGTCGCTCGAGCGACGTCACCGCGCCATTGGCTTGATCATCGTCGATGTCGACGCGGACATGGCAAGCCGCGCAGTTGCCGCGCCGCCGCGGGGCGATTAAATAGGCCTCCGAAGGGACCTATTCGTTCATGGGGTTCCGATCCCTCTAACCTCCCAAGGAGCTGTCCCATGGCCTTTACGCTGCCCGATCTGCCTTACCCTCATGACGCGCTGGCCCCGCATATGTCGCGCGAGACGCTCGAATTTCATCACGACAAGCATCATCTGGCCTACGTCAACAACGGCAACAACGCGCTCAAGGGCACCGAATGGGAAGGCAAGTCGCTTGAGGACATTGTCAAGGGCTCGTTCGGCAAGAACGCCGCGGTGTTCAACAACGCCGGCCAGCACTATAATCACATCCATTTCTGGAAATGGATGAAGCCGAAAGGCGGCGGCAAGATCCCGGGCGAAGTCGAGAAGGCGCTCAAGGACTCGTTCGGCTCGGTCGACAAGGCCAAGGAGGATCTCGTCCAGGCCGGCGTCACCCAATTCGGCTCCGGCTGGGCGTGGCTCACGCTGAAGGACGGCAAGGTTACGGCGACCAAGACGGCCAACGGCGAAAACCCGCTCGTCCACGGCGGCAAGCCGATCCTCGGCATCGACGTGTGGGAGCACTCCTACTACATCGACTATCGCAATCGCCGGCCCGACTATCTCAAGGCGTGGGTGGATAGCCTCGTCAATTGGGAGTATGTCGCCGAACTGTACGGCGAGAAGTAGCGCGCTAGCCCCTCGCGCTCGCGCTGGCCCCTCGCCCGCTTGCGGGAGAGGGGTTGGGGTGAGGGTTAGTCGGTCAGGTTGATCGTCTTTTCCGAGCAGACGTCGAAGTCGGACGCATCCATCGACTGACCGTCGGCGAAGGTCCCGTGCAGGTTGATGCGGCAGCTGAAGGCCTGGGGAAGCTTGGCCGGGGCCTGTTTGCCGGCTTTAAGCGCGCCCAGCACCTTCTTCCAGACCGCCGAGCCGCTCTCGGCTGCCTGAAGCTCAACGAGGTCGGTCTTGCGTGAGTTCGTCACCGTCACCGTGACCGTGGCCGCGGCGTCCGGCGTCTTGGGCTTTGGCGCCGGCGCCGCGTTCTGCGCGTCCGCCTGCGCCGCGATAAGGCCGAAGAGCGCCGCGGCGAGCGCCACGGCCAAGCTCGGTCTCGTCATGAATCTCCTCCTCCTACTCGCGCGCGAGCCCGCTTTGAGCTTGCGTGGCCAAGAATGGCGCCACGATGGCGAACGAAAAGCCGAGAACTCGGGGCCGCAACGCCGCCGCCATTGCGGCGCCTCGCCATTACAGGTTGCGAGGAGAGACGGCGTCCTGAGGCTCGCGCTTGGCTGAGCGGCGCTCGGCGGCCCGCAGCATCGGCATGACGTCCTCTATTTTTTCGGCCACGAGATAACGCAGATCGAAGCCCTCGCGAATGAAGCCTTCGACACGCATATGGGCGATGAGCGCGAGCAACGGTCGCCAGAAGCCGTCGATATTGACGATCAGGATCGGCTTCACGTGGCGATTGAGCTGCGCCCAGGTCATCTGCTCGACCAGTTCCTCCAGCGTGCCGATCCCGCCCGGCAAGGCGACGAACGCGTCGGCGCGGTCGAACATCGCCTGCTTGCGTTCGTGCATGTTCTCGACGACGATCATCTCGTGGGCGGCGGTCAGCGCATGGTCCTTGCGCACGAGAAAGCTGGGAATGACGCCGGTCACGTAGCCGCCCGCGGCCAGCGTGGAACGCGCGAGCCGGCCCATCAGGCCGTCGCCGCCGCCGCCGTAGACGAGCCCGACGCGCTCCGCCGCCAGCGCGCGCCCCAACGCTTCCGCCGCGTCGCCGAAGCGCGCGTCGTTGCCGGCGCTCGATCCGCAGTAGACGCAGACGTTTCGAATCGCGCTCATCTCGGCCTCGCTCACGGCCGATTTGCGGCCCGCGGCCGAGCGCCGTCAAGCCGCGCGCGTTAAGCCCTAGCCGAGCCCGATCTCGCGCAGGATCTCAGCGGTATGCTCTCCAAGCCTCGGCGAACGGCGCTCGAGCGCGAGCGGATTGTCGCTCATGAGGATCGGGCTGCGAATGCCCAGCGTTCCCTGAGGCTCGATCAGCATGCCGCGCGCCTTGAACTGAGGATCGGCGAAGAGATCGCCGATCGTGTTGATCGGCCCGGCCGGAACGACGGCCTTTTCCAGCGCGGCGAGAAGCTCGTCGCGTTTCCAGAGACGGGTCTTCGCGAGAAGCTCCCGCTCCATCTCGACCCGGTTCGTCACGCGGCCAGGGTTGGTGGAGAAGCGCGGATCGACCGCGACCGCCTCGAGCCCGAGGACGCCGCAGAGCCTGGCGAACTGCCCGTCGTTGCCGACCGCGACAATCAGCCAGCCGTCCGCGACCGGCAGCGTCTGATAGGGCGCGAGATTGGGATGGGCGTTGCCCATTCTCCTCGGCGATCGGCCGGAAGCCAGATAGTTCATCGCCTGGTTGGCCAGCATCGTGGTCATCGAGTCGAACAGCGCAAGGTCGATGTACTGGCCCTTGCCGCTCTCGCTCGCGCGCGATCAGCGCCGCCTCGATCGCGACGACGCCATAGAGCCCGGTGAAGAGATCGCTGATCGCGATGCCTGCCTTCTCCGGCGGCCCGTCCGCCTCGCCGGTGATGTCCATGACGCCCGACATGCCCTGGATGAGGAAGTCGTAGCCGGCGCGTTTCGCGTAAGGCCCCGTCTGGCCGAAGCCGGTCACCGAGCAATAGATGAGGCGCGGGTTGAGGCGGCGAAGCGACTCGTAGTCGAGGCCGAACTTGGCGAGTCCTCCGACCTTGAAGTTCTCGATCAATACGTCCGAGCGCGCCGCGAGGCGCCGCACGATCTCGCGTCCCCGCTCGGTTGAGAAATCGGCGACGATCGAGCGCTTGCCGCGATTGCACGAGTGGAAATAGGCGGCCGACTGCTCGCCCTCCGTGTCGATGAAGGGAGGGCCCCAGCGGCGCGTCTCGTCGCCCTCCGGGCTCTCGACCTTGATGACGTCGGCGCCGAGATCGGCGAGCGTCTGGCCCGCCGTCGGGCCGGCGAGCACGCGCGCGAGCTCGATGACGCGCAGGCCGGCGAGCGCGCCCGGCTTAAAAGAACGCCTGCAGGCCAGTTTGCGCGCGCCCGAGGATCAGCGCGTGAACGTCGTGCGTGCCCTCGTAGGTGTTGACGGTCTCGAGGTTGGCGAGGTGGCGCATGACCTTGTATTCGATCTGGATGCCGTTGCCGCCGTGCATGTCGCGCGCGGCTCTCGCGACGTCGAGCGCCTCGCCGCAATTGTTGCGCTTGACCATCGAGATCATTTCCGGCGCCGCCCGGCCTTCGTCCATGAGCCGCCCGACCCGGAGCGAGGCCTGGAGCCCGAGCGCGATCTTGGTCTGCATGTCGGCGAGCTTCTTCTGGAAGAGCTGGGTCGCGGCGAGCGGGCGGCCGAACTGCTTGCGGTCGAGGCCGTATTGACGGGCGGCGAGCCAGCAGTCCTCCGCCGCGCCCATCGCGCCCCACGATATGCCGTAACGGGCGCGATTGAGGCAGCCGAACGGTCCCTTGAGGCCAGCGACGTTCGGCAACAGCGCGCTGTCGGGCGCTTCCACATTGTCCAGAACGATCTCGCCAGTGATCGAAGCGCGCAGCGAAAGCTTGCCCTCGATCTTCGGCGTGGAAAGGCCCTTCATGCCCTTCTCGAGGATGAAGCCGCGAATCTGATCATTGTGCGCGCGCGACTTCGCCCAGACGACCATCACGTCGGCCAGCGGGGCGTTGCTGATCCAGGTCTTGGCCCCGACCAGGCGATAGCCGCCGTCGATCTTCTCGGCGCGCGTCGTCATGCCGCCGGGATCGGAGCCCGCGTTCGGCTCGGTGAGCCCGAAGCAGCCGATGAGCTCGCCGCGCGCCAGGCCCGGCAGGTACTTCAGCCGCTGGTCGGCGTCGCCATAGGCGTAGATCGGGTACATGACGAGCGAGCTCTGCACGCTCATCATCGAGCGGAAGCCGGAGTCGACGCGCTCGATCTCGCGCGCGACCAGCCCGTAAGCGACGTAACCGGCGCCGGCTGAGCCGAATTCCGCCGGCAGCGTCACCCCGAGCAGCCCCGCTTCGCCCATCAGGCGAATGAGCTTGGGGTCGGTCTTCTCCTCGAGATAGGCCTTTTGGATGCGGGGCGCGAGCTCCCTTGCGGCGAATTCCCGCGCCGTGTCGCGGATCATCCGCTCGTCCTCCGTGAGCTGCGCCTCGAGCAGCAGCGGATCGTCCCACTGGAACGGGCCGAGATCGGGACCGTGAAAACCGCTCATCGAAACGCCCTTATGCCCATTGCTTGTATCTCCAAACCACCTCCTCGTCCTGAGGTGCTCTTGCAAAGCAAGAGCCTCGAAGGACGCTCCAGGGCGCGCGAACGGGCGCCTACTGGATCATCCTTCGACGAGCGATGCTTCGCGTCGCGGCTCAGGATGAGGTCGCGGAGGAGCAGCCTTTTGCCGACCACCTTGGGACTTAACCTTTGCTGGCTGGCGTCGATGTATATGGCTCGCCGGACGGGGCGTCGAGAGCGGCGCCCGCGACCAGCAAAGTGGAAACTGCGCCCGCGCGAGCCTATCATCGAATGGCGTTGGCTCCGAGACAAGGATTGACCTCGCGATGCAAAACGATCCGCTCTCGCACGGCCTATGGGAGATGACCGCTCCGCCAGCGCCGCCGACGGCGCCGCTCAAGGGCGAGGCCAGGGCCGACGTCGCAGTCGTCGGCTGCGGCTATACCGGTCTCTCGACGGCGCTTCATCTGGCTGAGGCCGGGGCGAAGGTCGTCGCGCTGGAGGCGGTCGAGATCGGCTTCGGCGGCGCCGGGCGCAACGTCGGCTTGGTCAACGCCGGCATGTGGCTCGCGCCCGACGACATCGTCGAGAGGCTCGGCGCGGACTATGGCGAACGGCTCCTGAGCCTGCTCGGCGGCGGCCCGGCCGAAGTCTACGCGCTTGTCGACAAGCATGGCGTCGACTGCGAGCTCGTGCGCAACGGCACGCTGCATTGCGCGGTCGGGCGTTCGGGGCTCGCACAAGATCGAGGAGCGCGCTCGGCAATGGGGCGCGCGGGGCGCGCCGGTCCGCCTTCTCACGCAGGCGGAGACCGCCAAGCGCATCGGCGTCGACATCTACGCGGGCTCGCTCCTCGACCTGCGCGCCGGAACCATCCACCCGCTCGCCTACGCGCGCGGCCTCGCCGGGGCGGCGATCGCCGCCGGCGCCGCGATCCACACCCGAAGTCCGGTGAGATCAGCCGAGCGGACGGGCAAGGCATGGACGCTCGCGACGGACGGCGGGACTGTCACCGCCGACTGGATCGCGGTCGCGACCGACGCCTATGGCGTCGGTCCATGGCCGCAGGGGCGCCGCGAGCAGATTTGCGTGCCCTATTTCAATTTCGCCACCAAGCCTTTGAGCGCCGAGCTCAGGGCCGCGATCCTGCCCGGCCGCGAGGGCTGCTGGGACACTCGGATGATCATGAATTCCTTCCGCTTCGATCGCGCCGGACGGCTTCTGTTCGGCAGCATCGGCGCTTTGCGCGGAACCGGGCCTTGCAGTCCATCGCGCCTGGAGCATGCGCGCGCTGAAGAAGACCTTTCCTGAGATCGGCGAGGTCGCGTTCGAGGCGCAATGGTACGGAATGATGGGCATGACGGACAACGCCCTGCCGCGTTTTCATCGGCTGGCGCCGAACGTCGTGACGTTCTGCGGCTATAACGGCCGGGGCATCGGCACCGGCACGGTGTTCGGGCGCGTCCTCGCCGACCACATTCTCGGCAAGGTGAAGGAGAGCGACCTGCCGCTGCCGGTCAGCGAGCCCGACGCGCCGGCGCTGCCTGCGCTCAGAGAGGCCTACTACGAGGCCGGCGCACAGATCGCCCACGCCGTCGGCGCGTGGCTGTGAGGCAGGGCAGGCAAGCGGCGACCGCCGCGGGATCCTTCATCCGACAGCTCCTTTAGCCACGGGGTTGTCCAGAATGGGGAAGCCATTGCGTGATCTTGATTTTAACACCTTGTCTGGCTATGGGGCTGCCATCGATGTCCGACCGATAACTCGGCTTCGCGTCCTTGAGACGCGCGACGAGGAAGCCTTCCGCACCGATAGCGGACTGGCGACAGCGGGCCGCTCCACTTAACTACGGGACTGCATCTATGGCTACTGGAACCGTCAAATGGTTCAACGCAACGAAGGGCTTCGGCTTCATCCAGCCCGATGACGGCGGCAAGGACGTGTTCGTCCACATCAGCGCCGTCGAGCGCGCCGGGCTTCGCGACCTCAACGAAGGGCAGAAAGTCGCTTACGAGATTGTCGCCGACAAGCGCACCGGACGTTCATCGGCCGGCAACCTGAAGGTCGCCTGACCTTAAGATCGCACGCGTTTAGCGCGTTGACCTAAGCCCCGGCGACAAGGCCGGGGCTTTTTGTTTATGGTGGCCGCCCAAGGGAGGCGGCCATGGCTGAGCGCGAACGGGAGACGTTTCTGGGGCTCGACATCGGCACGTCGTCGGTGAAGGCGTTGCTCGTCGACGCCGATCAGCGCGTCGTCGCGGAGGCCTCGACGCCGCTCAGCGTCTCGCGTCCCCATGCTTTATGGAGCGAGCAGGACCCTGCGGACTGGGTCGAGGGCGTCGAGGCGGCGGTCGCCGCGATCCGCCGCCATGCCCCTTCAGAATTCGCGGCGCTGGCGGGCATCGGCCTCTCGGGCCAGATGCATGGCGCGACCCTGCTCGACGCTCACGACAAGCCGCTGCGCCCCGCGATCCTGTGGAACGACGGCCGCTCGTTTGCCGAATGTTTGGAGCTCAAGCGCCGCGTTCCCGATCTCGAACGGCGGACCGGCAACCTTGCCATGCCGGGCTTCACCGCGCCGAAACTGCTGTGGGTCGCCGCGCACGAGCCCGAGGTCGCCAAGGCGACGAAGCGGGTCATGTTGCCCAAGGACTACGTGCGCCTGCGCCTCTCGGGCGAGGCGGTCTCGGAGATGTCGGACGCCTCGGGAACGCTGTGGCTCGATGTCGGGCGGCGGCGCTGGGACGACGACCTTCTCGCGGCGACTGGCCTGACGCAGACCGCGATGCCGCGCCTCGTCGAAGGCTCGGAGGTCTCGGGCGCCCTTTTGCCCGAGATCGCCCATGCCTGGGGCCTCGAGGGGCGCAGGATTCCGATCGCCGGCGGCGGCGGCGACAACGCCGCCTCGGCGATCGGCGTCGGCGCGACGGCGCCCGGGGCGGGCTTCGTTTCGCTCGGCACGTCCGGCGTCATCTTCTCGGTCACCGACCGTTTCGTCAGCCTGCCCGAGCGCACGCTGCACGCCTTCTGCCATGCGCTGCCTCATCGCTGGCACGGCATGGCGGTGACGTTGTCGGCCGCCGCCTCGCTCACCTGGATCGCCGCCCTCCTCGGACGCGAGCACGACATCGGCGGGCTGATCGAGGCGGCGGCGGCCTTCGCCCAGTCGAAGACCGCCGTCGCTTCCGCGCCGATCTTCCTGCCTTACCTCAGCGGCGAGCGCACGCCGCACAACGACGCCGAGGCGACCGCCCTGCTCGCGGGCCTGCGGGCCGACCACGGCGCGGACGCGCTCGTCTTCGCGGTGATGGAGGGCGTCGCCTTCTCGTTCGCCGACGGCGTCGACGTGCTGGACGCCGCGGGCGCACGGCCGGTCCGGCCGCTCCTGGTCGGCGGCGGCGCGCGCTCGGAATTCTGGGGGCAGATGATCGCCGACGTCACGGGCTTGACGATCGATCTCGCGCAAGGGGCGGAAGCGGGCGCGGCGCTCGGCGCGGCGCGGCTCGGCATGCTCGCGGCCGGCGCGGGCAGCCTCGAAGCGGTCTGCGTGCGCCCGCCGATCCAGCGCGAGTTCAAGCCCGATCCCGAGCGCGCCGCCGCGCATCGCCCCCGCCTCAGGCGCTATCGCGTGCTCTACAAGGCCGAGAAGACGGCGCGAATCTTGTGAGCCGCGCATGCGGGGGCGCAACGCTAGGCCGACGCGCCACTGGGCGACGAGGTCTCCTGCCGCGGTCACCAGGATCTGCACGCCGATGCACATCAGCAGGAAGGCGGTCAGCCGCACAATGACTTGTCGCGCCGTCGCCCCCATGAGACGCGTCAAGGGATCGGCGAATCGGTAGGCGATCCAGACGATCGCGGCGTTTAACGCCGCGGCGAGGCTCATGCCGAGAATGAAGGCGACGAGGCCGACGCCGTTCGACGGCTGCTCGGCGCCGATCGTAATCGCGACGGCGATGGTGCCCGGCCCAGTGGTGAACGGCAACGTGAGGGGGAAGAATGCGAGCTGCATCGGATCGCCGTCGCCGCTCTCCGGCCCTTCGTGCGGCGCATGGCTCTTCTGGTCGGGATGACGATCGCCCGAGGTCAGCAACTGCCAGCCGCTCGACGCGACCACAGTCCCGCCGGCGATGCGCAAGGCCTCGATCGAAACGCCGAAAAAGTGGAGCACATAGGTTCCGCCCCATAGCGCTCCAAACATGATAAGCAGCGAATAGAAGCCCACGCGCGCGGCGATCTTCGCCCTGTCCTCGGGACCGAAGTCCTTGGTGAAGCCGTCGAAGATGAGCGCGCCGCCGATCGGGTTGATGATCGAAAACAAGGACGGGAAGCCGAGCAGGAACGCGACGTTCGCCGTCGCGGCGAAGTCGCGCCAATCTGCGCCAAGCATCTGTTCCATTCGGCCGTTCCCCTTTTGTAGACGCGGTCGCTGACCGCGTCGGCCGCGCTCAACGAGCGCGGCTACAGAAGCCCCGCGTTTCGCCCGATATCCCTAACCTTTTGGGAAGCAGAGCGCGCTACCCTTGAATCCAAATGCTCAGCCCCGTCGCAATCTGGGCCGCGCTGCAAAGCGCGGTCCTGGAGACCTTCAGCCCGTATTCGGCCTATGGCGCGCCGGCGCTCGGCGGCGCGTTCGTATTCTCAGCGCTCTATTACGCCGGCCGGCGGCGGGCCCGCGGCAGGCGGGTCAGCGTCAGCGGGTTCGTGCGGTCGATCTTCCCGAGGCGCATTCTTCTGCATCCGTCGTCGCTGGTCGACATGCGCCTGTGGGCGTTGAACGGCGTCGTTTTCACTTCCGCCTACGGCATGCTGGGCCTGGGCCTGTTCTTCTGGCGCGACGAGATTGTCGCCGGCCTGACGGCCGTTTTCGGGCCGCCCATGCCTGCGCATTGGGCCGCCTGGACCGTCCTCGGCTTGGCGACCGTACTCCAGCTCCTGGCCTACGAACTCGCCTATTGGTTCGCTCACTATCTCGTCCACAAGGTCCCCGCCTTATGGGAGTTCCACAAGGTCCACCATTCGGCCGAGGTCATGACCACCCTCACCGAATTGCGCCAGCATCCGGTCGAGATCATCGCGTTCATGAACCTGATCGGCCTTGCGACCGGAATTGCGTTCGGCGCGATGACCTATGCCTTCGGCCCAGGCGTCAAGCCGTTCACGCTGCTCAACGGCAACATCCTCACGATGATGTTCCTCATCACCTACGGTCACCTGCGGCACAGCCACATGTGGATCCCGTTCACCGGCGTCGCCGGCCGGATCTTGCAGAGCCCGGCCCACCACCAGCTGCACCACTCCGTCAATCCCGCCCATTACTTGAAGAATCTCGGCTTCGCGCTCGCCGTCTGGGACTGGGCCTTCGGCACGCTCGCGATTCCCTCGAAGACGCGCGAGCCGATTGTCTTCGGCGTCCGCGACGGGGCGCCGCCCTTCCGCTCGGCGCTCGGCGCGCTCGTCATGCCGTGCGCGCGCTTCGCCGCGCATGTCGCCAAGCTCTTCGCCAGTTGGGGAGCGCCGATGTCACCCAAGCTCGCCCCGGCCCGGCGCGAGCGCGACCGCCTTGACCTGGGCGTGGACGCCCATCCCCTCGGCGAGGCCGATTAGCTCCCATGACTTTCGCGTTACGCGCGACAAGAGGCGCGCGCCGGCGCCGTCCGCACCGAGCGCGAGCAGGACCACGATCTCATTGGAATCGACCGGCTTCATCGAGACGATGCGCGCCGGCAGGACGTTGAGAATGGAGCTCAAGCCCGGCTTTTCGCGCGCCAGACTTACGTCGCCGGCGATGACGCGAACGCGCCGACGCTGGCCGATCGCAGCCGGGGCCGCCGGCACGCTGAACGAGCCGCCGCGCACGCTTAAGCTTATGAGGCCGTAAGCGTCGTCGCGCGCCTCGATCACGCCATCGAGCGTGACCGCGGCGTCGCGCGCGACCGCCAAGGGCAGGGCCGGGTCGCTCTGCAACGCGTCGAGCGGTCCGGCGCCGATCACGCGGCCCTTTTCCATCAGCACGATATGATCGGCGAGGCGCTCGACCTCGGCGATCGCGTGGGTGATGTAGACGATCGGCAGGGACAGGCGATCGCGAAGCCGCTCCAAAAACGGCATGATCTCGTCCTTGGTCGCGCGGTCGAGCGCCGACAAAGGCTCATCCATCAGCAACAGCTTCGGCTGCGACAAGAGCGCCCGGCCGATCGCTGCGCGCTGGCGTTCGCCGCCGGAAAGCTTGGCCGGCGACCGGTCGAGGAGCGCCTCGACGCCGAGAAGCTCGACGACTTCGTCGAATGCGATTCGGCTGTGGCCCGCGCCGCCGTCGCGGCGGGGCGCGCCAAACAACAGGTTGCGGCGCACGGAGAGATGCGGAAAGAGGCTCGCCTCCTGGAAGACATAGCCGAGGGGGCGTCGGTAGGTCGGCAGAAAGGCGCCGTCCCGGCCCTGCCACACGTCGCCGCCCACGATGCAAAGTCCGTCGGCGAGCCGCTGCAAGCCGGCGATGCAGCGCAGGACCGTGGTCTTGCCGCAACCCGACGGGCCGAACAGCGCGGTCACGCCCTTCGCCGGCGCGGTGAAGCTGGCGTCGAGCGAAAACTTGCCCAGCATCCCCTTGAACGCGGCCTCGATCGTCGGGCCTTCGCTCACGCGCGCGCCCGCGCGAAGCGCTTCTCGATCAGGATCATCGAAAGGATGACCGCGAAGGCGAACGCCACCATGCCGCCCGCGAGAAGATTGGCCTCGCGCCATCGCATCGTCTCGACGAAGTCGTAGATCGCCGTCGAAACCACCCTTGTTTGGCCGGGGATGTTGCCGCCGATCATCAGCACGACGCCGAACTCGCCGACGGTATGCGCGAAGCCCAGCACCGCGCCGGTGAGCAGGCCGGGGCTGGCGAGCGGCAGGGCGACGGTCCAGAAGGCGCGCCGCGGCGAAGCGCGCAGCGTCGCGGCGACCTCGAGCGGCCGGTCCCCGACGGCCGCGAACGCGTTGCGGATCGGCTGCACGACGAACGGCATGGAATAGACGACCGAGCCGATGACGAGCCCGGTGAAGGTGAAGGCGAGCGTGCGCCCGCCCCACAGGCTCGCGATAACGCCGCCGGGTCCGTCCGGCCCGAGCGCGACCAGAAGATAGAAACCGAGCACGGTCGGCGGCAGCACCAATGGCAGGGAGACGACCGCGGCGATCCCCTCTTTCCACCGCGCCCGCGAACGCGCCAGCCACCAGGCGAGCGGCGTCGCGACGATGAGCAAGGCGAGCGTCGCGATCGCGGCGAGTTCGAGCGTCAGGCGGACCGGCGTCCAGATGTCGGGCGGCAGACCTTGCACTTTTTCGCTCAGTCGAGCCCGTAGCCGAACTTTTCGATGATCGCGCGCGCCTCGGGCCCCTTCAGGAAGGCGAGGAACGCAATCGACGCCTCGTCACCTGCGCCTTTGTTGAGCAGCACGGCGTCCTGCCGGATCGGCGCATAGAGATTTGGCGGAACGAGCCAGCTCGATCCGGTCGTCGCGCCGGCAATCTCCGAGAGCGCGACAAAGCCCAGTTCCGCGTTCTTGGTGTCGACGAACTGGAAAGCCTGCGCGATGCTGTTCCCCTGGACGATCTTCGGCTTCAGCGCGTCGTAGACGCCGAGCGCCTTCATCGTTTCGACCGCCGCGGTCCCATAGGGCGCGGCGACCGGGTTGGCGATCGCCAGCTTCGAAAAGGCCCCCGCCTTCAGCGTCTCCTCGCCCTTCGTCACGTCGAGAACCTTGCTCCACAGCGCGAGCTTGCCGATCGCGTAAGTGAACAGGCTGCCGGGAACGGCGAGCCCCGCGTCGACGACGGCCTTCGGGCGCTCGGCGTCGGCCGACAGGAAGACCTGGAACGGAGCGTCATGGGTAATCTGAGTGTAGAAAGCGCCGGACGCGCCGAAGATCAGCACCGCTTCGTGCCCGGTCCTCTGTTTGAACACGGCCGCGATTTCTTTCGCCGGCTCGGTGAAGTTGGCTGCGACGGCGACGTGGGTCTGGCCCGCGCCGGCCGGCGCCGCAAGCAAGCTCAGAAGCGCGCCAAGCGCGGCGAAAAGCGCTGTCAGCTTCAAGGTTGGTTCTCCCCTTGCACGTCGAACAGAACGGTCTTGCGGACCGCCGTCTCGCGCCTTAAAGCGGGTAACAGGAGTCCAGCCGTTATATGCTGCGATACATACCGCGCAATCGGCTGTTCAGCAAAGACCGAAGGGAGAGAGCATGAAAATCAGCGCGCGAAACAAGCTTCGCGGAACCGTTGTCGAAGTCACGAAGGGGGCGACGACCGCCCACGTTCGCATCGACTTGGGCGGCGGCGCGGTCATGACCGCGTCGATCACCAACGAAGCCGTCGACGAGCTGAAGCTCGCGAAAGGCCAGGCGGCTTACGCGATCATTAAGGCGTCGGATGTGATGATCGGGGTCGACTGACGCCGCGGCCGCGGCCAGACCGTCCCGCGAGTGCCTGCGGCTTGCCGCGTCTCTCATCGTCCTCACGGCGACGCGGGTATACTAGTATCGCCGCCACTGCCCCGCCGCGCCCTTCAGAACTTGATGCGCAGTCCGACCGTGGGATCGATGTTCTGGGCCTGCAAGTAGCCGTTCGCGAGACCGCCGTAGACGTTCGACAACGCCACGCCGGCATAAAGGTCGATCCGCTTGAGCGGTCGATAGTCAACTAGGAATGAAAACGTATCGAACGACCCGGCGCAGGCAGCGCTGCTGATATGGATGCCCGTCCCTGTGCAGACGGCTGGCGCCTGCAGATAATCGTTTTGCTCGATATAGTAGAGCGCGCCGACCAGGTCGAGGCGGTCGTTAACAGCATATTTGGCGCCCAACCAGAAGATGTTCTCGATCCGATCGTCGTTGTACGCGTTGGTGGTCACCCAGACCGTCGGAAAAGCCTTATTGTTGAGAATGTTGCCGGGGACATTGTAGCCACCGATGGTCTCGAAGCCGTTGGGATAGTCATCGCTGGGGTTCGCCTGCCTGAACCATTCCCAGCCACCGTACAGCTGCCAAGGGCCCCGTCTATACTTCGCCACTAGCATCAGACCGGTATTGTTTGAGAGCGTCGCCTTCAGGTCGTCGGCGTTGTAGAATTTCGGGATCGCGTTCGAGCAGCCGGTCTGGCCGATGAAGGGGCCCGACCTGAGAACGCTGCAGCTACCGTTGAAGATGCTGGTGTTCACGCCGTCCGTGGCGTAGCTGAAAATGCCGTCCAGGGAGAGCGTGCCGGCAAAAATGTTGGGGACGTCGGCCCCGAGCTGGCCTTGCCACATCGAAGCGGAGCCGTTGCCTTGGTCGTATCCGCCGACCTGGGCCAAGCCCGCCGCACGAAAGTCGCCCACGGCCACCCGGTACTTGAACGCCGTGTTCGACCGAGCGAGCTCAGTGTCGCTGAAGCCGGCGTAGGCGCCGGTGAAGCCGAACGGGGAAAATGCGTAAGCAGCCCCCATTGCGTCGTAAGCGATGAGGGCGTCAAGCGACAGGGCGTTCACGTGGCCGAAGGTCAAGGTCCCGTACGTGTTGTTGCTGACGCCGATGAACCCCTGGGAGTTATCAAATTGGCCGGCGCGGCTGGAGTCGCCGTTCGCGCTCTGCAGGACGAGCGCTTTGCCGTTGTTGATGACTTGCGCGCGTTGCGAGTTGGCGAGGTAGCCCGAAAGGGGATCGAAGCCGGCCTCGAGGGTGCCGACGAGCGACCAGCCATAGGCGATCGGCTCGCTCATCTTCACGCCGATGACGGACTGATTGATGTTGTTCGGCGACCACAGCCATTTCGAGCCGTTGCTCTGCTTGCTGATGAGCCCTTGCGTGCCGTTGACAAAGGCCGGGTTCCAGGCCGCGCCGTTGGTGTTGTACATAGGGCCGGCGTCGAGGGTCGCGTAGACGGTGAACCCCGCATAGGTCAGCGGGCAATCCGCGGCGGTGGAATCGAGATAGCTCCAGACGCTGGCGAAGCAATTTGGGGGCGGCGCCGAGGGTTTCGTGGTCGGCAGGACGTCTGCGGCGTGAGCGAGGCCAACGAAAGTCACGGCTGCGAGTGCCGCGAAGCCAAGCGTTTTCATGACTGCCCCCACGGCCGCCGCTCGTCAACGTTTCGACGAAATTACGAAAAGGGTGGATAGGGCGCCGTTATATGTCAATGGGTATATCCACCTAGCGGATGGCGTTGCACAGTCATTGCGGGGCGTCGCAGCCCGGCTTCGCGCGCGGCGCATGTGTCGAGCCGAACGAGTCGTGAGCCCGATCATGGCGCGAGAGCGCTCGATCGGCTGGCTAGTTCGAAGGCGCCGATAGGCTAACGGCTATCCTTTGACGAGCGCCGGACCAGTCTGGAATTTCGGCATGGGCTTTGTACGGGCCGCGCTTCCTCGTCCTCGGTTCGAGGGCTCCCCAAAGCGTGACGCTTGTCACTCTCGCCAGCGGCATCGCAGTCGCGACGCGGCGCAGCCGTCAAGGCCTCCGGGCGTCTCGTTCCTTCGCCTGTCCTGCGGTGAACACGATTTCGTTGCTGACGTCATCGACGATGATGGCGGAAACCGTTTCCCGCTGGAACGATCGCCGCGCCTCAGCGTAAGCCACAGCCTCCGTTTTCGTTTCGCACTTTCTCGAATCGACCTCGTTGTTTCCCTTCAAAAAGATGACCTTGAAGGGCATGGCGTCCTCTCCTCCCAATGCCTCGTGCTAACCACCGCGTGAGAGATTGTTCGCGCCCTATTCAAATTTAGACTGACCCCCTAGCCGCGGCGCGTTGACTTGGATCTCGGCGGGCCGCCGAACTGGCGCTTGGTCACGCGGACCGCGCGAAGCGGTCGTCTGGTCTCGGCGCCCGAATACCTTCATTCCTCGGCCAACCCCGCCTTGCCGAGGCCGTCGAACACCGCCTGAAGGTTCGGCAGGTGCTCCTTCATCCATTTGATCGCGATTGCGGGAATGAGGCGACGGAGCTCGGCGAGCGCCGCCTTTGTCTCGTCCATCTTGCCCGCTTGCGCGTAAGCGGCCGACAGGCGCGCACTCAGGTAAGATCGGCGCAAGCCCACGTCGATCGCCTTACGATATTCTTCAATCGCCGCGTCGAAACGAGATCGCTGCGGAGCGCCCTAAGGCGCGCCAGGGTAGCTCCTCCTCTGCCTCCGCGAGGCTGATGTAACCGACAACGTCGGCGACCAGGATCGCCGCGAGCGGCTCTGGCTCACTCCACCTTCTCCCGGCAGGCCCCCGGCAGGCGGAAGTCTAGCACAAAATTCTGCTTTTCGCCCGTTCAAGGCGCTAAGGCTGAAGGTCGCCTTCGGTCGGAAGCCGATATTCGAACTCAGCGCCGCCAAGAAAGGGCGCGCCTTTGGCGACGACCATCTCCTGGCGAGCCGCTCAAAATCGACTCTGGCCTGTCCGCTCGGGCCTTGATTTCAGGCCAACTCCGCCGGCACATTGCATTAGGAGCGGACGAGCGAAGGTTCCGAACGAACGAAGGGAGGCTCTTCATGCGGGTGTCGGACGTGCTGAAATCGAACCAGCAGACTCTCGCGACCTGCATTCCCGAAGAATTGATCGTGTCGATCTCCAAGCGGCTGAGCGCGCTCAACATCGGCGCCTTCCCGGTCTGCGACGCCCACGGAACGCTGGTCGGAATCATCTCCGAGCGCGACGTGGTGCGCGCCTTCGCCGAGGAGGGACCGAGGCTCGCCGACCGGCACGTTCGCGACTTGATGACGCGCGACGTCACGACCTGCGCGCTCGACATGCCCATGATCGAGGCGGAGAAGCTCATGCATAAGCACCGCATTCGCCATTTGCCTGTCATGGACGGCGCGAAGCTCGTCGGCATGCTCTCGATCAGGGACGTGATGGTGTGGCGGTGGCAGGAATCGCGCGACGAGGCCAACGTGCTGCGCGACGCCATGATCGCCGTCCGCAATCGCTGACGCCTATAGCCGCGGTCGCTGACCGCGTTCCCTATAGATGCGGTCGCTGACCGTGTCGGCCGCGCTCGAGCCGAGCGCGGCTACAGTCGCGCAAGGCCTTGCTTCAACCCTTCCATCAGACGGCGATGCCCTTCGGGAATCGGGACCGGGCGGTTGGTCGCCCGCTCGACATAGACGTGGGTGTATCGGCCGGCGGCGGCGGCGGTCTCGGCGCCGGCCTTGAACACCGCCAGGTGATAGCGCACCGAGGAGCGGCCGAGGTGCTCGACCGCGACGCCGACCTCCGCCGGCTCGGGATAGGTGAGGCTGGCGTAGAACCGGCAGTTGCTCTCGACGACGAGGCCGATGATCGGGCTCGTCGCCGGGTCGAGCAGCCCCGCCTCGATGAGGATCGCATTCACCGCCGAGTCGAACAGGGCGTAGTAGACGACGTTGTTGAGATGGCCGTAGGCGTCGTTGTCGCTCCAGCGCGTGGCCAAGGTCACGAACCGGGCGAAGGCCGCGCGCGCCGGCGGCCCTTGGCGATCGGGGTCGGCCGCCATTCATGCGTCTCCCGCGAGGCGTTCGAAGGCGGATGTCATGGTTTCTCGTGGGACGTCGCGGCTCGCTTCGCCTCTTAAGCCACGCGCGGCTATCATGACAAGGCGGCGAGCGGCCTGCCCCACGGAGCGGAGGAGAGAGCGCGCGATGGCGAATGCTGACAGCGAACCCGACCTTATCCCCGCCGCGCGCGAGCCCCCGCCGCGCGCGCTGACCAGGCTTTCGCCCTTGGTGCGGCGCATCGTTGCGCCGAACGCCTCGCCCTTCACCTTCAATGGCACCTGCACCTATATCGTCGGCGAAGGCGCGGTCGCGATCGTCGATCCGGGCCCTGACGACGACTCGCATCTCGCGGCGCTGCTCGCCGCCGTCGACGGGCGAGCGAGTCGAGACCATTCTCGTCACCCATACCCATCGCGATCACAGCGTCGGCGCGAAGAGGCTCAGCGCGGCGACGGGCGCGCGGATCCTCGGAGCGGCCCCGTTCACGCCGCGCGCCGACGGGACGGCGGGCCTCGACTCCTCCCACGACCGCGATTACTCGCCCGATGCGATTCTCGCCGACGGCGAGCGGCTGCAAGGGGCGCGGCTACACAATCGAGGCGGTCGCCACGCCCGGCCATTGCTCCAATCATTTGTGCTTCGCGCTTCCCGAGGAAGGCGCTCTGTTCTCCGGCGATCACGTCATGGCTTGGTCGACGTCGGTCGTCGCGCCCCCCGACGGCTCGATGCGCGCCTACATGGCCTCGCTCGAGAAGCTGCGCGGGCGCGGCGAGACGGTCTACTGGCCTGGTCACGGCGGCCCGGTCGTCGAACCGGAGCGATATGTGCGCGCGCTGATCCATCACCGGCGCCAGCGGGAAGCCTCGATCCTGGCCGCGCTCGGAGATGGGGCCCAGACGATTCCCGCCCTCGTCGCTAAGGTTTACGTAGGGTTAAGCCCGTCTTTGACGGGCGCGGCCGGCCTCTCGACGCTCGCCCATCTCGAGGACCTCAGCGAGCGCGGCCTGGTCGTCGCCGAGACGCCGGACGGCGGCGAGGCGCGCTTCCGCCTTGCCTGACGCGCCGCCCTCATAGGCGTCGGCGCTACTTCGCGGGCGGTCCGGCGCCGCCCGCGGCGTAGCCGTTGCGAGTCGTGATCTGTCCGCCCGCTTCCGTGAACGTCTTGTCGTCGTCGCCGAGCTGCACCGTGGGCATGCACTCCGGGTTGCAGGCGTAAGATATCCGAGAGTTTCCATTCTGCAGGACCAGCACCGTTTTGGCCGGCAGGACTCGGACCTGCTTTTCCTCGAGGACCGAACCGGCGGCGTCAATTGCGATCAGGTTCGTCTGACCGAAACCCTTGCCGGTAATGACCATCGAATTATTGTTCTTGAGCATGGTCACGTCGGCGATCATCGGGTTGCCAATGATGAGGGTCGTCGCTCCCGCCGGCAGCCTGGCGATCTTGGCCTGGTCGAGCGTAACCGCGATCACGCCGGTCGAGGTCTCAGGAATCGCCGGCGACGCGCCGAACGCGAGCACAAATGCGATTGCCAGGGAAACGCGAGACAACATTGGAAACGCCGGTTCGAACACTCGCCCGGCGCGCGAGGCGCCGGGCGACGGACGCATCTCACCTGACAATTATGAACGAAGCTTCAACGCGCGCGGGCCCGCGGATTCGTCAGGCGGCGCGGAAAATCGCCGCGCCCTCGTCGGCCGAGCCGACCGCGCCGCGGAACACGCCGAACAATTCGCGCCCCATGCCGACATGGGACGCGGTAAGGTCGGCTTCGGCATGCGGCCTTTGCGACCAGACGTCGTCCGCGACCATGACCTCGAGCCGGCCGGCCGGCGCATCGAGACGGATCACGTCGCCGTTGCGAATCTTGCCGATCGCGCCGCCGGCCGCCGCCTCCGGCGTCACGTGGATCGCCGAAGGCACCTTGCCCGAGGCGCCCGACAGGCGCCCGTCCGTGACCAGCGCAACCCGATGGCCGCGGTCCTGCAGCACCCCGAGCGGGGGCATCAGCTTGTGCAGCTCCGGCATTCCGATCGCCTTCGGTCCCTGAAAGCGCACGACGGCGACGAAATCGCGGTCGAGCTCGCCTGCGCGGAAGGCGGCGTGCAGTTCCTCCTGGCTGTGGAACACCCGCGCCGGCGCCTCGATCGTGTGCCGCTCGGGCGCGACCGCCGAGGTCTTGATGACCGCCCGCCCCAGCGGTCCCTCGAGCACGCGCAACCCCCCGGTCGGCTGGAACGGCTCGTCCGCCCCGCGCAATACGCCGCCGTCGCCGGACTTCGCGGGCGCAGGCGTCCATGTGACGGCGCCTTCGGCGTCGAGTCGCGGCTCGACCCCGTAGTCGGCGAGGTCGCCCCAGACGGTCTGCGCGTCGCCATGCAGGAGCCCGGCCCCGAGAAGCTCGCGGATCAAGAGGCCCATGCCGCCGGCGGCGTGGAAATGGTTCACGTCGGCCTTCCCGTTCGGATAAATCCGCGTGAGCAGCGGCGTGACCTCCGCAAGGTCGGCGAAATCCTCCCACCGAAGCGCAATGCCCGCGGCGGCGGCCATGGCGACGAGATGGATGGTGAGATTGGTCGAGCCGCCCGTCGCATGAAGCCCGACGACCCCGTTGACGATTGCGCGTTCGTCGATGACGCGCCCGATCGGCGTGAATTGATTGCCGAGCGCGGTGAGCTCCAGAGCGCGCTTCACGCCGAGCTTCGTCAGCGCGTCGCGCAGCGGCGTGTTGGGATTGACGAATGACGCGCCTGGCAGGTGCAGGCCCATGATCTCCATGAGCATCTGGTTGGTGTTGGCGGTGCCGTAGAAAGTGCAGGTGCCGGGCGCGTGGTAAGCCTCGGCCTCCGCCGCCAGCAAATCGGCGCGGGTCGCCTTGCCTTCGGCGTGGAGTTGGCGGATCTTCGATTTCTCGTCGTTCGCGAGGCCCGAGGGCATCGGCCCCGCCGGCAGGAACACCGCAGGCAAATGGCCGAAGGAGAGCGCGCCAATCAGGAGGCCGGGCACGATCTTGTCGCAGATGCCGAGATAGACCGCCGCGTCGAACATGTCGTGCGAAAGCGCGACCGCCGTCGAAAGCGCGATCACATCGCGTGAGAAAAGGGAAAGCTCCATGCCCTTCTCGCCCTGGGTGACGCCGTCGCACATCGCCGGAACGCCGCCCGCGACCTGCGCCGTGCCGCCCGCCGCGCGCGCCGCCTCCTTGATGAGATCGGGAAAGCGCGCGTAGGGTTGGTGGGCCGAAAGCATGTCATTGTAGGCGGTGACGATGGCGAGATTGGGCCCGGTCCCCTCGCGCAAAGCCTCTTTGTCCCCCGCCGCGCAGGCGGCGAAGCCGTGGGCGAAATTGGCGCAGCCAAGCCGCTTGCGGGCCGGTCCCTTGGCGGCCGCGGCGTCGATCCGCGCGAGGTAAGCCTGGCGGGACGGGCGGCTGCGCTCGATGATGCGCTCGGTCACTTCGCCGACGCGAGCATTGAGTTCGGTCGTCATGCGCGTTTGCCTCCTTGATCGGCCCGGATGACCATCAATCCTTTTAGCGGAAAGACGCGCAAGTAAAAGGGCCGACCCGCGCAGGGCGCCGTCAAGCCCGAGCCGCGCGCGGCGTCAGAAGCCCCCAAGCTCATGAACGAGCTTGGTGAAACGCCGGCGCTCGTCGAGCGTCAGATCGGCGGTGGCGACATCGAGCTCCTGATCCTGGAGTCCCGCCGCTTTGGCGAAGCTGTTCCACGCAGCGGCCTTGGCAAGGTCGCGCGGCAACGCCCGGCCGGCGGCGTAGAGATGCGCAATTCGGTTCTGGGCGATCGGGTTGCCGCGCGCGGCGGCGGTGAGCAGGATCTTGGCTGCCCCAGCTTCGTCCTTCCTGACGCCATCGCCGTTGAACAGCATGATGGCGTATTCGACCTGGCCGGCGATGATGCCGCCGTCAGCGGCGCGCTTGAGCCAGTGCGCGGCCTCGATAATGTCCTGGGGCGCGCCCTTGCCCTCGCGCAGCATCACTCCGTATGAATAGGCTGCGTTGTCGTCGCCGGCGTTCGCGGCGCGAAGGAAATATTGCGCGCCTCCGGCATAGTCCGGCGTCTTTCCGTCCGGACCCTGCAGCGCCATGACTCCAAGGTTGTAGAGCGCGGCCGGGTGGTTTTTGGCCGCGGCGCGCTCGAACTGCGTCTTGGCGGCGGCCGCATCCTTCGCGACGCCATTCGCGCCCTCCAGGAGGAGCGCTCCGAGCTCGTAGGCCGC
>CAVUOM010000007.1:0-132252 GCA_963743115.1 uncultured Acidobacteriaceae bacterium | reverse complement strand
GGCTACCGGTCGGCAGTAGCATCGTTTTCTAACGGCGATTTTGCCGCGGTTGGGCCGAATGGGACAGACATCAGCCATGACAAGGGCATTCATTGGCAGCACACGGAGAAGCTGAACCTGAATGCGATCGCCTTTGAGAGTTCGAACGGCTGGGGAGTAGGTCCGAAAGGAGCAGTCGCCCGATTCAAGACCCATTTTGAGTATCAAATTCGAAGAGAGGGCGACGACGCCCCTGTCGTTGGCGCGGCCCGCTGATCGTCCGCTTTCCCGAGGGACTGAATTGTCCCCAAAAGACAAAACCGCCGGCCCTGACAGGTTCTTCAGGCGCCGGCGGCTTTAAATCTTCAACTGCGCTGCTAGGTCTGACGTTGTTACGTCTGACGCTCTTACGTCTGAATGATTCGCGGCGTAATGAAGAAGATCAATTCCTGGTTCGACGTGTTCACCACTGTGTGCTTGAACAGGTTGCCCAACACCGGAAGGTTCCCCAGCACCGGCACCTGCGTGATGTTGATCGAGTTCTGCGTCTGGATAACGCCGCCGATCACCACCGTGCCGCCGTCGGTTACCAGCACCTGCGTGGTTGCTTGCTGCGTGATCAATTCCGGGTTGCCCTGCACTTCCTGTCCGAAGTTCGGCGTCGTGTTCTCGACGTCGACGTTCAGGAAAATTGTGTTCTCCGAAGTGATCTGCGGAGTCACCGTCAAGCGGAGGAATGCGTCAACGTAGGTGACGGTCGGAGGACCACCCAACTGCGCCTGGGTCACGATCGGCACCCGCACGCCCTGTTTCACGAAGGCTTGGATGTTGTTCTGGGTTACCACTCGCGGCCGCGACAGAACCTTCAGCAATCCGCGCGACTCAGCCATGGTAAGAACGGCGTCGATGCGCACCGTGTTGCTGGCGTTCAAGAAGCTAAAGCCGCTGGTGGGCGAAGTCGAGCCCAGATTGGAGAACAACGGAATCGAATTTCCCGTCGTGCCTGTCGCTCCCGGCACTGTGACGTACCCGGGAGTCAAACCACTAACGGTCGTTGGCGAGCTCCCTGCCGCCGAGGCGCCGCCGATCGCACTGTGGCCATTGCCCCAGCCGAAGCCAAGCTGCGTGCCGATGTCGCGTGCGAACTGCCGCGTCGCCGCCACCACTCGCGCTTCAATCTCGACCTCCTGCGTCTTGCGGTCAAGCTGCGTCAGCAGGCGGTCGATAACCGGAAGCACTTTCGGAATATCGTTGACGATTACCGCGTTGGTGCGCTCGTCTGCAACCACGTCGCCGCGCACCGAGAGGAACTTCTTTACGGTGACGATTACGTCCTTAGCGTGAGCGTAGCTCAGGAAGCGGGTAACCGAAACCTTTTCCACGGCCAGCGCTTCGGCTTCCACCTGGGCGCGCCGCCCATCCGCTTCCTTCTTCAGCGTATCCACGGTGGCGATGCGCAGAACGTTGCCTTCCAGTTCCCGCGCCAGGTCGTTGTTCTTGAGCACGATGTCCAGAGCCTGATCCCAGGGCACATCGTCGAGTACAACGGTCAGGGTGCCGTGCACATTGGGATCGAGCACCACGTTCAGGCCGCTGATCTCGTGGATCAACCGGAAGAAGTCCTTCAGGTCGACATCCTTGAGGTTCACTGAAATCGGCTCGCCCGTGTACTTCGGACCAACCGCGGCCGGCGCTTGTCCAGCCTGCGCTCTCTGCTCCGCGGCAAGATTTACGGCGGGCTGCACACCTGTGTTGGAGCCAGTGCTCGACGAAGCCTGTGCGGCGTTCGCGCTCATCGGCAGTAGTTCCGCAGCAGTCTTGTCCGCGAACTTCGCCGCCGCTTCCCCAGCGCGCTCACTGGGCTCGTCGGTCGCATCAGCAGGCGTCGTGGCGTCAGCTACCGTCTTCTTGGCTTGGAAAGCGGGCTCGACGAACACAAAATCACTTGAGGTAGATGCTGCCGTCTCCGATTTCTGGGTCGTGGCCGGCAGAACATTTTCCGTCGCTGCTTTGGGAGCCGCCGGGGCGCTGGCCGCGACGGGCTGCGCCTTGGGCGCTGGTGCTTCCATCACTCGCGGCGCAAACGGAGACATCATTTTGCTGGGCGTCGGCAAGGCAGCCGCCACGGTTTGTGGGGCGCTTGCACTCGCCGCTGCTGCTGTGGGCTGCGTATGCAGCGTCAGCACCAGCTTCCCATCCGTCGACAGAGTCAGTTCATAGCGCAAGGCATGCTCCAGATCGACCACCACACGAGTCGTGGGAGGCGTCTGGCCGTCCGTGCCGATGCGCACGCCTTTCACCCCGGCGCTGCCCACCGTGATGTGGGTCTGCCCTGTCGCCATAGAGGTTCCAGGCAGGTCGACCACAAGACGAGCAGGCGAGTCCGCGGTGCTCAGCTTTGGCGTGACTGCGCCACGAGCGCTGATCACGACCCGGATTTCATCCGTGCCGCGAACCACGTTCACTCGTTGCAGTTCGTTGTGCTGGCTCGCCGGTTGTGACGCCGGCATCTCTGCGGCTGAAGCGGCCAGCCCCAGGAGCAGCATCGGTAGGAACACACTCAGCAATTGCTTTCGCATTTCGCTTCTCCCCAAAACCGCGGGCCGGGCCCGCGTGTCCTTCTTCTAAACTCGATTTTGTCGGCGCTCCGGGCTTTCCGGATGTCGCCGCCGCCCACTGCTAAACAGCAGGAGTGCTGATCTTCTTAACCACTTCCCGAGTGAACGGCTTGCCCAGTTTGTCCTGTACCGTCTCCTCGAAAACAACTGAATCTCCCGTGATTCTCATCACGAACCCGTTGAACACCGGATCGTTTTCGTGCAGGAAATAAGCCTTGTTCAAGGTGTTGGTTACCACCGCGATAAAGCCGCTCTCCGACTTCACCACGCCCCGCAAATTGATCTGCCCGATCTCCAGGCATTTCTTGCCCGTTGAGCAACCCGAACCTGTGGGCTGCTGCACCACCGGACTGAAGAAGGGATCGCGCTTGCCATTCATCGCCCATTTCTTCTCATCCGGCTGCGGAGGCTTGGGAGCTTCTCCAATTACGCTAGCAGCAGCTGCCTTTTCATCAGCCGTTGCTTTGGCCGTAGCAGGAGCTACATGCGTCGCTGCGGACTTGGGAGCCTCAACCTTGGCCACTGCTATCGGAGCAGATGCCGCTGCTTTCTTGGCTCCGAATGGATCATGGAGTTGCGCCGCCGCAGCCGCCGGAGCGCTCTTGCTCTTGGCCGGGGCCGCTACCGGCTTCGCCACCGCCACTGTTTGCGCTTTTGGCGCTGGCGCTGGAGCGTTCTTCGCCGCTGCTGCCTGGGTATGCAGGGTCAGCACAAAACTGTTGCCTGGGCCCGGCGTCAACTCGTAAGTGAGCGCCTGCTCCAGATCCACGACCACACTCGTGTTCGGAGGGGTTTTGCCGTCCATGCCGATGCGCACACCCTTGACCCCGGCGCTACCCACCGGAATCTTGCTCTGGGCCGTCGCCATCGAGGTTCCAGGTAGTTCGACCACCACGCGCGCCGGTGAACTCAATTTGCTCACCTTCGGAGTCACGGCCTCGCGGGAGCTGATCTCGATCTGAATATCGTCCGCGTTGCGCACGACGTTCACCCGCTGCAGCGTATTGCTCTGCACCGAGGCTGGCATTGCTGCCACCTTGACCGGTGCCGGAGCTGCCGCTGCCCCCGGAATCGTCGCCGGCTTCACGGCCGGTGCCGGAGCGCCCGGTGCTGGCTTGGCCGCTTGCGCCACCAGTACGGGTTGCGCATTGTTGGTCTTGGTTTGAGTTTGTGGCAGCGATTTCGCCTCGCTGCCCGGGTTGCCGGTGGATGCCGGGTTTTGTCCCCAGGCCGCCCCCGTTATCATCACCACTGCCAGAATGCCTGTCGTCAGCTTCATAAGCGATTCCTATTTGCTCACGCCTGCAGTTGCGGGCTTGGCTCCCGGCCCCGATACGGGCGGAGTCAAATCGTGACTGAAGAATGTGGTCGCTGTGAACGTGGCGATCACGCTCTCGTTCGGCGCATACTGGTAGGTATGCTTGGCCTTTGCTCCTTGCGGGTTTTTCGTGTTTGACACCAGCAGTCCGCTGATGTTCACGATGCGCTCCAGCTTGCCCACCCGGTCAAAGAAATTCAGCATCGAGTAGTACGGCCCGTCCAGTTCCATGTCGAATGGGACTTCCGAGTAGTACTCTTTGGCAGCAACCGGCTTGGCGGTATAGCGGCGCAGCTCCACGCCCGCTTTCGTGGCTTCGGTGTCCATCATCTCGATGAAGCCGTCCACCGACTTCTCGTCCGGCACAATCCGCCGTTCGATGTCCAATTGCTGTTTCAAATTCGCCAGCTGACGCTCAATGTCTTTCAGTTTGGGACGGTAGGACTCCAGTTCGTTGTTTTCCCGAACCTTGTCCTGCATGGCGTGCTCCGCCTTTGCATTGCTGTCGCTCTGGTTCTTGAACACTGTGAAGTACAGCGCCGCCGTTACCAGCGCTCCTCCAGCCAGCACCGCTCCCCACTGCTTGATGCCCGACAGGTCGCTAAAATTCGCCATAGTTTCGCCTATTAAAGCCCCGCCTCTTAGGACTTTCCCTTCTCGCAGGTCAAGGTGAACTGGAATGCCTGCATGTCCTTAATCGTGTCGTCCTGGAAGGTTTCCTTGATTTCCACCGTCTTGAAGAAGCCCGTCTTCTGCAGGTTCGCGATCAGGTTGGCCACCGCGTCCGTGCTCAGCGCTGTGCCTTCCAGATTTACGCTCGGGCCGGTGTCATCCATGCTCCTCAACCAGACCGCTTCCGTTCCGTTCACGGTTTCGCCCAGCATGGCCAGCAGGTTGACCGGGCCGGCCTGACCAGCGCGCAGCGAATCAATTACATCCACGCGCCGCTTGTAGTTGTCGGCCTGCCTCTGCCGCTCCAGGTAGCGCGCCTTCACATCGCTCAGTTCGCGGTTTTTCTGCTCCGCCGCCGCCATCTGTTTCGCGATCGACTTCGCTTGCTGGTCCAGCCGGTACCAGTAGCCAAAATTCAACGTGCCGGCTATCAGAATTACGACCAGCACCTTCAGCATGGGCGAACCCATGTCGCCCATTTCCATGGCCGGCATCGCCGGTCCGCTGGAGCCGCGCTTGCCTTTCCCTTTCGTTGTTTCGAGCAGGTTGATTCTGATCATAGGGATTCAAAGCTCCTCAAAGCCAAGCCCACGGCAACTGCGAGCTGACCCGGATTCTGCTCCACCAGCTCCGCTCCCGGACCCTCCGTCGGCGGCACCACGCGCTGGAATGGATTCAACAACTCAACCGGCATCGAAAATTCCTGCCGCAAAGCTTCCATCAAACCCGGCACTTTTGCCGAACCTCCGGCCAGGTAAATCTTCTCGATGTGCTCGCCCGCCGCGCTTGCCCGGAAGAAGTCGAACGTCTTCTGGATTTCCAGCACGATGATTTCGGTCACCTGCTGCAGGATCGGCGCTTTCGCGTCCTCGCTCACCGTTCCCACCTTCTCGCCCAGCTTCAGCTTCTCCGCATCCTCGAAGTTCAGGTCAAGCTCCTTCTGCAGAGAATCCGTGTACTGGTGCCCGCCCACGCTGACGTCGCGCGGGAACAGCGGCGTCGTGCCTTTCACGATGTTGATGTTCATCACGCTGGCGCCCAGGTTCAAAAGCGCCACCACCTGGCCGGGCGCCGGCTGG
Organism: uncultured Acidobacteriaceae bacterium; assembly: GCA_963743115.1. GTDB lineage: Bacteria > Acidobacteriota > Terriglobia > Terriglobales > Acidobacteriaceae > Sulfotelmatobacter. The sequence goes on along the minus strand of CAVUOM010000007.1, from coordinate 126,586 downwards.
TAGTTGTACTCGTAGCAGTTCTGCAGAGCCAGCGCATCAATGTCGACGATAGCCGGGGTACGTCCTGCCATCGAGAGTACGTTGGTGTAGTTCAAAATCTTGTCCTTCTTCACGGCCACCAGCAAAACGTCCATCTGCGGGCTGCCCGCTTCTTCGGACAGAATCTGGTAGTCCAGGCTCACGTCCGCCAGGTCGAAGGGAATGTGCTGGGCCGCTTCCTTCTCGATCGTCTCGGCCAGTTCCTGGTCGCTCATCGAAGGCAGCGAGATCTTCTTGACGATCACCGAGTGGCCGCTTACCGCGGTAGCCACCGCTTTGGTTTTGATCAGGCAGTCGGCAAACAGCTTCGAAATCGCGCTCGATACCGTTCCCGAGTCCACGATCATCGAATCGACCACAATGTCAGAGGACAGCGGTTCCAGCCCCAGGTGCGACACTTCGATCTGTCCACCCTTTTTCTTCAACTCCACCGCCTTGATGCTGGAAGAGCCCACGTCCAGACCTACAATCGTCTTCGATCCCATTCCAAACATGTGTGCCCGCCTTTGCTCGTGTGGCGCGGGCGCCCTCGCCCGTGCCGATTTTGTTTAACTTTGTCCGGCAGCCTTCGTCGCCGCCTTCGCCTTATGCTTCGTCCCCGACTCCATCTGGCTCGACTTCTCTTCCATCCACTGGTCCAGCTTCGACTTCTTGAAGCGCCAGCGGTTGCCCAGCTTGAAAGCGGGAATCCTTTGTTCGCCAACGTACTTGTAAAGCGTGTCCGGACTCACTCCCAGGTACTGCGACGCCTGGCGTATGTTCATCACTTCTCGCGAGTCGGCCATGTTTCCTTGCCCCAGTTCCTTTGCCCTCTCCACCAGAACCGTCCCGCTCCAGTGTCTCCGGCACGCGGGGCTTACCTTGAAATTGCTGCCCTCCAATGCCTGTCCGGGGGCTCTCGGTGTCCAGAGCATATATCAGCCCTGAAAAGCCCCGCCTCAGAGCGAATCTCCGTGTTTTATTGGGTTTTATGCCCGTTTTCTGGAATTCGCGGAAAGGGTGATTTAGGGGGATGTCTATATATCGTGGTTGGCGTCGTTTAATACCCAATTAGAAGTGGTTTTAGGAAGGGGCATGTCCGGTCACTCGCGGACCGGTAACTGAAGTACTACAGACGGTACGGAAGTACTATGTCGCTGGCTCAAGTCGCTGCGCTGGCTGGCTTTAACTTCTGGAAGGATGGAACGCCACCGAGTTACCCAACGACGCCGCACACCTCATCGTGGAGCGGGTGGCAAGCTTTGTCCATGTTCGCGTGCGCCAGTTGACAGTGGGTGCCCCATCCTTGCGCTTTTTGCAAGGGTGGGCGGCGATACTGCGTGCACAATCCTGTGTGTTGTCCTAGCGCGCCTTGCACGGCACCTGCTGCGGCAAAAACCGGGGGACAAAAACCCGGGACGGACGGAACGTTCCGATTTTTTTCGACTAGGAACCCAGAGACCGATCGCAACCTTACTGCACGTCGGAAACTTTCCCGCTGAGGAATATCACCTTCATGTCCTTGTAGTAGTAGATCGTCTTCGCTCCCAGGTTCACAATCTTGTCCGGTTTTCCCAGCGCCGCCTGCACCTGGTCGGTCGTCATTCCCTTGTCGATGCTCGCCGGCTCCGCTGGTGGAGGCGCCTCCGCCGCTGGCTGCTGCTGAGCTGCCGGTTGCTGCCCACCCTGATCTCCACCCTGCTGTTGCTCTCCGCCCTGTTGCTGATCCCCGCCCTGCTGCCCACTATCGCCTTGCTTCGCATCGTCAGTGCTGATTGAGAGCAGCGTCCCGATCGTATCCTCGACCTGCCCCGCGCTCGCCGTTGATAAAGATCCTTTGGGAAACACAAAGACCACGTTCGTCTTGTTGTAGGTCGGCGGATCGGTCTTGTTGCAGGTGTCGCAGGCCACGATACCCATCGTCACCTGGTCCTTCTCCAGATTGACATCAATGTGCGTCGGATAGACCTTATCGCCCTTAGCGAACAACTTGGTCGTCTGTTCCTTCCCGAACTTCTTCATGCCGAACCCGATGCCCTTCGACAGGATCGCGTTGGGAGCCTTAACCACTCCACCTTCATACTTGTTGTTTTGCACGCTCGTATCCGAATAAGGCACACCGAGCAGGCCGCCCTTCTGGATTGCCAGCAGCGTTCCTTCCTCGACCACGGAATATCCGCTCGTGTCCGATCCCATCTTCACCAGCTTGTACTGCGCAGCCAGTTGCTCCTGCAAAGAAACCGCCTGGGCATTTGCCAACGTCGGCGCAAAGATCGTCCCAACGAAGATCGTCGCAGCAAAGATCGTCGCAGCGAAGATCGCGGCAGCCAGGAGAACAATCCCTGGAATCAGGTTGCGGAATTTCCTCAACATCGTAAAGCCCTCCGTTCAGGTCTCGACAAAAGTTCGATCACAGCCGCGCCCCTGCGGCGTCGAGAAAAAATCGTTACCTGGGAGAAGGGAGCGTCGTCACCCGACGCTCCCCCCTGACTAGCGACAATTAATTAGCAAACCATCGATCGGCAATCGCTTAACCACAGATCGATCGACTCCCTGCGTCCTGCTCGCAGACTATTTCTACTGCCCGCCGCCTCCCGCCGCTTCCTGCTTGACGTCCTGCTCGGTCTGATCGGCCGCCGACTGCTGGTCTTGCAGAGTCTTCGCCACGCTGGTATCCGGCGGCGGAGGCTGCACAGCCCCGGGCTCGGTCCCGGTATCCGGCGCCGCCGGCATTCCGCCCGTCCCTTGCTTCTTCGCCATTTCTCCCATGCCGTTGGTGATGTTCTCCTGGAAGTGGTTGTACATTTCCTGCAGATCATCCACCTTCACGGCCACCATTGCTCCCGACGCACAGTCACCTTTCTTGGTCGCCGAGACGCTGGCATTTACGTTCTGGTCCGCATCCGGAGTGTCCGTCAGCCGCGTAATCACATCACCCGACGACAAGGCACATTCCTGACCGTTGGCCACCACCGTCACATCAGAGTCCACGACAAAAGTCCGCTGTGACGGATCCAAAGCCGGCGGCGGTGTGTCGCTGGTAGATGCCGGCGCTGCCGACGCGGTTTGCCCACCCGAAGCACCTTGCTGTGCCGCTTGTGTCTGCTGCGCCGCCAACTGCGCCTTTACTTCCTGGGCAATCGCCTCCTTCACTTCAGGAGTCAATGCCACCGGACCCGCAGCCGCTGCCGGAGCCGGAGCTGCATCGGCTCCCCCTCCGTCGCCGCCACTGGCCGCCGCATCCGCTGCCACCGCGTCTGCGTTGGCGTCCGCCCGCGCCGCGTACGCCGCCTGCAACTGCTGTGCGATCAGATAATCCGTCAGCCAGTAGTATGGAGCTGCATAAACCGGATAAGGATTCCACCACCCGCCATAGAATCCCCACCACGGCGCTCCTCCCCAACCCCAAGCTCCAATTCCCCAATAAACCGGCGCTCCCCAAGGATGCCAGCCCCATCCATAAAATCCCGGATGGTACCAGACGCCTGGGTAGTAGCCGTAATACATATGTCCGCCCCAGCCGTAGCCACGGTATAGCCCGACCCGGTAGTGGCCGTGGTCATAGAAGGTTCGCGAATAATAGGCGTGCCCGCCGCGCGTCACGTAGGCGCGCTGCACATAGCCACCATGCCCACGGGTTACAATGCGTGCCCCGTTTCGTTCACTCACCACCGTACGCCCGCCCCGGACCCCATGCTCGATGTGCATTCCATTGCGATCCACGGAACGGATCGATCCGTTGGCGCGAACGCTGGCGTGTCCTCCACCCTTCAGACTGACGTTCCTCGTGCCAGCCGGCTGGCGCGCGCTGCCGCGACTACCGGCGGCGTTCCCGCGGCCCGCCGTCGTATTCCCACGGCCCGCCGTCGTATTCCCGCGCCCCGCCGTGTTCCCCCGGTTCGACGAGGTATTCCCTCGGCCCGCCGCCGTGTTCCCCCGACTTGGTGTCGTATTCCCACGACCCGCCGTCGTGTTCCCCCGACTTGGCGTCGTCGTGTGTCCGGCCGTTGCCCCGTGGCTGGCCGTAGTCGTGTGGCTGGTTGTGGGGCGGCTATTCGTCGATGTGTGTCCAGCCATCGCCCCGTGGCTGGCCGTTGAACCGCGCGACTGTGTCGCCCCATGTGAAGGCGCCGCCGCATGAGAGGGCGCGCTTGCATGTTGAGCCGGCGCCGCATGCGGTGCAGGTGCGCTGGTCTTCTTCTGGCCCCAGGCAAATGCCGGAACCGCCATCAAGAGCAGAAGGACTAGCCACTTCTGCAGCATATTTTCACCCTTCAAAATGCGATTCATTACTGCCTCCTGATCACCAGAACTTTTTAGCGACCTGCACTCCCGGAAACACTGCCCCTCATCCGAAGTTTCGCGCTCGCTCCGCTCTTTGTCCTTCCATCACGAACGATATTCGCCGATTTCACGCACGTGGTTAATCAGTTTCCAAGAACGGAGGGAAGGCCTGCTCGATGCGCCCGACCGATTGCGGACGAGACGCGACGGGCAGACCGTATCTTGGAGCGAAAAAACGTTACCAGAACTCGGCCGCTTGCGCAATCATTTCTGTTTCGGGGCGTAGGACAATGTGATTGTCATCCTGAGCGAGCCTTCTTTGCCCGCGAAAGCCAGCCCTGAGCGAGGCCGAAGGGGATCTGAGTGAGCCGCGCGCTCCCCGGAGCCTGCCCTGAGTGAGCGACAGCGACCGAAGGGCGCGTTTGGCTCGCTTCCTTACCAAGCTCCGCCGCTCCCCTCGCGCCGCTGCTTCCCTACTTTGCCCTGCTGCTGTAATCTATTTTCTTTCCGCCGGAGGAACCACGTGCGCCACCTCGATCGCCTGCAACCCCTCGCGCTTCTCGTGATGCGCCTCGCCCTGGGCGCGGTTATGTTCGTCCACGGTTACCACAAAGTTTTCGGCGGACTTCACCACCACGCCGATCTGGTCGCCAGCCTCGGACTCCCCCGCTGGTCGGCCTACCTCTCCGCCTTCACTGAGTTCCTCGGCGGACTCCTGGTGCTGCTCGGCCTATTCACCCGCGTGGCCGCTCTTGGCATCTGCATCGATCTCTCTGTCGCCATCGCCAAGGTGCACATCCACAACGGGCTGATGGGCAATGGCGGATACGAATTCCCCCTAGCTCTCGCCGCCCTCGCCTTTGGCCTTAGTCTTTTTCGGCGGCGGCCCCATCGCCTTCGACCACATCCGCGCCCCCGGCGGTGGGAAGCCCAAGTAACCAGTTTTCTGTGGAAGCGGAACAATGTGGCGTCATCCCGAAGTCCCGCGCACTTCAGCCGGGCGAGGGATCTCCCCTGTTCACACCTGCCGCCCTGCGCAAAAACCGCACCATTACGCGTCCTCTTTTGACTTTCCGCCGCTGAATGGCCCTCGGGATGGCACTCTGGGCGTGCCCCAGAATCCTCTAGTCGACACCGCAACTTATACCGAGTCCTCGGGTTTGGAAGCAGTTAATAGAGCGGACCCTGAAAGACAGAAGCTTTGATGTATCTTTACAAATACCGGCTCCAGTTGAATCTGAACCCGGCTGAAATATAAGATGAGGGTGAGAAAATTTACTGCATCCCAACGATTTCATGGACGCATCTTAAGGCTCACAACGAACTGATTTAGGAGGTTTCTCTTGAGAAAGCTAGTGATCTTAGTACCAGTTTTTGCCTTCCTGGCCTTCGCCCAGTTGGCCTCTGCTCAGCAAGGGGACATCATGATCGGCGGCGGCACGCTTCTATCGTCCTCCCCCGCATCAGGCGTAGGGAACTTCCAACAGCCGGCGGAAAAGGGTGGCGCCTACATCAACATCACTGGTGACGTTATCGGCTTCAAGCGCCGCATCGGCTTTGGCGTCGAAACCGCCTGGAGGGCCAGTCAGGGCAACTATCCGGATTACGAGGACACGACCTACCGCCCGATCCTGACCGATTTCAACGCGGTCTTCCAACCGAAAATCACAAAGAAAATCGGCGCCGATCTCTTTGGCGGCATCGGCATTGCCAGCACCCGCTTCTATGTCCCGGAAGTAGTCTCCTGCAGTTACGTCAGCGGGTGCATCAATTACAGCAGCAGTGATCACTTCATGGAAGACGTCGGCGGCGGCCTCCGCTACTACGTTTGGCATCACTTCTTTGTCCGCCCCGAGATTCACTACTACCACATCCAGAATAACGTCGAGTTCAACTCCGACAACGTATTCCGCGTCGGCGGCTCAATCGGCTACACCATCGGTAACGATTAAGCCTTCGCGCCACGCGTGCTCGCTCGTTTTGGTATGCTGGGGCAGCCGAATACCGGCGGCCCCAGTTCTTTTGCTGGGGGGTAGCGACATGCGCGTGCTTCGCCGGGTTCCACCAGTCTGCTGGATGAACTCCAGAAGTCCAAACCAACTGACGAGGGATTTGTATTGAGAAAATTCGCGCTGCTCGCATCCACGTGTACACTTTTTCTGTTTGCCAACCTCGCTTCCGCTCAGCAAGGGGACATCCTGGTCAGCGGCAGTGAACTTTATTCACTCTCGTCCCCCACCGATATAGCCACCTTCCAGCCTCTGACAGAAACAGGAGGTCTCTACATCGGCCTCGCCGGCGATGTCGTTACCTTCCCGCATCGTCTCGGCATCAACGTTGAAACCTCCTGGAGGTACAAGCAGGGAAACTACTACGGTTACGAAAATTACCGCCCATTCTTCACCGACGCGAACGTGCTCTTCCAGCCGAAGATCAACAAGAAAATGGGCCTCGACATCATGGCCGGCATCGGCGTTGCCAGTAACCGGTTCTATATCATCAATTCCTGCGGCGACCCGGGATGCATCAACTTCACCAGCAGCAATCATTTCATGGAGGACTTCGGCGCCGGCTTCCGTTACTACGTCTGGCACCACTTGCCGCACGTCTTTGTGCGTCCTGAGGCTCACTACTACCACGTCCATAACAATCAGGGCTTCAACTCCAGCAACGTGTTTCGCGTAGGCGCGTCAATCGGCTATACCTTCGGCAAGTAATCCGATGTCACCCAACCGGCGGCAACAATAAAAAAGGCAGCGTCTCTTTCGACGCTGCCTTTAGCTTTCCCGAATCAGACTTTTAAGGCTCCTGCATGCAAATCTCAGCTTCGTGGATTGCCGCATCCAGATGCTTGATTGCCGCCACGCGGTGCCCGTGGAAATCGTGAGCCGCATCTTCCAGATGGTGGTGGGCGTTATGCATCGCCTCGAGCGCCGCCGCGATCTCCGGATGAGGTGGCATCGCGGGTGACGCAGCCGGTGCCGGCGCTGCTGGCGCTGCCGCAACTGCCGCCGGAACCGGTGCCGCTGCTGCCTTTGGACCAGCCGCTCCCACCGGCAAAGCCAGGGCTAATAGTAGCGTTGCTGTGATCAACAGAGTCAAGAACCCGATATTCTTCATGCGTTCCTCCTCGTCCGAATTCCGGCGCGGACGCCGCCGGTAAGATCAATGGCCACGGCCCCCTTCGCACGAGGATTCCCGCGACACCCGCACAGTATAGTCGCGCCCCGCCAGAATTCCGCTGTGTATAAGTTGACTCTTAAGGTGCTCGTCTCAAACCTGCTCGCAGAACGATTCCGCATGAGGCTAAGGAGCATCCGTCTTCCGGCTTCTCCACCACAACCACAACCCGACCAGCACAATCACGACCGCAACTGCCAGATCGAAGCGCTTGAGATCATGGGCCAATCGCCCCCAATGTCCGCCAAACAAGTATCCCGCCGCACAAATCGCGCTCACCCAAACCGCGGCTCCCAGAAAGTTAAACAGGAAAAACTTCCGCCACGGCATGTGCAGCGCTCCCGCCAGCAGCGCGGCCAGCACGCGCATGCCGAACAGAAACCGCGCCAGGAAAACCGTGGCCGCCCCATACCGCTCAAAGAGCCGGTCTCCCCGCTCCACCGTCTCCGCGCCGATGGAGAAGACATGCCGGTAGCGTTCGATCAGCGGACGCCCGCCGTGCCGCCCCAATGCAAAACCAAGTTCTCCGCCCGCTGTCGTGGCCACGATCCCGACCACAATGACCCAGGGAAGGCTGCAACTCATGTTGGGAATAAGCCAGGAAGCTGGCCAGCAGCAAAATGGTCTCACCCGGCAAAGGCAAGCCCGCACCCTCAAGCAACAGCAGCGTCGCCACCGCCCAGTACCCGTAGTGCACCACCGCGCCCCGCAGCAGCTCGAAAATGTGGTGGCTCATGATTTGAAGTTGTCATCCGACAAGATTTGTCATCCTGAGAGAGCGCGTCCTCTGCGCGAACGAAGAGCCTGTCCCGAGCCTGCCGAGGGAATCCCGGCGAGCCGCGCGAATCCACGGAGCCTGCCCTGAGCGAGCGACAGCGACCGAAGGGCGCGTTTGGCTCGCTTCCTTATATCTCACTCGTTAGGAATTCAATCAACGCCCGGTTGAACTCTTCCGCACATTCCTCGTACGGCAGATGTCCAACGCCCGGAAAAAAGATCGACTGTGAATTCGGAAAGTATTTCGCCGAGCGGCGCCGCCGATGAAGCATACACTGCGGAATCCTTACTGCCCCACATGAGAAATGTAGGAATGCTGGCCAGCTTCGGCAGAGTAGTCTCCAGTTCACGCAGGTCTGCCGTCCACGTCCGCACGATGCTCAGCGCATGTTCAAACAATCCCGGCTTAGCCAGCGGCGCCATATAGCCTTCCAGAGTTCCAGCAGGAATGCGGCCGCGGTCGCCATACATGCGAGAGTGCCAATAGGGATAGGAGAAACGCATGTGCGCGCTCGTCAGCCGGAACAGCGCTGTCCCAAACTTGCTGCCGAAAAACGGTGCCAGCCGCCGCCCATGCGCCGAATAAGGATTCACCGGCGCCACCAGCACCAGCCGCCCGATGTGCAAACCAACATTCCCGCTCAGGCATTCCGCAGCCGCCATCATCGCGACCGCGCCGCCATGCGAAGTCCCCAGCAAATCGAACGAAGAAATTCCCAGCCGCTCAACAAACTGCAGAAGCCGCCGCGCCGTCCCCCGCATCGAGTGATCGATCCCAGCCGGCCGATCCGAGAATCCCGCACCCATCATGTCCGGTGCATACACCGCCGCATAAGGCGCCAGAGCCGGCATCGTAAATCGCCACGAGAACGAATACCCCAGCAACCCATGCAGCAGAATCAACGGAGGCCCGGACCCTGCGCGCACGTAACGCATGCGCGCCCCATCGAAATCCATCCAGCACTCTTCCACTCCGGCACTCAGCGCCGGAGCCAAACCAGCCGGAGCAAAGCTAGGTCCGAGTTGAGTAGAAACTTCCCGGCCCGCCGCCATCACAGCCAAATCTCACCCCGAATCTTCTCGCCCCGAATCTTCTCGAACCCGGACAACTTTTCCCGCCCCACCAGACTCTATTTAAATGAACATCGCCTCTGTTCACTTCACTTGGGGAGCTCCGGCTCCCCGTTTTTGTTTGGCATCCCGAACGGTTTGTCATCCTGAGCGAAGCAGGTGGATCGCGAAAGCGATCCGCCTGCGAAGTCGAAGGACCCCATGCCCGCCCATGTCACCCCAAGCCCTGCTAGGCATTTCCGTCGAGGCCTTAGTTTTAAGCCGCCACTTTCCTCTTCTTCCTCAACAACTTCTTCAGCACCCGAATCCCCTTATCCACATGCTTCTCCTCCAGCAAAAACGGAGGCAAAAATCTCACCACCGTATCCTGCGTAGAGTTAAACAAAACCCCCTCGGCCAAAGCCGCATCCACAATCGGCCGCGCCGGAATCTCCAGATTGATCCCCTGAATAAATCCTCGCCCGCGCACTTCCTTGGCCGCCGGACTTTTCTCGGCAATCGCCTTTAGTTCCTGCTGCAGGTAAGCCCCAACTTTGTTCACATTGTCGAGCAGCTTCTCTTCTTCCACGATGGCAAGAAACTCCAAAGCAACCCGGCAAGCCAAAGGCCCACCGCCAAAAGTAGTCCCATGCTGCCCCGGCGAAATCGCGTTAGCAAATTCTTCCCTGGCGATAAACGCTCCCAAAGGCAGTCCAGCCGCAATCGGCTTGGCAATCGCCACAATATCCGGAGTCACCCCAAAACTCTGAAACGCAAACATAGTCCCGGTACGCCCCAGCCCGCACTGAATCTCATCAAAAATCAAAGCCGCCCGGTGCCGGTCCGCCGCCGCCCGGCACGCTTGCAGAAACTCCACCGAACACTCATGAATTCCGCCCTCGCCAAAAATCGGCTCCAGCACAATCGCGCAAGTGCTGTCATCAACCGCCGCCCGCAACCCCTCAACATCGTTCTGCCGAACAAACGTCACGTCTTCCAGCATCGGCTCAAATCCCTTGCGATGCTTCTCCTGCCCGGTGAGCGATAGCGCGCCAAACGTCCGCCCGTGATACGACCCCTCAAGCGCCACCAACCGCGACTTTGCCTCACCTCCCGCGCGATGCCCGGCCAGCCGCGCCAGCTTGATCGACCCCTCAATCGCCTCAGTCCCGCTGTTAGAAAAAAATGCCCGCGCATTTCCAAACGAGCCGCCCAAAAGCGCAACCAACTTCTCCGCCAGCTCCCCCTGATATTCGTGGTAATAAAGATTCGAGACGTGAATCAGCTTCCCCGCCTGCTCCCGAATCGTCTTAACGATCCGCGGATGCGCATGCCCCAGCGCATTCACCCCCAAGCCAGAAACAAAGTCGAGATACCGCCGGTCGTCAATGTCGTAAAGAAACACACCCTTCCCCCGCGTCAACACCACGGGATACCGGTTATAAGTCCCCAGCAAATACCGCCGCTCCAACTCCGCAATCTGCTCAAAGGTTTTCATAGGAAGATTAGATTCTACCGGAACCCGCACCCGCGTACCGTTCTGGGAAAGAAAAAGCGTCCGAAGGACGCCTGATAGTAGCCCGGCGTTTCAACGCCGGGTAAGATTCAGAGGTTTGGAATACCGTCCCGTTAGGGACGGCTGAAATCTCCCGAGAATCCCATGGCGCACACCTACGTCTCCGAACTCATCCACTGCGTATTTTCCACCAAACAACGCCGCAACCTGATCTCATCTGAAATCCAACCCCAACTCTGGGCCTTCCTCGGTGGCGTCGCCCGCAAAAACGGCTTCAAGGCGCTGATGGTAGGCGGAACCGAAAACCACATACACATCCTGCTGTCGTTACCCGCGACTATGCCGCTAGCGAAGGCGATGCAATTGGTAAAGGGCGCCTCGTCGCACTGGATGAATGAAACATTCAAAACGGAGTTTGCCTGGCAAGAGGGGTACGGTGCCTTCACGGTTGGAGTCTCGCAGAAAAGCGACACCATTGCCTATATCCAAAACCAGGAAGCGCATCATAAGAGGCACAATTTCGAAGAAGAGTTTGTGGCATTTTTGAAAAAGAATGGCGTGGAATACGATCCGAACCATGTGCGGGGATGAATTCACAATAGAACGAAAATCGTCCGGAGGACGCCCGACGCAAAGTCGTGGGTCAATACAACCCCCCTAACGATCAGATGCGGCGTAATAAATTGCGAGTGCGAGCGCCACGTATGAACACCGTCACATTTCAACCGACCTATCCGTATAATTCAAGAGCATCAATCGAATGGGGACGGGAGCCTCGCAATGTTTGAGCAATTGGACGAACAGGAAAAGACGCGACAGGTTTCAAAAGCGATGTCACTCGGAATATTTGCTGCCTACCTGGTGGGAGCGTTCGGAGGCCTGTGCCTTTTCATCGCCCTTGGCGAGAGACCCTTCGGGATGCAAATCGCAACTGCAATCACGTATACGTACTTTGTTTTTTGGTATGTCTTTTTTCCAACGAGAGGACTACTCGAAAAATATAACTTGAGAAACACGACGGTCCAGGAGCAGATTCCGCTTCTGCTAGCGATACACTGTGCGTTCCTGATCTCGATTTTTCTCGGCCAAACCATTTGGTTTGCGATGAAACCCCGCCTACCGGGGTATTGGCTTACAGAAGACGGGAAGGATTGGTGTGCATTGGCAATGATGGGCTCTGTCGTCTTCATTTTCTTCGCTCAGGTCTTAATTTCCCGCAGAATCCTGAGTCGCAGTCTGAGAGAACATCCTAATAAATCACGCACCGATGAACTCCTTCAACCCAAGAACTAACCACCGGTGCGGCCCCGGGCCGCGGGTGGCAAATCCTTTCGCGTTCTTTGCGAAAGGGTGGGACTGCAGACATTGGACAAACACCGCCTTCAAGAATTTCCACAGGCCCATTGTGACATCCAACCTTGTCTGCCAATTCCAAATCGGCGATCATGGTCGAGGCCGTGACGGTTGGCACAAGCCAACTCGCCGCGCGCCTAAGTCCTTTGTTTCACGGATTTTAGTATCTAAGCTCTTTGACATCCGTATTTTGCGGGGAATTTCGGTACTGTCCTAATACTGCGTTGAAAACTTGGTGGCGGCCTTGGAAAGAAAGGCCGCCAGTTCGTCACGGCTTCAATTCCTTCGGGACGCTCAGAGCCAACTGCCGTTGTTTCCCAAACAGCTTATCCCAGTTGTGCTCAAAATCCTCTTTCTTGTCCGCAATCTGCATGAGTGTCACGTCAGCCGTCAACTGACGGTCTAGGTGCGGAATCCCGGTATCAATCGTTAGCAACTGCCATAGTTTCGCCCGTCTGTTTCCCTTCTCGTTCTTGGGGAGTCTGGCTTTTAGTTCGTCAAGCACTCCCGGCGGCAAAGCCTCAAACACATACTTGTTTATGAATTTCCCCATGTAGGGGTTGTGCTTTGTCTGTCCCACCTCATATTTCCATCCAAGCAATCTGTAGGCTTGCCTAAAGAATTCGTGCGGGAATCTCCTGGCCCAAGGCTGGAGAGCGGGAGCGACGTAGGTCTGAATGATGCGGTTGATGTCCTGCCGGACCTTGTCATCTTGATAACCCGTCGCGTCATCTACGAGCGCCTCAATTCCGCGTAGCCCGAAGCCGTGTGATAGTTCGTCGCATCGCGTAATGATGTGCTCGTATTTGGTGTAGGTGCTCTTTGCCGTCTTAGCCTCTTCGGGTGTCCCCTTCGCCAATTTCTTCATCAGGGAATCGCGCAAATCCTGATAGACCTTGCAAACCATCGGCAGAAGTTTAGCGTCATATCCGACTGCTCGTTGACCGCCTTTTAAGCGGAAAAATATCGGAGTCGTCGACACACTTAACTCTTCTGTAATAAAGGGCTTAAGTATCTCTGCACTCAAAAAGAAGGGGAGTCCGTCGACATTGACCGTCCCCCCCGTTCCAGCTTTCGGCGTGCGCGATCTTCCGATTGCGGTAAGCATGGTGCCTTGAACGATCAAACGCTTTCCATTGGGCAAAACAGCCGCAATGAGTGTCGCCTCTCCGATGTGAAGAGGCCCATCGTGAGTAGCACGCGGCAAGTCTGCGCCCCAGCGTGCCTCAGCCGCTAATCTTCCGATGGCTTTTTTCCTCTCCGTGGAGAGACTGGCAGCCCTAGCTTCGCCGCCCTTGGAGCCGCGAGTAATAGCAGTGGATTCGGGAGTGTTTTCCATAGGTAAGCATTTTATACACGACACTCGCAAGCATTGCAATACTTATTTTGCAAGCACGTTGACTTTCTTCGTGCTAAGCATTAGATTGGACTGGCAACAAAAAGCCCCATCTCGGCGCTAACCAAGACAGGGCTTGAAACCATCGCAGCCGAAGCCGCAATGAGTCTCGCAACTTCATTATCCGGCAAGTCGGCTGTGAACTCAAGGAGATTTCACAGTGACCTGCCACAACTGCCAATCAGCCTGCAATCGCTTCGGGAAGCATCGTAACGGCCTACAGCGCTATCGCTGCTCACAATGCCGCAAGACGTTCACAGAAGATCACGCAAAGCCTCTCGCCGAGATGCGACTGCCTGTAGACAAGGCACTCGCGATCCTGCAACTGATGCTCGAAGGGATGAGCGTTCGCGCCATCGAAAGATTTACTGGCGTTCACCGCGATACGATCCTGCGCCTGATGAATGCCGCAGCACAGAAAGCGCGGAACCTTCTCGACATGAAGGTTCAAAATATCAATCCGAATTTCGTTCAAGTCGATGAGATGTGGGGCTTCGTGCATACGCGCCATCCCAACCTGCACGATGGCGATCCCGACGAATGGGGCAGCACGATGCTGTGGCTTGCCATCGACTCCGAAACAAAATTGCTTATCAGTTATCACGTCGGCACGCGGAGCGGGGTAAACGCACACGCATTCATCGCCGATCTTCGCAAGCGCACGAATGGCCGTTATCAGATCACGTCCGACCAATACAACGGCTACGTCGGAGCGGTGCGGGAATACTTCGGGCGCGACGTGGATTTCGGCCAGCTTCACAAAGTCTACGGGCGCATTCGCAGCGATAACTGGTACGGGACCGGGCAGGTTTTAGGAGCGGTCCCAAGAGTCAAAATCGGCAGACCGGACTGGAATCGGATTTCTACGTCGCATGTCGAGAGAACGAACCTGAGCGTGCGAATGCACCTTCGGAGATTCACGAGGTTAACGAATGCTCACAGCAAGACGCTGGCGAATATGAAAGACGCCGTTGCGCTGTATGTCGCCTTCTACAATTTTTGCCGTGTGAATCAGGCGTTAAAGAAAACTCCCGCAATGCAGGCGGGGATTGCCGATCATGCGTGGGAGTTGGAAGAACTTCTAGCCTAGGAGTATTATCCACAGCGTAACCACCTGCCAGTGGTTACATGTCACATCGCACAGGGATGCGCTGAGAACAGACTCAGCGTAGCACGGACGTGTGCCCCTATGCTAGAACTTATTCTCCTTCCCCCTAATCAGGATTCCGACGACGACATGAAGCTCCGCGACGACGATAAAGAATGGCTGCGAGAGGAGATAGCAACGCAGCTCACCGAGGCCATTTCTGGTCTGACGGATTCATTGCACCCGCACGGAGCACGCCGCATTGCTAACTGGCTTCGAGAGTGGGGACTAGCTGCCGCTGCGGTAGCTACTCCTCTTACGCTTCTTGGTATGTTGATTGCTGTTAGCATCTTCGCCACCTCTGGACTGACGAAGAATGCAGAGTTTCGGACCCGTACCGAAGACAGATTAACCGCAATCGAAAAGGACATAGCTGCGATCAAAGATGCGCTTGGTCCCTTAATCCGCGACAGTACCATCAAAGGCATGAGCGAGGCAGAAAAGCTAAACTCCGCAGAACTTGTCGCCCGTTTGCCGGACTTGAAGCACTTGGCCACAATTGCGAGAGCGGAAAAAGTTGCCGTTAACCCTGAAGTGGTGGAAAAAGTCGGAAAGAAACTTGTTGAGGCAGGGAGTGCCGATGCCTGGAACACTGTAATTGATTTTCTAGACTACAAATCCTTTTTAAATGTGGATTTATCCATCCAAGTAAACAGTACAGTAGGGAAGGGAACGTATCGCACGCTTTATATACACACTAGACCGACAGGGACGCCAGAACCGAAGTTCAGTGTTGCAGGTGCAGTCTCTAAAGAAAATGCGGCCCACTTCAGGAAAATTGGACGGCCGGACCCTAACGAATCCGAGGCGGTAGGAAATGATTGGATCATCGTTGATGGCGGGGCGCTGAGTATCGACGATATGGACATGAAAAAAGTCATACTTCGCAACGTTTCCATTTACTACGCTGGCGCCCCTTTGCAAATGGAGGATGTCTACTTCATGAATTGCACTTTTTCGGTTAAGCAGCAATCCAACGGTGAGCGTCTCGCCCTAGCTGTCCTTCGTCCATCCCCGGCCACCACGCTCGACAATTACTCGGAATCCGCAACCCTACGTCCGCCAGCAACGCACTATTAGGACACTACCGGAATTTCCTGCTAACTCGAAGATTCCAGAGACAGGGAGGGGGGAGGGGGTACCCGATTTTCAGCCGAGGGGTAAGCGATCCCAACGTCCGCAGCAACCACGCCCAAACTTTATTCTCCGGCCGAAATCCACAGCGAGGCTGCACCGGGATGAGAAAGCCTAATAAAGCGGAGCATCCCCCGGCGGCCGCGTCTTCCACCTCCGGTGCACCCAAAGCCACTGCTCTGGATACTTCCTCACATACTCTTCAATGATCGAAGTAAATTTCTGCGTGTTGGCCTTGATATCAGCCTCTATGTCGCCGGTGCGCACCAACTCCACCGCCGGATCAAACCGCAGCCGGTATTTCCCGATCTCCGCATCCCAAATGGTAAAAGTCGGCACCACGGCGGCATCGGTTTTCAGCGCGATGCGAGCCGGCCCCGCAGCCGTACATGCCGGGATCCCGAAAAAATCCACAAAGATTCCCTGCGGCGGAGTCATATTCGTATCCATCAACATCCCCACGACTTCCCCAGCCTTCATCGCCGAAAGCAGCCCGCGCACAAAATCATCTTTGTCGACAGCCTTGTTCCTATGCATTGTCCGGTAGCGAAGAATGAGTTCGCCCAGATATTTATTGTCCATGCCGCGCATGAGCACATGCATCCAGTGCCCATGCATCGACAAAACAAAAGAAGAAAGCTCCCATCCTCCAAAATGTCCCGCAAACAAAAGCACGCCTTTGCCGCGAGCGTGAGCCCGTTCGTAATTCTCGAATCCGTCATACACCACAACCTCATCGACGTTCGCGAGCGTGTATTCAGGAAAGTGGCAGACCTCAGCCAGTTGCCGCCCCAGCGAAGCAAACTCCCCGCGCAGAATCCGCGCCCGCTCCGCCTCACTTTTTTCAGGGAACGCCAAGGCAAGATTGCGCATTCCCACCCGCCGCAATCGCACGTGAAGAAGATAAATAACCCAGGCCAGGCCCATGCCGATGGCCCGAGCCAGGGGGCGCGGCAGAATACCCATGATTTTGATGAACGGCCAGGCTGCCGCGTACTCAAGTCGCTGCCGCATTAGGGGAAGCGGAACCGTACACCGTCAAAATTTACTTGTCAAACAACTTGGATTGTCATCCTGAAGCGGGCGCTCGTTGCCCGCTGAAAGATCCGGGCGAGCCGCGCCAAGTGTCGCGCTCTTTGCGACACGATAAGGGCGCGTTTGGCTCGCATCCTTATTTCGCCGCTTCCTGCGCCCACTTCGCCAGCGTAGTCAGAAACGGATTCGCTCCAGCCGGTGGAGGAATCTCTCCGATCAGCGACGTTCGGAACGGCACCATGCGCCCGTAAAACTCCCGGGTGCTGTCCTTATCCTGCTTAATTACAGCTCCATTCAGGCTCACGCCGGCAAATAATCCCCGGGCGCGCGAATAGGTCAGGACCTCCGCCCGCATCTTCCAATCGGTATTTCCCTCGGCATGGCGTCCTACGGGCCCCGCAGCCACCGAAGCGTCCGCTCCCAGCGCGAATTCGCTCGAGAGCAAATGCTTCATCCCATCTTTATTCATAATCAGCATGACCAGGTCAACCGCCTGCCCGCCGATCTGAAAACCAAAGCTGCCGCCCGTAACCACAAAAAACGCTGGAGCGCTCCATCCCGTCGGCGTGCGGCAACTGGCCAGACCGCGCCCATACTTGGCGCCCACAATAAAGCCGCCCTTCAGCATCGACGGCACGACCGCCACGCATTCCGCCGACCCCAACACCTCCTGCGGAATTCCCTTATCAGGCGCCGCCTGGATTTCATTCAGCACATCGGCCGCTGCCTGTACCCGGTCCGAGGCCTTCGACTCTTTCCCCTGATCGTCAGCCGCGACGGAAAACCCGCACAGGCACACCACTACCATAAGCAGAAAAAGCTTTTTCATGGTTCCTCATTCACAAAGATTCTCTGGGAGCAATAAGTTGGATTGTAAATGATGCACGCAAGGTTGTGTCAGGGACGATTAGCAGGAGGGAACTCCAAGAACAATCTTGAAGCAGACTGGAACATCCAGCGGACAAAAAAATCGGGGCTGAAAGTAGTGACCCTAATCGCCACTCCCAGCCCCGTCTCCCAGGTTCTGTGGTAGGTGACGCGAGTATGCGTCCGCACTCGCTTTGCCGACAAGATTACCGAGGTCAGTGTCCCAAAGTAACTCTTTTAGAAGATGTCATCCTGAGCGTAGCCGCTCTTCAGGCGGAGCGAAGGATCTCATGCTCCTCGGATCAGCCCGCTAGCACTAGGTACTAGATACCAGGTACCAGGTACTGACCTACTTCGCCGCCACCAGCGAATGCGTGATGGCATGCACCGACAGCGCAATCCGATTCTGCACACCCACCTTGCGCATCAATTTCGCCACGTGCGCTTTTACCGTGCGCTCTTCGATCCCGAGCTGAGCGCCAATCTCTTTGTTCGACCGTCCTGCCACCAGCATTTCCAGCACTTCTTTTTCGCGGTCTGTGAAGGTCACTCGGCCCGCCGGAAAAATCCGTCCCGGAGCCGAAGACACCCGCTCGATGAACATCGAAAGAACTCTCCGCGGGGCCCATACCGATCCCTGACTTACGATGCGAATGGCCTGCGCGAATTCTGCGGGCGAAGCCGCCTCATCCACATAGCCCTTAGCTCCTGACGCGATCGCTTTAAGAATGGTTTCTTCATCCACTCCCGAGCCGGTCACGATAATCCGCAGATCCGGCCGCGTCGCCTTCAGGCTGGCCATTACATCAAAAAGGTTTTGTCCCGATCGATTTCCCAGCAGAATCAAATCGACATTCTGCAACGTCGAAATCTCGGGCAGGCCGGCGGAGATCAGTTCGAACTCGGGTTCGGAGTCGAACAAAGCGCGGAATCCCACAAACCTCAGTGGATCGCTCTCCACCACGGCAATTTTGATTATCGGTTTTCTCGCTACTGCTGCTTTCATAGTTTTCCCTAAGGGCGTAATTGCTTAGCTAGAGCATAGCGGCATTTCGCCCCACTGCAAAGAGAAGTGACCGAAGTTAAATTACGGGAGTAACATAAGAAAGACGCTTCAAAACCCGCTTCATACCACAGATTGGCCGGATAATTCACGACGCCACTCGCGGAGAAAAGTCAGCATGAGAAACACTTCCATTTGTCTTCTTGCCGCAACCACGGCCTTCATCATCGCCGCTTCAACTCTGTTCGCGCAGGAGCCGCCACCGGCCGCTCCGCCGGCAGCCGCGACCCAAGCCCCGCCGCCCCCAACCTATCAGCCGAAGTTTCGCGGCGACCCCGCGCGCTCTGATTCCGAAGCCGAGGCCCTCGCCTACATGCGGGTGGTAATCCGCGCCGAGCATCAATTCAACAAGCAATACGACCACTACGCCACGAATCTAAATGAACTGGTCCACTCCGGCTCCTTTACCAAGCGCATGGTCAATCCCAACCGTGGCGATTACACCGTCAGCTTCGAAGGGAAGAAAGACAGCTACATCCTTACTATGACTCCCACCCACCTTGACGCCGAGCACCGCTCCTTCTACGCCGAAGACGACGGCAAAATCCACGCCGACGAAGAAAAACCCGCCGACGCCAAATCTCCAGTCGTAAAGTAAATGTCTAATTTTGTCATCCTGAGCGAGGATTGTTCTTCGCGCCTCAAGCGCGAAGGACAACCGCAGTCGAAGGATCCCTTGCACGCGTGCACCTGCGGCGGCCTCGTGAGGCGTTTCCATCACGGACCCGCCTTTTTTTCTCGCGACGGCGCACTGACGACAGGACTCCATTTATGATGGAATGAGAATCGGTTTCTCGACCTAAGAGTAATTCCCTGGAGGAATCATGCCCGCAACCATCGGCGCACCAGCGCCCGAGTTCATATTGAAGGATCAAGATCAGAAAGAAGTAAAGCTCAGCGACTACCGCGGAAAAAAGCGCGTCGTCCTCATCTTCTACCCGCTCGACTGGAGCCCCGTCTGCACCAAAGAACACGTCTGCATCGTGAACGACAAGAAACAGTTTGAGGAGCTCGACGCCCAGGTCCTTGGTCTGAGCGTCGACAGCGTGTGGTCCCACAAGGCCTACGCCGAAAAGATGGGAATCCAATACCCGCTGCTCGCCGATTTCCAGCCCCGCGGCGCAGTCGCCGCCA
Source organism: uncultured Acidobacteriaceae bacterium (assembly GCA_963743115.1). GTDB lineage: Bacteria > Acidobacteriota > Terriglobia > Terriglobales > Acidobacteriaceae > Sulfotelmatobacter. Next base: position 106,632 of record CAVUOM010000007.1, on the reverse strand, counting down.
AGTACGGCGTCTATCTCGAAGACAAAGGCATCACCGGCCGCGCCATCTTCATAATCGACCGCGACGGCAAACTGGCCTGGCAAAAGAACTACGACATCCCGGTCGTGCCGGACATAAGCGAAGTCTCGCAAGCCCTAGCTGGAGTGAAGTAGGACTGGTGGGATCGGAGCGTTGATCAGTCGTGCGATCCTAACCTGAAATCGATGGTATGAGCGATGGTATGAGCAAGGATCCAACAATTAAGCAACAGGTGAAATCAGGGTTTCGCCGCACGGGCGGCTGGCTGTTGGGCATGGCCTGGCTTGGCCTTGTGTTCTGGGGATACATAGAGGCGTTCGGGACGGAAGCGAACTTTTCGGAGGGGCACCACGCTTCGCGAGTCTTGGGGTATTTCCTGCTGGGCACCGCTGCCGTCCTTTTTGTCGTGACGGCGAACCGCTGGAAAAGAGTATTCCCCGGAATTATGCTTGCGGCCACCCTCGGAGCTCTCCTCGAACTGGAGCACGGACATGCCGTCAATAATCCCTCTGTGCTTATTAGCCGTTCGAATGCTTTGGTGCAGTTCGTCGTGATTGCTTGTGTTACAGCGCTGTCGTTCACATTCAGAAGGCGCCTTTTGAACATCCTTGATCGCGTCGCACTATTAGCCTTTGCCGCCTCAATTTACTTGGGAGGGGACGAGGAAGCGCAGCAAAAAATGCCGCTCGCCTTGATAATCGGGGGTGCTTGCGTATTCGTCGCGTGGGCCATTGATCGCTTGCGAACGGTTCGCTTGCGGAATTTGGACTCTCCTAAGTCCCGGGCTTAATCTCCGCCGCCTTCCCATCCTGATAAATCACCACCAGCGGCTTCCCGCCGTTCGGATACCGCACCGTCTTCTCCTCCGACGATGCTCCCGCATCCGGAACTCCCATCCCCACGGCGAAATCGGCCTGCAGTTCATTCATTCCCGGTTTCACTTCATGCTGCTCCACCGCCTGCCAAACATCCGCCGGCCAATGCTTGTACAAGTCATGGGGATCTTCCACATAAAACATCTCGTCAGAATAGATCTTGTACTGCCCGTCCGACTCGAATCCAATGGGAACCGCAAAGCTGTGCCCGTCTTTATCAAACGTAGCCACCACCTGCTTCCGCCCGCCAGGCGCAGGGACCGCCATCACATCTTTTATCTCCAACCGCTCAATCGGCCCCAGCAATCCCGCATCATGGGCAAAATCGACGCTCTTCACCACCGGAACGTAGCGGTAATAGGTGTAGCGATATCCTTCCTTCACCCAAACCGGCTGCAGCGTCAACTGCTGCGCCGATTTCACATCGAACGGATACAGCTTCTTCGGCACCACATAGTAGTCCGCATTCGAGTAGCCGGCTTTCTTCGCTTCCGCCTGCTTCTCCGCTGCAACATAGTCTTCGTGCCGCTCATAAAGGATGTAACCGGCGCGCACTCCCGCCACCACCACGGCCAGCGCCAAGGCAATCTGAATCCATTTCTTTGCCTCTTCGTTCATCATGCGCAAGACTCTACCAGATCGTCAGCCAAACACGAATGATTTCAAAGCAGGTAGACTGGAGGAGTCGAAGGAATTGACAAACGCAGCCGCGGAACCTGACGCAACCGTGGTGGCCAGAAAGATCTCGAGGAGGAAATCCCTATGCCCGCTGTTACCGAAGAAGATGTCCTGAGCGCTCTAAGAAGCTGCTACGACCCCGAGATTCCCGTAAACATCGTCGACCTCGGCCTCATCTACAAAGTGAACTTCACGCCGGTCGCCGCTGATACTCCCGAGCAAGCCAAGCAGGACGTCATCATCGACATGACCCTCACAGCCCAAGGCTGCCCTGAACACGTCAACATCAGCGCACAAGTGAAGTCTCGTCTCGAGCAGTTGCCCGGCATTCGCAACGCCGCCGTCAACGTTGTCTGGACCCCGCCCTGGACCCCCGAACGCCTGAGCCCCGACGCCAGAAAGCAACTAGGCATCGAGTAAGCCGGCAGTCAAATGCAGCCTTTGTGTACGCTTTGTCATTCCGAAGTGCGCCGAAGGCGCGCGAGGAACCTGCTGTTTGCGTGGAGCGCCAGACAAGGTCGTGCCCGCCCTCATCCGCCAATCTCATCCCAAGCGTCATAAGCCGAACGCCCCGCAGCATCGGTGATCCGCTTGCCGGCGCGCGCCGCCATCTCCATCACCTGCATGCCTCGGTCAAAATAATCCGGCAGCGCCCGCCGCACCTTCTCAAACTTCTCCGGAAACTCCGACGCCACCACCGCCAGCCCCACGCCCGTAGCCAGCACGCCCGCCGGATATTTCTTCTTCAAAAATAAAACTGTCGCGGCCCCAATCGAACCCGCAACCACCACCTTCTTCCAGCCTTCCATGTTTCCCCCCAACAAGCTTCCCGCGCCAACGATTATACGTCGCCGAAAGTTCGTGTAGGGTTTGTAGGAAGCGTGGAGATTTTGGAAATGTTCGGAATGTCTGGAAAGTCCGGAATGTGCGGGAACGGGCGCATTCGCCCGTTCAGGCGAGCGCAGCGGGACACTCCGTACTCCGGCGATGCTGTGTAGGGACACCTCCACAAATTAAGAATCCCTAACCCAGCACCTGTCATTACCTTCGCTGCCCCACCGACGTGCGCGCCGTTTTTCTGCCAAACGACTACACTCGAATTGTGAAGCGACACTACACCATCGGACGCATCAAGGGCGGCATGAAGTTCACCTGCACCCGGTGCGCCCATCACGTCAGCACCCTCGATTTCGATGCCCGCGACGGCAACCTCCGCACCCAGGCCGCCACCGCCATCAATCAGCACGCCACCACAGTCCACCACGAGCCGGTAATGTTCTCCTCCCTCGACACCCAGCAACGCATCTGGCGTACCTAACGCCCAGGCGGCGAGCCCCACAAAAAAGTTTGTCATTCCGAGCTCACCGAAGGCTGGAGAGGAATCTGCTGTCGCCGGGCAGCGCCACAGTACTTGTGGGAGACAGACCCCTCAGCCATCAACAGAGCGCCGACGCTTTACCGAACGCTAGTCCGTGACGGCTTTATCAGTAATCAGCAACCCGCGATCGATGATGGCAAACGCGTCGCGCATCTGCTGCTCGTTGATGCACAGCGGAGGATTGGTGAAGAAAGTGTTCCAGCGAACAAATGTGTACAGCCCTTGCTCGCGGAAAAAGCGCCCAAGCGCAGCCATCTCGTCAGACGTGCCATTGAACGGAGCCAGGGGCTGCCGCGTCTTCCGGCTGCGCACAAGTTCGACGATGCCGAACAACCCGATCGAACGTACCGCGCCCACCGACGGATGCTTCGCCTGCAACTCCGCTCCCAATTCTTTCAGCACCACGCCCATTTTTTTTGCGTTATCGATCAGTCCATCTTCTTCGTACGCGCGAATCGTAGCCAGCGCCGCCGCGCATCCCATGGGGTGACTGTTGTAAGTAAGGCCGCCGTAGAAAACCTTGTCCTGAAAATGCTGCGCGATGTGATGCCGCATCCCCACCGCTCCGAGCGGCAGATAGCTGGAAGTCAATCCCTTGGCCATGCAAAGCAGATCAGGAACAACCTTCCAGTGATCGACCGCGAACCACTCGCCAGTGCGTCCAAAACCGGCCATCACCTCATCAGCAATCATCAATATGCCATGCTTGTCGCAGATCTTGCGCAGCCCTTCAAGATATCCATCAGGCGGAACGAGGACTCCGTTGGTTCCGGTGACCGGCTCAAGAATGAACGCAGCAATCGTTTGCGGACCTTCGAGCTGAATGGTTTCTTCAATCATGGCGAGAGAGGATTCCGCCGATTCCCATCCGCGCTCGATCCCGTGATAAGGGTCAAGCACGTGCACCACGCCAGGGATGCCCGGCTCCGCGGCCCATCTGCGGGGATCGCCGGTAAGGCTCATTGCGCCAGCGGTCGCGCCATGATAAGAACGATAGCGCGCGATAATTTTGTGGCGTCCCGTGAAGAAGCGCGCAATCTTGATAGCGTTCTCGTTGGCCTCCGCTCCGCCATTAGTAAAGAAGAAAGTGTCGATGTCTCCCGGAGTGATTTCGGCGAGCTTGGCGCCGAGCCGCGCGCGCACTTCGGTCGCCATGAACGGATTCGCATATGCAAGCGTCGCCGCCTGCTCGCTGATGGCCTGGATAACACGCTCGTCGCCATGTCCGATGTTGACTGACATGAGCTGGCTGTTGAAATCAATGAAGCGCTTGCCTTCCGGTGTATAGAAATAAATTCCCTTGGCATGAGCGACCGGAATGGGGTCAACCTTCGACTGGGCAGACCACTCATAGAGTGTGTGCTTGCGTGCAAGGTCGACGATCTCCTTGCCACTCATTTTCTGCGTTGCGGGATTAGCGATGGCAGTGGTCATTGTCAGAACTCCCTAAAACTTGCGGCTGTGCTCTTTGGCCCAGCGCTCTACTACGACTTTCTTGTCAGTGTAGAACTCGATGGCGTCGCGGCCCTGGCCGTGAAGATCGCCGAAGAAGCTGTTCTTCCATCCGCTGAAGGGGAAGTAGGCCATGGGCGCGGCAACTCCGATGTTGATGCCGATGTTTCCAGCGGGCGCTTCGTAGCGGAAGCGGCGCGCGGCCGATCCGCTTGAGGTGAACAGCGACGCCTGATTGCCGAAAGCGCTGCGCTCGAGAAATGCGAGAGCATCGTCCATGTCGTTAGCGTGGACGAGACAGAGCACGGGACCGAAAATCTCTGTGTCAGTAAGGTCGCTGGTCGCGGGAACGTTGTCGAGAATCGTGGGCTGCACGAAGTTGCCGGATTCGTATTTTGGGATTTTCGAGTGGCGGCCATCGAGCAGGACTTTCGCGCCTTCCTTCTCACCGAGCGCGATCAGTGACTCGACGCGCTCTTTGCTCTGGGGCGTGATCACCGGACCCATCTGCACGCCTTCATCGAGGCCGTTGCCGACCTTGAGTTTCGAAGCCGCGTCGGTGATGGAATCACGAAATGTTTTCTGCGCTTCACCGATGGTGACGGCAACGGAGACAGCGAGGCAACGCTGGCCAGCACAGCCGAAGGCGCTGTCGCTGATGATCTGCGTGGCCATGGGCATGTCGGCGTCGGGGAGGACGACGACGTGATTCTTGGCTCCGCCCTGGCACTGGGCGCGTTTGCCGTTGGCGGCGGCGCGCGAGTAAACGTATTTCGCGACCGGAGTCGAACCGACAAAACTGATGGCGCGAATCTTGGGATGGTCGAGGAGCGCATCGACGGCGGATTTCCCGCCATTGATCATGCCCACTACGCCTTTAGGCAGTCCAATCTTTTCCAGGAGCTCGTAAACGTAGCGCATGGTGAGCGGCACGCGCTCCGAGGGTTTGAGAATGAAGGTGTTACCGGTTGCAATAGCGTAGGGCAAATACCAGAACGGAATCATGCCCGGGAAGTTAAAGGGTGTAATGGCGGCCACGACGCCGAGCGGTTGACGGATCATCATCTCGTCGATGCCGCGGGCAACATCTTCCAGGTTGTAGCCCTGCATCATCATCGGAATTCCGCAGGCAACTTCGACATTCTCGATGCCGCGCCGCATTTCAGCTTTCGCCTCAGCGAAGGTCTTGCCATTTTCCTGCGTGATGATGCGGGCGATGTCGTCGATGTGCTCTTCGAGCAACATCTTCAGTCTGAAGAGCGGCTGGATGCGGTCTTCGGGCGGGGTGCGGCGCCACTCGGGAAAGGCCGCGGCCGCGGCTTCTACTGCCTGATTAACTTCCTCGGCGTCGGCCAGCGGAACATGGGCGAGCATCTCGCCGGTCGCCGGGTTTACTACGTCACGCCATTCCGAGGCAGAGGAATCGGTCCAGCGGTTGTTGATGAAATTCGTGAGCCGGATTGTCGGTGGTGCGGCTACAGCGGTCATGCTATTGCCTCAGCTATCGCGAAGAGTGACTCAAAATTATTACACCAACTGCTCTACTGCACCTTTCCTTTCGCAGACCGCGGCCAGCCCGGATTCGAGCACGTCGAGGCCTTCGTTCATCTGCTCGTTCGTTGCTACCAGCGGGACCAGAATGCGGATCACATTCGAGTAAGAACCCGCGGTGATGGTGATCAGGCCGTGCTCGTAGCAATACTGCGTGATCTGCTTCGTCTCATCCGCGGCTGGAGTTTTTGTTTCCTGTGACTTCACCAGTTCGATGGCCTGCATCCCGCCGAGACCGCGCACGTCACCGATGATCGACCAACGCCGCTGCCACTCGCGCGCACGGCGCTGGAAGCGGTCTCCGAGTTCATTGGCGCGAGTTAACAAGTTTGTGTCTTCGAATAAATCGAGCGTGGCCAGCGCGGCGGCACAGGAGAGCGGATTGCCCGCGAAAGTTCCGCCGAGTCCGCCGGGACCGGGCGCATCCATGATCTCTGCACGGCCGGTGATCGCGGCAAGCGGCAAGCCGCCGCCTAGGGATTTTGCAGTGACTAGAATGTCCGGCTCGATGCCGTAGCGCTCGCTGGCGAAGAGCGCGCCGGTGCGCCCGAAGCCGGATTGCACTTCATCGGCAATGAAGAGCACGCCGTGCTTGTGGCAGAGATCGATGAGAACTTTGAAGTAGTCCGGTGGAGGAGCAACGAATCCGCCTTCACCGAGAACCGGTTCGGCGATGACCGCGGCTACTTCTTCATTGGCGACGACGCGCTTGAAAGTATCTTCGAGATGGCGCGCGCAGTAGAGATCGCACGACGGGTATTTCAAGTTGTACGAGCAGCGATAACAGTAGGCGAACGGGATGCGGTAAACCTCGCCGGGAAACGGCGCGAATCCGGCCTTATAAGGATGCGTCTTGCTGGTGAGAGCGAGAGTCATCATGGTGCGGCCATGGAATGCATCTTCGAAGGCGATGATCGCGGGACGCTTGGTGTAGGCGCGGGCGATCTTGACCGCGTTTTCGACGGCTTCGGCGCCGCTGTTGACGAAGAGAGTTTTCTTGGGGAACTTTCCGGGCGTGACTTCATTCATACGCTCGGCGAGGCGGATGTAGCCTTCGTAAGGCGTGACCTGAACGCAGGTGTGAAGATATTTATCGAGTTGGCCCCGGATGGCCTCGACCACCGGTTGCTGGCGATGACCAGCGTTGGCACAGCCGATGCCTCCGGCAAAGTCGATGTAACGGTTGCCATCGACGTCTTCAAGCCATGCGTCTTCGGCCTTCGCCACGTAGATCGGCGTGCCGTGAGAAAGGCCGCGGGGCACAGCTTGCGCGCGGCGGGCGGAGAGAGCTTTTGACTTCGGGCCTGGAATTTGCGTGTTGATGCGAATTGTACTCATATCAATTTCTCGTGCGAACTCCCTGAAGCGGCCGTGGTGCTGCTAGCAGTGCAGGGATCCTTCGACTGCGGTTGATCTTCGCGCTTGCGCGCGAAGATCAACCCTCGCTCAGGATGACAATGATGTAGAGCTCCCATCATTAGTACCAGCCTATCGGTGCCTCGTTCAGGTTGATGTAGACCTGCTTGGTCTCGAGATATTCTTCGATGCCCCACGGGCCCAGCTCGCGGCCGAAGCCGGATTGTTTGTAGCCGCCCCACGGGGCCTCGACATACGTGGGCTGCATGTGATTCACCCAGACGATGCCGGCGCGCAGAGCTTTCACGGCGCGCATGGCTTTGAAAATATCGCGGGTCCAGACCGCGGCGGCCAAGCCGTAAGGAGAATCGTTGGCGATCTTGAGCGCGTCTTTTTCGTCGTCGAACGGGATCACGGCCGCGACCGGGCCAAAGATTTCTTCGCGGGCGATGCGGGCAGAGTTGCTGACGTCAGAGAAGATCGTGGGCTGAACGTAAAAGCCCTTACCGATTTTCTCGGGGCGTCCGCCGCCGGAAGTAAGCTTAGCCTCCTTCTTGCCGATCTCGATGTAGGAATTGACGCGGTCATATTGTTCTTTGCTGACCAGCGGGCCCATCTTGGTTTCGCGGTCGAGCGGAGGACCGAGTTTGATCTTCTTGGCTTTTTCCGTCATCGCTTCGACGAAGTTCTTGTAGATCGATTTCTGCACCAGGATGCGGCTTCCGGCGGAGCAGACTTCGCCTTGATTGATGAAGACGCCGAAGAGCGCGCCGTCGATGGCGGCTTCGAAATCAGCGTCGGCGAAAAAGATGTTGGGCGACTTGCCGCCGAGTTCGAGGGTCACGCGCTTCACCGTGTCGGCGGCCTGTTTCACGATGATCTTGCCGACGGCGGCGCTGCCGGTGAAAGCGATCTTGTTCACGTCTGGATGCTGGACCAGCGGCGCGCCGCAGGTTTCGCCGAAGCCGGTGATGATGTTGACCACACCCAGTGGCAAGCCGCAGTCACTGAAATAGTTGGCGAATTCGAGCGCGGTGAGCGGAGTTTGCTCAGCTGGCTTCAGGACGCAGGTGCAGCCAGCGGCGATTGCAGGAGCAAGTTTCCACGCCGCCATGAGGAGCGGATAGTTCCATGGAATGATTTGTCCGGCGATGCCGACTGGCTCTTTCAGGGTGAGGGACATGGCATTGTCGGGAACGGGATTGACGTAACCAACTACTTTGGTGGCAAGACCTCCGTAATATTCGAAGCAGGTGGCCGCGTCGTTGATGTCGAATTCGGCTTCGACGATGGGCTTGCCGGTGTTGCGGCATTCCAGTTCGGCGAGCGCGGGGAGATTGGCGCGGATTTTTTCGGAGAGGCGGAAGAGGACGCGGCCACGTTCTTGCGCGGTGGTCGTCGCCCATGGACCTTCTTCAAACGCGGCTTTGGCGGCGGCTACAGCACGGTTGACATCGTCAGGGCCGGCGTCGGGAACCTGGGCAATTATTTCTTCCGTCGAGGGGTCATATACCGGAAAAGTTTTCGCGGATTTGCTCGCGACCCACTCGCCGTTGATGTACATCTGGTAGGTTTTTACTTCGGTTGTAACTCCGCCCGGCATTGGTTCCTCCTGCTCACCTCAGGGGCTAAAGCCCCAAAATCATTAGTCACCCAACGGCACGACTGAAGTCGTGCCCTTTCCGATCTCTTTTTTCAAAATTTTGAGGCGCCCGTAGACAAAAAAGAAAAAGGCGGCCAGTCCCGGCCCGAATAACAGGGTGCCACCTACCATCCAGACCTCATACCAGAAGAGCGACGTGATCTGCTGGGCTGGAAAAAATACCAGCGCGATGCCGAGGATCGTGGTCAGAAGCCCGCTGGTCCCAGCCACGAATAACGTGGTGCGGCCATAGTGGCCGCTTGGAACCGGCTCGGTGATTGCGAATTTCACGAGCGCGCCGAACATGTAGACAAAAGGGACGAGATTCAGCACGACCGCGAGCGACAAGAGTTTCTGGAATGTTTCCTGAACGCCAGCGCCGGCAAGATTCAAAATCACAAGAACCGCGGAGACCATGCCCTGCACGATCAAAGCCGCGTAGGGCGTCGAGTAGCGCGGGTGAATGTTGCCGAGCCACGAGGGCATGTAGGAATCGAGTCCGGCGACGAAGGGGATGCGGGCGCAGCCACCGATCCACGCCGAACCGATCCCGGCTATGGCCAGGCTGAGCATGATCGCAAAGGGCACGAGAATCCAGTTCGCGCCGACGCGGGCTGCCATTGCCCCGACGGCCTGAACTATGCCTTGCAGCACGTTGACGCTTTTGCCCACGGAAATCAGCAGCGTCAGCGTGACTGCGACGTAGAGCGTGCCCGCGATCAGGCCGCCCCCGGCAACTGCTCCGGGAAGCGTGCGCGCTGGGTCGCGGATCTCGTCGCCCATCACCGAGGCGAGCTCGAGGCCGATCAGACCGAAGCAGATGACGCCGAAAGAATTGAGAACGAAGCGCGGGTTGGCGGGAATTCTGAAGTCGGCAGGGGTGATGGTGGTACCAAAGCGCGAGTAGATCAATGCGCCCAGGCCGATCAGCACTGCCGCCGCGACGAAAGTGCCGACAGCGCCGAGGTTGTTGATCCATTTGCCGATGCCCAGGCCAAGGATGTTGAGCAGGGTGAGCAGCGACAGCAAGGCAAGCGACACGATGAGTGCAAAAGATTTGCTATCGGCGAGACCTGCGTAGCTGGTACCCAGGATAAAAACCGAAACGCCGACGAAGTAAAGCATGATCGTCGGCACGTAGAGCATGTTGTTGGTCCAATAACACCAGCCGGAGAGGAATCCGTGAAAGTTGCCGAAGACTTCTTTGGCCCAGAGATAGACTCCGCCTTCGCCGGGATAACGGTGGGCCAGTTCGATGACGGCGATGCCCTGCGGAAAGAAGAAAAGAAGAAGTGAGATGATCCAGAGCCAGATGGTGACGCCGCCGTTGGCTGCGATGGACGGAACTACATTCAAATTGAAGACGGCGACTACGAAGAGAAGAACGAGATCGCGGCGTCCGAGGGCGCGGATCAGGTGAGGCTGAGCGGCGGGTTGGGCGGTGGTGGACAAAGTTTTCTACGGTCGCCTCGCTTCACTCGGCGGACGACCGAGGCGGCCGTCCCCACATGGTTCTTGCAGATGCATGCAAGGCGGGCGGGGGCGCCCGCCCTACACATTCATATCTAGTGCGCGGCCAGCACTGGCTGGCCGATTCGTTCCAGCTGTGCTTTGGCGAGCGATGACGCGATGTCGTCGAAGGCGGCGAGGTGCTTGTCGATGTCGGCCTCGGTGTGCTGGACGGAAATCGTCCACTGCTCGTCCCACCAATAAGGTTGCGGCATCACTCCGCGGTTGACCATGGCGAACCAGTAGTGGCGCCAGAGGTCGATATCGATAGTCGTCCAGTCGCGGTAGTTGCGAATCTCCTTCGGGTAGAACATCAGCGCACCATTGGCGCCGGCTTGCGCGATGTAGGCTTGCAAGCCGACTTTCGCGATGGTCTTGCGATATCCGTCCGCCAGCTTTTTGCCGAGCTTGTCGACGTGAGCATAGTTCGCGCGCGTGAGCACTTCGCGGAACGTTGCGAGGCCGGCGGCCATCGAAACCGGATTCGTATTGTACGTGCCGCCGTGGAAGACCTTGTGTTCCGAGATGAGGTCCATCACAGACTTGCTGGCGCCGAACGCGGCCAGCGGCAAGCCTCCACCAATCGATTTGGCGAGGCAGATCATGTCGGGACGAACGTTGAAATATTCGCTGGCGCCGGCCCAGCCCAGTTTCGCGCCGGTCTTCACTTCGTCGAAGATCAGGAGTGCGCCGTTCTTTGTGGCGATCTCGCGTAGACCTTGCAGGAAGCCGGGTTCGGGCATACAGATGCCAACGTTCATCAGGATAGGCTCGAGAATGATCGCTGCAATCTCACCGGGATTTTCCTTGAAGCGGCGCTCGACCGTGGCCAGGTCGTTGAAGGTGGCGATGAGCACATTTGCGACCGCGGATTTCGGCACGCCGAGTCCGCCTGGGACCGAGATTGGATTGTCGATTTCGCCGAAGTCGGGAGCGTGAGGCTTTACGCTGACCAGCGCGGAGTCGTGCAATCCGTGATAGGCGCCTTCGAACTTTATGATTTTGTCGCGACCGGTGGCGGCGCGGGCCAGTCGGATGGCGTGCATGGTCGCTTCGGTTCCACTGTTGCCGAAGCGGACCATCTCTACGGGGAAACGATTGCAGATTTCTTCGGCGAGTTCCCATTCCATATCATGAGGCATGCCAAACATGGTTCCGGTCGAGAGGCGTTTCTCAACGGCCTTCATCACGGCGGGATGGCAGTGTCCGGCCATCAGCGCGCCGAAAGTCAGGTTGTGGTCAATGTATTCGTTGCCATCGAGGTCGCGAAACTTGCTGCCGCTGGCTTCTTTCACGAAGATGGGCCAGGGATCGTAGTGCCGATAGTTGCTGGCCACGCCGAGGGGAATGCGTTTGAGATTCTTCTGGTGCGCTGCGTCGGACTTGGGGGTGCGGCGCTCGTAAGTTGCGAGCTCCTTCTGCAGATCGGGATACATCGAATTTCTCCGGGGAACTCAGGCCGGCGGTTTCCTGGTAAGGCGCGGCCATTAGAATGCCGGGACGGACGGGCCGTCCCGGGGGTATTTCTTATTTTAATACGCAAAGCTAGAAACCGAACTTCAAAGCAAACTGCAACAACCGCGGATCGCCGGCGGATGTGATCAAACCGAATGACGATGTACCGTCCGAAAAACCGCCGTCAGGGTTCGAGTAGTTCGTGTGGTTGAACACGTTGAAAATCTCCGCCCGGAACTGGATGTACTTGGTTCCGCTCAACGCGATCTTTTTATGCACTGAGAAGTCCCAATCGATGAGCCCCGGGCCGCAGCAGATTGTCCGTTGGGTGCCGTTGTTGAAGCTGCCGAGAGGCGGAACTGGAGCACCGGGGTTGGTTGCAGCAGTCGCAAAATCATTAGGATTGAACCAGTACCCGGCCGTGGTTAACCCCAGGTTTGAATAGACTTTCCTGGGATCGAGCTTCTGAAACGGCGCTACCAAACTTGGGGCCTCGGTACCCAGGAAGAACAAGCTGTTGATCAGTTCCGTGTCGTCCTCGGTGTTCAAACGAATGGGAAACCCGCTCTGGAACTGGGTTATGCCGGATACCTCCCAGTCATCGAGCACTCTGCCGGCAAGTCCCGAATACTTGCGAACTGGCAATTCCCAATCGTAGCTGACCACGAAGCGCTGTTTGGAATTGAACAGCGACAGACCGCGGCTGGCGCGGTAGTTGAATGGATCGAGCGTTTCCTCGAAGGTGGAACCATCGTCGATCGATTTGCTGAAGGTGTAGGCGGCCTGGAATTGCAAGCCTCGAGAGAAGCGCTTTTGCAGCATCATCTCCAGCGCGTTGTAGTTGGAGTTGGCGATGGTGTCTTCGGCGAAGATGTCGGTGAAGACCGGAACGCCGTCTGCAGGACATCCGACCCCGGTGAACGGATTGCAGTTCGGCGAAGAGTAAGGGCGAAGACCAACCAGATTCAGCCCGGAGAGCGATGTGCCGGATGGAAGAACCTGTGGACCGTTCGGGCCGTAAGGTAGGTGGAATCCGCCTTGTGGGGCCACGGATCCGGCGGGGAAGATGAACTGCGCGTCTTCGCCGGTCGGTGCGCAAGTGCCAGCACCGAGCACGCTGTTAATGTCGAGACAAGTCTGCGGGTTCGAGGGATTGATGTCGTGAGTAGCCAGCAGGCGGTGTCCCTGGGATCCGACGTAGCCAATCTGAAGCATGGTGTTGTTGCTCAGATCGCGTTGGAACGTGAGGTTGTATTGCGTGGTGTACTGCGAGCGCAAGTGAGGCTCGAACTCGCCGTAAAGAAGAATGGGACGAAACAGCGATAAATCGGTGGGCTGGCCTTTCGTGGGCGTAATAATGCCGCCGAAAGGATTCGGGGCAGTGAATTCTCCCTGATTGACGAACGGAGTGTTGAAAAAGACATCCGAGAGCGAGGAACTGCCGCCGAAAGGAGGCTCGGCGCCAAACTGCGCCAGAACCAGTTCCTCGATAGGGTTATAGAAAAGACCCCAACCTGCGCGGATGCTGGTCTTCCCGTCGCGGCCGGGGCTGTAGGCTATGCCTATGCGTGGGGCAAAGGACTTGTAATACGTTGAAGTCATCGCGGCGGGAACGCCCGGATCGCCTGGAACGACCAAGCCGGTGGGCTCGGCGCCGGTGTTCGCGCAGGTGGGATTCGTTATGCCGAAGGTTGCCCAGTAGGACGCGCTGTTCGTAATTCCGCAGGGGTAGACAGTGGAATTTTGTCCCGGCCGGAAGGTCTCCACATGGCCACTGATGTCGGTCATCGGAGGACTGTATTCCCAACGGAAGCCGTAATTCAGGGTGAAATTCGGCTTGATCTTCCAGCTATCCTGGGCGAAAGGATAGGCGGCAAAACTGCGAACGTCTTCGCGCTGGCCTGAGCCCTGGGTATAGGCGTCGGCCAATCCCAGCAGAAACTCGGCGTACTGATCTCCATCGCCGGGAATAATCCCGTTGGGACCACTATTGTCGAACGTGTATTCGCCGTTCACATCGAAGTAGTAATACTGGTCGAAGCGGGCGCGGCGGATATCCACGCCAAACTTGAAAGTGTGGTTGCCCTTCACCCAAGTGAGGCCGTCGGACCACTGAAAGCTATTTCCCACCTGGGGTAGGAACCCCTCGAAGTTGTTGCCGAAGGACGCTCCTCCCGAAATGTTGACGTAGGGAACGCCGGTCAGACTCGCAGGCAGTCCCGGAGTAATACCAAGACTTGCGGCGGTGCCAAACTCACTGGTGATGGCCGAGGAATCGGAAGTTCCGGTAAAGCAGAATTGTGCAGCCGCTCCGCTGCACGTGGAGGTAAGGACACCGGTAGTCTGGGGCTTGATGTAGCCGAGTTGGCCCTCGCGCATGTAGGTGAAGTGGGCTTCATTCACGATTGCGTTGTTGATGGTCCAGGTATGGGTGAAGTTCCACTGTTGGTAGCGAAGATTGTTTTCATTTCCGAACCCGGTAGTATTGGCGCCGGCGGCTTCGAAAGTGTCGTAGGGATCGAGTTCACGGTTGTCGTTGAAGTAGTAATACGCGGTGAGGCTCTGATGGTCATTGATCTTATGATCGAGGCGGAACTCAAACTTGTCTGCGTTGATCGTCCCTACGGGGACGACCTGATTTTGGCCGGTCCCGACATTGGCTGCGGGAACGAACTTTTGAAGCAGATTGGAGGCCACCGGATCCTGGCATGCCGTTGGGATCACTCCGCTGGGAAAGACAGAGGACCAATCCGTAAGACCGTCCGAGTCAGTCGGAAGGCCAGCGACGGTGTAACCCAAGGCAGCGTCGCATCCGGGGCGACCATCCAGCACATTGGCGATAAAACCGGCAGTCTGGATACCCCCTGCAAAGGGAGCTTGCGCGGAGAAGTCGCCGGCGAATTCCTGGGTGGGGGACGCTCCAGGCGTACCTGTGGGTACGTTCAGCAGATTCCCGGGTACGCCGTCACGAATCCGGCGCGCTTCATACGAGAGAAAGAAGAAGGTGCGGTCTTTCTTGATGGGGCCGCCGAAGGTGCCACCGAACTGGTTCTGATTGAGTTGCGGCTTGGTGGTGTCGGGGTAGCCGCGGGAATCCAGAATCGTGTTGCGGAAGTATTCGTACAGGTTCCCGTGGAAGGCATTGCCTCCGGACTTGGTGATGACGTTAACGACCGAACCGGAGTTGCGGCCGTATTCGGCGTCGAAGGTATTGGTGATGACGCGAAACTCCTCGACCGCGTCGGGCGAGGGTTCGATCGTCGGAGTATTCACGAACTGATCGTTGGCGTCGCCGCCGTTGACGCTGAAGTTGTTAGCGCGGGTACGGCCGCCGTTCACGGAGACTGAACCCGGGTCATCGGAGCCTGCGAACAGGCTGCCGCTTGATCCCAGCTGGGACTGCACGCCGGGCTGCAATTGCAGGAATTGGTAGGTATCGCGGGTATTCAGGGGCAACTCGTTCACCGAGCGGTCGTTGATCACGGCGCCGAGCTGGGTGCTGGTCGTATCGACCTGTGGGGCTTCCGAGGTCACTTCTACCGTCTCCTGGGATCCGCCGATTTGAAGGGTAGAGTTGAGAGTCACCACCTGATTGACATCAACGACTACGCTTTTCTGAACATTTTTCTTGAAGCCGGTCAGCTCAAACTGGACAGTGTAGGTTCCAGGGGCAACGTCGACGAAGCTGTAATCGCCGCTGTCGTTGGTACTTGCGTCGCGAATGATGCCGGTGGCTTCGTTGGTGAGAGTTACCTTGGCGGCGGAGAGGACGGCGCCCGTCGGATCGGCGACGCGGCCCAGGATGCGGCCGCTGGCGCCTTGTGCCGGAAGCAGCGCCGGGAGCAACAGACAGATTGCGGTCAGGCAAACCGTTAGCAGACACATCGTGGTCCAGCGGGCTCGCAGCGACGGCATGGAACCTCCAGGCATCCTGAGAAGAAGTTTCTCTTTGAAAGCTACAGCTTGTGTCTCGCCACAACCTTGCTATAATCCCGCAAGGTTACAGAAGGGTAGAGAAGGGGAAGGCGCACTGTCAAGGATAAAAAAGCGCTGCCTCTTATAGACAATTCTTATCGACCGGCCGCGGTGATGAATTCATCCACATCAGAAGCTTATTTGAAAATCGGCGACGTCGCGCGGCGGGTTGGCGTGTCTCCGTCAGTGATCCGGTCGTGGGAGAATTTGGGGCTCACTCGTCCGCGGCGCACCCAGAGCAAGTACCGGCTGTATACGCCGGATGACGTCAAGCTGCTGAAGCGCGCGCGATTTTTGCGGAAGGTGCGCGGATTAAACGCAGCCGCGATTGTCGAACTACTGCGGCGGGAACGGCGAGTGAGTCCGGCGGCGGACGGAAGTGCCGGCGCGGTGGGGTCGCACTTGCGGCAGCTGCGGGCCAAGCGCCGTCTGTCGCTGGCGCAGGTCGCGCAGGCAGTGGGCATCTCGGTGGGATTTCTGAGCGCGCTCGAGCGTTCGCAAATGAGCGGGTCGGTGGGCACGCTGCGCAAGCTGGCGCGGTTTTATAAGACCAACATTTTGGATTTTTTTGATGCCACCGGAGCAAGCAGTCGGCGGGTGCAGCCCGATCAAAGAAAGGTGCTGGAAGCCGGGCCCGGCGTGCGAATGGAGTTGTTGGCCTGGGGAAACACCGCCGTCATGGAGCCGCACCTGTTCCGCGTCGCTCCGGAAGCCGGCAGCGGAGACTCTTACACCCACGAGGGCGAGGAGTTTCTCTACGTGTTGCGCGGAGAACTCGCGATCACGCTGGAAAAAAAAGAATACCGGCTCAAGAAGGGCGACAGCTTTTATTTCGAAAGTGCGACCCCGCACCATTGGAAAAATCCCGGGCGGGCGGAAACCTGGGTGCTGTGGGTAAATACGCCGCCGACGTTTTGAAGGAGGACTATGAAGGTTCGGGGTTCGGCCATCTTCTTATCGCTGTTGATGGTGCTGCTGTTCACTCCTTCTTGCACGAAGAAAACACCCACTCTCAGTTTGCTGGTCTGGGAGGGCTACGCCGATCCCTCGTTCGTCAAGGCTTTTGAAGAGCAGCATCATTGCAAAGTGTCGGCGTCGTATATGGGGTCGAGCGACGAATTGGTGGCCAAGCTGCGCGGCGGCAGCGCAGGAAATTATGACGTGATCTCGCCCTCGAGCGATGTGGCGACTTCGATCGCAACGGCGGGACTGGCCGCTCCTTTGGATTTGACCAAGATCCCGAGCTATGGGCAACTCTCTCCGCAGCTCACTTCCCTTCCATTGGTGCGGGTGAAGGGTCAGGTGTATGGAGTTCCGTTCATGTGGGGTCCGGACCCGCTGCTCTACGACACCACGGTTTTCGCGCAGCCTCCGGAGAGCTGGAACGTTTTGTGGGATCCTAAATACAAACGAAAGATTTCGGTGTGGGACGATCTGTCAACGGTTTACATGGCGGCGCAGGTTCTGGGCTATGACAAGCCCGATCCGTCGCAGCTTTACAACTTGACCGACGAGCAGCTTGATGCGGTCAAGAAGAAGTTGCTGGATTTGAAACCGAATATCCGCAAGATGTGGTCGACGGGCGGGGAGTTGACGAATCTTTTTCAAAATCACGAGGTGGTCGCGGCCATGGGGTGGCCGTTAACGACCAATCAACTGCGGAAGATAAACTTCCCCGTTGGCGAAACCATTCCGAAGGAAAATACGACAGGCTGGATCGATCACCTCATGATCACAGCGGGCAGCGAGAACAAGGATCTGGCCTATGAGTTTCTCGAGTACATGATTGAAGCGCAGACGCAGAAGAAAGTGACCGACGTGACCGGATACACTCCGGCGAATCCGCAGGCAGCAAGGTTGATGACGCCTGAGGAAGTGAAGAACCTGCACCTCGACGATGTCGACAACTATCAGAAGCGGCTTTATTTCTGGCAGAACGTTCCGCGGCGCGCCAAGTACAACGAGATCTGGAACGAAGTGAAGGCAGCGCAGTAGAAGCGCGACACTATAAGCACGTCCACGATCCAATGTCTTCCACCACGACGGCAGCAAACACACACGCGAACTCGACCAATCTGACTGCTCCCCTCACACTGCTCAGCATTCGCAACGTGGCCAAGCAGTTCGGGAAGAACATAGTGCTGCGGGAGGTTTCTCTCGATGTCGCGGAAGGGGAATTTCTTACGATCCTGGGGGAAAGCGGGTCGGGTAAGACGACGCTGTTGCGGATTATTGCCGGCTTTGAGACGGCCAGCGCGGGCGAGGTGTGGATGGGCGACGAACGACTGGATCGCCAGCCACCTTACCGGCGCCGCGTGAACACTGTGTTCCAGCACTACGCGCTGTTTCCCCACCTCACTGTAGAACAGAACGTAGCTTACGGATTGCGCGTCGCAAAAAGACCCGAGGCGGAGATTGCCTCGCGCGTGGGGGAAGCGCTGGAAAAAGTAAAGATGTCGGCGCACGCCAAGTCAAAGCCCTCGAAAATCAGCGGCGGACAGCAGCAGCGGATCGCGCTGGCTCGGGCGCTGGTGAACCGTCCACGACTCTTGTTGCTCGACGAGCCGCTCTCCGCACTCGATGCGAACCTGCGGAGGCAAATGCAAGTGGAGTTGAAATCGCTGCAGCGCGAGGTCGGCATTTCCTTCATCTTCGTAACCCACGATCAGGAAGAGGCGATGGTGATGTCAGACCGCATCGCGCTGCTGCGCTCGGGAGAACTGGAACAGGTAGCGACACCTCGGGAAATATATGGGCGGCCGGCCACCGCTTATGCGGCGCAGTTTATCGGGCACACGAATTTGCTGAAGGGCGAAGTGCGAGCGGGAACGGTGCGCTGCGGTTTGTTGACCTGGCCGGCGGAGCTTCCCGATGGGACGGCTCTGTTCTCGCTGCGTCCGGAAAACATCCGCCTGACCACCGGAAACGCAGCGCTGGCCGGCACTGTGCGGGTTCGTGGAAGTGTCCGTCATCAGGCGTTTCATGGCGCTACGGAATTGATTCGCGTGGAGTGCGGAGACGGGATGGTGTTAGTGGTGCGGACTCCGGGCAGCGGCGGCGCCCTGCATGACGTCGAACTCGAATTCTCTGCCGCCGATGCAGTTCTGGTGCGCGAGTCTCTGGAAAGAATCTGAATGTTCTCACGAGCCTACAAAACGGCGGTGACTCTGCCTCCACTCGTGTGGGTGACGGTGTTTCTGCTGATCCCGTATTTGCTGATGTTCTGCTATAGCTTCTGGTCGGTGTCTCCGTCGCAGACGATTGTGCATTCGTGGAACTTCGCCAACTATGGCCAATTGCTGCGAGTCGACGTTTATTGGCAGACGCTGTTGCGCTCGATGTGGATCGCCGCACGCGTGACCGCCTTCTCTCTGCTGCTGGGCTATCCACTGGCATATTTTCTTTCTTTCTATGCGGGAAAGAAAAAAGATCTGCTCTATCAGCTCGTGATCATTCCACTCTGGGTCAGCTACCTGGTGCGGGCGTACGCGTGGAAGACAATTCTGGGCTCGGACGGCGTTCTGAATACCCTGTTGCAGTATGTGCACCTGACCAGGCATCCCTTGGAGTTTCTCCTGTACAGCCCGTTTGCCGTGGTGCTGACGCTGACGCACATCTACACTCCGTTTGCCTTTCTGCCGATCTACGCCGCGCTCGAGCACATTCCGCGCAACCTGGTGGAAGCGTCGCATGATCTCGGCGCAACCCCCGCGCAAACATTCTGGAAGGTAATTCTTCCGCTCTCGATTCCGGGGGTCGTCGCGGGAGCAACCTTCGCCTTTGTGCTGAGTCTGGGGGATTTTCTCGCGCCTCTGCTGCTGGGTGGGCCGAGCGGCATCATGATTTCGAACATCGTAGTGAGCCTGTTCGGCGCGGCTTACAACTGGCCGCTGGGTGCGGCGATATCGTTCTGCATGCTGCTGCTGGTCGTAACCCTCCTGGTTTTCTCTGAACGGCTGGAAAAGAAATGGAGCTTCTCGTGAGCGAAACGAAATTCGATTCCGGCTCACGCTGGCTGCTCGGCCACGCCGTCGCCGTTTTCGCATTTCTCTATTTGCCGATTGCTGTTCTTATCCTTTATTCATTCAACGGAGAGGGCGTCGGCGGGTTTCCGCCGCATCATCTGACGCTCGACTGGTATCGCACTCTTTTCGCCGACGGGGCGATCTGGGATTCGGTGCTGAACAGCCTGCAGGTCGCATGCGCGGCGGTTGTGATCTCGCTGACGTTGGGCGTTCCGGCGGCGTTGGCGCTGGAGCGGGCACAGTTTCCGGGAAAGACTGTGTTCCGGCGATTAGTGCTTCTTCCGCTTATTCTGCCCGGGATTATTACCGGGCTTTCGCTGGCCATGTTCTTCAAAGTGATAGGAACAAACACCAGCCTGCTCACAATTGTTCTGGGACACGGCACCGCGCTGATCTCAGTAGCGACCACCGAAGTGTTCGCAGGCCTGCAGAAACTCGACCGCGCGCAGGAAGAAGCATCCCTCGATCTAGGCGCGAATTATTGGCAGACGTTCTGGCGCATTACAGTGCCGAACCTGAAGCTGCCGATTATCGGCGCGGCCTTGCTAATCTTCACGCTCTCGATGGACGAGATCGCAGTCAGCTTCTTTCTGATCGGACGCGATAACACGCTGCCGCTGGAAATCTGGGGACGGTTGCGGCGCGGCATCACGCCAGAAATCAACGCCGTGTCGACCATCATCTTTGTGTTTTCGCTGGTTGCAATTGTGTTCTGGTACCGCTTGCGCGTGCGCAGCGAAAGCGCGGCGGAAGGAGAAACAAAGTGAGTGCAAATCGCAGAGACTTCATCAAGTTTGTGGTTGCAGGGGCAGTGACGGCGGGCTGTCCGATCGACCTTCCGCTGGTGTCGGCACAAAGCGCCGATTCGCAGAACAATCACGCTGCGGATGTGGACGGCGAAGACAACCGCATCTGCCATCAGGTGCGCGACAAAGGCAGCAGCTTCTTTGCGCGGCCTCCGGCCTCGGCGCGGCATGACGTGGTGATCGTGGGCGGCGGCGTGAGCGGACTGGCGGCGGCTTACCGTTTGCAGCACCGTGATTTTCTCCTGCTCGAAAAAGAGCCGCACTTTGGAGGAAATGCCTACGCCATGGAGTATGAAGGCAACACTTATGCAACCGGCTCGGCGTTCCTGGCAAAAGACGAATTCACTTATCACTTCGCAAAAGAGATTGGACTGGATCCATTGCCGGTGAACAGCCCCGATGCCAGCATCATTCAGGGTGAGTTAATCCTCGACACTTGGGGCGACGGTCTCGATAAGCTGCCTTATCCTCCGGCGGTGCGCGACGGCTTTAAGAAATTCAAAAAAGAAATGCTCGCTATTGATGTTGAGAAGCGCAGCAAAGAACTCTTCGAGAAACCTTTTGGCGATTTCCTAAAGGACTATCCCGAAGAACTCAAGCAGTGGTGGGACAACTTCGGGCCTTCCAACTGGGGTGCAGCCAGCGAAGACACAGCCTCAGCCGTGGCCATTGAGGCGTTGCAGGAGATGGGCGGAGAGAGCCGCGTCGACGATCGCTACACCTGGCCCGGAGGCTTGGGCGCGATCACGAAAAAGCTGGCGGAGATTCTCCAGCCAAAATATAAGGACCGCATGCAGGCGGGCGCCACCATCGTGGCCGTGGTCCCCGAAAAAGAAAGCGTGCAGGTAACTTACATGCTGGCCGGCGAATTGAAAACGGTTGCGGCCAAGACCGTGATCATGGCATCGCCGAAGTTCATCACGCGGCGCATCGTCGACGGATTACCCGACAAGCAGAGCGACGCCATGCAGCAGATTCGCTATATTCCGTATCCCGTGGTGAATCTGATTTTCGACAAGCCGGTGTTCAATCACGGTTATGACACCTGGTGCCCCGGCAATTCCTTCACTGATTTCATCGTTGCCGACTGGGTGATTCAAAAGCAAGCGGGCTACCAGCAGAAATTCAACATCATCACTTGCTACACCCCAATGAAGGAAGAGGAGCGCAGCCGTCTGTTGAACGAAACCGGCGCGCGCCGGATCGCCGCCAACGTGTTGAGCGATTTTCAGAAGCTGATGCCGGGCTTCGATGTAGACCCGGTCGAGGTGCACATTTACCGCCGCGGACATCCTTTGTATATGTCGACTCCCGGGTTGTACACGCAGGTGCAACCGCTGGTTCGCCATCCCATGGATCGCATCTTTTTCGCGAATACGGATTCCCAGGGGCCGGAATCGACCACCAACGGAGGCATCCTTGCGGCGCAGCGCGCCGTGAAGGAAGTGGAAGCGCGGCTGGAAGGAAAGCCCGCGCCAAAGGAAAAAGCTGTGGCTGGATGACCTTCCTCTTCCTTTAGAACCACAACACTCTGAAGTTTGGTCCGTGGGCGACTCGCACGTAGGTGCGATGTAATCTCCTGAGAAGCCCTCGCACATAGTAAAGTTATAGATGGAGGCTGGCGAGCCGGGACTCCGGCTGCCCGCGCTCATCAATCCGATCCGTAGATAAAGGACAACCCATACTTTGAGTTTGAGCATTCGCAATATCGCCATCATCGCGCACGTCGACCACGGCAAGACCACGCTGGTTGACGCCATGCTGCAACAGAGCGGTACTTTTCGCTCCAACGAGCACCACGTTGAACGCGTGATGGATTCGAACGAACTGGAACGCGAGCGCGGCATCACCATCCTGGCCAAGAACACGGCCATCTTCTATCACGACGTAAAGATCAACATCGTGGATACGCCCGGCCACAGCGACTTCGGCGGCGAGGTGGAACGCGCGTTGAAGATGGTGGACGGAGTGATGCTGCTGGTGGATGCGAGCGAAGGTCCGCTGCCGCAGACGCGTTACGTACTGAGCAAGGCTCTCGAAGCCAAGCTGCCGCCCATTGTGGTGATTAATAAGATCGACCGTCCCGACGCCCGGCCCCAGGAAGTGCTCAACGAAATCTACGACCTGTTTATCGATCTTGACGCCAAGGAAGATCAGCTCGACTTTCCCGTTCTCTACACGAATGCGAAGGAAGGGACGGCGTCGACCGACATCAGAGGGCGGCGGGGAAGATCTGCGTCCGTTGTTTGATGCGATCCTGAAAACCATTCCTCTGCCCAAGGGCGATCCGAAAGGGCCGCTGCAGATTCTGGTCGCCAACCTCGACTACAGCGATTATCTGGGACGCCTGGCCATCGCCCGCGTTTTCAACGGAACCATGTTCACCGGCGAAGATGTGGCGATCGCTAAGCTCGACGGGTCGATACACAAGACGAAGATCACGAAACTGTTCTCGTTCTCCGGCTTGAAACGTACCGACATCACCGAAACGGTGTTGGGCGACATCGTTGCCGTGGCGGGCGTGGAAGGAATCACCATCGGCGAGACTATTACGGACGCAGAGAATCCCGCGCCGCTGCCGCCCATCGTGATCGATGAGCCGACCATCGCGATGATGTTCACGGTAAACAATTCTCCGTTCGCCGGACGCGAAGGCACCTACGTCACTTCAAGAAATCTCCGGGAACGTCTGGCGAAGGAACTCCTCACCAATGTTTCTCTGCGCGTGGAGGAGATGGGCACCACCGATTCATTCAAAGTTCTCGGGCGCGGTGAACTGCAGCTATCTATCACCATTGAGATGATGCGGCGCGAAGGTTATGAGCTGATGGTTGGCAAGCCCGAGATCGTCACCAAGCGCATTGACGGCAAGCTGATGGAACCGGTGGAGCATCTCACGGTCGACGTGCCCGAGGGATTTGTCGGCGTGGTGATGGAGCAGTTGGGATCGCGCAAGGCCGAAGTCACCAACATGCACAACCACGGCTACGGGCGGGTGCGGATTGAGTTCCGCGTGCCCAGCCGCGGATTGATCGGCTTGCGCAGCCAGTTGCTCACCGACACGCGCGGCACCATCGTGATGAATTCGCTGTTCGATGGATACACGGAGTGGCAAGGGGAAATCCCGCACCGGCTCACGGGAGCGTTGATCGCAGACCGGGCCGGCACTTCGACGGCGTACGCACTATGGGGCTTGCAGGAACGCGGCGAGCTGTTTGTCAGTCCGGGCATTGAACTGTACGAAGGAATGATCATCGGCGAGAACGCGAAGGATGACGATCTCGACGTCAACGCAGTGCGCGAAAAGAAACTCACCAACATGCGCGCTTCAACGGCTGATGAGGCTATCCGTCTGGTGCCTTTCCGACAATTAAATCTGGAGCAGGCCATCGAATTCATTGCCGACGACGAATTCGTCGAGATCACTCCGAAATCGCTGCGGCTGCGGAAGAAAGTTCTGCACTCGAACAAGCGCAAGCGGGGCGCGATGGCGACGGTAGAAGAAAGCTCATGAGTTCAGAGACACGCGAGCGTGTGAGACGGTTGCAGTACTGCTTCGGTTTTTTCTTTTTGGCCGAACTCCTTCTCTTTGTCCTCATGATCGTGGCAGGTAAGAGCCGTCCGAATAGCGGGGAGCATTTTCTCTCCTACTGGTTTGTTGGCCCGTTGGGCGCGTGGCTACAGCGCTATTTTCTTCTATCCGACTTCCGATTCTTGGTTTTTGTTGTAGCCTTCTTGGTCAACCCATTGCTGTATGGGTTCTTGATCTATCCTGTGGTGTCCTTCGGCGACTATCTCAACCGCAAGAATGAAGCACCCTCAATCAAATCGCAGCCATGAGCGGGCCAGTACGCCGTTGAAGATGTTTCTGATTCCCTGCAGTTGCGGGACGACGTTCGCAGTCCCGGAACACTACGACCGCCAGAGGACGGGACCCCAAGAACCGGCTGTTGCAAGTGGGATATCACCGCGAGGGATACTGGCAGGTGGACGGCTGCTAAGCTCGGCGCGGCTTTCGGCCCGATTTAACATGCCCGATTTGACAAACCTGCTATACTTCGTGCCGCATTCGACTGTTCGCCAGCTCCGGTTCCGATTTTCAGGAAGGTGTCCCCGACCTGCCAGTCCGCCGCATCGAGCTTGCACTTTCGACAGCTCAATGCAGAGGCAGAGGCGTGAAGAATATTTTTGTAGGCAACTTGAGCTTTAACACATCAGAAGAAGAACTGCGGCAGATGT
Source organism: uncultured Acidobacteriaceae bacterium (assembly GCA_963743115.1). GTDB lineage: Bacteria > Acidobacteriota > Terriglobia > Terriglobales > Acidobacteriaceae > Sulfotelmatobacter. Next base: position 81,673 of record CAVUOM010000007.1, on the reverse strand, counting down.
TTGAGCCTCACGGTCAAGTGGATCGGGTCAGCATCATGACCGACCGCGATACTGGACGCTCGCGCGGCTTCGGCTTTGTGGAAATGGCCAGCAACGAGGATGGCGAAAAGGCCATCACTGCGTTGAATGGCTCGCAGGTCGGTGGACGCACACTCAACGTAAACGAAGCCCGCCCCAAAACCGAGCACGCCGGAGGCGGCGGACGCGACCGCGGAGGCCGAGGCGGCGATCGCGGCGGAGACCGTGGCGGCCGCGGCGGTGGCGGCGGTGGACGAGGCCGCTACTAAGCATTCAGAGTCCGAAATAAAAGCTCGGGAACAGAAGTTCCGAATAAGAGTTCGCACCAGCGCACAGCGACGGTCTTCGCAACTGTGGGACGGGCTTTGCTGGTTCACGCCTAAACACCTGCCGGCTGCGTTTTCGCGCGGCCAGGGCCTGCATTGATGCTTCCCAACCCTCCCATGTAAACTAAAATCACCGCGGGCGCCCGTAGCTCAGATGGATAGAGCGATTGCCTCCGGAGCAATAGGTCGGGAGTTCGAATCTCTCCGGGCGCACCAGATTTTCTCTTTGCCTTCAATCATTCTGGACTAAACAAGCATGAGTATGGACTCGCTGTTCGCAAAGCTGGCGGCAATTCGCGCCAATCCCTCTGGCCGGACTTTTATTCTGGCCGACGCCCGCGACGCCGACATGTCCTGGGGTATCCCGAGCTTCGGCAAAGCTCGCACGGGCCCGGGTTTTCGTTCCGCGCCCGCGTTTCTAGAGGAGATCCGCGCTGTCGTGCGCCAGGGATTTGTCGATGTATTGCTGGCATCCGTATCGACAATGGACACACTGGCGCACAAGGAGCGTCTTTTCGACGGTACCCATGTCACTCCGGCGGTGCGCATCAACGATGCCACGGACATCTGGTGCCAGCGCGGGGCTCGCTATCGCGAATCGGCCTCCGCGCCGTTCGCTACGGCTTACATTCAGGAAGCGCAATTCGGCAGCCTCACCGCGCCTCGCGAAGGCGAGCCGGTAGTCAACCTCGGGCTGTATTCGATGACCTTCAACAACGATCTGGAAGCGGATCTGCGGAGCTTGCGTGCGTTTCGCGAATTCCGGGCCGAGGCCGAGGAATGCGGCTTCCATTATTTTCTCGAAGTGTTTGCCCCGAATTCCCCGAATGCGGGGCTGACTCCCGAACAAGTGCCAGCTTTTGTGAACGACCAGATTGTGCGGGCATTGGCGGGCGTACCTTCCAGCGGGCGGCCGCTGTTTCTGAAAATCCCCTACTTCGGGCCGGGACCTCTCGAAGAGTTGGTGGCTTACGATCCCTCGGTTGTCGTCGGCATACTCGGAGGCAGCAGCGGAACAACTTACGACGCGTTCAAACTGCTGGCCGAAGGCCGTAAGCACGGGGCCAGAGTCGCGCTTTTTGGACGGAGGATTAAGGATTCCGAGCATCCCCTGGAATTCATCCGTATGCTGCGCTCGATCGCTGACGGAGAAATAGAACCGGAAGAAGCGGTGAAGAATTATCACAGCGAACTCGGGAAGCATGGCATAAGACCCAAGCACCGGCTCGAAGAAGATCTGCAACTCACTCCGGCGGAGGCCAATTAGTCTTCTGCCCCAGTTAGTCTTCTGCCTACCACCCATCTAGACGCTTTGCCTGACCCGCCGGAATCGATCCGCGGTTTTGCTAAATTGATTCCCGGTAGCTGGTTTGCTAAGGTCGTCCTCATGTCTGAGTCTGTCACGTCCGAGCGTGTCATGTCCGAGTGTTCCAGCGAGCGGATACGCGAATTGCTCGATTCCCTTTATCGCGTGGATTCGGGACGAATCCTGGCAACGCTGATCCGCTTGCTTGGTGATTTTGATCTTGCCGAGGAGGCGATGCACGAAGCATTTGCGGCCGCGCTGAGCCTGTGGCCGAAGAGTGGAGTACCCGGCAACCCGCGACCATGGCTGATTTCAACGGCACGATTCAAAGCCATTGACACTCTGCGTCGCCGGGCAAGATTTGATGCGTCGCAAGACGAACTCGCACGCTGGATCGAAGCGCAATTGAGTTCGGAGGAAAGGTCTAGCGATGACGACTTTCTTGAAGACGACCGGCTCCGCCTGATTTTTACCTGCTGTCATCCGTCTCTAGCGCCGGAGGCTCACGTTGCGCTCACCTTGCGTGAAGTGTGCGGGCTGACGACCGAAGAGATAGCAAAGGCCTTCCTCACCACTCCGCGAACGCTGGCGCAGCGCATTGTGCGCGCCAAGGCAAAGATTCGAGAGGCACGGATTCCGTACGAGGTGCCGACGCCGCAGGAATTGCCCGAGCGGCTCGGCGCGGTGCTTCAGGTCATCTATCTCGTCTTTAACGAGGGTTACTCGGCTGCGGCGGGATCGCAGGTAACGAGGGCCGACCTGACCGGCGAGGCGATTCGACTGGGACGGTTGCTGATGGAACTGCGGCCCGAGCCGGAAGTGGTGGGCTTGCTTTCCTTGATGTTGCTGCAGGAATCTCGTCGCAAGGCGAGAACCTCCCCGACCGGAGAGCTGATTTTGCTGGAGAATCAAGACCGCGCGCTCTGGAACCGGGAGCAGATCGCGGAGGGAGTGGCATTGCTGGAGAGAGCACTGAAGGACCAGCGGAAGTCGGGTCGCTTCGGCTCCTACACGCTGCAGGCTGCGATTGCGGCCGTTCATGCGGAGGCGGAATCGGCCGCCGCGACCGACTGGCGGCAGATTGTTGCGCTTTACGACCAACTGGTACGAATTCAGCCCTCGCCGGTTGTAGAGCTTAATCGTGCCGTGGCCATTGCCATGCGCGATGGTCCAGAGGCCGGTCTGGCGCAGATCGACGCGGTCTTGGAACCTTCTTCTGGAAAACAAGGCGAATTGGCAAATTACTACCTGGCGCATTCTGCCCGTGCAGATATGTACCGCAGGCTGGGCAGGACGGCTGAGGCTCGGGCGTCTTATGAGAAGGCGCTGGCCCTGACCCAGCAGGAACCAGAGCGGCAATTCCTGCAAGAGCGGATTCGGCAGTTGGGATAAAAATCTCCGGTGGCGTGTCGTTGGGGGATAGGCGGGTGGCCCGGGCTTTTAATCTCGCCGGCATCACCAACACTGTGGGGTGCCCCGTCCTTCGTGTTCTTCGCGAGGGGCGGGAGTCGGAAATGCCGGCACCAAGTGGGTTCGAGTGTCGACAACAAAATCAAATAGCACATGCAGCATCGCCCCCCACCTTGCAAAGAACGCAAGGATGGGGCACCCTCAGCGGGAACGGTGCACGCAAGATCGTTAAAACCGGGCCACGCGTCCCCCGGTGCCGTCGTCCGTGGCACCTACCCTTCGAAAATCGCGAAGGGTGGGGCAGCCTCGGTCGTGGTAGGGCCATGCATAAGAACCGTAAGGTGTCCGAGCGGGCCGACTTCCAAAATTTCTTGGACGACTTGTCGAATTCTGGTCCGGCCGTTCGACTATATCGTGAAGGCAGGACACCCGCGGCTCTTATATAAAAGTAGCGGCTCGGATACGGTGTCCGCCCAACACTCGATACTCATTACACGTTGCTCACTACACATTGCTCACTACACAAGGAGAACACCATGCGCTTCATGATGATCATGTTTCCGAAAATCTACGAAAATGCAAAACCCGGCTGGGCGCCCAACTTCAAAGACATGGAGGTGATGGGCAAGTACAACGAGGAACTACAGAAAGCCGGCGTGCTGCTGGCGCTCGACGGGCTGACCCCACCCTCGACGATGAGCGCGCGCGTCACCTTCAAAAACGGAAAATCGAAAGTGACCGACGGTCCGTTTACCGAAGCGAAAGAAGTGGTCGGCGGCTACTGGATCATCCAGGTGAAGTCACGCGAAGAGGCGCTCGAATGGGCCTCGCGCATCCCCGGAAAGGATAACGAAATGGTCGAAGTTCGCCGGATGTTTGACATGACCGACTTCGATCCCGAGACCCAAAGGGAGATCCAGAAGAAGTTCGGCGACGCCGTGGCCGCTGAGATGAGCCAGTAGTAAAAACAACTGCGTCGGCAGCATCGCCGACGACTGGGGCTGAGCTCAAATCAAAATCCCCGCCCTGTCGCAAAGAACGCGACTAGGGCGGGGCACGCAGATTATCCAAGGGATCCTTCACGAATGGCCTGGGCCACCCGCCGCGCTACCCGTAGGTGACGTCGGTGCTCTGCCCGACTTCGATGATATAGCCGTCAGGATCGCGGATGTAGCAGCGTATCTCGCCGTACTTAGGGATTGGTGGCGTAATGAACTCGGCTCCTCTACTTTTCCATAATTTGTAGCACGCTTGAATATCCGCAACCCGGAAATTCATAAAGCTGTTGATGTGATTCGGGTCGGGGACACTGAGGGTTACCGTCGGCTTATCCGGGGTCGGGCCGCCTCCAACGTTGATAATCATCCAGATATTCGCAAGCTGAAGGTACCCGGGGGCGTTGCCGTCACCCAGGCTCAGAATGCGAGCGCCGAAAACCTTTTCGTAGTAGTGAGCGGATCGCTTGATGTCGGTGACGGTGAGAAAATGCGCGATGCTGATCCCTTCTTTCGGGGGCATCTCATAGCTTTTCTGGTCGATTTGCACACTGCTCATTGACAGCCTCCTATTCCGATAAACATTTTGCATCAGCGCTTGATGCGGCTCAGGGCTGCGGGAATCCGAACATCAACCACGACTGATTTGCTACCCAATGGGGGTAGAGTTCGGTCATCTGATCGAACAGCTCCTGATCGGACTTCGCTGTTTTCTGCAGCCGGTCGAAGTCCTCGAGGTAACGCTTGGTGTCCTGGATCGTCGAGGGAGAGTCGGGCGCGCCAGTCTTTTTGTGACCAGCGACGACGATCGCCGGGTTCAGCGCCGCTAACCGGTCCAGCGCCGCGATCCAATTCTTTCGGCTCTCAGGGGTGGTGTCGCCGACGTACATGCGGCATTGGTTGTACACAACGTCGCCGGCGACAACCAGGCCGATCGATGGAACGTACAACGATGTTGAATCCGGGCTATCGGTGCGGCCCTGCTTGATGATGCGCAATTCGTTGCCCTCGAGAGTGAACGTGTCGGCTTCATAGGGCTCAGGTGGAACCAACTTGGTGGCTACTTGCCCGGGAAACAAGCGGCGGGCTAACCGCTCCACCGTGGGAGTAAAAGACATCTGCATGGCGTTAACCGCCTCAGGCGTGGCTATCGCTCGAGCGCGCGGGAAACGGTCGAGCAGAATGCTCAAACCGTAGAAGTGGTCGAAGTGGGCGTGGGTTATATAGATGGTCTCCAGGTTGCGGTTGTGCAGAGCGATCCAATGCGCGAGAGCCTCGGCCTCAGCCACTGTCCCCATCGCGTCCACCAGCACCGCGTCGTACTCGCCGAAGATTAAAGTCGACGTGATTGGGTCAAAGCCGAGCGGTTCGCCGAAGGGCTTTGGCCGCTCGCCGACCATGGTCTTTCCCGGAGCAGTAAAAACGTTCATGCTTAATGTGTTCGAATCAGGCGTGTTCGACGCGACAAGCGCGGTCACGCGCGTCTCTCTTTCAGTCCATTTGTGCCGTTCATTCGGTACACCTTTCGATTTCAGTGCTAGTGATTGTACAAAGCAAAATTGCCAGAAGCCCGACGACGAGTCTATTGGACCAAGGTATCGATCGATGCCCAAGTATTGGGGGCTGGCCCACCTTGCGGTTTCCGGCGGCACCATAATAACTGAGGCTGCCATTTTTTGTGGTCGTCGAAAGGTGGGCGTGAACTGCTCCGACGAATTAAGAAAAACTGGAACAGTTGTCGATTCTTGGCCTCCCGAACGACTATCTGATAACAGATATCTGACAGCACGACGACGGGCTACGGCTCCGAGCCATGCAGACGACAACTCACAGTAAACATAGGAGGAATGGATGAAATACATCTGTTTGGGCTATATCGAGCCCGGCCACTTCGAAAACATGTCGGAGAGCGAACGCAACACCGTGTTCGACGAGTGTTTCAGCTACAACGACGAACTGCGCAAGAACGGACATTTGGTCGCTGAGGAATCTCTTCAGCCCGCCAACACGGCAGTGACTGTGTGTTGGAAGAACGGAAAGGTTGCAGTGACTGACGGTCCGTATGCTGAAACGAAGGAGCAATTGGGTGGAATTCAGGTGCTCGAAGCGCGGGATCTGAATCACGCAATTCAGCTGATTTCCCAATGTCCGGGAGTGAAGTTGAAGTGTGGAACAATCGAGATACGTCCAGCGGCGGATATCAGCGAAATCGTGAGGGAGAGCGAGCGGCGACGGCGAAAGGGTACCGCGAAATAGAGCGGCCGCGAGGGTAAGAATGATCCCTCACAGCTCGGCCACCCGCCGCTGAACCAGCAGGAAATAAAGAGCGAGCAGAACCAGGAGCAGTCCGTTCACTCCTAACACCACGGGCGCAGTGAACAGCGGTACGAGCCACCCCGACAGCAAATTTCCCAGCGGCATGCCGCCGCGGAATGCGAAATTGTAGACGCTCATCACACGTCCGCGCATTTCGTTGGTAACAATCAGTTGCACCAGCGAATTCACCGTGGCGAAGACCGCCATCATCGCCGCGCCCACCAGCACCAGAATGGCGCCGCTTGCCCGCACCGATTTCGAAAGAGCAAACGCGGAAATGCCCGCCCCCAGACAGAACAGCGCTCCGAGCGCCACCAGTCCCTTTCTTCGCATATTGCCCGCGCTCGCAATGCTCAGCGAACCCAGTATCGATCCCAGCCCCATGAGCGCCAGCAAATTGCCGTAAGTTTCCGGACCGCGATGGAAAATGTCCTTCACGAATACGGGAATGTAGGTCCGCATCGGCATGCCCAGGGCGGTCATGCAGAAAGCCAGCACAATCAGCGCTTCCATGGAGCCTTGCTTGCGTGTGAACTGGATACCTTGTTTCAGGCTGGTGAACATGGACTCTGCGGTTTTGACCGGCAGGAAGCGAGTGGTGATGATCGATAGCGACACGATGGGAGCCAGGAACGACAGCGCGTTCAAACCGAAGCACCACTTCTCTCCCAACTTCGCCAAGACCAGTCCGGCCAGTGCCGGCCCAACCATAACCGCCACGTTAAACTGGATCGAATTTAGAGCGATGGCGTTCGGCATGTCGTCCTTGTCGACCAACGTGGGAATCAGTGCCGAGTAGGCCGGTGCGCCGAAGGCCTGGGCAAAGCCGGAAACGAAAGAAAGACAGAGAATCTGCCAGACGTGCACCAGGCCAGTCGCGACTAGAATAGTGAGCAGTCCGGCGGAGAACATCTGCACATATTGCGAGGCCAGAAGAATCTTTCGGCGCTCCACGCGATCAGCCACCACGCCGCCGATCAGAGAAAACAGGAAGATGGGGATGCCGCCGAGAAATTGATCCAGTGCCAGCAAAAACGCGGAGTGGCTGAGCCGGTAAATCAGCCAACCCTGGGCCACGATCTGCATCCAGGTGCCGATGCTGGAGGTGCAGGCGCCCACCCACATCAGGCGGAAATCGCGGTATTGAAATGCCTTAAAGACCCGGCGCAGCGTCTTCATGTTTGCTAGAGAAGCGTAACATGCGGTTTCGCGCGCCGAGTGTGCTTCTCGCTTTGGCGATTTTGTTGCGATGGTGGCTTGCGGTATCTCGCCTGCCGCTTAAGGGTAAAATCAAGGAGATTCGATTTGTCGGCACCTCTGATTTTGGGCCGACGGGAGCAGATCATGGGCAGTGGTTTATCGAAAGCTAACCGAGGCATGTTGTTGGCGGTCGTAGCTGCAGGTTCTTTGGTTTGCTCGGCTGCTAACCAACCCGCCCACCCGCCGGGTACGCCGCCGTCGAATTCAAGCCTCTATCTTAAGGTGCAACTCAACAATCCGTTGAAACTGTCGAAGTTGAAGCCTGGCGACGTTGTTGAAGGCCGCCTGGCACGTGATGTGTACTCTTCAGGCCACGCACTGTTTGCCGCGGGGAGTCGCGTAACCCTCACGGTTGACCACATGGAGAAAAGGCGAAGAGTACTAGACGATCACTGGCCCGGCGTCGTTAAGCTATTCACTCCTCGCCATCAGAACTACCCAGTCTTCAAGACGGCCTCCGTCGCTGCCCCAAACGGTGTAAGCAAGCTGCAAGTCTCAGTGATCTCTATCAGCCGAAGACGGGAGGTGTATGCAGAGGCGAAGAAGAAAGGATCGGGAAAGCCAGCCGGGAATGAACCGGGATCCGTCGAGGTAAGCCGGTCCGGCGGTCTCTATGGACCCACGAAGCTGGCAAGCCCGATGATGGTGCTGGAGGCTACCGGCGTGGAGGGCGAGAATCCACCTTCCACGAATTCAGAAACTGCATCTTCTCCTCCCTCCGATTTGTCCGCTCTGGCAACTCTTCCCGCGGGCACCGGATGCAAGATTCTTCTTCTCGGGGATGTCAGTGCATCGAAGAGCACGCCCGGCGACGTGGTGCGGGCGCGATTGCTCGAGCCGGTCCTCGCGGATTCTCAGGTGGTCCTGCCGGCCGGAACACTGTTTGAAGGCAAGGTGGTTAAGAAGACTCCACCCCGCTGGGGGAGCCGGGCCGGTTCGCTGTATCTGACATTCACCGCGCTGACCCTGCCGGGCGGAAACCTCATTCCTATTGCCGCATCCTTGACCGGAGCGGAATTGGACCGGAGGTCGCACACGAAGATCGACGCGGAAGGGCAGCTTCGCGGGGAACGTCCCGGCAAAGCATGGATGGCGATTAACATCGGCGTCACCGCTGGACTTGCCAAAGAGGCCGACGACACGACACAGTTGATTATTGAAGCCATCGTATCGGGCGCGACCGATGCATCGACTGCTGGCGTGGCTCGAATCGTGGCGACTTGCGTCTCGGGCGTATTTACGGTGTCGCGTCGCGGCCGCGATGTGGTGTTGCCGCGGTTCACGGAAATGAATATTTCGCTGGATCGGCCGTTATCGGTAAGCAGGAACGTGGAATCGTCGGCGGCGGTCGTACACGGCAACTGATTCGCTGTCCCGGCGTGCGCCTCTCAAGCAATCAATCTCGAAAATGAATTACGACGCCATTCTGGTTGTTTCTTTCGGTGGGCCTGAGTCGAAGGAAGACGTGATTCCCTTCCTCGAAAACGTGTTGCGCGGGCGGAACATTCCGCGCGAACGGATGCTGGCCGTCGCCGAGCACTATTACCATTTCGAGGGCAAGAGCCCGATCAACCAGCAGGCGCGCGAACTGATCGCCGCTCTGCGAGCGGAGCTGGAGCGCAATGGACCGAAGCTTCCAATCTACTGGGGAAATCGAAACTGGCATCCGCTGCTGCCATGAGACTCTGCGACAGATGAAGCAGGATGGAATCCGGCGGGCGCTGGCGTTTGTAACTTCGGCCTACAGTTCTTACTCAGGATGCCGGCAGTATCGCGAGGACATTGCGCGGGCGCAAAACGAAGTTGGAGCGGACTGCGCCCGAAGTGGAGAAGCTGCGGGCGTTCTTCAACCATCCTGCATTCATCGAGGCTACGGTCGAACGCGTGGGTGATGCGCTGCGGGCCGTTCCAGAGGACGCGCGGGAGAATGTGCAGATCGTGTACCTGGCGCACAGCATTCCGGTTTCGATGGCGAACACTTCCGATTATGTGAAACAACTGGAGGAAGTGCGGCGGCTGGTTTCTGGAGCGCTGGGTCACCAAGAAGATGTTCTCGTTTACCAGAGCCGCAGCGGCGCTCCGGGACAACCCTGGCTCGAGCCGGATATTCTGGATTACTTGCGCAAGGTGAAGGCCGAGAATCTGGCGTCGGCGGTGGTGCTAGCGCCGATCAGCTTCATCTCAGATCACATGGAAGTGCTCTACGATCTGGATATTGAAGCGCGGCAGCTTTGCGATTCGCTGGGGTTGCCGATGACTCGGGCGAAAACTGTGGGCGTGCATCCGAAATTTATCGGCATGATTCGCGAGCTGATTCTCGAGCGAGTGGGCCCGGGGTCGGAGCGAAGGGCCGTGGGATCGCTTGGAGCTCGGGCGGATGTTTGCGCTGAGGATTGTTGTCCCGCGCCTCGATCTGGATTGAAAAAAATTACAGATCGGATCGTGTAATATCCTTGGAATCAGTTAGTTACGGACATTCGATCTGCGACGATCTGGCTAAAATATTGGGAACAAACCACTTAGCCGCAAAATATTCCATGCAAAGCATTTAGCGGCCTTACGTCGGGGAAAATGCCCATAATCCGAGGGTGTTGCTCGCAAAATATTGAGTTTGCGGTAGTTATCTCGGTGCTATTGAGTTGTCAAATATCCGATGCTTATAGCAATAATTAGAATCGCAGGATTGAGAGTCCAAGTCAAGGGGAATTGTTGCGGCCAGCGGGAAACTTGTCGCCTGCAGGAGTCGTGCCTCAGGCGCTAAAGCGCGCGAACTTCGATGACTTAACGGCACGACTGAAGTCCTGCCCTTCCCGAGCGGTTAAATGGCGGGGCTCGCGGTTCTCCCCAACATTCGACATCGAGCTTCGCTCGACGGACAGCCGAGGGCGGCTGTCCCCACATTTGCTAGACGGAGGTCGGGATTTTCGGCCGTTCGTAGTCTGTGGCTTTGGGGCGGCCTTCGACCAGGCGCATGGTGTTGAGAATCGTGTCGACTACGGATTCGTTTCCGACTGCTGTGTTGATCATCACGTGGTAGAGGGAGCGGGTGGGCCAGTCGGCGTCGAAGTAGTGTTTGACGAAAACGACGCGTTCGCGGTCGACAGTGTCGACGAGTTCCTCGGCTGCCGACGCGGTGCATCCTTCCTGCAGGATGCGGCGCACTTTTTCGGCGCGCGGAGCGTAGAGAAAAACGTGGAAGGCATCGGGCTGCTCGCGCAGAAAATATGGCGCACCGCGGCCGACCACTACGGCATTCCCTTCCCGCGCGATTCTGGGAGCGATCAGCTCCATCGTCTTCACCATGCGATCGGCATCGAAGACCTGATCGCCCAGCGCGGAGCCGCGCTCGTAGCTGCCGCGCCAGAAGGCCTTGGCGAAGCGGTGAAGGCCGCTATCCATACGCTCGTCGCAGCGGGAAACTGAAGAAATGTCGACATTAGCGACGCGTGCGATCTCTTCGGTGAGCAGGTGGTCCCAGAGTTTCCATCCCAGACGGTGGGCCAAGCCTTCAGCGATGGCTGCTGCGCCGCAGCCGTACTCGCGCTCGATGGTGATTAGACGGAACATTTTCGGAGTCCCTCAGCGGCTAAACCGCGGTCGATGAGGAGCGCTCTAACGGCACGACTAAAGTCGTGCCCTTCCCGAGCTTTCCAGTTTGCCGCGGATTAGTGTACTGCTAATCCGCCGCCGGGCTTGCCTTTTTTCATCAGGAAGACAAGCGGAATCATGGCGAGGATGCAGAAGGCGAGCAGGCGGAAATCGTCGAGATAGGCCAGCATAGTGGCTTGACGCTGCACCGTGGCTTCGATTAAGGCATAGGCCTGTTGGGTGGCAAATGCCGCGCTTGAACCGTGCGCCCGCATGGCCTGGGTTGCGCCCTTCATCATCGCCTGGAATGCGGGATTGGAGGCGCTGAGATGTTGGGACAGATAATTCAAGTGAACCTGGGTGCGGCGATCGAGCAAGGTGGTAACCAGGGAAATGCCGAAACTACCGCCGATATTGCGGCCCAGATTCATCAAGCCGGAGGCGGCGTTGTTTTTTTCGCGAGGGAGAAATGCGTACGCGGCAGTGTTGATGGGGACGAAAAGAAAAGCCATTCCCGCGGCCTGGAAGACGCGGGCGCCGGCTACCATGCGGAAATCCATATCGAGATCAAAGCCGGTCATGTAGAACAACGAAGCGGAAAGCATGACCAGGCCGAAGAACAGAAGCCAGCGCGGACTGTAGCGCGAGAGCAGGAACCCAACCAGGGGCAACAGAAGAATGATGGTGAATCCGCCGGGCATGAGCGCCAGGCCGGCTCGCTCCGCGGTATAGCCGAGCAGGGTCTGGGAGAACAAGGGCAGCAGGAGCGTACTGCCGAGCAGGGCAAAACCCAACATGAACATCAGCAGGTTGGAGATGCCGAAGGTTCGCTCGCGGAACAGATGAAGATCGATGATGGGATCCTTATGATGCCACTCCCAGAAAATCACGAAGATGAGGGAGACAGCGGCGATCAAAGAGAGGGTCACGATGAAATTGGATCCGAACCAATCGTCGCGCTGCCCTTTGTCGAGGACAATCTGCAGACTTCCCAGGCCAAGCGCCACAAAGCCGAGGCCGACGTAGTCAATGGTGGTTTCTCTCAGCTTGCGGCGCTTGAGAAAAGGCGGGTCTTGAATGAGCCGCGAGGTGAGCAGGAGTGAAATGATGCCGACTGGGATGTTGATGAAGAAAATCCAGCGCCAGGTGAAGTTGTCGGTAATCCAGCCGCCGAGAGTGGGGCCGATGGCGGGCGCGGTGACTACGGCGATGCCGTAGACGGCAAATGCCATGCCGCGCTTGGCGGGAGGGAAAGTGTCGGCGAGAATGGCCTGCTCGCTGGGTTGCAGGCCGCCGCCTCCGACGCCTTGCAGGACGCGGCAAACGATGAGCGTGGCGAGGTTGGGCGCGAGTCCACACAGGAAAGAACTGATCGTGAACAGAGCTACGCAACTCATGTAGAAATTCTTGCGGCCCATGATGGAAGAGAGCCAGCCGCTCAGCGGGAGAATGATGGCGTTCGAGACGAGATAGGAAGTGAGAATCCAGGTGCTCTCGTCCTGGCCGGCGGAGAGGCTGCCAGCGATGTGCGGCAGGGAGACGTTGGCGATGGAGGTGTCGAGCACTTCCATGAAAGTCGCCAGCGTGACCGTGATGGCGATGACCCAGGGATTGATGGCCGGACGCCAGACTTCAGCGTTGGCGCCATTCAGCGGTGGCGCTGCGGCGCTCATTGCCGAATCCAGACCTTGGGGACGACCGACATGCCGGGCCGCAGCGACTGATCTTTGTTTTCTCCGGGATTGAGTACGATCTTGACCGGAATGCGTTGCACGACTTTTACGTAGTTGCCCGTGGCGTTTTCCGGAGGCAGCAGACTGAAACGCGCGCCGGTTCCACCGGAGATGCTGTCGACCTTGCCTTTGTAGCTTCTTCCATTGGCATCGACTTCCACGGTGACCGGCTGGCCGACTTTCATCTCGCGAAGCTGGGTCTCTTTGAAGTTGGCGGTGATCCAGACATCGTTGAGAGGAATGATTTTCATCAGCTCCTGGCCGGGCGCGACGTTCTGTCCGACTTCGACGGTGCGATCGCTGACTACACCTGCAACTGGAGCAATCACTTTGGTGTATTGCAGATTCAGTGCGGCTTGATCGAGGTCGGCTCTTTTGAGTTCGGCTTCGGCGACGGCTGATTCGGCGCGAGAGCGCATGACCTGCATTTGTTTGGGAGCGGTCTGGGCGTTGCGCCAGGTGGCTTGCGCCTGCGCCAGCCTTTGCTGGGCCTGGGTTACCTGGGACTGCGCGGCATCGGCCATGGCGCGGGCAGCTTCGACGGCAGCGGCATCGGCTTTGGCAGAGGCCACGGCCTGATCGTACTGCTGCTCGGAAATTTCTTGTTTGTCTACGAGCTGCTTGTAGCGGGCGAGATCGTCCTGCGCTTTGACGTTGTTGGCTTCGGCCTGGTCAAGCTGGGCTTTGGCCGCGGCAAACTGTTGTTTGGCAGCGGCGATTCCCGCTTGGGCGCTGGCTACATCGGCATCTGCGGTTGAAACCTGACTGCTGGTGTTGACGGAAGTGATGGGAACGTCAACGCCGGCTGCCGCGGCGGCTGCGCGGGCGCTGTCGAAATCGGCTTTGGCGCGGTCGTAGGCAACCTGGTAATCGGCGGGATCGATTTCCACCAGCACGGTGCCCGCTTGCACGTACTGGTTGTCCTGGACATTGAGCTTCACGACGTGGCCGGAAATGCGGGTGCTGATGGAATTGATGTGGCCATCCACTTCGGCGTCATCGGTGGATTCGTAACTGGTGACGTAGCGGAGGACGAAAAATCCTGCTACCAGCAACACCACGACTGCGATGGTGAGGGCGATGCGAAAAGCGGGACTGGCGGTGCGCGAAGGGACGGTATGGAAGTCGCGCTCGGTGGAGGGCAGGGGCTGGGTGCGGCTTTCGGGCGGAGCGGTTTCTCGTCGATCGTTTTCTCGTCGATCGGTTTCGGGGCGATCGGTTTCGGGTGGATCGTTTTCGCGCCGATGCGGTGGAGCGGTGGGCGGACTTTTCGTCGTCTGGTCCATGGCTTTGAGTTAGTGTTGGCCTTTCAAATAGCGTTCGACTCCCTGTTCGGCATCTCCGATGGCGCGGGCTAGTTCGATCTTGGCCAGGTTATGAGCGTAAAGACTCTCGATGTAACTCTCATGTGCGCTGGCGACGGACTCTTGTGCCTGAACCACTTCGAGATTGTCGGCTACGCCCGCGGTGAAGCGGTCTTCGGATTGGGCGAGGGTTTGCTCCGCCAAATCGACCGAGCTGCGGGCCACTTCGACTTGCTCGGCGGCGGAGGTCAGGTCGAGCAACGAGGCGCGGACTTCATAGTCGATGCGTCCGCGCAGATCGTTCAATTGAGAGCGCGCCTGTTTCAACTGGGCATCGGCTTCGAGAACATCACTGTGGGTCTTTCCTCCGGCGAAAATTGGGATGTTCAGGCCTCCGTCGACCTGCCAGGTTCCATTCGACTGGGCCGGAGTCACGCCGATGTCGCCATAGTTCGCGTTGAAGTCGAGAGTGGGATAGTGGCCGGCGGTTGCGGCGCGGCGCGAAAGTTCGGCGGCGCGCACCAGCGCCTGCGCGGCCTGGTAGTCGGAGCGCGAGGTGTAGGCGCGCTGCAGGTAGACCTCAAGAGGCAAGGGTGTCAGTTCCTGATAGGGGGCTTTCTCGGTGAGAATAAATTGCTGACCGAGAGGCAGGCCGATGACTCGGGCTAACGAGAGTTTCTGCTTGTCGAAATCGTTACGCGCGGCGATGAGCTGCTGCTGGCGGGTTTGCAACTCGACTTGAGAACGCAGGGTGTCGATGGCTGGATTCAGTCCGGCTCTCTGCTGGTCGACCGCTTTGCCGTAAAGAGCCTGAGCGTTCTTAACCTGGGCATCGGTGGTTTCGATGCGAGCAGCGGCCGCAATGGCCATTAGATAGGCGTTCCCCACGGCAAGCACCACCAGTTCACGCGCGTCTTTGAAGCTGTATTGCGCCGCCTTCAAACTCTGGGAGGCGGCGCGCTCTTTCTCGATGTCGTGGAAGCTGAAGAGCGACTGAGTGACTGAGGCGCGCGCGTCGAAGTAGTTGAACTCAGGGACCACGGCCGGGATGGTTGTCGGCGCGCTGCCCTTGGGGATAAATAGCGGGAAAAGCTTTTGGAAGCCCAGAGCCGCCAAGCTTTGGGTTTGCGCGTCTTCCTGTATGCGGGCAGAGAGGTCGGGCAGAAGGTTGCTGAGTTCCTTCCATCTCTCGCCGCGCGCTGTAATGGCCTGATCACCGGAGAGCAGGAGGCCGAGGTTGTTGCGGAGTCCGCGATCGATGGCCTCCTGGAAGCTTAGTTGCAAAACATCCGCGGAGGCTTTGCCTTCAGGCTCGCTGCCGGTGAACGGACTCTGCGATCCGGGAAGAGAGATGGAAGGCACGGGCATGGAATTCTGTGCCCGGAGGCCGGCGAGGCTTGAGAGCAGGATCAGGGCGAAAGCAACAAATTTGGTTGTATGAGGCAAGCAGCGGGGCATTCTCGGTTCTGAAAAAGTCCCATTATAAAGGAAGTCTTCGGGACGACCTTTCTCGGTCATAGCATATCGTCTCACTATTGATTCGTTTTGGACGGCTCTCGATGCAAAAACCCGGCTGGCGCGTCCTTTGAAGCGGGGCACCCAGCGGCGAGAATGAGTTGGAACCCCGTTACTTTCGACACTTCCACTTTCGACACTTCCGCTTGGCGCTGCCAGCCGATAGAGTACGAGAAGGTTGGGTCTTTACCCTATGCACCGAGGCGGGATTTTATTGGTTGCGCTGGCACTGTGTGGGGTTGCATTTACGGAGGCGGCGCGACCGACGTGGCTTGCAAACGGAACCCTGAAGCTGCGCCAGACCAAACTACGGGGATTGTTCAACTGATGTTCGATCCGCAATAACTGCAACTACAAGCGCCAGGAAAGATCCCCTTCACCTTATGCCAGCCTCGACTCCAAAATCCGCTATCGACCGGCGCCGAAGACGGTATCCCAGATTCGGGGCTGATTTTCGGGTGACCGTGATCCATCTTCTGGGGGATAAATACCAAAAGCTCGAAGGGCACTGCAGGGATCTTTCCGAAGCCGGAATTGGCCTGCTGCTGGCGGCTGAACTGGATGGCGGCGAGGTGACCGGCTTGAGCTTTCTGCTGCCGGGATTGGAGCTTTCGTGGGAAGTGCGAGCGGTGGTCCGCTACCGGCGGGGATACCAGTACGGGTTCGAATTCCTTTCGCTCACCGACGGGCAGCATGCAACGCTGAAGGGCTACCTCAAAGGCCGGCAACAAGTGGACTGACGAGCTTCTGGATAAACCCGGTCCGTCTCCATCGCCGCTCCAGCAAGGGCATTTGAGGATGACTTCCGTCATCTTGTGGACGGGTGACCTGTGGTTCAAGCTAATGCCAGGGACTCGTTCGTGCGAACGAGCGGAAGTACTATCCTTATGAGTAATTCCAAGCTTAACGCCGCGGTGGGAACAGACTGGACGGGGCTGCTGGCCGATCCGGATCTGTCGCGAAACATGGGGAAACTGCTGCAGACCTATCGCGAGGCCCCGCCGGAACGCAGAGAAGAAGCACTGCTGGCGGCCATGCGCGAGATCAAGAAAGCGGCTTCCAGCGGAAACGCTGCGGCAAGTTCCACGAAGGCGGCGCCTGCAGCCCAGCCTTTGCCTACTCCGGCCTCCGATACTCCTCCGTTTGAGCCTGATATCTTTAGCTCCAACTGGGGACAGGACCGGAGGCGGCATCCGAGGATTAAGTGCTTTGTGGCGGTGGAGCTGCGCGTCGATGACGCGGAGGCTCCCATCTGGGGCAATCTTTCCAACACGAGCATGGGTGGATGCCAGGTGGAGACCGTGGCTCACATCAGGGGCGGCGCCAAAGTGGAAATCGGACTTTGGGTCTCGAGCGGCAAGATTTGGGTGAAAGGTCTTGCGCTCAATGGAGTGGTCACTCGCAGCGCGCCCGCGGGTGGAGTGCGCATTAGATTCGGAGGAATGGAACTCGCCGAAAAAGAGAATCTCCGGCAATTCCTCAAGTACGTTCAGGAAACTACTCGAGCTTCGAACAGCGAAAGCAGCTACCTGCAACTGCTGAAGTAGATGGGATTACTTTCTTCGGCTCCTTCAGTTTCCGACAACCGTCTTTTTTAGCAACCCTTTCAGCAACCCTTTTAGGAAGCCTTCTCTGAATTTTCACAAATCCCGCGCCATTGGCCGCCGAGAAATTGGTACACTCCTTGCGTAGCTGAAACCCTTTCTGTCCTAAGGAACTCTAACTAGCTAGCCAGTGGGTAAGCCTACAGAAGCAGAGCTGTCCCCTGGGAGGAGCGCGCATCGCCATGGCAGTCAGTGAACAAGCGGTGGTGACCGGCAAGCAACTGGACACACTTTGCATTAATACGATCCGCACCCTGGCGATTGACGCGGTGCAGCAGGCTAACAGCGGACATCCTGGAGCGCCGATGGGGCTGGCCCCGGTGGCTTACTGCCTGTGGCAGGAATTTCTGCGTTACGACCCCGAAGATCCGAAGTGGATGAACCGGGACCGGTTCGTGCTGTCGAACGGCCACGCTTCCATGTTGCTCTACGCCTTGCTTTATCTGGCGGGCGTGCGCGAGGTGAACAAAGACGGTGAGGTTTTGAAGGAGCTGTCAGTTCCGCTAGAGCAGATCAAGCGCTTCCGGCAGTTGGGAAGCCGGACTCCGGGACATCCTGAATCGGACCTCACCACCGGAGTTGAAGTCACTACGGGGCCGCTCGGGCAGGGCGTGGGAAACAGCGTGGGGATGGCGATTGCGAGCCGGTGGCTGGCAGCAAATTTCAACCGTCCGGGTTTTGAGGTCTTCGACTTCAACGTCTACGCCATGTGTTCGGACGGGGATTTGATGGAAGGCATTGGCGGGGAAGCCGCGTCGCTGGCGGGGCATCTCAAGCTCTCGAATCTGTGCTGGATGTACGACCACAACGGCATCACGCTGGATGGACCCGCCGATTGGTCATTCAGCGAAGACGTAGCTACGCGGTTTGTGGGCTATGGATGGAACGTGACGCGCGTGGCTGACGCGAACGATCTGGAGATGCTGGCGCGGGCTTATGAAACCTTCCAGAAGACTACCGATCGTCCCACGCTGATCATCGTCGATA
Organism: uncultured Acidobacteriaceae bacterium; assembly: GCA_963743115.1. Taxonomy (GTDB): domain Bacteria; phylum Acidobacteriota; class Terriglobia; order Terriglobales; family Acidobacteriaceae; genus Sulfotelmatobacter. Next base: position 63,311 of record CAVUOM010000007.1, on the reverse strand, counting down.
GCCACATTGGCTATGGATCACCGCACAAGCATGACAGCAATGCGGCGCACGGAGAGCCGCTCGGCGAAGAGGAAGTGCGGCTGACGAAGAAGTTTTATGGCTGGCCGGAGGATGCCAAGTTTCTGGTGCCGGAAGGCGTGCGCGAGCATTTCCGCGACGGAGTTGGAAAGCGCGGGCGGGATGCGCGGGAACGCTGGGCGCAGATGTTTGCCGGATACTCGCAGAAGTATCCGGAACTGGCTGACCGTTTGCATCGCATGCAACGCCGCGAGCTTCCGGACGACTGGGACAAGAACCTGCCTACGTTTCCGGCAGACCCGAAGGGGATCGCAACGCGTGAGAGTTCAGGGAAGGTGCTGAATGCGCTGGCGCAGAACATTCCATGGCTGATCGGCGGCTCGGCCGATCTGGCTACTTCGAACAAGACGACGCTGAAGTTTGAAGGTGCCGGTGATTTTCAGCCTGGCGACTACGCCGGGCGCAATCTACATTTCGGCGTGCGCGAGCATGAGATGGGAGCGAGCGTGAACGGGCTTGTCGTATCTGGAATTCGCGCGTTCGGTGCGACTTTCTTCAACTTCAGCGACTACATGCGGGCCAGCGTCCGGCTCTCTGCGCTGATGGAAATTCCATCCATTTTTATTTATACCCACGATTCGATTGGCCTGGGAGAAGACGGGCCGACGCATCAACCGATTGAACAGCTGGCAGGTTTGCGGGCGATGCCGAATCTGATTGTGCTGCGTCCTGCGGACGCGAATGAAGTGACTGAAGCATGGAAGATTATTGCGAAGTTGCAGCACGAGCCCGTGGCGCTGGTGCTGACGCGGCAGGCGGTTCCAACATTTGACCGCACGAAGTATGCCGCGGCGTCGGGTACGGCAAGAGGTGCGTACGTGCTCGCCGATGCGCCTGGCGGCAAGCCGGATGTGATTCTGATGGCCACGGGCAGCGAAGTATCGTTGTGCGTCGAGGCCTATGAAAGGCTGAAGGAGGAAGGTGTTGCAGCGCGGGTGGTCAGCATGCCTTCGTGGGAAATTTTTGACCAACAGGATGCGACTTACAAAGAAAGCGTGCTGCCCTCTTCAGTCACAGCGCGGGTTTCTGTGGAGATGGCGGCCACGTTCGGCTGGGAACGGTATGTGGGAATGAAGGGACGGAAGATCGGCATGCATCGCTTCGGCGCTTCGGCGCCGTTGAAAGACTTGCTGAAGTTTTTCGGCTTCACTGCGGATGCGGTGGTGGCGGAAGCGCGCAAGGCGATGGGAGAAAAGTAGGAGCAGTTTAAGAGGGTCATCGAGCTTTCGCTCGACGGACAGCCAAGGGCGGCTGTCCCCACGCGGTCTTCGGGATCTTGAGGAGAAAACATTATGGCACCAACGGGAGTACTAGAAAACTCAAAAACGACAAATCCTTTGCTGGGACTGCTTAGCTATGGGCAGTCGATGTGGCTCGACTACATTCGGCGCGACCTGATTACGAGCGGCAAGCTGAAAACCATGATTGCGGACGACGGCCTGCGCGGGATGACTTCGAATCCGTCGATCTTTGAGAAAGCGATCGCTGAAAGCTCGCTGTACAACGATATTTTGAAGGAACTGGCTTCGCGCACTGATCTCGACACCAAGGCGCGCTACGAACAGATTGCGATCCGCGACATTCAGGGCGCTGCCGATGTGCTGCGTCCGGTTTATGACAGCTCGAAGTTCCGGGATGGATACGTCAGCCTCGAGGTTTCTCCGCTGCTGGCGCTGAAAACGCAGGAGACGGTCGACGAAGCTCGCCGGTTGTGGAAGGCCGTGAATCGCGAGAACGTGATGATCAAGATTCCGGGGACGGCGGAGGGACTTCCGGCGATTCGCCAGGCGATTAGCGAAGGCATCAACGTCAACGTTACTTTGTTGTTTGCGCAGGAAGTGTACGAGAAAGTTGCGGAAGCTCATATCGCCGGACTTGAAGATCTGGTGAAGCGTGGTGGCAATTTGAAGAAGATCGGGGGAGTGGCCAGTTTTTTCATCAGCCGCATCGACACGCTGGTGGATTCGATCATCGATGGCAAGCTGAAGACTACCGCCGATGCTCAACAGCAAGCATTGCTGAAGAGCCTGCTGGGGAAAGTCGCGATTGCGAATGGAAAGCTGACCTACCAACGCTACCAGCGCATCTTCAGCGGGCCGCGATGGCAGGCTCTGGCGGCGCAGGGAGCGCAGACGCAGCGTGTTCTGTGGGCGAGCACGAGCACGAAAAATCCCGCGTATCGCGACGTGATGTACGTTGAGGAATTGATTGGGCCGGACACGGTGAATACCATGCCTCCAGCTACGATTGATGCGTTCCGCGATCATGGGAAGTTGCGCAACAGCCTTACCGAAGATGTGGCCGGCGCTCAGAGCGTGATGGACAATCTGGCGAAGGCCGGGATCTCGATCAAAGAAGTCACCACCAAGCTGACCGATGATGGAGTAAAGCTGTTTGCCGACGCATTCCACAAACTGCTGGCCGCGGTGGAGAAGAGCACTCGGCTCAAAGGAAAAACTGCTTGAGCAGCCTGAAGACTTCGCTGCCAGAGAGTCTGGCGGCGCCGGTGAAGGTCAACATCGCCGACTGGAAGGCGGGCGGGAAGATGCAGCGCCTCTGGAAGCGCGACGCCACGCTCTGGACGGGCGAAGATGAGGCCGACTGGCTCGGCTGGCTGGACATTATCGAAGACCAGATTGCGCATCCCATCCAGCTGCGGGGTCTGGCGAAGGAAGTGTGGAGCGCGGGCTACAAAGATATTCTTCTGCTGGGCATGGGAGGGTCGAGCTTGTGTCCCGAAGTTCTGCGCATGACGTTTGGCAAGATTGCGGGCTACCCTGATTTGCATGTGCTCGATTCCACCGACCCGGCGCAAGTAAAGGCGTTTGAGAACAAGATCGATATCGCGCGGACGCTCTTTATTGTTTCCAGCAAATCGGGCACCACGCTCGAACCGAACATCTTCAAACAATATTTTTTTGAACGTACGAAGCAGGTGGTGGGCGCGGATACGGCGGGGAGCCACTTCATTGCCGTTACTGATCCCGGTTCGAAAATGCAGCAAGTGGCGGAAGGGGATCATTTTCGGCTGGTTTTCTTTGGCCGGCCATCGATCGGCGGACGATATTCCGCGCTATCGAACTTCGGCATGGTGCCCGCGGCGGCCATGGGGTTGGACACGAAGAAATTTCTCGACCGCACGCAGGAGATGGTGCGGGCGTGCGGACCAGCCGTGGCCGTCGAAGAGAATCCCGGCGCGATGCTCGGAATTATTCTGGGCACGGCAGCGCGGATCGGCCGCGATAAAGTTACGATCATCACTTCCCCGGACATTTCTGATCTTGGCGCATGGCTCGAACAATTGCTGGCCGAGTCTACGGGGAAAGTCGGAAAAGGCATTATCCCGGTGGACCGTGAAGAACTCGGTCCGCCGGAGGTCTATGGCGATGATCGCGTATTTGCCTACGTCCACACGGCGCACGGAATCGATGTTAAGCAGGACGCGAAGCTGACGGCGCTTGAAAAAGCGGGGCATGCGGTGCTGCGGATCTCGATGGGCGACATCTACGATCTGGGAGCAGAGTTTTTCCGCTGGGAGATTGCTACCGCGGTGGCCGGCTCCATCATCGGCATCAATGCCTTCAATCAACCTGATGTGGAAGCCAGCAAGATTGCGACCCGGAATTTGACGTCTGCGTATGAGAAGACCGGGTCTCTGCCCGCGGAAACGCCCGTGGTCGTAGATGGCGACATAAAGCTGTTCACCGACGAGAAAAATGCGGCAGAGCTGGCGCAGGCAGCCGGCGGAGACAAGTCTCTCGCCGGATATTTGAAGGCTCATCTGGGGCGGATCCATGCTGGCGATTATTTTGCCCTGCTCGCATTCATTCAGATGGATGCCGCGCATCAGGAAATTTTGCAGGAGATGCGGCATGCGGTGCGGGATAAGAAGCATGTGGCCACCTGCCTGGGCTTTGGACCTCGCTTTTTGCATTCAACCGGGCAAGCTTACAAGGGTGGACCGAATTCCGGAGTGTTCTTGCAGATCACATGCGACGATGCCGTGGACCTGGCGGTACCGGAACAGAAGTACACATTTGGCGTGGTGAAAGCGGCGCAGGCTCGCGGAGATTTTCAGGTGCTGGCTGAGCGCGGGCGGAGGGCGCTGCGGGTGCATCTGCACGACGTGGACACGGGGTTGGCGACGCTGGCGGCTGCGGTGCAAAAGGTGTTGGGATAATTTTGGCGGCGAGAAGCCGGCGGGACGCCGGCGCTACGTTTAAGACGCTGCGGCTTCGGCGCGACGTTTCAAGGAGTGATACATGCAATTGGGAATGGTGGGTCTGGGCAAGATGGGCGCGAATATGACGCGCCGTCTGATGCGCGGCGGACATCAACTCGTGGTGTCCGATCTTGAGCGCCGACGCGGTGAAGCAACTGGCAGGCGAAGGGGCCGGCGGTTCATCGTCGCTGGAAGATCTGGTCGGCAAACTGAAACCGCCGCGGGCAGTGTGGGTGATGGTGCCGGCGGGCGGTCCCACCGAGCAAACTGTTCAGAAACTCGCGCAGTACATGCAGGCCGGTGACGCCATCATCGACGGCGGCAATTCTTATTTTAAAGACGACGTGCGGCGCGCGGGACAATTAAAGAGCAAAGGCATCCATTACATAGACGTGGGAACCAGCGGCGGAGTCTGGGGTCTCGATCGTGGTTACTGCATGATGATTGGCGGACCGAAAGAAGCGGTGCAGCGGCTCGATCCGATTTTCAAGACGCTGGCTCCGGGCATCGGCGATATTCCGCGCACCCCGGGCCGGGAAAAACTTGGGGGCACGGCCGAACAAGGTTACATTCATTGCGGTCCCTCAGGCTCCGGCCACTTTGTGAAGATGGTGCATAACGGCATCGAATACGGAATCATGCAGGCTTACGCCGAGGGCTTCGACATTTTCAAGAACGCCACCAGTAAAGACTTGCCGGAAGATATCCGCTACGATCTGAATTTGCCGGATATTGCCGAGGTTTGGCGGCGAGGCAGCGTGGTGAGTTCGTGGCTGCTCGATCTCACGGCCATGGCTTTGACGGAGAATCCCACCCTTTCGGAATATGAAGGCTACGTGCAGGATTCCGGCGAAGGGCGCTGGACGATTCAGGCGGCGCTGGAGGAAGCTGTGCCGGCGGATGTTCTGACTGCGGCGTTGTACGTGCGCTTCCGCTCGCGGCAGCAGCACACGTTTGCGGAGAAGATGCTTTCCGCCATGCGGCAGAAATTTGGCGGGCACATTGAGGCCGGCGCGGGCCAAACTGCCACAAACCAGACTGGCCCGCAAAAGAAGAGCGCATAGGTAGAACGGGATTCAGCGTGAGCATTTGAGGATTTGATTATGGCTCAATTGGTGGAACAGCCCACGACAGCCACACCGCGCGTCGGAAAACAAGGCGATCCTTGCGTCATGGTGATTTTCGGCGCCGCCGGCGATCTGACGGCGCGCCTGTTGATTCCGGCTCTGTACAACCTGGCGCGGGCGGACTTGCTCTCGAAGGACTTCGCGGTGCTGGGCGTGGCCCGCAAGCAGATGTCGGATGAAGAGTTTCGCAAGCAGATTCTTGAGGATGTGAAAGAGTATTGCGGCGATTGCATCAAGGACGCCGCCTGGGAAAACTTCTCGCGCAGCTTCTATTACTTCGCCGGCGATTTCAACGATGATCAACTCTATCCGAAGGTCAAAGATCGCCTGGCCAAGATCGATCAGGAGCACTCGACGCATCAAAACTTTTTCTTTTATATGGCGACGGCTCCGAGTTTCTTCGGGCCCATTGTCGAAAAGCTCGCGGCGACCGGATTGCTGGAGCAGAATAACGACCACTGGCGCCGGGTGATCATCGAAAAGCCTTTCGGCCACGACCTGGAGTCGGCCAAAGCGCTCAACCAGCAACTGCTGAAGCTCGCCTCGGAAAACCAGATCTATCGCATCGACCATTATCTGGGCAAAGAGACCGTGCAGAACATCATGGCGTTCCGCTTCGCCAACGGAATTTTCGAGCCCATCTGGAACCGGCGCTACATCGATCACGTACAAATCTCCGTGGCCGAAACCGTGGGCGTGGAGGGCCGCGGCAGCTATTTCGAGCACGCGGGCTCGCTGCGCGACATGGTGCCGAACCACATCATGCAACTGATCAGCCTGACCGCGATGGAGCCTCCGATTTCGTTTGACGCCAATGCCGTGCGCGACGAACAGGCCAAGATTCTGCATGCCATCCAGCCCATCGACGATGAGGAAGTTCTCAGCCGCGCCGTCCGCGGGCAGTACGGCGAGGGCACCATGGAAGGAGAACGGGTGCTGGCATACCGCTCCGAGCCCGATGTTGCGCCGGATTCGCGGACCGAAACCTTCGTTGCCATGAAGCTGCTGATTGACAACTGGCGCTGGGCCGACGTTCCCTTCTATCTTCGCACCGGCAAGCGGATGCCGGCACGCAACACGCACATCGTGATCCAGTTCCGCCGGGCGCCGTTTGTGCTTTTCCGCGACACCTCCGTGGAACATCTGATGCCCAACCAGTTGGTGCTGCACATCCAGCCGGAAGAAGGCATCTCGCTGCAATTCGCGGCCAAAGTTCCCGGCCCGGTGATGCGGCTGGGCACGGTGGACATGAACTTCGAATATCAGGAATACTTCGGGAAGCAGCCCAGCACCGGCTATGAGCGGCTGCTGCACGATTGCATGATCGGCGACCAGACCCTGTTTCAACGGGCTGATATGGTGGAGGCGGGCTGGAGCATCGTTAATCCGGTGCTGGATTTGTGGAAGGCACTGCCGCCGCGAAACTTTCCGAATTACGCTTCCGGCACGTGGGGACCGAAAGAGGCCGACGAACTGTTGGAGCGCGATGGCCGGCGCTGGAGGAACTTCGAGAAATGATACTGGCCGGCGATATTGGCGGCACCAACGCTCGACTCGCCTATTTTCAGCCCCAGAATGGCCATCTCCGGCTGGTTTCCGAGCGCGTTTTTCCCAGCCGCGAATACAGCGAACTGGGGGAGATTGTTTCGAAGTTTCTCTCCGACTCTGCGACGCGGCCTGAGGCTGCTTGTTTCGGCATCGCAGGACCTGTCCACAACGGACGCGTCGAAGTTTCGAATCTTCCCTGGGTGATTGACCAGTCCCGTCTGGCAAAACAGATTCAGCTGCCCGCCACTTTGCTGATCAATGATCTCGAAGCCAATGCGTGGGGGATTGGGGCCCTCAGCGCGCAAGATCTAGTCTCGCTCAACCAGGTAGTGCCATCGAATGGCAATCAGGCAGTCATCGCGCCCGGAACCGGTTTGGGAGAAGCCGGGTTGTTCTGGAACGGCAGCCAGCATCAGGTTTTCGCTTGCGAGGGCGGACACGCAGACTTCGCGCCCCAGGGCGATCTGCAGATCGAACTGTTGCGATTTCTGGCGCGCCGTTATGGACATGTCAGCTATGAACGGGTGCTCTCCGGGCCGGGCCTGGTCAACGTTTACGAATTTCTTCGCGAAAAGGGATGTGAAGACGAGCCTGCCGGATTTGCCGGACAACTTTCTCAGGGAGATGTTGCGGCGGTGATTTCCCATGCCGCCTTGAACCACACAAATCCGCTGGCCGAACAGGCGCTTGATCTGTGGGTTTCGGTCTACGGTGCAGAAGCGGGCAATCTGGCGCTTAAGACCATGGCGGTCGGAGGCATCTTTCTGGGAGGCGGAATCTCGCCAAAGATTCTTCCCAAGCTTAGCGGGCCGTTGTTTATGGGTGCGTTTCTGGAGAAAGGCAGATTGCGCCCGCTTCTCGAGAGCATTCCGGTGCAGGTCATCACCAACGACAAGGCCGCATTGCTCGGAGCGGCGCGGTGTGCGGCCACAAAATCCAGCAACGGCCGCGGGGGCGCGCTGTGAGTGAGCTGGTCGAGTTGCGCCGGCTGACGACTCCGCAGGATCTGTTTCAGGCGGCCGCGGAAGAAGTGCTGCGGGCCGCTACTCATGCAGTCGCGGAGCGCGGGCGCTTCACCATCGCGCTTTCCGGCGGATCGACTCCCAGGAATATGTACACCCTGATTGCGGCCAACGCTGCCACAACTTTGCCATGGGATCGAATGTTTTTTTTCTTTGGCGATGAGCGCCACGTGCCTCCGGACGATCCTGAGAGCAACTATCGCATGGCGAAAGAAACTCTGTCTGTCGAAGGTTGCCGATTCCGCCCGCCAACGTCTTTCGCGTGCCCGGCGGAGAATCCGGACGCCGATGCTGCAGCGGAGATGTATGAGCAGACTCTGCGAAAATTCTTCGCGTTGGCTCCCGGCGAATTTCCCCGCTTCGATCTGATCCTGCTGGGGATTGGGCCGGACGGACACACTGCGTCGTTGTTTCCGGAAACCGCGGCGTTGCAGGAGAAAACGCGGCTGGTGGTAGCCAATTGGGTGGAAAAGCTGGGCACCAGCCGGATTACTTTGACCCTGCCGGTGCTTAACCACGCCCGCTGTGTCGCCTTCCTGGTGAGTGGAATTGACAAGGCGGCGGCGCTCCATGAAATTCTTGAAGGCAAGGCTCCGGCAGAGAAGTATCCCTCGAAGCTGGTGCAGCCAAGTGAGGGTAAGCTGATCTGGTTTGTCGATCGGGCTGCGGCCAGCGAACTGTCGACGGCGGCGTGAGAGTGCACGCAAAGCGGGATGAGTAACTATCCGCGCCAGCCGCAGATTTCCTTCAGCCCCTTGCCTCTGGCGTGCTCGAAAAGGCGGACGAAATGGCGCGAGTGTTCGAACTCGTGGATGTCCGCCCAGACTTCCGCCTGCCAGGCTTTGTCGTGAGCCGCGGAGTCACCGCAAGTGGCGCAGCGGGTGTGCAGGCTGACCGAAGTTGGTTCCGGCAAAATCGCGCCTGGCAGCTCAATGAAGATGCAGCGAACCTCCTGAATCTCCTCGTGTTCATCGAGCATGTGTTCGTAGCGGAGCAGGTAGCTGAACCCCAGCTTGCGGGCTTCAGCTTCTGCTTCGGCGCGGGTGTGGAAGGGGCCATACTCCGCCCGCAGCTGCTCGGTAGAGTCGCAAGCCATCCAGAAGGTTTCTTTATAGTCCATTCCCGCCCCGCCCAGGGATTGCGGAGCCGGCTCTCGGCTGCTGGCGAGCCCGCTCGATTGGGTCAGGGCGACCATTGCAATTTGCAGGCCGACTGCAGATAAGAAGAAGACAGTGTCTTTTCAGCTTCTTACTGACCATGGACATGCCAGCCCGATGGCGGGAGTGCAAACGTTTTGCAGCAGATGTACAGCTGCGCAGCCCAGCCCGCAGGAACTTGCACTGTATCGACCCTGCTTCACCCTAGCTCGCGGCCGCGCGGCCCGCGGCAAAGACTGGCCGTTCTTCTTCCAGCCAATTCTTGCCGCCGTGGCTGGCCACATACATGGCCAACTCGAGCCGGCTCCAGACGCCCAGTTTATCGAAAGCGCTGCGCAGGTGGTTCTTGATGACCTGCTCCGACGTGCCCATCAGCCTGCCGATTTCACGATTGGTGAGTCCCTCCCAAACCAGGGTAGCTACCTGAATTTCCTTTGGAGTCAAACGCTCCCGCGGCATCATGGCTTCACCTCCGCGCGCTCGAATGCGGCGGTGGCCAGGCGCACGCGCTTGCGGCCATCGCGAATTCCGGCCCGCAGAAAAAGGGTGCGCAAATGTTGCTTGACGGTGCGCGGGCTGATGTTCAACTGGCCGGCGATTTCTTTGTTGCTGCAACCCTGCACCAGCAAATCCAGCACTTGCTGATCCCGCGGTGTAACTTTCATGCGTTCCAGATCCATCACGTTAGTTTCTCCTGCGATGCTCGCGTCTTTTATTTCCTTATGGCTGCGACCCGCAGTTTCGGTTAAGCACATCCTTCGCCAAACCTTCTCCTCGCCAGCGCCCACGGTTTAAATCCAGCGATAGCTTGGACTTAGAGCAAGAAAACAGAGCTTTGTGAGGAAACGTAGAAAGATGGCATGCGGCTGGGCGGCTCCAAATCGGGACGAAGGCACGCGCACAGATGGCTCGGGTGCAGCCCGTGGGCGTGCTGGCTAGGTCAGGATTGAACCAAATTTCGCCGAAGAACTCGGCTAACTGCGGTGAAACGTTTAGTCGAGATAAGCCTTTCCCCTCAGACTTTTGGCCATGTCCTCAACCGATGTGCGGCTTGAGAGCTATGGCTGCCAAAAGTTCCAAGCTCCAGCCGTACGACGAAGAAATGCAGATGTTCCAAAATGGAATCGGGGAGCGGCACGGTTGTTCGTTTTGACTCTCGTCGTGGAAACCATCTCACGTTTTGCACAGGAGGCCGCCTCAAGCCTGAAAGTCGATGTCACACTCGACCGCGGGCGGGCAACCGGAGTTCTCGACGGAGTTTGCTGCAACCAAGTGTGCATGATCTTGCACCTTACGACAGTAACCGTTCGAGCTGCCTTCGACGGAAGCGGAGCAGGAGCGCGATTCTCTCCGTTCGACATCCCTAGACCCTTGAATATAGTACGGTTGGGCGTTGTCATTGGCCTGCTATCACCGGATTCTCAACCTCCTTGTTGGAGGCGCGGGCGGAGGCGGATTTTATACCCCAGGTTCTTTGGTGGAGGAATTGCACTAGAATGGATATGGTTTCGAGTTGGAAGGTGTCCGCTTCCCCGAGTTGGGCACGAGGGCGTGCAGAAAACATCGTGACCGATCAAGAAAAAAAACCAGTTCTCGACGAGCAGGCTTTTGAAAAGCTGCTGGAAGCCGCCTATGTGCTGCAAGAGCACAACAGCAGAATGCAGGAAGTGGAAGAAAAAATGGAGACGCAGAGTGCGCGGCTTCGGGAGCAAGAGGCGGCGAGTCAGGCTCCTCCGCCCGCGCCACCGCCGCCTGCGAACGAGACAAAGCCACAAGACACTTCGCGAATTAACGGCGACTACACCCTCACTCTGGCCGAGATTGTCGAAGCCCAGCGCCAGATTCAGATGCGCCGTCTGGAATTGGATAAGGCGATGGCGGTGGTGGCCGAGAGAGTGACGCGAATTACGGGCGGGAGTGGCGCCGCGATTGCAATTCTAGAAGGCGGCACGGTGCGTTATCGGGCAGGAGCCGGCGCGGCAGCTTTGCCGGTGGGAAGCGAAGCGCCGTTGAATGCTGCAGTTTGCGCCGCCAGCCTGCGCACCGGACAGGTGATCCGCTGCGAAGATATAAATCTCGAATTTCTGTTCGACCCCGCACCCTGTCGCCAGCGGGGCATCTTATCGCTGGTCGTGGTACCGGTCTATCGCGAAGACGAAATTATGGGAGCGCTGGAACTCTATTTCGAGCGGGTTCGCGGCTTCGTCGAACAGGATATTCACACCTGCCAGCTGATGGCCGGGCTGGTGACCGAAGCGATTGGCCGCGATGCCGAGCTGGCGTTAAAGAAGTCGATGGCTGCGGAACGGTCCACCATGCTGGCGGCGATCGAAAGGCTGCAGCCCAATCTGGCGGCCTGGGCCGAGGTTCAACCTGCCGACGTTCGACCCGCAGACAATCAAGCTGCCGACGATCAAGCTGCCGCGAATCAACCTGCCGCCACCGCTGGCCCGAATGTGAGCGCGGCGGCCGCAACGAAATCGCCGTGCTGGAAATGCGGCAGCAGGCTGCCGGATGAGGAACAGTTTTGCGGCAAGTGCGGTGCTCCGCGGGCTCGCGACGGGGGACTCTCCAGCATGCAGAGCCAATTGGCGTCGGCGTGGCAGATGCAGCCCGGGAGCGATCCCTTCGCGCTGCAAGAGCCCGAGCATGAAGCCGGGAACAACGCGGTGCTTGAGGACGAGAACGCCGCGTATGAACTCCCTGAGCAGTTCTCACTACCCGAGTTCGAGGAGAATAACCCGTTCTCCACACAGTCATTGGCGGCGAGCGCGCAGGAGGATTCTCCCTCGGCCTCACCCTCGCCGCAGCCTGACGAAAACCTCGACGAAGACTCCGACGAGAACGAAGTCCGACCCCTGTCGACGGCGATGGTGAAGCAGCCGGACGCGATTGTCTGGAGTTCTGCGGCGCGGGCTCGGGAGTTTCTGGAATCACTGTCCGCGACCCGCACTCCGACCGCTCTAGCACGCTTCTGGCATTCCCGCCGTGGCGATTTCTATCTCGCCATCGCAGTCATTCTGGTGCTGGTCGTGATCCGCTGGGGAATCTGGTCGAGCCACTCGGTTGGAGCCACAGGCCACGGGACGACGATTTCAGGGCGCGCAAACCGAAGCAAGCAGCCGGCCCCCGACTCAGATCTTTCCATGTTCGACAAGCTGCTAATCAGTCTCGGGCTGGCGGAAGCTCCGGATGCTCCGGAATACAAGGGCAATCCCTACGTCCAGGTCTGGGTCGATTTGCAGACTGCGCTGTATTACTGTCCCGGTTCTGATCTTTACGAGAAGACTCCGAAGGGCAAGCTCACCACCCAGCGCGATGCGCAGATGGATCAATTTGAACCCGCCGATCGCAGGGCTTGTGAGTGACTTCTCCGCGAGCACCCGGGTCAAGCCAGATTCTGCGCTACGAAATTCCGCACTACCCGATTTGACAACCTTATCTTCGCGGTAGTGCAATCATAGGTACGCCCCTTCTCCGGAGAATGCCGGTGCCTGACCGCGCAGATAAATTTGATCCAGACACGTTGAATCCACTTCTGAATCCTGTGCTGGCATCCCACATGGGACGTTGGGCCGAAGTGTATTTTACGAACCCGCCGGAGAAGCGCGAACAAGCGGTTTCTGAGTTGCTTCGGGAACTCGAAGAGGTAGCCGTTCCTGCGCCTGCTTCCGTTGAGGGAATTAGCGGCATGAGCGCGAAAGAAGGCCCGGAGACGGTGGACTCTTTGCACTCGTCTGCCTCAACATCGGAGGTTGTTTACACCTGCGGTGTATGTGGGTACAAGAATTCAGACGGACACAGTTTTTGTGGGATGTGCGGAGCGCCCCTGCAAGTCGCATCTGAGACCGAAGTGCCGGAAGAAGTGCCGGAAGAGGTGCCGGAAGTTCGAGCGCCGCCGGTCGTAGAATCCGCAGCGATCGCTCGACCGAGTTGGTATGAGCGTTCTCTCGATCCCGAGTCAGCGGAGGAAACGATTGAGCCGGTCGTGAACTCGAATGCAGCGCGTGAACCCGGCGAAGCTCTGGAAGCGATCTGGTGGCAAATGGAAAAGGAACCAGACATTCCAAACGGCGTCGTGGAACGCGAACCTCCCGCGCATCGTTACCGGCTTTACATTGGCGCTGTTCTGGCAGTCATTCTCGCGGCATTCGGCTTCGGGGTCTGGCGTGGAACCCAGGCCCGCTCGGGCGCGAGCGCTTCATCGTCGACCGCGGCTAGCCCGAACTCGCAACCGGCGCCAGTTCGCGGCGCGCAGCCGGCGAACGCAAAGCCGACTGCATTGCCTGCAAGAAGTGAACCCGCTCCAGCAGTTCAAAACCAAAAACAAGCTGTCGCAAGTTCCGCAGAGGTTGAAGCTGGTGGCTCGCAGATTGCGCCTCAGACCGCGCCCCAGACCGCGCCCCAGGCCGCATCCGCGCCGGCAAGTTCCTCCGCTGTTGCAACTGGCTCCATTCCGGCTGGGCAAGGTGGCGCGGGAGAATTGGCCATCGCGGAGGAATATTTGAATGGCACCTCGGGTATGACTCGCGACAGCGGAGAAGCAGCGCAGTGGTTGTGGAAGGCAGTGAGTAAGCAGAACGTGGACGCGGTGCTGGCTCTGTCTGATTTGTATTCGCGGGGCGACGGCGTGCCGAAGAACTGCGACCAGGCGCGTTTGCTGCTGGATGCGGCGGCGCGAAAAGGCTCGCCCGCCGCCGCCGAGCAACTGCGCAGGCTGCAAGGTTCAAATTGTGAATAAAAGCCGGGCCGTCGAGAATTACGCGGCCCGGAAATGCTTTCTACCTCGACTGGACGCGGACCGTCCCGTTACTCAGGCGATGAGTTGCCTGTCGGTCCGGCGCGACTCATACCATAGGGCCAGTTCCACCCGGTTCCAGAGTCCGAGCTTGTCATAGATGACGCGGAGATAATTTTTGACCACGTGTTCCGTGGTGCCGATGGCGTGGGCTACCTCATGGTTCTTCAGGCCCTGGGCTACGAGCTCGATGACGCGGTTTTCGCGTTCACTGGGGGTACGGCTTCCATAGCGTTCGTTTGCAAACACAATTGCCTCCGGTATAACAGGGTTGCGAGTTTCACTCGCTTGATACCGCCATTGATTCCAAAACGTAGGAACAGCCGGTTGAAATGAGCCTTCACGGTTCGGCGCGCCATCTTGAGCTGACTGGCAATCTCGGCGTTGTCACAGCCTTGCAGAAGCAATTCGACAATTTGCTGCTCCCGCGGCCCTAGCCGAACGGACTGCACCGTCATCTCTTCCCCCTGGGTTTGGTTCGCCAACACGCTAAGACCTTGGTGGAGCTGGGATGCTTCCATATTGCGTAGCATCCACAATGCCACTTTGAGACGAAAATAGCTGTGACCAGAGAACATCCATTTCCACAGGCACTTGCGGGGATCGCAGTGGGGTTCCGAAAGTGGGAATTCGGCGTCCTAAGTCGGGCTGAAACGCCCCGCCCCGGCGATCCGGGGGTGCACACTTTTGAAGGGAAAGGCGCGTAAAATCAGCCGTAATTTGACCCCGTCCGATGCGCCGCTCGAAGGACCCGAGAGGGAGGTAGGTCATCGCGTCCGCGTAGTGCGGTGCCGCAAGCCTCGTTGCGAGGAGGACGGATTTTTTTTGCCAGTGCCGGTACCTCGTCAATACCGTTCGAACACTAGGGTGAATACCCTATGTGGAAAGTTCCAGATACATGCTGGAGCCCTGAACAATTTACATAACGACTCTCGCCGGAGGCCGACTTTGAACCGAGTGCGCAGGTTTCAGGTCAATGCATTGAGAGTCTTAAATCTTGGGAGTGCCCAGGGCTGAAGCCCGAACTGCTCTACACTGTCGCATGAGCAGTATGGGCTCAGACGTATTGCCTGAATATATCGTGTGAAGATATTGCCGAAGCGATGAGATTTCCGCTACCACATATTCCGAGTGCCTGCCTCACGACGGTGAGCGACGCCATGCTTCGGCGGAGATCTTTCGCCGAGGCGATGGCTTCGGGGGTCCGCCGATGATCAGGCTACTCAGTGTAGTGGGCGCGCGCCCGAACTTCATGAAAATCGCGCCCATCATCCATGAGCTGAACAAGCATGAATTGAACAAGCATGAGTCGAAGAAGGATGAGTCCAAGAAATTTCCTGCCATCGAACACTGCCTGGTGCACTCCGGGCAGCACTACGATGAATTGCTCTCTGGCAATTTTTTCGCAGACCTGGGACTGCCCCTGCCGGATGTGAATCTCGAGGCCGGTTCGGGCAGCCACGCCGTGCAGACCGCCGAAATCATGAAGCGCCTCGAACCGGTGCTGCTCGACTACAAGCCCGACATGGTTCTGGTGGTGGGCGACGTGAATTCGACAATCGCTGCCGCTCTTACCGCCGTCAAACTTGGAATCGGCGTGGCTCACATCGAAGCCGGATTGCGCAGCTTCGATATGACCATGCCGGAGGAGATTAACCGCAAGCTCACCGACGCCGTCTCCAGTCTACTGTTCGTGACCGAGCAGAGTGGCGTGGAGAATTTGAAACGCGAGGGCGTGGCCGCGGAGAAAATTTTTCTGGTCGGTAATGTCATGATCGACAGCCTGCTGCGGCACCGCGAGATGGCCGCAAAGTCGCCGATTCTCGACCGCCTCGGCATGCGGCAAAATGGAGCGGGCTGCCGCGCCTACGGAGTGCTCACGCTGCACCGCCCCTCAAACGTTGACGACGCTCGGACGCTGCAAGGAATTCTCAGCGCAGTAAGCGCGCTTGCTGCCGAGCTTCCTGTCTTCTTCCCCATGCATCCGCGGACTCGGAAGAATATCGAGAGTTTCGGTTTGCAGCGGTATCTGGCCAACTCAGCGGGGCGAAACGATTGCGGAATCGTGCCGCTTGATCCGCTCGGGTACCTCGACTTCCTCTCGATCAACGACCGGGCGCGCATTGTGCTGACTGATTCCGGCGGAGTGCAGGAAGAGACCACCGTCCTCGGCGTTCCCTGCCTTACGCTGCGCGAGAACACGGAGCGGCCGGCGACGGTTGAGCATGGATCGAATCAGGTAGTGGGAGTGGATTCGGATCGCATTCTCGCGGCGGCTCGATCCATTCTGCGGGAACCCGCGCGACGGTTCGAGCGTCCTCCGCTTTGGGATGGCAAAGCGGCTTCAAGGATCGTGGCGATCCTGCGCGCACATCTTCAGCGCGAAAATCAACGCCTAGAGCAGTAGCAGATGCGCAGCCGCTACTGTAGCGCCGACTGCGACGCCTGCACCGCGCAGCCGCCCGTGCCTCCTGAGGTCGTACAAGTCTGACTCCCTAGGATGGAGAAGTAGACCTGCGAAGCTCCCGCCTCCGTTCCCGTGGCCACCGTGTTGTCGACGATGATTCCGCTCGTGCCGCCAGCTGCGGATAGTGCCGCGGTTCCTTGCGCACCCAGGTTCGTCCATACCAACGTCCCTGTGCCGTCGGCAGTCGTAACGTTCGGCGTCTTATTAAACGTCGGAATCGTTCCACCCGAGGTACCGCGGGCTGTAACCAGCTCTATGTTGTTGTTGGGATCAAGAATCTTGGCACCTTTGGCGTATAACTGGTTCAGTACCCAGGCCCCCGGAGTGGTCGAGGTCAGCACCCCTTGATCCAGCCAATGCACTGTGTGATCGGGAACAGTGTCTCCGACGATTACGCTCCAGGCGGGGGCTGTGGCAGCTGAGGTGCCACCCGTGCTCACGACCTGAATCTGAAGATGGCTGTCGAGAACCTCCTGGCCCGCCACGTAGACGGTGTTGGGTTGCCAGGGCGTCACCTTGAAATTCAAGATGCATCCGCCGGAGGCGCATCCCGAGGAGACCCCGCCGTTATCCGCACTGGCGAACACCCACTCGGTCGGGCCCCCAGAAAACGAAACGACGGGAATATTGGCGTTCATGACATCGGTCACGGGGGAGCACGGCGTGGCGGTGGTCGAAAGAGCCGTCAGTGCCGTTCCTTCGCCGCTCATCGCGCCCGCCACGATTGGAACCTGGAACAGGGTCGGAGCCCCGCCGGTGTTGCCGCAAACATAGAGGTTTCCCGTGGCATCCGCGGAGTTTTTGTAGGCAGTGTCAAAGGCTCCAATGTACATTGGACTTGGCGCGGCAGTTTCGATGGTGCTGCTTCCGACGACCGCCTCCGATCCCGCATCGCCAGCGAGAAAACTCCTGGGCAACTGGTCGACGGCGCTGCAGTCAGACCCATCGGGAGCTAGAATTGGGCAGCTCCCGCTGCCATCGCTCGTTGCGAATGCATACAACACCCCAGCGGTGTAATCGAGAATTGGGCCTTCTACCATGCCGGGGCCACCATCGAACTCGCTGGAAAAATCCAATTGCCCGGAAGCGGTAACGGCCGCCGTCGAGGAGTTGACACGATACAAGAACCCACCTTTGTCCGTGACAAACACATTTCCCGTCACAGAATCGTAAACGGGACTCGTGAGGGCGCTGGGTGTGCTGGGATTCAACAGAACGGGCCATACTCCCCCTACTTCAGCTGGGGCGCCGTTGAATACGGGATTGAACTTGTGAAGATAGCCGGAGTCGTCTCCCACAAACGCAGTGTCGCTCGGGTAGTCAACAAAGATGGAGGAGTTGGTGTCGTTTGGGAACACACCGGCATCGTTGAGGTTCAACTCGTCCATGCAAGGCGGATGGCAGCTAGTGTACGAACCGTGAAGGCCGACCGAATCCGGGTGGGCAACAGTCTCAGTAGTTGAAGCGACCCATTTCAGAAGAACCAAGGCCGCACTTCCCGTTGTTTCCTGCATGAACGCGATCTGCGTACCGTCGAGCGAGAACACGGGAGAACTCTGAATCGTGTTACCGTCGCCGATATAGTAGGCCCAATAGACCGAAGGGACCGTGCCGCCGCAGCCTGAGTAGAGATTGCTGTACGCCACAATGCTCGCTTGCGTCGTCGAGCCGGCAAGACCTGTGGGGTAGACCACGAAATCGCTGTTGCAACTGGCAGTTGTGGTGGTTAACGAGAACTTCGCGGGGTAATTCAGCGCGCCCATAGTAGCGCCGGTGCCCAGATCCTCCGACCAGAGTCCTGCATTATTGCTGGCGCCGTGGGTGTGACGCTGCAACTCGGGGACCAGGGCTTCTGCACGCTCCGCCTGCGTCACCGACACCGACTGGCGCCGGATCTGCTGCCGGTAGCGAGGATCCTGTTCAAGGCGCATGGTCTGCTCCGCAGTAGCCGGCTTGGAGAAAATAACGTGATGGTAACTCCAGTCGTCGATCGCGGGTGCGGCTTCGGAGCCCGGGGATGCCTGCCCCATTGAAACTCGAGACAAGGTTAGCGCTCCGAGAATTGAGATGCTCAACCAAAGTAAAACTTGCTGGCTTGTTCTCATTGTTCTCCCTGCTGCTTGAAGGCTGCGGCAACATCCAGAATCACAGGGGTTGACGCGCCAAACCCTCGGCCTGTCTGCACTTGGACTTTTACCTGGCTATTGAAAAATCATCATACACCTGCATGTTTTAAGCGAAGCCCAAAAATTTAGACGTGAAGAGGAAGGATTTCCACAGGCATTTCCACCCCGGAAGGCCGCCGATGGCGCGGCTCGACTGGCCAGCAGGATTTCGATCTTGGAATTGAATTACACTACGTGGCTACACTTCCCTGCGATACGAACGACTGCGGCACGAACGGTTCAAACGAATGAGACTTTCCGTGGTCATGCCGGTTTACAACGAGCGCGCCACGCTGCGGCTGGTGGTGGCAAGAGTGCTCGCCGTTCCGCTGGGCATCGAATTGATTTGCGTGGACGACGGATCGACCGACGGCTCCCGCGAGATGCTGGCGCAATTACAGGCGGAGTATCCGCAGATTCGAACCCTGCTTCAGCCGAAGAACATGGGAAAAGGTGCGGCGCTGCACCGGGGTATCAAGGAAGCTACGGGAGACTTCGTTATCATCCAGGATGCCGATCTCGAGTACGACCCGGAAGAATACACCGTGATGCTGGAACCGCTGATCGAAGGTCGCGCCGACGTGGTCTATGGCTCGCGCTTTCTTTCTGCGCGTCCGCATCGCGTGCTCTATTTCTGGCATTCGGTGGGCAACTGGATTCTTACTTTGCTCTCAAATGCACTCACCGACATCAACCTCAGCGATATGGAGACTTGTTACAAAGCTTTCCGGCGCGAGGTCATCCAATCGATCCCACTGGAAGAAAAACGTTTCGGATTCGAGCCTGAAATCACGGTGAAGATCGCCAAGCGCAAGCTGCGCATCTACGAAGTCGGCATCAGCTACTGGGGCCGCACTTATGAAGAGGGCAAGAAAATCCAGTGGAAGGATGGAGTGCGCGCTCTCTGGTGCCTGGTGAAATACTGCATCACCGAACCCGCACTGGCACGCCAGGAAGGTCCATCTCCAGATGCGATCCCGCTTTCGACTCGAGCTCCGCAGGGCAAGGAAGAGTAGAGTGAGGCTCGCGCCGGGCCATCATGAGCAACATCTGATGAGCCAGATCATGAACATCACCGACTCAGGCTTCCAGATCGAGTCTCCTCTCGCCCTCCCCGAAGACGAAGTGCAACTCTGGCGAATCGATCTGGACGCGCTGGGGCCCGACGAATCCCGTTGGCAGAAAGTGCTCTCCGCCGACGAAGCAGCGCGCGCTTCACGCTTTCACTTTGCGCGTGACCGTCAGCGCTATGTTGCCGCTCGTGCGCTTCTGAGGAAAATTCTGGCTAGCTACCTGGAAACCGACGCCGGCAGCTTGCGCTTTTCTTATTCGAAGAAGGAAAAACCTTCTCTGGGACCGGAGCATGCGGCCAGCAATGTCAGATTCAACCTTACGCATTCCGGCGGAATCGCCTTGTTGGCTTTCACCCGCCGCCGCGAAATCGGCGTGGATGTCGAACAGGTTCGGCGCGATTTCGATCCGGGCGCGATAGCCCGGCGATACTTTTCCACGCACGAACAGAATCAGCTTGCCAATCTTCCCACTGAGGAAAGGGTTGAAGCCTTCTTCCGCTGCTGGACACGGAAAGAGGCTTACATCAAGGCAACTGGAGACGGCTTATCGCTTCCCCTCAGCCAATTTGATGTGTCTCTTGTGCCGGGAGACACAGACGCGCTGTTGGCGACTCGGCCCAACGGGTCAGAAGCGGCAAGTTGGCTTCTGCGCGAAGCACCGGCGGGACCGGGCTACGTCGCCGCCGTCTGCGTCCGAGGCCGGAATTGGAAGCTGAACGACTGGTCCTGAGATTCTCCACAAGTTGAAGCGGAACGGAATTTGCCCTGGCCATTGTCGCAATTCTTTTCACACTCTGGGCTCGGGCTGGATCTGGAGTCCCTGGCATCCCGGAAAAGCTCTTCTTTTCATTTATTTACAACGATAGACCAGAGCCCTGAAGGGCGGAGAATTGCTGCAATGTTTAGTTATTCATGAAGGACAAATCAAGATTTCCGTAGCCGTGAGAGTGTTATTCTGTAACTAATCTGTCTGGGCTTTTCTCTCCCGTTAAGGATCCGCAAGGCGGTTGCGCGTGGCTCCGATGAAGTCTGGGAAGGAATCCAGTCAAATACAATAAACGTAGTAGACAAGATAAGAATTCCAGGAGGCTTAGGACTTGACCGCAGCGACCAGCCATCTCATCCCGCCGCACGGCGGAGAACTTATTCAACTCATCGCCCAGCCCGAGAGAATCGCGGAACTGAAGTCCCATTCAAAGGAATGGCCGTCGTGGGACCTGACCGGCCGCCAGCTTTGTGATCTGGAGTTGCTGCTCACCGGCGGATTTTCTCCGCTGCGTGGCTTCATGACCCGCGCCGATTACGAAGGCGTTTGCCATAACATGCGTCTGGCCAACGGAACGCTTTGGCCCATGCCTGTAACTCTGGACGTGACCGAGGAATTTGCCAAGAAGCTGACGCCGGGAACCAGCAAAGTTGCGCTGCGCGACCCCGAAGGCGTGATGTTGGCAGTGTTGAACGTGGAAGAAGTCTGGCAACCCGATCGCAAAGCCGAAGCCCAGGCGGTTTTCGCCAGCACGAGTGCAGCCCATCCTGGCGCTGACTACGCGATGAACAAGGCGAATCCCTGGTACGTGGGAGGAACTCTAGAGGGGACACAGATACCCTCGCACTACGATTTTCGCAGCTCGCGCTTGACTCCGGCCGAGGTGCGGGCTGAATTTGCCCGCATAGGCTGGCGTCGAGTGGTCGCCTTCCAGACGCGCAATCCCATGCACCGCGCCCACGTCGAACTCGCATTCCGCGCCGCCAAGCAAGTCGAGGCCAGCCTGCTGATTCATCCCGTCGTGGGCATGACCAAGCCGGGCGATGTGGATTACTACACGCGCGTGCGCTGTTATCAGCTTCTGCTCTCGAAGTTTCCGCAATCTACCGCGAAGCTTTCTTTGTTGCCGCTCGCCATGCGCATGGGCGGACCACGCGAGGCCATCTGGCACGCGCTGATTCGAAAGAATCACGGCTGCACCCATTTCATCGTGGGCCGGGATCACGCCGGCCCGGGCAAGGATACAGACGGCAAGCCGTTCTACGGTCCTTATGAGGCCCAGGAAGTCTTCAAAAAACACGAAGCCGAAATCGGCGTGACCATGGTGCCTTTCAACATGATGGTCTACCTCGAGGGTCAGGACAAATATGTTCCCGACGACGAAGTCAAAAACGGAGACCGAGTGTTAAATATCTCCGGCACCGAACTTCGCCAGCGCCTGAACGAGGGCCGCGAGATTCCGGCGTGGTTTACCTATCCTGAAGTGGTCTCGGAGTTGCGCCGCAGTTTCCCGCCGCGCCACAAGCAAGGCGTGACCATCTTCTTTACTGGACTTTCGGGTTCCGGTAAATCGACCATCGCGAATGTATTGATGACGAAGTTCCTCGAAACGGGCGGCCGCCCCGTCACACTGCTGGATGGCGACCTGGTGCGCAAGCATTTGTCTTCCGAGCTTGGCTTCTCCAAGGAGCATCGCGACATCAACATCCGCCGCATCGGCTACGTCGCCTCGGAAATCACCAAGAACGGCGGCATCGCCATTTGCGCGCCCATCGCTCCTTATGACGCAACTCGCAAGCACGTCCGGCAGATGATTGAGCCCTACGGAGGGTTCATTCTGGTGCACATTGCGACCTCGGTAGAGGTCTGCGAACAACGCGATCGCAAAGGCCTGTACGCCAAGGCGCGTGCGGGGATTCTCAAAGAGTTCACCGGTATCTCCGATCCCTACGAAGTCCCAACCGACGCCGAAGTCGTCATCAACACGGGCGACTTGTCGGCGGAGGAAGCCGCACAGGAGATCATTCTGCATCTCGAAAGGGAAGGCTTTATAGGAACCGCCGCGGAATCGATTTAGTTCGCTCCGCAATCTGATGGATCTACGAACATGGATCTGCTGATATGGATCTGCTGATCAAAAGCTTGGTGGGTTTTGTAGTCGGAGCCCTCATCGGAATGACAGGAGTGGGAGGCGGCGTTCTGCTGCTTCCGATTCTCATTTTTGGTTTGGGCGTGCCGCCCATGCTGGCCGTAGGCTCCGACGCGCTTTTCAACTTTGTTACTAAGATCGGCGCCAGCGCGGTCCACCTGCGAAAAGGCACAGTGCGGCTCAAGGTAGTCGCGGCCCTAGCCATCGGCAGCGCACCGGGTTCTTATCTGGGCGTAAGCTTTCTGGTTCACTTGCGAAACACCTACGGCAATTGGGTCAACCACTTCATCACGGTTGCGGTGGGAGTTTTGCTGATTTGCATTCCGACTTTCCTGTTCTTCCAGAAAAAAATTGAAGATCGGGCTGCGGCGAAGCCGCCGACCATGAAGTCCTTCGCCTGGATGTCGCTCATCGGCCTGGTAGCCGGTTTTCTTGTCGGCATCACCTCAGTCGGCTCCGGCAGCATCGTCATGATGATGCTTCTGCTGTTCTACAGCTTTCAGCCGAAGGTGATGGTGGGTACTGATATTGTTCACGCCCTCATCCTCACCGGCGTAACCAGCCTTCTCCATTTTCGGATGCACAATATTGACCTCCATCTGGTGGGAGCGCTCGTAATCGGCTCGATTCCAGGAGGACTGTTCGGTTCCTACATCAGCACGCGGGTCCCGGTTCCGTGGCTGCGCCGCATTCTTTGCGCAGTATTGCTGGCGACGGGCGCGCGCATGTTAATGGCTTAATCAGACCATGGATTCAAATTCATACGCACAAATATTGGAGCGCATTCACTCCGCGCTGGAAGCTTCCCGCAAAGTTTTTGCCCGCTTCACGCCGGGCGCGATCGGGGCGGAATACAAGATCGGGCACGATCCCGTCACCGAAGCGGATCGCGCTTTGGACGCGGTTCTGCGCAAGGAACTGCTGCGCAGTGGAGAAGGCTGGCTCTCGGAAGAGAGCATTGACGATCCCATCCGGCTGCAGCGCTCGCGGGTCTGGGTGGTTGATCCCCTCGACGGCACGCGCGAGTTTGTGCAAGGCATTCCCGAGTTCTGCGTCTCCATTGGATATGTTGAGAATGGACGTCCCGTTGTTGGAGGAATTTGCAATCCTGCCACCAATGAAATTTTTCTAGGGTCGGTCGAGTCAGGGATCACTTACAACGGTAAACCCGCCCAACCCAGCCAACGGAATACGCTCGACGGCGCCCTGGTTCTCGCCAGCCGCAGCGAAGTAAAGCGCGGCGAGTGGAAGGCATTCGAGAATTCCGGTTTCAAGATTCGCCCCATGGGGTCGGTCGCCTACAAACTCGCGCTGGTTTCCGCAGGCCTGGCGGATGTTACCTTCACTCTGACGCCGAAGAACGAATGGGACGTCGTTGCCGGCGCGGCTCTTGTGCACAGCTCCGGCGGCTTTGTCAGCACGCTGGAGAAAACTGACCTCATCGCCAATCGCCCTGATCCCCTGCTGTCGGGCCTGCTGGCCAGCGGACCGCTTCTCAAAGACAAGCTGCTTTCCCTCGTCGAGCCGCACATCATGCTGGCCTCGTCGTCGATAGAAAAGTAAGTCTCACTTCCGTCCAAACTTTCACTTGCTCCCAGCCCGCATCGGTGTTATTTCTGTCTCTCTTTAAATTTCAAATGAGAAACCTGATACGGAATCAAGCACCTGCCCTCGGAGCGCCTGATTGCCTGACCCAAACGCAGACGCCGACCGACTAGGCCAAATCTCATTCGTCTCTTCCAGCACCTCGAAGGCCGGCGCTGAAGATCCCAACCGCCCCAAGCGCGTTCTCGGCTTCCGCGATCTCGTTTTGTTCTACGTAGTCACTGGCATCAGCCTGCGCTGGATCGCCACGGCCGCCGCCGCCGGCCCCAGTTCCATCGTCATCTGGATTGGCGCATGGCTCTGCTTCTACACTCCTCTCGCGCTTTCCGTGCTTGAACTGTCTTCCCGTTATCCCGCCGAAGGCGGTCTCTACGTCTGGAGCAAGCGTGCCTTCGGAGACTTCTCCGGCTTCATGTCCGCCTGGACGTACTGGACCAGCAACCTCCCGTACTTCCCTGCCGTCCTCTATTTCGCTGCCAGCAACATTCTCTTCATGCGCCAGAGCGCGTGGGAGCATCTCTCGAACAACGCCACCTTCTACATCGTCTTCTCTCTGCTTACGCTGGGCGCAGCGACGATGATGAACATCATCGGCCTCGACGTGGGCAAATGGCTGAACAACGTCGGCGCACTCGCCATGTGGATTCCGGTGGGCATCGTCATCGTGCTGGGATTGATTGCGTGGCATCGCTACGGCTCGGCCACATCGTTCACCGTGCATACGATGAAGCCCAGCGCACACCTCAACGACCTCATTTTCTGGTCGGTGCTGACGTATGCCTTCAGCGGATGCGAAACCGCTTCCTTCATGGGAGAAGAGATCAAGAATCCCCGCCGCTCCATCCCCTTCGCTCTGCTCTTCGGCGGCGTGACCGTAGCGTTTTGCTACATCGTAGGAACGGCCGCCATACTGTTGGCTTTGCCCTCAACCGAAGTCAGCAGCCTGCAGGGACTGGTGCAGGCCATCTCGAAAACCTCGACACGCCTGGGCTTTCCCGGAGCGTTGCCGGTCGCAGCTTTTCTGATCGCGCTTAGCAACATCGGCGCCGCGGGAGCCTACCTTGCCGCAGTCGCGCGCCTTCCCTTCGTCGCCGGCATCGACCGCTTCCTGCCGCCGGCATTTGGCAAATTGCATCCGCGCTGGAAAACGCCATGGGTCGCGCTACTGACCCAATTCTTTCTAGGTGCACTCTTCATTTTCCTGGGCCAGGCCGGGACCAGCGTGAAGGGAGCCTACAACGTGCTGGTCAGCCTCGGTGTGATCGTGAATTTCATTCCGTACTTGTACCTGTTCGCCGCCATGATCAAACTGCAGCGCGATCCCGCCGGACCGGACGTAATCCGCGTGCCCGGAGGAAGCACGGTCGCTAAACTTGTAGCCGCCCTCGGATTTGTCACAACTGCGGCGACGATTGTCTTGTGTCTAATTCCACAACCGGACGAACCCAACAAACCGCTGGCACTGCTGAAAATTGTGGGAGGAACAGCTGTGCTATTGCTTCTCGGCGTTTGGATTTACGCGGCCGGAAAGCGCAGGTTCCGCGAAAAAATGACCTGACCAATCTTCAGCTCGCTTGTCTACCTTCCTAATGTTCGTACAGGTCCTTTTCGGAAAGAACCGGCGGTCCCGCAGGCTTCATTCCACGCGAAGCTGCGCCGAACATTGGGCCACGCGCGGGTATCACTGGTGCGAAACTCGTGAATCCGATCTTCGGGACGATATCATCGTAAATAGCTTCCATGCCGCCGCGACGCAGATAGGTTTCGTGCCAGAAACCGGTGCCGCCGGAATCCTTCAAAAAGTTCTGCCACCATTCCCGGTGCGGCTCCGACCGCGTCCACTTCAATAGTGACTCCTGATCGCGCCAGTATTGGCGCATACCGGCATGCATCGGAAAAAAGGAAAAGATAAAATTCTCGTGCAACAGCAATCCGTCAGGATGGGCGGCAACCGAGGAAGAGATCTTCGGTCCGAATCCAAGCAGCGTCTTGATTCCAGCAATGCGATTTACTCGCATGCCAAGGTAGATGACGACGAGATCGGGATAACCCGAAAGATCAACCGTTCGTCGCTCGACGCGGGTAGGCATAAATAAAAAAACGCCGCGCCGAAATTTTACACCGGCGTCGCCGTCTTTCGCGCCGGATTAAAAAATGGCAGCGCAGTCACCTTGACATTCGTCTTCAGCCGGATCGCCTCGATCGTGATCTCCATCTGCAACTGCGTCCCCAGCTTCGAATGCTCAGTCTCGACGCTAGCCAGCGCAATCATCTTCTTCAGAATCGGCGACCAACTCGTGGTGGTGGCTTTACCAACTTGTTTCTCTCCCGAGTACAAAGGCACAGCCACGCGCGAAGCCTGGCTCGGCGCGGCCGGAGTCAGCCCATATCGCTCATAGAGCGTTTCCACATCGGTCCAGTCCACTTCCACTCCGACGAGTTGCCGAGATACACCATTCTTCGTATCCAACTCCAACGCGCGCTTGCCGATGAAATTCTCTTTTTCCAGATGCACCATCTTGCCAAAGCCCAACTCATACGGCGAGTACTTCTGCGACGGAATCAGCGCCTTCTTCGAACTCGAGTAATCCACTTCAATCAGCAACAACCCAGCTTCCACGCGCGCCACATCCAGTGCCAGCATGCCCGCTGCGTGCAGATCAAACTGCTTGCCCTTTTCCGCCAGCGCATCCCACACTTTCACCGCATCGTTGGCTTCTTTTAGTGGGACCCAGATTTCATATCCCAAATCGCCGGTATATCCGGTCCGCGAAATATCTACTGGCACGCCCGCAATCTTGCCACGAGTCACGCGAAAATATTTCAAATTCGCAATGTCGGCGTCAGCAACGGTTTTCAAAAGCTTCGCAGAAGTCGGCCCCTGCAAAGCCAGGGCCGCAACCTTCTCGGAAATATCCTCGACCTGCACATCCATATTCAGGCCGTTCTGGCGGAACCAGCGCAGGCTCGGGTCGGCCGCCGTCCAGCGATAAACATTTTCCTCCAGCCGCGAAATCGTTCCGTCGTCGATGACCTTGCCGTCTTCATCGCACCAGCAGCAGTAAATCACCTGCCCCACTTTCACCTTGTTGATGTCGCGCGTGATCACGCGGTTCACCAGCCGCGTCGCGCCTTTGCCGGTGATCAAATATTTGTAGAGTGGAGAAATATCGATCAGCGCCGCCGCATTTCGGATCGCGTTGTACTCATGCTCGTGATGTACCTCATACACGCTGACCGTGTAGTATCCCGACCACTCGCGGTAATTCAAGCTGTGGCAAAGCGGAAAAGTTCTCTCGTGAAACGCGGTTCCAATGGGCAAAGGGATATCCTCGAAAGAATTAAGTCGAAGCGAGATTATACGTCAGACCCCTCATCGAATGCGTCGTCCCGAAGACCCGCGTTCTTCAGCGGTGCGAGGGATCTCCCGTGCCACGAATCTCCAGGGCGACTAATCTTGCAGACAAAACATCGCATTCCCGATAGAATAGCGATTCGATTCATGCGCTTACTCACATCAATTCTGTCGACTGTCCTTCGCAGCTGGAGTGTCCTTCCCAGCGGCCTCTAATACGCGCACCCCGAAACTGCGCTAATATTCCTCGTCCCCATTCTCAATCTGCAAGCTGACAGCTAAAGGCTAAGAGGTCATGCCCAATTCATATGACGTAATCGTAATCGGCGGCGGCCACAACGGCCTCGTCAACGCCGCCTACCTCGCTCGTGCCGGAAAGAAAGTTCTGGTGCTCGAACGCCGCCATATTCTCGGTGGCGCTGCCTGCACCGAAGAGGTTTTCCCCGGCTTCAAGTTCTCCGTCTGCTCTTACGTCGTCTCACTGCTGCGCCCGGAAATCATCCGCGACCTCGACCTGCCGCGCCACGGTCTCGAAATTCTTCCGCTCGACGGCACTTTCACCCCTATGCCCAGTGGGGATTACTTATGGCGCGTGAACGACCACGGAAGGACTCACCGCGAGATCGCGCGCCATTCCCGCGTGGACGCCGAAGCCTACGACGAATTCGGCAAAGCCATGCAAGCCATGTGCCGCTTCGTAAAGCCGATTCTCAGCATGGTGCCGCCCGACCCAAACACGCTGAACCCGCGCGAACTGATGAAGCTGCTTTTCATCGGACGCCGCTTCCAGGGCATGTCGAGCTACGACAAATACAACCAGGTCCAGCTCATGACCATGAGCGCGATAGATTTTCTGGACCAATGGTTCGAGACCGACGTGCTCAAAGCCACCATGTCGGCGTCAGGAATCATCGGCACTTTCCTCGGCGTGCGCTCGCCCGGCACGGCCTACGTTCTGCTCCATCACTACATGGGAGAAATTGACGGCGCATTCCGCGCCTGGGGCTTCGCCCGTGGAGGCACTGGCGCAATCTCCAACGCCATCGCCGACGCCGCCCGCGAAGCTGGAGTCGAAATCCGCACGCAAGCTGCCATCGCGAAAATCATCGTCAAGGATGGCGAAGCAAAAGGCGTGGTTCTTTCGAACGGCGACGAAATCTACGCCGAAACAATTTCCTCTAGCGTCGATCCGCGCCTCACTTTCAACAAGTTCATAGAAGCCGAGCACTTGCCCGCCGACTTTCTCGAAGACATCAACCGCTTCAAATATCGCGGATCTTCCGGCAAGGTGAACATGGCGCTCGATGCGCTGCCGAACTTCAAAGCCATGCCCGGACCCGGTGCACACCTGCGCGGCGCAATCTCAATTTCCCCAAGTGTCGAATATATGGAGCGCGCCTACGACGATGCCAAGTACGGGAATTTTTCGCGCCGACCTTACATCGACATGGTCATCCCGTCGCTCACCGACCCCTCAGTCGCGCCGCCGGGCAAGCACGTGCTCTCCTGCTTCGTGCAGTACGCACCTTACAAGCTGCGCCCCGGCTTGAACTGGGACGATCAAAAGGAAGCTTTCGGCGACACGGTGGTCAACACCATCGCCGAGTACGCGCCCAACATCAAAGACATCATCCTGCACAAGCAAGTCATCACCCCGCTCGATCTCGAACGCGAGTGGGGCTTAAGCGAAGGCAACATCTTCCAGGGCGAACTTTCTCTGGAACAGCTTTTCTTTCTGCGGCCCGCGCCGGGATACGCACGCTTCCGCACCCCCATCCAGAATCTCTACATGTGCGGCTCAGCTACGCATCCCGGCGGCGGCATCATGGGCGCCCCCGGCCGCCTCGCAGCATTGGAAATGTTGAAAGACAGCAAGGGAGCCGCGTAAAAATATGCTTTGTCATCCTGAGCGAGGATTGTTCTTCGCGCCACAAGCGCGAAGAACAACCGCAGTCGAAGAGCCTGCCCTGAGCTTGCCGAAGGGACCCCCACGCGTTGAACCGCACTCGGCCGCGCCAAGGCGCTCTCCCCGTGCATCTGGAAAACTCACTATATGAGCACAAACGGAAAGTCCGGCGCACGCGACATCGTCATCATCGGCGGCGGCCACAACGGCCTGGTCACCGCGTTCTACCTCGCAAAAGCCGGCTTCAAACCGTTAGTCCTCGAGCGCCGCGCCCAAGTCGGCGGGGCCGCGATCACCGGTGAATTTCATCCCGGCTTCCGTTGCTCCACGCTGGCGCACACGGCCGGCCCCATTCGTCCAGACATCGTCCGCGACATGCAACTGGAAAAACATGGCCTGAGGCTGATCACGCCAGACACCTGCGTCACCGCGCTCTCGCCCGACGGTCGCGCCCTTTCGCTCTATCAGGACGAAAACAAATCCGCGCAATCGATCGCCGCCTTCTCACAAAAAGACGCGGCCAAATATCCAGAGTTCGAAAAATCTCTGGGAAAGATCAGCAAAGTAATCGCGGAAGCGCTCGCCACCACACCGCCTGATATCGACCACCCCAGCGGCGGCGATCTCTGGAGCATGCTCAAAACCGGCCGCGCCCTGCGCAACCTCGGCAAGCGCGATATGTACCGCGTCCTGCGCTGGGGACCGATGGCCGTGGCTGATCTGGTAGCAGAATATTTCGAGACTGAACTATTGCGCGCCGTCATCGCGGCGCGTGGAATCTTCGGAACTTTCCTCGGGCCATGGTCGGCCGGAAGCGCTTTGCAGTTGCTGATCCGCGCGGCCGGCGATTCTCATCCCGCAGGCTCAGCGTTCTTCGCCGCCGGAGGCATGGGCGCACTCACCGAAGCCATGGCTTCCGCGGCAAAGGCAGCCGGAGCTGAGATTCGCACCGCCGCCGAAGTGATCGAAATTCGCGTGAAAGACGGCGCCGCCACCGGCGTGCTGCTCTCGACCGGCGAAGAGATCAGCGCCAATGCAGTCATTTCCAACGCCGATCCGAAACGCACCCTGCTCAAGCTCACCGACCCCACACATCTTTCCCCAGACTTCGTGCAGAAACTGCAGCATTACCGCGGCAACGGCACGGTAGCCAAGGTCAACCTCGCGCTTTCCGCGCTGCCAAACTTCACTGCTCTGAAAAACGGCGATGCCGCCGCGCTTAAGGGACGCATTCACATCGGCCCCGAGATTGACTATCTCGAGCGCGCTTTCGATGAATCCAAGTATGGCAATTTCTCGCGCCAACCCTATCTCGAAGTCACCATCCCGTCGCTGACCGATCCCACGCTAGCGCCCGCCGGCAAGCACGTGATGTCAATCTACATGCAGTACGCGCCTTACAAACTGAAAGGTGACTGGGAAGACCAGCGCAAAGCGCTCGGCCAAACAGTTGTGCAAACCCTCGCTCAATATGCGCCCAACTTGCCAGAGATGATCCTCACGCACCAAATCATCACGCCGCTTGATCTCGAAGAAGTCTACGGACTAACCGGTGGACAAATCTTCCACGGTGACCTCGCGCTCGACCAGTTCTTCACCATGCGTCCACTGCTCGACTGGGCACGCTACAAGACGCCGATTGAAAAATTGTTCTTGTGCGGTAGCGGTACGCACCCCGGCGCGGGGCTAACCGGGGGTTCCGGCGCCAACGCCGCACGTGAGATTGTGAAGGCGCTGAAGAAGTAGCTTTGGTTCAGTAGAGGATAATTTCCGTGAGCAACGCGATAGAAAACTTACAGTCCGCCCAAAAACGGGCAATGGAGGGTCGCCCAAAGGTCGGTGGATTCCCGTATCTTGCCGAAACTCTGCGGCGAGCCGGTGTAACCCGCAATCTCTGGTACTTGCCGGCGTGTCAGAGTCTATATCTAACCGGGAACGGGCCGGTCGTGACAGTAGGCACACCATTGTCCTCGGGCACGGTTGACGTGCCTCCATTCAACCGCGAAGCCCTGATCGCTGCATTGCGCACCGACCAGGCAGGCAAGAGTACGTTTCCCGAGTTTCTCGCGGCGAGTTGGCGCGCCGGTGTTGTGCGTTACGATGTCGATCTCATCGCGCGCAAGGTTGCCTATTACGGCTGCAACGGTGAGGAGTATATCGAGGACTATCCAGCAGTCGAGGTGCGATAACCTCACCCGGAACACCCCCTCTGAGATCACTGGAGGAAGACGGAAGAAAGCCGACCGAATTGGAAGTTCACTATGCACAATTCCGCCATCCTCCTCGTTTCCTGCCCCGACGCCAAAGGCGAGGTCGCCACGATCGCCGACTTCGTCTACCGTCACGGCGGCAACATCCTGCACGCCGACGAGCACGCCGACGAAGAATCCGGACTCTTCCTGATGCGCGTCGAGTTCGATCCCAAAGATTTCGACATTGATCTTCCTGATAAAGATCTCACCGATAGAGACCTAACCGATTTCAGCAAACATTTCTCACCCGTCGCAGAAAAGTTTCAAATGAAATGGCGGCTGGCGCAGTCCTCGCATCGCCCGCGCATGATCATTCTCGTCTCGAAGTACGATCACTGCCTGGTCGATCTCCTCTACCGCCAGCAGAGTGGCGAACTCGCCTGCGAAATCCCGCTGATCATCTCAAACCACCCCGATAATCAGTCCATTGCCGATTTCTACAAAATCCCTTACAACGTTATCTCGATAACAAAAGACAACAAGCAGCAGGCCGAAGCACAGATCCACTCGCTGATCGAAACCTGCAAAGCCGATTTCCTGGTCCTCGCCCGCTACATGCAGATTCTCTCCAACGACTTCGTCAACCGCTACCCGCAGCGCATCATCAATATTCACCATTCGTTTCTGCCCGCC
The DNA here is from genome assembly GCA_963743115.1 of uncultured Acidobacteriaceae bacterium. Classification (GTDB taxonomy): domain Bacteria; phylum Acidobacteriota; class Terriglobia; order Terriglobales; family Acidobacteriaceae; genus Sulfotelmatobacter. Next base: position 30,988 of record CAVUOM010000007.1, on the reverse strand, counting down.
TTCGTCGGAGCCCGGCCCTACCATCAGGCCTTCGAGCGCGGCGTCAAGCTGATCGGCGCAACCAGTCACTACGTCACCGAAATCCTCGACGACGGTCCCATCATCGAACAAGATGTAGTTCGCGTCTCCCACCGCGACACTGTCGAAGACCTCATCCGCAAAGGCCGCGACCTCGAGAAAGTCGTCCTCTCTCGCGCCGTCCGCTGGCACGTAGAGAACCGTGTACTTCTTTACGGCAAAAAGACTGTCGTGTTTTGAAACACAGCCCCTGCCCACGCGGAAGTCCATGTACTTCCGGAAAATGAAAACCAGCGTGGTAGTCCCGCTCCGGTAGTAACTTGCGGTACCCAGTGACTTTCGTCTTTACTTGAACAGCAGTAAAGAATTCCCCCAATCGACGGGGAGGATCTCGCTCGCGGAGCGTCTCTTTGGCCGAGGACCTTAAGTTTGAGCTGGCAATCCTGGCGACAGTCCAGGGTTTTTATCAAAAACTGTTACGCGACTCGCTCGGCGGAGACGTCCCTATTCCGAGCGGGCTAGACGAGGTCTCGCTTCGCCACTCCGAAGGCGACCTGCCGGAAACACTTTCCCGGATGTATCGCTGGCTGCACCTGCTCGACATGGCCATCACCCCTGCCATGCTGCGTCAGGCGCTCACTCCCGACACGGATTCAGAGGTCGCCGAGGCTCTGCTTCGCTACTTCGTGCGCCGCCGCGAGGCCAGCGAAGTCAACCGCGACAAGACCGATCTGATTGCGACATTCCTTTACCGCCATCCTCGAGTGCAGGGTCAATGGCAGCAGCACGGCTACGGGCTGGACGGAGCGCTGCCGCTTTCTCCGTTTGAAATCGCCCTGATCGAGATTCTCGCCGATACCGACGTGCCCTCGCTACCCGAAGAGCATGTGCAGCTGCTGCGCAACTTCGATCCGTTGCGGGAAGAGATTGCCCGCTATCGCGACTTCAATTCGCTAATCGATTCCGGCATTGTTTCGCGCGTGCGCGAACTGAAGCGCTGGCTGGATGCTTCGTTCTATCATCCCGGCGTGCTGGCCACGGTTGCCGCGCACAATGCCGCGTTCGGCGCGCGCTTTGACCAGCTTTTTACCAAGGCTCTCGGTGAGATCAAACAATTCGCGCAGGCTCTCGATGAAATGGGAGGCAGCATTCTAAGCACGGTCGACGGCGTGGAAGTCACCGTCGAACACGTGGCCGCGATCGAGCAGAAAGAAATGCTCCAGGCCGACTACAACGGTGCGCTGGAAAAATTTCGCCGCGTGTCGCGCTTGAAAAAAGAATTAGACCGCCGTCCGCCCATTCGCCGGTCGCTGCTGGCGCCGGCCGAAGGGGACAAACCGCGAGCTTCCCGCGGATCGGCTGCCGCTGCCAAACCTGCCCGGGTTGCCGCGACCAAAGCGCCCGTCGCAGCTCAGGCGTTCCAGCCTCCGGCGATTACGGCGCAGCAAATCTCCGCCGAAGAAAGCAAGCTGCGGCGCGTCGAGGAATCGATTCGCGTTTTCGTCCGCGTGGCCGATCCCAAATACCGCCAGATCGTGCCGATGCGGTTCTTTAATCTCACGCTCACCGCGCCCGAAGCCGAAGCCTACAACGCCAGCTTCCTCGAAGAGAAAAGCCTTCGCGCCGACGTTGCCCGCACCTTGATCCGCCTGGTTTCCTGCGTGGCCCGCGTCAACACCGAACTCGAAGAACTCAAACGCAGCCAGAGCATGTCCTCGCTGTGGAAGCTCCACGCCGACGCGCTGGTAGTCTTGCTCGATGTTGCCAGCGCCACCACCGAAGAGGCCGCGGGCGTAGCCAAAACGGCCGAAAGCAAAGACGCTGCATCAGCCAAAGCCATCCGCGAAACCGTGCAGAAACTGCGTGAGCGCTCTGATCTGGCCGTGAAAGCTCTGGCACATCCCGGTAGCTAGAAGCAGTTCGCACTCGCCGCTGCCAAATGTCTATGAAAATTGCCCCGGAACCTCACGCTTTTTTCGTGAGTACCGCGCGAATTCGCCGCGCGACGATCTCGTCCTCGCCGGGCTGCAGCATCCACACTCCAACCACCAGCGTGTTTGCGTCCGCTGGGATGCCCTGGTTGGGCTTTTGGCCGGTGTTCGGGTTCAGCTCAATCGAAGGTGTTTCCCTACGCAGAGCTTCGACGATCTGAGTAGTGGTGATGCCAGTGACCGCGGGATCGAAGCGTATGAGGAGATGGGGAACGTGGTTGGCAATCCTGGGAATCACCGTCTCCGTTCTAACTGAAGGGATGCCCTTCATCGCACTGGCGATGAGATCCGCTCGCTTCTCGTAATCGCCTTGCATCGACTCTTCAGTATGCGAAAGAACCCAGTCGACGGCGGCCACCATGCCCACAATCTGTTCCTTGGCAACCTTCATGCCGCGGCCGATTCCGTCTCCCGGATTGTTATTCTCCTGAGCGAGGTCGGTCAAGACCTTGCGGCCAAGAAGGAGCCCTGCGTTTTGCGGACCGCGCATTCCCTTGCCCCCGGAAAACGCGACAAGATCGAAACCCATGCCGGTGTACTTCCATAAATTCGAGATCGGAGGCATGTCAGCAGCCGCGTCCAGGTGGCACGGAATCTTGTACTCGTGCGCCACTCGCAACCACTCTTCTCGACCGATCTGTGCGCTACCTGCGATCCCATCCTCATCTTCCGCAGCATTGAAAAAATTCGTCATCACCGCGTTGCCCGCGGCGCACGCGCGCTTATAGTCGTCAAGCGTCACCACCTCCGTCACCCGCGCCCCGCAAAGATACATAGCGCGGTCATACTCATAGCGGTGCGCGCGCTGCACGATCACCTGATTCTTCTTACCGTCGATGGCCTGCGGCATGTCCAGAATAGTGATGTTGTTGGCATACTGCAGGCAAGCGGCCGTCGCCAGGCTGATCGCTCCTGAGGCTCCCGAAGTCACCACCGCCCCTTCGCACTTAAGTCGACGCGCGATGTACTCGCCTGCCTTCTGTTGCAAATCATGCAGACGGACAGGATGGAGCGCAGCCTTCTGCACTGCAGCTAAAACCTCCGGGGGCATGCAGGCGGCCGTCAGCGTGGTATAGGTTCCGGCGGCGTTGATAATCGTGGGGACCCCGAGCTTGGCATAATAGTCCTCACCATCCGCCGGCGCGTCGGGCGATGAAAGAGCCTTGGCCGAGGAAACCAGAGGAGCCGCGCCTAGAGCTGCGGCGAGCGAACTGGCCCAGCGAAAGAAACGGCGGCGCGAGAGAACGCCTGCTTGGGGTTCGGTCAATGCTGACATGCTGGTCGCTCCTGATGTCGGGGAATTTGCAAGGCAAAAACATTATCGCCCATACAGGGTTTCCCTGCTGCGGGATTCGCTCAGTACAGTAACACCCGAACCGTCGCAGCTTAGACCTGCTGACGCAGGTTGGGACGCAGTGTGAGCGAGCCGTCATCGTTCAGCTTCTGGTGACAAGCCCAGCGCACGGGATAGCGCATTCTCTTCACTTCGATCTCAGCTCCAAGTTTCAATCCTTTCCAATCGCTGACTCCTGGAAGCACGAACCGGGCCTGCCGTATCTTCCCCGGCAACGGGTAACCGGCATCGAGACAACCACTCTTGAGCACCTTTCCGTCCTCGCTCTCCACGGTCACTCTTAATATGCCCGGCACGCCGGCGATTCCGTCGTTGGCGAAGCCGACGATCAGCCCCGTCGAACCATCATTCTTATAGCTCCAGATAAAGGACGGCCTCACGCGATAGCCGATTCGGCGATTGATCCGGTCGAACGCCGCCGGATAAGCCTGGTAGTAGGTCATCAGATTTTTGGCGTTGATCTGGTGAAAGTTCCACAGCGACCAGTAATTCGCCCCGATATCAATCACATGGTCGATCATGTTCTCGGCAGGAGATATTCCTTCGACTCCGGCGTTGGGATCGGGAGGTTTGCCAGGGAGACCTTGCTCAAGCAAGGCCGCGGTCCACGGCGGGCGATTGCTGAGCGCTTCAATCTGCTCGTTCTCGATGAAGATGGTGTCGCTGCGAATCCAATTGTTACTGCGGACGGTGCGGTCCAATAGTTCTGAATTGCCCACGCGGCTAAAGTCCGGTTGAGTATTGGTGAGTAGCGGAGTTCTCTTGAAGTTTTCGAGCTGCACTTCGAGCATGTGGACCCAGGTGCGCTCCGCGGTCTGGTAATCGGGGAAAGGATTGTTGGCAAACGGCCAAGTGTGCCCTTCGCCCCAGAAGCCATACATGAAGGTATCGATATATTCGACCAGCGGATTACCATCGAATTCCGCCGCCAATTGTCCCACCAGTTCTTTGAATGCCTGTTGAAAGAAAGGATGGTCATAGCGGGGCTGGTACTTCGAATGCGGATTATCCAAGAATCGTTTTCCCGCAGCGACGTCCTCCTGATCTGCACCATTCACCAGATCAACTTTCGGAACTTTGTCGAGGACAAAATCCGGAAGAGCCGCTTCGCGCTTATAGTCCGGGGCGCACATCTGAATTCGCAATCCGACCCGCTTGTTGTTCTTCTTCGCTAAATCAAGAACGAGCTTCACATAGTCGGGCAGTTCCAGGCGTCCCAGGCCGCGGCTGCACTTCCCTCCACGTCGGGCGGATATAAAGCTGCTGGCCCAGCGGAAATCGAACCAGGTCTTCGATAGCCTGCGGAATATTGTCCGACTTGATTTCCTCCGTGCCGCTGTCTGCCGTGATGTAGGTGACCAGTCCCTTGCCATAGTTCGGCACGACGTCTTCGGAAGCGGTGGTGGTCATCACCACATCGTCCGTGGGAATAACGGCATCAGGCGGGTATTGCGGGAACGGACCCTGATCGAGGCGATCTATGACCTGAGGACCGGAGCCGAAATCGTAGTTTCCCCAGTTGTGGGCGGGAACTTTGGCCTGCGCTCTACCGATTCCAAGTTGTGAAGCAACGGCAACAGCGGCGGTACTTTTTAGAAAGTCTCTACGCTGCATCGGAATTATCTCCCGCTCATCGTTTGATGAGATTTGACTGATTCGAGGAAAGAAGTCCCAGACAGAAGACCTCAATAAAAGAATTGTGATTTTAGCAGGTGTCTGGAATGCAAGAAACTCGGATCGCTCGTGGTTGCGGACGTCCTACTTCGCGGCTTCGCGGGTTGCGGGCCGAAGGGTGAGTTTCCCCTTGCGTTGCGAGGTTTGCTACTGTCCCATGCCCGTGAGCCGGGCTGCGTCTTGCATCATCGAGAGTCTTCGCTGCTGCTGGTCCAGCATCTCCTGCATGTGCGCCAGGCGTTCCATCTGAATCGACTGGTAGCGGTTCACCGGGGTGTCGTACTGCGCCGTGCCGACCGCGGCATGCATCGCCTGGTTTACGCGGTCGATGCGCGTCTGCAGATCTGCAATTCGCGCTTCCTGGTCTTGGATCCGCGCTTTCCACTGCTCGCCGGACCGCAGTTCGGCAAGCTGCCGCTGATTCGCGCGCTGCTCCGAATAGCTGTCCACGGACCGCTTCACGCCGGATACCGTTGTCATCGGCTCGACGGACTCCGGGATTCCCGATGGGGCCGAGGGAAGATCCTGATTCGTAATTATTCTGGGCGGCGTTCCGGCTGCCTCCTGCTGCTGCTGTTTGGCGCGGTTCGCACGGGCAATGTCGGCCAGCGAATCCCCGGCCTGAGACTGCGCCATTGCAGCTGCATTCAGTAATAGTCCTACCAAGAAAACCAGCCAAGCCACTCGCTGCATAGGTCCTCCGGAGCCGCTCTGCTCCCCATTAGGAGAACCCAACGCAGTGCATCCTGTCGCATCCCAAAGGTGTAATCCGCGCCTAACGAAAGGCACCAGCCGGAGGTGACCATCGTTTCTGGTTTTCTACTTCTAGCTCCTGGTTTCGGTCGCGAGGAGCGATTGGGCTTCCGGTTTTTGGAAGGTTGTTGCCGCTGGTACCCCCTCCCCCCTGATCTATTGGAATCTTCGGGTTAGCGCCAAAATCGAGTTTGATCTATTGGCTGCAATAACTTGCGGACAAAATCTTGAGCCGCAAAGACTTAGGTCGGTTGGTCGGATTGTCAAAGAACTCGTGTGAACTCTGTAGCGTCGGCCAAAGTGATCGTCGCGTCAAGTCTACGAAAGTAGGCAATTTCTGTCTCACAAGGCGCATTTGCTCGTGCGATTTATCGCCAGTTATCGACAGTTGGGGATTCGCGATGGCATTATTGGCCAACATGGAATTCCGAACGCTGATTTCCCACGTTAGCTTTCTCGTGGAAAAGTCCATTGGCATTTGGTTCGTCTTCTGGGCGATTCGTAGAAAGGCCGGCGTGGACTATAGGCTCAGCGGTACTGCCAAGGCCGTACGTTGGACGGTGGTTGGGGCTGGCTATGTGCTTGGCGCGGGCTTGCCCGGACCTGCTGTCGCGCGTGTGGTCCCGGGACTAACTGGCATTTGTTTCCTTTGCTGGCCGAATCTCGCATACCACCTATCCAACCTCTTCGTCCAGTGGCCGACAACCGAAGGGCGGGTTGGTTCCGTCGTCCAAGACGGTTCGCACTCCCTCATCAGTTACAGCTTCGAAGTGGGCCAAGATACCTTCGGCGGCGCTACATCAGTCGAATCAAACGACGCAATTCGATACTCGGAAGGCCCTCGAGTAATGGTAGCGTACGACCCTCTCAACCCTGACAAGTCCAAGGTCATATCAACCGCTGCCCTCCAACGGCCATAATTGGCATAACGTCGCCTCTGCACTCACAGCGCCACGCTTGACCTTACGTTCCCGGAGGCTGAGGCCCCAGTCTTTTAGTGGCGCCGGGCGGCACGGCTGAAGCCGCCCATTTTCGAAGCGAGGAGCGGGCTTGCTGTCGCACTGGCCATCCCCATATGGGCGCTGCATTCCTCAGCTAGGGTCTCTTGACTCGTCTGGCGACTTCGGCGCCGAACATCCTGAAGTGCCTCTCGTTGTCGGTATAGATGGTCTCTGCCCGGGCTTTGATGGCACATGCTGCCAGGAGCGCATCGTAGATCGTCGCACCCACGGTTCCGTTCGCCGAGGCCTGTCGAATGGCCTTCAAGTATGAGGCACTATCGAGCGAGACGATTGTGAGGTGATCTTCCATGTCGCTAAGGAAAAGTAGTGCTTGCGCAGGGCTTGCCCGAAATACACCGGGCAAGCGCGTCACCCCGGCATAGACCTCGGCGAGGCTGTGAGCGGCACAGCATGCGATTCGTTTATTGGACGGAGCGTAAGCAGCCAGACAGCGGTCGTGATCCTCGTGGTCTTCCACAAAAGCTGGAATAAGCACCGAGGTATCAAAGAACCATTTCAACTGGTTTTCTCACTGCGGCGGCGAGAGGAGCGCAGGGAGCCGGCATCAACGCGCCCACGTTCGTTGCGAATTTTGCGGATGGCTTGGTTTACGGCTTCCGCGGAAAGCGGTTTCCCGGTTCGCATTACCCAGACGCCCTGTTTTTTCCGCATGGTCGCGGCCCCTCGCACTGGACGCAGAACGATTTGATCCTCCGAACTCTCCAGTTCCAAGGAGTCTCCCGCGGACAGTTGAAGCTCTTCCCGCACAGGCTTGGGCAGAACAAGCCGTCCGGCCCGATCAATGGTCAGGGTAGTCGTCATGGCATTTATCTTACCATAGCAATTACCATCCTGTATGGTACGGAAAATGGTCGCCATACTCTCCCTCGAAAAGAAGGGACGGGCTAAAAGAAAAGGGACGGGCGATTTAAGCCCGTCCCTTTTTAAAGCTAGCGCTGGATGCCTAATTGATATCGAACTGCTCCTGGTGCAACGCAGGATCGCTTTTCACGATGATAGTGCGCTTGGTCAGCTCTTCCATCTCGTTCAGCAGGCGGCCATTGTTGGCTTTCAACTCCTTGGCCACATCCGGATTCACGCGCAGCATCACGTCTTCGTGCTCCAGATGCTTGGCGATCTTGCGCATCTCCACGTAAATCTCGTTCGCTACCGTGGTCAGCGACTTCACGTAGCCGGTGGATTGGCAGTAGGGACAAGGCGCGCCGATGGTGCGTTCAAGCGATTGCTTCACCCGTTTGCGGGTGATGGCAACCAGGCCGAAATCATTGAACTGGAGAACTTTCGAAGGCGCGCGATCGTGGCGGAGTTCTTCTTCCAATGCTTGCATCACGCGCTGGCGGTTGCGGCGCTCATCCATGTCGATGAAGTCGATGATGATGATGCCACCCAGATCGCGCAGCCGAATCTGCCGCACAATTTCTTTGATCGCGTCCACGTTGGTCTTGACGATCGTGTCTTCAAGCCGCGAGGTCTTGCCCACGTACTTGCCGGTGTTGATGTCGATTGCGACCAGTGCCTCGGTCTGGTTGATCACAATGTAGCCGCCGCTCTTCAGCCAGACCTTCGACTTGAGCGCCTTGTCCATCTCTTCTTTCAGGCCGAATTGCTCGAACAGCGGCGTCTCTTTGGTAAAGAGCTTCACCCGCTTGACCAGCCCCGGCTGAAAACGATTAAAGAAGCGGAGAATGCGCTCGTACTCCGGCTCGGTGTCGACCCAGATTACAGAGAAATCGCTCGTCACCTGGTCGCGCAGCACGCGCTCGACTACGTTGAGGTCGTGGTAGATCAGCGCCGGTGGCTTCGAAGCCTCGGAGCGCGTCTTGATGTCATTCCACAAGCCCTTGAGAAAGCGAATATCCGCGCGCAGTTCGTCTTCTCCCGCATTCTGCGCCGCGGTGCGGACGATGAAGCCGCCGTGGCCGTTTTCGCGCTCGCTCATGACGATGCGCTTCAGCCGCTGGCGCTCTTCGTCCGATGCGATCTTGCGCGACACTCCGGTATGGTTCACCGTCGGCATGTAGACGAGAAACCGTCCCGGCAGCGCGATGTGGCTGGTGATGCGCGCGCCTTTCTTGCCGATGGGCTCCTTGGCAATCTGCACCAGGATTTCCTGGCCTTCCTTCAGCAAATCGCTGATCTTCGGAACCTCGTGCGCCTCGCGGCGCGGGAGGCGGCGTCCGCCACCACGGCGTCCACCGCGCTGCCGGTCGAAGCCGGGACGCGGACGCGGTGCCCGCTGCGTGTAACCAGCCGTTGCGGCCGGAGCACGAACCTCGGCGCGGGCATCGACTGTACCGTTGCCGCGCGCTTCGGCGTCGAGCAGGGCTTCGGCTTCGGCTTGTGCCTCTTCCAGTTCCAATTCTTCCGTATCTTCCTCACCCTCCGCAGTTCCTGCAGCAGGGGTTACGCCCGCGTCGGCCAACGACGCCATGTGGATCTCATCCACAGTTTCGCGGACCTCGGAAATCTGGCCGGGCGCTCGAGTCTCTTCCTCAAATTCGTCGTAGCCTTCGTCCGACGATTCTTCATAGCGGACGGTATCCGCTTCTTCCTCGTCGATGGTCTCCTCTTCGAGCGTTCCCGGGGTCGCAAAAACCGGAGCCGCGAAAGCCGGGGCTTCTTGTTCGCGAGCTTCGCGGGCCGGAAGAATGGGCCGATCCGAATGCTCGAATCGAGTTGTTGCCTCCCTCTCTTCTTCGACCACCTCTTCCGTAATCTCTCGAGCGTCGCTAGCTCCACTGGAAGCAGCCTGGTCCGCCAGCTCTTGCCGACGAAATTCACGGTTCCAATCGACCGAAGTCGAGGCTGCACTCGAGGCCGCTTCGACATGATTTTCTTGCACGTAGTGTGAGTCGTCACGCTCCTCGACCGCTTCGGCAACGGGAGCGGCGCTGGCATTAGCGCTAGCAAAGATGGGTTCATCGTCCGGGAAAGTTGCGGCGACGGGAGCCGCGGAAACTGGCGCGGCCGCGGCGGAACTCGTTTCACTTGCAGTGTCCGGCGAACGCCGCCCCTGCACTGTCGGTGGCTGCGTAAGGCCTCGGTACTTGGAGATCGATTCTCCGGGAAGCAATATCGGCTGGTATCCTGCCGGCGGCCCGAACTGCTGGGATCTTCCCGATTCGTGGACTCGCGGAGCGACCGGCACGGGAACACTCTCGATCGGGGGCCGCGAAAAGTGCGGCTCCGGGCTGCGCCCGCGTCCGTCATCTCGCCCTTCGCTTCGTCCCTCGTTGCGGCCATCGCCCGCCACGCCCCGCCACGCCGACGGCGGCGTCCTCGAAAACCTCCGCGCTCACGGTCCCCGCCATCGGAAGACTCTTGAGGCGTGCTTCCTGAAGCAGAATGCTGGGCTTCGGTGCTGTGTTCCCCAGTCTCTGAAGTCTGATCAAATGCCGGTTGGCCTTCGGCAGAGGTTGCGTTTTCGAGGTGCTGTTCTGCCTCTTCAGACGTTGTACTCTGGCCCGGTTGCGGACGCAGGTCCTGCACTCCGCGATTTGCCGGCACGACGTCGGTTAAATCCTCGTCGTGCTCTTCCAACTCCATAAAGTCGGAAACGTAGAGGAAGGCGTCGCGCTCCAGGCCGATGTCGACGAAGGCCGATTGCATTCCCGGCAAGCACGCGGGTTACGCGGCCTTTGTAGATGGAACCTGCCAGGGTGTATTCATTTTCGCGCTCGAGGTAGATTTCCGCGAGCAGATCGTCTTCCACCAGCCCCACCTTGGTCTCGTGCGGCGTGGAAGATACAAATAACTCTTTGTTCATTGATACTCCGGTCCCACCCTGACTCATTTAAGAGAGTCGGGCAGGCTTCACCGGGGCGAAGCGAGGAAGGAAAGGGGAGGATGGAGCGTCGCGATGCTGGCCCCGCATGGGGGACGGCTGGGGCTGGGGAGGTTGCTCCCTAACCGAATCCGCTGCACAAGCTTGGGTATCTTTTGCACTGTTTCGCTTTGCGTCTGCCGGGTTTGTGACCGCACTCTCAGACCGTTTCCGGTCGGGGGGCCGTTTCCCTGCCAGCAGACTTATAGCTTCAATCCTGCCCGGCCTTCTACTGCTCGGCTAGCCGGTGAAATGCCCCCTTTACGCGAGGGCGATCGATATTTTTGGCTGCGCCCCTTGGCACAGCGATGTTCCCTGCCGTCTTCCTGTGTTCGGGAATCTCGTTCAAGAGTCCCTTATTTACCAAATCTTGTTGGATCAGCCGGTTTTTCTTCGGTTTACGCCGGCTAATTCACAAACCGGCGCATTCGAACGTTCATTACCATCCCCAGCGCCAGGAACATGAACAACACGGAAGACCCACCGTAACTCATCAGTGGCAGGGGTATTCCGGTGACCGGCATAAAACCGACCACCATGCCAACGTTGACCAGGATATGGAAGCTAAGCACAGCCACCACACCCATCACCACGAACGTGCCAGCGCGGTCGGGCGCTGTTTGCGCGTTCTGCGTCAAACGCATCAGCACTATGAAGTATAACAGCAGAACCCCAAGAGCACCTACGAATCCATGCTCTTCCGCAAACGCCGCAAAAATAAAATCCGTTTGTGGGACAGGCAGGAAAGCACCGTGTGTTTGCGAGCCTTTACCGCCCCACAGCCCCCCCGAACCCACCGCAATCTTGGATTGCTCAACTTGGTACCCCGACCCCTGGGGATCGTCTTCCGGGTGCTGGAAACTGGTGAGCCGCTGCTTCTGGAAAGACTTCAAAATGTGAACCTGAGGGATAAAAAAGACCGCTCCCACCGCGACCCCAGCCAGCACAGCTACGGCGAATGCCTGCCTCCACTGCAACCCACCCAGAAACACTCCCATCACGGCGATAGGCACGTAGGTCAGAGCCGTGCCCAGATCCGGCTGCTTCATAACCAGCAGCATCGGAATCGCGACGATGGCCCCAGCCTTCATGAAGTCTGGCCAGGAAAGTTCACGGTGCCGCAAGTCCGCGAAAAACTTCGCCATCGCCAATATGAGGATCAGCTTCACCCATTCGGAAGGCTGGAAGTGATTGCCGCCGGGCATCTTGATCCAGCGCTTCGCCCCGAGAAACTTCTGCCCGAACAGCAGCACCGCTACCAGTGAAGCAACCGCCGCGATGTAAAACCAGTGGATGCGGTCGAGCAGCACCTGGTAGTTCACCGCGCTCATCAGAAACATCGCCCCCACGCCGCCCAAAACCCAGTAAATCTGGCGCAAGTGGGAGCCGGCAAACTTGGTGTGGATGGTGGCGCTGTGGATCTCCATCACCCCCAGCCCGCAGATCATGAGCACAAAGACCAGCAGCAGCCAGTCAAAATCGCGAAATGAAACGTAGCGTGACATCAGTATCTCAGTTCTCAGTACCTAGTTACCGCAGTCATCCTGAGCAAGCTGCTGGTTCGCAACGAATCGCATGCGGATCGAAGGTCCTTTCAGCCCCTCACCGCAGCTCGAAAAGGATCCTCGGTACTGGGTGCTCACTGCACTCCCGGCGCAGCCTGCCAGCCGCCAGCGGCCTCTTCGCCAGATCCAGAAAGAAATGCCCGCCCTGCAGCTTCTGCTCGTCGCCATCCGCATCCGGCACCGTCCACACTCCACCAATCTCAACCTTCCCGTCCGTCTTCGGCTTCTCCGCCAGCTTCGGGGGATTCCGCCGCTGCTTCTCCACGTATGCCTTGATCACATGCGAAGCCACGATGGCGGCCAGCGGCCCTTCTTCGCCGCTCTCCCATAACACACACACCACAATCTCCGGATTCCGCCGCGGGCTCACACCCACGAACCACGCGTTGTTCTTGAATCTGGCTTTTCCGTTGGCGATCTTTGCCTTGGCCGCTCCGCTGATGGTCTGGGCCGTTCCCGTCTTCCCGGCAAAATCGATGCCTTGCAGGTGTGCCGCCCCAGCGGTACCCGACCAGGTGCCGCCGTTGGCATCCACCACGACCGGCGAAGTGACATCCGCCATCGCGTCGGTGATGATCTGCCAATTCTTCGGGTCCAGCGGAATCTGCACTTTGTCAGGCGCATTGGATGCCTGTGTCATATTCGGCGGCAGTTCGTCGGGGAACGCCACATGCGGCCGCACCAGCATGCCTCCGCTCGCGATGCCGCTGATAGCCCGCGCCAACTGAATCGGCGTCACCGCCACCGCGCCTTGCCCAATGCCCACGGAAATCGTTTCTCCCGCAAACCATTTCTGTTTGAAGTTGCGGATCTTCCACTCCTCCGACGGCATCACCCCGCTCACTTCCTGCGGCAGGTCGATTCCGGTTTTCTGTCCCAGGCCCAGCATGGTGGCGTATTTCGCGATGCGCTCAATCCCCAGCTTCTCCGCCAGCGTGTAGAAAAACACGTCGCAGGATTGATAAATCCCCTTGGTGATGTCGACAATTCCGTGAGTTCGATGATGATCGGAGATCCAGCATCTGAAGTAGCGGCCGTAAAACTCCGCGCCGCCGGTGCAGTTGACCTTCAGATCCTGCGCGATCCCTTCCTGCAGCCCCGCCGTGGCCATGATGACTTTGAAGGTCGAACCGGGCGCCAGTTGCGCCTGAATCGCCTTGTTCAGCAAGGGATGGTCTTCATCATTGACCAGCTTGCTCCATTGATCGCGCGACACCCGCACCGCAAAATCGTTGGGATCGAACGTCGGCCGGCTCACCATCGCCAGGATTTCTCCGGTGCGCGGGTCCATGGCGACAATCGCGCCATTTTTCCCTTCCAGCGCTTCTTCCGCCGCAATCTGCAAGTCGATGTCGACCGTGAGCTTCAACTGTTTTCCCGGGATCGCATCCGTTTCCCCCAGCAATCCCACTTCGCGGCCATGGCTATTTACCAGCGCCCGCCGCGCTCCGTTCGTGCCCATCAATACGTTGTTGTATTGCCGCTCCACGCCTGAGACTCCCACCACGTCGCCCGGGCTGTAGAGTTCGAACTGCGGCTGGTTCAGCATGTCGTCCGTCACTTCACCGACGTAGCCGATCAGGTGCGCCATGAAGCCGTTGCGCGGATACAGGCGTCGGTGCGCCATGATCGTATCGAGTTCGGGGAGTTCGTTGCGATGCGCATCGATGAACGCCAGTTCGTCGGGAGTGATGTCTTCCTTCAGAAAGATCGGCTGGTACTGCGGTATCGAGGCGAAATGGCGAATCCGGGCGCGCACTTCATTCGGATCCAGGTGCAGACCCTGTGCAATCAGGTCCGCATCCGCATTCAGGTCGCGGGAAGAGTCGCGCAGCAGCAGCGCGGAAAATGATGGATAGTTGTCTACAATGATGCGCCCTTCGCGGTCCAGAATCTTTCCCCGCGGCGCAAGAATGGGCACATTGCGGATACGGTTCTTTTCCGCCGCAGACGCATAATACCCGCTCTCCATCACCTGCAGCTTCCACAGCCCGTAAGCCAGCACCAGGAAGATGCCCAGGATGATGTACTGCGCCGCCGTCAAGCGGATGGGCGATACTTTGTCGTCACGACTAAACATCAGTTGCCTGTGTCCAATTGCCAGTTGCCAGTTACGCTAGTGAGCGTTTGCCGGGCCCGCAACCAGTCACGACCTCGCGGAAATGAATGTATGTGAGCTTTCACATTTTGATTGTACTGCGGTGCGGCAGCCGAAGGCTTACTCGAGTGGGTAACGGAAGTCACAGTCTGCGCAAATCTCACTGGCCACTGACCACTGCTCACGTCCTCTGCTTGAACTTGTCCAGCACAAAGTACAACACCACCCCCACCACCGCATTCGCCAGTCCGGCCAGGATTCCCCGGCCCCAACTCCAATTCAGCGTCAGGTTAACCATGCCCCGCGCCACGGTAAAATAGACCGCTGCGTGGATCAGATAAAAGCCAAATGTCACCAGCAGGCGCGTGCCGGCGTTTTCCACGTCAAGCTTCACACCCAACGACGACGCTAAATATCCCACCACAGTCTTCGCAATGCCATAAATCCCGATCGGATAGGGCCCCAGCATGTCCTGCACCAGTCCGATCGCCGCTCCGGTCAGCAGTCCGGAAATCGGGTTGCGCCGCGCCATGCCGAAGTAAATCGTTACCAGCAGGGGCAAGTCGAAAATGCGAAGAAATGGAAACCGGTGCGGTAGAAAGGCTTGCAAGAAAAGCGCCAGCAGCGGCACACCCACGGTCACCGGAATGCTGAACCGGTAAACCTCAATCTGCTCCTCAGATGTGTAAGTGATGGGCACGCTAGTGGGGATTATCTTCGGTGGCCGCAGGTGGAGGAGCGGGTTGCGGACTCGAGGACTTGGGTTGCGCCGCAGCCGGTTTCGCCGGAGAATTCGCAGAGTTCGAGTTAACGCCGGAAGTGTTATCAGCAGTGCCGCTCACGGCGGCGCTTCCCGCCTCACTCCTGGTAGCCGAATCGCCGGAGGCCGGCTTCTGCACAACTTTCTTCAGAGGCTCGCCACTCGCGGGCTGCGCACCGCCGGTCGCGCTGCCGACAGCAGCCGATCCCGACGCCGGCTTCGCGACCAACTTGGCCGCAGGAGCGGCAACTGGCTTACCTGCGTCGTTCGGCTGCGCCTTCGCGCCAGCGTTTCCCGCCGAAACCGCCACCGGCTTATCCGGCACCGAAGGCAGCCGCCGCGCCAGAATATCCGCCGCGCGCACGCTGGCGCCGCTTTGCGCCACGGGTTCGCGCTCTTCCTTCTGAGTTACGACCAGCACTTCCTCCAGCCGGCTCAGGTCGGCTGCAGGCTTCACGTTGATGTTCAGAAACAAATCCCTGCCCGGACCCACCTTGCTCACCGTGCCCACGGGCAATCCCTTGGGAAAGATCTGGTCGCCTCCGCTGCTCAGCACGGCTTCTCCGGGAACGACCTGCTCATCACTCATCACCCGTTCCAGAATCAACTCGCCGTTCGGCGTTCCGCGCAGCACACCCTGCAATCGCGACTTCTCAAGAAATACACCGACCCCGCTGCTCTGATCGTTGATCATCAGCACCAGCGAGGTCGAAGGATAAACCAACCACACTTTGCCCACGATGCCGCCCGCCGTAATCACCGCCATATCCGGCTTCAGTCCCGCGTTCTCGCCTTTGTCGATATAGATGGATCGGGAGAGATCGCTTCCACTGGAGCCGATCACCTGCGCGGCCACGGTGTCGATTTTGACCAGCTCCTTAAATGCCAGCAGGGATTGCAACCGTTCCGCCTGGGTGGCCTCTTCAGTCAGCCGCGCCTGCTCCAGCGTCATCTGCTCGATCTGGCCTTTGAGTTCGCGATTCTCGGCGCGCACGCCGCGCAGCAGAAGGTAATCGTGCAGAAGATTGTTGCCGCCGTTCTGCAGCCAGACCAGGCCGCGTTCGAAGGGAGTAATCGCGCCCACCGCCCAGACGCGGATCAGACGCGTATTCTCCGCGTCAGCGCTGCGCTTCACCTGCACCGCCAGCCCCAGCACCTGCAGAAACAACACTCCCACCAGAATGGTCAGGTTGCGGTAGCGGCCAAGTACGGATTCCATAAAAACAGTGGTCAGTGGCTAGTGGCCAGTGGTCAGTGAGTTCGGGACTGGCCACTGATCACTGGCCACTGACCACTGTTATTCGATCGAAATTTTTCTCAGCAGCTTGAAGTCCGAGAGCATCTTGCCCGTGCCCAGCACCACGCTGCACAGCGGATCGTCGGCAATCGAAACCGGCAGACCGGTTTCTTCGCGGATGCGCTTGTCCAGATTCTTCAGCAGCGCTCCGCCTCCAGTCAGCACAATGCCGCGGTCGCTGATGTCGGCCGAAAGCTCGGGCGGCGTGCGCTCGAGAGCCACGCGGATCGCATTCATGATGGTCGAAACACACTCGCTCAGGGCCTCGCGAATCTCGCCGTCATCCACCGTAATAGTTTTCGGCACGCCTTCAATCAGGTTGCGGCCTTTGATCTCCATCGTCATCGGCTTGTCGAGCTGATGCGCCGAGCCGATCTCCATCTTGATCTGCTCGGCCGTGCGCTCGCCGATCAGCAGATTATATTTCCGCTTCAGATAATTCATGATGGCTTCGTCCATCTGGTTGCCGGCCATTCGCACCGAACGCGAATAGACGATGCCGCTCAAAGAAATCACCGCGATGTCGGTCGTGCCGCCGCCGATGTCAACCACCATGTTGCCGCTCGGTTCCGTAATTGGCAGTCCCGCGCCGATCGCGGCCACCATGGCCTGTTCTACCAGGTGTACTTCACTGGCCTTAGCGCGATAGGCCGAGTCCATGACCGCTCGCTTTTCTACCTGCGTAATCTCCGAAGGCACTCCAATCACGATCCGCGGATGCACCAGCATCTTCCGGTTGTGCGCCTTCTGAATAAAGTAATTCAGCATCTTCTCGGTGACTTTGAAGTCGGCGATCACGCCATCCTTCATGGGCTTAATGGCCACGATGTTACCCGGCGTGCGGCCGAGCATCTCTTTCGCCTCTTTGCCCACGGCCTCCACTTCGCCCGTGTTCTTGTTGATGGCGACAATCGAGGGCTCATTGACCACGATGCCCTTCCCGCGGGCATAGACGAGAGTGTTGGCCGTGCCCAGATCGATGGCCAGGTCGCTTGAGAACAGGCTGAACAGCGACCTGAGGTTGTGTGAATGGGACGAATGAAATCCGTTCTTTGACATTGACGAAGCTCTTCTCGCGATCCACGTTGATCGCATTGTTTCCGGGCGAACCCGATTTACGCCATCCGGCGCGGCCGCATCTTCTCTCTAGTCTATGAGTCTCTAGTCCATCAGCCTCTAGTCTATGAGAGTCTCCGCAACCCTGCCGGGACCGAAGGTTCCTCGTACTCCTGACCGGAACCCTGCCGCCACCTACTGAATAATGATCTTCTTCTGCTGCGTGTTCACTCCGCCCTGGGCCGTCTGCGCGGTCACCGTAATAACAGCTTCGCCGGTCGCCAGAGGCGGCGTGAAGTAATGGAACGTCCCGTCGGTCGTGATCATCGGGACCTCCCGCCCATTCACCATCACCCGAGCCCCGATCTGCGTCTTCCCCGTCACTTCAATCACGTGCCCGTGTTGAATGAAGGGATCCAGCTCCAGGTCGATGGCTTCCGTCTGCTTGCCCTTGGGAATGATGGTGAAACGGTTCTTCTCGCTCTCCACCGATTCCTTCCCCGACGCTTCGTACGACTGTACCATCCAGTAGTACGCTCCCTCGCCCAAGCTTGTAACCGTAACATCCGCGGTGTTTACTTTCTTGTCAACCAGGGTAGAAGAAAAGTAGGGATTCCGCGAAATCCGCAGCCGGTAACCCACCGCGTTTGCCATCGCCGTCCAGGAGAACTCCACGTCCTTGGTCTCTTCGCCAGTCGTGAAGATGGGAGCCATGTTCGCCGGAGAAATCGGCGTCGGCGGCCCTGCATCTTTCGCTTTTTCCATGTGCGTCTCGGCCGCCTGGAAGCTTACTTTTTCCCAGTTCGCCAACTGCACAGTTTCGCCGTTGCGCGTGACTTCGCCGGTGCCCTTTTTCATCAAAATCTCGTGCTGATCCGCCTTGGGATCATTGTGCACCTGCGCCGTTGATTCCGGAGCCAGCGACGCCGTCGCCCCGTCCACAATGACCTGCGACTTCGATCCCTGTGAATATGTGGCGGTCGAAAGATCGACGGTTCCCGTGCTCACGGCCACGGCCACGTTGGTCTGCTGCTGGTCGTTGGCCGAGTTTTCTTCAATCACGATCAGCGAATCCTGTTTCACGGTATAGCTGGTGCCGTCGTTGAACACCACCTTCGCCATACCTTCCGATGCGGTCTGCACCACATCGCCCTTTTCCAGAGGGATGTTGTAATCCGCCGCCACCCAGCTATTGCCGTTGCCCTTCTTTACCCGCACAGTGCCATCGAGCGCCGTGAAATGCGCCTGCTGCGCCACCGAAACTCCGCTCCCCGCAGCCGGCGCCATCCCCGCCACTCGCTCCAAGGCCCGGCTGGCAAAATTGCTGGTCGCCCTGATACCGCTCTCGGTAAATTGCGGGAAAGTGAAACGCACCGCGACAAAAAACACCGCGGCGCCAGCCAGAATCAGCAGCGCCACACTGCGATACGTGACCGTTTTCCACGCGACGTGGATGCCCGGTTTGCGAGTCGACGAAGACACGTGAACCTAAAAACCTTATTGAAGCCTATGGAATTAAGAGGTAGTTCAACGTTACCACAAGCTCATAACTGCAAAAAATGAGTAATCCCCAGCGAACGTTACCTTCGTTTATGCTCCCGCCTTAAAGTTTTTCGTATCCTTCGTCATTGCTTAGAAAGCTGCGCCGCCGTCATGACATCCCCGCTTCTTTCCGTTATTCTTCTTCCTCGTGTCCACCGCTTCCACAACCTTCTCCGCGCCCCGCGCCGACCACCGATCGTTCCTGGCCGGGGGCATGGTGATCATCTGGCTCATCGCGCTCGCCAAATTGCTCTTCCACATCTATTTCAACAACCGCTACGGCTACTTTCGCGATGAATTCGACTACATCTCGTGCGGCGATCACCTGGCCTGGGGATATGTCGACCAGCCTCCGCTCATTCCCTTTCTCATCCACATCAACCGCGCCATCCTGGGAGACTCCCTCCGCAGCATTCGCTTCATTCCGGCACTGGCTTCGTCTCTTCTTGTAGTGCAAACCGCGCTCATCGCCCGCGAGTTCGGCGGACGCCGCTTCGCCCTACTTCTCAGCGCGATTGCCATTGTCATCGCGCCGCAATATCTCTCCAACGGAAGCCTGCTCGGCACCAACTGCCTCGAACCCAACCTCTGGATGGGCTGCGCCTGGTTCGCCATCCTCGCCATCAAGCGCGCCCGGCCCACGCTACTGGCTCTGGTTCGGCGTCGTCGCCGGACTCGGCATGCAAGAGAAATACTCCATCGCCGTCTTCGGCTTCGGCATCGTCATCGGTCTACTCCTGACCGAGCAGCGCCGTGTGTTCCTCAATCCCTGGATCTGGCTGGGTGGTGTAGCCGCCTTCTTGATTTTTCTTCCCAACCTGCTGTGGAACGTGCACTATCACTGGCCTTTCCTCGAGTTGATGCGCAACATCCGCGCCGAGGGCCGCGATGTAGTGCTCCCGCTGCCCCAATTTTTCCTTCAGCAGACGTTATTGATTGATCCCATCACCGCCCCCATCTGGCTTACGGGATTGTTTGCGCTCCTCTTTTCAACCCGCCTCAGGCCCTACCGCTTTCTTGGCTGGTGCTACCTGGTTTGCTTCACCGTCTTCTTCGTTCTCCACGGAAAGAGCTACTACCTCGCTCCGGTATATCCCATGTTGCTGGCCGCGGGCGCGGTCGTGATCGAATCCGCCATCAACGGAAAAACAATTGGCGAGCTCGAGAACTCCCGTCCGCGCCGCCTGTGGTTGAAAGCCGTGATCGTAATTGTGTTGCTGGCCGGCGGCGCCCACCTCGCTCCCATAACCGTGCCCGTACTCTCTCCCGACCGTTTCCTCGCCTACATGAAGACTCTTCCCTTCAAGCTGCCGGTGATGGAACACGACCACGCCCGCGCCGCTCTGCCGCAGTGGTACGCCGATCAATTCGGATGGGAAGAAATCGTCGCTGAAACCGCTCTAGCCTGGAATCGCATCCCCGCAGAGGATCGTAAGGACTGCGGCATCTTCGCCCAGGACTACGGCCAGGCCGGCGCCATCGACTTCCTCGGACGCCGCTACGGCCTGCCCCCGGCTCTCAGCGGCGACCGAACTTATTTTCTCTGGGGACCTCGCGGCTATTCCGGCAACTGCCTGATCGTCCTCGGCGACCAGCAGAGAGCGGCTGGAAGAACTCTTCGATCACGTCGACTACGTAGGCACGTCCGCCGACAATCCCTATGCGCTGGAAACAGAGATCGCCGTCTTCATCTGCCATGGCCCGAAATTCGGTACCCTCACCGAACTCTGGCCTGAGCTGAAGCACTGGCACTGAAGCTCGGAGTCTGGTGGCTGAAGATCCGGTGGAGGGAGCCACGCACCTCGCCCGCTGTGTTAATTTCTCGTTAAATACGCGTTTGGCCGATTGACCGGGTTACGGGGCGGGATTACCCTCCGAGGCTATGAGCCCAGCCGACTTCGATCAACTGCGTCTTGCCGACAAGAAAGCCACCGACGAATGGGTCAACGCAATTCGCGCCGAGGAAGCCTTAGCCACGCCCGACCATTCCATGATCGCCTGGGAAAAATGGGACGCCGCCCACTTCCAGGAAGAGGATGCCCACACCCAATACACGAAAACTCGCGAAGCCTACAAAGACGCCCTCCGCGGGGCGAACATCGGCATCTAGCGCCGTTGTCCTTCCCAGCTTTTTGTCATTCCGAACCGGGCTGAAAGCCCGGAGGAACCTGCTGTTCCCGCTGCAGCCGAACCCGGCCCTTCCCTTGCCGCACCTAACGGTACTTCTGTAGCATCAATATCCAGGCATTCATAAGGAGCAAGAGCAATCATGGCCACCGACACCCTAACTTCCCCCGCGATCCTGCGCTACAACCCGACCAAAGTATTCAAGAACTTCATCGACGGCGAGTGGGTCGAATCCGTTACCGGAGAAACCTTCGAAGACCGCAATCCCGCCGACACCCGCGACGTAGTCGGCATCTTCCAGAAATCCGCCAAGGCTGACGTCGATGCCGCGGTCGATGCCGCCAAGCGCGCCTTCGCCAAATGGCGCCTGGTCCCGGCTCCGCGCCGCGCCGAAATCGTTTTCCGCGCCGCCGAAATCCTCATCGAGCGCAAAGAAGAGTACGCCCGCGACATGACCCGCGAAATGGGCAAGGTCCTCGCCGAAACTCGCGGCGACGTGCAGGAAGCCATCGACGCCGCATACTACAACGCCGGCGAAGGCCGCCGCCTCTTCGGCCCCACCGTTCCCTCTGAGATGCCCAACAAGTTCGCCATGGCCGTGCGCCAGCCCATCGGAGTCTGCGGCATGATCACGCCCTGGAATTTCCCCATGGCAATCTCTTCCTGGAAGCTGCTGCCGGCTATCGTCTGCGGCAACACCTGCGTCATCAAGCCCGCGCAGGACACTCCACTCTCCACATTCAATCTTGGTTCGAGCCCTGAGCGACGCGGGCCTTCCCAAGGGAGTGATCAACGTCGTCGCCGGCTTCGGTGCAGAAGTCGGCACGCCGCTCGCCGAGCACGCGGACGTGCGCGCGATTTCTCTCACAGGATCCTCCGCCGTCGGCCGAATTATCGGCGGCATCGCAGCCAAGAGTTTCAAGCACTGCTCGCTCGAACTCGGCGGCAAAAATCCCATGATCGTGCTCGACGACGCCAACCTCGACCTCGCCATCGAAGGCGGCCTCTGGGGTGGATTCGGCACCACCGGCCAGCGCTGCACCGCCACCAGCCGCATCATCGTGCAGAAGGGCGTCTACCGCGAGTTCGTCGAAAGATATGTAGCGCGCGCCAAGAAACTGAAAGTCGGCAACGGCCTCGACGAAACCACCGAGATGGGACCAGCCATCAACGAGAAACAACTTCAAACCGACCTCAGCTACGTCGAGATCGGCAAGAACGAAGGCGCAAAGCTGCTCTGCGGCGGCAATCGCCTCGACAAAGGCGACTACCAATACGGCTGGTTCATGGAGCCCACCGTCTTCACCGACGTCGACCCCAAAATGCGCATCGCGCAGGAAGAAATCTTTGGCCCCGTCGTTTCCATCATCCCCTGTAACGACCTCGAAGACGCCATCGAAATCGCCAACGGCATCGAGTACGGACTCTCCTCCGCGCTCTACACCAAAGATGTGAACAAGGCGTTCGCCGCCATTCGCGACCTTTACGCCGGCATCACCTACATCAACGCGCCCACCATCGGCGCGGAAGTGCACTTGCCTTTCGGCGGAACGAAAGCCACCGGCAACGGCCACCGCGAAGGCGGCATCGGTGCCATCGACTTCTACACCGAGTGGAAGTCCGTCTACGTCGACTACTCCGACAAACTGCAGAAAGCCCAGATCGACAGAGAAGACTAAACGGCGTCACCAAGTGGTCAGTGATCAGTGGCCGGTTAAAAGATGTCGAACGATCTTGCTGGCCACTGGTCCCTGACCACTGACCCCTGATTTCCTCGGGTACCTCGGTAATCTTGCCCATGTGCCCTCCATAACCTACCGTCAACGCTTGGGGTTTAATCCGTCCGTGCTTTAAAGATGGGTTCATCGTGCTCAAGCTGCACTTCAGTTCTCGACCTGCCGCAGGCATCAAGCGGATTCTCGCATCGACCACGCTGGCTTTCTGCCTGATCGCTGGGTTCGTCCCCACTGCGCTGGCGCAGAAAAGCCCGAAGGTCGCCCGCAGAGTGATCTCAGAAGTCAAACCGGCGTACCCCGCGACTCTGAAGAATCTGCATATTGAGGGACTCGTCCGACTGACCGTGAGTGTGCTTCCGAACGGAAATGTGGCGAAAATTAACGTTCGAGGGGGAAACCCGATCCTCGTCGAGAACGCACTCAACGCCGTGAAGAACTGGAAATATGCTCCCGGTCCTTCTCAAACCGAGGAGGAAATCGTCCTCAATTTCACCGACAAATATTAGGGCGCGCCTCAGTTGTTTCCTCTTCACCGGCCGCTCTTCCCTTCGATTTTCCTGCAGCGGACTCCTGTACAATCTGTAGCGAACGCGAGATGTCCGAATGCCCGTCACCCAGGCCAACCAAGTCGCCGCTGCCAAGCGTCTGGAGAACGTCCGCTACGCCATTCGCGATCTGGCCTGCGTGGCCGACGAAGTCATCAAGCAGGGACACAAAGTTCTCCCGCTGAACGTAGGCGACCCGCTCAACTTCGATTTCCAGACTCCTCCCCACATCATCGAAGCCGCTTACAAGGCTATGCGTGACGGCAAAAACGGCTACGCGCCATCTCCCGGCATTCCCGAAGCGCTAGAAGCAATTCGTGCCGAAGCCGCCCGCAAAGGCATCGCCGTTCAGGATGTCTTCGTCACCTCCGGCGTAAGCGAAACGGTGGACCTCTGCATCAGCGCGCTGGTGAATCCCGGCGAGGACATTCTCACGCCGAAACCGGACTACCCGCTCTACTCGGCAGTCCTGTGCAAGCTGGGCATTGCGCTCAACGCCTACGATCTGAACGAAGATGACGCCTGGCAGCCCGAACTAGCCGATATCGAACGCAAACTAACGCCGCGCACCCGCGCCATCGTGCTGATTAATCCCAACAATCCGACGGGTTCACTTTGCTCGCGGCAAATGCTCGAGCAGATCGCCGAAACAGCGCGCCGCCACAACCTCGTAGTCTTCGCCGATGAAATCTACGACAAGCTGATTCTGCCCGATTCGAACGGAGACATCACGCCGCACATCGCCTTCGCCGCCGTCGCACCCGACGTGCCCTGCATCACCTTCGGGGGCATGTCAAAAAACTATCTCGTCCCCGGATGGCGCATCGGCTGGGGCATCGTCTCCGGCGACGCCGCAGCGCTAAAGCCGTATACCGAAGGCATTCACCGTCTGCTGCGAGCCCGCCTCTGCGCCAACCACCCCGAGCAATACGCCATCAAGCCCGCACTCGAAGGACCTCAAGACCATCTCATCGAAGTGCGCCGCAAACTGCGCTCCCGCCGCGATCTAACCCAGAAATGGTGCGAGTCCACGCCGCGCATAAGCTGCGTCGAACCACGCGGCGCCTTCTATGCCTTCCCGCGCATCGACATCCCGGAGAGGGATGAAGTCTTCGTCAAAGAACTTATCCGGCAGAAATATGTCATGGTAGTCCACGGCTCCGGCTTCGGCCAAAAGTCCGGCACGCAGCACTTCCGCATCGTCTTCCTGCCGGATGAAAAAACGCTGACCACCGCCTATGCAGGGATCGCGGAGTTCATTCGGGAGCGGTATGGAAAGGTTCTTACGTCTTAAATGCGACGCATTATTTTTTCACTTCTTCTGCTGACGTCCGCCTCGCTTTTCTTCGCGGCCGACAAGGCCGCTCCAGAGAGGAAGACGATGTCAGAGAAGCCGTATTTCGGTACCAGTTTGATCACAACGCGTCAGGCCTGCAGAGAAGCGCTCACGCGTATTGCCTTGCACTCGGCGACAAAGGCGCGACCCGTCAGAAGGCTTCATCAAACGCTTCGCTCACAACAAGCCGCCGGTCCGCAAGGCGTCTGCCTGCCACATCGCATCCTCCGGACGTGACGACGGCTTTTCTTCGACTCCGAGCGGAACGTACGCTCCACATGAGGTAGCGCACGCGAGTTCACCACGATCCTCAGACTCGGTTTGAGCTCACCATACAGCCAGCTCGGCGAGCTGCTCTTTAGGGGCGGCCCGAGCTGGCGAAACGAACTCGAACTGCAGCGACAGAAAGACGGGGATTCCGATCATGACCATGGTATAATCCAGATCTAGGTTCAGAAATGAACCAACCATTCCCGCCGGCACCTTCAAAGCCCGCTGTCTCTCCATGGATGAAGTCCAGTCCAGCGCTCTCGTCGAAACACCATACAGGCAGGCCGGCCCTACTTTTTCGAATCGCCAACATCACAAGAATCTCAGACACAGAATTTAGGGTGAACGGAGGATACTACGAGGGCAACGTTAGTTCCTCAGCGTAACGGCTAAAACGGTGAGAAATGACGGGCGCGACGCCCTGGAGCGTACGCGGATCGCTAAGAAAGCAAGAAACAATCGTCAATCTCGCGGACCGCCAGGTCTGGCTTTCCACGTCAGGCGCTGGATGGCCTTTGGCCTTCTGACGTCCCTTTGCGGTAAACGTGATCTTTTTTGGCCCAGGTGGAGATCCGATTTTCGGTCCTACCCATGAACGCGCGAATCTGCGCCCGTGCGTTCTCGCTGCCACGGACATATTTCAAAGATCCCGCCGATAGGATTATCGCTGCCACCGCTTTGGCCGAAGGCCTAGCCTTGATCACCGCGGACCGTGAAATCCGCAAGTCGGTGTCGTTCCCACCATCTGGTGATCCCCGCACCCGTTCTCTTCCCTGGCTGTCTCCGCGCCTCCGCCCACGCCTTGACCTTCCTCTTTCCTCGAGAATCTGCTTAAATCAAATCACGGCGCAACCACGGTCGCGTCTTGGCGTTCCATAAATCGTGGTCGACATTCATTCCCACATCCTTCCGGAAGTAGATGACGGATCCAAGTCCTGGGAAACCTCCATCGTCATGTGCCGCATGGCCGCCGCCGACGGCATCACGCACCAGGTCGCCACACCTCACGCCAACGACCGCTACCACTACGACCGCACCTATCTTCAGGGCTTGGTCGACCAACTGCAGCAAAAGATAGGCGATGCGCTCACGCTCAGCCTGGGCTGCGACTTCCATCTCTCCTACGACAACATGCAGGATGTGCTCGCCAATCCTGCTCGCTACGCCATCGGCAGCACGCACTACATGCTGGTCGAGTTGAGCAATTACAGCGTGCCGCAGCAAACTACGGATTGCTTTACGCAGCTCGGCGACCGTGGCATCACCCCCGTCATCACTCACCCCGAACGCAATCCGATTCTGCGCGAGAGCCCGCAGCGCGTGCTGGAGTGGGCTGAGCAGGGTTGCGTCATCCAGGTCACGGGCTCCGCGCTAACAGGGTTCTGGGGAGAACGCGTGCGCCGCGCCGCGTTATGGCTGTTCGAGCACGACGCCGTGCACGTGCTGGCAACGGATGCCCACGATACCGAGAAACGAATCCCAATTCTCTCCACCGCTCGCGACGCTGCCACCGAAATTTGCGGCCAGGAAGTGGCAGAGGCCCTCGTCCAGGCCAATCCAGCAGCCATCATAAATTCGCAGCCCTTACCCTACTTTCCCCGACCAGTGCTGGGAAGCTACCGTAAGACGCCCGGCACTTAGAACACACCTTTACAAACCTGTCATCTCGACGAGTCTGTCATCCTGACAAACTGTCATCCCGAGTGAAACGAGGGATCTTGGTGTCTGCCCGCGGCGGCAGCAATGCTGGCGCAGGGAGAAACCAAGATTCCCCACTTCGCTCGGGATGACAATCCTGTTTTAAGTTTGACTAAAAGGATTTACTGCGGGCTCGACCCATCATGATCGGGAGTCGTCGCAGGCGGAGGAGTCGTAGGAGCGGCGGTCGTGCGTGTTCCCGGATCGGCGCTGTGTGACACCGGGCTCAAAGACGACGCGTGCGTGACCGGCTCCGTGGTCATCGCGCTTTCCGGATTCAACAGATGGTCGTGGCTCGGGCCCAGCCCCAGGCTGATCAGCGCACGCGCATCGGGCACCGTTTTCGACTGCCAGCCGTGATCCGCTTGATAGCGGCGCATGGCGTCTTCGCTGGCCTGGTTCCAGGTTCCAGCCGCGTCGCCGCTCAGGTAATGTTCGCGAATCAGCGCTTCCTGAATCTCCTCTGCCCGCTGCGGATCGATCTTCTGCTGGCCTCGCGCAGTCGCCTTTCTTTTGCCTCTCCTGTGCGAGCTTGAGCGCTTTGCGTTGCTTTTGTGCACCGCGGCAGAAGTGTTTGATTTTGTCTTCGGGTGGACCGCGTCGCGGCTCGCCGTCGAAGCAGCAGGACCGGCCGAATCAGCCGCTTGCGCCAACCCGGCGCGCGGCGATGCGCAGGCACAGATCAGCGCCACCGCGCAGCCTGTAGCGAACCAACCCCGCATTCTCGCGCCATGCTTCTGCATAATTCTCAAGGGCAAACCTCGAAGCTAAGAACACGCCTAGCCGCTCTAGCCAGGAAACGAACGCGTCCAAAAACAAAAAGACCCAACTGGAACCGGCATTCTAATCATCCCCTATTGCAGGAGGCAATGCCAGTTCCGGTCGGGCCAGTTTGAGGTTACGGAAGTGTCCCTGCCATGAAGATGGTTCCGTCCTGAGGCGACGACCCACGCTGCCGCACCAGGAATACCACGTCCTGACCGCTCTTCATGCCGGACTCCACTTTGGCGAAATCCTCTTCGCTGTTCACCGGCTGCTTGTTGACCTCGAGGATCACGTCCCCGCGGCTTACACCAATGTCCTCGGCAAACGACCCCGGCTTTACGTCCTGCACGATTACGCCTTTGCCGGCGGGTACCTCTAGCCGATCGGCCATCTCCGGCGTCAGCTTGCGAACCGTCATGCCGAACTTGCTCTGCTTGGGCGTGCTTTCGTCGTTATCGCTGTCATCTTCGTTCAAGCGCGCGGCAAACAACTTCGCTCGATCAGCGACGGTTACCGTCGTCTCCTGCGGCTTGCCGTTGCGCAGGAAGCCGAGCATCACTTTCGATCCCGGCTTGCGCGAGGCGATTTCCGCCACCAACTCCGTTCCTTTCGTGACCTTCTTGCCGTCGACGGTAGTAATGGTGTCGCCGGTTTTCAGTCCAGCCGAATCTGCGGGACTCCCGGGCACCACGTGCGCCACGGTAACACCGCTTCCGGCGCCGTAGACGCGGTTGATGGCGGGGTTCTCGACCGCATCAAACTGGATTCCGATCGATCCCCGCGACACTCGATGCTCGGGTCCAATCAGCTGGTTGTAAACCTGCACCACGGTGTTCGAAGGAAGCGAGAAACCTACACCCGCATAGGCGTTAGTCTCGCTCAGAATCGCGGTGTTGATGCCGATCACTTCGCCGTTCATGTTGACCAGCGGCCCGCCGGAATTCCCGGGATTAATCGCCGCATCCGTTTGAATGAACACCTGGAACTGCCGCCCAGGCACGATGTCCCGGCCCTTGGCCGACACAATGCCAGCCGTCACCGTACCTACTTGCCCAAACGGGCTGCCAATCGCCAGCACCCAGTCGCCCACCTGCATGCCATCAGAGTTGCCCATTTTCGCCGAAGGCACCGAACGGTCCAGGTCAATCTTGATCACTGCCAGATCAGTTTCCTGGTCTTCCCCAATCACTCTGGCGTCATGCTGCACGCCCGGCGGATCGTCCTGCAGCCGCACCCGGATCCTATCCGCCTTCTCGACCACGTGCCGGTTGGTAACGATATAGCCTTTCGGATCTACGATCACACCCGAACCCAGCGAGCGCTCGCGAATTGAGCCGTCGTCGCCACCTGCACCGCCTTGCCCGCCCGGCCCGCCGAAGAAGTGGTTGAAGAAGTCATCCATGCCACCGCCGCCACCGTTATCGTCATCATCGGGATTCTGCCCGCCCCGGCGGCGGTGCGGCGTCTTGATGGTCGACTCCGTGTTGATGTTCACCACGCACGGACCCAACTGCTTGGCGATTTGCGAGAAGGTGTTGGAAAGCTGCTGCGGCGCGGGAACCGAGAGCGGAGTCGCATCCGAGGACTTCTGCTCCTTACCCTTCACTCCCGATGAAACCACCGTGCCAATCAAAATACCGAGAGCCAGCGTAGCTACAATGCTGAACGAATAAACCCACCGATGCGTCTTCAAACGCAGCCAAATCGCCCGCGAATCCATATCCCTGAATTCCTCCGAAAACTGTACGAATCCCCAATTATACCTGTTTGCCAAATCCGCAGCGCCACCCGAAACCCCGCGGGAATACACGACTGCGGTCCACGAACTCACGAGGTTAGACGCACGAATCCGCCTTTTTGTTTTATGGGATGGAAGGAAATAACTACCGGGGAACCAGTGAAGCGATCGGCCGCCACCACCGTGCACCAACCTCAAGTAGAGACTCGAATCTAATCGCCCACCGCCGACGCCTTGTACACGGACTTCCCACCCACCACGGTCAGCAGCACCTTGGTCGTCAACTCTTTTTCCGCGGAAGCCGCAGTGATGTCGCGATCGAGCACCACAAAGTCCGCCAGCATCCCCGGCGCCAGTTCGCCCTTCTCTTTTTCCTCGAATTCGGCGAAGGCCGAGCCCGTAGTGTAAGCCGCAATGGCCTGATCCATGGTCAGCTTCTGCGCCGGAAAATATTCCTGCTTGCCGTTCTCGCTCTTGCGCGTGACGGCTGCATACAGTCCGCGGAAAGGCGATACCGGCTCGACCGGATAGTCCGTGCCAAAGGCCAGCGTCACACCTTTGTTCAGAAACGACGCCCACGCATAGGAATTCGCCGCCCGCTTCGCCCCCAGCCGGTCCTGCGCCCACCGCATATCGGTGAGCAACTGGCTGGGTTGCATGGAGGCAATCACCTTCAGTTCCTTGAAGCGCGCAATCTGCGCCGGCGTGGTGATCTGCGCATGCTCGATGCGCAGCCGGAAATCGCTGCCGCCGTTCGGCGCCTTCACCTTCTGCTCGCGCGCAGCTTTTTCGGCTTCGGCGAAGGCATCCAGCGCCATCTGCACGCCCTTGTCGCCGATCGCATGGAACCCCAGCTGGAAGCCCGCCAGCACCCGCTCCGTGGCCATCTCATTCAGCTTCGCCTGGTCGTAGCGCGGCAGTCCGGAATTCTTCGGATCATCCGCATAAGGCTCCAGCAGCGCCGCCGTATGTCCGCCCAGCGAGCCGTCCATAAAGCCCTTCAGCATTCCCGTCTGCAACATCAAGTCAGACTCAGGTTGGAACGCACGCTTCACCTTCAACTCGTCGACCACATCGTCAAAAGGCAGCCATTCGGAAATGCGCGCCGTCAGCTTGCCTTCCTTTTCGAGTTCCTGGTAAATCAGGAAATTTTCCCATTCCGGCGAATAGTCCTGCGCCGAGGTCACGCCGTGCTCGGCCAGGTCCGCGAGCGCAACTTCAATTGCATGCCGCCGTTCATCGTGCGTCAGCTGCGGAATCGCCGCCCGCACCGCCTCCTGCGCCGTGTCCCGCAGAATCCCCGTAGGCTGGCCGTTGGCATCGCGGTCAATCTTCCCGCCCTCAGGATCGCGGCTGGCTACAGTGATCTTCGCCAGTTGCAGTGCCCGAGTGTTCGCCACGGCAAGATGCCCATCCACGCGATCCAGAATCATCGGATGACCGTCCGACACTTCATCCAGATCCCATCGGCTGGGCAGAACCGGGATCGGCCACAGCGTTTCATCCCAGCCTCCACCCACAATCCATTCGTCCGGCTTGGCCTTCTCCACCCTCGCCTTGACTCGCTCGCGAAATTCTTCCAGCGTCTTCACCCCCGTCAGGTCGATCGTCAATTTCTGCAGTCCGGCCGCCGCCAGGTGGACATGCGCATCGTTGAAGCCCGGCATAACGAAACGCCCACCCAAATCAACAACCTCGGTATCCGGCCCTTTCAGCTTCATGATGTCCACATTCTTGCCGACAGCCTGAATGCGGTCGCCGCGCACCGCAATGGCTTCCTCGCGCAGCGTAGAACCGAACGGCGAATTCGAAGGCACCCC
>CAVUOM010000006.1:0-61278 GCA_963743115.1 uncultured Acidobacteriaceae bacterium | reverse complement strand
GGCTTCGTCGCTCGCGTCGGCCACGCAGCCGGGACGCAGGCCGTCTCCCAGCGAAAAGCTGACGTCATACTTCTTGAAAATCTTGCAGATGTCGTCGAAATGCTCGTAGAGGAAATTCTGTTTGTGGTTATAGGCCATCCACTGCGCGAGAATCGCGCCGCCGCGGCTGACGATTCCGGTAATTCGTTTCGAGATCAGCGGCAAGTACTGGATCAGCACGCCAGCGTGGATCGTCATATAATCCACGCCCTGCGCGGCTTGCTCCTCGATCACTTCGAGCATGACTTCGGCGTTCAGATCTTCCACGCGCTTCACACGCGCGATGGCCTCGTAAATCGGCACCGTGCCGATGGGGACTGGAGAATGGCGCAGGATGGCTTCGCGAATTTCATGAATATTGCCGCCGGTGGAGAGATCCATCACGGTGTCGGCGCCGTAATGCACGGCGGTATGAAGCTTTTTCAACTCTTCGTTCACCTCTGAAGTGACCGCCGAGTTGCCGATGTTGGCGTTGATCTTGCACAGTGACGCCACGCCGATCGCCATGGGCTCCAGTTCCGGGTGATTGATGTTGGCGGGGATGATCATGCGGCCGCGGGCCACTTCGTCGCGCACCAACTCGGCCGTGAGCTTTTCGCGGTGGGCGATGTAGCCCATTTCTTCCGTGACCACGCCCTGTCGCGCATAGTGCATCTGCGAGAAGTTGCCGTCAGTGTTGGCGCGCCTGCGCTGGGCCAGCCACTCAGCACGCGGCTTAGGGACGC
The DNA here is from genome assembly GCA_963743115.1 of uncultured Acidobacteriaceae bacterium. Lineage (GTDB taxonomy): Bacteria > Acidobacteriota > Terriglobia > Terriglobales > Acidobacteriaceae > Sulfotelmatobacter. Next base: position 60,514 of record CAVUOM010000006.1, on the reverse strand, counting down.
CGTGGCTGTTGTTGCCATTGCCGGAGTTGCCGTTTGTGGGGGTCATGAGTCGGAGCCAGCTTTCGTCTGGATTCTACTGGCCCCGATTATAACCCGGATGCGCCGGGAGAGTGCCGTGTCACTGCGCTTGCTCGGCGCATTCTATCGAAGTGCAACCGCCGGGGCCTTGCGTGCGCACGTTGCCCACGGCGTTCTTGATGTGAATGGCGCTCATCGCTGCGGGATAAGCCCACCACAGGCGGCGGATGACGCGGTCTCCGGGCAGCCAGGAGTGTGGCTTTTTGAGTTCATACGTCACCAGGAATTCTGCGGCATATAGCGCCAAGCCTCTGGCCATGACGGGTTGGTTTGCGGGCTGGCTGGTGACCCACGGAGCGCCGGCGGCGTACTCGTGGTCGAGCACAAGCTGGCGGCTGGTGAAGCGGAAACTTTCTGCTCCGCCGAGCGCGCCCATGACCATGAAAAACTTTTTATCGAACACCTTCTTCGGCTTCGCGGAGGCAGGTATGGAGATTGTCGTTGTCTCCATCGGCGCGGCCGCAAGCGACTCGGGCGCGATCTTGTCGAAATCCCTGCCCTGCGCGGCGAGCCGGCCTGCTGGCAGTAACGCGAGGGTAAGGATCAGTAACGCAGGTGCGGTCAAATGTTGTTTCATTCCATTCCTGTCGAGTCGGCGCTGCAGCAGGGAGAACCGGCAGTCGCGGGTTGCGCCGAGGAAGGTTCATCCGGCGTGACTTAAGGGCAGCAAATCCGGTTCCAGTCGGCGGAGGACGTTTTTCAACGAATTGGCTTGTTTTCCGGCTTTGCGGTCGCGCGTTGGCAGCTCAACGCGCAGGATTTTCGTCAGAGGTATGTCTAATGTTTCCTAGCTATGCTCAGTGCTTTTCTAATGTTGAATCGTCTAATGTTGAATCGGCCGCCTGGACTTGGAGCCACTGCCACGGTTGCAACGCTTGCCCATACGGATTGGCGGGCCTAGAATCTGAAACGTTCTCGAAAAGGAGAGTTTTTCTTATGCGAGTGTTCGGGCTCTTGCCGCTCGTTTTTCTTCTAACAGGTGTCGTCAGCTTCGCTCAAACATCTTCCTCTGCTAAACCCGCGCCTGGCTTCAGCCTCGACACCATCGACAAGAGCGTCGATCCCTGTGTGGATTTCTACCAGTACGCGTGCGGGAACTGGATCAAGAACGCGGAGATTCCTGCTGACCAGTCGCGATGGGGCGGCTTCATGGAAGTTCGCGAACACAATCGCGATGTCGAGCACGAAATTCTTGAAAAAGCTGCGGCCGGTGGCGCGGGCCGCGACGCGGTCGATCAGAAAATCGGCGATCTCTACGGCTCCTGCATGGACGAGAAAGCTGTGGATGCGAAAGGCATCGCCCCGCTCAAACCCGAACTCGAGCGCATCGCGGCAGTGCACGACAAGGCGGCGCTGATCGACGAGATCGCGCACGTGCAGCTGATTGGGCCGAACCCGCTATTTAATTTTTACTCTGACTCGGACCTGCACAATGCCGACCAGGTCATCGCCTACATCGATCAGGGCGGCCTGTCGTTGCCCGACCGCGATTACTACATTAAAGATGATGCCGATAAGGCCGCGATACGGCGGCACCTGGTGGAGTATGCGACCCAGGTGTTCACACTTTCCGGCCAAAGCCCGCAGCAGGCGGTCCACTCGGCGCAAACCGTTCTGACTATCGAGACCTTGCTGGCGGTGTACTCGATGGACCGCACCCAGCGCCGCGATCCGAAAAACCGTGATCACAAAATGACGCGCGACGAGGCAGTCGCACTCGGACCGAATTTTTATCTGAATCGCTACTTCACTGCGATCGGTGCGCCGAACTTTACGCAGCTGAACGTTACCAATCCTGACTTTTTTAAGGAAGTGAATGGCGTGCTCGAAGCCGAGCCGCTCGACGCCTTGAAAACCTATGTGAGCTGGCACGTGCTGAACGCCGCGAGTCCGTGGCTTTCGCAGCCCTTCGTCGAGGCCAACTTCAAGTTCCAGCAGAGCCTCAACGGGCAGAAGGAAATTCAGGCGCGCTGGAAGCGCTGCGTCACCCTCACCGATCGCGAACTGGGCGAGGCGCTTGGGCAAAGATACGTAGAGGCAACCTTTGGCGCGGAAGGCCGGCAACGCATGCTCAAGATGGTGGATGCTCTGGAGAAATCTCTGGATGAAGATATCCAGGATCTTTCCTGGATGAGCGCCGAAACCAAGAAGGAGGCCAAGGTAAAGCTCGATGCCATTCGCAACAAGATCGGCTATCCCGACGTGTATCGCGACTACAGTTCGGTGGTGATCAAGCGCGACGACTTGCTAGGCAACGTGCATCGGGCCAATGAATTCGAATCGAAACGCGAGATCGCGAAGATTGACAAGCCGCTCGATCGCAAGGAATGGGGCATGACTCCGCCGACCGTAAATGCCTATTACAATTCGTCGTATAACGAAATCGTATTTCCGGCGGGCATTCTGCAGCCGCCATTTTTCGACAAAAACATGGACGACGGCGTCAACTTTGGCGGCATCGGTTTGGTGATTGGCCACGAACTCACGCACGGTTTCGACGACCAGGGCCGCAAGTTCGATCCGCAAGGCAACCTGCATGACTGGTGGACAGAGCAGGATGGGAAGGAATTCGAGAAGCGAGCCAGTTGCGTGGCCAACGAATACTCGAACTTCGTCGCCGTCGATGACATGAAGCTGAACGGCCGTCTCACGCTGGGTGAGAACACGGCCGACAACGGCGGCGCGCGCATCGCGCTTCGTGCGCTCGAACACATGATTGCCGACGACAAGACCGGAAAAGAAGGCGAGAAGATTGACGGTTACACGCCGGAGCAGCGCTTCTTCCTGGGATTCGGGCGGGTGTGGTGTGAGAAAGTGCGTCCCGAGCAGGCCCGCTTGTGGGTGCTGACTGATCCGCACTCACCTGGAAAATACCGGGTCGACGGCGTCGTGCAAAACATGCCGGAGTTCCAAAAGGCCTGGGGCTGCAAAGCCGGGCAGCCCATGGTGGCGGAGAACGCCTGCCACGTCTGGTAGACACGTCGGGTAGATAAAATTGCAGGGACAGCCGCCCCTTCGACTTCGCTCAGGGCAGGCTCTCGGCTGTCCCTATCACGGTCATTGCGGTTGATTCCAACCACCCAGCCGCGGCCACCAGCGCCGCACGTTGAGGCAGTACTCTTCGTAAGCTGCCCCGAACTTCCCGCGCAGAGTCGGTTCTTCATAAAAAACAACAAACAGATGTACGCCGAGTGCAACCGCCGCGACGGCAGCAATCAGTCTGGGATCAGGGTGCCCGAAGATCACCCACAGCCCAATCCATCCCGCTGCGAAGCCCACATACATGGGATTGCGCACGTACCGGTAGAAACCAACTACGACCAGGCGCTGCGGGGGAGCAATTGGGGCAGGCGTGCCGCGCCCGGTCCATCCGAAGTCCCAGACGCAACGTAGCGCAACCGAGAATCCCAGCACTGACGGAATCCCTGCCAGCCATCGCCAGCGCGCCGCGCCGGCCGTTTCCACGGTGAAACCGAGCCATCCAGGAAGCAGCCAGAACCACAAGCTGAAAAACGCCGCGCCGACTGACAGTGAGACCGCCGCGGACAGCCAGCGATAGTTCTGGCCGACCGACGGACCACGCACTGACTCTGGACTAGTCATAAATCCCCCAACTCTGTCGCTACCGTTACGGCTCTTGGGTCACCCAAACGTCGTCAGACCCGGCTGCGCGGCAAACATCGACCACGTGCACAACCTGTGCGAACGGTAATGCTCCGTCTGCCTTGATCAGGACAATCCTTTTGTCCAGGTTCCTTAGGAACTGCGCCAGCGTGCTTTGCAGAGTAGCCCAGGGGATGCGAGCATCGTCGATTTCCAGCGCAGGAAAACGACGACCCGTGTCGAGCACTGCGATAACGGTAGGTGCCAAGCCGGAGGTTGGCGGTATGCCTACTCTCACCTGCAAGCCTTCCGGGGGGTCCCAGCCTTTCTGCGCCAGAGACTCGTGCTGGCCCGTGAGCAAGATGGGCCATTCGGCGCCGCGACCGTGCGCTACCTGCAGGACCTTCAACACCTCGGCATACGGGCTGCGAGCGTCGGCCTTTAGATAGAACTGCTTCTTCGGGTTGGACAGGGGACCCTTAATCTTCTCGCCTAAGGCATCTAGAGCGATCGGATCGACTCCGAGATAAACGCCACCGTTGTCAGTTACAGTGACGATCACCGAGTCCTCGTTGTCCGCATCGGGCATTGGGAGCGCGTTACGCGTGGGTGCCAATTCCACGCTGATCCCTTTTTGTAACGCCTGGGCGGTGCACATTGCAGCAGCGGACATCACAGTCGCAAGTGTCAACAATGTGACGCTCCAACTCCGGCGGTCTCGCCCTCTCAGAGTGTTGATTGCAATCGAATTCATACTTCTCCTCCTATGGTCATCGTGCCCCTTCGGATTTTCAGCGGAGTTGACATATCGGTGGTTCGGGGCTTCGTTGTTTGCTTCCATCATGTTTCTTACTGCGCCTTCGCTCCGCCCAGTGACGCGGTCGCGAGCGTTCCACCCAGTCCCATGGTTTCGACCGCTGAAGACGGCACGATCACCATCGAACCTTTTTCCTTAATTGCTTCGTAGAGCATGTTCATGGCGCGCAGATGCAAGGCCACGGGGTTCTCCGCGTAGGACGCAGCCGCCTGCACAAAGCTGTCGGCAATTTCCTTTTCCGCCTGGCCTAGAATGATTCGCGCCTGCCGCTCGCGCTCGGCCTGCGCCTGCCGTGACATCGCGTCTTCCAATCCCTGCGGAATCCTCACATCGCGGATCTCGACCGATTGCACGGTGATGCCCCAGGGATTCGTTTTCTCGTCGAGAATGCGTTGCAACTCGCGGCCCATCGTTTCGCGCTCAGTGATCATCTGCGCCAACTCGTGACGGCCAATCGACTCGCGGAGCGCCGTCTGGGCGCTCATGTTGATGGCCTCGATGAAGTTCTCGACTTCCAGGATGGATTTCTCTGCGTTCCACACCAGCCAGAACACGATGGCGTCGACATTGACGGGCACCGTGTCGCGAGTGAGGGTCGATTCCGCGGAAACGCTGGCCACGCGCACGCGCTGATCCACGTAGGCGCTCAACGTCTCGACGATAGGTACGATGTGGAAGAGACCCGGCCCGCGCAGGCCGACATAATGCCCCAAGCGCAGCACGGCGACCTTCTCCCACTGGCGCACGACCTTGATGGCGAACAGGAGATAGACGCCCAGCCCGACGCCGGCGATGATCCCGGCGGGATTGTGAATAGCGGCGGTAACGATCGCGCCGGCCAACAGGCAGATGACAAACAATGATCTTCCGATGCCGCTGATCTGACCGATTTCGATTTTTGTCATGGTCTCTATCTCCTTTGCGTGGAATGGGGCACTAACTCGCGCAGACGATCGAGCAGTTCTTCCACCGTGAACCCCGAAGCGCCGGCGCGGGAGGCGAATTCGCCCGCCAGTTGGGCGAGTTGCCGCTCGCGCTCCGCATTGTTTCTGGTGATCTTTTTCTCGCTGATGAAGGTGCCGGTTCCCTGGTGGGTTTCGAGCATGCCGCCAAGCTCAAGCTCGCGGTAAGCGCGTAGAACCGTGTTGGGATTGATGGCCAGATCGACTGCGAGTTGCCGCACGGTGGGAAGTTGATCGCCGGAGGAGAGCGTGCCCGCGGCCATGCCAGCTCGAACCTGGTCGATGATCTGGCGGTAGACCGGAACTCCGCTGCGCAGGTCGAGTTTGAGCTGGAAAGCCTGCGCGGGGGTGGAATTGCGTCCCATGTGCACCAGTGTACTATACGACTAGTACACTAAGTCAATAGAAAAATCGACAATCCGCCGGCAGGCGCCATGGGCTTCCCTCAGTGCTTTGGCGGCGCCTTGAAGCCTTTGCGGCGTTGTTCACTGTAGCGATGCAGCGCGTCGAGGATGATGGGATAGGCTTCGCCGGCCGGGCGTATCTCGTCCACTTCCACGGCCTTGCCCTCAAGCTGTTTGTAATCCTGAAAGAAGCGCCGCAGCATGAGCATGCGGTGGGGCGGCATTTCAGCGGCCTCGTGGTAAGAGTTGAATTCGGGATCTTCGGTGGCGACCGAAATAATTTTATGGTCCTGCTTGCCGGCGTCGATCATGGTCATCAGCCCGATGGCGCGGGCGTGGATGATGGTGAGCGGCACGACGGGTTCCTGGCAGAGCACGAGAACATCGAGCGGATCATCGTCCTCGGCCAGTGTCTGCGGAATGAAGCCGTAGTTTGCGGGATAGTAAACCGCAGAGTAGAGAACACGATCGAGCTTGATCAGGCCGCTGGCTTTGTCGAGTTCATACTTCACGCTGGATCCGAACGGGATCTCGATGACGCAATCGAATTCCTGCGGGAGCTTGTCGCCGGGAGTTACATCGTGCCAGGGATGAATCATGGGATTGTAGGGCTGCTTTCATTCTAGCGGAGTAGGCAGCTTCTAGCTCCTAGCTTTCAGCTCTCAGCTTTCAGGGCGCCTTCGTTGTGGAATCCTCCACAGAACAAAGTTCGCTGGGCATCGCGCGATGGGAGCGGTGGGGTTCGCTGGCGGATCTCGGACGGATATTTTTTTATATCGATGCCGCCGGAAGCCTTGTCTGGCACGGGTTTCAGGAAACGGATTTCGCAAAATCTTGTTGTCAAAGAACTTAGATACCAAAATCTAGAGAACAAATGACTTAGGCTGGCGTGATTCGATCTCTTTGGACCGTCACTGCCTCGACAATCATCGCGCAAGTTCGATGGCCGGCACAAGGTCAGATGTCACACGAGGGCTGTGGAAAGCTCGAGGAGGCTCTCGCTTCCGAGACGCAACTAGTTCGTGTAAACCCGCACGTAGTCGACCAGCATCTCGGACGGGAATGGAGTGGACGAGTTGGGCGGTCCGGGATAATCGCCGCCGATTGCCAGGTTTAAAATAATGAAATTGCTCTGCCCTGCATCGAATGGCCAAACCGCGCCATCACTCAACGCGGTCAAGCTCGCGGGGGTGTAAGTGACATAGGGATGGGTGGGATCGTCCACATAATAGGACACGCTGCCGGGCGACCAGATCATGCCGTAGGTGTGAAACTCGCCTCCTGCCGTCTCCCCGCTCGGAAAGTAGTATGAGGTTCCCAGTCCTGTCCCTCCGGTGAAGCCGGTTCCGTGAATGGAGCCCTCGTTCCAATCTGGCGTGGCCGCAGCATTGACGCGCTCAAGCACGTCCTGTTCGCCGCAGCCAGGCCAGTTTACGGCGTTGATGTTGTTGCCCAACAGCCAACTCGCAGGCCAAAAGCCCTGTGCCTCCGGTATCTGAGCGCGAAACTCAATCCGGCCATACTGAAAGCTGAACAGGCCTTGTGTTTTCAACCGCGCCGAGGTGTAGATGTTGGGCGACGGATTTTGCGCCACAATGTAGAGAACACCATCTGTTCCGGGATACGCGGCCACGTATTCGCTGGGGCTTGCGGTGCTGCAAGGCGACATGGACGAACTCCACGCGCAGTAGGTTTCCAGTTCCTGATTGCCAAAGCCACTGTTGCCCACGTCGTAGGTCCAAATTTGCGGATTGGGCTGCGCCGGGACGTTGGTCGAACTGGTGAACTCGTCGCTCCAGACCAGCGTCCCCGACGGGATGTTGAGCGTGAAGCTCTGGCTGGCGACCGAGCTGTTTTCTCCCGCGAATACGGCAATCGCCTTGACGGTGAGGCTCGACGCCACCAGAAAAGGCGCCTGGTACTGCTGGGAAGATGTAGTAGGCATGCTCCCATCGACAGTGTAGTAAATGGCCGCGCCGGCGGTTGACGAGGCCAGATTTACGATCAGGGCGCCATTCTGTGCGCCCGTCTGTCCTGCCGCGCTGGTGGAGATAGTCGGCTCCGCGGTCTGAGTTACGCCGCCGCCAGCGCGGTCGTCACTGTTTCCACCGCTGCCTCCCCCGCATCCGCACGTCAAAGCGCTCCACACGAGAATCGCCGCCAACGTCGCCGCGTTTGCCCGCATCGCCAAGCTCCACTTCCGCGAGAGACCCAAGAACCTATCCCGCCGCTCCCTATTTAAGTGCCGGCGAATCCTGGCGTCAACAAGTAGATGCGGACGACGTCGATGTGTCGACTCTGTTCCTGGCCGAAAACGCAGGGACGTGGGCGGCCGCCACGAACCTCCAGAATCTTGATTCTGGCCGCGGCGTCGCGTATTGTCTTTGTCATTGCGGGATTGCCCCGCTGGGTGGTTGTCTATGTCGAGCCAAGTGAAAACTTATCTGAAATTCGGCGGGGCCACGCTGTTGATTCTTTTCCTGCTCGGCTACCTCGCTTATACCGGGGTGCAGGACAGCAAGAGCTACTACGTCACCATCAGCGAGCTGCACAAGATGGGGAACGGCGCTTACTCGAAACGCTTGCGGGTCGCGGGGAATGTGCAGCCGGGCTCGATCAAGCGCACCGGAACTCACGTTGAGTTTGTGCTGATGGAGCAGGATCAGCTGCTTCGGGTGGATTACACGGGAACCGAAGCGCCTCCTGATACTTTCAAAGACGATTCCCAGGCGCTGGCCGATGGCAGCTTTGGCCACGATGGCGTTTTCCACGCGAAGGCGCTGCAGGCTAAATGCGCGTCGAAGTATGCGCCGAAGCAGCCCGGCACTCCTACCAACGGGGCGCCATCCAACGAACCCGCTAAGAGCATGACGCAGGTGCAGACAGGCTCTCAACCCGCCATGGCTTCGAACTAAAAAGTCACATTTGCAAGAGATGCGTGTCATCCCGAGCGCAGCGAGGGATCCTGGTTCCTGCCTGCACCACCGCTTTGGCTGCTGCAGGCACACACCAAGATCCCTCGCTGCGCTCGGGATGACAGTCGCCGCTCGGGATGACAGTTCCCGATGGAATACGGATCTAACCGCGCGCTCGACTTCGCCGCGGGCTTTCGCTTATCTTCTACCTTTCCCCTTGATCTCATGAATGTAAGCGCGTCCGAAACCGCGGCCTCGGCCGGAATCATCGCTGTCCGGAATCTGGTCAAGCAGTTCGCGCGCTTCGCCGCGTTGCGCGGAGTGAACGCCGAGTTTGATGCCGGCAAATTCCATGTGATTCTCGGCGACAACGGGGCAGGGAAGACGACTCTGTTGCGCGCGCTGGCGGGGTTGGCTCATCCCACCCGCGGTGAGGTTTCCATCCTGGGCAGGAATCCGCGCGATGCCAGCCGCGAGATTGGCTATATGGCTCATCCGTCGCTGCTTTACGACGAGATGAGCGGTATCGAGAACCTGCGCTACTTCGCCCGCCTCTACGACATTTCCGGCGACGGCCGCTGCTGGCAGGTGATTCAGGCCGTGGGGCTCGACCCTGAGTTGTCGCGGCCGGTGGGGAAATATTCGCAAGGTATGCGGCAGCGCATGTCGCTGGCGCGGGCCATTCTGCACGATCCGAAGATTCTGTTGCTCGATGAACCATTTTCCAACGTCGATGTGCACTCAGCGCGGGAAATGGTCGGCCTGCTCAAGGGCATGTGCGACGCCGGCAAAACTATTTTCGTAGTCACGCATCAGGCGGCGCTGCTCGAGGGCGTGGCTGACGAATTTGTGTGGATGCAGGCTGGGCAGATCGTAGATCGCACTGGTCATCTCGACCGCGATCTCAGCCAAGGTAATCTGAACAGGCCGGTGGAATCATGACCTCGTTCTGGTCGATCACGCTGGTCACCCTGGCCAAAGACATCCGCCTGGAGTGGCGCTCGAAGGATGCGCTAAACGCCATGCTGTTCTTCTCTCTGCTGGTAGTGGTGATCTTTGTTTTTTCTTTCGATCCCCTGGCAGAAGAATCGCGGCACATTGTCGGCGGCCTGGTTTGGGTGGCGTTCTTGTTTGCGGCGGTGGTTGCGCTCAACCAGACCTGGGCGCGGGAGCTGCGCAACCAGGTGCTCGATGCCTACCGCGTCTCTCCGGCTCCTGCCACTGCATTATTTCTGGCGAAGGTGCTGGGGAACTTCATCATGGTCAGCCTTCTGGAAGCACTGATGGCGCCTCTGTTCGTGATCTTCTACAACTTGCGCGTCCTTGGCCCGGCATGGCAGTTGATTCCCGTGGCGCTGCTGGGAACCTGGGCGCTGGTGGTGAACGGAACTTTTTTTGCGGCCATGTCGCTGCGCACGCGCAGCCGCGAACTCATGCTGCCTCTGCTTTTGTTTCCGGTTTCGATTCCCGCGGTGCTGGGCATGGTCGCGGCGACCACAAATATTTTGACGGGTGAGAACCCCGCTCACTTCTACATCGTATTGCTTCTCACCTACGATGTGGTGTTTACTACTGCTTGTCTGGCCTTGTTTGAAACGGTGTTGCAAGCGGAATGAAAAAGGCCTTCCCCATCCTGGCAGTGCTGACGGCGATTTTCCTGGTCTGGGCTTTGCGCCTGGCGTTGGACGGCCCCTACGGACGCCCTGCAGGGCGACGTTTACCGCATCATTTACTACCACGTGCCTTCGGCGTGGACGGCCTTTCTGCTGTTCTTCATCAATTTCATCGCATCGATTGAATACCTGGCCAATGCGAAGCCGTCCACACAGCGCGCTGCAAAGTGGATTGTGATTGCGATTGGAATCGTTGGCGTCATTGCGCCGTTTATTCCGCAAGTGCAACAGCAGTTGCCCGTCGGAATGCATCCCAGTTCGGTCGCCACTACGGCGCTGATCATCGTCGCTCTTTATTTCGTGATCGGAAAGTACTTCCCCGGCCAGGATCTCGACGTGCTCGCCGTGACGACCGCCGAAGTCGGCGTAGTTTTCTGCACCATCGTTCTGGTCACCGGTCCCATCTGGGCGCGGCCGGTGTGGGGCATCTGGTGGGCGCCGGGAGATATCCGGCTCACCTCGACGCTGGTGTTGTGGCTGATTTACGTGAGCTATCTGGTGCTGCGGCGTTTCTCCGACAGCGCGCAGACCCAGAAGCTGGCCGCTGTTCTGGCGGTTTTTGGCGCGCTTGATGTTCCGCTGGTTTATTTTTCCATCTGGTTCTTCCGCACGCAGCATCCTCAGCCGGTGATCGGCGGAGGAGGCTCGATCGATCCGCGGATGTTGCGTGTTCTGCTGATCAACTGGATGGCGTTTCTGTGTTTCGCGTTTCTGGTTTGCTGGTCGCGATATCGCCTGGAGAAGCTGCGCCGCGAAGTGGAAGAAGCGGAGGCACTCGAATCGTTGCTCGAGCCTGCGGGATCGGCCTCGCCATCCAAAGCTAGCATTCCTCTGACCCGAGGGCCACAATGAATTCCATCAAGTTTCTCTACGCCGCTTACATCGCCACCTGGGTAATTCACGCTCTCTATCTCGGCAGCCTGGTGCGCCGCTACAACCGCCTGCGGCGGCAGATGAAAGACTTGGGGAAGTGAAAGACGGCTTCGAGCTGTGTGTGTCGGGCTCCAGCTATCGGGCTTCGGCAGGCCGGCGTCTCCCCGCGCTTTGTGGTGACGCTTCCTTAGTGATCTAGATTGGCCGACGCCTGAAGCCCGAAGCCCGTCTTTCAGTTCTCCACTCCCCGCTGCAGAGCGCTGATAAAGTCGGTGCTGCCGCTGGAGCGTAGAAATTCGTAGTCCTCGATCATGGCGGCGGTTCCAATGCGCAAAGAGGGCAGAGGTGATTCCACGCGGATGACGCGCGCCGTGAAACGAACGCGCACCGCGTCGGTCAGCGTGATATGGGGCGGGAAGGTGAGCGTGACCTCGCAGCGGGTTCCCGCCGCGACCGGGCGGTCGAGGTAAAAGAAGACTCCGCGGGCGCTCACATTCTGGGTTTCAGTTTGAAATTCGTTTTCCTGATCGTTTTCCTGCTTGAGGCGAACCACTGCCGGCAGGCGCATATCAAAGCGCCGCATCATCCGCCGTTCCTGAGAGTCCGGTTGCATCCGTTGCGTATATTCCGAAAGCATTGTTCCTCAATGAAGACGAATCTAAAATGCAGTCCGGAAATCAACCTTCAGGCTGGGTAGGATAGGCCCCGCCCCTCGACGGGCCCTGACAACCACCAATGTATAGAAACGCCAGCACTTTGCAAGAGCAAAAAGGCTCCGGAACTGATTCGGTAAATGTTTAACGGATCGTAGCCCAGGCGCAGTGGCCACAGATCCGGAACGGCTGTTTATGAGCAATCCCGCTGCCATCGGCCACCCATGCCTGGTTCGGTTAATCTGCGACGAATCAGCGGCTTCTGGTTGTCTTGACCCCGGTTGCGGGTGGGGAATGCAGACCTTTGCAGTAACCACGCCCGCCGCTGTGGCCTGCAATTCGCTTCATTCCACTTTCGTGCCACGGTTTTTTTCCCGCTTGCGTCCGGCATCTTTCTATGGTTTGAAACGCATCTGACAAATCCGGGAGCGGGGGTGCGCGGGCCTCGCTTGACTTGGCTGGCTTGACTTGGCTATCCATCAGATGTTTAAGTAGTTGTTTGCTTTCCGCCAGTTCCAGGTGACAGATCAGCAGCGGGCGGTTTCGCCGGTGCCGGGTGAGTACTGACTCGCGCGCCGTATCTACTCTCTCCAAATCTATTGAGAATGGTCGGGTTGCATCGGAGGAAAAGCGTGATGGGTAATGGCCGTTGGTCGGGAGCAAGCTCGGCAGAAAGCTTCGGGAAAACTTTGGAGAAAGATTCCGCAAAAAGCCTGTTATGGGTTCGAGCTCTTAGCGGGCTGCTCGTGCTGCTGGTGGCGGGTTCGGTGTTGCTCGGATTGGGTCCCCGCCGCAATGCCCAGAAGTCCGTCGCGCAGCACCCCGCTTCTCCGAGTCCGGCGTTGTCCAAACTATCGCTGAAGTCGAAACCAGAGTCGCGCGCCATTCTTGGACAGTTGCCGCTCATCTTCGAGCCTAACCAGGGCCAGGCCGATCCCCAGGTGAAATTCCTCGCGCACGGCGCGGGATACAGTCTCTTCCTCGACGCGAACAGCGCGGTGCTGGCCATGCAGACCGCACTCTCGTCGTCCGCAGCATCAGCAGCACAGCCCAGCGAGCAATCCAGGGAACAATTCGTGCGGATGAAGCTGGTGGGCGCGAACCCTGCGGCAGCCCTCGCTGGAGCCGATGCGCTGCCCGGCAAGAGCAACTACATGATCGGCAACGATCCGCAGAAGTGGCACAGCGGCATTCCGCAGTTTGCCGAGGTTCACTACGCCAGCGTTTATCCCGGAATCGATCTCGTTTTCTATGGAAACCAGGGTCATCTGGAATACGACTTCCGGGTCGCCCCCGGCGCCAACGCGTCGCAAGCAGAGCTGGAGTTTGATGGGACGAGCAAGCTGAAACTCAAGGTGAGCGGTGGAGACCTGATCCTCACCGGCAAGAACGATGGCGGCCTGCGCCTGCGGGCCCCTCAGGTCTACCAGCGTGATGGAGACCGTGACGTACCGATCTCCGGACGCTTTGTTCTGCGCGCCGCGAACCGAGTTGGTTTCGAGATTGGGCCTTACGACCACAGCCGCGAGTTGATCATCGACCCCCTACTTGATTTTTCGACCTACTTCGGCGGCACCGGCACGGAAACTTCGCCGTCAGTCGCGGTCAATGGCGACGGCAGCATCTATATCGTCGGTTCGACTCAGGGCTCGCCGGTAAGTGCGGCGGCTAACTCTTTTCCTACTACTTCTGTCCTAACATTGATTCCCTCGACGTTGTCTCTTACGTCCTCCACCCCAAGCCATATCTTCGTCGCCAAGATCAATCCTTCGCAGCCGCCCTCGGTAGCTTTCGAAACGTTTATCGGCGGCAGCGGAACCGACACCAGCGTCGGCATCGGCGTCGACAACGGTGGCAGCGCCTATATTGTGGGCAACACCAGTTCAACGGACTTCCCCACCTTCGGCATTCCCTACCAGACTGCGCCTGAGACTAAGACGCAGTGCGTCCTCTCCCCCACTTGTACGTCCGTGTTCGTTAGCGTGTTGAGCGGGAACGGGCCGGGGCAGGGAACGACGCTTATCTATTCTTCCTATCTCTCCGGCAATGGCGACGACCAAGCCAGCGGGATGACGATCGACACCAAAGGCGACGTGTTCCTCACCGGCACCACGACTTCGCAAGACGTGCCAACAAACACCACCATGGCTTTTCCTGCGACCTACTTCCCGGTCCCGATCCAACAGAGACCGGGGGCGAGCCTCCAATTCTTCGTCACCGAGGTAGATACCAAAAACCCGAATAGCGTGGGCGGCATTGTGTACTCCACGTACTTCGGCGGCACCACGCCGGCTCCCGTTGCGGCCAACTGCGGCGCACCGCCGTGCAACGTCGGTGGCGGCATCGCCGTCGACGCAACCGGCAACATCTATTTCAGCGGCACGACGAATTTCTACAACAGCGGCGCAGGCCAATTCGGCGACGGCATTCCGGGAGTCGATTTTCCCATCGTCAACGCGTATCAGCCCTGCCTGGATACGGTTCCGCCGCTGGTCCTCCCTAGCTCCAACCCGTGCGCGGCACCAACCGCCGCCGGCGTGCCCTATCCGACCGATGCCTTTGTCGCCAAAATCAATCCCCTTGGGGCCGTGGGCGCGCAGCTGCTTTTCTCGACTTACTTCGGTGGCGTCGGTAATGAGACCGGCCCCGGCATTGCCATCGATTCCGGCGCGGCTAACATTTATTTGACAGGAGAGACCAACACGGGAGCGACCAGCACGACCCTCTTCAACCTGCCCACCGGTATAGCACCCTTCCAGCAATGCCTGGATATGCCTCCGCCCAATGTGCCGCCGTGTCCGACCATTACAGCTACTCCGCCGCCCTTCGACGCCTATGTCGCGCGCATGACGAACCCCACGCAGAACGGGTCTGGCACCCCCGTGGACGTTGCCCTCACCTATTTCACTTACTTGGGCGGATCAGGAAACGATAGTGCCTCAGCCATCGTCGTGCTGGATTCGCAGAGCACGACGCTCAACGACGTAGTCCTGACCGGAACGACTGCTTCGGCCGACTTCCCCACCACGCTCGGCGCATTCCAGACCACACTGAACGGTGTGCAGAACGCGTTCGCTTCGCAGATTAATACGACCACGACGGTGAACCAAAATCAGGCTGGCTCTTTCTCCACTTATCTTCTAGATCTGCCTGGTGGCAATGGCGTGGATCGCGGCACCGGCATCGCGGTCGATCCCAATTTGAATTCTTATATTGTCGGCGATACCACCTCGACGAACTTCGGGACCAGGAATGCCCTTCAGACCACGCTCAATGGAACCCGCAACGCGTTCGTGGCCGAACTCGGGACCGCTGCCAGCTTGAGCATCGCCTGCCTGGGGCAATGCGTCTCCCCGAACTCGGCAATCGTGAGCGCGGGCAATCCAGTCAACGTCACCTTCACGGTGGCGAATCAAGGGCCGGACCCAGCCACCAACATCCAGGTGAGCGGCAACGTTCCGATTTCCGAGGGCGTAACCTTCAATAGCGCGACCGTGAATTCGGGCACCTGCAGCGCGCCGAGCAGCAACGGCGTAGTTTGCCAGATCCCCACGCTGCAATCGGGCGCGCTCGCGACCGTCACTTTTGTTGTGACTCCGAACGGCCTTTGTACATCCTGTTCCGTGACAGGAATGGTCTCCAGCGCCAACGATACCAACACCAGCAACCAGGCTACGGCCTCATTCACGGCGGGCGGCTATTTCGTATCCATCAGCCCCCCTTCGCAAACCGTGGAGGCGGGTTTGCCCGCCGTATATGCCGTGAGTCTGACTCCATCCGCGGGCGCATTCCCGGCTAATATCACGCTCAGTTGCAGTCCTCTCCCGAGTGGGGCGGGTTGCAGCTTTACCTCAAACACGGTGACGCTTAGCGGCGGCGGCAGTGGCGCTGCTTCGGTCGGCCTGAACCTCACCACGACCGCGCAGCCCGAGACCACTGTCAGTTCGATCGGATGGCGCCATCCGATTTACGCCTTCTGGCTGATGGTTCCCGGGATGGCCCTGTTGGGGTTGGGTTCCGGCGGTAAAGCTGGTGGGAAGAAGATCAAGCGTTTGTGGGGTTTACTCGCGCTCTCGGTGCTCTTTGCCGCGGTTCTGCTGCAGCCCTCGTGCAGCACCGGCAAGACACAGCCGACGGTGAGTGGAACTCCCTCGGGCACCTACGCTCTTACCATCACTGCCACGTCCGGCTCGTTTACCGAAAGCGTTCCCTTTAGCTTGACGGTTGTCCCATAAGCTGCAGCACGAGCAGTTTGGAAGAGTTGGGACTGACGAGTCTGGCTCTAAGCCCCGGCGGAGAGCTTGTGGTGGCTCTTGGCCTCGGCGATTCCGTATTGCCGGATCTTGTAAAGTAGCGCCTTGTAGCTGATCTGCAGAAGGGCCGCAGCCTGTTTGCGGTTCCAGTTGGTCTGCTCGAGGGCTTGCCGGATAGCTTCGCCCTCGGCTTCGTCTTTGGCGGAGCGCGCCAGAGATTTCAACCCGCCGCTCGCTTCGCCCTTTGTTGCGGAATCTCCTCGGGCCCCGCCGTTGCCGTCGTTGCGCGGCTGCAATTCCGCAACCGCCAGATTTTCGTCACCCAGAATCAAGTAGCGCTTGAGAAAGTTGTTCAGCTCACGCAGATTGCCCGGCCAGGAATGCGCCTGGCAGGCCTCAAGCATCGCAGGAGAAAGCGGCAGCTGGGGCCGCGCGTAACGCTCCGCCATGCGCGTCATGAAATGCTTCAGCAGGATCGGAATCTCTTCTTTTCGCTCGCGCAGCGGCGGTAGCGACAGGGTGAAGGCGTTGAGGCGGTAGTAAAGATCTTCGCGCAGCCGTTTTGCAGCCAGAGCCTGCGGAATGTCGATGTTGGTGGCGGCGAGGATGCGCACGTCCACTTTGATGACTGACCGGCTGCCCAGCCGCGAGAATTGCTGGTCCTGCAATACATGCAGCAGCTTGGCCTGAAGCGCCGGCGGCATCTCTCCGATTTCATCGAGCAGAATCGTGCCCTTGTTGCACAGTTCGAACTTGCCCGGCTTGGCGTGCGTTGCGCCGGTAAATGCTCCCGGCTCATAACCAAAGAGTTCGCTCTCCAGCAGATCGGCGGGGACGGCCGCGCAATTCACCTTGAGGAACGTGCGGTGCGCGCGCGGCGAAAGCTTGTGGACCAGGCGAGCCAGCACTTCCTTGCCGGTGCCGCTCTCGCCCAGCAGCAATACCGGAATGTCCACATTGGCGACCAGCGCAGCCTGCGAGCGGATCTTCCGCATCACGGGGCTGGCCGCGATAAAGAATGTGTCTTCGCCAACCTCCTCGACTTCGCCTCCGACCGGCATCTTGCCCTGACCCAGGCACTGGTTGACGACCGCATCCAATTCCGCTTTCTGAAAAGGTTTGGTGAGGTAGTCCTGTGCCCCCAGCCTCATGGCCTGAACAACTTTCTTGGTATCGTTGACGCAGGAAAGCATCACAACTTTCACGCCCGGCCGCTTCTGCCGCAGTTGCTCGAGCGTCTCCAGGCCGTCGATGCCGGGCATCAGAACATCCAGCAGCACCAGATCCGGCTCCATGCCCTTGTCCACGCGCTG
Source organism: uncultured Acidobacteriaceae bacterium (assembly GCA_963743115.1). Classification (GTDB taxonomy): domain Bacteria; phylum Acidobacteriota; class Terriglobia; order Terriglobales; family Acidobacteriaceae; genus Sulfotelmatobacter. The sequence goes on along the minus strand of CAVUOM010000006.1, from coordinate 42,970 downwards.
CAGAGCTTCTTCGCCGGTCGACGCGGTTTCCACTTTGTAGTCGTCGACCTCGAGCAGCGTCCGGATATAGCGCAGCATGGCTGGTTCGTCATCCACCAGCAGAATCTTGGCGGTCTCGCTTGTGGCCTTCCCGCTCATCGAGTCTTTCCTTTGCCCGCGGCGCTGGGGACCGGTTTGAAGGGAATGAGGAAGGAGAATTTGCAGCCCGCCCCAGGATCGCTTTCCACCCAGATTTTTCCGCCCATGCCCTGCACCAGACGGCGCACGATCGCTAAGCCCAGACCCATGCCCTCCTGGTTTTCGGTGCCCGGCAGGCGGAAGAAATCATCGAAAACTTCCTGCTGATACTCCGCTGGAATTCCTGGTCCCGTATCGGACACGCTCACCTTCACGGCATTCGGTTGCGAAGTATCCTGTCGGCGCCGCTCGCCCGCAGACGCAGGCTGGGCCGCGGCGCGGCGCTCCCACATGTGAGGTTCCGCATGCAGCCAAACCGTTCCGCCTCGCGGTACGAATTTAAAAGAGTTCTCCAACAAGTTCGAGATTACGCGCTCCAGCTTGGGAGAATCAAAAGGAAAAACCGGCAATTTGTCGTTTGCTAAAAAGTAAAGCGCCAAACCTTTTTCCTGAAAGCGGGTCGACCACAAGCGGCAAACCTCGGAGAGGCACTCGTTGATGTTGCCCGCCGCAAACTGCATCTTGAGCGCGCCGGTTTCCAGAGCGCTGTAGGTCAGGAAATCCTGAATGAACTGCTGCAACCGCTTGCCGCTCGACTGCATATCGCGCAACACTTCACGCTGCCGGTCGTTCAGCGATCCCAGCTTCTCGCTTTGCAGCAATTCGACATAACCGTTCAAAATTGCGAGCGGCGTTTTCAGATCGTGAGCCGCGGATCCGAGAGCATTCGTAGTGCGCTGGAATCGCTCCTGCAACTCGGCGTGCGCTTGTTGCAGCTCAGCCGCATCGAGAATCACTTCCCCCGCTGCAGCGGGCGGGGACGCGACCGTCTTTGCTTCGCCGGGCTCGGAGACAGAAATATTCTTTTGCGCGGTGGCCATGGCCATAAAAGGACGGTCTTACACAGAGGGACGAGAAACTCGACTTGCTAACGCAAAACCCTGTACAAAAATCGTATGCTAGGCCAGTTTTCCCTGTCAACGAAAAATGCAACCTGATTACCCAAGTGTGGCAAAACCTTGCACTTAATCAACGGTTAGGACCGTCAATGCCTTATTTCTGGTCCTAGGACAGAGGTTGACGAAAGCAGGTGCAACCGCCCCACTTTGACGGCGTTAGCCCTCCCCGCACCCGGACTTGACCGGGTAGCTCAGGGTTTCATCCCTGTTGCTTCTTGGATTTGGCTCATAACCCAGGATTTGGCCCCTAAGATGCTGGAAATGCTGGGTTAAACGAAGTAGAAAGGGGTGTGCGTGAACGGTAAGAGTGCAGCGGCAGAGCGTCGGCGGTGGCCTCGCCTACCTTTGGCGATTCCGGTCTTTGTCAGGACCGGGGCAGAAACGGGAAAGGAATTCCTGGAGTTTGCCACCGCCCTCAACGTTTCCGCCGGGGGCATGCTGGTCGCGGTTCGCCGCTCAATCCCTTCCACAGCGCAGGTTTTGCTCGAGATCCCCAGCGCTCCCCTGGCTGCCTTAGCGGCCCTCCCGCGAGTCGCGCGAAGCCTCCGCGCGAAGGTGTTGCGCATGCAGCACGGGGAAGGCTACAACCTGGTCGGGCTGAAATTCTCCCGACCGCTACTCAATTCGCACTCCACGTCCCGTCCGCTCCGGCGGAAGCTGGCTTCTACGGTGTGAAAATCTTTTCCCTCGTCAATCGCCCACTCTCAGCCGCATTTCCTGCTAGTTGGTTACCCACCGTTTCCCTTCGCAATCTTTAGTAAGTTGCTTTTCATCAATCACATAGAGTAGGCTTTGCGGATAAGTACCGGTGCCCTCTGCGTTTGGTTCTCGGGGTGCACACTACCCCATAAGCCTTTCCTGCGGTAGCCCCCGACGCAGCTTTGGAACACTTATGAGCACTTCAAATCCAGTCAGCGCACTAATCCAGCCCTTGGGCGAGATGCCCCCCGACTCGGTCGTATTCGGCGGCACCGACGCCATGCGGGCTCTGCGGGAGCGGCTGGCCAAAATCGCCGGCGCCAACGTCCCCGTATTGATCCAGGGAGAAAGTGGCACCGGCAAAGACATTATCGCCCGCATGATCCATGCCGCCTCGCCGTGGAAGACAGGTCCGTGGGTAAAGGTAAATTGCCCGGCGATTCCCGGCACGCTTCTCGAAAGCGAACTGTTCGGCTACGAAAAAGGAGCCTTCACCGGCGCCTACGGCACCAAGCCCGGCCGCGTCGAGATGGCGCACCGCGGCACGCTGTTCCTCGATGAGATCTCCGAACTCGACATGGGCCTGCAGTCGAAGCTGCTGCAACTGCTGCAGGACGGCCAGTTCTGCCGCATCGGCGCCCAGGAAGACAAGAAAGTTGAAGTGCGCGTGGTCTGCGCCACCAATCGCAAGCTGGAAGAAGAAATTGCCGCCGGCGCCTTCCGCGCCGATCTTTTCTACCGCATCAATGTCGTGAATCTGCACATGCCGCCGCTGCGCGAGCGTGCCTCCGACATTCCGCAACTGGTCAGCTATTTCCTCGAATACTACAACCACAAGTTCAACTCGCGCGCCAATCCGCTCTCGGCCGATCTGATGAACGCGCTGAAGAAATACCACTGGCCGGGCAACGTCCGCGAGCTGGAAAATCTGATGAAGCGTTACGTGATCCTGGGCACGGAGGAGTCCATCTCCGGCGATCTGCGCCCGCAGCCCCAGGATTTCTTCAGCGCCGACATTTCCGTCGACGGTCCCATTTCGCTGAAAAAGATTACCCGCCAGGCGGTGCGGGAACTCGAACGCAAGATCATTCTCAAAGTTCTGCAGCATCATCACTGGAACCGCAAACAAGCCGCCCGCGCCTTGGGCATCAGCTACCGCGCGTTGCTGTACAAAATCCGCGACGCCGGCCTGCCCTCGAACCGCGCCCCGCGCCCCGTCCCGCAAGAAGAAGCAGTCCAAACTGTAGCCGCAGACTAAATCGCGATCTCACCGTAGCCGTTATTCTTCCCGCGCGGCAGACGTCCGTTTGCTAGGCCCGTTGCCCCATTAGCGCGCGACAGTGAAAAGCGATCTGCTTCTCCTCCTGCGTGGGCAGAACCTGAATCTTGTCGGCCGTGAGGCCAAGGACTTCCAGGCCCGCTGTAGCTGCGGAGCGAATGCGTTCGCTGTGCTCTCCAATGCCTCCGGTAAAAACCAGAAGATCGATTCCGCCCAGCAGAGCAACGTAGGCGCCGATCGCTTTGCGTATCGCAATGGCGAAAACATCCAGCGCAAGAATGGCGCGCGGATCGTTGCGCTGGGCCCGCTCTTCCAGTGCCTTCACGTCGCTCTCGCCGGACGAAAGCGCGTAGAGACCGCTCTGATGGTTCAGCAAATCCTCAAGCTCGTTCGCGCCCAGCTTCCCATTGCGCATGAGGTAGAGAAAAACGCCGGGATCGAGATCGCCGGAGCGTGTGCCCATCGGGATGCCGCCCGTTGGCGTGAGCCCCATGGTAGTGTCGATGGACTTTCCGTTGCGCAGCGCACAGAGGCTGGCTCCGTTGCCGAGGTGCGCGAAGATAGCTCGTTCGGGAAGCCGCGAGCCCAGCCGCCGCACCAGCGATTCGTAAGAGAGGCCGTGGAAACCGTAGCGTCGAATTCCAGCCTCGAAATAGCGCTCGGGAATCGGCAGATGCGATGCCACTTCCGGCATGGTTCGATGAAAAGCGTCGTCGAAACAGGCGTAGTGCGCTGCTGAAGAAAAAATCGCCTGCGCCGCAGTGATAAGCGCAAGCGCCTGCGGAATATGCAGCGGCGCGAAATGCACGGCGGCGCGTAGTTGGTCGAGAACCTGTGGGGTAATGAGCTGGTGCGTGAGCAGGTGCGGGCCCCCGTGCACCACGCGATGCCCCACGGCCGCGGGCGGAGTGTGAACGTGTTCTTTGATCGCCGCAGCGAGAGCGGTGAGGGCGTCGCTCTGCGACTCGTGAATTCTTTCTTTCCCGACCAGAACCGTTCCGTCAGAAGAACGAATGTTCAGAGTGCCGTTGCCGCGTCCAATGCCCTCGGCGCTTCCCGTCAGCACAGGTTCTTCATCGCTCGCGCCGCGGCGGTAGATGCCGAACTTCAGCGAAGAAGAACCGCTGTTGAGAACGAGGATCAAATCGTCTTTTGCAGCCGGGCCTTGCGCCATGGCTATCCCGGCCACTTCCAGTTGCGGATCTCTTCCTTGTCGATGCCTTCGGCGTGCGCGTAATTGACGCTGTCGATGATCTGGTCTTTCAACCATCCTTTGACGTGCGCTCCGATCGGCTGCAGGCGCGGAACCCGGTCGATCACATCAATCGCCAGATCAAAGCGGTCGATCTGGTTGAGAATGGCGAGTTCAAGTGGCGTGTTGATATTTCCTTTTTCCTTGTATCCGCGAACGTGAAAGTTGTCATGATTCGTGCGGCGGTAGCTAAGTTTGTGGATCAGCGCCGCATAACCGTGGAAGTTGAAGATCACCGGCTTGTTGGTAGTGAACAGCGAATCGAAGTCGCGGTCGGACAGTCCATGCGGATGTTCGCTCTCCGGCATGAGGCGGAAAAGATCGACCACGTTGACGAACCTGATCTTCAAATCAGAAAAGTGCTCCTTCAGAATGGCAACCGCGGCGACCGCTTCCATCGTGGGGATGTCGCCTGCGCAAGCCATCACGACATCAGGCTCCACGCCATCGTCGGTCGAAGCCCAGTCCCAGATGCCGATGCCCTTCGTGCAGTGGTTTACAGCTTCGTCCATGGTGAGGTACTGCAGGTGATCCTGCTTGTCGGCGACGATGACGTTGAAGTAATCCCGCGAGCGCAGGCAATGATCCGTGACACTCAGCAGGCAGTTCGCGTCCGGCGGCAGATAAATGCGGACAATATCCCGGCTCTTGTTCGTGACCACATCAAGGAATCCGGGATCTTGATGCGTGAAGCCGTTATGATCCTGCCGCCATACCAGCGATGTAATGAGGATGTTGATCGAAGGAACGGGAGCGCGCCAGGAAATCTCTCTCTTCGACTTCTCCAGCCACTTGGCGTGCTGGTTAAACATGGAATCGATAACGTGTATGAAAGCTTCGTAGCTGGAGAAAAATCCGTGGCGGCCAGTAAGAACATAGCCTTCAAACCAGCCTTCTAAGGTGTGCTCGCTGAGCATCTCCATGACGCGCCCGGAAACGTCGAGCTCGCCGCCGTCAGCGTCTTCCGGTTTGTATTCGGCGAGCCAGGTCTTCTTCGAAGCCGCGTAGATCGCGGTCAGCCGGTTGGAAGCTGTTTCGTCTGGACCAAATACGCGGAACGAATTCATATTGCGCCGCATCACCTCGGCAAGAAAGTGTGCGAGCACGTCGGTGGGCTCAGCGTAACTCCCACCCGGCGTTTTTACCTTGACGGCATAGTTGCGAAAGTCCGGAAGTTCAAGTTCCTTGCGAAGTAATCCGCCGTTTGCGTGCGGATTGGCCGAGATGCGGCGGGGCCCCGAGGGTGCAAGTTCCTGCAGTTGGGGCACCAGCGTTCCCTTGGCGTCGAAGAGTTCTTCCGGCTTGTAGCTGCGCATCCAATCCTCGACAATTTTTAGATGGGATTTATTCGTGGCCGGGTCGAGCACCGGAACCTGGTGCGCGCGCCAGAAATCCTCCACCTTATGACCGTCCACTTCTTTTGGACAGGTCCATCCTTTTGGCGAACGAAGCACGATCATGGGCCAGCGCGGCCGCGTGGTGTCGCCGGTTGAACGGGCATGTTGCTGGATCGAGCGAATCTCAAGAACACACTGCTCCAAAGTCGACGCCATTTTCTGATGCATGGTGAGCGGGTCGCTGCCTTCCACGAAATAAGGCTTGTGCCCGTAGCCAGTCAGCAACGCCTCCAACTCATCATGCGGAATGCGCGCGAGAATCGTCGGATTCGCGATCTTGTAGCCGTTGAGGTGCAATACGGGCAAGACAGCCCCATCGCGAATCGGATTCATGAATTTGTTCGAATGCCATGAGGTCGAAAGCGGACCAGTCTCGGCCTCGCCGTCTCCAACGACGACCGCGACGATAAGATCGGGATTATCAAACGCCGCGCCATACCCATGTGAGAGCGAATATCCAAGCTCCCCGCCTTCATGTATCGACCCCGGCGTCTCCGGCGTGCAGTGCGAGCCAATACCTCCGGGAAACGAGAACTGCTTAAAAAACTTGAGCATTCCAGCTTCGTCGCGGCTCTTATCCGGATAAATCTCGGAATAGTAGCCCTCGAGATAACTGTTGGCGAGCGTGGCGGGCGCGCCGTGACCCGGTCCGGCGATGTACATCACATTCAAATCGTACTTCTTGATGAGCCGGTTCAGGTGAACCCAAACCAGCGACTGGCCGGGATCCGATCCCCAGTGACCCAGCAGCCGATGCTTGAAGTGCTCCGGCTTGAGAGGCTCGCGAAGCAGGGGATTCGCGCGTAGATAGATCATTCCGGCTGCGAGATAATTGCAGGCCTGCCAATAGCCATGCATTCTTCGCAGCTCTTGGGGCGACAGGGGTGACGACATCAGAGGCGTTGCGACTTCGGTGGTAGCCATACTTATTCTCCTGGGGGTGGAGGTGTGATTTGAGATCAGACTTTGAGGAAGGTCGGCCCTACCTTCACAGAAAAGTATACCCCGCTGCGCCGCGCGGCGGGCGCAGCCGTACGAACTCCATCAGCCGATTCCGAGTTCGTCCGGAGATTCCAGCGGCGTACCACAACGCCGGCAGATGATGGAGGAACAGTCGCCGCAGGTCAGGGGATCGTTCACCTCCACAGCGCAATTCGGGCAATAGAACGAGCCGGAACTGGGCTCTGGCGCAGGATTTTGAGGGAGTGTTGCCATCGAAAGAAAACTGTAACACAGCGCCCATCACAGTGCGCACCAGCGCTTCACTCCCACGATTCAAGCTTTGCTAGCTCTGGAAAGGTCAGAGAAATTTCTGCAATGCTTCGGTCGTCTCTTTAGGATTCTCCTCCATCATCCAGTGCCCGGTATTTTTCAGCACAACGACAGTGACATCGGTCGCAACCAGCTTGGCTTGCTTTCCTAGGACCTCTCCGTTTGCCTTCTCGCCGCCAAGGGTCAACACCGGCATGGTCAGCTTCGTCTGAGAGAGTTGAGCAAAATCCCTTGCCGCCTGCAGAAACGACACGAAGTAGGCCCATCCCGCGTGCATGCGTCCCGGCCGTGAGTAAGCCGCCGCGTAGGCTCGGCGAGCCTCTTCCGGAATGGAATGATTCTTGTCAGCCGCAAAGTCATCCCAGAAATAGTCGAAGTAGGTGCGCTCGCGGCCCTGCACCAGAGCCTCGGGGGTCGGTCCGTTGAAGCGGAAGTGCCAGATATGCGGGTCGTTGTAGACGGCCTCCCAGCCCGGCACGCCCGGCAGAAAGGCATCCATCAAAACAAGTTTTGACACTTCCGCCGGGAACTGAGTGGCATAAGCATAGGCGACCATCAGCCCGATGTCGTGTCCCACGACCTCAGCTTTCTGCACGCCGAGCGACTTGGCCAGGTCATGAATGCGGATCGCCGCACTCTTCATATCCAGCCCGTCGGCGGGAATGCCCGAGTCTCCAATGCCGGGCAAATCCGGAGCGATTACCGTGAAGCGCTCCGCCAGCGCGGGGATAATCGGCTTCCACATGAGCGAAGTCTCCGCATAGCCATGCAACAGGATGAGCGGTGTTCCGTGGCCGGCTGTCATGTAATGCAGGTTAGCGCCGTCGATCTCCGCCGTTCGCGAGAGAATGGCTTTGTCTTGTGCATCGGCCATCGTCGGGACCAGAGACAAAAGACCGAGGATGAGTACCGCCGAAGTAAGAGCATGCTTCATGAATGCCTCCTGATATGTAGGATGGTCGGCACTATACAGTCTAAAATGGAATACATGCCAGAAAAAACGCTCACCCCCGACGAGAAGCTGCAGCAGGAATTCAACCGCTGGGCCGCGGCTGGCGAAGGCCCGAAGATGGAGAACCATCATCTCGACATCACCGCGAAAACAATTCGCAAGATGAATCTCCGTCCGGGCGAGCGCGTGCTCGATCTGGGTTGCGGCTCGGGATGGGCGACGCGGCTGCTGGCTCGGCTCGTCGGCGAAGGCCCGGATGGCTTCGGCCAGGTAGTCGGCCTCGATGTTTCCGACGAGATGATTCGCGAGGCTCGCGCTGCCTCGAAGGATTTCGACAACGTCCTCTACGTCTGGGGATCGGCGCAGCAGATTCCCTGGGAAGAAAACTTCTTCGACAAGGTCTTGTCGGTCGAATCTTTTTATTACTACGCCGACCAGGACCGGGCGCTGATGGAGCTGTTTCGCGTGCTGGCGCCGCAGGGGAAAGCTTTTCATTCTTATCAATCTATACAAAGACAATCAATATTCGCTGCAGTGGGTCGATAAGCTGAAAGTGCCCGTGCATGTGCGCTCCGAGGCAGAATACGTCGAGCTGCTGAAGAAGCATGCCTTCGAAAATGTAGAAGCGTGCCGCATTCCCGACGACACGCCCACGCCAGATGACTATCAGACCAAATCGTTCCACAGTCTCGACGACCTGCGGGCATTCAAGCGCGAGGGCGCGTTGTTGCTGATGGCGTCGAAGCCGGACCTGCGCACACCAGCGCCGGGATACACGATCTACTAAGCATTCTCGCTAAAACTAGATCTCATCGTCATCACCATGGCTCAGATCTTTCACCGGACTCAGCGCGCGCCCGTCCGACGCATGATGAATCTCGATGCGGCCATTCACGTTCTCCAGCTTGATGCGTGGGCCGCCCGCGCCCAACTCCCCGCGCAAGTCGTGGCCGACAACTCGATGATGATTCACATGTAGCCCGAAGTCGTTGTCGATTCCACCGGAAACGGTGCTAGCCTCGATCTCTGCCTTCGAGTCTGACGGGATCGTCAACTCGACCGAACCATTCACCGAATTCAATTCAATGGGCGAGCCGGAAAGCTGATCAAACCTGGCGTCCAGGCGGCCGTTGATGGTGGAAAGTTCAGCACGGCCAGCGAGATTATGTGCCTCCAGCCTGCCGTTGATGCACGAGGCATGCACCTCTCCGGTGACGCCGGTCACGTCGAGCGCGCCGTTGATCAGCTTGATCTCGTCCAGCCGCACGGTGCGCGGCACAGTCAGCGTGTATTCGACGCTGGCAGGATTGTTGTGCGATCCCCAGTTAAACGTGAGGTCGTGATCGCGATACTTGGTGCGAATTGAAAGATGTTCTTTGCTCGCATCAATTTCGATGCGCGCGTCGTCAAGCCGCTCCTTCGCGTCGGCGTATTTAACAGCATCCACCTTTACTTCATTCTGGTCCCAGGTGGAAATGTGAACCGCGCCATTAATGTTGTCGAGCTCTACGCTGCCGTCGGGAGTGAGCGCGTAGGTCTGATGGAATTCTTCGGTAAATGCGCCCCGATGATCGGAAGCGTGAGCTCCGAGGGCGAAGATGAAGAGGGCGCACGCAGTCCCTAGAACTGCACCCAACCAGGTGGGGAATTGGCGTCGTCGGTTCATAGGCTTCCTCCCTTTCAACGGGTTAGACGCAGCGGTGCGGAATTGGTGAGAGTCGACACGGGAAAACTACCCGTGTCCTTATATACGGGGGCCGCCTCAGGAATGTTCCAATCTCTGTTTGTGTTACATCTGGCAGCTCTTCAAATCCGTTGCGGTGCGCGTGCGTCCTCGGTTTCGCCCTTCTTGCCCGCTTCAGTCAGCAAGTAAACTCCCAGGATCGTCATCTCCGGCTCAATTGGATGCCGGTACCGCTGCCCCGGGAACACCACATAATAAATCGCGGGATACAGCAAGATCAGCCAGAACAGCAGCCATGCGCCGGGTTTGCGGAGGCGCAAAGCGCGCCCTAGGCCCCAGAACATAAGCACCGAGGAAGCCAGAAACAGCGAGTTCTTCACCTGCGCCAGCCACCAGACTTGCGCCAGCCGCGGCGGCCCCGCCCAGAAATAAATGAAGCGCTTGAGGCAGAGCACTGCGAAGCGCCCGTAGTCCGCCTCAATGTAGTCGAGCGCCTGCCGCTTACGCATCGCAATGTAAGGCACTTCGCCCATCTCGGTATACAGGCGCATCGAGTAAACATCCTGGGTGGGATGAATTTGCTGCATCCATGTGCCGTCAGCGCCGCGGCCGTTACCCAGGCGCAACTCCGCCCCAAAGTTGTCACGAACGAAAATAAACGTGCCAAAGGTTTTGTAGTTCCGTACCGTCCATGGCGTTACGCAAGCCACGAAAACGACGGAAGCCAGCACCACGCCCGCCAGTGACTTCTTGCCACGCTTGGCGCGGTGATACCACGCCCACAACCCCGAAGCTGGCAAAAACGAAATCAGTACCGTGCTGTCGAGTGCGGCAACACCCCATAGCAAGCCGAACCAAAGCCACGGTTTCAGCCCGTCGCGTTCGTCCATGGTAAGCGTGAGCCAGAGAATCACGGCCAACAGCAACGGCGAGAGACTCGTTTCCCATACCCAGCGCGTGCACCAATACATCGCGTAAGGTAGCAGCGCCCAGGTCCACGCGGCGCCGACCGCAACTTTCTCGGAAAAAATCCGCCGTGCAATCAGGAAAATCGGAATGCAGGAAAGCGCCGAGAAAACGCTGTTGAGCGAGAGCAGCACAAAAGCCGATGCACGCGAGTAAATGCCGAAGATGTGGAACACGCCCGCAGTCAGATAAGGATAGAGCGGAGGCTCCCACGCAGTAGGCCCGGTCGCCGCGCCAAAGGGATTGCTGAAGCCGTGTCCCGAGGCGATGGCCGCGGCTATGCGTCCCATCTCCCAGCCAAAGCCAAAATTATCGTCAGCGCTTTTGAACTTATAAGTGTGGCCAACGATGATCCAGCCCACGCGCAGAAAGAGCGCGATGGCCACCATCCAAAACATCGAGGTGCGGAGCCGAGCCCACGTATCGATCAGCACAACTGGAAAGCGTGCGCGGTCCGCGGCCACGGCAGGTCTTGAATTCATGAATGATTCTATTTGTAGCTGAACTCGCGAGCCAGGGGCAACTCGCCGGCCTACGGGGATCTGCGTCATCCCGAAACCCGGCGTTCTTCAGCCGGGTGAGGGATCTCCCCGCGCACACAGCCGCCGGAGCCAACTGAGACTACCTTTGCGTGCTGTATAATCACTTCGTTTAGGTCGAGGGTCACTGCATGGGCTGGCTGCAAAACAAGTTCGAAAAGAATTTCATGATCAGCACGGTGGACTACGTCTTCAACTGGGCGCGCAAGTCCGCTGTGTGGCCGATGACGTTCGGCCTGGCCTGCTGCGCCATTGAGATGATCGCGTCTTCCACCGCGCGCTTCGACATCGCCCGCTTCGGTTCGGAAGTGTTCCGCCCCAGCCCGCGCCAGAGCGACTTAATGATCGTTGCCGGCACCGTGACCTTGAAGATGGCGCCCGTAGTAAAGCGCATCTATGACCAGATGCCCGACCCCAAGTGGGTGATCTCGATGGGCGCATGCTCCTCGGTGGGCGGCCCATTCAACACTTATGCCGTGTTGCAGGGCGTCGACAAAATCGTCCCCACAGATGTTTACGTCACCGGCTGCCCGCCGCGTCCCGAAAATCTTTTCTATGCCCTGCTCAAGCTGCAGGACAAGATCGACACCATGACGCTGGCCAAGAAGCCCACAGAAGTCCGTCTCGATCCGAATATGCTGGAAAACTTCAAGCGCCAGGTAATGATCGCGCAGACCCTGCAACCGAAATAACGGACCATGTGGGGACAGCCGCCTCGCCTGTCCAGCCAAGCGCAGCGAGGCGAGCCTTAACTCCTATGCCGAACTTCACTAAACTCACTGTCCAATCCGACCTCCCACCCGCCGACGAAGCCAGGGAATTTCCCTGCGGCGCGAAGACTATCTGCATCGCCAACGTGAACGGCGTCTACAGCGCCATGGACAACGTTTGCCTCCATCGCGGCGGCCCGCTGGGGCAGGGAATGATCGAAGGTGGAAAAGTCGTGTGCCCCTGGCACGGCTGGGCCTACGATCCAAAAACCGGCGCAGCCGACCAGAATCCCAACGTCAAAGTTGCCGTGTATCCGCTGAAGATCGAAAACGGCGATGTGCTGGTTGAAATCTGAAATCAGCAAGCTGGGAGCAGCGGAAGTCAGCCGACGTAGTTCGCAACCACTCGCGTGACTCTGCCCTCCTTGCCGAATTCCATGAACTCGGCTGTCTTTGTCCCCTTCTGGTTCTTATAGCAAACCACAATACTGGACAAGCCGAACATCACATCCAGGAGTTCGAAGTGAAGGTTTGGATACACTTCGAGCCCACGCTTGAAATAGTTCCGCAAGGCCGTGTTTCCGTTGACGGTTCCTGAGGGATCTTCCAGGAGCTTGGCTGCAGTCGGAGAAATCAGTACGATATTCTCCGCGTAGTGAGACATGATCGCGTCAAGGTCGTGCGAGTTCCACGCAGCAATCCAGCGATGGGCAAAGTCCTTGGCTTCCGCCTCCGTGGCCATGCGACTCACTATACATGCCCGACAACCCTGGGCGGCTGTCTCCACACGAGCATTTCACCCCAAGAGTCTCACGAACTTCCCCGGCTGATTCCCATATCCCGGAAACACGTCATTCAAATTCCTGTTTCCCATATGCCGCGCCACCGCTTCGCCAAGCACTTGCCGGAAATCCGTAGTCAACGCCAGATCGCGCCCTTCATAAAGCTGTGACTGATCGAGCCCCGGCCAGCGCCCATAAACCTTCCCACCCTTCACCGGCCCGCCCAGCACGAACATTACGTTGGCGTGGCCGTGGTCGGTACCGCGGTTGCCGTTCTCGCGCGCCGTGCGGCCGAATTCAGACATGGTCACAACCACCGTATCTTCGCCGAGATCGCCGAGGTCAGTCCAGAACGCGGCAATCGACTGCGAGAAGTCGCGCAACACATTCGCGATCTGTCCCTCGGTCGCGCCTTCGTTCACGTGATGATCCCATCCGCCAATATCGGCAAACGCGACCTGCACTCCCAGATTCGCCTTAATAAGCTGCGCAAGCTGCCGCAAACTGTCGCCAAGACGTCCCTTAGGATAATCCGCGCCCGGCGCAGGTTTGTACTTCGATGGATCAGCAGCCTTCAGCATATTTACGGCGTCAAAAGTTTCTTCGCCCGTTCCATGAAGAACACTGTCCGTCGAGTGGTTGTACATCGCTTCGAACGCGCTCGCAATCGGCGACGGCTTCGGAGTTCGTCCGCCGACCGAAAAGTCGTTGATGTTATTCATCGCGATAGCCGGCTCGAGCCCGCTCAAGATGCGCGGAATCGATGGCCCCATGGCAATCGCCTGAAAGGGCGATTTCTGCCCGGGCTGAGGCAGGTCGTGCAGCGAGCGGTTCAGCCATCCATCTTCGGTCGACTTCACTCCAGGAGTGCCGGCCTCCATGAAATCCTGCGCATCGAAATGCGAGCGGCTGGGGTCAGGCGATCCGGCAGCATGCACAATCGCCAGTAGGCGCTGCTTCCAAAGCGGTTGGAATGACTCTAGCGACGGATGCAGCCCGAAAAATCCATCAAGATCGAGCACAGCCTTGCGCGGAATATTAATGCTCGGCCGCATCGTGTAATACTGCGGCTCGCCATAAGGCACCACAATATTCAGACCATCAGCCGCGCCCCGCTGAAAGATCACGACCAGCCGCTTGGTGCGCGCACCCGGCTCAGCCGCGCCCATCGCGGCGCGAGCCAGAAAGCTCGGCACCGCCGCCGTCCCGACGACGGCAAGCGCGCTGTTGCGAAGAAAAACCCGACGAGTTATGGACATAAAAAACAGCTCCTAAGCTTCCAGTACCTACCTTCTCTGAAACTCCGGCGATCCCAGCAGCAGCCCCGCCATCGTGCTTACTTCCGGAGAACGTGCTGCATCCCACGGCTTGCGCGCTCCCGTCGCATTGTCCGCCTTCACCTGTGCGCCAGTGTTCCCTGCGGCCTCGATCTGGGCCACGATCGAGTCGTGCGTTTGCTGCGAAACGCCGCCAACGACCAGACTGCTTTCGAGCATAGCCAGCGTCGCAGCCGCATCCGGCTGCGGCGAACTGCTCCCCGCAAATTGCGCAGCATCCACTTTCACACCTTTGATCTTGCCGCTGGTCAAGGCCAGCGCAAAATTCATGCGGTTCAGCAACGCTGAAGAGCTCACCCAGGTCTCAGCCTTCATGGAATAGCCCGTCGGTGGCTGCGCGCCGTAAAGCGGCATCCCCATGCGGTTGAGCTGCCCGACCAGCGGCTGCGCATCGTCAATCTCCGCGCCGGTGGCGCGCACCGCCGAGGCCACAAACTCCAGAGGCGTCTTCACTTTCGCGCGATACGTAGTGTCGTCCCAAAACTCGGGAGAATGGAACAGCGTATTCAACACTTCGCGGATGTCGCCTTTCTTCTTCAAGAACGTCTTCGCCATCCGATCGACCAACGCCGGCGGCGGATCATCCGAAACAAACCGCTCCGCCAGCTTCAGCGAAATAAAATGTGCTGTCTGCGGACTCGTCGCCAGCCGGTGCAATACTTCCAACCCCTCGCCTTCACCCTTGGGTTTGATCTTGTGTCCCAGCACAAACTTCGGCCCGGGCTCGTGCATGCGCGGATCGAACTTGAACCCGCCGCCCTCTGCCGGTTTGTCGATGGTCCATCCCGTAAAGACCTTAGCGACTTCGGTCACGTCATGCTGCGAGTATCCGCCGTTCACACTCAGAGTGTGCAGTTCCATCAACTCGCGTCCGTAATTTTCATTCAGCCCGCTCGTGCGCTTGCCCCGCCGCAGAGCAGGATGCCAATACGGCCCTGGATGCGCAGGAATTCCGAGCGCCTGCTCCGAGTTCGGCCCAACGCTGAGCCAGTTATCCAGATAGAACAGCATCGCCGGACTCTTCGCCGTGGCCACCAGAAGATCCTCAAATTTGCCGAGCGCATGCGGACGGATCACATCGCGCTCGTAGCTGGTCAGCATCAGGTGGTCGAGTCCCTTGCCGACAAACACATTGAAGTGGTTGCACCAAAAGTCGGTCATCACTTCTTCAAACTGACGCTGACTGTAGACCGCGCGCAAAATCTTTGCCTGCGCTAGTTCGTCGTTGACCACGCCACCGGGGTTGTTCATGGCAAGCAAAGTTTCCCTCTGCTTCGAAGTCAAGCCCTCGAGAAATTCCTTCCCCTTGCCTCCCCGCAGAGAATCAGCAACTGCGAGCTGCGACTCCGGCGTCATGCTGAGAACTTTCTTGAAACGTTCGTCCGGAGAAAGGTTCGGCAGTTGCTGCACTTCAAGGTCGGAGTAAAGCCGCTCCTCGCGCACCCGCGCCTGCTCCTCTTCTTCGAGCGTCGGCTTGGCTGTCGGCGGGGGCGCAGTGGCCGCCATCGTGCCCTGATCCTGCTGAACGGACTTCGCGTCCGCAGCAGAATCGTTGCTGCCGGCCGCAGTGTTCATCGCATCGCGCGTCGCGCTTTGCGCCATCATGGCCCCTTCCATCGATGCGCCGTTGGGTTTGTCCGAAGCAACATTGGCAACCGCATTCTTCGTCGCCTCTTCTTTGCGTTCTTTTTTCTTTTCCTGACGCGCCAGCTGCACCTGAAACACCGCGCGCCGCGCGGGATCTGACGGCATAGGCTTTTTGCCGTTCCTGACTTGATTGATCTCCTGCCCATCCGGGAAGTCTTCCGCAATCTCCCGCGTGCTCATGCGCAGGGTCCGCAGCGGCTCTAGGCGCGCGTTCAGTGCATTGTCGTCGATTCTTTCAGGATGCAATTGCAGGTCGATCCACCGCTCGACGCCGATCGCCATCACTTGCTGCACATCCCCGGGGCGCGGACCGAAGGTAAGGCGATTGAGCGCATGCAACGCGCGTCTCTGGTCCTCAGGGCCGGAGCTAGCCTGATCTTTCTTATCAGCCAGCAATTGCGGAACAGTACACGCCAGGCTGAAACAAAGGAGGAAAGTGCCTATCTTCGCGCGGCCCAAACGCATGAGGATTCCCCAGGGAAAAGACGAACGACTCCCTACATTATCAACCCGGATCGAGAGAAAATGTTGCTGGGCGCGGTTACCAAAAAACGAGAGCACGAAGGAGCTAGAAGCTAAGAGCTGAGAGCTAAGAGCTAAGTCGAATACGTCTTCCCGCGAGAAACCTTATGCTGCAAAGTCGCGGCCAGCTGGTCAACGTCAGCGGGAGCAATATTTACCGGCATGTGATCGGCGAGCAGCGGAGCACGATTGCTGCTGCCCACGGCGTCGCGCCGCACCTGAATCAAAAAAGCCTGCACCACATTCGGATCATATTTTTGCGGAGTCATGCGCACCAAATCGCTCAGCGCGCTGCCCAAAGAAAGCGATTCGCGATAAGGACGAGTGCTGGTCATCGCGTCAAACGTATCGGCGAGCGCCATGATCCGCACTGGCATGGGCAGGTCGTCTCCGGCGAGCGCGTCAGGATAACCGGACCCGTCGTTGCGCTCATGATGCCAGCGCACCGCCTCATGAATCTTCGGCCAGGGAAACTCGACGCTGCTCACAATCTGGTGGCCGACCACGGTATGGTCCGCCATTTCGCGAAACTCTTCGGGATTGAGCGCTCCCGGCTTGCTGAACAAGCGGCGATCGACCGCCACCTTGCCAATATCGTGCAGATATCCGGCGCTGCGCAGCGCGGCCACTTCGCCCGCGTCCACTCCCATCGCTTCGCCGATCGCGGCCGCATAGCGCCCCACGCGCAGAGAGTGCCCGTGAATGTTGACGTGTTTCACGTCAATCGCCGTGGCGAATGCCTCGAGCGCTGTGTCATAAAATCCGTGCAGCGAAGCCATCAGCCGCAAATTCTCGGTCACGCGCTGCGCCAATGTCTGCGACAGTGCATGATTTTGCACCGCCAGCCCAATATAGCTGCACAGCAGATCCATCGCGTCCAGTTCGGCTTCTTCGTAAGCCGCATCTCCAGGACGCCTGCCCAGCGCCACAATGCCGGCCAGTTTGCCCGAGGCTTTGAGCGGGGCCAGGCACTTGAAAAGTTCCGGAGCCACGTTGCCATTCGAACTGAGGAAAATCGAGTAGGTCGAAGCGTTCAGCACGATCGGTCTGCGCGCCGCAGCCAGCGCGTGCGCGTGCTTCGGCAGAAGAGGAATAATCGCTGGCTCGGGCAGCATGGCGAATCCCTCAGCCGCCACCGAAGTCAGCATGGTGGGCTTGTCGCTGAAAACGAAGAGCGCGCCTTCGCGCGCGCCCGCAGCTTCCATCACCGCGGCAAGCATGCGGCGCGAAGTGTCTGAAAATTCGCGCTCCGCCGTCAGCTCCGGCCCCAGTTCGGAGAGAGCTTCAACAGTGCGCAACAGCCTGCGGAAATGGTTGGTCTCCACGGCCAAGACGAGTGGTGCGAGAATGCAGAGCAGAATGAGCGTAGCATGCGGCAACAACGCCCCGCGAGAGCAGGTTGTTGGTTAGTTTGGTGCTGCCGTGCAAAGCCCGAGTCGCGCCAGCGACGCCAATCAATAGCCCCGCACGTAAGTGCGGGTTAGGCAATCAACGAAGGAACCGAGTCCCGCAGGGACGGGTCGACCTCATTGCGACGCCGTTCAAAAATGCTCGCGCAACTCGGCAAACCGCCCCACGATCAGCAGCCGCTGCCCCTGAGGTGCCGCATTCACTTCCTCATGCTCAAGGATCCACGTATCTCCATGAGGCACAAAAACCGCGTGCAAACCCGCGGCCATCGCCGGATTGATGTCCGACCTGGGGCTGTTCCCGATCATCCACGTGGAATCATGCACCAGCGAATGTTTTTCTACCAGGGCGTGATAAACCTCAGGATTTTTTTCCGCCACGATCTCCGTGGCCGCAAAGTATTCCCGCAGTCCCGAACGCTCGATCTTTCCCGATTGCTCCTCGAACGCGCCCTTGGTCACCAGGATCAGCCGATGCCGGGTGGAGAGATATTGCAGAGTTTGCGGAACATCGGGCAGGAACTCAATCGGATGCGCATAGATCGTCTGCGCGAAACCCGTGATCTGAGCATGCAACTCCGGCGTAATCGGCCGCGCGCTCAGCCTCTCAAACGTCGCCACCAACGAGTGTGAAAAGCTGTGCAAGCCGTAACCGTGCGTCGCGATCGATTCGCGCTCCACGTCGTTCAGAACTTCCCGCACCTGCTCCGGAGAAAACTCGTGATGATTCAGAAACGAAATAAAGCGGACGATGGCCCGCTCAAAATAAATGTTGTTCTCCCAAAGCGTATCGTCCGCGTCGATCAGGAGCGTTTGGGATTGTTGGATTTTTTCGGCAGTACCGGACAAACGCGGATGCTCCTTGCGAGAACTTTCTACCCCAGCCAATCCACCCGCGCCTCAGGCCCAATAATTCCGGCTTTGTGCCCCATATCAAGCAACCGCACCACGGCCTCGCGCCCATCCGGACCGTAATCCAGTGTGCGTTCGTTCACGTACATCCCAACGAACCGGTCAGCGGTCTGCGGATCAAGATCCCGAGCGAACTGCATGGCATAGGACAAAGCTTCTTCACGGTGTTCAAGCGCGTACTGAATGCTGTCGCGCAACGCGCCGTTGACCGCTGAGACCAGTTCCGGACCCAGCGCACGGCGAATCGCATTCCCTCCCAGCGGCAAAGGCAGCCCCGTCATCTTCTGCCACCACCGGCCAAGGTCGACAATGCGGTGCAAGCCGGCCTTGTCAAAAGTGAGCTGGCCTTCATGAATGATCAGTCCGGCCTCGTACTTGCCCTCGAGCACCTGCGGAATGATCTGGTCGAAAGGCACAACTTCCGTCTCTACGCCCGGAGCAAAGAGCTGCAACGCGAGATACGCAGTCGTAAGCGTCCCCGGAACCGCGATGCGTTTCTCTTTGATTTCAGTCTGCGTAAAGGGCCGTGGCGAAACCACCATCGGTCCATAACCCTCGCCCACGCTGCCGCCGCAAGACATGAGCGCGTACAAATCCTGAATATAAGGATAGGCGTGAAACGAAATCGCCGTCACATCGTAAACGCCCTCCCGCGCCTTCTGATTCAGCGTCTCGATGTCGCAAAGCGTATGCGTGAACCGCAATCCAGCAACGCGCACCTTATTAGTAGCCAGTCCGTAAAACATGAAAGCATCGTCGGAATCCGGGCTGTGGGCGATGCTGATCTCGCGCACTCCAGTGGCCGCATCCGCGGACTGCTTCGCTTCTTGTTCGGAAATCACTGTCATTATTAAACTCCAAACCGCTTGCTGTCCTAACTCTTTACCGCTGCACTGGCAAACTGCGCTGCCAACGCGCCGCGATTCCGGCAGCCATCATCACCTTGATTACTTCAGCAAAAAGAAACCAGTAAAGTCCCCAACGAAACGCTTGCACCACGGAATGAGTCAGCACGGCGAGCCAGCCCAACCCTCCAGCAAAAAGTACAACCTCGCCAAGAAACCCGCCCAGCGCGGCGCGCGCGAAACTCTTCCGTCCCCGCTCCACGACAAAACCCGCCAACCACGCCACCAGCGGATAAGCCAGCAGAAATCCGCCAGTCAGTCCGAGCAACTGCGCGATCCCTCCCGGACCCGTCGGACTAAACACCGGCATGCCCATCGCACCCTCAGCCAGATAGAGAGCGAGCGCCGCAAATCCGCGCCGGCTGCCCAGCAACAGTCCGACCAACAGCACGCCGAAGTTCTGCACCGTCAGGGGCACCGGAGTACCCGGCAAGGGAATCGTGATATGCGCGCACAACGCCACCAGCAAACTGCCGCCCACCACCAGTGCAACTTGCCGTGCGCCTTCAAAAATCCGCTCTTGCGATGTGCTTAAGGTTTGTACCGCCGGTTTGGCCATGGTAAGGTCTCCAAATCTTCAACGGAAGCATCACTACTCAACGCTGCGCGGCCCCGGGTCCGCTTCACTGGAGCTTCCTTCCTGGGCAGCATGAGCAAGCTGCAAATGGCGCCGCAGGCGCACGTACAACGCGATCGCAACGCACACCACGACCAGCGTGCTCACACCCAGTATCAGGAACCACCAGATCATCCGCACAGCCGATTAGAATAACAGATGATCGGATGTCTCAGTTTATGGCGATCCTAACGTGGAGATGCAACTGTAAAAATGCTCATGTGGAGGACGGCCACCCTCTGCTGTCCCTCCAGCGCAGTTCGACCGGTTCTTCCCCTGCGCGAACGTCTTCTAGCTTGCCTTCCCCAGAGTCCTCTTCTCACGCATCGTTTCGAGCCGCTTCAGCGTCAACTTCAGCCGTTCACGCCCGAACTTGGAACCCGTGATCACCTTCTCGATATTCTCGAACATATGCGGGTCACCCATCTTTTCGCGCAGCTCCTTGAGAAAGGGATGCACCTTGCCGAACACAAAAAACATCTCCCCACTCACCGCAGGCTGGATGAACAACTCCTCACTCAGCGCTCCCTGCACCACGAAGGCAGCGGCCATGCTCCAGTATCCGCTGACCTGGCGCAACCAGTTGTTTTCCTGCGAGCCCATCGCTCCGACAATTTTCATGAAATCATCGGCGCTCTCCGGCCAGAAGCCGGTCACCCACCAGTTACGCGCTTTGCGAATCTCCGCCTCGCGCCGCAGGTCGTAGAGTTGCATGATCAGTTGAGCATCCGTGGCAGTCGCTTTCTTGGACATGGATTCCTCCGTATGATTGTTTACACCGGTTGGCTCAGGCTTATGTGGATACGGCCGCCCTCGGCCGTCCGTCGAGCGAAGCTCGACCCCTCACTTACTACGCGCTCGTAGTCGCCGCCAGCTCCGGCGCCGGCCGTTCGTACTCGCACTCTTTATTCGGGCACGCAATCACCGGCCCGTCTTTCAAATATTTCTGCACCAGATACTCACTGCCGCAGCTCGGACACTTCTCTGCAATCGGCTTGTGCGCCGAAGTGAACTTGCACTTCGGATAATTTCCGCACCCGTAGAAAGTATTGCCCTTGCGCGCCCGCTTCTCGACCAGATCGCCCTCTTTACACTCCGGACATTTCACGCCAATAAAATTCTGCTTCACATACTTGCATTCAGGATACCCGCTGCAAGCCGTGAACTCCCCATAACGCCCATGCCTGATCATCATGTTTCGCCCGCACTTCGGGCACGGCTCATCGAGCGGAATATCAGGAACCTTCTTGCCCTGATCAAGCCGCCGCGTAGTCTTGCAGTCCGGATACCCGGTGCAGGCCATGAACTGCCCGAAGCGCCCACGCTTCAGCACCATCACCCGCCCGCAGTTCTCGCAATATTCTTCCTGCGTAGTCTCCTGCACGTCAGCTGAATCAAGATCAGGCAGGTTAATCGGATTTTCTTTCGTAAACGTGCAAGTGTTCGGATCTTCTTTATCGTACGTGCTGCAAGCGTAGAACGATCCGTGCCGGCCCCACTTGATCACCAGCGGCGAGCCACAGCGCTCGCACTTCTCGTCCGTGGGCTTCTCCATCCGCTTGATGTTCTCCATATGCTTTTCGGCATATTTGAGATCCTTCGTAAACTTCTTGTAGAACTCGGCAAGCGTGTCCGTCCACTTCTCTTTACCCTCTTCGATCTCGTCGAGCTTTTCTTCCAGACCTGCGGTATAAGCTACATCGAAAATATCGCGGAAGTTTTCGACCAGCAGATCGGTAACCACCAACCCGATCTCCGTCGGCGTAAACTTGCCACCCAACTTCTGCACATACTGTCGCTCCTGAATTGTCGACAGAATCGCAGAGTACGTCGACGGACGCCCGATCCCCCGCTCTTCCAGCTCCTTCACCAGTGAGGCTTCGTTGTAGCGCGGCGGCGGCTCGGTGAAATGCTGCTCCGGCTTCAACTCCTTCAGAGTGAGCTTCTGCCCAGCCTCGAGCGCCGGCAGCTTGTGTTTCAGTTCTTCGTCTTCTTCATCTTTGCCCTCCTTCGACTCTTCGTAGACTCGCAGGAAGCCGTCAAACTTCAGCACCGATCCGGTCACGCGGAACCAGAATGTCTCGCTCTTGCTTTTAGCATCGATGTCGACCGTAGTCTGATCGAAAACGGCGGGCATAATCTGTGAGGCCACAAAACGCTGCCAGATCAGCTTGTAAACCTTGAACTCATCTTCCTTTAGATACTGTTTGACCTGGTCAGGATGCCGCATCGCCGAAGTCGGCCGGATGGCCTCATGCGCCGCCTGCGCTTCCTTCTTCTCCTTATATGTATTCGGAGTTTCGGGCAGGTAGGCCGCGCCGTATTCCTTGCCCACATATTCCCGCACTTCCTGAATCGCTTCAGGCGCAACCCGAGTTGAGTCAGTACGCATGTAAGTAATCAAACCAACCAGGCCTTCTTCGCCGAGTTCCACGCCTTCATAAAGCCGCTGCGCGATCATCATCGTGCGCTTCACGCTGAACCGAAGTTTGCGCGAGGAGTCCTGTTGCAACTTGCTGGTCGTGAAAGGAGGCGCAGCATTGCGGCGGCGTTCTTTCTTATCGACTGACCGGACGATCCAGTCGGCTTGCTCCAGCGCCGCGCGGATCTTCTCCGCATCCTCGCCGTTCGTGACCTCAATCTTCTCTTCGCCCTTGCCCAGAAAGCGAGCATCGAATGCCGGAGGCTTGCTCGCAGCCAGGTGCGCGTCGATCGTCCAATATTCTTTTTTCTCGAACGCCTTGATCTCGCGTTCGCGCTCCACAATCAACCGCAACGCAACAGTCTGCACGCGTCCCGCAGAAAGCCCGCGGCGAACTTTATCCCACAACAGCGGCGAAACCTGATACCCGACCAGTCGGTCAAGCACGCGCCGCGCCTGCTGCGCATCCACCAGATTCTGGTCAATGGCCCGCGGATGCTCGAACGCCGCCTGCACCGCCCGCTTCGTAATCTCGTTAAAAGTGACGCGTTGAATGCGCGGCGGAACTTCCGAGTCTTCTTTCTTCTTCTTTTTTTCCTTCTTCGCGTGGCCGTTGCGCGCCAGTTCCCCCGCCAGATGTGCCGCAATCGCCTCACCTTCGCGGTCCGGGTCAGGCGCCAGGAAGATCGCATCCATCGGCCCCGCCAGCTTCTTCAGCTTGGCCAGAACTTTTTCTTTCCCAGGGATGACAACGTAATCGGTCTCGAAGTCGTTGCTCGTATCCACGCCCAGCGTGCTCTTCGGCAGATCTTTGACGTGGCCGAGCGAGGCCTCGACCGTAAATCCCTTTCCCAGATATTTCTGGATGGTCTTCGCCTTAGCCGGCGATTCGACAATAACTAAACTCTTTATCAATGCACCCTCAGTTCTTAAGTTTTCGCTTTGAACCTAGCACGAATGGGACGAAAGCAACAAGTTACGGCAAGGAAGCTCTTAGCTCTTAGCCCTTAGCTCTTACTCAAAACCCTACGCTGCGCGAGCATTTTTCAACTTTCCTGACAATGCAGACAACATACGCATGACCTCATTCACGTTCGTATTCAGCGCCTCGTAGTCGGAGCTCTGCAACAAACCCAAATCTCTAGCCAGGAGAAAATGGTAGGACAGCTCCGCGCCCGATCCCATGGCAATCTGAACATATCGCGCCATCTCTCCGTCGGATCGTCGCCCGCAGCCCTCTGCTAGATTCGCGGCAATCGAAGCAGCCGCCCTCCGAATCTGGCTGGTAAGTCCGTATCGCTCTTCTTTAGGAAACAGGACGGTGACTTTATAAACCGCCAAGGTAAGTCTGTGAGCCTTATCCCAGGCCAGTAGATCCCTGTAATTTCTCATGGCAATTCTCCACCGGTCCGGTCCCAAAGGGATTCAAGCTAACGGCTAAGAGCTAAACGCTGAGAGCTAAAAACTTTTCACAAAATTCTTCCCGGGCATCTGTCTTACTTTACCCGTCAGCTCAAGTTCGAACAGCGCCGCGAAGATTTCCGAGGAGGACATTTCCGCTTCAAGGCGCTCTACAATTTCATCGATCTGCGTCGCCTCATCGGCCTTCAACAGGTTTAAGATTTTCTTTTCATGTGGCGGAACCGCCTTGTCCGGGAATAGAGATGCCGATGAGCCCCGCCGGATTCAGGCGAGGTCGCCGGGGTGAGCGCAAGTTTAACTTCCGGCGGCAGATCTTCCCAAACATCTTCCCAAGTCGCGACCAGCTTCGCGCCCTGCTTGATCAGCGTATTCGGTCCCCACGAATTCTTATTCGTGACGTTGCCCGGCACAGCGAAGACGTCGCGGTTCTGCTCCAGCGCACAGCGCGCCGTAATGCGCGTTCCCGAATATTCCGCAGCCTCAACCACCAATACCCCGACCGACATGCCGCTCAAAATCCGGTTGCGGATGGGAAAGTTCTGCGGCGCCGCAAAGGTCCCCAAACGAAACTCGGAAATCAGCGCACCGCCGAGCGCAAGAATTTGCTCCGACAATCGCGAATTCTCTTTGGGATAAATCACATCCACGCCGGTGCCAAACACCGCGATAGTTCTGCCTTTGGCCGCGATCGCCCCGCGATGGCTAGCCGTGTCAACTCCGCGAGCCATGCCGCTGATAATCACCAGCCCCTGCGCCGCCAGGTCGCAAGCCAGCCGCTCAGCCATCCCCGAACCGTAAGGCGTAGGATGTCGCGTGCCCACCATAGCAATGCCGGGCTGCATCAGTACTTCCGGATTACCCCGAACATAAAGCACCAGCGGCGGATCGTAGATTTCCTTCAGTCGCGACGGATAACAAGAATCTTCAAGCGACACCACGGTCACTCCGCCGGCGGCAGCCCGAGCAATCTCTTCCCGCGCCAGTTCCGCCGATTTTCCTGTGGCAATCGACTGCGCTGAAACCGCCTGCATTCCCGTACTTTCCAACTCCGTCAGCGATGCATGGAACACCGCCTCGGCGCTGCCGAAATGTTCCACCAGCTTCCGCGCCTTCGTCGGCCCCAGACCCGGCGTCAGCGAGATGGCCAGCCACTCCAGAATGTGGGTAACCGATGGCGATGCGGCAACGGCATTCGGCACGTCGACTCCTTATCTCTCTCAGCCTCCACATGGAGACTGGGCGGACTGTAACGACTGGTCGAAAGCGGTGTCAAGGGAAGCCGTCACAAAAGCCTGTCAAAAACTTCTGCTAAAATCAAAACAGGAATGAGACGTCTGCGCATCTCTGCGATTTCCTACCTCAACACCGCTCCCCTCATGTGGGATTTCGAACACGGCGAGGCCGGAAGCGAATTCGAAATTTCCTACACCTTACCCTCGGCCTGCGCCCGCGCCCTCGAAGCTGGAACCGCCGATATCGGCATCATCCCCGCAGCGGCCTACGCGCAAGTTCCCGGTCTGATGGTCCTGCCCGATGTAGCGATCGCCTCGCGCCGCCCCGTGCGCTCCATACTGCTGGTCAGCCGCGTGCCGGTCGAAAAGATTCGCACCGTGGCTCTCGACACATCTTCCATGACCTCGGTCGCGCTGACCAAAGTTCTATTCGAAAAATGGCTGGGCGGCGGCAGAACCTTTACCCCAATGGCGCCGGACATCGAAAAAATGCTAGCCCACCACGATGCCGGATTACTCATCGGAGATCCCGCGCTCCAAATCGACCGCTCGCGCTACCACACACTCGACCTAGCCGAAGAATGGATTCGCCATACCGGCAAGCCCTTCGTCTTCGCCTTCTGGGCAGTTCGGGAAGAAGCGTTGCGTGCGGACGGCCGCCCTCGGCCATCCGCGTCGCGCGGCGACGCTCACGCACCCGAGCAAGACCTGGCAGCAATATTTCAACAATCCCGCGACCACGGACTAGAACCCGCCAGCCTCGATCACATCGCCCGCGAATGGGCTCCACGCCTCGGTCTCGAAGAATCCACCGTACGCTCCTACCTCACCGAAAATATTTATTACCACCTCGACGCTGCCTGCCTGGAGGGTCTGCAACTTTTCTATCGCTATGCGGCCGAGATCGGAGCGCTGCCTGCCGCGCCGGAGATGCGCTTCCTGTTTTCCGCAAGTGCCACCGAGAGTGCCACCGCGAATGCCACAATCGCCTAGCGCAATCCCGTGGCCCGGCCTGTAAACTCCTTCAAACACGAATGCTGCTCCATCTCCATCCTCTGCTTGCTGTTCCTCTCTGGCGACAACTCCGTCATCTAGGCGGTATCGGCCTGGTCCTGCTGGGACTCATAGACAACTCCGTGATCCCGGTAACCGGCAGCATGGACGTTCTCACCATCTGGCTCGCTGCCCGTCATCGCGAACCGTGGCTCTACTACGGCCTGATGGCGACTCTCGGCGCGGTGATCGGCGGCTACATTACTTACGGCCTCGCCCGCAAGGGCGGCAAAGAAATGATGGAGCGCAAGCTCTCGAAGAAAAAAGCCGCTCAGTTCTCCAAAACATTTGCACGCTGGGGATTCGCCTCGATCGTGATTCCCGCCTTGCTGCCGCCGCCGTTTCCATTTCTTCCATTTCTGTTGGCAGCGGGCGCCATGCAGTACTCGCGAAAAAAATTCCTCGCGGCCCTGGCGCTAGGCCGCGGGATGCGCTACTTCCTCGAGGCCTATTTCGGATTCCGCTACGGCCGGCATATCCTGCGTTTCTTCTCGCAATACTACAAACCAGCGCTGGCCATTCTGATCGGCCTGGCCTTGATCGGCACGGTGTTATCAGTGATTCAATATCTTCGAATGAGGAAGAAGTAAACGGCGTCTGTGCAGTTTGATTGTCATCCTGAGCAAGCGTTCTTTGCGCAGCGAAGAGCCTGCCCCGAGCTTGCCGAGGGGATCTGGGCGAGCCGCGCGATGTGTCGCGCTCTTTGCGACACAATAATCGCGCGTTTGGCTCGCTTCCTTACCAAACTGCACATAGCGGCATCACACCATTTGGCCCAACCCCCCACCCTCCGTTAGAATTGAGCAGCACATGTCTTTGACCAAGCAACAAGCCCTCGAAATGTTTGAGTCCGATGACCTGATCGGCATCGGCATGGAAGCCGACGCGGTTCGCCGCAAGCTGCATCCCGAAGGCACAGTCACCTACATCATCGACCGCAACATTAATTACACCAACTTCTGCACCGAATACTGCACCTTCTGCGCCTTCTATCGTCCGCTGAAAGGCCCGGCAGCGAAGGAAGGCTACATCCTCGATTTCGACACCATCTACGAAAAAATCCGCGAGACCGTCGAACTCGGAGGCACCGGCGTGCTCATGCAAGGCGGCCTGCATCCCGATCTCAAGATCGACTGGCACGAAAAAATGCTGCGCGGAATCAAACAGCGTTTTCCGCAAGTTCATCTGCACTGCTACTCCGCGTCCGAGATCATCGCCATCGCAGAATACAGCGAACTCAGCATTCGCGACACAATCCTCCGTCTGCGCGATGCCGGACTCGATTCCATCCCCGGCGGCGGCGCCGAAATTCTCGACGACGAAGTCCGCTACAAAATCGCCCGCCTGAAGTGCCTGACCAACGACTGGATCAACGTGCACCGCACCGCCCACCAGATCGGCATGCGCACCACCGCGACCATGATGTTCGGCGTAGGCGAGAATTACGAAAACCGCGTCAACCACTTCCAGCAACTCTACGATCTCCAGGAAGAAACCGGAGGCTTCACCGCCTTCATCCCCTGGAGCTTCCAGCCTCACAACACCGCGCTAGGCGGCCGCCACTGGGACGAAGCCACCGCCGTCGAGTATCTGAAGACACTGGCCATCTCGCGCCTCTATCTCTCAAACTTCCTGAACGTGCAATCAAGCTGGGTCACGCAAGGCCTGAAAGTCTGCCAGATGGGCCTACGCTTCGGCGGCAACGACGTAGGCTCGGTGATGTTAGAAGAAAATGTAGTACGCGCCGCAGGCGTAACCAACTGCACGACAGAAGAAGAACTACGCCGAATCATCCGCGACGCCGGCTTCCGCCCCGCCCAGCGCGACACGCTCTACCGGCAGCACTTCCTGAACTAAAGTCCATTTTCACAAAGGATGCCAGCGTACTTCTATAGCTTCGACGCCAGCAATTAGGCTCGATCCCAATTTCCTAATGAGAGGAACTAGGCGTTCCATTTCCTCATACTTGAGAACAATGACTTCATTTAGCTCAAAGCTAGGATCGCCAGTTTCGCCGAGATATTTTTCATCCACGCGTCCGCCGGAGTGAGTAAAAAGATTCCTTCGCTTGAACATCAAGCCCACGAAGCCGAGCTCTCCCACCGCCCATCCGTGTGAGATATCAAACCCCTGCCAATGCGATAGGTGCCCGACGGCCACGGCGATGTCTTGGAAGTTAAGTTGGGAGATCTGCTTCCTTCGTGCCGGGTGGCATGGGATGGAAACTAGGATTCTCTTGAGATCGTTGGCCATGTCCTCAAATACTGAAACTAAGCCGATAAGCAAAGGCGGATATTGCTCTGCAGCCGCTGCCGCCCGAATCTGGGACTCAATTTCATTGACCTTCCGATGGAAAATGCTTCCTGAATTTCGCTTGCCGCACTTCGGGCAGCTCCCATATTCGCCTAGGATGTCAGTCTGAACGTGACAGGTCGTGCAAGTATAACGACGTTGGAGTTGCCGTTCGTTGTAGGTCCAATTAGGGGAGTCTGTGACGTCGTCGAAATTAATCGTCAACTCCTTATTCTCGCTCATCGCCCGATTGACCGTCTCCGCGAAACCCCTCAAGTATTTCAACTGTTGGTCGGTAATGAAGTAGACGCTTTCGTGCGCGAAGGTGCAGTAGGGACAGACAGTCCCTTCGACGACATGATCAGTTCTAAAGGGACTCCGACAATTGGGGCAGATACGTCCCCACATACCCTGGATGTCGGAGGCAACAAACGCCACGACCGAGGGCTGGGGGTAGGGCGCAGTCTTGCCGCCCAATCCGACGGCAGGAATCGCGGCCAGCGGCACGCCACTGTACGAGACTGCTACCTGATAAAGACCGTCTCGGCTGTTGGTAGCGCCGAAATCGTAACGCAGCCGATACGAATGGTTGGGCCCAGGCGAGATAGTAACCTTCCCTCCGGCGTGCTGCACCGGCGCCTTGGACGATATGGAGGACACGACCAAATTTTACATCCGAAGCTTGGCCGCACGCCCTACCGCTTGCGTCTTTCGCGAGGAAATCGGATCGTGCAGGGGTGGTCGCGAATCTCGTCACCCGAAAATGCAAACGGCCCGGGAAATCCCGAGGCCGCTCGCGAGAACCGATAAATCGGCACCCCGTCAAGGTCACACTTATTATCGAGACAGTGCCGCCACAAATCAAGTTACTTTAAGGAGGGTCGCACCCCGTCCTGCGAACCCTCCACTTGTCCCTGAGAGACAATCCTTCCAAAGAAGGAATGGACCTGGAGGGGTTCGAACCCTCACTCGGACCTTGACGGGGTCCTGTGCTGCCATTACACCACAGGCCCACGAACCAAAGCTTACTTCAGTTCTCGCAGGGCTTCGGGCCGCTACCCCGCATTTATTGAATGCAGGGTTTCGTTTCGGAACAAGCTCGGTTCCGCTCGTGCTTTGAATAGTGGAATTCCACAGCGACCATGTGACATCTAACCTTGCCATCCACAGGCCCATCAGCCGACAATGATTAAGCCGGAGACCACGAACCCGGCCAACTCAGCCCACCAGATCTTTGACAATCGAATACCAACGAGGTAACTCCCGTGAATGCAGGATTTTACGATCCGCTCTGCTGATTCCAAGGCACTTAGCCGAGGGGATATCCTCTAAGTCTTGTGGATGGAATATTTTGCAAGTAAGTCATTTGCTGTCAATATTTTAGCCAGACCCCAAAAGCGTAAGTTGCTGATTCCAGATATTTTACGAGCGCGAATCTGCAAATTTTTTGATCTGGATCAACCACTCACCTCAGGTTAGAATGAATGGGTCGAAGCGAACGTGACCAGCTCCCCACGACGACGACTCGACGCACTCCCGACAGCCCCCAGCACTAGACAAGATGAAGGCTCTTCCCGCAGGTCTGTTGTGGCTCGTCGTCGCAGCCGCCGCTGCGCTTTCCCTGCAGAGCCCGACTTCATCCGCCGCGCAAACTTCCACGCCAGCACGAGCCGTCGTCGCCGGCATCGTCACCAAAGATCTCGGCATCGAGCCGGTGAAGAAAGCCCTCATCGAGCTGATCGCTGAGAGCCAGAGCGATGGCGGGAACTACACCGCGCTCAGCGGCGCGGATGGCGGCTTTCGCATCGAGAACATCTTGCCGGGTCGCTATCGCCTGTTCGTGGAGCGCACCGGCTACCAGGAAGTCGACAAGCATCAGAGGCGAAGCGAAGGGCGCGTGCTCACGCTGGGCGCCGGGCAGGAGCTGAAAGATTTAGTCATTCGTCTGCAAGCTGCGGCGGTGGTGGAAGGGCGCGTGACGGATGAAGATGGCGATCCCATGGCTGAGGCGCAAGTCGCCCTCCTTCGCCAGACTTTTGTCGCGGGACGCAGTCACTGGGAGCAGGTCGGAGCCGAGCGCACGAACGACCTGGGCGATTACCGCATCGCGGGCCTAGCCGCGGGCAACTACTTTATTTCGGTAACGCCGCCGCCGGACTTCAGAAGTCTGATCGAGACGACTGGCAATGCGGCTACGCCCCGCAATGCCGCAAACTCCGAGAAGCCCGCGCCAGCTGCCTACCAGACTACTTATTATCCCGGCACGCGCGATCGCGGGCAGGCCGAGCCGATCCAGTTGCACGCCGGGGACGATTTCCCCGCGAATTTCTCGCTGACCAAAAGTCCGACCTTGACCATCCGTGGCTCGGTGGTGAACCTTTCGCCGGGAACTACGGCGGCGATCATGCTGCAATCGAAAGATTTCAGTCTGGTGCTGAATGGCGCGGAGATGCATCGGGATGGCAGCTTCGAGATTCGCGACGTTTCTCCGGGAGCGTACACGATTGTCGCAACCGTAGATAACGCCGCCGTGCCCATGCTGGCGCGGCAGTCGCTGCAGATCACTTCGGCAAACGTCGACGGTCTGCAGCTCGCGCCGCAGGCCGGCGGCTCGATTCGCGGGCGCTTGCGCATGGAGGCGGGCAGCGTATCGAGACCCGACCCCAGCCAGATGTTTCTTCTGCTGCGTTCGGCCGACGGCGATGACGACGCGCTGGGGGGCGTCACGGTTGGAGACGGCTCTCCTACGCTGGCGCACGTGAATGCCGACGGCAGCTTTGAGTGGAAGAATGTTTCCGCCGGGACGCTATTATGTTCAGCTCTCCGATGCCAGCGACATGCCAGATTGGTTTCTGAAGTCAGTGGCCGCCGGCGGCCGCGAAGCCGCGGACTCTGGATTCACCGTGAGCGGTGGCACCACAAATGTCGATGTGCTGGCGAGCGCCAATGGTGCGCGCGTCGAGGGCGTGGCCACGAATCAGAAAGATGAACCGGTCGCCGATGCGGTGGTTGTAGCTGTGCCCGAAGCGCGGTTTCACACGCACCCCGATCGCTATCGTAAAGCCGCAACTGATCAAAGTGGACGCTTCACGCTGCGCGGCTTGCCTCCCGGCGATTACACTATCTTTGCATGGGAGAGTATCGATGGCGACGCTTTCTATAACCCTGAATTCCTTGCGAGCTATGAAGGCCGCGGCGGCGCGCTGCACGTGAGTGAAGGCGATCGCATGAGCTTGCAGCTCAAGGTAATTCCAGCCGCTGAAGACCAGCAGTAGTCGGCATTCGTGCTCACACTCGTCGCGATGGGCGTATGCTTTGGGATTATGAAACGCCTACTCATCCCCCTCGTTCTGCTCACCGCAATGCTTACCACCAGCTATGCGCACGCTGCGGAGACGCCCGCGAACGCGTTGCTCATACTGGCTAAGCAAGACGGCATGCTCTTGATCGTCGATCCTTCCACCCTGCAGGTAATCGCTCGCATACCGGTCGGCAAGGATCCGCACGAAGTCATCGCGTCGAGCGATGGCAAGATGGCTTATGCGTCGAACTATGGATTCGGGGCATACGACACTCTTGCGGTTGTCGATCTGGTCGCGCAAAAGGCGTTGCCGCCTGTCGACCTGGGAGCTTTGCGGGGTCCGCATGGATTGACTTTTGTGGGCGGGAGGGTGTGGTTCACCGCCGAAGGCGCGAAAGCGATTGGCAGCTACGATCTGGCAACGAAGAGCGTGGATTGGATTCTGGGCACGGGGCAGAACCGGACGCACATGATCTACGTCTCGCCGGACCTGAAGACGATTGTCACCACCAATGTGAGTTCGGGAACGGTGAGCATAATCGAGAAGGCTACGGGAGGCCCTCCCGGGCAAGGCTCGGCGCTGGCCACGCCTGGCGGCGATTGGAATGAGACCGTCGTACGAGTTGGCAACGGTTCTGAGGGTTTTGACGTTTCTCCGGACGGAAAAGAAATCTGGGTGGCGAACGCTGAGGACGGAACTGTTTCGATCATTGACGTTGCCAGTAAGCGAGTCACCGAGACTCTGGCGGCTGATGTGCGAGGCGCGAACCGGCTGAAGTTCACGCCTGACGGGAAGCTGGCCTTGATTTCTTCTTTGCGCGGCTCCGGGGTGACGGTCATCGACACTGCGACTCACAAGACCGTCAAACGAATTGCGGTTGGGCACGGCGCGGCCGGCATTCAAATGCAGCCCGACGGAGCACGGGCTTTCGTAGCCTGCTCTCCGGATGGGTATGTTGCGGTCATCGATCTGCATTCGCTGGAAGTCGTTGGGCGCATCGAGGCCGGGCACGATCCCGACGGGCTGGCCTGGGCGGCGCGGCAGTAAACGCCGAATCCGGTAGAATAAAGGTTTTCAGCCAACCCCTTGCTGCGTTCTGATCTCATCGTGTCTTCTATGCTGGCCGCATGGGCTGCCCCCAGGGGCATTGGGCCCTACCTCCGCCAGCATCTTTTGGACAAGACTTTTCAGGGGCTTTACCACACCGACGCTTTCGATCGCGCGCTGCTGATTCCGTATTTCGTTGTGCTCGTGCTGCTCGCGGCTTACGGGATGCACCGCTACGTTCTGGTTTATCTCTATTACAAGCACAAAGAGAAGCGCACCACAGAACCGGCTGCGTACTTCGAGGAGTTGCCGCGCGTTACCGTTCAACTCCCGATATTCAATGAGCAGTACGTGGTCGAGCGGCTGCTGGAATCGATTTGCAAGCTGCAGTATCCGCGGGAGAAGCTCGACATTCAGGTGCTTGACGATTCGACGGATGAAACCGTTGAAGTGGCGCGCGACCTCGTGGAACGGTATGCGGCGCTAGGCAATCCGATCAGCTACCATCACCGGACTAATCGTGAGGGCTTCAAAGCGGGTGCGCTGGCTGAGGGATTGAAGACGGCGAAAGGCGAGTTCGTTGCGATTTTCGACGCTGACTTCACTCCGCCGGAAGATTTTCTTTTGCGCACCATTCATCACTTTACCGATCCTAAAATCGGGATGGTGCAGACGCGCTGGACGCACATCAACCGCAATTATTCTTTTCTGACGCAGGTGGAGGCGATCCTGCTCGATGGCCATTTCGTGCTCGAGCACTCGGGACGCGCCCGCAGCGGCGTGTTCTTCAATTTCAACGGCACGGCTGGAGTATGGCGGCGCGCCGCGATCGACGAGGCGGGTGGTTGGCAACATGACACGCTCACGGAAGATACTGATCTTTCTTATCGCGCGCAGCTTAAGGGATGGAAGTTCATCTACCTGCAGGATGTGGAATGCCCGGCGGAGTTGCCGGTGGAGATGACTGCGTTCAAAACGCAGCAGGCGCGCTGGGCCAAGGGGCTGATCCAGACTGGGAAGAAGATTCTGCCGCGCGTGCTGCGCAGTGATGCGCCGCTGCACACAAAGATCGAAGCCTGGTATCACCTGACGGCGAACCTCAGCTATCCGCTGATGATTGTGCTTTCCGTGCTGATATTGCCGGCGATGATCATCCGCTTTTATCAGGGATGGTTTCAGATGCTCTTCATCGACTTTCCGCTGTTCATGGCGTCGACGTTTTCCATTTCGAGTTTTTACCTGGTTTCGCAGCGCGAGCTTTTTCCCAAGAGCTGGCCGCGGGCGCTGCTTTATCTTCCGGTGCTTATGGCCCTCGGTATTGGATTGACCATTACCAACACCAAGGCCGTGATTGAAGCGCTGATCGGCAAGCAGAGCGCGTTTGCGCGCACTCCCAAATACCACGTGGAATCGAAGAAGGACAAAGTCGGAGCTACCAAATATCG
The DNA here is from genome assembly GCA_963743115.1 of uncultured Acidobacteriaceae bacterium. GTDB lineage: Bacteria > Acidobacteriota > Terriglobia > Terriglobales > Acidobacteriaceae > Sulfotelmatobacter. The sequence continues at coordinate 8,739 of CAVUOM010000006.1, read as the reverse complement.
CAAACGCCTGGGCTGGGTGCCGTGGCTTGAGTTGCTGATCGGCGCCTACTTCGCGCTTACGGTGTACTATGCGGTTGAGAATGAGAACTACGTTACAGTTCCGTTCCTGCTGCTGTTTGTGGTGGGTTACTGGTACACGGGATTGATGTCGCTGCTACAGGGGCGGTTTGCCGGCGCGGGGCTCAGCGCGGAGACTCATACCAAGCCGTTCCCCGTGGGAGTGTGAGATACGGGTTATGCCGGCTTGGCTCGGACAGCCGGCGGGACCCTTCGGCTCCGCTCAGGGCGGGACGCCGGCGCTACACGCAACTGAAAGTTTTTTCTAGGATGGATTACACGATGCGGAAACTGGGGTCTTCTCTTTTTCTGGCTAGTTTTCTCGCTAGCATTTTCTTTCTTGCTGCGGCTGTGTCGAGTTTCGCTTTCGACCGCCAGGCCAACTCCGACTATCGCGCGCGGCGCGAAGCGCTTGCCCGGAAGGTGGGAGGCGTGGTGGTTCTGTTTTCGGCCACCGAGAACGACGGTCCAAACGATCTTTATGGATTCCGGCAAGACGATAACTTTTTCTATCTCTCGGGATCGATCGAGCCGGGCGTGGCTCTGCTGATTGCGTCGGCCGCCGACGCGCAGGGTGATAAGCCCGCGCGCCCTTATACCGAGATTCTTTTCCTGCCGCCGCGCAATCTCACGCAGGAGAAGTGGACTGGGCCTAAGCTCGGAGCGGAGAACCCGGAAGCGCCTAGCATTACCGGTTTCGATCATGTGGAAGATATGGGGCAGCTTCCCAATGACGTTGCCCGCTACGCGACCGGCGCCCACCCTGTGCTCTACACCGATGTCGATCCGGACGAGGAAGCTTCGGCTTCGTACAAGCCGCTGCAGTTCATGAAGCGCTTCAACGCGTATCTGACGTTTAAAGACGTTAAGCCGATGATCTGGTCGCTGCGCACGACCAAGGATGCGGGAGAGGTCGCGCTGATTCGCAAGGCAGTGGATGCTTCAGTTGCGGCGCACTTTGCGGCGTTCAAAGCGGTGAAGCCGAACGTGAACGAGCGCGAGATTTCCGCGCTGATGCAATACGAGTGGGGAAAGCGCGGCTGCGAGCGGGTGGCGTATGCGCCCATCGTCGGCTCTGGTTATTATTCGACGGTGCTGCACTATTCGGACGATGACAATGTGATGAGGTCCGGCGACGTGGTGGTCATCGACGCGGCCGGAGAATATTCGATGTATGCCGCCGACATTACGCGCACGCTTCCCATCAACGGACACTTCACGGCGCGCCAGCGCGAGATCTACGACATTGTTCTCGGGGCGCAGCAGGCAGCCATGGCCGCTTTCCAGTCGGGCAAGTCGCACCTTCTGCGCGGCGGCGAGGATTCGCTTTACCAGGTTGCGTTCGATTACATCAACACGCATGGCAAGGATTTGCATGGGCAGCCGCTGGGACAATACTTCATCCACGGCCTGGGTCACTACATTGGGCTCAACGTTCATGATCCCGACGACTACACGGTTCCGCTCGGTCCGGGCATGGCTTTCACCATCGAACCGGGAATTTATATTCCCGAGGAGAACCTTGGGGTGCGGATCGAAGACGATTTCCTGGTCGATCAGGATGGGAAGCTGATCAAGCTGAGCGGGGCGTTGCCTTCGGGGGCTGATGAGGTGGAGAAGTTGATGGCAGGAAAGTGAAAAGGCAGTGGCCAGGGGTCAGGGCCAGTAAAATCCTCGGAGCCGACCTCGGGGGCTGAAGCCAGAGAGATGAGGCGCCTGGGCGGCGCGGCTGGAAGCCGTGCCCTTCCCGAACCTATTAATGGCACGGCGTGGAAGTTTTGCTGACCATTGGCCACTGATCACTGGCCACTGCTATGAGATGTATTCGCGGATGTACTCGTCCTGGGTGTGCGCAAGTTGTTGCAGGTCGCCGTCGAAAATTACTTTGCCGTCGCGCAGGATCAGAAAGGTCAGTGGAACTCTGCAATGCTGGCCGGGCGGTAGCGGGACGATGTGGTTGGTTTGCTGGTCGAACTCGTGCGTGGCCATGGTGAAAGCATCCTGCAGGCGGTGGGTGACCAGCAGGGCGCTGGTGTGGTACACATCGCGCTGCTTCACGATGAGTTCGATGATGGTGTTCGAGGTCACGGGATCGAGACCGCCGGTGGGCGAATCGTAGAGCAGAAGTTCGGGCTGGGTAATTAGAGCGCGCGCGATGGCCACGCGGCGTCGCATGCCTCCAGAGAGTTCAGCGGGATCGAGATCGAGCGTCTTCTCGAGCTCCACAAAGCGTAAGACCTCGCGCACTTTGCGGTCGATTTCGTCGTCATAGACGCCGTGCTCTTCGGTGAGCCGGTAGGCGACATTTTCCTTCACACTGAGAGAATCGAACAGCGCGCTTTCCTGGAAGACCATTCCAATCTTGTCGCGCAGTGCGAAGAGCTGTTTCTCCTGCATCTGGGTCACGTCTTCTCCCAGCACGAAAATGTTGCCCGAGTCGGGCTTGATCAGCCCCATCGCTAGCTTGAGAATCAGGCTCTTGCCCGAGCCGGCTACGCCGAACAGAGCTTTGGTTTCTCCACGGGCCAGCCGGAAGGAAACTCCTCGGAGAACCTGGTTGTCGCCAAAGGCCAAGGCCACGTCTTCAAACACGATGGCGGGCGCAGCGGCGTCTTTTGTGCTTGCGATGGGGCGATCGAGAGGCAAGGTCGGCGCTGACATAAGCTAGTTCAACGACAGGCTAGTTCAATAACTAGTTAAACGATAATACGGCCATCAGGAACCGCGTGAGGAACAAATCTCCCGCGAGTATGAGAACGGAGGCTGCGACCACGGCTTGCGTGGTAGCGCGGCCCACGCCCTGGGTTCCGCCGCGCGCGTTCATGCCGTAGAAGCAGCCTATGGTGGCGATGATGAAGCCGAACATAACCGGCTTGATCAGGCCCATGAACACATCCTGAAAAACCAGCGACTGCCAGGCGTTGTACCAGTACTGGCGGGCATCGAGACGGAGCAGAACCTTGGCGATGAACAAGCCTCCGGTAAGGCCCACGATGTCGGAAATGATGGTCAGGAAAAACATCATGAAAATCGTGGCTGTCATGCGTGGCGTGACCAGCTTCTTCATGGGGTCGGTGCCCAGGGCGCGCATGGCGTCGATTTGTTCGGTCACGACCATTGAGCCCAACTCGCTAGCCATGCCGGAGGAATTCCGCCCGGCGACCATCAGGCTGGTGAGCACCGGGCCGAGTTCGCGCACCATGGAAGTGGAAACCAGTTGTCCGACCAGGGTGATGGAGCCGAAACGCTCGAGGGTGTTTGAGGCTTGCAGGGCCAGCACTGCTCCGGTAAAGAAGCCGGTGAGCACGACGATGGGCAGGGAGCCCACGCCGATCGCGTCCGCCTGCAGCATCATGTCGGAAAAGTACAGAGGTTTGCGAAAGAGATTGGCGACTGCCTGACCGCAGAATAGAACGTAGTCCTGAACTGTGCTGACTCTATCCTTGACGAGGTCGGTGGGCGAGGTGAATTCCATGCGGCTTGAAGCGCGGCGGTCGAGTTGCGGCGCTTTCACGAAACTATAGCAGAACAGTGGTCAGTGGTCAGTGGCCAGTGATCAGAAAGATCAAGCGGATGCGCCCGCCGAAGGTGTGGTGCGGGGCTTCTGGCCACTGATCACTGGCCACTGACCACTGTTTTATCCCCGGGTCTTTTTCTTGATTTCGATGTTGAGGCGGCGGATTTTCTGATTCAGGGTGGAGAGCGGGACTTTGAAGTGTTCGGCAGCTTCGGTCTGGTTCCAGTTACATTTTTCCAGCATGTCAGTGATGACGCGGCGCTCTACGTCTTCCACAATTTCGAACAGCGACGCATCCGTGGGCGGATCTTGCAGGGCGAAAGCTGATCCCCGGCCCAGAAGATTGTCGGGAAGCAGGTCGAGGGTGATTTCGGGACCGGAGGAGAGCACGACGGCGCGCTCGATTACATTTTCGAGTTCGCGCACGTTGCCTGGCCAGGAATAGGACATCAGGGGCCGCAGCGCTTCTGGCGTGATTCCGCGCACCGGGCGATCGTTTTCCTCGGCATACTTCTTCAGGAAGAAATCGACCAGCAGGGGAATATCCTCTTTGCGCTGGCGCAGAGGAGGAAGGTCGATGGTGATCACGTTGAGGCGGTAAAACAGATCCTCGCGGAAGCGGCCTTCGCGCACGGACTGGCGCAAATCGATGTTAGTGGCGGCGATGATGCGCACATCGACCTGGACCTCCTGCACTCCACCGAGGTGCATGAAGCGGCGGTCTTGCAGGACGCGGAGAATCTTGGCCTGGGTATCGAGGCCCATGGTGGCGATTTCGTCAAGGAAGAGCGTGCCGCGATCGGCCATCTCGAACAGGCCTTTTTTGGAGGCGATGGCACTCGTGAACGCGCCTTTCACGTGGCCGAAAAGCGTGGACTCGAGCAAGTCGGTCGGCATGGAGCCGGTATTCACCGGAACGAAAGGCCGGTCGTGGCGCGGCGAGTTCAGATGCAGGGCTTTGGCAATGACTTCCTTGCCCGTCCCGCTCTCGCCTTGCAGAAGCACAGTGGAGCGGCTGTTGGCCACCTGGGCGACGAGGTCGAAGATCTTCAACATCACTTCGCTCTTGCCGACGATGTTCTCGAAGTTGTAGCGCTGTTTGAGGGCGCGCTTCAGCTGGATGTTTTCTTCTTCGGCGCGGCGCCAGCCCACGGCGGCGCGCACATCGGCGAGGAGCTTCTCGTTGTCCCAGGGCTTCTTGATGAAGTTGGCGGCACCGGACTGCATGGCGCGGACCGCATTCTCGACCGTGCTGTAGGCCGTGATCATGATGACGGGTAGGCGAGGTTCCTGGGCGTGGATTTCGGAGAGAATATCCATGCCGTCGCGGCCGGGCAGAGCCAGATCAAGCAGGATGAGGTCGAATGGCTGCTCGCCGATGCGCTGCAGGCCAGCTTCGCCGGTGGCTGCGGTTTCGACGGCGAAGCCTTCCATCTCGAGCAGAGTCTGCAGGGATTCGCGAATCTCGGTTTCATCGTCGATGATCAGGACGGAACCGGCGAGGCTGGGCGTTCCGTTTACCAACGTGCGCGAGATCACGGCGGCGTCAGACATATTCGGCCTTGGAGGGGACAGCCTTGCGGCTCAGGGGGAAATCGAGGGTGAATGTGGTGCCTTGCCCAGGATGGCTCTCCACACGAATCTTGCCGGCATGTTCCTGGATGATGCCGTAGGTGACGGAAAGGCCGAGGCCGGTGCCGCGGGCCTGGCCTTCGCGTGGCGCAGTCTTGGTGGTAAAGAACGGATCGTAAATGCGCTGAATGTGTTCAGGGGCAATGCCGCTCCCGGTATCTGATACGCAGACGCTGACGCTCTCACCGTTGAGCGTGGCCACGCGTAGCGTGCCGCCGCCGGGCATGGCGTCTTTCGCATTCAGGAACAGGTTGAGGAACACTTGCTGCAATCTTCCGGCATTGCCTTGAATCGCGGGCAGCTTAGGTTCAGGCGTGTTGTGCACTTCGACCTTCGCTACCTTGAACTGGTGTTCGAGCAGAGCGAGCGTGTCGGCGATTACTTTGTTGACATCCACATCGCCGATTTCGCTTCCGCTGGTGCGCGAGAAATTCAGCAGGTTGTTCACGATCTCCGAGGCGCGGAAGGTTTGCCGCGTGATCTTCTCGAGCAGGCCGGCCTTTTGCGTATCGCCTTGCAGTTGCTTGCTCAGCATCTGGGTGTAGGAGGAGATCACCGCCAGGGGCGTGTTGACTTCGTGAGCCACGCCTGCCGCCAGCAGTCCGATGGAGGAAAGCTTGTCAGCCTGGGAAAGTTGGGTTTCGAGATCAATGCGCTCGGTGATGTCGTCCATGATCACAAGCCGGCCGATGACCTGGAAGGCGCGGGTCACCAGCGGCGCGATGGCTACGTTGACGGTGCGGACTTCGCCGGCCGGAGTCTTGAGGCGGAACTTGTACAGGTTGCGAATACCAGCGTCCTGCCGCATGCGATCGAACTCTTCTACGAACTCTGCCGGGAAAATGGCCTTCAGCGGCTGGGTCAGGGTCTGCCAGCGCGGGACGGCGTACATGACTTCCATCTGGGCGTTCCAGCTCTCGATGCGGTCTTGCATATCGAGCGCCATCACGCCCACATTGATGGATTCGACAATGTTCTCGTTGAAGTCTTTCAGGCGCTCATACTCTGCCACTTTCTGCTGCAGCGAGGCATAGAGCTGTCCGTTTTGAATCGCGATGCCGAGATAGCCGCCGAGGGTTTCGAGCAACTCCATGTCTTCGCTGGAGAGGAAGTCGCCCTTCATCGTCTTGCCCAGGCCGAGCACGGCGATGGTTTTCTCCTGCGCGTGGCAGGGAATGTAATAGTTCAGATCGAGGCGCGCGATGGCTTGCTGTGCTTCCGGGGTTTCGCGGGGCACCTGGTGCGTGTTCTCGAAGAAAAGATGGCCCGCCGGTTCCGGCCGGGACGCGCTCAGGAAAGTGAGGTCGATATGGGGTGGTACCGAGAGACCGAAAGACTTGGCCGGTACAAATTTTCCCGTGGTTTCGCTAGCGAGGAAAATCGCCATGCGGTCGACGGCGAGAGTGCGGGATAGGCGGTCGATCAGCGAAGACAGCAGGGTATTCAGATTGGTCTCTGAACTCAGCTCGCGGCCAAACTCGAGCAGGGTGCGGCGATAGTCATAGCGGGTGCGATAGAAGAACTGATCGATGCGGTCCTGAATCCACTTGCGAACCGGATCGAAGAGCAGCGCGGTGACCACGACCGCGAGGATCAGACCTACCGGACCGGAGCTGGGCCGCCAGTTGTGCACCAGCAGGGCCACGGCCGTTACCAGACCAAAATACAATCCTAAAACGATGGCGGCGGCGAGGGTGTAGACGACACCACGCTTGAAGATGAGGTCCACATCCATCAGCCGGTAGCGGAAGATGGCATAGCCGAAAGTCAGAGGCAACAGGGCCAGCGACAGCGCGGAAACCTTCATGGCCGCGCCGGGCAGCGAGCCCATCAGATACGGGATGACATAGAACAGCGTGTAGGGAACGATTGCCAGGACCGTGCCGCGCGTGACCCACTTCAACTGCTGCCGCAGAATCGTGGTGCTGGCGTGCTGGTAGCTGTACCAGAGCACGACGGCGGCGGCCAGAAAGTATAGCGATCCGTAGGACATTTCCATACGGTCGAGGTTCCAGCGCAGCCGCTCGCTAGCTTGCAGCCACTGCATGGCGGCGATGTGTGCGGCCAGCAGCAATGCTCCCGGCAGATAGACCAGCGCCAGAAGCCAGGGATGCTTGCGCACGGTCGCGCGTTTTTCCGGAAAAGTGAGGACGAAGTGGAGAAACAGGGCTGGTTGCAAAATTCCGGCGGCGATGTTGCCCCAATAAATGATCCAGTCGAAATCGTTCAGCTTGCCGGTGTACTTGAAAGAATAGGCAATGAAAGAGACGACGCAGAAAATGTAGAAATGCGTAGACCCGGGAGCGGTCCAGCGGCGCAGCAGGACGTAGAGTCCGATGCCGAGATAGATCAGCGCAATCAGCCGCAGCCAGTTGTTGAGAGAGCGCTCGGCCGGAACCAGAATGACGCTGGAATCCAGTGGGACCGATTGCCGGAGCAGGGAATAGTCGGCTTTCGACCAGATGCCGGTTCGGTAGAGCTGGCGCTCCAGTCCCGACATATTCTGGACATCCTGCCCGTCGATCGACACCAGTTGGTCGCCGGGTTTAATGCCGCTTCTTGCCCCGGGACCGTTGGGATCGACCCGGTCGGCGGTGAGGTGTCCGCCTTGTTCTACCCACCAGACGCCGTCGTCGGGAACCAGGAACTTCCACTCGGAGTTGAGATTGAAGCCAGCGAAAACGACCGCAGCCACGGTCAGCAGGAATAGCAGGACAGCAACGGAGCGGACTTGGCTCTCCCGGTTCATGGCTTTCGGCGGCGACCCCCCGGTGGGGTGGCTGGTGGGCCGCAGAGCAACCCCCGGCGACTCAATGCCTGGCTGAGGGTCAATGAGCAACTTCGCTGCCATGTCGTTTCCCATTCCGGAACTGCTAAGTGCCCTATCTAAAGCAACTTCCAAGATTATAGATGGGTTTTCAGAAACTGCGTACGCTTTTCTGGAGGTTTGTGTGGAATCTTGTATCTGAATGGGATCGAGCTAGTTAGCGGCGGGGATTCGCTTCGGACTGCCTATGGGACTCTGGGTTCAGCGGAGATGGAGATCCTTCGGCCCGCAAGGAGCGCGGGCCTCAGGATGACAAGGGCCTTTTGTGGCTTATTAGTGTGGGTGCAACTTTACGACGGCCAGGCTGCGGGGGCTGTTGTCCCCGGTCCCAGGCTGACCCGGATTACGTTCAGCAATTCGTCGTTATCGGCGGGCTTCTGGAAAAATGCCGCGGCACCGGCTTTCAACGCTTTTTCCTCGTTGTTTTGAGGATCGCGGGCACTTAGCACAATCACGGGAATCCCGGCGAGGGCGTCGCTGTTCTGCAATCGGTCGAGGACGACGAAGCCATCGCCGACGGGCAGGCCGAGGTCGAGAATAATCAGCGCCGGGCGTTCTTTCTGGGCCGCGGCGATGGCGGCATAGCCGTCGGACGCCGTGGTCACTTCGTAATTGTTGGCCCGCAGCCGCAGCCGCAGGGCACGCAATAGATCAGGATCATCATCAACCAGCAGAATCTTCGGTCTTGGCATTGGAGTTCTCCTTT
>CAVUOM010000005.1:0-99359 GCA_963743115.1 uncultured Acidobacteriaceae bacterium | reverse complement strand
TGCCGATCGTCATGCCGTTTTCCCCCGGCCCCTGTTTACCGTTTGCCTATTGATGCGGTTCGAACTTGATTTCCACCACGCCCGAGCTTTCTACTGCCGCCGGCTCAAAGCGCCACTTCCGGACTGCGTCGAGGGCGGCGCCAGCCAGCACCGGATGTCCGCCCACTACCTTTGCATCCTTCACCGTGCCGTTCGGCGCCACCACCACCTGAATCTTCACCGTGCCGGTGATGTTCATCTTCCGCGCCAGGTCGGGATACACGGGCGCTACTTTGACCTTCGCCCGCCGTACCATCTCGCTTGACGCATCCTGCGCTCGCAGCCCTGCCACTCCGGCTCCGGCCGCTATCGACAGTGCGGCGAACAGCACTCCTGCCCTACGAAAAGACACAGTTCCTCCCTGGCAATAGTCGTGGTGATCCCATTGGAGCAACGCCGGGGCCACGGCTCGACTTTTGAGAAAACCAAGGTAACTCTGCGGATATGTCTGAAAAACCAAGGCTTAATACAATTTGCGCACCTCGTTCTTGATCGTGTCTCACGATTAGCCTTGTCTCATCTTCGCTTTTGCATACAATCAATTCTCACAGTGAGATCCATCCCCCACGTTTTTCTAGGGATTTCACACTAAGGCACCCGCCCACCCATTTCCCTTGACTCAAAATGAGATGGCGGGATAGTTTTCCATTAGATTCAATCACTTGTGAGAATCATGAAAATCCTGCGCTGGCCAGCGGTGACTTTCTGAATACGACCGAAGGCAATTCGACGCCGTCGGGGGAAGCGCACCCCCTTTCCAACTCGGACGAGGCTTTTCAGAAGCTCCTCCTGCGCATTGCCGCCAAGGCCGCGGAGCGCGCCGACCCGGGTTCCCTTATCCACCTTTTCTGTCGTGCCTCCCGCGAGTTTTTCAAGGTCAGTGGGGTTTATTTCTGGCGCCGCCACTCCGGCGACGAACTCGTCGGCGAGCAGGCCGATGGCAAGCTGGCCGAGCGTTTCATCGGGATCCGTCTGCTGCCCCAACAAGGCGCCGTCACGACCGAAGCGGTGCGCGGCCGCCGGACGATCTTCATAAACCAGATGCAAGTGAGCTCGACCGTCCCAGTGCTGCGCCAGTTCGAACCGCGATCCCTGATGGCTGCTCCCCTGGTGGTCTTCGATGAAGTCATCGGCGCAGCGACCTTTCTGCATGATTCCGATGAAGGATTCTTTAATGAAGACTTGGCCGCCAAAGCCACCATCCTGGCCGGCCAACTGGGCAGCTTGCTCGAAGCAACCAGGCTTGGCGAAGTCTCGCGCGAGGAGCACCGCAAGGCCGAAATTCTGGCCGAGGTCGCCAATGCTCTGCACGGAACTCCCGACGTCGCCGCGGTCATCGAGGCCCTGGCGGATCGCCTTCGCCTCCTTCTGCGCACGCGTCTGGTCTCGGTTCTGCTGCGCCGCGACGGCCCCTTCGAACTCCGCGCCGTGTCCGCCGAAAATCCTCAACTGGCCAATGCTTTCCGGGCCGGGCACGACCGCCAGACCATTCGCTTCGCTGCCGATCTGGCGCAACGCGCGGTTTCCGCCGGGGAAGCCATCACAGTTTCCGTAAGCAGCGATCAACACTCGCTCGGCAGCATGATCTCTCCGGGAATGCTGATTGCCGCGCCCTTCAGAACCTCCCGCACCCAGGGGGCGATCCTCATCTACCCCCGTCAGGACGGAAGCTTCACCGCCGAGGAGAAGTCGCTGGTAACGGCCATCGCCGGCTTCGGCGCGGTCGCCGTCGCGCACGCCGAACTTTGCGCCACCGCGCAAGGCCAGGCGCACGAGCTGCACCAACTGCTTGAAATCTCTTCCGAACTCAGTTCGAGCGGCGACCTCGAACATTTTCTGCAGGCTTTCGTGGTGCGCGCCACCGATTTTCTCGGCTTCGGCCGATGCTTCATCGCTCTGGTCGAAGACGGCCAATTCCATATTCGCTACGCCGTCGATCGAGGTGAGCCGCAGCGTGTGGATACCGTGTTTCCCGAGGGCGTCGCCACTCGGGCACTTCGGGGCAGGGAAGTCTTTTGGTCCGACGACCTCAAGCAAGTGGCGGGTGTGAATTTGGAGGTCATCGCTCAACACCAGGCTAAGCAGTTGCTGGCCGTTCCGCTGCTGGGCGCTGACGGAAGCGTTCTGGGAATGTTCGGCGTGCTCGACCGGCTGGACGGCACCGGAGTCTCGCAGCAGGATATTCGCCGCGCCCGCGCTCTGGCCGCCCAGGTCGCGGTGGTCCTTGAAGTGGCGCACAACCTGCACCTGGCCGAGCAACATCGACGGCGCTCCCAGGCGCTCACGAAACTGGCACGGGAGATCGATGGTCTGCTGCGCCTGCCGGATTGTGCCCGCAAGTTTCTCGAAAGCGCTGTCGAACTCGCGGCAGCCAGCGCGGGTGCGGTTGCGCTGTTTCACGAAGGACGATTCCAGACAGTCGCGATGCATCCCCCTGCTCAGGCGCCGGGCTCGGTCTCGGATGCTCGCACGCCGCACAGCCGCACAGAAGATCAGGCGCTCCAGCAAAGATTCGCGCAAGCCCTCTCAGAGCTAGTCAAGAAGAGGACTGAGGCGATCGTCTCCGGCTCCGCCGCCGAATTGTTCGGTTCCGATCTGGCCTCGATCCTGGGCTGGAAAGACTGCGTGGCCGTGCGTCTTCCCGGCTCCGATGGAAATCTCACCGGCTTGCTCTGCGTCTCGGGACGCGCCCGCCCGCTCGCGGCCGAAGACCGCGACCTGCTGGAAGCCATTGCCGGCCAGGCCGCCGGGGTTCTGGAAAATGCCCGCTTGTTCACCCGCATCGAACAGGCCAACCGCCACTGGCTGGAAATTTTCGATGCCATCACCGACTTCATTGTGGTGCACGACGAAACCGACAAGGTTCTCCGGGTAAACCGCTCTCTGGCCGCCATGATCGGAGTTGCTCCCAGCGAACTGATCGGGGTCAACATGCGCGCTCTGCTGACTCTGACCAACGAAGCCACCCTTTATTCCTGCCCGTTTTGCCGGTCCATGGGCGAAGACGGCGACGAGTTCGTGCATCCCGCTCTGGACCGCACTTATCTGGTTTCCACGTCCCGGGTGCATGGCGCTTCCGGAGAAAGCACGCAAACCATTCACGTGCTAAAAGACATCACGGACCGCCGCGAGGCCGAGCGCCGTTACCGCGAATTGTTCGACAACATCCAGGAAGGATTATTCTTCAGCACTCCGGAAGGCCGCTTTGTCGAAGTCAATGACGCCATGGTGGCCATGCTCGGCTATTCCAGCCGGGACGAACTGCTGCAGGTAGATATCCCGAGCCAGATTTACTTTTCTCCGGAGCAGCGCCAGCTCCACGCCGAAGCCTTGGAGAAAGATGGCCACCTGCGCAACTTTGAGGCCACGCTTCGCCGCAAAAACGGTTCCCCGATCTACGTCCTCATCAACGCCTTCGGCATGTACGACAATCTCGGCCGCCTGCTACAGATTCGCGGCCTGATGCTCGACGTCACCGGCCTCCACACCTACCAATCGGAACTGCAGCGGGAGCGTGACTTCTCCGGCAAGATTCTCAGCAACACGCAGAGCCTCATCCTGGTCGCCGACACCGCGGGCCTGATCAGCTACGCCAACCGGCGCTGGTACGAGGCCGGCTTCGAGCAACGCGAGCTTCTGGGGCGTCCATTACTGGAGCTGGCTGCTCCCGGCTATGTGCGTCCTCTGTCGGATGCGCTGCAAGCCATTCTCCGTGGAGGACAGGTCGACAATCTCGAACTGCAGATCATGCGCGGCAACGGCCAGGCCGGCCAGTTCTCCGTCAACCTCAGCCCCATGCGCGACGAGCGCGGCGAGATCAACAGCATCGTCGTGGTCATGACCGACATCACCGACTCTTCCGAACTGCGCGGCAAACTGGTGCACGCCGAGAAGATGGCAGCCGTCGGACAGCTGGTCTCCGGCGTCGCCCATGAAGTAAATAATCCCCTGACCGCGATTCTCGGGTTCGCCGATCTGCTGCTGGAGAATCCCGATCTCCCTCCGACTGCGTTGAAAGATCTGCGCGTGATCCTGCAGGAGGCGCAACGTACGAAACAGATCGTGCAGAACCTGCTCAGCTTCGCCCGTCAGATGCCGCCGCAGCGTAATCCTGTGCAGCTCAACCTGATCCTGCGCCGCACCATCCAGTTGCGCTCTTACGACTTCAACAGTCACGGCGTGGAAATCATCGAACATCTCGACGAGGGCCTGCCCGATGTCATCGGCGACGCTCACCAGTTGCAACAAGTTTTCCTCAACATCCTCAACAACGCTTACGACGCCGTTCACGAAATCGGCCGGCCCGCCCGCATCGAGATCATGACCACCAAGGTCGGCGACGCCGTTGAAGTTTCCTTTACCGACAACGGCTACGGCATTTCCCATCCCGATCGCATTTTCGATCCCTTCTTCACCACCAAGGAGGTCGGCAAGGGAACCGGCCTTGGCCTCAGCATTTGCTATGGCATCGTGAAGGAGCACGCCGGTGAGATTCTCTGCCACAACAATGTCGCCGGGCCGGGAGCCACCTTCATCGTCCGCTTTCCCGCAGCGCCCCACACTGCGTCTCTGGGTGTGGCCGCAGGAGTAATACAAAAATGACAACCCCAGCCATTCAACGAGCCTTTTTGCCTGTTCTGCTTATCGAAGACGAGCCTTCCATCATGGCTCTGGTGAGCGCCACTCTCGAGCGCAACGGCTACGATGTCGTCTGCATCGAGTCGGGCGCTGAAGCCCTGCGCCTCTTGGAAAAAGGACAATTTCTCGGCGTAGTCTCTGACATGCGCACGCCCGGCGGCGTCGATGGCGCTCAGGTGCACACCTGGATTTCCGCCAACCGCCCCGATCTGGAGAACAAAGTCGTCATCATCACCGGCGACTACGCCAACGAAGAAACCGTGACCACCCTGCGCAAGATCGGCGCTCTTTATCTGGAGAAGCCCTTCCGCGTGCAGGACCTCATCTCCGCCGTAGAGAAAACCATGGGGAAAGCCCGGTGAACACCGCATCCGGCAAGCCGCTATTAAGCAAGGAAGACCTCCGCGTCCGGCTGCTCATCGTCGATGATGAGCAGAGTATTCGCAAGCTCTGCATGACTGTCGGCGAAGCCCTGGGCTTTATCTGTCTCGAAGCCGACAGCGGCGAATCCGCTCTGGCCCTGCTCGAGGAGCAACCGGTTCACGTGGTTCTCAGCGACATGGTCATGCCGCACATGTCAGGCCTCGAGTTTCTGGAGAAAGTGAAGAAACTCCTGCCCCGCACCGAAGTCGCGCTCATGACTGGACACGGCTCCATTGAGACCGCGGTGCAGGCCATGAAACTCGGAGCTTACGACTACATCACCAAGCCGTTTTCTCCGCTCGAAGAACTCCGCCTGTTCCTGCGCCGCATGGCCGAAAAAGTCCGCCTGGTCGAAGAAAACGAATTCCTGCGCGAACGTATAGATTCCGAGACCGCAGTACATGGCATCGTCGGCTCCTCCGCCAAGATTCAGGAAGTGCTGCGCGTCGCCTCCCGGCTTAAGGACACGCGCACCGCCGTGCTCATCTCCGGTGAAAGCGGCACGGGAAAGGAACTGATCGCCCGCGCCATTCATTTCCGCGGAGCCTTCGCCAACCGTCCCTTCGTGGCCGTCGATTGCGGATCGCTCGTGCCGACGCTGATCGAGAGCGAACTCTTCGGCTACGAAAAAGGAGCGTTCACAGGCGCTCTGAAATCGAAGCAAGGACTGTTTCAATCGGCCGACACCGGCTCGGTTTTCCTCGACGAAATCGGCGAACTGCCACTGGAATTGCAGGCCAAACTGCTGCGCGTGCTGCAGGAAAAAGAAGTGCGTCCCGTAGGCAGCAACCAGCGTGTCAAAGTAGACGTGCGCGTCATCGCCGCCACCAACCGCGATCTCGAAGCCGCCTACAAAGCCGGAACCTTCCGCAAAGATCTTTACTTCCGGCTCAACGTCGTCACGGTCCACGTTCCCGCTTTGCGCGAACGCCGCAGTGACATTCCGATGCTGGTCAACTGGTTCTGCGAACGCTACGCCCCCGGCTCAGACTTGCGCGTTTCCAACTCCGCCATGAAAGCTCTTATGAATTACGACTGGCCCGGCAACGTGCGCGAGCTCGAGAACTGCGTGGAGCGGGCGGTAGCGTTGGGCAACGGAAACCTGATCGATCTCAGCGATCTCCCTCCGACCATCGCCGCCATGAACCTGGCTGCATCCCGGGCTGACTTGGATTCCGCGCCCGAAATGGTTTCCGATCTCGCGGCCTCGGCCGAATCGGGTTCTGCAGAGGGCGCTGCCGCGGTTCCACTCCACACCACCGACCTCGAAGACATCGAACGCGCCACCATCCAGCGCGTCTTCGAGCAAGTCAAAGGTGACAAAGCCCTCGCCGGACGCATGCTCGGCATCAGCCGCGCCACGCTCTACCGCAAACTAAAACGCTACAACATCAGCGGAAGCGCGAGTTCCGGACCGTCGAGCCATACGTTGCAATAAGCGCGGGTGATTTTCGAAGCAGTAATGACATGAGGGCGCCATTCACAACGAAGCAGAAGGCTCTATGCATCACGGTGGCGTTCTGCTTGAACACGCCCATACTTATCTTCATATTTCGTTATTCGAGTGCGTTTTCTCCCAGACAGGTAGGGGTCGCGGGCCTGCTGAATCTTGCTCTCGGAGTTCCGCTGCTCGCGCTGATCACCGAAAAATGGATTCGCAAGCTCAAATAAAACAAGCACCCTGAGAAGACTCAGGGTGCCCGTACGAATCACGTTTCGCAAGTTAGCCGCTATTCGCCCTGAGGCTTCTGCTGCTCCTTCTTCTCCCGTTCTTCCTGCTGTTTTTTCTCCTCAGGCGTCAGCGGCTTAACTGGCGGCTTCTGCGCGGGCGCAGGTTTCGCCGCCGCAGCAGGTGCGGGCTTCGCCATAGCAGGCGCCGCGGGCTTTGCCGCCGCAGGAGGAGGTGTGCGCTGTTCCGGACGCTCGGCAGGCGTGGCAGTTTGCGGGCGCACCGCCGGAGCCGGTGGAGTCCGGTTCGGCGCAGGCTGAGTGGCTTCCGGGCGTGTCGGTTCCGGACGATTGTTGGGCTGCGGCCGCTCGGGACGGCTACTCGGCTGGGACATCGCCGGACGATTGGCCGGTTGTGTCGGCGCAGGCTGACTCGGTTGCGTGGCCGGACGAATCGGTTGAGCCGGAGCGGCCGCCGCAGGCCGTCCAGTTGGAGCAGGTTGATTGCCCGGCCGGTTCATAGGCTGATTCGCAGGTGCTGCAGGTTGCCCGGGTCGCGCGGCATTCGGCAGGTTCGCCGCCGGATGTCCCACATTCGGCGTCGCTGGTTTCCCCACAGGCGCGACTTTCACCATGGGGCGTGCCGCCGCAGAAGCCGCCGGACGCAGCGTCTGCACCTCACTTCTCGCCAACGGTTGTCCGGGATGCGCTGCCAGCGCCTGCTGCTGTTTGGCAAAAGGTACTGGCGGAGGAGGCGGCGTCTTCTTGGCGACGACCTGCCGGCTCGCGATCGCTGCCGGAGGCGCGCCCACGCGGCCCGCGGTTGCGGCCCTCGCACCGAGCACGCTTACTCGTGTGGGAGCCACAAAAGCTCGCGCACTCACAGACATCGTCGCGATTTGCTGCGCGCTGACCGTGACAGATGCTCTTGCCACCGGTTGCGCACTCACAAACGCCTGTTGCGGAACCACCATCACCGCGCCTTGCACGCCGCGGTTTGCATAAGTGATGTTCGTAATGGTCGTCGAGTTCTTAATGATGGTTGTGTTATAGACGTTCGTCACCTGGGTGACATTCACCGTTGTACTGCTGATGTTGACCCGGGTCACGTACGCCTGGCTGACGTGATAGGAAGGCACATAAACTTCCCGCGGACCCAGCGGAAACCATCCCACATTGCCGCCAAAGCCGCCAGGACCTCCGCCGATGAAGACCACAAGCGCCGGTGCATATACTGCCTGCACCGCCACCGGACCAGCCACCCATCCCCAGCGTCCGCCGACACTCACCCAGCGTCCGTAGTGGAACGGAGCATAGCCCCATGAGGCATCATCCACCCACGTCCATCCCCAGGGAGAAATCCAGGCCCAATGGCCATCGTGATAGGGAGCCCAGCCGACTTCAACTCGGTTGGGGAACCAGACATGGCCATAGCTCGGATCGTCGCGCCAATCGCCGTAGTCGTCGAGGTCATCAAACCCAACAACATCGCGCGACAAATACTGCGCCGAACGGGAAAAATCGTAGCGATGGTCGCGACCCTCGGACCATGTGTCGAATTCGTCGGGACCGTAAATCGGCTCGACATCGGCGTAGAGCGAGTCGGTTCCACTGAATGTGGCTCTCTGCCCGCCGCGCAGCGTGAAGGTCTGGCCTGCGCCCGTCGCAGCACCTTCGCCAGAGCGGACACTGATGACTGTGTAATTTCCATCGGCGCTGGCCTCGACGCGATAATGCCCGGGCTGGAAAACATTAAACGCCTGGTTGGGAGTGTCGACCTCGAAATCCTCCGCGTCACGCAGCCACCGCACCGTAACGTTGATCGCACCCGAGGTGAGCTGGATCTGCACCGTATCGTCATCGAGGTTCAGGAAAGAGAAGGTAGAAAGCGGCGCCAGACGAATCACGGCCGAGCCCAATTGCACTTCAGCGCGCGAATTCTCATCCGTCCAGAGCTGGTCGCCCGTGCTCATGGGACGGTTAGGGACGGCTCCGACCCAGTCCGTCTCGCCAGCGGGCAGAAACGAAACCGAACCCTGCAAATAGCCGAGCCGGGCGACGCGGCCCGGCGGATCATCATCTTGTGCGGTGGATCTTGTGGGTAAAGCGACGGTGGCGAGCGCAATCCCAAGCACTGCGCGCCACCAGACTGACTTCAGAGTTGTTTTCATAAAAGTATTCTCCCAAGCTTTCTTCGCGAAGCCCGAGCTTCGCGGAATTCCCGTCTATCTTTAGGGACGAACATGGTCGCTGCCATCAGGTTTTTTCCCGAGCATACCTGTCAGCGACCTTAGGATGAGCGCTCCGGAGACAGGCGGACGCGCCCGGCGCGGAACGCTCATGTTGATTGTTTAGTAGCCCACAAGCATAGCAGAATCAGCCGAACCACCTCCGTGGATGTGAGACTTTTGTCTCAGCTTGAGACGAATGCCTCGGCAGCGCCGCTCCGATCACCTCTATGTGCTCGCTAACTGACTGAAAAACCTAGCGCCTGAGTGCTAATCCTTCCGTTCTGCACTGTGGTCTCGGTCGTGCATCTCTTTCTGTCGTAACCGCGTGTTCTGGCTCCCCATTGCTCTTCCTAACCGGGAAGAGGGGGAGCCCAACCGCATTTCTGCCGGGCTCG
Organism: uncultured Acidobacteriaceae bacterium; assembly: GCA_963743115.1. Taxonomy (GTDB): domain Bacteria; phylum Acidobacteriota; class Terriglobia; order Terriglobales; family Acidobacteriaceae; genus Sulfotelmatobacter. The sequence goes on along the minus strand of CAVUOM010000005.1, from coordinate 89,965 downwards.
ATTTCTGCCGGGAACGGTCCGGCTGGGAGAAGTGTGGAGATAGAGATTCGAGATAAGCAGCGCAGGGAAGGGTTGGCATCGTTTGGCGCAACAAGGCACAGCTCCATCACGAAAGGCGCTCACCAGCACGGTCGCCGAACTGGCGCGTTTCTTCCCCGAGGCCACACCGGTTCGCATTCCGGTGCAGTTTACGCGCAGAAGAAACGCGAGTAATGAACACCGGGTCGCGGCCGTCGAGGAAAGCACGGTCATCGAGTTCGGCACCTCGCGCGAAGTTCTTTTTGCCTGCACCACGCCGCTCGAGTTCGCCGACGTTCTACGCTTGCGCAACTCCGACGGCTCGCTCGACACGGAAGCCTCGGTGGTGGCCGTGCAATACCACCCCGGCACAACCATCGTGGCCGCCCGCTTTCTCACCTCAGTCCCTAACTGGATCGTGAAACCATGACTTCATCGCAACCGTCGTCTTCGCAGCCTCCTTCTCCGCAGCCATCGGTGCCAGCTCCAGATCTCGCCACCGTATGGTCGAGCGCGCGCCGCCTTCATCCCATTTACGCCGAAATGGCCCGGGAGTTCGTCATCGACATACCCGGCTGCGCTGATCTCGAGGCCCACGTGGACACGCCGGGGCGCGAGTCCGTCGAGCAGGCACAGCAATGGCTGAACGCGCTGGATGAGAAAATCCAGGTGCACCAGTTGCGCCAGTTTCTCCAAACCAGTTCGCTGGTGGATGCTGACGGTCTCATCGCCCTGCTGACGCACTTCCTGGGTAAGATTCCGCGAAACGATTCCGGGCGCGACAAAATTGATTTCCTGATGGTGCAGTATTTCAGCCAGGGCGCGCCCAGCGAACTCGACGACAGCAATGCCGACTTGGCCTATGTCGCCCAGGCTCTGGAACCAATTCTCGGCAAGGTGGAACTCAAAACGCCGGTGTGGTTGAACGCCTTAGACCGGGTGCTCGATTCGGCCCGCCGTTGCCGCTCGCTCGATGAATTGCTCCACGGCGGCGTGCTCGAGCAGGGACGCAAGGCCAAAGCTCAGGCCGGCGATCTTTTCTACTTACCCATCGCGCTGATCGCCTTCACTCGTTTCGGATATTTGATGCGCCGTGCCTTCTTTCGCCTGATGCTCGCCGATCTCAACAACATTCTCGACGGCCTTACTGAGCTGGAGGAAAAAGGCGTAGAGACGATTGACTGCCGTCGCGCTCAATTCTCGGATAAGGAACCGATTATTCGCCTGCGCATGATCTGCCAGTCATGGAAAGTCATGTTCCAGGCGGAGTATTCCTCCGGCCAGCCGCTGCGTATGCTGGTCGACCTGCGTGCTTCTGTGGATGGAGCCCTGGGCCGCGCTGCTGCAGCCAAGGGTGGCGGGGCAGCCACGCCCGCACCGCGAGCCGCTGCCGCTGCTGCCGGTGCTCAAGCCCCGAAGCCGTCTGCACCACCAATTCCCAAGGCAACCGCGCCCAAGGCAGCCGCCTCAAAGCCGGCTGCGGCGGTCGGGTCAAAGCTGGTCGCGCCGAAAGTAGCCGTACCCAACGCAGCGGCACCGCAGAAGGCAGCTGTACCACCGAAGGGTGCGCCACAGCCGGCTGCGAAGCCCAAAGCCAAGTTCGCCGTGGCTGATGCGGACGCGCCTGAATTCGAAATCTCCGGTGCACAAGAGTGGAACCCGGACGCGGACGCGCAGCCCGGCCAGAAGAAATAAGCGCCAAGAGGAAATTGCAAGTGGATCATCCGACCGTACTGGTTATATCCGACGACGTGGAATTCTCGCGAAGCATCACCGCGCGTTGGCAAATGGAGCGCCACGTGCCGACGTTCACGCTGCTGAGCGGGGACCTCTGGCCACGTTCCATCGATAACTTCGCGGTTGCCATCGTCGGCCCGCTGCGCCGCGAAGTGCTTTCGGTTGTCCTCGAACCCCTGCACTCGACCCAGCAGCCCTTGTTTTGCATCTGTCAAGACGCTGCGACGGCGCAACTGGTGCGCCAGCGTTGGCCGCGCACCTCGGTGTTGTGCTGTGATGAAAACTGGCTGAACGTTTTAATTCCGTCGGCAGGAGAAGCTGTGCTCCGCGCTGCCGCCGAAGCCCGCGCTCGCGCTTCCGAGGAAGCCTGCGCCACGCTCGAGCGCCAGGCCATGCTCGGCCGTTACATGCTGGAGATGCGCCACGGCCTGAACAACGCGCTCACTTCGCTTCTCGGAAATTCCGATCTGCTGCTGATCGAACCCGGCAGCCTTTCCGCCCAGGCCCGTGCGCAGATTGAAACTATTCGTAATATGACTCTGCGCATCCACGAGGTGCTGCAGCGTTTTTCATCGATTGAAAAGGAAATGAACGTGGTGGCTCAGCAGGTGGAACGCGATTCACGAAAGTATCGCGCGGCCGCCGCAGCGTGCGACTGAGAACTGAGAACTGAGAACTGAGAACTGCGAACTGCAACATACTCCCCCCGGCGATACGCCGACTTGATCTCGCCCGGCAGGCGGGCAAAATGTTTCGTTGCGCTTGGGGAAAGACTCTATGCATAAGTTAATTGCGACCAGCACCATCCTCGAACACGAGCTTTCGGAGCTGCGCCTGCTGGTCGAGCGCCAGACCGGAGTCGTTCTTGATTGTCCCAACAGCGCCCTGGCCGCGCACCTGGCCGATTGCATCGAAGCGCAGGGCCTGGGTTCATCCACTGCCCTTCTGGAGCGTCTCCGCACATCCGACCAGGATCCTTCCACCTTTCCGTCCCTGCTCGACGGACTGGTCAATGTCAATACTGGTTTCTTCCGTCATCCCGGAGCGCTCAATGCTTTGACGCGGCAGGTTGTACCCGTGCTTTGCGCTCGCAAGTCGGCCGATGGACCGAGTCCGCTGCGCATCTGGAGCGCCGGCTGCTCCACCGGAGAAGAAACCTATTCCATCGCCATAGCGGTCTGCGACGCGTTAAGCCGCGGCGGGAGTTCCGGGAATAACGCCAACGGTTCGAATGGAAACAGTAACGGCAACGGAAAGTCGAGCGCGGCGCGCAACGGAGGCATCGCCGACAGTGGGCCAACCGCTTCCAGTTCCGCGAACCTCAGCACCGGTTTCTCGATTCACATCGTGGGCAGCGACTTGCTGCCGCGTAACATCGAAGTCGCGGATCGCGGCGTGTATCCGCAGTCGGCTCTGGATGGCCTGCCGCCCGCCACCATCCGCAACTATTTTTCGAAGATCAGTTCGCCCATCATTTCACCGAATGCGGCGAACGAAGCTCAGGACGAAACCGAGAACGACGGTCTAAGCCAAATCCAGAATCCGATAAGGAACGGCGCCGTCGCCCGGTCGCAAAATGTTCCAGCCAACACCGCCCACCTGCTGGTAAAGCCGCGTCTGCGCAGCCTGGTCACTTTCAATTGCATGAACCTGGCCCGCCCGGGCTACATCGGACGCTTCGACTGCATCTTCTGCATGGACGTGCTGACTCAGTTCTCCCGCGCTCAGAAGATTGCCCTGCTCGAGCGACTGCATCTTTACCTCGAGCCCGGCGGATACCTCTTCCTGAGTCAAACCGAAAAACTCTGCACCTCTCACCTGAACTTCCGCTCCGAAACCTTCGATGGCTATACCTTCCACCGCAAGCCGCTGGCTGCTAGCGCGGCCTATGGACGGTAAGGGTTCACGCTAGTCATTTTTCACTCGATCGTTGGGATTGCCGCTGCCATCGTAGGGTTTGCTGGCATTTCCTCGTTAGTTTCTGTGCAAGGTAGTTCAAGAACACCTCCAGTGATTCTCCTTAACTCCTCGTACTCCATGAACCCATTTTGGCCTTCCATGTCATCCCATTCGAACATGGATCTTCCACCTATAGCCTCGTCAATCGTCGGGCCAAGCCTGACCGATAGGTGCCCCCAGCGAAACTTGATATATATGTTGCCCGACTCAGTTTCGCCCACCCATTGGGCCGGGCAGGCCAGGCACGTTCTTCTGATCTCAGATACTTTTACCATTTCAGCCCCAGCCGAACATTTATGCGAATAAAAACTCCTTCGTCCGTAACTCCTTAATCGTGTCCCTCAACTTCGCCGCCTTCTCAAACTCAAACCGCTTCGCCGCTTCGCGCATATCGCTTTCAAGTTTGACAACATACGCGTCTAACTCCGGCTGCGACTTGAACTCCGGCATGCCCTCAGCTTCGCCGCCGGTCAGGTCGGTGTAGTCGGCCGCCACGATTCCGGCCAGCGTCATGTCCAGCGGACGAATGATCGATTCCGGCGTGATTCCGTTCTCCAGATTGTAGGCAGTTTGAATCTCACGCCGTCGCAGGGTCTCGTCCATCGCGCGCTTCATGGAATCAGTCATGCGGTCGGCGTACAGAATCGCGCGACCGTGCAGATGCCGCGCGCAGCGGCCGATGGTCTGAATCAACGATCCCCAGGACCGCAGAAAGCCCTCTTTATCGGCATCGAGAATCGCCACCAGCGAAACTTCCGGCAAATCGAGGCCCTCGCGCAAAAGATTGATGCCGATCAATACATCGAACTCGCCCTTGCGGAGGTCACGCAGAATCTTCACCCGCTCCAGTGTCTCGATCTCCGAATGCATGTAACGGCATTTCACGCCGACTTCGGCGTAATACTCGGCCAAATCTTCGGACATGCGCTTGGTTAGCGTCGTTACCAGCACGCGCTCGCCCTTTTCCACTCGCGCGCGAATCTCGTGCAGAAGGTCGTCGATCTGACCCTTCACAGGCCGCACCTCAACTTCTGGATCAATCAACCCCGTCGGCCGGATAATCTGCTCCACCACCACGCCCGCCGATTTCGTCAGCTCATAAGGCCCCGGCGTCGCCGAAACATAGACAAGTTGATTCGTCCGATGCTCAAATTCCTCGAACGTGAGCGGACGGTTATCCAGCGCCGAAGGCAAGCGGAAGCCATACTCGACCAGCGTTTCCTTGCGCGAGCGGTCCCCGGCATACATCCCGCGCAGCTGCGGCACGGTCTGGTGCGACTCGTCGATGAACATCAGATAATCGCGCGGAAAATAGTCCAGCAGCGTCGGCGGAGGTTCGCCCGGCATCCGTCCCGTAAAATGCCGCGAATAATTTTCGATCCCGTGGCAGTACCCCATCACCTTAATCATTTCCAGATCGAACTTCACCCGCTGGTGAACGCGCTGCGACTCAACCACGCGCCCTTGCTTCTCGAGTTCCACCTCCCACCACGCCAGTTCTTTCTTGATCGATTCCACTGCCGACGCCCGCGTCTCATCTTTCATTACATAGTGTGTCTTCGGATAAATCGGCAGCCGCATATACTTCTGCTTCACGGTGCCAAACAGCGGATCGATCTGCGCCAGCGATTCAACCTGATCACCCCACAACTCGATGCGATAAGCCATATCGTCATAAGTAGGGAAGACCTCGATCACGTCGCCGCGCACGCGGAAAGTCCCGCGCTTGAATTCGCCGTTCGTGCGCTCATAGAGAATGTCGACCAGCTTGCGCGTGATGTCCTCGCGCGTAATCTTCTGGCCTTTTTCCAGGAACAGCATCATGCCGTAGTAAGCCTCAGGCGATCCCAGGCCATAGATGCAGCTCACCGAAGCCACAATCAGTGCGTCGCGCCGCTCGAACAAAGACTTCGTCGCAGAGAGCCGCAGCTTGTCGAGTTCATCGTTGATGGTCGCTTCCTTCTCGATGAAAAGATCGGCGGCAGGAACGTAAGCCTCAGGCTGGTAGTAGTCGTAATAAGAAACGAAATACTCGACCGCATTGTGTGGAAAAAAATTCTTGAACTCGTGATAAAGCTGCGCCGCCAGCGTCTTATTATGAGCCATGACCAGCGTCGGACGGTTCACCGCCTCAATCACCTTGGCCATCGTGTAAGTCTTGCCCGACCCGGTCACGCCGAGCAAAACCTGATGCTGTTCGCGGTCGTACACGCCGCGCAGCAGCGACTCAATAGCGCGGCCTTGGTCTCCCTGCGGCTTGTAATCGGAAACGAGTTTGAAATCCATGAAAAGCTGCTTTAAACAGTTGGCGTTCAGCAGTTAGCCAACTCCGAAATTGTCATTCCTCGCGAAGCGAGGAACCCGCTGTCCTCGGCGCCACCCACACAGACGGCAATTTCGCTGACTGAGAATCCCTCTATTATAAATGCCGGACAAACGGTAGTTGGGGCAAGACCCGCAAGAAGACTCCGTGAAAATCCGTAGGAGGTTCTTGCAGGGATGCGACCGCTACAACTCCGACAGCACCCGGTGGACCAAAGAAATCGCGATCGATCCCTCCCCCACGGCGGCGGCCACGCGTTTCACATTCCCGGCGCGCACGTCGCCCACGGCAAACACTCCAGGCAGGCTCGTCTCCAGCATGAATGGCATGCGCGAAACCGGCCAATGGAAGCCGTGCAGAACCGGATCCAGATCGCGCCCGGTAAGCACGAAACCTTTGCTGTCCATGGCCAAGCATCCCTTCAGCCATTCGGTTCGCGGAGAACCTCCCGCCATGATGAATAAATGCCGCAGATCGTGGGTCGAGATCTCTCCGGTGTTCTTATCCCGCCAGGTCACGCGCTCCAGTTGTGTATCGCCGTCGAGGCCTACAACCTCGGTGCGGTAGTGCAGTTCGATCGCGGGATTCTCCTCGATCCGCTGAATCAGATAGCGTGACATCGTGTCTGACAACTGCCCCGCCCGTACGACCATATGAACCTTGCTCGCGGTCTGCGATAAATAGACCGCGGCCTGTCCGGCCGAGTTCCCTCCGCCGATTACAACCACTTCCTCGTTCCCGCACAACTGTGCTTCGATGTAAGTGGCCCCGTAATACACGCCCTGGCCTTCAAACTTCTTCAAGTTGTCGATCGCTGGCTTGTTGTACTGCGCGCCGCTGGCAATCACGACCGTGCGTGCGCGAATCGTTTGGCCGCAGTCCACGCTCAACTCGTAGGGACGCCGCTCGCAATTCAATTTCGTCACGCTGTTGGCGACCAACATCTTGGCGCCAAACTTCTGAGCCTGTGCAGCAGCACGGCCCGCCAGTTCGTTCCCCGTAATTCCCATGGGAAAGCCCAGATAATTTTCGATTTTCGAGCTTGATCCTGCCTGTCCACCGGGAGACTCAGCCTCGATGACCAAAACGTCAAGGCCTTCGGACGCACCATAAACCGCCGCAGCCAGGCCCGCGGGGCCAGCTCCGACGATCACCAGGTCCCGTACTTCCGTAGTCGTGATGTGCGCGTTGAGCTTCAAGCATTTTGCCAACTCCTGAATCGACGGCGCGCGCAGCACTGTCTCTCCGTCGCAGATCACCACCGGAATTTCGGCAAGAGTGACGCTAAACCGGTCGAGCAGTTCTTGTGCTCCGGCATCGGTATCCAGATCGATATAAGTGTGTGGATGCCCGTTGCGAGTGAGAAATTCCCGCAGATGCAGCGTCTTTGCCGAGTGCCGTGATCCGAGCAGAATCACGTTTCCAGTGCCAGACGAAATCAGCAGCACCCGGCGCAGAATGAACGCCCGCATAAAGATTCCGCTCAACTCCTCATCCCGCGCTACCAGGGTCCGCAACGCCTCCGGGCTCAGTTCAAGGAATTCGCCGGCGGCCGTCACACGGGCGCGTGCCAGGGAGCCGCGGCCCGAAATCATCGTCATCTCGCCAGTAAAGCTTCCGGCCTGGTGGGTCACGATCAAGCGCTCGCCCTGCAGGGTGAGCTGCACGATCTCCAAGGCACCCGATAGCAGCACGAAAAAACGCGCGGTCGCATCCCCGGGCTCGAACAGAATTTCTCCAACGGTCGTCTGCCGGATCCGGCCGAACGGGCGGATCCGGTCGATCTGCGAAGGCGTAAGCGCAGGAAAGGCTTGCTCTTGATTTACCGGTCCTCCGGAGAAGACGGGACTGGTGCCGCCGGAACTGGAACCAACCGGGCCGAGGATGACTGGAGAAGACATGTTTCACCTGAGAGACGCAGAGTATACAGGTCGCGGCTGCCGGGCGACCACGCAGGTTGGTTAGATGACGCGAATCCGGTCGACGGTCCAGGCTGGCTTTCGGCTACGGCTTCACGTCTCCCACGCTCACAATCTTCGCCGTGGCGCGGAACTTTTTGTAATCCCGAAAAGTATCTTCGTCTTCCTCGTTGTAACTCTTGACCAAAGCGATGCGCGCATCGAACCTGAAGCTGACACGCTGCGGCAGCCAAACTTCTTCATTCACCCGCGTCTGTTCAATCACCAGGCGCGTGCCCTTGTAGATTCGCGCCAGCACCCAGCCGAATGAAACCGTATCGATGGCTTCCACGTCCAACTTAACCAGTTGCAGCTCCTTCTTATCGATCCATAGCCGGCCGTGATATTTAGGAAGTATTCGCGCCTCTTTCAAATGAGCCTGGAATCCCGGCCGCGGCTCCCCCCCAATCACCCACGCGTCGCGACCATTCAACGTTTCGCTTCCCAGCAGACGGAAATCATATGCGTCGGCAACCTCGCGCACAAACTCGCGATTCTTCTCCCGTTGCTTTTCTTCCTCCGCTTGCCGTTTCGTGCGATCTCCTTCCGACTCGTTCTTTCGCTCGCCGGTCAGCTTGTCGATTCTGTCTTCCTCCTTAGCCGCATCTTTCTCGGATAACGGCCGGCCATCTTTCGCAATCTCGCGTTCGATCTGCTCGCCGTAGAGTTCCATCACTTCGTAGGTTTTGGATTCGCTCGATTTGATCCCGCCCTCACCATCGAGCTTGTTCTCCACTTTACGCACGATATAGGTGTAGTCGCGTTGTTTCTGGTAGTTCGATCTGTAGTGCTCCATAACAATCTGCCTGAGATCCTCCATCTGCTTCTGCGAAAGCTTGCCGTTGGCATCAGGTGTCAAATCAGGCAGGGAAGCGGCGCCAGGAGGCGTCAACGAGGGAGCTGGCGTGGATTGTTCCTGCGCGAACGCACGTCCAGCGGACAGAATGATAGAAAGAGTGACTGCGGTCAGACCCAGCCTTCTCATGATGGCGTTATGTCCTTAGAAGGCTGGGGGTTCGCTCAGGATGCACGAAAACAGCAGTTACTCGTTCGCAGTCGTCTTGTACGCCTTGCCCAGACATTCTCCCTGAAACAGGCGCTCATCCAAGCGATGCAGGCCCTTGGCCATAGCCGGAGTGAGCAGCGGATAATGCTTGATATCGAACAGGTGATACACAATGAACCACACCGGCTTGTCGGTGGTCATCCAGTTCTGGCGATCGAAGCGCTTCAGGTTGACGGGAACCGAATAACGCCGCAGCGTGCGCTCGCGCCGTAGATTGAAATACCCGTTGAAATAAGTAATCGCCAGCTCGCGCAGCGTGCGATGGATGGGCTCGCGCCAGCGGCATCCTGTGTAGTTCGATTTGGCGACGGCCCCCCAACCACCGTTCTGGCGAAAGATGGCGATCACGTGATCGGTGTCGTGATCCGCCTCAAAATCAAGCAGCAGCGGAGGATACCCATTAGCCCGCAGCGCCGCCGCGGCAAAAATGGCGCCCTCAAGGCAGTGGGCCGTCTGCTCGGCCAGCACGCGCCGCGGCGACCAGGCGGTATCCGCCAGGTGATACGGAGCATCGTCGAGAAACTTCTGAATGCCGTACGGATCTTTCATGCTGCGCAGCTTGCGCAGTTCCGATGCCGTGAAAGCAGCCAATGGATCGCTCATGGTCGGATGAGTTTACATGAGACTATGCCGATTTTGGGTGGCGCAGCGCTTCCAGCGCTGCGATCGGGTTCCACACGAGCATCAGGGCTTCAGCCCCTGAGGTACTTTAATCGGCTTCTTCCCGGAGTCTGAGGCGAACAGTTCGGCAAGTTCGTGAGGACTATCCACGAGCACGTCAGGCGGACTCTCCTGCAGCGTATGCGGAGCAAAGCCATAACTGACGCCCACGGTCCACAAGCCGGCGTTGACCCCGGTTTCTACGTCGACATGGGAGTCGCCGACGATCGCGGTCTCTTCGGGTCGCACTCCGTTTTCTTCAAGCAACTTGCGTGCGCCTTCAGGATCCGGCTTCTTCGTCGCAAAACTGTTTCCTCCATAGACCTGCTTGAAGAACGACCCCAATCCCAGCGCTTCGACGATGGCCCGCGAAGGTCCAACGGGCTTGTTGGAAAGCACCGCCATCTTGCGAGGATTTTTGTTGGACGTGCGCTGGATATGGGCCAGCGCTTCATGCACTCCGTGGTACACCGTGGTGTGATCGAGTTTGTGCTCCCGATAATAAGAAAGAAAAAACTGCAGACCCTGGCGCACGATGGCCTCATCGACCGCCTCCCCGCCGAGCGCGCGCTGAATCAGAATAGGCGCGCCATCTCCCACATAGCTGGCAATCACATCATCGGGCAGCTCCGGACGCCCGATGTGGCGCAGCGCCGCGTTCACCGAGTGCACCAGATCGAGCCGCGAATCAATCAGCGTCCCATCGAGATCGAAGATCACAAGCTTAATCGCGTGCGGGTCAAAGGCGCGGCGGGTCCGAATCATGCCCGTTCAGGATAAATGATGGCAGTATGCCCCTGTCGGCACTCGGCAAACGCGCCGGCACGGCATGACTGAAGTTTCGACAATCCGCCGAGGCAGGAACTTCCATGTTTTCCCACACCCGATTCCGATTTACAATGCAACCTGCCGGGTAATATTCAGCACCGTATTCAAACCCCGGCGTATTTATAACGCTTCATCAGGGAACCGGATGGCGACGACAAAAACCGATCCCAAGCTCTCCATCGCAAGCGGCAAGAAGTCCCAGACCTATGAGGGACTTACGCGCGAGCGGCTGATCGAAGCCTACCGCATCATGTACACTTCCCGGCGCATCGACGACCGGGAAATCCTGCTCAAACGCCAACAGAAAATCTTCTTTCAGATGTCAGGAGCCGGGCACGAGGCCATCGGCGTAGCGGCCGGCATGGCGCTGAAGCCGGGCTACGACTGGTTCTATCCTTATTATCGCGACCGCGCGTTGTGTCTCGCGTTGGGTGCGAAGCCCCTGGATATGTTTCTGCAGGCCGTAGGCGCAGCCGACGATCCCAGTTCCGGCGGGCGGCAGATGCCTTCACACTGGGGATACAAGCAGCTGAATATCGTGACCCAATCGTCGCCCACGGGATCGCAGATTCTGCAGGCCGTAGGCTGCGCCGAGGCCGGACGCTATTTCGCGCAGCGCCCCAAGGCAGCCGAAATTCCTCCTGCCACGGACCGGCCCGATTATCGCCAGTTCAAAGACGTGACATTCCAGGGTGACGAGGTTTCCTACGTGTCCCTCGGCGACGGCACCACCAGCGAGGGCGAGTTCTGGGAGGCGATGAACGCGAGCGCTCTCGGCAAGCTGCCGGTGATTTTCTGCGTGCAGGATAATGGCTACGCGATCTCGGTACCGGTCGAAATCCAGACCGCCGGAGGCAGTATTTCGCGGCTGGTCTCTGGCTTCCCGAATTTCCATTTTGAAGAAGTCGACGGCACCGATCCGGTAGCGAGTTCGGCCGCGTTTCAGCGCGCCGTGAAGTATTGCCGCGAAGGCCATGGACCGGCGTTTGTGCATGCCCATGTGATCCGTCCGTATTCGCACTCGCTCTCCGACGACGAGCGTCTGTACCGTCCAGACTCCGAGCGCGAGCGCGATGCTGCCCGCGATCCAGTTTCACGCACCCAAATGTTTCTGCTGCGCGAGGGAATCCTCGACGAAAAGGGCATCAACGAACTGGAAAAGAAAGTCGACGAAGAACTGCAGGTCGCAGTCGACCTGGCGCTGGCAGCCCTGCCCCCCGCGCCCGAGAGTGTGCTGCACTATGTGTATTCGCCAGATCTCGATCCCGCGTCGGCGGCGTTCGACACCCAACCCGTGGTCGGACCTGATTCCCCCGACGGCAAGAAGCCGGCGGCCAAGACCATGGCCGATTTAATCAACGTTACTCTGCGCGACGAGATGAAGCGCGACGAGCGCATCGTGATCTTCGGCGAAGACGTAGCCGATTGCAGCCGCGAAGAATATTTGAAGCGCAAGCTGGTAAAAGGCAAGGGCGGAGTCTTCAAGCTCACGTTCGGCTTGCAAAACGAGTTTGGCCCGGACCGCGTCTTCAACTCGCCGCTGGCCGAGGCCGCCATTGTGGGCCGCGCCACGGGCATGGCCACGCGCGGGCTCAAGCCGGTGGTCGAGATCCAATTCTTCGACTACATCTGGCCCGCGATGATGCAAATTCGCGACGAGCTGTCTGTGATCCGCTGGCGCTCGAACAATGTCTTCTCCTGTCCCATCGTGATTCGAGCCGCGATCGGCGGATACCTCACCGGCGGTGCGATTTACCACTCGCAATGCGGTGAAAGCATGTTCACCCACATTCCCGGCTTGCGCGTGATCTTTCCGTCAAACGCTCTGGATGCGGCGGGACTGCTGCGCACCGCGATTCGCTGCGATGACCCGGTCTTATTTCTCGAACACAAACGTCTGTACCGCGAGACCTACGGCCGAGCCCCATATCCCGGGCGGGACTACATGATTCCGTTCGGCAAGGCGAAGATCGTGAATCCGGGAACGGACCTGACCGTGATTACCTACGGAGCAGTCGTGCCGCGCGCTCTGCAGGCCGCCCAGAAGCTCGAGCGCGAGCACGGCTTCAAAGTGGAGTTGATCGATTTGCGCAGCCTGAATCCGTTTGACTGGGAGACGATTGCCGCGTCCGTCGGAAAAACAAACCGCGCCCTCGTCGCCTATGAAGACACTTTAAGCTGGGGCTATGGCGCGGAGATCGCGGCCCGCCTCGCCGACCAACTCTTCGATCACCTGGATGCGCCAGTGCGCCGCGTCGCTGCGGCCGACACATTCGTCGCCTACCAGCCGATTCTCGAAGACGCCATCCTGCCGCAGGCGAACGATCTGTTCCGCGCGATGAAAGAGTTGGCCGAGTACTAGAGTTCGCTGAATCTATTCACTAAATAAAGCCCGGTAGATTCCTCCGCCCAGTGCTCCGCCGATGAGCGGGGCGACCCAGAACATCCACAACTGCTGCAAGGCCCAGCCGCCAGCAAAAATTGCGGGGCCGGTGCTGCGAGCGGGGTTCACCGATGTGTTGGTGATGGGAATGCATACCAGGTGAATCAGGGTAAGGCAGAGGCCGATGGCGAGCCCGGCGAAGCCTTTGGGAGCACGGCTGTCGGTGGCGCCCATAACAACGATGAGGAAGAACGCGGTCAACACCACTTCGGCGAGGAAGCCCGCGAGCAGCGAATACCCGCCGGGAGAATGTGCACCGTATCCGTTGGAAGCGAAACCGGCATGCACATCAAAGCCCGCCTTTCCGCTGGCGATCATGAACAACACATCCGCCGCCGTGATCGCTCCCAACACTTGTGCAATGACGTAGGGAATAAAATCCGAAGCGGAAAAGCGTTTCCCAACAACCAGCCCCAGGCTGATGGCAGGATTGAAGTGGCCGCCAGAAATGAATCCAACGGCATAGACCATCGTGACGACGGTGAGACCGAAGGCCAGGGCAACGCCAATGAATCCAATGCCAAGCGTAGGGAAACCCGCCGACACAATCGCTGCGCCGCATCCCCCGAACACCAGCCAGAAAGTTCCAAAGAATTCCGCGAAGGCACGTTTCCTGAGAGTCATAAAATCTCCTTCATCATGGACGAAAGTGGATTGCGATTGCCGGGCTGGCTCCAATCGCGACGCGGCAGGTTAACACAAACTGCGGAGAATCGAAAACCAGTCTCCAAACGGCTTCCAGGCATGTAAGGTTCACAATTCGAGCCAGCTTCGGTGGATCAGGTTACGAAGGCTTTCGCCGCAAGGCGTTCATGATTGCCCATTCTCACAGGCGATGCTAGGCTGCAAATCAGTGAACTCCGCAACCATCAACTCTGTGAATTCGGGCCAACCTGCAGCCGGCCGCGCCATCGCGTGGCTGCAATCGGCAACCGCGGAGGTGTGGCTAAAATTTCTGCTGGCGCTTGTAGGATTGGGACTGGCGTTCGGAGCCGCGTTGCTTTCGACGGCCTCGGGCGAGGCGGGCAACCTGTGGGCCTCAGTGATTCTCGCATCCGTTGCGCTCCTGATGGCGGCCTTCGTAGGTTTGGTTACAGTGCCTTACCTGGCGCGACGAGTTGCGATCGAGAGGTTGCGCCAGACCTTCCATTACGAAGTCACGAAGGCGGGCGTCGTCTATGTGCTGGTCACGCTGGTGATCGGCATCGCGGCGCTGAACACAGGAAATAATCTCCTGTACATCGTGGTGGCGGCAATGCTGGCGGCGATCCTGGTCTCAGGAGTGGTTTCCGCACTGGTGTTGCGCGGCCTGGAATTGCAGGTTCGCCTCCCCGAGCACGTGTTTGCCGGTCGTCCGGTCGTGGGACGAATCGCTCTGCGCAACTCGCGGCGCTTCCTGCCTTCATTTTCGATTCGCGTAGTACCTGCGCGCAGGGAAAAAGAAAAACGAGTGAAGCCCCGCAAGCAATGGCGGTGGGAGCCCGCGACATTCGCTTTTCCGCCGAACCGCGCGCCCGAGAATCAGTGGGTGAAGCTCCGCGATTGGCGCGTGAGGCGAGTCGAAGTGATTCCTCCCCCGCCCGGGATATTCGAGGGAATGATTTATTTCCCGTACCTGCCGCCGGGAGCCGATGTGACTGCGGACCTCGAATTGTGTTTCGATCGCCGTGGCAGGTACCAGGAATCGAGTTTCGGCGTGGCTACGCGGTTTCCCTTCGCCTTCCTCACCAAGACGAGAGACGTTCCACTGGAGCGCGAGATTCTGGTCTATCCCCCAATCGAGCCGCCGGATGAACTTTTTGAAATCCTACCGCTGGTGCGGGGGGAGTGGGAAAGCTTTGTGCAGGGTCGCGGCTCCGACTTGTACCGCATTCGCGAATACATGCCGGAAGATTCGGCGCGCCACGTGGACTGGAAAGCGACCGCCAAATCCGGCTCATTGAAGGTGCGTGAATTCAGCCGCGAGGACGAGCGCAAGTTATGCATCGTCTTCGACAACCCCGCGGTCGGGGTAATTTCCGGCCCGGCATACGAGCAGGCGGTGAATCTGGCCGCCTCACTGGCGTGGCATTTCTCTTCCCAGGATGCTGAGATCTCGTTTGTGGTTCCAGGCCACGGCCGCCTTACCGACCTGCACGAATTCCTCGCGCAGCTGGCGGTGATCGAACCCCAGAAAGACCCTCAGGCCACAGCTCCGCAACCGCCTGCGCCGCGAGATCTCGAACGAGCCGATGTGCTGGGACAAATCGACCTCGGCACCACCGGCGAATACAACATCGTTCTCACTGCGCGGCCACGCGGAAGTTTGCCCACTGCCTTGTGGAACTGCTCCTACTTCGTCTTTCTCGGTAACGAGGTTAGGTCCACAGTTGCGCCCGATTCACGAAAGGGGTAGAAGGCGCTTTTCCGGCGTCGGTGCTGCCCCACCCCTATATGGCACAAAGGTAACGTTACTTTAGATTACCTGAGTACATTGAACACTTGGGGCAGAAGGTTTAACTTCCTCTTACTAGGCAGAATCGCTTTTTACGCAGTGCCGCGAAGCTGGCTCTGAGCGCCAGTATTGTTTCGAGCTTTGACGTATTCCGATGAGCGAGAAAATCAAGATTCTTTACTACGCTCTCTGGCTGGCGCATCCCGTTCTCCAAACGGTCATTGCCATAGCTATGCTTCGTCGCGGACAGCAACGTGAATTTAAATATTTCTTTGCGTACGTGGTCACACAGATTTTGACCTTCGCCGTGGTCTTTCCGACTGTCAGGTACCACTACTCTGCCATCTTCTACGTTTCATGGTTCAGCACAGCGGTTAGTGTAGCCCTGGGTTTCAAGGTGATCCACGAAGCCTTTCTCGATGTGTTCCGGCCCTTCCACACATTGCGCGACCTGGGCACAGTACTTTTCAAATGGGCTGGTCTGGTGATGCTCCTGGTGGCCGGCGTGGTATCGGTTTCAACTAACTCTTCGGACACAGTTCCCTGGGTGCAGGCCATCACGACCGCCCAGCGTTGCGTACGCATTATTCAGGTTGGCATGGTGCTTTTCCTATTGTTCTTTGCCCGCTACCTGGGCGTAAGCCGGCGGCAGCACAGTTTCGGGATCGCGTTGGGTTTTGGAACCTTTGCCGTGGTGGAACTGTCGCTGATCGCGTCCTGGGCCGGCGATCACCTCAGCAGTCTCGGCGTGAACCTGATCAACATGGGGGCCTATGACGCAGCGTTATTTATCTGGCTGGGCTACACGCTCGCGAAGAGCCCTGCCCGCGATGCCGCCTCCACCTTGCTGCGGCCCCAGCGCTGGGAGCAGAGCCTATCCGACATTCAGCACCCACTGCCCGCGGATTCCCTGATCCCGATGTTCGAAGGCATGGTGGACCGGGCTCTGTCGCGCACTCGCGTGTCGCCCGTGGAAACACCAGAGAACGGCGCAGCGACTCGCGCCACAGTCGTCCCCATGAATGCCCTGACCATCTCAGGGCTGGTGGAGCGCGTCGGATCCAAGCGCTGAGTTGCCCCACAGCTCTACAAGCGACCTGCTTCCCGGTTTCTTCACCGTAGCGCTGCTATTCCGTATTTCGTAAATAATTCGTTGCTAACCCCTGCCTTTAGGCCGCCAAGATCCCGCCCATCCAAGGTAAGGGAAAAACCTTAGAATAACTACGGCTTGCCCTGTATTTCCAGGTTTCTTGGAGACGTGTAAATTGATCCCACGCGAAGGGCTACCAACTATCCCAGGAATTCTTGCGGAAGGGCTTGACTTGTGCCTTATAATTTTGCTCCGCGTCAGAGCAGCTGCTTTTCAGGAAGCTAGGGCGCGGAAGGAGTAAAACCCATGAAGCACGCAGTCAGGATTTCGATCCTGCTGTTTGGACTAGTGGGCACGTATGTCGCAGCCGCCGTTCCGCAGGTTCCCGCCCCGGACGGAGGCCCGATTCTACTGTGCCCACCTCAATCAACAGCTAAATGCAACCCCGGTTTACCACCGATGATGAGATAGCAGTTAATCGGATATCGGGGCTAGCCACAAGGTCACCAAAGTAACCTGTAGGTAACTGGGCCGAGCACTTGGGGCTCGCAATCTTCGGGCCGACGGGCTTCATACATAAACCGTCGGCCCTGTTTTTTGTCTGCTTGGAGAACTGGGGGCGAAGGAGTCTTGGGAAGGGCACGAATTCAGAAGCTGAGGAAAAACTCTGATCGGGAAGGGCACGACTTCAGTCGTGGCATTAAGTCGTGCACGGGGTATCTGCGCTTTAGCGCCTGAGGTAGGTCCTTTCCTGAGCCTGCTTTTTTCAGCAGTTTGTTATTCCTCGCTCGTCAGCGCAGATCCCAGCGCGCGCTCCAACTCCGCAGGATCCGTAACCGGTGGTTGGCAAGCAAAGCCCGAACACAGAACCGCAAATGCCTCTCCCGAGTTCAACCCAGGCAGGTTCGGAATGGTGGCCGCCAACGCCGGAGGAAGATTCCCGGCAACCGCCTGGTTCGTCGTGAGCCGCAGCACGCTTTTGTTAAAGGCGAAAGGTGCCACGGCGACTGCAGCAAGGCTCTGCGCCGTTTCCTCTCGTTCGTGGTCCGCAATCACAATTACTTGCACCGGATTCTCCAGGATGTGCAGGACCGCGATCCCGTAAGTCGCAGAAAAAATTCCAAATTGCTCAGCCACGCCGGCAAAAGTCTCCAGCGTTTGCTCCGCTTTATCCCGGTACGTTTTGTCGCCGGTGTAATGATGCAGGCGCAGCAGCGCAATCGCCGCCATCGGATTCCCCGCCGGAGTAGGCGAATCCTGCAGCGGCTTGCGCCGTGTCGCGAGCACACCCAGGCTCTTGCCGTCGGCCACCGGCTCGGCATCGAAGAACCCTCCGGAAACCGCATCGAAGAACCGCGCAATCATAGCGTCGCCGATGGCCCGCGCGAATTTGAAATAACTGAGGTCCGCTGTAGCTTCATACGCGTCGAGGCAAGCCAGCGCAGTCGCAGCGTAGTCATCAAGCAGACCGGAAACCGCTCGATGTTCAGCCTTGGGATCAGAATAAGCGACCACATGCAGGAGCCCCCGTTGCGGCTTCCAAGCCTCCGCCAGTATGCGGTCCAGCGAGCGCAAAGCGAAGTGCCGCGCAGGTTCGAGATTGAGAACCTCAGCCGCTTCCAGATAGGCTGACACGCACATGCTGTTCCATCCCACATAAACCGTCCTATCCACGTAAGGCGTAGGCCGTTCGAGCCGCGCCGCATACAGTTTCTTTTTCGCGGAATCGAGCAGGCTGCGCACGCGTTCTTCGCTAAGGCTCATCCGCCGCGCGATTTCTTCGATTGGCGCGCGCACGTAGAGCACGTTCTTCGCCGGATTGTGGTGCATCTCGCCGATCTCGTTGATGTCATAACGCAGCGCCGCCACCTGCGCTTCTTCCTCCGTGAGCACGGCGCGAGTCTCGTCGAGCGTCCAGGTAAAGTAATCGCCATCGTCGTCCATGGAAATGTCGGCATCCTGCGAAGCATAAAAACCGCCGCGCTCGCGATCACTCAGCCACTCATCCATCCATCGAATAATGTCGCGCGCCACGCTCGCAAAGAATTCCGAACCCGTGGCCTGATAAGCGTGCACGTAGTTCTTCAGCAACTCGGAGTTGTCGTAACACATCTTCTCGAAGTGCGGCACCACCCAGCGCTCATCCACCGAGTAACGATGAAATCCCCCTGCCAGTTGGTCGTAGACTCCACCGTTAGCCATGTGCTCAAGCGTAGTCATGATTAAAGTCGAAAGTTCGGGCGCCCCATCCTTCTCGCATTCTTTGCGAGAGGGTGGGGATTTTGATTCTGGTTTTGTCCGCGCATACCGCTCAATCAATAAATCCAGCGCAGAAGGATGCGGAAACTTCGGCGCCTGCCCAAATCCCCCATGCACCGCATCGAACATGCCAAACGCCGACCTCTGAATCGCAGCAATAATGCCAGCAGAAACCAGGCCGCCGCGCCCGGCAAACGACTCCGCCTGCGCAATCGCACTCTCCACCATCTTCGCCTGCTCCACCACGTCGCCATGTTTTTCCTTGTAAGCGTTCGCGATGCTGGTCAGAACGCGCTTGAAGCTCGGACGCCCATACCCGTCGGTCGGCGGAAAATAAGTTCCTCCATAGAACGGCTTGCCATCCGGCGTAAGAAAAGCAGTGAGCGGCCAGCCCCCCTGCCCGCTGACGGCGCTGACCGCAGCCTGATACCGGCTGTCAATGTCCGGACGCTCGTCGCGATCCACCTTCACCGCGATGAAATGTTCGTTCACGATAGCCGCAACTTCAGCGTCGTCGTAAGACTCGCGGTCCATCACATGGCACCAATGGCACCACACCGCGCCAATGTCGAGCAGCATGGGCTTGTTCTCGCGTTGCGCCGAAGCAAACGCCTCCTCGCCCCACTCATGCCACTGAATAGGCTGATGCATCGCGGAACGCAGGTAAGCGGATGAAGCGCGGGCGAGGGAGTTGAGGGTAGTCGTGGTCATAGTTCTAAGTGTACTGCGGCACACCTCTCATCGGCAGTCGGTAGCGGTGCTGTATCAACCCAATGTCATGCTGAGCGAAGTGGGATCGTCCAAAGGACGATCCCACGCAGTCGAAGCACCCCATACCCGCAGTAACTGCCCCGAGCTCGAACAGGAGTTCTCATGGAAAAGCCCGGGCGCTAACACCAGGTCGCCGACAAGCTTCCCTATACTCTTGTCATTCCGAACCGGGCGCCAAGCGCGGTGAGGAACCTGGTGTGAAGAAGGCGTGATACCGGAAAGGCTGAGGCGAGTGCTAAATGATTTCCACATCCGTTTCCGGGTCATCCATCACATCGCTCTCGTCAGTTTTCCGCTAGCATGGTGAGTGCGGCTTCCCCAGACCGCGCGGTTCTTTGACATTCGAAAGCCGGTATATCCAGACCAAGACTAAGTCCTTTAGCTTTAATATTTTGCGGCTAAGTTATTTAGAAGCAATATTTTAGCCAGATTCGAGCGGGATATGGCTGACCTAAGCCGTTCCGAGTCAATAATTTAGCGGGCTTGATCTGCGATTTTTTTGATCCAGATCAACTGGTGGGTCCGTACAGAGCGAACTGATGCGTTGCATTCAGTTTCCGCAAACCCGCGCTTCTACTGAGCACATGCTCCAGCAGCGGATTGTGGTAAAGCACAAACACCGCCCGCGGATGCTCCCGCAGACTCTGCTCCAGATTCGCCATCATCCGCCGCAGCCCCGGCTCCGGAAACGGGTTGAAAAGGTAAAGCACCATCGGCTCAGCAGGAAAAGGGAACTCAGTCGCATCCGCGCAAATCGATTCCAGCGCGAAGCACTTTTGCGATTCGCTTCTGTACCTGCTCAGGTTCTCCTGAGCAGCCTGATGCAGCCCGGGTAGAAGTTCCACGCCCACGATGCGGCGAAAGGGATAGTCCGAAGCCATCAGCAGCGTGCGTCCCTTGCCCGATCCGAGATCGACGAAGACAAAGTCGTGAAACTCAAAATGATTTTGTTGCTTCAAAGCCGCAAGCATTTCTCGAAATCGATCCGGCTCCGTCGGCTGATACGCCGAGTGGAACACTCCAAGCAGGCGGTTGCGCCAACCGACCGCCGCGCTGGTGGTGTTGACTCGATAATCCCAATCGTATTCGGCGTCACCATAACGTTGGCGGCGGCGTTCAGGAGTGGAGTCGCGAACAAACTCCCAGAGCGCAGCCACAAATTGCCGCGTAGCCGCGAGGCGGCCTTCGCGCATGGCGACATCATTCCACCATTGCCACGCCGAGCGCCACAGGCTGGTTTTGGATGAAGCAGAACGAGAGTTGCCATCCATGCTCGGCCATCATAAGCGATGGCGAGACAGCGATGGCGAGCCTACGGGTGCGGAGCGTCGAACGTCGGCCACGCTTTGAATCCTGGAGGCAGACCTTTGGTGACAAATTGAAAATCGTGCGGCTCGCGAATTTCGATGCGGCCTTCGGGAGTTAACTTGTAGGGATGACCGTCGGGATCGACTGGAATGCGAGCCCAACGCTCTGCAGCTGCCAGCTCTTCGATGCTGGCCGGCAGGCGTCCAGTGCGCTCTCCGAAGCGCGTGACCGCCGCTTGCAGATGCTCGACGTCTTCGTCGACACGCAGCGCACGCAGATGGTCGACTGCATTCTGCCGGATCAATTTGTCCTGGGTGTTCTGGTAGCTCGCCATCCACAGGCTCCGCGCCGTTTCATAGTCGCCGGCATGCGATGCCATCTGCGCCGCCAAAACTTTCAGAAAGGGATGAGCGTTCGGAACCCGTGACCCGCGCGCGAATGCCTCGGCAGCATCTTTGTAGTCCTTGAGTTCCGTGAAATAGACGAAGCCCAGATCGTAGTAGAGCTTCCAGTTGTCGGGATTGTTCTCGATGCCATAATTCATTAAATCGATCGCGCTCTTGGGTTGGCCCGCGCCGAATGGCGGATTGGGCGCAAGAAAGCTGCTGCCAAACTCGTAGGCCACCACGAGGTGCGGATCGAGGTGCGTTGTGATTTCGAGCAGCGGCGCCAGCAGGTTGTAACTCGCGGCGTAGTAATGATGCCGGTTGCCAAAATACTGAACCGCGCGAGTCCAGTAAATGCAAGCCATCAAGCCGTCATAACCGAGGCTGGCGCGCTTGATCACTTTCGGCGAACTGAGGAACAGGACTTCATCGAGCGTGGCCTGCGGGCGAAGCTGGTCGACGTGATGAAGCACCAATGAACTGGCGGCCAGCGCGAATATCAGACATGCGGCCGCGATCGTCGAAATTTTCCGGCGCTGATTCATTGTTATTTCAAATCACGATTCTCGAAAATCAGCACCGCTCCGCTCAGGGCCATGATGGCGTAGAAAACGGCGTAGAGCGTGTTGTTCAGGATCAGTTGCGCGGCCACCGGCTGTTCGTGGGCTACGGAAGTGATCACGTTAAACGCTGAAAAGTTCGGCACCAGGTAAGCCGCGCCGGTGGCCAGCCAGCGCGTGAATCCGTGAGCCATGCCCGCGAAGTTGCGCAGGTCTTCGGCGAAGCTTCCGATTACGAACAGCGAGAAGGCGAACACCGCGGAAAGCAGCGGCGAAGAAAACGACGAGAACAACAACGCCAGCGAGCAGATGATCAGGAATTCGAGAATGATGAAGTACAGTGCGACCAGAATCAGCGCGTCAGCTCGCACGAATTTGTGCGAAACGTAGAACAGCGCGGCGAACACCCCGACGGCCATGAAGAAAGCGTTGACCACCAGCGTTCCGGCCAGACCGAAGAACTTGCCGACAATGAACTCCCATCGGCGGACGGGACGGGAGAGCACGGTGTAAAGCGTTCGCTTTTCGATTTCTTTTGAGACCAGGCCGATGCCGATGAAGATTGCGATGACTACTCCGAACAGAGAAACCGCGGTGAGCCCGAGATTGATGACGACCAGCTTTTCGATTTCAATCGAAATCTGGCCCACGAGGATGGCCGCTCCCGAGAGCAGCAGGGCGAAGGCGATCAGGTTGTAAAGCACGCGATCGCGCACGGCTTCGCGGAAGGTGTTGGAGGCGATGTAGGCGATGCGGGTTCTCATGCTTTGCTCCCGACGCTGGTCTCGGCGTGCCGCAGCTTCTCGACGAAGTAGGCTTCGAGCGAGGTGCGCACCGGGGTGATGGCAACCAGGCGCTGGCGCTCGCGGCGCAGGGCGTCGATCACCGCATCCTGCTGGCTTTCGTCAATGATGGCGCGAACCCGGTCTGGGGTCACGTGGATCTCCGCGCCCAGAGCCTTGATGGAGGCCGGCACCTGCGAACCTTGCCAGACCACTTCCACCTTTCCCTGAACGCTCGAGGTGAGATCTTCGATTGCGCCCACGCCGCGCAGTTCTCCGCGATGAATGATGGCAACGCGGTCGCAGAGCGCCTCGGCATCGGAGAGAATGTGGGTCGAGAAGAAGACGGTTTTGCCCTGGTGCTTGAGCTGCTCCATCAGGTCGCGCACTTCGCGGCGGCCCATGGGATCGAGGCCGGACATGGGTTCGTCGAAGAACACGAGTTTGGGATCGTGCAGGATGGCCTGGCCAATGCCGACGCGCTGCAGCATACCTTTGGAAAACTTGCGCAATTGCACACCCTTCAAGTCGCGCAATCCAACCTGCTGCAAAACCTGCTCGACCCGCTGCTTGCGCTGTTTGGCGGGAACGCCGGAAAGCTGTCCGTAATATTCGAGCAGTTCGTGAGCCGTGAGATAGTCGTAGAAATAGGGTTGCTCGGGGAGAAAACCGATCTGCGCCTTGACCGAGGGATCGGTCCATTCGTGGCCCAGGATGCGCGCCGATCCAGCGGTCGGGAACACCAGTCCCATGAGCAGTTTCAGAGTTGTGGTTTTGCCCGCGCCGTTGGGGCCGAGGAAGCCGAAAATCTCACCGTCTTCCACCGTCAGATGCAAGGGGCTGAGGGCGCACTTCGGCCGTTTGCGCCAGAACCCGACCTTGTAGATTTTTTCTAAACCAAGAATTTCTATTGCCGGCATGGCCACTCCAACCAAGAGAAAGCTGAAGGCAGCCTTCGAGACAAATTATAAGCAAAGAGATTTCTTTTTTGGACTGCGTTCGGGGTTACGTCCGTCACTGGTCCGAATTATTGCATGGGCAAGAGAGCTTGGCAGGCGCCGTAGCTGGGGACCAAGGTGAGAGTGCCCGCCGGCTGAAGGCGCAATACCGCGTCCTCGACCGAGCAGTAGGCTCTTGTTCCATATTGCGCGCTGATAGGCGTGGCCGTGGCGTAGTACTGATTGTTGATCAGGCTACCCCCGCCGACCGATCCGGTGGCATTAAAGTTGTAACCGCTCTTGCCGGCTCCGCCGCCGTTGGTGGCCAGATAATTATCAATAAGACACCCGGTCGCAGGACCTGCGGTGCAAGGCGAGACGCCGCCCAGAGTGGCAAGGGCCACCGGGAACCCGATGCCCGGGTAAGCGTCAAAATAAGCGACTTCTGCCGTGTTGATGGTGCGAGTCGAAGCAGCCGCCGCGGAATCGTTGGCCGCCATTCGAGCGCGCAAGAGGTTCGGGATTGCGATCGCCGCAATGATCAAAATGATGGCGACCACAATCAACAACTCGATAAGTGAGAAACCCTTCTGTTTCCGCATTGGGTGCTCTTCGTCTCCCGGGACTTTGCCGGGGCCAACCCCGAGGCACATAATCCCCAGGGACGTAAAGATTTGTCGCATGCGGAGGACCAAACCGAGGGGGTTTCAGACTTCGGTCACAATCGAAAGAACTGCCTTTGCCTTCAATCTGATACAGTACCAGGCCTTTGATTCCGATTGGGAGGAAACTCGCCGAAGGACGAAAACCTCCATGGCTTTGACAAATTGTGTCAGGTTGCGACAGAACCGGTTCGTGGCTTGAGATTCGGCTCGTTTGAATCAAGAGGCGCGTAGGAGATTACGCTCGTAACTAGCCCGGCTTACTTGCGGTTCTCTTCGCTCTCGGGTTTGCCATAAACTTCCCGAGAGCGGCGCTTTCTTGTGGCCGCGCGTAGCGCCCAACCTCACACTCGCATATCAACACTCCGAGCTCTGAATTGGCATTACGCTGACCATGAATCCTAACAGCAGACGCACCCTCGCATCGGGCTTGACCGCGTTGCTTTTCGCGGCGGTCCTTTCGCTTTCGCTGAGTAAGGATTTCTACGACTCGTCGATGACCAACCCTTATCTTTCCCTGGCGTTGTTTAGCGCATTGATCGTTCTCGGAATGATTCGGCGTTCCTGGATTGATCTGCTGTGGGTACTGGCGGGCGGCCTTCTGCTGGCAGTTCTCGATTATCGCGTCATGAGCTTCCGCCCTCTGCTGATGGCAGGCTTCTCGTTCGCAGGTCTGGCCGCCTTCGCGGCCCTGGGCACTCACGCCATCTGGGCCGAGGGCGAAGAGCGCAAGCTCTTGCTCTACGGATTCGTGCCCATTGTTCTATTCGTGGGAAGCGAATGGATGGCAAGCACACTGCTCGACCTCACCGAGCGGCTTCATCCCAAGACGTTCGATCTATACTTGTATTCTTTCGACAGCAGCCTGCGGGTGCCGATCAGCTTCTTGGTGGGCCAAACCTTCTGGAGGTGGCCGACGCTGTGGTGGGTTTGCTTCATCTTCTACACCGCGCTGCCACTGCCTCTGGCGCTGGTTTATGCGGCTCATCTCCGGCAGACAAAGCGCAATGCTTTGGCGGTCATGATTGCCTTTCTCGTAACCGGGCCGTTGGGAGTGATGTTCTATAACATGCTGCCGGCATGCGGGCCGATACACCTTTTTGGCGGGGCTTTCCCCTGGCATCCGCTTGTTGCCGCGGACGCGAGGCGGCTCAGGGTCGTGCCAATCCTGGTGAAGGGCGCACGCAATGCCATCCCATCGCTGCACATGACTTGGGTGCTGCTTATCTGGTGGAACTCACGAGGACTTCCACGCTGGGTGCGGGCCATTGCGCTGGCCTTCGTCTGGTTTACCGTGCTGGCTACGCTGGGAACGGGTGAGCACTACTTTATCGATCTCGTAATCGCGTTCCCGTTCTCTTTGATGGTGCAGGCTCTGTGTTCGTATTCGCTGCCGTTCCGCGGCGAACGCCGGACGGCGTTCCTGTTTGGCACATTTGTTACTTTGATATGGCTGGCGTTGCTCAGTTATGCCACGCGACTCTTCTGGATTTCGGCGGTCATACCGTGGGCGATGATTGTCGCCACGGTGTCCTCGTCGGTTTACCTTTGGCATCGCTTGTTGCACGCTCGGCCACAGGATCTGCCGGCGCGGTCCTTGGCTGCGGCTGCTTCATAAGGCAGGCAGTCATTGGTGCCGTTTGACTCCCAGCAGTGTGCAAAGGGAGATCCCTCGTCGCGCTGGAGAAAACGCGCGACTTCGGGATGACGCCTTCGAGGCGTAGCGCAGAAAAAGAGAGGCAGCGAAGTTGCCTTCGCTGCCTCCCGGCTTGTACCCTCCCCCAGGTACTTGCCAGACTACTAACTAGTTCGCCATCGGCAACAGGGCCTGGCAAGCGCCGTAGCTGCCAGGAGCGGTGATGGTGCCCGCCGGCTCCGTGCGAACCACGCCGTCATCAAACGCGCAATACGCCTTGGTGCCCGTCTGTGCGCTGATCGGAGTTCCAGTCGTGTAGAACTGGTTCGGAACCGGGCTGCCAGCGCCAGTGCTCGGAGTCGCGGCAAACTTGTATCCGCTCTTACCGCCGCCCGCTCCGTCGCTGGCCAGGTTGTTATCGATCAAGCAGCCTGTGGCGGGCGCCGGAGTGCAAGGCGACGCTCCACCCAGACCCTGCAAGCTGGTGTAGCCAACGGTGGGATAAGCGGCAAAGTAGCCGATTTCGCCGGTGACAGTGGTACGCTCAGAAGCGGCCGCGGACGAATCGTTGGCAGCCATACGAGCGCGCATCAAGTTAGGAATCGCGATCGCTGCAATGATCAGGATGATTGCCACCACGATCAGCAGCTCAATCAGTGAGAAACCCTTGGCATGGTTCTTATTAGTTCTGCTTTTCTGCATTTGTATTTCTCCCCAAGCAATCTGTTCCTCCATGTCTGCAGGCAGGAACTTAAGATGTACTAATTGATGCACGCGGGTGGCCAGCGCGCCATTCAACCGAGGTCCTTTGTTTTCATACGTCGTTAGGAGCGAGATCAGGTTACGCTAGCATTTTAGATGCTCTGCAGCCACAAAGCGTCAGCTTCTGGTGACAAAACTTGGTACTACGGGCAACGCAGCTAACGAAGTGGAAAAAAATAAGGAGCAGCGAAGTTGCCTTCGCTGCTCCCGGCTTGTACCCTCCCCCAGGTACTTTGCCAGACTGCTAACTAGTTCGCCATCGGCAACAGGGCCTGGCAAGCGCCGTAGCTGCCAGGAGCGGTGATGGTGCCCGCCGGCTCCGTGCGAACCACGCCGTCATCAAACGCGCAATACGCCTTGGTGCCAGTCTGCGCGCTGATCGGAGTTCCAGTCGTGTAGAACTGGTTCGGAACAGGGCTGCCAGCGCCGGTGCTCGGAGTCGCGGCAAACGTGTAACCGCTCTTGCCGCCGCCTGCGCCGTTGGTGGCCAGGTTGTTATCGATCAAGCAGCCAGTGGCGGGCGCCGGAGTGCAAGGCGAAGCCCCACCAAGGGCAAGCAGTGCCGTGTAGCCAACGGTCGGATAAGCGGCAAAGTAGCCGATTTCGCCGGTGACAGTGGTACGCTCGGAAGCGGCCGCGGACGAATCGTTGGCTGCCATACGAGCGCGCATCAAGTTAGGAATCGCGATAGCTGCGATGATCAGGATGATTGCCACCACGATCAGCAGCTCAATCAGTGAGAAACCTTTCTGTTGTTTCCGCATCTCTATTTTCCCTCGTTTCGGACTTTTATTGAATTCATGCTGGTCATGGAATGACGCAGTCGGACTAGATGATTGCACTTGCCAAGCCAAAGCGGCTAGTTACCTTGGTTCCGGCCAGGGTCGTGCAATCCCATTATTTTCAGTAGAAGGCCAAACTATGGTCCCATTCTACTGCTTTGTGTGCGGCGGTTCGTGCCAAAATGCGTCGCGAAGGCTGACAATTCGTGTCAGTTTGATTCTGGGCCGGTCGTACTGAATTACCCCCATTCTTCGAACGCGTTTGTAGGCGATTCTTGCAATGGCGGGTAGCGGCGAGATCCAACGAGGCGGCTGCCGGGCACGGGAGATCCCTCGTCCCGCTGGTGAAAGCGCGGGACTTCGGGATGACGCCTCGGGGGTTGCCACCGAGCTGCCATTTACCGGCCCTGAAGTCCCGCCGCCTGCAGACGGCTGATGGCCTTCGCCGCTCCCAGCTGGTTGGGATAGAGTTGCAACTCACGCTGGTAGGCGGCCAGCGCCTCGGATGGGCGCGAGGCTTGTTCGAGAGCTGTACCTAATTCGTAATGATATCCCTCGGCATCGGGTTGGATGGCTAGCGCTTTGTTCAGACAATCGATGGCTTGATAGGGGCTGTGCTGCGCGAGGCGGATCTGCGCTAGTCCGAACCAGGCGTTTGCCAAGTCCGGATTTTGTTGCAGCGCGATTCTGAACCAGCGCTCGGCTTGGGGCAAATCTCCGGACTGCTGGTAGGCGAAGCCGGCGAAATCGGCGGCCCGCCAGCCCGGCTTTATTTCATAGGAGCGGACAAAATGCGGAGCCGCCTCGCCGTAGCGGTGACGATCGCTGAGGGCAGATCCATAGTTCAACTGCGCCCACTCGTTTTCCGGAGCCCGGCTTACGGCACGCGAAAACAAATTGACGTCGTTCGCCCAGTACTGCGACTGGATGGCGCTGGCCAAGGCTAGGATCACGACGATCGCCGCGGCCAGCAGTCGAACCAGCTGTAGATGCGGCCACTTCTTTCTGACCCATTCTTTTCTTAACCAGGAATAGGCGAAGCCCGCGAGCAGAGCGACTCCGAGCATGCTCATGTAGGTGTAGCGATCGTGAATGAAGTCATCTTCATTCGTCAGACGCAAGTCGAGAGTTGGAAGCATGGGCAGAATTAGCCAGGCGAAGGCAGTCCATAGTTGAGGGTCGCGGCGTGCGGCTGCGATGGCTAGCGCGGCCAGAGCCAGCAGGGCCAGCAGAGTGAGGAAGAACTGTGCGCTTGCGGCTTCGATCAGGCGGAAGTCGTAGTGCGGGCTTAGGCCTATTGGAAAAATTGTGCGGTATAGATTGAAAAGCAAAATCTTTGGGGCGGTCAGGACAACGGTGCTCCACGGCGGGGATGAAGATGGGGGTGCCGATCCCCGAAGAGCGTAGGACCTTAGACCGAGCCATAGGGCTGCGGCGAGACCGTAGGTCGAAATTATCGCTACGAGAAAGTGGCTGAACGAGGGTGTTGATGGCTTGCTCGGGGAATCAGATGAAAGGGAGTTGGAGCCGAGGGAGTTCCACAGGAAGTCAATCAGAATAACTCCGGGCAGAACTACGCTGACTTCCTTGGTGAGCAACGCGGAAAGGAATAGAAGTCCGGAAAGCGCCCACCATCTGACGGCGCCGCGCTGCAACGACGCAGCTTTCTTGTAGGTCAGGAAGCTGGCGAAGCAAAGGGCGGCAGCGAGCGGATCGTTCACGGAGGAGATCCACGAGGCAGACTCCGCCTGAAGAGGATGCAAACCAAAGATGGCGGCGGCGAGGAGGGCTGAGCCAGAATCCTTTAACAATTTGCTTGCGATGAAGAACGCCAGGGCCGTGGCCGTTACGTGCGCCAAGACTAAGGTGACGTGGAACCAGTGGGGATTGAGGCCGAACAAAGTTTTATTGATCAGGAACCAGAGCGAAAGGAACGGGCGGTAGAAGCGGGCCTGCGATCCTGACATCGAGGCCCATAGCTGGTGCGTGAACAGGAAGCGCAAGCGGCTCCATTGCAGGTTCGGGTTCTGCGGAATCTGGGGCGGGTCGTCGTACACCCAGCCGAAAGTGAAGGTCGAGGCATAGGTTAGCAGGACGCCGATCAGCACGCCTGCGAGGGGAAGCAGGTTGGTCTTGGCTGGCGGGGAAGTCGGTTCTTGCGTGGTTGAGGTGGGCACAATTTTACGGTTGCGCGTTCGATTTCAGCATGCCGTTACTTACCTTTCCCCAGCTTACAATGATCCTGCTCTCAATATGCCTAACCCTCTTGAGTCCCTTCAGATTGATTCCGACATCGCGCGGGCGTGGACTTTGCCCTCTCACCTTTACACTGATCCAGCTGTCTTCGCGGCCGAGAAGGAGCGCATTTTTGCGCGAAGCTGGCAGGTGGTGGGGCATCGTGATCAAGTGGCAAAGCCGGGCGATTATTTCACAACGGAGTTGGTGGGGGAGCCGCTCGTCATCGTGCGCGGGACTGACGCCAAGCTGCGCGGGTTCTATAACGTTTGCCGGCACCGGGCCGGGCCTCCGGCTGAGGGTTGTGGGTCGCGCAAACTTTTTCGCTGCGGATATCACGGATGGACCTACGATCTGGATGGATCGCTGATCAGCGCCACGGAAATTGAGGGCGTCGAAGGCTTCCGTCCCGAAGATTTTGCTCTGGTGCCGGTGTCGGTCGAGGAATGGTTCAATCTGATCTTCGTTAACCTGGATAAGGATTCGCGGCCTTTGCGCGATAGTCTGGGCGAATTGCCGAAGCAGGCTGAGAAGTTTCATTTTGCCGAGATGAAACTGTTTGAGCGCCGCACCTATGACATGAAGTGCAACTGGAAGACTTATATCGACAACTATCTCGAAGGCTACCACCTGCCGAGCGTGCATCCGGGACTGAATCGCGAACTCGACTACAACGCTTACGTGGTCGAGCCGCGTGCGGAATATGTGCGGCAGTTCAGTCCAATTCGTGGGGCGCAGCCCGGGGACACGGCTCCGCGGCGCTACGCGGAAGCTCAGCAGAATCTGACGACCGACTACTTCTGGATTTTTCCCAACTGGATGCTGAACTGCTATCCCGACAATGTTTCGCTGAACATCGTGCTGCCGCTTGAGCCAGAGCGCTCGCTGGCGATTTTTGAATGGTATCTGCCGGAGAAGGACCATAGTGCTCCACCAGCCAGGGCCTCAGTGGAATTCAGCGACCAGATCCAGCTTGAAGACGTTGCCATCTGCGAGCGCGTGCAGAAGAATCTGGGATCACGCAGCTATTCTCGAGGCCGGTTCAGTGTGACGCAGGAGAAAGGCGTGCATGCCTTTCATCGAATGTACGCGGACGCAATGAAAGGGCATTAACCGCCGAGAACGCCGAGGGCGCCGAGAAGAAATATCCCTGATAAAAGATTCTCGCCTTGCAATTTCTCGGCGATCTCTGCGCGCTCGGCGGTGGAATCGGTTTCCTCACTCCGCTTTTACCAGCAGGCAGGTGACGTCATCGTGCTGCGGCGTTGAACCGACGAACAGATCCACTTCTGCCATGAGGCGCTTGAGCATTTCGGCGGGAGTTGTTGCGGCGCCGGCTGCAATGGCCGACAACAGACGGGCTTCGCCGTATTCCTCCTGATGGGCGTTTTCAGCTTCCACCAGGCCGTCAGTAAAGATGATCAGCCAATCGCCGGGAGCCAGGGTGACGCTGGCCGACTCGTACTTTGCTTCGGGCTGAATGCCGAGAGGTAATCCGCCCACGTCGAGACGTTCGATTGATCCGTTCGCGCGACGCAGAATCGGGTTGTTGTGGCCGGCATTGATGTAGTGGAAGACCCGGTGGGGCGCGTCGTACTCGGCGAGGAAAGCGGTGGTGAAGCGCAATCCGCCCTGACTGTTGGAGGAGGCGTACTTGTTCATGTTGGCGACAAGTTCTTCCAGAGGAACTTGTGCTGTAGAAAGCGTTTTGAGGCTGGCTTGAAAAGTGGCCATCAGCATGGCCGCGGGAATGCTTTTGCCGGCTACGTCAGCTACGGCGAACACGATGCGACTTTCTTCGTTGGTTTTGCCGGGGCGGGGGAACACGTCGTAGTAATCGCCGGCGACGGTGTTCGCGGGGCGCGTGATATAGGCAATCGAGATACCCGGAATCTGCGGCGGAGCCCCGGGCAGCAGCCAGGTTTGAATTTCGCGCGCGATCTGCAAGTCGCGTTTCATGACGACGCGGTCGGCAATCTCGAGAATCAGGAGCACGAACAACAGCAGGCCGCCCCAGAAATGGAAATCGAGTTCGACGACGTGGAGTTCGTTTCCGGTTCCGCGATAGCTGAAATCGCTGCTGGGGAACACCAGCATGATCAGCGCTGCCAGCAGCAGGACGCGGCGGGCGGGCGAAAGTTTCTCTAGGACCGCCCAGAAGAATTCCTTAACCACATGCAGACGGTGGCCGCGCCGGGTGAGGCCTTCAGGGGTCTTGGCTGCGACGTCACGCGAATACAGGCGGTAGCTGGTGCGGGCGTCGGTTTCGAACTGCGACCAGAGCTGGCTCAGCTCCATGCCTTCCGTGACCCGCTGCCAGAACCGGCGCAGCCGCACTCCGAGAGGAAGGTGTTGCGCGGGTGTTCGTTCGGCTGGTGGAGATGCGGTTGCCATGGGAGTCGCAGTGATTATAAGGCAGTGGCCAGTGTCCAGTGATCAGTGGCCAGTTGCGGGACTTCGAGAAACTTCGCTTGGCTGACCACTGAACACTGGCCACCGCCTTTAGAACAGAGCCAACTGTTCGTCGAAAGCCTTGGCGGGCCACTTCTCGGCGTACATCTCCCCGCGTGGGTCGGCTCGGCGGACGCCATATTTCTCGCGGAAGTGCGCGATGAGTTGTGCAATACGCTTGCCATAAGAAGGTGGCAGAAACGAACGGTCCTGATAACGCTGACGATAATTCTCGACCAATTGCGGGAAGTGCTGCTCGACAAAAGGAAGAAAAACCGCTGCCGAACAGGGCTTCAGGAACAAGGGTCCAGCGAAGATGTGGCGGGCTCCGGCTGCGGCTGCGGCCCGCACCACGGCCTCCAGATCTGCGGGGGAATCGGTGATGCCGGGAAGGACGGGCGAGCAACTCACGCCGACAGTCAGGCCAGCATCGCTGAGTTCGCGGACGGCTTCCATTCGCAAATCAGGGCGCGGGGCACGCGGCTCGAGAATGCGCGCCAGCTCGACGTTCAAGGTGGTGATGGTGATGTGAATCGACAGCGCGTTGTTCTGCGCGACTGCGCGGAGTAGATCGATATCGCGAAGGACGAGATTGGATTTGGTGACAATGCCCAGCTCGAAACCGCGATGGCGCGCGAACTCTTCGAGAATGCTGCGCGTGACTTCGTAGCGCCGCTCGGCCGGCTGGTACGGATCGGTCGCGGTGCCGAGGGCAATGGCTTCCCCCGGCTTGACACGCCGCAGTTCGCGCCGCAGCAGGTCCGCAGTGTGTTGCTTGACGTAGATCTTCTGCTCGAACTCTGCGCCGTCGCGCATTTCCATGAATTCGTGAGTGTAGCGGGCGTAGCAGTATTTGCAGGCGAATTCGCAACCGCGGTAAGGATTGATGGTCCAGTTGAAGGGCAGCCTACGGCCGCTGACGCAACGGTTCAGCAGGGACTTCGCCGAAAGAGTGAAGTATTCAACGTTGTGGCCTTCGCGCAGAGATTCGCCCTCGGACGCGAGCCGGGCAATGCCGACCAGCGGGGATTTCTCGGGCAGCGCGAACGATTTCTCGGGAGGCGCGAACAAGAGCAGACTGGACATATTCGCCTTTTGTTCGCCTATAATAAAGTTCTACGCCATGGCTGTCAAGAAAGAAATTGGGGAAGTCAAAGATGTCATAGTCGATCGAAAATCTTTTCATTCGGCTGGCGCTGAGCAGGAAGCGGGCTCTCCAGCGGCAAGCTTCACCCTTGTCTTCGTTTCTTTATGCGGCGTTCCAACTCCCGCTCGTATACGTCGCGGCGCGCCAGCCGTTCACGCTCGCTCTCGCGCATGTTAACTTCCAATTCGTGCCTAACTCGACTGATTTTTCTCCCATCGCGCGTTTTCACCAACCAGAAAACGAAACGGCGATCAGCCTCAGCCGGATCCGGGCCTTTGGCCATCGCTTCTTTCGTTCCGCACCCTCTCGTGCGCGAACCAAGAGAGGGCAGCTTCCGAAGAGGATCGATAGGCTCGACCACCTGCTTGCGTGCTTCCGCAGCGATGAAAGTTCTCAGCACATGTTGGGTGTATTGGAGGGTGATCTGA
Source organism: uncultured Acidobacteriaceae bacterium (assembly GCA_963743115.1). Lineage (GTDB taxonomy): Bacteria > Acidobacteriota > Terriglobia > Terriglobales > Acidobacteriaceae > Sulfotelmatobacter. Next base: position 56,342 of record CAVUOM010000005.1, on the reverse strand, counting down.
GTGTTGGTCACCAGGGAGTAGGCCATCAGACGGAGGACCGCTTCCTCCAGCGCGCGATTATTTGACCGGACGTTCTGCGCGATGTAGAGCGTTACATCCGCGGGGAGCGTTAATTCTATCTTCGCGGCCGCCTTCCGCAGAATCGCGACTCTTGCATCAAGGTCGGAGGTCAGAACCAGGTGGGGAACAATATCCGCCTGCATACGGCTCCTTTTTGCTCTGAAAGACGATTGTACGCTGCGTCCTAAAGTAAAGCTGCAAGACGAGTCGCACTCACAGCGCGGCTTCAGGGCTGGCCAGCCGGTTTTTCCGCCGGCTTTTCGAACAACTTGGGATCGACCGCCGGATTGAACTCTAGCGACGTGTACTCCGATTTACTCGAATCCTGACCGTTCTGTTTGTTTTGGCGTATGAAGGGAACGTTCAGGCCGTTTACCGGCTTCCAGTCCTCCATATCAGTTTCACCCTGCGCGGGCTGGCCCTGGCTCAGCGTTCGATATGTTTCTTTCAGAATGTGGCCAGTCTTGGGGTCGACGAACCACCGGATGGCCACCCCCGCGGAATTCACATCCACGATGCGCGCATCGATGTCGCCAACCTTCTCGGTTCCACCGGCGCGGAAAAACATACTGGGGTCGTTCGCATGGGAAGCGATGAAGATGGGATCGCGCTTGATCTGCTCCAGAGACTCTGCCTTCTGGGAAGCCGGGAAGTCGCGCATGCCCTGGCCGGGAATCGCCATGAAGGCCGCGTCCGGCGTCACTACTATATTCACGGTTCCATTGGGAGTCTGCATTTCCGCGTGCAGGTGGTCGGGGTAGACGATTACAGTTTCCATCTGCATGGGGAACTCGCCCTGCGGCGTTTTCTGCGTGATCGTTAACTCCGCCTTTACGGATTTGATAGCTGCCAGCTTGGCCTCGCCGCCCATCGCGGCCACCACCTTCGCCGCGAGCGCTTTGCCTTCTTCATTGGAGGCTCTGGGTTTTGCGTTCTCTTCTTCCTTCGCACCCGGCGGTGGCGGAATGGAGATATCGATTTCCTTCACAGCTCCGAGTGACGAGAGAGGTTTATCGAAGTCTTTGGTGTTGCCGATCACCAGCACTGCGAGCTGGTCGCGATGCACATACTTTGCCGCTATGCGATTCACGTCGGCCGCGGTGACTTTCTCGATCTCCGCGGGAAATTTGTCGAGCCAGTCGGAGGGATATCCGTAGTACTCGTAGGTCAGGCGCTCGTAAAGAACTTTATCGGGTGAGTCGAGGCGGAAGATGAAGGCGTTCAGGATGGCATCTTTCGCGTGCTTGATTTCTTCGTCGGTGATGGGCTTCTTGGCCAGATCATCAATATCTTCATCGAGCGCCTTGATTGACTCGATCGTGGTCTCACTCTTCGTGCCCATGGAGAATTCCTGGATGCCGGGGTGCCCGAAATTTGCTCCGATGCCGCCGCCCACGTGGTAGGCCAGGCCGCGCCTGGTGCGGATGTCGTTAAACAGCCGCGAGGAGAATCCTCCGCCAAACGCCTCGTTGAAAACGGTGATGGCGTAGTAATCCGGGTTGTTGCGGGTGGTGCCGAGCGTGACCATTTGAATGCTGCTCTGGTTTACATCGTCTTTCGGAATGAGGTAGTAGCCGGGCTTGGCCGGATGGAACTGAATGTCATCTTTCGGGAGTTCGGGGCCCTTGGGCCAGGACTCGAAAGCCGCGCGCAGCTTGGCTTCCATCGCGGCTGCATCGAAGTCGCCACTGATCCCAAGGATGATGTTGTTGGGATGCACATAGGTGCGGTGCCAGTCGATCAGATCCTGTCGCGTTACTGCGGCCACGGTCGCGTACTCAGCTTCGCGGGCATAGGGATTGTCCGCCCCATACGCTAGCTTGGCCGATTCCCGCGACGCAATCTCTCCGACGTCATCGTTGCGCCGCGAGATGCTGTCCTGCGCCTGCTTCTGTGCCAGATCGAGCTTGTCGGCACGGAATTCGGGATTCTGCAACAGGTCGGCGAAGACCTTGAAGACATCGTCGAAATCGCCTTTCAGGCAACTCAAGCTGATGGTGGTTGAATCGGAGCTGCCGCCGGTCTCAACCTTGGCCGCCCGCACTTCGAGAAAATCGTCGAGTTGATCGCCGGTCTGTGTTTTGGTGCCGCCGGTACGCCAGACTTCGCCGAACATATCGACCAGCCCAACTTTGTTGGCCGGTTCATCGCGAGAACCGCCGCGAATGCGGGCCGTGCCGCCAATAAGCGGCAGTTCGTGATCCTCCTGCAGGAAGATCACCATGCCGTTCGAAAGCTCAATCCGTTTCGGCTGCTGGGGATGGAAAGCGGGCAGAGGTGGAACGGGGATCTGGTGCCAGTTTGTCGCTTGCGCCGCCGACCTCGAGGGATGCGCGAAGATTGCAGCGGCCATCAGAATCATTGTGAAAGCGAGTGCCAGCCTTTTCATTGCGCACCTCCCTGACCCGCCGGTGCTTGCTCTGATGGATCGTGATTCGACGCGCCCTTATCTGACCCTTGCTCGCCGCCTTGTCCCGTGATAGTTTCGATCACGCCTACGGTGCGGTTGTTGTCGTTGAAAGTTTCGTTGGCTACGCGCCGAATGTCTGCCTTGGTTACTTTGTCGATCCGGTCTACCGATCGGAACAACTCGCGCCAGTCGCCGTAACGAGTCTGGTAAATCGCCAACTGGGTTGCCAGGCCGCCGTTGTCTCCCAGGCCGCGGATCAGGTTGGCCTTGGTGCGGGTCTTGATCATCTTCAACTCATCGTCGCTGATGTCTTCCTTCTTCAAGCGTTCGATTTCGACGTGAATCGCGTCCCCCACTTCCTGCGGAGTATGTCCGGGGAGCGGGAAGGCGTAAAACGCGAACAGGTGCGGATACTTGGTGCCGGGCAGGCCACTGAATCCAGCGGAAAACGATGCGATCTTTTTATCGCGCACCAGCGCGCGGTACAGACGGGAGGTGCGCCCTTCCGACATGAGATCGGTGATGGCGTCATACACCGCATCGTCTTTCGTCATGTAGTCAGGCCGGTGGTAGCCCTCAAGATAGAGGGGCTGCGACTTTTCCATGAGCACGACCTTGCGCTCGGAATTCTGCGGAGGCTCGGTGGTGGTGGTTTCATCGGGCTTCTGGCTTGCAGGCAGGCGGCCGAAATATTTTTCGAGCATGGGCATGACCTGTGACGCTTTTACGTCACCGGCCACCGCGACCACCATGTTCGAGGTCACATAGTACTTGTCAAAAAACTTCTTGGCATCGGTGGCCGAGAAGGAATTCAGGTCCGACATCCAGCCCACGGTTGGCCGGTGATAGGGATGAGCCTCGAATGCCTCGGCGTTAAATTGCTCCAGCAGTCGGCCAATGGGGTTGCTATCGGTGCGCATGCGGCGCTCTTCGATCACCACGTTGCGCTCTTTGTAAAACTCGCGCAGCACGGGGTGGAGAAAGCGCTCGGATTCGAGATAGGCCCACAGCTCCAGCCGGTTCGCGGGAAGAGAATAGTGATAGGCGGTCTCATCGTAATCGGTGAAGGCGTTGAGATCCTGACCGCCGCTCTGCTCGACGATCTTGCCGAACTGGTTGGGTACGACAAACTTGTCGGCGGCGGCGATGTCGTCTTTCCAGGTCTTTTCCAGCTGTTTCAGCTTGGCCTCATCGCGGCCCACCCGCTTGTCGCGTTCCGCGATGTAGGCGGCGTAGGCGGTCTCAACCTTTTCCAGCGCGGGCTTCTCGGCGGCGTAGTTGGTGGTACCGATCTTGTCGGTGCCTTTGAAGGCCATGTGCTCGAACATATGGGCCAGGCCGGTTTTGCCCATGGGATCCTGCGCCGAGCCGGCGTCGACCATGGTGAAGAAAGAGAACACCGGAGCCTCAGGCCGCTCGCAGATGAGGATGGTCAGGCCATTCGGCAGTTTCTTGACCGTGATCCGTTTTTCAAAAGAGGCGAGATCCTGGGCCGCGGCGAGCGTCGTGAGGATGAGAAGCAGTACGAGATTGCTGGGCCGGAGTATGCGATGTTTCATTGGACCTCCAAAGGACTGCGCGAAACTGCTGGGATGGACATTTTTGGACAATCATCTTAGACGGATGTGAAGGGCAGAAGTTTGAAATTACGTGGAGGAATGGGAAGTTGTCAAACTGGGTGCGGTTCCGCAGTTCAGGCGAGGCCCGACACGTTGCGGCATAATGGAGCCATGTTCGCACCCTCGGTACTGCAAATTCAGAAAGCCCTCGAAAGGCTGGCCGACGGGCTGAAACGCTATCAGTGGCTGCAAGCTAACGTCTCGAAATGTAATGTGGCCGTGGACCCCGAATTCCAGCGGCGTTTCACTGCTTTCTATCGAGTTAGGCGCAACTCCGAGTGGCGGAAGGAGTTTTTTGCAGTGATGGAGAAGTCGAAGAGCGGCGGGACGAACTTCCCAGAGACCTTGCAGACTATCCACCGTTCTACGGGCCGAATTGAGGCGTCATTCGCAAGCAAGCTGGTCGCGACGCTCGACCCATCGAAACCGGTCATCGACAAGTTCGTTTTGCAGTGTTTCAAATTACGGCTACCCAACTGGGGTTCGGCGGATCGGGTGGAGAACACAATTTTACTCCACAGGAGCCTGTGTCTGAAATACGATGGCCTCATGGCTGGTCCTGACGGAGCCAACATACGAAACATGTTCGACGAAAGATATCCGAACGCGAAGATCACGGATATTAAAAAAGTCGATCTGGTCCTATGGCAGATCCAGGCCAAACTGATCCATTACCGAGGAAAGGCTACATTTGCACTCAGGCTGGTTTGAGGCCCAATGTCTTCGGGAGCGTTTTGCATGGATTCGACGATCGAGATCCAGGGGAAGCAACTCAAGCTGTCGAATCTGGAGAAGGTGCTGTATCCGGCGACGGGATTCACCAAGCAGCAGGTGATCGACTACTACGTTCGCATCGCGCCGGCGATGGTGCCGCATCTGGCCGGTCGACCGCTGACCCGCAAGCGCTACCCGAACGGCGTGGATGAGGAATTTTTTTACGAGAAGAATGCTCCGCAGCACCGGCCCGACTGGGTGAAGACCGCTCCCATCTGGAGCGAGAGAAACCGCCGCACCATCCATTACATTCTCGCCGACGATCTGGCCACGCTGGTCTGGCTGGCGAATCTTGCCGCAATTGAGCTGCATCCCTCCCTCTCGCTGGCAAAAAACATCACTTGCCCCACAATGATGGTCTTCGATCTTGACCCAGGAGCACCGGCAAACATTGTGCAGTGCTGCCAGGTAGGGCTGTGGCTGCGGGAAATCTTCGATCACTTTGGTATGCAGAGTTTTCCAAAAACTTCCGGTTCCAAGGGATTGCAGATTTACGTTCCGCTCAATACTCCGACGAATTACGAATTGACCAAGACGTTTGCTCACGCGCTGGCACAGTTGCTCGAACATGAGCACCCGCAACTCGTTGTTTCGGACATGAAGAAGCAGGTTCGAACCGGCAAGGTTTTTGTGGACTGGAGCCAGAACGACGAACACAAGACCACCGTGGCGGTCTATTCATTGCGCGCGCGCGAGCATCCGACTGTTTCTACGCCGGTGACGTGGGATGAAGTTGAGCGTTCGCTCAAGAAAAAAGACGCGGACCTGCTGGTGTTCGAAGCGAAGCAAGTCGTCGCACGCTTTGACAAGATGGGTGACTTGTTCGCCCCGGTGCTCCAATTGAAACAAAGGCTGCCCGATCTCAAGGGAGTTGCGGCTTCGACAGCTGCAGAACAAGCGATGCCCATTTCGATTGCCGCTCAGGCAGAGGATGAACCGGAGGAAGTTCGCCTGCGTTCCGCGCGAAAAACCAAGAAAACCGCGCGGGCGCGCAAGCCGAAACGCAAGGTATAATCCCGTCCGCAGCGCGTTGTGCTGCGCGACGTAACTTCGAAAGTTTGCTATGCCTCAACTGTTTGTCGGAACCTCCGGGTGGGCCTATCCAAGCTGGAAGCCTGACTTTTATCCCGCCAAGCTCGCGCAGAAAAAGTTTCTCGGTCACTACGCCACGCAGCTCAACACCGTCGAAGTGAATTTCACATTTCGGCAACTCGTAAAAGAAACCACGATCCTGAACTGGATCAACGAAACGCCCGCGCACTTTCGCTTCGGCATCAAGGCACACCAGGTAATCACGCACATCAAGCGGCTGAAAGGGACGGAAGATTTTGTCCCGCGCTTCCTGGCGACGATTGAGCCCTTAGCGAGCGCCGGCAAGCTTGGGCCTGTGCTTTTCCAGTTGCCGCCGAATCTAAAAGCCGATGCCGCGCTGCTCAAGGAGTTTCTCGCACTTCTGCCACGCACCCTGCCGGCGGCATTCGAATTCCGGCACGAATCGTGGTTCACCGACTCGACTTGGGAAATGCTGAAGTCGCGCGGAGCGGCCTTGTGTGTGGCGGAGACGGAAGAGAGAACCACGCCGGACGTGGTGACGGGGGCCTTCGTCTATTACAGATTTCGCAAGCCGAGTTATACGCCAGACGAACGCGGTGCCATGGTTGCGCGCATCGGAGAGCATCTATCCGCCGGCCGCGACGTCTTCGCCTACTTCAAGCATGAGGAAACGCCGGAGGGCGCGCTCTACGCAGTGGACCTGCTGCGTGATGCTAGCCGGACGTAGCAAGGTCTCTCTACGACGGTGCCGCGCTCGGCATCCGTCTGATCACTTTTAACAGCGTCCGATAACGCGCATACTCTTTTCATCCCTTCTTTATGGCTTCGGACGCCAACTCGCGCGTGCTCTCGAGCTTTCTTGATTATTTGAGAATCGAGAAAGGACTAGCGGCGCTTTCCGTCAGTGCTTACACGACCGACATCTGCCAGTTCTCGGAATTTCTGGAAAAGCGCAAGCGCCTGCTGCTGACCGCCAGACGTGTCGATGTGCGCGATTTTCTGCAGCAGCTTTTTTCTCACCAGGTCGACGGCCGCAGCGTTGGGCGAAAACTTTCTGCGTTGCGGCACCTCTATCGGTATCTATTGCTGGATAAAAAGCTCGAGCACGATCCCACGCTGAACATCGAGTCGCCGCGGCAATGGAAAGTCTTGCCGAAGGCGCTGGCCCGTGACGAAATGGAAGCGACGCTGGCTGCTCCGCTCGCACGGCAGAACGCCAGAGTGATGAAAAGCGAGAAGTACCCGGCCGCACTGGCGGTCCGCGACCGCGCCATGCTGGAAGTTTTCTACGCGGGAGCGCTTCGGGTTTCGGAAATCGTCAGCGCCAAATTGGAAGACCTGAAGCTTGAAGCGGGCTACATGCTGGTGCGCGGCAAAGGCGACAAGGAACGCGTGGTGCCGTTGGGAAGTTCGGCGCAGGAAGCGCTCACACAGTATCTAGCAGAGTCGCGCCCTGAACTGGCATCAGGAAAGGGAAGCGGAACATCGGCAACCATCGCCTCCTCCGGAAAGAATTCCCCTCTACTATTCATCGCGCGGGGAGGACGCAAGTTGACGCGCCAGCGTGTTTGGCAGATGGTGCGCGCGGCCTCGGCTTCATCCGGGCGAACGGCTTCTCCGCACATGCTGCGTCATTCCTGCGCCACGCACATGGTGGAGAACGGCGCTGATTTGCGCACGGTGCAGACGATTCTGGGCCACTCCGATATTTCGACAACGCAGGTCTACACTCACCTCGCGCTCGACCGCTTGCGCGCGGTGTATCAGAAGCATCATCCGAGGGCGAAGGCGAGATGAAATTTAGTGCCAAGCAGAATTTCGTGACCGCGAACAAACCTGCGAAAACCGTGGTCGACAGAGCCACGGCTGACTTTATCCGCCATTTGCGCGAGCGCAATGCCTCGTTGCACACCATCAAAGCCTACAGCCGCGATCTGTCGCTGTTCGCTGCATACGCCGGCTCGCGCGGATGGAAACAGATCGACCACATTGCAGTCCGCGGATTTCTCTCGCAGCTTTACGAGAGCGGATTGAGTAAAACTTCCGTGGCCCGAGCCTTGGCTACCGTGCGGTCTCTTTATCGATGGCTGGCGCGCGAGGGCGTTGTGGAGCAGAATCCGGCGAAGCTGGTCGCCACGCCGAAACTTCCCAAGAAACTTCCGCGCGTGCCAACGATTGAAGAAATGAATTCTGTGATCGACGGCGAAATGCCCGAAGTGGCAGCCTTCCCCGAACGCGACCGGCTCATGCTCGAACTGCTTTACGGATGCGGTATCCGCAATTCGGAACTCACCGGGGTCAACCTCGACGACATTCGCATGAGTGCCGAGGCCATTCTCATCCGCGGCAAAGGAAAAAAAGAACGTTACGTTCCGTTTGGAGATTCAGTAAAGACCGCGCTGGCGACCTATCTTCCCGAACGGCAGGAAGTTCTTGCGGAAAGCGGCAAGCACTCGGCCGCGTTGCTCATCAACCGGCGCGGCGGGCGGCTCACCACGCGCAGCGTCGGCCGCATCATCAAGAAGATTGCCGTCGCCAAAGGTCTTTCACCCGACGTCCACCCACATACGCTGCGCCATGCCTTCGGCACACACATGCTCGAGGAAGGCGCCGACCTGCGGGCCATTCAAGAGTTGCTCGGCCACGAACGCCTCGCGACTACGCAACGCTATACGCAGCTATCGATGAAACATGTACTGCAGGTCTACGACCAGACGCATCCCCGAGCGAAGTAGGGTGAGCCGCACGTCCTCAAACAGAAGCGCTTAATCTTCGCCGTTCTTTGCGATTTCTAATTCTTAGTTCGTACCTTTGAGTATTACGAAGGAAGATGTTCCTTAGAGCCTGTCCTCCCACGCAAAAAGATATTACTGTCTAATTCGGAGGCAGAATTGTGAGTAGTGAATCGGTACCGAGGGCCAACGTTTCAGAACGTCTCGCGAGCGCGATTAATGAGTTGCGCGCGCTGCAGGCACCACTGCTGACCGCAAAAGTAGATCCGAGCGTTCTGACTGATTTCCGCGACGCGCTGAACCGCGTTCGCAACACCGCTTGGGCGGCCCAGCAATCGGCGAACGCTCCACTTTTTGAGCAGGGAGCCTCCACCGTGGCTTCCTATCTAACCTCAGAGCGAATTCGAGCCGCCTACCAGCTTTGCCGATCTCTTCATGGTGATATCTGCCGGGATGACATTGAATTTCAAAAGGGACCGCTGGTCGAGCTCTATAGCGCTGCAAAAACTCTGGTTCAGGATCTGAAGGACAGGCTCTAATTACTGTTCATCCAAAGCCTTATTCCGCAATTTCTCCCACATCCCAACCACCCGCGCCCTCAACTGCGCAGTCAGCTTCTCGTAAGCCGCTTCCGACGCTTCGCTCTCGGGCGGCGGAAGAATCGGATCGCCGAAAACGATCTTCAGTGGCGTGAACCCTTGGAACGGTTTGTTCCGCGGCCACACTTCGTAGAATCCCTCAATCGCCACCGGCACAATCGGCACCTGCAGGTGAATCGACAAAATGGCGGCGCCTTTCTTGAAAACTTTTGGCGTGCCGTCGATCGAGCGCTCGCCTTCGGGATAAAGAATGAGCGGCCGTCCCTGCCGCAGGCCGAATGCGCCGGCGCGCATGGCGGGAATCAGATTCGCGTCCGGATCGACGACCACCACGCGCAGCGAACGCGCCAGCCGCAGCATGAATCCCTTACCGAAGATTTCGCTCGTCCCCACCGCGAAGACTTTATGAAACACTTCTGGCGGCAGAATGCTCGCCAGAATCACCGGATCGATATAGCTCTGATGATTCGACGAGAGAATGTAGGCTCCACTCTTAGGCAGCTTCTCGATTCCCCGCACGTGCAAATCAAAACGGTCGAGTGCAATGACCTGAATCAGGCGCGAAACCAGGTACCAGAAGGCATCGCTGAATGGCTTCGGCCGGGCCAGAGAAACCACGTCAGCGGCAACCGGTTCTTCGGCCAGAATCGCTTTCCATCCCGCAAACGCAGGCCGCGTTCCCGGGCCACCAGCGCCGCTGGCCGCGCTTTGCAGTACGGCATCGATTAGCTCGCGCACGGTATAAATCTCCGCCAGCTGCGATTCTTCGACGTTGCCTCCCAGTTGCTCTTCGATCTGGCTGAGCAGTTCGACGCGCTGCATGGAGTCCAGTCCCAGGTCGAGCTCCAGATTCAGAGTCGGCCGCAAGGTCGGCGGAGCGGTGCGCGAGGCCTCGCGCACGATGTTCAGCGCCTGCTGCACGTCCGCCTGATCGAGCCACTCCACCTCGTCCGCCGTCAACGGCAGCTCCGCCGGTAATTCAGCATCGTCGTCCGCTCGCCGCGTCTGATTTGCCTTTACCCGCTTCTCCACTTCGAAGCGCTTGATCTTGCGCGTGGTGGTGCGAGGCAAATCTTCCTGCCAGATTTCGTAGCTACCAATGCGCTTGGTGGAAGCGATCTGCTGCGACAGGCTTTCAATATCGAAACGAATTACTTCCTTGGCGTTGACAATTTTTTTCTGCCGCAGCACATCGAAGTTAGGTACGATCACGGCATGCAACCGGTCTCCGCTTTCGCCGGGCTTGCCTTCCAGTCCCATCACTGCCAGTTCCTTGATGTAGGGCGACTTCAGGTAATGTGCCTCAACCTCTTCGGGATAAATATTCTTCCCGTTGCTGAGCACGATCACTTCTTTCCTGCGGCCGGTGAGGAACAAGTTGCGGTCCGCGTCGAAGTAACCGAGATCGCCGGTGTAGAACCATCCGTCCCGCAGTACCGCTGCAGTGGCATCCGGACGATTCCAGTAGCCCTTCATCACGACCGCGCCGCGCAACGCGATTTCACCCGTAGCAGGGCCGTCCTCCTCGGATTGCGCTTCGTTGGTCGCGTAGACGATCTTGGCCTCGACACCCTTCATGGCCTTGCCCACAGAACCGATCACGTTATTCGTTGGCGAATTCGCGAACACAGCCGCCGTTGTTTCCGTCAGCCCGTACGCCTGCAGAACGTCAATACCGAGATCGCGAAAATCTGCGGCAATCTGGGGATCGAATCGCGAGCCGCCTGTTATCAGATATCGCATCTTCTCGCCGAAAGCCTGGTGAACCTTGCCAAACAGGATGGGACCAGCGTTGAGTCCCACTTTGCGCAGGGTCCGATTGATGGCTACGAGCGACCTGAACGCCCTCTGCTCGAACGCCCCTCGTTTCTCGACCTCCTGAAAAATCCGATCGTGAATCAGATAAAAAAATTGCGGCACCACGGCGAAGGCAGTGATATTCCGTTCACGCAGAGCCCGCAAAAGTTCGGTAGTGTTCAGAGTCTCCAGATAAACTACGCGCGCGCCTTTGACCAGGGGCAACAGCAGATTCGCCATCTGCGCCAGCACGTGAAACATGGGTAGCACGCCCAGCAGTGCGTCCGACGGCCCAATGTCGACCCAGTTGAACACAGCTTCCACTTCGCCAAGAAAGTTGGCGTGGGTAAGCATTACGCCTTTGGGGTCGGCGGTGGTGCCTGAGGTGTAGAGCAGGGAAGCGACCTCGTCCGCAGCCGCGGGCGCAGGCTGGAATTTTCCTGGACCGCCATCGAGAATCGCCGGCAGATTTGCCAGCCAACGCTCGGAGGCAGACTGCTGGGCCATACGATTCGGGTCCATGAGCACGAGCCCGACGTTGAGGCTCGCAACCGCGTCGCGCGCCGCCTGCGCGTGCTTCGCATCGCAGAACAGGGCGGACGTTCCGCTGTCTTTCAGCAGTGTCGTCAGTTGATCGGCATGCAGGGCGGTATCGAGCGGGACCACCGTACATCCCGCCGCAATGATTCCCAAATACGCCGCTACCCACCGGGGATGGTTATCGGCCACGATGGCCAGCCGCGATCCGCGAGCGAATCCGTTTTCGCCAACCCATCGCCCCACGGATTCGGCCATGCGGTGAAGTTCGGCATACGTACAACTCTCGATGTGATCATGGCGCTGGATTTCCAGCGCCACGTTGTCCGGCCAGCGCTCCGCGCATTCGACAAAACGATCGTAGAAAGTGGGCATGAGTCGTGTGGAATATACACGAAAAATATGTTTACCGCCGATTTCGCCGAGGGCCGAGGATAACAAGAATGTCCGCTTTGTCCCCTGAGCGATCTCAGCGTTCTCGGCGGTGAGCAACTTGCTTCAGCTTGTTCCTTAGCGCCCGTTCGGCGCATCTAAATATGCTAGGCTAAAAGAGATACGCTGGGGCAGTTCCCGCCCTCTGAAGGATTTCACAGTTTGATAAACACTCTGATCGGCAAGGTCTTCGGGACCAAGAATGAGCGGGTCGTCAAGAGCATGATGCCCAGGGTCGCGGCCATCAACGCCCTCGAACCGCAGATGCAAAAGCTCACGGATGCCGAGTTGCGCGCTAAGACAGATGAGTTCCGGCAGCGCATCCAGGAGCGGCTGAGTCGTCTCTCGAGCGCTCCGGCGACAGACAGCGAGGCAGAAGCGGAAGACGATCCCGATCGTCAGAAGCAACTCGAAAAAGATCAATACGAAGCTCTGCAGGAAGTGCTCGACGACATACTCGTGGAAGCCTTTGCCGTGGTCCGCGAGGCCGGACGCCGCGTGCTCAACATGCGCCACTTCGATGTGCAGCTGATCGGCGGCATGGTGCAGCACAAAGGCATGATCTCGGAAATGAAGACGGGCGAAGGCAAAACCCTGGTCGCCACGCTTCCGGTTTATCTCAACGCCCTCAGCGGACGCGGCGTGCACGTTGTTACGGTCAACGACTATCTGGCCAAGCGCGATTCCGAATGGATGGGCAAGCTCTATCGTTTTCTTGGCCTCACGGTAGGTGTGATCGTCCACGACCTCGACGATGAAGAGCGCCGCGCCGCCTACGCCGCCGACGTCACCTACGGCACCAACAACGAGTTCGGCTTCGACTACCTGCGCGACAACATGAAGTTCGATCTGAAAGATTGCGTGCAGCGCGGTCACAACTTCGCCATCGTCGACGAAGTCGATTCCATCCTGATCGACGAAGCCCGCACGCCACTCATCATTTCAGGAGCGAGCGAGGAATCGACCGACAAGTATTACAAAGTCAACCGGATCATCCCCAAGCTGGAGAAGGGCGAAGAACTGAGTCCTGCGGAATTGCGCCAGTTGCTGGAGGAGGACAAGGTTCCACCAGGGAAGCGTGACGCGTTGATCCGCGAACTGAATGAAGTCGGGGACGACGCGACCAGGACAGTTCTCACTGGCGATTATGCGATCGACGAAAAGCACCGCAACATCACGGTCACCGACGAAGGCTGGACGAAAGTGGAAGGACTGCTCGGCATCGGCAACATTGCCGATCCCGAGAACTGGCCGCTCAAGCATCACGTCGAGACCGCCATCAAAGCGCACGCGCTCTATCGCCGCGACGTCGAGTACGTGGTGAAAGACGGCGAAGTCATCATTGTCGACGAATTTACCGGACGCATGATGCCCGGCCGGCGCTGGTCTGACGGTCTGCACCAGGCCATCGAAGCCAAGGAAGGAGTCAAGATCGAGCGCGAGAACCAGACGCTTGCCACCATCACGTTCCAGAACTACTTCCGCATGTTCAAGAAGCTCTCTGGCATGACGGGAACGGCGGAAACGGAAGCCACGGAGTTCGAGAACATCTACAAGCTGGACGTGGTTGTCATTCCCACGAACAAGAAGATGCTGCGGCTGGAGAATCCCGACGTCGTCTTTCGCACTGAGAAGGAAAAATACTTTGCCGTCGCCGATGAAATTCAAAAGCTGGCCGAGAAAGGCCAGCCCGTGCTGGTGGGCACCACGTCGGTGGAAAAATCCGAGCGCCTCTCTGAGTTGCTAAAGAAAAAAGGCCTCAAGCAACACGTCGTTTTGAACGCCAAATTTCACGAGCGCGAAGCGGAATTCGTCGCCCAGGCCGGCCGCAAGGGCATGGTCACCATCGCCACCAACATGGCGGGCCGCGGTACCGACATTCTGCTCGGCGGCAATCCTGAATTCATGGCCAAGCAGGAGATGGTGAAGAAGGGAATCGCGCAGCAACTGCGCGTGGCTCAAGGCAAGATCGAAGGTCCGCAGGAAGACGGAACGATTTCAATTTTCTACTACAACGGCAATGAATACACCGTCCCGACCGACAAGTGGACGGAAGCACTGAGCCGCTACAAGGTGCAAACTGATAAAGAACACGACGAAGTCACTGCTGTCGGCGGCCTGCACATTCTGGGCACCGAACGCCACGAGTCGCGCCGCATCGACAACCAGCTTCGCGGACGCGCCGGCCGCCAGGGCGACCCCGGCTCTTCGCGCTTCTATCTCGCGCTTGAAGATGACCTGATGCGCATCTTCGCCAAGGAGTGGGTCTCGAAACTGCTGGAGCGCCTTGGCATGGAAGAAGGCATCCCGATCGAGTCAAAGCTCATCAGCCGCCGCATCGAGACGGCGCAGAAGGCGGTCGAAGGCCAGCATTTCGAATCGCGCAAACACCTGCTCGAATACGACGACGTCATGAACAAGCAGCGCGAGGCCGTCTACGGCCTGCGCCGCCGCTTGCTCGATGGCATGGACCAGAAAGATCTGATCCTCGAGGACTACGTTTCAGCCATTCTCGGCGACCTGATGGAAGAGTACTGTCCGCCCAAGAGCCACGCCGACGACTGGAACATCAAGGGATTGAAAGATGCAGTCTTTACCCGCTTCGGCGTCGATTTCATCGCCGAGGGTGTGAAGCCGGAAGCGCTGAACCGGCAGGAACTGGGCGATGCGATCTTCGAGAAGCTGAAAGAGCGCTACGACGCGAAAGAAAAGCTGATTGGCCCCGAGGCCATGCGCCATCACGAGCGCATGATCATGCTCAGCGTGCTCGATTCGCAGTGGAAAGACCACCTCCTGAGCATGGACCACCTGAAGGAGGGCATCGGACTGCGCGGCTACGGCCAGCACGATCCGCTAGTCGAATACAAAAAAGAATCGTTCGAAATGTTCGAGGCCATGCTGCAGCGCTTTCAGGAAGACACGGCCCGCTATCTCTACCTGATGCAGATTATCGAACGCCCGCGCGATCCGGGCCTCACCGGTCCGCAGGGAGGCGAACCCGCCGGCCGTGGCCCGGAGTCTGGAATTCCGGTGCAACAGGGAAGTGGCGGGAACGGACATCGTCCGCCGCGTCTGGTCGCAACTTCCGCCGACGACCTGGAAGAGGCGTTCATGCGCCGCAAGCGCCGCGAACTCGAACAAGCGCGCATGGCAGGAGCCGGCGACGTGCAGCCAGTGCAACAAGTAGTACGCGGACAGGAAAAAGTGGGCCGCAACGATCCTTGTCCCTGCGGCTCCGGCAAGAAATTCAAGAAGTGCCATGGCGCGTAAGTCGCTAGCCGGCACGAGCTATGTGGGGACGCGAGCCTTCGCCCGTCCAGCCAAGCGCAGCAAGGCGCACTTCAATCACGAATGCCGGCCTGAAGTTCTGGGAGTCGCCACATCCCTGAAAGTCATTTCCTCAGATCGGCTTTTCGTCCGGTCTTTCCACTCCAGAAACAATCCCGCATAATTCTTGGTGATGTAATCCACCTTGCTCACGCCGAGTTTCTTCGCAGTCGCGTCAATCCACCGTGGCGCGCCTTCGATCTCACAGAAATTTCCGATCGGCGTCTCGTCCACGACCACTTGCCCCTTGCCATCCGTCCACTCGGCGCGAAACTTCTCGTAGCGGAACGATGGCGAATATCCCAATGCGCGCAAAATCAAATCCATCTGTTTGCCATCGCCCACTGAGGTCTCCAGCTCGACGCGGCTGCTATGCGGCCCAGCTTTCTTTCCGGATTTATGCGTCAGCGTCCACTCAGAGCCGTACTTGCGGAGCCGCAGCAGTTCTTTGCGCGCGCGCAGCACTTCCCCGGGAAGGTCGTACAGCGTATTCATCTCGTGCGTCCGCGGCGTCGCGAGGCGAAATCCAGCCGCTCGCAACTCGCGCGCGAGCGCACGCAGGTCCGCGACACGAAACTTAATCTCGATTTCGTTGTACGAAACCATTTACGAAACCATGTGCGAAAGCGTCCAAGGCAGTATAGCCAAGGCAGCATAGAACGGTCTGTGCGACTGACGTTATCAAACCGACGAGGGCTATGAAAACGTCGGCAGCTTTACCAGATCATTCTGCGGCACAGGCTCGAGTGGTTCCCCGGCCTTGCGCCATGCAGTCAATCCGCCGACGATCACGAACGTGTTGAATCCTTTTTCCCGCAGCAAGTGCGCCACCCGGGCGCTGGTCGCTTCGCGCGCTCAAGTGCAGTAAAGATAAATGTCCTTGTCTTTGGGAAGGCTCTTGATCTCTTCTTCAAGATTGTTGGGTTCGATGCGGATCGAGCCTTTGATCCGCGCCGACCCTCCGTCGTAATAGCCGTGGCTGCGAACGTCGACAATGAGCACGCGGCCCGCATCCTCAGAGGCCAAGCGCGCGGCCAGCTCCTGCACCTGAATCCGCGGCACCACGCGATACATCTTGTGTTTTTGGAATTGCACTGCGCGGTAGATCGCGTACACGACAAGAGCGGCGAGCACCACCACTTCCACCGCCAGCCCGGCTTCGTGAAAACCGCGCAAGAGGGCGGCCAGAAAATCGCGGGAAACATATCCCACCGAGAGATAGGTCAGGGAATATACCAGAGAACCAACAAGGTCCAATTGCAGAAACTGCCAAAAGCGCATCTTCATGCTGCCGGCCAGCGGCGCCGCCATGGTGTTGACCCCGGGAATGAACTTGGCGATCACCAAGGTGGCTTTGCCGCGTTTGTAGAAGGACTCCGCAGAGCGCAAAATGCAGGTCTCGGGATTGATCGATACACGGCACAGAAATCCCAGCAGCAGCCAGCCCATGTATCGTCCCAGCCAGAACTGCACCGTGTCGCCCAGCAGCAAAGCCACGATTGCTGCCAGCAGTATGTACGGACCCCACAACGCGTGCGCCGCCACCGCCGCCCCAGCCGCTACCAGAGCGATCGCAGCCGGGAAGGGAAGCCCCATGGCTTCGGCCAGCAACAGACCGAAGGTCAAGGCATAGCCGTGACGCGCCATCAGCAAATACAAATCCATAAAAACTCTTGGATAAACAAAATCAGGAAAGGGTTCAGTATAAACAGATCGACGGGTTACTTTTCTCTCGCCACCACAAACTCCGGCGCCCACAGCAGCGCCCGCTTGATCTCAGAATCCGGGAAGGTGCAGATTGCCTTCCGCGCCGACTCCGCATATCGCGCGGCGCGAGCGTGGGCCGCGTCCAGCGATCCGTAATGCTGCAGAATTTTCATGATCTGCGCGTGAGTCACGCCGTTGAAAGCCCGATCGCGCAGGATGGTCTCAATCTTGCCGCGTTCCTCGGGCGTGCAACGCCCGAGCGCGTGGATCACCGCCATTGTGACCTTGCCCTCGCGCAGATCACTCGCCACCGGCTTGCCCAAAACATCTTCGGACGCGGTCAGGTCGAGCACATCATCAACAATCTGAAAGGCCATGCCGAGATCGTGCCCGTACTGGCCCAAAGCCTTTTCCTCGGCGGCCGTTGCTCCACCCAGAATCGCTCCCAGCCGCATGCAAACCGAAAACAAACACGCCGTCTTGCGATAGATCAAATCGAAATGCTCATCGAGCGTGATTAGTTGACCGAGTTTTTCCATCTGCAGCAGTTCGCCTTCAACCATTTGCTGCGTCAGTTCGATCAGAGTGTCGAGAATGCGGAAGTTGCGCTCCTGCACCGCCACCTTAAAGGCCTGCATGTAGAGCCAGTCGCCAGCCAGCACACATTTCGAATTGCCCCACTGGGTATTGGCGGCAGGCCGGCCGCGACGCGTCTTCGCCTCGTCGATGATGTCGTCGTGCACCAGCGTGGCCGTGTGAATGATCTCGACCACCGCGCCCAGTTTCACCGCACCGCGCCCTTCGTAGTTAAAGAGCTTCGAAGAAAGGAAGAGAAGTGCGGGGCGAATTCGCTTGCCGCCGCCGTTCCGCAGATACTCGCCAATCTCCGTGATGGCCTGCACGCCCGAGACGGTGTCCTGCCCGAACTCGCCCTCCAGAGCCGCGAGATCATCGTGCAGCAGGTCGAAGACTTCCTTCCCGTTAATGATTGCCGGTGCGCTCAATGCAATCGATCCTCGATCATCAAAATCGTTTTACCGCAGAGGCCGCCGAGCCCGCCGAGGAAAAACGACTGCGTCGGTCCTAGGCCTCAATCCTTCGTTCTCTCCGCGTACTCTGCGTTCTCTGCGGTGAAAGTTGCGATTAATTCGTCCGATAATTCGTAAACTGCAAATCAATGCCGAAATCATGTCCCCGCAGCATCGCGATCACTTCCTGCAGCGTGTCGCGGTCTTTACTGCTGATGCGCACCAGGTCGCCCTGGATCGAGGCCTGCGCTTTTTTCTTCGAATCCTTGACCAGCTTCACGATCTCCCGCGCCTTTTCGATGGCGATGCCCTGTTGCATCGTGACTTTGCGCTTGGCCGTGCCGCCAGCGGCCGATTCGACGGCGCCATAGGTTAATCCCTTCAACGACACGCCGCGCTTGACCAGTTTTTGCTGCAGGATATCGTTCACCGCCTTCAGCTTGTACTCGTCGGCGGAGTGCAGCACGATCGCGTCCTTTTCCAGTTCGATATTCGACTTCGAGTCTTTAAGGTCGAAGCGCGTATGAACTTCCTTCAACGCCTGCTGGATCGCATTCGACACTTCCTGCAGGTCAATTTTGCTCACGATGTCAAAAGTGTTCTCAGGCATCGGATTTCATTTCTTTCTGAAATAATGGAATCTGACCCTTGAGGGTACCAGAAGAAGACCTCCGAAAGGAGGGTTAACCTGCAGAAACTTTGCTTTCAGCGGTTTCAGTCAATTTGAAAAAATTGTAAAAATTGCGAGCCGTCTGCCGCCCGATTTCTTCCGCCGTCGACCCTAGTAATTCGCCAAGCTTCCGCGCAGTTTCCCTTACGAACGCCGGCTCGTTGCGCTTGCCGCGATGCGGCACCGGCGCCAGGTATGGCGAGTCGGTCTCAATGAGCATGCGCTCCAGCGGGACTTCGAGCGCGGCATCGCGAATCTGTTGGGCCTTCGGGAACGTCAAGTTGCCCGCGAACGAAATCATGAATCCCATGTCGAGCGCACTCTTCGCCTGCGGCCAGTTTCCGGTGAAACAGTGCAGAATTCCTCCCAGCCCTTTCGGTGCCCAGTGTTCTCGCATCAACCCGAGGCAATCGTCCCAGGCATTGCTCGCTCTCTTCCGACGGACGGCAGTGAATCACAATCGGAAGTTTCGCAGCTGCCGCCAATTCCATCTGCCGCAAGAAAACATCCTTCTGCACCTCGCGCGGAGAGTGATCGTAATAATAATCGAGCCCGATTTCGCCCCAAGCGATCACTTTAGGATTCTTCGCCAGTCGTTCCATGTTCTGATAGGCAGCTTCATTCGCCAACCGGGCTTCGTGAGGATGAATGCCCAAAGTCGCGTAGATGAAATCGTATTTCTCCGCCAATCGGATGCCGCAATCCACATCCTCGGGGCCATCGCCATTGCCGATGGCAACGATCGTCTGCACCCCAACATCGCGCGCGCGAGCAATCACCTGCTCGCGATCGGAGTCGAACTGCTTGCTATCAAGATGAGCGTGAGAATCAACAAACATGGTCTTATTTCAATCTCGCCCCCACCGGCACATCCTCCAAAAATCCCGCCAGTACCGGCTTCCCATCTTCAAGCGACGCCGCCACGATCATCCCGTTCGATTCCATCCCGCGCAGCTTGCGCGGCGCAAGATTGGCGACGATCACAACTTTCCGCCCAATCAAAGTTTCCGGCGCATAGGCTTCGGCAATTCCGGCAAGCACCTGCCGCGTTTCGGTTCCAATATCAACCTCAAGCCGCAGGAGTTTATCCGCCTTGGGCACCCTCTCGGCGACTTTCACCAGCCCAACGCGCAGCTCGATCTTGGCGAAATCATCAATGGAAATCTTATCGTTCGCCGCTGCGACGGCCGTTGGAACAGCCGCCGGCACCGCCGCGACCGGAGCCGCCTTCGGCCCATTCGTCGGTGCGGGCATTGCAACCGCAGTCTCCGCCACCGGCGCAGTCCTCTGCTCCTCTTCCATTTTCTGCATCCTTTCAATCGCGCTCTTGTCGGCGCGCGGAAACACAGGTTGCACTTCACCTAACTTTGTGCCCAGAGGCAGTTGTCCCCAAGCCAGTTCGCTCAAAGCGAGCTTCTGGATATCGCCTAGCCCCAGCTGCAACCAAATCTTCGCCGCCGCATCCGGCACCACGGGATACGCCAGCGCCGTCGCAATCCGCAGCGCTTCCGCCGCTGTATAAAGCACGGTAGCCAAACGCGACCGGCTGTCTTCGTCCTGCTTCTCCCCCAGCGCCCATGGCTCATTTTCGACAATATATTTGTCCACCGCCGCCACCAGTGCCCACGCGGCTTCAAGCGCCCTCGAAAACTGGAACTGATCAAACAGCGTCCCGAATTCGCGGATCGTCCTCCGCGCCGTCTCCGCAATCGCATCATCCGCAGCGGTTCTCGACGCCCCGCGCGAGGGATAAGGCACCTCACCTTTGAAATACAGGTTGATCATTTTCAAGGTGCGGCTCGCCAGATTTCCCAGTCCATTCGCCAAGTCGGAGTTATAGCGCTGCACCAGCGCGTCGAATGAAAACGATCCATCCTGCCCGAACACGACCTCTCGCAACAGAAAATAGCGCAGCGCATCCGCACCCAGCACATCGAGAATGGTTTCGGTCCGCACAATGTTGCCGCGGGACTTCGACATCTTGCTTTCTTCAAACAGCAGCCAGCCATGAGCCACAATCGCCTTCGGCACCGGCAGCCCCGCGGCCATCAGAAATGCCGGCCAATAAACGCAATGAAAGCGGACAATTTCTTTCCCGATCATCTGCACATCGGCCGGCCAGAATTTCTTGAACGCCTCCTGCGCCCCGGCGTGCGAAGAGCCGTAGCCAATCGCCGTAATGTAGTTCGCCAGCGCGTCGAGCCAGACGTAAATCACATGCTTAGGATCGTCCGGCACCGGAATACCCCAGGTAAATGTCGAGCGGCTGATCGAGAGATCGCGCAGCCCCGAACGTACGAATGAGATCACCTCATTACGCCGCGCCTCCGGACGAATGAACTCCGGATTCGCATACAGCGCTAGCAGCTTGTCCTGAAACTCCGAGAGCTTGAAGAAGTAGTTCTCTTCTTTAACGGTCTCGGTAATGCGCCCGCAAGTGGGGCAGGGATCTCCCGGCTGCGCGCCGTCAACATAAAGTTCATCCGACACGCAATACTGCCCGGTGTAAGTGCCCTTATAGATGTATCCATTGTCACGAATCCGCCGGAAGAGTTCCTGCACCCGCTTCTTGTGCCGGTCTTCCGTGGTGCGGATGAAATCGTCGTTCGAAATGCCCATCCGCTTCCACAAGCGTCGGAACTCCGCCGAAATCTCATCCGCATACTGCTGCGGAGTTTTTCCCGCGGCCTGCGCCGCCCGTTCGATCTTCTGCCCGTGCTCGTCCGTGCCCGTGAGAAAAAATGTTTCCGCGCCCAGCAGTCGCTGCCGCCGCGCAATCGTATCGCAGGCAATCGTGGTGTAGGCGTGCCCGATGTGCGGATGAGCGTTCACGTAGTAAATCGGCGTCGTGATGTAAAACTTCCGGCTCATAGAATCTTATGCACTACCCCGTGACCTCTGTGTCCTCTGTGTTTAAGGTTTTCTTGCGGTTCCCACGTATGCCCGCGCTGCTTCCTGTATCACCTGCTTCAGCGGCACATGATGCTCCGCCGCGATGCGCCGGCAGTCTTCATATTCCGGAGCGTAGTTAGTGACCGTCCCGTTCATGCTCGCGATCTTGATCCTCACCTCGCCCCACGGCGTGCCCACGCTCTCCCACCGTCGCGCCAGAGTCTGCCGCATCTCATCGCGCCGCCGCACGCCCAGCGTTGTGGTTTCCGTGAAAATCAGTTGCGTCAGCTTGCCTGCATCTTCAGGCCTGCACAAAACCGTCAACAGCATTCCCGGACGATTCTTCTTCATCTGTACCGGCATGCCAAAGGCATCGAGCGCGCCTTCCTCCAGCAATCGATCCATCACATAGCCAAACACCTGCGGATTCAGATCGTCGAGATTCGCCTCCAGCACCGTGATCGTCTCCGACGCTGTCTTCGCAGCCAGAGTCGAGGCAGCTTCTCCAACCGTCAGCCGCACCACATTCGGATGCCCTGGAAAATCCCGCGATCCCGCTCCATAGCCGGACTTCTCGATCTTCATCTCCGGAAACGCCGCGAAGCGCGAAGCTAACGTCTTCACAATCGCCGCGCCCGTCGGCGTGACCAACTCCGCCTGCAAGCCGGAAGAATACACCGGCGCATCTTTCAGCAACTCCACCGTCGCCGGAGCCGGCACCGGGAACGCTCCATGCGCGCACTTCACCATCCCGCCGCCGACATTCAACGGGGAACAGATGATCTCATCCACTCCCAGCGCCTCGGCCCCAACGGCCGCGCAGACAATATCCACGATCGCGTCCACCGCACCGACTTCGTGAAAATGCACATTCTCGATCGAAGTGTCGTGAATCTTCGCTTCTGCCCGTCCCAGCGCCTCGAAAATCGCGATGGCGGTCTTCTTAGCAGATTCCGAAATCGAAGCCGCAGAAATGATCTTGCGAATCTCACGAAGCCCGCGAGAATGCTCGTGAGAGTGTGAATGTGGCGCGGGCGCCCCCGCCCGCGAACTCTCACCAGGATGGGAATGCGAATGCGCCCCGTGCTCGTTGGAATGAGAAGGCTGCTCCCGCCCCTCCCAGTACTCCTCACGCGGCAAGTCCTTCTTTCCATCCACGTAAACATCCACCTTGGTAGCCGAAATCCCGCTGCGCACCACTCGCGAAATCTCTAACTTCGCCGCCACCCCCAGTGCCGCCACGGTTTCCTCAAACACTCGCGCCGGAACCCCGGCATCCACAAGCGCGCCCATAAACATATCGCCGCTCATGCCGGAAAAACACTCTAGGTAAGCAATGCGCATAGAAGTGAAGCCGATTTTTTATCATAGGGAAGCGTGCATCCTGCGTCAAACCAGCGTCCTCGCGCGCTCTGCTAGAATCACTATCTTCTTAGACAGCGCAGAGGGAAGCCTTGTATCGTCATCTCGAACATGTTCTAGCTGGACGCATCGTAGAGTTTCTTCGCGGCCGTTATCCGGACGCAACTCTGCCCAACGTGATCATCGAGCAGCCTCCCAAGGTGGAGCTCGGCGATTTCGCCATCCCTCTGTTTCCCTTTGCCAAGCCGCTGCGCACCGCTCCACTTAAGCTCGCCGAAGCCATCCGCGCTGAGATCGGACCCATCGAGGGCATCGCCGCGATGCAGGTTGCGCCTCCCGGCTATCTCAATGTCAGAATCGATCGTGTTTGGATGGCTGCCGCTCTTGCCGCCGACCAGAAGCCGCTCGTCGCCCTTCCCTCAGGAAAGATTCTGGTCGAGCACACCAGCATCAACCCTAACAAGGCGGCCCATATCGGCCATCTGCGCAACGCCATTCTCGGCGACACATTTGTCCGTCTGTTGCGTTACGCGGGCAGGGAAGTGGACGTCCAGAACTACATCGACAACACCGGCGTCCAAGTCGCGGATGTCGTCGTGGGTTTCACGCAGATCGAGAAAAAGTCCCGCGCAGAAATCGAAGCCCTGACCCGCCAGCCTCGATTCGATTACTACTGCTGGGATCTCTACGCCCGGGTTTCGCAGTGGTACGAGCGAGACAAACAAAACCTCAAAGCCCGCGCCCAAACGCTTCACGCCATCGAAGACGCCACCAGCGAAACCGCGGCCATCGCCGAACTGATCTCGACCGCCGTCCTGCGCCGCCATCTTGAAACCATGGACCGTCTCGACATTGAATACGACTTCCTTCCGCGCGAAAGTGAAATCCTGCATCTGCACTTCTGGGACGCAGCCTTCGTCAAGCTGAAAGAAGCCGGCGTGCTCACCTACGAAAACGAAGGCAAGAACAAAGGATGCTGGGTCATGCGCCGCGCCGGAACGGGCGATGTAGCGCGGGCGCCCTCGCCCGCGACTGCAGACACCAACATCGGTCCATCGGGCATCTCCGAAGAAGACCAGAAGGTAATCGTCCGCTCCAACGGCACCGTCGGCTACGTCGGCAAAGACATCGCCTACCACATGTGGAAGTTCGGATTGCTCGGGCGCGACTTCGCCTATCGCAAGTTCTACCGCTATCCCGACCAGCACGAGTGCTGGATCTCTGCCATGCAAGGCGAGAAAGATCATCCCCACTTCGGCGATGTTGCCGAAATCTACAATGTCATCGACGCCCGCCAGTCGGAAGCTCAAAACACGGTCATCGAAGCCCTGCGCGGACTCGGCCACAACGAGGCCGCCGACCACTACACCCATTTTTCTTACGAGATGGTCGCGCTCACCCCGCGCTGCGCCGCCGAACTCGGATACAAGCTCAGCGAGGAAGATAAGACCCGTTCCTACATCGAAGTCAGTGGCCGCAAAGGCTTCGGCGTAAAAGCCGACGACCTTCTCGATCAGCTAATCGTCTCAGCTAAAAGCGAAGTCGACTCGCGCCATCCCCAGCTCACCGACGCCGAGCGTCTTTCCATCGCCACGCAAATCGCCATCGGCGCCCTGCGTTACTTCATGCTGAAGTTCACCAAGCAGTCCGTCATCGCCTTCGACTTCAAAGAAGCGCTAAGCTTCGAAGGCGAAACCGGCCCCTACGCGCAGTACGCCGTAGTCCGCGCCGCCAGCATCTTCAAGAAAGCCGCCATTGATCCCGAAACTTTCTGTAGAGACATCGCTCGCAAAGTCTCTCCCGCAGACCTGGGCAAATTTCTAGAAGGTGAAAGTGGGAATGAAATCTGGGAACTCTGGCTGGCCGCATCGAAAACTTCCTACCTGGTCGACCAATGCATCGCCACCACCGAACCAGCCCACCTGGCCAAACACGTTTTCCAACTCGCACAACTTTTCAACACTTTTTATCATCGTAACCCCATCCTGAGCGAGCCGGATGAAAAGCGGAAGCACTTCCTGCTGGCCACAGTGGCCGTGGTCCGTCGTGAACTGATTCGCACGCTCGCGATCATGGGCATAACCGTGCCGCCCGTCATGTAAAATTCCGCCAAGCGTGGCGCGGGAGCCCCGGCCTGCGCTGCGTGAGTCCGAAAAAGCGCATGCCCGATGCCCAGATCCCGCCTACTATTTCTCAATCGTGGCTGAGTCGAGCGGTGCGCGTGCTCATCATTCTGCTCGTGGCTGTCCTCTTCGCCGGTTTCCTCTACGAGAATATTTCCGAGACGCGCGAGCGCCGCTTCCACCCCATGCCCGGCCAGCTCATCGACATCGGCGGCTACAAACTGCACATCGACTGCACCGGCCAGGGGTCGCCCACAGTAATCCTCGATGCCGGCATGGGCGATTCATTTCTGTCCTGGCACAAAGTGCAGCCTGAGATCGCAAAGTTCACCCGCGTCTGCTCCTACGATCGCGGCGGTCTCGGCTACAGCGATTCCAGCCCGCGCCCCCGCACCACCAGAGTGTTCGTCGACGAATTGCACCGCCTCCTGCAGCACGCCGGCATCTACGGTTCGCTAGTCCTCGTCGGCCACTCCATGGGCGGATTCGACGTTCGTCTCTACGCCAGCCTTTATCGCAACGAAGTTGTCGGCCTGGTTCTCGTCGATTCTTCTCACCCCGAGCAACAGAAACGCCTTCCGCCGGCAATCAACGATCTGGACGCGACCTGGCTCCGGGAGCAGGAATTTTTCGAATTCACCATGCCTTTCGGACTTCCGCGGCTTATGGGATTCTGCGGCAACGACGATGCCGTCCGCGCCGCCGACTGCAACTTCCACACCGCGCGCGAAAGCGTCGCGGAATTGAAATCAATTTCCCAGAGCGCCGCGCAAACTGCCAACAGCGGCTCACTCGGCGATATGCCTCTCGTAGTGCTCTCGCACGATCCCGACCTGCCCCAGCCCGACCTTCCCGAAGACCTGGTCAAACCCACCAACGATGCATGGCAACAGATGCAGGAAGAATTAACTCACCTCTCGACCATCGGCAAACACGTGACAGCGAAAAACAGCGGCCATTACATCCATCTCGATCGCCCAGACCTGGTAGTCGACGCCGTTCACACTGTCGTGGATGAAGCGCGGCACGCGCTGCAGCCGCCGCCACCAAAGCGTTAGGAAAACAATCCCTAGGCAAACCTGCTAATGTGAGTTTTTTCCCAACCAGCTCCACATGCCCCGCGGGAGGATGAACATGAGGTCTTCGCACCACGGTTGCCGCAGTTTCGCAACGCGGCTCGTTTTCTTTTTTCTGCTGGCGCTGTCGAGCACGCTCTCGGATACTCCGGCCGCAGCGCAAGACCCGCAGCCAATTCAGCAGTCCGGCGCAACACAGCCCGTTTCCCGTCCCCGCATCGGTCTTGCGCTCAGCGGCGGCGGTGCCCTCGGCTTGTCTGAGATCGGAGTGCTCGAGTGGATGGAGCAGAATCACATCCCCGTGGACCGCGTGGCCGGTACCAGCATGGGCAGCATCATCGCCGCCATGTATGCCACCGGAATGTCGCCCGAGGAAATCCAGAAGTTTGCCGAGAACGTCGACTGGGACGATGTCCTTCTTCCCGGACCCACTTACCGCCAGGTAAGCTATCGCCGCAAGCAGGATCGCCGCGACTACCAGATTCAGGCCGCACTCGGCCTAAAGCACGGCCTCAACGGTCCCAACGGACTCAACCCTGGCCTGGGGGTTGGCCTGCTGCTTGATCGCATCGCGTTCCCCGTCTCCGGCATCGCCAGCTTCGACGACTTGCCCACTCCTTTCCGCTGCGTGGCGACCGATATGTTAAGCGGCGACCGGGTCGTGCTGCGCGATGGTTCTCTTGCCAAGGCCGTGCGCGCCAGCATGGCCATTCCCGGCGTTTTCACTCCCGTCGAACTCAATGGTCGCGTGCTGGCCGATGGCGGCATGGTCGAGAACATTCCCGTCGAGACCGTACGCGAAATGGATGCCGACACCGTGATCGCCATCGATCTCCGCGTTCCGCTCGGAGAACAGGAGGAGCTGGAAACCCTGACCGGCGTGCTGTCCCGCGCACTCGACGTAATGCTTCTGCAGAATGAGCGCCGCTCTCTCGCTCTGGCCAACGCCGTCGTAACCGTCGATACCGCAAGGTTCGCCATCGACGACTACGATCGCCTCCACGATCTCATCCAGCTCGGTTACAAGAGCGCCGCCGATCAGTCTGCCACCCTGCTGCCCTACGCCATCAAAGACGATGCAGAGTGGCAGCAATATCTGGCCGCGCGCTCGGCTCGCAGACGCCCGCAACCGAAAGCAGTGCAATCCGTGGAAGTAGTAGGCGGAGACTCCGACCAGGACCGGCGCTTTGAAAATACTCTCAAGTCGGTCACCAGCGGACCACTCGATCTGCCAAAACTCGAGACGCAACTGACCCGCATCGCCGGCGAAGGCGAATTCGATCGCTTAGGCTACGAAGGCTTCACCCAAAACGGCGTCCCGGCATTGAGAGTCACCGCACACGAGAAGAGTTACGGGCCACCGTTCGTCGATCTGGCCGTGAACGTCGATGGCTCCGGCGTGGCCGCATTCGATTTTGCTGCCGGCGCCCGCATCACTTTCATGGACGTGGAACATCACGGCGGCGAATGGCGTAACGATCTCTTGCTCGGCTCGAGCAACCTTGCCGCCAGCGAGTTCTATCAGCCGCTCGGCGACACTCATCTTTTCGTTGCACCCTATGTTTTCGCGTCGAAGCTCCCGCGCAACGAATTCACAGGAGAAACTCGCGTCGCTGTTTTCGGTGACGAAAGAGCAGGAGGCGGTGTAGATCTGGGCTTCAACACAGGTGAGCGCAGCGAACTCCGCCTTGGCTACGAGATATTCGGCGGAAAGCTCGCTCCCCTGATCGGCAGCGCAGGACTGGCTTCAGTCACCGGCAGCACGGGAGAATTCCGCGCCCACTATGTCTGGGATGGCCAGGATAGTCCTGAAGTTCCGGGCCGCGGTACGCGCATTGTCGCGAGCCTTTCTCGCGTGCTGCAGAGCCCCGGCCTTCTTCATCCCATCGCGCAACTCGATGTTCAGACTTCCACCTTCATTCCCACGGGGCCGAAGACTTCGCTCTTTTTTCTCGCTTCGGCTGGAACCACGTTCCACGGCACCGCTGGCCCATTCCAGGTTTTCACCTTGGGCGGAACTTTCCACCTCGGCGCCTACCTTCCCCAGGAATTCGTCGGCAATCACTACGTATATTCCTCGTTCGGATTCCGCCGCGAGTTCTATCACTTGCCACAGCTCGTCGGAGGAAAAATCTATTGGGGCGGA
Organism: uncultured Acidobacteriaceae bacterium; assembly: GCA_963743115.1. Classification (GTDB taxonomy): domain Bacteria; phylum Acidobacteriota; class Terriglobia; order Terriglobales; family Acidobacteriaceae; genus Sulfotelmatobacter. Next base: position 27,998 of record CAVUOM010000005.1, on the reverse strand, counting down.
TGGTACGAAGCGGGCAGCGCATTCAACGATCCCAGCACGGTCGTGGTCCGCGGCACGTTTAATCTCGGCGTGATTGCAGAAACCATCGTTGGCCCCATCGCTCTGGCCACCAGCGTAAGCCCAACCGGAGAGTCGCGCGCGAATCTTTCCATAGGAAGGCTTTTCTGAACGGGCTCGACGGTATGTCAGAATAGAACGTGTGAGGATAGGCTCGGGAAGGGCCCAGTCAGACTGCGAGAACACTCGTATTCGGATGGGTTCGGGAAGGGCATGACTTTAGTCGTGCCGTTAAGTCGTCTGGAATGCGTCCGCGCTTGAGCGCCTGAGGTTAGCTCTCGCCCGCGGGAACGTTGATTCCGATTCTGCGGAGGTCACGCTGCATGTGCAGGAATATCAAAACTCTTTTCAACTTCGATCCGCCCGTCAACTCCGACGAGATTCGCGCTGCCTCGCTGCAGTTCGTCAGAAAGATCACCGGCTTCAACAGACCGTCAAAAGCAAATGAAGCTTCGTTCCTCGCTGCCGTCAATGAAGTAGCGGCCGTCTCGGAACGTCTTCTCCACTCCCTCGAAACCAACGCTCCGCCAAAGAATCGCGAGGAAGAAGCGGCCAAAGCGAAGGCTCGCGCCGCCGAAAGATTCGGGGCCTGATAGACTAATGACCGTAAGTTGTTGAAGCTTCGTGCACGTTGTTGAAATTGTCTGTAGATCGTTGATATTATCTTATAGATATAATGGAGAAACGCTGCCTCGCCGAAATCGTCCAGCGAGCCGGTTCGTCGCACCGATCCCTTAAAAGCTCACCCAGCCGCCTACTTTGGTTCTAAGCGCAATTTCCGGCAACGGAAACGTCATTCCCGGCGAAAGTCGTGACCGTCAGTGCTGGCCCTCTAGTGCTCCATCTCTCCAATATCTTCCAGTTACAATCGATTCAATGACTTAGACCTTGTCGGCATGGCGTGCAACGCCCGCGAGGTTACGGTCATCTAACTAATTGAAAAGGCAAAGCCGAGTGAATTTCTATGAAGAGTCCTATAAAAACCGGAACAAATTCAGTCGCAGTACTTACTGTCGTGTTATTGGCGACGGCACTGGCACTCGCGGCACCCAAACCCCCGAAAGTAAACGCTCCGCAGAATATCCCGGCATTTCCGGGAACGCTGGTCAACGCCCGCTTCATCTACGTCACCAGCTATGACGGCGACCAGTTCAACCCGAATCTGTTCCCCGAAGACCGGCAAGCCATCGCCACGGTGCAGGATGCGATTCAGAAGTGGGGGAAGTTCATTCTGGTTTATGAACCGCAGCAGGCCGATATCATCCTGATGGTAATGAGCCGCCCGTCGGAAGATGTGCTGGCGGTTTACGATGCTCACGGCTGGCCGCAGAATCAGTACCTGTGGCGCATGACGGGCCGCAGCGGCCTGCAGCCGAGCGAAGCCCCACTGGTCACGAATCTGGAAAAGGCCTTCGAGCAGGCAACCGCAGGCAAATGAACCGGACGGAAGTCAGTGAGACAGGCTTCGGCTTGGGGTGGGCGCAGCCCACTTGACGTCTGATCCCACCGAGTGATATGGTGTAGTCATGCCGCCGTCCACAGTCATCAAAGACCCCGATTTCCAGCTGGTTTCGGAGTTCGCTCAGCCAGATGCCAAGAAGCGCCTGTCCCTGGGCGAGGTTCTCAGCGGCACGGCCTATAACATCTACCGCAACCCTCTCGGCCAAATCATTCTCGATCCGGTCAAGGCAGTTCCTGCCAGTGAAATGTGGCTCTACGAGAATCCGCACGCCCTCGCCAGCGTGAAACGGAGCTTGAGGGAATCGGCGGAAGGGAAGAGAGTTTATCGCGGCTCGTTTGCCCGGCACGCCAAGGAGTAGTAGGCGTGCGGCGAAAAATCAACTTTACCCCCACGGCGGATAGTCAGTATTCGGATCTGGAAAATACTCCGTCGAGAGCAGGGACATTCGAGCAGGTCCGCAAGGCTATCGGCTACTTGGAAATAGACCCGCATCATCCCAGGCTTAACACGTACGAGTTCACTTCTCTTGCCGGCGCAAATGGAGAGAAGATTTTCGAAGCTTACGCCCAGAACAAAACCCCAGGCGCTTACCGCATATTCTGGCACTACGGGCCCGACGAAACGAAGGCTAAGAAACGAATCCCGGTCATTACCGTCGTTGCGATTACGCCTCATCCTTAGCAGGGTAAGAGCGACTTCTTCAGAGCCTAACTCTTACTGCTACCGCCGGCGATCATCAGTCCAGCCCCTACGACAACCAGCACGATGCTCATGACCGGCGGTACCCTCCGGTCGTCGTGAGTCGTGATGCCCACGTGTGCGTCTCCGACGCTGACACCGTGATGTTCGGAATGCGGGAAAGGCACAAAGAAGGAAAGCACGCCCAGCACCAGCACTACAACTCCAACCAGCATTAAAGGTTTCAAGGAATGCCTCCATAATCAGAATCGACGGAAGCGGACGAGCCGTTCCGAGCGCATTGGATGCCAACCGGAGCAAAATGGCTGCGAAAAAAGCGCATCTTCTCTGCAAAAGCCCTAATTCGGTTCACCTAACTCGCGAAACTCTTCACAAACTCAACCAAACTGCGCAACGCGATCCCCGACGGTCCCTTCGCGATCCAAGGCTTTTGGTCTTCCATCCACGCCGTGCCCGCGATGTCGAGATGAATCCACGGAGTATCTTCCGCGAACTCTTTCAGGAACATGGCCGCAGTGATGGCGCCACCCCAGCGCCCGCCAGTGTTCATGATGTCGGCGATGGTGGAGCGAATCTGTTCTTTGTATTCGTCATCGAGCGGCAGCCGCCACATTTTTTCGCCCGCCTCTTCGTTGGCTTTGTGAAAGCGCTCGTACATGGCGTCATCGTTGGCGAAGATTCCCGCGTTGGCGTAGCCAAGAGCGACCACAACCGCGCCGGTAAGCGTAGCCGCGTCCACCAGATGAGTGCAACCGAGTTGCCGTGCATAGAACAGACCGTCCGCGAGAACCAGGCGGCCTTCGGCGTCAGTGTTGATGATCTCAATGCTTTTGCCCGACATGGCAATCTGCACGTCGCCGGGCTTTTGCGCCTTGCCAGAGGGCATGTTCTCCGCGGCGCACACAATGCCGATGACCTTCACCTTCGGCTTCAACAACGCGATGGCGCGCATCGCACCGATCATCGTCGCTCCGCCAGCCATGTCGTATTTCATCTTCTCCATGCCGTCGGCCGGCTTGATCGAAATGCCACCGGTGTCGAACGTGATTCCTTTGCCCACAAGTCCCAAGACTGGTTTCTCCGGAGCGCCAGCGGGCTCGTATTTCATGACGATCAAAGCCGGAGGTTCGTCGGAACCTTGCGACACGCTCCAGAAGGCGCCCATCTTCAATTCTTTGATCTTGTCGGCGCCGTAGACTTCACATTTCAAACCAACTTCGTGACACATCTTCTTCGCGCGTTCGCCCAGAATGGTTGGCGTCATGCGGTTCGAAGGCTCATTCACCAGGTCGCGTGTGAAATTTTGCGATTCGCCAATGACCTGCGCCTCGTTGGCCGCTTTTTCGAGCGCGGCCTGGTTGCCGGAGGCGAGGATAGTGAGTGCGTCAATTTTCTGATCCTTGCGGTCGCTGCGATAATAGTCAGGATCGAAGTTGCCGACCAGCGCGCCCTCGACAATCGCGCTCACTGCTTCATCGGCAGAAATGTTTGGTGGAGCAATGAAGGCAAAGCTGCGGATGCCGCGCGCCTTAAGGGTGCGCACCGCCGCTCCGGCGATGCGGCGCAAATCGTAAGTCGCAAACTTTTTAGCCGATCCTCCACCGATGAGCAGCAGACGCTTCGCTTTTACTCCTCCGGGCTTGTGAAGCAAATTGATTTCAAACGGCTTGCCAGTCAATTCACCGCTGGCCAGCAGATCGGCGGCGGCGGACTGCACAGCCGCATCGCCGGTGGCGACCTTGAGCTGAGGTTTAGCGTCTTTGTTCTTGTCTTTTTGCGCCTGATCAGTATGGTCGAGCACAATGGCGACGAGAGACTCGCTTTCGAGTTGAGCGGGTGTAGAGAGAGAGATAGTCGTTTTCATAATGTCGTTTGAAGTTGTTCCGTGACCCACCAGTATCGTCGGCAAACGGGGGCGAGCGCAAGCGCGAGAAGGTAATTCAACCTGTTAGACTCTTCCCCATGTCGACGTTTGTCCTGGTTCACGGAGCTTGGCAGTCGGCCGCTACGTGGGACCGATTGACCCCTCTGCTGGAGAAGCAGGGACATAAGGTGATAACGCCGGTTCTCACCGGGCTTGGCACAGATCGAGGCCGTCTGTCTCCCGACATAACGCTGCGGCAACATGTAGAGGACGTCTCCCGCGAGTTGTCAAGGCTCGCGGGCACTGCGATCCTCGTCGGTCACAGTTACGCGGGCATGATTATCAGCGGTGTGGTCGAAGCGATTCCGACTCGAGTCGAGCGTTTGGTTTTTCTGGACGCCTTCATTCCAGAAGATGGGCAATGCGTGCTGGACTTGCTTCCGCCTGAGATTGGCGAGCATTTTCGCAAAGTCGCGCAAGCGCAAGGAGACGGCTGGCGACTGCCGGGCGGCGAGGGCCAGCTCGATCTCTGGGGACTGAAGCCAGGCGAGGCGCGAGAATTCGTGCGCGCGAGGCTCTGTGATTTCAGTCTACGGTGCTTCGAGGAGCCGCTTCCTCTTCCGGCAAATCGGAAGGCAAGCGTTCCGGCCACCTTTATTACTTGCGTCGCAGAAGGATATCCCGCGAGACCGTTCTTGGCGCCATTTGCGGCGAAGGCTCGCGCTACCGGGTGGAAGGTTGCCGAAGTGAAGACTGGCCACGACTGCCATGTCGAGCGTCCCGGCGAGGTCGCTGAAATTTTGCTGTCGGTGCCGCTGTCGCAGTGAAGCCATCAAGACGATAGGGCGCTGGGGAAGCGAGTCTGGAAGTCGAGCAAGCCGACCCACTCCGGCACAACCGTGATCCGGACCATGCTTGAAATCATCGAGCTCAGCTGATTGACCCAGGCCTTGCCCTGTTCCGGCCCGAAGTAGCGTTCCGCTGCCGCTGCATACTCTGCCACGATGCCATCGACGGATTCGAGGCGCGCGGTGCCGCGGACGAGAAGTACTTTGTGGGGATAAGTATTGTCGTCGATGGTGAACGATACTTTCGGATTCTTGGCGAGCGCCTTCAGTTTCGGCGCCTTCGGCGGGGTTGCCATCACGAACTCGCGTCCGTTCCAGTGATACCAGATAGGGATCACGCGGGGCGTGCCGTCGGTCCAAATATAGGCCAGGCGGGCGGGAATTTTCGAGCGCAACAGTTCCTGCGAAGCGGGATGCTGCAGGAGTTCGAGGTCCCCTTGATGAACTGCTTTCATGATGTGCTCCTTTCGCGGAGTTAGCGAGGCGGAGTAAGGTTTCAAACCAGCAAAGGCTGACTTGCCGGAGGGATTGTGCTCCTGCATGGGGCACGCGGTCAATGGATGACGGCATTCGCCGCCTGGCGTATGATCCGATCGCCAAGCGAAGAGAGAGGTTGGTATTGATGAAGGTCCGGTGGTGGATTCTATTCTTTCCGGTGGCTTCAGTGATCGTGCTTTCCCTGCTGGTGAAGCACCACGCGGCGAAGGCGGCTGCGTCGCATGCCGTGGCGCCTCCTGCGGTGGCCGCGGGTTCCAAATAGTTGGCGCCTCACGCGGTTTTTGAGTTAAGTTTCGTCTGAATTTTTTCCAGCAAAGCGGCGGCGGCTTCGCCGGCGTCGCGAGTGGAGAACTCGCTGCCCAGGTCGATGACCGGCACTTTGGAGCATGCGGACTGGAAGGCTTGCTGCGTGGCTGGGGCGGCGGCAACGTCAGGGCCCATCAGCAGGAGATCGAAACGGGTGATGCGCATCAGGATCATGGCATCGCGCAGGTGGCTGCTGGTGTGGACGTCGTAGCCTTCGCGGCGCAGCAGTTCGCGCAAATAGGCGAGCACGTCGGCATTACTGTCGATGCATAGAACGCTGCGGCCAGTAGAGGCCAGCGCTTCGGCGTGGGCTCTGGGAGCGTAAAACGAGGCGACTGCCTTTTCTTCCGAGTCATGCGTGTCGAATAACTTCGCCAGGTGAGACAGCTCCAGAACCTTGCGCACATGATCGGGTACGTTGCAGAGCTTCAGGTCTCCATGCACCTGGCGGGTGCTGGTGAGGGTGCGGACGATGGTGCCGAGTCCGCTGCTGTCGATGAATCCGACCTCGCCCAGATGCAGAACAATGGAGCGGCGATCGCGCAACAGCCATGCCACATGCGCGCGCAGAGATTCGCTCTCGCCGCCGGCAACGATTCGCCCGTTGCAGTGCACGATGGTGACGCGTCCAACATCGCGAGTATCGAGTGAAAGACGCAACCGTTTTCCTTGCGGCTGAACTCAGCGGCTGAACTCAATCCGGCAAAGTCGCAACATTATACGCGCGGAGGCGTGCTTGTCTATTTACAGTAAAACAATGGTGATTCCGCGGTTGCGGTGGCCGAGGTCGGAGTCGCTTGTGAGTTCGGGATGGGATTGCAGAAGCTTCCAGGCGATGTCATCGGTCTTCGACCAGTTCTCGCCGAAGATGCAGCCGCGAATGTGGCCGCTCTGCGCCAGCTCGAGCAAACGCTTTTGCACGGCGATGCGAATCTCGCCGCCGGCGCCGCTCGAGCCGTAGCCGTGGACCAGCTTTAGCAGCTTTGCCTTCTCTTGATGTGCGAGGGCCAGTTCGCGCTCGAGGCGCTGCAAAGCTTCGCGGACCAGCGGCATGTCGGACTTTAGGTTGATGGTCTTAATGGCGTGGTCCAGACCAAAAAATCACAGATACCTTGCGTTAAAATATCTGGAATCAATGAGTTGCGGCGAGTCGGACGGCGCTGATCTGGCTACAACATTGAAAACAAATAACTTACTCGCAAAATATTACAGTCAAATGACTTAGTGCGAACCGGCTGCTCCAAGCGCCCTAGAATCAAGGGTTGGACTTGTAAAATATTCCATTTGCTTGAGTTATCTCTGTGCTATTCGATTGTCAAAGATCTAATGCGTATAGAAAATTGTTGCAGCATGGAGGATCGAAGTCAAGCGAATTTTATTCGCGGCTGCTTCGACTTCGGTGCGATCTGATAACGCCTGAGTTGGTCAAGTATGCGTTAACATAGAACGTTGTCGATATGATGCCGTCCTCGGAAGACGATGTTTCGGGGAAGTCAAGGCTGCAGAATGTCATCTTTTTTACAGGCCTTGCCCTTTATGTGCTCAGCTTCTTCCTACCCGTTTTCAAAGATAGGGTCGGATCGAAATCGATCTCTGGATGGCGATGCGCCTATGCTGCCCTCTTCCTGTGGGTTGTCGATCTAGGACCCAACACGATTCCTTGGCTGAAGGTGGGGTATCGGCTAGGTGGCTTCGGGGGTATTGTCAACCCTATTGCTCTTGCCTACATAGTCCTGCGCATTCTTGATCTCGCCGGAAGAACGCAGCGAGTTCTTGCCGCACTAATTTTGCTTTGTATTTTGCTCACGTGGGCCTCTCTTGTCATCCTGTGTTTGCAGGATGCGGACTGTCCTGGCTTGGGGCACGCGGTTTGGGTTGCGGGACTCCTGCTGATGATTTCAGCACCATTTTGGAAGTCATTTCGCCAGAGTCTTTAGCAAGATCACATCCGCCACCTGCCTCACGTATTGCCGGTCAGCCTGATACTCACACTCGCTCTGCGCCGAACCCGCTCCGGACCCGCCATCGAACTCGGCAAACTCCAGCTCGCAAAGATTTTCTTGTATTCCCGCCACGCCCGGTCAGCATTATTCAGCAGGTCCAATTGCCTCACCCCACAGGCAGGTTTGATGCCCACGCAGGCACCACGCTCATCTGCCACAATCGCACGAACTGCATCCAAGAAGGCAGTCAAATGATTCTCGGTGAACTCCACTTCTTTACCAAAGCATTGCTCAAAGCCAATGGTGGTCGATTGTTTGGCACATGGATTCTCTCCATGAGAAAACACTGCCTCATATTCACGATCTGCGTCGGCCACATGGGGGTGGTCCTTCGCATTCGCGGCTCCGATTAACGCCAAAATGATGACTCCACAGCTAAGGTAGTTAGAGAAATTCGACATGGCCGTCCCCGGAAAGCAGGAAAATACTCGATGAGGATACCCGGGCGAATCGGGCGATTCAAGGCCGATCAGTTGGCGCTAAATCCCGACATTGTTTATGGAATCATTACGCTCATTGACCTCGAATGCGGCGGTTTGGAGTGATCGCGCCTGATAATGTCAACGATCCGGTCCAGTTCACCCGGAACGCTTCTAAAACGCTCTCCCTTCAGGATTGTCACTTTCTACACAGGAGGATAAGTTCGTCATTTCGCCCGAGTGATCCATTAGCAGCTTTTTGCCCTCGCTCTGGATCTCACCGGTCGTACGAGGCTGCCGATTGCCGGAACCGGGAAATAACAGATACAGAATTCCGTCAGACTCGCCTCCGTGGCGTGCGTCAGACTGGATGCCCAGTGCGTCGGCCAGCGCGACCGAGCCTTCGCCTAAGGTCCCAACATCTGCATAGATAGCGAAGGACGATTTGCCGTTTCGGAGGTTGACGACGACTGCGAAATCCCCCAAGCGCGCGCCTCCGCGATCGGCTACGTCTTGCGGCAACACTACATAAGGAATCTTCGATGCGTTCACATATCGAGTCGGATCAGCGAACCTCTTGGTTTTGTCTGAAAGCGATGTGCATGAGATGTAGTAACCGGGGAAAGGATCGCTCGCTTGCTGGATCAACGGATCGCCGTCTGGATCGGTAATGATGCCGTCCCAATGGCCTGGCTTACCAGCATTCGCCAATGCATCAAGCCCGGCGTCGTCGGGATCATACGCATCGGGCGAGCCGTCTGCGTCGATCGTCATACCCGAGATGAAAAAGAAGGCTTGGCGGTCCAGTAACTGCCAGACCGGCACTTCACGTAAATCCTGCCCGCCTCGATCCCACGCCGAAATGTCCAGCAGCACCGATCTTGCACTGGGGCAAGTCTTCGCCTGTCCCCCTGGTGCCCGGGGTTCGTCGACGCGCCCTCGAAGTCCGGCAACCAACACGGCGTTCCATCCAACGGAATCATAGATCGACTGTGGATGGGCGAACTGGGGATCAGCAAGGATTTTGACGCTTTGCGCAAATCCCAGTGCAGCCAACGACACGCACCACACGACCCCGAAGGACGCAATTCGCTTTACCATACCGCAACCGGCAAGCGCCAAGCTCTTACCAACTGGACGACTCGCTCTCTATTCGATTGACCTTAGCACTCCACGCAGCCTTAGTCTGAGCAAGAGCGCTCACTCGCAAGAGTGGTGCAAAGCACCGGACTTTTGGTGCAGGACGGGGTAGTGGGCGTTCTCCATCGCACCCGTTGATCTGGGATCGGGCATTTTTTCGATGAGTGCGAAGGCCTGATTTCGTCCGTTGGACAGGAGGATACTCTGGTTTACGGGCTACGCATGTTATGTAATCCCAGATTCATGAAGAGGTAAGAACGACAACAGAAGGATTCCCACGATATAGAAAACCGAGGTTGTGAACGTAAACGCCAGGCTCGACAACTATTAGGCCGGTTATAATTCACGCCGATGGCGAGCGAACCCTTTCTCTCGTGGGCGAACCGGACCCTGCTTCGGCCGGGGCGGGAAGAGCCCTACCTGTCGATCCAGGACATTGTGGTTTTCGTTCGCGATCTGGACGTGAGTAAGCGGTTCTACCTGGAACAATTGGGCTTCGAACTGATCACAGAGCAACGCCTTCCTACCGGCGAACGCTGGATCGAAGTGGCGCCTCCCGATGGCAGCGCGGATCTCGCGCTGGTTGAACCCAAGCCCGACTCGCCGGAATACAAGCTGATTGGCGGCTACCGTTGGGTGCTGTTCATGACCGAGGACGTCCAGGCCAAATATAAAGAATGGAGCGAGCGCGGGGTTCGTTTCTCAACTCCTCCGGAGACGCCGGGGTGGGGCGGCACCTATGCGCGTTTCGAAGATCCGGACGGGAATGCATTTGGCCTGGAAGGGTTCGACGAGGTGCGGCAGAGCCTGGAGTTGCAGCGGCAGGCGCAGGCCGAGAAACTTGAATTGGAACGCCGCACTGCCCAGGAAATGGAAATAGCGCGGCAGGTGCAGGCGCGGCTGTTTCCGCAGATTCAGCCGGAGATGAAAACGCTGGAGTATGCAGGCATCTGCCTGCAGGCGCGGCAGGTGGGCGGGGATTATTTTGATTTCCTGAATCTGGGGCCGCAGCGGCTGGGGTTGATCATCGGCGATGTTTCAGGCAAAGGGATTGCCGCCGCTTTGCTGATGGCGAACTTGCAGGCCAGCCTGCGGAGCCAGACCGCGCTGGCTTTTGATCAGCCCGAGGCGTTGCTCTCGTCTGTGAACCGCCTGTTTTACGAAAACACTGGCGACAGTGCTTATGCCTCGCTTTTGTTTGTCGACTACGACGAGGCGACGCGCCGGCTGCGCTACGTCAATTGCGGGCATTTGTCAGGCCTGTTGGTGAGAAGCGACGGCAGGGTGGATCGGCTCGATTCGACCAGCACGCTGCTCGGGCTATTTAGAGAGTGGAGTTGCTCGATGCGGGAGCACAGGCTCTCTCCCGGGGATGTGCTTGCGCTTTACACGGACGGCATCACCGAAGCCTATAACGAGCGCGGAGAGGAATTTGGCGAGCGCTGCCTGATCGAAACGCTGCAGCAACATCGGGACCTGCCGTGCCAGGATTTGTTGACCGCGATTGTGGATGGGGTGCGGCGATTCAGTTTTCCGGAACAGCACGACGACATCACGGCTATCGTCGCGAAGTTTAAAGCGGCTGGCTGACTCAGGCGTCCGGTGGACCGCTTTGAGTGGCGCTCGTCCGTGGGCCAGGGTTTTGGGCCGAGTGCGCCGCCGGGCACCCGGTGCGCTCGGGCCTCTGAGGTGCGGGAGATCCTTCGCTCCGCCTGAAGAACGGCTGCGCTCAGGATGACGCCCGTCAAGATCGGACATTGCCTTTCGTGTCAGGCGTTTGAGGTGTTCGGAGGGAAGACGATTCCCCAGAAAGTTTCGGCGCGTTCGCCTTGCTCGGCAAACTCGATGGCATATGTGGAAACGCCATCGAGTGCCGCCACCTGCGCAACTACGCGAGCCGGGAGCGCGGCGCCTTGCTTGTTGCTTACCGTGACGAAGGAGCCCACCTGAAGCTCACGACGGAGTTGAACGGCAGCGCCGTGCTTATTCAATTTCGTGGCCTTGGCCGGCATGGTGAAGGCAGCTTTCTGGCGATCTTCGCCGGACAGTCCGACAGTGGCGTGGAGCGCCATACGATGGCTGCGGCGTTTTGAGATCTGGCCGCGGGTGGCGGTTGGGTTAGGAGCGAGGCCGGGACGGTGCGATTTCGAGTGGGGATGTGCAGGTTTCAGGTTCATTGTGATGGCGACATTAGAATGTGCTGTGCATCGCTGCAATGTGCCATTCGTCACCTCCGAGTGTTACCCCGCAGAACTTGTTGATTCTTCGAAGTGCGAGGCGCGCTGCTGCACGGCAGGAAATAGGACATGTACCAGAACCGGCGGCTGAAGCCGGGATCGCGTGGGTTGGGTACCGGGGCAAGTCAATGAGGGTAGACGCCTGTTTACGTCAGTTGGGCTTCCCAGGCGGGGGTTTACAATGCGGGAAATGAAAAGCAAAATTCTGCTGATTCTAGTTTGTGTCGGGCTTCTGGCTTTGGGTTTAGCCAAGGCTTCCAGTGAGCTCCCGCAGGAACTAGTAGGAGTGTGGGACTATGCATCCCTGACCATTTCCAGCGGTGCCACGGTACACTTCAAGCCCGGACAATGGACACTAAAACTGAGCGCAGACGCGACGTGGCTCATGCAAGGGCCATTGCCAAATGCGAAACCAGTGAATGGAACGTATGAAGTTCATGGCAGCGAACTAAAAATGAATGGCGGGAACAATTTGGAATATCACTTCAGTCTGAAACACGACGGCAAAGTTTTAGAACTGAAAGACAAGAGCAGCAAGATCAGCGCCACCCGAGAATAAAATCGTCACTCGTCGCATGGTTGTTTCGGACAAACTTGTGCAACGTCTAGGCTCGATTGTTGCAAAATCGCCATTACACTCATTTACCCTTGGGCTGAGGGCAACAAGAGCATCCTCCCAAGAAAAAGCGTCCCAGACTCAACTTCAGTCGTGGGACGCAAGGTTGAAGCTTAGCCGTGAAAAACAGCGACTCTGAACAACCCCCATTGTTCACCCGCCGTTCAACCACAGGCTAGATGAGCGCGAGTCACAGAAAAATGGCTCCTGCGTGTTAGACACCCGTCACGTTCAGGCCATTCTTCGCTTAGCGTGTGGCTAAGCGGTGAACAGTAAGCGATGACGTAAAGTGCTTTTCAGCTACTGGAGTTTGGCGTACTCCGCCTTGGCTTCTTTCAGGATTGGGATGTCGGGGTCGGCGGAATTCCAGAGGGTGAGGAAATCTTTGTACGCGGCGCGGGCGCGGGCGTGGGATTTATCGGCATCCGCTCCCTGCGCTTGAAAAGTTTTCGCCTGCAAAGCGTGGGCGCGCGCTACTCCCAGATGCGCGAGAGTTCCTGTCCAGCAGTTCCACACAATGCCGCTGTGAGCGAGAATCTTCTCGAACTCGGCGACGGCAGCATCGGGCTGTCCCGCGGCCAGGTAAGCCTCTCCGCGGACGTACACCGGATAGAGGCACGAGATATTGTTGACGAACGGAATTTGCCCTAACTCGACGGTGTAAGCGGCTTGCAGAATATTGAGGGCATCGGCCGGTTTCTTTTTGTCGAGAGCCAATTGCGCGTTGATCGCCGGCAGCCAGAGCGCCTGGACTTGGGTATCGAGTGGGAAGCGTTTGCTTAAATCTTGAGCCATGGATTCGGCTCGGACTGTGTCGCCCGCCATGGCCAGGGCGAGGGCCGCTTCGCTCTCCGCTCCCTGACTTGCGGGGGCAAGCTTCAAAGTTCCTACCACTGTATGCCGGGCTTGCGCTGCGTTGCCGAAAGCGGCTTCTCGCTGCGCGGCAGTCGCCAAGTAGACTGCCGCATTTTCTTTGTTATCCGCTCGGACGGCGGAGTTCACAGCGCGCTCGGTCAGTTCCCGGGCCTTGCGAAGATGACCCGCGTAGGCCTCGGTGTCTGATTCGAGCGCGAGTCCGACGTTTTCAAACTCTGTCTTGCTGGCAAACCATCGTTCTTGCTCAGCCATCGCCGCGGGGTCTGCTCCGACGAAGCCGAGAGCATACGAGGCGTTGTGCAATATGAAATCGTCTACATTTCGAGACTTCGCCTGGTGGATGACTTGCCGGGTTTCGTCATAGCGCTGCAAGGCGAGAGCGTAGTTGGCTAGATTTTCGTACTCACTCACGGCTTCCGGTGCACGGCGCGCGACTTGCGTCGTCATCTCCGTGGCTTTGTCGTATTGCCCCAGCGCGGCGTACACCAAACCTAAATTGACATAGGCTGCATCTTCGCGCGGGTAAATCTCGATCTCCTGCTGAAACGTCTGGGCTGCTTTATCGAGTTCGCCGGTGGCGTAGGAATAATAGTCGGCACTGATGGTGAGCCTTTCGCGCTCGCTGGCGTGCTCGCGCAACTGAAATGCCTTTGTGAAATAGTCGCCGGCGCGCCCGAGCTCGCTGAGCGTGGCGTAGTCGATACCCAATGCCCTGTAGGCCATGGCAAAATCAGGATCAAGCGCGATGGCGCGTTGATCGTAGGGCAGGGCTGCGGCGGGGCCTTTGTCGTCGGACGCCCGTCTGCCCAGACTGAGCGCTCGCAAGGCTTCGAGCGAAGACGTAGTGGCCTGTTCGAGCGGAATATCGAACTTCTGCACCGTAGCCAGCGATTCACCGAGTTCGCCGCGCAGCCGGGATGCCGCCGCGCCTAGCGCGTCGAGCACCCGCTCTTTGGAAGCCGCTGTTTTCTGATCTTCGGCAAGCGTGTCTCCACTCTGGCAATTCACCGCCTTCAATCCCAGTACGTATTCGCTGCCCAGAGTGCCAATGGCTCCGGCGAGATAAGCCTTGCTGCCGGCGCGCTGGCAAACTTCGCGGGCGACTTGAGGCGTGAGCTTCGTGTTCGCGGGACGGGTCATCAATTGCAGGGCTTTCGCGACCTCACTGTCGGAAAGGACATTCAAGAAAGGTGATTGCCGAAGAGAAACGTTGAGCGCTGTCTTTAGCGTGTCATCAAACACTGCGTCGCCGGTAGAATTCGAGAAGTCGCCGAGAACAATGGTGTCCCTGGCAGTCATTTGGAAGGCAGGACGGTGAATGGCGCGGTATCCTGCGACCGCCGCGGCTATGACGATCAGAGCCGCGGCGGACCAAAAATATCGGCGCCGACTGGTTCGTTCCTTGATTGGAACTACGATTGGAACTGCGATTGGAGTGATGGTTGGATCTGCGGTTTGTAGTTCGGGCGTCCAGGCCACCGGCGCAATAAAACGATAGCCACGGCGGGGAACGGTTTCCAGGAACCGGGGATTGTCAGCTGAGTCGTTCAAGGCCGCACGCAGCTTGCGCACCGCTGTATTCAAGGCATCGTCGAACTCCACGAATGTGTCGCGCGACCAGAGTTTTTGCCGGATTTCTTCGCGGGTGACGATTTGACCGGGGCGCTCAAGCAAGAGCGCGAGAATCTGTAGCGGCTGCTCCTGGAGATGAATTCGGAAGCCGGCCTTGGTGAGCTTGCCTTCCTGGAAATCAGCCTCGAAGGCTCCGAAGCGACCGATCCGGCCCGCTGGTCTGCCCTGCTGCATCACGAGCGCCCCGCTGCATAATGCCGGAAATTCTAGCACGGGAGATCAGAAATTCGGATAACTGCTTTTCCCTCCGTGTGTTAGCTGGTTAGGTCAAATCCGGCAACAGTTTTGTTGCCTTTTGTTCGGAGTTCGATCAAATTGCCGCTGTTATGAATGCTGGCCGGCGCCGGACGGGTCAGTGCGGAGGTAGCATCGAGCCGCAGCCCTGCTGGGGCGCACCGGCAGTTTCATACTTGAGGGGGTAAACCCGAGCCGGGAGAACCGCTGGGGGAGCGGTCCTCCCGGCCCGCGAACCGATCTGGATGCTGACTAACGACTAAGGAAGTCGGCTCCGAGATCAACCGAAGGAAGGGCCGCTTATGTTTGTCCGCAAAGTTGCTGCGCGTTTGAAACCAAACTCACTTACGGAATTTACCAATCTTATGGAGCGGGAAATCCTTCCCTGGCTAAGAACGCAGGAAGGTTTCCTGGATTTGATTATTCTGGCGGCCACCGATGGAAGAGAAGTGGCAACCATCAGCTTTTGGGATCGCAAAGGGAGTGCGGAAGCTTACAACTCTACCGGCTATCCGCAAGTGCTGCATACTCTGGGGGAACTCTTGGACGGGAATCCTTATCTTAAGACGTTTGAGGTTGTGAGTTCGACCCTGCGAAGGGTCGACCCCGCTGCGCCGCCCGAGGCAGAAGATCTGGTCCGAGAGACTGGTTCGGCACAGGATCGCGGTCACTCTTATGTGACGAGCGTGTGAACCTCTTTCAGGGAGTCGGATTGGGCGGGCTTGGTCCCGCCCTTTTTTCTTGCCCTTTCGAGGCAGGCTTCCAGGCGCCGGGACGGCTGCGCTACTCCTTTGCTGCTACTTCTACTTCTTCCGGCCTCGTATGGCTTCCCGCGCTTCTTTGTCTGCGGTTCTCCGGCGTTCGGTTTCGCGTTTATCCCAGAGCTGTTTGCCCTTGGCTAGGGCTAATTCGACCTTTACCTTGCCATTCTTGAAATACATACGGGTGGGGATGAGGGTCAGGCCTTTTTGCTGGGTCTTGCCGATCAGCTTGCGGATTTCTTCTTTGTGCATCAGCAGTTTGCGGGTGCGGAGCGGGGCGTGGTTGTGGATGTTGCCGTGCTCGTAGGGGCCGATATGGGCGTTGAGCAGCCAGAGTTCGCCATCTTTGACGAGGCCATAGGAGTCTTTGAGGTTAGCGAGGCCGCCGCGGACCGATTTGGCCTCGGTTCCGGTAAGGGCAATTCCGCACTCAAATTTTTCCAGCAAGAAATAGTTATGTGAAGCGATCCTATTAACGGCGGCGTCTCGCTGGCCGGAGGCTGTCGGTTCGCGGTGGGGGGATTTCTCCGGGCTGGGCTTGGTTTGGTGTATGGATTGGCGCGGCATGAGTTCGGGATCATCTTAACAGTGGGCTTCGGGCTTCGGCTATCCGGCTTCGGGAAGAGCCAGGGAACACGCGGGCCGGAAGTGTTTTCGTGAAAATTCCCTGCGGGGGCGCTGGGGGGCGCGTGCCGGAAGGGGCCTCCTTCGGCTTCGCTCAGGGCGGGCTTTCGACTGCGTTGGCCTTCGCTTCGCGAATGCCAACTTCGCTCAGGATGACAGAACAACTAGGGAAAGTCTTCAACAGGCGCGAGAGCTAGTTTTTTTACCTTTTGGACTAAGACCAAAGAGTATAACTTTCGCAGGTGCAGGCACATGGAGAGCTGGGAAATGCGATGCTATAATCGCTGCGAAAGTGCTGTTTTGCGGTCGCTCCAAGTGTTTCAAGTGAATCCCCCGGTTCGCTGGTGGGTGGGATAAAGTCTGCTTGTCCGGCGAAGATTTTGTAGACGAGGAATGCGAATGAGACGTCTGAAGCCTGCGGCCGCTGTGCTGCTGGTTCTAATCGCCATACTGCCGGCCATTGCCGATAAGGCCAAGAGTGCCTACGACAAGGGGCAGGACGCCGAGGCGCGGGAGAACTTCGAAGCGGCTTACAATTTTTACAAGCAGGCTTACGACCTGAAGCCAAAGGATTTGCGTTACAAGGCGTCGTTCCAGCGCTTGCGGTTCAAGGCGGCGGCAACCATCGTCCATCAGGGTGAGGAACTTCGCGATCAGGGCAAACTGCAGGAGGCGCTGGCCTATTTTCAAAAAGCGGCGCAAATCGATCCTTCGCTGGTTATCGCACAGCAGGAACTGCAGCGCACGCTGCAGATGATTAATGATGCCAGCCATTCTTCGCCGCAGGCCGCGGGTCCGCCAAACAATCTGGAAAAGGAGATCAGGGATGCGGCGGGTCCGGTAGAACTTGCTCCTATTTCAAACGTCCCAATCACGGTTAAGCTCACTGAAGATTCCAAGGTCATCTATCAAACCATCGGGCAGTTGGCTGGGATCAACGTTCTTTTCGATCCCGACTATACGTCGCGGCGCATCAAGGTCGAACTGAATGGAGTGACGCTGGAAGATGCGCTGGAGATTACGGCGCTGGAATCAAAAACCTTCTGGCGTCCGGTGACCAGCAACACCATTTTTGTGGCGCAGGACAATCCTGCCAAGCGCAAGGAGCTGGAGCAGAGCGTCCTTAAGACTTTTTATCTTTCGAATATTTCACAGCCCACCGAGTTGCAGGATGTGGTGAACGCGATTCGCGCCGTGCTGGATGTGCAGCGCGTGCAGCAGTTGCTCTCGCAGAATGCGCTGGTGGTGCGGGGCACGCCCGACCAGATTGCGCTGGCCGAAAAGCTGGTGGACGACCTGGACCGGGCGCGTCCGGAAGTGATCGTCGACATCGCGGTGTTGCAGATCAGCAGAGACAAATCGCGTACCCTGGGATTGCTGCCACCGAGCAGCGCCACCGTCACCCTGCAGAGCAACATCAACACGACGACTCCTACGACCACCACGGGCACTACTACCACCAGTACCGGCTCTGGCGGGCTGGAGCTGAACACGCTGGGCAACCTGAACGCCACCGACTTTCAGGTGGCGATTGGTTCCGCGAATCTGTCGGCGGTGATGGGAGACAGCGACACCAAGATGTTGCAGAATCCGCAGGTGCGCGCGCTGGATAACCAGAAGGCGACTCTCAAGATCGGTGAACGCGTGCCGGTGGCCACGGGATCGTTCCAGCCCGGTATCGGCGGCGTGGGTATTAACCCGCTGGTCAACACTCAGTTTCAATATCTGGACGTGGGCGTGAACATCGACGTGACGCCGCATGTGCACGCCGACCGTGAAGTGACGCTGAAGATCACCATGGAAATCTCGTCGGTGGTGGGGCAGTCGAGCATCGGCGGCATCAGCCAACCCATCATCGGGCAGAAGAAAATCGAGCACGAAATCCGGCTGAAGGATGGGGAGCCGAGCCTAATTGGCGGGATCTTTGACGATTCTCAGACGAAGTCCCTGGCCGGAATTCCGGGGTTGGCGCAGATTCCCATCTTGCGGTACCTGTTTGGCCAGGTGACGCAGGATAAGGAGCAGGACGAAACGGTCTTCGCAATTACTCCGCACATCATTCGCGGAAACACGATCAGCGAGTTGAACCAGCGGCAAATCGAGATTGGGACGGCGAACACGATCGCGCTGCGGCACGTCAGCCATGTAGCAGCGCCGGCTGCACCCGCGGCACAGCTGCAGGCGCCGGGAAGCCCAGCGCCGGCGAATCCGGCTCCCAATCAGGCGGCTAGCCCGGGGGCTGCAGGAGGGACGAATTTCTTGTTCGATCCGGAGCAGATCACCGCGGTGAAAGGCAACACGTTTGTGGTGAACCTGATGATTTCCGGGGCGCAGAATGTTTATTCGGTGCCGGTGCAGATGAATTACGATCCGGCGAAACTGCAGTTGGTGAACGTTTCCAATGGCGGATTCCTCTCGCAAGATGGGCAAGCCGTGGCTCTAGTGCACCGCGAGGATGAGACCACGGGAACGTTGCAGATTACGGCCACGCGGCCGCCGGGAGCGGGGGGAGTTTCCGGGCAGGGCGCGGTGGTCAGTCTGACATTTCAGGCGAAAGCCAGCGGACAGACTCCACTGACCATTACCCGGGGTGGGGCGCGCGACCCCGCGCAACAGGCCATTACTGTGAATGGAGCGCAGGCGTCGGTAACCGTGCAATAGGATCGCTGCGCGGTCTGGTTAACTCAGGATTTCGAGATGAAGCTGCACAGATTCCATCGCGGGCGGAGCGCCAGATCTACGCACGGTTTTACTCTTCTGGAGTTGATCATCGCCACTGCCATCCTGCTCGTGCTTTCGACTATGGTATTGCCGATGACGCGGGTGGTGGTGCAGCGCGAGCGGGAGAAACAGCTGCGGGACGATTTATGGGAGATGCGCGACGCCATCGACCGCTATAAAGATGCGGCGGACCGGGGCGGATTCAGGACGAAGGTGGACAGCCAGAATTATCCCCCGGATCTTGAAACTCTGGTGAAGGGCGAAGATGTGAACGGCAAGAAGGTTCGATTTCTCCGCAGGATTCCCGTCGATCCCATGACGGGGACGACCGAGTGGGGATTGCGCTCGATGCAGGATGATCCGGATTCCGATTCCTGGGGTGGGCAGAGCGTCTTCGACGTTTACACCAAATCGCAGGGCGAGGCTCTGGACGGCACGAAGTATAAGGACTGGTAGATGGTGAGAAGGCTGAAGAGCGGGCGCAGCTTCGGGTTTACGTTGCTCGAGATGATGATTGTGATCATCATTATGGGCATCCTGCTGTCGATCGCGATTCCAATTTATAGCCAGTCGATCGTGCGGGCGCGCGAGTCGGTGCTGCGCAACGACTTGGCCGAACTGAACAAACTGGTCCAACAGTACACGCTCGATAAGCAAAAGGCGCCGCAATCGCTGGATGATCTGGTGTCTGCGGGCTACATTCACCAGGTTCCCAAGGACCCGATGACCGGTGAGGCGAACTGGGATGCCCCACAGTGTGAGGTTCTCGATTCTATCGACCAGCAGGATCCCGGCATCTGCGAGGTGCATTCGGCATCGACCGCGATGTCGACCGAAGGCACGGCGTACAACACGTGGTAGGGCTGCCTATTCTCTTTTTATTCCTGGTTGCGCTTCCCTTCGAATACTTCCCGTTGAATAGTTCCGCACTCAACCAGTAACATCTACTCATGCCCGTCGAAACTGAAATTCAGGCTCCCGTTTCCATTTGCGCGCCGCGCGGCAATTCCATCACCTGCAAGGGCTGGCAGCAGGAAGCCGCCATGCGCATGCTGATGAATAATCTCGATGGGGAGGTGGCCGAGCGTCCGCAGGACCTTGTCGTGTACGGCGGAACCGGGCGGGCGGCGCGCAGTTGGGAGGCTTACCATGCCATCGTCGCAAGCTTGAGGAAGCTCGAGAATGACGAGACTTTGCTGGTGCAGTCGGGCAAACCCGTCGGCGTGTTCAAGACGCACGATCATGCGCCGCGGGTGCTGATTGCGAATTCGAATCTGGTTGGACACTGGTCGAACTGGGAGAAGTTCAACGAACTGGAGCGCGCCGGTTTGATGATGTACGGGCAGATGACGGCGGGCTCGTGGATCTACATTGGCTCGCAGGGAATTGTGCAAGGGACGTTCGAGACTTTTTCGGCGGCGGGCGACAAACATTTCGGCGGTGATCTGGCGGGGAAGCTGATCGTTTCCGGCGGGATGGGCGGCATGGGTGGAGCGCAACCGCTGGCGGCGACCATGACGGGCGCGGCGTTTCTGGGGATCGATGTCGATCCCGAACGCATCAAGAAGCGGCTGAAGACCGGCTATTGCGACTTCATGGTCAACACGCTCGACGAAGCGTTGCGCATCCTGAAGAATGCGGTGCGCAAGAAAGAGAATGTATCGGTCGGGCTGGTGGGGAATTGTGCGGACATTATTCCGGAGCTGGCCGCGCGGGGTGTGGTGCCGGACATTCTCACCGATCAGACTTCGGCGCATGATCCGTTGAATGGATATGTGCCGAACGGCATGACGCTCGCCGAGGCGGTCGAACTACGGAGAAGCGATCCCAAGGGGTATCAGGAGAAATCGCTCGACGCCATAGCGGCGCATGTTGAAGGCATGCTGCAGCTGCAGAAGATGGGATCGGTGACGTTTGACTACGGTAACAACATTCGCACGTTTGCCTTTCAGCGCGGCGTGAAGAATGCTTACGACTTTCCCGGGTTCGTGCCTGCGTATATTCGTCCGCTATTTTGCGAGGGGCGCGGGCCGTTCCGCTGGGTTGCGCTGTCAGGCGAAGCTTCGGACATTCATATTACGGACGATCTGGTTTTGGAATTGTTCCCGGAGAACCGAATTCTGCGGCGCTGGATTGTTCTGGCGCGCAAACGCATCAAGTTTCAGGGACTGCCAGCGCGCATCTGCTGGCTGGGGTATGGTGAGCGGGCGCAGTTCGGTCTCGCGATGAACGATCTGGTGAAGAAAGGCAAGATCAAAGCGCCGATCGTGATTGGCCGCGACCACCTCGACTGCGGCTCGGTGGCGTCTCCGTTTCGCGAAACCGAAAGCATGAAAGACGGCTCGGACGCGGTCGCGGACTGGCCGCTGCTCAACGCTTTGTTGAATACGGCGGCGGGTGCGTCGTGGGTATCGATTCACAACGGCGGCGGCGTGGGCATTGGATATTCGCTGCACGCTGGGCAGGTCACGGTCGCGGACGGTACAGATGCGATGGCCAAGCGCATCGAGCGCGTGCTGACGACGGATCCGGGCATGGGTATTATTCGCCACGCCGATGCGGGATATGATGAGGCGAAGGAGTTCGCAAAGAAGAGTGGAGTAAGAGTACCAATGGCCGAAAAATGAACGCCAACCACGGAGACACGGAGGCACGGAGCGTGCAGAGGCTGAGTGCGTAGGGAATCGGCGCTATTTTTTGCCAACATCGGCCAGCTTGTCACCCTTCGATCTTCTTCCGGCAAGCCCAGGCCGCGTCGCGGTCCCAACCTAAAGGAGCTTGGCATCATCGAAGACGGCGCCGTCATGTGCCTTGGCGGGAAGATCGTTTCGGTCGGGACGACCAAAGATGCCCTGCGCGATCCCTGGCTCAGGAAGAATCGTAAGCAGATCACCGAGATCGACTGTGCGGGCAAAGTTGTGCTGCCGGGGTTCGTGGATTCGCACACGCATCCTGTTTTTATCAGCCCACGGCTGGTGGATTTTGAGAAGCGCATCGAAGGCGCTTCCTATGATGAGATTGCCATGGCCGGCGGCGGTATACGGTCGAGCGTCGAAGGCGTGCGCAGGGCAGCGAAGCGGGATCTCGCTGAGAAAGTTTTGGCCGCGCTCGGCGACATGGCAGCGCACGGCACCACGACGGTCGAAGCGAAATCGGGCTACGGGCTAACGGTTGAGTCAGAACTGAAATCCTTGGAGGCGATCCGCGAAGCTGCTTCCCGCTGGCCGGGAACGGTGATCGCGACTCTGCTCGGGGCGCATGTCGTCCCAAAGGAATTTCAAGGTCGCTCACAAAAGTACGTTGAGGTTATCTGTAAGGAGATGATTCCGCAGGCGGCGAAGCGGAAGCTTGCCCAGTTCGTCGACGTTTTCTGCGACCGGGGAACGTTTACGGCGGAAGAGACGAAGCACATCTTTGAAGCGGCCGAACAGCACGGCCTGAGCGTGCGGGCCCATATGTGTCAGCTTACCGAAACGGCGCTGCGGCCGTTCTTGCGTTTTAATCCGGCGTCGTTCGATCACATGGACCATGTGAACGAGGACGACATCGCGCAGTTAGCAAAGCACAACACCGTCGCGACGCTGGTCCCGGGGGCAAATTATTTTCTGGGGCTAAAGGAATATCCTCGGGCTCGCCATCTGATTGATGCGGGCATGCCGGTGGCGCTGGCGACGGACTACAACCCCGGCACGTCGCCGACTCTCAGTATGCCGATGGCGATGTCGCTGGCTTGCACGCACATGAAAATGTCGCCGGCGGAAGCCATCGCCGCAGCCACAATTAATGGGGCTTGGGCGCTGCGAGTCGCAGACCGGAAAGGCACGATCGAAGCCGGCAAAGATGCTGATCTCGCGGTGTTCGCGGTCGGAGATTACCGCGAGATTCCCTACTGGTTCGGGATCAACCGATGCGCGATGACGGCGATGAATGGGACCGTGATATAACCTGCGCGGCCGGTGACATTGAGCGAACTCGCGGCCATTGCTATAATCGAAGCGTTCCGCACGTGTTCGGCAACGAGCCGTTTCATTCGGTTGGAATCCAGCAATAATCAGGGTGAAGGGAACAATCCTCGCGGCCCGCGATGGCTAAGCGGGTTTCGACACGTGGCCAGGTAGCTCAGGTGGTAGAGCGCAGCCCTGAAAAGGCTGGCGTCGGCGGTTCAACTCCGTCCCTGGCCACCACATTTTTCAGCGACTTAGCTCCATCGTCCCGCCCCGTTTTGCTGCAAGTGGCTCCAAATGAATTGCAATTAGCTAATTCACCATCCGCGATTGCTGCGGTAGTGTCGACGAGCGGCGTAAGGCTGTTATCTGTTGACGCGCAGAACTTTCTCCCTCCGTCAGTGACGAATCGCCCTTTGAAGGGATACACGCCGACTGTCGATCTGGTTCTCGGTTGCAGAAAGTCGAACGACTCGCCATCCTGAAGGTCGACCCGATCTTTCTATATCCCGTTTCGTGGTGACGAGGTAAATCGCAGGAGCCGGCAGATATGTTCCTAGAGCACGGCAGTGGGAAAGCGTGCGCAAATCTGGTTGACTTCACCCTTGATCTTTGCTGTACTAAATCTGTTATCGACGGTGAAGGAGTTCACCGAAACCGCTGTCCCTTTCTTTTAAGCCGGGTACAGCTGATGACTCCTGACAAGCGGATGAATCCTTGTCGCGGAGTTGTGCCCCGGCAACGAATCCGCAAAATTAGCTCGAGGTACATAGATGGAGAAGGTGTGCGCCTTCTTGTGGGTCGGCGTGGCCTGGGTTGCGATGCTGGTTGCGATCTGGTTTGAGATCTCCTCTGCCCTGAGTGAGCTTGTCGGCGGCACCGTGGCGGAGTTGGTGATTGGGGTAATACTCGCGGGTTTCGTCGGACCTTTTTTGGGGGCGTACGGCGGTTGCCCACTACCTCTTGCACTGGGGTGGCCGTGCCAGTCGGCTGGTGGGCGTCGCTCTATCGACGATTTGTGTCTCCGAACTGGAAGCGAAGTACTTAGTGTTCCTGCTGTTCGCAATTGCCGACCTGCACGGGTAAGTCTGGTGAGAGCGCATTTTGAAAGGGAAAGGAGCGAGGCGACTTGCTGAAATATGTGCTGGTGGGTGTAGGAGGTGGTCTAGGTTCGATATTGCGGTTCTGGCTAGGTAGTTATATCGGCAGCAGAATGGCAACGCGCTTTCCCTACGGGACGCTCGTGGTTAACATTACGGGTTCGTTCCTGATCGGCCTGGTCTTCGCCTTATTGACAAGCAGAACTCATTGGAGCCCGAACTGGCGATACCTGATCCCAATTGGCTTCATTGGAGGGTACACGACCTTCTCTAGCTTCGAATATGAGACCTTGCGCACGATCCAAGATGGGCAGATCGGCATGGGCCTTCTTTATGTGGCGCTGAGCGTGATCGTTGGGTTTGTTGCAGTGTGGAGTGGCGTTGTGGCGGGGAGGGCCATCCCATGAAGGCGGGAGATTTAGCAGCCGGCGCTAAGGAAAGCCGGGAAATCATCAAGAGCACATATCCGATTTGTGCGATCCTGAAGGATTTTCAGTGGACATTGGCTGAATCAACTCGGCCCCAATCGGAGCTGCGTGTGTGCAATTTTCACGACTGGGCGCTCGTTCAATCCAGGGCGAAGCTTTCGCGCTCCACACCTGGGGAAAGCGTCACAACCGTCTTCTTGGAAACTGGTTGACGAACTCGTAGAGCGAAATCGAGCGGAGTTGCAGCATGAGCTTGAAAGCTTCCTGGAACGGCTAAAACACGGAATTCATGAGGGCGGAGGACTTTTGGGTCGTGCCGCTGAGTTTTTGGTGGGTCAAAGAGGACTCTAACCACGGGAGGAAAATGTGCTGACACCAGGGCCGGGGAAGAAGGTCGGCATTTATGTAGCTGAGGACCAGCAGTATCACGGGAGTGCTGCCTATGCGGTAGTACTGGATTTTCTCTTTTTCCATGGCGTATCGGGCGCAACCGTAACGCGTGGCATTGCCGGATTTGGGGCAGATCATCACATGCAAACGACCAGTCTCGTCGACCTGGCGGTGCATCTGCCGGTCAAGATCGAGTTTATAGAAACTGCTCAGAAAGTTGAAGAACTGCTGCCCAAGCTGCAAGCCATGGCAGGTGCTGGACTGATTGAGATGCACGACACCACAATCGTCAAACCGGCTGAGAAGAAACAAAAACATCCTGCGGCTGAACAGCCTGCCCTGAAGAGTCAGGGCAAAGCCAAGATGATGCGGATCTACATCGGCGAAAATGACAAGTGGAATGGCAAGCCGTTGTATGAAGCCATCGTCAATGGTCTGCGATCCAACGACATTGCTGGGGTCACGGTTTACCGCGGGATACTCGGTTATGGTGCCAATCGGAGAATTCACAAGGACGCGGCGCTGAGCCTTTCCCATGATCGGCCTATCCTGCTGTCCGTGGTTGATACAGAAGAAAAACTGAATGCCTTTATGCCGATTCTTGACCAGATGATCAAGCAGGGTTTGGTCGTGCTATCGGACGCGGACGTCATCAAGTACACGCATAACTATGAGAAAGCCGAGCGGCGCCAGGAGACGCGAATATGAAACTAGAAGGCAAAGCCAAAATGCTGCGCATCCATTTTGGGGAAGATGACAAGTGGCACGGGGACCCACTATACGAGGCCATTGTAGTCAAGTGCCGAGAACTCGATATCGCCGGCGCTACAGTGTTTCGCGGGATCGAGGGCTACGGAGCCAGCACGCTCATTCATAAGCAGCATCTGCTGCGTTCTTCCGATCGCCCAATCATGGTCTCGGTGATAGACACGGAACAGAACATCAACAAATTGCTTCCGGCTCTGGATGAAATGGTGGACGAAGGGTTGATCGCGATGTCCGAGGTGGAGGTAATCCGCTATGTGCACCAGGGAGGCGTGCGCTCTCCGGCCTAGTATCCAAGTATAGAGTGGAACAAGAGCATTGGCAGATGAGCTATAAAGGCAGACTCCAAAGAGATTTCGTGCGGCTAAACTGAAAGAGAATCTCTGGAAGCCTGTGCCAAGAATCCGAATGGCGGGTCGGAGAGTCTAATGCACCATGCGCGTACGAAGAGAATTAATCGGTTTCATCGCAGTGATTCAGTCAGTTCTTTTCCTGACCCATTATCTTCTTTATGAGACGTGGACTTTTTCGCCCACAGGGAGCGAAACCCGCGGTGCGTTCTGGATCAAACTTGTCCTGGGGCTTTTGTCGGTGAGCTTTATTAGCGCCTCACTGCTTGCCTTTCGCTATACCAATGCCGCTCTCCGCGCGTTTTACAGGGCGGCTGCGGTTTGGATGGGTCTGGTGAGCTTCCTGTTTCTCGCCGCGGTTTCCTCCTGGATTATTTTCGGAATCGCGTGGCTGGCGGGGCTGAACCTGAACTTTCATCGGATCGTGGAGGTGTTGTTCGGGGCTGCGGCAATAGCCGGACTCTACGGGGTTTTCAATGCAGGCTGGACGCGGATCACGCGAACCACCGTGCGGCTCGCGAACTTGCCAGCCGCATGGCGCGGGCGAACCGCGGCGCTGATCAGCGATGTACACCTTGGGCACGTGCGAAACGGCGGTTTTCTGCGGCGCCTGGTGGCGAAGATCCTGCTGGAAAAACCAGACGCGATCTTTGTTGCGGGTGACTTGTATGATGGGACGGCCATCGATGCGGGGCGAGCAGCGGAGCCATTGAACGAACTCATCGCGCCACGCGGAGTTTATTTCGTCGCGGGAAATCATGAACAATTTGGGGACGACAGCAAATACCTGAATGCCATTACTGCAGCCGGCGTGCGTGTGCTCAGCAATGAGAAGGTGGAAGTCGACGGCTTGCAGATTATCGGCATTCCGTACCGGAACGCGACAAAGAACGGGCAGCTTGCGTCAGTGCTGCATGCCATCGGCTTGGATCGCGACCGCGCGAGCATCCTGTTGACCCATGCGCCTGACCATCCGGAGATCGCGGAGGCGGCCGGCGTCTCCCTGCAGCTTTCGGGGCATACGCACCTTGGCCAATTCTTACCTTGGAGTTGGATGGCGCGGCGGATTTACCGCCAGTTCGTGTATGGCTTAAGCCGGATCGGGAAAATGCAGGTTTTCACTTCGAGCGGAGCGGGAACCTGGGGACCGCCGTTGCGGCTGGGCTCGAATCCTGAGATCGTAATGCTCGAATTCCAGAAAGGCTAGAGTCAGGTTCGTCAATTGGATTCGAGGGCGCATAACGAGTAGCGGTCCACTCGCGCATGGGACTCAAGGTGTTCGTCACCATCCGCGCTCAGAGTCAAGCCTTGAAGCCCGGTCGACGGTTCTGTCTTCGGGGTTGGTGCGCGGCTCAACGCTCACCGCTTCTGGTACGGGTGGAAGATGTAGTCCTTCGCCTTCACAGGCGTATGGCACGCAAATCCGCAATCCGAGAGGCTTTTGGGATCGGCTGCGAACTTGTCTGATGCGGCATCGTAGTTGAACACTGCGTATCCCCACCCGCCGCTTTTCGCAAATCTCTTGCTGTCCTTTTCCATGACGAAGACCTGTGAAAAGACGTCTGGCACCTCCACCACGAAAGGGGCCTCCGTGCTCTTCTTGTGCTTCCACTGGAGCTTCACGATCATGGAGCCATCCGGGAAAAGCTGGCCGTTTCCGCGGAACGCCGGACTTGAACGCATTGATCATCTTCGGATTGGCGACGATCACCTTGAGTATTTCGTCGGTCCGGGCGGAGGAGACGTCAGCCCAGTCCTCGTATCCCCTGAAGTCGGAGAACGCGATTCCGCTAGGCGATTTCAGTGAGTACTTGTCCTGGTTTTGGCTCTGCGCGAAAAGGGCCACGGCGACGAGAATGGCGAGCGCCGCCACGGCTGCCGCAATGATGGCAAAGCGGGCGGACGCGTTGCGGCGGGGCGTGTTTCTGTCTTCTCTTTTGTTGATCTTGCGCCGCAGATTTCGTCACCAGTTCAGACATCGAGTGTTCTCCTCGAGAAAAGTCTTCCAAGCCCGACCTTCCCAA
>CAVUOM010000004.1:0-305472 GCA_963743115.1 uncultured Acidobacteriaceae bacterium | reverse complement strand
AATCGCGGTCCGCCTAAGCGGCGCGAATTCAGTCCAGGCGGAATCGCACGAATGCGAAACCGACTGTCCTCGAAACCTTGCAAGCATACGTTGCGGTATAGATCCCGTCAATCATGGCTTCCCACAGGATTTCCAGATGTTTTCCACATCGGACCGTTTTGGGACGCGGCGGCGGGAGAGCTGCCGACAAGAGAGTCGAGCTGCGCTCGACGGACAGCCGAAGGCGGCTGTCCCCACATTTGCCGTTGAGCTCTGAATACGCGCAACAGTATGGCCTTCCGGTCGGGTAGACGCCAGTTTCGGCGCATGCGTTTTTGCGACAGCCCGAGTCGGAAGACAGAAAATTGAAAAAAGATCCTTTTGGAGGTCCTTGCTTTGAAGGTACCCTTCGGAAACTTGGTGCTTCTCCGAATGAAGTCCCGTGGCCGGGACGATTGAAGGCTTTCACGCCCTCTTAAAAGATTAGATGCCGGACGAGCGACGAGAGTTGCAGACAATTATGCCCGGCTAGCCACACTACTGCTCTCGGTGAATCGTTTATAGCAGATGTGTGGGGAGGAGTGCAAGGGGGAATTTTCAGGGCAACGATGTTTACTCGTTTGGTGCCCGCCTGGCCGAGGATTGAGGAGATGCAGGTCTCGCTGCGCTTGACCGGACAGCCGAAGGCGGCTGTCCCCACATGAAGCTTTTCTCTCCTTCTCTCCATGAGTTCTTCTGGGAATTCCAGGGTTACGAATTTGGCTGGCTTTGTGCTGGTGTTGGTAATTGTGTGGGAATAGTTGCCGGGGAGCCATTTGCTGTCGCCGGATTTGAAGTGGCCGGGCATCGGGCCCATGCCTTCTACGTCGCTGCGAATTTCTAGATCGGAGACGGCTACTAGCAAGTGCGGGCCTTTGTGGTGATACATGGGGACTGTCGCGCCGGGTTGGAGTTCGAATTCGGAGGCGCGGATTCCGTCTTTTACCCAGAGGATTTGTTGCGTGCCTCCGGGGAAGGTTTCGAGGGCGCGGTCTTCGTCCCAATGGACTTCTCCGTGGGCGGCGGCGTTGCGGAGGGATTCGTCGGCTACGATTTCGATCGTCACGTTGCGAAACGGTTGGTCGGAGCGGTTGCTGGCTATGTGGGCGAAGGGGGCGGGCGAGAAATGGGTTTCGCCGTCCTCGAGGTGGAGGGTGGCGGGAGGTTTGCCTTTGACTTCGTTGACTACATCGGTTGCGCCCAGGGTTACGTAGATGTAGTCGTGGCGATGCCAGTGCATGAGCGTGTCGGAGTGAGGTGGGACTTCTACGTTGTAGACGCGGACGTATTTGTTTTCTAGCGTTAGGTGGTGGTGGGGCTCGGCGTTCAGTTCGACTTCGGGGGTTGTGGCTTGCGCGGCTAGGAGGGTGGCTATTAGGCAGAATAAAATTTGGCGCTTCATGCGGCGAATTGTAGCACTGGCGGAGCGACGGTACCTCGGGGGCTAAAGCCCTCGTCACTTGGGATGCTGATCGCAGCGCTGAAGCGCTGCGCCACCCAAAATCTTAACCTCCCCTGGGTTATAATCGGGCGCTCATGAATCTGACTTCTGGCGCGCGGCTTGGTCCTTATGAAATTGTTTCGCCTTTGGGTGCGGGCGGGATGGGCGAGGTTTATCGGGCGCGCGACACTCGGCTTAAGCGGGAAGTGGCGATCAAGGTTTTGCCTCCGGCATTTTCTCTCGACGGGGACCGGTTGCGCCGGTTTGAGCAAGAGGCGCTGGCTACTGCGGCCCTGAATCATCCAAACATTCTGGCGGTGTTTGATATTGGAACGTATGAGGGCTCGCCTTACGTGGTTTCGGAATTGCTTGAGGGCGATACTTTGCGGGAGCGGCTGCGGGGTGGAGCGATCGTGGTGCGCAAGACGCTGGACTATGCGTTGCAGATTGCGCATGGGCTGGCTGCGGCGCATGAGAAAGGAATTATTCATCGCGACCTGAAGCCGGAGAATCTTTTTCTCACGAAAGATGGGCGGGTGAAGATTCTGGATTTCGGGCTGGCGAAGCTGACGCAGCCAGATTCCGGGGCGCAGACCTCGCTGCCTACGCAGACGCAGGCCACGGAAGCGGGCGTGGTGATGGGAACGGCGGGATATATGTCGCCGGAGCAGGTGCGCGGGACGGCGGTCGACCCCCGGTCTGACATATTCAGCTTTGGGGCGATTCTTTACGAAATGCTTTCCGGGAAGCGGGCGTTTCATGGAGAGACGGCTGCGGACACGATGAGCGCGATTTTGCGGGAAGAGCCTCCGGAGTTGAACGAGACGAATCGGAATGTTTCTCCGGCGCTGGAGAGGATGGTGCAGCACTGCCTGGAGAAAAATCCGGAGCAGCGTTTTCACTCGGCCAGCGATATTGCATTTGATCTCGAGCATCTCACGGGAGTTTCGGGAACGGCGGCGCGAGCGGCTGTGACCGGGCCTGCCGGCGGGCGGCCGCGGGGCAAATTGCTGGCCACGATCGCGGGTGGTGTAGGAATTGCGTTGGTGATGCTTGGTCTGGGATGGTGGCTGGGGAGTCGAGGACACGGTCCAGCAGCGATGCCCGAGTACCAGCAGATAACTTTTCGGACGGGAGCGATCGGAAATGCGCGGTTCACGCCCGACGCCAGCATCGTTTACAGCGCGGCATGGGACGGCGGCCCGTTCGAGCTTTATATGTCGCGTACGGACGATCCGGGGTCGCGCGATTTGGGAATCAAGGATGCGGAGCTACTTTCGATCTCAAAGGGCGGAGAACTGGCGATCCGTCTCAACACCGTGTTTCATAGCGGCTACGCGCGAAGCGGGACGCTGGCGCGGGTTCCGCTGAGCGGGGGAACGCCGCGCGAGGTGCTGGACAATGTGGGGGACGCGGACTGGTCGGCGGACGGCGAGAGCATGGCGATCACCCGCTACGTTCCGGAGAATAATCATTGGCATCTGGAATATCCCGCGGGCAAGGTTCTGCTGGACACCATCAACTGGATCAGCCATCCGAAGATTTCGCCGGACGGCAAGTGGATCGCGTTTGCCGATCATGAAAATCCGGGCGGAGACGACGAGGGCTCGCTGGCGGTAATTGGCGCGGATGGCAAGGAACCAGAGCGGAAGCTTTCTTCGGGCTGGACTTCGCTGCAAGGCATTCTCTGGTCCCCGGCCGGGGATGAAATCTGGTTTACATCCACGAACACGGGTGAGGCGTCGAACCCGCGCGCGGTTACGCTTGCGGGCAAGCAGCGGACGATCACCAACGTGCCGGGAGGGATGTGGCTGGAAGACATGCGCAATGGAACCATACTGACGGTGGCGAATCACCAGAGGCTCGATATTCGGGGCATGGCGCCGGGTGGAAAAGAAGAGAACGAGCTGGGTTGGTTTGGATGGTCGGAGTTGCGCGACATCAGCCGCGACGGGCGGAAGATTCTGTTTGAGGAAGAAGGCGACGGCGGAGGGCCGAATTACACAGTGTATCTGCGCGACACGGATGGGTCGCCTCCGGCGCGCATTGGCGAGGGCATGGCGATGGCCATCTCGCCGGACACAAAATGGGCGATTACACGACGGGCCAAGGGCGGACCACTGAACCTGGTGCCAACGGGAGCGGGGGAAACGAGACAGCTCACGCACGATGCCGTTACCTACGACGGGGCGCGGTTTTTTCCGGATGGCAAGCACCTACTGGCTTATGGGATTGAAACCGGGCACGGCGGACGCGACTATGTGATCGACCTGAGCAATGGAGATTCGAAGGCCGTCACTCCCGAGGGCATGAGCGGAGTTCAACTTTCGCCGGATGGAAAGAGCGTCGCGGTGCGTGCGGCTGATGGAAAGCGCGGCATTTGGTCGCTGGAGAAGAGCGAGTTTCGTCCGATACCGGGGCTTGAATCGAATGACTATGTGATTGGCTGGACCGAGGACGGCGGGTCAGTGTATATCGCTCCTGCCAAACGCGGCGCGAAGGCGGTGCAGGTCTATCGGGCGAATATACAGACCGGGAAAATGGAGCCGTGGAAAAGCTTTGGGGCAGGGGTGGGGGCGCAGGGTGCGTCGCTGGTGGCGCCTCATCTGTCGAGCGACGGGAGTGCGTATGCGTATCTCTACGTGCGGACTTTGTCGGAAGCATACGTGGTGACGGGATTGAAGTAGGGCTCGGCTGGGCAGGATTTCTGGGGCCGAGCCCCGTCAACAAAAAGCTAAACCTCAGCGGCTAAAGCCTTACCTAACCCCAGACCTTGTGGCACGACTGAAGTCGTGCCCTTCCCGAGCCTAGGAGGAAACTCCGACGCGCTTAGGCCATGTCCTTCCCGAGCCCAGCAGGAACCCCGACGGACTGAAGTCGTGCCTTCCCGATCGAGATGGCCGTATTAGCTATTTGCCGGCGGCGCTTTCGACCGGGAGGAGGCCGAATACGCCGACGCCGTTGGTTGTGCCGACGTAGACTTTGCCGTTGGCGATCATGGGAGTGATGAATTTGTTGCCGGCACCGAAGTGATCGCGTGAATCGGCGGCCTGGTTGGAGTTGTACAGTTCCTGCAGATTGATTGCGTTGTAGGCGTGTAGGACGGCGGGATTAGTATTTTCCGCCGCCCAGACGATTGCATCTTCACCTTTGTTGGAGGAGATGCTGGGAGAGGCTCCGGGATAAGCGAATGCGTTGCTGGTCTTGGCTACTGGGGTGGTCACGAGCTTGGCGTCCTTAAATTGAAAGGCGAGGATGGGCTGGCCCACCGGGCCGAAATAGAGCTTGCTTCCGGAGGAGGCGGGTGAGGACCAGACGCCGCCGGGCAAGACTCCGGGGAGTTCCTGATAGATGTTGTTGCTGGTGGAATTGAACTTTCCCATGGAGCTGCGATTGACGAGGTAGAGATTGCCGTCTTTGCCAGCGCCCGCTGCAAGATCCCATGTGTTGCCGGAGGCGTCTTTCATCGGGGCAAGCAAAATCGCTCCGCCAGAGCCGAGGTCAACATCTCCCTCACTTTCCGTCGCGCCGTTGTCCATTTCGAAATAGTCGGCGACGGCCAGGCCTCCGGTGGTGGTAAGTCTGATGAAGGCATTGCCGTAGTCGGCGCTGCTGGGAAGTCCCCTTGAATTCAAGGTGGTGTCGAAGACGCCGTTGGCATCGAGGAAAAAGATGTTGCCGGAACCGTCGGCGGCGAGGCCCCCGCCCGCGCCCCAGATCGCGCCTTCATTGCCGTTGGGCGTGACGTTGATGACACTTTCCTGGGCGAGGGTGGTCGCGCTGTAGCCCATGATCCAGCCAGTGTAGGGACGTATGTCGCAGTGTGAGGCCCAGGCCAGATAAACCACGCCACCGACAAGAAGCAGACCGGAGCGTTCCTTGTATTGAGCGGGATCGAAGACGACGTCGCCGCCGGAACTGTTATCGCCGGTGCCAGGGAATTTGGCCGTAACGTCGACGGGACCTTTGTAGAGTTCGCTGCCGGTTTCGGCGTTGAGAGCGTGAAGGCGCTGGTGATAGTCACCGGAAGAATCCTTGGACATGGCAACGGCGTAGATAGCCCCGCTCGATCCGGTGGTGCGGATGACGGGCGTGGAGGTGATTCCGATTTCTGGCGTGACCTGGGAGCAGCCACGATCGTCGGACGGAATCTCGCCTGACTTGAGAGTGGTGACGTGCCAAATGAGCGAGCCGGTGTCGGCGTCGAAAGCATAGACCGAGTCGTGTTCGGTGGCGACAATAACCAGGTTGTGGGTGCCGCTGCCGGGGATGGGAACTGCTGAAAGATAAAGAGGCTCGGCGTCGACCAATCCGTCGACGGAAAGAGTGAATAGCTTTCCAAAGGACGCGGAATTGACGTTGCTTGGGGTAAGCGCGGTCTCGGAGGAATTGAGTCCCGAGCGGAGAGTGCTGTTGTGGTAGGTGAGGACGTTCTGGGAGAACGCGAGGGGTGCGCCGCCGGCGAAACAGCAGGAAACGGAGAAGGCGGTTAAGATGAGTCGCGTGACAAAATGTCGGGGGAGCGGCATGATGAGACCTCCGGGGTGCTGCTTTTAGCGGGGCAGGGTACGGCGGACGGAGTGGCGGGAGGAGGTGGCGCTTGCTGAATCTCTCCTGTTACGCCCGCAATAACGGCATTATGGCAGGGTTCTTCGGTTAAGACAAACTCGTTGGTACAGGCGGGATGGGCCGCGGGAAGCGCGAACCCGGTGGTTTTCACGGTCTGCAGCCGTGGCGGTGACAAGAGGGGAAAATGACGTTAGGGCTTGCTGGTGAATCGGGGATATTGGCGGGGGAGAGGATGGTTCCGTGAGACGAATTTCACTGCGTTTTGTGGTAGCGCTCTGGGTTACGACGATCTTTTTTCGGGCAGGTTCTTCGATTTCAGCACAGGAGAATTCCGGGGAGCGGATTCTCTTTAACGCCAAGGTGTTCACCGGGGATCCGCAGAATCCTTATGCGGAGGCGGTGGCGATCCGCGGGGGCGAGATTGTAGCTGTGGGCAACTTTGCCGAGGTGGTTAGGTCTGTGTCCGCGAAGGCGGAGCGCACTGATCTGGAAGGGAAGAGTCTTTTCCCCGGGTTCATCGATTCGCACAGTCACTCGATCGACGGCGGGCTGAGCTTAATTTCGGCCGATGCCAGCGACAAGGTGGGGACTCTCGACCAGCTGGCGCCTTTTGTGGCCGACGCGAAGAAGACTGGCAGGGGTATGCGCGGCGACGTTCTTGAAATTCTTGGCCTGCCGCTTGAGTTCTGGTCGCATCCTGATGTGCTCAATGCCGAGTTCAGCACTGGGGCTTACGAAAAGCAGAGCGTTCTTTTGCGCGGGATGGATGGGCATACGGCTTGGGCGAATCGGGAAATGTTGCAGCGGGCCGGGATCACGCCTGACTTTCTGCAGAAGCTTTCGGTTGAGGAGCGCGGTTATTACGGCGCGGACAAAGACGGGCGGCCGAACGGATTTCTGGTGGACGCGGGCATGGAGAAAATCGAGCCGCTGCTGCCTGAGTTCACTGCTGATCAGTTGCTAGCCGCGGGACGGGCCGCTCTTGAATACAACCACAGCCTTGGGATCACGGCGTGGCTTGATCCGCTGGCAAACGATTATGTTTTGCGGGCGTACAAAATGCTTGCGGACCGGGGTGAGCTGAATTCGGAGGTGGTGGCGTTTCCCCAGGTGTTTGCTAAGGATCCGGTGGCGGAGCTGGCTGGAGTGCAGAAGACGCGCGCGGCTTACAAGGATGTGCCTCATCTGCATGTGACCGGGATCAAGGTTTTTGCTGATGGCGTGGTGGAGTTTCCGTCGCAGACGGCGCATCTCAGCAAGCCATACAGGAATACGGGGCGCAATGGGGATCTGCTGTTTGAGCCGAAGAAATTTGCTGAGTTGTGCGTGGCGGCGGACAAGCAGGGATTGATTATTCACGTGCATGCGATTGGCGACGGCGCAGTGACGGCGGCGCTGGATGGGATCGCGGCGGCGCGCAAGGCGAATGGGAATTCCGGGTTGCCGGATACGATTACGCATGAACAGTTTGTTCAGCCGGAGGATTTTCCGCGGTTCCGGGAGCTGGGCGTGGTTAGCGCGCTGCAGCTTTTTTGGGCGGAGGCTAGTCCGGACACGATTGAGATTCTGAAGCCTTATCTGGATCCGGAGATTTATAAGTGGCAGTATCCGGCGCGGTCGATTTTGGATAGTGGAGGGATTATTTCGGGAGCGAGCGACTGGCCGGTTTCGACGGCGAACGTGTTTCGGGCGATTTATCAGGCGGAGACGCGTCGGGGGTCGGAGGGAGTGCTGGATGCTTCGCAAGACATGCCGCGCGAAGCTATGTTTTATGCCTATACGCGGAATTCGGCGCGAGCTATGAATATGGAGGGCTCCATTGGGACCATTGCTGCGGGGAAGCGCGCGGATCTGGTTTTGCTCGACCGCGATGTGTTGACGGTTTCTCCGGAGGAGATGCGGGATACGAAAATTTTGTGGACGATGGTGGCGGGGAAGACGGTGTATCGGGCGAAGTGAGTTGAGACTTTTATGAGTGAGTTGGGCAAGCTGCTGGTTGGGTTGGGTGCGGTGATTGTGGTGGCGGGGATTGTGCTGATGCTGCTGGGGCGGACAAACTTGCCTTTGGGGCGGTTGCCGGGAGATTTTTTGTATCGCGGGAAAAATACTACGGTGTATTTTCCGCTGGCTACTTCGGTGGTGTTGAGTGTGGTGCTTTCGGTTTTGTTGTATTTGGTGAGCCGGTGGCGGCGGTGACACCTTTTTCTTGCACCCCTTCGGGGCTGGTTCGCCGTATGTGAGATTACCCAGGGCTTGCGCCTCTTCGGCAGGCTTTGGGCTGCATTCTTTCGCCGCTTCGCGGCTTTTCTTCTGACCTATGTCACTGACTGATCAGCTCGGGTTCAGGTTCACTCCGCCGGAGCGGCGGGTTTGGACTGTGCGTTCTCTCGTTGCGGCGGTGCGAACTCATGTGGAGCGGGAGTATTCCGATGCTTGGGTGGAGGGGGAGATTTCGAATTTCCGGGCGCCGGATTCGGGGCATCTTTATTTCACGCTGAAGGATGGGAACGCGCAGATTCGGGTGGTGATGTTCAGTTCGAAGGCGCGGCTGCTGCGATTTCGTCCGGCCGATGGGATGCAGGTGGTGGTGCGGGGGCGGGTGACGATTTATGAGGATCGCGGGGAGTTGCAGATTGCGGCGGAATATATCGAGCCGAAGGGTGCGGGAGGGTTGCAGGTTGCGTTCGAGCAGCTGAAGGCGAAGCTGGCGGCGGAGGGACTGTTTGCGGCAGAGCGGAAGAAAGCGATCCCGACTTTGCCGGGGCGAATTGGGATTGTGACTTCGCCGCAGGCGGCGGCGCTGCGCGACATTCTGAATATTTTGCAGAGGCGGCATCATTCGGCGAATGCGGTGATTTATCCGGCGCAGGTGCAGGGGGATTTCGCGGCTGCTGAAGTCGCGGCTGGAGTGCGGTATTTCAATGACGTTCGCAGCGATGAGAGCCGCAGCGTGGAAGTGATTATCGTGGGGCGCGGCGGAGGGTCGGCGGAGGACCTGGCGGCGTTCAATGATGAGGGTCTGGCACGGGCGGTGGCGGCATCGGAGATTCCGGTGATTTCGGCGGTGGGACATGAGACGGATTTTACGATTGTGGATTTTGTGGCGGACCTGCGGGCGGCAACGCCTTCGGCGGCGGCGGAGTTGGTGATCCGGTCGAGGTTGGAAGTGGAGACGCAGGCGGAGGCGGTGCGGGAGCGGCTGGTGCGGGCGATGGAGCGGCGGCTGCTCGAGGCACGGCACGCGCTGATGGAGCGGGCGCAGGACGGCGCGTTCGCCCGGATGATGGACTTGATCCGGCAGCGGCAGCAGCAGCTTGATGATCTGACTTACCGGCTGGAACGCGGGGAGCGGCAGGCGCTGGAGTTGATGCGGCGGCGTTGGGAAACGCTGGCGGCGATAGTGCGGCATTATGATTTGCGGCGCGTGCTGGCGGGAATCCGCGGAGAGCTTGCGGCGGGGACGGCGGCGTTGGCTGCGGCGATGAAGAATCAGCTTTTGCAGAATAAGGTCCGCCTGGAACGCATGGGTACGGCGCTGGAGGCGCTTTCTCCTCTGGCGATTCTGGAGCGGGGGTATGCTTTGGTGTTTGATAGGGCGGGGCAGTTGGTGAAGGATGCTGGGGTGATGAAGGCGGGGGATGAGATTTCGGCGCGCGTGGCGCGGGGGGAGATTCGAGCGGTGGTGAAGAAGGCGGGCGGCGGCAAGATGGGACGCCGCGAACCGGAGAAGTGATCGAAACTCCTTGCGGGGATCGCGGTGGCACCAGCGGGTATGCGGTCCCCCTCGGCTTCGCTCAGGGCAGGCTTTCGATTTCGGAGGTGCTGCACTTCGTGACGCACCTCCTACGCTCAGGATGACCTGGGAGAACCTGCATTAGAATGTTGAGTTCCGGCGGTTGAAATTTCTACGGAGTGATCCGGCGATGCATATGATGGCGCCATGGTCGCGAGTGTCGTTTACGGTGCTCGACATTCTGCTGGTGGCTGCCATCATTTACGAAGTGCTGGTGATGATCCGGGGGACGCGGGCGGCGCCGATGCTGGCGGGACTGGCGGCGGTGGCGGCGGCGTTTTACCTGGCACGAATTGGCGAACTGGTTACGTTGAATTGGCTGGTCAGCCATTTGTTGCCTTATGTAGTGTTTGCGCTGATTGTGGTATTTCAGTCGGAGATCCGGCACGTGTTGTCGGATGTGGGGCGGCGGGTCAGCTTTCTGCGCGGGTCGGCGGTGGAAGGGGATTCGTACGACGACATTGTGCTGGCGGCGAATCTGTTTTCGCAACATCAAACCGGCGCATTAATCGTGATCGAGCGCGAGATTGGCTTGCGGACATATATCGAGAGCGGCGTGGCGATGGACGCGCGGCTTTCTTACGATCTGCTGGCGACAATTTTCCGGCCGAGCGCTCCGTTGCATGATGGAGCGGTGATTATCCAGAAAGACCGGTTGGCGGCGGCGGCTTGCTTTCTACCGCTGTCGATGAATCCGGTGCTGTCGACGCAGATGGGGACGCGGCACCGGGCCGGGATTGGGATCACGGAAGAGACGGACGCGATTGCCGTGATTGTTTCGGAAGAAACGGGCGCGATCAGCATGGCCCTGGGTGGCAAGATTGAACGCGACCTGACGGTGGAACAATTACGCGAGCGGCTGAGCAGTGAGCTGCGGCGGTATATGTCGCCGGTGGCGTTGCCGACGGTTGGACCGCAGAGCGATGAGTCGGATGGGGCGCAGGAATCGCCGTTGCGGGCCGGTGCGCAGATGAGCTCCGAGGGAGACGGTGATGCGGAGACGGAGCGGCCGCTATGATTAGTTTTTTTCGGCGCTGGGTGCTGCATAATTTCTGGCTGAAACTTTTGTCGCTGGTGCTGGCGACGGGGCTGTGGCTAGCGATTGCGCCGGACCAGCAACCCGCGGAAGTTACACTGCGCGTGCCGATTGAGTTTCGACACGTTCCTCCGCAACTGGAGATCAATTCGGTCACTGCCCCTGAGGCACAGGTTCGAGTGCGCGGACCGGAGCAAATGATCCGGGAGCTGCGGCCGACGGACATCCACGCAGATCTGGACCTGAAAGATGCCGAACCGGGCCAGCACACGTTTCCCCTTACGGCGCAGCAGATTCACCTTCCGCGGGATTTGGGAGTGGTGCAGGTGGTGCCGGTGCGAGTGACGTTGATCATCGAACCGAGTGCGCCTGCGGCGAACGGGCGTTGAGTTGTTTCTGGTCATCTCGGGTTCGTTCAGAGCGGGCGGACGTCAGGGGCTAAAACTCAAACCAGGCATCTGGAAGAGCCATGGATAAAGCAGTTTTGCGGGGGATGCTTCTACTTGCGGATGCTGTGGTTTCCCTGGCCTTGGCATTATATAGCTTGGGATTCGAGAAACTCGGCATCCCCACCCCAGGCACGCACCTATCGTACGCGGTCTTCCCCCCAGGTCAATCCAACTCAATGATGGGCTGGTTCATTGTGCGGACAGCGACCGACTGGGCGTTCTGGTTTTTAATGTTCGGTGTGCTTTATGTGTTCGCTAAGCTTAAAAGGCGCATTGGCCGACGACGAAGCCGAGGAGAAGAAAGTTGAGACTCGCTAAACAATTTCTCGTATGCACATTAGAACGCGGGTCTGGCCCCCCGGAAAACATCCATCTCCCTAGGCGCATCGCTTATCATCCACCGCAGGGCATTCGAGATTTCGGCATCCGCCTCTTTGTGGACCCGCACACTCTATGAGCAATCGTTTATGAGCAATCAAGGCAGACAATTGTTTGGCACGGATGGGATACGCGGCGTGGCCGGGGAATTTCCTTTGACTGCGGACAGCGCGTATCTGATTGGGCGGGCGCTGGGACATGAGCTGATTCGCGCGACGCCGAGGGCGCGGGCGGTGATGGGCCAGGATACGCGGGAATCGAGCGGATGGATTGCGGACCGCGTCGCGGGGGGACTAGCGGCGGTGGGGGTAGAGGTGCACAGCGCGGGCGTGATCACGACGCCTGGGGTGGCGTACTTGGCGCGGTCGCGCGGGTTTGCCGCGGGAGTGGTGATTTCGGCTTCGCATAATCCGTGGACGGATAACGGAATCAAAGTTTTTTCAGCGGACGGATTTAAGCTGAGCGATGCGCGCGAGCTGGCGATTGAACAGGAAATCTTCGCGCTGCTGGCGAAGCCGGGAGTGATGGACGATACGGCGTTGAAAGTTGCTGGACCGTCTTTGCCGGGAGAAGCCGCGCTGCGCAAGGCTTACATCGAGTCGCTGGCAGGGAGTGTTTCATCGGACTTGAGCCGGACGCGGGTGCTGGTAGATTGCGCCAATGGTGCGGCTACCGCCGAGGCTCCGGAGTTGTTTCGTGAATTGGGAATCCAGGCTACGTTTATTCATGTGACGCCGGATGGGAGAAATATTAATCAGGGGTGCGGGGCGCTCCATCCCGAGACTTTGGGGAAGACTGTGGCTGCGTCTGGCGGGAAGTTTGATCTGGGGGTTACGTTTGACGGTGATGCTGACCGGGCTTTGTTTTGCGATGACGCGGGCCGTGTTGTGAATGGCGATGGTGTGCTGCTCGTGGCGGCCCGCGATTTGCAGGCGCGAGGAAAGTTGAACAGGTCGGTTGTGGTCGCTACTACGATGTCGAACATGGGAGTCGAGATTGCGTTGAAGAAAGCGGGGATTCGGATGTTGCGGGCGAATGTGGGCGATAAATATGTTCTTGAAGAGATGCTGAAGACGGGGGCTACTTTGGGCGGGGAGCAGTCGGGACATATTATTTTTCGCGATGGCGATGCTACTACTGGCGATGGTTTGCTGACCGCTTTGCGGGTGATGGATGTGATTGCGCGTTCGGGGAAGACGCTGGCGGAGTTGGTGGGAGATTTGAAAGTTTTTCCGCAGAAAATTCAGAATGTGCGGGTCCGGGAGAAGATTCCGTTTGCGCAGGTGCCCGAGGTGCAGCGGGCGATTGATGCTGCTGAGCGGGAGCTGGATGGGAACGGGCGCGTTGTGGTTCGGTATTCGGGGACTGAGGCTTTGGCTCGCGTGATGGTGGAGGCGGAGTCGGAGGAAAAGATGCAGGCGCTTGCGGCGGGGATTGCCGGGGAGATTCAGAAGAGGCTGGGAGTTTAAGGGCTAACTATTCTTGTCTAGGTAATCAAAATCCCCGCCCTTTCGGCTTCGCTCAGGGCAGGCTCTGTACCTCCAAAGAACGGAGGGACAAGGACGGGGCACCCGCTTCATTCTTGGCGCCGGCAGTCGTCGGACAGGAGTGTCCGACCCACACGAACTAATCCAGGTCTCTCCAGTTCGGGCCTGCTTCCATTTCTACTAACAACGGCACGGCCAGTTCGTGGACTTTTTCCATTTGCTCGCGGACTAGAGATTGCATTCTTTCCACTTCTTTCTGGGGGACTTCGAAAACTAGTTCGTCGTGGACTTGAAGGGTCATTCTTGACTTCAGTTCTTGCACTCGCAGAGCCGCGTCGATTCTGATCATGGCTACTTTGATCAGGTCTGCTGCGGTGCCTTGCAGCGGGGTGTTTACTGCGGTGCGTTCGGCGAAGCCCCGCTGGGTGAAATTTTTGCTGTTGATGTCGGGGATGGGGCGGATGCGGCCGTGGAGGGTTCTTACTTTCAGGTCGCGGCGGGCTTCTTCTAACGTCTTGTCGATGAAGGCGCGGACGCCCTTGTACTTTTCGAAATAGTTGGCGATGAACAGTTTTGCTTCGGCGGTTTCGATGCCCAGATTTTGCGAGAGGCCGAAGGCCGAGAGGCCATAGACTATGCCGAAATTTACGACCTTCGCCTGGCGGCGATGATCGGCGGTGACCATTAACGGCGGGACTCCGAAGACTTGCGAGGCGGTCAGGGTGTGGATGTCGTCGCCGCGGCGGAAGGCTTCGACCAGGAGCGGATCGTGGGAGAAGTGGGCCAGGAGGCGGAGTTCGATCTGCGAATAGTCGGCGGTCAGAAGGACGTGGCCGGGTTCGGCGATGAAGGCGGCGCGGATGCCGCGGCCTAGTTCGGTGCGGATGGGAATATTTTGCAGATTGGGATTGGCGGAGGAAAGGCGACCCGTCGCTGTACCTGCCTGGTAGAAAGTTGTGTGCAGGCGTCCGGTGGACGGGTTGATCAATGCTGGCAGAGTGTCGACGTAGGTGGATTTCAGCTTGGTTAGCTGGCGGTAGTCGAGAACTTTTCTGGCGATGGGATGTTCTTCCGCCAAGGCTTCGAGGACATCGACGGCGGTCGATGTAACACGTCCTCGGCCGTACTTTACTGGTTTCGGAAGGTTCAGGCGATTGAAGAGTACGTCGGCTAGTTGCTTGGGGGAGCTGATATTGAATTCGGTTCCGGCAAGCTCGTGGATTTCTTTTGCTTTGGCTGTGCTCTCGCGCTCCAGCTCAGTCGACATCTTCGATAGCGCGGCAGTGTCGATTTTTACTCCGGCCTGCTCCATGCGGGCTAGAACTGGGACTAGCGGGAGATCGATTTCTTCGTAGAGCTTGGTTAGGCCTGCCTGTTTCACGTCTTCGCGGAGAGCCGTCATTAGCCTTCCGGTAACGTCGGCGGCTTCGGCCAAGTCACCACTTAGTTTTAGATTGAAGCGGCGGAGGGCTACGTCGGCGAGGCGATGCGAGGAGTAGGTGGGGTCTAACAAGTAGGAGTAGAGCATGGGATCGTGCACGACGCCTTGCAGGCTGATGCCCAGGGGAGCTAGCGCGTGAATCGCGGCTTTGTAGTCGTGGATTGCTTTGGGTGTGGTGTCGGTGAGGATGGTTCGTAGCTTCGCTGCGGCGCTGGCGGAGTCGAGCTTCACGATCGTGGCGAAGCCTGCGGCTGCGGAGATGGCGACGCGGCGGACGGCGGGCTCTGGTGCGGTGGTTGGCGATGAATCGTCGGTGAGCGCAAGCATGCCGGACTGCGGTTCTTCTTCAACAGCTTCTTCCTCGGTCTCCGGAATTGATTCGACTTGTTCTAGCTCGACCGCGATAGCTAGCGAGCCTTCCCGTACGACGGAATTCAACACACTCTCTACATCTGCGGCGGATTGGGCTTCGCTGTAATGAGATTCGGTGACCTGGACATCGGGCAGCAGCTCTTTCAACAGCGAAGTGAATTCGAGTTCGGTGAAAAGCTGGCGGAGGAGATCGAGATCAGGCTGGCCGGCGCGCATGGCTTCGACATTCAACTCGACGGGGACGTTGGTGTCGATGGTGGCCATGCTTTTGCTGAAGAGGATCGTGTCGCGATTGTTCTGGAGCGATTCGCGGTAGGTTTTCTTTTCTACTTCGTTGGCGCGGTCGAGGGCTTGCTCGACCGAGCCGAAGCGCTTGATGATTTCGACTGAGCCTTTGTCGCCGATGCCGGGAGCTCCAGGGATGTTGTCGACGGAATCGCCGCGGAGGGCCATGATGTCGATTACGCGCTCGGGAGGGACTCCTAGAATTTCTTCGACTTTGGCGGCGTCGCAGATGAGATTGTCTTTGGGAGGGTTCAGGATGTGAACATCGTCGTTGACGAGCTGCATCATGTCTTTATCGCTGGAGACTACGTAGACGGGATGCTTTGCGGCTGCGGCTTTGCGGGCGAGGGTGCCGATTACGTCGTCGGCTTCGAAGCCGGCCAGTTCGAGAATGGGGATGCGGTAGGCTTCGAGGGCGCGGCGGATGTAGGGGATCTGCTGGGCTAAGTCCTCGGGCATGGCGGTGCGGTTGGCTTTGTAGCCTTTGTATTC
Source organism: uncultured Acidobacteriaceae bacterium (assembly GCA_963743115.1). GTDB lineage: Bacteria > Acidobacteriota > Terriglobia > Terriglobales > Acidobacteriaceae > Sulfotelmatobacter. Next base: position 289,711 of record CAVUOM010000004.1, on the reverse strand, counting down.
GACTTCGGTGAAGGTTTGAGTTTTGATGTCGAACTTGCGGATGGTGGTGATGGCTTCGGCCTGCGTGGCGCGGTGAGTCTTGGCGGCTACGTCGAAGACGGCAGCCAGATAGTTGGGGGAGAAATCGTCGCGCAGTTTGCGCAGCATGTTGACGAAGACGTAGACGGCAGCGGTGGGAAGTCCGGCTTTGGTGGACATGGAGCGCTGGCGGGCCATGGCGTGGTAGGCGCGGAAGATGAACGACATGGTGTCGATCAGGAAGATGCGGTCTTCGGCGGCGGGCGCTGGAGTGGAGTCAGGTTGCGGGGATTTTGTTTGCGGGGGCAAGGCAGTAGTTTAGCAGTCGGAGTGGGTCGCGGAGGCCGTCATCTCAGACGCTGCCGAACGCTCTCGCTGCGCTTGGCTGGACGGGCGAAGGCGCCCGTCCCCACACCTACACGTCCCCACACGAGCCCGTCCGCGCATGAAGACGAGCGCTAGAAATCTACTCGGAAGTCGGCTTGTACTATCTTTTTTCCTGCTTTGCTGGAGCTGTTGCGGAAGACGAGGTAGTACCGCACTGGGTGGTCGAGCGTGGCGGGAAGGCCCAAGCTTACATCCTGATCATGGGAGGAGTCGACGGAATAGACCACGTCGGCGGGATTGCCATTAAGAAAATCTGCGTACTGCTGTTCATTGATCAGGAGAAGGTCGATGTCTCCGTTTTCATCGGCGGATTGCGCCCCGGAGGTTTTCGCATACGAGTGATAAGTTCCGTGCAGTTGCGGGCTGGCGGCGTGGGGCGGAACTTCGAAGGGAAATTTTGCAGTAGAAGTGACGGCAAATGTTTTGTGCACGATGGCGGTGCTGGTGCCTACAGGTGACGGACCAACGTGGTCGCTGGGATGCGGCTTCCACGGCCGCGCCGGCTCTTGTTCTGTTTCCGTGGTCTGCGGGTCGGTGGTCTGGGGCGTGGCGACCTTCCCCATCAAGGCCTCGAGTGGGCTTACCATCGTGGTGACCGGGGCCTGATCGGGAGTCGCAGGTTTGGCTTCAAGCGCTCGCAATTTTTCGGTGGTCCATCCCTTTAGCTCGGGAGGGTGGTTCTGGTAATAGACGCAGGCCGCCACCAAAGCGACGCCCACCAGCATCCATGAAACGATCCTATGCATACTCCCGAGCCCCACTCCATAGATACCGCTGGGGGAGCTTGGTGACCAAGAGTTTTCTTGGCCGTGGAAGTTACCTTGGTTTTCCGTATTCGGTGGTGTAGTGGAGTTGGATTTCACCGCAGGTGCCCTGCTCGGCGGAGTAGACGACGCAGGTGTCGAAAGGGCGGGAATAAACGTGCAGACTGACGGCGCGTTGATTGAATTCGCGGGGATTGAAAACACGATGGACGGGCGCGAGCGGATCGACGGCGCAGGGTTGGGAAACATTCATCTCAACGGTCTCGGTGGACTTGATGGTGGACTTGCCCTGGGCGAGATCCTGATGAACGACGTGAAAATTCTCCACCATCAAACGGCCGATGGGGACGGCCATCCAGCAGTTCTGGTCGCGGTGGTTGTGGACGGAACTAGCCTGGCCGATCTCCCAGCAGACGGCGATTAGTTCGTAGAGCGGATTTTTGTCGATCAGGTTGCGGGTGTAGTGCTGGCGGTCCCAGGTTAAATAGGGGGCCAGCGAGTCAGGGTTGAGTGGGTTGTCTTGCAGGAATCTGCGGAGTTGCTCGGTTTCGTCAAACGCGGCTTCGGGGAACTTGCGGAGTTGGGTGACGAAATCTTTGATTGGGACCTGGTTTATTGCGGTGGCCATGGCTGCTCCCGGATGAGTATAACGCAGCGGGCGATTCATTCGAGGAACATGCAGTCTCCATAGGAGTAGAAGCGGTAGCGCTCGGAGACTGCGTGTTCGTATGCCCGCAAGACGTTCTCTTGTCCGCCTAAGGCGCAGACCAGCATCAGCAGCGTGGATTGCGGTAGGTGGAAGTTCGTCAGCATCGCCTTGACCACTTTGAATTCGAAACCGATTTCGGGATCTGGGTAGATGAAGAGGTCGGCCACTGCTGGGCCGGCGGCGATTGTTCCCGCACCCACTCGAATGGCATGTTCGAGCGTGCGAACCGTCGTGGTGCCGACGGCGATAATGCGACGGGCTCTGCCGAGAGCCTGATTGATGGCTGATGCGGCGTTGGCGGAGATGGAATAGGGCTCGGAGTGGAGTTTGTGATCCTCGACCCTGTCGACGCGGACTGGTTGGAAAGTTCCTAGGCCGACGTGCAGCGTGATCTCGGCGGTCTCGATGCCGCGCTGACGGATTCGGTCGAGAATCTCCGGTGTGAAGTGGAGACCGGCGGTGGGCGCGGCCACCGATCCGCGCTGCTGGGCATAGACGGTTTGGTAGCGCTCGCGATCGTCGGGGGAATCCGGGCGCGCGATGTAGGGCGGGAGCGGTACATGGCCGATGCGATCTAGGGCGGCGAAGAAATCATCGTTATTCTTGAGGGGGTGGAAGCGGATTTGGCGCTCGCCGAATTCGGCGCGGGTCAGGACTTCGGCCTGGAGTTCATTGGCTTCCAGTTCATTTTGCTCGCCGAAGAAGAGGCGTTCGCCGACTCCGATTTTGCGGCCGGGGCGAACCAGGCACTCCCAATCGTTGGGACTGATGGAGAGTTGGCGGGTTAGAAGAACTTGGATGCGGCCGCGAGCGCCTTCGCGGCGGCCATAAAGCCGGGCGGGAAAAACGCGGGTATTGTTGAAGACAACGAGATCGCCGGGTTGCAGAAGGTCGGGGAAGTCGCGGAACAGCCGATCGGAATAGCGGCCGCTGGTGCGCTGCAGGTGCAGCATGCGGGAGCCATCGCGGGCGGCGAGAGGTTCCTGGGCGATGAGTTCTGTCAGGAAGGTGGAAGTGGAAATCGGAAACCCGCACGGTGTCAGATTATAAGGGGGAATGCAGGTGGACATTGGGGCATAGACTAGAACGGTTCATGGTTTATTCCTGGGCAATTTGTTTGTCTGTTTTCGTAAATTTGTTTGTCTGATCCAGCCAAGTGCGGTAGTATGCGGGGGCTGAAGCTTTAGCCGCTTTTTTCGTCGCTCCCCCGAGAGTGTATTCCATGTCCGCTGAACGGAAACACAGGGAAGAAATTGTCCGCTACGGGCGGATGCTGCACGAGCGCGGGTTCGTGGCGGCGATGGACGGGAATCTGTCCGTCCGGCTGGATGGTGAGAGAATTCTGGTGACCCCAACCGGTGTCAGCAAAGGCGCGATGCGGGCCCGGGACATGGTGATTGTAGACCTGGAAGGCAGGCGGGTGGCGGGGCGGCGGAATGTGACCAGCGAGATTGGTATGCACTTGCTGGTGTACCGTACGCGGCCTGATATTCAGGCGATCGTGCATGCGCATCCGCCAACTGCGACCGGATTCGCCGCTGCCGGCATGGCGCTCACTGAGCCGCTGGTTTGTGAAGTGGTGATGGGATTGGGATGCATTCCGTTGGCGCGCTATGGCACTCCGGGGACTTCGGAACTGGCGAAGACGCTGGAGCCTTACGTGCCGCACTACGATGCCATTCTGATGTCGAATCACGGCGTGGTGACCTACGGGGATACGATCGAGCACGCCTATATGAAGATGGAGACCGTGGAACACTTTGCGCAGATTGCGCTGGTCACGCACCTGCTGGGGCGGCAGCAGCCGCTGAGCGGGCGTGACATCGAGAAGCTGATGCTGGCGCGGACCAAGTATTTCGGGGGGAAGATGGCGGCGTCGATGATGCCGATGGCCATTGTTAGGGAGCCTGAAAAGGTTAGCTGAGCGGGTCTGTGCCTTCCTCGGGGTCGATTCCAAAGCAAAATCCTAAGCTTGCGGTGTTGTGAAGAATGCGCCTCGCTGCGCTCTGCGGGACGGGCGAAGGCGCCCGTCCCCACACGATTCTTCCTGATTCCGCTTCCTTTACTTTTTTCTCATTTATTCCCCTCCTATGCGGAAGCGGAAGCCGGCGCGGAAGTTTATTGGCAAGGCGGGATAGCCTAAGACTTCGTTGTAGCGGCGGTCGAGGGCGTTCGCGACGTTCGCGTAGGCCGTGACTCGGCGGTTGATGGAATACCATCCGCCGAGATCGACACGGACGTAGCCGGCGGCGTGGTCGATGTTGAAGCCGTCGAAATCGGAATCAGGGCGCGGGCCTACGAAGCTTCCGGCGAGATTACCACCCCAGCGCGTGCCGACATAACTGAGCAGGCTTGTCGCGGAATGCCTGGGGCGGCGCAGCAAGGGATCTCCTGGAGCGTAAGGAAAACTGCAAGGATTTGCCGGCGTGCACTCCGGATTTTCTAGAATTTGGGTCGAGGTATAGGTGTAGGCCGCGGTCAGCAGCAACCTTGGGCGGATCTTGCCCTGCACCTCAACTTCGGCACCTTGAGCAAAAGATTGCTGCAGGTTGAAGAACTGGTATGCGCCCGAAGAGGTGGGTATCGCTTCAATCTGATCGTGGAAAAGATTGTTGAAGTAGGTTGCGTTTAGGGCCCAGCGGCCGGCAAACAATTTCTGCTCGAAGCCGGCTTCAAAGGCGCGGGTACGCTCCGGTAACAGGCTACGGTTTGAGGTGTAGTCGTAGGCAATTTCACCGAAAGCCTGGTAGAGGGCGGGCTCCATGTAGCCGACAGCGTAGGAAAAACGGAGACGGGTTCCGGAAAACAGTTCTCCGCCGCGCAACGCCAGTAGAGTGAGCGCAACCCGCGGCACGCCGATGTTGCCGTAGGCGCTGCTGTGGACGAAACGTCCGCCGGCAATTGCCGAAAGCCTGCCCAGTATGAATTGTTGTTGCAGGTATGCGTCCTGATCCAGGCGCTGGCCAGAAGCGGGAGGCGGGAAGTCCATGTCGCTCACTACGCCGGTTTCGTTTTCTATGCGATATCCGAAGGTGGTGTGTGCCCAGTTGCGTTCCGAGTAATCGCCCTGATATTCGAATCCCACACGGTTGACGTGGGTGAGGTAGAGATCGGCGAAGCTGTCGTAGCTGTCAGCAGGAGGGTTCAGGTTTGAATCAGTGTAACGATAGAGGGAATCGAAGGCGGTGAAGCGGTGCTGCCATCCCGAAGGGGCGGCCACGGTAAGTTCCACGCTTCCCAGAGTGTTGTTGAGATGCGCGGATTCGCTGGAATCGGGAGCGAGAAGCGGATCGGCGTTGAAATTCCATTCTCCGGGCAAGCCGGTATAGCTGTTGGAGTGGCGTCCGCGCAGGCGCAGTGTGACTTTGTCGGTGATCGCCACGCCAAGGTTCGCGCCCTCGAGCGAATCCGAGTACGCGTCGTTCACGCCCAGGCCGGTGCTGTTGAATTGATCCCCGAACAGGTTGTAGTCGAAGCGTCCGCGGGCGCCGGCCAGAGATGTGTAGCCGTTGGCGGTTCCGAAGTTTCCGCCGTCGGCGCCGAAGCGGAATTCTGGCGTGAAAGTGCTGCCGGTGCGTGTCCAGACTTGCAGAACGCTGGTCATCGCATCAGAGCCGTACAAGGTGCTCTGCGTGCCCCGTAGAAATTCGACGCGATCGGCTTCGGTGAGGGGCAGGGTGCCGAAGTCGAAGGTCTCACCTGGGTTATCGATAGTTACGCCATCGACGATCACTTTGTTGTATGTGGACTCACCGCCGCGCACGAACAGGGACGACAGGCCTCCGCGCTGGCCTGCGGTGTTGATGACGGCGCCGGGGAGAAAGCGGACGGCATCGTCGGCGGCGATGGGATTCATGGTTTCGAGTTGTGCGCTCTGCAGAGTGGAGATGCTGGCGCCGGATTGTTCGGCCGTTATAGGAGTTCGGGTCGCGGTGACGACGACCGTCTCCGAAGCCGTGGCCAGGTGCAGTTGGATGTCGATGTGATCTTTGAATGAGATCGAGAGGCTGGCGGGAGCGAAACCTGGGGCCAGGACCTTGATTTGCAGGTCAGAAACCCCGGGCACTCCGGTGAACGTGGCGATTCCCTCGGCGGAAGAGGTGGCAGTTCTGACCGGAGATATGTACGTCATTCCCTCGTATGTTCCCGCGACGGCGCCGGAATTGATGGAGGTTTCGAACGCGATCAGCGAAACTTGTGCGCCGGAAACAGCGGCGGATTGAGGGTCGATGACCTTGACTTTGAGGTCGGCAGCGGAGGCTGCCGCGAGAACTACGAAGAGCAACAACAAAGCGCAGAGTGCGCGCATAACGATCCTCCTTTTCACGCGAAAGGGGTTAAGGTGGACGGTTTACGCCGGTCTCCTGGCTTTGCGAGTGAGGATGAAGGAGCCATTGGCAATCGGCTCTTGCATCCGGATTCTGCAGGCGGCCTTCCCGGGAATGCTCCCAGTGACCGGCTGCGGTTTTCTCGCTTACAGTTGCGCGACAGCGCGGGAATTGCACCCGCTTCCCTGTCTTTTGCCCCGAGGCAAAGACGCGCAAACCGAAGGACATTTCAAAGAACGGAAATCGTGGTGTGAGGAATTTAGCGGGTGGGAGCGGTGGAAGTCAAATCGCGAAGAGCCGACTTGTGTCCGCGTGACTTATTTCCGATCGCGGGTTGGCTCTCCCACAAAGACCAGGCAGCCGTTGGGATCGCTGATGTGGAATTCGGTCATGCCGTAGTCCCGGTCGAATAGATCGCGGATTTTGTAGCGGTCTTTGAACGTCTTCACGTGCTCCCACAGCGAGGCGATGTTCGAGACTTCGATGTAGATTTCGGTATGGCCGCGGACGCAGCGCATAACTTCTTCGGATGCGGCCTTCATGAAGTGGATGGTCTGGCCGTCGCGTTCGACGATGGCGTACTCCGCGGACTTCATCAAGGGAGTGAACCCGAGAATGTCGTTATAGAACGCGAGAGTCTCTTCCATGTCAGCGGCTGCCAGCATGGGACTAATTTTCGTGGCGGTATAGGTGGTGGCCGTCGCGGTTTCCATCTCTGCGTCCCCCTTCTGTCAAAGACCGTCAACTATAGTACGCGAATTCTGGCGAGCCGACTTTCTGTACATTCTGTTCAGCAAATTCGCAGACTCGGTCGAGAGAGTCCTGCAGTTCCTGTTGATAGCGTTCGAGGTCTTCGTCGCTGGCTTCCGCCGGAACCCGGATGAGTTTGCCGAAGCGCAGCAGGACGCGGGAAAAAGGCTTCGGGATGATGAGGCGGTCCCAGGTGTTGAGGACCCAAGCGCTCTCGACGGCCGTGTGATACATGCTCAACGGGACACCGGAGGAGCGAGCCAAGGCTACCGGACCAGGTTTCACTTTGTGGCGCGGGCCGCGGGGACCGTCGATGCTGAAGGCTACCGTCCAGCCTTCCTGCAGGGCGCGGCGCAGGCCGAGCAGAGCGCGGACGGCGTTGCGGCTGCTGGAGCCTTTGACGGCGACGAATCCGAATTTGCGGATGATGCGTCCCATGTATTCGCCGTCGTAGCTGTTGCTGCTCATCACGCGGACTCCGAAATCGCGAAAGATGTATGTGGAGGGGATGATGCAGGCGTGCCAGAACGAAGTGATGAGCGGGCGCTCGTCGAGCGTTTTTTCTGCGCCTTCTTCGCGCGAGACACTTACACGCAGCGTGGGGCCGATTAAGCGGATGAAGGTGTATCCGGCGGCGATGATGATGCGGAGGATGATTCTCTGGCGGAGGGTGAAGCGGTTGGGACCGGCAGCCACTTCTGATGCGGGGGTTTCAGTTGTGCTGGCATCGGTCACGAGGCTTATTGTAATGGGAAGGCGGTGAATCGGACCTGGCTCGGGTTAGGGAGCTCGGGGACTGAAAACCCACAGCGCTGAAACGCTGCGCCACCCGGGGCTGCGCTACCAAAAGTCAAAGGCGCGCCCCGCTGCGCTTGGCTGGACCCCTCGGCTTCGCTCGGGGCAGGCTCGGAAGGCGCCCGTCCCCACTTGAACTGTGGCGATCCCTCGCTTTGTTTAGCCTTCCAGGTAGGTGTCGATCCAGCTTTTGACTTTTTGGCGGCGGTCGTCGGCGGGGTCGAAACGGATGCCGAAAGTCTTGCTCTTGTGCCAGGTCACAACGCCGCGCACGTTGACGCGCGGCAGAGTGAGCAGGGAAAAGGAAATCTCGACGTTGGTGCCAGAAGGGATATCCTCGGAGCTTTTCAGCGACATGCCGCCGGAGCTGACCTCGAGGCTGGAGGCGACGAGGCGAGTTCCATCCGAACTGACCACGTTGACCTCGGTCATGATCGGAATGCGCGCGTAGCGGCGGAATTCGTGGAGCACGAGCATGTGGGTGGCGCGGACCAGTTTGAGAGTCGAGGCCCGCTCCAGAGGCTCCTGAAACATGGCGTTGATGCCGAACTTGGAATAGCGCATGGCTTCCTGCGCGTTGCCGCCGAGACCGTAGAGCACCATGCGGCTATTGGAAGGCGAAGTGCGCGCCGCTTCCATGACGGCTTCGGCACCGGTGCCCAGAGGGACCACGCAGGCCTCGAATTTCTCCTGGCGCACGCGCTCCGCCGCGCCGGAGGACAGGAGCACCGTCTCGATGCCGAACTGGCGAAAGCAATTGTTCAGCAGGGCGCGGGAGGATTCCTCGAGGTCGACCAGGGCAACGCGAGCCGCTGCCTTCTTCGTGGCAATGGGCGCCGGGGCAGTGCCGAAGGCTTTTTCCATGTCAGGGGACCGGTCTTCAGTACGAAAGTTTATTGTGGCGTGCCGGAGAAAAGATAGAAAGACCCTAAGGGGCAGGACGGGAGTACAAAAGTATCATTACCTGAGTTGGCCTGGTGAGTGGGCAGGCAAACGCGCAGGCGCTCGACCTCAGGCGTGGGCCACGGCAGCCATAAATGGCTCTGCCAAGGCATCCGCGCCCGGTAACTCGATGGTGACACGTGCGCCGTGGGGCTGCACGTTCTCGATTCTCAGGTCACCGCCGCGTTCTTTGACGATTCCATAGCAGACGCTCAAGCCCAGCCCCGTTCCTTTGCCTACGGGCTTGGTGGTATAGAACGGATCGAGGGCGCGGTTCAGGTTGCCAAAGCCGGGCCCGGAATCTTCCACTTCGATTACCGCGCGAGTTCCGCTCGGGTAGGCACGAATGCTGATCTGCTTGCTGCCGGCCACGCCCTCGAGAGCGTCGCTGGAATTGTTGAACAGGTTGAGCAGGATCTGTTTAATCTCATCTTCATTCACGGCCAGCAGCGGGAGGTCTGGCGCGATATCGAGCACAACTCGAACGCTATGCCTGCGGGTGTAGTATTCGCGCAGCGCCAGCACCTCGTGCACCACGGGTGAGAGCTGCACGGCTTGCGTGTCGCGCGTGCTTTGCCGCGAAAAGCGCAGCAGGTTGTCGGTGATCCGCTTCATGCGGCGGGCTTCGCCAAGCAGCTTCGCGAGTTGATCCCGAGTCTGTGGCCCGGCGATGGCTTCGCTCATCAGTTCGCTGTAGCCCATGATGACGGTCAGAGGATTGTTGAGTTCATGCGCCACTCCGGCCAGCAGTTGTCCCAGGGCGGCCAGCTTTTCCGACCAGACCAGCTGGGTGTGCAACGCCTTCAGTTCGACGGCTACGGCAAGATCGCCTGCCAGCATTTCGATGCGGGATAGTTCGAGGGCATCGATCGTATGCGCGTCGCGGGGCGCAGCCACTCGGATGCAACCGAGGTATGCGCCACCGGCCGAGCAGAGCGGAATCAATAGTTCTTCGCGGCTTTTCCAATGTGCATTCGGTTTCACGAGGTCGGGAAAAGGGATCGTTTCCTGCGGAGGCAACACGTAGGAGTTCTTCCCCATGAGCCGGGATTGCGAACACAGAGTCTTAATATGGTCGAGCGTCCAGTCCTGGGTTTGCGCCTGCAATCTCTGCAACGAGGCTGCCGAGAGTCCGCTCGAGCCTGCGACTCGCAGCCTGCGTTCGGCATCTTCAAGTTGCACCACCGCTACGCTGAAGTTGCTGACTTCCGTGATTGCCGAAGCGATGGCCGGGCAAATTGTGTCAGGCCGGGCGCCGCCGAGCAGGCGGGAAGTGAGCGCCGAGAAACGTTCCAGCTGGCGGTTCAGCACGGCGGCCTTGAGTTGCATGCCGGCGATCGATTCCGACTTGTCCTCCACCACGGCCAGAATCATTCCGAAGGCGACGAAGAACTTGGGGGTGTTCCAGAGTTCACCGGGAATAATCAGATTGGGAGCGAGGCGATCGACCAGCAGGCCGAGAGGAAACACCGCTCCCCAGCAGAAGAATCCGCCGGCGATCGTCAGCATAGCGGGCGATGCCCGCCAGTAGTTTCGGCAGATGAAGACGCCAGACAAAGCAAATCCGATTCCGAGGAGCACTATGGCGCCTTCATCAAAGGAGCCGCGCAGAGCGGCACGAATCGCCCACGCTCCGGCAAACGAACACAGCAAAGTGGTGGTCGTCAGAAACAGCGACAATCTGCGGGTTACCCCGAAGAAGAAGCCGGCCGCACCGCCGAAGCAGGTCAGCAGGCACAAGACGTAAGGCCAGTGGGCGTGGACGTCGTAGCACGTGCATGCCACGTACACCACAGACGGCAAGCCCAACACCAGCAGCAAGAGAATGCGCTTGACGGAATCTTCCACCACGCAGGAAACCGATACCAGAAAAGTGACGGCGGCGGCCTGCAGCGATCCGGAATCGACGGCTAACAGAAAGGAGCTGACCGGGCCGTGATCCGGCTCCAGCAGTTGCGCCAGGAAATGGGCGAACACCAGCGCCCATCCGATCGTCCAAAGTGTGAGGCGGGCACTGCGGGCCTGGCGCTTCAGACACACGAAGATGATAACGAGCACGCCGACGGTTAGAAATGTCGGAATTTTTTCAACGACACCCATTCGAGGTTACTTTTGGGGGGAGCATTTCGATTGCGACAGTAACTCAGGGTAACCAGCTGAACGCCTTAGTACAACGCCAGAACGTGCCATGAGAGTGGCACCAAGGTCGGGCATAGCGTTCGGAAGCGATTGAAAGAAAAGGAAGGTGGGGCCGCTAATTCGGAACAGCCAATCGGCTGCTCACGCTGTTCAGGAGTTTTTCGGCTGCCTCTCCTGGATCTTGCGTGGCAAAGTTCTCTTCCAAAACGAGCACGGAGACAGTTGGATCGATTTCTTCCATCGTCTTGGCAATGGGTTTGCCATGGATGGATTGCATGCGCGCGGAAATTACCACGAGCTTCGCCTTGGTTGCCTTGAGCAGGATGCGCGCGTCGTTGAGGCTCAGAGTGGTCATGGCGTTGTATCCAGCGCTGCACAGCACTTCGCGCAGAAACGTACATACATCGGTCGACTCGAAAACGCAAAGCAGGCGCGGCCTCGCGTCTCCAGCCTTTCCCCGCGAATATTTGGAGCCTAGGTAGGCTGCGGTGATGGCCTCTTCCACCGAATCGTACGTTTCAAATTGCGCGAGCAGATTGGTGAGTTGCAGCACTTTGCGGATGTTGGGCGGCACGCCGCTGAGTTTGAGGTCTCCGCCTTTCGAGCGCGCGGCTTGCATGAGGCGCACCAAGGCTCCCAAACCGCTGCTGTCAACGAACTCTACCTGGTCGAGTTGCAGCACGACATCGCCGTGCTTGTCGATGGAGTCTCCGACGTGAGAGTGCAAGGTGAAAACTTCATTGCCGGCCACGATGCGTCCGTGGCACTGAACAATCAAGACCTCGCCAACCGGGCGGCTTTCCAGCCGTAGTTGCATCCCGCCTCCTTTTCGTGGCGAATCTTACGTGGAGGAAGGCGGCAAGTCAATCGCCGGGGGATGCTCCAAATCGCAAGTTGAAGTTTGAGAGTTCGACTGTTAAACTATCCAACAGAGGATTCTGAATGGAGCTGGTCACGGTAAAAACAAAATTCCAAGTCGTCATTCCCCAGAGCATCCGCAAGCGGGTGCGTCTGGACATTGGGGATTTGCTGGAAGCGTCCTTCGAAAACGGCAAGATTACCTTTACACCGAAAACAGTCATTGACCGGCACTTGGCCGAAGGACTCGATGACCTTGCCCAGGGCCGGAGGCATGGTCCCAATGAATCGGCGACTGCGGCTGTCGCTGCACTTGAGCGCAGGGCGCGTGGACGGAATAAAACCCCAAGGAAGCGGAAGTGAAAGTCCGCTTCACGAAAACAGCACTCTGACCATCTCCCGAAGCAGGGGTGCACCGAACCATCACTTTCCCCGACACGGACGTGCAATCGATTTTTTCCAATTGCCGCAATAGTAAACGTCATCGGTGAAGTGACAGTCGACGAACTCGCCCAGGGCGGTCCCATAGATCCCGACTCCCACCCGATACGCGACTTCTCCTCCAGTCGGGTTCTTCACCCGCCAGACGGCCACTGAGTACCTCTCATACCAAGGCCTTTTATTTGAGTCCAGTCGGTTGAGCGAAGCAATCTTCTTTAGTTCGGGGGTGATCGATTCTGGGTCGGAGGTTATGTAAAAACTTGACCCTTGTTTTGAAGGCTTGCCGGTCAAGGCGCTTGTGCAAACTCCCTGTTCAAGGTCGGCGCGGTGTCTGATTCTCTTTAGCTGCGGGAGTCCAGCCTCGGCACGGATGCCCTCAAACAGTTTTGCGACGTGGTCTTCTTTCTCTTTGTCTCGCTCGACCGTCACTGGCCCTGCGCTGCCCTCCTTGGCCGCAGTCGGGGCTTCCTGCGCTGTCGCAGCCAAGACAGCAAGCGCGAGACCCGAAAATACGCTGCCAACTAGGAGATGGATTGTCTTCATAATTGCAGCCTCGGCCATCCGGCCGATCCCAGTCAATGCACGACGGATCAACTTTATGTCAACCGAGAACCCACCCGGAATCAGATAGTTAGGATAGCTGATCAAACGAAAGCGAACTTGCGGGCGGCCTTCGGCTCGCGGATTTGATGAGATGGCTGGGAACTTCTACTCTGACCATCTCCGGAAAAGCAGCGCGCCGTTGGTGCCACCGAAGCCGAAAGAGTTCGACATAGCGTATTCGAGCTTGGCCTTGCGGGCGTGATTGGGGACGAAATCCATGCCGCAGGTTTCGGGGTCCTGCGTGACGAGGTTGATGGTGGGCGGCAGGATCTGATCGCGCAGAGCCAGCACCGTGATGCCCGCTTCAAGGCCGCCGGCGCCTCCGAGCAGATGTCCGGTCATGGATTTGGTGGAGCTCACGGGAATTTTGCGCTCGCCGAAGAAGTTGCGGATTGCGTGGGCCTCAAGCGTGTCGCCAATGGGCGTGGAGGTTCCGTGAGCATTGACGTAATCGACCTTGTCGGGGCTGATGCCGGCGTCGCGGGTGGCGTTGCGCATCACGCGGAATCCGCCTTCGTGCTCGGGTGCGGGCTGCGTCATGTGGTAAGCGTCGCCGGACATGCCATAACCGGCAATCTCGGCAAGGATGGGCGCGCCGCGCCGTTGGGCATGCTCGAGTTCTTCGAGCACCAGAATGCCCGCGCCTTCGCCCATCACAAAGCCGTCGCGATCTTTGTCCCAGGGACGACTGGCTTTTTCGGGATCGTCATTGCGAGTGGAAAGCGCGCGCATGGCGGCGAACCCGCCGACGCCCATTGGCGTAATAGCGGCCTCGGAGCCACCGGCGATCATCACATCGGCATCGTTGTGCTGAATGATTCGGAAAGAATCTCCTACCGAATGCGCGCTGGTTGTGCAGGCGGTCGCTGTGGCTTCGTTCGGCCCCTTGGCGCCGAGTCGCATGGAAACATGGCCGGCGGCGAGATTGATGATGGCCGCTGGAATGAAGAACGGGGAAATCTTGCGCGGGCCGCCTTCGAACAAAGCTGTGTGTTCGCGTTCGATGATGTCGAATCCGCCGATGCCGGATCCGATGTGCACGCCGACCCGCTCGTCGTTCTCCGGTGTGATCTGCAGCCCAGACATTTTAAACGCTTCATCCGCGGCGGCGATGGCCAGGTGGATGAAGCGTCCCATCTTCTTGACTTCTTTTTTCTCGATGAAGTTCAGCGGATCGAAGTTCTTGACCTCGGCGGCGATCCGGCAGGCGAAATTTGTGGAATCGAACTGGGTGATGCGGGCCACGCCGCTTTTACCAGCGAGCACGGCCTTCCACACTTCTCCGGTGGTATTGCCCACGCCGCAGATCAGGCCGATGCCGGTAACTACGACCCTGCGTCCCAAACTACTTGCCGCCTTTCGAATGCTTCCCGATGTAGTCGATGGCGTCCTGCACGGTGCGAATCTTTTCCGCGTCCTCGTCGGGGATTTCGATGTCGAAGCCTTCTTCGAAGGCCATCACCAGTTCGACTGTGTCCAGTGAATCTGCGCCCAGGTCGTCCACGAACGATGCGCTGGAGGTGACTTCGCCCTCGTCCACACCCAACTGCTCTACGATGATCTGCTTTACTTTCTCGTCAACGGCTGCCATGTTTCTCCTCGCTTTAGCTCGATTTGATTTGAAATTCGATGCCGGGATTCGGGGATCGCAGTCTCCGCTTCCCCTCCGGCCTTCGCCCGCACCCCTCCGCGATTTTGCCCCTCGCAGGTGTTACCTCATTGAAAATAGGCGAACGTGTAGTGTAATTGCCCCGGTGAATTAGTGTAAAGGAAGGGATTGCCACACGGGGCAAACCCTTGGCCAACTTTGGATCGGGACACTTGATCCTAACGGTTGGAAGTTCTCGTGGTCAAACTGCGGGCAAGCTATGATTGGACGGTTCACAGCCTGGTTGACGGGAGTTCATAGTGAAACGTGTTGTGGGGATGTGGCTCTTGATGTTGTGTCCAGTGGTTTATGCCGCGCCTTGTCCGGCTGGTCAGGTAAAAGATGGGAGCGCGCTGTTCCAGAATGAGCAAACGTGGGCCAAGGCTTTAGAACAACGCGACTCCGCAGCCCTGAGCTGCCTGCTGGCCGCGGAGTTTGAAGACGCGGGCCCGGACGGAACGCTGCAGGATCGCGACACAACTCTCGCTAAAGCTGGCAAGCATGCATCGCTGCATCATGAATTAACGGAAATGCACGCACAGGTGCACGGAGATTTTGGCTACATCCGGGGATTGGCGACGGCAATGGACGCAACCGGCAAGGTTCTGGCAAAAGTTCGCTTCACTGATATTTACGTTTATCGAGATGGACGCTGGCAAGCGGTAGCCGCGCATGAATCGATGCTTGCCGGGAAGCCTTAAATATAAGAGCCTGAGAATTCTATGCGCGCTGTCGTGCAGCGGGTAAGCCGCGCCCAGGTTGCGGTGAATGGCGAGATCGCTGGCAAGATCGGCTTGGGGTTGCTGGTCTTGCTTGGAGTCGGCCGGGACGACACGGAGGCCGATGCTACCTACCTCGCGGAAAAAATCGCCGGCTTGCGAGTATTCGAAGACGCCGAAGGAAAAATGAACCGCAGCGCGCAAGATGTCGACGGGAGCGTATTGGCAGTTTCGCAGTTCACGCTCTACGGAGACGTAAGGCGCGGCAAGCGGCCGTCGTTCGACGACGCGGCGCCGCCGGAAAAAGCGCGCCAGCTTTACGAGTTCTTTGTGGAACAGATTCGCGCCGCCGGATTGCGATGCGAGACCGGGCGCTTTCAGGAAATGATGAAGGTGGAACTGGCGAACGAGGGGCCGGTGACGATTCTGCTGGATTCGGCGAAGATGTTTTAATCCGCAATGCAAAAGGAGCAAGGGGACGGCAGAGACAGGGGAGCGTCCTTACGATATGAGAAAGATCTTCTTCAACTCGCGTGGCTTGCGAGCCGGCTGGCGCCTGCTTATCTTTGTCGGCATCTTCGTCGGACTTGGGTACCTTTCGGACCGGATCATTACCAAAATCTTCCATCCCAAAGAGCGTTCGTTTCTTGATCCCGTAGGAACCATCTTCGGCGAACTGGAGAGTCTCATCCAAGTGCTGATCGCGACCTGGATTATGGCCCGCATCGAGCGCCGCCGCTTTCTCGA
This sequence comes from uncultured Acidobacteriaceae bacterium, assembly GCA_963743115.1. Classification (GTDB taxonomy): domain Bacteria; phylum Acidobacteriota; class Terriglobia; order Terriglobales; family Acidobacteriaceae; genus Sulfotelmatobacter. The sequence goes on along the minus strand of CAVUOM010000004.1, from coordinate 273,863 downwards.
TTACGGCATTCCATTGCGCAACATCTTCGGAAGCACCTTCTGGGTGGGGATTGCCTGGGGCGCGGCTTCTACTTCTTTGCTGGTGGCCCTGATTGCGGCCTTCGGGGGATATCGCCTCCTGGGGTTCGCCCTCCATGGTGGAGCGCTCTGGTATTTCGCCGGCGTCTGGATCGTTGCCAACCTCCTCATCGGATTTTCCGAGGAACTCCAGTTCCGCGCCTATCTTCTCGCCACGCTCGCCGACGGTATCGGATTCTGGGCGGCCGCTATTCTGCTTTCCATCGGCTTCGGTGCGCTGCACTACTTCCTGAAGCCGCACGAACGCTGGGAGGACTTTGCTTCCACCGGCCTGCTCGGGCTGTTCATGTGCTTCACGCTGCGTCGCACTGGCTCGCTCGCGTTCGCCATTGGCTTCCACGCTGCCTTCGATCTGGCGAACCTCTTCGTGTGGTCGGGACAAAACGCCGGCGAGTATGCGGTCGGCCATCTTCTTGAAACCAGTTGGCAAGGGCCACAATGGCTGACCGGCAGCCTACTCGGTCCCGAAGCGAGCTGGATGGTATTTGTAGTGATTGTATTGATGTTCGGGATCTTTGATCGCTGTTATCGGCAGAAGACGTTTCCAGTCTGAGTCCGCCTCTGGTGGCGGTCACTTTTCTCAACGTACAATCAACCGGGAGGTGAAACATGCGTAAGGGCAACGCGATTGCGATCCTGATAGTGACGTTTGCAATTACTGCCGCCGCGGGGTCGAAGATCGAGGGCACAACCACGCTGAAGGATTTCCAACCCTTCGGAACCGTCGACAAGAAAACCCACAAGCATCAGCAGTACGATCTCTCTTTCGCCGCCATGGGCAAGCTCTACACCTGCCGATCGGTCGAGAAAGAGTCCCTGAAAGCCACGGATTTTGTCGTGGGCAGCGATGTCACGTACCAGATCAACGGCGACAAGGGTAAAGTGAAAAGCGCTAGCGGCAAAGAAGTGGAATGCACCGTCATGCGGGTCGCCGAAGTGCCTGCTGCCGCTCCGCCCGCCTCCCCGCAGTGAGGTAAAAGGCGAAGGCGATTCCAGCATCGCCGGGCGAGCGTCCTACGTTACGCTGGTTTCAAGCAGAGGATCAGCGGGTTCCCGCGCCAGGTCAGCCAACTCCAGTTGAAGGTTGCCGGGATTGGTGGCGTAAGCCAGTCCAGTGTCGAGATCGAGGACGCCTTCGCGGATCAGGCGCTCGATCTCGCCATCGAAGTGCTGCATGCCGTCCTGACTGCCGACGCGCATCGCATCCAGCAAGGTCTTGCCGTCACCTTCACCTTTTTCCACGTACTCGCGAGTGCGCAGAGTCGACTTCAATATTTCAATGGCAGCTACGCGCCCACTGCCATCCTTGCGAGGAATGAGCCTCTGGGAAATGATGTAGCGAAAACTCTTGGCCAGGCGGTTTCGCAGGGTGTGTTGTTCGGCCATGGGAAAAACTCCGACGATTCTCTCCACCGTCTTCGAGGCGTCGATGGTGTGCAGCGTGGAGAGGACCAGGTGACCGGTTTCCGCCGCTTCCATGGCGATCTCGATGGTTTCGCGATCTCGCATCTCGCCCACAAGAATCACTTTCGGAGCCTGGCGCAGCGCCGCTCTTAGCGCGAGCGCAAAGCTGGGCGTGTCGGCGTGCAATTCACGCTGATGCACGATGCAATTCTTGTGGGGATGCAGGAACTCGATGGGATCTTCGATGGTGAGCACGTGATAAAACTGCTCTTTGTTAATTTTGTCGATGATCGCGGCCAGGGTAGACGATTTGCCGGAGCCGGTGGGACCAGTAACCAGCACGATTCCATTGCGCAAGCCGACGATCTTGCCCAATTCCTCGGGCAGGTTTAGAGATTCGAAGTCCGGGACCTTGCCCGGAATGACCCGCATCACTACGGCACAGGTGCCGCGCTGCATGAAGATGTTGACGCGAAAGCGATTGGAACCCGGCAAACTGTAGGACACATCGCACGATCCGAGTTTGCTCAAGTTGTCTCTAGCATCTTCGTTGTTGCCGATGAGGTCAGAGGCGATGCGCCGCGTATCTTCACCGGTTAGGGCGCGCGTGGCTCCGGCGGGGGTAAGTTTTCCGTTGATCTCCACGAGCGGTGGCTTCCCCGGCGAGAAAAAGAGATCGCTAATCTTCTGCGAAGTTCTCAGCATTGCGGCCAGCAAGGTGGGAGTCGAGATGGGCGCGGCTGCCGGGGCTGCGGCGGCAGCTGTCCGCGAGGTGGAAGAAGGTGCATTGGCTACGGGATTCGTCGGAGAAGCCATAGGGCGGCTACGGAAAACTGAGGAGACCGTGACACTTAAATGCTACTCACACCGCCCAGGTACAACTGTTCAAAAGTGCTCGCTTCTTTGGCGGTTATTGCGGATTTCTTATTTCAGGCAGGCATCTCTATGCGTGGGCGGCGAGGATGGCATCAGTCACCCGGGCGGCTTCCACGGCCGCTTTTACGTCATGGGTTCGCAAGATGTGCGCACCTTTTAGAATCAGAATAGTGTGAGCGGCTAGATTTCCGTAAAGGCGGTCTGCAACGGACGCGTCTTTCCCATCTTTCGCCAGGGCGCGGCCGAGGAACGATTTTCTCGATGTGCCCGCCACCAGGGGAAATCCCAGTGACTGGAAGTCCTGAAAGCGCGCCAGCAGCGGATAGTTCTGCTCGAAGCTTTTTCCGAAACCAAAGCCGGGATCCAGCGCGATCCTTTCCCGGCGCACGCCGGCCAGCACAGCCGCTTCCGCCCATTCTCTGAGTTCGCGCTTGACCAGCAGAAAAATATCGCCGGACGGCGGCAGGGTGCGCCACTCTTCGGGACGTCCGCGCGTGTGCATCAGAACGGCGCCGCATTTTATTTCTGCGATGGTGCTGGCCATCTGCGCGTCCCAGTGCAGCCCGCTGATGTCGTTGACGATCTCAGCTCCAGCCGCGGCCGCGGCGCGGGCCACGCTGGCTTTGTATGTGTCAATCGAGATCACTGCATCGGGGCGCCGCCTCTTGAGCGATGAGATCACCGGCAAAACGCGCTTCAACTCTTCTTCCGCGCTCACAGCGACTTTGGCGCCGGGGCGGGTTGATTCTCCGCCGACATCAATGATGTCAGCGCCTTCCTCGATCAACTGTATGGCGTGCACCGTGGCTTTTTCTGGATCAAGGTATAGCCCGCCGTCAGAAAAAGAATCGTTCGTCACATTGACGATGCCCATGATCAGCGTGCGTTTGCCCAGTTCGAGCGTGCGGGTCCCGAGGCTCCATTGAAAGACAGCTCTCATGCGGCAGATTCTAAATGAAAGTAGAGAGTGAAGAGTGAAAGCGACGCGCTACCGGCGCCGGACGGCTGCATCCCGCTTGCCCATGGAGCGAAGCGCGCCGGGGCCGGTACCGGTCGGCGGTTTGCGCATTCCGTCGAGCAAGTCTTTGAGCACGATTGCGTTGTTGCGCGTCTCGTTCTTCGAGGCATAGAGAAGCGTCAGGCGCTTCCTCTTGTGAGCCAGAGAATAAAGTTTCTGTAAATCCTTTTCGGCTTCAGGACGACTCAATTCCTTCAGATAACGCTTGCGAAAGACCGGCCATTGTTCCGGCTGCGCGTGAAACCACTTTCGCAGTTCGTCGGAGGGAGCAAGATCGCGCAGCCACTCATGCATCGCAATCTCATCTTTTGAAATGCCACGAGGCCACAGCCGGTCGACGAGAACGCGCGCTCCATCGGAGCGCGACACGGATTCATACACCCGCTTCACCGCAACTGGCATGGCTTTGCAGCTTTCCCCTATTATTGTAAGTCGAGTGGGATTGGGCGGCTGTGGGAAACCGGGTATAAATGTTAGTGGTGAGATCGTGAGTATGCGAGTGATAAAAGTGGCTGACCGGCAGGAGCAGAGGGATCACCGGCGCTGGATTGGAGCCGCGACGGCCGCACTGCTGGCGCTATCTGCCCTCGCGGGTTGCGATGTGGAGCGGCGCAAGTCAGACGCTGAACTCGGCCTCACCCCCCAGCAGGCGTCGGGACGCAAGATCTACGATAACTACTGCGACCGCTGTCACCGGCCCGATTCCACGAAGGGGAAAAAGGGGCCTGGGTTGAAGGGTATGTTTCAGCGTTCATATCTTTCCCAGACCGGACTGCCTGCGAATGACGACCGCGTCACTGACATTATTCGCAACGGCCGCCCCGATATGCCTGGCTACAGTCAGGTGCTAAGCGGGCAGGACATGCAGAATCTCCTCGCCTACCTGCACACGCTGTGACGCGGAGCAATATCAGAGTTCACCTTAGGTTCCTCCTAACCGCTCTGATGCTTCAAGCCAGCCATTCAATCTCGGCCGGGGATGATGCCAAGGGTTGGTTTGAAGGAGACTGCAGCGGCACCACATTTCATATCACCAAATTCGGCGCGGCGCCCTCAGGCCAGGAACTTATCTTGCGGTTGAGTAGCGGCTCTCCGCTCTCCACTCCTCTATTTGAGGGCGCTGGCTGGTTGGACGTGCAGGGCAAGCGCTGCATCGGCTCCGATAAGTGCGAGGCAGGTACTCAGGCAAAGATCTGGCTGAACCAGACGAAGGGAACCAAGCGAATCTCGGGAAAATATACGGTTAGTTTCAGCGGTCAGCATCGCGAGGGACAGTTCAGAGTCAAATACCGACAAAAGAAGCCTCCTGCTGTTTGTGAGTGAGAGTGCTGGGTCAATTTGTGATGGGCCATTACCTGGTTTTCCGTGGGATAATCTCCGTGTGAAAACTGCCGCGCCATCGGAACTTTTTCGCAAGCTGCCTTCCGTCGACGATGTGATGCGTGTTTCCGCAGTTCGCACGCTCGCGGCGAGTTACGGCCATGATTCTGCTGCGGACGCCACGCGCGCTGTGCTGTCCAGGCTGCGGCAAGAAATTACATCAGGACTGCTAAATGCGAATGCGCTCGAGCTTGCGCTTTCTGGCTTGGCGGGGGCGGTAGAAAACCAACTTCGCCGGGCACTGGGTTATTCTCTGCGGCCCGTGATCAACGCCACTGGCGTGATCCTGCACACCAACCTGGGCCGTGCTCCGCTGAGCGATAAAGCAATCGAGCACATCCGCGAGACGGCTGCGAGTTATTCCAATTTGGAGTTTGACCTTGGCGCGGGTGCTCGCGGGAAGCGGGATATCCACGTTGATCGATTGTTCCGGCGCCTGCTGGGTGAAGAAAGCGGCGACGCGAAGAGCCCAAAGCCGGCCGCCATCTCGACCATCGTCGTCAACAACAATGCGGCTGCAGTGCTGCTGGCGCTGAATACCGTGGCCGAGGGCGCAGAAGTCATTGTCTCGCGCGGGGAGCTGGTGGAGATCGGTGGATCGTTCCGCATTCCCGACGTGATGGTCAAGTCGGGCGCGATTCTGCGCGAAGTGGGCACCACCAACCGCACGCGCACGGCAGACTACGAACGCGCCATCACGGAACGGACGCGGCTTCTGCTGCGTGTGCATCGCTCAAACTTCGAGATCACCGGTTTCACCGAGCAAGCTTCTATCGCGGAACTGGTTGCGTTGGCCCGCAAGCGCGGCATTCCGCTGATGGAAGACCTGGGCAGCGGCGCTCTGTTTGACCTCCGCTCGATTGGCATCAGCGGCGAGCCGGGCGTGCTTGATAGCCTGCGCAGCGGCGTCGACATTGTTACCTACAGCGGCGACAAGTTGCTCGGCGGCCCGCAAGCAGGATTGATCAGCGGGACCTCGGAGTTGGTGGCGCGCATGCGGTCGAATTCGCTGTTCCGCGCTTTGCGCGTGGACAAGCTGATCTACGCCGCGCTGGAAGCCACTCTTCTCGCATATGTCCGGCGCGATCACGATGCCATTCCCACGCTGCGCATGATGCGGCTATCGAAAGAAGCGATCGGTCAGCGGGCTGAGGCGCTGGCAGCGCGAGTTGTAGCGCCGAATCTGAAGCTTGAAATCCTGGACGGTGAATCCCTCCTCGGCGGGGGCGCAGCGCCGTCTTCGGTTCTGCCCACACGATTGCTCGCGCTGAGTTGTGAAGCGCTCAGCGCTGACGAACTGGCCGCGCAGCTGCGCGGTTCAGAGCCGCCGATTATCGCCCGGGTTGAGGAAGGCCGCGTCCTGCTCGATTTGCGGACTGTCTTTCCGGAACAGGATGCCGCGGTGGTAGTGGCTCTCAATCGCATCCTTGCGTGACCGTCTGGCATCGAAGCAGCATTGGCTCTCCTCTACACCGTCGGACACTCGACACGCTCACTCGACGACTTAGTCGAGACGCTTAAGGCTCACGGAATTGAAACCCTGGTGGATATCCGGGCCTTTCCCATGTCGCGCCGGCTCCCACAATTTAATCGAGAATCACTAGAGAAAAGTTTGCCCGCTGCCGGCATTAATTATGTCTGGATGAAAGCCCTTGGCGGCTATCGCAAGAAGAGTCGCGAAGACTCACCGAACATAGGCCTGCGCAACGCGAGCTTCCGAAATTACGCCGACTACATGCTGACCACGGAATTCGAAAACGCGATGGCCGAACTTGTGGCGCTCGCCGAGGGCTCACGCACCGCTTATATGTGTGCCGAGCGCGTATACTTCCGCTGCCACCGCATGCTGGTCTCGGACTGGCTGGTTGCGCACGGACACGAAGTGTTGCACATCGACGGCACCGGTCCGGTGAAACCACATCGCCTGACGACGGAAGCTCGCATGATAGCCGGCGAATTGATTTACCGTGGAGACCGCCTGCTGTGAGGCATCGAAACCCGCACTGATGTGTTCCAAAATATGATCGTCGGCACGGGCATTGACATCGCGGAAGTTCCGCGCATCCGGCAATCGATCGCGCGCTTTGGCGATCGCTTCCTGCAGCGCATCTATACCGCCGGCGAAATCCGCTACTGTGATTCCAAGGCCAACCGCGCCGAGCGCTACGCCGCACGCTTCGCCGCCAAAGAAGCGGCGATGAAGGCTCTGGGCACGGGCTGGAGCCATGGCGTCCGCTGGCAGGATTGCGAAGTGACGCGCCTGCCGGGTGGACGTCCGACCATCACGTTCCACGGAAAAGCCGGCGAGATTGCCGCCCGGTTGGGCGTGAAGCACGCCGCACTGTCGCTCTCGCATACGGCCGAGCAAGCCATCGCGCAAGTCATTCTTGAGAGTTAGGCCCCCTTTCGGCCAATGCGGCCGCTAAGACACGTTTGTCATCCCGAGCGAAGCGAGGGATCTTGGTTCTGCCCGCACCGCCCATATTGCCACCACACGCAAAAACCAAGGCCCCTCGCTGCGCTCGGGATGACAGTTCGCGGCACTGACCCAGTTCGCAATTGGTGCCGCGTCTCTACAGGCCTTCTGCTAAACTGCATTCCAAACCTTTCATGTCTGTGACCATCCAAGCAGCCACGCCAGTTGTTTCGTCCACTGAAATTCCCGAACGCACTCTTCTCGCCGGTCTGGCGTTGACCAGCTTCGCCGCATTGTTGCTGGAGCTGGCGCTAACGCGATTATTTTCCGTGGTGCTCTTCTATCACTTCGCGTTTCTTGCGATTTCGATTGCGCTGCTCGGCCTGGGGGCAGGCGGAGTCTTTGCCTATCTTTTCAAGAATCGCCTCGCCAAAACAGGCACGCGCCATCTGGCTGCGCGCCTGTGCCTCGAAAGCTCCCTCCTGGTATTGATTGCGCTGGAAGTTATCCTGCACATCCCGGTAGCGCTCTCCATAACGTGGAGCAATTTCCTGCACTTGACCGCCCTGTACGTGGTGGCAGCGCTGCCTTTTTTCCTGACCGGATTGCTGTTTTCTGTCGTCTTCGCCCGCGAGACGCGGCGCATTCCACTGCTTTATGGCGCCGACCTCGGCGGTGGCGCGCTGGCCTGCCTGGCCACGGTCCCGCTCCTCAACTGGATTGGCGGGCCGAATACGATTCTCATGGCCAGCGTGGCGCTCACGCTGGCAGCCGCGGTCTGGGCGCCTTCGCGCGTCTGGCGCCGGGGCGCCGGCGCTGCCCTCGCATTATTCCTGATGTTGATCGCCGGCAACCTGTCCGACCGGCTGTTCGATGTGATCTACGCTAAGGGAATGTTCCGCGATCCCGCCTGGGTGGAGTTCGCCCGCTGGAATGCCCTGTCGCGCGTCGAAGTGGATCGCCAGGGCCAGAGCAAAACCATTGTCATTGACGCCGACGCTTCCACCTACATCATGAATGTCGAACCCGAGCAGGTCCACGGTACGCGCTGGCAGGACATTCTGATGTCCAGACCGCCAGCATTAGCGAACGTTCTCCGGCCTGACGGGGAATTCGCAATCATCGGTCCGGGCGGCGGGATTGATGTGCTCAGCGCCCTGGCCAGTGGAAGTCCGAGCGTGACCGGCATCGAGATCAATCCGCTCATCGCCAACACCATCATGCGCGGGCGCTACGCCACTTATTCCAGGCACCTGTACCAGCGGCCCGATGTGCACATGCACGTGACTGATGGCAGATCGTATCTGCGTTCGACCGAGCAACAGTTCGACGTGGTACAGATGACGCTGGTCGACACATGGGCCTCGACCGCCGCAGGCGCTTTCGCACTGAGTGAAAACAATCTATACACAGTGGAAGCCTTTCGAGAATATTTCGAGCATCTCAAGCCGGACGGCATGATCGCCATTACACGCTGGGAGTTCCGCGAGCCCCGGGAAGCCCTGCGCATAGTTTCGGTTGCAATGGAAGCGTTGCACCGGCTTGGCGTGGCGAATCCGGCGCACAATTTTATGGTCGCCTCGCAAGGGCCACTCAATGAAGATGGAATTCCCGTGGTTGTGCTGGCCAAGAAAACCGCTTTTACCGAGGAGGAAGAGGCCGCAGTGGAGGCTCATCTACGCAACTATAAAGAACTCTTTCCTCTTTACCTGCCTTCCCATCCCGAAGTATGGCAAGCCGGCCACAATCCGTTTGCCGATCTGATCGCGAGCAACGATCCTTACAGATTCGCGCAGAATTATGCCTACAATGTTTCTCCGGTCACCGATAACGCGCCATTCTTCTTCTTCACGCTCAAACCCGGACAAATCCTTGGCCAGCAGGGGCGGCATAGCGTGGACTGGAAGGTGAACCTGGGCGTGCTGGTCCTAATTCTGGTGCTTGCCATCTCTTTTGTTGCGGTTCTTGGCTTTCTGATTTTGCCGCTCGCGCTTCACGGGGGCCGCCAGTCGCCGGTCCCACTACTTTATTTCGTGGCAGTGGGTCTGGGCTACATCCTGGTTGAGATCGCATTTATTCAGCGCTTCGTGCTTTTCCTGGGCCACCCGACCTATGCGTTGACGGTTGTGATCTTCCTGCTGATGCTGTCGAGCGGCGCTGGAAGCCTGTTTTCGCGACGCTGGCTTCCTCGTCCACAAATGGCCTGGATGCCGCTGGTGCTCGTGATCCTCGCCCTCGCGGGCAATGTATTCCTCCTGCCTCGCGCGCTTCCCGCCTGGGTAGGCCTGGCGTTTGGCTACCGCCTGGTGGTGAGCGGCCTCTTGCTCGCGCCGCTCGGCTTCGTAATGGGAATGCCCTTCCCCACAGGCTTACGCGCACTCGCGGTGCGCCCCGTCTTCGAAGTTCCCGCCGGAGTCACCGAGGCGGACAATGCCGTGGAGTGGGCCTGGGCGATGAACGCCGCCGCCAGCGTGCTGGGGTCCGTTCTGGCGATGGTGATCGCGATCCAATTTGGCTTGACCGTAACCCTGGCCTGCGGGGTCGCAGCCTACCTGGTCGCCCTGATCCTTCTGCCGACTCTTCGGCCACAACACGCTTAAGAATGGGCCCGGGTTTGTTATGATGCTGCGTGGGGCGGCGGTAGGACCTGCTCCGGGACCACCGGGAACAACACCGAAAACAACGCAGATGGCGGTTTGAGGAAATCCTTTGCCGAGCCAAAAGCAGCTCAAATGGTCGCAACTTCGAGTCGGTATCACCGTGATTGTCGCGAGCCTCGTGCTCGGGCTGCTTCTGTTCCTTATGTCCGGAACCGGAGGTTACTTCAGCAAGCGAATCACTCTGGCCTCCTATTTCGACAATGCCGAGGGTCTGCGGGTGGGCGCGCCGGTGCGGCTCAGTGGCGTGGACATCGGCAACGTTTCGAAAATTCTCATTGTCCGTGACCGGGACAAGCAACTCACACCCGTGAAAATTGTCATGAAGGTGAGCACGAAGTACAGCTTCAACCTGCGCCGTGATACCCGCACTTCTCTCGAGACTGCTGGCGTGTTAGGCGAAACCTTCATGGATATGGACAGCTCGCAGGCCGTCGGCCCACCGGCACAGGATGGCGACACGCTTCCCACTCTCACGCATCCTGACTTCAACGAAGTCGTGCGCTCCAGCCAAAGCACTCTGCAAAACATGGATGCTCTGCTGAAGCGCGCAGACCGCATTCTGGCCTTCGCGGAAAGCGGCAAAGGTTCGCTCGGCAAGTTGATCTACGATCCCACGCTGTATGACCGCTTCTCCGAGACAGTTGCAGAGCTCAAAACGGTGGTCGACGAGATTGCCAAGGGGCAAGGCAGCCTCGGGCAATTGATCAATAGCAACGACGCTTACAACAAATTCGTCGCGACCCTCGACAAAATGAATGGCGTGGTGGATGACCTGCAACAAGGCAAAGGCACGGCCGGAAAATTCTTGAAAGATCCCTCCCTCTATAACAATGCCAACGACACGGTAGCCAACTTGAAGAAAGTGAGCGAGGACTTGAATGCGGGCAAGGGGACCGCGGGAAGATTGCTGAAAGACGAGGAACTGGGAAAAAAGATCGACACCACCATGACCAAGCTCGCAGCCTTGACCAGCGAAATCGAGGCGGGACAGGGAACAGTGGGAAAACTCTTCAAGGACGATACGCTTTATAACAACGCTAACCAGATGCTGGAAGAAAGCCGGAACCTGGTAAAGGCGATCCGGGAGAATCCCAAGAAGTATCTCAGCATCAAACTCCACATTTTCTGAGAACGAACGCCTTCAAAATCTAGGCTAAGAAACCACGTGCGGCGCGGAGGTAGACTCAGCCTGCTCGTGCGCATGATAGCTGGAGCGCACCAGCGGTCCGGACTCGACGTGCCGGAAGCCGAAGCCGAGAGCTTCGTTTCGCAATTCGCGGAATTCTTCTGGCGTGTAGAACCGCGCAATGGGCAAGTGGTCGCGCGAGGGCCGGAGATATTGGCCCACGGTAAGAATGTCGACGCCGCGGCCGCCGAGATCGCGGAATACCTCGACCAGTTCTGCGGTCGATTCGCCGAGCCCGACCATCACGCCGCTCTTGGTCACCATTCCCGGAGAAAACCTCTTGGCGTTCTCGAGCAGAGCGAGCGTGCGTTCGTAGCGCGCGCCGGAGCGAACTGCGCGATACAAACGCGGCACGGTTTCAGTGTTGTGGTTCAGAACGTCAGGCCGCGCCTCAAGCACAATCTTCAATGGTTCTTCCAACCCTTGAAAATCCGGGATCAGCACTTCGACCCGGCACTCCGGTATCAGCTCGCGAATTTCGCGAATGGTTTCGGCAAACACTCGAGCGCCGCCAACGTTGTCATCATCACGATTCACGCTGGTCACGACGGCATGTTTCAAACCCAGCGTGGCCACAGCCTCAGCCACCCGGCGCGGCTCATCCCAGTCGATCGGCTCTGGGCGGCCTTTGGGCACGGCACAGAATCCGCAGCGGCGGGTGCAGATGTCGCCCAGCAACATGAAGGTCGCGGTTTTATGATTCCAGCACTCGCCGATGTTCGGGCACTGCGCCGATTCGCAAACTGTGTGCAGCCCTAATCCTCGTGCGAGCTTCTTAAGCTCATGAAAGTTATCGCCGACGGGAGCTTTTGCGCGCAGCCAGTTCGGCTTGGGCATGCGCGGCGGCGGCCCCAGCTCGATCTGAATCAGTTGTGAAGTTCCGGCCATTCGTTTGATTCTACCAGTTTGAACTCAAGCCTTGAGAAGGCACGCATGCCAGCATAAAATGCAGGCCGACCGGGGGATGGATTAGATGAACACGCTTTGGAAGTGGACGGGCAGAGGTTTGTTGGTGCTGGCGGTAGTTTTGGTCGTCGCAATTAGCCTAACGATCGGCTGGAGACCTTTCCTAGGCCCGCGAGCCCGAGTTCTCACCGATCGCAAGTTTGAGTCCACGCCCGAAAGGCTGGCGCGCGGCCGCTATTTGGCAAATGCAGTCTCTGGGTGCATCTTCTGCCATTCGGAGCACGACTGGAAAGCCCCTGGCGGTCCCGTGGTAGAGAGCAAGCTGGCCGCAGGCCAGGTTTTTCCTCTCGTGGGCTTGCCGGGAACTGTGGTTGCTTCCAACATCACGCCCGATTACACCACCGGAGCGGGCTCCTGGAGCGACGATCAACTCGCTCGAGCCATTCGTGAAGGTATCGGCCATGACGGAAGAACATTGTTTCCGTTGATGCCCTACGAACACTTCCGAACTATGTCCGATGAGGATGTCGCTTCAGTCGTGGTCTATCTTCGCTCCTTGCACCCGGTGCAGAACTTGCTGCCCAAGACCCAGATCGCGTTTCCGGTGAATTTTATAATTCGGAGCGTTCCTCAGCCGGTCACCGAGCCAGTACCGGCTGGCAACTCCACCGATCCAGTTAAGCGCGGCGAGTATCTGGTTCAGATGGCGGGCTGCTCCGACTGCCACACTCCGCAGGAGCGCGGGCAGCCTAAACCAGGGTTGGATTTTGCCGGTGGGTTCGAGTTGCAAGGACCCTTTGGAACCGTGACTAGTTCCAACATCACTCCGGATCCTTCAGGCATTTCATACTACGACGAAAATTTATTTGTTCAGGCGATGCGAACCGGCAGGGTGGGAGCGCGATCACTGAATTCGATCATGCCCTGGCTCATGTTCCGAAATATGACCGATGAAGACCTCAAGGCAGTGTTTGCCTATCTGCGGACTTTAAAGCCGGTGCATCATCGCGTGGACAACACTTTGCCTCCGACGGCGTGCAAGATCTGCGGGGGAAAGCACGGAGGAGGAGACCAGAACTGATCGCGCCTGGCCCACCTCAACCAGCCCGCACCGCGGCGGCACGCCGAACTAAATCAGAAGCTTTAATTCGCGCACAGAATTGCTCAAAGCTCTCGCGCGGCTCTCGCCACCGAAGATCATCGACCGTATCAAATACCGGCACGTCAAGCCGCAACGTAGCCAGCGCGCGAAATAACAGCGCGTCGTCCCAACCTGAAAACAGCGACTCCGAAAGCGGCCGAGCCCGCCTGATCGACGGATCCCACTCCCGCCAATTCTTGGGAACATCTTCCAGATGCGAATATCGTGAAAACGTAAGCGCCGCCGCTTTTTGCCCCCATCCCGGCAGTCCAGGAAACCCGTCCGCACTGTCGCCGACCACGGCCAGGTAGTCGGGAATCGATTCAGGCCTCACACCAAACTTGGCCACGACTTCCGCCTCGTCGCGCACCAGGTCACGCCGGCGATCCAGTTGCACCACACGCGTGCCTACAACACTCTGGCTGAGATCTTTGTCAGGAGTGCAAATGAAGATCTGGTTCACGCGATCATCGAGCGCCGCTTTGGCTGCCGCCGAGGCGAGCGCGTCATCCGCTTCAAAATAGACCATGGGCCACACCACCACCCCCATCGCTTCCAGACCTTCTTCAAGAATCGGAAACTGTGAAAGCAATTCCGGGGCCACGCCCTCACTCGTCTTGTATCCGGCGTACATCTCGTTTCGAAACGACTCCACCACGTGATCGGTGGCGACTCCAACGTGGCTTGCGCCTTGTTCGATCATCGACAGAACCGATCCCAACACTCCGCGCACCGCCCCGATTTCCTGTCCGGCCGCATCTACGGCCGAGGGCACTGCGAAAAAATACCGGAATAATTCGTAAGTCCCGTCGATCAAGTGAACATTCATCGCTTCATCAATTTCCTAGCCCACTTCTACCAGACCGTAGGTATGCTGCCAGCGTGTTCGCAAGGTCACAAGCGCGCGGCTGATTTCCACCTGCGTAACTTCAGAATTAGGCCCAGCCATCACCGCCGCCGCTTCGCGCTTCGCTAGTTCCAGCAATTGCCGGTCACGAATCAGGTTGGCCACGCGAAAACTCGGCATACCGGCCTGACGCGTACCGAAAAACTCTCCCGGCCCGCGGAGTTCTAGATCAAGTTCGGCGATCTGAAATCCGTCATTAGTGCGCACCATGGCATCGAGGCGGCGTTCGCCTTCTTCCGTCACTTTGCCGCCTGTCATCAGAATGCAGTAAGACTTCGCCGCCCCGCGCCCAATGCGTCCGCGCAGCTGGTGAAGCTGCGCCAAGCCAAAACGCTCGGCATGTTCGATTACCATCACGGTCGCGTTCGGCACATCCACGCCGACTTCAATCACCGTGGTCGCAACCAGAATCTGTAACTCGCCGTTCTGGAACCTGCGCATAACCTGATCTTTTAATTCAGAGTCAAGCCGGCCGTGCAGCAGCCCAACCTTCAAATCGGCAAACACTTTCCCGCTCAGCTCGCGGTACATCTTGATCGCAGCCTTCAGCTCGGTCTCTTCGTTTTCAGCGATGACGGGGTAGACCACATATACCTGGTGCCCCTTCGCGACCTGCTTGCGCACAAAGTCCCAAACTTCGGACGAGCGGTCGTCAGTAATCCGACGCGTCACGATCGGCGTGCGCCCCGGCGGAAGCTCATCAAGTACGCTGAGATCAAGATCGCCGTAAAGAGTAAGTGCCAGCGTACGCGGGATCGGTGTTGCAGTCATGACCAGAACGTCGGGCTCGGCGGGAGTCTTGTCATCACCGCCTTCGCCCGACTTCTTCATCAGCTTCAAGCGCTGCAGAACGCCGAAGCGGTGCTGTTCATCGACGATGACTAGCCCCGGCTTCGCGAACTCAACTTTCTCCTCCAGCAGGGCATGCGTGCCAATAACAAGCTGCGCGTCTCCCTGAGCGATGTGGCGACGAATGTCGCGCTTCCGGTCGGCTTCGAGCGATCCGGTCAGCAGGACGATTCGATATCCCGCATTCTCCAGAATTCTGCGCGCCGAGAAGTAATGCTGTTGCGCAAGAATTTCAGTAGGCGCCATCAACGCCACCTGGCACCCATTTTCGATGGCGATGATCGCCGCCTGAAAGCCGATAATGGTTTTTCCCGAGCCCACATCTCCCTGCAGCAAACGCCGCATGGGATAAGGCTTCTGCATGTCGCCGGCAATCTCTTTCAACACCCGCTTCTGCGCGGCCGTGGGATGGAATGGCAGAATCTTCTTGATCGCCTGCCGCACCCGGTCGTCCAGGCGGAAGGCGATGCCGGTTTGCGTCTTCTGCTGGCGCCGCTTCAGCTCCAACCCTAACTCGATAAAAAACAATTCTTCAAAAATCAGCCGAATGTGTGCCGGCGTGCGCGACGACTGCAAATCCGCCAGGCTCTCTCCAGCCTCGGGCCAATGCACCTTCCACAACGCCTCTCGCGGCGAAAGCAGCGCCAGCCGCTCCCGCACAGCGGTTGGGATGGTCTCGGCAAGGTCCGGGGTCAGATCATCCAAAGCCGTGCGGATGACTCGTCGAAACCAGCGTGCGGTGACGCGCCCTTGCCCCGCTGACTCGTAGATGGGCACGATGCGCCCCACTTCAAGCGATGTGGCCGCCTTGTCGTCCGCGCCATCCGAGCCGGCATCACCCAGCATTTCGAATTGTGGCTGGATGATCTGCAGCTCTCCGCTGCGCGAATCTTGCTCCACCTTGCCATAGAGCGCGATCAACTGGCCAGGCTTGAATTTGTCCTGCAGGTAAGAGCCGTGAAACCACAGGCAGCGAAGCTTTGATCTTCCCTGCCCCACGGTCAATTGAAAGATCGGCATCTTGCGGGTGCGAAACAGGCCGGAGTTGCGCACTTCGCCAATCACGGTAGCCATCTCGCCGGCGCGCAACTCGCCAATCCCGCGCGGATTCAACCTGTCTTCGTAGCGAAACGGCAGATAATTCAGCAGATCGCCCACCGTGGCAATGCCTTTGGTGGCAAGAATCTCCGCCAGCCGCGGACCAATCCCCTTGACGTATTGCACGGGCGTGGTGAGTTCAAGCATGGTAGAGGTTCCCAAGGAATGTTAGCAGTAACATGTCTAATAAATATTCTTCGGAGGCTCGAAGTCCGCCGACTATGACTCCGGTGTCTAAACCCTCGGTGCTGCTGAATCTAATCCAAGCTCTCTGCGCCATCATCCTCGGCAACGTGGTGTATTTCCTCCTCGCACCGTCCCTCCCTCTGCCGCGCCACCGCCCGTTCCAGCTCGACGCTGGCATGGTCGTCGACTTCTGGTTCTGCCTGGTCGCCTACGGCCTGATCCGCACTGCCAGAAAGTGGAAATAAGAGAATCCCCGCCCCTTCCGCACAGGGTTTTCCTAGTTACTTTGGGAACCTCTAACAAACGCCGCCGTCACGTTACGATATCCCCAGAAGTATGAATAAAATCGCAGTCCTGTACGACGCAGGCCAGGCTGTGCTCTCCACCTTCGATCTGGACGAGGTGTTGCAGCGCATCCTAGGCATCGCGCACGACTATTTTCATCTACGGAATGTCGCGATCGCGCTGCTCGATAAGCAGTCACAGGAGTTGTACGTCCGCTCGCAGATCGGCTGGGATGAAGGTCAGGACAAAGTTCGGCTCCCTCTGGGCCATGGAATCTCAGGAGCCGCGGCGCTCAAGAAGCAGCCCGTCTACGCTCCCGACGTCCGCGAAGACTCGCGCTATGTGTGCACGGCGAAATCGACCCGGTCCGAGGTCGCCATCCCTTTGATGGTGCGGGACGAAGTAGTCGGCGTGCTCGATTGCCAAAGCGACCACCTCAACCATTTCGACCCCGAGACCATCGATCTGCTCACGCTTTTTTCCACTCAGGCGTCAATCGCTCTGCAGAATGCGCGCCTGTACTCTCTGGAGGAGCAGCGCACGCGGCAACTGCAAGCCATCAACGCCATCGCCCAGCAAACCACGGCGGTTCTCGACCTCGAACAGTTGCTGGCTCGCGTCTGTGAGCTGATTCAAGGCGCGTTCCGCGTATCGCACGTCTCACTGTTTCTGCGCGAGGATCACGACCTCGTGCTGCGGGCCCATCACGGCACGCTCACCCCTCGCGTTCCCGAAGGTGGCCGCTTTCCGGCGAGCACTGAGCCCTGGGCCACCATACTGGCCAGCAGCAACACTGCAATGGAAACCGATCTTTGCGTCGCGCCTGCCGGCACGAAGTTCTTCGCCGAATCAGCCTCGCGCATGTGCATTCCGCTGGTCTCGTTCGGACAGACGCTCGGGATTCTCGCGCTCGACAGCACCCGCCCAGACGCCTTTCGCGACGGCGACCTCCAGTCACTCGAATCCGTAGCCGACATTTGCGCCACCGCCATCCAGAACGCGCACTATGTCGAGCGCGTGAAGCAGCTCGCCTATCTCGACGGTCTCACGGGTATTTTCAACCGCCGTTTCTTCGAGCTGCGCATCATGGAAGAAATTGAACGAGCCCGGCGCTACGGCACCGGCATGGCCGTCATCATGGCTGACATCGATCAGTTCAAGCGCCTGAATGACGAGTTCGGACACGTGCTCGGCGATGAAGTGCTGCGCCAGGTTTCCAGCCTTTTCCATCAGCAGTTGCGGAAAATCGACGTCGTCTGCCGCTACGGAGGCGAGGAATTCGGGATTCTGCTCACTCAAACCAATGCCAAGCATGCCATGAAGATCGCCGAAAAGCTGCGAAAGATGGTCGAAGGCTGGCTGTTCCCGGGCGTGCCCCGCACCGTAACCATCAGCGCCGGAGCCGCCGCTTTCCCCGAACAAGGCACCACGCGCGACGATCTGGTGAGGGCCGCAGACTCGGCACTCTACGCAGCCAAGCAGGCGGGACGAAACAAGGTTTGCCTAGGAACGCTGGCGCGTGTCCACGTGGCAGGCTCTTGAGACAGTGGTCAGTGATCAGTGGCCAGCAAAGCCAAACTCCAGAATGATCTTGCTGGCCACTGATCCCTGACCCCTGGCCCCTGCCTTTTAGATGTCGAGTGCGCCCGCAGTCATCTGCTGTCGAAGCTGTTCCATCTGCTGCTGCAGCTTCTCGCGGCTCTTCCGTAGTTCTTCCCGTACCTTGGGTCTCAGTTCCTGCCTCAGCTTCTCGGCCTGCTCCCTGAGCTGTTTCTGCTGATCGCACATAGCCTTGCGCATTTCCTCAGACGCCTTGCGACTTTCTTCTCGGGCCATCTCCATCTCCGGCCGGAGATTGGCAATCTCGTTCTGCACTTCACTTAACTCCGCCTGAGTTTCCGCACTCACGTCAGGGGATTCCAAGCTCTGCTCAATCATCTCGCCCGAGTCCCTCCGTTCCGGCAATGTGAGAGTAAGAGTTTGCTCCTTCTTGTCGCGGATCACACCCACGCTAACTGACCCCGCGCTGTGAGAATGCAATACGTGGCTGAAGTCGCTGGTGTCATGAACCGGCTGGTCGCCGACGCGAGTGATGACGTCGCCGGCGCGCAGGCCGGCTTTATCGGCGCGGCTGCCCTTTTCCACCGAACGAACCAGGACTCCATTTCCATTCTTCGCGCCAAAGAACTCGCCCAGTTGCGGCGTAAGGTTCTCCACCATCAGTCCGCTGCGCATCGAGGATTGCACCACCACGACTCCAATATTCGGAACATCAAAGTCCGGCAGGTTGGGAATCGGCGGAATCTGAACGTGCACATACTTGTCCCAGTCCTCCTCTTTCCCGGACATGTGAGCAAACTCGCTCCGCCGGTCGGCCAGTTGCACCTTGATGGTCATGGGCTGTCCATCGCGGCTCAGCCCGAACGTAACCACGCGTCCCGGGGGAGTTTCGCGGATCATCCGCTGTAATTGCGACTTACTTTCGATGCTCATTCCGTTCATCGTCAAAAGGACGTCGTGTTCCTTGAACCCGGCTTTGCCGGCCGGAGCATCCTGGTCGACCATGGTCACTTCGACGCCTTGTTCCTCCTTCAGCTTGAGCGCGCTGAGCCGGTCGGCCGTAATGTCCGCGATGTCCACGCCCAGGTAAGCGCTCGCTCCGGAATCTTCGCTGGGAATGCCCATCGGTTGCGTGGGATCAACCGCCCATCGTTGCGCGGCATACGATACGTTCAGCAGCAAAGGCAGCACGGCGATCGTCGTCAAAAGGTGTTTGCGCATAGCCAACCTCCCGAATATTCCTGCGTTGTCATCCTGATGCGGGCGCTTTTTGCCCGCGGAGGATCTGGGCGAGCCGCGCCATGCGGCGTGTTCTTTGCGACGCGATACTGGCGCGTTTGGCTCGCTTCCTTAGTGCGCCCGCCGGAAGCAGATATCCCCCGTGGTCGTTCTCACCTTCAGCACTGGACCGCCTCCGTTCAAATTGCCTTCTGCGGTAAGCGTCTTCGGACTCCACTGATCGCCTTCGCTGGCCACATGGATATCCGGAAAGTCAGACGTGATGTGGTGCCCGTTGCCCAGGTCCACGCTGGCGCGCACCGAGATTGCCACATCCGGAGCGATGTAAACCGTAATATCACCCGCAGAGGTTTCAAGGACGGAATCGCTGGCTGGCGCTCCGGTCTTTACCAGCTTCACCACGATGCCGCCGGCTCCCGTCTCAACCCGCGCCGAGGGAACCCCGTTCAGTTCAATCCCGCCCCCGCCAGTGTGAGCCTCCACATGGCCTTTGGCAGAAGCGAGGTGAATGCTGCCCCCGCCGGTCTCTATCTCCGCCGCCCCGCCAATGTCTCCCATATCGATGCTGCCCCCGCGGGTTTCCGCCTTCACTTTGCCGTTGCACTGCCGCACCTGAATTCCGCCCCCACCGGTCTCAATGCTCGCACCCTGCGTGGCCGAAATAATCTCGACGCTGCCCCCCCCGGTTTCCGCAATGATCTTCCCATTCGCGTGATGCACCGCAATCGATCCCCCGCCGGTTTGCAGGTGTATATCGCCAGCGATGGTTCCAACGTCAATGGATCCCCCACCCGTTTCTACATTGGCGCCTCCGCCAATGTCATCAAGGTGCATACTGCCGCCGCCACTCTCCGCCTCCACCCGGCCACCGACTGCGGTGGTGTCTATGTTGCCGCCCTCGGTTTCGATCTTCACCAGACTAATTTCGCGGGGAACGTTGATCAGGAACTCTCCCGCGAGAGTGTGCTCCTGGCCTCTATAGATCCTCAGGTATGCCGGGCCCACCTTAACGTGGTGGCCACCCTGCCACTCTCCCACCACCCAAGCCGTATCCCCCTTCACATAAGTGGTCACCTTGTAATTTTCGAACTGGCGCCGCGCATCCTGCTCCGAGGACGCTTTTGAACGCATGTGAAGCGTGTAGTCGATTCCTGCCTGTTGCGTACCTCGCACCACCACTGAACCCATGTCGAGCCTGACTCTCAGGTTCTTCACTCCGGCTAGTGATCCCGTGAGCACTTGGCTCCAAGCCCCGCCTTCGCGGGATATCTGAGATTCCTGCGCCATTGCCAGCGGCGCAACCAAAGCCATCAAGCAAAACAGTCCGGCAAATTGTGACCAACGTTTCAAAATGAACCACCTCGGTTTCTTAAATCTGTTCAATCAATCTCCGGCAACTGCGCCAGCATGGTCCGCGCCTGCGACTTGATGTACTGGCTTTGATCCTTCGCCGCCAACGTCATCAACACTCCGCGCACGCTGCCATCGGCCTTCACCGGCTCAATCAGCCGCAAGGCTTCGGTGCGCACGCCCGGGTTCGAATCGCTCACCAGGGCTTCAAGTACCGCATCGCGCACCCGCACATCATCCTTCACGAACCCGCCCAGACCATCCAGAGCCTTCAGCCGCACTCCCGGATTCGTGTCGTACCGCAGCGCATAAATCAGCGCATCGCGCACCTGCGAAACATCTGGCTTCTGCGTGAGCAGATCCACGGAATCCATGCGCACGCCTGAGTTGTAATTATTCCGCGCGGCGAACAGCAGCAATTGCTGGATGCGCTGATCATTCATCGATCCCTGCGTCTCCAGTGTGGAAACCGTGTCGTACTTGATGTCGATTTTATTTGTGCCCGGCTCCTGCGTGATGGAACGGATGCCGGTGATCGAAGCCTCGGCGGGAGCGGCAGCCGGAGTCGAACTGGCCACCGAGTTGTTCGTTGAATGATCGAATACCCGGTAAGAAGTCCCCACTCCGCCGGCAAACCCAAGAATCAGAATCGCCGACGCCAGCGCGGGCGAGAAGCGCACCTGCCGCAGCCAGTTCGCCGGATCGAACGCCAGACGATGCCAGAACCGGCCCTGCTCAGCCGTCTCCAGCGCTTCCTGCAGCCGCATGCGCGAAGCCGCCAGCAAATTCGGCGTGGGCTCAGCCGCCCGGTCCTGCGACAACACAGCGTGAAACTCCTGCTCCGCCTTCAGCTCAGCAGCGCAGTCAGCGCACCGCGCCACATGCTGCTCCAGTTCATGGCGAGCATCATCGGCCAGTTCGCCGTAAACATGCAGCGTAATATTCTCTCGAACCCATTCGCATTTCATAGCAGCACAAACCCCGTTTCAAGGTTTCTGAGGTTTCAAAGTTTCAAGGTCTCGAAACCTTGAACCATTGAAACTTTGAAATCTTTTCATCTCATATCCGCCAGCGCCCCGCGCAACTTCTGCGTGGCCCGGAACAAAGTATTCTTCGCCGTCTCTTCCGTCGTATGCAAAATCTCGCCCACGGTACGCAATTTCAATCCGTGGTAATGCTTCAACTCAAACACCATGCGCTCCCGCGGCGTCAGCTTCTCCAGCGCACCAGAGATCCGCGACCCCAACTGCCGCCGCATCAAATCGCGCTCTGGATTCGCCCCCGCCCGCCCGTCCGGCACCTGATCAAGCAGGTCATACTCCCCGCCAGACGCGTCCTTCACCACCGGCGCATCTTCCTTGCGCACATTTTTCTTGCGCAGGTGATCCAGGCAAAGGTTAGTCACGATGCGGTAAATCCAGGTATAGAACGAACACTCAAAACGAAAGCTTCCGATGTTCTTATAGGCCTTGAGGAAGGCGTCCTGATAAACATCCTGGGCGTCTTGTTCGGTCCCGGTGAGATGCAGCGCCAGCCGCAACACCGCCTGATCGTAGTAACGCACCAGTTCCTCGAAGGCGGCGCGGTTCCCGCTTTGCGCCTCGCGGATGAGGATCGTATCGTCGATGCGGCGTTCTTGCCCAGCCATGCGGTCCCGCGTGGGGTCCTGGTTCCCGCTGACTTTTTCGGCCCTCGTCTTCATCGAGGGCATCCGTTCACCAACCGCAAGGGTTACTGCCCAAACATCGGCCGGCATGTTTCGTCGTGTCCTCTACTGCCCGGTGTCAATGCCGTACCCGGGCTTGCACAGGAATAGACGCTCAGTCAGTGGAACCGTGAGCAGAAATTATAGGCTGCCGGAGATTTTTATGCCGCCTAGGTCTCTCTTTCGTAATGGTTTAGCGGGAAACAGAACACTCGCTCGCAGTGAGGAGCGCCGATTTGGCAAAGAAAATGCCCTGAGGATGATGCAGTTGAAACGTTACCCAAGCCGCGAAGCGACGCCATTCATTAGCCCCGCACGTAAGTGCGGGGTGAGCGCGTGGAGGGGAATCGAGTCGCTTCAGGGGGACGGCACCCCCAACCAAGGCCCTACTCTGCGACCGCTTCCTTCTCAATCACAACCTTCAAATGCGCGGTCACATCCTTGTGCAGCTTCACCGGAACGGTGAACTCGCCCAGAGTCTTCAGCGGCTCATGGAGCTGGATCTGCTTGCGGTCCAGATTGATTCCCTTTTTCACGATGGCTTCGGCGATATCGCCGGAAGTGACCGAGCCGAATAACTGATCGTGCTCGCCAGCCCGCTTCTGGAACGTCGCCGAGAGCCCATCAAACTGCTTGGCCAGTTCTTCGGCCTGCGACTTCTCCTTGGCCGAACGCCGCACCGAAGCGGCCTTCATCTGCACGATAACGGCTTTGTTCCCCGCAGTAGCCTCGATGGCCAGCTTGCGCGGCAAAAGATAGTTGCGTCCAAATCCTTCAGCGACCTTCACCACATCGCCGCGCGCGCCCAGCTTGCTCACATCTTCTTTCAGAATGACTTCCATGATATGACTCCGATTCGGAATTCTTTGCCACGGATCCACACCGGTCTCACGGATAAATCAAAAATATTCTTAAAGCCTATCCGTGAGAATCCGTGCAAATCCGTGGCTGATTCTTTACGATGCCCGCCCGGCAAAGGCAGCAAGGCAATGTTGCGCGCCTGCTTGATGGCCGCCGCCAACCGGTGCTGATGCGGCGAACACACACCCGTCAACCGGCGCGGCACAATCTTGCCGCTCTCCGCTACGAACTGCCCGAGCAGACGGTAATCCTTGTAGTTGATGTCGGCGATCTTCTCCGTGCAGAACTTGCAAACCTTCTTGCGCCGGAAAAACTTGCGCCCACCTTCACGCGGCGGACCGCCGGGCCCGGATCGCCCACCCCCGCCGCCGAAACGCGGACGGTCTCCCGAAGGCCTGAACTCGCGCGGTGCATCGCCAGCAGGCCGCTCCGGCCGCTCGCTCGGTGCTTTAGTCTCGTCAGTCATAAGGCTCCTTAATCAGTGGCCAGTGGTCGGTGACCAGTGGCCAGCAAAACCGATCCTCGCTCTCGTGAACTGGCCACTGATCACTGATCGTTAATCTATGATCACTGGCCACTGTTCTTAAGCCGTTGCCGGCGTTTCCGCAGCCGGTGTCGCCGGCGCTTCTTCGGCGACAACGGCGGGTTGCGCGCTCACTTTCTTCTTCGTGTCGCGCAGCTTCTTGATCTTCTCCAGCCGCTTCTGCTCTTCATCGATGCGCACCGTAAGGAACTTGATCACTGGCTCAGTGACCCGCAGCCGACGCTCCAGTTCATGCACCACCGACCCCGCGCCTTCGATCGTCAGCAAAATGTAGATGCCTTCGCGGAACTTGCGCACCACATACGCCAACCGGCGCTTGCCCATGCGGTCCACACTCTTGATGGAACCAGCCGCCGCAGTCACCGTTGACTCCAGGTTCGAAATCAGCTTCTCAAGATCCTCATCCGCCATATCCGGCCGGACAATAAACATCAGCTCATAAGTACGATTCATTTTGCTTCTCCAAATCTTTGAACTTGTCATCCTGAGGCGACGGCTTCATCGTCGCCGAAGGATCTGCGCGAGCCGCGCGATGCATCGCGTTCTTTGCGATGCAATACTCGCGCGTTTGGCTCGCTTCCCTATTCGCTCTCTTTCCGGTTAAACCGGTTCATAGCCGCCGCCGCGCCGTCGGCCAGAATCGCCATCACCGCTTCCGCGGCAGTGTCAAGCATGCCGTCCACCACCGCCAGTTCAGCCTTGCGAAACGGCGCCAACAAATACCGCTCACCGTCTTCCACCTTGCGCTCCGGGGCCACGCCAATCCGGATGCGCAAAAAATCCTGCGTGCCCAGCGCTCCAATGATCGACTCGATCCCGTTATGCCCCGCCGAACTCCGCCGCGTATGAATCCGCAGCGTGCCCAGCGGAAAATCCAACTCGTCCTGGATCACGATCAGGTCCGCTTCCGGCTTCGCGTCGTATTCTGCCACCAGTTCCCGGACCGACACGCCGCTCAAATTCATGTAGGTCTCAGGCTTGGCCAGCAGCACCGGCTCGTCCCCAACCTGTATCCGCGCCGTCAGCGCCCGGCACTGCCGGTTCCTGATCTCAACCCCGCGCTCGCTGGCGATGCGATCCACCGCCAGAAACCCCACGTTATGCGGCGTGAACTGATACTCAATACCAGGATTGCCCAGCCCAACAATCAGTTTCACGCCTTATGAGTTCCTCGTGATGGAAAGCAAATGTCATTCCGAGCAAGCGCTTTTTGCGCAGCGAGGAATCTGGGCGAGCCGCGCGATTCCACGGAGCCTGCCCTGAGAGAGCGCAAGCGACCGAAGGGCGCGTTTGGCTCGCTTCCTTATTTCTTCTCCTTTTTCTCAGCCTTCTTCTCGGCCTTCTCTGGCTTCTCGGCCGCAGCCGCCTCGCCCTCTTCCTCAGTCTCAGCCTTGCCCTTCTTGATGACTTCAGGCTCAGCCGGCGCCGCCCCAGCTTCCGCCGCCACCGCTTCCGGCGCAGCCACAACCTCTTCCTTCACGCTGGTCACGTGAGCGACGGGCTGGTTCGCGTCCGAAAGGAACTTCAGCTTCGGGTTATGCGGCAAATCCGAAACGCGCAGAACCTTGCCGAACGTAAGCTCGCTGACATCCACATCGATGTGGCTTGGAATATCCGCCGGCAGGCACTCGATCTCCACTTCCCGGAAAATCTGCTCCAGAATCCCGCCTTCTGTCTTCACTCCGATAGGCACGCCCTGCAGCACGATCGGCACATTGACCCGCAAAGCCTTGTCCATGGCGATGCGCTTCAGATCGATATGCAGCAGATGGCCCTTGATCGGCTCATACTGCCAGTCCACGATCATGGCCTTGGTGCGCTCGCCGCCGTGCAGCGCCAGATCGAAAATCGTGTTGTGCCCGCTGTCAGACCGAAGAATACGCAGCACATGCCGCGGATCCACGCTCACCGGCACGGCATCCTTGCTCGCGCCGTAAACTACTGCAGGAATCTTGCCCTCGCGCCGCACCCGCCGGGCGTGGTTCTTGGTCCCAGCCTCCCGCGGCTGCGCTTCCAGAATGTTCTGTTCCAATGTAGTCGCCATAAATTATTCCCATCCAAAAAACTTTGTCATTCAAAAAAACTCTGTCATTCCGACCGGAGCCGGACCGAAGGGGACGGCGGAGCGGAGGAACCTGCTGTTCGCCGTAATCACCACTGCCCCCGCCTAAATAAACAACTTACTAACCGACGTCTCTTCGTGATTGGCCTGAATCGCCCGACCAATCAATCCTGCAATCGAAAGCACCCGGATCTTCGGCTCCCGCTTAGCCTCTTCATTCAGCGGGATAGTATTCGTGACCACCACTTCCCGGATCACCGACTTCGCGATATTCTCGACCGCCGGGCCCGACAGCACCGCGTGCGAAGAGCAGGCATACACCTCAGTAGCGCCGTTCTCCATCAAGGCCGTCGCCGTTTTCACCAGCGTCCCCGCCGTATCGATCAAATCGTCGATGATCAAGCAGGTGCGCCCGTTCACATCGCCGATCACGTGCATCACTTCCGCCACATTCATTTCCACGCGCCGTTTGTCGACAATGGCCAGCGCCGCGTCCACTTTCTTCGCAAAAAACCGCGCCCGCTCCACGCCGCCCGCATCCGGCGAAACCACCGTCAGATTCGGCAAGTTCAACTTCCGGAAGTGATCCACCAGCACCGGCGAAGCAAACAAGTGATCCACCGGGATATTGAAAAATCCCTGCAACTGCGGCGTATGCAAATCCACAATCAGCGCCCGGTGCGCTCCCGCCGTGGTAAGCAAATCCGCCACCAGCTTCGACGAGATCGGACTGCGCGGCTTGTCTTTCCGGTCCTGCCGCGCATAGCCAAAATAAGGCATCACCGCCGTGATCCGCCGCGCCGACGCCCGTTTCAGCGCATCGATCATCAGCAGCAATTCCATCAGGTGCTCATCCACGCTCGTGCTTCTACCATCGGGGTGCACCACCCGGCACGTGGGCTGCATGACGAACACATCGCCGCCGCGGACGTTTTCCTGGATCTGCACATACGCCTCGCCGTCGGCAAAGCGCGTCACCTGCGCCTGCCCGCGCTGCATCCCCAGAAACTGGCAAACCTCGTCGGCCAGCGGCTCGTTCGCCGTCCCGCTGAAAATCTTGAACTTCTCGTCCAACCGCGCGCGCTGCTTGCGATCCGGCTTTTCCTCGGGCGTGGGTGGGACGTTCTTTTCCATCTTCTCCGCTTTTTCGGTCGGCGTCACCAAAGTAGCCATAAGAAGTTTCTCAGTCCCGTCCTCAGCCCTGGCTCAGCTCTTACTGAGAACTGACAACCGGAAACTGAGAACTGTTTTCTGGCTGGGCCGCTAGGATTCGAACCTAGACAAAGTGCTCCAAAGGCACTTGACCTACCATTAGTCGACGGCCCAGTACCATTGCTGGTTTTTGATTGATCCCGAAACTCGGGCACCCCTATTGTCAATCAACAATCAGCAATCAACAATCAAAAATTCGCCGCCAGTACTGGCCCCGCGTCAGCGTAACCGTCGCCTGCGCCGCCCACCCTTGCTTTCGCAACCTGGTCACCGCCGCGCGCGCCGCCTCTTTCGAGGCAAACAGCCCGTACAGCGTCGACCCGGAGCCCGACAGCGACGCATACTTCGCGCCCGCGCGCTCCAGCGCACTCTTGCCTTCACTCAGCTCGGGATACTCAGGAAAGACGACATTTTCAAAGTCGTTCTTGATCCCGGCCCGGACAAGCTCGAGAAGCGGATTCTCGGCCCGGCCCCTTCCAAAAGGAGCACCGGAGTAATTCTTGCTCAGCCACGCCGAAAGCCCTCGGCCAAGCTCAACCATTCTATCGGACCGTGCTGGCACCGTCAATTCTGCTGCCAGGATTTCTGTGGGGACAGCCGTCTTCGGCTGTCCGGCCGGGCGAAGCCCGGCAGTGCTCGCCGCTGCCGCAGGCCCCTGGAATACCGTGGAAGAGCGGCGCTTCAGCGCCGCGTCAACCCCCCGAGAGAGTGCGGGCTTTAGCCCCTGAGCCCGAAGCCGATCCCACTCCGCAAACGCCTCCGGCGTCGAAACTCCCACCTCCGGAGTCACCACCACGCAAGCCGTCCCCGGCAAATCCTCCAGCGGATACACCTGCTCCCCACGCCCCACGCCAAGCACCGTTCCACCCACCAGAAACAGTGGCAGATCCGATCCCACTTCCGCCAGCAATTCGCAACCGTTCCTCCGCCGGCAAAGCCTTCTTGAAAACCCGCTCCAACCCGAGCAGAGCAGCCACGGCATTCGCCGAAGCCCCACCCAGGCCGCCCTGCACCGGCAGCCGCTTATCAATATCAATCACAACCTGCCCCTTCGCCTTCAGAGCCCGCATGGCTTTTTCGACGATGCGATAGCAAGTATTCGACTCATCCTTCGGAACTCTGGGGTCCGCGCACCGAATGTCAATCCCACTGCCCCGCCCCACACTCACCCGAATCACATCATGCAACCCAATCGTCTGATACACGGTCAGCAGCTCATGAAATCCATCCTCGCGGGGCACCCCAATGCGCAGCCCAAGATTGATCTTCGCAAATGCTCGGACGGATATCGTCATGGCCGACATTTAATCACACAGCAAAATGCGTTGCGATACAATCGTCAGCATTTCACAGGCGTCATCCACCCACCAGCCACGGAACCTCGCTCTTGTTCAAGTCGGGCCAGCCGGGCGGCCAGCTGGAAACTAAGAAAAAAGCCCCTCCCCCGCCCGATACACCACCTTGGTAATCTCGACTCATCAACTCTACAAGCGCAATCTAATGAGGTGTGATTTCGATCACACCAACTGCCTCCCCACGGCCCTCCCATTTGGGGTAAGTACGACCGCAAACACGAAGCGCTGGCCCGTCCGTAGGGCCCCCTGTGAGCGCTGGCCCACGAGTCGGGCGTAAGCCGTTGCCTGCGGAAAAGCAAGCGGATCGACCTAATTTCAGCCCGCGCTCCACGACGACCGCGGATAGGCCGCGTGGAAGGGCGGGGTAAACAGGGGTTTCACTATGCGCAGTCTCATTGCCCGTCTTTCATTGCTGGCGCTCCTTCTTGCGGCTGCAGGCTTTGCCGCGGCGCAGGGCGACTATCGAGTCATCTCCGTCACTAACGGAGGAACTATCTCCGGCACCGTCAAATGGTCGGGACCCGTCCCTCACCAGCTCGATTTCCCAGTTACCAAAGATCCCCAGATCTGCGACCCCGAGGGCAAGAAAGTCGTCAGCCTCGAACGTCTGATCATCGGTCCCGAGGGCGGCGTCGCCAATACCATCGTCTACCTCAAGGACATCTCCGCCGGCAAAGCGCTGGAACTACCCGAACAACGGCGTCACCTCGACCAGAAGCAGTGCCGCTATGTCCCGCACATTCTTCTCGTGCCCCAGAACGCGGCGCTGCAAATGCAGAGCTCTGACGCCACCCTGCACACCATTCACATGGACGGCGCAGCCACCTTCAACCTGCCCTTCCCTTTCACCAATCAGCCCGTCTCGCGCACCATGTCCACGCCGGGCTTGATCAACCTTCACTGCAACGGCGGACATGTCTGGATGAACGCAGAAATGATGGTCGTGACCCATCCCTATTACGCCGTCACCGATGAGAGCGGCCGCTTCGAATTCACCAGCGTCCCGCCCGGCACCTATCAGATTGTTGCCTGGCATGAGGGTTGGGGGCTCGCCGGCAAGGAGCAGGCCTACGACGTCCTGACTGAGCGCACCGTACAACGGCCAGTCTTCACCGAACCAAAGACCTGGGAAAAATCAGTCACGGTCGATGCCAATGGATCCAGCACGGTAAATTTCGCGATAGGCAACAGGTAACGCCTCGTCACGTATGGGATCGGGAAGGGCACGACTTTCAGTCGTGCCGCTCGACGGCCCCTCGATCTAGCCTTTAGGCTCTGAGGCTAGCCACCGGCCCGCCGCTTATACAACACCGCAAACTCAAACCCCGCATTCGCCGGAAACAATTCCGCCACTTTCCTCAACCGTTCCGCCAGTGCCGAAGGCGCCAGCAGCGGATAGTCCCGCTCCCGCAGATCGCGGTAATCCACATCCAGGTACAGCGAAAGCAGATAAATCGAAATCGAATCAGAAAACGTGGCCTCGAAATATTCGTTCTTGAAGCGCTCCGCGTCCGGCCCACCCGCCGTAGCCAGCTTCCGCGCCTCAAAAGCGTCCAGCGAAGTTTCGCCGCGCACCCCGGCCTCCACCTGCTTCCAGGCCAGCTCGCTGAACTCCGCGGAAACCCCGGCAATCTCCACCAGCGCGTGCCCCACATTGATGTAGAACTCAAACGCCACAGAGAATTTATCGTCCATCAGCCGGGTCGAAATAAACACGCACTGCGAATCGCCCAGATTCAGGTTGCGATGGCAAACCGCGTTGTCGCTGAGCACCACATCGTACCGGTCCGCGATCAGGATCTCCTCCCCCTGGCTAATCGTCAGCGGGACAAAGTAATAAGCCTTCCGCTTCAGCGCCGCAGCAATCTTTGCAGGCACCGCGGCAATCATGCGCTCCAGGTCAAACGAGCTGATCGAGACCTCGCCCGCCACGGCATAGCACACCCCATTCGCCGCCTGTGAAACCGGCGTCATCCGCACCACATCCCCGGGGCTCCGCGTAATAACCGTCGCTGCCTGCGACATAATGACTCTTTTATACACTACAGCTCGTGTGGAACCGCTTGCGTAGAGCGGGCGCCCCCGCCCGCTGCCTTTGACTTTGCTCTGGACTACGCCGGCGGCCACGCCGACCTCTATCTCCTGAGCCGGAAATAAAGCCCAGTCGCCAATGTCTCCACATGCCCGCTGCCAACCTCGATTAATTGGTGATTATTTACCCGAAGGAATTTGATAGCCTTGGCCTATGCAATCCGCCATCCCGATAGCGACCCCGCCTTCACTCCCCGCAGCTATCCCTGATTCCGTGCAATGCAAGCTCTACCGGGCTAAGGAGCACCTCGACGAACTCCACGCCGAGACGCAGAGGTATCTCCAATCGAACCCAGCAAAAATGGTGAGACAGCGGGAAGGTTCCCGGGATGAATACATCGGGAAAGTCGTTGCGGGTGCCCCTATTCCCAAACGGATTCCACTTATCATTGGAGATTTTCTCGAAAATCTCCGATCTTCCCTCGACTATTTGGTATGGGAACTTGTTTTGACCGCAAAAAACACTCCCGACCACCAAAACATGTTCCCGATTTGTACAACGCTGGAAGCATTCGAGGGGCAGGTCGCGAGGCATCGCCTCGACGGAGTGCCCCCAGGCGCAGTTACAGCGATCGATGCCTTGCAGCCCTACCACGAAGGGGCTGACGCCAAGGGGCACGTACTCTTCTTGATTGATGATCTCTGCAACATCAACAAGCATAGACGGATCTTGACCACCACTTTGTACGGTGGGCAAGCGCCCAGCGACCTCGTCACCCAGGAAATCGGAGGGGAGACCTACGGGAATGTCAGCTTCGATTCCATATTCAAGCAAGGCACAAAGATCGGCCCTTTTCCGATGGTCGATGGCCCCCACGGACGCGGCCCGAAAATGGACGTACCATTGAACCTTATTTCGTTTGTAGCCTTCGCTGACGGAGTCGCACAGAATGTAGAAGTTGGACACACGCTTGGCATTCTTAGCGGGTTCGTTATTCAGGAATTGGCTAGCTTTGAGAAGTTCTTCTCGCAAGGCTTGCACTTGGGTGCCAAGTAAATAATCACCGATTAATTCCCTTGACTTGGATTCCGAAAAGAGTGATCCTATCTCTACACGCATTGGTTCTTTGATAACTGAATAGCAATGAGCTAACTCGTGCAAATCCAATATTTTGCGATCCCGTCCGCTGATTCCATGGCACTTAACCAAAGCAAGCTCACCTAAGTCCTTTGAATGCAATATTTTGCGAGTAAGTCCTTTACTCGCAATATTTTAGCCAGATTCAAGCCAGATCATCAACCCGCAACTCATTGATTCCAGGTATTTTACGCGGTTCGATCTGTGATTTTTTCAGTCCAGATTTCGGCCTCGGCTGGCACCGCAGACACCTAGATGGTGGTAGCCTCAAAGCATGCCGACCCCGCGCCCACCCCGCTGGTATGCGATTCCGGTGCGAGTCCTGCTGTTGACCTTCATCGGCACTCTGATCTCATTCGCCGTCAGCCTGCTCTTGGGAATCATCGCGACCGTGGCCATCGCGGCCGTGCGCCACGTTCATCCGAACATGACCGTGGCCTACCGCCAAATCGCGCTCCCCGCAGCTGCAGTCGCAGGCAGCATCATCTTCGTCCTCGCGCTCATCATGGAAATCCGTCACTACCGCCAATCTAGAATACTGGCCGCGCTCGAGGGCTTGACGGATACGAGAGGATGAGCTGATTGCCAACTAACCCACGGCCTCGCATCGCCATCCCCATGCCGCACTCACTCGACCGTGAGTACGCCGAGCGCGCCATCCCGCAATACGAGCGCGCCGTTGAGCAGGCCGGAGGCGAGCCCGTCCGCATTCCCCTGAACCAGGCCTCAGCTGCCATGATGAAGATCGAGACCCTGAAAATGATGGAGAGCTGCGATGGAGTACTCTTACCCGGCAGCAAAGCCGATGTCGATCCGGTAAAGTTTGGCGCGCAGCGCTCACCCCACACCGCCGCCGCCGACCTTCGCCGCGACGCCGTCGATCAGCTTCTTCTGCAAGACGCCTACAACCGGCGTAAGCCCATCCTCGGCATCTGCTATGGCCTCCAAAGCCTCAACGTCTTCCGCGCCGGATCGCTAATCCAACACATCCCGGATTTTCTGCCGGAAGATTTGCGCAAGAAGGTCAACCACGAAGCGGGCAAGAAGGTTGCGGTCGCTCACACAGTCCAGATTGAAAGCGATTCAAAGCTAGAGGAGATTTTAGGCAGAGGTGACAACCGCATGATTCCCGTAAACTCTTCGCATCACCAATCGGCCAATGTGATCGGGAGCGGCCTGCGCATCGCGGCTCGCTGCCCTGACGACGGCATCATCGAAGCCCTGGAAGGAGCCGACGCCGATCACTTCGTCCTGGCAGTGCAATGGCATCCCGAGCGCTCGATCGATCTAGACGAGCCTTCCCGCGCCATCTTCCGCGCCCTGATCGAAGCAACGCAACACTGAGTGGTGAGATGTGGAGGCTACTTAGTCCTCGCGCGCGTCTTCTTCTTCGGCGCTTTCTTCGTTCGCGTCCTCTTCGGACTACTCCTCTTCTCCAGCAACACAACCACATGCGCGACCGCGGCGTGATCCAAATTCAGTCCTTCCGGAGTCTTCGCTTTCAAGCCGACGCAATCGGCGTGCACTCCCAGCAAGCTCGCCACACGCACTCGAATCGCAGCCGCGTGCGGTCCAATCTTAGGCGCAGCCAGAATCAGGCTGGCGTCGATGTTGGCCACGCCGTATCCCGCATCGTGCACGCGTTTCAGCGCCTCGCGCAGGAAGACAATGGAGTCTGCGCCCTTCCACTTCGAGTCAGACGGCGGAAACAGCGCTCCAATGTCGGGCGCAGCCACGGCGCCGAGTAGCGCGTCAGTAATGGCGTGCAGCAACACGTCGCCATCGGAATGCCCGCCCAGCCCCCGGTCGTGAGCCAGAGCGACGCTCCCAATCTTCAGCGGAATCCCCTCGCGAAATTCGTGCGAGTCAAACCCGTAGCCAATTCTCAAGATCAACCTCTGCATCGCCGAAGATTCGCGCGATGAATGTCTCTCACTTCTTTAAGTAGAACTCCGCCAGTTCCATGTCGGCGGGGGCCGTGATCTTGATGTTCCGCGGCGAGCCCATCACCACCGCCACTTCGTGGCCAGAGCGTTCGACCAGCGACGCTTCGTCGGTGCCGAGGAACCCGTCCGCTGACGCCTCATCGAACGCCTTCTTGATCACGCCGTAACGAAAGCCTTGTGGCGTCTGCGCCAACACGATGCCAGCGCGCGGAATCGTCGCCTTGATCAGCGCGCCACTCGGCTGTGCGCTCGACCTGCTTCACGGTATCGACGGCGGGCAGGGCGGCAATCGCCGCACCGTATTTCTCCGCCCCGTCAATCACTTCCTGAATAATCTCGCCGGTCACGAACGGGCGCACTGCATCGTGCACGAGAACAATATCATCCTCATGCGCCGCTGCTGCAACCGCGTTCAGCGCATTCTCCACCGACTGCTGGCGATGTTCGCCGCCGACGACCAGCTCTACTTTCTTCTTCAGGATGTCTTTCTCACTCGCGAGCCGCGCGCGGAACCCGGCAATCTCGTTTTCCCGCAGAGCAATCCAAATCTCGCTCACCTTGTCGACGGCGGCAAACTTGCGCAGCGTGTGGATGAGAATTGGCGTGCCGCCCAGTTCGGTAAACTGCTTCGAAGGAGTCGTCTTCTTCTTGCCCTTGGCGCCGACGGGCATGGGAGCCATGCGGGTTCCAAGCCCCGCAGCCGGAATGATCACGACCACCTTCATAGCGGGGAGTAAGTATACGGGCGCGGGACAGGGAGTTCAAATGCAGAAGCAGTTTGCAATGGTGCAGTTTGGCTTACGCGTTAAGTCTGTTAAGTGGGAGATCCTTCGCTACGCCTGAAAAGCGGCTCCGCTCAGGATGACAGTCTCGTGTAATTGTCGAACTGCGCCACTACGGCGGCTTACCGTCTACGGCTGAGGCTTTGTCTCGACGAGCGTATTCGGGATCACCGCCGCTGGCCCTGGCGTAGTTGGGATTGCCGGCACTACGGGCTGGACCACGCCACTGGTGCGGGCAAAGGCGCGTTCGTCCCACTTGCCGAAGATCATCTTACCCGCGGTCGTTTGCAGCACTGACGTGACCGAGACGTCGATGGTCTTGCCGATCATCTTCCGCGCGTTGTCTACGACTACCATGGTGCCGTCATCGAGATAGGCGACGCCCTGGTTGTATTCCTTGCCTTCTTTCAGGATGAAGACCTTCATAATCTCGCCGGGCAGCACGATAGGCTTGAGCGAGTTGGCCAGCTCGTTGATGTTCAGCACTTCGACGCCCTGCAGCTGCGCTACTTTGTTCAGGTTGAAGTCGTTGGTGATGATCTTGCCTTCGTAGACTTTGGCGAGTTCGATCAGCTTGAGATCGACTTCGCGGACGGCGGGGAAGTCATCTTCCACAATCTGAATTTGCAGCGTGGCCATTTTCTGCAGGCGCTGCAGAACGTCAAGGCCGCGGCGGCCGCGGTTGCGCTTGAGCGAATCGGCGGAGTCGGCCACGAGCTGCAGCTCGCGCAACACGAACTGCGGCGTGACGATGATGCCGTCGAGGAAACCGGTCTCGGCAATGTCGGCGATGCGGCCGTCGATGATGACGCTGGTGTCGAGAATCTTGTAACTCTTCTTGCCTTGCTTCTCGCCGCCAAAAACGCCGCCCAGAGCAGCCAGATTCAGCAGGTCACCTTTGCTTGCGCCCACGATCAGGCCCACGTAGGCCATCAGCAGCATCACCAGAATCTGCAGGAAGCTCTGGGTATTGCCGGCGGGCACGCTGCTGCGAATGACCAGGGCAAACAGGTAGGCGCCGCAGATGCCGAGGAGGCTTCCAATGGCTGCGCCGATCAGCCGCTTCAGGCTGACCGCGCGCAGCTTCCACTCGAACAGAATGATTCCCGCACCGACCAGCGCGCCGATTCCGGCGTCCAGGTTGCGCGGCAAGCCGAAGGGAGCAATAACGTAACAGGTAGCTGCAACTACTATGACAAAAAGAAGACGTACCAGAATCAAATCCACAGTATGACCTCCCCCGGATGCAGCTCCGCTAAACATCTGGCGCGATGCACCGGTGCCATTTCCTCGCCGCCCCGGGCGGGAATCGGCAAATCAGCATGCGGGGCGCGCAAGAATTAGGGGAATGAATGTACGCCCCGTCCCGGCCGTCAGGGGCTGGCCGGGAACTCTCGTTAAAGCTACGCCGAAAGTATATACCTGACGGCAAATGGTCAACGAAGAAACTGGACGTACGCTGGGTAAGTACCCGCAAGCAGGAATCGTGGGAGATGTAAGTTCGGATCCCGTCCCGAGTAAAGTATTGTCATTTGGACGGTTGTTTCAGAACTTTTGAACCTGAGCCGGCTTTGTAGCATGTGGAAGCCCCGAGAACAGAAATGAGAGAACTATGAAGAAGATAGCATTCGTTGTTCTGCTGCTGTGCTCCGCCTCGGTCTGGGCGGGCTCGGAACCCAACCCGGCCGCCTACACCATCAACGTCCACGTCAGTTCGTCGCACGTCAACAGCCGGGGCGCGATCCGGCTGAAGGTCCTTCTCGATGGGAAAAAGTGTGAACTGGAGGGCATCGATGTTGAGAACTCTCTATTGCTACCCGGCGACTACAAGGCCAGGACGTTGCCACCCAAGGTGAAGGATGTTCACACCTACGACGTTTATGGAAACTACGAGATCATCTTCCCTGATAAGAAAACCCGGAGGTATGCTCTCGTCGGCATCACGGAGTAATCGCTGCGCTGCTAGACTTTCATGCATGAAAGCCTTAGTGATTACCAAGCTCTCGGGGCCAGACGCTCTTGCGATTCAGGATGTCGCAGAACCTGCGCTGAAGGCGGGACAAACGCTGGTCCGCGTGACCGCTGGAGGCGTGAATTTTGCTGACTTCATGACGGCGCAAGGTGGCTACCCGGGAACGCCCGCGCCGCCGCTGATTGCCGGCCGCGAATTCGCCGGCGTGGAAGCGAGCAGCGGACGCCGCGTCATGGGCTACGTACAGTGGGGAGCGTTTGCAGAAAGAGTTGCCGCTCATGCGAACATGCTGTGGCCCGTCCCCGAGCCCTGGACTGACGAACAGGCCGCTGCTTTCCCGGTCAATTATTTCACCGCGTATCTCGGCTACTGGCAGGCAGGGATTACCACTGCGCCGGTTGCGGGCAAAACTCATCGCGTGCTGATTCATGCTGTCGCCGGAGGCGTGGGCACGGCGGCGGTGCAGATCGGCCGCATTCTGGGCGTTGAAATGTACGGGACCTCATCGACTGACGAGAAGTTGGCGCGAGTAAAAGAACTTGGCCTGCAGCATCGCATCAACTACAAACAGCACGACTATGAAGAAGTGGTGAAGAACCTGACGCACGGCGAAGGCGTGGACGCGGTGTTCGAAATGCTGGGCGGGGAGCACACCGCGAAAAGCCTACGCTGCCTGCGCGACTTCGGGCGCGTTATCCAGTACGGCACCGCGACCGGCAAGCCTCCGCAACTTGATGTGCGGGCTTTGTATGCGAAGTCCGCGAGCCTGCAGGGCCTGTGGCTGACTTATCTGTCGCAGAAGCGCGACGTCATGGAACCGGCATGGAAGCAACTTTCAGAATGGATCGCGCAACGCAAGCTGGCGCCAGTGATTGGCCAGGTGTTTCCCCTCGACCGCGCTGTCGATGCTTACAAGCTCCTGCAGGAAGGCAAGAATTACGGCAAGGTGGTGCTGAAGATTTGAGAAAAGATTTCAGAAATCAGCTTGCGAATCACTCTTTACTCTTTGCCCAGATACTGGATTCTCCCGTCGAGGGCACGCCCGTTGCCGTCGATGAAGATGGGAGCCGGCTGAGTCGGCGGATTAATAATGCCGTTGGAGAGCAGGGGATCGGGATGATTCGTGATGTTGTCGAAGCCGGCGCGCACAGCCCAGTAGCGCCCGAAGAAGTGGATCCGCTTCTCGAGCTCCAGGTTTACGGTGTAGTACGTGGGAAAGCGAAAAGTTCCCGGAGGATCGGGTGCATAAATTTCTCCCGTCTCTAACGTGGCGTTGACGGGCAAGCCGGTGCGCGCTTCGGCGGAATAGACCATATCGACTTTGTGGACGATGGGCAGCTTGAAAAACGGCACTACGCCGTATCCGACGAAGCGGTTGGGCGTATCCCAGGGGAATGGGCCGGGCAGCTGCTGGCTGAGCACGGGAAGATCCACGCTGAAGTCGAAGACCTGGTTGGTGCGCGCGCGGGAGCGGGTGTAGGCGCCGAAGATTTCGTAGCGCTGGCGGAAGCGATGGCGCAGGCTGACGGTGAAAGCGTCGTAGCGGTCGTCACGCTGGTTTTCGAGGAAGAAGTTTCCGTCTACCGCGCCATTCAGGGCGTTGTAGGCGAAGCCGTGGACGCCGCGCTTCTGGATGAACTCCAGTTTTAGAAAAATGGCCTGCGGCAGTTTCTTCTCGAGAGCGATGCTCCAGTTCAGATAGCGCGGCGCCGCTAGCGTGTTGCGGTTGACGACAAAGTTGGTTGGCAAGGGGATGGGCGCGGGTTCCGGGCTCCCTCGCCGATGCGCGCACTTCACGCTCGTGCCGTCCGCTTTCAGCGGGCATCCGTCCGCATCGAAAAAGTAATCGATCCTCTGTCCGTCCTGGGCTTGGTGAATCAGGCCGAGGCTGGTGGCGTCGTAGGTAATCCCAATTCCCGCCGAGAGCTTGGTATTGCTTTGGTCGTCGAAGATGTAAGTTCCGGCGAGGCGCGGGGAGAACAGCGGCGTTCGAACGATTTCATCCCAATCGAAACGCACCCCCGGCTCGATGAGCAGACGATTGGTTATCAGCCAACGATCCTCGGCGTAGGCGCTGGCTTCGTTGTTGTAAATCGTGGAGTAGTTGCCGCTGGAGAAAATCGAATAGCGCGCACAAGTAGGCTCGGGCACGATGGGAAGGCCATTTGCATCGGTAGGACAGGGCTCGGGCGATTGCCCCGGCGGCGGCCCGACTTGCAGAAACGAGATCGGCTGGCGGAGGAACTGCGCGTCGTAGTTCAGGCGGTCGAGGTCTGTGCCCAACTTGATGTCATGGCGGCCGTGCCACTGCTGCGGCGGAAGGAAGAGGTTCGCCAGAGCCTGCAGACGGCGGGCGGAGGAGTCCTCGTGCAGATAGTAATTGCCGCCGCTCGCCAGGATGGTCTGGATGTAGCCGGCATCACCATGCGGAGTGAGAGTCAGGTTGTACTGGTCTCCGCCGATTCCGGTTTCGAGGAGGGCGCCGCCGCGGAAATAATATTGATCTTTGAGCGAGCCGAGGTAGGCGGTTTCGGCCTCGCTGGGAGTGGTCTGCGGAGGCATCAGAGCCCACATGCCAGCGTTGGGATCGTGAAAATAGTCCGACAGGAAACTGGCCGTCACGATGTTGCGGGTGGTGAGGTTCGATTGCAGCTTGATGAGGTTGTCGATGCGCCAGACGTGGTCAAAGTCGGAGCCGTCGGGTAGTTGCTTGGTGATGTAGTTGTCGTATTCGCCGTCGAGCGCATCGAAGAACCACGTGTTTCCTTTGCGGATGGGACCGGACATTGTGTAGATGGGCGTCCAGTTGGCGAGGGAGATGCCTTTTACATCCTGCGGCGCGGGAATGAAGTCGGTTGCGAGGAAGCGGAAGTGATCGTTGCCCATGCGGGTGTTCAACGCCATCACTCCGCCGGAACCTTTGCCGAACTCGGCGGGTTCGCGGCTTGGGGTAACTGCGACGGAGCGGAAGGAATCGATGCTGGTCTGCACCACGAGCGCTCCGCTGGTGGGTTGAGTCACGTTGAAACCGTCGAGGACCAGCAGCGTCTGGTAGCTCTCGGCGCCGGCTACGTGCGGCTGGCCGTAGGCGTCGGGAGTGACTCCGGGCATGAAGATCAGGGCATTGCGATAGTCGTGCGGATCGGGGTAGGGAATGTCGAGAAGTTCCTCGCCGCTGAGTTCTTCTTTGGCGGAAATTTGCGCGGGGTCGATGGCCGGTGGCGATTCGACTACGTTCACGACTTCACGCGCCTCGCGCTGACGGGAAAGAGTCACATCTACATTGGCGGTGAAGCCGACTTGGACGTCGGGCTGAATGGCCGCATAGAAGCCGGATTTTTCGACGCGCAGTTCGCAGGTTCCGG
Organism: uncultured Acidobacteriaceae bacterium; assembly: GCA_963743115.1. GTDB lineage: Bacteria > Acidobacteriota > Terriglobia > Terriglobales > Acidobacteriaceae > Sulfotelmatobacter. The sequence goes on along the minus strand of CAVUOM010000004.1, from coordinate 234,351 downwards.
GGGAGAGGTCGGCGAATTCACAATGCCCGGCAAAATCGGTGCTGCAGCGCAGCGGGAGCGCGGGCGGAGGCGGTTGCAACTCGACTCGGGCAGAGCTGACGGCCAGTCCATTTTCGTCGGTGACAGTGACGGTGAGCTTCTGTGCCGCAGCGGGATGAGACGAGGAAGGCGATGCGGTCTGCGCTGGAGAATGCATCACGCACAAAGCTTCGAGCGCAAACACGAGCAGCCATTTGGTTGCGCTCCGCCCCGGCATGGTTCGAGTATGGAATCATTCGGGCGGCACGGCAAGCTCTCCTTGGTCACTGTCTGCTTTAACCTCAAAGATCCACTCCTCGCTTACCAGGAAATTCAGCAACGAGCAGGACGCGATGGCGATCGCGTTCGCGATCAAGTAGTTCATGTGGCCCAGGCCGACCAAGAGCTTCATCAATGCCAGATTGCCGACGATGGAAACTCCTCCGGCGGCCAGGTTGAAACGCAGCAGCCGCGGCAGCGACTTTTGCCATGACGGATGCACCCGGTCTGCCCAGGTATAGCGTTCGTGCCAAAGAAAATTGTGGACGACCGCCGTTTCTACCGCTAACGCTGTGGCGAGTAGATAGTTGAGATGGAATCCGCTCTTCAAGCCGAGCAGAACAGTGAGTTGCACTGCGATTCCTAGTGCGCCTACGAGGTTGAACTTCAACCAGCGGTGGAGGACGCGTACGATCGCCCGTGGGTTGTCTCGCGCTGGGGGTCTCACTTGGCGGTGCTCTCTTGGGCGGCCTTCATTTCGGTGAGGGTCTCTCCACAGACCCTTTCCTCGCGATAGAGCCGCGCGGTGTTTTGTGCGGTGAAGAAGAAGACCATCAGCGCCATTCCAGCCAGGCCGATGGTTCCTCCCAAGTCGAAGAGCTTGTAATACCCTCCGAGAAAATGTACTTGTGGCTTCCACAACAGCGCCAGGTTGCCCACGGCCAACAGGATGCGCAGCTCGGTTGGACCAAAGCGCCAGAACGACAGATGGAACTCGCCGAGCGCGTACGTCGCCAGATAGGACTGGATCGAGAGCATCAGGAAGGCGACGAGCAAACCAGTAGCGATCCAGGGATGTATGTAACCAGACAAGGCCAGGCCGCCCATCAGAGCCAGAGCGCCGAAGCTATCGACCATGTGATCGAGGTAAAAACCATACCGCGGACGTAACTGTTGCCGTGCGCGGGCTAGCGTTCCGTCGAGTGAATCTCCGAGCCAGTTCAGTGCGACGCAGGCGATCACTCCGAGCAGTGCATACTGATGCGCGGCCGCGAGCCAGTAACACGCGCCCGCCCCGAGCTGCGCCGCCAGTCCCAACCCGGTGAGATGGTCGGGGCCGATCCATCGCGGCGTGCGCGCGGCCAGCCATAGGAGAGCGCGTTTTTCATGTGCCGCCACCCAGCTCTCCTGCACTCGCTGCATTTCCGGGAACGGACGCGCCCGCCTCATCTCCAGAAGCACGCGCGGGTTCACTTGCTCACAAAATTCAGTCATGGTTTGAGGACTGGGGCTTGCTGAGAATCGGGTCGCCATTTCTGCCTCCGGGAAGCCACTTTGACTCGGGAGGCATGCGGCGGCAATGCACTGGGGATCAATTGGAGATCAACTCGATGTCAATCGGGAACTCTTTTATACGCCGATCGTTAGAGCGGGAGATCATCTGCCGGACGCCTTTTGCTGGAGCGGCTTTTTCTTGGGCAGATCGATTTTGTCCGCTCCAGTGTCAATAAAGGAACCATCGCAGTCTGATTCAAACGATAAACTCGGTCGCGGGCGCGACCCTCTGGTAGGCTTTGAAGGAAATTCGCGTCCCGCGCTTGTTCGCAGTGACAATACCGGCGCAAATCTGCGACCCATGAACAGACTTCTACGGTTCTTCCGCCCTTCGCACCAGCACACGGCTTTTTCGGCGACGCTGCTGCTGATGTCGGCGGTGATGCTGTCGCGGGTGATTGGCTACGTCCGCGAGGCATATATTGCCTACGCTTTTGGCGCCGGACCGCAGACCGACGCCTACGTTGCCGCCTTCACCCTGCCGGACTGGCTCAACTACATCGTGGCCGGGGGCGCGGCTTCGATCACATTCATCTCCATCTATACGCGGTTTCTTGCGGAGAAGCGCGAAGCCGACGCGCAAAAGACTTTCTCCATCGTCATCACGGTGATGACTACGGTGCTGATTGCCGGCACCATTCTTACAGAAATCTTTACGCCGCAATTTGTGCGCTGGATGTTTCATGGTTTCTCGCCTGCGCAGGTGGAGTTGACGGTCCACTTGACCCGCATTCTGTTGCCGGCGCAAATCTTCTTCTATGTGGGTGGCGTTGTCTCGGCCGTGCTGCTGTCGCACCGATTGTTTCTTTTCCCGGCCTTCGGGCCGCTGCTCTACAACATATTCATCATTGTTGGCGGGGTGATCGGCGCGCGACATTTTGGGATCGCTTCGCTGGCGTATGGCGCGCTGGTGGGGAGCATTGTCGGTCCGTTTCTGGCCAGCGTGATCGGTGCGGCGCGCATTGGGACTGGCTATCGTCCTTCGTTCGACGTCACCAATCCCGCATTTCGCGAGTGGGTAAAGCTTTCGGTGCCGCTGATGCTCGGCGTTTCGCTGGTGACGGCGGACGATTGGATTCTGCGCCACTACGCCTCGAGCGGCATTGGCGACATTGCACGGCTCAACTACGCCAAGCGCCTGTTCGCGGTGCCCATTGCGGTGTTAGGGCAGGCCACGGGACAGGCCTCGCTGCCGTTTTTTGCGCGCCTGTTCAACGAGAAGCGATTGCAGGAATTCGCTACGACGGTGAACGATTCCGTCTACCGCGTCGCCGCCGCGTCGTTTCTGGCTACGGGATGGATGATGGCCGCCGCCTTTCCGCTGATCGATCTGGTCTACCGCCGCGGAAGGTTCCTGGTCTCTGATACGCAAACTACGGCGGTCTATTTTTTCTGGTTCTCACTTTCGCTGGCGCTCTGGTCCGCTCAGGGACTTTACGCCCGCGCCTTCTATGCTTCCGGCGACACGCTGACTCCCATGGCCGCGGTCACGGTGATCACGAGCGCTTCGTTGCCGGTGTATTCGCTGCTCTTCCATCGCTATGGAGTCGTCGGCCTGGCCTGGGCTTCCGATATTGGCATTGGAGCGAACCTGCTCGCACTGGCGTTGCTGCTGCATTATCGAAAATTGGTTTCGCTGAGAACACTGCGCTGGGGTGAGCTGGGGAAGTCCGCGTTGACCGCGGTAGTCGCCGGGGGCATCAGCCTTCAAGTGGCAAAAAGCATCATTCCATTCATATCGGCCCAGGGGAGCCGCATCGCTGACCTGCTGCAGCTAGGATTGATTTCGGTCACCTGGGCAGCGGCCGCCGCAGTGGGACTGTGGCTGCTGAAGTCGCAACTGCCGAACGATCTGCGGCGGCGGAAGACTACGGCGTATCCCGCGGTGGCGGAGGGTCAAAGCAAGGAGATTTTGGGATCGGGCACGCAGCCGTGAAGCGGATAGAAAAACAAAGCGGCGGACATTCGCATTCTCTGCGAACGCCGCCGCTGATTCTGAGATGCGGCTAAAGCGAACCTACGCGCGCGCGCCGACTGCTGCGGGCTCGGGCATGGCAACGCTCTTATCCTCGCCGTTGGCCTTCTGCGTGGGCTGGCCGCCTTTGCGAATGTCGATGCCGCCCTTGAAGTAGGCGCCGTCTTCAATGGAGATGCGCGCCGCTACTACATCGCCGGTGAGCGAGCCGTCGCTGCGGATATCCACGCGGTCGCTGGCGGTCAGATTGCCGCGGACCTTGCCCAGCACGACGATTTCGCGGGCATTGATGTTGGCCGCGACCACGCCGTTGCGGCCGACGGTTACGCGATTGCCGGAAAGGTTGATCGAGCCTTCCACGCGGCCATCAATATAGAGAGATTCCGATCCCGTCACCTCGCCCTTGATCACCAGCGACTTGCCGATGGTTGCCTGGTCCGCAGTGGTGGTGGTCGCGACCGGACGCGGGCCAACGGCAGGCTCACTCGCCATCATGGCAGGGGCATTCGGGGTAGACGTAGTTGGACGCTCGGGCTCGGCTGGCCGTCCTGGGGTCTGAGGCTGATTCGTCGGCTTCCACATGGATGAAAAGTTCCTTTCCTGGTTGGGATTAGAGGTCTCGTGCCGCACTTGCGTGACCAAACCGAATTGTACTCCGCTGTCTCAAAATGAGCGCTGTGGAAAAGCCTTTATTTTCAACAGGGTTTCCTACCTTGGTACGGAATTGGAATCTTCCCAAGTTGGATGCAGGATCGCCTGACCACTCCCTTTCTACCCGGCTGGCGTGTAACGATTGCCGGAAATAAATCGTATGGATTCCAGTTTCACAGGCTCTGGGAGTATGCTGTTGCATCGAAGATTTGTCGAAGGTGCAAGCCAGCCTCGAAGGAGCAAAGCCATGTTGGAACCAGCCGTGATCACCCCTTCAGCCTTCACTGTTGCGCGGCCCCAGGCGGGCGAATACGCGCCCTATTACGAGCGCTACATTTCTCTGGTGCAGGGCGACGACATTCTCAATACGCTCGACCAGCAGCGCCGCGAAACGATGCTGCTGCTCTCCTGCCGCGATGAGGAAGACGGCAACTTCCGCTACGCGCCGGATAAATGGAGCGCCAAGGAAGTTCTGGGCCACATCTGCGACACCGAGCGCATCTTCGCCTATCGTGCGCTGCGCATCGCACGGGCTGACGCCACGCCGCTGGAAGGTTTTGAGCAGGATGATTACGTCCGCAATGGTGGGTTCGCGGAACGTCCGATTGGCGATCTGGTCGAAGAGTTCATTGCTGTTCGCCGCGCGACCATCTCACTGTTGCGCAATCTCGACGAAGCGGCGTGGGTGCGGCGCGGTCTCGCCAATAAGAATGAAGTGAGCGTGCGCGCCCTAGCTTACATTATCGCGGGGCATGAGTTGCATCACCGCAGGATTCTGGAAGAGAAGTACTTCTCTGTGAGCCGTTGACTCGACTCCCATGTCTTCACGCGCACTGACTGAACTGCTCCGCGGCAAAGGAGCTCACGCCGATCCGCTCGCTTGCGTCGAGGATCTTTCCGCCGAATTGGCTGCGCGTTCGGTCGCGGGATTTCCGCACTCGATCGGACAACTTGTCTTTCACATGAATTATTGGATGGACTACGAGGTGCGCCGCATTCGCGTCGAGCGGCCGGCGTATCCGGAACATTCCTCAGAGAGCTTTCCGCCTTTGCCGTCGGCCGATGCGCGAGATTGGGATCGGCTGCGCAAACGCTTTGCAGGTCTGCTCGCCGATCTCGCTGCGCTGGCGAAATCTACTCCTCAGGAAATGCAGCGCCGGATTGAAACCGTCCATCTCGGCGACACGAAGCTCGCAGGAACGCTTGAGGCTGTGTTGTGGCAGATGGTGGCGCACAACAGTTATCACACCGGCCAGATCGCGATGATCCGGCGTGCGCTCGGCGCCTGGCCGCCCCGCGGTGGCGGAGACACGTGGTAAGAGCAAGATCTCGGCAGGGTGCGCCGCGCTGCCTCGAGTCCTTCGGTTATCCTGAGAGCTGAGAGCTGATAGCTTCCGCATGCTTTCCGACTCGACCATCCTGAAACACATCGCCCGGCAGCCCAAGCGCGCCGCGGGATTCAAGCAACTGGTGCATGAACTCGGCCTGCATGGAGAGGCTCGAGGAGAGCTCGACGGGCACCTTCAGAAACTCGTCGCTGCCGGCGAACTGATTCAGCTCAATTCCGACCGCTACGCCCTGCCACAACCGGTGGCCGATAAGAATCTGGTTGTCGGACGCCTCAGCATGCACCGCGACGGCTTTGGTTTCGTCATCCCCGACCCGAGTTCGCTGAGTGCATCGCTCAAGTCGCGGCTGGCTGGGGATATCTTCATTGCTCCTCACGCTATCGGAAACGCCATGCACGGCGACCGTGTGCTGGTCGACATTATGGCGGTTCGTCCCGACGGCCGCGCTGAAGGGCGCATCGTGCGGCCGGTGGCGCGCGCTCATCCTACCGTGGTGGGGATTTTTCACTACGGCAGCCGTCACAATTCCGTGAAGCCGATTGACAGCAAGATCACACACGACATTGTGATTCCGGCCGGGATGGAGTATCCCGAAGTTGTGGCGCCGGCGCTACAAAGGCCGGCACAAAGATCTGTCGACCGCGTACTGGGTGACGAGGCCGCTCGCCGTTTGGAGTGGGATGACCTTGAAGGCGTCGTGGTTGACGCTGAAATCACAGACTGGCCCACGCCCACGCAAAATCCGCGGGGCCGCGTGGTTGAGATTCTGGGGCGGCAGGATGACTTCGGGGTCGACGTTGAAATCACCATCCGCAAGTTTCATTTGCCGCATCACTTTCCCGCGGCCACGCTGGAAGAGGCACAGGATATTCCACCTGTCATACCGGCGACGGAATTACGCCATCGTCGGGACTTCCGCAACCTGCCCATCGTCACCATCGACGGAGAGACCGCGCGCGACTTCGACGATGCCGTCACCGTGCGGCATCTTCCCGACGGGAATTTTGAGTTGCAGGTTCATATTGCCGACGTCGCGCAATACGTCACGCCGGAGTCGGCACTTGACCAGGAAGCGCGGCTGCGTGGCACCAGCGTTTATTTTCCCGACCGCGCCGTGCCTATGCTGCCGCTTGAACTCTCGACCGACATCTGCAGCCTGCGCCCGCAGGTCGAGCGGTTGGTTCTGTCGTGCGCGATGCGGATCGATTCACGGGGCGAAATTGTTGGTTATGAGCTGTGCGAAGGCGTGATCCGGTCGGCCGAGCGCATGACTTACACCGCCGTAAACGCCGTGCTCGAAGGCGACGCCGCGGCGCGCGAGCGTTACGCGGCGCTTGTTCCCACCTTCGAACTCATGCGCGATCTGGCGATGATCCTAAACCGAAAACGCCAGCGTCGCGGGTCAATTGACTTCGATCTGCCCGAGCCGGTCATCGAATTCGACGAATTCGGATTGATGAAGAGCATCACGCGTTCGGAGCGCAACATTGCTCACCGTCTGATCGAAGAGTTTATGCTCTCGGCGAACGAGTGCGTTGCGCACTATCTCGAATCGAAACACGTCGCGTCTTTATATCGAATTCATGAGAAGCCGGACGCGAAGCGCGTCTATGAGTTCGAAGTGATTGCTGCGACGTTCGGATATTCGCTCGGAGTAGGCCCGCTGCCCATTCATCGCATACAGCTCAAGACAGACCGCCGCGTCGCGCGGGGCACCGGCAAGCAAACAAGTCACATCGAAATACCAAAAGACGTACACATCACTCCACGCATGTACCAGAAGCTGGCCGCCAAGATTGCCGGTAAACCGGAGGAGCGCATTCTGAGCTACCTGATGCTGCGGTCGCTCAAGCAGGCGCGATATTCGGAAGAAAACCTGGGTCACTTCGCGCTGGCGGCAACCAGCTACACGCACTTTACGTCGCCGATCCGCCGCTATCCCGACCTGATCGTGCATCGCATCTTGAAAGATGTGCTACGCGAATCGGCCGAGAAGCGGGACGGGGATATACCAATCGGGGTCTCATCCGCGCTCGGCGGTAGCGCCTCCGTCCCGCCGGCTCATCTAGATGCCGATGACCACTCGGGCCGGTCAGACGCCGGCGCTACGCCTTGGTCGAAGCGACGGGATCATGCCACCCATCGCGAAGCGCCCAAACCGCTGGGCGGACCGATCAAGGTCGAGGAATTGCACGAGATTGCCGAAGAGTCGAGCCAGTCCGAGCGCCGCGCCGACGATGCTGAGCGTGAATTGATGGAGTGGAAGAAGGTTAAGTTCATGCAGGATCGCATCGGCGAGGATTTCGACGGCCTGATCACCAGTGTCACCAAGTTCGGCTTCTTCGTCGAACTCACCGATTTATTTGTCGAAGGATTGGTTCCGCTGAACACGCTTACCGATGATTTCTACACCTACCACGAGAACACGCGGCAGATCATCGGCCAGCGTTCGCGCAAGACTTACAGCCTGGGGCAAAGGATTCGCGTTCTGGTCGATCGCATCGACCCGGTAGAAAAGAAAATCCAGTTTGCCATCCTGGAAGAAGCCCCGCGCCAGCCCGCGCCCAGACCCTCTGGTCGCAAAGCGAAACGCAAGCGGAGGTGAGAATCAATTCGGGCAGAAACTGCGCCGCTGATGATAAACTTCTTTGGTAACCCCATCCGCTGCGGATGCGAAGCAGCGGGATCCTTCCTAGTCGGGACGTGGCTCAGCCTGGTAGAGCACTCGCTTGGGGTGCGAGGGGTCGGCAGTTCAAATCTGCCCGTCCCGACCATGTTTCTGAAATGCTGCCTGCAGGGTCCTTCACTTCGTTCAGGATTTCGCCAGCGGGCTCCCGCTTCGCTCACGCCCGCTAAACGGCTCAACTTGGGGTGCGAGGGGTCGGCAGTTCAAATCTGCCCGTCCGACCATTCAGCTTCTCGTCTTAATCGTCGCCTTGACTAGCATGTCCTAATGAATTTCCGCGAACCAAGAAGAATACTTTGATCCCAAGTGCCTTTACCCGACAATCGCAGAAAGCTGTGCCTGGATTACGCGGGCCGCAGCGTCGCTCTCGTCGAGCTCTTTTTCAAGGTGTCGTTGAGAGAAGTCCACATCGGGAGATTCTTATGTCTGGGCAAGTAATTCTGTATTTCGACGATCAGGCCGATGCGCTGCGTTTTGCTTTGGCCGCCGGGTCGGTGATGGCGGGCGATGATGCTCGCGCCACCGACGATCTGGTGCAAGAAACGACGCGCGTCAGCCGCATCCGCCTGGATGCCGCAAACGCCGGAAAGAAGCCAACTCCAGAGCGCGCGGCGTGAAGAAGATCGGCGCACGCGGCTAGCTCAGCGGAGGCCCGTGCGCTAAAGTCGTTTGTGCCCTGGCATAACCTAATTCTGCAATCCTAGAACGTCAGCCTCATTGCCAACTGCCCAATGCGCGGCGCCGGGCCGCGAAAGCTGCCCGTGGTCGTAATCTGCCCGAAGGTTGGACTGTCAATGTTTGCCGCACCGTCGACCACCGTCGGCTGCGCGAACTCAGGATGATTCATGACGTTGAAGAAATCGGCGCGAAGCTCCAGCTTGACCCGCTCTGTGAGCGTAGTGGTTTTGGCCAGCGTGATGTCAAGATTGATCAGGCTTGGCCCGCGCAACACATTGCGGGGTATACCATAAGTCCGGTCGCGCGGATTGTTCACCGGGTCGAGTTGGGGGAAACAAGGATTCGGAGCGCCGCCATCGTAGTAATTGTTGTTCTCCAAGGGAACGTTCGAGAAACTATTGGGGTCAAAGATGAAGTTGCCGGTGACCGCAGTGGTTGTGGGCTCGCAGATCGTCCCTGTTGGGTCGGTCGTATATGCAATTTCATTGATCGTCGTCTGGTGCCTGGGATTCAGCATGTGTATTGGCGCGACCAGTGCGGCGTGGGAAAGATAGGGATCTCCTGCGCCCGAAGAACCGGGGTTGGCAGGATCGACGGCATCGGGCAACTGGGCGAAGATGTCGAACGGGAATCCGGTGCGCCAGGTGAAAATGGGATACAGACTCCAGCCTTGGGTGAGACGCTTCGGCCCCAGCTCCCACATGCGATCGAACGGCAAATCCCATCCTCCGCTAAAGCTGATGCGCTGGCGGACGTCGCTGTCGCCGGAAGCGTGAAAAAGGTCGGGCGCATAAGCGGGCACTGTGGAGTTGCGCTGGGCAAAGCCCGAGGCATTGTCGATATTGTGGCCGTAAGTATAGGCGAGGGTGAAATAAGCCGTACCCAACTTCGAGTTTTTCGGTTGACGTGTCAGGCTGGCTTCGAGGGCGTTGTAGCTCGCATTGGATACGTTCTGGAATTCAGGGAGCTGGCCGAAACATCCCAGACAACTGCTGTCCAATTGACGGTTGGTGCTTCCCAGCACCATGGGATTGATATCTCTTAGCGATGTCAGCCCATGCCCGGAACTGCCTACGTAGTTGGTCTCTAGAACCATGTCGGCGAAAAGGTTCCGTTGCAGGCTCAGGTTGTATTGGTAAACGTAGGGCGTGCGCAGGTGCGGGTCGTCGAGGTAGACAAAGCCTGAGCTGTTGATGGGCAGGAACGGTGCAAAACTGATGTCGGGTGCCGGAGGCGTCGAGGGAAACGTGTTCGTGACGCCCAAACTGGTACAGGCGCTATTTGCGCATCCATTTTGAAACGGCTGACTTAGATAACCCGTTGGCCCGACCTGCAATGGACCCACATCATTGAAGTAGAAGCCGGCGTCGCTAAAGAACGGGGCTTGCCCGTTGAACTGGAGGTTATCCTCCCCTTTGAGTATGTCGTAAAAAATGCCGCCGCCGCCGCGGATGCTGGTCTTGCCGCTCCCGGTTGGATCCCAGGCGAAGCCGAAGCGAGGAGCAAAGTTCTTCTTGTCCGGGAAGTTCGTTCCGGTTGGAGCGCCGGGATCTCCCGGAAACACCATGCCCAAAGGCGCGCCCGAGAACCGTTGGGATTGCAATCCTGGAATCACCGAGAACGTGCGCCCTTCGGTATCGGACTTGGGTGTGTTGTATTCGTACCGCAGCCCAATCGTAAGGACAAGGTTCTTGCGCGCATGCCACTCATCCTGGCCGAATACATAAGAGCTCTTGCTGCGAATGTTGGTAGGAGCCAGCGGTCCCTGGAAGTAGGCGTCGGGGGCACCCAGAAGGAAGTCAGCGTAATCATTTCCCGAGGCGGTGCTCGTGCCGGTATAGAAGTCGAACTCGCCGTTGGTAATGTAGTCGTAGTCCATGTTTTGCTGGTACGGGGAGAATCCAGCGCCGAACTTCCAGTTGTGCGTGCCCCGTGTCCATGTAATCCCGTCGGTCCACGAGAATGTGTTTTCGACGAAGCGCGTCGGGCCAGCTTCGCTGAGCCCGACCTCAAAGCCCGTATCGAAAAAAATATTGGTTGGACCAGTCGTAAGGTCGGGTGTGACGCCGAGAATGCCAAGATCAGAAGGGGATGGCAGTTTGACCGCAGGACTGTCGTGCAGGAAATTACTGCGGTGCACGACGAAGTGAAATTCATTGAGCAAGGTCGGCGAAAAGATCCGGGTGTATGCCAGGTTCAGAAAGTAATAGTGCGCCGTATTCGTGCTCGGAAAGCCAGGAACGCTGGCGTAGGGCGCGGGATTGAAAGTCCCGTAGTACGGGTCGCCAGCTCGATTTAGGCCAAAAGTGGCGGAAAGCTTGTCTTTGGGGCTGAGGTTGAAATCGAATTTGGTAGTCAATTCGTTCCGGTTGTCCTGTTCGTCTTCCGACGTAGAAAGCAGGCCACCAGGAGCGCTTGGGATCAAACCGGCCTTGATATATGCCTGGGCCACGGGGTCGATCTGCGTGGGATCAATGATGGCATTCGCCACGCTCCCGTTGGGAGACGCAAAAGACGGATTGTTCGTCAGGAAGTTCACTACACCCGGATCGGGGCATCCATTGGGATTGAGGCAGACTACTCCGTCGTAGGCTTCGGCCTGCGAAAAATTTCCCTGCAACTCCAGCGGGGTGTAAACGGGCGAATCAATGATGGGAATCGCCTGAACCTGCCGCTGCCCCTGGTAGGCGAGGAAGAAGAAGGCCTTGTCTTTGAGAATCGGTCCACCGAGCGTCGCTCCGAACTGGTTGCGCTTAAGGTCGAGCCGCGGAAGTCCCTGCTGAATGGTGAAAAAGTCATTGGCGTCGAAGTCTCTATTCCTTACGAATTCGAACGCGCTACCGTGGATCTGGTTGGTGCCGGACTTGGTGACGACACTGACGATCCCGCCGCCGTTGCGTCCGTACTCGGCAGTGTAATCGCTGGTTAGAAGCCGGAACTCGGCGACGGCATCGGGATTGGGATCGAGCACGTTACTGTTATCCAGCAGGTCGTTGTTCAACCCGCCATCGAGGAGGAACGTCACGGAATCGGTACGGCCTCCCGCGATGCTGTAATTGCCCGCACCTCCGTTGTCGTCGTTGCTTTCCGTGACTCCGGGCTGAAGCAATGCCAGGTCCAGCATGTCGCGGCCGTTCAGCGGCATGTTGGTGAGGGTGCGTCCGGTGATCGATTGTCCCAGCGTTGGGTTCACGGTTTCGACCGCGGCAGCTTCGGCGCCAACGTCGACCGTCTGGCTGGCGGCTCCGACTTCCATCTTGATGTCGATGCGCAGAGCCTGATTGATGGAGAGCTTCTGCTCGGCGCTGACGACGGTGCGAAATCCGGCGTGCTCGGCTTTCACCTTGTAGTTGCCGATAGGTAGCGCTAACACCTGAAAACGGCCTTCGTCGTCCGTCACGGCGGAGCGGACGACTTGCGTCGCCGTGTTAGTCACGGTGATTTGCGCGGCCGCGATTACGGCTGCCTGCTGATCGTAGACGGCTCCGAAGATCCTTCCGGTTGCGTCCTGAGCCGAAGCCGGGATCGCAGTCGCGGCCAGCAAAAGCAAGGCTGCCCTTGAACCCTTCTTGACGATCTCCCCAAAGCCTTCCCAAACAATGCCCCGCTTCTTCTTACGAATTCCCATTGGTCCCTCGCTGCAGAGCGGCATTCTACACCCGCGCGCTGGCGGATTATGAACTTGGGTTGATGACAGACTGGTGTTGCGAACCGGAGCGATCGGTGCAATTATCCCGTGCGCCGCGTGGAGAGTAGATTCAGGATCTCGCGCAGCCCCTGGCGGATGCGCTGCATTTCGGCGGAAGATTGCGCGGGGAATGGAATGGCGGCCTGCCCTTTATCAGTTTTTGCTTCGGACCGCAGTTGCTGGCGCGCGCCTACGATGGTGAAACCCTGTTCGTAGAGCAGTTGCTTGATGCGCAGGACGTTTTCCACATCGCGTCTGCGGTACATGCGCTGGCCGGTGCTGCTTTTCACGGGCTTGAGTTGCGGGAACTCGCTTTCCCAGAAGCGCAACACGTAGGCGGGCAAACGGCACAGCGTAGCCACTTCGCCGATGCGGAAATAGAGTTTGTCTGGGATGAAGATTTCATCCGTCTTTTTGCCCGAGCTCTTTTTCCTGGCATTCATGTTTTTCGCGCCCAAGCTCGCCATCGCTGTGAAGCCTGTGGTTCACAATTGTGACATACTCGGAGAAATCCTTATATGGAGAATTTTGGAGACTGAGCATAAACAAAAGGAACCCGGCGATAGGCACTTTGCCCGGTTAGAGCCGGACTCAGCTTCGGAAGTCCGAGGCTAAACGCTGATTGCCAATCGCTGCTCCAAAACAAAACGCCTCTCAAGAGGTGCTTCTCCTGAGAGGCTGGTAAAACTTTTGGCCCGTGCGAAGTATCGTTTCGCAGACGGTTAGTGTTTCTTCTTTTTTTTGGCCTTTTTCTTCGTTGCCATGAAGATTCCTCCGTGAACGATTTTCCCTTGCAAAGGATGTCAGACACCTGACACGTTTTGCCAAACACCGCCCAACTTGTGGTACGGGCAGCGTCCTTAGCACAAGATATTGCGGCAGTATGAACACTGTGTCAACAGAATTGTGCAGAGAGCAGAAGAATTTTCTAAGAGCGCAAGCTGGCGCTGATCGATGGATCGACCATGAAGGCGCACGATTCCGGTACACTGCGCCTCATGAGGCGCGATCCCATCGAACTGGAAATCTTCAAGAACCTGTATCACTCGATTGCGGAAGAGATGGGCGCGGCGCTGCGCCGTACGGCGTTTTCCCCCAACATCAAGGAACGGCGCGACTATTCCTGTGCCGTGTTCGACGGCGCGGGTGAAATGATCGCTATGGGCGACCACATGCCGGTGCATCTCGGTTCGATGCCGATGTCGGTGCGGGCGGCGATCGCGGCGTGCGAGATGGCGCCGGGAGATGTGGTCATGCTGAATGATCCGTTCTGCGGCGGAACCCACTTGCCGGATATCACGTTGGTAGCTCCTGTCTACGTGACGCCTCGCCGTCGCCCGAGACCTGCTTCGCCTGACTTCTATGTTGCATCGCGGGCGCATCATGCGGATGTGGGCGGAGCGTATGCGGGGTCGATGGGACTGTGCCGGGAGATTTATCAGGAAGGATTCCGCATCCCTCCGGTGAGGATCATGCGCGCAGGCGTGATGGAGCGCGATGTGCTGGCGCTGCTGTTGAACAATGTGCGCACGCCCGAGGAACGCGAAGGCGATCTGGGCGCGCAGATCGCGGCTTGCCACACCGGGGCTGGGCGATTGCAGGAAGTTTGCGCGCGCTATGGAATCGACCGCGCCCAGCGTGCGGCGCAGGAACTGCTGCGGTATTCGGAAGAACTGATGCGCAGCTTTCTGCTAGGGGTGCCCCGGGGTACCTATCGCGCCGAGGATTTTCTCGACAACGACGGCATCAGCGACGCGCCGGTAAGGATTGCGGTGACAGTGAGCGTGACGGGCCCAATCCCTGGCCCGGTCGTCACCGTCGATTTCACCGGCAGCGATCTTCAGGTCGAAGGCAGCGTAAACGCAGTCGAGGCGATTACCTATTCCGCGTGCTTCTATGTTTTCCGTTGCCTGCTGGCCGACGATGTTCCGGCGACGGCGGGTCTAATGCGACCTATCCGCGTGATTGCTCCAGAAGGCTCGGTCGTGAACGCGAGGCCCCCGGCGGCGGTCGCCGGAGGAAATGTCGAAACCTCGCAGCGTATCGTGGACGTCCTGCTGCGCGCGCTCGCGCGGGCCATTCCGGATCGCATTCCCGCCGCGGCTTCGGGAACCATGAACAATCTCACCATCGGTGGCATCGATCCCCGTACCGGCCAGCCCTTTGCCTACTATGAAACGATCGCGGGTGGCATGGGCGCGCGTCCGGGCAAGTCCGGTGTCTCCGGCGTGCATACGCACATGACGAATTCGCTGAACACTCCGGCAGAGGCACTGGAGTATGCCTATCCTTTGCGGGTTCGCCGCTATTCACTTCGTTCCGGCAGCGGCGGAGCCGGAACGCATTGCGGAGGCGATGGAATTATCCGTGAGATAGAAGTGCTGACCGACTGCGAAGTCACGCTGCTCGCCGACCGGCGCACGCGCGGGCCGTGGGGATTGGCTGGTGGTGAGGCAGGCGCGCCGGGAAAAACCAGTGTGATCCGCAAGCGCGGCTCGGTCGAAGAGATGCCGGGGAAGTTCAGCACGCGGCTTAAAAAAGGTGAGAGCATCAGGATCGAGTCGCCGGGCGGCGGCGGCTGGGGACGTTCAACTCAACCTGGAAATTAAGGAGCTGGCCATGCACATCGTCAAATCGGTTGGAGTGTTGTCGGTCGCCAAGATCCTGGGATTAATCTACGGATGTTTGGGCCTGATCGTCGCTCCATTTTTCCTACTGATGGGACTGATGGGCTCTGCTTTCGGTCAGCAGCAGAACAGTCCTTTAGCCGGAGCCTTTGGGGTCGGCTTTGGCATTGGCCTTGCCGTCCTCGCGCCGGTGCTCTACGGGGCGATGGGATTCATCATGGGCGCGATTGGCGCGCTGCTCTACAACCTGTTTGCCAAATGGGTCGGAGGGTTCGAACTGGAGATCGAGGTGCGACAGCAGATTCTGACGGCGCCATACCCGATCATCCCGCCCGCAAACCCAGCGTCTAATTCGTAACAGGCCAAACTTATGACTGACGCTGCGGCTCACTATATCGAAGAAGCCCGTCGCCAGATGCGCGGACACAAGCGTCTGGCCGAGAGAGCGATGGCGCAACTCAAAGATGAAGACCTTTATGTCACACTCGATCCGGAATCGAATTCCGTCGCCGTCCTGGTGAAGCACATGTCCGGTAACATGCGCTCGCGCTTCACCGACTTTCTCACGACCGACGGAGAGAAGCCAGATCGTTTTCGCGATCAGGAATTTGAGCTCAACCCTGCGACCACCCGCGCCGAACTTATGAAGTTGTGGGAAGACAGGCTGGGCGCAAGTGTTTGCGGCGATCGACTCGCTTAAGCCGGAAGATGTAATGCGAACCGTGACCATCCGCGGAGAGCCCCACACCGTGCTGCAGGCCGTGAACCGCCAGATCGCGCACTACGCGCAGCACACCGGGCAGATCGTTTTCCTGACCAAGCATCTGCGCTCGAGCGAGTGGAAGACATTGAGCATTCCCCGAGGGAAGTCGGAAGACTACAAAACAGCTGCACCGAAATCCAACCGAGGATTGCCCCCGCCACACTGATGCAGCGGCGAAACCGCATCCGGCATTCAGGTGCTAAAATCATATGTTTTGTGTCCGAGTCTGAATTCATAAGGTAGCTGTCATGTCATCCACGATGTTAGCGGTCGTCAAAGCGGAGGCCGCGCCGGGCGCCGAGCTTCGCGAGGTAAAGATTCCCGCCTTTGGCCGGAACGACGTGCTGGTCAAAGTGAAGGTGGCGTCAATCTGCGGCACCGACCTGCACATTTACAACTGGGATCGCTGGGCGCAGAACCGGATTCATCCTCCGCTGATCCCGGGACATGAGTTCTGCGGCGAGGTGGCCGCGTTCGGCGACGAAGTAACCAGCGTCAAGGAAGGCGACTTCGTTTCCGCCGAGATGCACGTGGCTTGCGGCAAGTGTCTGCTATGCCGCACCGGCGAAGCGCACATCTGCCAGAACGTGAAGATCATCGGAGTGGACGCCAACGGCGCCTTCGCCGAGTACGTGGTCATCCCTGAATCGAATATTTGGAAGCTTGATCCCGCTATTCCGCAGGAGTACGCATCGATTCTCGATCCTTTGGGCAACGCGGTTCATACCGTGCTTGCGGGCGAGATCGCCGCGAAAACCGTGGCCATCACAGGGTGCGGGCCGATTGGGCTGTTTGCCATTGCCGTGGCGAGGGCCGTGGGTGCGACCAACGTGTTTGCCATTGAAGTCAACGAGCACCGTCGCAAGATCGCGCGCGAGATGAAAGCCGATTACGTGCTCGATCCGTCGAAAGAAAACGTGCGCGCAATCGTGATGGAGAAAACCGGAGGCCTGGGCGTGGACGTGGTGCTCGAAATGGCGGGGCATCCGGACTCGATTCGAACCGCATTCGATATTGTCCGCCGGGGCGGAAGAATTTCGCTGCTCGGCCTGACTTCAAAACCCATTTCGCTGAACTTTTCCGAAGACATTATTTTCAAAGGCATCACCGTGCAGGGCATCAACGGCCGGCGCATGTACCAGACCTGGTACCAGATGACCGCGCTGCTCAAGGCCGGCAAGCTCGACCTGCATCCGGTGATCACCGACCGCATTGCGATGAAAGATTTCTCCAAGGCCATGGAGCGGCTGAAGACGGGCGAGGCTAGTAAGATATTGGTCTATCCGAACGGCGTGCGCTAGTTTGTGTGGCGCGGGCGCCCTCGCCCGCGGTCCTCTCAGTCACAAATGCGCCGCGGAACGAGAACGGCAGATGGAAGTGAATTATGGCCCTTGATGCGTTCGTCCGCTGCACCTGCATCCGCGACGGCAAAGCAAAGCCTCACCCGTTTCCTGACCGGCTCACCTTCGACGAACGCGGCGAACCGATTCTCACCGGCGACCCTACCGACGACGAATGGGAAGCACACGACCAGTGGCTCGCGGAATCGTGCGAGCATGAGGGATTTATCCTCTCGTTTTTTCTCGGCAACATTACCAAGGTTGGGAATCTGCGCAGCTTCCTGCGCCACCTGCAGGGAAAACCCGGGCCACGATTTCCCATTCTGCTGGAGAAAGTTCTCTACGACGGCACGCACACTGGCGATTGGATCCCGATCAAGGAGTCGCCGACACTGTTGAAAGAGGTCAATACCGTGCTCCACTCCAGCGATATTCTGGCCGAGTCCGAGAAGGAATTCTTTACCAACATGAAGCTCCTCTGTGAGGCCAGCATTGCGACCGGTAATCCGATTATGTTCTGAGCCACGGATTTACGCGGATCAACACGGATTTACTCTTCTCACTTCCGATCCGTGTTGATCCGTGCAAATCCGTGGCAAACAGGTTTCGAGGCTTCCCATGACCACCGCAACCCGCACCAACCCGCTCTCCTATCTCACCGACCAACTCAACGAACTCAAAGCCAAGGGCACGCACTTCAAGCTGCGCGTGCTCGAGGACGAGCAGGCGCCGGTCTGCACCTTCGACGGCAAGAAAGTCATCAACCTGGCCTCGAACAATTATCTGGGACTGACCACGCATCCCAAGCTGCGCGAAGCTGCGCTTGAGGCCACGCGCAAATACGGCGTGGGATCGGGCGCGGTGCGCACCATTGCCGGAACGATGAAGATCCACATGGAGCTCGAAGAGAAGATCGCGCGCTTCAAGAACGTGGAAGCATGCGTAGTTTTCCAGTCAGGCTTCGCGGCCAATGCGGGCACGGTCTCGGCCGTGCTGGGCAAGGATGATTTCATCATCTCCGACGCGCTGAACCACGCTTCCATCATCGATGGCGCTCGCCTGTCGAGGGCAAAGATTCTGGTTTTTCGCCACAAAGACGTCGCTCACGCGGAAGAGCAGCTGGCCAGCATCAAGGACGAACCCGGCAAAAAGCTGCTGATCACCGACGGCGTGTTCTCGATGGATGGCGACATCGGCCCGCTGCCCGGCCTGTGCGATGTTGCCGAAAAATACGGTGCCATCATGATGGTCGACGACGCGCATGCCTCCGGCGTGCTCGGCCGCAACGGCCGCGGCACCATCGATCATTTCAAAGTGCACGGGCGTGTCGATATTCAAGTGGGAACTTTGTCAAAAGCGATTGGCGCGCTCGGCGGATATGTCTGCGGAACGCGCGATCTGATCGACTTTCTTTACCACCGGGCGCGGCCGTTCTTGTTTTCGACGTCGCATCCGCCGTCGGTAGCGGCGACCTGCATCGCCGCCTTCGACGTTCTGGAAAACGAACCCGAGCGCATGGAAAAACTCTGGGAGAACACGCGCTTCTGGAAAAAAGAGCTGGGCCTGCTCGGTTTCGACATCGGCGGCCGTGCCACTCCGGCCAGCGAGACTCCGATCACGCCCATTATCATCGGCGACGGCAAGCTCACCATGGACTTCTCCCGCGAGCTGTTCAAAGAAGGCGTGCTCGGCACCGGCATCGCCTTCCCCACCGTGCCCGAAGGCAAAGCCCGCATCCGCACCATCATGACAGCGACGCACACGAAGGAAGAGTTGGAGCAGGCGCTGGAGGTGCTGGGAAGAGTAGGAAAGAAGATGGGGATTGTAAATTGATCAGTCGCCGCGGTACACGATTTTCCCGCCCACGATCGTCGCCACCACTTTCCCCGTGAACTGCCAGCCATCAAATGGAGTGTTGCGCGACAGCGACCGCGACTTGGCGGCTTCGAACGTCCAGCGCTTCTGAGGGTCGAAGATAGTTACGTCGGCGAAGTTGCCGCGGGCGAGCGATCCGCGTCCGCGCAAGTCGAAGACGCGCGCAGGGCCGGCGGTGAAGAGTTCGACGATGCGGGTCAAAGGAATCTTGTGCTCGCGGTGCAGTTTCGTAATCGCCAGGGCTAACGCGGTTTCGAGTCCGGTGATGCCGAAGGCCGCGCGCTCGAACTCGACCTCTTTTTCATGCGCGGCGTGAGGGGCGTGGTCGGTGGCGATGGCATCCACGGTGCCGTCGGCCAGCGCGACCAGAATCGCTTCGCGGTCAGAGGCCGAACGCAGCGGCGGATTCATCTTGAAATTCGTGTTGTACTCGCCCACATCCTGATCGAGCAGCGTGAAGTGGTGCGGCGTCACTTCGCAAGTGACGCGGGCTTTGGCGCGCTTGCCCCGGCGGACGGCCTTGAGAGCATCCGAAGTGGAAAGATGCGCTACGTGCAGGCGGGATTCGCGAATCTGCTGCGCGAGAGTTACATCGCGATCCACGACGCCGGCTTCGGCAGAGGCAGACATGCCGCGCAGTCCAAGACGGAAGCTGGTGGGGCCTTCATGCATGGAACAGTGCTCGGTGAGGCGCGTATCTTCGGCATGCTGCACCACCGGCAGGTTCAGCTCGGCGCCGAGCCGCAGGGCCGCGCGCATGATTTCGTCGTCGAGAATTGGCTTGCCATCATCGGTAACCGCAACTGCTCCGGCACGTTGCAGGGCGGCGAAGTCGGTGAGCGTAGCTCCGCGCGAGTTGCGCGTTGCAGCCGCGATGGGGAAAACGTTGACGATGGCGCCGCGCTCCGGGTGCCGCAACCAGGCAACCCACTCGGCAGTGTCCACCACGGGCGCGGTGTTCGGCATGGTGCAGACCGAGGTGAAACCTCCGGCGGCGGCGGCGGCCGTGCCACTGGCGATGGTTTCTTTATATCCCTGTCCGGGCTCGCGCAGGTGAACGTGCAGGTCAATGAATCCTGGAGCAACGATCAGGCCGCGCGCATCGAACTTCTCATCAGCGCCGCCGCGCACCTTGTTAGGCAAAGCAATCTCGGCAACGCGGCCATCGCGCAAAAGAACGTCCATAGGCGCGTTGATCTTCCCCGCGGGGTCAATCACATGACCGCCCTTGATCAGCATGGCGCCCGGCTTGGATTTTGCGTTCATCGTTCTTTCAATCAGTGTTCTTTCAATCCGCGTGAATCCGTGAAAATCTGTGGCTCATTTTGCCTTCCCCAACGCCCGCGCCAGAATTGCCATGCGCGTAGGCACACCGTTGTGAACCTCGTCCAGGATTACCGATTGCGGGCCGTCGGCGACTTCCGTGGTCAACTCCAGGCCGCGGATAATCGGTCCAGGATGCATCACAATGGCATCGCGCCTGGCTAGCTTCAGCCGAGACGGCGTCAGCTGATAGTGGGCAACATAGTCCTGCAGTCGAATTTTCTGCCCGGCAAGGCGCTCTTTTTGCAAACGCAAAAGCATGATCACGTCTGCACCGCGCAGCGCCTCTTCCGGATGACGAGAGACGCGCAGCCCGGGCACTAGAGTCGCCGCAACCTCGGGCACGAACTCCGGTGGACCACACAGCACCACCTTCACCCCAAACTTCGCCAGCAGATGGCACGCCGAGCGCGCCACACGGCTGTGGTAGATATCGCCGATGATCGCAACCTGCAGGCCCTTGAACGATTTCTTGTGTTTCAGGATCGTGAAAGCATCGAGTAAGGCCTGCGACGGATGCTCGTGCATGCCGTCGCCGGCGTTAATAACGGGAATGTCGAGGTGCTTCGCCAACAGGTGCGGCGCTCCCGCGCAGGGATGGCGAATGCACGATGGCGTCCGCGCCCACTGCTCGCAGCGTGGCTCCAGTATCGAGCAAGGATTCGCCCTTCTCAATGCTCGACCCCGAGGACTGCACCAGGGTGGTGATGGCGCCCAATGACTTGGCAGCGATTTCGAAAGAGGACCGCGTGCGGGTGGAAGCTTCGTAAAACAGCAGCACGACGCGCTTGTTGCGCAGCAACGGACGCGCCTTGAGCGGATTCATCCGGCGGGCCAGCTTCAGCAGGCCCAGGATTTCTTTCTCCTCGAGGTGCTCGATGCCGAGCAGTGAACCGCGTGCCGGTTTGTTCATCGCGTAAGAACGCAAACGCTGCATCATACGCGGACCGCGCGGGGCAGGCAAGACCGGGGTGAAAACGCCTGCCGACCGCGCTATGTGCGTGTTATGGACGATCACGCCGTCCCAGCACAGCTGCGCCGAGAGCGCCTCCGCAGGTGCCGAGAACAACGAAGGCGAGGAGCCCGAAAATCACGGAAGCCACCATCATGATTGCGAAGCCATCTGGGGTTTTTACAAAGTCCAGGAAGGGTTGGACCTCGGGGCCGGGATAGCGCGCCGCTGCCTGCTGGATCTTATCGAACATTTGGCTTCGTATTTCCGCACCCTTGTGTAGCAAAGCCACGGCCAATAATTCCAGAACGGTCGACATCGCGAAAAACAGAATGCCGCTGACGGCCCCGAGTCTTGCGCCGGAGCCGCTCCGGATCGAAACTCCGGGGCCGCGGCGCCGGTAGAAAGCGACCGCGAGAAATCCCGCGCCTAGCGCCGCTACAAATGGATTCAGACCGAGGGCTGTAAGACCGAGGGCGACTACGGCCGCGAGAGCACACGGTCGTAAGGCGTGAGTCTCACTCCCGGGCAGCGAGCCGACGGGGATGACGGGGGAACTCGGTGTCAGGTCTCGGTCAAGCGCTCGCACGCTTCCATCGCCTTGAGGTGTGGCTTCCGCCAATACTTCGGGAACAGCCACGCGAATTTGAGGCGCGCCGCATTGCGAACAGAAGGGCTTGCCATCTTCGATACTGTGTCCGCATTTGTGGCAAGGATGATCCATGGAATGAAAGAAGGGCTGGGTTGAAGGTATCGCACGATGAGCGGCACGCGCAAGGAACCGGAGCCATCGTTCCCTTAGGGAAACCCCTTCGATGGGAGGCTTTTCTTCTTTAGATATCGCCTTGCTTGCCGCGAGCGCGAATGTAAACCAGGGCGAAGCTTGAGCCGCCGTTGCGGCCGTCATGAGGCTCGATGGCAACGATGCGCTGGTTGTCCTCCGTCCCGACCTTCAGCTCGGTGACCGGGCCAGTGCCATCGGTTTCACACTTGAGTTCTTTGGAGTGCGGATCATCGCTAAGCTCAGTATGCGCGCCGCCATATTCGCGGGTATGGCACTCGATCACCTTCCCGAATTTCTTCAAGTGGTCGCGATAGAAGTCGATCACTTTGCCGGGGGCATCGTCAGAATCGTATTTCGCGACCACCAGCTTTATGCCGAAGGATTCGCTGACGACGCCAAAATTGAGTGCATCGCCGTTGTCCTCGTCGTGGCGGAGCCGGGCACCTGGATAGAGTGGTAACCCGGCTTTTCGAGCGTCCGCATCGTTGCCCACATGCAGGTCACCGGCGGAGCTCTGGATATCCAGATGCTTGCCCTGGCCGTTATCTGATTCCTGAGGCTGGGCAGCGAAGCTGGGAATCCCCACCGCGACACCGAATGCGATCGCCAGGATCGAATGAAGGATTAGTCGGAAGACGTTCGGTCGCAACATGATTTCCTCCTTTTAGGGCGCATGAAAAAGCGCGTTAGATATCCGCATCCTTGCTGTGCGTCCGTACATAGACCAGCGAAAAGCTCGATCCCCCACCATCCGGTCGGACCGCAACAATATGCTGGTCGTCTTTCCTGCCCACTTTCAGTTCGATGTTGTTGCCGTGATCGCCCCCGCAGGTCAACTCGTTCGAATCGTTCTGCGAGCCGTGCTCACCCATTTTCATGTCGAGGTCGAGATCAGAAGTGTGGCATTCCAGCACATTGCCGTACTTCTTCAACTGGTCTCGATAGAAAGACAAGATTTTGGCAGGTGCAGCGTCGGACTCGTACTCCATGGCGACAACTTTCAGTCCGTAGCCGAAGCCGGAAATGTTGACGTTGGCGCTCTTGTTGCTACCGTCGGAATCCTTCTCCTTCAGGCGGGCGCCGGGATAAACTGGCAGGCCGACGTCGGCGACTTCGGCCTCATTGCTGACGTGGACGCCACCGAGAAGCGTATGGATGTCGACCTGTTTGTCCTGGCCGTCAGCTTCCTTCTTCACGTTCACGCTGCACGCGGGCAGGACCAGGAGCGCAGCCAAGCCGGCTGCGGCGACGGCGATCACAAGTGTCGAGAATTTTTTCGTGCTCATGTTAAGACCCTCCACCAGCAACCTGGACCGGACGCTCGAGACCGGCGCCCCGCTGGGCAACATTGGGGATGCTCACGGGAAGATGCCCGCGAATCGAGATTTCTCCGAACAACGCCTTGACCGCACTTAGCTCCGACACCGACGCGTTGGAAAACGTAC
This sequence comes from uncultured Acidobacteriaceae bacterium, assembly GCA_963743115.1. GTDB lineage: Bacteria > Acidobacteriota > Terriglobia > Terriglobales > Acidobacteriaceae > Sulfotelmatobacter. Next base: position 210,643 of record CAVUOM010000004.1, on the reverse strand, counting down.
ACATGTAGTTCGCAATCTTCGGGAAGTCCGACGCCAAATATGGGTTCCCCATGGCGATGACCACCGTCTTTTCCGCCGCGCGATTCAGCAACTGCTGCAGCAGTACGCCGGACGCATCTGTCGTGGCAACCGCATTCCCCACTCTGCCCGCTGTTGGCACCACATAGACCGCGGCCACCACCGTTTTGGCTTCGGCTACGGCTTTCAACACCTCGTCGCTCATCCCAGCGGCGATGCGCGGATCCACATAGAGCACGCGTGCGTCAGGAATGCGGGCTCGAAATTCACGTCCAAAAACTCGCCCGGATTCGGTCCGCACGTCCTCGGAGAAGAGCACTGCGACCGTCTGACTGCGTGTCTCCTCTTGAGTTGTATACGGAAGGGCCGCCTTCGCGGTTCCCTGGTTTTTAAGCGAAGATTTGAGGGGCAATACCTTGCCGTTGTCACGCACCAGGGTGACAGCAGTATCGGCCACCTGCTGTCCGAACGCGAGGTTTTCCGGCTTGCTGACCAGGTTGGCGAGGGCATTGACATCAACCATTCGCGCATTCTGCAGACCCAGAGACGCCTTTGTCTTCAGAATCTTAAGCACAGAGCGGTCCAGGCGCTCGCGGGAGATTTCTCCCGACTGAACCGCCTGGAGCATGGCATTGTATGAGGCCGGAAAATCGGCGGGAATGAGCAACAGGTCGTTGCCGGCTTTGAAAGCCTCGACCGCAGCCCGGCCGATGTTGTTGGCAAAAAGGTGTGTAAGGGCAGCCATGTCGAGCGCGTCAGTGACAATGATTCCGTGGAAGCCGAGTTGCTTCTCGAGCAGATCCGAAACAATTGCCGGCGAGATCGTAGCCACATGGTTGGGATCGGGATCGAGTGCAGGCACGGTTACGTGGGCCACCATGACCGAATCGACCCCCGCCGCAATGGCCTGGCGAAACGGCGGCAGTTCAATGGAGTCGAGGTGGGCGCGGTCCACGTTAACGCTGGCGACGCCGAGGTGCGAATCGGTTGCTGTGTCGCCGTGACCGGGAAAGTGTTTCGCCGTGGTCAGCATTCCGCCTTCATGCGCGCCCTTGATATAGGCAGTGACCAGATCGCCGACCTGCTTGGGATCTTCGCCGAACGAGCGCGTGTTGATGATGGGATTCGCCGGGTTGGAATTCACGTCGGCATCGGGGAAAAAATTCCAGTGGATGCCAATGGCGCGGGATTCTTCGGCGGTAATGCGGCCGAAGACCTCGGCGTCTTCTACTTTGCCATCCCCACCGAAAGCCATGGCATGCGGAAAGACCGTGGTTCCTTTCAGGCGCATCGAGACGCCGCGCTCAAAATCCGCGGCGAACAGCAAGGGCAGCTTCGATTCGCTTTGCAGCCGGTTGAGAATTTCAGCGGCTTCGTAGGGCTCGCTGCGCAGAAGAAACGGGCCGTCCACGTGGACCGTCATGGCAAATGAGCCTACGTGATATTTCTGGATCTCTTCAAGCCATTGAAGATTCTCCGGGCTTTCGACGTTCAGGAAACTGGCGCGGCACCAGATCATGAAGACCTGCCCGACTTTCTCTTCGAGGGTCAGCTTGCGCAGAGTCTTCTCCGCCCACTTTTCACCGTCGTGGGTTAGATGAACGGGGCCGGGACGCTGATATTTGTCTTTGGCGGATGCTGATGTGGCGAAGACGAGAATGAGCAGCAGGATTGCGAGTGTGCGGGGCATGCGAGAACGATAGCAGAAATGATGTGCTGTTGCGGTCCTGCCGGTTCATCCGCCAGGATTCGTGAAATCCGTGGCGAGTGCGGTGTCGATACGAATCACAGCTTCGTGCTGAGTCTGCGCCTCATCGCCGAAACCTCGCAGCCAATGGACCTCCGGCTCGCGGCGAAACCATGTCATTTGCCGTTTGGCATAGTTGCGGTGAGCCTGCTGAGCGGCCTGGAGCGCCTGCTCGCGCGTCAGTTCGCCATGAAGAAATTGCTGGGCCTGCTTGTAGCCGAGCGCAGACAGTGGCCCGGCAGCTTCACCGTACTTCTCAACCAGCCGCTGCGTCTCCTCCACTAGGCCAGCGTCGAACATCTGCTGCGCGCGGCGGTTGATTCGGTCATAGAGCGCATGCCGATCAGGATCCAAACCGAGGCGCAGAATGCGGAAGCCGCGCAAGGGGTCGCGGCCACGCTGCCACAGTTCCGTCATCTTCTGTCTCGACGCCAGGCATACCTCGATCGCACGGATCAGCTTGGGCGTATCGTTGGCGTGAATCTTTTCAGCAGCGGCGCCATCCAGGCGGCACAGAATGCGATGAAGGTAATCCGAGCCGCGTCCGGTAGCAAGGTCTCTCAATCGCTCGCGCGTTTCTTCAGAGCGCTGCGGGCCGGGGAAAAGTCCTTCGAGCAGAGCGCGTAGGTAGAGTCCGGTTCCCCCCACCAAAATCGGCAAATGGCCACGCACTTTGATCTCATCAAGCACTTGCCGTGCCTGGCGGGCATATTCGCCAGCGGTGATATGGCTGGTGGGGGCGACGCAATCAAGCAAGTGATGCGGAGCGCGGGCTCGTTCAGAGGCCGTAGGCTTCGCGGTCCCAAGATCAAACTCTCGGTACAAGGCGACGGAATCGCAGTTCACGATCTCGCCCTGGAAGCGCTCCGCAAGCGCCAGAGAAAGCGAGGTCTTGCCGCTCGCGGTGGGACCGAGCACCACCACCAGCAGCGGTTCAGGCTGCACCGAAGCCACCGTCAGCGCACGCTCCAGTGAATGGCGTGCCAGTAGCGTATCAACGTGAGGATGAGCAACAGAAAGGCAATAAAGAGCAGGCCGGAAGTTTCCGTGGCATAAATCGCGTGTCGGCGGTGCTTGCCGGAGGAATCGTTCTGGCGCTGGGCGTCAGGCACACGAATATTGTACGCCCGGCAGGAAGCATCGCTGTTGGTGCTACACTACGCGTCGTCGGTCGCCGATCGTCCATGCCCGCTTTCCAAGGCAACTCCAGCAGAATCGCGCGTTTTGGAGTATTCGAGCTCGACCTCGCCGCCGGCGAACTGCGCAAGAACGGCGCCAGGCTGCGTCTGCAGGAGCAGCCGTTTCAGGTTCTGGCCTTGCTGCTGGATCGAGCTGGCGACGTGGTGACGCGCGAGGAACTGCGCCAGAAACTTTGGCCTGCTGACACCTTCGTGGATTTCGACCATAGCCTCAACACCGCGGTGAACAAGCTTCGGGAAGTGTTGGGCGATTCGGCATCCAGTCCACGTTATATCCAGACGCTGGCCCGTCGTGGATATCGGTTTATTGCACCGGTACAGAATAGTGTCGCGCCGCCCTCCGCGCAAAACTCCACGCAAAGCTCCCCAAGCGCCCTGCATCCTGAGCTCGAAGTGCCGGTCCCGCGGCGCGGCCTGACGCGCGGTCTATTCGCCCTGGCCCAAGTGATGTACCTCATCTTCTACGTAGTCGCGCTTTCCCGACTGCATGCGATCCAGGGAATCGCAGATTCTTTCCTGCCGGCGTTTGGCGCAACCACGCTGGCGGCCGTGGTGATGGTCACTGCAGGCGTGGGAATTGCGCTGCGTTGCTATCTGCTCTCCGCCGCCGGATTCGACTATCAGCGCCTGGGCGAAAAGTTTCAGCAGATGTTTCCTTTTATTCTCGCCCTCGATCAGATCTGGGCCGTCGCCCCATTTCTGCTGATGCAGAAGATCGGGCTGGGCGCAGCTTTCGCAGCCAGCGCGGGATTACTCTATGTACCGTTCTCAGAGCGCACCCTGATTCGCATGGCGTATGTGAAACGGCAAGTGCTGAGTAGCGTGCGCGAATAAGATCTAATCCGCCTGACCCGAGGCAAGCCTCTCGCCCTTGACGCGAAGCTTTATACTCTTAGGTTCGATTTCAGCACGATCATTTTGCCTCAGGCGTGTCTTCACCAGGCGAACGGAAGAGGGTCACTCACAATGGCAATCCTGCGCGGCTTTATTTCCATCCCCGTCGTCGTCGTTACATTTGTAGCCGCGTCGCTGCTTCCTTTGGCGAGCGCCCAGCAACCCGTGAGCGGCCCCCAGTCGAAGCCCGAACCCGCGCTGGATGTGACTTCCATGGATCGCAGCGTCGATCCGTGCGTGGATTTCTTCAAGTACTCCTGCGGCGGATGGATCAAGAACAACCCGATTCCTCCCGACCAGTCTTCCTGGTCCACCTACTCGAAGATGCAGGACGAGAATCGGGTCCGGCTGCGCGGAATTCTCGAGGCCGCCGCTGTGCCTGACCCCGCGCGCAACGCCGCCACGCAGAAGATTGGCGACTACTATTCCTCCTGCATCGACGAGAAAGCAATCGAGGCCAGAGGAACGGACCCGCTGAAGCCGGGGTTGGAGCGAATCGCGAAGATCGACTCCAAGGCGGAAATCGCCGACGTTGCCGCGGCCATGATCGACGACAATGTCCTGTTTCGTTTTAATTCCAACCAGGATTTCAAAGACGCCACTCAAGTGATCGCGTATGCCGACCAGGGCGGACTCGGCCTGCCCGATCGTGATTACTACGTGAAAGAAGACGCCAAGTCGGTCGATCTGCGCAAGGCTTACGTGGCTCACGTGCAGAAAATGTTCGAACTGCTGGGCGATCATCCGGAGGTTGCTGCCGCGGAAGCGCAGACCGTGATGCGCATCGAAACCGCTCTGGCCAAGAGCTCGATGACCCGGGTAGAGCGGCGCGAACCGAAGAACCTCGACCACAAGATGACCACAGGCGAGCTGGAGAAAATCAGTCCCGATTTTCAGTGGCAGGTTTACTTCACCAAGGTCGGGCTGCCGTCCCTCGCATCACTCAACGTGGTCGCCCCCGGCTTCTTCAAGGCCATGAATGAAGAGCTCAACAAAGAAAGCCTCGCAGACTGGAAGGTTTATCTGCGCTGGCATCTGGTGCATGCGGACGCCCCATTTCTTTCCTCACCATTGCTGAACGAGAACTTCGCTTTCTATGGAAAGACTTTACGAGGCCAGCAAGAGCTGCAACCGCGCTGGAAGCGATGCACGGAAAATGTAGACGAAGACCTGGGGGAAGCGCTGGGTCAGGTTTACGTGGAGAAATATTTCAGTCCGCAGGCGAAGCAAGAAGCCTTGAAAATGGTGAAGGAAATCGAGGCCGCCATGCAGCAGGACATCAACTCACTGCCGTGGATGTCCGCAGCCACCAAGCAGCAGGCCCTGATCAAGCTGCATGGCATGGCCAACAAGATCGGCTATCCCGACAAATGGCGCGACTACAGCAAGCTCAAGATCATTCGCGGAGATGAACTCGGCAACGTGGAACGGGCGCGCAAATTTGAATTCGACCGCCAACTGGCTAAGATCGGCAAGCCCGTCGACCGCGGCGAATGGGGAATGACGCCGCCCACGGTAAATGCCTACTACGATCCGCAGATGAATGACATTAACTTTCCCGCGGGCGTGCTGCAGCCACCGGCGTTCGATCCCAACTCCGATGCGGCTCCCAACTACGGCGACACCGGCGGAACCATTGGCCACGAGCTCACCCACGGCTTCGACGACGAAGGCCGCCAGTTCGATGCGCACGGCAACCTGCGCGACTGGTGGACCGCGGAAGATGGCAAAGAATTTGTGAAGCGCGCCAGCTGCATCTCAGACCAGTATTCCACTTACACAATCATCGACAACATCAAGATCAATGGCAAGCTCACGCTGGGCGAGGACGTCGCCGACCTGGGTGGGCTGATTCTGGCTTACATGGCCTGGAAGGAAGACACCAAGGGACAGAATCTGCAATCGCTCGACGATCTCACTCCTGACCAAAGATTCTTCGTGGGCTACGGGCAGAGCTGGTGCGGCCAAACCCGCGACGAGACCAAGAGGCTGTGTGCCACGGTGGACCCGCATTCTCCCGACAAATACCGCACCAACGGTGTGGTCTCGAACATGCCGGAATTCCAGGAGGCATTTCACTGCAAGGCGGGATCGCCGATGGTCAATCAGAACCGCTGCCGCGTCTGGTAGAGGAAAAGTTCGCTTAGTCGTTATCGGGGGCTCGGTAATTCGAAAGGAACTAATCCAGTCCTTCGCTCTCTTCTTTGGTGGGGTTGTAAAAGAACTTGAAGCGCAGAGCGAGATATTGTCCGCCAAATTCAGCGGGCAACGCCGGAAATGGGTTTGACGCACTGATGCCCGCCCAGGCCGCACGATCCAGAGGAATATCTCCGGAAGGGGTGATCAGCTTCATGCCCGCGATATTTCCATCTTTCATAATCGCGAACTCGATGATCAGGCTTCCATGTTTCATCTCCGCGGATTCCGGAATCGCGTTGTACCAATTCTGACGAACATCGTGCAGCACTCGCTGAAGATAAGGGCCGAAATCTACCCCTTGCGTGTCGCTAAGAACTTCAAGGCCGCCCACCTGGCGGCCGTGCGCCCCGGTGCCTAATCCGAAATCGCCATTGTCGCCCTGCCCGCCAGTCCCGCGCCTGGCCGCGGCGGCACGAGCAGCGTCCTGAATCGCCGAACCCGCCGACATGGAACCACCGTACTTTTGGAACTCACTGGCGACATTCGGTGCGGCTGGCGTTTGCAACTGCGCGATCTGCGGATTCGGCGCCTGCTGGGGCTGAGGCGCGGGCTGGTTCTGCGCAAGTCCAGCAGACGACGGAGGCGGCGGCTGTGGTACGCCGCTCGACCCGGGCGCTCCTGGCGGCGGGGTCGCCAGAATCTTGCGCAGCTCTTTCACGTCCAGTTCAGGGTGCCGTGTCGTGGCGATTCGGTTCTTGTCGGAAAGAATATTCGTGTTCGGCTTCTGCGGCACCTTTTGCAAATCCGAAGGAAGCTCGAGGAAGGTCAAATCCTTCCCGTTCGTCAGATTCTTCGCCACCACAGCCGAGTGCCACGGCCAGTATTTTTCAAGTTTCTGAATATTGAAAATGGCAATGAGAAGAATCAGGTGGACGATGACGGAAATCCATGCAGCTTCGCGGCGCCGCGAGCGCTCGAGATCGTCCTGCAACTGGATGAGCAGATGCGGCACGCGGGCATCGTCATCCAGAGCGCGGTAAGCCGTTTCCCATCCCTGGCTGTCGTACAACCCAAGCTGTTCCGCTTGCGGCTTCTCGGGAGGAGCCACGGGATCCTGGAATGGAATTTGCGTGATAGGCATGAACTAAGCTTGTCTGAGCTGGGCGTATCCGAGCCAGGCCTGTCCGTTAGACACAAATCCCCCTCGCCACGTTGCATCCCGCTTGCCACAGGATGACGCAACGAGCCAGCACAGCCAAGCTCGCTTTATTTTCGCATCTTTCGGGGGATTCTGCCCATTCCCAAAGTTAGGAGGGACTTACCTGTGTAAACATTTGTCATCGAGGTCAGGCCGGCGGCTGGAACGAAGCGCCACTTCGGGCTCGTCATTTTTCAAAAAATACAGGCGCTTGCCGCGGCATTCAGCGTTTGTACGCGGCTGCCTAGCCTTTCGCCTTGGCAATCCCGGCAAGCCCGACTTTCTTCCCATGCTCGCGAATCTCGGCCACAATGTCGAGCGCCAGCGCCAGCGCGCGGCGGCCATCTTCGAGCGGCACCACCGGCGTGGAGCGTTGCCGAACCGCGTGCAGAAACGACTTCAACTCGGCGTGCAAAGGCTCTTCCGAAGTCACCGGAGGCTTGGCCACTTTTATCTGCGGATTGACAGTGGGAGCGCCCGGCGCGCCATCGGCACCAACCGTGAATACAAGCACTTCCTGCCGTCCGTAGTCGACGGAAACATACTGCTGCGGCTGAAAAAAGCGCAGCTTGCGCACGCGCTCAGTCGAAACCCGGCTGGCCGTGAAATTAGCCACACATCCCGATTCGAACTCCAGCCGCACATTAGCAATATCAGCTTTGCCCGAAAGAATGGGCAGGCCGACGGCGCGCACCTCTTTCACCGGGGAATCAGCAAACGAAAGCACGATATCAAGATCGTGGATCATCAGATCCAGAACCACGTCAACGTCAAGTGAGCGCGGAGTAAAGACGCTGAGCCGGTGCACTTCGAAGAACATGGGCTGCGTAAGCAGGGGAATCGTGGCCCGCACCGCCGGATTAAAGCGCTCAAGGTGCCCCGCCTGCGCAATACGCTTGTGCGTGGCAGCCAGTTGCACCAGTTCGTTTGCCTCATCCAGCGAAGCGGCTACCGGCTTCTCGATCAGCACGTCAACCCCGGCTTCCATCAGCGCGCGCGCCACTGCAAGGTGATGTACCGTGGGCGCTGCCACGGAAGCCGCGCGGATTTCGCTGTGTGTGGTCAACATCTGTGCGACTGAGCCAAAAGCACGGCAGCCGAACTCCCGCGCCACTGCGTCGGCGCGATCCAGATTAGGATCGACCACGCCCACCAGCCGCACCGGCTCTCCCTGCTGCTCCAGTTCGTGATAGACCCGCGCATGGTTGCGTCCGAAAACGCCCACACCCACTACCGCGACGGAAATCGCATTGTCAGCTTTCAGGAAGGAACTCTCGCCTGGCTGGTTGCCAGCAGGAACAAGAAATTGTAAACGTAAAGCTGGGAAAGAGCATCTGGAATAGATCGGTGGTCCAACACCTCGAAAAGGAGAGCCACTTCACGTCATGCGAACCATTGCCCTGCTCACCGTTTCCAACATCTTCATGACCTTCGCCTGGTATGGTCATCTGAAATATCGCGAGGTCCCACTATTCAAGGTGATCGTGATCAGCTGGTTGATTGCCTTCTTTGAATACTGCTTCCAGGTGCCAGCGAACCGCATCGGCTCTTATGAGTTCAGCGCCGCGCAACTCAAGACCATTCAGGAGGTCATCACGCTGGTCGTGTTCTCGGTGTTTTCAGTGCTCTACCTGAAGCAGCCAGTGCGCTGGAACCACGCCGTCGGATTCGCCCTGATTGTGGTCGCCGTGGGAGTGATCTTCAAGCAGTGGTAGGTGGGTAGATCAAGCGCGACTCAACTGTGCGATTTCGCGGCATGCCGCTGCACTTTTTTCAGGATCGCGATCTGCCCGGCGTGGTAGAGCGCATGTTGCGCCACGCCGTGCAACATGAAGTAAAAATCATATCTCTTGCCGGGAACCCGCTCGCGGAGCCGCGACTCGGGCAAGGCCGCAACCATATTCACCAGCACATCGTGCGTGTGCTTCGCACTAGCAACCGCCTCGCGCCATGCAGTTTGAGTAGGTTTGGGAACGACGGGAAAATTCGCCGCACCCGTGAGCTGCACTTGCTCCCCGTCCAACCGGCGGCTGGCCGCATCGTCCCAGGCGGAAACATGCAGCACCAGCTCCCAGATGCTGTGAACGTCGGGCAGAGGCTGAGCAGCAGCCGTTGCAGCATCCATCTCCCGCAGCAGTTCCAGCAAAGCGGGACCATGCCAGGCGTCGCCTTCGAATGCGCGGCGAAGCTGTTCGGCGATCAAGGCAGGTTCAGAACTTGGAGAACTCATAGCTCCAACTTCGCAACTAAAACCGGAATAGTCAACTTATTTACACATACACGGTAATCGTGTATTATGAGACGATGATTGTCTCCTTTGGAGACAAGGCGACCGAAGATATCTTTCACGGCCATCAGACCAAAGCCGCGCGGAGAATTGCGCAATCTTTGTGGGCGCGAGTCCAGGCAAAACTGGACCTGCTGAATGCCAGCACAACACTGGAAGACCTGCGCGTGCCCCCATCAAACCGGCTAGAGAAGCTGCGTGGAGATTGGGTGGGGTTTTACAGCCTGAGGGTGAACGATCAGTATCGCGTAGTTTTCCGTTTCGTAAGCGGTAACGCACTCGATGTGCGGTGCACGGACTACCACTGAGGAGAAAACAATGCTGCCGAGCCATCGTATCGCCACTCATCCCGGAATAATCCTGTTGCAGGAGTTTCTCGAACCTGCGGGCCTGACCCAGGCGGAACTGGCCAGAGCTCTCGGCATCCCTTTGAACAGGGTGAACGAACTTGTCCGCGGAAAGCGTGGAATCACGCCGGAAACCGCTCTGCTTCTGGCTGGGCACTTCAAGAACTCTGCCGAGTTTTGGATGAATTTGCAGACCGCCTACGATCTGACGCGGGCCCTCCACAATATGCGCAAGAGTCCGGCGTCAGCATCGCGAGCGTCACGTCGCTCCGTCGGAGCCGACTAGCTGACGCCAGTTAGGTTCCTCGCTGGTCAAGAGTCAGCCACAACCGCCATCCCCGCCGCATTCGCTGCGTCGAGAACCTTCCCGCCATCAAGCAGCAGACATTTCCCGGCATCCAACGCAAGGCAGGTAGCGCCTGCCGCCTGCATCACTTCGATAGTCCTCACTCCGATTACGGGAACATCAAACCGCATATCCTGATTCGGCTTCGCGATCTTCACCACGGTGAGAGTGCGGCTGAGCGTGGAAGCATCTCCGCGCAGCGAACCCATGATGCGCCCGGCGCGCTCGATGGCGGCGTCGGTGCCCTCCATGGCTTCGACTGCCACGCAAGCCGATTCCGCAATCACCACCGTCTGCCCAATGTCATACTGCGCCAGCTGCCGAGCCACGGAGCGGCCGTATTCGATGTTCTTGCGTTCCTGTTCGCTCGGTGTGCGGCGCGTGAGCACTCCGACCTTGACCAGCAGCGGCTCCAGCAGCCCGGTCGAACTCTCAAGCGTGATGCCCTCTTCCGCGAGAACCTTGGCCACAGCGCCAAGCAGGCTATCCGTATTGCGCGTGGTGAGTGACAGCAAAAGCTTAGCCAGCCGCCAGTCCGGCCGGATAGCGGAGAAAATCTGCTTGTGCTTCACCTGCCCGGCCATGATCGCACGCCGCACGCCTTCGCGCTGGAAAGTCTCAATCAGCTTCGAGAGTTCTCCCAAAGAAACCCAGTGCACCGAAGCCGCTCCTTGATCCTCGATCTCAGGAAAAGCCTCTTCTTTGATCGCGACCACAACGACTTCGAATCCCTGAGCGCGAGCAGCGTCCAATATAAGGAGAGGAAAAGTGCCGTTGCCCGCGATGAGGCCGATGCGTTCCATGATCGTGTAGAGATGCTACTTAATCACACCGCGCTGAGATGATTCGATGAAGCTGATCAGCAGGTCCACATCTTCTCCGCGATCGGGCTCAGCCTTCAGCTTCTCCAGCGCCTGGGAAGTATTCATCTTCGACGCCAGCAGCGTCTTGTATGCATGGTGAATCTTGCGGATGCGTTCCGGCGAAAATCCGCGGCGCTCGAGCCCAACTTTATTCATCCCGTAAGCGTGAGTGTTGCGCGCCGCCGACGTCATGGAAAACGGCAGCACATCCTGCGTGATGGTAGTGCCCCCGCCAACGTAGGCGTGAGCGCCGATGCGCACAAACTGATGCACCGGGCAAAGCGCGCCCACCACCGCCCACTCCTCCACGGTCACATGCCCGCCCAGCGTCGCGCCGTTCACCAGCATGCAGTGGTCGCCGATCACGCTATCGTGTCCGATGTGCGCGTAGGCCATGATCAGCGTGTGACTCCCCACGCGAGTGAGTCCGCCGCCTTTCACTGTGCCGCGGCTGATGGTGACGCATTCGCGAATCTCGTTGTGGTCGCCGATCTCCAGCCGCGTCGGCTCGCCTTTGTAGGTAACGTCCTGCGGAGCCATGCCGACCGCGCAGAAAGGAAAAAACGCGTTGTCGTCGCCAATCTTCGTCGGGCCTTCGAGCGCAACGTGTGAGACCAAACGGCAGCCCTCGCCGAGTTCGACCTCAGCCCCGATCACGCAATAAGGGCCGACCGTGCATGATGCTGGCACTTTAGCCCGGGGATCGACAATCGCCGTGGGATGAACATTCATGATTTCGTTATTGCATCGTCAGGAGATCTACCGATGGCGGACCCAGTCGCACTCTTCTTCACTCGGCATCCGCGCCATCACGAGTCACTTCCGCCCCGTCCCCGCGCGCGCGCGAGTTGTCAATCAGCTGGCACGACACCGTCGCCTCCGCCACGCGCTTGCCCGCGACAAACGCGACACCGTGCATCTTGGCGGCGATCATGCGGGGGATGACGCGCCAGCCCTGCACTTCCACCTCAATCCGCAACTGGTCGCCGGGACTCACCGGCCGGCGAAACTTGGCGCGATCGATTCCGGTGAAAACCATCAGCTTGTTGCTGCGATCTTCCAGTTCGGTCAGCAACAGCGCTCCTCCGGCCTGCGCAATGGCTTCCACGATCAGCACGCCCGGCATGATGGGCAATCCCGGAAAATGTCCATTGAAGAAAGGTTCGTTGATGGTGACGTTCTTGATGGCTACGATGCGCTCTTTGCGTTTCAGCTCCAGCACCCGGTCAATCAGCAGAAACGGATAGCGGTGCGGCAGAATCTTTAGAATCTCGTGGATGTCGAATCCCGTCTTGGATACGACATCCGTCACGAGTGGAGTGCTTTCAGTCATGCTTCGCTCTCAATCCGTTCGCCCGAATCAGCCTGAAGATTATACTGTACCGCGTCGCATTCACGGCGCAGCGTCACCACCAGCCGCGAAAGGAATTGTGCCCGGCATGAAAGCAGGAAAATCAGCAGCGGCCCGGACTCAGCCCGCAGGGGCCGATCGCCTGCGTTATTTCTCGGCACATCAAGACCAGATCGTCGCCACGATTCGCGATCTCGTCGAAATCGAATCTCCCAGCGATAACAAGCCGGCGGTCGACCGCATTGCCGCCTTTCTCGCGTCCAGGTTCGAAGCCTTGGGGGGACGCACTCGCCTCCATCGCAGCACTGACTTCGGCGACAATTTGCAAATCGACTTCCCCGCCGAAGCAACTCGCAAGCCCGTTCTGCTCCTCGGCCACTACGACACGGTTTATCCGCTGGGCGCGCTGGCCACCATGCCCTGCAAAATCGAGAACGGCCGCATGCGCGGCCCCGGCGTTCTAGACATGAAGTCAGGCATCGCGCTCATGCTCCACGCCATCGCCGCCCTGCAAGCTTGGCATGGCAAGCTGTCGCGGCCGGTCACGGTGTTTCTAGTTTCCGATGAAGAAATCGGCAGCCATTCTTCGCGAAAGATTACCGAAACCCTGGCGAAAGAGTCTGCTGGAGTGCTGGTGCTCGAACCCGCCGCCGGGCTTCGAGGCGCCGTGAAAACCGCGCGCAAAGGTGTCGGCGAATACACGCTGCGCGTGAAAGGCATCGCCGCCCATGCCGGACTCGATCCCGGCAAGGGACACAGCGCCATCCTTGAGCTGGCCCGCCAGATCACGGTAATCTCCAAGCTAAACAATCTGCAGCAAGGCGTCTCGGTAAACCCCGGCATAGTGCAAGGCGGAACGCGCACCAATGTGGTCGCGGCCGAGGCCACGGTGGGCATCGACGTCCGCATCAAGAGTGCGAAACAAGCTTCCGGCCTCGACCGCAAGCTGCGCTCCCTCAAGCCGTTCGACAAGCACTGCAAACTAGAGATGACCGGCGGAATCAACCGCCTCCCCATGGAGCGCACTGCGGGAGTAGCGGCCCTTTACAAAAAGGCTCAGGAGATCGCCCGCCAGATCGACTGGAAGCTTGAAGAAGCAGCCGTAGGCGGCGGCTCCGACGGCAACTTCACCGCCGGCATGGGCATTCCCACGCTCGACGGCTTAGGCGGCGTAGGCGACGGCGCACATGCGGTACACGAATTCATCGTCATTTCCGAGCTGCCTCGGCGGGCGCTGCTCCTCGCCGGAATGATCCAGAGCGCATGATCGCCGGGAAACGGTCGCCGAGAAATGATCAGCGGGAAACCGACATGCTTAAGTTTATGGTGGTCATTTACCGGCGCTCTGATTTAACCCACGAAGAGTTCCGCCAGCACCTGCAAGAAGTTCACGGACCTTTAGCGAAGAACCTGCCCAGCCTCAGAAAGTACGTTCAGAATATTGTCCGCAACGATCCCAAGCGAAAGCCACCCGGATGGGACGCTATAGTAGAACTCTATTTCGACGATTGGTCGAGCATGGAAGCGGCGTGGGCAAGTCCGCAGGGCGCAGCCTCCGACGCCGACCTGCCGGCATTTGCCGACCTGACTCGCACCACGTGGTCGGTGGTCGACGCGATCACGGCTCTGGAATATCACGATGCTGGAATGAAGACCAGAAAATAATCCATCCTGTCGCCTTTCACAAAATCATATTGGTCGAGCAGCCGGTAGCCAGCCTGCGCGGCTTCATGCAGGACTACGTCGCGGCCCACCCCATGGTCCTCGCCATTTCCATTTCGATCAATGATTCCAACCTTGGCGCCTCGACGCAGCGCGGCCCGCAGGTTTCGCAACAGAACAACCGGCTCAGCAACTTCGTGATAAGTCTTCAAGAGCAGAACCGCGTCAACTGCACCCGCAGGAAGCAGCGGATCGTCAGGTTTGCTAAGGATGGTCTTTATGTTGTGCAACTGCTCCTTCTGCGCGCGAACCTCGATATAGCGGATCGCTTCCGGGTTGATGTCCACGGCATAAACCGCGCCACGTTCGCCCACACGCCGCGCCGCCCGCACCGTGAACCAACCCGAACCCGCTCCAATGTCCGCCACCGTCTTTCCCGGCGTGATGCCCAGAATGTCCATGACGCGGTTCACTTGCAGCCGCTCATCCCGCCCGGGAGAATCGAAAATAGAAAGATCTCCCGTATAAGGTTCGCTGGTCTTGCGATGTTCGGCAGGGGCGGTGACCGGAGCCTGCTCTGCCCCTTGACCGTAACCGCGAGAAACCGTCTGGCAGGAAATAAGCAGCGCCATCATCAACACGCAACGTGGAAGAGTCACCACAAACCTCCGGAAACAACGTTCTAGAATAGACTTTGCAAGAACAACTCGGTGAGCGTAAATCCCTCGGCGCGGAGCAAAAGCTGCGCCGCATTCTTTGACTCTGCAGTTCCCATAGCCTAGACTTTTTGTAGTCTGTTCCACTGATCGGGCGCGTGTTCGGAACGCCCGAAGCATTCTTGGAGGAGTTATGGGTGAGTTTTCGCCCTGGCATTGGTTATTGATTATCGCCATCGCCCTTCTGCTCTTCGGCCCCGCGAAATTTGCCGCGGTCGGCAAAGGCATCGGCGAAGGCATCCGTAACTTCAAAGCTTCCATGAAGGAAGGGGCCGAACCAAAAAAAGAAAAAGAGGAAGAGAAAAAGTCCTAGCCGAAGATTCGTAGCAGCAATTCAAAGCGCTCCCCGCTCCCGCAGCATGCGATACACCAGTGCCACCGGCAACCCCACCACGTTGCTGTAATCCCCTTCGATCCGCGGGATCCAGCGCGAAGCCATGCCCTGGATCGCATACCCGCCCGCCTTATCCATAGGCTCCCCGGTGGCCACATAATCGCGAATCTCTTTATCAGAAACCTCGCACACGGTCACCAAGGTAGTTTCGGAAGCAGTAAGCAAGTCTGTTTTGCTGGCCCCTGACCACTGACCACTGGCCACTGGGTTTACCACGCACACTCCGGTGATCACGCCATGCGTGCGTCCCGATAACATCCCCAACATGCGCACAGCATCGTCCGCGTCGCGAGGCTTGCCCAGGATTGCGCCATCGACCACAACGATCGTATCCGCGCCGAGAACACAATCCCCGGCCCGGCCCTGAAACACCGACAGCGCCTTCTCCCGCGCCAGCCGCTCCGCACATTCCCGCGGAGACTCCCCCGCGAGCGGAGTTTCATTGATGTCAGCGGGCTGCACCGTAAATGCAATCCTGGCATTGCGCAGCAATTCCTGGCGACGAGGCGAGGCAGAGGCAAGAACAATCATGCGACCTGAATCCTAGCTGAAAAGTACCGAGTACCGAGTTTGCGAGAACGAGTGCAGGCCACAGCGAAAGCCAAAACTCGGGACTCGATACTCGGAACTCGGGACTCGGGACTGGGTACTAGATACCAGCGACTACCTGCTCCCAACCACCCCGCGCACCGATTCAATCAGCTTCGCCGAATCGTAGCCGACTCCGTCCTTGAACACAGTCTCCACGTTCTCGATTTCCTCGATCTTCTTCGACGGGTCGCCCTTGATCACGACCAGATCTGCCTGCTTCCCCGCGGCGATCGTGCCAATGCGGTCCAGTTCTCCGAGATATTGCGCCCCGTTCTCGGTAGCGATATGAATCGCCTCCACAGGCGTAAACCCTGCCTCCACCAGCAGCTCGACTTCGCGCTGATCCCCAAAACCAGCGATTACCCCTCCCATGCCCGTGGGATCCAACCCGGCCAGCAGCAAACCTCCGGCCTGCACAAAGGCACGCTCAAACTCCATTTCCTTGTTGAAAGCGGCCGCCCACGGCGAAGCGTCGCCGTGGTAGCGCTGCCGGATCAGCCCGTTATCGCTGGCACGCACCTTGTTGTTCAGCACTGCGCTGCGAGCGTCAGGCGACAAGGCATCGAGAATACGCTGCTGAATCGTCGGCCGTCCGGGCACAGACATTTCAAACACGGGCAACGTCGACGTGACCGCAACGTGGCGTTGAACGAGATCGACGATCGTATCGTGCAGCGGCCCGCTCTGTACATCCAGCTTCGAAATGAACTCATAGTCAAGTTTTTCCGGACATTCGCCCGGCTTCTTCCAGGGAAAAAACTCCGTGTCCACAAGCAAACCGTGTTCCAGATCGTCAATCCCAATCGCAGCCGCTTCCCGAAAGCCGATGGAGCAAAGATGTCCAGTAACCTTGGCTCCGCGCTTGTGAGCCGCCGCTACCGCAGCGGAAAGTTCGGCCGGAGTAATGAACATGTACGCCTTAAAATTATCGACGCCCTGGTCCAACCAGAAATTAACCGTCTTCGTCGCGTCATCAGGACCGGTGAGCTGATGCATCTGCAGCGCCCAGCTGCCGGCTCCTTCCAGATAAGGCCCAGTGACGTGAATCTTCGGTCCCGGTGTTTCGCCCTTGTCGATTTCCTTCTTGAGTTCGAGATCGGTATAAGGCTCAAGCGCACCCGTCGTGCGGATGGTCGTCACCCCGCCTGCGAGGTACAAGCGCGGAAAGCTGAACCCCATCTCCCCGAAGATGCCATTGCCCACGGGGTAGAACATGTGATCGTGCATACCGACCAGGCCAGGTATAACCGTGTATCCGTGGAGGTCGAGCACCTGTGCATCTTTAAGAAGGTTCGCTAACGCGGCATCAGAAATCGATTCTATTTTCCCTTTTGAGATCACGACCGTCTGGTCGTCCCGCGCCGCCGCGCCCGTGCCGTCGATCACGCGGACATGGGTAAGCGCAACCACAGGCGCGTCCGCTTTCACGAACCCGCGCACCTGTGGCGAAAGAGTTTGAGCCGACCCCACGCCAACCACAACCAGACCACCCACAATTAACCCAACAATAAACAAAGTCAGCTTCCGCATAAGCCGCACCTCGACTGAGAGAACTCCGGCCGCAAGATTGTAACGGATCGAAGCCTCTAAGGGATTACGGGCCATCGTCAGCTCCCGGTGCAAGCCCTACCCGCTGATCAGCTCCAGGCGATTCCCGAATGGATCGTGCACGTGGCACCGGCTAACGCCGGGGATATCGTGCGGCTCGATCACTTCAATTCCCGCATCTCGCAACCGCTGGATCAGTATGGCGTAATCGCGGCAAAGCAAGGCCGGGTGCGCCTTCTTCGCCGGACGAAAGTCACTTTCCGCTCCAAGATGGAGTTGCACGCCGCCGCTTTCGAACCAGCACCCGCCACGCTTGGCAAGTTCTGCCGGCTTAGGCACCCCTTTCATCCCAAGCAAGCCTACATAAAAATCGCGGGCGGTCTGTTCCCCACCGGGAGGCATCGCCAGTTGCACGTGATCGATGGCGATGAAAGACGCTGAAGCCGCTCTTGTCATACCAACATGCTAACTGAGAACCGGAAACTGAGAACTGCTCCCTTTGCCTGTTAAAATCAAAGATTAGCCGCAGTCTAGCAAGAGCACTGGCAGTTCGGCCGCCAGTTTCGATTCGGTTTTTGACTGGCAACTGACAACTGGCCACTGGCCACTGAACTATGGACGCCGCTTTCCTCCGCAACTTTGCAATCATCGCGCATATCGACCACGGTAAATCCACGCTGGCGGACCGCCTGCTGGAGCTGACCGGATCCCTCACCGCGCGCGAGATGCAGGCCCAGGTGCTCGACTCCATGGACCTCGAGCGTGAGCGCGGCATCACCATCAAGGCCCACGCCGTCCGCATGATGTACACCGCGCACGACGGTCAGACGTATCAGCTCAATTTAATCGACACTCCCGGCCACGTGGATTTTTCCTACGAGGTCTCACGCTCGCTAGCCTCCTGCGAAGGCGCGTTGCTGATAGTCGACGCCTCCCAGGGCGTCGAAGCCCAAACCCTCGCCAACGCATACCTCGCCATTAATAACGGCCTCGAAATTATTCCTGTCATCAACAAAATCGATCTGCAGAGCGCCGACATCCCGCGCACTAAAGAAATGATCGAAAGCGCCGTCGGCCTCGATGCTTCCGACGCCGTGCTCATCAGCGCGAAAACCGGCCAAGGCGTCCCCGACGTCCTCGAAGCCATCGTGAAGCGTATCCCGCCCCCCAAAGGCAATCCTGACAGCCGCCTGCAAGCGCTGATTTTCGACTCCTGGTTCGACGCTTACCGCGGGGTAGTGATCCTGACTCGAGTTTTTCAAGGCACGCTGCGCCAGGGCCAGAGAATTCGCCTATGGTCAAACGGCACAACTTTCGACGCCGAAACTCTGGGCGTGCAAAGTCCAAAGCCGGTAGAGATCGAAGAACTGAAAGCCGGCGAAGTCGGCTTCCTCATCGCCAACATCAAGAATGTAGCCGACACAAAAATCGGTGACACCATCACCGACGATGCCAACCCTGCCTTCGAAGCGCTCCCCGGCTTCGAAGAAATCAAGCCCATGGTCTTCGCCGGCCTCTACACCGTAGACGCGCACGAGCACACCCGCCTGCGCGAAGCGCTGGAAAAACTCCGCCTGAACGATTCCTCGTTCTTCTTCGAACCGGAAAGTTCAGTCGCGTTAGGTTTCGGTTTCCGTTGCGGCTTCCTCGGTCTGCTCCACATGGAAATCATTCAGGAGCGCCTCGAGCGCGAGTTCGCCCTCGAACTCATCACCACCGCTCCCGGCGTGCGCTACAAAATCACGAAGACCGACGGCGACCTGATCGAGGTCGACAACCCCTCGCGCTGGCCCGACCCCAGCGAGATCGCCAAGGTCGAAGAGCCCGTAATCCTGGCGACGATTCTGACCAACGAAGAATATGTCGGCGGCATCCTCAAGCTCGTCGAAGACAAACGCGGCAAGCAGAAGACTTTCGAGTACGTCAGCTCCTCGCGCGTGATGTTGCACTATGAGTTACCTCTGAACGAAATCGTCCTCGATTTCTACGATCGCCTGAAATCAGTATCGCGCGGCTACGCGTCGCTCGACTATCACCTCGCGGACTATTGGGAATCGCCCATGGTCAAGCTCGACATCCTCGTGGCCGGCGAGCCAGTGGACGCTCTCTCCATCATCGTCCATCGCGATTTCGCCTACGAACGCGGCAAAGCCCTGGTCTCGAAAATGCGCCAACTCATCCCCCGGCAAATGTTCGAAGTAGCCATCCAGGCTTCCATCGGAGCCAAAATCATAGCCCGGGAGACCGTCTCCGCGATCCGCAAGAACGTCATCGCCAAGTGCTACGGAGGCGACATTTCCCGCAAACGCAAGTTGCTCGAGAAGCAAAAAGAAGGCAAGAAACGCATGAAACGCATCGGCCGCGTCGACATCCCCCAAGAGGCTTTCCTGGCGGTTCTAAAGGTTGGCGAAGACAGCAATTAAGCTGTTTTGTCTTCCACTCCGGGATACAGCGCTGCGACCAGGAATCGAAAGGTCAGGAACCATGAAATGTGCAAATCTCTAAAGCGGGAATAAGCTGGCTTTTCGCGGGTCTTAACAATGTTAATGCGGAGTGAATTGCCTAACTGGTTACTATTCAGAGCCTTAGAAGCTGAAAATCAGTCACCGCAAATAGGATTACGAATCTTTACCCGCAGCCATTTTGCTCATCGCCATCAATTCCACAAGCTTTTCCACAGCACACCCACCCCGCGCAACTCGAATCCCCTAAGGTACTTACCACCGCAAAACTACAGTCATCCCTGCATTCGTCGGCATCACTCCTCCGGCCCCATCCCGCCTTCCGCCATCATCTCAAACCGGGTGCAGTTCTTGCGGAAAGCCAGGACCAGTTTGCCCGTGGGCCCATTGCGCTGCTTCGAAATAATGATCTCCGCCTTGCCCTGCAGGTCCGGATCGTCCTGGCGGTAAACCTCTTCCCGAAAGATGAACATCACCAGATCAGCATCCTGCTCAATCGACCCCGACTCGCGCAGATCAGAAAGTTGCGGACGATGATCCCCGCCGCGACTCTCCGGCGCGCGGCTCAACTGCGAGAGCGCCACCACCGGCACGCTCATTTCCTTAGCCAGTCCCTTCAATCCCCGCGAAATCGCCGACACTTCCTGCGTGCGATTCTCATACCGCTTGCTCCCGCCCGACATGAGCTGCAAATAGTCGACAATGATCAAGTCAAGCCTGCCCTGCGCCTGCTTCAACCGCCGCGCCTTGGCCCGCATCTCGCTCAGTGAGATTCCGGGCGTGTCATCAATAAAAATCGGAGCGTGCGCCAGATGCTCCATCGCCCGCACCAGCTTCTTCGTGTCATCCTGCCACAGCGAACCGGTGCGCATCTTGTGCGCATCCACTTCCGCCGTCGAACAAAGCAATCGCAGCAGCAACGCCTCGCGCGACATTTCGAGCGAAAACACTCCCACCACCTGCTGGTCCTTGATGGCGGCATTCTCGGCGATGTTCATGGCAAACGCCGTCTTGCCCATCGAAGGCCGCGCCGCAATGATCACCAGATCCGAGCGCTGCAGTCCGCTCGTCATCTCATCAAGATTTTCGTAGTGCGTAGCCAGCCCGGTAATGCGCTGCCCGCGTTGCAGCAAAGCATCCACCGACCCAAACGATTCGCGGACGATCTCCTGCACGCCCATGAACCCGCGCCCAATGCGCTTCTCCGAGAGCTGAAAAATCGCAGCCTCAGCGTCGCTGAGCACTTCTTCCGCAGCATCCGATTGATCACCCGCCCGCGCAATCGCCGTATTCGCAGCATGAATCAGCCCGCGCAGCAGCGCCTTGTCGCGCACAATCTTGACGTAATGCTCAATGCTCGGCCGGTCCGGAACCCCATCCAGCAAACTCGACACATAACCCACATCGCCAATCGCCTGCAGATCCTTGTGCCGGTCGAGCTCGTCGATCAGCGTAATCATGTCGATCGGCCGCGACGATTCCGCCAGATCGACCATCCGCCCATAAATCCGCCGATGCGAATCCAGCGAAAAATCCTCGATCCGCAAATGCTCCGCCGCCTGG
This sequence comes from uncultured Acidobacteriaceae bacterium, assembly GCA_963743115.1. Classification (GTDB taxonomy): domain Bacteria; phylum Acidobacteriota; class Terriglobia; order Terriglobales; family Acidobacteriaceae; genus Sulfotelmatobacter. The sequence continues at coordinate 189,318 of CAVUOM010000004.1, read as the reverse complement.
TTGTAAGCAAAGTTGTCCAGCAGAATCGCGCCCAGAATCGAGCGCTCCGCCTCCACGTTCGCCGGAAGAGTGCTGATATTGTAATCAGTAGTCGCCAAGATATTTATGTTTCCCCCAGGCTCTCGAAACACCATCGGCACACTAACCCGATGTGGGTTGTGAATGCGAGGCGCATCCTTTGGAAAACCAAGCTCAATCGCAATAAAGTCAGCGGGCAGTACCGTCCGCGGACTGACGGAATCGTAGCAACTAAGCGTAGGAGAACAAACGGCGAAGAGGAAGTCAAGCCGCAAAAATAAATGCGGCGCAGGGCCAGCCACCCCGCGCCGCATCGCTCGTGGATCTCTCGCCCTGCCTTCCCGCCGCTAGGAGCGGCGAGCCGACGGTACTGGTCCGACAGCGCTCGCCAAAAAGGAAGAGTGCCGCATTTACCAGTACTGGCCGCAGAGCATGATTCCGGAATATGATTCGCAGAATCGCTTCTCTGCAACCCCTGCGTTGGCCAGCGGCCCAGCCCGCTCAAGGAGCGGACTGTAGAGGAGGCCGCAATGCCCGGGCAACCGATTCGCGCTCGCGCGCGTTTCCAATTTCCCCCAGCAATTCACCCTCGAGAATTGCCAGCTGCCACCGGCGTCACCGCAATCATCATCCGGCAAGCTTTGAGAATTCCACGTTTGCGCTGCACTCACTGTCATTCACAACGTTGCGGCCCGCAACCGAAAAACATTTCCCCCTTGTGCAGAAACTGTGGACGATAGGACTTCCCTGTGGAAGGCTGAGGAAAACCAGAATGAATCCCAGCCTCATTCAATCCAGTCGGATGAGACCTCTTCCGCGCAGCCTTGGATGTCGTCGATGTGACCGGTCACCGGGTTTGCATTGAGATCGCGCCCCATCAACTCCCATGCTTCTCTGTACTTTTCGTACTTCGAATGGCTGCACTTCGTATGCAGCGAGACCGACTTCATTCCCAGAATCTCTTCCTCTGGAATGATGTACCACGCATCCTCGAAAACAACATAAGCCGCCAGAAAGTCGAATGATTCGGGCGGATACGGATTGCCGCTGCTGCACACCGTGCACATCCAACCCTCTTCCAACTCGAAGATGGTGGATTTAACCTGCACTGCTACAAAGTGACGGGGCCGTCCCACCACAAAGTCGTAACTTCTGGAGTCTCCCCAGGGCTTGCTCACCTGCAAACCATGCTCGGTGGCGCGGAGCATGAAAATCATCTCCGCCCACTCACCCCGAAGTTTCTTGCCAATAATTATCGGTTTCCGCTTCCCCATTGAACCAACCTCAGAACGAAAAAGGGCGGCATTCGGTGAAAATTCGCGAATACCGCCTTATGTTTTTATTCGACAGGAATAAAAAGCCCAAGGCAAGAAAATTCTAAGAAAAAAGCGGAAGCGATTCCCAAAACGGGAATCTTACAAAAGCCCATGGGCTGCGATTATTTCAGCCAATGCATTTTGATTTCCTTTTCGAGGGGTCTGAATTCCGGGTCGCCGGTGACGAGTTCGGTCTTCCTTTCCTTTGCCAGCGCGGCGGCAAAGGCGTCGGCCAAACTCAATTTGAAGCGCGCCTTGAAATCGGCCGCGGTGTCGGCCAGCGCGCGGGTCGTGGAATGAAAATCAATCGGCAGGCCCTGAAGGACCTTCGCTGCCTCCGCCCAAGCCCCAGCGCCGTCCTTCTTCACGATGGAGTACTTCACCTCGGCGTAGTTCACGTCGGTCATAAGGAGCGGGCTGTCCTTCTTACCGGCGGCGACCAGCATGTCTTCCATCGCTTCCGCGCCTGGCTCGTCGCGGAAGTAGGCGATCAGTGCGAAGCTGTCGAGCACCTTAGCCGGCATGGCGCCCCTCGAGTGCCCGTTCCTGCTTTTTGTGCTCGGCCCAGTCCTCCGCCAGCGGCTTGCCTCCGGGCGCGCGCTTGAGGATGCCGCGCCCGCGCTTGATTAGCGCCGCGGTCATGGGCCTGAGAAGAATTCCCTCTGGTGTGGCTTGGACCACGGCCTTGGTCCCATCCTCGATGTAGAATTGCTTGCGCAGGCGAAGCGGGATCACGACCTGCCCCTTCGTGGTGAACCATACGGTTTCGAGCTTCTCAGTTGTACTCATGGGTTGGAGTATGACATGGCTGGTGAAGTCCGTCAACATGTTATGAGTAGGATTGCCACCTTGCAGGAGGAGTCTGACGGAAATACCAGACGGTATTTGCGAGAGCGGAATTCCACGGACTGGAGGGCCGCGTCCTATCTTTGCGCCGCCACGGCTGAGGCACACGAAAGCAAAAGCCCCGAGGATCACTCGGGGCTTCAAAGATACCAAACGCCGTCTGCCAGACACTTATTATGATAAGTCGTCGGCGCCGGTTGTCACGCACCGTTATCGGTGCTGCTAGGGATCCTTCGACTCCGCAGAACGATTCGCTTTCGCAAATCGTTCCGCTCCGCTCAGGATGACAGAGCTAATCCCTTACGCCATCCATGAACGCCCGTAGCTTCCGCGAGCGCGACGGATGGCGCAGCTTCCGCAGCGCTTTGGCTTCGATCTGGCGGATGCGTTCCCGGGTTACCGCGAAACTCTGCCCGACTTCTTCGAGCGTGTGCTCGCTGCCGTCTTCGAGGCCGAAGCGCATCTTGATTACTTTTTCTTCGCGCGGGGTGAGCGTGCGCAGGACTTGGCCGGTCTGGTCTTTGAGGTTCACGTTGATTACGGCTTCGGCCGGCGAGACTACGGCGCGGTCTTCGATGAAGTCTCCTAGATGCGAATCTTCTTCTTCGCCGATCGGGGTTTCGAGAGAGATTGGTTCCTGCGCGATCTTCAGGACTTTCCGCACTTTGGCAACGGGAATGTCCATTCTTTTAGCGATTTCCTCCGACGTAGGTTCGCGTCCGAGTTCCTGCACCAGCTGCCGCGAGGTGCGGATCAGCTTGTTGATGGTTTCGATCATGTGCACTGGGATGCGGATGGTGCGCGCCTGATCGGCGATGGCGCGGGTGATCGCCTGCCGGATCCACCACGTGGCGTACGTCGAGAACTTGTATCCGCGGCGGTACTCGAACTTGTCGACAGCCTTCATCAGGCCGATGTTGCCTTCCTGAATCAGGTCGAGGAATTGCAGGCCGCGGTTGGTGTACTTTTTCGCGATCGAAACTACGAGGCGCAGGTTGGCCTCGATCAATTCGCGCTTGGCCTGCTCGGCGTCCATGTCGCCCTGGATGATCTCGCGTTGCGTGCGCTTGATCTCCTGGAACAGGAGGCCGGCTTCGACTTCCAGCTTTTCGATCTCACTGCGTACAGCGCGGGCCTGGCGGCGGTATTCTTTTTTCTGATCCTCGCTGCGGGTGGCGTCGGCTTTGCGTTCGAGGTTGCCCGCCTGGCGGTCGAGCGAACGCATGCTGTCGACGGTTTTGTTGACGCGGTCGATCAGGCGCTTGCGCTCGGCGTTGGTGAAACCCAGCTTGCGGACGGCGAGCGAAACCCGCACGATGCCGCGGGCCAGGTTACGGCGCGCGCGGCGATGGTCCTTGGGCCGTTTTTTCTGCGACATCGCAACGTACTTTTCCTGCAGAATGCCGGCTTTTTTGTAGAGCTTGGCCATGGCGTCGATCTTGCCGGTGAATTCATTCAGGCGGTTCTGCAGAATCTCGTCGGTGATCTCTTCTTCATCGAAGGTCACGACTTCTTTGATGGAGCGCACGCCCTTCTTCAGGTCCTCGCCCATGGCAAGAAGTTCATGGATGACGATGGGAGAGCGGGACAGCGCCTTGAGCACGCGCAACTGGCCGCGCTCGATGCGCTTGGCGATTTCTACTTCGCCTTCACGCGTGAGCAAGGGAACGGTTCCCATCTCGCGCAGGTACATGCGGACGGGATCGTTGGTTTTTTCGAGAGCGCCGGGCGTGAGGTCGAGTTCAACGTCCTCGCCCTCTTCGCCTTCTTCGAACTTCTTATCGAGCGCGGCGGAAGGCAGTTTGGGGCCTTCCAGCACGTCAATGCCTTGCGTGCCGATCGTAGTGAGCAGGTCGTCCAGATCGTCGGGACTAACCACATCCTGAGGGATTAATTCGTTGACCTGGTCGTAGGTCAGGTATCCCTTCTCTTTGCCGGCGTCGACCAGCTTTTTTATGTCGTCGTACTTGTCTTCAAGAGCCAAGAGGTGTTCCTCAAATTCTTCAATTCGCCCGCGAGGAGCGTGTGATACGGCCTGTTCAGGTGGGAATCTGGGGTAGCGCGGAGTTGTGCGCCTAGCACAAACTTATGGATTTTAGCACATAAGTACTGGCCGGTCTATTACTTGCCCCGAAAGCATCCCCGCCGTTGGCTGCTATCTATAACTCCGCTAAATACTTAGATGATTTTAATGGTCGTTTTGTTTCATGCACTTTTCTTATTTCCGGAAGCGACTCCCAGTCCATGCTCGGCCAGGCTGGGATCCCTCAGGGCCCGGCTCAGGCGATCTTTTTCATGCAGCAATTCGTTCCTGCTGACCTTATCGTCACTAATGCCTGGCTTGGTTAGTTCGCGTTGCACCTGCTCCAGGCGGCGGCGCAGGTGAATGCGGCGCAGAGCGCGGACCGCGCCCTCCAGGCGCTCGGCGCTGAGTTCCTCGTCCTCTTTCAACAGGATAAAAGCCAGCATCCGGCGCTCGGTTTCGGAGCATGGCATCTCCATTACATCGGCAGTTTCGGCCCCGGCGTTGAGTAGGGCCTCGACCAGCGATTCGGTCGCCAGGCCGCGATGCAGGCCTTCGCTCTGAAATGCGTACTGCGCCTGCCGGGCGGGGTCGAACTCTTCGTCTTTTACAACCTCATGAGCGCCATCCCGGGCGGAGACGTGATCGCCCGACTGGATCTGACGCGCCGAGGCCAGCGCGCGGATCAGAATTCGCTCAGCGTCGGTGGCTTGCACCTCGGTTGGAGCCTTCACTGCGGTTGCCGAACGCTCCGACGCCACGTGCCGCAACTCCTGGCGCAAGACAGACGAATCGATGCCCAGCTTCTGGGCGATCTCCTGGCTTAATTCATCGCGGACGATCCGGCTGGGGACGCGCTGAATGTGCGGCAGCAGGTAGTTCACTGCCTTCTGTTTGCTCTCGCCGGTGCGCCCCGGAAAATGGCTGCGGGCGCGATCGATGAGATAGTCGAAGTATCGTTGCGAATGACGCAGAGCTTCGCCATAAGCCTCTTTACCTTTGCGGCGAATGAAAAGATCGGGATCGAACCCCTGCTCGAGCGTCAGCACTTTGATCTGAAATTCTTCTTCGACCAGTAGACCTAGAGTGCGCTCCGTGGCTTTAGCTCCCGCCGTGTCGGGATCGAAGTTGACCACCGCGTTCTTGCTGAAGCGCCCGAGCAGCTTGGCCTGGATCTCGGTGAACGCTGTACCCGAGCTGGCAATCACGTTGTGAAATCCGGCAGCGTAAACGGAAATGCAATCCATCTGGCCTTCGACGAGGATCGCGTAATCGAGTTTGCGGATCGCTTCCTTGGCTTTGTCGAGATTGAAGAGGACCCGACCCTTCGAGTAGATGCCGGTCTCTGGCGAATTCAAATACTTTGGACCAGACTTCTCGTCGGTGGCTAGAGTGCGCCCGGTGAAGGCGATGATTCTTCCTGCATCGTTGGTGATGGGGAACATCACGCGGTTGCGGAATTTGGAATACATGGCGGATGCGGGCTTCGGGCTTTGGATTTCGGGCTTCGGCGCTGGCTCCGAATCAAAATCCCCGCCCTGTCCGTCCAAAGAACGGACGGACGAGGACGGGGCACCCTCTTTCCAGGAAAACAGGCCGCTCTCCCGCAGCGCGTCTTCGCTGAATTCGCTTGCCAGGCGGTCGCGCAGCAGGAAGCCGGAATCCGGGGCGTAGCCGATGCGGAAGCGCGCGATCGTTTCTTCGTCCAGCCCGCGCCCTTGCAGATACTCTCGAGCTCTTGCTCCCTCGGGACGCTTCAGGCATTCCTGGAAAAACGCGGCGGCGCGCTCCTGAATATCGAGAAGCCGGGCGCGCAGTTTGGCTTCCTTTGCTTCAGCCGGACTGGAATATGTGGTCTTCGGCAACGCAATGCCGAGCTTCTGTGCCACGAGACGGACAGCTTCGGGGAAGGTGATGTTTTCGATTTTCTGGACGAAGCTGAACACATCTCCCGATTCGCCGCAGCCGAAGCAGTGGTAAAACTGGCGCGTGGCATGCACTGAAAACGACGGCGTCTTCTCCCCGTGAAACGGGCAGAGGCCTGAATAATTTTGCGCTCCGGCCTTTTTCAGCTTGATGTAGTCGCCGATGATGCGGACGATGTCCGCCTGCTGCTTCACCGTCTCTTTGAAATCTTCAGTGGGCATGGATGGAGTGGCGGGCTGAGGACAACACGTCTCCCTTTAGGATTGTGAGCCAGAGTGCCGCTGATAGGAATATACCGGACGGGGATTGCTGTGGAGAAACTGTGAATACTGCCCCTAATTCGTGGAAGGCAGAGGAAAACGGTTCACCTCGAAAAAAGTGCCTGATCTCACAAGTCGCTTTTGATGTTTGGTCCGGCACTGGCTTGGGTGAGAATAGTGCGATAAACATCGTTTGGATTCTGCACCGCGGAAAGCACAAACTCGCCGGTCCTAAGGTCAGGATTGAAAATGCTTTCTAGTTGCTGCTTGAGGCCTGTGACAGCAGGTTTGCCCAGAGCCTGAAATTTGATGTCGCCGACCGCGCCGTCGGCGCCGGCTCGAACTTCGATCGGAGAGCCGGAGTGAGGCCGACTCACCTCAAATACCCGCCATAGACCTCGACGGACGACCGTCCTACGATTAGTAACCGCGTATTCCACGTTCTTCCACTCCACCCAGTTCCGCAGATAGTGGCCAACCAAGAGGTAAAGTGCCTGAAGGACAAAAAGCATTCCGAACGCGGGGAACAGCCATGCCATTATGTTTTCCGGACCGCCCTTCTTCGGAATTCTCAGTGCCATGGACATCCAGAAAGTGATAAAGACCCCAAGGGGTATGGCGGTTAGCGTAAGCTTCCTGTCTTTCATCATGTACTGCGACCGGACAGGCTTGCCCCTCCAAACAACATTCTCGCCGGCAGATAACACCGGCCAATTTATCTGCGCCTGCCGGGAGTAGGTGTCGTCTATATGCAATTGATTCATACCCGCAACTCCACTACCGTGGCTCCGCCGCCGCCCTCGTTCTGCGGGGGCTCGGCTACTGACTCTACGTGCGGATGCTGCTGCAGAGCCTGGCGTAAAGCTTTGCGCAGGATGCCCATGCCGCTGCCGTGGACTACGCGCACACGTGGCAGGCCGGCGAGAAATGCGTGGTCGACGAATTTCTCGACTGCCCTAGTTGCGTCGTCCACGTTAAAACCAATGACGTTGATCTCCGACGCCGCATTTTGACTCTCGTTCTCGTTACTCAGCGACACAGAAATCCCCCGCGCCCGCGCCGCCTTCACAGGAGAATCCGCTGCTTTGCTTAGCACTTCGGCAATATCGTCGCGCGCGATCTTCATCTTCATCGCGCCCACTTCCACTTCGAAGTGGTTGTCATCGAGCTTGCGCGAAATCCTGGCTGCCCGGCCGGTCGATTTCAGTTTGACGCTGTCGCCTTCGGAGACGTGCTTGACGACCTGGGGCTGTGCGTGTGGATCACCCTCGTCGGCTCCGCTGGCGTGCGCTACCACGGTGGAATCGAACTGCTCGCGAAATTCGCGGCGCAATTTGGCGATGCGCCGCTCCGCGTCTTTTGACAGCTTCTGCGCTGCGGCCCGCTCCTGTATGGCGTTGACGGCCTCGCGGGCATGGTATTCGAAGTCGCGCAGCACGCTCTCCAGTTTCTTTTCCATCTCGCGGATCTTTGTCTGCTGGTCTTTCTTACCTTCGGCCGCCAGGCGCGTCTTCTCGCGTTCCAGTTCCTGCTCGCGGGTCTGCAGCCGCAGACGTTCGCCTTCCGCGTCGCGCAAGCCAGCATGAAGCTTGTCGAGAAATTCGCCGACGTCGCGAGCTTGTGAGCCCAGACGCGCCCGCGCCGCTTCGATGATCGCCGGATTCAACCCCAGCCGCTGCGCGATGTTGATTCCCGCCGATGCTCCGGGCACTCCCATCTTCAATTCATACGTAGGTTGCAGAGTGGTCTCGTTGAAGCCAACCGAGGCGTTGATCACGCCCGGGGTGTTCGCACCATAGACCTTCAACGATGTGTGATGCGTTGAAATCACGGTCATGCAGCCGATGCCGCCAAAGTATCCTGCAATCGCGACCGCCAGCGCTGCGCCCTCCTCGGGATCGGTGGCTGAGCCCAGTTCATCGAGCAGGACGAGAGAGTCAGTGGTTGCGGTGCGCGAAATGAAATCGATGTTGGTGACGTGCGCGGAAAAAGTTGAAAGATTTTGCTCGATTGATTGGTAGTCGCCAATATCGGCCAGCACCGCATCGAACACGGGCATTTCCGCGCGGTCGGCGGGAACTGGACTTCCCGATTGTGCCATCAAGGCCAACAGTCCCACTGTTTTGAGGGTTACTGTTTTCCCTCCTGTGTTGGGACCGGTGATCACAAGCTGGCAGCGGGCGCCTTCGAGTTCGACGCTGATTGGGACTACGGCTGCGCCTTTGAGCTTTAGATTGCGCTCCAGCAGCGGATGGCGGGCGTTGTGCAGAAGGAGGCGAGCTGCGCTCGCGGACAGCCGAGGACGGCCGTCCCCACATGGTTCTTCTTGGCTCTTAGCGCCCCTACTCAACTGCACGGCTACGCAGTTGTAGTCTTCGGCGAAGCGGGCCTTGGCGAACTGCAGTTCCAGCTCGCTGAGGACCTCGGCTGAGGCCAGGATTGCCGCCGACTGCTCACCGATGCGCCGCGTCATCTCGAGCAAAATGCGATGAATCTCGGCCTGCTCTTCGTCTAGCAAGCGAACCAGTTCGTTGTTCTGCTCGATGGTCTCCAGAGGCTCAACAAATACGGTCTGGCCGCTCGAACTCGCTCCGTGCACAACGCCCTGCACGCGCCGTTTCTGCTCAATTTTTACCGGGATGACAAAGCGTTCGCCGCGGATGGTCACCAACTCATCCTGCACGGTTCCGTCTTCCGCGAGGCGCCGCAAGTATCCGCGCAGCGATTCCTGAATCACGCGCCTCTGCTTTTCGATCTCGCGGCGAATGCGCGCCAGTTCGGGCGAAGCGTGATCTTCCAGCGTGCCATCGGGCAGAATCTTGTTTCGAAACGAACGCAAGAAATCGGTGAAGTCGGGCACGTTTTCCGAAAGCACGCGCAGTCGCCGCCATTCTGTCCTCATGTTCACGGGCGGATGCAAGGCGATCTCGCGCCACTCGGCAGCGCGGTCTACCACCAGCAGGACGTCGCGAATCTCCGTGGTTTCGAGCGTAGCTCCCGCGATTCGAGACTTCTGAATCCGCTCTGCGATATCCAGCAGTCCGGAAAAATCGAAGCGCCCGCCCACGCGGCGGAACTCCCGCACTTCAGCGGTCAGCTCCTGTTGCCCGGCAATCCAGGCGGAATCGGTGGAAGGTGCGAGGGCTCGAATCTTCGCGTGGCCCAGCGGCGAAGACGAGTATCCGCGCAGCAATTCACGCCAGGCGTCGAACTCAAGGACGCGCGCGGAGCTGTGGATGAGATGCTGAGACATCGGAATTTATGTTACAGGAAGGACGGGAAGAAGATAACGGTGCAAGTTGGTAGGGAAGCGAGCCAAACGCGCGATTATTGCGTCGCAAACACCGCGACGCTTCGCGCGGCTCGCCCGGATCCTTCACTGCGCAAAGAACGCTTGTTCAGGATGACAGATTTCCTACGACTGGACGGCTGCCAGCGCCTGGCTGTCGCCTTGTTGCGCTACGGGCAGGCGCAGGACGAACACCGCTCCACCTTCCGGCTTGTTCTGGCAGGTGATTTGCCCGCGATGATCCTGCACCACGCCATACACGGCACTCAGTCCCAAGCCCGTGCCTTTGCCGATCGGTTTTGTTGTGTAGAAAGGATCGAACACCCGATGCGGCTCTTTTACGCCTGGGCCGCTGTCGGAAAACTGCACGACGACTTCTTGCCGGTGATGCTGGGCGCTCACGTGAAGCAAACCTCCGCCCGCTTCCTCGAGCGCGTCCAAAGCGTTCTCCACAATCTGGACGAACGTCTGGAAGAGTTGGTGGCCGTCACCCCAGACGTGCGGCAGGTTTGGCTCGATCACGGTCTCGATGCGAATTTTCTGATCGTGCCGCTGCAGTTCCCGCATTTGTACGCTGCGCTGGAGAAGTGTGCCGAGATCGACCATCGCTTTCTCTCCAGAACTTTTTTGCGCGAAACTCAGCAGGTTCGAGATCAGCTCGCGGGTCCGTTGAGATTGATTCACGATCTTGCGCACCAGCGTGTCCTGCTCGCTGGTCAAGCGCTGGTTCGACCACAGCTTCTCGGAATACTCCATGATTGCCGTGAGGGGATGGTCGATCTCGTGTGCGGCGCCCGCAACCAGCTGGCCCAGAGAAGCCAGCTTCTCGCGCTGCACCAGGTGGCTTTGCAAGCGTTGCTCGTTCTCGAAGCTGCGGCGCGAATCCCCCAGCAAATGGATCAGTGCCTGATCCTGCAGATACTGGCGCACAAAAACGAATACGCCCAGCACCAGCATGGCTGCCAGCACGGTGAAAAGACGGAAGGTCCGCGCCTGACGCAGTGAAGCGTCCCATCGATAGACCCAGAGTCCCAACGCTGGCAAGGAAAGCATCGCCAGCATCGCGAGTCGCAGGGTCATCGCACCCCACGTGTCATCAGCCTTGGCCGGAGCGGGTTCGGGCTTCCACTGGCGCGCGGTCAGCGCGGTGGCCGCCATCCAGCTTGCAGCGCCTATCAACGGAATATCGTAGAGACTTCCCGAGTAGTATTCCCCTTTGGCGAACGCCAGGGTCACGCCCAGGAATCCCGCGCCGTAGAAGGCGTAGAGCCCACATGCCGTCAACAGGTTCAGGTACACCTTTTTCCATCCCGCAGGCGCGCCCCGGGAAGCGAGCCCCAGCATCAACATCAGCACGCCACTCTCAAGCATGTACAGGGAGCTGTAGTTCCTGTGGTACGCCGCCACGTTCAGCGACACGTATTGCGAGGGGAACACAACGAACGCATAGAGAAACAGCCACCAAACCAACAGCAGCAGAAAGTCCAGAGCACCCACGTGGAGTTTTCGCTCACCTTCGGTCCGATGAGGGCGTAACCCAACTGCCGCGATCATAGGAACCAGGTGGAGAAAGAGAAAGACATCCATAAACCACGGATCTGGCACTGTCGTGCGGCGCACCACCTCGCAATAGACCCACGCCGCCTGATTCGCGGCCCACAGAACGCCTCCGGCGCCCATCAGCGCCCAAAACCGCCGGTTGGCCCCCCGCTCCGACCACGCGTTGGCCAACATGGCAACTGCGACTGCGAGGTACAGCAGAAGAGATCCAACATCAGAAATCGCGGCCAGCGCCGGACCGCGCGGCACGGTCAACGACACTGCGGCAAATGCCAGCGTGACGCCGCCTGCAAGCACGAACCAGCGATATTGTGCGAAACGACTCATCAGCGTGTGTTGTTATGTATGTCTTTCAATTTTATGGATAAGAGCGGGGTTTCTCAGCTCGCTTCCGGGCTGAGCAGGTTACTATCGTCACCTGGCCTCGACCGGCTTAACGCCTTCCGTGCCAACTAAGTCCTTTCAGATCACCACTTCTGCTAGAATCGGGATTTGAAAGGCGCTCAATCCCGTGAGGTGGCTTTCATGGCCTTTCCTGTTACCCGTCTTCGCCGTCTCCGCCGCACCTCTCAGCTTCGCGATTTGGTGCGCGAAACGCGCCTCACTCCTGATGCCTTTGTCTACCCCATATTCGTTTGCCCCGGCGAAGGTGTGCGCAAGGCGGTTCGGTCCATGCCGGGTGTCTTCAACCTCTCGGTGGATGAGGCGGTAAAAGAGGCGCGGGAAGTTCACTCCCTCGGCGTGTCCTCGGTGATTCTCTTCGGTCTCCCCCACAAGAAGGACGATGTCGCCACCGGAGCTTGGGCCGACGACGGCATTGTGCAGCAGGCCGCCCGCGCCCTGAAGCGCGAGGTTCCCGACCTGATCTTGATGGGCGACGTCTGCCTCTGCGAATACATGTCTCACGGACACTGCGGGATCGTAAAGCCAGGATCCACGCCTCAGTCACTCGGAGCTGCTGCCCGGGACGCTTTGCAAAATGCCACGCGGCGGGGCATCGCAGTGAAGGCAGTGAAGAACCGCGAGGAAAAAGAAAAAGTGCTCGACGAGCTGGCATCGATGGTCGCGCAAGCCGTTGAGTCCAGATTCGAAATCGACAATGATGCCAGCCTCGAACTCCTGGCGCGCACATCGGTCTCGCTCGCCCGCACTGGCATCGACATCATCGCGCCCTCCGACATGATGGATGGCCGAGTCGCCGCCATTCGGCGCGCGCTCGATGATGCCAGCTTCGAGAACACGCCCATTCTTTCCTACGCAGCCAAGTTTGCTTCGGGATTCTACGGTCCGTTCCGCGAAGCCGCCGACTCCACTCCGCAATTCGGCGACCGTCGGTCTTATCAGATGGATGGCGCGAACCTGCGCGAAGCCATGCGCGAAATTGAACTCGACATCGAAGAAGGCGCCGACATGATCATGGTCAAACCGGCCCTGCCCTACCTCGACGTAATCGCCGCAGCCCGCCTGCGTTTCGACCTGCCGCTAGCCGCCTATCAAGTCTCCGGCGAATACGCCATGATAGAAGCCGCAGCGCAAAATGGATGGATCGAGCGCGACCGCGTCATGATGGAATCGCTGCAAAGCATACGGCGCGCGGGGGCCAGCATCATCTTGACTTATTACGCTAAAGACGCCGCAAAACTGCTGGGGTAGGATTTGCGCGAGGGGGATTGGAACAACCGCTTACGCTCCGGCTGCGTTTTGAAATTTAACCTCGACCAGCCTGCGGTCCTCGTCAGACACCTTGAACATGGAGCGGGGTTTTAATTCCATGAAGCTGGCCAGAAAGACCTCGGGGATTTGACCGATGCGGGTGTTGTAGGTGTTGACGTCATCGTTGAAGAACTCGCGCCGGTCAGCGATGCGCTCTTCGAGTTCGCTGATGCGGTTCTGCAGCTTGAGAAAGTTTTCATTGGCCTTGAGCTGCGGATAATTTTCCGCCACGGCAAACAAGCTGCGCAGCGCGGCAGTCATGGTCAAATCAGCGTGCGCTTTCTGTCCAATGCTGGCCGCGTTCATGGACGCGGCCCGTGCCTGCGTCACCGCCACCAGCGTCTGCTGCTCGTGCTGCATGTAGCCCTTCACGGTCTCGACCAGGTTCGGGATCTCATCGTGGCGCTGCTTGAGCAGCACATCAATGTTTGCCCAGGCGCGGTCATTGTCATTGCGCAGCCGCACCAGTTCGTTATAAAGGATGACGACGTAGACACACACTCCCACGATGAACAGCAGGAACGCCGCCCCTTCGATCACGCCTCCGCCCATCTTTAGCTTGACCTCGCAGACTTCTGACCTGTCCCGATTCGACCACGACTGCTGGAATAGTCCAAGTGAAACAGCAGGAGGGGCAGGAACGCAAGTGCTGACCGGGCTGCGCCTAAAGTCACAAAGGCTGAGCCCGAAGGCCCAGCCCTTTGTGAGTTTCGTAACCGGATTTACCCTCAAACGTTGCTAGGGCTTATGCGGAGTCAGATCGCAGGCGTGCCTCACCTCATCCAGGTTTAAACCCCCGGGCGAGAATTCGGCAATCGCATACCCGGTTCTGGTCCTGACTTCCACGTTGAATACCTGGGCCCCGATTGCGCCGCGGACCGTGCCCTTATCCATGGATAGGACGCGATCGGCTTCCCAATTCCAGCCCTTATGGTCATGGCTTCCGTCAATGCGGACAAGAACCTCCATCTTAGGCTGGCCCCAGAAGCCGGGGTAGTCGGGCCGTCCCAGCCGGGCGCCGGGGTTAAAGACAGCGCGCTGGTATTTGCCGTCGCTGCATGTGATTTCGATTCGGGGCTTGTAGTCCGGGTCTTCCCGCAGATAATTGTTCGAGAGCAGCTCGAAGCGGACTTTTTTCGCTCCGGTCATTTTATCTTCCGACCGGAACTCCATCCACTTGCCTCCGGCACTGACACCGTCCGCTTCGCCCTGATAAGGGCTCATCGCGCCCTGTTGCGCGCCAGCCGACAGCGCCGCTGCGGCGATCAAGACCAACCCTGCGAACCCTGTCCCCGCAGCCAAGGCATAACGATTCTTATTGTGAAGCAAGCGCAATAATTTCAAGGTTCTCCTCCGAAAAAAGACCTTCTCCACCTATTGAACCCTACGGACCAGCAAAAGTTGTATCGCAAACGCTTCTTTTCGGGCACGGCAAACTCATCGCATGTCGATTCTGAGATCGATGTAAACCTGAGAGCGGTCATCGAACTGGCTGACGGACTTGGTGTCGCTCTTGTGGCCGTTGTACTGGGCATAGACCTCATAATCCGTGGTAGAAAGCCCCGGGAAACGATAAGTACCTTCATGGCCAACAATGTAGGTCTTTACCGCGTGAGTGCGGAGGTTGGTCACGTAGACGATGGCGCCGACCACGGGATTATCCTGCTGATCAAGCACTTTGCCGAGCAGCAACCGGCCTTGCGCCTTGTCCTTGTTGTCGGGAGCGGCGTTGGCTGCTACGGAGATGACCAGAAGGAGCGCGGCGGCCATGAGGAAAGCGTTCTTGCAAAACATTCTAGAAGCCATACTTGCCCATACCTCTTCTCTCCCGAACCGCCTACTTCGTCAAGTGCAAACCAATGTCCACACGCTCGTCATACTCTACGTGGACGGGGACCTCTTCCGCCAGATGTAACGGGGAACCGTCCGTCATTTTCGCACCCTTGAGATCGGCGGAGACCACGTAGTCGGCCTTGCCGGCGGGAACCCGCTGGGCGAATTCGCCGGAATGATCGGAATAGAGCTGCCACTTGGGCTTTTTATCGGGCACTCGGCGGATCTTAACGGTGATGCCATAGACGGGGCGATCGTCGGGGCCCCAGACCGTCCCAAAGATGAGCGCATAGGGATCGGTCGGCTTCAAGTTCTTGGAGGCGGGGGATGCACTGGCCACCGGCAGGAGGCGCGGGCCCAGAGCCGCGCAGAAGAAAACGAGTAAGAAGCAGGAAGAGCACAAGCGTGCAAGCCGAAACGCGGGTTGAAACCTAGGAGTCGTCACCGTCTTCGCTTTCCACTTCTTCTTCCTCTTCCACGTAGCCGGCCTCGATCGCTTTCAACTCCAGCGGACTGGTGGTCACGACTTCGAAATCCGTGCCGCACTCGGGGCAGGAGACGATCTCGCCCTCGTCGACCTCTTCCTCTTCCACATCCAGATCGGTTTCGCATTCGGGACAAAGAACCATGACTCCTCCACTCCCATTTGATGGCATACTTCGCTGACCCCTTAGATACGCTTCATAATATTTAGATTCTTTCCCCGCTGCAGGTCAAGGGGTGAGCGCTCGGGAGCAGGAGATTTATAATCTTTGGGAAAGCCGCCGTTGCCCTTGACATTTCTTTACGCCGGAGCGTACATGAATTTCCCCTTCCAGAAAAGACCGTTGCTCGTGGCTGTCTGGCTCGTGCTTAGCTTCACCACCGTGGCGTCCGCGCAACATCAGGCGGGTTCCAGCGCTGCGGAACCAATGGCCGTGGATAGCCGCATTTCGACTGCGCTGCAACAGGTTTCAGCCGAGCGCATCCGGGCGAATATTGAGAAGCTCGCTAGCTTTGGAACTCGGCTGACACTCTCGGCGCAAGACCCGGCAGCGATCGCAGCCGGGCGCGGGATTGGCGCGGCGCGCGAATGGATCAAGTCTGAATTCGAACGTTACGCGAAAGATTGCGGCGGCTGCCTGGAAGTGAAGACCGACAACTTCATCGAACCGGCTGGCGACCGCATCCCCCAGCCTACTGAAATCACCAATGTCTATGCGGTCTTGAAGGGGACGGACGCAGAGAACGCGAAACGCATCGTGCTGGTGACCGGGCACTACGATTCGCGGCCCAGCGATACTCTCGACGTGAAGGCGGATGCCCCGGGCGCGAACGACGACGCCAGCGGAACTGCGGTCAGCCTGGAATGCGCGCGGGTGCTGAGCAAGATGAAGTTCCCTGCGACGATTATTTTTCTGACCGTGGCCGGCGAGGAGCAGGGACTGAACGGTAGCCACCACTTCGCCAAGATGGCGAAGGACCATGGCTGGGACATTGAGGCGGTGGTGAATAATGACATCGTAGGCGGCGACAAGAGTGCGGAGCAGGATCACTCGGTCGTGCGCGTATTTTCCGAAGGCTTGCCGGCCGCGGCAACGGAGCAAGACGTCCGGCGGATTCGTGGGCTAGGCGGGGAGAACGACTCCGGGTCGCGGCAACTGGCGCGCTATATAGCCGATGTGGGCCGTGCTTATTTTGAAGATGTGGGCGTAAAGCCGCTGCTTGTCTTCCGGCTGGACCGGTACTTGCGCGGCGGCGACCACTATTCTTTCAATCAGCAGGGCTTTGCCGCGGTGCGCTTCACTGAGTTTCGCGAGGATTTTCATCACCAGCATCAGAACGTCCGCATCGAGAATGGCATTGAATACGGCGACCTGGCGAAGTTTGTCGACTTCGACTATGTGGCCCATGTGGCGCGTTTGAATGCCGCGACGCTGGCGTCGTTGGCGTCGGCACCGGCGCCTCCCGCGAATGTGCACTTGCTGACCAAGGATCTGCAGAACGATTCGACACTTACCTGGGAAGCGTCGCTGGGCGGACGGGCGGCGGAGTATGACGTTCTGTGGCGGGCGACGACCAGTCCGGAATGGGAACACGTCCAAAAGGTTGGCACCGGTCTTCGCGCCACTCTGAACCTTTCGAAGGATAATGTGATCTTTGCGGTAAGGGCTGTGGACGCGGAGGGACACCGGAGTTTGCCGGTCGTGCCCGTGCCGGAGCGATGATAGGGAAGCTGTAGGGAAGCTGTTAGGATTAAGAGCGACAAGACGGTTTCGAGTTCATGCCAAGAAACACTTCCTTCGAAATGATGCTGCCGCCGTTTCGCGGCGCGGTCCGGCAGATCATTATCGCCAGCGCGGCGATTTACGTCGTTATTCTTCTGTTGATGTCATTTGCCCCGGCGGCCGGTTCGACAGTGCTGGCGTTGGGCATTCTGGATCCGGCGCACATTCGGCAAGGCTGGCTGTGGCAGTTCGTGACTTACGCCTTCATGTACGTTGACCCCTTGGAATTTGTTTTGTCGCTGTTGGGGGTCTATTTTCTTGGGGCGGCGGTGCAGGAGCGCGTCGGTCGGGCTCGGTTTTATGGCCTGTTCTTCAGCAGCGTCGCGCTTTCAGGAATCGCTGGCTTCGCTCTCTCGCTTACCGGCGTGATTGCTAGGGGCCCCGCGTGGGGCAGCGCTGCTGCCGCCAACGCGATTCTGATGGTGTTCTATCTGTTTAATCGGGACGCGCCCTTAATGCTGTTTCCGCTCCCCATTCAGATTCCGGTGAAGTGGATTGTTCTGGGCATTGCGGGCCTCGAGACAGCCTACTTGCTGCTCAACCACTTCGCACTTTTTTACTGCGTCTCGCTTCTGGGGCTGGGCGCGGGATTCGTCTGGCATGCTGCGTTTTTCTCGGCGGGAGTTTCCCTGCGCATCTCAGAACGTTTCTACGAGGCTCGCAACGAGTATTACCGCTGGCGGCGGCGGCGGGCGGCGAGAAAGTTTGAAGTCTACATGCGCAAGCACGACCGTGACGTGCACTTCGACGAGCACGGTAATTACATTCCTCCAGATGACGATCCGAACAAGGGTAATGGCGGGTCGAAGTCAGGGTGGGTGAATTAAACCAGCTTGCCACGGATCTTCACGGATCCGAACCCGGTTAGACCTCTGAATTCTTACTTCGCGAAGAACTTCTGGAATTCCGACAACACGCTTCCCGACAACTTGTCCCGCCCGGCTTTCCCCTTGAATCCCAAATCATGACCCGCGCCTTCGACCTGCATCAGCTTCGTCTTCGCCGGTATCAGCTTCAAGGCTTGCTCGATCTCTGCGATTGAGCCGAAAGGATCGCGGGTCCCTTGGACAAAGAGGGCGGTCGCGTGCAGGTGGAAAAAATGCTGGGTGCGGAGCTGCTCGGGCTTTCGCGGCGGATGTAGAGGATAAGACAGCAAGAGCAGGCCCGCAGCCAGCTTCGCAGCTTCTTCCGGGGATTTCTCTGCGTTCTCAGCGCAGAGCATGCTGGCCTGCCGTCCGCCGTAGGAGTGGCCGCCGACAAATACGCGGCCACTCGCAAGATTCTTCATGACTGCGATTGCATTCTTCAGGCCCGCACGATCGCGTTTGCCGTCGCCCGGTCCGGGCGGACCGTATGGCCGATCCTGACGGTAGGGAAGATCGCAGCGCAGCACAATGAATCCCGCGTCAGCAAATGTGTTCGCTAAAGCAATGAGCAAAGGAGCCTGGCAGTTTGATCCGGCACCATGGGTCAGAACAAGGCCGTCGCCATTCGGGCTTGCAGGGCGGTGCAGAAGGCCGCGCACGAACGGGTCCACCGAAACGTCGGTAAGAACTTGCGGGCTGGATTCAATCGACATCATTCGATGGACATCAACTCCAGCTGGCAAGTCTGGCGATCTACACGCCGACTTCCTCCAGCTTCTCATAAACTTTCAGGATCTGAATCTCGTTTCCCAAGCGGGCCCAGCAGCGAAGCAGCTCGGGATCTTCCTGAGCAGTGCGGCGGGCGTACTCGGAGTTCCAATAGCGGAGCAATATGTAGTGGGAATCGCCGCCGCGGTAAAGCAGATCGCGGCCGTACCCTTTGTTTGAGACGATGGTGTTGAGTTCGTGGATGGTCGCGAGCGAAGCAGCCTCCATGCCGGGCAGCGGCTCCCAGATCGCGACGGATAGATACTCCTGCGACATACTCCGCGATTATAGCTTTTGACGAGCGGTGGTGCGCTTGCGTTTCGGCGGCGTGACGGCGTCGGCCTCTTCCGCAGTGACCGTGTGCAGGCGCATGAAGTTGGTGGAACCGGAAGCCTGGCGTGTACCCGCGACGACGCCCAGCACATCCCCGGACTTCAGCAGGCCGCGGCTCAAAAGCTCTTCCTCGGCCATATCGACCATGCCATCAGTGGAAACCGGCTGCGCGCATCTCACGGGATGCACGCCCCAGTAGAGATTGGTGCGCTGCGCCACAGTTGCGTTGTGAGTGAAGGCATAGATTGCGGCTTGCGGACGGTATTTGGAAATCATGCGCGCGGTGTTGCCGGTCTCGGTGAAAACCGCGATGGCGCCCATGGGCAGGTCTTCGGCGGCGTGCGCGATCGATTCGCAAATAGTTTCCGCGATGGAAAGTCCATGGCGATCGCGACGCCGGCGGGGCAGCGTAAACTCTCCCATGTTGCTCTCGGCTTCGATGACGATGCGCGACATCATGGCAACCGCCTCGCGGGGATAGCGGCCGCTGGCCGTTTCGGCAGAGAGCATCACCGAATCGCTTCCGTCGAAAATTGCGTTGGCGACGTCGCTGGCCTCGGCGCGCGTGGGGCGCGGGTTTTCGACCATCGATTCGAGCATTTGTGTGGCCGTGATCACCGGCTTGCGCCACTGGGCGGCACGGCGGATCACATGCTTCTGAATCACCGGGACTTTTTCCGGAGCCATTTCGACACCGAGATCTCCGCGCGCGACCATCACGCCATCGCAGGCTTCCAGAATTTCTTCCAGATGATCAATCGCCTGCGGCTTCTCCAGTTTCGCGATGAGAGGAGTGTCGCTGCCTCGTCCGGTAACGATCTGTCTGACCATGTTCACATCGGCGGCGGAGCGCACGAAGGAGAGTGCAACCGCGTCCACGCCGTGCTTGAGGCCGAACTCGAGATCCTTGCGGTCTTTTTCAGTGAGGGCGGGAATCGACAAAGCCGTGCCGGGCAAATTGATGCCCTGGTGCTCGCCCAGCATCCCGCCATTCAGAATATCGCAGACGACATCCTTACCACGCACCGTGCGCACGCGCAATTCGATGAGGCCGTCGCGTAGAAGAATGCGAGCGCCCGGGGCCAGCTCGCTTGCAAGATCGGGGAAGGTAGTGGAAATGCGCGCGGGGGTTCCGGTGATGTCACGCGGGGTGATGATTACAGTCGAGCCGCTCTCGAGCAGGGTGGGTTCGTGCCGCTCCAGGCGTCCAGTGCGGATCTTGGGACCTTGCAAATCCTGCAGGATGCAGACGGTGCGGTTCTCTTTCGCGGCGGAGCGGCGCAGGCGTTCGATGTTCCGGGCGTGTTCTTCGTGCGTGCCGTGGGAAAAATTTAACCGGGCTACATCCATGCCAAGGCGAAGCAGGTCGCGCATCGCCGCCTCGGAATGACTGGCCGGACCGATGGTGCAGATGATCTTGGCGCGGCGAGATGAGAGTGAAACCTCCGCCCTTACCGAGCTTTCTGTCGCGAGCTGTATTCTGGACTTCACTTTTCTCCTCGGCTTTCCTCGAAACGCTCATACTGCTGTCGTCCCGAGCGAAGCGAGGGATCTTGGTTTCTGTTTGTGACCCCCGAGACGCCGCGGCGCAAGCAAGAACCAAGATCCCTCGCTTCGCTTCGGGACGACAAGCGAGCTTTCCGCCACGCCGAGCGCTAATTCGCCGCCTTGGGTCCGCTCACCGCCGTCAGTTCTTTTCCCAGCATGGCGCGGGGGAAAAGCATGGCGTTGAATTCCGCTCCCACCAGGACCACCAGGGAAACCATGTACATCCAGACCAGCAGCGCGATGGCAGCGCCGAGGGAGCCGTAAATAATGCTGTAGTCAGCGTAATGCTTCAGGTAGAAGCCAAACAGCAAGGTAGACGAGAACCACATAGCAGTGGCGAGCGTCGCGCCCGGGATAACGCTATGCCAGGGCTGAGTTCGCGGGACCGCGTTGTGATAGATGAGCGCAATCACAGCAATGCTGGTGAGAGTGGCGATCAGCCAGCGGATCGCGCCCCACATCACCAGAATGTAAAGGCTGTATTCGCGCGCGGTGTAGAAAAGAATGTTGGTTTCAACCTTGCTACCTAAGGCCACAAGCAAAGTCGCGAAGGTCATGGGGACAAGCGCGAAAATTACCAGCAGGAATGAGATCAGCCGCTCCTTCACCAGTCCCCAGATTTTCGGCAGCTCGTAACAGCGGCGGAAGCCCTCCATCCAGGAAATCATCACGCCGGAAGCGGTCCACAGGGTCAGCAGGGAAGCCGTAATCAGCAGGCTTACGGGGCGTTGCGCCGCGCTGCGCATGAAGTTCATTGCTGCGCTGCTTCCGGCGGGAAGGATGCGCGATAGCGCGTAAGAGATTTCCCGCATGTAGGGCGCGCCTTTGCGCCAGGTAGCCAGCACTGAGCCCACCACCAGCAGCGCAGGGAAAAAAGTAAGAATGGCGGAATAGGCGGACGCTTTGGCGATGGAAAAGGCGTCGTGCTGAAAAGAACGCCAGAAGGCCAGCCGCAAAAGTCGCAGGAAACGAAGCATCGCTGGCCCTAGCTTAGGGCCGGAAGGCGCCGGTTGCAACGAGGGAAGCGGGCCAGGTTCCTCGGTCGGCAATCGCTTTGCGTTTGCGTGCATTGGGGGTAATGTGGAAGCGAGCCATACAAGCGATTAATGATCGCAAAGAACGCGACCCGTCGCGCGGCTCGCCCAGATCCTTCGCTATGCGAAGAACGCTTCGCTCAGGATGACAAACAAATTCGGGGGCGAAACTGGTTCGTTCGCCCCCGAGGTTAGTTGTAGTTCGCCTTACTCTGCTGCCAGTTCTTCGGTTTCGCCCTCGTGGCGCATCATCTCGAGAGCGCGCTCGGCTTCTTCGTAAGCCGCCGAAACTTCCGCCTGTACCTTGGCCGCCGCCTCTTCCATTTCTGGCGAGAGGCGCACGTTCCGGTAGTACTCCATGCCGGTGCCCGCAGGGATGAGGCGGCCGACGATCACGTTCTCCTTGAGGCCGCGCAGGTAATCGACCCTGCCGTTAATCGAAGCCTCAGTGAGAACACGCGTGGTCTCCTGGAACGACGCTGCCGAGATGAACGAGTCGGTCGCGAGCGACGCCTTGGTGATGCCCAGGAGCAACGGCCGTCCGGTAGCCGGTCTGCCGCCTTCCTTGATCACGCGCTCGTTTTCTTCGCGGAAGTGGAACTTGTCCAGTTTGTCCTCCAGCAGGAACGTGGTGTCGCCCACGTCCTCAACCTGCACCCAGCGCATCATCTGGCGGACAATCACTTCGATGTGCTTGTCGCTGATGTTGACGCCCTGCAGCCGGTAGACTTCCTGGATTTCGTTCACAAGGTAAGACTGCAGTTCTTTTTCGCCGAGCACAGCCAGAATGTCGTGCGGGTTGAGCGGGCCGTCCATCAGCGGTTCGCCCGCCTTGACGCGCTCGCCTTCCTGCACGTTAATGTGAACGCCGCGCGGCACCGAGTATTCTTTCTCCGTGCCGTTGTCAGCCTGCACATAGATCTTGCGCTGTCCCTTGGAGACCTCACCGAACTTCACCGTGCCATCGATTTCGCTGATGACCGCGGTTTCATGCGGCTTGCGGGCTTCGAAGAGCTCGACCACGCGCGGCAGACCGCCCGTGATGTCCTTGGTCTTCGTCGTTTCGCGGGGGATCTTGGCCAGCACGTCTCCCGGAGAAACGGTGTCGCCGTCCTGCACCATAAGGTGAGAACGCGAAGGCATGAGGTAGCGTTTGCTGCTCTTGCCCTTTACCACGATCGCAGGCTGCCGCTTCTCGTCGGGAGAATCGCCTACGACGTGCCGCGACAAGCCAGTGACCTCATCCACTTCTTCGTGCAGTGTCACGCCTTCCTGCAAGTCCTTGAACTGCGCCGTGCCGCCGATTTCGGTAAGGATGGCGAACGTGTAAGGATCCCACTCCACCATGACCTTGCCTTGCTGCACCGGATCGCCGTCGTTGACCTTCAGCTTGGCGCCGTAGATCACGGAGTAGCGCTCGCGCTCTCGGTTCTTCTCGTCCACGACCGCGATCGAGCCCTGGCGGTTCATCACCACCAGATCACCCGACTTGGACTTCACCGTCTGCAGGCCGATGAAGCGCACGGTGCCGTTATTCTTGGCATCGAGGCGCGACTGCTCGGAGACTCGCGATGCAGTACCGCCGATGTGGAAGGTACGCATCGTAAGCTGCGTTCCGGGCTCGCCGATCGACTGCGCGGCGATAACGCCAGTAGCTTCGCCGAGTTCAACCAGCCGTCCTGAAGCCAGGTTGCGGCCGTAACACATGACGCAAACGCCGCGCTTCGATTCGCAAGTAAGCACTGAACGGATCTTCACCCGCTCGATTCCCGCAGCCTGAATCGATCCCGCGAGTTCCTCAGTAATTTCGTTGTTGATGTCGACAATCACGTTGCCGTCGTAGTCTTTGATCTTCTCAAGCGATACGCGGCCCACAATGCGGTCGCGCAACGGCTCGATAATTTCGCCGGCTTCGACGATACCCTGGACGTAGATGCCGTCCACAGTGCCGCAATCGTATTCGCTGATGATCACGTCCTGCGCCACGTCGACCAGACGTCGCGTGAGGTAGCCGGAATCCGCCGTCTTCAGCGCCGTGTCGGCCAATCCCTTGCGGGCGCCGTGCGTCGAGACGAAATATTCGAGCACCGTCAACCCTTCGCGAAAGTTCGCCGTGATGGGAGACTCGATGATTTCGCCGGAAGGCTTGGCCATCAGTCCGCGCATACCGGAAAGCTGGCGAATCTGCTGTTTCGATCCGCGAGCGCCGGAATCAGCCATGACGTAGATCGGATTGATGAAGCCTTCTTTATCGGCCCGCTGCATCTGTCCGAACATCTCGTCGGCAACTTTTTCCGTAATCGCCGACCAGATTTCGATGACCTTGTTGTAACGCTCGCCGTTGGTGATGGCGCCGTCGAGATATTGCTGTTGCACGGCGACCACCTGCTTCTCGGCGTCCTTGACCAAAGTCTTCTTGCTATCAGGGATGACCATGTCATCGATGCCGATCGAAAGGCCGGCGCGGGTCGCATACTTGAACCCGAACTCCTTCACTTCGTCGAGCATCTTGACCGTAGTCTCGAGCCCGAACCGGAGGTAGCCGTAGTTCACCAGCGCGCCAATACCCTTCTTCTTGAGCAAACCGTTGATGAAAGGCATGCCCTCGGGAAGGTGGTCGTTCAAAATCGCGCGGCCCACCGTTGTGTTGATGAACGCACGATCGATGTGAACCGGCTCGGTGTGAATGATGTCCTGATCATCGTAAGCGGTGGTCAGGTCGATCAGTTCACCGGTGTAGCGCAGGCGGATGGGTGAGAGCGTTTCCACTTCGCCCATTTCGAGCGCCAGCAGAACTTCTTCAATGTTCGCAAACACGCGGCCTTCGCCCTTAGCGCCCGGCTTGGCTTTGGTCAGGTAATAGAGACCAAGCACCATGTCTTGCGTAGGCACCGTAATCGGCTGGCCGGATGCCGGCGAAAGAATGTTGTGCGAGGCCAGCATCAGCACGCTGGCTTCAACCTGCGCTTCCGGAGATAGCGGAATGTGCACTGCCATTTGATCGCCGTCGAAGTCGGCGTTGAACGCCGTGCAAACCAGCGGGTGAATCTTGATGGCCTTGCCCTCGACCAGCACCGGCTCGAAAGCCTGAATGCCCAGCCGATGCAGCGTGGGAGCGCGGTTCAGCAGCACAGGATGATCCTTGATGACCTCTTCCAGGATGTCCCAAACGATGGGCTCCTGCTGCTCGACCATTTCTTTGGCCTGCTTGATGGTGGTGACGTTGCCGGTCTGTTCGAGCCGGTGATAGATGAACGGCTTGAACAGCTCGAGCGCCATCTTCTTCGGCAATCCGCACTGGTGCAGCTTGAGTTCGGGGCCGACCACGATGACGGAGCGTCCGGAATAATCCACGCGCTTGCCCAGCAGGTTCTGGCGGAAGCGTCCCTGCTTGCCCTTAAGCGTGTCGGAGAGCGACTTCAGCGGACGGTTGTTGGCTCCGCGCAGCACGCGGCCACGGCGGCCGTTGTCGAACAGCGCGTCGACAGCTTCCTGCAGCATGCGCTTTTCGTTTCTGACGATGACTTCAGGCGCGTGCAGGTCCATCAGCTTCTTCAACCGGTTGTTGCGGTTGATGACGCGGCGGTAAAGATCGTTCAAATCGGAGGTGGCGAAGCGGCCGCCATCGAGTGGAACCAGTGGGCGCAGCTCCGGCGGAATCACGGGGATGACGTCGAGAATCATCCAGTGCGGCTTGTTGCCGCTGCGCCGGAAGGCCTCGACCACTTTCAGGCGCTTCGTGTACTTGAGCCGCTTCTGCAGCGAGCTCTCGTTCTTCATCTTCTCGCGCAGCTCAACGGCCAGGCCGTCGGTGTCGATGCGCTTGAGCAGTTCCTTGATCGCCTCAGCGCCCATCATCGCTTTGAAGCCAGCGGGACGGTATTGCTGGTCGAGTTCGCGGAACTTCGCTTCGTCCTTGATAACCTCGCGCTCTTTCACCGGAGCGTCGCCGGGCTCGACCACCACGTAGGCCTCGAAATAAAGCACGGACTCGAGGTCGCGCAGCGAAATATCGAGCAGGTGGCCGATGCGGCTGGGCAGGCCCTTGAAGAACCACACGTGCGAGCAGGGCGAAGCCAGCTCGATGTGGCCCAGGCGTTCGCGGCGAACTTTCGACAGCGTGACTTCCACGCCGCACTTGTCGCAGATCACGCCGCGGTGCTTCATGCGCTTGTACTTGCCGCAGAGGCATTCCCAATCGGTTACCGGGCCGAAGATGCGGGCGCAGAACAGGCCGTCCCGCTCCGGCTTAAAGGTGCGGTAGTTGATGGTCTCAGGCTTGGTAACTTCGCCGTGCGACCAGCTCCGGATTTTTTCCGGAGACGCCAGGCTGATGCGGATGGCATCAAAATCCGCAATCGTATTTTGCATTTCGAACGGGCTCGAACGAAACAAGGTGTTCCTCCGCTTCCTGCTCTCAAGGGCAGTGGCCAGGGGTCAGTAACCAGTGGCCAGTTTTTATGTTTCGCGGTGGCCGAGAGCCTTTGCCCCGCGAAACGTTCCTTCAAAACTTATCTAAACTCTAATTCGCTGTAGATCGGACTCCTGCTTCACTCCGTTCTCATCGAATCGCAAAACCCACCGCGAACCCTGGCATTGAAGCCACTCTGGCGCGCGCTCAACAGTGCCTGAAGCGATCAGATCATCGCGCTGACCATCTTCGTAGTCCTCTTCAAAGGCCGTCACCTGCATTCCCTCTGCAAGTGTCACGATATTTCCATGTTCGTCGACAGCGGTGTCCGTGTGAGACAAGCAAAGCAACTCGCTAAACAGTCCATTGAAGTCGGCTTGTAGTTTGACCCCGCTCATCAAAATCAACCCTGTAGCCAGCGTCAGTGCCGTACTGGCCACTGATCACTGGCCACTGACCACTGCTCAATCCGCTGCCGCGCTGGCCGTGGGTTTTTTCTCCCCGGTCTTGATCAG
This sequence comes from uncultured Acidobacteriaceae bacterium, assembly GCA_963743115.1. GTDB lineage: Bacteria > Acidobacteriota > Terriglobia > Terriglobales > Acidobacteriaceae > Sulfotelmatobacter. The sequence goes on along the minus strand of CAVUOM010000004.1, from coordinate 162,792 downwards.
CTCCACATCCAGGCAGAGCGATTGCAATTCGCGGATCAGCACGTTGAACGACTCCGGCACGCCCGGTTCCATGGCAGCTTCGCCCTTGACGATGGCCTCGTAAATCTTGGTTCGGCCGTAGACGTCGTCGGACTTCGCCGTCAGCAGTTCCTGCAGAATGAATGCCGCTCCGTAAGCCTCGAGCGCCCAGACTTCCATTTCGCCGAAACGCTGTCCGCCGAACTGCGCTTTGCCGCCCAAAGGCTGTTGGGTTATCAGAGAATAGGGTCCGATGGAGCGCGCGTGAATCTTGTCGTCCACCAGATGCGACAACTTCAGCATGTAGATGTAGCCGACGCAGACCGGCTGTTCGAACTGGTCTCCGGTCATGCCGTCGTGCAGCGTGGTCTTGCCTGACGTAGGCAGGCCCGCATGCTCAAGCAGCGCCTTGATCTCTCCTTCTTTTGCGCCGTCGAACACCGGCGAACCCATATACACGCCGCGTGCAAGCGTGGGAGCGAGCGCTTCCAGTTCCTCGTCGCCCATTTCACCGATGGTGTCAGCGAGCTTCGAGTCCTTGAAAAGAGCTTTCAGTTCGCGTCGAATCGCTTCGGTGCGCGTGTTTTCCTTGAGCAATCTGCCGATCTTTTCGCCCAGGGTGTATCCCGCCCATCCCAGGTGGGTTTCGAGAATCTGGCCCACATTCATACGGCTGGGTACGCCGAGTGGATTCAGCACGATCTCGACGGGCGTTCCGTCTTCGAGGTACGGCATGTCCTCTTCCGGCAGAATGCGCGCGATTACGCCCTTGTTGCCGTGACGGCCGGCCATCTTGTCACCCACGCTCAGCTTGCGCTTCATGGCGATGTAGACCTTGACCAGCTTGATCACGCCCGGCGGCAGTTCGTCGCCCTTGGTGAGTTTTTCTTTTTTCTCGTTGACGATTTTCTTGAGCACATCGATCTGGCGCGAGGTCATTTCCTCGATCTCGTCGATCTGCTCATTCACCCGCGGATCCTTGTCGGCATACTTGATGCGCTTCAGGTTGCGGGTGGAGATGCGCTCGATCGCGTCGCGGTCCAAAATGTTGCCCTTGTTCAGCAGACGCTTGTTGGTGCGCTCGTCGTGCAGGTCGGCCTGCACCTCCTTGCCGCCGAGAATGTTTTCGAGACGCTTGAGCCGCTCGTCGGTAAGAATGCGGATCTCGTCGGAAAGATTCTTCTCCAACTTACCGATTTGCGCGGCCTCGATCGACTTCGCTCGCTCGTCCTTTTCCTGGCCTTTACGGGAGAAAATCTTCACATCGACGATCACGCCCTCGATCCCAGGAGGGCAGTAGAGCGAAGCATCGCGCACATCGCCGGCCTTTTCGCCGAAGATCGCGCGCAGCAGCTTCTCTTCCGGCGTGAGCTGAGTTTCGCCCTTGGGCGTAACCTTGCCCACCAGAATGTCGCCCTGCTTGATGCTCGCGCCGATGCGGATCACGCCCGCTTCGTCCAGATTGCGCAGCATGGACTCGCTGACGTTAGGAATGTCGCGCGTCACTTCTTCCGGACCAAGCTTGGTGTCGCGCGCCTCGATCTCGTACTCTTCGATGTGCAGTGAAGTGTAGTAATCGTCCTTCACCATCTTCTCGGAGACGAGAATCGCGTCCTCAAAGTTGTAACCGCGCCAGGGCATGAAGGCCACCAGCACGTTGCGTCCAAGCGCCAGCTCGCCGTGATCCGTGCAAGGACCGTCAGCGATGACCTCGCCCTTCAGTACGCGCTGGCCTTTTTTCACGACAGGCTTTTGATTGATACAAGTGTTCTGATTCGAGCGCTTGAACTTGGTGAGCTGATAAATGTCCGAGCCCACTTCACGCGAAAGCTGCGTGGGATGATGCTCGCCTTCGACGCGCACGATGATGCGGTCGGAGTCGACTGAATCGACGATGCCGTTGCGCCGGGCCAGAACCACTGCGCCCGAATCACGCGCCGTGACGCCTTCCATTCCGGTGCCGACGATCGGCGCTTGCGCGCGCAACAGCGGCACGGACTGGCGTTGCATGTTCGCGCCCATCAATGCGCGGTTCGCATCGTCGTGTTCAAGGAACGGCACGAGCGAAGCCGCCACCGAGACCAACTGCTTGGGGCTGACGTCGACGTAATCGACTTCATCCCGACTTACCAGCACAAAATTTCCGGCTTTGCGGGCGTTGACCAGCTCGGAGACAATCTTGCCCTTGTCGTCCAACTCAACGTTCGCCTGCGCGATGGTGTGCCGGTCTTCTTCCCAAGCGGAAAGATAGAACGAGAACGGCTCGATCTGCGCCGGTTTCTTGCGCTTCTCCTTCAATTCGGCGTTGATCTTCTCGATCTCATGCTTTTCCATGTGATCGCCGACCTTGTGGTCGCTGTCGCCCGTGTTGACCACGCTGACGTAGTCGATCACGCGGCCGCCCTTGATCTTGCGGTAGGGCGACTCGATGAAGCCGTAGTCATTGATCCGCGCATAGCAGCTCAACGACGAGATAAGTCCAATGTTCGGACCTTCCGGCGTCTCAATCGGGCAAATACGGCCGTAGTGCGTAGGGTGAACGTCGCGCACTTCGAATCCAGCGCGTTCACGCGACAAACCTCCCGGCCCAAGCGCCGAGAGACGCCGCTTGTGCGTAATCTCGGAGAGCGGGTTGGTCTGGTCCATGAACTGCGAAAGCTGCGACGATCCGAAGAATTCTCGGATCGCAGCCATCACCGGCTTCGCATTGACCAGGTCATGCGGCATCGCCGTCGACATTTCCTGGTACACGGACATCTTTTCTTTAATTGCCCGCTCCATGCGGACCAAGCCGATGCGGAACTGGTTCTCCATCAGTTCGCCGACCGCGCGCACGCGGCGGTTGCCCAGGTGATCGATGTCATCCACCGACCCGATGTTCTTGCGCAGCTTCAGCAGGTACGCGATGGTCCCGTAGAAATCGTCGGGATCAAGCGTCCGCTTGTCGAGGCTGGTCGCATCCTGGTTCTCGAACAGCTTGATGTTGAACTTCAGCCGGCCCACCTTCGAGAAGTCGTACTTCCGCGGGTCGAAGAACATGCCGTGGAACAGAGCGGTCGCCGTGTCGAGCGTCGGCGGATCGCCGGGACGCAGCTTGCGGTAAATCTCGATCAGCGCTTCCTGCGGAGTTTTCACCGAATCGCGCTTCAGGGTCTGGCTGATCACCGTGCCGACATCGTCGCGCTCAGGGAAGAACAAGCTCATCTCGACAACGCCGGAGTCGAGAATCTTCGAAACCTTGTCAGCCGTCACTTCGCTGTTGGCTTCGAGCAGCACTTCGCCCGTGGTCGTGTCGACCACGTCGGCAGCCGCCCATGCGCCTTCGAGGTCCGTAACATCCACTTCGATCTCGGAGATCTTCGCCTTCTGAATATCCTTCAAAGTTTGCGCGTTCAGCTTGCGGCCGGAGTGCGCAATCTCGTCTCCAGCTTTGTTCTTGATGCTGTGCGCCAGCTTCATGCCCAGCAGGTTCGTAGCTTTTTCGCTGGCCGGGTCGAGCGTCCAGTACAGCTTTTTGTCTTTAATCGCGATGCGGTCGACGGTATAGAACGTCCGCAAAATGTCTTCGCCAGAACGCAGGCCGAGCGCGCGCAGGAAAATCGTTCCCAGGAACTTACGCTTGCGGTCGATGCGGACATAGAGCACGTTCTTCTGGTCGTACTCAAACTCAACCCACGATCCGCGGTAGGGAATGATCTTGCCCAGGAAATAAGTGCGGTTGTTGGCCGTCTCGAAGAACACGCCCGGCGAGCGGTGCAACTGGCTAACGATCACACGCTCAGTCCCATTGATAATAAAGGTGCCGTTCTGCGTCATCAGCGGCACGTCGCCGAAAAATACTTCCTGTTCCTTGATATCGCGGATGGAACGATTGCCAGTCTCAGCGTCCTTGTCGAAAATCGTCAGACGCATCGTGACCTTGAGCGGCGCGGAGTAAGTCATGCCGCGCTCCTCGCACTCGGCCACGTCGTATTTCAACTGCAGCCCAACCGGATCGCCGCACTTGTTGCAGAAATCGGGGGTGTTGGCGTTGTAGGTGCCGCACTTCTGGCAGAGCACATCGCCGGGGTGAAACGGATCCGTGATAACCGTGTTGCCGCAGCTCTTGCAAGTCGTGCGCAGGTGATGCAGTCCCTTCAGGTGGCCGCACTTGCACTCCCAGTTACCAATGGCGTAATCCACAAACTCAAGTTGTGATACGTTGCGGAAGTCGGTGATCGGGAACACGGACTGGAACACGGCCTGCAATCCGCCGTCTTCGCGTTCGCTGGGCAACTTGTCCATCTGCAGGAAGCGGTCGTAGGAGCGCTTCTGCACCTCGATCAGGTTAGGGATCTGGATGGTTGCTGGAATTTTTGAAAAATCAAAACGTTTACGGAAGGCATTATTCTTCATCGTCTAGAAACTCCCAATGTCAGGCGCAGCCGTGCGCTGCGATTACCCGCGGAATGTGGGGCGCCCATCGCGCCGCGCTGCTTAGCTGCTGTTACGAACCTGTTTGAACGCAGAAAAAGTTAAACGTGGAAAACCTAAACCCGGAAAACACGACGGGGCGCCCGCAGGGACAGTTGTTCCCGCAGACGCCATCCAAGGCGTTTCGCCAATCTGAATTTGTTATCTTTCGCGCCAGTTCCTTCGGCCGTTTCCGTTCCGCCTGCCCGCGGAACAGTGCCCAAGCTTCCCTAGCGGGTCTCGCCCGCGTATGAGTGAGGCCAGGGGAAGCGGTGTTATATAGATGCTAACACCACCGCCCAGGCTTCACAACTAGAACGTTCCGGAATCTTCCCCTTGCAGACCGGGGTTGGCCGGATCGTCAGCCAACGCCCTACTTCACTTCGACAACGGCGCCAGCCTCGGTAAACTTCTTCTTAATGGTCTCGGCCTCGTCCTTGGAAACGCCTTCCTTGATGTTCTTGGGCGCTCCATCCACCAGTTCCTTGGCTTCCTTCAAGCCCAGGCTGGTGACCTCACGTACGGCCTTGATTACATTGATCTTATTGGCGCCGACTTCCTTGAGGACGACAGTGAACTCGGTCTTCTCCTCAGCCGGAGCCGCACCTGCGGCCGCCGCGCCGCCGCCAGCCACCATCACCGGAGCCGCCGCTGCTGCCGACACGCCCAGCCGCGCTTCCAGCTTTTTCACGAGCTGCGCCGCGTCCAGCAGCGACAACCCTACGATTGAATCTTCCAACTGTTGCAGGTCTGCCATGTTCGTTTCTCCACTTTTCAAGTTATGAATTTCTTGATTTCGTCATCTTCGGCCGGGTTTCCAGTGCGGCAGGCCCTTTTCCCGGCGCCAGACAACGCCCGGATCAAAACCGCGCAACCCCTGACCTCGGATAACCAAATCCCTTCGGACGGCCTTCGCCGCCCCGAATCTCGTGTGGCGCGGGCGCCCTCGCCCGCGACTGCCAACTCATCTACGACGCTTGCCGCTCCAAGTGCGCCATACTTCCATGATGCCGCGAGACAGCGAAAGCAGCGGCAACCATGCCAGTACCGCAATCACGAACCAGAACCAATCGTGCCACTTCATTGCAGCGCCGTTACCGTCTCCGGACTAAGCTTCGCTGGGTGCGTCGCCAGCGAACTTGCCTTTCTCCACGCCCTGACCCAGCACCACCGCAACATCACGTCCCACGGCATTCATCACCGTCACCAGTCGCTGCGCCGGCGAGCTGATCAGGAACAGCAACTTCGAATAGATCTCTTCCTTCGACGGCATGCTGGCCAGCGCTTCGATCTCCTTGATCGAAATCACCTTGCCCTCAACCACACCCACCTTAAAGGTGAACTCCGGCGTGTCTTTGGCGTACTTGGTGAGCGCCTTAGCCATGGCCACGGGGTCACCCGTGGTGTAGGCAATCGAGGTCACGCCGGTAAGGTTCTTCAGCCCCTCTTCGATCTTGGTGCCCTTGGCGGCAAGTTCGGCCAGGGTGTTCTTGACCACTTGATACTTCGCCCCCGCGCCGCGCAGAGCTTTACGCAGTTCATAGTCCTGGGCCACAGTCATCTTGCTGTAGGTGGCCACAACGGCGTTCGAAACATTCTTCAGGTCTGCACTCAGCTTCTCGACCTGTTCCTTCTTGCGTGCTTTGGTAACTGGCATTGCTTAGTTCCTCTTAAATGATCTCGTGTGCTCTCGTGTGGGGACGGGCACTCTTGCCCGTCCTCCGGGCGCAGCCCGGCTCGCTCTTATGCTTTCGCCGCAGTCTCAATCGGAGCCGTATCAAGCAAAATCCCCGGGCCCATGGTCGAGCTCAAAGTGCAGCCCTTGATGTATTTCCCCTTGGCCACCGACGGCTTGGCCTTGATCACGCTGGTGATCAGCACGGTCGCATTGTCAATCAACTTGTCGGGCGAGAATGAAATCTTCCCCACCGGCACGTGGACCAGCGCAGTCTTGTCGGTGCGGAATTCAACCTTACCGGCCTTCACTTCCTGCACCGCCTTGGCTACATCAACCGTGACCGTTCCGGTCTTCGGGTTCGGCATCAGTCCCTTGGGACCAAGAACCTTGCCCAGCCGCCCAACGGATTTCATCACATCTGGAGTGGCGATCAGCGCATCGAAGTCGGTCCAGTTCTCTTTCGTAATCTTCTCGACCATCTCTTCGCCACCAAAGAAGTCAGCCCCCGCCGCCTCAGCTTCCTTGATCTTGTCCCCCGAAGCGATTACCAAAACCTTTTTCGACTTGCCCAGCCCATGCGGCAACACAACCGTGCCGCGCACCATCTGGTCGGCGTGCTTCGGATCGACCCCGAGACGCAAAGTAATCTCAACAGTCTCATCAAATTTCGCAAACTTCACCTTCTGCAGCAGGGGAACTGCATCCTGCAGCAGATACGGGCGCTTCTCAACCGCGGCATGCGCCTTGGCTATGTTCTTTCCTTCTTTTTTCATCTTTACTTTCCTCGTCTCCCACCGCTCGTCGTTGTTTCGAAGAGCCGTAGTGTTTTCGACTATATAAACTCGACTGTCATCCTGAGGCGACGGCTTTATCGTCGCTGAAGGACCCGGGCGCGCCGCGCGAACATTCTCGCGTTCTTTGCGAGAATGCTAGATCGCGCGTTTGGCGCGCTTCCTTATTACCCAACGACTTCAATCCCCATCGACCTTGCCGTCCCACGAACGCTCTTAACCGCGGCGTCAATCGATGCCGCGTTTAGATCAGGCATCTTCTGCTTGGCAATGTCTTCCACCTGCTTCAGCGTAACCTTGCCTACCTTATCCTTGTTCGGCGTTCCCGATCCTTTGGCAATGCCGGCCGCGCGCTTCAGCAAAATCGAGGCCGGCGGCGTCTTGGTGATGAAGGTAAACGACCGGTCGCTGTAAACCGACACCACGACCGGGATGATCAATCCCTCCATCTCCTTCTGATTCGTGCGAGCGTTGAACTGCTTGCAGAACTCCATGATGTTGATCTGCGCCTGTCCGAGCGCCGGACCAACCGGAGGTGCCGGGGTCGCCTTGCCCGCCGCAATCTGCAGTTTTACGAAACCTGTAACTTTCTTTGCCATCTAAGATTTCCTTCGGTTTTCAATTACCAAATTACAAAACTACCCAATCACTGAATTCCTATGCCACTTTCTCCACCTGGTTAAACTCCAACTCCACCGGCGTCGAACGGCCGAAAATCGTTACCATCACCTTCAGCGTCTCGCGATCTTCATTCACCTCATCGACAGTTCCAGTGAAAGTGGCGAACGGCCCTTCGGTGATGCGCACCTGCTCCTGCTTCTCGAACTTGACCTTCAACTTGGGCTTCTCGCGGCTGTCCGCAACTTTATAGACGATGTGCTGCACTTCTTCATCAGATAGCGGAGTCGGCTGCTGTCCCGTGCCCACGAATCCAGTCACGCGCGGCGTGGATTTCACCACGTGCCAGACATGATCGTCCATGTCCATTTCCACCAGCACGTAGCCGGGATAGAACATGCGCTCCGAGGTGTACTTCTTGCCACCGCGCACTTCGGTGACGGATTCGGTCGGGATCAGCACTTTGCCGATCTTTTCTTGCAGCCCGAAAGCCTGCACCCGCGACTCCAGCGACTCCTTCACCTTGCGCTCAAAACCAGAATAGGAGTGGATGATGTACCACTTCATGTTCGGGTTGCGGGGCGGCTCGCTGGTTGCGGTAACACCCCCCGCGCTGGGCGGCTGCTCGCTGCTTGCCGCAGCTTCGTTTTTTTCTTCGTCCTGCATGATCAAGTTAAGCTCCGGCCTGCTCTTCGACTTAGTGGTTCCCGAAATAGCTGTACAGCATGTTGACGCCCCTCTGGATCACGTTATCGATGATGAAAAAATAAACGCCAAAAATGAATACCGTGACGACGACAACCGCCGTAGTGGCGCGCACTTCCTTCCACGACGGCGCCGTGACCTTGCGCATTTCGGTGCGCACGTCGTTGTAAAATACCTTGATGCGCTCCGGCCAGGACTTCACCCGGTCTCCAAAATTCTCGCCCGCGCTTGCGATTGAGTTTGCCATCTTCTTCGTTTCCACTCCCATACCGCTCCTGGCCTTTCCCATCGTCCTTGCAAAAATCTGGCAGGGGCGGAGGGATTCGAACCCCCAAGTCCGGTTTTGGAGACCGGCAGTTTAACCGTTGAGCTTACGCCCCTAAAATCAGTGGTCAGTGGCTAGTGGTCAGTTTTTCTGGCCACTGGTCTCTGACCACTGCTATTTCACTTCCTTATGCGGCGTGTGCTTGCGGCAACGGCGGCAGAACTTCTTGAACTCCAGCCGCTCCGTCGTCGTCTTCCGGTTCTTGGTCGTCGAATAATTCCGCTCTTTGCAATCACCGCACTGCAACGTAACAATTTCTCGGGGCATCGCTCAAACTCCCTCGTCTAGTAGCGCCGGCATCCCGCCGGCATTCTATTAAGTTGTCATCCTGAGCGAGACGCTTTTTGTCTCGCGAAGGACCCATGCGCGCCGCGCGATCATTCTCGCGTTCTTTGCGAGAATGCGAACTCGCGCGTTTGGCGCGCTTCCCTACTGCACAATCTCCGAAATCGTTCCCGCGCCCACCGTGTGTCCGCCTTCGCGAATGGCAAACCGCAACCCCTTTTCCATCGCCACCGGCGTAATCAACTCAATCACCAGCGAGACGTTGTCCCCAGGCATCACCATCTCCGTGCCAGCCGGAAGTTCTGCAACTCCAGTCACGTCGGTCGTCCGCAAATAAAACTGCGGACGGTATCCCTTGAAGAACGGCGTATGCCGCCCACCTTCTTCCTTCGTCAGGATGTAAACCTCAGCCTTGAACTTGGTATGCGGAGTAATCGACCCACCCTTCGCCAGCACCATGCCGCGCTCCACATCTTCTTTCGCAATGCCGCGCAGCAACAGTCCGGCATTGTCGCCCGCCATGCCTTCATCCAATTGCTTCTTGAACATTTCGACGCCCGTAACCACAGTCTTGCGCGTGTCGCGGAAGCCGACAATCTCAACTTCCTCGCCGACTTTCACTTTCCCGCGCTCGATACGCCCAGTAACGACGGTGCCGCGCCCCTGAATCGAAAAGATATCTTCAATCGGCATCAGGAACGGCTTGTCGAGCTCGCGCGCCGGCTGCGGCACGCTCTTATCGACCGCATCCATCAGCGCGTCAATCTGCTTTTCCCACTTTTCTTCCCCGTTCAAAGCCCCTAAAGCAGACAGCCGAATCACCGGCACATCGTCGCCAGGAAACTTGTAGCTCTTCAGCAACTCACGCACTTCAAGCTCGACCAGATCCAGCAACTCAGGATCGTCCACCGCATCGCACTTGTTCAAAGCCACAACGATGTAAGGCACGCCCACCTGCCGCGCCAAGAGCACGTGCTCGCGCGTCTGCGGCATCGGACCGTCCGTCGCAGCAACAACCAAGATCGCGCCATCCATCTGCGCCGCGCCCGTGATCATGTTCTTGATGTAATCCGCGTGCCCCGGGCAGTCGACGTGCGCGTAGTGCCGGTTCGCCGTCTCATACTCCACGTGCGCGGTCGCAATCGTGATTCCGCGCGCTTTTTCTTCCGGCGCGTTATCAATCGAATCAAAAGACCGGAACACAATCTTCGGATTATGTTTCTGCAACACCTTGGTGATCGCCGCCGTCAACGTCGTCTTGCCATGGTCAATGTGACCAATCGTCCCCACATTGCAGTGCGGCTTATTTCGATCAAATTTCTCTTTCGCCATAAAATTGCCGAGCCTCGCTTATTCTTCAGTAATACTGATACAGCTTCTTGAACTTGTGCCGCAGCGCCGTGTCGACCGTCTCCAGCTTCGACAGATAAAACTCGCGCATCTGCGCCTGATCGGAAAGTGGCAACGCCTGATATAACTGCCACGCGCTCAAATCAGACTTCGCCGCCGAGCCGCCGACTATACTTTCCAGCGTTCGAGCCGACAGCACCGCGTCAAACTCCCGGACGCGAATTCCCTTGCGGTCCAACTGCTTCAGGAACCGTTCCACCTTCTCGGGCAAGAACGCCTGCTCAACGGCAGCTTGCAGCTTCGCAAATTCCTGCTGCTTCTCAACTTTGATCGTAGCTTGCTCGAAAGCCATCACAACCCCTGAACCAAAACTCTGGAGCGGGAGACGGGAATCGAACCCGCGACCAACAGCTTGGAAGGCTGTGACTCTACCACTGAGTTACTCCCGCCCTTTAAATCCAATTGTCAGCTTTTCGCTGTCAGGTCTCGCCTTCCACTCACTAAGATGTCGTCTATCTATCCATTCTCCAAGGAGAAGATACGCCAAGTAACAAGATACGACCGGAAATCCCGCGATCAAAACAAGCTGCTCGACTTCAGAGGCTCCCGTTTCTCCGACCAGCAGATTCGGCAGCCACCAAGCGAGACAAACTAGGGCAACGAACCCGTACTTAACCTTACTCTTCGCGCCATCCGGTACAAAACTTGCGAGCCGCGAACTGCAAGGCTCCCCAGACGGCGATGCCCGGAATCGACCAAATCAGCCTTCGCGGCACTCGTCACCGCCTAAATACGAATCTCTGGAGCCGATGATCAGGATTGAACTGATGACCTCTCCCTTACCAAGGGAGTGCTCTACCAACTGAGCTACATCGGCCTGAAACCAGCTGTCAGCCATCAGCCTTCAGCCTGAACCGCTCACTCCGATTCGCCATCGCCATCCGGATGCAGCACATCCTTGCGGCGCACCCAACTCTTAATCGCGAACATGGCCAGAATCAGCAGCGTCAGCAACCGGATCCGCGAATCACTCAGCGTGGTAAACGCCAGCGCGCCTAATGCCAGGTACGCGATCAACGCCATTGCAAAGCGACTCATATTTCCTGGTCACTCAAATCGAATCACTCAAATCAAGCCACTCGAATCTCATGCAACAAATTCTGGTGCACAGGGAAGGATTCGAACCTTCGTACCTCGCTAGGAGGGACAGATTTACAGTCTGTTGGCTTTAACCACTCACCCACCTGTGCAAAACCGCCGGGCGATGCAGCCGTCGCGCTTCATCCCGCAGCCAACTCGCGAATCCGCAGACCGTGGCAGCACACTTCTACTCTGGTCCACCAGGCTACATTTTTGCAAACCAGCTTTTCGCAACTCAGGGAAACCAAGAATCGCGCTTAAGAACTACCGCGCGAAGATCACTGCATGCCGGAATATTTCCAAATATATTTCCGAATGAAGTGCGTTGGAAAAACCTGTTGCGCCACCTAGAGTTCCGCTGCCTGCCGGAAGTTCGCTACCTGATCTTCGTATCTGATCTTCGTATCCTGGAGCTGGCGAAGGGATTTGAACCCCTGACCCCCTGATTACAAATCAGGTGCTCTACCGACTGAGCTACGCCAGCATTGCGGGGACAAGTGCTCTTCCGGGCACAAGTATACCCTTTGATCCCTTCCAGATGTCCGGGACAATTAATTAAGTTATCACAACGGCCAAATTTCACGCAACCGGCCCGCCTTGAAACAGGAACGATTGATCTCGCCTAAGGCGCGTAGTGAGTAAAGACAAGGTCGGTCGCTTTGGTCTTCTCGTGGCACGGGAAGCAGCTTTTCATAAACGCCGCGGCGCCGGGTTTGCCGTCCGCGAAGTGACCGAAACCCCAGCCGCCGGTTGCGGCGTACTTTTTCGAGTCCTTGACCATGAACTGAATGTTCGTCGGCGCCCCGGGAACAAAAGATTGGGCTTGACCAAAGATTTTATTGTTTTCCTCGGATGGCACGTTGCGGTAATGCAACGCAGCAATGATTGTGCCGTCCGGGTATGGAAGCTTACCGTCCCGGAAGGCCTTGAACGCTACATCGTTGCCCAGGACTGCACCTAAGCTGTTGAGGTTGCCCGCCTCATGGGCCGAGGAGATCCACTTCCAGTCGCGGTATCCCTGAGGAATTTCGGTAACGTAGGGTGCACCAGCATCCGTATCCGCATGTCCTCGCGCAGCAATGAGGGTGACGAGGCCGACCACTGTTGCGACCGTAAGCAAGTAGAATGTGAGGTGTTTCATGGGGGGTCCTCCATTTGGCCCGCATTCTACTCCGATCCAAACGGATTTAGCAGGACTGACCAGGCCGGGAAAAGAGAGTTGATGTAAAGGAGATCACGGCCAGTCGAGTCCGCTCTCGACTCGGGGCTTCGGCCCCAGAGTGTTATGATTCCTGTCCTGACCGCATTCCATGCGAATTAGGCGAACCTTCCCCATCGCGCTGGTGGTCGCGGTCGTTGCTGCGGCCGTGACCCTTGCGGTCCAGCTGCGCAAGCATGCTCCTCCTGAGCCCGCCCGTCTGTTGCCCGGTGGGGACGCATTTTTCTACCTCGATCTAGGCCGGGCACGGAAACTGAATGCGGGAAAGAAGCTGCCTCCTGTCAGCCACGATCCGGAGTACGAGCGCTTCATCCGCGAGACCGGTTTTGAGTTCGAACGCGATCTCGACGAAGCCGCCTTCGCCGTCCACTACCCGGCAAGCTGGCCGGGCGGAGGAACTGGCGGTTCCTCTCCAGAGGTGCGCTTTTCTGAGGTGCTGGAAGGAAGATTTCAAGGCGAGCGCCTCACTGCCTATCTGCGGCAGATCGCCCGGTCGGTCGAAAACTATCACTCGGTCGACATCTTCACGATTGTTTTGGAAAGCAGATCGTTGCGGGTCGCGGTGCTGAGCGCCGATACCGTGGCCGCCTCCAATCACGACGACCCTGCCGTTATAAGGGGAATCATTGACCGGTCGAAGCGGCTGGCTTCGCCATTCGGAGGTCCGTCGTTGCTGCGGCAATATTACAAGCACGTCCAGTTGGCCAGTCTGGCATGGGTGGTCGCGCGGGTTGATCCCTCCTCACCCGCAGCTCGCGAGTGGAACACAATTTTCTCGAGTCCGGCTACGCTGGTCGTTTCAGCAAGCTATCTCAGCCCGCTTCACTTGAGAGCTGACGCGGTTCACCTCCGCGCCGAAGCCTTTACCGGAACGCCGGACGAGGCGCGCGCCATCACGGATAAAGTAAACGTGTTCATCGGCCTGACCCGCTCTGCGGAAACCTCTGTGGGCGCCCACGGCACCGATCCCGATGTGAAAGCGTTCTTCGATAGTCTAAAAGTAACGGACGCCGGCGATCGCGCCGTACTGACGGCCGTCATGCCCCTCGGGTTTCTGCGCAAGATGCTGTCGGGACCTTCGACCGAATCGAACGGGACGTCCGATACCCCGCCGGCTCAAGCGCCAGCGAAATAACGCTGCGCCGAATTCGGCGCCGGCGTGCAACTAAACACCGTTCCAATCGTCTCATTGCTTACGGAGTTCAACTCCGCCGGGTACAATCAATAACGCATGTCCAGCCTCCCACTCCCGATCGCCGCATTTTTCGCCGGGCTCATTTCATTTCTCTCGCCCTGCGTGCTTCCGTTAGTCCCGGGATATCTTTCTCTGATCTCGGGCGCCGGCCTGGAAGAACTCAAAGCGCCTCAGGGACAGCTTATGCGGCGCGTGATGGTGAACTCCGTTGGCTTCATCCTCGGCTTCAGCGTTGTTTTCATCGCGCTGGGGGCGGCGGCCACCGAAATCGGGCAGGTGCTTGGAATCTACAAACACACGCTCGCGCGGGTCGCGGGCGTGATCATCATTCTCTTTGGATTGCACCTGACGGGCATTTTCAAGATCAAAGCTCTCTACACTGACGCTCGTCTGCACAGCGTGAAAGGCAGCAGCACTCCGGTGGGCGCGTTCGTGATCGGCTTCGCATTCGCGTTCGGCTGGACCCCGTGTCTGGGGCCGATTCTTGCCGCGATCCTAACCATCGCCGGAGAACAAGATACGCTGGTAAAGGGGATCCTGCTGCTTATGGTTTATTCGCTCGGGCTGGCCGTGCCGTTTCTGGTGACATCGCTTTTGATGGAGCGCTTTCTCAAGTTCTACAGCCGCTTCCGCTCCCGCATGCATGCTTTGGAGATCGCCAGCGGCGGACTACTGATCGCGCTTGGGGTATTGCTTGTGATTGGCCGTTTTACGTTGATTTCGAATTGGCTTTCCTTCCTTAACCGCTTCGCCTTATAGGCCGGTTGGGGAGTAATCTATTTTCAGGAGCTTTTTTCGCGAAAACGCGCGAATAAGGAGTTTGCAAATGGACCCGTCACCCAGCCCCATCGATCCCGCACACAGCCCGGGACAGCCGCCTGAGCTGCCATTATCCCAGGAAATACCTCCCAGTCCGGACCAGCCATCCGGTAAGGGCACCAGAAACCCTCTCATCCTGGTAGTGGTGGCGTTCGTGGTCGCGCTGATGCTTTACTTCGGCTATCACCAGGCGCGGCGGACGGGAGCAAGTTCGGTGCCGCGACTCACTCAGTCCAGTCTCGCTCCCGATTTCTCTTTGGAATCATTGGATGGTAAATCTTTGCGGCTTTCCGACTTTCGCGGCAAGGCCGTGCTGCTCAACTTCTGGGCTACCTGGTGCGGCCCGTGCAAAATCGAAATGCCCTGGTTCGTAGACCTGCAAAAAGAGTACGGCTCGCAGGGATTGCAGATTGTCGGCGTGGCGATGGATGACGCCAGCAAGGAAGACATCAGCAAATTCGCCAAGGATATGGGCGTGAACTATCCCATTCTGATCGGAAAAGAATCGGTGGGCGACGAGTACGGAGGCGTTCCCGCCTTGCCGGAAAGCTTCCTGATTTCGCGCGACGGCAAGATCGTCGACAAAATCATCGGGCTAAGGGGCAAGGCTGAAATTGAGGATGACGTCAAGAAAGCGCTCGACACCCAAGCGGCAAAAAGCGAAGCGTCGGTGCATTAAAGTAGACGAGGACGGCCCTGTTCTGAAGTAACAGCACGTTAGGCGGCGATTGCTCTACTATTTCATGGACGAGGTTCACCGGCCAACTCGTGACGCCAACAAAAATGACTCACAAGACGAACCGCCGACGCACCAAACAGCGAACGACGTTGGGATCACTCCTGCTCATTGCTTCGCTGCTGACTGCGCTTCCCGGGGCAGCGCAAACCACCGGCAAAGCTCCGACCCTTAGCTTCGCCGCGGTGCCGCTGACCACGGCGCAGCGCGCCTCGCAGACCATGGTGAACTTGAATTTTCGCGTCCCTCCGGGCTACCACATTAACTCGAATACGCCGAAGTCGGAATTCCTGATTCCGACTACCTTGAGGATCGACGTTCCCACTGACATCATCCTGGGAAAGACTGAATATCCCGCTGGCCAGGATCGAAGTTTCCCTTTCTCGCCCGACGAAGCGCTGAATGTTTATAGCGGAGACTTCACCATTGCCGTGGGAGTGCATCCGCTGCACTCCGTTGTGCCCGGAAAATACGTGATGCACGGCGTGCTGCGCTATCAGGCCTGTGACAACGCTGCCTGCTATCCTCCGAAAAATCTGCCGGTCAGTTTTGAAGTGAAGGTCGTGAAGGAACCACCCGAGCACCACGCCAATCCCGCGCAGAGCCCACACGTGCACAACTAGAAGTCAGTTAATCGGTGCGCGGAGTCGCGCTGGCGACCGCGAGAATCGCTCCAGCAAACAGCATCGTGTCGAAGAAATAGTTGATCCCTTCAATTTTGACTCCGGTGCTCGGATCACCAAGCGCCGCAATCAGGATTGGCCCATAGATAAACAAGACCACCAGCACCAGCCATGTGCCAAGATACGTTGCCGCCATCCGTGTTTTTCTGCCAACCAGGATAGCTGCGCCGGCGACGAAAAGAATCACGCCTGTCAGATAGCCGATTAGCGCGTGCGCCGGAATCCAGACGGGCATGAGTTTTTCGAGCGGAACTCCGGGGACGTTCGCTGTGTGCAGGAAGTTCTCAACCCCAAAAAATATAGCGGCGATCGCGACCAGCACGCGGCCTACGGCGACGAGCTTGCTTCCGCCTTGTCCGCGACCGTGCTCGCGCATGGCTTCTCCTGCAAGAGTCCAGCCTCCGCCCGCGAATGACATTTCGCGGATAACAATCGTCCACGCAAACCGATCTTGGGGGCTCGCAAGAGCGCGCGGGACATGCAACATCGCCACAAAAAGAACCATCATGATTCCGAACAGCAGGCCGGACCAGCGGACCTGAATTCTTGTGGCAATGCTCAAGGACGCGGCGATCAACGCGAAGCCAACGAAATAGGCCCAGAACAAACGCCAGGGCATATACGCGGGAACCATGGCCTTGAGGCCTTGCGCAGCGGAGAGGTGCAAGGCGCCGAAGACCGCCAAGGGGAGGGCGAAACACAAATTGCGCAAGGCCACGACCTTGTCGAGGCCGCGGGCCTGCCTGACATCGGTCTTCGCAGCCCACGAGGCAATCACGAAAAGCACGATGCCGGCGCTGCACATCGAGACTACGGTGCGAGAGATCTCGAGAAAGGCTGCAAGAATGGTTGAGTGCATATAGACGCCAAGCAATAAGGGGATTCCAAAAACGGAACGATGCTCAAAATTACGCTACGTGCCGTCTTGTTTACCGCTCACCTCCGCCCTAACCTGATCTCGGGGGCCTGTGGTGTAATTGGCGGCACGTAAGCCTGTCCAGCTTAAAGGTGCGGGTTCGAAGTCCGTCGGGTCCACAGCTTCCCGTTCCATGGTAGGGAATCTGACGGGGAGTTTCAGGACAGGGAGGCTCCTCAAGTAACCTTGACTTCCGATTCCGATGCTGCCGATAATTGTGTTCATAGCTGGACAGGCTTACGCCCCGAGTTGAACACTTCGCTCGGGGTTTTGCTTTTCTAATTCTTGCCGCCCTGCTTCTTCTCCACCTTCGCCCAAGTATCTTTCAGTGCCACCGTGCGGTTAAACACCGGCTTGCCGGGCTTTGAGTCTGGATCGACACAGAAATATCCGAGACGTTCGAACTGATAGCGACTTCCGGCAGCAGCATTGGCCAGAGATGGTTCGAGTTTCGCATTCGTGATTACTTCGAGGGAATTCGGATTCAGATTCGCCGTGAAGTCCTGACCCTCTTCGACTTCGCCCGGGTTTTCCTTTGTGAAGAGATTTTCGTAAATCCGTACCTCAGCATCGATGGCGTTCGCGGCCGAGACCCAGTGAATGGTTGACTTCACTTTGCGGCCATCAGGCGAATTCCCCCCGCGCGACGCTGGGTCGTAGGTGCAGTACACTTCGACCACCTCGCCCTTATCGTTTTTCACTATGCTCTTGCAGGTGATGAAGTAGCCGTAGCGCAGGCGCACTTCGCGTCCTGGCGAAAGGCGGAAGTATCCTTTCGGCGGATCTTCGCGGAAGTCATCCTGCTCGATGAAGAGCACGCGTGAGAACGGCACTTTCCGCGTGCCGGCGCTCGCGTCTTCAGGATTGTTCACCGCATCCATCTCTTCGACCTGATTCTCCGGATAGTTGTCGATTACGACCTTCAGCGGACGCAGCACGGCCATCACGCGCGGAGAGCGCTTGTTCAGATCTTCGCGGACGAAGTGTTCGAGCATGGCCAGCTCGATCGAGCCATTGGTCTTCGACACGCCAATCGCGCCGACGAAGTTGCGCACCGCTTCGGGCGTGTAGCCGCGGCGGCGAATGCCCCCGATCGTGGGCATGCGGGGGTCGTCCCATCCGGTCACGCGGCCTTCTTCCACCAACTGCAGCAGCTTGCGCTTGCTCAGTAGCGTGTAGGTGAGGTTCAGACGATCGAACTCGATCTGGCGCGACGGAAAGATGCCCAGTTGCTGGATGAACCAGTTGTAGAGCGGGCGATGGTCCTCAAACTCAAGGGTGCAGAGGGAGTGGGTGACGCGCTCGATCGAATCCGATTGCCCGTGGGCGAAGTCGTACATCGGATAGATGCACCATTTGTTGCCGGTGCGGTGATGCTCGGCGTGCAGGATGCGGTACATCACGGGATCGCGGAAGTTGACGTTGGGCGATGACATGTCGATCTTCGCCCGCAACGTGCGCGAGCCGTTGGGGAATTCGCCGGCGCGCATGCGTTCTAACAGGCTCAGGTTCTCTTCGACCGAGCGGTTGCGATACGGACTGTCTTTACCGGGCTCGGTTAACGTGCCGCGATAGTCGCGAATCTCGTCGGCGCTAAGGTCGTCGACGTAGGCCTTGCCATCTTTGATCAGCTTGATCGCCCATTCGTAGAGCTGATCGAAATAGTCGGAGGCGTAGAAGAGTCCGTCCCACTTGTAGCCGAGCCAGTTTACGTCGGCCTTGATCGACTCTACGTATTCGGTTTCTTCCTTCTGGGGATTGGTGTCGTCGAAGCGGAGATTCGTATGTCCGCCGAATTCGTCGGCCAGTCCGAAGTCGATGCAGATTGCCTTGGCATGGCCGATGTGCAGATGGCCATTGGGCTCGGGAGGGAAGCGGGTCTGCACGCGGCCGTTGTGCTTGTTGGTCTTGAGGTCTTCGAGAATGATGTCGCGGATGAAGTTGGACGGAGCAGGAGACGGCGATGCAGCTGCGGCTTTTTCTCCGGCTTCGCTTGGGAGAGATGGATTCATTGCTCTTTGATCTTATCGCAAGAGCAACGTCACTCCGCGTGCCGTGCGTACTTTGAATGAACTTTTTCCTTTGCGGAGACAGCGGACGTCTCGAACAAGTTCCGCGGTCAGATGGAAGGTTCGATCTTCTTGAGCGCCTGCTCGATTCGCGCGAGTGTGGTTTCCCGGCCTAGCACCTCCAGCGTCTCAAACAGCGGCGGGGCGTTCTTGCGACCGCAGACCGCGACGCGGATGGGCTGAAACATCTGTCCTGCCTTCACTCCCAGTTCCTGCGCGGCGGCGCGCAGAGCCTGATCCAGCGGATCGTGTTTGAACTCGACATTCGCCAGCACTTCGCGGGCTCGCGTGAGAACCTTCAGTGCCATGGCGGCGTCTCCCTTCTGCGGGATGAGTTCGGCCGGATCGTAGGGCGGCAGTTGGTCGACGAAGAAGAAGTCGGCGGCGGTGAGCACGTCGCGCAGCAGCTTGATGCGCTCGCGGATCAGCGGCGTGACCTGCAACATCTTTTCCGGTGTGACGTTGAATCCGGCGGCGCGCACGATCGGGCAGCAGGCGGGCGCTCAGATCCTCCACCGGCAAGCCGCGAATGTGTTCGGCGTTGAGCCAGAGCGCCTTGGGGTCGAAGTTTCCTCGGGGGCGGGAACACCAGGATCCCTCGCTTCGCTCGGGATGACAATGCTGCTCGGGATGACAACATGGAGGTAGCGTGCCGCCTCGGCTGATTCTTTGAAGTTCACCACCGCATTGGAGCGGTTGATGCCTTCGAGCGAGAAGGCGTCGATGAGCTCCTGCAGAGACATGTTCTCGCGGTTATCCTTGGGCGACCAGCCGAGCAGGCAGAGAAAATTGATGAAGGCTTCGGAGAGGAATCCGGCGTCGCGGTAGGTGGTGACGCTGACCACCGGGCCGTGGCGGCGCTTCGAAAGCTTGGTGCCGTCGGGTGCGACCAGCAGGGGCAGATGCGCGAACTGCGGCGGCGTACAGCCGGCGGCTTCGAAAATCAGCACGTGTTTGAAAGTATTGGTGAGATGGTCCTGGCCGCGGATGATGTGGGAGATGCGCAGGTCGGCGTCGTCGGCGCAGGAGGCGAGGTGGTAGGTCGGCATGCCGTCGGAGCGCAGCAGAGCGAAGTCTTCGATGTCGGCGGCGGACTTTACCTGCTCGCCGTAAACCGCATCATCAAATCGCACCACTTGCCCGCCCTCGCGCGGCACGCGAAAGCGCAACGCAAAGGGCTCGCCGGCTGCGGCGCGGCGGTCACTTTCCGCTTTGGAAAGTTCGCGCGCGCCGGGATTGAACAGCCAGGTTCCTTGTGCGCCCGATTTTTCGGCGTCCCCGGTGTGAGCGGGTGTGAAGTCGCGGTAGGCAAGGCCTTTCTCGAAAATCGCCCACGCGGTCTTGCGGTGCAAGTCGATGCGCTCGGATTGTTTGTATTCTTCGTCCCAGCTTAGGTTCAGCCACTTCAATCCGTCGAAAATGGAATCCACCGAGGCCTGGGTGTTGCGTTCGACGTCAGTATCGTCGAGGCGGAGGATCATCGTTCCGCCGTTGTGGCGGGCATACAGCCAGTTGAAGATGAAAGTGCGCGCGCTGCCTACGTGGAGAAAGCCGGTGGGCGAGGGCGCGAAGCGCACCCGGGGCTTCGAGATTGGCGTGGATTCGGGCATAGATGGCGAAAGTTTGATGGTATGGGGCGAAGAAAAGTATCGTCAAGCCAGCCGGGCTGATAAGATCCCCGATTTTAGTGACCGCTCACGGGTATCCTCGTGTCTGGGCATGTCCTTAAATCCTGTTGTATTCGCACCCCTGGCTGTGAAAACATTAGGTATCAATCTTCTCCTAAGCTGCTGATCGATCTCCGCGGGAAGGGTTCTCCAGGCCTCATGAACAGCGTCGTCATCAGCATGGTGGTGATACCGGGACTAGTCTCGGTGCTGCTGTTCCTGATCTTCACCTATCTCTACGAGCAAAGCCGGCAGGCGTACTTCCGCGCCTGGCAGCTGGCGTGGGCGGCCTATTCATTCGCATTACGTTCTCCACGCGGTCTCGTTTTACCGCCCACCGGCGCCGCTGGCATTCTTCGCTCAGCTCATTGTTCCTGGTGGCGATGGCGTTGTGCATCTTTGTGTCGACCCGGCTGATGCGCGGGCCGTCGCGATTTTCGCTGGTATGACGCTGCGCTGGCCGTGGCCGGAATTGCGCTAGCGTGGTTCAACTTTCAGGGGCACATGGTGGCCGGCGCGTTTCAGGAAGCCGCGCAGCCGCCGATCGCCCTCGACCTGGGAATTGCAGCCGTGCTCTTGTACTGCTCGGCGGTGTTCTACGTTAACGGCCACCGCCGGGGATCGCTGGCTTTCAAGGTGCTGGGGTTCGCGCTGGCGCTGTGGGCCGTGTTGATGGGTGCGGGGCAATTCCGCAGTCTGTGGGGAGCGCGTTTTGACAGCGCCGGCCAACTATCTCGGGCCGGTGCCGCAGATGCTGCTTGGCATTGCGATGGTCATGGTGCTGTTTGAGAACGAGCGCAATGCGGTGCAGGAGAATACGCTGGCGCTTTCGACCTTGGGAGTGGATCCGCGGCGCTTGCTCTCGGCGGACGATTTGCTGCCCAGCATGCAGTCGGCGCTGGACCGCCTGGCCGGCGCTTTGTCGGCGCGGCGGGCGATCATCTACATCTCGGAGCGCTGGCGTGGTCTGCTGCCCTCGGTGGAGCGCGGATTTTCTCCGCAATTCCTGGAGGTTTTGACCACGACCGGGGCGGGAGAATACATCTGCGAACTGGCTTACCGGCAAGGTGGGCTGTTTACGGTGCATGACCTGGCCCATATGACCGAGCCGCTGCCCATAGGCCCGAGCGGGACCTATGCCGATTTCAAGAAGGTGTTCACGGAAGCCGACATTCGGAACCTGACCGCCGTGAGTCTGCAGACCCGCGAACACGCGTTCGGAGTGATTTTATTTCCTCATGCGGAACGCAAGGCGTTCGGCGCGTCGGGTCCGCGTCTGATGGTGGGACTGGCTTTGCAACTCGGGCTCACGCTCGAGAACTACCTGATCGCGCACGACGCCCACCGGCGCACGCAGGAATACGAGTTGCTGACGCAGATTGGGCAGGCCATCAGTTCGCGGCTCGATCAGGATGAAGTGTTGCGCACCATCCACACCGAGCTGGGACAGATTTTCCATACCGACAACTTCTACATCGCGTTTCAGGAAGGAGACGTAATCCGCTTCGAACTGGAAGTGGAGGACGGGCAAACCCTTCCCAAGCGCTCGCGCAAGCTGGAGAACGCATTCACCGAGTATGTGATCCGGACGGGGCAGCCGCTGCTGATACGCTCCGATCTGGAGAGAATGCGGGCGCGATTGGGCGTCAGCTACCGGCCGGAGCATCCCGCCAAATGCTTGTGCGCGGCTCCGATTCTGCTGGGGAATAAGCCGGCCGGCGTGATGGTTGCCATGAGCAAGGAACGGGAATTTGTGTTCGAACAGCGCGATCTGGATGTGTTGATGACCGCTGCCGGCCAGGTTTCGGTTGCGGTGGAGAATGCGCGCCTGTTCGCTGAGGAACAACGGCGCTCGCGGCAGCTGGCATTTCTCAACAACATTTCGCGCACCGCCATTTCGAGCGACGATCCGGTGCACATGCTGGGACAGATTGTCGGGGAAATCCAGAAGAACTTCAGCTTTGATCACATTGGCATCGGCCTGCTCGATTACGGAACCAAAGAGATCGAAATCAAAGCGGAGGCCGGAGCCACGGCGCATGCCATGGGCAAGCGCATCCCGCATCGGGATCGGGATTCTGGGGCGGGTGGCGCGGACCGGCGAGCGGGCTCTGGTGCAAAACGGCGTGGAGGGCCAGATCGGCGCGATTCTGCCGGAGTCGCGGTCCGTGCTCTGCATTCCCATCACTTACGGCGAGACGCTGCTGGGCGCGCTGAATATCGAAAGCCGCAACGACAGCGCGTTTTCGCCGCAGGACGTTCTCATTCTTAACACCCTGGCGGACCTGCTGGCTACGGCACTGCACAATGCTTTCGTGTTCCAGAAGCTGCAACAGCAATCGATCACCGACGGGCTGACGGGAATCAAGACGCGACGCTTTTTCTGGGAAGCGCTGTCGGCGGAGTGGAAGCGGGCTTCGCGCTCGGGGCGTCCGTTCTCCGTGGTGCTGATCGACCTGGACAAGTTCAAGGAAGTGAACGACACCATGGGCCATTTTGAAGGCGACCTGGTGCTGGCTCGCGTCGGGCCGCCTGCTGGAGCAGAAGTCTCGGCAGTCGAACGTGGTGGCACGCTACGGCGGAGATGAGTTCATCGTCCTGATGCCGGAAACCGGGCCGGAGCAGGCTCAGGTGCTGGCCGAGCGCTTGCGGCAGTGGATTGTGCAGGACCCCATGTTGAGCGAGCACCACATCACCGGCAGCTTCGGCGTGGCCAGCTTCCCGACTCACGGGTTCTCCATCGAAGACATTATTCGCGTGGCCGATGCAGGCATGTATGTCTCGAAGCGCTCCGGCGGCAATCGGGTGTCGGCGGCTGAGGAGTTTGCCGCGGGCGAGGAGTTTGCCAGCCAGCGCCAGCAGATTTCCTCCTACATCGAGGGCTTTCTGCAGCGCGAACACAACGGACCCGAGCATCTCGAAGAACTGGCTTCGATGCTGGTGAAATTCTGTGGCGGCGAAGAGGATTGCAACGTTCCCTTGCTGAAGGAATCGATTGAGGTACTCAGCCGGGCTGCCGAATCCCGCGAACTGCGCACCGCCGGCCACGGCGACATGGTGGCGCGTTATACCGAAATTCTGGCGCGAGCACTGCATTTGCCTCCGGAGGAAACTGCCGATCTGGTCTATGCCGCACGCATTCACGACGTAGGTAAGATCTTCGTCCCGGAACGCATTCTGAACAAACCCGGCCCGCTTACTGACGACGAATTCTTTCTGGTGAAGATGCATGCGCGCGTGGGAGCGGAAATTGCGGCCATTGTGCCGCATAGCGCCATGATGCGCCAGGCCATCGAACATCATCACCAGCGCTTTGACGGCACAGGTTATCCCGATGGGTTGAAAGGCGAGCAGATTCCCCTGTGGGCGCGGATTATCGCCCTCGCGGACGCCTATGCCAACATGGTGACCGAGCAATCGATCGCCGCGGCCCGCACTCCCGACCAGGCGCTCGATGAGCTGGCCAAGATGAGCGGTACCGGCTTCGACGGAATGCTGGTGCGGTTGCTTCTGCGCGAGTTGAAGTCGGAACGGGCGTCATCGGCGAGGGATGGTTTCTAAGGCCTTCCCGAGGGCGGCCACACTCACGATGAAACTTTATTTCGGTCCAACCTAAACGGCATTGAGGTCCCGGTACCGGCGCGGTGGGAGCAGCGCACCCACGAGCACCGCCGGAATAATCGTCAGCAGAAATGTCAGGTGATACCACGCGGGAAATTTGCTCCAATTGGCGATGTGCCAAGGCGCGAACATTGCCAGCACGATGCTGCCGACGATTAACAGCGCCCAGCGGCTCGATGAAGATATCCAACCTGTTACGGCGCCAGCTGCGAGCGAGGTGACGATTGCCATCAATAGGCGCGCCCACTTCATGGCCAGCGTAAACTGGAGCGTGTGCTCGGCAGCGGTGTAGTTCGGCAGGCTCAGGCGAAGCACGCGGTTGATCACCGTGACCACGACAGCCCAGGTTAGGAGTCCTGCGAGGCAGGCGAGAATAGAACGCTTCATGATACATCCCTCCGTTAATACAATTATAATAGTCTAATTAAACTAATGAAAGCTGAATTGTACATTTTGGGCGTTCTGCACCGGGGCGACTTTCACCCCTACGAGATCAGGCGGCGTCTGACCCAGGCCCTGATTGAGTGCTTCACCGATGTGGATGTGGGCACGCTTTACTACGCCGTGCGCCAGCTTGCCAAATGTGGACTGTTAACCGCGGTTTCGCGCCAGCGCGTGGCTCGGGGCGGCATGCGCACGGTGTACCGCATCACTCCGCGCGGACGCGAGCGCTTTCGTGAACTGCTGCACGCGCAATTTGCCGCAGAAGGAGACCTCCGGGAGACTCTTTACGGCCCGATGCTCTTCTTGCATCTCGCCGACCTCAAAATCGTTGCTGAGGCTCTGCGCACCCAAATCGACAGGCAGAATGCGCGGCTAGCGGAAATTCGGAAATTACGGCGGCAATGGGCAACGATGCTACCCAGTGGCAGCCGCCACCTGATGCAGCACATGGCAGAGCAGTGCCGCCTCGATCTACGCTGGCTTCGCAGTGTACTCGCCGATGTGGAGGCCGGACGCATTCGCGATACTTCTGATCCCGCTCGCCTCGCAGCCAAGACCTAATACGACCTATCTTTGGAGTGAGCTGCGATCTCAGCGTTTTCCCTCACCCGGCGACTTGCAACTATCAACCAGAAACTGGAAACTGGAACCTATGTCCGTTCCTCTTTCTCTTTCCGGCAAAGTTGCTCTGATTACCGGCGGTTCGCGGGGGATTGGCGCAGCCACGGTGCGCCTGTTTACAGCGGCGGGCGCGAAAGTCGCGTTCAGCTATCAGAAGGCGCGCTCACAGGCTGAAGCTCTGGCCAAGGAATGCGGCGCTGCAAACTGCCATGCAATCGCCAGCAACCTGGATAGCGCGGATTCCGCTCGCGCCCTGGTTGCGGACGCCGTCAAGATTTTCGGACGGGTCGATATTCTCGTCGCCAATCACGGCGTCTGGCCCGCGCAGGACGTAGCGATCGACAAGATGACTGACGAGCAATGGCGGACAACTCTTGCGATCAACCTTGACGCGGTGTTTGGTCTAGTCAAGAACACGGTGGCTCAGATGAAGGTCCAGCGGCGCGCCGGCTCCGCCGCGGGACACATCGTGCTCATCAGTTCTACCAGCGGCCAGCGTGGCGAAGCTTTTCATTGCGACTACTCTGCCAGCAAGGGTGCGCTGATCAGCCTGACGAAAAGCCTTGCCGCGGAACTGGCCCCGGCAGGAATCTATGTGAACAGCGTGGCCCCGGGCTGGGTGGATACAGATATGTCGAAGCCGGCGCTCGATGACCCGCGGGCCGGGGAAGTGATTCGGCGTGCGATTCCGCTGGGGCGCGCCGGCAAGCCGGAGGAGATTGCCGCCCCAGTACTGTTTTTGTGTACGGAATACGCGGGCTTCATCACCGGCGAGATTTTCAATGTGAATGGCGGAGCTGTGCTGGTGGGATAACCGGGCAGGGAACTTCCGCGATTGGGTTACTCCGTCGGCGTTTTCCGCATCCTACAGAGTACGGAACATGGTGAGAAATCGCGCTACACGCTGCTGTCCGGAATTCTGCTGCCAGCAGCTACAATTTCCTATTCGAACGTCACGCTGACCGATGCGACTGGCTCAATGAAACATCCGCTCTTCATGGCTGTGCTGGCGCTCGCGCTCGCGAAGTCTGGCGAACCTGCGGCTGGCGCCCAAGCAGGCGCGCAGGGTTCGCGCGCGTCTGCCGTCGCCCTGGGCAATGATGAGGGAAACGCGCGCCAGGCGCGCGCGCTGCTCAATCAGGCGATCCAGGCATTGGGCGGCCCGGCATATTTGAATGTCCACGATATAGAGCAGCAGGGGCGGACCTACAGCTTTTATCACGGGAACTCCACTGGCGGCGTCCAGTTCTGGCGGTTCGTGGAATACCCTGACCGGGAGCGGATCGAAGTCACGCCGCAGCGGGACGTTGCCGTTGTCTACGTCGGGCAGAAGGGTTACGAAATCACCTACAAGGGCCCGCACGCGCTGGAAAAGAAGGATCTTGACGATTATCTGCGCCGGCGCAGGCTTTCTTTAGAAACCATTCTCCGCACCTGGGTCAACGATCCCAGTGTGGCACTTTTCTACGACGGCAATGCTCTAGCTGGCAACGTCGCAGCCCAGCAGGTCACGCTGATCAACGCCAGAGACGAAGCGGTGAGTCTATCCTTCGATCTCGAAAGTCATCTACCCATCAAGAAGACCTACAAATGGCGTGATCCGGTAGATAGAGACCGCAACGTGGAGGAAGAAATCTACGACAATTACAAGCCGGTGCAAGGCATCATGACGCCCTACAGCTTCACCCGCTACTACAATGGAGACATGCAGGCTCAGCGCTTCCTGAATTCGATTCACTACAATGAGGGGGTTGACGAAGCCATGTTCGATCCCACTTCGGGCTACAATCCCAATAAGCCTGCGAAGAAACACTAAGGTAATGTCATTGTTGGTGCTGTCCGTGATCTTGCAGTTCCAGCATAACTGATTGAGTTATCTGCCTTTAGGGCAACCATCCCTTGATTAATCAGGTGCGCTATCGATATTACGCCACGCACTGTGGCGTTTTTACCACAGTCGAAGGCGGCGCCGGGGCTGTAATCTATTCATTCACCGGGACATACGCAGACACCCCTTGACTTCAGAGCAAACAGTCCGCTCGGCCGTGGAATGTAGTGGAGTAGGACTCCACAGCGGCGCGCCGGTTTCGATGCGAATTCTTCCCGCGCCTCCCGGAATGGGAATCGTATTTCGCCGCATCGATCTGGATGGCTTTGAGATCGAAGCCATCAGCCGCAACGTCGCCCGCGTCAGTTATGCGACCAGTCTCATGAAGAAGGGCGTGCTCATCTCCACCACCGAGCACTTGCTCTCGGCTTTTATCGGCTTGGGCGTGGACAATGCGATTGTGGAGCTGGACAATCTCGAGCTCCCGATCCTCGATGGCAGCGCCCTGCCGTTTGTCGAACTGATTCAGAAGGCCGGGATTCGCAAGCAGCGCCGGCCGCGCAAGTATCTGAAGATTCTTCGCGAAGTTGAGATGCGCGAGGGCAACAAGTTTATTTCGGTGCACCCCGCCGACAGCTATTCGGTTTCTTACTCGATCAATTTTCCCCACCCGCTGATCGGGAAGGAAACTTTCCAGGTGGAGCTTTCAAACGGCAGCTACCTGCGCAAGATTGCAGGGGCGCGCACCTTCGGCTCGCGCGAAGATGAAAAAACCATGCGCAACATGGGGTTAATCCGTGGCGCATCGCGGGAGAACTGTATCGTGCTCACTCGCGACGGAATCGAAAACGGCCCGTTGCGCTTTCCCGACGAGTTCGTGAGGCACAAGGTGCTTGATCTGGTGGGCGACCTTGCGCTGCTGGGCAAGCCAATCCTGGGCAGAATCGCAGCCGATCGCGCCGGTCATGCCATGCACACCGCGCTGGTCTCGCGCATCCTGCGCGACAAGACGCTGTGGGAGGAAGTAACGCTGCCGGAAGAAGAGCGGGACGTCGCTGGTCCTTACAGCTCTCATGCTACAGCTGGGTCTTCACTCTGACGATCTTGAGTTGGCGCTGAGTACCCAAGCCCCAAAACCACATCAGTCGGCAGGTTCGCAGGGAAAATCGCCTGTCTCGGACGGGGGCTCAGGTTGTTCCTCGAGCAACCGGTCCAGTTCGGCGCGGGTCCGGGTGATCAACGCCGCGGCGAACTGGCGGGCCGAGTGCTGCCGTTCGGCTGACAGGTCCTTCACCCGCATGTTTAGCAGAGGGATGTCTTGCTCAAACCAGCGTAGAGTCTTCTGGACGCGGGTGATGCGGTAAGCAGTAGGAAGCATGGGCAATGGCTCTCCAGTATCCCACCAGATTGCCATGCAAGGGTGCGGGGACAAAGTTACAAAGTGAATACCTGCCGGGAGGCGGCCAGCGGCAGGCTCATTGGACGGTGTCGGAGCCGGGGATTGCCAGCATTTCTTTCGTGCCGGGGAGCTCTTTTTCCATTTGCTCGTCGAGCCATTTTTCGAGGAGCTGTTGGGAACCCAGGGGGACGTTGAGGAAGCGCAATCCGACATGTCCCTTAATGTCGGCCCAGGCAACTTCCGCTTCGACGTCCAGAGATAGTTTGGCTTCGGGCAAGGTGAATTGCAAACGAGGAGCAGCGCCCTTAGGGATCGCCTTATGCAAGATGAGGGCTATGCCGCCCTCGCTGACGTTGGTGCTGGTCCCGATAATTTCTTTATCGCTCAAGACTACACGGACCTGCATCTTTACAGGCTGGCGATAATAGCGGCGGCGCTCGCGTACCATGAAATTCAGCGCCGCATGAAAGCAGCGCGAAGCATTCAGCGTGCTGATGGGCTTTTGCAGGACGAAATTCACGCCCATGCCAAAAGCTTCCTGGGTGGTGGTTTTCTTCCCGTTCAGCAGGGCGAAGGTTACGGAATTTCGGTTGCTGGGAGTAGCGCGCAGGCCCTGCAGCACTTCCAGGCCGCCTGTCAGATCGTCGCAGTCCACAATCACGGCGTCGAACTTTTCTGAGATGAGGATTTCGGTGGCTTTTTTCGCTTCCTGGCACACCTCGACGTCAATCGAGAGCTTCTCCAGGGTAGGCCGAAGGATTCGGAGCACTTCGCTATCCCGGCTCAGAAGTAGAGACTCCAACGTCATGTTCTGATTCTAACGTTCGGAGGAGACCCTCGAAAGGTGACCAAGGTATCGGGATTTATGGGTAGGCATTCGATGGTGGTTGCGACACAATTTCCCAGTGGAAACCAGCAGAATAATGCCTGACACTAGCTCCCAGACCATGCCCAACCTCGCTTATCTTTCTCTGGGATCGAATGTCGGCGACCGCGAGGCGCAGCTACGGGACGCGCAGGCTCGGCTGGGCGCAGTCGGTCGTGTGGTTGCGGTGTCGTCCGTTTACGAGACCGAGCCGGTGGAGTTTACTCAGCAGCCGTGGTTTCTGAATTGCGCGCTCGCGCTTGAAACCCGCAAGACTCCGCAGCAACTGATCGCGGCGATTCTCCACATCGAGCAGGAGATGGGCCGGCGGCGCGGGCAGAACAAGGGCCCGCGGTCCATCGACATCGACATTCTGTTGTTCGATGGCGCGGTTGTCGATTCCACGGACCTCACCATCCCGCACCCTGCACTGCAGCAGCGGCGCTTCGTTCTCGAGCCTCTGGCGGAGATTGCGCCGGAGGTATTCCATCCCGTGCTGAAGAAAACGGTTCGCGAACTGCTGGATGGGCTGCCAACAGGGCAAGCGGTACGGAAGCTAAGACGTGAGCCACGGATTTGGATTTGACCCAGCAGGAATATCTTTCCAGGGCCGTTCTTTGTCGCATAAATTCGTGACAGGCTCAGATATGAAGAAAAGAAAAGTTGTCGCGGCACTCATCTACGGCACTTCAGCCTTCTGCGTATTCTTCTACTTCGAATTTCTCGACAGCATGGAGCCGCCCAGAAGCAATTTCGAGTATGTTCTGCTCGGCGCAGCCGCAATATTTGCGATCGCAGGCGTCCTGTCTTTTTTCACAATGCGCTGGGCGGCGATCTCCGCATTGGCTGCGGCTATTCTCTCGTCGCCGCTCCTGTATTCTGCCCGGTTCTACTGGGCGCATAACGTCGCCTGGCGACTGAACTATGAGCCCGATGATTTGACCGCACGTATTTCCTTGATCGTCGCGGCCGTCTATGCGATTCGCCAGCTGTGGCTGTCGTTTCGCACTGGCGGGTGGCTAATCGAGCCCATGAGCAGATGGTGGATGCTGCCCGGCGCAACTCTTTACGCAATGACAATGCTCGCGATAGCCAATTGGCACGGCATTTGGGAGTGGCTTTTCAGGCTGCGCTATAGCACCTAATATCAAGGAAAGAGCTCCATGAGCGCTAACAACTCACAGCAGCCTTACGGCACGATGATCCCGCTGACCGCTTCCTGCGGTGTGACTACGGCCGACTGCCTCTCGGGGAATTGCGCCACGAGAAAATCGATGAAGGCTCGCGACTTAGGCCGGCCTGAGGTGCGTCCGTGACCCAGCCGAACAAGAAACACCAAAGTTTTGAGCACGTCGGAATCGCGCAGAGTGGAGTATCCCAGTTGTTTCTGCTCGGCCTCGCGATACTGCTTCAACATTTCTTCCACTTGAGCCGCGGCGGCATGCTGAGCGGCGCTGGTGAGCGGCTGATCGTAGTGCAGCCCGGAGTTCACCAGGCGCTCATAACGCGTGGACATCGCTGAGAGTGCCGCGATCAGATCGCGATCGTTCAGAGTGCGGTCCGCTTGAGCGGCTTTCGCCAGCGCATAGCTGAGGCCCATGAGCAGATGCTCACGTTCGTAAGTGAATTGCTCGGAAATCTCAACCTGCAGGAATAACGAGGCGCGGTCGAATTGGTCCGCTGGACGAGGCTTTTCGTGTTCCCTCGCCTGTTGGAGATACGGGCAGTCGCTGGGGCAATCGAGCGTCACCTCACGCTGCTCGCCGCAACACTGCGCGCAGATGCGGCCGTGGACGGCGGGACAGAAGCGCTTTTCCTTGCGAATCTCGCAGATCGTGCAACTCAAATCGATTCGTCTCCTCTTCAGCATTATGGCACCGAATGACGACAAGCCTGGGGGCGACTCACCTTCGACAGTTACCGGGAACGGCTTCGGGGACCCATGTTTGGGCCATTTTGGGACCTTCATCTGCGAATCAGCATGTGAAAATGGCCCTTTCCGAGCGCTCTTCGTACGGAACCCGCGTAAAATAAGGCTGTTTTCCACAGGGCAGTGGTAGTAAGATCAAGCCCGCTGGAATTAAAATTCGTATCTATTTCGAGGAGGAAACAAATGGCTTCAGGTTTAACCAAGACTCAACTCGTCCGCCATCTGGCCGAGAAAACTGAACTTCCCAACAAGACGGTAGCTGGATTTCTTGAGCAGCTTGCCGACGTTGCCGTAAAAGAGACCAAGAAGAATGGCGTGTTCGTTGTGCCCGGCCTGGGCCGGTTGGTGAAAGCGCATCGCAAGGCGCGCATTGGACGCAATCCGCAGACCGGCGAGCCGATTCAGATCAAGGCCAAGACCGTGGTAAAGTTCCGCGTGGCCAAGGCTGCCAAAGACGCGATCGCTCCCAAGAAGTAGTTTGTGTTTGAGATTGTTCCCAAAGGCCGGCTTAGGCCGGCCTTTGAGTTTCTGCACACTTTACATTCGCCTCGACTATGCTGAACTGGATCGTAATCGGAATCGGCGATATCTCCATCCGCCGCGTCATTCCTGCGATCCTGGCTGAGCCCAGAAGCCGCTTGTATGGCCTGGTCACGCGTGATCCAGCGAAAGCTGCGCCTTACAACACGCGGGCTTGGGCCACACTCGACGAAGCTCTTTCCGACCCTGAAGTTCACGCGATTTACGTTGCGACTCCTGTCTTCCTTCACGCGTCGCAGACGATTCAATCTCTTCGAGCGGGCAAGCACGTGCTGTGCGAGAAACCGATGGCGATGAATGAGGACGAGGCGCGTTCGATGGTGCAGGCGGCGGAAGAGAGTGGACGCACGTTCGGAGTGGCCTATTATCGCCGAATGTATCCCAAGGTGCAGCGCGCGAAGGAACTGCTCGCCGCTGGCGCTATTGGCAAGCCTGTCGTCGCCGAACTCACCTGCCACGGATGGTTTGATGAGAACGAGAGTCATCGCAACTGGCTGGTTGATCCCGCCCTGGCCGGTGGCGGCCCGCTCTTTGACGTCGCTTCGCACCGCATTGATGTGCTGAACTTCTTATTCGGCGAGCCCGGCCGCGTGACTGGACAGCTTTCGAATGCAGTTCATCACTACAAGGTGGAAGACAATGCGACCGTGCTCATCGAGTACGCCGGTGGAGTGCGCGGCGTTGTGGACGTTCGCTGGCATTCGGAGGTGAGCCGGGACGAATGCCGCATTCGCGGAACGGAAGGTGAGATGGAATTAAGTCCGCTGAATGGTCCTGAGTTGATCTATCCTGGCGGACGCGAGAATCTGCCGCCGCACGCCAATCTGCACTATCCGATGATCGAAAACTTTGTGGATGCCGTGCTGGGCAAGGCTCCTCTGCTGGCCAGCGGGGCTTCTTCCTTCTGGACGGATTGGGTCACGGAACGGGCGCGGAAGGACAAAACGTGACTCCCTCAGCGGCTAAAGCCGCATCTCTCTATCTACCCTGGGCGGCACGGCTGAAGCCATGCCCTTCCCGAGCGATTTCGGCGGCGCCTCAGTCACTTCGCGTATTCGTTGCGCACGACCTCGCCGCCCTTCATGACAAATTTCACGTGCTCAAGAATGGTCACGTCCTTCAGCGGATCGCCATCGACCGCGACGATATCGGCCCACGCGCCTGGATCGAGGCTTCCGACTTTCCCTGGCCATCCCAGTAGATCAGCGGCGTTGATCGTGGCCGCCTGAATCGCCTGCAGCGGCGTCAACCCCAGCTTGACCATCACGGCGAACTCATGGGCGTTCAGTCCGTGAGGATAAACGGCGGCATCGGTGCCGAACGCCACCTTCACGCCGCTGGCAAAAGCGTGTGCGATGTTTTTGCGCGCAGCCGGCATGACCGCCTTCGCTTTGACGAGCAGAAAATCGGGGACGTGGTTTCTTTCGGCATTCTCCATGAACCAATCGCCCAGATAAAGCGTGGGCACAAGATAGGTGCCATTCTTTTTCATCTCCGCGATGTCCGCGTCATCAATGTAGGAGCCGTGCTCGATGGAATCCACTCCCGCCTCGGACGCCCAAAGAATGGCCTGGGCTCCGTGGGCATGGGCGGCAACTTTACGACCCAGGCGATGGGCCTCGGATACAATGGCCTTCATTTCTTCCAGTGTGTACTGCGAGGCTTGCGGGTTGTCTCCCTTCGAGAGCACCCCACCCGACGCCATGAATTTGATCAAGTCTGCGCCATACTTGATGTTCTGCCGGACCATGTGACGGACGCCGTCGACACCGTCGGCCACGCCGTCGGAGGTCGCGTGATATTCGAACGGCAGCAGATTGTTGTCCGCATGTCCTCCCGTGATGCTGAGCGGCGGGCCGCTCACCAGCATTCTTGGCCCGGGCACGTCGCCGGCATTGATGGCGTCGCGCAAGGCGACATCGGTGTATCCGGACGCGCCCACGTTGCGGACTGTGGTGAATCCGGCTTCGAGTGTAACCCGGGCGTTCTTGGCGCCAGTCAAAGTTTGACGCGGTATGGAAACGCCGAGTTCCTCATAGCCGAACTTGGGATCCATCGTGAGATGCGTATGGGCGTCGATCAATCCCGGGAGGAGGGTTGCGTTAGGCAGTTCGATGCGCAGAGCATCGGCGGGACCCTTGGTTTCCGCGGAGCCTGCGACGCTCACGATCTTCCCATCCTCGATAACGACCGTCTGATCGGAAAGCAGCTTGCCAGTCTTCACGTCGAGCACGTGCCCCGCGTGGATAACAACGGGCTTAGAACCTTGCTGAGCGACAAGTGGGACGGCTAACGCGAGCAGCGCGACGAAAAACATCCGGGGACTTTTAAAGTTCTGCACAGAGTTTCTCCTGTATTTAAGCGGTTGAATTGTACAGAAATCCTCAGAACGGCGAAAGGGAACCTTGGCGAAGGGATTAGTCGAGTTTCGCTCGACCGGACAGCCGAGGGCCTGCCCTGAGCGAAGCCGAAGGGGCGGCCGTCCCACATGAACGTCAGACGCAGCGAAAGCTCGCGCTAGCCTCCCGGCCCGTCATTAGAGACATATTGTTCGAGCGACTCGAGTTCACGGCTGAGGTCATCGACGCGCCACTCCAGCAGGTTGCGGATGGAGAGAATCCCGAGCAGCTTGCCGTTGTCGTCGGCTACCGGGAGGTGACGGAAGTGGCGTTCCAGCATGGTGGTGAGAGCCTCGCCCGCGCCGGTGCGGCGCGTCGCCATTTCTACTGGCGTGGTCATCAGTTCGCGGACCGAGGTGGTCTGCGGGTCGGTGCGGGTGAGCGCCATCTTGCGCAGGACGTCGCGCTCGGTGAAGATTCCTGCGACCCGGTATTCGGAATCGACCACGGCGACGGCTCCTACATGGTGGTCGAGCATTTTGTTGATGGCGTCGGCTACGGTGGCATCGAGCGGCACAGCCGCGATTTCCCGGTCACAAAGTTCCAGCACGCTCATAAACACCTCCTCCGGCTCTGCACAGACTTCTCTGAGCCAAATGCCGATCCAAGGCAGGGACCGGATTGATGAATTATGCTCGCCGCGATGCCATTGTCAAGTGAATTGAAACGATGTGAGCAATCTTTAATTCACCGGAGCAAGAAAAGGAATTTGCACCCCTTCACGGTTTCTCGCTCTTGAATACCTTGCCATCCTTCATGACGAACTGCACGTTTTCCAGCACTTTGATGTCGGACAGAGGATCACCGTTCACCGCAATAATGTCAGCAAAAGCTCCCGGCGCAATCACGCCGATCTTGCCTTCCATATCGAGCATAACGGCGGCACGTGAGGTTGCGCTCTGGATGGCGTCCATCGGCTGCATACCCAGCTCCACCATGCGCGGGAACTCCTGCGCGATGGGCTCGGTCCAGGGGATTCCGCCCATGTCGGTGCCGAAAACAATTTTCACCCCGGCCTTCAGCGCCTTCTTGAACGACTGCTCGTGGACGGAGGCGCGCAGCCGGTCGCGCTGCCCGGCTTGCGTGTCGGCCGGAGCCCAGTCGCCGTAATAGACGCTGATCGTCGGTACGTACCAGGTGCCTTGTTTCAGCATCTGGGCAATCGCGGCGTCATCGAGATCGAGGCCATGTTCGATCGAGTCGCATCCACCGTCGAGCGCCCGGCGCAAGCCGATGCCTCCATACACGTGACAGGCGACTTTCTTACCCCAGCCGTGAGTTTCGTCCACCACCGCCCGCAACTCTTCGAGCGTCAGCGTGGGCTGGGAGACCAGTTCGCCGTTCTTGCCCACCCACGAACGATGTGTCATGTAAACCTTGATCCAGTCGGCGCCATGATCGAGTTGTTCCCGCGCCGCCTTCCGGGCTTCGACCGGGCCGTCGACAATCTGCACGCCCTTGGGCATGTCGAGTTCTGGAGCGTAGCCCTCGAGCGGATAGCCACCGGTGGTCGAGATGGCGCGGGTCGCGACAAATAAGCGCGGCCCTGGAATATAGCCCTGCTCGATCGCCTCTTTAATGCCGACATCGCCATAACCTGCGCCTTCGGTTTCAACATCGCGGAGAGTCGTGAAGCCCTGCTCCAGCGCCCGCCGCGCAGAAACCGTAGCCCGCGCCGCACGCAGGGCGAGCGGTGCGTTCAGGATGTTGGCGTCGTATCCTCCCTGCGCTGGATCCTCTCCCTGCAAAAAGATGTGGGTGTGGGAATCGATGAGGCCGGGCAGCAGCGTGGCTTTCGACAAGTCGATTACGGCAGCGCCGGCGGGAGTCTTGGCGGTTGCCGCGTCGCCAACACTCTCGATGCGATTGCCGTGAATGACAATCACCTGGTCGCGGCGCGCCGCGGCGGACTTGCCATCGATTAGAGACCCGGCACGAATGACCGTCCAGGACTCGGACGGAGCCTTGTCTTTCTGTTGCGCTGCCGCAGGAATCACAGCCGCGAAAAGCAGTATCCACGCATAGTTCTTCACGTTGTTCTTCACTCTGGCATCTCCCGGTTGCCGCACAGGCTTTGGAATGGTGGAATTCTACTCTCACTTCCCTGCGACATAGGCATCGGCTTCGATTTCGACCAGCATTTCGGGCGAGATGAAAGCGCTCACCTGCACCATGGAAGTTGCGGGACGGATATCGCGAAAGAACTCTCCATGCGCCTTGCCGATTTTCTCCCACTCTACGATGTTGATCACATACATGCGCGTGCGGACCACGTCTTTCATGTTCGCGCCGGCCTTGTGCAGTGCGCTTTCGATATTCTTCAAGGTCTGCACCGCCTGGGCGTAGACATCTCCCGCGCCCACAATCTTGCCGTCCGGTCCGGTCGCGGTGGTTCCCGACACATGGATGTACGATCCAACCTTCACTGCACGCGAGTAACCCACAACGGGTTCCCAAGGTGTGCCACTGGAGATGTTCAGTCTTTCCATTTGCGATTCCCTCCTACACGCGATTCTATTAGCGAACCAACCTGTTTGTGTTTAGCAGCCGACGCGTGCGTCTGCCAACAAAACACCCGCGCAACCTGGCAACGATCGGCACGCTTCTAATGATTACGAAAAACGATAGGAGGGATAAACAAAAGTCACTTGCGTTTGTTTCGAGACTGGGATAACTAGTTACTAACGAACATTGGAAGGCCGTAAGCAACGCGGCTTTCAGGGAGCCCGAAGAGGCGTGATTCCGGAATCTCATCCGCTGCGGCAGCTTTTCCAGGAATTGGTGGGACGCCACTATGCCCAGGAGATCGGTATTCGGGACCCACAAGTCGTTGCCTACGTCTCGCATCTGCTGACGGAGTTCTGCGAGACTGATCAGTTGTTCAAGATTCATGACATCGCCGACCGTCCGGTGACCGACCTGGGCGAAATGCTGCTCGAGGCCGATCCGGTCTACGGCCCCGCGCCCTCGTTTGACCGGGAACGCCAGGTACGCAAGCACATTGGAGATTATGCGTTGTTCTTCACCGGAATGTTTCCCGAGAGCATCAATCACTTCCGGCTGCGCCGCCATCGCCTGGAGAATTTTGTGGAGTGGATGAAGGCGGGAAAAGAAAGCTACTACATCGTCTCGAAGTTCGAGCACTTCGAATACGCCAAGGTCGCGCCGTTGTTCGCCCATCTTTCGCGCGAGTTCGAGGGCTGCGTTTACGGCCTCAACATGGTGAAGAACGACCTGCAGGAGATGCAGCACCCCATTGTGCGCACCAGCAGCGATCTGATCATGTAGTGTCGCCCAGCTAGTGACGTCCAGCCAGCTCCGACCGGGGCATCACGCTCAAACACTCAAGTCCGGACGCCCGCCGATGCGATAAAAGCTGAGAGCGGCATTTCCTTGCACCAGCTTGCGGGTTCGCCGCAGCGATCCAAATTCATCGCCGGGATCAAACTTCTTTTCATGTTCCGCCACAACCAGCGACATTGCCCACACCACCGATGAATCGGCGAGCGCCGAAAGGGTCTCCTCGTAGGCATGCTGCATGCGATACGGTGGGTCGAGGAACACTACGTCGGCAGCGACATGCTGGCGCTGCAGGCGCCAGAGAATTCCGGAAAGATCATCACGCAGGATTTTATAACCGGACGCGATTCCCAGGCTCTGTAGGTTTTGCTCAATTAGCTTTGCAGCGGCCGCCGAGGTATCCACGAAATAAACTTGCCTGGCGCCTCGGCTGATCGCTTCAATTCCCACTGCGCCCGTGCCGGCAAACAGATCGACCCAAACACTGTCTTCGAGCGCCTGGGGATTGCCGGCAGTAAGCACATTGAACAGAGTTTCGCGTAAGCGGTCCGACGTGGGACGGATATCCGTACCGCGCAACGACCGCAGAGGCCGCCCCCGGTATTTTCCGGCGATCACGCGCACGGCTCTGTACCTTCGATTAGTTGCCGCATCCGGAGCCAATATATCCGACCATGTAAAATACTTGTAGTAGCTAGACCTCATGCGAAGTTTCTCCATTCATGTCGGACGCCTGTTCGGAGTCGAGGTCCGGCTTCACCTGACGTTTTTGATTCTGCCTTTATTCGTTTTCTGGACGGAATACAACAGCCACGGCTCAGCCAACGGACCGCGGGACCTGGCCCTGGTTGGAATCGTGCTGGCCTGCGTTGCGGCCCACGAAATCGCGCACATGCTCGTGGCGCGGCGGGCGGGGTTGATTCCAAAAGCAGTCATTCTTTTGCCGCTCAGCGGTGTAACCGTTTTCGACGAATCGCGCGTGGAACCTCAGCCGTCCGGTGCGGCGGTCTGGCAGCGGGACGTTCGCATTGCACTGACTGGGCCACTGGTAAATCTTGTGTTCGCCGTGCTGGCAGCCGGCGTCATCTCCGCGACTGTTCCCGGAGCAAAGCTTTGGGAGTGGCCTTTCTTGCAGCCGAGCAACCTGCCGCGCAGCCTGGTATGGGCCAACCTATATCTCGCCGGTTTGAATCTTCTGCCGGCTTATCCTCTCGACGGAGGCCGGGTTCTGCGGGCCTATTTCGCGCGCACGATTGATCCTGCCGCTGCTACACGCCGTGCGGTCTCAATCAGCCACGCCATCGCCATGGTTCTGATGGTTGCAGGTCTGTTCAGCAATGCCTGGCTCACCATGGTGGGCATTATTATCTTTTCGGCTGCGCAACTTGAGGAGCGCGCGGTTATCTTCCAGTCGGTGCTGGACAATGTGCGTCTGGAAGAAGTGATGCTTACCGATTTCGCCACTCTCTCGCCGGCGGACACGCTCGAAGACGCGCTGGAGAAGGCAGTGCACTCCCTGCAGGATGACTTCCCCGTGGTGCGCGGCAGCGACATGGTCGGAGTGATTTCGCGGCAGCGCATTCTGGAGGCGCTGCGCATGGAAGGCAACGGCTACGTGCAGGCTGTGATGAACAAAATCTTCGAAGTCTCAGTGCGGCAGGAGTCGCTGGCTACGGCCTTCCGCAAGCTCACGTCACGCAATCTCAGCATCATTCCGGTGGTCGAAGATCAGCGGCTGGTGGGCATTGTCACGCTGCAGAATTTGATGCACTCGATGGCCTTGTTGGCGGAGAGCAAGAAGCTGCGGCGAGACGAAGCGAACTCCTGAGTGTCGCGAATCCCGACTCAGAAAAGCCGCACCGACTTGGCCTGTCGTACGGCGGGAATTTTTTCCAGCTTTCTAAGCACATCGTCCGGCACGCGTCCGTCCACGTGTACCACGGCGATGGCCTCACGCGGCTCCGACGACGCCTCGGCGCTGCGCCGCCCCAGCGAGAAGTCGGCGATGTTGATCTCGCCTTCGCCGAGGATCGTGCCCACCTTGCCGATGACGCCCGGCACGTCGCGATTGCGCAGGTAGATGAGATTGCGCTCGAGCGGCGCCTCTACGTCGATGCCATCAATGTGGATGAGACGTGGCGCAGTTCCGTGCAGAACGGCGCCCTTCACCATGTGTTCTTCCGTCGAGCTTTTCAGGAAGACGGAGAGCACGCTCCCTGCGCCGCCGGTTGAGGCCTTCGCTTTATGCGCTTCATGAATGCGAAGCCCGCGAAGGCCGGCCAGGGACGCGGCGTTCACCAGGTTGGCTTTTTCCTCGAGCGCCTGGTTGAGGATGCCCTTGATCGCGCCGTTGCGAATGAGGTCGGTCTTCCACTCCGCGATATGTCCGCTGTAGCGCAGCGAGATTTCTTCAATCGAGCCTTCGGAAATTTGCGCCAGGAATGCTCCCATGCGTTCGGCGAGAACGATGTAAGGCTGCATCTCGGCGTACTCTTCCGCGGACACAGAGGGCACGTTCACCGCGTTCTGGATGACGCCGTGCTTCAGGTATTCCCGCACCTGTTGCGCAATCTGCACTCCCACGGCCTCCTGCGCCTCGTACGTCTGCCCGCCGATGTGAGGCGTGAGAATCACATTCTCCATCGTCTGGAAGGGCGAGCTTCTCAATGGCTCCTCGTTGAAAACGTCGAGCGCCGCGGCGGCCACGTGGCCTTGTTTCAGCGCTTGCACCAGATCAGCCTCCTGCACCAGCTCCCCGCGCGCGCAATTCACCAGGCGGACACCCTTTTTCATTTTCTTGAGCGAGGCCTCGTTGATCATGCCTGCAGTCTGCTGCGTGAGGCCAACATGAAGTGTGATGTAATCGGCTGCCGCATAAAGTTCATCCAGGCTGACCAAACGGATGGCCTGCTCTTTCGCCACGCTGACGGAAACAAACGGATCATGCCCGACAATCTCCATCCCAAACACACGCGCCCGCCGTGCGACTTCCATGCCGATGCGGCCGAGCCCGGCGATCCCCAGAGTTTTTCCCCGCAGCTCCGTGCCTTGCAGAGACTTCTTTTCCCATCGCCCGGCGTGCATGAGCGCGTCGGCGCGGCAGAGGTGGCGCGCCATGGCGAGCATCATCCCGAGGGTCTGTTCGGCTACGGCCACGGCATTCGCCCCGGGCGTGTTCATCACGGCGATGCCTTGCCGCGTAGCCGCGTCCAGATCGATGTTATCGACACCTACGCCTGCCCGGCCGACAACGCGCAGCTTCTTCGCAGAGGAGAGCAGGACTGCATCCGCCTGCACGGCGGAGCGCACAATCAACGCGTCGGCTGACTCGAGATGGTCAGAGAGCTTCCCGTCAAGCTGGTCCGCGGTAAGGACAGTCCAGCCCGGCTCTTTCAGTTGCTCGACCGCAGCGGCTGAGATTTTCTCGGCGATGACGATTTTCAAGAGAGAATTTATCCTTTTGAATTAAGACTTTTGCTCGGACAAAATGTTGACACGGAAATGACACCCTTCTGACACCGCAGCGGCGCATGTCTCCTAAACTTTTTCTCAGTCGGGACCGATCGTTCGTTGTCTATCGACCCTTGTCCCGCAGGAGAACAGTCATGAAGATTGCGAAAACAGTATTTCTAGCCGGGCTTCTCGCCCTAAGCATGGCATGCGGTTACAGCAAACCGGCCACCACTCCGCCGACGGCGGGCTCGATGCCCACGATCACCGAACTCGCCCCTCCGAACATCACTCACGGCAGTCAGGCTTTCGTTTTGACGGTCAACGGCACCGACTTTAGCAGCACCGCCACCATCTATTGGAACGGCACGGCCGAGACAACCACCGTTGTGAGCCCGGGCACGCAGTTAATGACCATGATCCCAGCAACGGATGTGGCTACTCCGGGTACAGTAGCCGTAACGGTGACCAATCCTGGCATCCCCGGCGGCCAGTACGGTGGCGGGACCTCGGCTGAAACCTCGGCCCCAATGACCTTCACCATCAACTAGTCGCCGTCTACAAGTCTAGTGGGTTTAGCCCGCGCGTCACGCTCCTTAGGCTCCGACCGGTTGACGGCTACCCGAGAGGCCGTGCGCGTACGCTTGCTGGGCCGCGCGCACCGCCGCTCCATACTCGACCGTTCTTCCAGTGCAACGCGCCAGCACGTGCTCAAGCGCGCCCAGGATGCCAATCGTATCCAGGTAGTCGTAGTAGCCGATGTGCGCGATGCGGAAGAGCTGGCCTTTCATCTCGCCCTGGCCATTCGCCACCACGGCATCGAATGAGTCGCGGAATTCTTTGATGATCTTTCCGGAGTCAATCCCGTCGGGCGAGCGGACCGCGGTGAGCGCGGATGCGGGTGAGGTCGCGAAAAGCTTCAACCCCACTGCCTGAACGCCGGCACGAGTCATCTCTGCGCAGAGTTCGGCATTGTCGACCAGCGCTTCGCGTCCCTTAGCCAGATCACCGTTCCCCATTCCGCGGATGAACTCCAAGGCCGCCCCCAGCGCGGCAAATAACGATGTAGGCGGCGTGTAGGCTGATTCCCCTTTGGCCGCGGCCTTGCGCTCCTTGCGCAAGTCGAAGTAGAACCGCGGAGAAGTCGTGGTTTCCATCCGCCGCCACACCCGCTCGCTCACCGCGCAATACGCGAGGCCGGGAGGGATCATCAGCGCCTTCTGCGATCCACCGATAATTACGTCCACGCCCCAACCATCCACGTCGAGATGGGTCGTGCCCAGGCCGGTGATCGCATCTACCACCAGCAGAGTTTCCTCACCCTGAGCCCGCACGATTTTCGCAATCCCTTCAACATCATGCCGCACCCCGGTCGAACTCTCGGTAGCCTGCACAAACACTATGCGCACATCGGAAGTAAGCTTGGCTTGAATTTCATCCAAGGAAAACGATTCGCCGTAGGGCGCGCTCAACACGTCAACCTTGCAGCCAAACGCCTTGGCCAATCCCGTCCAGCGCTCGCCGAACTTGCCAGCCGTGAGCACCAAAACTTTGTCTCCCGGAGACGTGAGGTTCGAGACCGAGGCCTCCATCACGCCCGTACCTGAGCAAGCCAGAACCAGCACGTCATTCTGCGTGCCGATGAAGTCCTTCATGTCTGTAAGCACACGCTGGAACAGCGCCCGGAAGTCGGCGGTGCGGTGATGCGCTGTAAAGGAAGCCATGGCCGTTTGCGCCGCCGGCAGCAGCGGCGTCGGCCCGGGAGTAAAAAGACGGTTCTTGCGCAGCATTTCGATTGGGTCCTGAGGATCCGAAAAATTTGGTCCTCCAGTAGTCTATCGGAAACGCTGGCGTGTTCTGAAATACTAACGCCAGTGCCGTATCTGAAAACGGCACTGGCGGATGGCGTCAGGCGTGGGTGGACTTCGCGGCGAGAACTTCCGGCTTTGCAACATCCGGGGGTTTGGAAAAAAGATCCTTGGCTTTGGCGAAGAGCGCCTTGGCAATTTCGCCGTTGAGGTGGGCGTTGCGGCCGTTTTCATCGGCAAAGGTATCGAAGATACCGTATTTGCCGGGTCCCATTTTAATGGCATACCAGCTGAGGGTCGCTGCTTCGCGTTCGGCCAGCGGTTGCGCCGACTTCAGAAAATCTTCCACCTCTTTTTCTTTTCCCGGTTTCGCTTCCAGTTGTGCCCAAATGGCGAGTCTGCTCATGGCTGCTTCCTCCTGAGCATAAGATGCACGTCTTGATCGTTTGGTGACAGACGCGATCGGATACCACAAGGCGTAAGCTTCTAGTTCCTCCGATATAATTGGCGCAATATGAGCCTAGTCGAACAGATCCAGAAAGACATCACCGCCGCGATGAAGGCACGCGAGGAGCAGCGCCTCTCCACCCTGCGCATGGTCAAGAGTGCGCTGCAGAATCGCCAGATCGAAAAAATGGCGCCGCTCGATGACAAAGAGTCTCAGGCCGTCCTCACAACGCTGATCAAGCAGCGTAAAGAGTCGGTCGAGCAGTTCACCAAAGGTGGACGCCAGGAGATGGCCGACAAAGAAGCCGCCGAGATCGTGCTGATCGAGACCTACCTGCCCAAAGCATCCGGCGAAGCGGAGGTGGTTGCTGGCGTGAAAGCTGTCATCGCCGAAATGGGCTCTCCTACCATGAAAGAGATGGGCACGGTCATGAAGAACGTCATGGCTCGTTTTTCCGGCGCTGGCATGCGGGTGGATGGGAAGATGGTTAGCGAAGCCGTGAAGCGGGAACTGGCGGGGAAGTAGGAACCGCGCTTCACTTGCTCCTCTGCAACTCCCGATAAGCTTCGCTCTTTGAAACCCCACGCTCTTTCGCCACTTTCTTGAGCGCGGCTTTCTCGTCGACCTTCTCTTCGCTCATAATCTGCTCAACCCTGTGGCGGATACTCACCCCCGGCGCCGCGGAAGCCTGTGAGTCAGATTCCTCGACCTTACCGATCAACAGCGTGATCTCGCCCTTCACTGCATCACGCGCCTGAAACGCTGCGAGAATCTCTCCCGCACGCCCGCGCAGGAACTCTTCATGCAGCTTGGTTACTTCTCGTGCGATCACCACATGCCGCGCTTCCCCCAGAACCTCGACAACATCCGCAAGCGCCTCAACAATCCGGTGAGGAGCTTCGTAGAAAACCTGGGTGCGCGGCGAAGTTTTGATTGCTTCCAGCGCAGCCAGTCGCTCGCCGCGTTTGGCCGGAAGAAATCCGCTGAAGCGAAATGAATCCGTCGGCAGTCCGCTCGCCACCAGCGCCGCCAGAAATGCCGACGCTCCGGGAATCGGCACCACAGGCACATGATGCCGAATCGCCAGTGAAATCAACCGGTATCCTGGGTCCGAGATCCCGGGCATGCCTGCATCCGTCACCAGCGCAACACTCGCCCCCTCCTGCATTTCCTTCACAAGCTCCGCGGCGCGCGTCATCTCGTTGTGCTCGTGGTAGCTGATGGTGCGGGTCGTGATGCCGTAGTGGTTGAGCAGGTTCTGCGTCCGGCGAGTGTCTTCGCAGGCGATCTGATCTACTTCCCTGAGCACGCGCAGGGCGCGCAGCGTGATGTCTTCCAGATTGCCGATCGGCGTCGCGACGAGATAAAGAGCCGGGCGCGGCGCGAGCGCGGACTCAGAAGTCTGCGACGGAGCAGTTTTAAGCTCGTCAGTCT
This sequence comes from uncultured Acidobacteriaceae bacterium, assembly GCA_963743115.1. Classification (GTDB taxonomy): domain Bacteria; phylum Acidobacteriota; class Terriglobia; order Terriglobales; family Acidobacteriaceae; genus Sulfotelmatobacter. Next base: position 118,039 of record CAVUOM010000004.1, on the reverse strand, counting down.
CGGACCCAAGTTTGCGGCCGACATCCTTCATGGCCGGAGTCTACCACTGCGGCAGCCGTAACTTCAGAGCCTCGCAAGCCATTGTGGTAAGGTGTGCACGTTCCGTCCATGGAGATTTCTGCATGACCGCCAACGATTTTCGCCGCCTGGCACTGTCTCTTCCCGGAACCACAGAGCACGCTCACATGGATCACCCCGACTTCCGCGTCGTGGGAAAGATCTTCTGTACCCTTGGCTATCCCGCCAAAGGTTGGGGCATGGTCAAGCTCACCCCGGAGCAGCAACACTATTTCTCGAAGGACTACCCGGGCGTTTTCGTCCCGGCTAACGGGGCATGGGGACGCCGCGGCGCCACCACGGTGCACCTCAAGAAAGTCAGCAGGACAACACTGCAGAAAGCACTCTCTTCGGCCTGGCGCAATACCATCCCCAAGCGCCTCGCGGAACAGTTTCCGAAGTAGACTCTAGCGTAAGCATCGAGAATCCCTTGAGCCGAACCTCATCCAAAGCGGCTTCTCGCCGGCCGCCGAAAAGCACCCATGAAATCATCCAATTCCTGGAGGGAGAATGGCTTTTTCAGAACGGGCGATGCCGTGATGAAGGCGAATTTTTGCTTGGGATCCTTCTCACGGAGGGCTTCAATCAGTTTGGCGCCACCGGCATTGGAACTGCGCAGGAATTTCAACGCGATGAGAACAACGTCATGAGGCCCTTTGTCCGAGTAAATACGGAGCGCTTCACTGCAGTTCGGCGCCAGTCCAACTTCATAGCCGAGCTTGTTAAGCATAACGCCCGCAGCCTTTAAGACCGCATCTTCTGATTCGACCACCAGGACCTTCATGGATCGCCCCCTTATTTCTTCCTCGAATGTTAGACAGAAAAACAACCCGATGAAAGAGACGACTCTGGTGCCAGGAGCGTCACAAACCAGGGTATAGGAATTTTCTCGCGCCTTATTTATACCCCCAGGCAGAATTGACGCAATCGAACCCGGCCCCTAGAATCAGAACGGATTTAGCTTTTTCTCACAAACGTCTCAAAAACCATGCCTCTTTACGAATATGAATGCGAGAAGTGCGGTCATCGCTTCGAGAAAATCCAGAAATTCTCCGACAAGATGGTCAAAAAGTGTCCCGAATGTGGCGGCCGGGTTGAGCAGATGATTTCCGCGCCCGCCGTACAGTTCAAGGGATCGGGCTGGTACGTGACCGACTACGCCAACAAGTCCCACGTGCCCAGCTCCGATGGCGGCGGAAAAGACTCGAAGAAGGAAGAAAAGTCCAAGTCGGAGGGTTCGTCGGGGGAAAGCTCATCGAAGGAGAGTTCCACCAAGGACAGCTCATCGAAAGAGATTTCCAACAAAGACGGTTCGACGAAAGAAAGCACGAATCGAGTCAGTTCGTCCCGCAAGCCCGACAAGCGCAGGTAGATCCTCGTTACTTTAGCTTCGGCTACTTCAGCTCCCGCTCGAAGTGATCTTCAATCATGTGAAACAGGTGCTCGCGCGCATCGCTGCCGGAGATGCCATGGGTCTTGTTGGGATAGATCATCAGCCGGAACTGTTTACCCGCCGTGATTAGAGCGTCAATCATCTGAACGCTGTTCTGGAAATGCACGTTGTCGTCGCCCGTGCCGTGGGCGAGCATCAGCGCTCCGTGCAGATTGGCGGCGGCCTTGGTCATATCGGATTCGGCATAGCTCTTCGCCTCGTCCTTCAGCAAGCCCATGTAGCGCTCCGTGTAAATCGAGTCGTAGTTGACCCAATCGGTCACGGGCGCCACTGAAACTCCGGCGCGGAAACGGTTGGAGTGCGTCATCGCGTAGAGCGTCATCGAACCGCCGTTCGACCATCCCCATATCGCAATGCGATCTTTATCGAGCTGCGGGTACTCGGCGAGAAGCTGATCGAGTGCCGTAAGCTGATCTTTCAACTCAATCGCCCCGAACTCGTGGCGAATGGCGGTCTGGAACTTCCGGTCGCGGCCCGGAGTCCCGCGATTGTCGACCGAGAAAATTGCGAAGCCCCGGCGCGACAGGATCTCATCGAACGGATCCTCCGGTTGTTTCAGGACTGTCTGTCCCCCAGGCCCTCCGTAGATATGCACGATCAACGGAACCTTGCCGCTTGCCGGCGCTTCCGGAGGCAACAACAAACGTCCGTAAAGTGTGGTGCCGTCGTCCGCCTTGAACTCCATAAATTTCGGCGACCGCAGTCCATACTCCGCAAATTCATCGCGTGCCTGCCACACCGGGGCACATGCGCCTGCCACCGCGCACAACGATATCCGCGGCGCTGTCAAAGGAGCTGAGAATGTTTGCTCGTAGTGCTTGCCATCCTCGGAAAACTGGGCCGAGTAAACTCCCTTATCGTGGGTGAGCTGCTGGAAGCCGGTCCCGTCCAGCTTGACCGAGAAAATATGCCGTTGCCTTGGATCGTCTTTGTTAGCCGAGAAAAATACGGCCCCGGCCGATTCGTCCACTCCCTCGATTCTCAGCACTTCGTAGTCGCCCTGCGTGAGTTGCCGCTCCAGCTTTGCGTCAGCCGCGAGCGGATTCTGTTTGTCAAAGCTGTAGAGATACAGATGCATGTTCCCGTCGCGCCAGCTCGGCCACAGGAAGCCGCCGCTGGAATTCAGAAAGCGAACCTCCACATGTTCGAAATCGATCCATGCGCCGGGAGTGGATTCTGTCATAATGATGCGCGACCTCCCCGACTTCGCATCCACGAAATACAAATCCATCTTGTCCTGGGTGCGGTTAAGAACCTCCGCCCAGATGACGCCGTCGCGGACCCAGCCAAAGCGTGGGATATAGGAGTCTTCATCGTTGGTCAAAGAAATCCAGCGAACCTTGCCTTTGTCGGCACCCACCACGCCCAGCTTGACCACAGGATTTGGATCTCCCACCTCGGGATATTTTTCTTCGTCCACGGTTGGATGCGTCGGGCTCAAGTTGACGAGCGGATAGCTGGGCACCCTGGTTTCGTCCATGTGCAGAAAGACAATCTGCCGGCTGTCAGGCGACCAGAAATAATTGCTGCGCACGGCCAGCTCTTCGGCGTAGACCCAGTCGATTTCGCCGTTGAACACGTTCTCCCCTGCGTCCTTGGTGAGCTGTTTCTCACCCTCACCGCTCGCCGGCCGGACGTAGAGGTTGTGCTTGCGAACGTAAGAAACGTGGCTGCCGTCCGGAGAAAACTTGGGGTCGACGCTGGGGTCGGGTGCCGAGGTAAACTGCACGGCAGTGCCGGTCGCCAGATCAAGAAGCCAGAGCTGGCCCTGAGAATCGAAAATCAGGTGCTTCGAATCCGGCGCCCACAGGTAGGCCGCGACGTGATAGCGCGTCAGGCGCTCGCGTTCGCGCTCATCCTTTACTTTGGTGGCGTCGGGCGCCAGCGAGGCCAGTTTGGCGGCGCTGACAAGAACTTTTTTCTCACCCGTCACCGCATCCACATACCACAGCTCGCCGTGTTCCCCTTCGTCGTCGCGCTGCACATAGGAGAACTTCGTCCCGTCGGGGCTCCACTCCATGTTTTCCGGACCGCGCCCGGTGAGCCCCCCCGGCGCGAACATTGCCTCAATGGTAAGCGGCTTTACCGTCGAGGACGATTGCGCCCAAAGGGGCGTAAGGAAGCCAGTTAGAAGGATTAGAGCAAGTGTGGCGAATGAAATCTGTTTCTTCACGATGAAACTCCGGGAATAAAAGTAGGAACGGAAGCGCAAGTCGCGAACGAAAGAGTTTACACCGGGGAGGGCCACCTGCGCGGCTGCTCCAGCCCGCGATCAGGGAGAAAGCGTCGTTTCCGCGTGTTAGAATTGAGTCTGAGTCACCTCGGGATGCTTCTAGAAATAGAAAACCTGTTGCGCCTGCAAGAAGCGGACAAGGCAATCCGCCGCCTGCAGGATGAAATCGCTGAACTCCCCAAACGCGTCGCTGCCATCGAACACAAGCTGGCGGACACCAAAGCCCAATTGGAGAAAGCTCAGGGCGCCGTCAAGGCAGACGAAGCCGCCCGACGCAAATACGACACCGCGATCACCGACCTTCGCAGCAAGATATCCAAGTACCGTGACCAGTCTCTAGACGTAAAAACCAACGAGCAGTACAAGGCGCTGTTGCACGAAATCCAGTTCGCCGAGAAAGAAATCGCCGCCACTGAGGACAAGATTCTTGAACTGATGGTGAATGCGGATGCGCGCGACAAGGAAGTAAAAGCAGCCCAGGCAGAGCTGAAGGCCGAAGCCGCTGAGATCGAAAAGGAAAAGGATGACGCCCGCCAGCGCACCGCCGAGGACGAAAAGCAGCTCGTCGAGTGGCGCGCCAAGCGCGACCAGATGCGGGCCGGCGTCAATGAGGATCTCCTACGGCACTACGAGCGTGTTTCCAAGTTTCGCGGCAGCGGCATCTCTGAGGTGCTCGATCACAAATGCATGGCTTGCCAGGTTATGCTGCGGCCACAGACCTATAACGACGTCCGCACCGGCCAGCAAACCGTGGTCTGCGATTCCTGCCAGCGCATTCTGTACTTCAATCCCGCAAACGAAATGTTGGCGCTTGAGCCCGAACACAAGCGCTCGCGCCGCCATCATCCCAAGATCGATGCTCCTCAGGCCTGGTACTACCGCCAGGAATTCGCCGATGCCGGCGAGGTTTTCCTTTGCTTCAATAATGCCGCGGGCCAGGCTACCCGCCGCGTTTTCGACATGCATACAGGCCGGCTCATCGGCGACATCCTCATCCGCGAGGGAGATTTTCGTCATGCCTTCCCGGAAGACATTACCGGCGCCATCCGCCTGAACGGAAGCTGGACCGAGCACGAAATGGAAACCTGGGGCACGGAGATGCCGATGACGGCGCTTGATTCGCTTCACGTTGATCTAGAGGCCGCTCAGTACGAAATGCGCACCCGCACTTCCGGCAAGCCCGAGAAGCCCACCACCGTTCCGAGCGAACAAGCCGCCAGCTAGGCTCCAGCGTTTAAGATTGCTGCATGCCCAAAGCGACCAGCCGTCCGAGCATTCCCATTGTCAAGATTTCCGCACGCGGATCATCCCGACTGAAAGACGGCCACGTCTGGGTCTATCGCTCCGACATCGTATCGGCTGAAGGCGTTCCCCCTGGCTCACTCGTCAGAATACAAGATCATCGCGGCCAGCCGCTCGGCAGCGCGCTGTATTCCAGCTCTTCGCAAATCGCAATCCGCCTCATCTCGCGCGAGCCCGTCACCGACTTCCCCACGCTGCTTCGCCAGCGCATCGCCGACGCTATTGCCTATCGTGAAGGGATGGTCCACGATTCCAATGCCTACCGCGTCATCTTCAGCGAGGCCGATTTCCTTCCCGGTCTCATCGTCGATCGCTATCACGACATTCTTTCGATGCAGATCCTGACTCAGGCCATGGACTCAGAGATCGTGCGCCAGACGCTGACTTCAGAACTCAGCGAGAGGCTGAATCCAGCGTCCATTGTCGAGCGCGTGGACCCCAGGGTCCGCCAACTCGAGGATCTGCGACCCCGCGTCTCGGGTCTGGTGCAGGGCGAAAAAACCTCGACCATTTTCACCATGAACGGTGTTCAGTTCCACTTCGACGCCCTCGAAGGCCAGAAGACCGGAGCCTTCCTCGACCAGCGCGAGAACTACGCCGCCGCCGCTCAATACGCTCACGGCGAAGCCCTCGATGTGTTTTGCTATCAGGGAGGCTTCGCGCTTCATCTTGTTCACCGCTGTTCACGTGTCACCGGCGTAGACAGTTCCCGGCCAGCGCTCGAAGTTGCCGACCAGAACGCCGCTCTTAACCGCGGCCAGAGCCAGCCGGAGATCGAATGGATCGAAGCCAACGCCTTCGATCTGCTGAAGGACTACTCCGCCTCCGGCCAGCGCCACGACACCATCGTCCTCGACCCGCCAGCATTCGCCAAGAGTAAGCGCGACCTCGACGCCGCCCTCCGCGGCTATAAAGAACTCAATCTCCGCGCGCTGAAGATGCTGCGCCCAGGAGGCGTCCTAGTGACCTGCTCTTGCTCCTACCACGTCAGTCAAGCCGACTTCCTCACAGTGCTGGGCGACGCCGCCTGCGACGCCCAGCGCACCCTCCGACTGGTCGAGGTTCGCGGTCAGGCCAAAGACCACCCTGTCCTCCTGAATGTTCCGGAAACTGCCTATTTAAAGTGCGTAATAGCTATCGTAAGCCGATGAAAACAAAACATATATGCATTGATAGCAAGACACTCATATTTTATGCTACCTTGTGCGCTGGGTGAGCATCTAAGTTGTGAACGGCACTGCCGAATTCCTAAGAAATCAACATACAAGGAGATTTTGACCATGACAGTACTAACCCGTTGGGAGCCTTTCCGTGAGCTTTCCACCCTGCAGGACCGCATCAACCGCGCCTTCCGCGAGTCTTACCGCGAAGGTGGGCGGGATGAGTCCCTCACTACCTCAAGCTTTGCCCCCGCCGTCGATGTCTACGAAGACGAGCACAACGTCACTTTGAAGATCGAAGTCCCGGGCATCGACGAGAAGGACATCAACGTCAACCTCGAGAACAACACCCTCACCGTGCACGGCGAGCGCAAGATCGAGAAAGAAGAGAAGGAAGAGAACTACCGTCGTGTGGAGCGCGAGTATGGCAGCTTCACCCGCACCTTCAATCTGCCCACGACCGTGGATTCCGAGAAAGTCTCGGCAACCTACGACAAGGGCGTGCTGAAGGTCACTCTGCCCAAAAAGGCAGAAGCCAAGCCCAAGCAGATCAAAGTCAGCGTGGGTACCGAGAAGACTCTGGAAGCGAAAGGCCCCAGCAAAGCCGCGTAAGGCTTATGTAATGTGGGGACAGACGCCCTCGGCTGTCCAGTCGAGCGAAGCTCGACTTGCTTTCTGACGGGAGGCGGCTAAACCTGCCGGCCTCCCGTTTTGTTTGACTCGGTGCTTGGCTCGGCAGCAGAGTTAGTTCACAATGCTTGAAGGCCAGCAAAATAATGAAGGCGACTCTAGAAGCCATCAACCAAATGCGAGCCGACGGCGTGATCTGTCATTACGCCATTGGCGGCGCGGTTGGCGCAGTTCAATACTCGGAACCGGCAACAACGCTCGTGATGGAGGTACTCGTAATACTTCCATTCGACCCAGGCGGCTCGTCCGTGAGCTTGACCGCGCTACACGAATATTTGGTGGCACACGGCTATAAGACGGTTGGAGAGTGCTTTGAGATCGAGGGTTGGCCTGTGCGGTTTCTTATGGCGAAAAACGATCTGGAACGGGAGGCCGTAGCCAGCTCCCTCCCACTGTCGGTTGATGGTGAACCCGTTTTTGTAATGATGGCGGAACATCTGATAGCCATCGCGCTCACGACGAACCGCCCGAGAGACCTGTCCTGGATGCTGAGGCTGACCGAGCGCGACGCGATTGACGAGTCGACGCTAAAAGCAATTCTCAAATCTCACAATCTGATTGGTAAATGGCCACAGTTCGAGCGAGACTTTCCGCCTCAGTTTCCGAGCAAGGAAGAGATGCGTAACCGCCTTGCCTCGCTCAGCTTCTCCGAGAAGATCAAGATCCTGGAGAAACTCCGCGCCAGGGAAGAAGCCATCGCCGCCAGCGGACTCAGGCGCGAGCCGAAACAGGCTCGCGGCGGCGTCGCCAAAGATATTTCGCGATAGCTGTGTTTGAAATTACGCAATAACCAAATTTCAAAATTACCAATTGGAGTTTCCCATGCCCATCCGTTGGGATAAATTCACCGTAAAAGCGCAGGAGGCAGTCCAGCGAGCGAACGACCTCGCCTCCGAGCACGGCAACCCGGAGCTTCTGCCGATCCACCTGCTCGCCGCTCTGCTCGAAGACAAAGAAGGCATCGTCGCGCCCGTGCTCGAAAAAATTGGCATCGGCCCGCAGGCCGTCCTCAGCGACCTCTACCGCGAGATCGAGAAACTCCCCAAGGTCTCAGGAGAATCGGCGCAGGCAACGATGTCGAACGCCACTAACAAGCTGCTCGAGCAAGCCTTCAAAGAGGCGTCGAACTTCAAAGACGAATACGTTTCCACCGAACACCTCCTGCTCGCCATCACGCACCTCAAGCAGGACTCAGCCCAGCAGATCCTCGCCCGCCACGGCGCCACGCACGATGCAATTCTGAAAGCACTGACTGCCGTTCGTGGTTCGCAAAAAGTCACCGACCAGAATCCCGAAGCAAAATACCAGGCGCTCGAACGCTACGCCCGCGACCTGACCGAACAAGCGCGCCGCGGCAAGCTCGACCCCGTGATCGGCCGGGACGAAGAAATCCGCCGCGTGGTGCAGGTTCTTTCCCGCCGCACGAAAAATAATCCCGTGCTCATCGGCGAACCCGGCGTAGGCAAAACTGCCATCGTCGAAGGCCTTGCCCAGCGCATCATCTCAGGCGACGTGCCCGAGGTTCTCAAGAACAAACGCGTAGTCGCACTCGATCTGGGAGCCATGCTGGCCGGAGCGAAATACCGCGGCGAATTCGAAGACCGGCTGAAGGCCGTCTTGAAAGAAATCGAAGACTCACAAGGTCAGGTCATTCTTTTCATCGACGAACTGCACACCCTGGTCGGCGCCGGAGCCGCCGAGGGCGCTATCGATGCCTCCAACATGCTCAAGCCCGCGCTGGCGCGAGGAGAACTCCGCGCCATTGGCGCTACAACGCTCAACGAATACCGCAAGTACATCGAAAAAGACGCCGCCCTCGAACGCCGCTTCCAGATTGTTTTCGTAGGCGAGCCTAATGTCGAAGACACCATCGCCATTCTTCGCGGCCTGAAGGAGAAATACGAAGTGCACCATGGGGTGCGCATCAAAGACTCGGCGATCGTCGCCGCCGCCACGCTTTCGCATCGTTATATCTCCGACCGCTTCCTGCCCGACAAAGCCATCGACCTGGTCGACGAAGCTGCTGCCTCAATTCGCATCCAGATCGATTCGCTTCCGACTGATATCGACCAGCTGGAGCGCCGGGCCACGCAGCTCGAAATCGAGAAGCAGGCGCTGAAAAAGGAAGACGATGCCAACTCCCGCGAGCGCTTATCGGTCATCGAAAAGGAACTCGCCGAGATCCGCGAAAAGTCCAACGCCCTCAAAGCCAATTGGAAAAAAGAAAAGGATCTGATTGCGAAGTCTCGCGAGCTCAAGGAAAAGATCGAGAAGCTCAAGATCGAAGAACAGGCCGAAGAGCGCAGAGGTAACCTGCAGCGCGTCGCCGAGATTCGCTACGGATTGCTGCGCCAGGCCGAAGAAGAATTAAAACAACTGTCGGCCAAAATCGACAACAAAGCCGCCGGCGCGCCGCGCATGCTCAAAGAGGAAGTCGACGAAGAAGATATCGCCCGCATCGTCTCCAAGTGGACCGGCATCCCGGTCTCCAAGATGCTCGAAGGCGAAGTGAAAAAGCTGGTCACCATGGAAGACCGCCTGCGCCACCGTGTCATCGGCCAGGACCAGGCTCTCGAACGCGTGGCCAACGCGATCCGCCGCTCCCGCGCCGGACTCAGCGACCCCAAGCGCCCCATCGGCTCGTTCATTTTTCTCGGCCCAACCGGAGTCGGCAAAACCGAACTCGCCCGCGCTCTCGCTGAATTCCTTTTCGACGACGAGCGCGCCCTAATCCGCATCGACATGTCCGAATATATGGAGAAGCATTCGGTCGCCCGCTTGATCGGCGCGCCCCCGGGCTACGTCGGCTATGAAGAAGGCGGCCAACTCACTGAACAGGTGCGCCGCCGTCCCTACGCCGTGGTGCTCTTCGACGAAATCGAGAAGGCGCACCCCGACGTCTTCAACGTCCTGTTGCAGGTGATGGATGACGGCCGCCTCACCGACGGCAAAGGCCGCGCCGTAGACTTCAAGAACACCATCCTGATTATGACCTCGAACATCGGCTCCAGCTATCTGCAAGCCGACCACGTGCAAACGCCGGAAGAATTCGAGAAGGCTAGCGAGCAGGTGATGAACGCGCTGCACGGCCACTTCCGCCCCGAGTTTCTAAACCGCGTCGACGACATCATCGTCTTCGCGCCGCTCGGCAAGGAACAGTTGGTCAAGATTATCGAGCTGCGTCTCGAAGACGTGCGCCGCCTGCTGGCCGACCGCAAGATTTCGATCGAACTCAGCGACGCTGCCAAGGACACGCTCTTCACCCAGGGCTACGACGCGAACTTCGGCGCCCGTCCGCTGAAGCGCGCGATCCAGAAATTGGTGCAGGATCCGCTGGCTCTCAAGATTTTGGATGGAGAAATCCTGCACGGCGACCACGTGATCATCGATGCTGACAAGAAAGCCGGCAAGATGAAATTCGAAGTCAGCAAACGTGTGGGGGAGAAAGAGCCGGCAAAAGCGAAGCGGTAAAACCAAAGCGGTAGACCGATTGGATTGTCATCCCGAGCAAAGCGAGGGATCTTGGTGTTTGCTCGCATCAACAACACAGATGCCACAAGCGGAAACCGGGATCCCTCGCTGTGCTCGGGATGACAGCGTTTCTCGGGCAGCTGCCTACTTTCGCACGAAAGCTTCCACCACTTCAGGCGATGCGACCAGGAGCCACGCGATTACCACCCGCGCCATGATCTGGACGCCGTAAAAAAAGAAGCGCCCGGTAAGATCCCTCGCGGCGGCGGAAACCACCGGCACCGATCCCGCGATTCCGATGACCATGATGACGATCGCGCACCACCTCGCCCAATTGCGCAGCCGATAAAGGCCCCAGCCCACCAACGCCCATCCTGCGCCGACAGAGATGGCGGTCTGCGGTCCGGTCAGTTCTCGCCCATACGTCACGCCCGTTCCCAGCGTCGTTGAAAGTGCGCCAGGCGCGACCAAGTCGATGATGCCGACAGTGGCAAGATATCCGGCCACCAGGAAAAACAGAGCCGCGATCATGGTGACGCTGGCCGGGCGCTCCATAGGGATGAGAATACGCAGTTTCGCCGAAGAAGTGTCAGTTAGATCTGTGGCAAACTAACTCAATGCCCAGCGTGACTCTCGGCGACTTCGAACTCAGTATCTTCTCCGACGGCACCTACCCGCTCGACGGCGGCGCGTTTTTTGGCGTCATTCCTAAAATCATGTGGTCGCGCAAAGTGACCGCTGACGAAAGAAATTATGTCCAGGCCGGACTCAACTCGCTGCTCATCCGCACCGGCAAGCAAACGATACTGGTAGAAACCGGCATGGGCAACAAGCTTTCCGAACGCATGATCAAATTCTATGGCCAGCCCGCAAAACTGCTCACGAATCTCAGCGCTGCCGGGGTCGCCCCCGACGATATCGACATCGTCATCAACACTCATCTCCACTTCGACCACTGCGGATGGAACACCGTCCGTGGCAAAGACGGCAAGATCGTCCCCACATTTCCGCGCGCAAAATACTACGTGCCCGAAGGCGAATGGCAATACGCCCGCCATCCCAGCGAGCGCGACGCCATCAGCTACATTTCCGAAAACTACGATCCGCTCGTCGAAAGCGGCCAGATGACGCTGCTCAAAGGCGGCGAAGAAATCGTCCCCGGCATCTCAGTGAAAACTTTCCCCGGTCACACCGCCCATATGCAAGCCGTGATCATCGAAAGCAGAGGCCGCACTGCCTGCTATATTTCCGACCTCATCCCCACTACGGCACACATCGACCTGACCTGGGGTATGTCCTTCGATCTCTACCCGCTGCAGACGATAGAGAGCAAGAAGCAGTGCTATGCGAAGGCGATTCCAGAGAAATGGCTGACCGTCTTTACGCACGACCCGAAGGTGCCGTGGGCGTATGTCGAGAGAGATGAAGCGGGAAAAATGGTGGCGAAGCCGGCTTAGACAGTCTCGCGAGCGAGAACCTGCCCCGAGGTTGGTGAAGGGGCGCTCGCAGCACATAGCCGGGCTTCGAAGAACTCTTCGACCCGCCCCAGAATCTCCACCGCACTCTTCGATTCGTAGATCGCCTTGCGAAGCCCTGCGCCTCCCGGCACACCGTGCGTGAACCAGGATGCGAACTGCTTCATCTTCCCGACGGCATCTGGCAGTTCCTCTTCAATCAGCATCTGGAAGTAGGTTCGGATCATCTGGTAGCGATCAGCTTCGCTAGGCTCGTCATAAGACCTGGAAGGTGCCGCGGTTTCCATCCCCGCGCAATACTGCTGAATCTGCCGGAAGATCCACGGATTCGACGGCGCAGTCCGCCCAATCATCACGGCGTCGCAGCCAGTCTGCGCCACCATGGCGCAAGCATCCTCAGGCGTGCGGATGTCGCCGTTCCCGATCACTGGAATCTTCACCGCGTCTTTGATCGCCGCAATCCATTCCCAGCGGGCATTTCCGCTATACCCCTGCTCCCGCGTGCGCGCGTGCAGCGCAACCGCTGCCAGTCCGCACGCTTCCGCCATCCGAGCCAACTCCACGCAAACGATCTCATCGTCGCTCCATCCCGCGCGAAACTTTACGGTGAACGGAACCTTCACCGCCGCTCGCACCGCCTCAAAGATTCGCCCAATCGCCGGCAGATCGCGCAGCAACCCGGAGCCTCCGTTGCACTTCACGACTTTCTTCGCAGGACATCCCAGGTTCAAATCGACCAGGTCGAAGCCCAGGCCTTCGACCAAGCGCGCCGCCTCCGCCATCACCCGCGGATCGCTGCCAAAAAGCTGCGCAGAAATCGGATGCTCGTCTTCATAGAAATGGAGATAGCGCTTCGCCTTCTCGTCCTTCTTGCGGAGTACGCCGTCCGCCGAGGTGAACTCGGTCATGATCAGCCCGCAGCCACCCAGGTTGCGAATGAACCGCCGGAAGACCGTGTCAGTAACGCCTGCCATCGGCGCCAGCACAGTGGCAGGCGAAATGTTGATATCTCCGATGGATACGCTGGCGGGGACCGGCCTCAGACCTTCTACCTGGCGGACAAGCGTGCCCGCCCCACCCGAGTTGTCCCAGGACTTGCGCACAGGTCTATTCTACTTCGCCCTGCAAAACAAAACCCCCGCCGGTAGGCGAGGGCTGAGTTTTCAGCTGTATCCACGTAAATCCGCGGCAAAGACTTAGTTCTTTGCGGCCGTCTCGACGGGCTTCGCCGGGGCGTTCTTGGCGTACTTGCGGCGGAAGCGCTCCACTCGTCCGGCAGTATCCATCAGCTTCTGCTTGCCGGTAAAAAAGGGATGGCAAGCCGAGCAGATTTCTACGCTGATATCACCCTTATGGGTCGATCGCGTAACGAACGCGTTGCCACACGCGCAGTGTACGCGCACTTCGTTATAAGCGGGATGAATAGCAGGTTTCATATAGGTTCAGACCTCAACACGAATCCTTAGATTCTACCGGAATGCCCTGGGATTCAGCAATCCGCACTCAGCAATCCGCACTCAGCAATCCCAGGCTCTCAGCCGTCAGTTCTCAGCTATAGGCCAGCGCCGCCGTACTCGCGATCAAGAAGCTGATAGCTAAAAGCTGACAGCTACTCAGAAGCGGAACTGGTAGGAAACCTTCACGAAGAACTGCCGGCTGTCGTTGATGTAGCCCTTCGCCGTATACAACCCAGCCAGACTTTCGGGGCCGGGCGTAAACCCATGATCCAGGTTCTGCAGATCGCTGTTGTAGCCCACATAAATCGCCGTCCCCGGATGCACCAGGTAAGTGAGCAGAACATCGGCGTTGAACTGCTTCTCGGTCGGCAGATAGGTATACGGGTAGAACGTGTTGCCCGGCGTGTTTGCCAGAACTGAGTTGTACTGCAGAATCACGCGCAGCGAAAGTTGCGGCGTAAACTGCCAGTTCCACTTGCTGCGCACAATGTGGTTATTGAAAATGCCTTTCCCGATGGGCATGCCCGGCGTTGTGGACTGAGCAACCTCTGAAAGCGCAAAAAGATATTCGTTTTCCGTCGCCCGCAGGCGCTCAAACAAATACGTATTTTCAATCTTCAACGGCTTGATTGGACGGAACGTCAACGTCGCACCACCCGTATCCAGCCGCGAAAGAAGGGACTGCGGCAAAGCGTTCTGCAGAACCTGCGGCAGCTGAGTCGCCGCTGGGACGAAGTTTGCTCCGTCTCCCCAGTAGTAGTTCGCTCCGACTGTCACCTTCGGAAAGTATTGGGTCTGGAACGAAGCTCCGCTGCGGTGTTCGTGGTAGTCCTGATTGTGGTTCACGGACAAACCAAGGAAGAGAAAATCCTGCGGCCGCAATCGTTCCCGCATTTCCTGGTAAGGAAGCAGATAGATTACCGTCTGTCCCCGTCCTTGAATCGCCAGGTAAGGATCGTAATACGTGTCGAGCCGATTGCCTTCATGATCGAACACGTAGCGCTGGTTCAGCGACGGCCCCCAATCCACGATCCAGCCCTTCTTCGGACGGAAGCGGTAGTCAATCAGCTGGTAAAGATCGCGGATGTCCACGCGGTTCACGAATCCGGGCACAGTTACGAACCCCGGACTGACGTCGTCGTAAATTCCCTCGTAGGAAAAATGCAGCCCTTCACGCTTAAGGTCGAGCTTGTCCGCCGGTCCCGCATAATAGTTGCCGTTGCTTAGATTGCCATTGCTGGCATTCCCTGAGCTGAAGGGAAACAGGTTGTATTCGCAGGTCGTTTCCGGGTTGCCGTAAAAGTACGCATTTAGTCCCTGCAAGTTGCTCGAACTTACCACCCCCTGACCTTCCAGGGTCCAGTTGGGGTTGAACTTCAAGCGCGCGTCCAGCCCACCCACGCGGTTAAACTCGCCGGTTGTCGGGCACTCCCAATCGGTGTAAACCGCTCCCACACTCGACTGCTTGAAAATGTCGCGGCTCACCCGCGCAATTGTGAAGTAGGACCGGTCACCGTAGAGACTGTCTGAACAGATCGGGGAGGTAGCCGGACAAAAGCTCGGCACGGCCAAGCCAGGCGCGCGGTCATCGCTCGTCATCAGCCCCACCGAATACGGTCCTTCTTTTCCGGTCAGCCGGATTCCCGCCGAAGGGTCCTGAATATTGCGCGTGAAAAACAAATCGAATGGCGTGCGGAAGTAGTCCTCGTTCTCCAGAAAGAATGGCCGCTTCTCCGGAAAATACACTTCAAACCGCTGGTTCACCGTGATCTGCGGATCCTCCGACTCCACCTGGCTGAAATCAGGATTTGCCGTCAGATCCAGCACGAAGTGGTCATGGATCACGAACTTCGCGTCCATGCCCGCCTGCCCCTGCACCGTCGCATTCTGAAAGAACGGATTGTAGGGATCAACCGTGTCCAGCGCTCGGAAGCCGCGGAGTATTCCATAAGGAATCAGCTCGATCTCACGCCCCGGCGAAATTCCTTCCAGCCCATAAAGCGTCGCCGCCTGCCCCAGTCTTCCTTGCAGTCGGGATGAAATCTCCGGCCAGAACGAATCCTCATTCTTGCGAACGATTCCGCGATACAGAATGATTCCCCACTCCTGCTGCTTCGTCGGTGGAAAGCGCAAACTCTTGAACGGAATCGCCATCCACACCACAAAACCGCGGCTTGTTACCTTGCCCCGCGAATCCCATACCGTGTCCCACGAAGTATCCCAGTTACCGCCGGTCTCGTCCCGTGAAGCCTCGGTGTAGATCGCGTCCCACTGCACCCCCAGTGGTGTAGTTTGAAATTCATAGGCGCGCCTCCGGTCATGAAACGTATCGAACATGACCGCGACCTCATCGTCGTCTGCAATATCCTCCCGCGGCGACATTCGCGCCCGCACTTTCTTTGGATCGTCGAAACACACGAACACGACGTACAGATTCTTCTGGTCGTAGCCCAGGTAGGCCGCGGTCTCTTCCGAAACTTTCTCTCCATCATGCGGATTGCGTTGCACGAAGCCCGTCACCTTCGCCATCTGCAAAGCGATCTCACCTTCGGGTTTCATGCTAAGGAAATCTTCGAGCGCCGGCGCGCGGCTCAACCGCGGAATGGTGAGCGCCGGGGGAGCAAGCGCGTGTCCAGCCGGCGACACTTGCTGGCTGCGGGCAACGGGTTCCTGTGACGGAGTCGGCGGCGGCGGAGTTGGTTGAGGGTTTGGTCCGGCGGCGTCTCGCAGCGTCGGCGCTGCCGTTTGCGCAGCTAGCGCCTTTTGCTGTGCGGCCGCGCCCTGAGCGCACTCCACCATTCCCGGCAGAGTCAGCGCACCTGCCAGCAGAATCCTCAGGAACCTTTCGACGATGAGACCTCGAGCCCGACCCGAGCGCAAAGTGCCCTCACGGCTCCCCGTCTCTGACGAGGAATCCTGCAAGATACACCATGAGCGCCCCTCCTAAAACAGAAAGCCGCTGCTCTAAGGTTTACCGAACAGTGTCAGGTCCGGGTTGCAAGCCGGTTCGTGGATTCAGAACGTGGATTCAGAACAACGAGCTTTGCCGTCGGCTCGGAGTGATTCCAAAATAATCGTAGGCCAGTTGCGTCGCCACGCGCCCCCGCGGAGTGCGGTTCAAAAATCCAATCTGCATCAGAAACGGCTCGTAGATTTCTTCAATCGCGTCCGGCTCTTCGGCCAGCACCGCCGCCAGCGTATTCACGCCCACCGGCCCGCCCTGATATTTCTCAATGATCGTGAGCAGCAGACGACGGTCGACTTCGTCGAACCCATACTTATCCACTTCCAGCATTTGCAGCGCCGCCTGCGCCGTGGCCAAATCGATTTTCCCCGCGCCGCGCACCTGCGCGTAATCACGAACCCGCCGCAGCAGCCGGTTCGCAATGCGCGGCGTCCCCCGCGACCGGCTGGCAATTTCGATCGCGCCGGCGTCGTCAACTTGAACTCCCAGAATCTCCGCCGACCGTTCCACGATCACGCGCAAGTCCTCCGGAGTATAAAACTCCAGCCGTAGCACGATCCCAAATCGCGACCGCAGCGGCGCAGAAATCAATCCCGCCCGCGTAGTCGCCCCCACAAACGTAAACGGCTTCACTTCGAGAGTGTGCGTCCGCGCCGAAGGCCCCTGGCCGATAATAATGTCGAGCTTGTAGTCTTCCAGCGCCGAATACAGTAGCTCTTCCAGCACCGGCTGCAGCCGGTGAATCTCATCGATGAACAGGACTTGCTTCTCCTGCATGTTGGTGATGATCGCCGTCAGGTCGCCCTTGATCTGCAACAGCGGCGCCGCCGTCGGCTGGAAGTGCACGCCGAGTTCGTTGGCAATAATGTTGGCCAGCGTAGTCTTCCCCAGCCCCGGAGGCCCATACAGCAGCACATGATCCATGGCCTCGCCGCGCGAACGCGCCGCCTCAATCGCCACCGCCAGATTTTCTTTGACTTTGCTCTGCCCGATAAACTCGCCCAGCCGTTGTGGCCGCAGCTTCAGCTCAAACGAAGAATCGTCCTCGACTGCAGCCGCCGACACCAGCCGCTCAGGACTGTAATTCAAGTTGGGATTGTTTCTAGCAGCAGCCACTCGCCGGATGTTACCACGAACCAAGTAGGGACAGCCGCCTTCGCGAGCCTGCCCTGAGCGAAGCCGAAGGGTCCAGCCAAGCGCAGCGAGGCTCGCTCTTGTTTCCTACTTGGGATACCAGTCCAGCACCCGCACCTCAATCCCAGTCCCTTCCAACGCTTTTTGAAATACGGCAAGATCCGATCCGCGATAGTGGTAAGGAATCACAATCTTCGGATGAAACGCCTTGACCGCGTCAGCCGCTTCTTCCGGCGGCATGGTGTAAGGCAGATTCATACAAACAAACGCCACATCGATGTTCTTAAGCGCGCGCATCTCCGGCACGCCTTCGGTGTCGCCGGAAAAATAAAATCGCTTGCCGCCATAGCTGAGAACGTAACCATTGTCGCGTCCCTTGGGATGAAAGAATGTTCCGGGTGAGGGGCCGCGCTTCAAGTTGTATGCCGGAACAGCCTCAATCGTCCATCCCTGCCAGGTTTTCGTTTCGCCATTGATCATGGGCCTGGCGCTGGTAACGGTCTGCGACCACCGAAGGCGGGGCCAGAATCTCCGTCCCCGCCTTGCTGATTTCCTTGATCGAACTTGGATCCATGTGATCGCCATGAATGTGGGTAATCAGAATAAGGTCGGCCTTCGGAAGTCCCGTCAATTTCGCAGGTTTGGCAGGATCAAGATAGATGACCTTCCCGCCCGCCTCAATCAGAGTGCTGGCGTGATACAGCGGTGTGATCTTGACCGGCCCGGCGGATGTAGAAAAGACTTGAGTGTCGGCAGCACGCGCAACCGTCGCCGAAGCAACGAGAGAGCAAATAAGAACCAATACAAGTTTCATGATTGACCTCGCGTTCTCCCCACATTGTCATCCTGAGCGAAGCATGAGCGCCTGAAAGGCGGTCATGCGCAGTCGAAGGATCTCTATGAGCTAGCCGAACACCGCCGCATTGGGCGTTCCCAGCGCAGCGCCTTCTACTCTTCCTCTTCCTTCACCTCGCCGCGCGCCGCTTTCGCCTTCTCAATAATCTTCTCCTGCAACTGCCCCGGCACCGTATCGTAATGGTGCATTTCCATATTGAAGCTGCCGCGCCCCTGAGTCATCGAAGTCAGATCCACGCCGTAGGTCAGCATCTCAGCCATAGGCACCTCAGCTTTCACCACGGTGTTGCCGCCCTTGTTGTCCATGCCCTGGATGCGTCCCCGCCGGCTGTTCAAATCGCCCATGATCGATCCGGCAAACTCATCCGGCACCGTAATCTCGACCACCATGATCGGCTCAAGCAGCGTAGGCTTCGCTACTTCCATCGCTTTCTTGAACGCGATGCGCCCCGCCATCTGAAACGACAAATCGTTCGAGTCGACGTCGTGATAAGACCCGTCATACAGAATCACCCGGAAGTCGACCACGGGAAATCCCGCCAGATACCCGCGCGCCGCCGCATCCTTGATTCCCTTTTCCACCGCCGGAATAAAATTCTTCGGAATCGCGCCGCCGAAAATATCGTTCACAAACTCAAACTGCCCGCCCCGCGGCATCGGCTCCATCTTGATCTTGCAATCGCCGTACTGCCCGTGCCCTCCCGTCTGCTTCTTGTGCCGCCCCTGCACATCGGCCTTGGCGCGAATGGTCTCGCGGTAAGGCACCTTCGGCGCTTTCAAAATCACTTCCGTGTGATATCTCTTCTTCAGCTTCGAAACGATAACCTCGATATGCTGCTGTCCGGTCCCGGCGATCAGAAACTCCTTAGTCTGCGGATCGCGGAAGAATCGCAGCATCGCATCCTCTTCCATCAGCTTATGGATCCCCGGCCCCAGCTTGTCTTCATCGGCGCGGCTCTTCGGCTCGATCGCAAACGTAATCGCCGGCTCCGCCAGCTTCACCCGCGGATACTGAATCGGCGCCGCCTTGTCTCCCAGCGTGTCGCCCGTAAGCGTGTCCTTCAATTTCGCGACCGCGCCAATATCTCCCGCATGCAACTCCGTCACCGGAACCGCCGTCTTCCCCTGCATGATGGAAATATGCGACAGCTTCTCCGCCGATCCGCGCGAAAAGTTCTGCAGCGTAGCTTCATTCTTCAGCACGCCGGAGAAAACCTTGAAATAAGAAATCCTCCCGGCAAAAGCATCCGAAATCGTCTTGAACACATACAGCGACACCGGCTCCGCATCCGTCTCATGCCGCTTCGGCGCGTCTCCATTGCCCGACGCCGCCGGTTCGCCCTGCACCCACTCATGCTCCGAAGGCGCCGGAGTGTAGTCCACAATAAAATCCATCACCCGGTCGGCCCCAATGTTCCCCAGCCCAGAAGCAAAGACAACCGGGAAGAGTCTATCTTCGCGAATCGCGTTATGCAGCGCCGGAATCAAATCCTCCTCGGGGATCGTCCCTTTCTCAAAGAACTCTTCCATCAGCTTGTCATCGCCCTCAGCCACCAGCTCGACCAGTTGCTCGTGCGATTCCTGCACCTGCGCTCGCATGTTCGCCGGGAATCTCCGTCTCCTTACCCTTCCCGTTGCCGCCCAGTTCGTAGGTGTAAGCCTTCATGCGCACCAGGTCGACCACGCCGCTCAAACTCTTCTCACTCCCGATCGGCAGCTCGATCGGAATCACATTCCTTCCAAACGCGTTGATCAGCGACTCCAGCACCCGTTCCGCATTCGCCCGGTCGCGGTCCATCCGGTTCACTACAATCAGCCGCGGCGTCTTGTACTCCTCGCAATCTTTCCACACCCGCTGCGTCACCACTTCCACGCCGGCCACTCCGTCGACCACCACGATCGCCGCATCCACCACCGGCAGCACCATCCGCGCCTCGTGAACGAACATATTGAACCCGGGCGTATCGATCACATTGATCTTCGTCTTGCCCCACTCCACATAAGCCGCCGCAGCGGCAATCGACATCTTCCGCGCAATCTCTTCCTCGTCGTGATCGGTAGTCGCCGACCCGTCGTCCACCCGCCCCAGCCGCGGCGTTGCGCCCGCCGTGTACAGCATGGCCGAAAGCAGCGAGGTCTTCCCCGCATGCCCATGCCCCACCATCGCGACATTACGAATGTTTTCCCCGGAATAGACTTTCACCTGTAGGCTCCTTCGCAGGCGTGGAAAAAGAGAAGGCCCAGAAGAGAATCAGTGCAGTGTAAGGCCAGCCCGACATCCCCTGCCAAAACCTAGGATGCTACCACGCGGCAAGCGGCCACTCAACCCGCGAACATTCGTGCAAACAACCCGCGGCCGTTGTATCATCCTCCGCATGCTCGGCAACCGCACCCACGAGCAGTGGATCTCCCAATACTCTTCCAGCCATCAGAACCGCGTAAACCGGCTCTGCCACACCCTGGGCATCCCGACCATCGTGCTCTCGATCGCGGTTTTTCTAGCCAGCATCTTCGTCCATCGCCTGTGGCCCTATGCGTTAGCTCTGTTCATCCTCGGATGGCTTCTCCAATTCATCGGCCACGCCTTCGAAGGCAAGCCCCCGGAGTTCTTCACCGACTGGCGTTTCCTGTTCGTCGGCGTCCGCTGGTGGTGGGCCAAGATCCAAGGCAGAGCTTGAGGATTCTGTCATCCTGACTGGAGACTCACAGTCCGCTAAGCGGAGCGTGTGTCGGCGTCGAAGAGCCTGCCCCAAGCGAAGCCGAGGGGATCCCTAGCATTTCTTCGGCATCCGCAGCTTCGTAGGGATCTTCCACCACTAACGAGGTAGTCTCCCCGCCAACTGCGCGCACCCACGTTCTTGCTTTCGTCAACCGCAAGTTGGTAAGCTTTCAAACACCGAAGCACCATGCATCGCCTGACCGCAAGACTGCTGCTGTTTTTCGCACTCGTCGGAACCGTTGCCCCACCGGCGTTCGCAGCGGCTGCTGCCCCTCCGCATTCCTGTTGTCTCCGCAAAGCGCATCACTGCCACGACGCGGCGGTTTCCGAATCCAATCAGCCGGTCATCCACGGCGCTTGTTGCTGTAATCACGATTGCGGCCGAGCGACCATCTCAACCCAATGGGCACACCCTGAGTCGCAAGCTGCAGCCCTTTTCCTGCAAGCCATCGGTGCTCGCGTAGCCGCAATCCAGCCGGACTCCCCGGCCGCGGCCCCAGCAGAATTCCAGTCCACCCGCGCCCCGCCCGCCTGCTGAAGTTGTCTCCGAAATCGAATCAAGTTCCGCTTGCCTGACGCAAGCGCGCGTTCTCGGCCGCAACGTTTCCCGTTCGCCGCCGAAGCCAACACAGGCGCCTTCCCTGCAAGTCGCCCTAACCCGATGCGGAGAATGGAGACATTTATGAGACAAGTTGCTAGCTTGACGGCAGTTGTTTTATTCCTGAGTGCCGTTGCATTCGCCACGATTTTCGGTTCCGTTCGCGGCGTCGTTCACGATCCTCAGCACCGCCCCATTCAAGGCGCGCACGTAACGCTGAAGGCTCAAAACTCGGACTGGACGCGCTCCTCTGATTCCAGCGACAACGGGGAGTTTGACTTTACCTCGGTCCCACTCGGTAACTACACCGTGACTGTGTCCTCGAAGGGCTTCCAGCAAATGCAACAAGGCGTGATCGTTCAGTCCGACACCAGCCCGGTGCTTCATTTCGGTTTGGTTGTCGCGGGTACGCGGGAGAATGTTGAGGTTTCCGAAGTTCCCATCGAAGCCACCACCCAAACCGTCACTCCCACCGTCACTCTCAACCGCATCGACATCCAGGAAACTCCAGGAGCCGACCGCACCAACGGCATGCAAATGATCACCGACTACGTGCCCGCCGCCTACGTCGTGCACGACATGCTGCACATGCGCGGAGGCCATCAGGTCGAGTGGCTCATCGACGGCGTTCCCATCCCCAACACCAACATCGCCAACAATCTCGGGCCTCAGATCGATCCCAAAGACATCGACTATCTCGAAGTCCAGCGCGGCAGCTACGACGCTGACTACGGCGACCGCACCTACGGCATCTTCAACATCGTCCCCCGCACCGGCTTCGAGCGCGATCGGGACTGCGATTTCGTCATTACCGCCGGCAATTTCTACCAGACAAACGACCAGATCAGTTGCGGAAGCCACACCGCCCGCTCGGCTTATTACGCCAGCCTCAACGGCAACCGCAGCCAGTACGGCCTGCAGACGCCCATTCCGCAGACCGTCAACGATGCCGCCAACGGCTTCGGCGGATTCACCTCACTCATCTTCAACCCCGATCCTAAGAATCAATACCGCGTCGTAGGCTCTCTCCGCCGCGACTACTATCAGATTCCCATCGACCCCAACCCCCGTTCCTTCACCAACGGCCCCAACGGATATCCCAGTTTCGGCTTGCATGATGCCGAGGTCGAGCCCGACGGTTACGCCACCTTCTCGTGGGTTCACACATTTGATCCCAATACTCTGCTGACCGTCTCTCCGTTCTATCACTACAACGGCGCCGACTATCACGGCGGCCCAAACGACACCCCCGTCATCTCCACCGTAACCCAGACCGCCCAATATGGAGGAGCGCAGGTAGCGCTCAATGCCAACGTCAAACGCAATGACATTCAGGCTGGCGTTTATGGATTCGCCCAGCATCAGTACAACTATTTTTTCAACGATTACACCGACGGCACCACAAATGTTCCACCCTCGTCGATCGGCGTGAACGGCGGAGTCGCCGCCTTCTTCATCAACGACAAATTCAAAGTCACGCCGTGGCTCACCTTGATCGCAGGCCTCCGCGAAACGGCATTCAGCTCCACCATCTCCGAAAACGCCACCGATCCTCGTCTTGGAGCCGCAATCCGAATTCCCAGTCTCAATTGGGTCTTCCGCGGCTTTTACGGCTACTTCTACCAGGCTCCGCCGCTTTCAACCCCAACCACTCAGCTGCAAACTCTGGCCGCCGGTCAGAGCTTTGCCTTCGCTCCGCTCCACGGCGAACGCGACATCGAGTGGCAATTCGGCGTGACCATCCCCCTCCACGGATGGACCCTCGACGCGGACAACTTCGAAACCCGCGCCCACAATTGGCTCGATCACAACAACATCGGCGAATCGAACATCTTCTGGCCCATCACCTGGGAGTACGCTCAGATTCAAGGTTGGGAAGTAACGCTGCGCTCCCCGAACGTTCTGCATCACGGCCAGTTCCATCTCGCCTACTCCAACCAAATTGCGCAGGCAACTTCGCCCATCACCGGCGGTCTAGTCTGCGCCCAGCCGATCACTCCGTCCTGTGGTCTCGATATCCCCTACGGCCTTTCCCCCGTGGACCACGATCAGCGCAACACGCTGAACGTCGGTTTCAACGGCAGCCTGCCGGGCCATGCCTATGCCTCCACCAATGTGTATTACGGATCAGGATTCACCAACGGCCTTCCCGGCGTGCAATATCCCGGCAACTATCTGCCCAGTCACAGCGCCGTGGATCTTTCGCTGGGCAAGACTTTCGCCGAGAGATACACAGTTTCAGTGACAGCCGTCAATGTCGCGAACCGCCGCGTGCAGCTCGACAACAGCCTCACCTTCGGCGGATTCCACTGGGACGAACCGCGGCAAATCTACGGCGAATTCCGCTACCGGTTTCACTTCTGAAGCTGCAAGCCATGAAATCCGCAGATATGATTGGAGAGAAGAGAGATTGCCCATGCCCTTGAGTCTGAATTCGCCCATGCCTCGTGTTGCACTCTTCTGCCTGTGCGTCCTGCTCGTCTTGTCCGCGGCCTGCAATCGTGGACCTTCGCAGCCGGGCGCAACAAACGCTCAATCCGGCGCCAAGCGTTATGCCTTCAAAGGCAAAGTCATGTCCGTCGACAAGAACGCCCGAACCGCCAACATCGACAACGAACCCATCCCCGGCTTCATGGACCCCATGGTCATGCCCTACACCATCAAGCCCGCCTCCGCGCTCGATCAGCTCCAGCCCGGCGACACCATCACCGCCGACGTCGTCGTAAAACCTGACAATGTCCAGCCCGACAACACCTACTGGCTCGAGAACGTCAAAGTCGTCAGCCATTCACAAACCCCAGCGGACAAGCCCACATCAAGCATCCACATCCCGTCTCCCGGAGACCAGATACCCGACTTCAAACTCGTCAACCAAAACGGCCAACACACGTCGCTGCATCAATACCGTGGCGAGACCTTGCTTCTGACTCTCATCTACACCCGTTGCCCGTTCCCCGATTTCTGCCCCCGCGTCAGCCACGAGTTCGCCGCCATCGATCGCCAGGTCCGCGCCGATCCCTCGCACTACGGCAAGACTCACCTGCTCAGCATCAGCTTCGACCCTGCCCACGACACGCCTAAGGTTCTGCGCGCCTACGGCTTCTCCTGCGCCGCCACCAAAGACCCCGCCCTGTTCAAGCACTGGGAGTTTTCCGCAATTCCCCAACCCGAGCTGAAGGATTTCGCCGACTATTTCGCCCTCACTTACAGCGAAGATGGCGGCCTGATCACACATTCCCTCAGCACCGCCGTCATCTCGCCCGACGGAAAGATTTACCGCTGGTACCACGGTGCCGACTGGCAAGCCTCCGACCTGCTCCAGGACATCGCCGCCGCCCACACCGCAAGTTGACCGTATGAGAAGATTGGGAGGAGCCGGTTTTGGTTGTCATTCCGAGCAAGCGCTTTTTGCGCAGCGAGGAATCTGGGCGAGCCGCGCGTTTTTTGCGACGCAATACTCGCGCGTTTGGCTCGCTTCCCTATGAGGATCCGCACATGAAATATATCCTCGTCGTACTCGCCGTCCTCGGCATCGTCGTCTCCGCCCTCGCCCTCCGCGAGCATTACCGCACCGAAGGCGACTCCCCGTGCAGCATCAACGAGCGCTGGGACTGCGGCATCGTCAATAAGAGCCCTTACGCCGTCGTACAAGGCACCGGAATTCCCGTCGCCATCCTCGGCATCGCCGGATATCTCCTCATCGGCGTCCTAGCCCTGCGCCGCGCCTACCGCCTGCTATTAGCCGCAGCCCTGATCGGACTAGCCTTCTCGCTCTACCTCGCCCGCATCGAAGCCCACGTCCTCGGCGTCTGGTGCATCTACTGTGTAATCTCCCTCGGCGATATCTCGTTGATCACACTGCTGGCCCTCGGAACCGCCGCCTCGCTACTTCGCAAGCCATCCGTAAGACCCTGATAACGACCGCGAACCAAAAAATATTTAAGGGGACGGGCGCATTCGCGAGCCCGCCCTGAGCGACGCCGAAGGGCCCAGCAAGCGAAGCGAGCCCGGCATCCCCGATTGGAATTTTTACAATCTAACGAACCGAATAGGCATAAAATAGTGCTGTTTTCGAG
Source organism: uncultured Acidobacteriaceae bacterium (assembly GCA_963743115.1). Lineage (GTDB taxonomy): Bacteria > Acidobacteriota > Terriglobia > Terriglobales > Acidobacteriaceae > Sulfotelmatobacter. Next base: position 92,394 of record CAVUOM010000004.1, on the reverse strand, counting down.
GCTGGGAGGAGATTCGTGCCCGTGAATCAACCACCAAGCCTGAGCCACCACATACCTTCGCCACTGAGGGAGTTACCCATGTTTCAATTCAAGAGAACTAGATCTCTATGCCTGATCGTCCCAGCTGCCCTGCTATTGACTCTCTGCGTCGGCTGCGGCAGCAACAGCTCCATGAACAGCAACATGTCGCAAACCCAGGCCCAGGCGGTGGCACAACAAGTCTCACAGGCTATCGAGCAAGCTCTAGGTGCGGCAGTTCCCGCGACCGCATCCCCCGCGACCAGCGACGCCCGTCCCAGCCTTTCAACTGTGGTGAGCAACCTTCGCCCAGACGCCCTGCCGGGATGCACTTCCACCTCGAGCGGCGAAAACTGCAATATCCCCATCTCCTTGACGAACTACCCCTGCAGCGGCCCTCAAGGCGGGACCATCTCCGTCGCCGGCGACGTCGACGGCACATTGAACAATAGTGGCAGCGGCTCTCTGAGTACCCAACTCGCCATAACTCCGGCCAATTGTTCCGTCTCCAACCTCATCCTGAATGGCGATCCAAGCATCGACGTCGGTGGCCAAATAAACTTCACCAACGATGAAACCCCGGTCTTTCCCATAACCTTCACCGAAACCGGAGGCATCTCCTACGGCCCCAATCCCTCCGGAAGCTGTCAGGTCAACGCAACCTACACCATAAATTCTTCACTGAGCTGCACAGTCAGCGGAACAGTCTGTGGCCAATCAGTCAGCGGAAGCTGTTAGCGGGCGCGCGGAGCCCCCAGCTTGGATTTGTACTGACGAACGAATAGAAAAAGGGGGCCCGGGAAGGCCGCCTTCGTTTTTGATCCGTGTGAATCCGCGCAAATCCGTGGCGAAAGAATTCCTAGATATCCAGATTCTTCACATCCAGCGCATTCTCTTCAATAAACTTCCGCCGCGCCTCCACATCCTCGCCCATCAAAGTGGTGAAGATGGTCTCGCACTCGGCAATATCTTCCAGCTTCACCGAAAGCAAAGTCCGCCGCTCCGGATCCATGGTCGTCTCCCACAACTGCGGAGCCGTCATCTCCCCCAGACCTTTATAGCGCTGCACATCATACCCGCGGCTGCCTTCTTTCTTCACATACTCAAATAGCTCGCGCGCCGTAGCTTTCTCAACCGGCTCAATCACAGCCTTGTGCTTGGGAGCAGCCTTAGCGCCTTTCTTTTCGGATTTCCCATCCGCCCCGCCCGCACCGTTCTCCGCATCATCGTCCGCAGCTTCATCGCCGTTGCCGCTAACGGCGCCCGCCTTGACCACAGCTTCCACCACAAACGGCGGCTCCAGGTAAGGCTCAATCTGTTTGAACTTCGAAATCAGCTGCCGGCATTCGGCGCTCGAAGCCAGCTCCCAGTTGATCACATGCTCTGAGCCCTGCGAGTTCACAAAGCGCACTTCCCACAAATTGTGTTCTTCATCAAAGCGCGATTCGACGCTCTTGAACTTCCGGTCTTTCTGCAGCTTCTTCAATTCCCGTTCAAGCCGCTCGATCTTCTTCGGCGGAGTCTTCTTGTCCCCCTCGAAATCCGTGTGCTTCGAAAAATCCAGCCGCGGCAGCAGCTCGGTTACGCTCTCATCGCGCAGCCGCTTGTTCACCTTATCGAAGAAGTTGAGATACTCCTTCAGCACCGTCATAAAGCGATTCAGCGCGGCGCCTTCCAGCTTGGCCGCACCTTCGCCATAGCGCACCGTCACCCCATCGGCCCCGCGCTTCAGCGTTACTTTGTCAAAGGCATCGTCGTCCTTGATGTACTGCATCGACTTGCCCTTCTTGATCGAATACAGCGGCGGCTGGGCAATAAAAACATTCCCGCGCTTAATCAATTCCTGCATGTGCCGGAAAAAGAAAGTCAGCAGCAGCGTCCGGATGTGCGAGCCGTCCACGTCCGCGTCGGTCATCAAGATGATCTTTCCGTACCGCACCTTAGTCGGATCGAAATCATCCTTCGCAATGCCGGTGCCGAGCGCCGTGATCATCGCGCGAATTTCCTCATGCGCCAGCATCTTGTCGTAGCGGGCCTTCTCGACGTTAAGAATCTTTCCCTTCAGCGGCAGAATCGCCTGGAAGCGCCGGTCGCGCCCCTGCTTCGCTGTCCCACCGGCGGATTCGCCCTCGACCAAAAACAATTCGCACCGGTTCGGATCCCGCTCCGAGCAATCCGCCAGCTTCCCCGGCAACCCACCCGAATCAAGCGCTCCCTTGCGCCGCGTCAAATCCCGAGCCTTGCGCGCCGCCTCGCGCGCCCGCGCCGCGTCCACCGCCTTATTAATGATCTTGCGCGCCACGGTAGCATTCTGCTCAAAGAACGCCCCCAGCCGCTCATTGATGAACGCTTGCACTACACCCCCGATGTCGGAATTTAGTTTGCCCTTGGTTTGACCTTCGAACTGCGGCTGCGACAGTTTCACGCTGATCACTGCGACCAGCCCTTCGCGTACGTCATCGCCGGTGAGGTTTTCCTTGACGTCCTTGAACAGGCCCATCTGCTGGCCGGCGTAATTGATCGTGCGCGTCAGCGCCATGCGGAAGCCGGACAGATGCGTGCCCCCGTCGACCGTGTTGATGTTGTTCGCGAAGCTGAACACCGACTCCGAATATCCGTCGTTGTACTGTAGCCCAATCTCCATGGCCACGCCGCTGCGTTCCGCTTCCATGTAGATCGGCTTTTCGTGCAGCAGCTGTTTGCCGCGATTCAAATGCTTGATGAACTCCGCGATGCCGCCGTTGTACTTGAATTCGGTATGCTTGGCCTCGCCGCTCTTGGCGTCGGTTGAGCGCTCGTCGGTGAGCGTGATCAGCAGTCCCTTGTTCAGGAACGCCAGTTCGCGCAGGCGCTGCGCGAGCGTGTCGTAGTTATATTCCGTTGCCGTAAAGATGCTGCGATCGGGAAGGAAGTGAACTTTCGTCCCGCGCTTCTTGGTGGCGCCCGCTTTCGCCATCTTGTTCGTAGGGTCGCCCTTGGAATAAGTCTGTTGCCAGGTCGCTCCGTCCCGCCAGATTTCCAGGTCAAGCTCTTCACTAAGCGCATTCACGCAAGATACGCCCACCCCATGCAGTCCGCCCGAAACCTTGTACGTGGACGAATCAAACTTCCCCCCGGCATGCAAGGTAGTCATCACCACCTGCGCCGCGGAAACTTTCTCCCCGTCAATCACCATGTCGTCCACAGGAATCCCGCGCCCGTCGTCCACAACGGTGATGCTGTTGTCGATGTGGATTGTGACTTCGATCTTGGTCGCGAAGCCGGCGAGCGCTTCGTCGACTGAGTTGTCGACCACTTCATAAACGAGATGATGCAAACCAAGATCGCCGGTCGATCCGATGTACATCGCGGGACGCTTGCGCACCGCTTCCATACCGCCAAGCACTTTGATCGAGTCGGCGGTGTAGTCGCTGTTGCCGCCGCCGTTCCCGGCGGTAATCGGCGTCACATTTCCGTTTTTTGTTTTGGTTTCGACGATGGGAGTATTGATCTCTTTGGTGGCCATTCCGCTCCGCGGGAGAATGCCCCGACTTTCTCTCAGAACTGGGCCAGCTGGTGCTCGAAAATGACCCCGAAAACCCGCCCCAACCCAGCCTCTGGACTGCGCCCACGAATTGACTTCAAGTGATTGAAATATCTTATACTTAGGTTCGTTCGGCGACTGTCAAAATTATACCACGAAACCCCCGTTTTTTCGACCCCGCCAAGCCCCGAATCGGCCCAGTAAACGTCCCGTTTTGAGCCTGTTTTGCAGGCTTTCTGATGACCTGCCAGACAGCCGCCAGAAAAGCCAAGAAACTCGCATCCATAAGGTTTTATTTTCCGGCACCTCGACCCGGTTCTGCGCCATCTAAGTTCCCGACCCTGATAAGATAGACGCACCGGAGTCTTTAACTCATAATGCCAGTTCCCGTTTCACAGATGTGGACCGTTTCGTCCTACGTCCTGCGGCAGAAATTAGCCGGCCGCAAGCAGTACCCGCTCGTGCTCATGCTCGAGCCTCTGTTCCGCTGCAACTTGGCCTGCGCCGGATGCGGCAAGATCCAGTACCCCGCCCACATCCTGAAAAAAGATCTTTCTCCGGAAGAATGCTTCCGCGCGGTCGACGAATGCGGGGCCCCCATGGTCTCCATCCCCGGCGGCGAACCGCTCATGCATCCCCAGATCGCCGAGATTGTCGAAGGCCTGGTGGCGCGCAAGAAATACATTTACCTCTGCACCAACGCTCTTCTTCTGAAAGAAAAGCTGAATCTCTTCAAGCCAAGTAAATACCTCACATTCAGCGTCCACCTCGACGGCCAGCGCGAAGAACACGATCTCGCAGTCTGCCGCGAAGGCGGCTACGACATCGCCGTAGATGCGATCAAAGAAGCCCTGAGCCGCGGCTTCCGCGTCACCACCAACACCACGCTGTTCGACGGAGCCGACCCAAAGAGTGTCCGCGCTTTCTTCGACGACATGATGGAGCTGGGCCTCGAAGGCATGATGCTCTCGCCCGGCTATTCCTACGACAAAGCTCCGGACCAGAAACACTTTCTCGGCCGCGCCCGCACCCGCCGCATGTTCCGCGCAATCTTGTCGAACCGTAAAAAGAATTGGCGCTTCAATCTGTCACCTCTCTTTTTGGAATTTCTGATGGGCAAGCGTACCTACCCCTGCACTCCGTGGGGCATGCCCACCTACAACGTTTTCGGATGGCAGAAACCCTGCTACCTGCTCCAGGACGGCTACGCTGAAACCTTCGCCGAGCTGCTCTCGACCACGAACTGGAGCAACTACGGCACCGAATCCGGCAACCCGGCCTGCGCCAATTGCATGGTCCACAGCGGCTACGAAGCCTCTGCGGTGAACGCCACCTTCAGTTCGCTCGAAGGATTCCTGGCCACGGTAAAAGCCACGCTGTTCGACGGCTACCGCGATGAAGAAGCGCTGCGCTTGCTGGACGAACCGCAAGCCCCGGTGCATCCGCTGGTGCAGATCGCCACCAACGATTCTCTGCAAGAAACCCGCGCGTGATGTTCACATAGAGGCTATGACAGGCAAAGAATCCGGCCACATCGATCACGAAGCCGCCCAAGCCGTGCCTCACGCCAACCCTGACACTCTGGAAGTCGCTCCCGGTACCGCCCACGAAAAGCTCGAAGGCTGGATCCCCCAACTAGCCACGGAAGAAGAAATCCGCGTAGCACTAGAAAAGGCCTTCGACTACCGCGGCGACGTGACCATCACGCGCAAAGACGGATCGAGAATCGAAGGCTACCTCTTCGACCGCCGCACCGGCGCTACGCTCAAAGATTCCGTAGTCCGGCTCTTCCCGAAAAACGCTAACGAAAAAATCTCCATCCCATACGCCGAGATCGCGGCCTTAGCCTTCACCGGACGCGACACAGCCGCCGGCAAAAGCTGGGAAGCCTGGATGAAGAAATACGCGCAGAAAAAAGCCGCCGGTGAAACCAACATCGCCCTCGAGCCCGAACCCTTGGACTAACCTCTCTGGCTGTAAGGCTCGCGATCGCGGATGCTAGAAGCGGGTTCCTCGACTTGCCGTCGCATTCGCTCCGGACTTCGCTCGGAATGACAAGGCGCTTTCCAACGACAGCCTGCACATCATTTAGCCGCTCTCCTGCCCGCCCCAAAACTCAATCCCCCCACCAACTCCTCCACCTCATCCTCCGTCCCGCCAATAAACGTAAACGAAACGGCATACCCCCGCGCCAGCATCACTACTGTCGATTGCCGCATCACCCGCGACCCCACATCCTTCTGAAAATCTCCCCGGACCACCTTCTTAGTCCCAATCACAAACTCATAAGGCTCTTCGACCACCTCGAAACCCTGAGCCTGCGCCACTTCGGTCACGGGTCCAAAATACTGCGCCGCATCCTTCAACCCGGGATAAGCCGCCGCACTCTCCGCTGCAATCAGAATCGAAGAATTGATGTCCTCCGCCCGAGCCTCCGGAGGCCGCGAAAACGCCGCCAGCAGCACGCGCCCGGCTTTATTAGCATCGGCGGTGGCCTCTTTTCCCCGCCGTGCATTCATCTCATCGGTGCGCAACACGAACGCAGCCGGAATCTTGCAGGTGAATCCAAACGAGGGATTGCGGTAGATGTTATTACTTACCGCTCCTGAATCCAGCGGAAGACCTCCGGACGCAGGCTTTCTGGCCGGTTTCGATGAGGGAGAAGAAGATGACGACGAGGACGACGAGGAAGGCTGCGCAGTCGCCTGCGCCCGAAGCGACGACGGCGCCAGCAAGGTTGCTACACAACAACAAACGTAACCGCTAAGGATCCGGCGGAAACTCATACTGCCATGTTATCCGACATGCCGCCCACATGGCGCAGCTCGGCTGCCTACGCTGCACGCCCCAACACCGGCTGCGTGCAGTGCGAACACCGCCGCGCCTCAATAGGAATCTCGCTCAAACACTCCGGACACTTTTTCGTCGTCGGATCAGGCGGCTTCTCTCCCCGATTCATCCGCGCCACCAGCGCATTCACCGGCGTCACCACAAAGAAATAAATCGCCGCCGCAATCAGGAAAAACGACACGCAGGCATTGATGAACTCGCCGACCGGAAAGTGCGTGGTCCCAATCGAGAATCCCAGGTAAGAAAAATCCGGCTTGCCCACCACGGCCGCGATCAGCGGCGTCAACAGATCTTTGGTCAGCGCCGTGACCACCCCGCCAAAAGCCGCGCCAATCACCACGCCCACCGCCATGTCGACCACATTGCCCCGCAGGATGAACTTCTTGAATCCGTCGAGCATAGATACCTCCAAAACAGATTGGTGGCAAATGTATGACAGGATGGCTCGAAGGTCAAGCCCAGCGGGACACTTGGGCTATCTGGGAAAATACAATTCGCAAAAAGCAGGAACGCTCAGATGCGCATTGGCATAACAATATACCGGTACTTATAATCATCGCCCTCGGCCGGTCGCAACTGCCCCGCCGATTGCGAATCCTTCAACTCCAGCCGCACATCGTCGGTTCCAGCTGCTTTCAAAAAATCCACCAGGTACACCGCATTGAAGCCGATCGTCAGAGTCTCGCCGTCATACGGAGCCTCAATCGAATCCTCCGACTCGCCCGCTTCGGTCGACGAGGCCGAAATCTTTACCTCGCCTTTTTCGAGCTTCAGCCGCACCGCCCGCGAACGCTCGTCGGCAAACTGCGCCACGCGCAGGATCGCCGAATTTAAATCCGAGTTGTTCAGCGTAATGCTCTTGTTATTGTCCTTGGGCAGAACCGCCTCAAAGTTTGGAAATTGTCCTGTAAGCTGCCGCGAGGTTAGCAGCCGCGATCCAATGCGGAAAAATAAAGTCGACTCATCCTTGGCAAACTCGACGGTCTCCGCGTCGGTCGAATCCAGCAGTGACTTCAATTCGTCCATGCACTTCTTCGGCACCAGCGTCTTCATCTCACCCGAAACGCCTTCAAACTTCTCTCCGCTGCGCTCGCAGTGCGCCAAACGATGCCCATCGGTCGCCACCATGGTGATCGACTCCGGCTTCAGCAGCATCAACGCGCCGTTCAGCGTGTAGCGCGACTCTTCACTGGATATCGCAAACCCGGTGCGCGCAATTAAACCACGCAATACCTGCCCTGGAATCTTCACTACCCCAGCTGTAGGAAACACCGGCAAGCTGGGGAAATTCGACTTCGCCATCCCCACCATCTTTGTGTTGGATCTGCCGCAGCGAATACTGACCCAATGATTTTCGAGAAGCTTGATCGTGATATCAGCGTCCGGCAAAAGTTTGACGTAGTCATGCAGCTTGCGCGCCGGGATCGTGCACGATCCTTCTTTCTTCACCTTGGCATTGCACGAAGTCCGCAGGCTAAGATCCAGGTCAGTCGCGGTCAGCGACAGCTTTCCAGCCGCTGCCTCAAATAAATAATTGGAAAGAATGGGGATGGTGGTCTTGCGCTCGACTACGCCCTGCGTTGCCGTCAATTCCCGCAGCAATTCAACCTTGCCGACCGTGATCTCCATCGTACCCACCGCCGCCCCTACTGCTTCCACCGCTTCCACCGGCATATACTTTGTCTCCCCTGCCGCGTGCTACTTTTATTACTTCCCTTATATCAAATACAAAACCTATAAAACCAGCAGTAACAGTAAGTGCTTCGCAGAAGTGGAAAACTTTGAGAACTGACCTATTGTCACCACCTTGGGGAGCGTCCCTTCGTGTGAGAAATCGGTCCCGAACCTGGCGGAGACCCTACAACAAGATCCCCACTTTTCTCATTTCCCCCAGCCGTTGCACAGTATCCACATCTCGTTCACAGTTCACAAGAAGGAAGACTGATCGATTCGGTGCAAAACCAAAAAAACTGCCGCTTATCCGCCCAATTGCTCGGTTAATTTATTGAGCAGCCTGTTCAAATCTTTGTCGTTCTTGCGAGCTTCTTCAATCTTCTCGACAGAGTGCAGGACGGTCGTGTGATGTTTTCCGCCAAACTGCCGCCCGATTTCCGGCAGCGAAGCCTCCGTCATATGTTTTGCCAGATACATGGCAATCTGCCGCGGATAAACAATCGCCCGCGAATTATCTTTCGCTTTGATCTCGACCAACCGCAGCCCAAACTGCTCGGCCACCATCTTCTGGATCGACTCAATCGTGACCTTGCGCGCCTGCGAATCAATAAAGTTCTTCAGCACCTGCTGCGCGTAGGGCAAGGTGATCTCCGCCCCAATCAGCGACGAATGTGCCACCAGCCGGATCAACGCCCCTTCCAACTCGCGCACATTCGACCGGATATTCTGCGCCACATACAGCGCCACATCGGTCGGGAGCGTCACTTTCTCCTGTTCCGCCTTTTTTTGCAGGATTGCTACTTTAGTCTCCAGATCAGGCGGCTGAATGTCGGCGATCAGTCCCCACTCAAAGCGGCTGCGCAGCCGGTCTTCAATTTCCGCGAGTTCCTTCGGCGAGCGGTCGCTCGCGATCACGATCTGCTTCATCGTGTCGTGCAGTGCGTTGAAGGTGTGGAAAAATTCTTCCTGTGTTCGCTCCTTGCCCGTCAGGAATTGAATGTCATCGATCAGCAGCACGTCCACACTGCGGAACTTGTCGCGGAACGACGTCATTTTGTCATAGCGCAGCGAGTTGATCATGTCGTTGGTGAACTTCTCGCTCGACACATAGCAAATAGCCGCCTGCGGCTGTCGCCGCTTTACTTCGTGCCCAATGGCCTGCATCAGATGCGTCTTGCCCATGCCGACGCCGCCATACAGGAACAGCGGGTTGTAAGCTTTTGAAGGGCGTTCCGCGACCGCCTGGCACGCGGCATGCGCGAATTGATTTCCGCTGCCGATCACGAATGCGTCAAACGTGTAGCGCGGGTTCAGTTGCGCCGCGCCATCCCAGTCGAACCGCGCCTGCGCCGGGGCCCCTCCGACCGGAACCGGACCCGCCGACAGTCCGCCATTGTGACGTACCGCCGTTGCTGCTGGATCGTCCTCCGGCGTCACAAACTTCACGTCGTTGAACTCCAGCCCCAGATTGTCGATCGCTTCCTGGATCAGGTCCGCGTATTTGTCGCCGGCGTGCCGGAACTCCGCCGTCGGTACCCGCACAAACAAAACTCCGCCACTGGAATGGCTGTAGCGCGTCGGTTTCAACCAAGTGTCATAAGAGTGCCGGTTGATCTTCTTTTCCAGCGCGTCCAGAATACGCGTCCACGGATTGGGGGAAAGCGGTGTGCTCTGAGCTGACATAATTATGAAATACCCGCCGCGGCGTCCCGGCGGCTGGCTGAGGGCGCCTGTCTAAAACTGCTGTTTACCTACTCGCCGATGGAACTCTTAGTGTACTGCGGAATGCGCCACTTGTGTCGTGCGCGGTTGCCGATGACGAATGAGATTTTCAAACTCGACCGTGCGGAATGGTAGCACAAAATTTTTTCGTCGTGACGGAAATCTTCGCGCACAAATTCTTCCCGAACACGATTCGGAACCCCAAGCCCCGCGCCTGTCAAGTGTCAAGGATGTAACTGCAACGGCCGAGGTGCAAACGCGTTGTCATTCCGAGCAAGCGTTCATTGCGAAGTGAGGAATCTGGGCGAGCCGCGCGAACCTGTCTGCCCTGAGCAAGCAAGGGCGAATGGCTCCCGTCCTTATCAAACTGCCACACTAACCGCACCTCGAAAACCGCCAATGGAAACTAGGAGCTGAGAACCGCAGCGGACTACTTTGTCTGGAAGTTGGAGAGTGAGCGGCGGCGACGGCTCTAAACGGCTTCGCCTATAATGTCGTCAAGATTCATCGTACACCTCATGCGTCCCCCGGCGACGCCGCCGGCGTGACGGGTTGGCCGTGGAGCATGCAAGACCTTGTGGCCCGCTGGGAACCTTACGAACAGCGGAGGCGGAAGGGGCAACGTAAATGATCACGGTTTACTTGCTGTGGTTTGAGCAGGACAGCGCTGACTCCGAGGGTTGCGAGTTGCTTATTGGTGTGTATTCAAGCGAATCAGAAGCGAGAGCGGCAATTGAGCGTGTCAAAGACCAAAAGGGTTTCGCTAGCTTCCCTCAAGGATTCCATATTTACCCCTACGAGCTCAACAAGGATGGTTGGAGGGAAGGTTTCATCGTCGATTAAAGTTCAAGGTAGCTCGCTACGCTCAAGCCTCGCCCTTTGCCCTCACCCCTCTCCGTCATTTATACTTACCGTTTGCCATAACACTGTCGACGGAATCAGGAGCAGCTATCTTTCATGCCCAAGCGTACATTCCAACCCAACCGGCGCAAGCGAAGCAAGAAGCATGGTTTTCGCACGCGCATGAAGACCCAGGGCGGCAAAAAGGTGATTTCCCGCCGCCGCGCCAAGGGACGAAAGCGGGTCTCCGTAAAACCCGGCTTCCGCGAGTAGCTTTTCTGGTGCCGCTCACTTCCACAGTCGAGACCCTCAGCCGCCCGCTGCAGCACGCGGGCATGCTGGCTAGCGCCACGCTGAGAACTCGGCCGGACTTCGCCATGCAGCCAAAGCCAACAGCCCGATTTCCCCGCAGCGCGCGCCTTCTGCGCCATGCGGATTTCGAGCGCGTCTACAAACAAGGACGCCGCCACTTTTCCGCGTCCATCACCGTTTTTTATTGGCCTCGCCCAGAAGCAGAAACGCCTGTCGCAGGCTTGCGCGTGGGATTCACGGTAGGCCGCGCCCTCGGCGGTGCCGTTCAGCGCAACCGCATGAAGCGCCGCCTGCGCGAAGCAGTCCGCATGTCGCGTCCACCCGCCGGCATTGCGGCGGATGTCGTGATCAATCCGAAAAAGTCATTGCTGGCTACCGACTTCGCCGCGCTACAGAACGAAGTCAGCCGAGCCTTCGCCATAATCGAACAGAAGCTCTCAGGGAAAGCAAACCCTGATGCAGCCACGAACAGAATTGCCGCAGCCCGAAGCCCGAAAGCCGATAGCCGCCCTTGAGCAACATCGCCAAATTCGTCACGCTGCACCTGTTGCGGGCCTACAAATGGGCGATCTCGCCCATGCTGCCCCCAGCCTGCCGCTACGTGCCGACCTGCTCTGAATATGCCATGGAGGCCGTCGAGCGCTACGGCGCTCTGCGCGGCGGATGGATGGCTTTTACCCGCATCCTCCGCTGTCATCCCTTAGCCCGTTCCGGCTACGACCCGGTCGTTAAGCAGGCAACCGGCGGAAGCTGTAATTCCGTGTCCCTGAGGTAATTAAAGGAAGACTTTGGCCGAATATCAAAATCCTCAACAAGAGCCCGGCTCCGAGCGCCGGCTCCTCATCGTCGTTGTTCTGACGTTCGTCGTCCTCGTTGTATCTCAAGCAGTGCTCAAGAAATACGCGCCGCCCCCGGCCGAGCCAGCGAAAAATAAATCCGTACAAACGCAGCCGGCAATTACGCCGCCTCCGTCTGCGCCAGCGGCGCTTATCCCCACGCATCCAACCTCGACGGTCACCAAGCAGGCTTCCACCGAAACCGAAACCGTGATCGAGAACGATCTCTACAAAATCACCTTCACCAACCGCGGCGCCCAGGTTAAATCCTGGATCCTCAAAAAGTTTGACAACGACGCCCAGAACGGCCGGCTCGAATTAGTCAACTCCGCCGCCGCTCAAAAATTCGGCTACCCGCTCTCGCTGTGGACTTACGACGAAACTCTGCGCAACCGCCTCAACTCCGCGCTCTACGTAGCTTCAAACGAAGGCAATCTCACGGCTCCGGCCACGATCACCTTCGAGTATGCCGATCAGGATCTGGTTGTTCGCAAGACTTTCCATTTCGACCACACGTACGTTCTGAACGTCGAAACCTCCGTCTTCTACAAAGGTGCGGAAATCTTCGCCCCGCCGGCGTGGCCCGCCGGATTCGGCGACCAAGTCACGGCTGCCGCCTATGCCGCTGCTCGCATCGACTACCACGATGACGCTTCCACCGACCATACCGCATTGGTCTTTCCGAATTTCGTTCTGCGTCTGCCCATCAAGAGCATCAGCAGCGGCAACACTATCAAAGGTCCATTCGAATGGGCCGGTACTGGCGATCAATACTTCACCGCGATTTTTATCCCCAACGATCCCGCCACCACCGCCATGGTCACGCTGCGCAACCCCTTAGAGATTCCGCAGAAGCCCGGCTTCAATCCCGTGGGCGCCAGTTCCAAAGACACCGCGAACGTAGATGTTCTAGGCGCCGCCGTCGGCAGCCTCCCCGGCCCTACCACCGAGCGCATGTATGTGGGCCCCAAAGAACTGGCCGTGCTTGATGCAGTCTCCGTTCCCACCATCAAGAACGGCAACTCCGATCTCCGTGGCATCGTCGATTTCGGCTGGTGGGGCATTCTTGCGCGCCCGCTCTTTCTCTGGCTCAAGTGGACCTACAACCACATGGTTCATAACTGGGGATGGGCCATCGTCATCCAGACTTTCATCATCACCATTCTTCTTTTGCCTCTGCGCATCACCCAGATGAAGTCGATGCTGAAGATGCAGCGCATCCAGCCCCAGATCAAAAACATTCAGGAGAAATACAAGAAGTACAGCCTGCGCGATCCCCGTAAAGCCGCAATGAACGAAGAGATCAGCGCGCTCTACAAGAAGGAGAGCGTCAATCCTGCCGGCGGCTGTCTGCCTCTCATCATTCAGTTCCCGTTCCTGATCGCTTACTACAGAATGTTGGGCGTAGCTCTGGAGCTGCGCCACGCCCACTGGCTCTGGATCACCGACCTCTCCGCCTCCGACTGGGTGCTGCCGTTATTGATGGTGGTCAGCATGGTCGTCATGCAGCGCATGACCCCGCAAGCCGGCATGGATCCCGCCCAGCAAAAAATGATGACGATCATGATGCCGCTATTCATGGGCTTCATCTTCTTTAAACTAGCCGCGGGCTTGAACCTGTATTACACCGAGAGCAACCTGATTATGATCGCGCAACAAGCCGTCATGAACCGCACCAAGCTGGGCCGTGAAATGCGGGAAATGATGGAAAAACGCGCCCGTAAGAAAGAGAAGTGAACCAGCTTTTAGCCTTTAGCTGTTAGCTCTTAGCTTGAAGCGCACAAAAGCCGCCGCCGTTGCGATAAGATTTGGTTTTCAAATGGAAGGGTTACCCCGTGAAACCCCGTGCCCTCCGTGGTAAAGGTTTTGAGTTTCAAGCTAAAGGCTAAGAGCTAATAGCTAAGAGCGACCCTATGGACAAACTAGCCGCCGCCAACCGCATCAACGAATTCCTCCAGTCGGTAGTCACCAACGGAGGACTCCACCTCAAATACCGAATTGTCGTCGATCCGCCAGCCCCCACGGACTGGGAGAAGCCCGAAATCTTCGTGGATTTCTCCGGCCCCGACTCAACCCTACTCCTCGATCGCGGCGCCGAACTTCTCCGCGCGCTCGAACTCTTAGCCTTCGAAATCCTCCACCTGCCGTCCGCCGAGCACGAAAAAATTTCTTTCGACTGCAAGAACCAGCGTTCCATCCGTCTCCAGGAACTTCGCATGGCCGCCAGCGTCGCCGCCGAAAAAGTTCGCCAGACCGGAACCCCGTTCCATTTCGCTCCCATGTCATCGCGCGAGCGCCGCATCGTCCACCTCGCCCTGCGCGATCAAACCGACCTCCGCACCGAAAGCGACGGCGAAGGCTTCAACCGCTGCGTAGTCCTCTATCCCGCAGACTACAAACCCGCCGCCAGCAAGCAATCCCGCCGCACCCTCCCATAGTCGGCTCTGTCATCCTGAGCGGAGACGCGCGGCCCGCGAAGCGGACCGCGTGTCGGAGCCGAAGGACCCCTTTCCCGTGTGCCGCGACCACCAGCCCTGCAAGGCGTTTCCGCCTCGGCCCTGTCTTGCGTCTTACCCACTCCCACAGGCAAAATAGACCGCACCACTCATTCCACTCCAGAGGCCCCATGCACCTAACGCGCCACGCAATCATTCTGTTCTCACTCCTGCTCCCCATGTTCACGCTACTCTCCGCCGCGCAAACCGCGCCGCTCACGTATCCTCAAGCCCGCCGCGGCGACCAGGTCGATGACTACCACGGCACCAAAGTCGCCGATCCCTACCGCTGGCTCGAAGACACCGACTCCGCCGAAACTCACGCCTGGATCGAAGCCGAAAACAAACTAACCTTCGGCTACCTCGATCAGCTCCCCTACCGCCAGGCCATCCGCGACCGCCTCACCAAGCTCTGGAACTACGAGCGTTTCTCCACTCCCAGCCAGCATGGCGGACGCTACTTCTTTCAGCACAACACCGGACTCCAACAACAGAACGTCCTCCTCGTCGCCGAGTCCCTCAACGCCGAGCCCCGCGTCCTGCTCGATCCCAACACGCTTTCTCCGGATGGCACCGTAGCTCTGGCGAGTGAAGCCATCTCCGACGACGGCAAGCTGATGGCCTATGGCATTGCCACCTCCGGCTCCGACTGGACCGAGTGGCACGTCCGCGACGTCGACACCGGAAAAGATCTCTCCGACGATCTCAAGTGGGTGAAGTTCTCCGGCGCATCCTGGAGCAAAGACAACCAGGGTTTCTTTTACAGCCGCTACGACGAACCCACCGGCGCGACCCTGCGCGACACCAATTATTTCCAAAAGCTCTACTATCACCGCCTCGGCACTGCGCAATCCGAAGACAAGCTGATCTACGAGCGCCCCGACAACAAAGAGATGTTGTTCAGCGGCAACGTGACTGATGATGGCCACTATCTGGTCATCCAGGTCTCGCAAGGCACATCGCCCAAGAGTCGAATTTATTACAAAGACCTGACCCAACCGGATTCCCAGGTAGTAAAGCTGCTCGACGACTTCGACGCGCAATACCTGTTCATCGATAACGACGGCCCCGTCTTCTGGTTTCAAACCGATCTCGAAGCTCCCCGCGGACGCCTCATCGCCATCGACACCCGCCATCCCGAACGCACCAGCTGGAAAACTGTAGTTCCCCAGGGCGTCGACAAACTTGAGTTCTCGAACGTAGTAAACAATTCATTTCTTCTCGGATATCTGAAAGACGCCCGCACCGAAGTCCGCGTCTACGACCTCAGCGGCACATTCCTCCACAACGTCGATCTGCCCGGCATCGGCACCGCCGCAGGTTTCGGCGGCAAGCGCAAAGATAAAGAAACTTTCTACGCCTTCACCAGCTTCATCTCTCCCGCCACTGTCTATCGCTACGATCTCGAAGCGGCCAAGAGCGCCATCTACCGCCAGCCCAAAGTCGATTTCGATTCTTCTCTCTACGAAACCAAACAAGTTTTCTACGCCAGCAAAGACGGCACTCGCGTCCCCATGTTCCTGACCTACAAGAAGGGATTAAAGCTCGACGGACAAAACCCCACGCTGCTCTACGCCTACGGCGGATTCGACATCTCCCTGACGCCGAACTTTTCCGTTCCCAATGTAGTGTGGCTGGAAATGGGAGGAGTCTACGCGCAGCCGAACCTGCGCGGCGGCGGAGAATACGGCGAAGAGTGGCATCAGGCCGGGATGAAACTGAAAAAGCAAAATGTATTCGACGACTTCATCGCCGCTGCCGAATGGCTAATCGCCAACAAATACACCTCAACTCCAAAGCTCGCCATTCGCGGCGGCAGCAACGGCGGCCTGCTCATCGGCGCCTGCGTAACCCAGCGTCCCGATCTCTTCGGCGTGACGTTGCCCGAAGTCGGCGTCATGGACATGCTGCGCTTCCAGAAATTCACCATAGGCTGGGCCTGGACCAGCGACTACGGCTCCTCCGACAACGCCGAAGATTTCAAAGCCCTCTACGCCTACTCCCCGCTGCACAATCTGAAACCAGGAACAAAGTATCCGCCCACGCTGATCGCAACGTCCGACCACGACGACCGCGTAGTCCCCGGCCACAGCTTCAAATTCGCCGCCACCATGCAAGCCGATCAAGCCGGCCCAGCCCCAATCTTAATTCGCATCGAAACCAAAGCCGGCCACGGAGCCGGCAAATCAATCACAAAGCTGATCGACGAAACCGCCGACACCTGGTCCTTCCTGGCCCACAACCTGGATATGAAGGTAGCCCTGCAACAGTAGCGCCGCCGCGCCGGCGACCAGAATGCTCATGTGGGGACAGCCGCCTTCGGCTGTCCAGCGAGGAAAGCGAGCCAGTCTCCACCTCACCCATCCGGTTGTCATCCTGAGCGAAGTGGCTGGTTCGCGAAAGCGAACCAGCCACGCAGTCGAAGGATCCCTAGCCGTTCAAATGCGCCCTCGGCTCCGCAAGGCATTCTCTCTGTGCGTGGGCAGCTCGTATGCTATCGTGGGCGGGTGCATTCTCATCCGCCGAAGCGCGTGGCTGGATTCATTCTTTGTACCTTCGTCTACGTAATGAGTACGGCGCCTATTTGGGCACAAGACTCCAAGGCGGACAACGCAAAGCAAGACGGCAACGGCTACCCTCCCGCTGTGTACATGCATTTTTTCCTCGGATGTCCCAGCGATAAGCCGTGCACCCAAACAGAGGATTTTCGTGTCGATCCGGTGCCAAAAGGTTGCTGCGTGTTAACCGTCGCGAACGGCGACGGCCGAGGCGCAGACGAAGTTAACAGCTATGAAGTGTTCCTCAACGGTCAGCGAGTGCTTCCACCCGGCAGAGGCAGAAATGCTCAAGCAGCGGTGAAGGTACCCAAAGACAATACCCTGAAGGTGATTCTTACTGGGGGACCGCATTCCAAAGTCTTCATTCTAGTCGCGTATGACCCACGCGAGTCGAAGTGATCGCCTGCAGGCCAACGACAGGCCCTGGATAAAATAACTGCCACGATCGTGATCGTAATTGATGCCGGGCTCTACCTTCCCTCATCCGCCGAAGGCCCATACACCGAAGGCACCG
Source organism: uncultured Acidobacteriaceae bacterium (assembly GCA_963743115.1). Lineage (GTDB taxonomy): Bacteria > Acidobacteriota > Terriglobia > Terriglobales > Acidobacteriaceae > Sulfotelmatobacter. Next base: position 75,052 of record CAVUOM010000004.1, on the reverse strand, counting down.
CCACATCATTCAACCGCAAATAAACTCCCAACTGCGCCCTATGATGGATCACATGATTCATCATCATCCGCCTCATCGCCCCGAACCGCGTCCCGTCGTAAAACTTTCTCTCACCCGCCGAGAGCGTCCACTTTCCAGCCCAACGCTCATCACTGGCGCCCGCAATCGCAGCCCGCGCAGCCGCAACATTCTTATCAAACAATTCCAGCACATGCTTCTGCGACTCCGCCACGTTGGGTTTCCGCGCCGGCTCTCCAGCCGGACGCTTGGCAAAATCCAGAGCATCCTCTTTCATCACGCTCACTCCCATCCCCGGCAGCTCTGCAATATGCCCGGCAAGCCGGCCCAGCGTCATCGACTTCTCATGCGGCTTCCAGGCCAGCTTATCCTCCGGAATCCTTTCCAAAGTCCGCCGCGCCGCCGCCATCTCCGAATCAAACTCCGGCAAAAACTCCGCACTAACGCTCATCGCACCCTCCTCATACACCGCTTTGGATGTAATGCACAAGAATTCGCTTCTCTAAAGTTTGTCAGGCAGAAATTTTAGACAAGAAGACCACTGGACCAGCTCAGCAAACAGAAATCAGGATTTCCAGGCAACCGAACCAGCCGCAGAACCGCCGGGATGCTCCACTATTACCAACCAGGTTCGCACCAAATTCAACCGGGCCGACGACGAGAAATTCCACTTCAATCCCATCAAACCGCAGACAACCGATGAAACAACCGCCGCGAATCGCAACCGATCCCACCAGTTAACCATTTAGATTCGTAGCAATCCGATTTACCCTGTGTGCCTCTGCGCCCCCTGTGTTAAAGGGTTTCTCTCACCAAAGAAAAAGAGCGGCCGCAAAGCCGCTCTCAATAGAACTGGGTACTGGGTACCAGGTACCGGCCGCTACCTCCCAGCAGCCGCTCCCGCAGCAGCGGGAATCACCCCAGCAATCGCCATCCCTTCAATCCGTGCCACAACATTCTCCACGCTGGCCCCGGTATCAGTGCAAGCATCCACATAAGGATGCCGGCTTCCATCCGCGTGCATCACCAGCACGCTGACCTCGGCCTGCGCTTTCTTCACCATATAAGGTAGATGATGCCGATCATTCCGGCTCAACGTCGGACCCAGCACCACCAGGTCGAACCGGCCCTTGCCAATCGCCGCTTCCACGGCCTTTCGCCCCACGGCCTTCTCTACCGTGTGCCCAGCTTGCTCCAAGGCCGCTGCCGTAACCGCCTGTTCCTCAGCATCCCCTTCACCATAAAGAATTTTCAGCTTCGCTGCTTTCGCCATGAGTGTGTGTCCTCGCCACTCACGGTAGCAACGCCCCAACTGCGGGGGTACATCACCGAAGACCAGCAACAACCGGGGCCAATCCCTCGCTCCAGAAGGCCGGGCCGCAAATTTCCTTCCCCTCGGCCCCTTTCGGCGCTAAACTGTTTAGCCCAGAGGGGTCTCCCATGTTCCGCGCTCGCTTCGTAGTCGCCATCCTTTTCCTGCCAACTCTCACAGCCATCGCTTCGGCGCAGTCCGACGCTTCCACCGCCAGCTGTAATCTCGACGACGGACGCCAGGTTTACATCCGCTACAACGCCGTCACCGCAAAAAATGACAAAGTTCCCAACGGCAAGCCTTGGACTCCCGGCGGCACACCCATGACCTTGTTCACCGAGGCCCCGCTCGCCTTCGGCGGCGTAACCATCCCCCTCGGCGCCTACACCGTCTACCCCATCCCCGAAAAAGGCAAATGGACTCTCGCCGTCAACAAAAACGTAACCCCCGGCGCCCCCTACGACGAGAAGCAGGACCTCGCCCGTTCTCAAATGGAAACCGATCAAGTCTCCGACGCCGCAGATACACTCGAGGTCGCCTTCGCGCACTACAACACCAAATGCACCCTGCGCATCTACTTCGGGAAAGTAGCCTCCTTCGCCGACTTCATCGCCAAGTAACCGGGGACGCAACCAACAATAAAGGACTGTCATCCTGAACGGAGCCGCTTTTCAGGCGCAGTGAAGGATCTCCCGCTTAACTGGCCCAACGCGCAAGCCAAACTGCACCATTACCGGTTTTTCGGTGACCAAAGTCCCATTCCCCCACTGTCCTTCCTGTTCTTGTTCCTCCCGCCATCTTCGACGAAGATGATTAGGAATTACTAACGAATACAGCAGCTCAAAGTCTCCCCCAGACTGAGAACCTCGTGAAAAACCTGTCTCTAGCCATCATCCTCTGCGCCGCCGCGCTGGCGTCCGCGCAAACCCCGGTGCCGCCAACCGCGGAAGCCACCGTCACCCGCACCACCAAAGCTGTCCACTACCGCCTGCAAGGCGGCCAGACCAAAGTAGATTTCCACGGCACCGATCTTCTCCAGGGCGCAACCGGAGAAGCCCGCGTAGAAGGCAAGAAGACCAACCTCCAGATCGAAGTAAAATTCCAGAATCTCGAAGACGCCACCAAGTTCGGACTCGAATACTTAACCTACGTTCTCTGGGCCGTATCTCCGCAAGGCCGCCCCGTGAATCTGGGTGAAGTCACCATCGACCACAACAGCAACACCGCGCACCTGAAAGCCGCAACCGACCTCCAGACTTTCGGCATGATCGTAACCGCCGAGCCCTACTTCGCCGTGACCGCTCCCGGCAACATGGTCGTAATGGAAAGCGCTCCCGTCGACGGCGCCGGAGGCGAGAACATCGAAGCCAAATATGATCTGGTAAGCCGCGGCACATATTCGTCGACCAACACGCACATTCAAGACGCCATCTTCGGCATCGACAGTAAAACTCCGCTCGAGCTTTTCGAAGCCCGCAACGCAGTTCGCATCGCCCGCATCGCCGCCGGAGATAAATACGCCGCCTTCATCATTTCCAAAGCCAGCCAGCAACTCCTGAACGCCGAGAGCATCTACCGCCAGAAACAAAACAAAGCCGCCGTAGAAGCCGCCGCCAAAGAAGCGACAGAAACAGCCGAAGAAGGCCGCCTGATGGCCGTAAAGCAAAAAGCTGAGGACGAAGCCCAGGCCGCCGCCGCCGCCAGGGAGGCCAAGGCCCGCGCCGATGCCGATGCCGAAGCCAAACGCCGCGCCGAAGCGGAGACCGCCCGCGCCGAGGCTGAACAAGCCAAAGCCGAAGCTCTCAAGATGAAGCAGGAAGCCGAAGCCGCTGCCGCCGAAGCCGCGCGTCAAAAAGCTGAAGCCGAAAAAGCCACCGCCGAAGCCGTAGCCCAGCAGCAAGCCTTAGCCGCCGAAACCGACAAAGCAAAACAAGCCGCCGCCCAATCCGACGCGCTCCGTCAGCAAGCCGAAAATGAAAAGCAGGAACTCCGCGCCCGTCTCCTCCAACAACTCAACAGCATTCTTGCCACGCGCGATTCCGCCCGCGGCCTGATCGCCAACATGTCAGACGTTTTGTTCCGCAGCGGCAGCTTCGAACTCCTGCCCGGAGCCCGCGAGCGCTTAGCGAAAGTTTCCGGCATAGTCCTGGCGTATCCCAGTCTGCATGTAGCCATCGAAGGCCACACCGACAGCGTAGGCAGCGACGACTACAACCAGCAACTCTCCGAACGCCGCGCCCAAGCCGTCCGCGATTATTTCGTTCAGCAGGGAATCAGCTCCACCAGCGTGGAAGCTCACGGCTACGGCAAAACCGAGCCCATCGCGACGAACGACACTCCCGAAGGCCGCCAACAAAACCGCCGTGTAGAACTAATCCTCTCCGGCGACGCAATAGGCAGCAACGCCGACGAGCCAAAGCCCCAAACCGTAAGCAGCGCCCAGCCTCAATGACCACCACGTCCCTGTCATCCTGAGGCGGAGCATGATCGTCCGATAGGACGGTCATGCGCAGTCGAAGAGCCTGCCCCGAGCGAAGCCGAGGGGACCCCTTTCATCTTTCCCCCATCGGCGGGCTCATCAGGGAGTTCCCGCCACGGACAGCCGCCCCCCGGCGACCCACCCCCAAAAGTCCACCTGCCATCGTGCCCCAAAAACCCCACTACCCCCTTGCCCGATCCCCCGAAACCCATTACCCTAAGTCAGCATCTGGCAGGCAGGGCCCATGTTCACCCCGCACCCCAACCTCGCGGACGACGTCAACCACGCCATCATCCAGTCTGAAATCGAAGGCGGAGTATTTCTCCACGACCTCCCACCCTCCACAGTTCTAGAAATCCAAACCATGCACCACTGCTACACCGCCGTTCTTCTAGGCGGCAGCCACGCCCTCATCTCCGGCCATCCCGAATTCTGTCCCAGCCCGGTTCACGTAGCCATCGCCGGTTCCACCTGGGGAGGCTCCATGCTCAAGCTGCAATACGTAGGCCGCGGCATGCACCTCGAATTTCACCACCCCGAGTACGACACTCCCATAGTCACCAGTCCCATCCAGGAAATCCGCGACTCCCAACCCAGCCTCATGGAAGAATTGTCATCCCAAGCGTAGAACCGTCATCCCAAGCATAGAACTGTCATCCCGAGCGTAGCGAGGGATCTTGCTATCTGCCCGCGCCATCCTAAACTGGCTAAGTCACCAAAACCCTGTCATCCTGAGCGGAACGAATGCTTGCGCGCTTAGCGCAAGCATTCGTGTAGTCGAAGGACCCCTGCAATCTTCTCCGCCGCCAGCCCCGCAAGGCCTTTCCACCATCGCCGCGTGACCCAGGGATTGTCATCAAGAGCGTAGCGAGGGACCTGCTGTCCGCCCGCGCCATCACGGCCTCCGCGCGCCGGCACGAAATTCGCAATCGCGGGCTTCCTTCCGCACCCATTGACTTACCCGGCCCCGCACTCTAACATTCCCGGCAAGGCTGAAAGACCGAACACCAAACACCCAAGACCGAAAACCAGACTCCAAATGTCCATCACCATCCGCGAAGTCAGCCACGTCACCATCGTCGACATCGTCGGACGCATCACCCTGGGCGACGAGACCGGACAGCTCCGCGACACCATCCGCCAGCTCCTCGTCGATGGCAAGAAAAAAATCATTCTCAATCTCGCCCAGGTCGATTACATCGATTCCTCCGGCGTAGGCGAACTGGTCAGCGGATACACCGCCGTCCGCAGCGCCGGCGGCGAACTGAAACTCCTAAGCCTCACCAAAAAAGTCCACGACATAGTCCAGGTCACGAAGCTCTACACCGTCTTCGACATCAAAGACGACGAATTCACCGCCATAAAATCCTTCGACTACTTCTTCGCCAAGTAGAATCTTTTAAGACTTGTCATCCTGAGCGGAGCAAGTGCTTGCGCGCTTAGCGCAAGCACTTGCGCAGTCGAAGAGCCTGCCCCGAGCGAAGCCGAGGGGACCCCTGCAATCTCATGCGCCACGCTGCCCTCGACGGGCGTTCTCCCTCAACTGCCAGCAGCGTGCCGTGCCGGCGTCCCAGGTGGATGCTAGAGATATAATTCCTTCAAACGCAAATGGAAAACGAGGTGCTCCATGCACAAACTCGCACTATCCATCCTCCTGTTACTCGCAACCTTCGCCCACGCATCCGACCCCAAGCCCGCCGACTACACCATCACCATCCATGTCAGCGCCACGCGCACTGCCTCTGTCGGCATCGGCGTTCAAGATCTGGACGTCATCATCGACGCCAAGAAATATGAATTGATGTCGGATCGCGTCATAGGCCAACTACTGGCGCTGGGGGATTACAAAGCGAGGCTAGTCGAAGACAATCACAAAACCACCTACGACTCCTACCAGGTCTATGAATTCCTATTCCCCGACGGCAAAACCAGAAAGTTCCAAGTAGTAGGCCAAATCGAATAATCAAATTGCACGTGCAGAGAAGGCCCTGCGCGGGAGCTTGTGGGTCCCGTCGACCGTTGAGGTTCGTATCAGGGCACAGCTTCAGCCGTACCAGAAAGATGGACCCCTGCACAACCGTGGAAGAGCGGCGCTTTCAGCGCCGCGTAAGGGCCCAGAAAAAGACTGGGGCTTCAGCCCCCAATTGCACTTATCTATGCCACAACAAATCTCCCGACTCGGTACTCGCCACTACTTCCCATACTCCCGCACTTCCCCATCCACCGACACCGCCACATACTTATGCATCTCCACATCCCGAAACTGCACCACCTGATGCTTCTCCCACGCCAGCTTCCCCCAATTGCTAGGCTTCTCGGGATTCTGCTCAATCGCCTCCAACACCCGCCCGTTCAGCCGAAACTGAACCATCCGCAACCGCCCCCTCCCCACGCGCTCAACCGGAATCCTCTGCCCCTCCACCAGAACCACCTCGCCATTCATCAACTGCGCCGCCACCGACCCCAAAGTTTTTTCCACCTCAGTCAAGGCCATCGCGCACTTTTCTCCAAGAGTCAGTCAGCGCATCCCCAGCGTTGTCATCCTGAGTGGAGCAGGCGCTTGCGCAAGGCGCAAGCCCCTGCGTAGTCGAAGGACCCCTGCAATCCCTTAGACCACCACCGGCCCCAAGAGGCGTTCTCTTGGATCCTGCCGGCGCAAGCTCGCGTTACTTCGGCGGGGTGCCATAGGACATCTCGATTTGCTTGCGGACGGGCACGTTACCTGGAACCAAGATCGTCAACATCCTCCACGCCGCTCCACTTCACCGCCAGATACTGTGCAGACAGGAAGCCAATCTAGGCCAACGCAGACAAGAAGCATGCGTGCGCTCCCACTCTTACCACTTTGATTCCCTTTCCGCCGACCCAACAAACAAAAAAGGCGACCGCAAGGCCGCCCACAAACAAACGAAGAAGCCGTGAACTGGCCCCTGATCACTAGCCACTGACCACTGATTCACTTCACTTCTTCCCCCGCAGCATCCCAGTAACCCGCTCATAATCATCCACCGAAGCATACTCGATAACAATCCGCCCCTTGCCATGCCGATCTCGAATCCGGACCCGCATTCCCAAAGTTCTCTCCATATCGGTCTGCGCCGCCCGCACATTCGGATCCATCCACCGCGCCCCTCCTTTTTTCTTCTTCTCTCCCGGCAAGGTCTGCCCCGGCAGCATCGCAAACGACCCGTTGATCCGCATTACGCGGTCTTCAATCTGGTCCCACTTCAGCTTGTGCGTCACAATCTCTTCCGCAACCGCCTCGATGTACTCTTCACTCTCCAGCCGCAACAGCTCGCGCGCATCGCTGAAGCTGAGCCGCTCCTCCAGCATGTAGCTCATCACTTTCTCCGGAAGCCGCAACAGCCGCATGTAATTCGCCACCGTCTCCCGCGACACTCCAATCCGATCCGCAATCTGCACCTGCGTCAGCTTGAACTGCAGGCTCAACACCCGAAACGCCTCCGCCTGCTCAATCGGATTCAGATCCTCCCGCACCACGTTCTCAAGCACGGTCATCTCCGCCGCCTGCTGTGGCGAAAGCCGGCGCACCAGCGCCGGAATCGTGTCCTTCCCCGCCATCTTCGAAGCCCGCAATCGCCGCTCACCCAGCACCAGGATGTAGCGTCCTTCCTCCTCCGCCGGACGCACCACCACCGGCTGCACCACCCCATGCTCCTTGATCGAATCCCGCAACTCCTGCAACATCTCCTCATCAAACACATACCGAGTCTGGTAAGGATTCTTCTCAATCAGGTCGATCGAAATATTAGCGACCATGTTGGTAGGCATGGCCATAGCCTGAATCGAAATAACCTCCGCCGGCTCGTTTTGCTCCAATGTGGAGACAGCCGCCCCCGGCTGTCCAGCCGCGACAGCGGCTGCCTCTGACCCATCCGGGATCCCTAAAGCCTTGTCATTCCGAACGAAGTGAGGAATCTGCTGTTCGCCGACGCCATCACCGGCCACCGCGCCAGCCCCCCGAAGCTCGGGAACAGGAACGACCACCCGCGGCCCCGGCAGCAGAGACTCCAACCCCCGCCCCAAGGCCCGCCGCTTCTCCACCTTCTCCTCTTTCTTCTCGATGGTAGGATGCCCCGCCAAATTCTCCGCCGCCGATGTAGTCATCAAATGTTTCCTCTCCTCAACTCTGTAATGCCGTGCGTAGTCGAAAGCCTGCCCTGAGCGAAGCCGAAGGGGACCCCTTGCATGCAGCCACCATCATCGGCTCCGCCGGGCGTTCTCACGATTCACCGCGCAGTTATATATCGACACGCATCAATATAATACATCGATATATATCAATCTACAAATCAAGCACTAATCGCCGCAGGCGCCTCGCCCGCAGCCGCCAGATGCCGCCCCAACAGTTCCTTAGCCAGCCGTATGTAACTCTCCGCCCCCTTCGACCGCGGATCGTACACCAGCGCCGCCTTGCCATGGCTGGGCGCCTCCGCCAGCCGTATGTTCCGCGGGATGGTTGCCGCGCACACCTTGTCCCCAAAAAACTTCCTCAGTTCAGCTGTGACCTGCTGCGCCAGGTTGGTCCGCTCATCCAGCATGGTCAGCACCACGCCTTCGATCTCCAGTCCCGGGTTCAAGGCCACGCGGATCCGCTCCACTGTGTCCAGCAGCTCGCTGATGCCTTCCAGCGCAAAGTATTCCGCCTGCATAGGAATCAGCACTGAGTCAGCTGCCACCAGAGCGTTCAGCGTAAGCAGGTCGAGCGCGGGCGGACAGTCGAGGACGATGTACTGGAAGCGATCGCGCAGTGGCGCGATCGCATCGCGCAATCGATACTCGCGCCGCTCTGCCTCCACCAGTTCAAGGTTTGCTCCGATCAGGTTCTTGTGTGAGGGGATCAGCCAGAGCTGTTCCAGTTCGGTCACAGCCAGAGCCTCCTCGCCCGAGGCTGCACCCAGCAGTAGGTGATAGGTAGACAGGCGTTCGGGATCCTTCATCAGGCCGAGGCCGCTGGTGGTGTTCGATTGCGGATCGCAATCGATGAGGAGTGTGTTCACTTCAGCCGCGGCGAAGGACGCGGCTAGGTTGATGGCAGTCGTAGTCTTGCCCACGCCGCCCTTCTGATTGGCAACAGCGATGACGCGTCCCATAAATTGTCGAGGAGCCAGAGCTGTTGGCAGAATAGTGCGATTCGCGTTTCGAATGCAAGGTCGAATTACCATGCGCGGTTGAATTTATGTGCAAAACGTGTCCAATGTTCCAGCCGGAACATTCAGGTCGTTTGTCATCGGCTTCCTGTCCTGCAAATATTGCTCGAGTGTTCCGGTTGGAACATTCAGGCAGCCTTGCGATGGCCGGTCTTGGAGTGGAACTTTATGGAGAGGAGTCAGATCTCTTCAATGTTCCGACTGGAACATTGTGTCGAATGTTCCAGTCGGAACATATCGTCAAACTGTTCCAACCGGAACATTCAACCAAATGTTCCAGTCGGAACGCTCAAGAGGTTTTGGGATGGCTGATAATGTGAATTTCGTTAGATCTTGAAAGCTCTTACCACTTTGAATATCGCTGACGCCAGGAACAGCATGGTTAGAAGCCATTTACGGCCCATAGAAGTGGGGCGGTTCCCACTTGTTTATAGTCTTGGTTCTGCTTGTGCGACTAGCAGTATGCGGGATTGGGAGTTGGGGATGGGGATTGGGTGGCCCCAGGCCAGGTTGTGGAGGGTTGAACCGTAGGTGGACTCGAGTTGGGAGGAGGAGATCAGTAGGGCCAGGCGTCCATTGGGGGCGAGGAGGGTGACGGCTACGGGGAGGACTTTGGGGAGGCGTTCTACTGCCCGGAGGGTTACTACGTCGAAGGTGGAAGGGGGGAGGGTTTCGGCGCGGGCATTTTGTATATTGATGTCCGTCAATGTAAGGACGCGGGCTAGTTCGCGGAGGAAGGTCGCTTTCTTTTGATTTGATTCGATTAGAGTGAGGGCTACGTTGGGGTCCCAGATTTTTATCGGGACTCCTGGGAAGCCGGCGCCGGAGCCGAGGTCGGCTACTCGGGCTGCGGCTTTCGGGCTGCGGGCTACGGCCACGTCAACGTCAACGTCAAGAGCTTTCACCGCAGAGGTCGCAGAGTACGCAGGGGAAACGTGAGGAAATAAATGGCGGGCAGCGAAAAGGGATTCGCCGAAATGGCGGGTCACGATTTCTTCCGGGGTGCGGATGGCGGTCAGGTTGATGCGGGCGTTCCAGTGGAAGAGCATATTGATGTACGTCAATATACTTTGGAGTTGCGCGGCTGACAGGACAGCAGATTCCTCACCGGCTTTCGCCGGTTCGGAATGACAAACGTTTGACAGGAAGGGCTGGAGCAGTTCGGCGATGCGAGCGGGGTGCATGGGAAGGTTCGATTGTAGACAAGGGGAGTTGTCGGTTGCCAGCGCACGGCTTCTCATTCGCAACGTCAATAATCAAGGGCGGCGCTGCGGGCGTCCGTGGTTCCCACCTTTCGCAAAAGACGCGAAAGATGGGGCACCCCACTTTGTTTTCATGGACGCGAAGTCAAGGCCCTCTGAGGCCAAAATGGGGACTTGCAGCGCGGGCTGACCGCCGGGAACCCGCGCTGCGGGGCTGGTGTCTCTTATTGGAGACTCTAAAGGCCCACCGTTCTTCTTGATCGCAGATGAAAGTTCATCGTATGCGAATGTTGTCAGCACTCTTGTTTGCGATGGTTTCACTATGCCCTGCCCAAACGGGTCCGATCCCTAAGAATGCGTCAGCAGTTGTCCTGCAGGCGCTTGAGACGCACGACATCGTTATGTTGGGCGAGGTCCACAATAATAAACAAGAGTACGAATGGCTCGACTCGCTTGTCTCTAACCCCGAGTTCGCCGACCGGGTTGACGACATTGTGATGGAACTGGGAAATTCGCTGTATCAGAAGTCGGTGGATCGATATATCGCAGGCGAAACAGTTTCGATCGAGCAGGTGCAGCGTGCCTGGCGCAGCACACTTGGTCTGGGACCCCCGCCGCCGATTTACGGGGAGCTGTATAAGAAGATCCGCGAAACGAACATGCGCCGCCGCGGCGAGCATCAGATGCGGGTTCTTTGTGGAGACCCCTACATCGATTGGAGCAAAGTAAAAACCAAAGATGATATTGGTCCGTTCCTGGGACATCGCGACCAGTGGTATGCGCAGGTCGTGAAGGACGAAGTACTGGCCAAACACCACCGCGCCTTCCTAATCGCCGGCTCAGCCCATTTTCTGCGTGAGCAAGGAGACGGTTACATTGAGCCAGAGTTACGGCGGGCCGGGGCGAAGACTTTCGTGATTCTGGCGGGGACGAATGCGGTTACAGGCTATGACGACCTGGATCATCGGTTCGATTCCTGGCCTACGCCTTCGATTGCACTGTTGAACGGGAACTGGGTCGGCGAGCTGGCGGCGATCCCTGTCATCTCGGGAGGCACTGAAGAAATGCAACCGCCTTTGAAACTAAAAGATGCTGCTGACGCACTCCTCTATCTTGGTCCACGCGACAGTCTGATCCTGGTTAGCGCCCCGCGCGATGAAGTGGATGGTACCCCTTACGGGAAGGAACTCCTGCGGCGTATGACGCTTTTGGGTTTCGAGCCTTTTATTCCAGAGATGCACAGCGATAAGAAGGAGAGCGCACAGTTTGACAGGCCAGAACCCGGCGATGGGCCGCCGCCCTTTACGCCACCGAAGACCATAGACGCGCCGCTCCCTTCAAGACCACCGAGCCAATAGACCTGAAGAGCCGGCGCGCGATAGCGGCGGATGTAAATCCCGAATGCATGCGTCAAGAGCGTGTCACAACCAGCGGTCACCTTCCGTGGTTATCTCCAGCGGTCGGGGTGCGCGGCGACGAAATTCCGCCGGACGTAATCCCAAGGCACGACGAACAGGAAGATCACGCTCATCAGGCATCGTCCAGTTGCGCAGCTCATCTTGTTCTGGCTAAATGGTGGATTCGATCAGACTCTGAATGGAGGATTTCATGAAAGCGAACGTTACGTTCGGCTTCTCGGTTGCGGTCTTGGCGCTGGCGACCGCCGTCCCTGGCGTGCGAGTTTCCGCCGCCCCCAACCCGCAGGTGAAGTCCGGAGTAGACCGCCTCTATGTGATCGACTGCGGCGACGGCAGTGGCGCCGACGAATCGCGTTGGACACCCGGAGTCAACGTCGGAAAACCCGTCGGCTTTCCCGGACACTGCTACCTTATTCACCACACCCAGGGTTGGGTTCTGTGGGACACGGGCATTGATGATGCTGTAGCGAAACTGCCTAATCATGAAGAGGTGTTTCACGAATGGGGGCCCGGCACCGGCCCGATCTGGCGCAAACCAATCACGCTCGCGGCCCAGCTCGAAGAGATACATGTTAAGCCTTCGGACATAAAGCTGATGGCCGTGTCACACAGCCACCCCGACCACGCCGGGAACATCGAGATGTTTCCCAACACGCTGATGCTGGTGCAGAGAGTCGAGTACGAGTGGGCTGGGAGCCGACAAGACACCGTCGCTTTTAACAAGAAACATCCGGTAAAGCTCATCGACGGCGACTACGATATTTTTGGGGATGGAAGCCTGGTGCTGCTCTCCACGCCGGGACACACGCCCGGCCACCAATCTTTGCTGGTGCGGCTCCCTAAAACCGGAGCAGTGATTCTTAGCGGCGATGCTGTGCATTTTCAGACAAGCTTCGAACATCGCTACGTCCCGGACAATAACTGGAACAAGCAGGCCTCGCTGCAGTCGATGGACAAGATAGCGGCAGTCATGGCGAAGGAACATGCGCAGCTCTGGATCAACCACGATCAGGCGCAAAGCGACGCGCAGAAGAAGTTGCCGGCGTATTACGAGTGATGGCCACCAGGGTGGGCATCACTTTGCGTCTCGCATAGTTCTCAGGTTGTCGGTAAATCGCGGTTACGCTCGTTGAGTCGCGCCCGAGGTGTTTTGAGCGTAATCTCCTGGTAACAACACTTATTCCAATCCTGAAGCCGCCGAAACGAGGAGACTACGTGTTCGCAGGTGCACTGAGCGACGGTTCCTTCGCACCCATAATCAGCAGCCAGAGCATGGCGGCGAGTTCGGCCATAAACACCGGCTGGAAATAGTGGAACAGAGCGTCCGTGCGATTCGGAGCGAGGAACCAGGTCGTACTCAGGACAACCCAGGCAATGCCGTCAAGCAGGAGCCAGTACCCGAGCCAGCGCGGCAAGAAGCGCGACCTCACGACCAGCCATCCAAAAGGCAAAAGCCACAATCCCCAGAACATCTGATTGATGCCATTCGCCTGGCCATGCATCCGGATCAGCAGCATGCCGACCGCCACGCTAGTGTGGCCGTCAAAGCCGGCAAAGGCATCGCCTCCGCGAAAAACGAGGAGCGCGGCTGCACTGAACACCACGCTCATCAAGCCAAGGGCAGCCGAAACCAGCACAAGAGCCACAAGTTGTCGCGCGCGGCGGCGGTCCACATCCTCGAAGAGCCGATAGAGCGCCAAGCTTAGGCCGATGAAAATGACAGCACCAAGCGTTTCGGCAAGCATGCCCCAACGGTAAAGCGTCTCGTGTCCGAGGATCCGGGCCCCGGTGGCGGCAGCGTCATTGTGCACGACGGTCTGCGAGGGGACATATAGCAGGTAGAAAGGCCCTAGCGTGAAGCCCAGATACCACAGGCCAGCGATGCGGGCCGTTCTCTTCAGCGATGTCATATGGACCTCCAGCATTGGGAGTACGCGGTAGGGGCTAGAGTTTCGGGATACTCATTGCCATTTGCAACTCTATCTAGTAAGAACAATTTGGGAAAGAGACTTTTGAACGCCCGACGAAGTGATGCGCCACTTCACTCCCAGGATTTTTGGCGTAACGTCGCCATTACACTCATGGACCTTGAAGGGCAAGAGCAACGTCACCGTCACCGTCAAAGGCCATCGCAGAAGGCGTCGGCCGTTCCCACCCTTCGGCAAGCTCAGGGCAGGCTCTTTCGCAAAGGACGCGAAAGATGGGACACCCACTTTGTTTTTTATGGAGGCGAAGTCAAAGTCCCGGTCCTGTCCCTCCAGAGAACGGAGGGACAAGGACAGGGCACCCGCGCACTAAGCGGCTTGCTTCTTCTTCGCATCGAGTGCCGGTAGAAGAAGTTTCAGAAGCGCTTGATCGGAGAACGGGTTCTGACCTGAGATCAGCTCGCGATCTTGAAGGACATAGCTCGACCATGGAGCGAGCACACTTACGTCACCACCCGCCGTACGCAGGGCGAAGTCCGGGTAGAAGAGAACTTTACCCTCAATCTCGAGCGGTTCCCGCTGCTGCTCTTCCGCTGTCGAAAAGATAGTCATCTTATATCCAGCATAGATCCAACCCTTCGCTTTTTCGTGAGCTTCAGCGGTATCGCCCGCCGCCAGCGCGGCGACGAACTCTGTCGAATTCGGAAGCGCCGAGAGAAGTGAGATCGGGCCATGGCAGAGCACAGCCGTAGGCTTGGATGTTTCGTGAAAGTGTCTCATCACTATGCCGGCATCGGGATCATCGAGAAGATCAATCATCGGGCCATGGCCGCCGGGGACGAAAACAGCATCATACTGATCCAGGCCCGATGCGATGACATCCGCGATGCGGACTGGATCTCTGAGCCCCTTCAGGCCGTCGCGGAATAACATATAGTCTTCAAGCTTGGCCGCGTCCCCGCCGAAGAAATCGGGGACCTCTGAATGCACATCCACTTGGGGCGTGTTGCCTTTCGGGTTGGCGAAAGTGATTTCGTAACCCTCCTTCATCAGGGCGCGAACCGGAACCGTCAGTTCGTTCAGGTAGTAGCCGGCGCCCTTGTACCATCCGCCATCCTTCAAGGGCAAACCGCGACCGCTCGATACTAGTACGAGGACTTTTCCTTTTGCTGACATTTTGTTCTCCTTCTTGAAATCCATGAGACCACTGGAATCAACCGTGGGTCTGGCCGCACAAAATTATACCGCGGACGAGAATCATTCGTCGCAGTTCTCGACAATCATTTATGGCGATTGTGAATCCTGCGGTCTTCGAGGCGGTAGAGTTTTGGGGGTGGTCTTTCCCGCTAAGTGATTGTCAGGATCAGGCTGCCGCTGGTGCCGCCGCTGGTGCAACCCAAGTCTCCGGAGTTCCCGCTGGGAGTGTTGACCGCTACGTCGGCGGTTCCAGCAGCGGAGATTACGGCGGGGGTGATGGTTGCCTGCAACCGCGTACTGGTTACGACCACCGTGCTGAGCTTGGTCCCGTTGATCTCGATCACGGAAGATGAAACGAACTGAGCACCGTACACATTGAGAACGAAGCCGGGCTGCAGTTCGGCGAGCGTAATCGTGCTGGCAGAAAGGGATCCGATGATGGGAACTGGCCGGGCGCTGCCGCACAGGGGGTTGAGTGCGTTGCATCCCTGGAAGACCAGGGAGGCGAGCAGCAGCGCGCCAAGAGGCAGCGAGAAGGCGCCGATTCTTTTCATACTGGATCGTACCACCGACGGCGGGTATGGGTGCCCTTCGGCTTCCCTCGGCATGACAGAGAAATCCTCAGACGGGCGTGCCGCGGGGCACCCGGCTGTCCCTAGACTTGCGGGGCTGGCTATGTTTGCGGGGGTGTGGCAAGCTGGAGGGATGAAGAAGCAAGCGTCGGACCAGGCGTTTCATGATCGGCGGTATCAGGAGCGGAAGCGGGCGGAAGCGGAGCGGAAGGTTCCTAAGAAGAAGGTTGTTGCGGCGGGGAAACCGAGCGAGTCTCGGCCGAGTAGTTAGTACCTGGTGGCTGGCGAGTTGCATGGGTCCTTCGTCGGGAGTCTTCCGCTTCGCGGACGACTCCGCTTCCTCAGGATGACAAAGTCTTGAAGTTGCCAAGCCGTTGACATGGCGGTTGTTCGTTCTGTAGATTCTGTTTGAACTGAAAGTACTGATATGGCTACTTTGACTGGGGTGCAGAAGGCTTACATTCTTCATTGGGGAGAGATGGGGACGCGGTGGGGGATTAACCGGACGGTGGCGCAGATCCACGCGCTGCTGTATTTGTCGCCGCGGGCTTTGCCGGCGGAGGAGATTGCGGAGACTTTGAGCGTGGCGCGGTCGAATGTTAGTACTTCGATCCGGGAGCTGGAGGGTTGGGGGATTGTGCGGGCGGTGCATGTGCTGGGGGATCGGCGGGAACATTACGAGTCGATGAAGGATGTTTGGGAGATGTTCCGGCTGGTGATTGAGCAGAGGAAGCGGCGGGAGATTGATCCTACGCGGGAGATGTTGCGGCGGAGTTTGGAGGAGCTGGATCCTAAAGAGCCGGGGGCGGAGTTTACCCGGGAGCGGCTGGCGGCTATGGCGGGATTTTTTGAGGCGGTGACGGAGTTGCATGATCAGATGAAGCGGCTGCCTACGGGGACGGTGCGGAAATTGTTGCGGATGGGGGGTAAGGTCAGGAAGAAGTAGGTGGTTGCGAGTACCTGGTACCTAGTATCCAGTAACTAGTTTCTAGTTTCCACCGTGGGGCGATTGGCCTGGATGTTGACGCGGCTAACCAAATCCCAACGTGGTTGAGTTCGCGGTGAGGGTAGGGATCCTTCGACTACACATGTGCTTGCGCCTTGCGCAAGCACATGCTTCGCTCAGGATGACAGAGTAGTTTCGGTTCTATCAAAAGGTGGGTTCGACGATGGCGCAACTGGGGGAGTCGAAAAAGATTTGGGTGACTTTGAGCGGGTTGCCGCTGACTATTTCTTTGGAGTGGCCGTTTCATCGGTCGACTTCGGGGGCGGATTTCTGGGTGCTGCATGGGGATATCCGGCTGGAGAATTCGGATGGGCTGCATGCGCCGGTGGCGGTGAATTTGTCGGCTACGGTGCGGGAGGTGGTGGCGTCGCTGGAGCCGGTGGATGTGGAGGCTCCGGTGATTAATGCTTTGCGGAAGGAAGTGGATCATCGGCAGATTGAGTTTGTGAAGTCGGGGAAGCTGAAGCCGGTGGCGTTTTCGAGCCGGCATTATGACTTTAAGCGGGGGAAGTGGGTGTTTGGAAAAGCTACGGATGAGGTGATTGCGGAGTTTTTGGAGCGGAAGGTTTATTGGGGGACGAAGTTGAAATCCGAGTACCCAGTACCCAGTACCGAGCGAGGGCGCACTGAGACGAGCCCGACGAGCAGTGGTGATGGAGGCGAACAGCAGATTCCTCACTCCGTTCGGAATGACAAGGCTGAAGTACGGAATGACAAGGCCCCGGAACAGCGGGTTTGGATTGGGGATCCTACCGACGCGCAGTATTTGGAGAGTACGCCGGCGCACTTGCTGGAAATTGCGGGACGGCTGGCGGGGGATGGACTGGTTCGGATGGCTGGTGAGTGGGCGGAGGCTACTGCTGGGCTGATGGGGCGGGCGGATCGCTTTGAGGTGGCGATGCGTGGAGCGGTGGAAGAGTTGGAGAAGAAGCATGCGTTTGAGCGAGGATAGCTGGAAATTTTCTGGCCACGGATTTACGCGGATCCGCGCGGATAGAACTTCAGGGCGGCGAGTTCACAATTCTTGGTAATCTTCTTTTTTGTCTTCTTATCCTTATTTCTTATCTTTCCGTTTTTCTTATCTCTGCGTTCTCCTTTTCGGGAGGGAATGCATCCAAACGATTCGGCACTGGGGCTTATCAGATGGCAGGGACGTCTAGAGTTTTGACGCAGAGGACGTGGAGGAAATGCTGCGGCTTGCTTGCGTTGCTGTGCTGGTTGGTTGTGACGGGACGAGGGCTGGGTTGGGCGCAGGGGAGTGAGCCGGCGAGCAATCCTGCGAACAATCCTGCGCAGGCTCCCGCTCAGAGCTCCGGACAAACGCCGGGTAAAGAATTGCCAGATGCTCCGAGTCAGAAGAAGGAGGAGAACGGGAATCCGGTGCAGTTTGTTGGACACAAGACTAAGCGGGAACTGCTGCGGGCGCGGGACTGGGAGTCGGGGTGGATCGCGGGAGAGTATGTAGGCAGGAACCGGACGCTGGTCACTCCTACTCGAGAGGAACGGGAAGTGATTTATCTGCGAGAGACGCTGATCACTCCGGAAGCTTACCTGAAGCGGATGTTTGCGGCGGGGATTGACCAGGCGCGCGGTGTGCCTTACCAGTGGGACGATGGATGGGCAGGGTATGCGGAGCGGTTTGCCTCGCGGGAGGGACAATTCATTGCGGCGAACAGCCTGGCGGCCCTGGGCAATGCAGAGCTGGGATATGAAGTGCGCTATGACCAGTGCAAGTGCAGAGGGCTGTGGCGGCGGACGCGGCATGCGTTTATCAGGAACTTGGTGACTTACGATCGCAGCGAGGAGCATTTGAGGCCGCAGTTGGCGTTGTACGCGGGAGCATTTGGCGGAGGGATGATTTCGACGGCATGGAAGCCGAGTCCGAAGAATGCATTTGTGAACGGTGGACGGGCGGCGGCGGAGCAAGTGGGATGGGGGACGCTGCTGAATTTTGTTACGGAATTTTCGTGGGAGATTAATCGGAAGCAGGGAGTGAAGTAGGGCAGAATCTTTTTGCCAAGGATTTGCGCGGGTCAAAACGGATACGGCTCAGGCAGGTGGCGGGGCTGGGGCAGTGGTGATGTCGGTGAAACAGGATCCCCTTCGGCTTCGCTCAGGGCAGGCTCTCACTCCGTTCGGGATGACAACTTTGAGTTCATGACAAACTGAGTTCAGTTCGTGACAAACCTGAGTTGTCGTACATAGACATCAAACAATTATTGGATCAGCGTGCCTCCGTTGCCGTTGGGTTCTTCTTCTGGGGCTAAGACTACGGCGGCGGCTACTCGGTCGCCGGGCTCCATGTTGAGGAGGCGGACGCCTTGGGCGTTGCGGCCGGATTCGCGGATGGTTTTGGAATCCATGCGGATGATTTTGCCGTACTGGCTGATCAACATTACCTGAGAATTTTCGTCTACCAGCGCGATGGCTACTACTTTGCCTACTCGCTCTGTGGTCTTGATATTGATTACGCCTTTTCCGGCGCGGTTGGTTAGGCGGTATTCGTCGGCGGGGGTGCGTTTGCCGTAGCCGTTTTCGGTTACGGAGAGGATCAGGGTGCCTTTTTGAGTTAGGTCCAGGGTTTCGGACACCTCAGGGGCTGAAGCCCCGGAATCAGGAGGAGTCTGATCGGCACGACTTAAGTCGTGCCCTTCCCGATCTTTTCCCTCCTGATCTTTTTCTGGCGCTGCTTCCGGTTTTGGCGTTACCGTCATGCCTACCACGTAGTCGCGCTCTTCCAGGTTGATTCCGTTTACGCCGTAGGCGGCGCGGCCCATGGGGCGGACGTGATTTTCGTCGAAGCGGATGGCTGCGCCTTCGTGGGAGGCGATGAAAACGATTTGGTTGCCGTTGGTGATGCGGGCGGCTACCAGTTCGTCTCCTTCTTCGATGTTGATGGCGTTGATGCCGTTGGAGCGGACGTGCATGAATTCGCGGAGTTCGGATTTTTTTACCAGGCCGTTGCGGGTGGCGAAGAAGATGTATTTGTTTTCTTCTTCGAGGTTACGGACGGCTAGCATGGTGCGGACGGTTTCGCCGGGCTGGAGTCCGATCAGGTTGCCGATGTGCTTGCCTCGGCCGGCGGCGCTTACGTCGGGAATTTCGTAGACCTTCAGCCAGTAGACTCGGCCTTTGTTGGTGAAGATCAGGATGTAGGCGTGAGTGGAGGCGATGAAGAGGTGCTCGACGAAATCCTCTTCGCGGGTCTTCATGCCGGTGCGGCCGGTGCCTCCGCGGCGCTGCATGCGGTAGGTGGAGATGGGCGTGCGCTTCATGTAGCCGGAGTGGCTGAAGGTTACGGCTACCTGCTCGTCGGCGATTAGGTCTTCGAGAACGATTTCTGCGGCTTCGTCTTCGATGCGGGTGCGGCGTTCGTCTCCGTAGAGTTCTTTTACTTCTTCTAATTCCTTGATGATGACTTTGCGGAGCTTGCTTTCGGAGGCGAGGATGGACTCGTAGTCTTCGATGCGCTCGCGGGTTTCTTTCAGTTCGTTCGAGATTTCATCGATCGAGAGCTTGGTCAGGCGATGCAGTTGCAACTCTAAGATGGCTTCGGCCTGGCGCGAGGTGAAAGGCTTTTCGGGACTGAGCTTGGGAGCGCGGCCGGTGGTGTTGATGTCGATTTTCTTGCCGCCGAAGTAGGCGACCAAATTTTCGCGGGCGTCGGCGCGGTTCGCGCTGGCGCGGATGATGGTGATCACGTTGTCGAGATGATCGAGCGCGTTTAGATAGCCTTCGAGGATGTGCTCGCGGTCTCTGGCTTTCTGCAGCAGGAAGGCGGTGCGGCGGCGGACTACGTCGACGCGGTGATTGATGAAGTGCTTGATGGCCTGAATCAGTCCCATTTCGCGGGGCTGGCCGTTGACCACCGCGAGCAGGATCATGGAGAAACCTTCCTGCATGGCGGTGTGTTTGTAGAGCTGGTTGAGAACGATTTGGGGCTCGGCTCCGCGCTTTAGTTCGACTACGATGCGCATGCCGTCGCGATCGCTTTCGTCGCGGATGTCGGAAATGTCTTCGATGTCTTTGTCGTTGACCAGTTGCGCGATGCGTTCGACTAGACGCGCTTTGTTTACCTGATAGGGGATTTCGGTGACGATGATGGCCTGGCGATCTTTGGAGATGTTTTCGATGGCGGCTTTGGCGCGCATCATGAAGCGGCCGCGGCCGGTGCGGTAGGCTTCGAAGACTCCGGCGCGTCCGTGAATTACGCCGGCGGTGGGGAAGTCTGGGCCTTGGACGAATTTTAGAATTTCGGCTAGCTGGGCGTTGGGATCGTTGATCAGCGTGATGGTGGCGTCGACGATTTCGGTCAGGTTGTGCGGCGGAATTTTTGTGGCCATGCCTACGGCGATTCCGTCGGAGCCGTTGATTAACAGATTGGGAATTCTGGTGGGGAGAACGTCGGGCTCGACTTCGCTGCCGTCGTAGTTGGGGCGGAAATCTACCGTCTCTTTATCTAAGTCTTCCAAGAGCGCTGTTGCTACTTGCGCTAGCTTGGCTTCGGTGTAGCGATCGGCTGCTGGTGGATCTCCGTCGACGGAGCCGAAATTTCCTTGTCCGAAAATCAATGGGTAGCGCATGCTCCAGGTTTGCGCTAAGCGGACTAACGCGTCGTACACGGCTAGATTTCCGTGGGGATGGTACTTGCCCATTACGTCGCCGACGATGCGGGCGCACTTGCGAGTGGCGCGGTTGGGCTGCAGGCCCATCTGCTGCATGGTGTAGAGAATGCGGCGGTGGACGGGCTTGAGTCCGTCGCGGACGTCGGGCAGAGCACGGCCGATGATGACCGACATCGAGTAATCGAGATACGACTTGCGCATCTCGTCTTCAATGTTGACGGGCTGAATGTGCAGAGCGCCGGGGCTGCCTTCGCCGCCTCCGGGCGGTGGAGTCAGGGGGAGTTCGGGATTTTGATCGTCTGGCATGAGCACCATTTAGGACTTGGGATTTTGTAATTTGGTAATTCGAAAGCCTGTGAGCCGCACGGTTCCAAGATGACGCCGAAATCGGCGCTAAACAGTTGCATTTGCAGGTGGTTAATGGGATTCAATCGAAGGATATTGTAGCACGTTTTTTAGCTTGATTGCGGTAGGCGATCCACGAAGGTCAACTTGATTCGTGGAATGATATGGGGGCAAAACCTTTAAACATGGGGGTGCACAGGGTAGAGCTATCAGGGGCGGGTGATTACTTCGTTGGGGGATTCGGGGAGGACGAATTTTACGTTGCGCTTGGCGTTGGCTTCGAGGGTTTGTGGGACGTTGATGGTGGAGAGCGCGATTTTCTTGTTCCAGTATCCGTCGGTGTAGTAGTCGCCGCTGGCGTAGAGGATGCCGTCGGCGATGGTGTAGTTGCGGACTTCTTCGCTGTGTCCGTCGCGGAAGACTAAGAGGACTGGCGCCAGCTCGTTCGGGGGTGACGAAGTGCGTTCGGGCGTGAGGTTTAAAGGCAAGGCTTCGCCGTCCGCCGCTGCGCTGTTAACGCGGACGTAGTGGCCGTTTTGGAGTTCGATCATCAGGGGCTGCGCGGGTGGAGGCTCTCGGTCCGCATATTCCGCCGGACCTGCTTCAGCCGGACCAGCCGGGGCGCGCGCGGCTTGCAGCAGAATTACTGGTGGTTGCGAGGCTACGGGGTAGCCGGTGGAGTAGAGATCATCGGGATTGAAGGAATCGGCAAAGAACGGGAACGGCAGAGAGGTGTAGGGGAACGGTTGGCGGAATCTGGATGCGTAGGCGGCTCGGCCGAAGGCAAAACTGCCGGTGGCTGAGTTGAGATGCGGGGTTGCGGAGTGCGGAGTTATAGCATGTGCTGCTCTTTGGGCTGCGGCGTATGGAGAGAGAGTCAGCAGGGATGTGCAGATCGCCAGAACGACTCGGGGACCGAAATTTCCTGCTTGTGTCGATTTGCTCTCGGCAGTTGGCGGGCACGAGTGTCCGCCCCACACGGGCCGTGGCAGCGACGGGATTTCAGGTATGCGCATATCAATTCGCCTGGGCTGACGGCGGCAAGTCGAAAGTGATGCCGCGGTCATCGTTCAGTTTCTGGGTGGCCGGAAGATCGAGCTCGGCTAGAGCGATCCTGCGCGGATGACCCGGCGTTAAATCGTAGAGCGTTTGATTGACGACGGCGTAGTTTCCGATCTCGAGTTGATGGCCGTCTTTGAAGACCAGGACGGTGGGATCGGGCGATGGTTGGGAATCGGAATCATATTCAGGCGCGGGAGTTGGTTCGGTTTGCGTCGGCACGGGATTCGATTCGTAGCCGGGGGGAATGTAGGAGGATGGTCCGTCACCACGGCGATCGAAAACGGTGGGGCCACCTTGATAGTTGGGATCGTTATCGTCGGAGGCTCCGTTGTCGAGGACATCCGCGGTGTAGGGCACGGGTACGGCGTAAACGTAGGGATAGTAGTAATAAGGCAGAGGGATGGCGGCGGGTCGAGGACGGCTATTGTTGGTCTGGGAGGTGGTGGATGGCGGCTTCCTGGCGGAGGAAGTGGTGCCCGAGTTGGTCGTGGTGCGTGCGGAAGTGACGCCGGAGTTCGTGCTGACGCTGTGACCCGAATAAGCTGTGCCGTTGTTCTGAGCAGGGCTGCTGTGAGCGAGAAGAAGCATCCCGAGAAGCGCTAGCGAAGCCGGAATCAGAGGCCGCACCGGAACATGATACTCCAGCGGATGGGTCATGGCGTACCTCCACTGTCTACAGTTTAGATCGGGGGACGGTGCAGTTGATGCGGGGAATTGTAGAGAATTGTGATGGGCCGATCGATCAGGGAGCGGTTTGCGGGATCAGGACGGCGCGGCGGCGTTTCTTGAACTGGGCTACGCAGTAGGCCATTCCTGCGGCCAGAGCGCTGTAGGGAATGGGACCCAGGCTGCCGCTGGTGAAGAGTCGGACCGGGAGGTAGGTCAGCAGCATGCCCCAGAGGAAGGTTTCGCGTTCCAGGAAGTAGCCGATAAGAGCTCCCGCGACGATGTAACAAAGCCGGATTACGGCCTGAGCAGCGAATTCAGCAGGGAGGCCGAGAGTACGGAAGGCGTGAGCGGCAGCGGGGGCGTATTCGAGGCGCGCGAAGACCGTCAGGGCGGCTGCGAGGATTGCTATGGAAAAAAACCGCTGCGCGGAAAAGCCCTGGGCAAAAGGATTGAAATAATTGCGGAGGCCGCGCCGGTAGACTTTGTCGGAGAAGGTGTAGCTGCCTTCGCCGGGTAGAGGCTCGTAGTCTCCTACAGAAAGCTGATAAGCGCTGTAGCGCTCATGTTCACTTTGAACATATTTGAAGATGCGGTCGGCGTCGGTGAGAGGAGCGACTGGGCATCCCATGGTCTGAGCGCGAGCGTCGTGGATGCGCTTCAACTTTGCGGGATCATCGATCTGGGGAGACTCCTGCAGCACCCAATAGGGCGGATTGTCGAGGACGGACTTCAGTTTCATGTTGCGGGTGGTTAGAACTCGGTCGTCGGTGAAGCGGGTATGGAAGTGCATTACGCAACAGCTGGTGAAGGCTTGTTTGCCGTCGACGGTTTGGACCAGTTCCTGGATCGCCACCTCACAGCGTGAGCTCTCGGCAGGGTTGACGTACTGGCGCGTGAGGATTTTGCCCAAGTTACTGATGAGATAGGTGCAGACCGGGGGGTAGTTCATGGCGGCCAATTTTTCGTCGTAAGGCGCGAAGTAACTTGCTTGCGCTTGGGTGAGAGAGGCGTCGGGGACGTTTTGGATCTGGTAACGAATGGGGACGTGAGGCATGCTTTGGCGCAGACGGGGCAGTGCTGTGAACAGCATTTTGCCGGTCACGAAGAGGAATACCGCTAGATCGACATCGACTGGGAATCGCATGGATATGTCTCGCTGAGGGGCTTTCGCCATGAGCTTAGCAACGATTTTGAGATGAGGATGCGTTACGGAAGTGTCGAGGCGGCTGTCCCGACCTTAACACTGAGATCACCCTTGTGGGACTTGGGTTAGGGCTTGGAGACTCCAGAGAATGTAGGCCGCTAGTAATCCCCAGACTGAGGCGGTGACCAGGGGGCGGGCGGAGGTTTCCATGAGGTCGGCTAGAACGCCGGAGACGAAGATCAGGATGAAGGGGATGGAGGCCAGAAGGAATCCTGCGCCGGCGAGATGGGGGTGGGCCATGCCCAGTGCGGTGAATAGGAGGGCTATGAGGCCGGGAGCGGTGTTGCCGAAGTAGCGGGTGCGGGACCAGAGGACATAAGTAAAGACCGCGACCGGTAGCAGCAGGGTTAAGGGAGGACAGGCGCGCAGAATCTGGAGTGCAACCTGGCGGTAGACGGCGCGGACAGTGAAGCTGTCCCAGGTTGCTCCCCAGAAAGAGGCGTGCCGCATGCTTTCGGAAAAAGCCTGGGTGTGGAAGAAATAGGTGGCGAAAAGAAGTATGAAGGCGAGGAGGGACGCGGCGATCCAGATGGTTAGGGCTGCGCCGCGGCGGATGGGCGCTAGGTAGAGCAGGAACGCTAGAGCTAAGGGCACGACTATGATCATGGAGAATTGGGATCCGACGGCGATGGCTAGAGCGACGCCTAGCAGCACGATGCGACGCCAGTTCCAGAGAATTACTTCGCGTGGGGCGTAGAGAGTGTGGGCCACGGCGATGGAGGTGAAGATGGCGCCGAAGGATCCCCAGGCGGCGAGGATTTCAGGCTCGGTGTGCCAGACGGCGCTGGCCTGGATCATGGAAGGTGAGAAACAGTAGAGGGTCAGGGCGAGAAATCCGCCGGTGTTGCCGCAGAGGCGGCGGGCTACATACCAGAGAGAGGCTCCGAGGAAAACTCCGCAGGCCAGGAAAGGAATGCGCGGGAGCCAGCGCCAGTGCGGGGAGGAGTCTGGACTGAACGGGGCCTGAGGCGACGCCAGCAAGGGCGCGGCGGTTAGGAGAGAGAGCAGCGGGGAGTGCTCGGTGTCGTAACCTTCGGATTGGGAAATCTCGAGAGGAAGTCCGAAGGAGATATCGGGGAAAGGCGCGCCGGCGATGCGAGCGCCGTGGAGTTGCATCCATCCTGCGTCAATGCGGACATTCTCGGAGAGGCCGGGGGCTTTGGATGCGGTCAACTCGGAATGGACCAACCAGGCTGCCTGCGCTAGGAAAGCGAGGAGCAAAACGCCGGCCAGAAACTGCGGACGTCCGAAGCGTTCGCGGGTGAAAAAACGGGTCATGAGGCAGGACAAGTGTTTTACCATGACCGAGCGTATTTAGGAGAAACTTCTAATAGGGAATGCGAGAGAGTAGTGGTGCGGGAGGGGAACATCAGGTTCCCTTCGGCTTCGCTCAGGGCAGGCTCTCACTTCGTTCGGAATGACAAGGATTTGGTCTGAATGGATGAAGAGACGGACATCTCGACGAAACCGACGGCCCCCGGGCCGGAGTTTGCGGCGGCGGTGCAGCCCTCGTATGTGTGGACGGTGTTTTTTGATGGGGGGGGACTTAGGCCGGGATGGGGTGTGGCGTTTTATGTGGCGATGTTTTATTTGCTGGAGTATGTGTTCGTCCGATGGGCCGGGTCGTTGGATCTGGGTGCGAGCGGACTGTGGTCGATGATGCTGGAGGAGTTTGGAGTATTCGTGGCGGCCGCGGTTCCGGCATTGGTGCTGGCTAGAGTTGAGAATCGGGCTTGGGGAGCGTACGGTCTGCCGGGGCGTTTGGCATTTGGGAAATTGTTTTGGCTGGGTGCGGTGTGGGGATTTGCCAGCATTACTTTGCTGTTGGGGATGATGTATGGGCTGCGAGTGTTTGAGGTGGGACATTTGGCGATCCACGGGATGCGCACTGGCAAGTTCGCGGCGTTCTGGGCGCTCTATTTTCTGCTGGTGGGATTGTACGAGGACTTTCATTTTCGCGGTTATTTGCAGTTCACGCTTACCCGGGGGATTGGTTTCTGGCCGGCGGCGGTTTTGCTATCGGGCTATTTCGGCTGGATGCACCACTCGAATGAAGGCGAGCGCTGGACGGGCTTGCTGGCGGCGGCGGTGATTGGTCTGTTCTTTTGTTTGACGTTGCGGCGCACGGGTAGCTTGTGGTTTGCGGTGGGATTTCACGCCGCCTGGGATTGGGGTGAGACATTTGTTTATTCCGTGCCGGACAGCGGAACTCTGTTTCCGGGACATTTGCTGAAGACTTCGTTTCATGGTCCGGCTTGGCTTACGGGTGGGATGGTTGGGCCGGAGGGCAGCTTGCTTTGCTTTGTAGTGATTGCGTTGGTGTGGGTGGTGTTCGCCAGGAGGTATCGGGACGTGAAGTATCGAGTGAGGTAGAGCGACGCTCGCTGCGCTCCCTATGACCCCACGTGGTTCCTTATTTGGAAACTCTTCCTGAGAAACTTGCTGAATTGCTTTCTCCTAATCTTCGCCTGAGCCTATACTTCTTTTCATGAGCGCGGAAACGGATCTGCTTACGCTGCTGCGGAGGTATTGGGGGTACAGCACGTTTCGTCCGTTGCAGGAGCGGATTGTGAGCAGTCTGCTGGCCGGGCACGATGCTTGTGTGGTGATGCCGACTGGTGGAGGCAAGTCTTTGTGCTACCAGTTGCCGGCGGTGGTTTCGGGCGGGACGGCGGTGGTGATTTCTCCGCTGATTGCACTGATGCAGGACCAGGCAGCGCAGCTGGCGCAGATGGGGATTCCGGCGGCGGTGCTGAACAGCACTTTGAGTGAAGCAGAGCAGGCGAAGGTGATGAGCCGGGCGCGGGACGGGGCTTACCGGTTGCTTTATGTTTCTCCCGAAAGGGTCGCGCGCGGCGACACGATGGGATGGCTGCAGCAGGTGCCGATTACTTTTTTCGCGATTGATGAGGCGCACTGCATTTCCGAATGGGGGCATGAGTTTCGTCCGGAATACCGGCAGTTGAACAAGCTGCGGACGAAGTTTCCGGATCGTCCGATAGCGGCATTTACCGCTAGCGCTACGCGGCATGTGCGGCATGACATTCTGGCGCAACTGCAGTTGCGCGATCCCGATAAATACATTGCCAGCTTTTACCGGCCGAACCTGCGCTACCTGGTGCGGGAGTGTGAGGGACTGGAGCAGATGGAACTGCTGGTGACGGCTTTGCGCAGCTACGCGGGGAGCAACGTGATTGTTTATTCTCCTACGATTAATCGGGTCGAGGAGACGGTGGATTTCCTGGGAGATCATGACATTGCTGCCGTGGGGTATCACGGGAAGATGGGAAGCGAGGATCGGAGGCGGAACCAGGAACGGTGGATGTCGGACGAAGTGCGCGTGCTGGTGGGGACGATTGCATTTGGGTTGGGGATTAACAAAGCGGCCGTGCGGGCGGTGATTCATCTGTCGCTGCCGAAGTCGATTGAGCAGTATTACCAGGAAGCGGGACGGGCGGGACGCGACGGCGAGAGTGCGGATTGCGTTTTGCTGTGGCAAAAAAAAGACGCGGGGTTGCTGGGATTTTTTGCGAATCAGATTACTGATGCGGCGGAGCGCGAGCGGGCCTGGGAGCGGTACCGGATTATTCGCGACTTTGTGGAGTCGAAGCGCTGCCGGCATCGGCAGATCTGCGGGCACTTTGGGGAGGCTCCGAAGTGGGAGACTTGTGACGCTTGCGATGTTTGCGGGAGCGTGACGGAGTGGATGCCGGCGGCACGGGGCGTAAGTTTTGCGGGGAAAGAGTCACGGCGGCAGGTCGCGGCGGGGGTTTCTGTTGCTGATGCGGAGCTGCAGGAGTATTTGCGGGAGTGGCGGAGGACTACGGCTAAGGAACAGGGTGTCCCTGCGTTTGTGGTGCTGCATGACACGACGCTGCAGGAGATTTGTCTGCGGCGGCCTTCGTCGATTGCCGATCTTCTGAACATTACTGGAATTGGTGAGCGGAAAGCTGAGGTGTACGGGAGGGGGATTCTGGCGGCGCTGGAACGCTATCGCGATGGAGCTCGGGCCTCGGAGGGCCTTTCTTCCGAAAAGAAAACTGCGCCTGCGCTCGAGACCATGCGTCTGCTGGTTGGGGGCAACAGCTTCGAGGAAATTGCGAAAATCCGCGGACGGCAGCTTTCTACTGTCGTGAATGCTGTGGCTAACCTGGTCGAGAGAGGAGATTTGGAGTTTCAGCCGGCTTGGATTGATCGAAACAAGCAGGCTGTTATCGAAGCAGCTTGCGGGAAACTTGGCATCAATGGATTGAAGCCTTTGAAGGACTCTTTGCCTCCGGAGATTACCTATGACGAGATCCGGTTGGTGGTGGCGCGGGTGCGGCGGGAGTTGAAAGTTCGCAAGGTTGATGTTCCGGCGTAGCGGTCGAACGGCGTGAAGACAGCATAGAAAAATGCCTCGCGGGATTGGTGGCTGCACATGGGGGGAGGGGGTCCTTCGACTGCGCTCAGGATGACAGAGACCAGCAAGGTATCAACGCAGAATGAGCCCCTAGGGATCAAGGACTTGTTTCGCGGCTTCCTGGCCAGAGCGGATGCAATCGGGGACGCCGATTCCGCGGTAGCCATTGCCAGCGAGGGTTAGTTTTGGGAGCTTCTGGCGGAGGCGCTCGATGCGGTCGAGGCGTTCGAGATGGCCCACGCCGTACTGGGCCATGGCGGACTTCCATTTGTAGACGCGGGCAAATAGAGGCTCTGCGCGGAGGCCGAGGATCTGCTGCAGCTCGTTGCGGGCTACGGCGATGATGGCGTCGTCGGATCGCTGCCAGATATTCTCTGCGTTCGATCCGGCGAAGAAGCAACGCAACACGGCGCGGTCGGCGGGAGCACGGTGGGGGAACTTGTTGTGGACGAAGGATGCGGCTAATAGACGCTTGCCCTCGCTGCGGGGCACGAGGAATCCGAAGCCGGGAGGGAGCGATTGGCGGACTTCGCGGTCGTAGCCGAGGCCGACGGTGATGGACGAACTGTAGGCAATGGCCGCTAGTTCGGCGGAGAGTTCCGGACTGCTGATCGAGAGTAGCTGGGCGGCGGCATGCGTGGGCAGCGCGAGGATTGCGGCGTCAAAGTGGTCGGATTCTAGTCCTGCTGACACGGTCCAGCCTCCGGCTTCGGGGTGAATTGCCTGGGCGGATGTTTTGGTTACGAGGGAGGACGCATTCAGGCGCGGGACGAGGGTTTCGACGAGTTGCTGCATGCCGTTCTTGAGTGAAGTGAAAAGCGGCGGGGCAGGTTTGTTCGCAGTGCGCGGTATCTTTCTTCTTGCCGCCAGCATGGCGCGGCCGAGACTGCCGTGAGTGCGCTCCATTTCGGCGAAGCGGGGGAGGACGGCGCGTACGCTGAGGCTGGCGGCGTCCCCGCCGTAGACGCCGGAGAGTAGCGGGTCGGCAAGGCGGTCGACCATTTCAGAGCCGTAGTGGCGCTCGACCAGTGATGCGACGCTTTCGTCGGCTTGGGCGGTGCGCGGGGGAAGAAGTAGTTCCTGCGCCATCCGGAGCTTGGTGGTCCAGGAGAAAAGCTGGGAGAATCCAGTGGGCAGGATTTTGGTTGGGACCATGAACATCAGGCCGTCGGGCATGGGGATGAGTTGTCCGCGGACGAGGATATAGGTTTTGCGATCGGCGTCGTTGGAGCCGATTAGCTGATCGCCGATGCCGAGGGTGCGGCAGAGATCGGCGGCCCAGGGCTTTTCGGTGATGAACGAGTCAGGCCCGGCTTCGACGATGCATCCGTCAATGTACTCAGTGCGGAGGACGCCGCCGAGGTGGGGCGAGGATTCGTAGAGCGTGTATTCGACTACGCCGATGCGGCGGTGGTCTTCGAGGGTGAAAGCGGCGGCGAGTCCGGAGATGCCGCCGCCGATGATGGCGATGCGAATCATGGATGCGGGCTTCGGGCTTCAGACTTCGTGCTTCGGCTCTGCGAATTCGCGGCCGGATGCTCTTGAATCAAGCGGGCTAGGTTCTTCACGTTTTCTACCGGGGTTTCCGGGAGGATGCCGTGGCCTAGGTTGAAGATGTGGCCGGGGCGTCCCGCGGCAAGTCGAAGAATGTGTTCGGCACGCGACTTCAATTCCTTCCAGTCCGCGAAGAGCAGGACGGGGTCCAGATTGCCTTGCACGGCGCAGCGATGTTCGAGATCGCTCCAGCCCTGATCGAGCGGGATGCGCCAATCCAGACCGATGACTTCGGCTCCGGTTTGACTCATCGCGGGTAGCAGGGTCGCGCTGTCGGTACCGAAATAAATAATCGGCGCGCCGGTCTTTTGCAGCCGCTTGACCAGGGTTGTTACGTGCGGCAGAACGTGGCGGCGATAGTCTTCCACGCCCAGGCAGCCGACCCAGCTATCGAAAATCTGGATGACATCGGCTCCGGCATGCACCTGGGCGTCGGAGTACTCGGCAGTGACATTTACCAGCTTCCGCATCAATGCATCCCAGTCGGCCGGGGCGTTGTACATCATTTTCTTGGTGTTGAGGTAGTGGCGGGAGCCGCCCCCCTCGATCATGTAGCTGGCAAGGGTGAAGGGCGCTCCACAGAAACCGATGACGGGAAGCTTTTCAGCAAAATGTTTTGCGACCAGGCTGACCGCCTCGGAAACGTAGCCGAGATCGGCAGCGCGGTCGGTGCGGAGTTGAGCAACATCCTCCGAAGTGCGGACCGGCCTCTCGATTACGGGACCTTCTCCGGCGGAGAAATGAAAGGGCAGGCCCATGACCTCGAGTGGAAGCAGGAGATCGGCGAAGATGATGGCGGCGTCGACCTGGAGAATTTCGGCGGCGGTGATGGTGACTTCGGCGGCGAGCGCAGGTTTCTTGCAGATTTCGAGCAGGGAATGCTGCTTCCGAACCGCGCGATACTCGGGCATATAGCGTCCGGCCTGGCGCATGAACCAGACGGGCGTTCGCTCGACGGGCTGGGACTTGCAGGCGCGAACGAAGAGAGAATTGGGCGCAGACATGATCGGATGAGATGGACCGATTACTTTAGCATTTTTGCTCGCGGAAGAGCGCGCCGCGGAGGGGGTTGTGCGAGACTAATAAGGAAGGAATTTTCACGGTGGGAAAAGTATGAGCGGAATTGCAATCTTGAAAGAGAAGGTGGAACTGGCGGTTTCGGATGGAACGCGGATGGCAGCGTATGTGTCGCGTCCGGAGCAGGGTGGGCCGCATTCGGGGCTGCTGTTGTTCCAGGAGGCATTTGGGGTTAACCATCACATTCGCAGCGTGAGCGACCGGTTTGCCGCGGAGGGATACGTGGTGATTGCCCCGGAGCTGTTTCATCGCACGGCGCCGCCGGGTTTTGAGGGCAGCTATACGGATTTTCCTTCTTTGAGGGTGCACTACGAGGCAGTGACAACCGAGACGGCGGAAGCGGACCTGCGATCCGCATATGAGTGGCTGAGTTCGAATGCGAAAGTAAAAGCCGACGAGATTTCGAGCGTTGGATTCTGCATGGGTGGGCGGGTTTCCTTTCTGGCCAACAGCATAGTTCCATTGCGCAGCGCGGTTTCGTTTTACGGAGGAGGAATCGCTCCGGGATTGCTGGATCGCGCGGCGAAGCTGCAGGCGCCGTCGTTGCTCATCTGGGGTGGATTGGACAAGAGCCTTACGCCGGAGTACCGGAAGGCTGTGACCGATGCTTTGAGCGCACAGCAGAAGGTCTATGTGAATGTCGAGTTCTCCCGCGCCGACCATGGTTTCTTTTGTGACGAGCGGGCGGCGTATGAACCGCACTCGGCGCGGCAGGCGTGGGTTTTGACTTTGGAGTTTTTGCGCTCGTGAAGAAACTCGGGATGGTTTTCGCGGCGGCGTTGACTCTGTTGTTGACGGGGGCGCTCTTGCAGATGCCAGGTTCAGCTCCCCCGAGGGATGAGAAAACGGGGCCACCTACCTTTTATAATGATGTACTTCCGATACTCCAGGAGAGATGCCAGAGTTGCCACCGCAGTGGGGAAGCTGCGCCGATGGCGCTGGTGACCTATGAGCAGACGCGGCCATGGGCCGCGAAAATTGCGTCTGCGGTGCAGATGAGGATGATGCCACCCTGGTTTGCAGATCCGCGGTATGGACATTTTGCCAATGATCCGTCATTGAGTGCCGAGCAGATTGCGAGCATCGTGGCCTGGGCAAATGCTGGAGCACCCGCGGGGGATGCGCGGGATGCGCCTGCGCCGCGGACGTGGAGTGAAGGGTGGAATATTCCGCAGCCGGATTTGGTGGTGAAAATGCCGAAGGCGGTGCAGATTCCCGCGAACGGCGAGGTGGAATACACGTACGAGATTGTGCCTACACATTTTACCGAGGACAAATGGGTGCAGATGGTGGAGGTGCGGCCTTCGAGCGCGGCGCATGTGCATCATGCGGTGGTGTACATCCGGCCTCCGGATTCGCGCGTGGTTGCGGCATGCGCCGGTGGGCGAGCCGTTCACGGCTTCGATGCTGACGGATCCGGAGGAGCGGCGGCAGGCGCACGAGACTACGAGCGATCTGTTGCTGGTGTATGCGCCGGGGAGCGCACCCGACCGTTGGGCGGAGGGAATGGCGAAGTTTGTTCCGGCGGGGTCGGATCTGGTGTTTCAGATGCACTACACGACAAACGGCGAGGCAGCTAGCGATGAAACCAGCGTTGGGCTGGTGTTCGCGAAGAGTCCGCCGAAGCAGCGGGTGATCACGCTGCAGTTGAATAATCATGCGCTGCTGATTCCACCGGGAGTGGACGATTTTCGTGTGGAAGTGCAGGGGACACTGCCGAACGATGCAACTTTGCTCAGCTTTTTCCCGCACATGCATTTGCGCGGGAAGCGCTTTGAATATGACATTGTGCACGACGATGGAAGCGTGGAGACGCTGCTGCGGGTGAATTATCATTTTCACTGGCAGCTTAGTTACAAGCTGGCGGAGCCGCGAGAGTTGAAGGCGGGCACCAAATTGCGGGCCGTGGCGTGGTATGACAATTCGAAGAATAATCCCCACAATCCCGATCCGGAGAAGATGGTGACGTGGGGCGATCAGACTTCGCAGGAAATGATGGTTGGATTTTTCGACGTGGCGGTGCCGGCGGGAGTGGACAAGTGGCAGTATTTTATTCGGGGAGGGGAGGCGGGAGGAAAGCAGCAGTGATTGGCCCGCCGCACTCGACAGCCTAGGTGGCTGTTCCCACGTGAGCCTTTGTCCCTTCCGCGCGCTAGTTGCTGACCGGCTTAGTATTTGTAAGACTGTGTTGGGCTCATCGACTTGATGGCGAATCCGGTTTCTCTTACATCAGTGGAAAAGCAGGGTGGGCGCGGGTCCGGAGTGGCTTACTGGGCGCTGGCGGCGGTGTTTCTTGCGGTTTACGTTGGGTCGATGTTTACCCCCGGACTGCTGGATGACGCCGACAGCACGCACGCGGAGGCGGCGCGCGAGATGGTGGTGACGGGAGACTACGTCACACTGCACATCAACGGAGTCCGGTATCTGGAAAAGCCGCCGCTGCCGTATTGGCTGGTCGCGATCTGCTACAAGGTCCTGGGCGTGAACGAATTCAGCACGCGGCTGCCGATGGTGTTGTCGGTGCTGCTGCTGGGAGTATTGGCGTTTTGCTGGGGACGGCGCGCGTTCGGGGAGCGAACCGGGATTTATGCGGGACTGTTCGTCTTCACCTGCGCGGGTGTGTACCTGTTCACGCGAGTTCTCATCCCGGATGTGCTGCTGAGCCTGCTGATCGCGGCGGCCCTGTATTTTTTCCTCACCGCGTTGGAACCGGATGCTGCGCCCTGGAGATGGTACGCCGGATACGCGATGATGGCATTGGGCGTGCTAACCAAGGGACTGATCGCGCTGGTGTTTCCCTGCGGGGCGGCATTTTTCTTTCTGCTGGTTACGGGGGAATGGCGGCGCTGGCGGGAGTTTCGTTTTCTTTCAGGGCTGGCATTATTTCTGGCGATCGCCGCACCGTGGCATATTCTGGCGGGGTTGCGGAATCCGGGGACGGCAGACCATCACGGTTTTTTCTGGTTTTATTTCGTGAACGAACACTACTTGAGATTCCTGGGGAAGCGGTATCCCCGGGATTACAGCAAGCTTCCCGCGATGCTGTATTGGACGCTGCATCTGGTGTGGTTGTTCCCTTGGAGTCTGTATCTGCCGGCGGCGGTGACGACTGCTGTGGGAGCGTGGCGCGGCCGGCGCGCCAGTCCGGGACGAGTCGAGAGTGGAGAGCGGCGGCTGAGCGACTTTGCTTCGCGGACTCGGCTGCTGTGCTGGATTTGGGCGGGAGTGGTGCTTGTCTTTTTTGCCGTGTCGACCAACCAGGAGTACTACACCTTCCCTGCATATTTGCCACTTTTGTTGTTGCTAGCGGATGGCGTGGCACAGTGCGAGCAGACGGAGTGTGAACGCAGAGTGCGTGCGGGTTGGCTGACAACATCGGCCGGCCTTCTGGCGGTGATTGGAGTTGCGGCGAGCACCGCATTATTAATCGGGCTGTGGAAGTCGCGGAATCTGCCGTTCGAGCCGGACATCGGAAATGTACTGGGCAAGCAGGATCTGGACGCGTACCAACTTTCGATGTCGCATATTCTTGATTTGAGCTATGCGTCGTTTGCCGCGCTGCGGCTTCCCGCGGCGCTGGCCGCGGCGGTGCTGCTGCTAGCTCCGTTCACATCATTCATTCTGCGGGTGTTCCGGCGACATTATTCTGCGACCTGGGTTCTGGGAGCAGGATTTGCAGTCTTCCTGGTGGCGGCGCATATCGCCCTAGGGCGGTTTGGTCCTTATCTATCTTCGAAGCAGTTGGCGCAGGAAATCGAGGCGCGGGCGCGGCCCGAAGATAAGGTGATGATTTATGGTGACCAGGCATTTGGGTCTTCGCTGCTCTTTTATCTGCGGCGACCGATTGATCTTGTAGAGGGACGTACGACTTCGATGTGGTTCGGTTCAACCTTTGCCGATGCTCCCAAAATTTATTTGAGCGACGCCGACTTGCGGCGGGACTGGGCAGGGAGCGCACGAGTGTTTCTGTTCGTACCCCCGTACGAAAAGGCAAGAGTCGATGAGCTTTTGCCGGAGAAGTTCATCATCGCAGAACTTTCGGGCAAATACGTGTACAGTAACCAGCCGTAAAAAGAGTTGTTTCCAACTTTTCTACTGAGGCCAAATCGATGAAGAAAGCACTGCTGTCAGCCTTCGGCGCCGTCGCCTTGCTTGTGCTTTGTGGAATCATGATTAGCGGCGCGAAGGCGCAGTCGGGTGCGGCTGCGGCTGCGAATGCTGCCGGACCGAAAAAAGCCGAGGAGCAATTCAAGAACATTCAGGCGCTCAAGGGGGTTCCGGCGGATCAGGTGTTCCCGGCGATGCAGTTCATCACGGC
This sequence comes from uncultured Acidobacteriaceae bacterium, assembly GCA_963743115.1. Classification (GTDB taxonomy): domain Bacteria; phylum Acidobacteriota; class Terriglobia; order Terriglobales; family Acidobacteriaceae; genus Sulfotelmatobacter. Next base: position 39,496 of record CAVUOM010000004.1, on the reverse strand, counting down.
GTCGCTGGGGGTGGAGTGCCAGTTTTGCCATGTGGAGGGCGCGTTTGAGAAGGATGATAAGAAGACGAAGCAGACCGCGCGGAAAATGATGGAGATGATGTTCGCTATTAATAAGGATAACTTCGAGGGACATCGCGAGGTGACTTGCTATTCCTGCCACCGGGGAAGCGCCACTCCGGTCGGCACCCCGCTGGTGATGGCGGAAGCGCCGATGGGCACTGGCGAAGCGAAGAAGGCTGAGGAAACGAACAGCCAAGAGGCGGGAAAGGAAGCGAGCGGGCCGCCGGCTGATCAGTTACTCGACAAATATCTGCGGGCTGTTGGCGGTGCCGCTGCGGTTGAGAAAATTACGAGCCGAGTGATGAAGGGGACGATCACCTTCGGTGATAGGAATGTTCCGATCGATATTTTCTCGAAGGATCCGGACAAACGAGTGTCGTTCACGCATACGCCGGACGGAGACAGTGTTACGGCGTTCGACGGGCACGAAGGCTGGTTGGGGACTCCAGGGCATGCAGTGCGGGAAATGCACGGACCCGATATCGACGGCGCGTCGATAGACGCGGATCTACATTTTGCGGCGCACTTGAAGGAGATGTTCAGCTCGGTGCAGGCGTCAGGCACGGAGAAGATTGGTGAGCACGACGCCTACATCGTAATTGGACAGCGCGATGGTAAAACGCCGCTGCGGCTGTATTTTGATGAGCAGTCCGGGCTGCTGGTGCGGCTGGTTCGGTACGGAGACACGCCGCTGGGGCTGTTGCCCACGCAGATCGATTATGCGGATTACAGGGACGCGGGCGGGGTGAAGATTCCATTCCGCTGGACGCTGGCGCGCCCGGGCGGCCGGTTCACGATTCAGATCAGTGAAGTGAAGGAGAATGCTCCGGTGGATGATGCGAAGTTTGCGAAGCCGGCAGCGCCTCCCGAAGCGCAAAAAGGCCCCGCGAAGTAGGCGGCTCCATTGACGGGTTTGCATAACAAATCCTGATAGGAAGGATAAATAGTTTCGATTTCCGTGAAGCGGCGGCAGACGATAGAGTGAGCGCGTGCCGGTTTGTTTCGACTGATTCGCCAGGTGAGAACGCTCTTTGCGGGGAAACGACTGTTTAGAACAACATCATGACCAAGGTTGAGGCAGTCATCCAAAACTCCAAACTGGAGGCCGTGAAGAGCGCGCTGCAAGAAATTGGCGTCGAGGGCATGACGGTAATCGAGGTGCGCGGGCACGGGCGGCAGAAGGGGCACACCGAGGTCTACCGCGGCCGCGAGTACAGCGTGGATTTGATCCCCAAGACCAAGCTGGAGGTGGTGCTGGCGGACGGAATGGTAGAGAAGGCGGTGCAGGCCATATTAGTGGCGGCGCGGACGGGGAAGATCGGCGACGGGAAAATTTTTCTGACGCGCGTGGAGGATGCGATCCGCATTCGCAATGAGGAGCGGGGTGAGGGTGCTTTGTAAGAGCAGTTTAAGTAGTGATCGCGACCAGACTGAAGAAACGGGAATATTCTACCGGGCTCGACCGCGCAACATGAGCAGCGTGTCACCAGCCCCCTCCTAAACGGCATGCTACGCAAGAGCAACGAGCTTCGATTCCGCCAACTTCGATTCGACGAGCATCGATGGTTGATTCATTGAAACATGGTCATGACGGCAGTGTCTTCACTGATCAGTGAACTGCGTGGTTCTCTCGTCGAGGAGTCGGCGCGGATCGCGCGGGACTTCGCGGTTACTGGAGACGGGCGTGCGGCGGTTGCGCAGCGGACACGGCTGGTTGAAGACATTCTCAAGCGGCTGTGGCAGGACCTGATATCAGCCGACCCGACGGGCCCGCCGGACTTCACGCTGGTCGCGACTGGAGGATTCGGGCGAGGCTGGCTGTTTCCGTATTCCGATATTGATCTTCTCTTCTTGTACGCCGATCGCCGGGGTGAGGAAGCCCACAAAGAGACGATCCGGCGGTTCTCGCAGGAGCTTTGGGATCTGAAGCTCAAGTTGAGCCCGGCGTCGCGGACGCTGGCGGAGTGCGATCGCTTCGATCCGAACAATACCGAATTCACTATTTCTCTTCTGGATTGCCGTTACCTTGCGGGCGACCGCGAGCTGTTCGCGCGGCTTCGCGACAAAGTAATCCCCAAGCTCGTGATGCGGGAAGCAAAGCCGCTGCTGCAAGGGCTGGCTGAGGTGACGCGGGAGCGGCACGGAAAATTCGGCCAAACCGTGTTTCATCTGGAGCCGAATTTGAAGGAGACGCCGGGCGGGTTGCGGGATTACAACGTGGCTTGCTGGCTAGCGTTGATCTCCGCCATGGGCAAACTGGGCGACTGGCCGCACGCGAGTTCGCTGCGGGCACCGGTGCGGAAGCAGCTGGATGCGGCGCTGGAATTCCTGATGGCGACGCGGTGTTTTCTGCATTTCCGCCACGGGCGTGACGATAACTCGCTCAGCTGGGAGGCGCAAGACGAAGCCGCTGCGCGGAAGATTGGGGCTTCGGACGCGGCGGAACTTACCGCGGCAGATTGGATGCGGATTTACTTCGGGCATGCCCGGGCCGTGCAGCGCACGGTGACGCAGTTGCAGGAGGAGATTCCGGAGGCATGGTCTTCGCTGCGCCGGCAATTTCAGGGCTGGCGGTCGCGGCCGGCGAGTTCCGATTTTTCCGTGGTGGATGGACTGATTTTCCTGCAGCAGTCGTCTTCGCTGCGGGATCCCGAGATGCTGCTGCGGCTGTTTCATTTTATGGCGCATCACGGGCTGAAATTGAGTGCGACTACCGAGCATAAGATCGAGCAAGAGCTGCCTGCTTTGGCGGTGACTCCGCCGCGGGGGGCGGAACTCTGGCTCTATCTTCAGGAGACACTTCTGCAGCCCCACGCCGCGGAGGCGCTGCGGGCCATGCATTCGCTGCGCCTGCTCACATTGCTATTGCCGGAGCTGAAGCCCATTGATTCGCTGGTGGTGCGAGATTTTTATCATCGCTTCACCGTGGACGAGCACTCGATCCTCGCCATTGAAAGTCTGCACCGATTGAAGGAATCAAGATCCGAGTGGGACAAGCGATATGCCGAGTTGCTGGGAGAGCTCGAAGATCCGGAATTGCTTTATCTCACGCTGTTGTTGCACGACACAGGGAAAGGTATGCCCGGCGGCAATCATGTGGAGGCGAGCTTGGAAATTGCCGGCCGCTGCCTGGACCGGCTCGACGTCGATGCGGGAGAACGTGCGGTGGTGCTGTTTCTGATCGGAAACCATCTGGAAATGTCGGCGCAACTCAGGCGGGACATATTCAATCCGGAGACGGTCGCAGCTTTCGCGGAAAAAGTAGGCACACCGGAGCGGCTGAAGATGTTGTGCCTGCTGACGTATGCGGATATCAAGGCGGTGAATCCAGAGGCGCTGACGCCCTGGAAAGCGGAAAACGTTTGGCAGCTCTACATTGGCGCGGCGAACTACCTGAATCGCAGTGCGGACCAGCGGGTGCACGATGCGAACGGAGAAAAACTGGCGCGGCTGCGCAGCCTGGCTCCGGTGATGAGCGCGAAGTTCAAGGAGTTTGTGGAGGGATTTCCGCAGAGATACTTGCGGGTGCACTCCGCCGAAGAAGTGATGCGGCACATGGAGATGGCGGAGGAGTTTGGCCACGACACTGTGCAAGTGGATTTGAAGCGGGGGCGGCACTGGTATGAGCTGACACTGGTCACAAAAGATCGCGCATCGCTGTTTGCGACTTTGACTGGAGTGCTAGCGGCCTGGGGGATGAACATTGTGAAAGCCCATGCCTTTTCAAACCAGGCAGGAACCGTGGTGGACACGCTCTACTTTACTGATCGCTTTCGCACGCTGGAATTGAACATGTCAGAGTGGGAGCGGTTCAAGCAGAGCGTTGCCGCGGTCTTGTGCGGGACAGCGGATTTGGACAAGATGCTGCGCGATCGGCAGCGCAGCGAGAAGAACACCCGCGTCAAAGTTGTGGTGGAGACCAGAATTGACTTTGACGACGAATGTTCGTCGACGAGTACGCTGCTGCAGGTGATTGCGCAGGACCGGCCGTGGTTGCTCCACCGCATCAGTTCCTGCCTCGCGCATCAGAGATGCAATATTGAAATTGCCTTGATCGACACCGAGGGCCAAATGGCGATCGACACGTTTTATTTGACCTCGGAGGGAAAGAAGCTCACGGCGGAGATCCAGAAGAAGGTGGAGAAGGCGTTGGTGAGTGAGTTTAAGAGTCTGGAACTTGGTGGGTGATCCGAAGCGTCCCTACCCGAAGTCTCCCTACCAATTCTTGGGCGGGAAATCTTCAGAGTCGTCGACTTTGCCCCAATCGCTACTCGACCCGATACTGTCGTTACGCGTCTGATTGCGTTTGCGATAGCAAACGAAAATCAGGCCGATGCTCATGAAGGTTGGCGGCGCGATAAGGATCAGGATGCCGCTTTTCAAGGCTTGGATCATTCGCGAGCCCGACGCCGCGGCCTGGGTATAACACAGAGCGCAGTTCTGGGCGTAGGCCGGCGCCGGGGCCAGCAGGATGACCAATCCCGCCAACGCAAAGCAGCCCAACGAGATTGCTTTCCAGAGCTTCATGGTTGGTTTCGCTACTTTGCCCATGGTACGCCATTGGTCAGGCGAAAAGCGTCGGTCCATCCGTATTGCATTGCCAACAGAACAAAGACAGTGAAGATCCCAACGAACCACAGCAAGCCGCGATTCTCCGCAAGGTGCATAAAGAACAGAAGGGCCAGCGCCGCCTCGATGACGGCGACGGACAGCATGCGAACAAACATATCAGACGCGCTGATGTGCTGATACGCAATGACGAACTGTAGCCCTGCCAGGGCCAGGATGCAAACGAAGACGATCAGATCCTTCGTCATTCCACCAGTCTTAGTTGTTGCGGCAGTAGTCATAAAGATTCGCTCCTGCGTTTGTCCTTCTTAATGGGATAGATTCAAAAGATAGACCAGCGGCACGACAAACATCCAAACCAGATCCACGAAGTGCCAATAGAGTCCTGTGATCTCGAGGTCGTCGGCGTTGTAGCGGCCGCCCTGGTAGCGCAGCCCCACGGCAATGAGAGCAACCACGCCGCCGGTTACGTGCAGCAGGTGCAGGCCCGTGATGCTGAAAAACAGCGAACTGAATAAAGGCGTGCCCCAGGGATTGTGGAACAGCGTCGCGCCTTCTCCGATCAGGCCCATCCATTCCCGCAGGTGGAGGGCGGCGAACATGATTCCGCAAACTGCGGTGATCATCGTCCAGCGAAAAGCTCTGGCTTTGTCGCCCGCTTCGGCATGGCGCACTGCGAAGAGCATGGTCAAGCTGCTGGTCAGAAGAATCAGCGTCATCACCAGTACGTTGGAAATACTGTGAAAGGGTCTTGGCCAATCGGGAGTGGCGTTGCGTATGAATCCGTAAGCGACCAGACAGCCGGCAAAGGTCGCGGTGTCGGCGATGATGAACAGCCACATCGCCATCTTCTTGGCGGCGACCGAGAATGTGGGTGCGGTCATCATCTCCGTCGCATCGGTTCGCGACACCTGACCGTGAATTGAAAGATCGGCTTGACTCACATTGCCTCCTACCTTTGACGGGGTTCGAGCATCGTTGCTCAGAGCTTCATCCAAAGCAGCAAAAGCAAATACACCCACAGCACGCCCATGAAATGCCAGTAACGCGAAGTGGCGTCCAGGGTGCTCTTTCGCAGGACGGATTTATTCAGTTTGCCGATCACCCGGACCAGACCGCCGAGCCCTCCCGACACATGGAGGGCGTGAGCTACAGTCAGCACATAGAAGAACGAATAGCTGATGTTACTGGCGAGTCCGAAGCCCTGAGACTTCAGATCCAGCCAGGCGTAAGTTTGCCCGGCAACGAAGAGCAGCCCCAAGACGAGCGTTACGTATAGCCAGCGCGCAGGGCTGGCAGCTCGATCCCTCACACCGCCGCCCATGAAACTCGCTATTCGGCGACGCGCTACCTCCAGCGTAACGCTGCTGAGGATGATCAAAAGTGTGTTCAGGTAAAGGACAGGGGGCAAAGTGATGTGCACCAAAGGTGCGCCCCCCTGACGAACAATCAAAGCGCTGGTGAAGGCGGCAAAAGTCATGGTGATGGCCGCCAAGGCTACCCAGATGCCAGTGCTCGCAGGAGGAGGGGAAGAGTGCTTGACCCGGCGCAAGTCCCCATCGGCGGGAACGAGATTGCGCCAGCCGCCGTTGCCCGAGCCCTGGCTCGGTACGCGGTCGACCTCGATTTTCGGCGGTTCGTGGACCGTGGTTGCCATACTTCTACTCTCCTGCGGGAACCGACTGTGCTGCTCGAAGATTACTTCTCTTCGTGTGGGCTATGAAGGTTTTCCGGCGAGGTCTGCATGATGTAGTCGGCGCTTGCGCCTTCTACGCTGTATTCATAAGGATCGTGATAGACCACGGGCATCTTATCGCCGAAGTTGTTGTGAGGCGGCGGCGTCGCGGTGCTCCATTCCAGTGACGTTCCCTCCCAGGGATTGTCGTTCGGCGGGATTGCGCCCCAGAACCGGCTATGGATGAGGTTGTAAAGGAAAATTAGCTGGGCAGCCCCGGTGAACAGCGCCGCTATGGTGATGAACTTATGAACGGGGATCAGCGGGATGAGATAATCGTCGGTGAAAGCCTGGTAGCGGCGCACGTTGCCGGCGATTCCCAGGTAGTGGAACGGCATAAAGATGCAGTACGCGCCCACGAAACTCATCCAGAAGTGAACTTTGCCCAGGGTTTCATTCATCATGCGGCCGGTCATCTTAGGGAACCAGAAGTAAGTTCCGGCGAAGATGCCGAACATGGCCGCGACCGCCATTACCAGGTGGAAGTGGCCAACAACGAAGTAGGTGGCATGAAGCATGATGTCGATGGAAGGCTGGGCGAGGAAAAATCCGCTGATGCCGCCGCTAATAAACATGGAAATGAAGCCCAGGGCAAACAGCGACGCCGAGTTGATTCGCAACTTGGAGCCGTATAGGCTGCCAATCCATATCAGCACGATGATCGTGGCCGGAATCGTGATGATGAGCGTGGGGAAAGAGAAGGCCAATGACGAGATGGGATTCATCCCGCTGACGAACATGTGGTGTCCGTAGACCATGTAGCTCAAAGCGGCAATCGACGCCATGCAGGCGATGATCACTCGGTGGCTCAGCAGCGGCCGGCGCATGTTGGTAATAAGGATGTGAGAAACGATGCCCATGCCGGGGACGATTGCGATGTAGACCTCAGGATGTCCAAAGAACCAGAACAGGTGCTGCCACAGGAGGGTTGATCCGCCGGAGTGCGGCGAGAGCTGGCCGTTAATCAGCAGGTCCGAAGCGACAAAGAAACTGGTTCCCGCGACATGATCGAGAATGAGCAGAATGCACGCTGGCATCAGAACGGCAAATGCGGTTAAACCCATGAGCGAAGTAACGAACCAGGCCCACGCGCTGAGCGGGAGCCGCATTAGGGACATGCCTTTGCAACGCATGTCGAGGGTGGTGGTGATGAAGTTCAAGGAGCCGAGCAACTGGCCGATACAGAAAATCGCGATTGAACTTGCCCAAAGCACCACGCCAAGACCCTGACCGGGGCCTGCGCCCGAGCCCACGGCGCTGAGTGGCGCGTACTGTGTCCAGCCGCCCAGAGTCGGCCCATCGCCCACAAAGAACGACGCCATCAGAACCAAAAACCCAACAAACGTAACCCAGAATGACATCATGTTGAAGTGAGGGAACGGCATATCTTCCGCGCCCACCTGGATGGGCAAAAAGAAATTGCCGAATGCGGCGAAAGGGGCAGTGGTGAGCACGAAGAAGACCATGATCGTGCCGTGCATGGTCATCAATTGCAGATAGTACTCCGGCGTCATGACGTCACCCGGGGCGCCAACCTTGGAAAGCAGGTGGAGGCCAGGTATGGCGAAATTAGCGAATCCCAGATGGATGCGCATGAGCCAGGAGAGACCCATTCCCACGTAGGCAGCGACCAAGGCCAAAGCGTAATACTGCTTGCCGATGACTTTATGGTCGAGGCTGAAGACGTGCTTCCGAATGAAGCTGGTCGGAGCTCCGTGGGCCGCCGGTGCGGACATATCGTGCATTGTGCTCACCTCGAACGAGATGTATTGTTCCGATTTATTGACGGACTGCGGCTACTGCAACGCCGCCTGTTGCTTCAGCCAGTTCTCGTAATCTCCCTGGGACATCACTTCCAAATACGCCTTCATGTTGTAATGCCCGAGGCCGCACAGCTGGGTGCAGACGATTTCGTACTTCCCAACCTGAGTCGCCGTGAAATGAACCGATAGATCCAACCCGGGGACAAAATCCTGGTGGACGCGCAATTCCGGAACGTAAAAAGAATGCCCCAAATCCCTGGAATGCATCAGCAGGTGGACTTCCCGGTTTACCGGAATTGCCATCTCAGCGGTTACGATGTCGTCCTTAGAATCCTGGTCGTGCGTAGTGTCGAGACCATAGAAATTGCCGTTCGCGTCGTTGATCTGATCGGGGTGGATGGGGCCGAACTTCCCATCCGGGCCAGGATAGCGGAAGTAAAACGCAAACTGCTGCGCCTGTACCTGGATTTGGAGCGCATCGGCTGCCGGGGGAGTGAAATATTGGCTGGCCCACGCCTTTGCACCAAATACTCCCAGAGCCAAAACCTCGGTTCCTACCAACAGGAAAGCGGCGATTACCAATCCGGCAGCGCCGCCGGGGAAACGCTTGATCTTGGCCTCAGGTTTTGTGTGGGAGAACTTCCAGATGAAGAACGCTAGGATGAACTGCGAGGCCAGGAAGGAAACACCCGCTTCCAGCATCGTATCCGAATACTGCTCATCAATCAGATGACCGTGGACGGAGATGTCGATCGGCATCGGCCACATGTGCATCACGATGGGAATCGCCGAAGCAATTGCGATCACTATGATGGTCACTGCGAGCAACTTCGCCATATATCCCGCCTCCGGCTTGATCCAGCATCGTTAGAATCGCCGCAGGTTTTAGCTGCGGCGATTTTGGGACTCGGTTGTTCCGGAAATTGCGCTGAAGCCTAGATAACTTCGCTACTTCGCCTTAAAGGTGAAATCCGCGGTTCCCGACCCACCCGCTGCAACCGTCACTTTCGCAGTCTGCGTGCCGTAATCTTCCTGCCACGCGGTCACGGTATAACTTCCGGGCGGAACATTGTTGATTGTGTATGCGCCTTTGTCGTCTGTGGTTGCGTACGGCCCTTTCACCACAACGAACCAGCCGTGCATCCATGGGTGAATGTTGCACTGCACTGGAATCATTTCCGCAGCCTTCCAGCTCTTCTCGATGGGGGCGGCTCCCGGGGGCTGCGACTGATTCCAGGGGATGTTGCCGGTCATCGGATTAGGCAGCGGGTGGATGTTGTGCGTGGTCTGATCGCTGGTGATCACTTTGAATTGCTCGTTCACATCCATCGCCAAGACGTGAGGCGTATACATACAATTTTTTTGATCGAACACCGGGACAGCGGTTGTTACTGTCGCGGGGCCGCTCCAGTCAGAGATGTAAAGAACCACATTCTCCAATCCATCACCGGAACCAACCTCTACAGTTTGCAAATGAGCCGGCGAGCCCGCATTGGCTTTGACGCAATAGGGGTCCTTCGACATGTCGATGCCCCTCATGTGCGGAGCGGTGCCGCTGAGTTTTACCGTTCCGGTAATCTTGCCTTCTCCGGCCGCGTTGACCTTCTGGTCTAAAATCAGCGCTGCACAGCATACTAAAACTATCAGCGATAGTACAACGGCGGGATTCTGCCGATTCCTCATAGAAAAACCTCCTGTAAAAACCTTGGCGGCGATGCCGCTACTGTTGTCCTGCCGGGGCGTTAGGATTCACTGGCTTGAGGCCAAGTGTCTTGGCCAGCTCTTTTTCTTTGCTCTTCTGAGCCATAAACGTTCGCAGGTAGAAAACCAAGTCCCAGGCCTCGTCGGGCTTGATGTTGTCGGCAAATGATGGCATCGGAGTGCCGTCCAGTCCGGTCATGAAGATCCGGTAAATATCCTGATCGGTGTCGCCGCACTTCGGCCGGGACCCGTCGGTGAAGTTGAAAGGCGCGATCGGACGGCCCTGATCATCAGTGAGGGTGGAAGCGGATGGACCGTTGGCCATACCTTGGACGCCGTGACACTTCCAGCACTGGACGCGAGCGAACACATCACGCCCGGCCTTAATGCGCTCGGGGGTGACTTCGGGTTCGGGAGGAATGCTGATCGGCGTTCCTGGCTTTTCGTTTGTCCAGCGCGGAGAGAAGTGCTTCACCCAGGCGACGAGGTCAGCGCGCTGCTGTTTGGTAAAAGTGTTCCACGGCGGCATATTGGACCGGTCGAAGCCGCGTGTAATGGCGTCGAAAAGATCCTGGTCGGTAGGCAGGGTCCCGGTCGGAGTAGAGCGGCACTTAAATACGCCCAACTGGAAGTCGCGCGGCTTTTGGTACATGGGAGTGTCGAACCAGACGGCGTTTTCGCCGTTTCCGTCTCCAAGGTCGCCGTGGCAGCCCACGCAATAGCGCCGGTAATCAGGCGCAGCGTCCTTGGCGTGACCGGTGACGTTACCGACGTGGCTTTCCGTACCAAGACGTGTCTGTATGTCGAATGTCGTGAGCTGCGCCGAGGAAGCCGACGGAAACGCCAAAAGGGCAGCCGAGCTGAGCAAAAGCGTCCAATTCTGCAATCGTGTCCGCATGTCATCCTCTCTAGAAGTCGAAGTCAAGTCCCGTCAGAATTTCGCCGGTGTTGAGGTTAGTAAGCGCCCCGGTTATAAGATTTGCCGGGCCGGTGCCGTCCTGGTGCAGCCAGTTGTACTCGTTGTGCCAGGCTAAGCCGGCGCGGCTGGTCATGAACGGGTTGTAGCGGAAGCCGATGGTGTAGGTTGAGATGTTGCCGAAATTTGACGGCGACGCCCCAACAGCCGTAAACGTGCCGCTGCTCGACGAGAAACATGCCGTGCACGCCGCCCCATTCGCCTGCTGCGACATTTTCTCAAACTCATACCGGCTAATGAAAATCAGCTGCGGACTGTAGATGTAGTGGCCCTCGAAGGTGGCGCCGTTCCAACTGGGCGCCTGCGCTCCTGCAGGAAGAAGTGTCCCCGGAAAATTGTTCGGAGGGCAGCCGGGGCTGAGAGCGGGGCCCGTACAGGTTGTGCCTCCATTGCCGTCTGTGGCTTCCGCATTGCCATAACCCTGCCCAAACCAGACGTTATCCGAGCCGTGCTGTGTCACAACCGTAAGGCCGACGTGAGGGCCGAAGTAGAATTGCCCCACGAAGCCCTCGCGTGTGAAGCTCTTGTTACCAATTCCCGAACCAGCGATGGGAGTCCCGCCCTCTGTCAGATAGTAAGTTGACGCCTCTCCTGCCATAGCGTAGAACCCGACCCGCTGCACACCCATCCGGCCGGCGTCAAAAGCCTGGCTTCCGGCAAAGAACGCGGTGTAGGCGTTGGCAGTGGTGCTGAGGTTCACGTTGCCATCACTGGAGCTGACCAGGGACACGGAAATTCGCGTCCGATCGTCGACGGAGTGCCCCAGATACTCCATACCGAGCTGGTTGTCGCCGATTTGCCCGAAGATATTCCCATCACCCTGTGGGATGAAGTGATAGGTCTGATAAACACCGCCGTTCCCCGTGAGGGTGAGAATGCGCTTCTCAGAAAGCAGGTTGTCGAGTTCGAATCGACCGAGCTTGAAGTTAAGCCAGGGGCTGTGGGCAATGTTGTCAAAGCGCACAAAGACCTGCTCAAAGTGGAAAGCGCCGGTGGAATCGGAGGAGGGAAGCAGATAGAACGAAATGTTCTTTTCCAGAGTGCCGCCAGTGTGGAAGTCGAGGCCGCTCAGGTCGAAGCCCGAACTCGAGATGCGTTGAATCGCCTGGCCTCCGTCGGGAGCGCCGGCCGTGTAGGTGTCTACCTGTACCTTGCCGACGCTTACCCGGTGCCAGATCGGCGTGATGCGGAAGACCACGGGCCAGTAACCCGGGTTCTGCCAGATCGGGGCATCGCGATCGTTCATCAACTGATACCCGTTGTCTTTGAACTTTTGTCCAAAGTAATTGAGCATCGGCCAGGACTCGTGGCAGGCCGAGCAGCGCAGCCCATACTTGCGGGCGAAGGCCGGCAGGGCATGCGCGGGTTGGCTGCAGGTGAGGACTACGGACGCAAGAACCAGAGCGACAGCCGCGAAGGAAGCTGCGGGCTGCAAGATGTTGCGGAGATGAAAACGACTCGAAACGTGCATGGCCGGACTCCTCGGCAAGATCAAATCAAGATCTGGTTTTCTTAAAACTAAGCTATTCCCCAAGCGCAAGCCGCAGGTGAAACCCAGCAATGAAGGCCTCGAACGGGAGGTGGCTCCCATTCAGGCCGGTTGTAGAACAGTGGACGAAAGGTTCTACCACCCTACCGGGGGTGAATCCTACTACTATCGAAATAAAAAGTTCAAGAGGTTTTTACATTTTTTTTACAACGTCAGCGAAAACCTTGGGTCACATCGGAATCGAGCAGCCCCGGTGGGTTGACAGCTTTACACCAAGAGTATGAGACTCTGGAAATCTGGAAACGGAGGCTGCAGTGGGTTGGTCGAGAAGTGATCGAGGCCGGTGGTTAGCTTCCAGGGTTGAAATTAGAAGCAGTTCGAGCAGCGAGACTGGCGGCGCGGGTGGCCGCCGTGCCGCTGGGGCACGGGCGCGCGCGTCCGCGAGATTGGTCCTTGTGCTACTGCTTCTTGCGGCTGCGCTTCCGGTGGCTGGCCGCAAAAGAGATAAACTGCCCTACGGCGAGGGACTGGCGGTCAACATTCCCGCGCCCGAGAGCGAAGTAGAGCAGGTGGTGGCAGAAGTGGCGGACAACGGAGTGATCCGGGGAACCAAAGAGTACAACAAAGACGAGTTTGTGAGCGGCGCGAAAGCGGCAACTTCGTCGCGCGTATTTCCCGCCTGGACTGAGGGAGGGAAGGTTTTCTACAAAGTTCGTGAGCAGGCGCTCGACCCGCGAAACTTCAAGGATAGCAGCGATTCAGGAACCCTGGTTGTGCGCTACGTGGTGCAAGCTCAAGGTGAGAAGAACTCGGTGTTGCGCATCAATGCGCTTTTCAAGGAAGACTTCCGCCATATCGTGCATCAATCCGACGGTTCGGTCGAAAGCGCCGAGTATCGGGATATTCGCGAACACATTGACGCCATCGAACTCATGAAAAGGCAGAACGTCGAGGCCTTGAACGAGCGGCGGGAAAAGTTGGAGAAGAAGCAAACCTCTTCCTCTTCCTCGCAGGCGGAGGCAGGGGCTTGGCCGGTGCCGCAACCCGAGTCGCCACCGGTGGCAGCGCCCGTTGAGAGCCAGCAAGATGCTGTTCCGAGCGGAACTTCGCAGGTTGCGAGCCAGGGCGTGCCTGATCAGAACCAGCCGGTACAAAACCAGCCGGTACAAAACCAGCCGGTACAAAACCAGCCCGGCCAAGATCAGCCTGGCCAGAGTCTGTCGAGTCAAACCGCACCGGTGGGCACCCCGCCCGGTCAGAGCCTCGAAGAGCACGTTAAAGATCTTCGCCGCCAGCTCGAGAGGTTGGTGAAAGACCCGGGAGCACCACTGAAGTCCGCTCCGTTCCATACCGCGAGTACGCTGCAGTCATTGCCCACGGGCACGGAAGTCCTGATTCTGATTTCGACGCCTTACTGGTACGGCGTCGAAACGCACGACGGGCAACATGGATGGATTATGCGTGATGACCTGGTGCAGAAATGAAAGTGCAGAAATGAAACGTCGCGGAGCAGAATTCAGCCCGGAGTTCGCGGCGACGTTCTTGCTGGCGCTGGTTTTTTTCTGCGCGCCGCGAAGCTACGCTCAATCGAACGGATTAGAGCGGGCCTTCCCCCAGTCCAAAGCCCAGGTGGAGAAGGCGTTGCAAGAAATGCAGGCCGCAACTGCGGGACGTCTGCCGGTGCTCGATGGGTTCGCGACTTCGGCCGACCATCCCCTCGGCCGGTATCGGCGTGGCTACTATCAGTCAAAAATTCAGGTTACGGCGGCGCCTGCTGGGGGATCGATTGTCAGCGTGAGCGTGCTCGTGACGGCGTGGTATACGGACCCTGTCGCGGCACGTTCGGGATATCAGGTTCTGACTTCGAATGGCCGGCTGGAAGCGGACCTGCTGGATCAGCTGGCGGATCAGCTCGCTACCAAGGGACAGCAAGTTGGGGCAAGCGCTCCGGTGAGCGCGGAGTCCAAGCAGGTCTCGTCGCAGAAGTCTGCTCCCGCTCCGAGCTTATCGGCACAAACTCCGCCGGTGCAGACTTCCGCGGGGCAATATCCGGCACGGCAACCTGCGGCTGTGCCCGCGACGAAGACGGCAACTGCAGCGGAACCTGCCCTCTCCGCGCCGGAGCCCAGGCTTCCAGATGCCAATGGCGGTTTGTCGTCATCTCTGGCCCAGACTTTGGCAGACCAAGAGAAAGCCGGCGCCACGGGTAAGAAACCTGACGAAGATTCCAGCCTGCGGGCCGAAGCGGAGAGTCTGGAGGAGATTCTCAAGAATCAGGCCCATCCCAAGAATCTGGTTGCGGTAAAGAAGTCGGGAACGCCGGTGGTGGAGACGGCCAGCCTGACGGCCAAGACTCTGTTCCTGGCCAGCGGCCACGATGAGTTCGAGATGCTCGACTTCAATCGGGATTGGGTGCATGTGAGGATCTCCGGACTATCGCGAGGATGGATCTGGCGTGACAGCCTGGAAATGCCCGACAGCGTTCCGGATGGCGATGCCCCGGCGAGTGCTGCGCCGGGATCGGTGGCGGCGGATTTGTTTCATGTCACGCGGGAGGAAACCGCGCCTTTCCCGGGAGATTGGGCGCCTCTTCGCGGCAAGAGCGTAAGAATCGTTTCGGTGGAAAAAATTGACGAGAAGCAGAGCGCGGGCCCTCAGCTGAGACTGGAGTTCGCCAAATCCGTACTCGACAAGGATTATGCGGAACTGGCGCAAAAGCCGCAGGAGCTTGCCGGCGTTGTCGTGATCTTCGACGCGGTCGATGGGGGAATGCTCGCCGCCACGTACGAAACGCTTCAGCAATGGAAGGCTGGCAAATTGTCGGACGCGGCTCTGTGGCATCAATGTTTTTTTGATCCCCCGGAAACTTTCAATGCGACTGGGGCTTCGGCCAGCCAGTAGTGGTTGCGGACAGGTCCTAAGATTCTCGATCAGGCCGCGTGTCGGCTGCCGAGTTTGGACTTGACTTTCGAAAGCCATCGGAGTACCCATACAATTCTTGAGTATTTCGACGGCGTTGTGGGCACTGCCCTCTTTGAGCTTTGTTGGATTCGAACGGTTTTCCCAGTGTGACGTAAGTGGCACGACAACCACGCCAGTGATTCGCCCATGAACGCGATGACCCAACCACTGATCTTGTTTCGCCAGCGAGCAACGTCCCTTCTGCGCGATTATGCCGAATTGATGAAGCTGCGCGTGACTACTCTGATCGTCATGACGGCATGGTGCGGCTACTATTTCGGCGCGCAGAAAGCCGGGGTTTCTTCGCTGTCCTGGGGGCTTTTGCACGCTCTACTGGGGATCGGACTGGTCTCAAGTGGAACCGCGGCGCTGAACGAAGTGATGGAGCACAAGGTGGACGGGCAGATGCGCCGGACCGCGCAACGTCCGCTGCCGGCGGGCCGCATGAGTCTCGCTCACGCTGCGACTGCCGGGCTGCTGGCTACTTTGGGCGGGTCAATCTATCTGGCGGTTTTCACTAACCCACTGACCGGGCTGCTGACCTTCCTGACGTCGGTGGTGTATCTGGCGGTTTATACGCCGTTGAAACGGGTCTCGCCGATCTGCACCTTCGTGGGCGCTTTTCCCGGAGCTATGCCGGGAGTTTTGGGTTGGACGGCGGCGCGCGGTCGGTTGGAGTGGGGCACGCTGATATTGTTTGCCATCCTTTTTGTGTGGCAGTTTCCGCATTTTTTCTCGATCGCGTGGCTCTATCGCGAGGATTATGCTGCAGGCGGAATTCGCATGCTGCCAGTGGTGGAAGAGGATGGACGATCCACGGCTCGGCGCATCGTGGCCTACTCGCTGATTTTGATTCCACTCAGCGTTTTGCCCAGTGTTTTCGGGATGGCAGGAAAGATCTATCTGGTGGGTGCGGTAATTCTCGGTGTCGCACTTTTCTACTTTGGAGCCAGGCTAGCCCTTCTCAAATTACCCATTAACGCCCCGCGATCCAAGATGCTGGCTCGTCATGTGCTGCAAGCCACAGTCATTTACCTTCCACTTTTGTTTGTGCTGATGATGGGCAACTCGTCGCGCCCTTAAGTCTTCGAAGACCAGCGCAGAAGTTTTGCGAATAGGCTTGCTTACTGGATGGTGCTGCCGACCTGCGAGAACACATTGCTTGCGTTGGCACCGATCAGGCGGACCGTGCTTGCCACAATGACGAGCACGACGGCCAGCATGACGGCATACTCAGCAACGTCCTGTCCGTCTTCGTTGAACCAGAGTTTGAATAGAAGATAGCGCATAATGTTCCGGTTCACACCGCTCCCGGCGCTGCCGAGGCGCTGGTTAGCGGCTGTATGCTGGAAATAAAAAGATTCATCCCCCAGCCTTCCTTTTCCTGCGAAAAAGCCTGCAGGCCGACCTGGTACTCGCTTCTTCCATCCAGCAACTTTGTCCACACCACGGTGAATTCCATTTTGCGCTGGCGATAAAAAATGGTTAGCGTGTCGAGCGCTTTCAACTGGTGGCGAATCGAGCCTAGCCGCGCCCCGTTCGCCGTAAGGTCGAGGGTGTGGGCCAGGATCTCGAACGACTTGCCGGAAGCGTCCGTGCCGCGAACCCGCACGGGAAGCACAGCCTGGATGCGGTGTTGCCGGCGGCGGTTGGTATTGACGGTGGGTGGTTGCATAATTGCGGCCTGAAGACAGTGTGCGGCAATCCGGAGACGATGGGAATAGCTCCGACGAGTGTGGCACGAAGGTAACCAGTCGCACTTGTGGACAGTCTTTACCGATAATTCCAGAGCGGGAAAGAGCTTCGGAATGCGGTGAAATACAAGTTCAATGGTTACCTATCCGGGGTAGACTGGGAGCGTCAGAGCGGAAGCGGGTTTTTCGGCACCGAGGGGTCAACATGCAGTGTGCGCCAGTCGGAACTCGATTTGGAATTAGTCTGTTGCTGGGTTGGAGTCTCGGCGCTTGTCTGCCAGACGCCCCTACAAACGGCGGATTCGGTACGGTCTTCGTTTTCCGCGGAGAACATTCGCCGTCGGCCGAGGAGATAGGCCGGAAGCTTCAAGAGCGGAATGCCGAGCGAACTGCCGCGCTGGAGCAGTTCAACGGAACCCGGGTCTACCGCATGCAGTATCGCGGATTCCCCAGTGATCGGGATGCCGAGATGGTAGTCAAGGTCATCTACAGCGCCCCCGATGCCAAAGAATTTAGTGTTGTCTCCGAGAGCGGCTCCAAGTTCGTCATCGACCACGTATTCAAGAAGCTGCTTGAGGGCGAGCAGGAAGCCGCGAATTCGGAGAACCGCAGGAATTCCGCGCTGACCAGCGAGAATTACGAGTTTACGTCGGCGGGATACGAAACCACGCCCGAGGGCGCGGAGTACGTCCTGAATCTGCTGCCCAAGACCAAGAACAAGTTTCTTTATCGCGGGAGAATCTGGGTTGACGCAAGAGACTTTGCCGTCGTGCGAATTGAGGGAGAACCGGCGAAGAACCCGTCATGGTGGATCAAAAAGACGGAAGTGAAGCACAGATATGTCAAGGTGAATGACTTCTGGCTTCCGGCCGAGAACCATACGGAGAGCCTGATCCGGCTGGGAGGCCGCGCCATCCTTTCCATTGAGTACAAGGATTACAAAATCACGAAAGCTTCGCCGCTGCGCGGCAGTGAGAGCGCGCTCCAAGAATCGAAGTGAGCAAAGCTGCCCGGCCTACGACTGAACACCACGGAAATGTATAGTGTGAATTGCTGCCGTTACGACGAGAGTGCAGCAATCCGAACCTGCGGAAAATACAAACTTTGACCGGGCTGACTCTTTATTTCGTTTTAGGTGTAGCACTGATCGGCACAGTATCTTCGGCCGTATTCCTCGGTCTGGCTGTGCTGGGAGTAATCCGGTTTCGTGCGGACGCACGGAAGCAGGTCAGGTCCGTTCCTGACGACGCGCACTTGCCTCCGGTTTCTGTGCTCAAGCCGGTGCATGGCTTGGAAGCGCAACTGAAGGAAAACATTGAGAGCTTCTTCCGCCAGGACTATCCCAACTACGAAATTCTATTTGCTGCGGACGAAGCGAACGATGCAGCTCTGGATATAGTGCGCGAAGTTTGTGCCCGCTATCCACACATCCGCAGCCGGGTGCTGGTGACGGGCACACCGTGGCCCAACCCTGTGGTTTACGCGTTTCATTGCATGGCCGAAGCCGCGGCACACGACATTCTGGTTACAACCGACAGCGATGTGGAAGTCGATCCGCACTATCTGCGAGAAATTGTGCCGCCGCTGCTGGACCCAGAAGTCGGTATGGTGACGTGCGTGTATCGCGGCAAGAACGCGGCAGGATTTTTCTCGGGCCTCACAGCCATTGGCATGTCGGTGGAGATGACCGCGGGAGTGCTGGTAGCGAATCTGCTCGAAGGCATGAAGTTCGGATTGGGGCCAACGACTGTGGTTCGCAAAGATTCTCTGGCGAGCATCGGCGGCTACACTGCGTTGCGGGACTACATCGCCTACGATTTCGCGATTGGCAACTTGATGGCGAAGCAAGGTTACCAGGTTGTGCTCTCGGGCCACGTCATCGATCACGTGGTGAATCAACCATCATTCCGCCGCATGTGGCAGAACCAGCTGCGCTGGGCGCAGACGACGCGATATTCGCGCCCCAAGGGACACTTTGGAAGTGGGCTGATCTTCGCCATGCCATACGGCCTGCTCGGATTTTTTGCGGCCGGATTCTTGGGGCATTGGAGAGCAGGGGCATTGCTGCTGGCTGTGGCCGTGCTGAATCGTCTGACTGAGGCGTGGCTCGTGGGTTGGATGGTGGTTCGGGATCCCCAGATACGGCGTGCGCCCTGGCTGTATCCCCTGCGTGATTTGCTCGGCTTTTTGGTGTGGTTCGCCAGTTATCTGAATCTGCGCTATGTATGGCGCGATAGCCGGTTTGAGTTGAAGGGAACGCGCATCGCGCTGCGGCAAACTTCTTCCGACAGCAGATAGACTTCCCATACGTCAGCGTCTGAGAACTTATCCAGGTTTCGATTTTCTACGGAGGCTATTTTGCGCGTTTTGGTTACTGGTGCGGCAGGCTTCATCGGCAGCAATATGGTCGACCGCCTTCTCTCCGCGGGTCACCGCGTCGCCGGGTTCGATAACCTGTCGACGGGGCAGCTACGGTTCCTGCAAAGTGCGCTGGCACATCCGGAATTCTCTCTCCATCAAGCTGATTTGCTCGACGGAAAAAGCCTGGCGCAGGCGATGGAGGGCGTGGAACTGGTGGTTCATTTCGCAGCCAACGCCGACGTGCGTTTCGGCACAGAACATCCGCGCAAGGATCTGGATCAGAACACGATCGCGACCTGGAACGTGCTGGAGGCGATGCGCGAGCGAAACTGCAAACGGATCGTCTTTTCTTCGACGGGATCGGTTTACGGAGAGCCGGATATCTTCCCCACGCCGGAGACGTGTCCCTTCCCTATCCAGACTTCGCTTTACGGAGCCTCCAAATTGGCTGCCGAGGGCCTGATTCAGGCTTACTGCGAAGGCTTTGGAATGCAGGGCTACATTTTTCGCTTCGTCTCGATTCTGGGCGAGCGCTATTCGCACGGGCACGTGTTCGATTTTTACCAGCAGCTTGCCGAACACCCCGAACATCTTCATGTGCTGGGCAACGGGCATCAGCGGAAATCGTATTTATACGTGCAGGATTGCATCGATGCGATTCTCACCGCAATCGATCGGGCGAAAGACAAAGTCAACATCTTCAATCTCGGAACCGACGAATATTGCGAGGTCAACGATTCCATCCGCTGGATTTGCGAATATCTCGGTCTCCATCCAAAACTTACATATTCCGGCGGCGAACGCGGCTGGGTGGGGGATAGTCCCTTCATCCTGCTCGACTGCTCGCGCATCCGCGCGCTGGGCTGGCGTCCGCGATTGACTATTAAGCAAGCGGTGTTGGCCACAATTAAGTACGTCAGCTCGCGCTGACCCATCTTTGGACAGACTCGCTCACTCAGAAACCCGGAGCATGACGACACCGTGCCCGGGGACTTCCGAGTCATAAGAATCATTGATCGGGCCAAGATCCTTGTGGTCGAGCAGGTCACGTAGCTTCGCCGAAGGCGGCGCACCAATCAGCTTTGCTTCGAGCTGCATCTTGAAGGCCGCTTCGGTACGGTTGAAGAGCCCGACGGCCTGGCTCCCGTCGGCGAGCGGCTTCACCCAGATTTCCAGCGGTCCTTCCTCCCACACGCGATGGCCTTGCACGCCTTTGCGATCCTGATCGACGGCAATTACTTCAGAGTTGGTCAGGAGTTCCCGAGTCTCGGCGTTCATGGTTCGCAGGTCGTTTCCCGCGAGCAAGGGTGCTGCGAGGATCGCCCAGAGCGCCATGTGCGTGCGGTATTCGTCGCGGCTCATGCCGCCGTTGCCAACCTCCAGCATGTCCGGATCATTCCAGTGTCCGGGGCCGGCAAATTTCTCCAAACCATTTTGTGAGAATCCAATCTCCGACATGCGACTGTAGTGATCGCTAATGTCGCCCGTAGTGCGCCAGAGATTTCCCGTAGCCGGGCCCCAGCGCCAGGGCGCCTTTACTCCCCAGTTACAAATGCTGAATACGATTGACCGGCCCGACTGCGCGAGAGCGTCACGAATTTTCGCATACTGTATTTCCGGTTCCAGTCCCTCGGCGCTACACCAGTCAACCTTCACGTAGTCGATACCCCATGACGCGTACGTCTTGGCGTCCTGAAACTCATGCTCGAAACTTCCCGGGCGTTTTTCACAGGTCAGGCGTCCGGCGTCGGTATAGATGCCGAGCTTCAATCCTTTCCCGTGGACATAATCGGCCAGATTCTTGATTCCGTTGGGAAAGCGCTGGGGATCGGCGACAATCGTTCCGTCCGCCTCGCGGCTTACTTGCCAGCAGTCGTCGATGTTAACGTATTGGTAACCAGCAG
The DNA here is from genome assembly GCA_963743115.1 of uncultured Acidobacteriaceae bacterium. Lineage (GTDB taxonomy): Bacteria > Acidobacteriota > Terriglobia > Terriglobales > Acidobacteriaceae > Sulfotelmatobacter. Next base: position 18,283 of record CAVUOM010000004.1, on the reverse strand, counting down.
CCTTCATCCCGCTGCTGACCATGGCGTCGGCGATCTCTCGAATAAGCTTTTCACTCACGTTACAGCCAAACTTGTTCCAACTATTCCAGCCCATCGGCGGAGTCGGAGCGAGCGACGCTTGCGACGAGCCGCCCGTCATCTGAGCGGCGGATAGGCCGCACATGAAAAACATCAGGAACGGGGTCAACTTCAGGGCCAACTTCAAAAATAGACGACCGCAGCAGCTTGTCACTTGCACCTCCGTCCCAGGTATCTTCACGCGCATTGTACAACTGGCGTGCGGTTGCCGACTAAGCGCGCGTCAGTTCATTTTGTTACAGTGAGTTTGCCATGCATCGCGGCAATCTAGAGATTGACAGTCGGGCTCAAGGGTTGAGAGAAAGATTTACCCAGCGCTTTGACACCGCGCCACGCATCTTTGAGGCGCCGGGTAGGGTGAATCTCATCGGCGAACACACAGACTACAACGATGGCTTTGTTATGCCGGCGGCGATCGGTTTTTGCACGCGGGTAGCCATTGCTCCTCGCCATGACAGCAAGTTGGTGGTTCGAGCGGAGAATTTTGCCGAACAGCTTGAATTCGATCTGGACGCACTCCCAGACAAAGGCTCCGGGCATTGGAGCGACTATGTGATTGGAGTGGCGAAAACCCTGGCACACTCCGGCAGCGCGCTGAGAGGCGCCGACTTGCTGATCGAAGGCGATGTACCGCAGGGCGCAGGGTTAAGCTCATCAGCTTCGCTGGAAGTCGCGGTCGGCTACGCGCTGTTAGATGCGGCAGGAGCTGCGATCGACCTGACGAACCTGGCCTTGCTGTGCCAAAAAGCCGAGAACGAGTTTGTGGGTGCGCGCTGTGGAATCATGGATCAGTTTATTTCCTGCCATGGGCAAGATGGCCATGCGCTGATGCTCGACTGCCGCTCCCTTGAACACCGGCTGCTTCCGCTCGGCGACGAGGCTCGTCTCGTGATTTGCAACACGATGGTTCGCCACACCATATCGGGCGGGGAATACAACCGGCGGCGCGCTGAATGTGAAGCCGGGGTGCGATGTCTTGCAGCGCATCTGCCAGGGGTTCGCGCCTTGAGAGAGGTCACCCTAAGCGATTTGGCGGCCTATGGAGGAGATTTGCCGGAAACAATCGTGCGCCGGTGCCGGCATGTCATCAGCGAGAACTCTCGTGTGCTTCAGGCCACGTCTGCACTGGAGCGCAGGGACCTCGAGACCTTCGGAGTCCTGATGCGAGAGTCGCACATAAGCCTGCGGGACGATTTTGAAGTGAGCTGTGCCGAGCTCGATTTGATGGTGGACCTGGCTGGTCAAGCCCCAGGTGTTTACGGGGCTCGAATGACAGGCGGTGGTTTCGGAGGCTGCACCATCAACCTGGTTCGCAAGGACTGCGTCACCGAGTTCAAAGCGCGTGTGGACGATGGGTATCGGCGTTCGACCGACCGTGAGGCTGAGATCTATGTCTGCTCGGCCGCGAACGGAGTGAAGCGAGTAGCGTAATGAACCGAGCATTCCGTATCAGGATGCGGCATGAAAGATGAAAAGGTTCGCTAATGAACTCATCCGATCTGAAGGCGTATCCCCATCGCCGCTTCAACCCGCTGAAGCGGGAATGGGTGCTGGTTTCTCCGCACCGGACGCAGCGTCCGTGGCAGGGGCAGGTTGAGAGCGTTCCGCCCGAGACGCAGGTGGCATTCGATCCCAATTGTTACCTTTGCCCCGACAATATGCGAGCCGGCGGAGTGAGAAATCCCTCCTACACCGGGACGTTTGTTTTTGACAACGATTTTGCAGCTCTCACACCAGAAACTCCCGCGGCAGAAATCCAGGAAAGAGGGCTCTTGGTTGCCCGCAGTGAAGCGGGGCGCTGTCGTGTGGTCTGTTATTCACCGCGGCACGACCTCACGATGGCGCGAATGAGAATGCCGGAAATTCGCCGCGTGGTCGATACCTGGGCCGAAGAGTTCCGCGAACTCGGAAGTCAGCAAAACATCCGGTCGGTGCAAATTTTCGAGAACCGTGGCGCAATCATGGGGTGCAGCAATCCACACCCGCACGGGCAGATCTGGGCCAACCAGACTCTGCCCAATGAATCAGCGGACGAATTGGCCGCAGTCCAGGAGTACTACCGGTCGCATGCCACGACCTTGCTCGGAGATTACCTCGCCCTCGAACTGGAAAAGCAGGAACGCGTGGTCTGCGTCAACGACCATTTTGTAGTGCTGGTGCCGTACTGGGCGGTGTGGCCTTTTGAGACACTGCTTATCAGCCGAAAATCCGTGTCAGCATTGCACGAACTAAATCACGAGGAGCGCGATGCTCTTGCCGACATACTCTCGCAAATCACCGTTCGATATGACAACCTGTTCAAGACTTCGTTTCCCTACACCATGGGTTTTCATCAGCGGCCGATCGATGGCGAGGCTCATCCCGAATTCCATCTGCATGCGCATTTCTACCCACCCCTGCTGCGCTCGGCGACGGTAAAAAAATTCATGGTGGGATACGAAATGCTCGCCATGCCGCAGCGGGACATCACCGCCGAAACAGCAGCGCAATGGTTGCGGGACGTGCCCTCCAAACACTACCTGGATGTGTGACCGGTTCAGCATTCCGCCGCGGGACCAGCTATACTCCTTGCGCCATGAGTGCTCGAACGAACCCACGCTTTCGTGATTCAGCGTTGTTTTGCTCTTTGGTCGTGATGCTGATTTGCTCTTCCCTTCTCGCCCAGGACGCAACACCTTCTCACGCCGCCACCGTGCTCGACTCCATGCCGCACGCCAAGAAGATCGATCAGGTTGCGCTCTCACCCGATGGAACTCAGGTCGCTTTTATTTCGGAGGGAGAACTCGCGGTAATTCCTGCCAACGGCGGCGCGTCTCGCACGATCGCCGTGGAGGCTAATCTTCCGCTCCGCGATGTGGCCTGGTCCGCAGATAGCAAGCGCATTGCATTCATTGCCGATCTTCCCGGCCAGGTTCCCGCTGCTCAAGTATGGACCGCCGCAGCCGACGGCACTGTTCCGCAAAAGCATGCTGAGCTGAAGGGTTATGTCGAGACCCCGCGCTTCTCTCCCGACGGTTCGAAGCTTGCCCTCCTCTTTATTGAAGGCATGCCTCGGGTCGCTGGCCCGCTCCAACCTATGACCCCCCTTGCGGGAGTGGTCGACCAGAAGATTTATGAGCAGCGCATCGTAACCATCGATCTGGGCACGGACCGTCTGACGCAGGTCACGCCCGCGGATGTTTATGTCTACGAATACGACTGGACTCCTGACGGACAGGCGTGGGCAGCTATCGCCGCGCATGGTTCCGGCGATGCCAATTGGTGGATCGCGCGCCTGTATCTCGTGAACGCGCAAACCGGGGAGATGCGCGAGATCTACAAACCAAGGCTGCAAATCGCTGTCCCGCGCGTCTCTCCGGACGGAAAGAACATTGCATTCATCGAAGGGCTGATGAGCGATGAGGGTTCCACGGGCGGCGACGTTCACGTCGTCTCGATCACAGGGGGCATCGTTCGAAATCTCACACCCAACCTCAAGGCATCGCCCTCCAGACTTAGTTGGACGGCTCCTGACCGCATCACATTTGCCGAGAACGTGGATGGAAATTCCGGCTTCGGAAGTGTGAGCATCAAGGGCGGTGCGGTCCAGACCCTCTGGACCGGCGAAGAGTCGGCGTCCCCAGCCGGCGCTGCATGGGCTTCAGGTGGTTCCCAAGCAGGCGAAAAACTAACGACTGCCATCGTGCGTCACTCGGCTGGCACTCCACCGGAAGTCTGGGCGGGGCCAATCGGCAATTGGAAGCAGCTCACGAACCTGAACGCCGACATCAAACCGGCATGGGGCGAGATGCGGAATGTGCATTGGATGAACGGCGACACGCGTGTGCAAGGGTGGTTGATGCTGCCAAAGGATTTTGCGCGAGGCAAAACCTATCCGCTCGTCGTTGCTGTGCACGGAGGTCCGTCGGCCGCGTGCATGTCGCGCTGGGACGAGCGCAGCATGGGCGCGCTCTCGGCAATGGGTTACTTTGCTCTTTGCCCCAACCCGCGCGGCAGCTACGGACAGGGAGAGCTCTTCACGCAGGGCAACGTGAAAGATTTCGGCGGCGGCGACTTTCGCGACATCATGGCCGGCGTGGATGCGATTTCAAAACAGTATCCCATCGACAGCAAGCGCATCGGCATTCGCGGACACAGCTATGGCGGATACATGACCATGTGGGCGGAGACCCAGACGCATCGGTTCGCCGCGGCAGTGGCGGGCGCCGGCCTTTCTGACTGGCTGAGTTACTACGGTCTCAACGATATCGACGAATGGATGATTCCCTTCTTCGGTGCATCGGTATACGACGATCCCGCGGTATATGCGAAGAGCGATCCCATGCACTTCGTCACCGCGGTGAAGACGCCGACGCTAATCCTGGTGGGCGATCGAGACGGGGAAGTTCCGATGGAGCAGTCGGTCGAATGGTGGCACGCGCTCAGCACTTCGCATGTGCCGACAAAGCTCGTGGTGTATCCCGATGAGGGCCATGCGTTCATTAAGCCCGCCGACGCCCGCGACTATACCTTACGCACGCTTGAGTGGTTCGAGGAGTGGTTCGCGAAAACGCAGTAGTCGTCTGTCTACACTATTCGTACCGCAGAGCTTCAATAGGATCCAGGCGCGAGGCCCGGACGGCAGGCACCATCCCGCTCACCAGCCCAACTGCAGCGAGGATCAGTGTGGCCACGATCAGGGTGCCGGGAGCGATGACCAAACGGATGTCGCCCGCCTCCGCGTTCTTCGCCATCGCGCTGTACAGCGTAAGCCTTCCCACCAAAAGCGAAACCGCATAGGCCAGAATGACTCCCAGTGCGCCGCCGATGAAAGTGATCGTCAGAGACTCCGCCAGGAACTGAAGCAGGATGTGGTTTCTGCGCGCGCCCAGCGCCTTCTCCACGCCAATCTCCCGCGTCCGCTGCGTCACCGACACCAGCATGATGTTCATAAGGCCAACCCCGCCGATCCCCAAGGTAAGCGTGCCGATGAATCCCAGCAGAATCTTCAGCCCGAGAGTAATCATTTCGAACTGGCGGATCTGTTCCATCAGGTTGAACACATACATGGCTCGCCGGTCAATCGGATTGAACTTGTGCTCTATGGCCATCACCGAGCGTACGGTGTGTTCCAGATCTTCATACGCAGGTGTTTCGTAGTTAAACCAGATGGAGTCGAGATAGTGCGTATCTTTAATGCCGCTCATGGTCGTGAAGGGGACATAGATCACACGGTTGACGTTGTCATCGCCGCCCTGCATCTTGGGGCCAAGAATCCCGATCACTTCCACGCTGAGCCCATCGATGCGAATCCGCTCGCCCAACGCGTTGCGTCCCGAGAAAAGCTTCTCCTTGGCCTCGGAGCCAATAACGGCCACGCGGGCGTGCTGGGTCTCGTCTTGCGGGTTGTAGAAGCGGCCCTGCGACAGCTTGAGTGCGCGGATAGAAAAGACGTTGGGATAGTTGCCGGTGACATTGAAAGTGAACGTTCGTGTCTCGTATTGAATGTTCGCTTGCTTGTCGGATTCCGGGGTGATCTGCGCAATTTGCGGAATGTTGGTGGTAAGTGTCTCGATGTCGTCGAGCGTAAAGCGTATGGGAACGCCCGCTTTCTGGCCGCCAGCCTGCATCGAGCTGCGGCCGGGAGCCAGAATCATCAGCTTGGTGCCGAAGTTGGCGAAGATATTGGCACAAGCCTGGCCGAAGCCATTGCCGTAGGAGAGCAGCATCACCACCGTAGCGATTCCCCAAGCCATGCCGAGCATGGTAAGGGCGGTGCGGCGGCGGTTATGCCGCATCGCGCCATAGGCCTCGCTGAGCAAATCACCAAACATATTCTCGAACCTTCATTCCTGCCGGAGCGCCTCGACCGGCGGCAGCATGGCAGCCTTACGCGCCGGATACAGTCCGGCCACAACGCCGGCCAGCGTCAGGCACCCGATCGCGAGAATCGCCGACGCAGGCACCAGCTTGGGAGGATCAAAATTCCCCGGCGATTGCTGCGTACCCAGCAGCGCCATCAGCCCGCCCGCCAGCCCCATGCCGATCAATCCACTCAGCAACGTAAGCAGAACTCCCTCCATAAAAAACTGGAACAGGATGCTGCGATTCGTAGCTCCCAATGCCTTGCGCAGTCCGATCTCACGGGTGCGTTCACTCACGGCAACCAGCATGATGTTGATAACGCCAATGGCGCCTAGAGCCAGCGTCACCAGTCCCACAGTGCCTAGAAACATGTTCATGGCATCGAAAATCTTCCCCATCATCTCAGCCTGCTCAACCGTGTCCAGGTTTTCGAACGCGTCTTCATCGCGGTAATCGAAACCGTGATTACGCGCGATGATCTTGTGCACCTCTTCCCGCGCCAGCATATGCTCCGGCGGCACGCGCGGCTGGTAGTTGATGAGCGAGATGGTGTTTTCACGATTCTCGCCCTTGAGCGGGAAGAAGGTCGCCATCGTCTGGAAGGGAATGTAGCCGCGCATGTTGGTCATGTTTTCGTCACCGCGGCCGATGCGCTTCACCGTGCCGATCACTTCAAACCTTATGTCATTGAGCAGGACGAATGCGCCCAGCGCGGGCCGCCCGGAGAACAGGTTCCTGGTCAGTTCGTCGCCCAGCACAATCACGTTGCGCCTTTGCGCTTCGTCCAGGCCATTGAGCCAGCGCCCCTGCTGCAGAGGAAGATACCGGATCCCGCTGTACTGCGGCTCCACGCCCGCGATCTGCCCGTTGGCGCTGGCGAATTCGCTTACCGCGTGCATGTCATCACGCGACAGCACCGGCGAAGAACTGCGTACATGGGGTGCTTCCGCGCGGATATCCAGATAATCCTGATAGGTAAGCAGATAGTTGCGCGCGGAGTTCATGCTGCCGGCCACCGTGGGCGCGCGGCCGGGAAAGAGAAACATGATGTTCTCACCAAATTCAGACAGCCCGCGCTTGTTACCCGAGCGAAAACCCTCGCCCAGTCCGACAAGCAGAAGCAATGATCCGACACCCCAGGCGACCCCGAACATGGTCAGGAACGAACGCAGCTTATGCGCCCACAGTGTGCGGAAGATTTGCGCGCAAATGTCCAGAATCATCCGCATAATTACAAACATTGTACCCTCGATGGGATTATGTTCCAGCCTTGAACCACCGCTTCCCGCTCGCGGAGAAAAGGCGTGACTCTGCTAGTTAGACGAAGCAGGACGGATAAGGATAAGGCCAACTGTGCTGTTCTGTGTCGCGATCGACGAGCGGCGCTAGCTGACAAGTTGAGCGAACTTGTCGAGGTCGATGTTTCCGCCGGACACGATGGCGACGACCTTGCCGGATCCAGCACGGCCTGACAGACAAGCCGCGACCGCACAAGCTGCAGCACCTTCGATAATCATCCGGTTCCGTTCCGCCACCATCTTTATGGTGTTCGCCGCCTCCGTCAGCGTGACCACCAACGAGCCATTTAGCAGCTCGCTCGCCAACATGAACATACCGGGGAAGACCGTCTTGCTGCCGATACCATCGACGAACGATGGCGTATATTCGATCGCTCGCGGCTCTCCGGCAGCAAGCGACGCAGCCAGCGGAGCAGCAGTTTCAATCTCGGCGGCATAGATACGCACTCGGGGTGCAAGCTCTCGTAACACGGCGGCGATGCCGCATGACAATCCTCCACCGCCCCAGGGAATTACCACAGCGTCTAAATCAGGTAGATCCTCCAATAGTTCCAGCGCGATCGTGCCATTACCCGCCATCACATCCGGATCGTCGAAGGCGTGGATAAAGGTGGCGTCGACGCCCGGGTAGGAGTGAGTCTCAAAAGTTTGCCACCACTCGGCAAAAGGAACTTTGATCACGCGCCCTCCCATGCGTTCGACGGCGCGAATCTTCGTAGCCGGAGCGGTGTCAGGAGCGATAATCGTTGCGCCAACCCCGATTCGCCGTGCGCAGAAAGCCACGCCCTGCGCCATGTTGCCGGCGGAAGCCGTTAAAACGCCCCGCGCGAGCCGCTCGCGAGGAGTCCGCGCCATGACGTTGGCAGCTCCGCGGATCTTGAAAGAACCGATCGGCTGGAGATTTTCTAACTTCAGATAAAAGTTCGCAGGCGAGTCCGCGTTGCACGGGATGAGCGGAGTGCGCAGGGCAACGGATGCAATGTTTCGCCGCGCTTCTTGCGCTGCGGCGGATGTGATCGCCATCTCGATATCTTAACGGTTACGAGGGGAAGAGCGTATCCGGTGCACCATCAGCTTGGAGCGTTTTTCATTTGCTGGGAATCGTTGCATGGACCGAGCAAGCACTCCTGAAGCTGCTGGTTCTGCAGATGCAATCGCAGAAAAGCCAAATTCAGAGCCCTTTATTAATGGTTTGGACGGCATACAAGGAGCTGCGTGCAAGGATGAACAACGTGCGGCCATCACGGCCTCCGAACAACAGTTGCGATGGGCGTTCAGGAACGTCTATGGTATCGATCAGATGGCCCGACGGGTTATATACAAAAATCTGACCGGCGGCAATATACACGTTGCCTTTGTCGTCCACCGTCACGCTTTCCCCGCCTCGTTCAGTAAAGAGCTTTAAGTCTGACAGTGTTCCATCAGGCTCGACGGTCGCGGCATAAGTCTTCTCTCCATTTTCGTCGGAAACATAGTAGGGCTGGCCAGCAACTGCAGGGGCGAAACCGAAAGCTCGCAGCGTGTTGTTCAGCTTCGAACCGTAATAGAGTTCGCCGGTTACAAAGTTTGCTCCCGCGGGAAGGAATGTCGTCCCGTCAGGAGAAATGAACTGATAGGGCTGCGCTACAGGTATTGCCTCGAGAAAATCGTTTTCGTTTCGCCAGTAGTCGACCGGCAACACGGGCGTCAATCCCGCGCGGGGCGCGGTCGGAACAGCGGGCAGCAGGGTAATATCGTCATTCTGCGCGCCGGGTTTGAAGGTGTAGACGGTTCCGTTACCCGCATACGAGACCACCATTAAATCGCCGGACTTGTCAAAAAACAATTGAACAGGGTCCAGCGGGTTGTCGCGCACCTTCGAGAGTTGATGGGTTAGAGCCGACCAGCAATAGATTGTCTGCCATCGGGCGTCTACGAAATAGACATCGCCTGAGCTGTCAACAGCTCCGCCGGAAATATTGAAGAAGCCACCAACGAGTTTTTCAACCTTTGCTCCTTTAGCAAGGACATGCGAAGGTTGCGGCAATTTAGCGGAAGGGGCGTCTCCGGAGACCGTCAACCAGGAAAATTCGCGCTGCCGTATTTCAATGTTGTGGGTTTCATCGTAAACCGTGTTGTCGAAAGACACCTTGCTATCGCTGTAGCAATGGACGTTGCGAAACCGTATGTTGCTGGAATTTGTAACCGTAATCGCATAGGGGAAGGGCTGATAGGAGCTTACGACACGATACATGTGCAGGTTTGCTAAGGTGATATTGCTCGAATCCCGGATGTCGAGCGGCAATGCGAATCCACCCTCGCCTCGTTCTTCTTCGGTTTGGAGCGCGTAGATCTGCCAGTTGGAAGCATGGTTTAAGACGACCTCATTGCGAACGTGATGCTCGCTCGATAGTTCATAGATTCTTCCTTCCGTGGCAGTATTATTCGAGATGTAGAGGCCGGCTTGCGCGAAGGTGCTGGGCGTCCAGAGGCCGACGAAAGTGCCTCCGCCGGTGATCCACAGGCTGGGGTACTGTCCGTCCCAGCGGCGATTCAGATTGGAGTCGGCGGTATGGGTGTTGTTATAAATCTCGTGCCACGCTTTGGAGCTCTCTGCCGCTGTGGCGTTCGGATCAATCGTGCCGTGACCGCCCAGAAAGCGAACATCGTTCATCATCGAATTTGTGCCGGCCATCCATTTCGCCGCCACCGCACGCGGGTTGATGCCATTGGTATAGAGGCCAATGCCGGTCACGATGTTCGTCCCGTCTTTGGGGGTTTCGAGCAGCGGCTTGGGGCTGCCGACGCCTTGAAAAGCTGGGGTTGAATCAACAAGCAGTATCCGTGTGACGCTAGGATGCAGGCCGATGAGCACCGTGTCCGGCCTGAGCGTGATGGTGTCCGTCACTCGATACTGCCCGGAGGGCAGGTAAATCGCGTGATATTGAGCGACGGCTTTTCTGAGCACGTCGGTGTCGTCGGTTGTGCCGTCACCCTTTGCGCCAAGAGAACGGATGTTGACCCATGTGTCGATCGGCGGCAGATCCAGGATGTCGGAATTCACAGGTTTTGGCAGCGCGCTCAGCGGCGCGGTTTCGTAGACGTCCTGAATCGCGGGTTCGGCGCCAATGTCTTCATAATGAAGTCCGTGCGAAAAAGTCTTCACCTCGTACATTTCTGCCGAACCTGCGATGTGCTTCCCGCTTTCGCGATAAGCCACGAAAACAGGAACTTTCCGGCAGATGACGCCTTCCATGTTGATCTCGGTGCGGGCGCTGTTCTCATTGCTGATGATTACAGCCGGGCCAGTCACGTTCTCCATTCGCCCGTCTTTCACCCACAGTTCATCGGAGTATTGAGCATCGATGGAAATCGCGGTGGGGACATTTTTGAATTGCGGGCGGATCAGGGTCAGTCCAGCCTCATGTTCCCTGATAGCGGCTTCGCGCTGGCCCTCGAACGTCGCGTCGATAATTGTGAATTGCCACCCAGGGGAGGGCTTCCGGGTCCAGATGCCGTACTGGCCCCCGTAAAAATGCAGGTCTTGCGCGACGTTGCCACCATCATGAATTCCGGCGAGTCCCGAGCCGATGTGAAAATCCATATGAGCGAGAAAACAATGCTGGGCGTAGTGGGCGCGGACGCCCACAGCGCCGGGATTTCCGCCTTGAATCTCAATATCGATATTGCTAATGGCGGAATAAAACGTGCCCGGGCTGGCATCCGGTGGACGCGCATTCCCGCTCGGTCGAGCACCCCCGAAGAACAACATGTAGGAGGGGCCGTGCTCAAAACCCGGAGTGTTGGCGCCGAGCACAAATGCCGGACGCGTGGCCCCGTACCCGATCAACCGGATTCCTGGCCAGATATAGATGGTCCTGGTCAAACGGTAGCGGCCCGCGGGAACAAACAGGATGCCCTGATTGGTCTTCTCCTGAATCTGATTGATGGCTTGCTGTAGGACGGCGGAATCATCCGCGATTCCGTCGCCCTTCACCGCAAAATTCTCCTGCGTCAAGTAGATCGCTTTGGGATCGTCCAGGCGTGCGGAGTAATAGGAGCTGGCTGACAGTGGAACGACCGATAACAAAATTGCCGCCGCAAGAAGTGTCCTCCTCATCGTCATGCTCATTATCGTGATACTCGTGAGTCAAAACCCATTCCTAAAATTGCCGGCGTGCCCAACGATCTCTTAGCTATCTCTGTGGTTATTTCTGGGGATTCGCATCGACGTTTTCGTCAACGGCCTGGTCCGGATTCAAATCGTGATAAATCTTCCGGAGCTTCTCCTTCATCTCGTTGTACTTTTGATATTCCTCGAGCTCGTGTTTGGCCTCGGCCGGGCGCCCCTCCTGCCGATAGACCGTACTCAGGCGGAAGTGAGCCACGGCGCTGGTGGGGTCGAGTTGAATCGCGTGTTCGAGTAGAGGCTCGGCCTTCTGCGGTTGATCCATCGCCATCAAAACCTTAGCCAAGCCGATGTTGGCCTCAGGGTCGCCCGGTTGCAGCTTGACGGCCCGGGTGTAACGCCCCAAAGCCTCCTTGAAATCGGATCGTTGAAAGGCGAGATCTCCCAGCCTGCATTCAGGCTGTTCATCGAACGGATTGGCCTCCAGCGCGGCCTCGTACTCTTTCTCGGCCTCACTCCGGCCCTCCGCTGTCGACAAAGTCCTGAGCATGTCGGCGAGCTCAAAATGTAATCCAGGAAGGTTGGGATCAATCTTGAGCGCAGCTCGGTAGTGCTCGATGGCTTCCGCGGTATTCCCCCGCTTCGCCAGTTCGTGCGCCAGCGCCTGCTGCATCCGGGCGGAGTTTGGATCCACAACCGACAAGCTCAACAGCGACTCGTTGGCCAGATCGGAATAGATTCGATACGCAGCATAGAGAAGAGCTTCGTTGGTAGGCTCCAGCTTTCGAAGCTCGCTCACGATGGCCGCGGCTTTATCCAAATCGCCCGTCCCGGAGTCGATTTCGATCAACTCCATCCCCGTCTCGATCCGAATCTTCTCTTCGTCAACGTTGGGGAACACTTTTTCCAGATCGCGCCGAGCCCCGCTGATGTCGCCCGTGCGTTTCTCAGCGATCCCCAGAAGAGATTGCGTCTTCCACAAGGTCGGCCGCAGTTTCAGCGCAGCGCGGAGCTCTGGAATCGCATTCGTATAATCCCCCTGGAAGAACAGCATCGTGCCCAGGTTGCCGCGGGCATCCACATTATTCGGATCAAGGGCAACGATGGCTCTAAATTCCGGTATCGCCAGATCGGGCCTGTTCTCTTTCAGGTATTCCGCAGCCTTGCGGTTGTGGGACTCGATTTGCTGCTGCCGGTTAGCGCTGGATTGCGAGAAACCCGCCAGCAACCCCAGGCACGGAACCACCCAAAGTAGGGCAACGAACTCTCTTATCCTCATGTCACGATTGTACGGCGGACGAATCGTGTCTTAGCATCTCGACCGTCTGCCGCAAAAGAAGGACGGCGGCACGCCGCCGTCCTTCTTGGTTACGCGAGCTTGGTTAGAAGCTTATCCGCGCGCCCAGTTGGATCGTACGCGGCCCATTCGCGAGTTGCGTGATGTTGGGCGCGCTGCTCGGACTATTGATGTCAGGATTTCCGTTAGGTCCGCCAGTACCCGGTAATGAGAAGCTCGGATGGTTAAAGACGTTAACGAAGTTTCCAGTAAGTGTGAACCCAACTCGTTCCCCGTAATGCCAGGTTTTCGCCAGAGCAAGGTTGACATCAGACAGTTTTGGTCCGAAGAGCGTGTTTCTGCGTCCATACCCGAACACCCCCTGGCCCTGCTCGGCTGGGGTCTGAAAGGCTGCAGGGTTGAACCAGCAGGTCACTGAGTGCGTGGGTACGGCCACGCCGTTAACGTTGCAGGTGCCTGAAAAGGGGTTCATACCTGGAATGGGGTTGGCAAACGCAGTGCCGGCCTGCGAATAGTCGTTATCACCGCTGTCCTGCACCGTGAACGGAGTGCCGCTCTGGTAAATAAACGTCCCTGACAAGCGCCATCCGCCAAGCACAGCGTCGAGAGCAGCATGCTGGTTCATAAAGGGCTTGCCCATGCCAAACGGCAGTTCGTAAACCGCGGTCCCTTTGAGCGCTTGCGGGACGTCGAAGTTCGAGTTGCCGTAGTTACTGGAGAGATTGTTTCCGATTTGCCAGACCTGAGCCCCGGCCGTGCTCCCCCATCCGGCCGAGTCCTGGTCATCCAGAAAGTGCGACCAAGCATAGTTGACATCGAAGGTCAGCCCATGGGAATAACGGCTGCGCACGTCGAGTTGCAGCGAATTGTAGTTGGAGATGGCGTTGAAGTTTGAGCCGGAAAGGCCTCCAAACGCCGGATAGGGACGCGCGCAAACGAGGGTACCGGAGGGGCCTGATGTGGGTGTTGCGGGTGTTGCTCCGTTACAGCCCGATACATCGTTCGAGGCCAGAAGGGCCGGGTTGGTGATTTGGTTCCCGTCGGTTTTGTATTGCAGATTCGCCCCGTGACTACCGACGTAAGTGGCCGACACCGCAAAGTCCTTCATGAACTGCCGTTCAACGGAGAGGTTCCATTCCCAGATCTCTCCCGGCTTGATGTCATAGGGTTCGTAAGGTGGACTAAAGACGGGATCGCGGACATAGGTCGCTGGGTTCTTCGAACCCTGAATGTAAGGCAGGGCGTTGGCCATCATCTGGGCGCTCGAGCTTAAATAGAGTGGGGTAGTGTTGCCGGTACCAGAAATCCAGCCGATGTCACCGGCGCCGCTGAGAGGGTCGCTGATGTTGCCCTGAGAGGTAGCGCCGAAACCCATTTGCGCGCCGCCCTCACCACCGTAGAGATCCATGCTGTAGTTATAGGCAAAGAACCCCACGCCGCCCCGGATGACGGTGTCGTTCTTGACCGACCAGGCAAAACCTACCCGAGGAAGGAAGAGATCCCAAACCGGCTTCTGCAAGGTCGTTCGGTTATCCTGAGGGGCAATCCATATCGAACCCGGGCTACCGGCGAAGGGGCCGGTGGGATTGATGAGATTCTGGTCGAAATCGCCAAGCTTATTCTGGACCTCGCTCATGCCCGTGTTCCCCTCCCAGCGCAAGCCGAGGTTGATGGTGAGATTGGGCTTGACTTTCCAGTCGTCTTGAGCGAAGGCCTGCGGGCTCTTCAGCCGCATGCCCGTCAGGCCCTGATTCTGCGCGCCCCATTGAGCCACGTTGCCGAGTAGGTAATCCGCGAAGCCCGAGCCCGTGGTGCCATCCAGCGCTCCTGCGGTTACGCCTTGGGTATATTGTCCGGTAAAACCGTAGTTGCCGGCGCTGTTGGAACCCCAGGCCGTGGTGTTGCCCTCGGCCATCAACACCTCAATCCCGAAATGCAGAACGTGCCTGCCCTTGACCAGCGTCACCATATCGGACGGGTCAAACGAGTTCTCGATGTAAATGGCGTCTGTGGCGGGAGACAAGGTACTTACGTTGTACGGGCCGCCGAATCCACCATAAATACTTGAGTTGCCGATAAAGGGGAGTTGGTTAAAATGCGTATCTTGCAGGCCAAATGCGGTTCCGGGGTTCAATCCAATGGACTGAGATTGGAACCAGTTGCCTTGCTTGGTGTACCCCATCCGGATTTCGTTGACGATCGTCGGCGTGATCGTCCACGTTTCCGTGACCTGAGTGTTCCAACCGTCCACGTCCCCGCTACCGCAATTCAGCGGGCAGTTGAACACGCCATTGTCGACCCCGGGGTTATCCTTCTGGCTAATTGAGAACATGATGCGGTGCTTCGCGCTCAGGTCGTAATCCAACCGCCCAAAATATCGGTGAACCGGGGCGGGAGTTTTAGGCGCGTTGTAGAAGTTACTTTGACACTCGTTCGGGTACGGGATCGGACCCGAGAGGTTGCAGCTTCCGACCCCTTGCGGCACGGTGGGCCAGCCATACTTGGAAGTCATAATGGCCGCCGCCACTGGGTCGATCCGGCTGGGTATGCCGCCGCAGTTGGTGCCGTTCGGAATCATGTTGAGGCCGCCGCATTCGGCGGAAGAAAGGCGTGCGAGCAAGGGGACCCGTGTGTGCACAATTCGGCGGACCGCTAGGACACGTTGTGGTGAGCGGGTCATAAATGGGCTGCATGCCGGTAAAATCACCCGCCTCCATTGCGGCCGTAGGAACGGTGGCGAAGTCGTTAATCCCGTTGTTGTACACGGTGTTATTGACGATCCTGTCTATGTCGAAGAAGAAAAAGAGCTTGTTCTTGATGATAGGCCCGCCGACGGAGGCGCCAAACTGGTCGTACCGCAGATACGGCACTTGCGCCGCTGGGTTAGGAATTAGGGGGCCCGTGGGGTTGAGGTTGTTTGTGGTCAACTTAGGCTGCTGATCACCGAAATAGGTGTTGGCGTTTAGAAAGTTTTGGGAGAAAAACTCGTAGCCCGACCCATGCCAACCGTTGGTTCCACTCTTGCTGATCTGGTTGAACATGACGCCGCCCATGCCGTATTGCGCCGAGAAGGAAGAGGTGTTGACCTGAACCTCCTGAATGGTCTCGAAGATTTCATCGTCGTTGTTGTAGCTCGCCGGCAGTAAGGTGCTGGCCCCGTCCTGAAGGAAGTTGCCGAAGTTCGGCAGGTTGCCGTTGATGGAAACCGCGTCGCCGGCATTCCAGGCGCCCCCGGACTGCGAGGTCCGCCCGTTTGTAGTGCCTGAAGCGCCCGGCAGGTAGATATTGAAAGCAGCCCAGTCTGCACCGGTGATGCCGCCGCCCGACTGGGGCAGTTCTGCCATGGTTTTGAATTGCATAATGGTACCCTGCTGGCCAGTTTCGGTCTCCACCAGCGGCACGCCTCCGGCTTCCACGGTAATCGTCTCTGTGACCGCGCCAACTTCCATGCTGGCGTTCTCGGTGATCACATCGACCTGCAGCGGGATAGGACCCTTTACCACCTTCTTGAATCCCTTAGCCGTGAACGTGATGTTGTAGTTCCCGGCAGGCGTTGAGACGGTGTCATAAAGACCGTCCTGATTGGTGACGAAGGTCTTCGTTTCCCCAGTATTGATATTCGTGAGAGTGACAGTCACGCCCGGCAACGCGGCTCCCCCAGCCGACACCGTGCCGCGAATCTCGCCGGTGTTTCTACTTTGTGAAAATGCTGACAGGGACACGAACAGCAGAAGACACAAGGCGAGCGCCCAGCGAACGAAGCTCATCATGGAGTTTCTCCCAAGCTAGAAGTTGGTCCCGTCTACAGAGACGGGCTTTTGATCTAAACCGATCCGATTTCCCCTGCCGTTCCCGGTTCCTGCCAAAAATCGTCCAAAATCGAAGGCGACTAAGAATATCGTTCTTTTACTGGCGTTTCTGGTAGTACTTCTATACTATTCCACTCTGCACGAAGGTTTATTCCCAAACGCCTTTCGTTGTCAAGAGAAAAATACAGAGCAATATCGATATTCTTAGGGGAAATCGCAGCATCAGGCGTGTTGTATTCTGCTTTGCGATGCGATCCCGGAAGCAGATCGAGCATCGGATCAAAAGGGCGGGACTGATATAGTCGTTCGCGATGAAGCCTCAAACGAAAAAGCGAGGATCGGGGCAAAAAGGCGGCGAACGCTGAAATCGGTAGCAGCATGTGTAGGACTTACCGCCAGCACGGTTTCGGCGGTGCTGAACAATTCTTCCGCTTCGCGTTCCGTCCCGGAGCGTACAAAACGCAGAATTCTGGCGGCGGCACGCGACCTCAACTACCGGCCCAATTTCTTCGCCCGTTCCCTGCGGGTTAAGCACACCTACACAATTGGAGTGATTCTCGCGGAGAGTCGGCGATGCTTACGGTTCCGTCGTGATCAGCGGCAGGCAACGTTACCTTCGAGAGCAGCACTTCTTCTTCCTTAGTGTAAGTCACCGTCACGACAAGAAACTGCTGGCGACCTACTCAACCATGCTTCTGGAACGTGGGGTCGAAGGATTCATCACTGTCGACACCTCCTTGACTGAACAACCTCCTGGCCAATCTGACCCCAGCTGTTGCCGGCCATCGCAGGATCAAGGGAGTAACTAATATTGTTTTGGATCACCGCCGCGCCGCATGGCTGGCGCTGACACATCTCGTCGATCTGGGCCACAAGAAAATCGCCTTCATGAAGGGTTCTGCGGTAAGCGCTCGTTCCGACACACGGTGGAACGCGATTTGCGAAGTCGCCGCGGAGTTGCGCATTCCTATGCAGCCAGGGTTGATGGTGCAACTCGAAGGGGATGATCCGACGCCGGATCTGGGTTACCCGTTTGCCAAGCAATTGCTGGCGCGCAAGCAACCTTTTACCGCCCTGTTCGCCTACAACGATATTTCCGCGATCGGTTCCATCCGCGCTTTCGTGGAAGCAGGCCTGAGTGTGCCGGATGATGTGTCGGTGGTGGGCTTCGACGACATTCAGAATTCTGCCTACATAAGTCCGCCACGACTGTGAGAAGACAGCCGATGCGAAAAATGGGAGCGATCGCGGCGAGCTATTCCGCTGCTCGACCAAATTGAGGGGCGTATGAAGTATGTTCCGGAAATTACGATCGAACCAGAGTTGATCGTGCGCAAATCCACCGCCCGGCCGAGCAGCTAATGCTACAGAAAGTCTGCGGTCTACTGACGTTCGTAAATTGGAGGTCTCTATGAAGTTGACATTACTCCTGGGTTCGTCTTGTGCTCTGCTGTTTTCTTCTGTCGTTGAACGCGCAGCAGGAACGTGAAGCGCGCATGTGGCTGACAACACCCGACCGGACTGCCCCTCGCGCCGCAAGCGGCCGCGCTGCACTTTTCCCCGAAGACCGGTCAGCTGCCGGCGCTCACTGTGGACGATGCGCAGCGTTTCCAGTCGATCGATGGCTTTGGCTTTGCGCTGACCGGAGGAAGCGCGCAATTGCTGATGCGCATGAGCCCTCCGACGTGCTGCCCTGCTGAAGGAATTATTCACCACCGGTGACGACGGAATCGGAGTGAGCTACCTGCGCCTGAGCATCGGCTCTTCCAGATGAACGAGCGCGTGTTTTCCTACGACGACCTGCCGCCGCCGGGCCGAGACCGATGTGGGGATGGCGAAGTTCGACCTG
>CAVUOM010000003.1:0-1151211 GCA_963743115.1 uncultured Acidobacteriaceae bacterium | reverse complement strand
AGTTCGCCGAACTGGGTACGCTCGGCGAGTTAACCAAAAAAGCCTGGCAGCACGATGTGCAGGTGATGATCGAAGGCCCCGGCCACGTCTCGATGGACAAGATCAAAGAGCAGGTCGAGAAAGAAGTCGAACTCTGCTATGAGGCGCCCTTTTATACTTTGGGCCCGCTGGTCACTGACATCGCACCCGGCTACGATCACATCACGTCGGCCATCGGCGCGGCCATGATCGGATGGTACGGCGCTGCCATGCTGTGCTACGTCACGCCGAAAGAGCATCTCGGCTTGCCGAACGAAAAAGACGTGA
Organism: uncultured Acidobacteriaceae bacterium; assembly: GCA_963743115.1. Taxonomy (GTDB): domain Bacteria; phylum Acidobacteriota; class Terriglobia; order Terriglobales; family Acidobacteriaceae; genus Sulfotelmatobacter. The sequence continues at coordinate 1,150,905 of CAVUOM010000003.1, read as the reverse complement.
AAGACGGCATCATCGCCTACAAGATTTCCGCCCACGCCGCCGACATCGCCCGCGGACGCCCCGGCGCCCGCGACCGCGACGACGCGTTAAGCTACGCGCGCTACAAATTCGATTGGGAAAAACAATTTGCTTTGTCTCTGGACCCAGAGACGGCGCGCTCGATGCACGACGAAACCCTGCCCGACGACTACTACAAAGAGGCAGCCTTCTGCTCCATGTGCGGCCCGAAATTCTGCTCGATGAATTATTCGTCGAAAGTCGACGAGTACAACAAGCAGGTGCATGGGATTGAGAAGAAGGATTATTCGGAACTGGTGGAGAGGCTGGTATCGATTAAGTAAGTGGTCTTGTGCGGACAGCCGCCCTCGGTGCTAAGCCGAGCGAAGCTCGGTTGTTTATCGCGTGGCGCGGATGCTTTCGCCCTGAGAAACAGAATGAAGATCACCAAGAGCATGGCCGTTGCCGACAAGTTTGGTGTTTGAGAACCGCAACTCCTGGGATATCCTAAAAGTATGTCGGTGGACTGGCTTGAGATCGCTCGAAAAATGGCTGAGGACGCGCGGGAGCAGTTGGCGATCAATCGCCAGCATCTTAAGGAAATCATCGAGAAAAAACGCGACCGGCAGCAGACACAACAACATCCTACAAATGCTCAGCAACCCTTCCTCGGCTGACCATCATTGCCGGTGCTAATGGTTGTGGCAAGTCAACATTAACCAGCCGATCCAGCTTCCTCCATAAGATTCCGCTGTTCGATCTCGATGCTATCGGTAAGGCGCTCCAGCCAAACATTCTCGGGCCGTCTGAAAGTCAGTGGTTCGAGGCCGTTCCAGATTGGGCAAAGGCAAGTCAGAGCTAGGCCTGACGTCGCCTCCGCGATGGCTAGCTATGGAAGTCAGCCACGCCATCCCACACCAACTGAACGGCGATGGCGAGAATCAGAAAGCCGAAGATCTTGTTGATGGCTCCGACTGCATTGGGTCCCAAACGCCGCACCAGCGGCCCTCCCAACCAGAAGAAAAGAAGAACGGTCAGCGCAATCGCGGCTATGCCGATGACCATGCCCAAATAAGAAGCGGTGCTGTCTACGTTGGCCGCGAGCGCCATGACTACGCCGATGGCTCCTGGTCCCGACATCAGCGGCATGGCGAGCGGAGTCAGAGAAATGTCCTCTTTGTCTTGCGCCTCGTTGCTTTCCTCCGGCGTGATGCGGGCATGAGAAGTGACCATGCCCCAGGCAGTGTTGGCAACGATCAGTCCTCCGGCAATTTTCAGGACGGGCAGCGAGATGCCGAAGAAATGCAAAACGAAGCGGCCGAAAAATAGAAACGTAACCAGAATGACGAATACCCAGAGACCCGTCTTGAAAGCAGTGGTCCGGCGATCTTTGTCGGTCCAGGAAGACGTCATGGTGAAGAAGATGGGAATGCCGCCGAAGGGATCGACGATGGGAAACAACGCCAGAAAAGTAGCCGCGGCCGAATGCGGCAACGTGCGCAGAAATTGCCCGAGCGCGTGGGTAGAGGTCATCGAATCAGTTGGCCTTGAAGGGGTTGAAGATCGCTATCCCAAGATGCCTGAAGTCTTTTTCATTCCGGGTCGCTACCGTAAGCCCGTGCAAGCGTGCGGTCGCCGCGATCATGACGTCGTACAAGAGGTGCTCCTGCCTGCCCACCATCATCCGAGCCATCTGGCGGAAGCAGCGGCCATCCATCGGCAGTACGGTCGACGAGTTCTCCAACTCGTTAACCCACGCCTCAATGGCGCTAGCTTTCGCGGCGTCTTGTTTACGGGTGCGCTCGACGCCCTCCTGAAGTTCCCCGAGCGTAACCGCCGAAAGACAGATCTGCTCGTGCCGCAGGCCCTCAAACCATTTCACCACGGCTCCATGCGGCTTCGGTTTACGAATCTCCGAAATTATGTTCGTGTCGAGCAGATACCGGGTCACTCGAACTCCACGGACGACCGCCGTTTCCACTTTCTGCGCGGCGGAACAATGTTTTCAAAACGGGGACCCGACAGCAGCAATTCCTTGATGCTGGGGCCGGAGGCGCTCTGCATTCGGCGCCACTCCTCAATCGGCACAAGAACGGCCGCTTCGACTCCGCGACGCGTCACCACCTGCGGCCCTTTCCTGAGGGCCGCGTCCAGGAACTCGCTGAAACGCGCCTTGGCTTCCTGCAATTGCCAGGAATTCACGGTTAGTTTCCTCCAAGTCAATCATATGACTAGTCAGATGACTAGTCAACAACAAGTGACTAGCGGTACCCTTCCAGCACCTTGGCCGCGCGCTCGAGCGCAGCCGTCAACACTGCCAACTGCTGCCGCGCCCGCTCCGCATCTCCCTTGTCGATCGCCTCATTCACTCCCGGAATCACCACCGCGGCGTATCCCGTGTATTCTCCCGGAGCGTAAATCGCATGGCGGTACCAGGGACGGTGCGGCAGCCCCTCAGGCACAAGCAGGGCGCGCTCAGCACCGCGCAGCGCCTGGTTTAACTGAACAGGATCTCGCGGCGGATTCCTCTGCTTTGCCGAGATCTTCGCTCCTGCGTCCTGAAAATGTTTTGCTGCTGCGGTCACCGCCTTCAGGTCGAGCCCATGCTCTCCGAATTTACTATCAGCCCTTTTCCTGGCTTCATCGAGGTAGACGGCAATCTCTTTTCCATATTCTTCGTAGTCGTAAGGCAGCACGTCGGCATCGGCCATGCGCAATGCCTCCAGCCCGAAGACTCGCGCCATCTGCTGCTCATAAACGAAATCCGGATCGGCGAACTTTGTGAACCAGGCAAAATTATCGAACACGGAGTGATACACGCCATATGGTCCGCCAGAGCTTATATCATCGGAAGGCACGCCCAAGTGTTGCTGGAACGCGCTGTAGTCAGAGCCGCTGCCGAGGTCGCCAACCTGGACATCGCCGTTGGCAGGAGCAGCGGGCTTGCGGCGCGAATCTGCGGTCGCTTCCGCGGGCGACTGAGGCTGCTCAGACTTCTGCCACTGTTCGTAGACAGTCCCGCCTTTGGGACTGGGCACCGCCTTGGTGACATCACGCAAAAACTGCTTCAAGCTGGGAACGGCCGAGGCGCCGAACTTCGGCCCAGCGACCGCGACATCCATGTTGAAATACGCGGCGGAACCGCCCAGTTCGGATTCATGCTGCTCAGCCCATTCGGTGGAACCGATCAGTCCTTCTTCTTCGCCATCCCAACTGCCAAAAATCATGGTGCGCTTTGGCTTCCAACCGGACTTCAGCAACTCGCCGACACCGTGCACGGATTCAAGCATTGCCGCCGTACCGCTGTTCGGGTCGACCGCACCGTACACCCACGCGTCGCGGTGATTGCCGGCGACAACCCATTCGTCGGGAAACTCACTGCCGCGTACCCGGCCGATCACGTCCCAAAGAGTGCGGAACTGATAATCCTGTTTGAGATGCATCTTCACACGAACCGGTCCCGGTCCGACGTGGTAGGTGAAAGGAAGCGAACCCTGCCACTCGCGGGGCGAGTCGGGCCCGCCCAAGTGTTGCAGAATAGGCGCGGCATCGTGATAGGAAAGCGGTGTCACCGGAATCTTCGGCATCTGTGCCGACTGCTCGGGAGAGATGCGCTTGCTGTCGGGCAACGACGGCACCGATGCGACTCCCGGCGTTGTCGGGTCGCCGGGGAACTCGAACATGTATCCCACGGATCCGCGCTGCACGCCGGTATCAGGGCGCCACGGGCCCTCGGGATACTTGTCGCCACGCCGCCAGCCGTCGTCGAAGGGATCGGAATAGATGATCACACCTGCCGCGCCATGTTCTTGCGCGATGAATTCTTTCACCCCGCGGAAATTCTGGCCGTAACGGACGAGGACGATCTTGCCGCGAACGTCGATGTTCAACTTCTCGAGCTTCTCGAAATCTTCCGGCGTGCCGTAGTTGGCATAGACCACGTCGGCCTCGGCGTCTCCAGATGGCGACATGCCGTTGAACGGCATTACGACGCGCGGATCGTTGTCGTAGGGATCGCCCTCGACGTGCTCGCGCGTGGGCCCGTGCATTTCGACTCCGGCGGGCGCGGTGATGTCGACGCTGATCTCCGACGGATAGTTAAACCACACCTTGTATTCGACGATCTCGGTGTCGAGGCCAGCGGCGCGAAACTTTTCTGCCACGTAATCTGCCGTGGCCTTGTCCTCGGGAGTGCCGGCCATGTGCGGCGCTTTCGTCAGCTCGCGCAAATGCTCTTTCGCCAGGGTGGGATCAGGCACGGCAATAAAGCGGGCCTCGGCGGCGTTTTCGGCGGTGGCGTCGCGAAAGCCGAAAATCGCTTGAGCGCCAGATGAGGGCTGCGGGCCATGACCGCTGACAATGATCGGCAGACAGCAAAGCAGAACAACGGAAGAAAGAAGTACCGCTGAGAGGAATCGCATTGGGCACCTGTGGTGAAAGTAAGTAAGGTAACACAGCGGGCATGGGAGAATTTGGGGAAGCGTCCATCGGAGAAGCGAAAGCCGCGGCCGACGACTAGCGGACTTGTCCCGTCCCGATAATCTCGTACTTCGAAGAAGTAAGTTCCGCAAGCGCGAATGGACCGCGGCAGTGCAGCTTTTGCGTGCTGATGCCCATTTCGGCGCCGAAGCCGAATTCGGCGCCATCGGTGAAGCGGGTTGAAGCGTTCCAGTACACTGCGGCCGAATCTACTCCGCGCAAGAACTTGCGGGCGTTCGCTTCATCGCGGGTCACGATGGAGTCGGAGTGCTTCGTGGAATAACGGTTGATGTGGGCAATCGCATCATCGACGCTTGCCACCACGCGAACCGCTATGCACAGCCGCAGATACTCTTCATGCCAGTCCTGCTCGGCGGCAGGCGCGATGTTCAATCCAGCGCCTAAGCTGCGGGATTTTCCGTCCCCCCGAACTTCGACCCCGGCGTCGATCAGCTTCTTTGTGATTTGCGGGATATATTCCGCCGCGATCCGTTCATGCACCAGCAGCTTTTCGGCGGCGTTGCACACGGAAGGACGCTGTGTTTTGGCGTTGATCACGATTCGATCGGCCATATCGAAGTCAGCGGACTCGTCGATGAATATGTGGCAGTTCCCTGCCCCGGTTTCGATCACGGGTACGGCGGAATTCTCAGTGACGAATGCGATCAGTTCAACGCTGCCGCGTGGGATGATGACATCCACTAATCCCCGCGCCTTTATAAGTTCCTGCACCGACTGCCGCGTGCTCGAATCGAGCAGTTCGATTGCGCCATCCGGTACTCCCGGCACGGCGGCTAGAATCTCTGCCAAGCGCTGATTGCTGCGCGCTGCTTCTTTGCCGCCACGCAACACGATCGCGTTACCGGTTTTGAGGGCGAGCACGGCGGTGTCTACCGTGACGTTGGGGCGCGATTCGTAAATGATTCCCACTACGCCCAGCGGCACGCGCACTTTGCGGATGCGCAGGCCGTTCGGGCGGGTCCACTCGGCTAGCGTTTCGCCGACGGGATCGCCGAGCGCCGCGACTTCGCGAACACCTTGCGCCATCTCCTTAATCCGCGGCGCAGTCAACAGCAAGCGGTCGAGCATCGTGCCTTCGAGACCGGAGGTTTTCACATCTTCGTGGTTGGCCGCGAGAATGGTTTGCGCATGAGCTTCGAGCGCGTCTGCGATCGCGAGCAGCAGTGCGTTCTTCTCCTCGGTGGAGAGCAGTGCGAGCTGGGCAGCGGCTGCGCGCGCCCGCAACAGCTTTTCCTGCGTGGAAGCCGAGTTGGTAACGGTGCCTGTCATCAGCCTTGTTTTTAGCTTGTCTTACCCCGGCTTGTCTCACCCCTGCCGGGGAGGAAAATACGTTCCGATCTTGCGTTGCATGCCCAGCGTAATCCCTTGCGGATGGCGGCCATTCACGATAGCCACGTGGACGCCGCCTTCGCTCGCCAGTTTGGCGGCGCGCAGTTTCGAAATCATGCCTCCGCGTCCCAGCGCGCTCTTGCCGTTGCACTGCGCTTCCAGCGCGGGAGTCAGTTTGCGCACCACGCGCTGCAGCCTGGGTTTCTTGCGTCCGTTTGGAATCAGCAAGCCATCTACGTTGGTCAACAGCAACAACCAGTCGGCTCTCACGGCGGTAGCGAGCAGCGCACTCAGTTCGTCGTTGTCGCCGAAAGCTCCTTCCAGTTCGCGGACGCTGACGCTGTCGTTTTCATTCACGATCGGTACCACGCCTAGCGCCAGCAGCTCGGCGAGAGCGTTCTGCAAGTTGCGGTAGCGGACCGGCGAAGTGAAGTCATCGCTCGAAAGCAGCAGTTGTGCCACTACCTTTTTGCCGAAGAACAGGCGCTCGTAGGTATGCATCAGCTGGCTTTGTCCGACGGCCGCGCAGGCCTGCATGCCGGGGACGCCGCTCGGGCGCCGGCTCAGGCCTAACCCGGAGATGCCTGCGGCGATTGCGCCTGAAGTGACGATCAGATACTCATTTTTGTTGAGATCGAACTGATCGACCATGGCGCGCAGCACGTTCGCGTTGATCTCACCTCCGGGAGCGATGAGGCTGGTGCCGACTTTGATGACAATTCTCATGCGATCAAACTTTTGTGGCTTAGTTGGAATGGTATCGCAACTTGACCGTCCTGCGATTTAAGATGGGGTTCCAGGCAAGGATGATCTTGCCGCTTATAGAGTCCCGATGCCAGCCTCCAATGCCACCAGCCGCTTCTCTGATCGCGTCCAGAACTACGTGCGCTACCGGCCGGGGTATCCGGCCGAGGTTATTCAGGAATTGAAGTCTGAATGCGGCTTGATAGCTAGCCATGTGGTTGCTGACATCGCATCGGGCACCGGCATTTGGACTCGCATGCTGCTGGAGAATGGCAATCCGGTCTTCGGCGTCGAACCGAATGCCGAGATGCGGCAAGCAGGCGAGCGACTGCTGGCGGGGTTTCCGAAGTTCACCAGCGTTGCGGGAACGGCGGAAGCAACCACGCTGGCGGATCACAGTGTGGACTTCGTCACCTCGGCGCAAGCCGCGCACTGGTTTGACCGCGCGCGGGCTCGTTGCGAGTTTGTTCGCGTCCTGAAGCCCGGTGGATGGCTGGTGCTTTTGTGGAACGAGCGCGTCACCGATTCGACGGCCTTCTTGCGCGATTACGAGCAGTTGCTCTTGACTTACGGCACTGACTATCAAGACATCCGCCATGAGCACACGACGTTGGCGATGAACGAATTCTTTGACCCAGCGCCGTTTCAGGAACGGACGTTTGCGATGCGGCAGGAGTTCGATTATGCCGGGGTGGAGGGCCGACTGCTGTCGTCGTCGTACACGCCGGGGCTCGGCCATCCCAAGCACTCGACTATGCTGCGCGAACTGCGCCGCATCTTCGATGCTGATGCCATCGGGCGTCGGGTCGTGTTCGAATACAAGACGCGGTTATATTTTGGGCGGCTGGGGCGCGAGTAGAATCGCGATCTCACATTTCCTGGACTCTTTAGTTTCTGTAGAGCTTGCTTAGGGAACATTCCCGAAGGACATTTTTAAGAGAACAAATGTCTGACGAAAAATCTTTTCACATGACACCCGACGAATTCCGGCGCCACGGCCATGCCGTGGTCGATTGGATCGCCGACTACCATTCCCGCATCGAGTCGTTCCCGGTGCTCTCGCAGGTGAAGCCGGGAGAGATTCGCGCATCGCTGCCGGCCGATCCTCCGGCAAAGGGCGAGCCTTTCGATGCGCTAATGAAAGACGTGGAGAAACTGATTCTGCCTGGCGTCACGCACTGGCAGTCGCCGAACTTCTTTGCCTACTTTCCAAGCAACGGTTCGGGCGCCGGAATTCTGGGCGATCTTCTTTCATCCGGGCTAGGCGTGCAGGGCATGCTCTGGTCAACCAGCCCCGCGTGCACGGAACTGGAAACGCGCGTGCTCGACTGGCTTGTGCCGATGCTCGGATTGCCGGAGAAATTTCTTTCGTCGAATAGCGGCGGCGGAGTCATTCAAGACACCGCCTCGAGCGCCGCGCTGTGCGCCCTGCTGGCTGCGCGCGAACGCGCCACTAACTTCGCCAGCAATCAGAAAGGGTGCGATGGACGCCTTGTTGCTTACGCGTCCTCACAAACGCATTCATCGCTCGAAAAGGCAGCGATGATTGCCGGCATCGGCGTCTCCAATCTGCGCTTGATTGAAGTGGACGAAAAGTTCGCCATGCGCCCTGATGCTCTGGCCCGCCAGATTGACGCTGACAAGCGCGCCGGACTGGTTCCGTGTTTTGTGTGTGCCACCGTCGGTACTACGTCTTCGAACGCGATGGATCCGATCGTGGCCATTGCCGAGGTCTGCCGCGTGCACAATCTTTGGCTGCATGTGGATGCCGCAATGTCGGGGACGGCCGCGCTGTGCCCGGAGTTTCGCCATCTGCAAGGCGGCGTCGAGTTCGCCGACAGTTACTGCTTCAATCCGCATAAGTGGATGTTTACCACTTTCGACTGCGATTGTTTCTGGGTCGCGGACCGGAAGGCGCTTATCCGGACGCTGAGTATTCTGCCGGAATATTTGCGCAATCAGGCCACGGAATCGGGCGCGGTGATTGACTATCGCGACTGGCAGATTCAGCTCGGGCGGCGTTTTCGTTCGCTCAAGCTGTGGTTCGTGATCCGGCACTATGGCGTGGAGGGCCTGCAATACCACATTCGCCGGCACGTCGAACTGGCGCAGCAGTTTGCGGACTGGGTGCGCAATGACTCTCGCTTTGAACTGGCCGCGCCCGTGCCTTTGAACCTGATCTGCTTCCGCCACAAGAGTGGGGACGCCGCGAATCAAACGATCATGGAGCGGCTGAACCGCAGCGGGGACTTGTTTCTGACGCATACCAAGCTGAACGGGAAGTTCACACTGCGGCTCTGCGTCGGCCAGACCAAGACTGAGGCTCGGCATGTGGAGAAGGCTTGGAAGCGGATTTGCGAGGAAGCGGCGGCCATCTTGAATCGCTGAAATAGGGTTTCACTCCATCCAAGGATTCAGAATGGGTACGCGCGTTATAAGGAAATCTGTGATGTTTCTCGACACCAGTACTAGGTTGTGATGGAGGGCGGTCGCGGCAAGTAATCCATCGATCACTGGAAGGACCCTTCCGTTTATTTTAGCTTGCGCGGCGAGCCATCCCCAGCGCTCGGCGATATCGTCACTGATCGGCAGAATGCGTCCTGAGAAACGAACTTTGACCTGTCTCTCTAGCCATACTTCCAAGTGCGACCTTCGCCGGCTTTCGGGCAGTGCGCTTGCGCCTTTCCGGATCTCTCCGAGGGTCAAAACGCTTAGGTAAAGCTGGCTCTCATCCACCGCATCCAGCCAAGAGAGTACGCGAGGTTCGGGCCGGTCTCGAGTGGGCTCAGAAATGCAATTCGTGTCTAACAGGTAGCTCATAGTTCAATGTCCCGCCCGGGGTCGGAGTCGCGCTCCAGGTTCACGCCTCGCAGCGGGGAATTTCGCAAAAAATCGACGAGGCTCTTTGGCTGGCGCGATTTGCTTACGAGCCGTTCGAATTGCTCCTCGGCGACCATGACCACGCCTTCTTTGCCCTGCCGGGTGATGCGTTGCGGGCCCTCGTTGCGCGCGCGGCGGAAGACCTCACTGAAGCGGGCTTTGGCGCTCTGAACCTGCCAGGATTCCGGGGCGGTCTTCGAACTGACGTGGCGGCGTGTGGTTTCCTTCATGGCTTCATTTCATGACTAGTCTGACTAGTCGTAATTTTAGCGTCTGCAGGCGATTCAGTCAAGGGAATCGAGGGTGCGTGGGTGGATGAAGCGGAGGGGCCTTCGCGGTGTCAGAGGCAAGGCTGCAAGATCAGTCCGCCGGCATGGGCGCGGGACGCGCCACTGGGGGTCGTGCTTTCGCGGCGGCCGACGTTTCTGGCGTTTCCAGCCACTTGCGCACTTCAGGCAGCACCTGCCTGGCGGCTATTTCACCGGCTGTAATCAGTTCGCCGGCGCGTTTGAAGTCGTCATAGGCGAAGCCAGCCACGTCGGGCTCGATGATCATATCGGCGGCGCCTCGCCAGAGGTGGCTCATTTGATCTTGAGCGATGGCAAAGGATTGTCCGATCACATCGAAGAGATGACGTGGCGCGCCGTCTTTCGACCACTGTCCGCGCAAGTGAACGGCGATCACGCGGTCGGCACCCATTTCATGCAGCGGCGAGGTGGGCACGGGATGCGAGAGCATGCCGTCAACCAGCCAGCGCCCGCGAATCTCGACCGGCAGGAACATTCCAGGATAGGCGCAGCTGGCGCGCACCGGGTCAACCATGGAACCAGAATGAAAGACCACGCCTTCACCGGTATTGAAATCGGTTGCGGTGATGCCTAGAGGAATGCGCAGCTCTTCGAACGTCTTCACCTTCAAGGTGCGGTTCAGGAACTGCACCATGCGGTCGTTGGAGGCGAAACCGAAGCGGGAGACGGTCCAGCGGGCGAAGGTGGTGAAACGAACCGAGTGAGCAACTTTTTCGAGTTCCTCGATGGAAAGCCCGCTGCAGTAACAAGCGCCGATCAGCGCTCCCACACTGGTGCCCGCGATTATGCGGACTGGGATTCCTTCCTGTTCGAGGACCTTCAGGACTCCGATGTGGGCCATGCCCCGGGCAAATCCGCCGCCGAGCGCAACTCCGATGGTGGGAACGCGCAGCTGAGGCGGGGCGCCCTTGCCGGATAATTCCCGTCCAAAGGCCTGAACTGACCGGATGATCCTGCCAAGACTCTTCACCGCAAACCCCACGTCCCTTGCGGGAACTCGCGCCTGCCGCTTACCTATTAGGATGCCACGATCTCGCCGAACGCTGCAGAGCACGTTGGTGCCATTTAAGTTACGAGACGTGCCCGGCGGGTGTTACCTGAGTGTTACCCCTCTTCTGACGAAGATGACTAACTCCTGTAATCCTGCTAACTTGCCGGTTATGGTGCGGGAGATATCGGCCGGCGGGGTGGTCGTCCGGTTCCGGGAAGGAGCCTGGTGGATGGCCGCAATCGAGCCCGCTGATGCGCCTGCGAGCGCCGCAGGCGGCGTATCTAATCGCGCGGCCAAACGGCCAAAGAACTTGCTGGCCCTGCCCAAAGGGCTGGTCGATCCTGGCGAGAAGCCGCTGGAAACGGCGCTGCGCGAGGTTTATGAGGAGACCGGAGTGACGGCGGAGCCGGTCACCAAGCTCGGCGATAGTAAATACGTGTATACACGCACCTGGGGGGACGGAGCGCGCGTGTTCAAAATCGTGAGTTTCTACCTTATGCGCTACCGTTCCGGCCGCATCAACGAAATTGCGCCTGCGATGCGAGTCGAAGTGGCGCGTGCCAGCTGGGTTAGGCTGGAAGATGCTGCCGCGCTGCTTGCTTACAAAGGTGAGAAACAAATGGCGCGGCGGGCTTTGGAATATGTGGGCGCGCACGCCGAACTTTAGAATGGGCAGCATCGTCGAATTCCCTCGAGGCGTTGCCGTCCCGCATAATGGTTTCATGTCTGTTCGCCGAGTGCTGCGTTCTGCGTTTTTTCGTCAGCTGCCCTCGCTGATTCTTTGCCTATTGTTGCTGCTGTCTCCTTTGGCGGCGAAGACTCGATCTTCTGCCTTGGAGCCGGGCTACGTCCCCGCACTCGCTGCGGCCGATCAGTTTCTTCAGGCATGGCAGTCTGGCGACGTCGAAAGCGGGACGGCGCTGCTCAGCAGTCATGCCAGGGAAGCAGTTACTTCGGAGGGCGTCGAAGCTTTTTTCTCCCAGCCCGTGCCCGGCGCTTATGAAATCGAGCGGGGCAAGCTGCTGAGGCGCGGGCGCTATGAGTTTCCGGTCGTCCTGGTTACGGAGACTGCGAAAGGCTCCCGAGCCCGCCGCCGATTTTCGAGCATTATTGTGGTGAAAACTGGCAACAATGACTGGGCGGTGGATAAACTGCCATAGGCCGTTCTCTATGTTCTCCGTGGTTAAGTTTTTGTCGAGGCTAATTGATGAAACGCATTAATAAAGTCGCAATTCTTGGGGCCGGGACCATGGGCGCTCGCATCGCCGCGCATTTTGCGAACGCAGGAGTACCAAGCTATCTGCTCGACATCGTTCCAGCGGACGTTGCGCCCGGCGCGAACGCGGCGGCGCGGAATAAGATTGCCGCCGCGGGTCTTGACGCGGCAAAGAAATCAAAGCCCGCGGCGTTCATGGATGCTTCTCTCGCCCGCTTGATTACCGTGGGAAATTTCGATGACGATTTGAAGAAGCTGGTTGAGGTCGACTGGATCATCGAAGCCGTGGTCGAGAATCTCGAGCTGAAGCGGGCGCTGCTGCGAAGAGTTGAAGCTGTGCGGAAGCCGGGTACCATCGTCACCACAAATACCAGCGGGCTGCCGGTGGGAAAGATTTCGGAGGGATTTTCTGAGGACTTCCGGCGCTCCTGGTTCGGAACGCACTTCTTCAATCCGCCACGTTACATGCGTTTGCTGGAACTCATTCCCACGCCGGAAGCGGATCAGGCTGCGATCGACGCCGTCTCGCACTTCTGTGATGTGCATCTGGGCAAGGGCCTGGTGCTCGCCAAAGATACGCCCAACTTTATTGGCAACCGCATCGGTACATTCTCCGTTTTGAATGTCATGCGGCTGATGCAGGAAATGGACCTGAGCATCGAAGACATCGACGCGCTGACGGGAGAAGCCGTCGGCTGGCCGAAGTCGGCAACTTTCCGCACGATTGATCTGGTCGGGTTGGATGTTCTTGGCCACGTGGTCGGCAATATGACCGCGAACGTGCACGATGAGCGCAGCGAACTTCGCTTGCCTGACTTTTTCAAGCAGATGATCGAGCGCAAAAGGCTGGGCGATAAGACCAAGGGCGGTTTTTACAAGCGCGCAAAAAGCGGCGAAGGCAAGGAAGACGAGCGACTGGCGATCGACTGGAAGACGCTTGAATACCATCCCCGGCAGAAGCCGAAGTTCGCGGCGCTGGACATGGCGAAGAATGTCGAGGACACGTGGGCGCGGCTGCGCATGCTGCTTGGGCTGGAAGGCAGCGGTCCGCAGAAAGGCGACAAGGCGGCAGCCTTCTTGTGGTCGGCTTTATCGGACCTGTGGACTTACTCGGCCAACCGCGTGCCTGAGATTTCTGACTCGATCGTCGAGATCGACGAAGCGATGCGCCTCGGCTTTAGCTGGGAACTGGGGCCGTTTGAGCTTTGGGACGCCGCAGGGGTCGAGGCCACCGTCACTCGCATGAAGAAAGAAGGCAAGCCGGTGGCGGCGAATGTTGAGAAGTTGCTGGCATCCGGCGAGAGGTCGTGGTACGGCGACGATCCGAAGACTCCGTCAGGGCGGGTTTATTTCGACCTGGCCACCGGAAGCCGGAAGCCGGTTCAAGTTCCCGCTGGCGTCTGGTCGGTAAGCGTTGCGAAGAAATCCAACGGCGTGGTGAAGAAGAATTCCGGCGCGTCGCTTGTTGATCTCGGCGACGGCGTGGCGTGCATTGAGTTTCATTCGAAGATGAACTCGCTTGGGGCCGATATTGGTGGGCTCATTCTGCAGACGCTCAAACCCGGTGGCCCGGGCGAGGCCTTCGACGCCTTCGTCATCACCAACGATGCCGCGAATTTCTCGGTCGGCGCCAACCTGATGCTGCTGCTGATGAGCGTTCAGGAAGAAGAGTGGGACGATGTGGACTTGGCCATCCGGCAATTTCAGGGCATGACGCAGGCCATCAAGTTCTCGCCGAAGCCGGTGGTAGCCGCGGCGTTCGGACTTTGCCTGGGCGGAGGCACGGAAATCTCGCTGCACGCGGCGGCTCGCCAGCCTCACGCGGAGCTTTATACCGGGTTGGTCGAGGTCGGCGTTGGTCTGTTGCCGGGAGGCGGAGGCTGCAAAGAGATGCTGCTGCGCGCCGTCGATGGCGCTGCTGCCGCGCATGGCGGCAAGGGTTCCATAGACGGGCTTGTTCGATCGGTCGAAATGCTCGAAGCCATGAAGCGGGTGTTCGAAGCGATTGCTACGGGGAAAGTTGCGACCTCCGCATACGAGGCTCGCGGCCTCGGTTTCCTTAGCGACAGCGATCGCATCACCATGAATCGCGAGCGCGTGCTTTCTGATGCCAAGGCTCGCGCCCTCGAACTTGTCCGCGCCGGCTACGAGCCGCCGGTGCTTCGTACTGACATCCCCGCGCCTGGCGAGGGTCTTCTGGCCACGCTCCGGATGGGCGTGCACACGATGCGTCAGGGCGATTACATCACCGATTATGAGGTGAAGCTCGGGACAAAGATCGCCGAGGTGCTCTGCGGGGGCAACATCACGCCCGGCACGCCGGTGAGCGAGCAGTACATCCTTGATCTGGAGCGCGAGGGTTTCAAGTCACTGTGCGGCGAGAAGAAAACGCAGGAGAGGATTCAGTACACGCTGAAGACTGGGAAGACGCTGCGGAATTAGCCGTTGCCGTTCTCCAGGGATTTTTGCCTGCTACAATTTGGCTCATGCGAAAACTTCTACTAGTTGCCGCCGCGGTTGTTGGGCTCAGCGTCGTGATGTTTGGGACCTCACCAGCATCAGCCCAAGCCAATGATTCTCCGCAAAAAGAGGTTCCGCCGGACGTTCCGGATGCGATTCAGGCGCCTGCCGGTGAAGAAGTTGTGCTGCTCGCGCATGCGACCGGATCACAGATCTATACCTGTCAGGCCGCGGCGGATGGCAAGTTCAGTTGGATGCTGAAGGCACCTGACGCGGAGTTGCATGATCGAAAAGACAAAGTGATCGGACAACACTTTGCCGGTCCCGCGTGGAAACTGAAGGACGGCAGCGAGGTGATGGGGAAAGCCGTTGCCCATGTTGACTCGCTTGACGCTCAATCCGTTCCCTGGCTGCTGGTGAAGGTGGTTAGTCATTCAGGAAGTGGCCAGCTCGGTAACGTGACGACCATTCAGCGCATCCACACGCACGGCGGCCAGCCTCCGGCCGAGGGCTGCGACGCGGCTCACCACGATGCGGAAACCAAGAGTGCCTACACTGCTGACTATTATTTCTATGCTCCGGCCAAGTGAAGCGACTTGAGGCGGCGATTGAATGAAGGTTCGAGAGGTAATCAGACGTCTGGAAGAACATGGCTGGCGTCTGGCTCGAACCAAGGGCAGCCATCGGCAGTTCCACCATCCGGCGAAGCCGGGGACGGTTACCGTTGCGGGACATCCGTCAGTAGACATTCCGCCCGGGACGTTGAACAATATCCTTAAGCAGGCTGGATTGAAATGAAATATCTGGTTATCTACGAGAAGTCGGCCGAGGGTTGGGGGGCATACGCGCCGGATCTGCCTGGGCTTGGAGTCGCCGGTGCAACGCTGGATGAAGTAAAAGAGCTCATTCGCGAAGCGATGGAGTTTCACCTCGAGGGCATGCGCCAGCACGGCGACCCGATCCCCGCGCCCAGTGCCACTACCGAATACATTACGGTTTGATTCTTTGGGCACGGGCCGTTGTTGGGCCTGAAGCGCGCTCCCGACCGTAAGCATCAAACCCTTAGAACTGAGGACACCCATGCGAGAAGTTGTCATTGCCTCTTCCGTCCGAACGCCCGTAGGGCGCGCTCATAAGGGCACGCTCCGCGCGACCCGTCCTGATGAACTGGCCGCCGTCGCCATCAGGGGCGCGCTGGAGCGCGTGCCACAACTCGACGTCAAAGAGATTGAAGACGTTATCGTCGGCTGCGCGACGCCTGAGGCCGAGCAGGGGATGAACGTCGCTCGCATCGCTTCGCTGCGCGCTGGGCTGCCGATAGAGGTTTCGGCGCTCACCATCAATCGATTTTGCTCGTCGGGACTACAGGCGATCGCGATGGCAGCTGAACGCATCATGAGTGGCGGCGCCGAGGCGATTGTTGCTGGCGGCACTGAATCCATGACGATGATTCCGATGGGCGGCCACAAAGTTTCGCCGAATCCCTGGCTCGTCGACCACTACCCCGACGCTTATCTCAACATGGGCCTCACCGCTGAGCGTGTGGGCCAGCGCTTTGGCATCACGCGCCAGGCGGCTGATGAATTCTCTTTGCGCAGCCATCAGAAGGCACTGGCGGCTATCCAGGCCGGCAAGTTCGATGACGAAGTTGTTCCGGTGCCCGTGAGTTTTACAACTCCCAATGGATCGAAGCCTAAGCGGCAGGAAATTGTTTTCAAAATGGACGAAGGTCCACGCGCCGATACCTCACTCGAAGCTCTGCTCGCGCTGAAGCCGGTATTCCATGCGAAGGGCACGGTGACTGCTGGAAATTCTTCGCAAACGTCAGACGGTGCAGCCGCCGCGGTGGTCATGTCTGCGGAACGCGCGAAGGCGCTGGGCATCAAGCCGCTGGTGCGCTACGTTTCCTTTGCTACGGCCGGATACAAGCCCGAAGAAATGGGACTGGGGCCGGTGTTCGCCATTCCGAAAGCTCTGAAGATGGCTGGGTTGAAGCTCTCCGATATCGATGTGATCGAATTGAACGAAGCCTTCGCCGCGCAGTCGCTGGCGGTGATGAAAGAGGCGGGGCTCGACCCGGAGAAGGTGAATCCCAACGGTGGCGCGATTGCTCTGGGGCATCCGCTGGGCTGCACTGGAGCCAAACTGACGGCCACGATTATCCGCGAACTTAAGCGTCGCAACGGGCGTTACGGGTTGGTCACGATGTGCGTCGGCGGCGGCATGGGAGCCGCGGGGATATTCGAGAACCTGGCGTAACCTGCCGTGTATTACCAAAGCAACGCGCCTTCTACCTGTTTTCTCGCTTACAATTGAGAGGCTCTCTGTGTCTCGCCTCCGCGCCCGAATTATTTGAAGGGATCAGTGATGGCCACAACCACAGCAGTACCCAAGACCAGAATCGCAGGCGGCAGCTTCCTGCTTGAGTCCCGCCGCCCTGACGAAGTATTTACGCCCGAAGATTTCACCGAGCAACAACTCTTGATCGGGCAGACTGCGCAGGAATTCACGGTCAACGAAATCCTGCCGAACGCAGAGAAGATGGAGCATAAGGACTTCTCCATTTCGCGCGATTTATTGAAGAAGGCTGGAGAGCTTGGGCTGAGCAGTGTCGAGATTCCCGAAGCTTACGGCGGACTCGAAATGGACAAGGTAACCGCAGCCGTCATCGCCGATCACATCGCGCAGTACGCCGGCTTTGCGACGACTTGGGGTGCGCACACTGGGATTGGCCTGCTGCCGCTGGTTTACTTCGGCACAGAAGATCAGAAGAAGAAATATTTGCCGCGTCTGGCGGCTGGCGAAATCGTTGGCGCGTATGCCTTGTCGGAGGCATCTTCCGGTTCTGATGCACTGAATTGCCGCGCCCGGGCTCAGCTTTCCTCCGACGGCAAACATTACATCCTCAACGGCGAAAAGATGTGGATCACCAATGCCGGCTTTGCCGACCTGTTCACCGTTTTTGCCAAGATCGATGGCGAGAAATTTACCGCATTTCTGGTGGAGAAGACTTTCCCGGGGATATCCATCGGCGGGGAAGAGCACAAGCTGGGCATTCGCGGATCTTCCACTTGTCCCGTTATTTTGAATGATTGCAAGGTTCCCGTAGAAAACGTGCTGGGCGAAATCGGCAAAGGACACATCATCGCCTTCAACATTCTGAACGTCGGCCGCTTCAAGTTGGGCGCTATGTGCGTGGGCGGAGGCCGGGTATCGCTCGAACACGCCATCACTTACGCCAAGCAGCGCAAGGCTTTCAATAAAGTCATCGCGGACTTCGGTCTGGTGCGGGAGAAGATCGCCAACATGGCTACCCTGATTTACGTGGGGGAATCGGCGATCTACCGGACGGTTGGCATGATGGACGGCGCGCTGAATGAAGTCGACAAGTCGGGCGCTGACGCGATGAAGGAAACTCGCAAGGCCATTGAGGAATATGCGGTGGAGTGTTCCATCATCAAGGTGTGGGCGTCGGAGATGGTCGGCTACGTCGTCGATGAGACTCTGCAAATCTACGGTGGCTACGGCTTTGTCGAGGAGTATCCCGCCGAGCGCGCTTACCGCGACGCGCGCATCAACCGCATCTTCGAAGGCACCAACGAAATCAACCGGCTCATCATCACGGGATTCCTGCTGAAGCGAGCCATGAGCGGGCAGTTGCCGCTGATGCCCGCCATCAAGAAGCTGATGGACGAAGTGCTCTCTGGACCTTCAATGAGTGAGGATCTTGAAGGTGCTCTCACTGAGGAGCGCAAGCTCGTGAACCAGGCCAAGAAACTCGGCCTGTTCGCGGCAGGAGCGGCCACGCAGAAATACATGCAGGCAATCCAGGACCAGCAGGAGATCATGGGCGCCATCGCCGACATGACGATCGAAACCTATGCGATGGAGTCGGCCGTGTTGCGCGCGCAGAAGATTGCGGAGACGAAAGGTGAGGCTGCGGCAGCGCTGCCCATCGCCATGACGCGCGTTTATCTCTCGCAAGCCATGGAGAAGGTGGAGTCGGCGGCCAGGAAGGTGATCGCAGCCGTAGCCGACGGCGACATGCTCCGCACTCAAATCGCGATCCTGCGCCGGCTGGCCAAGCACGAGCCCTTCAACACTATCGAATTGCGCCAGCAAATCGCGCAGAAGATGATCGAGCGCGGGAAGTACACGCTGGCGTAGGATTAGACGTTTTTTTTCAGCTCTTCCATAACGCTCTGGATCAATTCCTTCGCGTCAGTCAGGCTCTTCATGATGATCTGGATGTCCATGACCGGCTTGCCGGGCCAGCGCTGGCTCTGGCAATAGACGCCGTGCTGGCCGACCAAAGCCATGGCATCGGTGATGGTGTCCATGGTCACGGCCAGACGCCCACGGGGCACCCCCATCATGGTCTCGTAATGTTCCAGTTCTTCCTGCTTTTCATCGAATACCGGCATGGGGTGATTGTAACCGCGGCGGCCGAGGGAGCATAATCATTGGTCTGCTGACATATCCGGTTAAGGCGCGTCTAACGCTGTTGTCCATTGTTACGTACTCGAAAGTCACGTACTCGAAAGGAGAATCCATGCAAAAACGAATCGTTTTTCCCACGCTGCTCGCTTTCCTGTTCACGACCGTCGCCTTCGCCCAGATGAGCAAGAGCCGGCCCAGTCCGGCTGCCTCAGCCACATGCGATCTGGGGGGCGGCAAGACCATCAAGACCGACTATTCCAGTCCGCGTATGAAAGGCCGCAAGATCTACGGCGACCTCGTGCCCTTTGGCGAAGTGTGGCGCACCGGCGCCAACGAGGCGACCACCTTTGTCACCAACGCCGACGTTGTCGTTGGCGGGAAGACCGTGCCTGCGGGCAGCTACACCATCTTTACCGTGCCGGGAGCTGACAAGTGGACCCTGATCATTAACAAGAAGACCGGGGAATGGGGTATTCCATACAAGTATGAGAGCGATGAACTGGCGCGCGTGGATATGAGCGTTTCCAAACTGCCGGCGCCCGTGGAGGACTTTACCATCGCCTATGACAAGTCCGCAGGCGGTTGCAAGTTGCGCATCGACTGGGCAACGACGCGAGCTTCGGTAGATATTTCGGCGAAGTGACGCGTAAGGCGTGTGGGTAGCGCCGACCGTCCCGGCGGCTGTCCCTTGGGCACGTCAGGACAAGCGTGAGCGTCTCGCCTCTATGGCCGGCGAGACGGCGGCGCTACAAATTTATACTGGCGGCTTCCAACGCAGGACGGGCTTGCGTGCCGCGGCGGTCTCGTCGAGCCGCGAAACCCGCGTCGAGTGCGGGGCATCGAGCACCATCTGCGGATCTTCTTCCACCTCTTCCGCAATCGATTGCATGGCATCGATGAATAAATCCATCTCTTCTTTGGACTCGCTCTCGGTGGGCTCGATCATCAGCGCGCCGGGAACGATCAGCGGAAACGCCGTTGTATAAGGATGGAAGCCGTAGTCGATCAGGCGCTTGGCGATGTCCATGGTGCGCACGCCTTTTTTCGCCTGCAGTTTGTCGCTGAACACAACTTCGTGCATGGTCGCCGTCGAATAAGGCAGATCGTAAGCGCCCTCAAGTCCTTTGCGAATGTAGTTGGCATTGAGCACGGCATCTTCCGTGGTTTGCCGCAAACCGTCCGGCCCATTCGCCTGAATGTAAGCCAGCGCGCGGACAAACATCCCAAAGTTACCGTAGAAGGCGCGCACCCGCCCCACCGAATGCGGACGGTTGTAATCGAAACCGAGAGTGCCGTCAGCCTTGGTGACCACGACCGGCGTGGGCAGAAACGGCTCGAGGATTTTCTTGATCGCCACGGGCCCAGACCCTGGGCCGCCGCCGCCGTGCGGCGTGGAGAAAGTTTTGTGCAGGTTCAGGTGCATCACGTCGACGCCGAAATCGCCCGGCCGCACTTTGCCGACCAGCGCGTTCATATTCGCGCCGTCCATGTAAAGCAAGCCGCCCTTGGCGTGAAGGATGTCCGCAATCTTGTGAATATCCTGCTCGAACACTCCCAGCGTGTTGGGATTGGTGAGCATGAGAGCCGCGACGTCTTCACTCATCTGCGCTTCCAGCGCGCCGATATCGACCATGCCGCGCGCATCCGACTTCAGGTTTTCGACGGCATAGTTCACCATCGCGGCGGTCGCGGGATTGGTGCCATGCGCCGAGTCGGGAATCAGAATCTTTTTGCGCGCGTTGCCCTGCGATTGGTGATAGGCCCGCACCATGAGCAGTCCGGTCATCTCGCCATGGGCGCCGGCCGCGGGCTGCATCGTGATCGCGTCCATCCCCGTGATTTCGATGAGACATTCGCTCAGTGTCTTTAGAATGTTGAGCGCGCCCTGCGAAATCTTCTCCGGCTGGTAGGGATGCCCGTTGGCGATCCCCTCGACGCGCGCCACGGCTTCATTCACGCGCGGGTTGTACTTCATGGTGCATGAACCGAGCGGGTACATGCCCAGGTCGATCGCATAATTCCACGTCGAGAGCCGCGTGAAGTGGCGAATGATTTCGATCTCGCTCACTTCAGGCATGTTGCCGAGGTCTTTTCGTTCGGATGATCCGAGGAGCTTCGAGGTATCGACTTCTGGAACATCGAGCGGTGGCAGTTTCCACGCGGCTTTCCCAGACGAAGACTTTTCGAAGATCAGGCCTTCGTTCTGATTGACGTGGCGCGTGGCTTTGCGAATCCTGTCCTTCATCGCGCCACCTCCTCAACCCCAGCTTCTTCCTTAGTCGATGACACCGATCCGTCACTGTCGGCAACCAGCCGCACTGCCGTGTCGATCGAGTTCCGCGTAGTCAGCTCGGTGCAGCACCACAGCGCGGCGTTTCCTAGCTCGGGATAAAACTTGTTCAAGGGAAGGCCGCCAACGATTTTGTGCCTCAGAAGCCGGCTGTTGATGGCATGCGGATCTTCACTCGTCTGCACAACGAATTCATTGAATCGAGGCGCGCCCGCAAACAACACCTTCCCCCGTTTGGCGAATTGCGCAGCGGCATACGCAGACTTCGCAAGATTCTGCCTGGCCAGCTCCTTCAATCCGACCTTACCGTATACCGTCATGAAGATGTTGACCATCAGCGCCACCAGCGCCTGATTGGTGCAGATATTCGACGTAGCCTTCTCGCGCCGGATGTGCTGCTCGCGGGTAGCCAGCGTAAGCACGAATCCGCGCCGGCCCTGTTTGTCGACCGTCTGGCCCACGAGCCGGCCGGGCATCTGCCGCACGTATTTTTCTCGCGTCGCGATCACACCGCAGTAGGGACCGCCAAACCCGAGCGGCACGCCGAACGATTGTGCTTCCATCGCGATGACGTCGGCCTCTCGCGGCGGTTCCACAATTCCCAGCGACACCGCTTCGGCGATAGAAACCACCAGCATCGTACCGTGCTTATGCGCGACCTCAGCAATGGCCGCGACATCTTCGATGGTTCCAAAGAAATTCGGCGACTGGATGAGCACGCATGCCGTTTCCGGCGTAATCGACTTCTCCAGCTCCTTCAGATTCAGCCGCCCATCGTCACCGAAGCCAGCTACAGAAAGCGGCATTCCCTGGTGGGTTGCGTACGTTGCGAGCACTTCGCGATATTCGGGATGCAAACTCCGCGCCACCACCACCGACCGGCGGCCCGTGAGCCGTACCGCCATCATCACGGCCTCGGCTGCGGCGGTTGAACCGTCGTACATGGAAGCGTTGGCTACTTCCATGCCCGTCAGTTCGCAGATCATGGTCTGAAATTCGAAAATCGACTGCAGCGTGCCCTGTGAGATCTCGGCTTGATAGGGTGTATAGGCCGTGAGAAATTCGCCACGTGAAATCAGCGAATCAATAATTACCGGGCGGTAATGGGCGTAGGCGCCCGCACCCAGAAAACTGGTGTAGCCTTCCCCGTTTTCCCGCGAGCGTTGCCGGAAGTAGTCAACGATTTCGGATTCCGCCATTTGGCGCGGGACTTTGAGATCGCGGCTCAGCCGGTATTCTGCCGGGATCGGCGCGAACAGTTCGTCGACCGACCCCAGGCCAATGGCCTTCAGCATGGCTTCGCGGTCGGCAGGAGACTTCGGTAGATAGCGCATAGTTGGGAAACTATTAGATGTAACTCGGGGTCAGTTCGATTGTGACAGCCGCCAGCCAGCTCTCGCCGTGTCCAGGATCACATGATTCTCAGTGCCCACCCTCTTCCGCCACGAACTTCTCATAATCAGCGGCGGAAAGCAGCCCATCCAGTTCGCCCGGGTTCTTCAGCGTAATTTTCAACATCCAGGAGCCGTGCGCATCCTTATTCACCTTCTCGGGTGACGTTGCCAAGTCAGTGTTGGTCTCGGTGACCGTGCCCGAGGCTGGAGCGTACAAGTCCGATACCGCTTTCACCGACTCGACGGTTCCAAAGGTCTTGCCGCCGGCAAGTTCTGCACCCACTTTGGGCAGTTCGACGAAGACGATGTCGCCCAGCGACTCCTGAGCGTGGTCGGTGATTCCGATCGTGGCCGTGGAGCCACTCGACTGAATCCACTCGTGCTCTTTGGTGTACTTCCGGTCCGTTGGATAGGCCATAATGGCTTCTTGCTCCTGGATTTGGGGTAGCGCCGAGACGGCGGGGCTAAAAATTCTTCTTCGGCCGCTTATAAAACGGCGTCGGCACGACTTGTGCTCCCACGCCTTGACCGCGAATCTCAACTTTCACCACAGTGCCCACCGCGGCGAACTCCGGCGGCAGGTAGGCCAGCGCGATGTTCTTCTTCAAAAACGGCGCGGGCGAGCCACTCGTGACGTATCCGATCTCGCGATCGCCGTTATCCAGCACCTTATACCCGTCGCGAGCGATGCCGCGCCCGGTCATTTCGAGGCCGACCAGCGTCCGTGTCACGCCCGCGGCTTTCGCCTTCTCCAGCGCGGCGCGGCCGACGAACCCCGGCTTCTCCATCTTGCAGAAGCGATCGAGTCCGGCCTCCCAAACATTGATCGTATCGGAAATCTCATGCCCGTAGAGAGGCAGCTTGCCTTCGAGGCGCAGCGTGTTCCGCGCTCCCAGGCCGCAGGGGACAATGCCGAATTCCTTGCCCGCAATCAGAATCTCATTCCACACTCGCGAGCTCGTTGCCTCATCCGCGGGAACGTAAATCTCGAATCCGTCTTCGGCCGTGTATCCCGTGCGCGCAATCAGAATATTCTTCAGTCCACAGACCGTGCCATGCGTGACCCAGTAAAACTTCACCGCGTTCAAATCCGCGTCGGTCAGCTTCTGCAGAACGTCTACGCCTTTCGGCCCCTGGATGGCAATCTGGGTAAAGTCGTCCGACAGATTTTCCACTGCACAATCAAACTGGCGCGTGTTGTCGCGCACCCAATTGAAATCCTTCTCGCGGGTGCCTGCGTTGATTACCAGTAGGTATTCGTCCTCGCCCAGGCGGTGAACGATCACATCATCAACAAACGTGCCTTGCGGATAGAGCAGTGCGGAATACTGCGCCTGCCCTACTGCCAGCCGCGAAGCGTCGTTCATGGAAATATGCTGCACCGCGGCCAGCGCTTGCGGTCCCGCCAGGCGAATGTCGCCCATGTGGCTTACATCGAAGATACCTACGCCGGTGCGCACCGCCATGTGCTCATTGATAATTCCGCAGCCGATCGCCGCGGGATACTCCACCGGCATATCCCAGCCATTGAAGTCGACCATCTTTGCCCCCATCTGGCGATGGACAGCATTCAGCGCAGTTTTGCGGACGATGGTTGCGGAGCCGGCGGATGTCGCCTCAACAGAAGACAATTCCAAACCTCAATCAGCAAGCAGATGGATGGACTGCTCGGCGTGTGACTGTTTACCGTATCACGCGGTTTTTCAGGCGGTCAAACAGGAGGCTTAGGCAAAGAAGACGCTACGAAGACGCTTTTCCGCATTGGCATGTTCTGCGTATCGAACCCCTGAGATTAAGATTTTTCGCTACTGTGCGAACTGAACCGTGACGTGCGCGCCTGCGGACACGTGTGTGCCTGCCGGAGGGGATTGTTGGCGGGCCACGCCGCTGCCGATGGCTTCGAGTTCGAGACCGGCATCCTGGGCTGCTTCCACGGCACCGCGCACGGTCTTGCCCGCGAATGATGGCACTTCGATGCCGCCTTGCTCAACGTCTAACACTACGGTTCCAGTTTCTGGCAACTTCGAGGGCGCAGAAGTTATATCCGAACTCTTCGCCGATGCCTCGCCTCGGTCACTCGACGCCGCTGCCGCGGATTCACTTTGCCGCATCGCCGCCTCGACTACGTGTCCATCCGCACGGACAGGCATGGGCGACGGCTTGCCCTGAGCTTGCGCCACACTGGAATCTCCGCTTACGTCGGTTGTCTCCAGCGGCTCGCCGGGATGGTCGGGCGTACCTTCTTCCAGATCTTGATCCTTCGGGCGCGAGGCCAGCAGCAACTGGTGATTGGGCGCGAGCGGCAGATCGTGCGGCGTGTGCAGATACTCCAGCACCTGCTGCGCCACACGGCGAAACACCGGCGCCGAAACCTGGCCGCCCTGGTGCAGACCTACCGCCGAATCAAGAATGACCGCGACCACAATCTGCGGATTGTTTAGCGGCGCGAATCCCGCGAACGATCCGATGTATTTCGTTTTCGAATACGCTCCGGTCGCCGGATCCACTTTCTGCGCCGTTCCCGTCTTCCCCGCCGACGTATAGCCTTCCAGAATCGCTTTGCGTCCCGTGCCCTCGAGCACCACTTTCTGCATCATCGACCGCATCTCGGCTGCGGTATAACTTGAAATCACCCGCCGCGACGCTCCTGGATGAAACGCAACCGTCTGCGGCGCGCCGTTTGGCTCGACTTTTCCTGCCACAATGCGCGGTGCAACCCACACGCCATCGTTGGCGAACGTGGAGATTAATCCTGCTAGCTGAAGCGGCGAAATGCCGATTTCCTGCCCCATCGAAATGGCCGCAATCGAAACCTTCGACCAGCGGCTCACCGGTTTAGTAAGCCCACGGGTTTCGCCGGGTAACTCGATGCCGGTCTGCTGGCCGAATCCGAATGCGCGAATGTATTTGTAGAACCGATCTTCTCCCAGCCGCAGCGCAATTTTGATCGCGCCCACATCGCTCGATTCCGCCAGCACGCCCCACACCGGCAAGAGCCCGTGGGGCCTTGAGTCACGAATGCGCATGCCGTTGTAAACGATCGAACCCATCTGGCAGTCGAACACTTCATTCGGATTTGTCAGCTTCTCTTCCAGCGCCGCCGAAATGGTCACCAGCTTGAAGGTCGACCCCGGCTCGTAAACATAGCTCACGGCGCGGTTGGTGAGCGCGTTGGGAGTGATCTCCTTGCGCAGATTAGGATTGAACGTCGGCCGGTTCGCCAGCGCCAGAATTTCTCCAGTGTGCGGATTCTCCACGATCACAGTGCCCGCGATCGCCTGCGTGTCATGAATTGCCTGATCGAGTTCCTTCTCGGCGATGTACTGAATGTTCTTGTCGATGGTCAGGACCAGACTCTCGCCGGGCTCGGGCTGCTTCTCGACATCGGAAAACCACTGCCGGCGCGCATCGACTGAAATGAACATCTTCCCGGCGCGTCCTCGCAGTTCGTCGTCGAACTCATGCTCGATGCCGCTCTGTCCCGAATCCTCCATGCCGACGGTCCCGACCACCTGCGCCGCGAGATCACGCGCGGGATAGAAGCGTTTCGGCTCTTTCT
The DNA here is from genome assembly GCA_963743115.1 of uncultured Acidobacteriaceae bacterium. Lineage (GTDB taxonomy): Bacteria > Acidobacteriota > Terriglobia > Terriglobales > Acidobacteriaceae > Sulfotelmatobacter. Next base: position 1,124,797 of record CAVUOM010000003.1, on the reverse strand, counting down.
GGAAATGGATGCCCTGCAGGTTCAGCGATTTGATGCGCTCGATGGTTTCGTCGTCCGCTTTGCGCGCCACCCAGCAAAACGTTTTGTGATTGCGGCAATCGGCGAGTACTACGTTGCGATCTTCGCCGGTGATCCGCGTGATCAGGGAAACGGCGGTGGGCAGGTCTTTGACTTCGGTGGGCACCGCGAAGGCAGAATCCACAAGCACGGACATCGCCAGTTCGTGTCCGGCACGGTCATAGATCACACCGCGCTTGGCGGAAAGCGGAATCTCGCGCTGCTGCTGGTGCTCGGCCTGCTTAACGAAGCTGCCGTAGCGAAAGATCTGCAAGTAAACCAGCCGCCCACAAATCGCCACGCACCAGAACAGAAGCATCGCGCCCAGCAGATAGAGCCGGGAGTTCTTGCCGAGGTTAGAGTCAGTCGCCATGCGGCCGTTCTAGACAAACATGGCGGCCCACCAATCGGTGGCCCGCCAAATAAGTTCGTGTGGCCAGCCGACTTTGGCCGTCCATGCCAAGCCCAGCTCGGCCGTTTTCCGCCAACGCGCTATTGCCCCGCTAGCACCACCACCGGCTCAGCGCTCGCCATTACTGGCGCGCTCGAATCCGCGGCTGCGCTATCCATGCGGATCACCTGCCCTGGTACCGGAGGCACCAGTCCCATACGCCGCGCCATCAGATCAATGCGTTCGGGATCGCGCAACGATGCGTCTTCCAACCGCAGCGCCCGGTTCATCTCGGTCAAGTCGTTGAGCTCTCGCTTGGCCGACTCGATCTGGTAGCCGTATTCAATCGCCCGGAAGTGCTGCCAAGCGTAGGTGAAGACCAGAAGGAACAGGCAGGCCAGCGCGGTGCCAAACTGCTTCATCTCGCGATTGCGTCCCGGATCTTCGACCTTTACAAGCCGCGAATTGTCGATCGCCTTGGCGAAGTAGATTTCAGGGGTTCCGGTGAAGAACGTACTTCGCCGCGCCGTCGGAATCGCACTGTGAATTGCCGCTGCTGCCGCCATTTATGCCGCTCCTACGAGAATCTGCTCATTCTGCATCTGTGGAACCTGCAACTCAAAAAGCCGCTGCAGTTCCAGTTCGTCGACGATCTGCTTCTGTTGAGCACTTCGTTCGGCCCGCTCCACCGTCGCCATCAAGCCTTGAATCAATGTTCCCGTGTACATTTTCCAGCCTCAATTTTGGATTCCTACCACGGAACCCTGCGTTTCCTTAGCGGATCTTTATTCCTGTCCGCTCTTTTCAGAACCTGAAGGCCCGGCACGCCATTACAGCTGTGCCGGGAACCCCGGCAGGTTTTCCGGAGCTAAACTTTTTCCGCCGCCCGCAATTTCGCGCTGCGTGCCCGCGGATTGCGATCGCTCTCTTCTTCTGTTGCCGTCACAGGCTTCTTCGTCAGCAAACTGAAGTAACCCTGCTTCGCTCCCTCGCGGAAGGCATCTTTTACGATGCGATCCTCCAGCGAGTGAAAACTTATTACCACCACGCGTCCTCCCGGCTTCAGAATCCGGGGCGCTGCTTCCATCAGCGCCCTTAGATCGTCCAGTTCTCGGTTTACGAAGATTCGGAGAGCTTGAAAAGTTCTGGTCGCCGGATGAATTCGCCTTGACTCAGAATTCATTGGCCGGGCCGCGGCTGATATGACATCCGCAAGATGTGCGGTAGATCGTATCGGCCGCGACCGGACAATGGCTCTGGCGATTCTCCGCGACCTCCTTTCCTCTCCGAATTCGTAAATCACATCGGCAAGCTCGCGCTCGTCGAGGTGGTTTACCACTTGTTCGGCGGTACGCTCCGACCGCGGGTCCATCCGCATGTCGAGCGGTCCATCCGCCTGAAAACTGAATCCGCGTGCGGCATCGTCCAGCTGCAAACTGCTCACTCCGATGTCGGCCAGCAAGCCGTCGGCAAAATTCTTGCCGAACCGCTCTCCTATCTCGGCGAACGAGCACTGCACCAGCGTGACCTTGGGAAAATCCTCCTCGGCCAGCTCTGCCTGCGCGATTTCGAGCGCTGCAGGATCTTTATCGAGCCCAATCAAATGTCCCGGTACGCCGAGGCGTTTTGCGATTTCGTAACTGTGCCCGCCCAGACCCACCGTGGCGTCGATATAGGTCCCGCCACGCCGCACGTTTAAAAAGTCGATCGCTTCTTTTAAAAGAACCGGAACATGATTTGGTGAAAGATGGCTCACTTCCCTTCCACCACCATGCCCAACCCCCTGAGGGGTGTCTGTTAAACCCTCGCCCACTAGATGCCCAATTCGTCGAGCGTCTTCTCATCGTCAGGCGTGAACTTTTCTTCCTCGATCTCTTGCTTGAACAGCTCCAGGTTGCGCACTTCCAGGTACGTCAGATTGCCCAGAACCGCCACTTCGCCCTTGATCTTGGCCGCATCGCGCAGCAACTGCGGCATCAGCAGCCGGCCTTGCCCATCCATCTCCACCTGCTGCCCGTAATAGTTCACCCGGGCCAGGAACTTCTTCTTCGTAGGATTGAAGGTGGAGAGCCCTGCCAGCTTCTGCTCGATCCGCTCCCATTCCTCGAAGGGATACACTTGAGCAACCTTCCCATCCAGACTCGTGATATAGAATTGCTGTCCGTACTTCTCGTCGATCACCCGCTTGAATTCCGCCGGGACCTTTAACCGTCCCTTTTCGTCGACGCGAGTTGGGTGATTGCCGCGAAACATGTGTAAAGCCTCTTCGGAGGCCGGATTCTTTTAAGGGTCTGGTCTTCCTATTAGCCGCTACGACAGCAACGAGGGAGGTAAGAGCAGCGCAAAGTTCGGTCAAACTCGGGTGGTTCGGGCTGTTTGTCGTGCTTTTGGGTCGGTTTCCCACCGGCTCCTCTTTGTCAGCTTCCCGTTCCCACGACCTTAACTGTGTTGACCACTCTGTGCCACTTTCTCCCACATCTTACCCGTAAGTCATTGATTGTCAAGCCCAAACTTGAAGGTAGGGTTCCCACTTCGGGAGTGATCCGGCAAAATACGAGTGCTTGTGGTTAACCAGAAAGACGACCACAAGGGGTTGGGTTTATGCTCCAGGTTCATTCGCTATTTATTCGCTAACATTTTTCTTGCACTCCGCGCCCATGGAGGACTTTCCTGTGGAAAAGAAGTAGCGCCGTCGTCCTGGTGGCTATTGGAGGGGCATCCCTACCAGCTAAACACCGGCGGGAGCGCATAGCACTACTAATACACGGCGTTCCCAGTGCGGCTGGTATGAATCTGTCCTGCCTCTACCGTTATTGAATATGCTTCCCCGCCGTCGCCGCTCCAGGCGCGAACGTCGAACCCGGCTCCGGTGGGCGCGCGATAGGCAGCGACGTTCCGCAAAGTCAGCGGTTGGCCAGGCTTGCAGACTTCCGGCGCGTCTGTGACTTGCAGAAAATAAACTCCGAGCCCGGTGCCCACCACTTTCGCCCTTCCGCTGGCTTCCACCAGCAACGCCGACTTCTCATCGATGGCAATCTCGCGCGGCGTTTTCGACCAGCCATCCTGCACAATCCGTGCCAGGAATCCCAGGCTCCGCCCCATGCGATCGCGCGTGGCGAAATGACTGTCCGTAAGAATGTTTTCGAGGCCGGGAACTTTCAGAAAATCGCGCACCACGGTCACTCGCTTGATGTAAGGGTCAGCAAGAACCTCGCGTGACGAGAGATCGGCGTCATCCGGCTTATCTTCGAGGCACCCGTAAACAAACTGTCCGAGCACCGCCAAACCCGCGCTGGTTCCTCCGATGGGCTTGCCTGCAGCCACGTGCGCGTTGATCCCATCCTCAACCGGCGTTCCCTTCCAGAAGTTGACGTAACGGGACTGGTCGCCGCCAGCAATGAAGATGACCTCGGCTTGCCCGATGATTTCAGCCACGCGCGGCTCCTCGGCCGCTTTCCGGTTGGGAATGATCAGCGTCGCCACCGAATTCATCTGGCACAAGCCGGCAACGTAGGGGTTGTAGTCAGCACCGCCGTGCGCTCGCACGACCAGAAAGTCACCGCCGCGGGCCTTCGCACAGAGCCAGCGAAACGCTTCGTCCAGATCGCTGCCCCCGCCCATCATGGCGATTCCGGCTTCAGTGTGGACCTGCGCGTCCTGTGGGCTGCCCTGGCGAATGTATTTGAAGTCCGCCGCATGGCTGACCGCACTCCAGCACAACAAAAGAGTAAGAAACAAGGATCGCGGAAATTTCATATGCGACGACTATACCCCAGGAAGACAGGAGAAAAGCCGGGGGCTGGATTCGATCGCCATCGCTCTCAAATTAGGTGTACACTTCGTCCGTTTATTCAACGACAATCTATGGAGGAACTATGCGTCTGAACCGAGGAAGAATCTGGCTGGGCGGTTTGGCAGGGGGCGTAGTGTGGACGATCTGGAGTTTTCTTGTAGGCAAGTACGTCATCACCGATGCGCGCTATCTGGCGGCGCAGAATGCCGGGTTTTTTCTGAAAACTCCGCGTTATCCCTTCTTCGCGGGCTTGTGGATCGCGCTCCTGTTTATTCTTGCGATAGCGGCCGCACATCTTTACGGTTGGGCGCGTCAGACTCTGGGACCCGGTCCCGGTAGCGCGCTGAAGGTCGGCTTTCTGGCTGGCTTCTTCGCCGGCTTCCCGGATAACTTCGCGCAGACTACATGGTTCGCCGGCGACCGTGGGCTTCCTTTTGGCTGGATGATCGACATGTGGCTTGGCGCCATTCTGGCAACGCTGGTTGCAGGCTGGGTGTACAAAGACTGAGAAGCAGTTGGCAATTGGAAGTCGCAATCGACAATGCCTACTTCGCCGGCTCGACAAATACCGCGGTCCCGTAAGCCAGCACTTCGGTGACGCCTTGCATCACTTCGGTCGCGTCGTAGCGGGCACCGACCACAGCATTACCGCCCAGTTCGGCGGCGTGTTGCAGCATCAGGTCGAAGGCTTCGGCGCGCGTCTTCTCGCACAGGTTGGTAAGCAGCGTGATGTTGCCGCCGACCAGCGTCTGTAATCCGGCGCCGATCGTGCCGAAGATCGAGCGCGAGCGCACCACGATCCCGCGCACCACTCCGAGAGTTCGCGTCACGCGAAAACCGTCCAGCTCAAACTGAGTCGTGACCATATTATGCGCCACCATCCGTCCACCACCGGTGTAATTTGTCGCCATCGAGGTCTATCCTTTCTGAATCGGCGATAACCCTCTTACAGAGCAGCTAACTATATCGCGAATATTACCAAGAAGTCGTAGAGGCGTAGCTTGTTACGGCTCTCACCACGGAACTTACTATCAACTTATTCCAACACGGCGGTGATGAAGAACTCTCGCGATGCAGTATCGTAGTCGATGCGCAGCAAATTGGGCTTGCAGCAGACTTGGCAATCTTCTACGTAGCTCTGACGGTATCCCGCGGACTCATCGATCGTGGTGGAGTTCCATTCGCTGCAACCGGCACATTGGAAGGCCGCTTCCATGAAGCAATTATCTCCCACGAATCCCCAAGCGACATATAATGTCCCATCTCAATATCTTTAATCTTTGCACGGGGGTTTCATGATCTCGCGGCGACGTTTTCTCGAAGCTGGTAGCGTGGCGGCAGGAGTTACCGCAGTGGCTCGTCCTCTGCTGGCATTCGGTGCGCCAGCCGACGAAAAATCTGCCGCCTCTACCCTGCCGCCATCCCTGGCGCGCTTAAGTTCGCGGAAGAACGACGCCACTCCCATAACCCGCGAGGAACGGCAAGAACGCCAGGAGCACGCCCGCAAGCTGATGAGCGAGAACGGGTTCGACGGCATCGTGCTCATGGAAGGTACGTCGCTGACATATTTCACAGGCATCCGCTGGTGGGGAGGCGAACGCCTGTTCGCGCTGGTTCTGCCCGCCAAAGGCGCGGCGTTTTATGTCTGCCCGGCATTTGAAGAAGGCCGCGCGCACGAGCAGATCGCAGGCGCACCCGAGGGTGAGAATCCAGATGTGCGCACCTGGCAGGAAGACGAAAGCCCCTACCAGCGCGTCGCCCAAGGACTGAAGGAACGTGGCATGGCCAGCGGCAGCCTGGGGATTGAAGAGACCGTGCGTTTCGTTTTTGCCGATGGAATTGCCAAGGTCGCTCCCCAGGCCACGCTGACCAGCGCAACTCCGGTGACCGCGGGTTGCCGCAGGATCAAGAGCACGCACGAGCTCGCACTGATGAGTTTGGCTAACCAGGTGACCCTCGCCGTGTACGAAGCGGTTTATCACGCGCTTCGCGAAGGCATGACGCAGCATGACGTCGGAGAGTTGATCGCGGCGGGGTATGGACAAATGGGTTTTCCCGGCGAGGCCAGCGTCCAAGTCGGGGAGTACACGGCTCTGCCTCACGGGTCGAGGACTCCGCAGGTGATCCACGAAGGTTCGATCGTGATGATTGACGATGGCTGCGACGTGGAAGGATATCAATCCGACATCACGCGCACATTCGTATTCGGCAAGGCCCCGGACCAAGTGGGGGACAAGATGAGAAAAGTTTTCGACATCGTGCACCGCGCGCAGGCGGCGGCACTGGCCGCGGCGCGTCCGGGTGCGGAATGCGGTTCGGTCGATGCGGCGGCGCGCAAAGTAATCACGGATGCAGGCTATGGACCGGATTACAAATATTTTACACACCGCCTCGGCCACGGCATTGGCATGGATGGCCATGAGTGGCCCTACCTCGTTCGCGGCAATACCATCAAGCTCGCACCCAACATGACTTTCAGCGATGAGCCTGGCATCTACATTCGCGGCGAGTTTGGCATCCGTCTAGAAGACGATATGCACATAACGGAAAACGGCGCGGCGTTGTTCACCCCGCAAAGTCCGTCGCTCGAAGATCCCTTCGGGAAAGCGTGACGCGTCTCACCAACGCAACTGCCGCAGGTACGTGTAGCTGGCTGTGATGCTGTCGAAAGGCGCGGCGGGCTTGTCGTGTTCGACAATGTAGTGCTTAATCCCCGCCTTGTCGGATTGCGCAAAAATCCGCTTCCAGTCGATGATGCCGCTTCCCACGGCGGTCATATCTTTGAGCGTGTCTCCGAAATCCTGCCCGCCGGCGGCCGAAACGGCTGGAAGCTTCTTCATGTCCTTCACATGCACGAGCGGGAAGCGTCCGGGGTAGCGGTCAAAATACTTGATCGGATCGCCGCCGCCAACCTCGATCCAGCACAGATCGAGCTCCATCTTGACCAGGTCCGGGTCGCAGTTTTCGAGAAGGAAATCGTAAGGCAGTTTTCCGTTTACCGGGAGAAACTCGAACCAGTGATTGTGATAGGCGAACTGAACGCCAGCCTTCTTGCTCACTTCGCCGGCGCGGTTGAAAGTTTCGGCGGCGCGCTTCCAACCGTCAGGCTGGTTGCGGATTTCTTCAGGGATCCAGGGACAGACGATGTAGCTCTGGCCGATGATTTTGGCGGATTCGATCTGCCCCGGCCACTTGTCTCCGAGCACCTCCCACGGAACATGGCAGGAGGGTGAGACCAGACCATGGCGATCGACGGCGGCTCGCACCTCTTTGGGCGAGCGATCGAAATATCCAGCGAATTCGACTTCCTGGTAGCCGATCGCGGCAACTTTGGCCAGAGTGCCATCGAAGTCAGCTTTCATCTGGTCGCGCACGGTGTAGAGTTGCACGCCGAGTTTATCGATCTTGTGGTCTGCCGCAGCCCAGCCCACGCGTCCGGCGAGCAGCGTGGCCGCGGTGACAGTCGTGGTGCTCTCAAGGAACGTGCGGCGATTCATCATGGCATTTCCTCCAGACCTGGTTCGGAACGACTTGGTTCAGAACGCGGACTATTATACGCAGGAAAGCGCAGTGAGAGGCCGCTTTCGCGCCAAAGTGAAAGCGAGCGGCAGCGGCAGCGCGCACACCGCCGCCCTCGGAGCATTCTATTTCGGCGGAACGGCTAAGTTATTGGTCACCGAGAAAATGCCGGATACAGTGTTGGCGCGAAGTCCCGCAAGGTTCTTGTCACCCTCATTGTCCACCACTCCTTCGAGGGTGACGTGGCCATTCTTCACAATGATGCGAATCGGCTTCTGCACGCCCAGAGCGTATTTTTCCAACGCCGGGTAGCCGTAGATCGCGCGATACAAGCGGATGCGCAGACGGTCATCCATGGGCGAGGGCGGAAGCACCTCAATCTGGTTATCCACGTTCTCGACCCCTTCGATGCGTTTCACCGCGTTCCCGGCATCGGATTTCAGCGTAGGCCTTACAACCTGCCCGAGTAACGTGACCGTAGAGCCGTCCACTTTGTAAGCAATGTTGTCGAACACTCCGAAATACGGGAGCATGAGAAGCTCGTGGCGAACTTCCCGAGTGATGCGTTCCTGCGACTTGGCTGAGGGCTGTCCGCGATCCTGGGCGAAGCCCAGTGTCGCGATCGACAACAGAGCAATAACGAAAACCGATAACCTGGCCTTCATATTGGTTTCTCCTTTCTCGAAGTCTCTCCCTGGATGGGGTCAGTTTACTCCAAGCTGGGGCGCAACGAAAACGGAGCGCATGGGAAGACTCTTGAGGAACTTGAGGATTTGCAGAATAGGCAGTGACAGGAAAAACTCTGTAGAGCGGCTCGCGGCGTGAAACGTGCCGGTGCAGTAGGCGGGCGGAGAGGGCATGGTTCCCGCGAACTGCACCGCCGTCCTTGCCGTTCAAGCCGAAACGCTGAGGCCTCCGTTTGTTGAGGAGCTGCCTGAGGAATTGCTGCTGGAGCTGGAAGAGGACTCGCCCAATAAATTCAGGACGATCTGTTCGTTGCTATTGGGAGCCAGATTGAACGTAATTTCCTGCGCGTTCGAACCCTGGCTGCCAACGCTGAGGGAAACCTGTTCCCCTCCCCCGCTGGTTGGGTTGAGGTTGATGGTGATCTGCTCGGGGCTGGTGCTTCCGCTGCTGTTGCCCAGGTTGAGGATAATTTCCGGCCCGCTGCTGGAGGCAGCCGCGCTCGAGGCGGAACTGGTAGCGGCGCTGCTATTGCTGAGGTTAAGGATAATCTCCGGTCCGCTGTTGGAAGTGGCACTGGTGCTGGGTGAATTTTGCGTTCCTGCGCCTTTCTCAAATGTGCTTTGGAGCGTACTGAAAGCGGATTGAGCAGCGGCCAGATCGCCCGACTGCAGCGCTTGCCCAATGGCTGTGAAATCCTGCTCGCGCTGGGGTCGCGAAAATGGGTCTCCGTTGGCGAATGGGCCGCTCTGGCCCAGTTGGACGATGTTGTTGTAGGCCGTTTGGGCGTCTGCTAAGTCGCCGGACTGCAGTGCTTGTCCGAGTTGCTGCAGATCGCTTTGCCGAGTTTGAAAATACTGTTCGGTCTGCTGGTAAATGGAACTGCTGGATATGGCTGCCGTCGACATTGGTATCTCCTCAGAATTCGGTTGATCTGACAGGAACGCAGTAAAGGCTCTTGCCATCCAAGGGCCATATCGGCTTTAAGAAAACAAACTTTAAAAGCGCCGATGCGACAGACAGCCACTTCTGCTGGGTTTTCTTTCCGATTATCCTCGTGAAAGTACAGGGCGCGTGGTCAACTCAAGATTAGATTTTGTTACGGAACACTCACCCGCGCCGGCAATCCCGCTTTTCCAATGTACAAAATAAAGACGAGCTAGGAGAGATCCTTTCCTTTGATTTCCGAACGAATGATTGCCGAGCGCTATCTATGCCTGAATCCTCTTCGTAGGCCCTTCATCCAAAGCACAGTGTGCCTGCGCCATGGACGGCGTCGTCGATTCAACCCCGAGGAGTTGATGGATGTTCGAGAGTATTCTCTGCCAGGTCACGGAATACGATCCTGACGTTCTAGAGTCCCTGATTGAGCTTGCCGTTGAAATTGCTCGCGAGGGTCGGGAGGGAAGGCGTGTCGGCACGCTATTTACGCTCGGCGACGAGATGGCAGTGCTCGCGAAATCCAGGCCGTTAATTTTGGATCCATTGCTGGGGCATCCGGAGTCTTCGCGGCACGTCACCAATCTGAATCTACGCGGAACGATCAAGGAATTGGCGCAGTTGGACGGTGGGTTCGTCGTAAGTCGCCAAGGGATTGTCGTTTCCGCGTGCCGCTATCTCGATGCCGTGGCCGCGCAAGTGGATGTGCCGCTGGGACTGGGAAGCCGTCACATTGCCGCCGCGAACATGTCCGCAGTGACCAAAGCCGTGGGAATTGTCGTCTCTGAGAGTTCAGTGGTGAGGCTTTTTTGTCATGGAAAACTGGTCGGCGAAATCATTCCTGAGGTTTGGATGATGGATCACGCCCATCTGCGTGGTACCGTGAAGCGGGAACAAGTCGGCGAGCTGACGGTTCTGACACCAAATCTGCGACCGGCCTCGATCGCGGAGTGAATATGATGAACCCCTGATGACGGGCGCGGGCATGACATCTCTGCAAGTCGCAGGTTTGACTCAGTGTGCACGCCGCCGAAGCGGAATTTTATCTAGCGCGAGACTTATATTGCATGAAGAAAATTGGCTTCCTCTCATTCGGTCATTGGACACCTTCGCCGCAGTCACGAACCCAGTCGGCCAGCGACACGCTCCTGCAGTCCATTGATCTGGCCATAGAGGCCGAGCGCCTTGGAATGGACGGAGCTTACTTCCGGGTTCATCACTTCGCGCAGCAACTGGCATCACCGTTTCCACTACTCGCGGCAGTTGGTGCCAAAACGCGAAAAATTGAAATTGGCACCGCAGTGATCGACATGCGGTATGAGAATCCTCATTACATGGCGGAAGACGCCGGAGCTGCTGATCTAATCACCGGCGGCCGACTGCAGTTGGGAATCAGCCGCGGTTCTCCTGAGCAGGTCATCGATGGCTGGCGCCATTTTGGCTACAGTCCGATTAAAGGCGAAGACGATGCAGATATGGGCCGGCGGCACGCGGAAGAATTTCTTGAGTTGCTGCGCGGCAAGGGCTTCGCCAAGCCTAATCCGCGCCCGATGTTCCCCAATCCTCCCGGCCTTCTGCGTCTTGAGCCGTACTCCACGGGATTGCGGGATCGAATCTGGTGGGGATCTGCTTCCAACGCGACGGCTGCATGGGCCGCGAAGAGAGGAATGAATCTGCAGACCTCAACCCTCAAATTCGACGAGACGGGCGAGGCGCTCGGCATCCAACAAGCTGCCCAGATTCGCGCCTTTCATTCAGCCTGGAAGGAAGCTGGTCACACGCGTACTCCGCGCGTTTCCGTCAGCCGCAGTATTTTTCCGTTGATCGATGACCGTGATCGTGGCTATTTCGGACGAGGCTCTCGCGAAGAAGAGGACAAAATCGGCTTCCTTGACGAAAACACGCGGGCGATCTTCGGCCGCAGCTACGCTGCTGAGCCAGATGTTCTCATCGAGCAGCTTAGGAAAGACGAGGCGATCGCAGAGGCCGACACGCTATTGCTAACCATTCCAAATCAACTCGGCGTTGCCTACAACGCGCATGTGATGGAGGCAATCCTCACAACGGTCGCCCCATCCCTCGGTTGGCGGTAAATAGTAAGGATCAAACTAGTCGAGCGCTTCACCTGAGGTCTTTCTCATAGTGACGCTGATCGTCGTCGCCGCCATGTACGATTGGCTAAGCACGACAAGATGTTGGCGCCACCTACGATTTTAGAACTCTGATCTGTTCCGGTTTTCATATGGAAGGTTCCGATCTATCCTTTGAAAAGCTTCCCTTTTGCATACCACGGCCTGTCTCGTATCAGTGGTATTTTGGCCCGCCGTCGCCGAAGAATGCAGATGTCACCAATGGTTGGCCGAGCACCCGCTTTGATCGCTCGCCCGGCGAACCATCGAGATGCACTTTTTCCATGACCGCATTGGCAACCTGCTCTCCGATTATGTTTCCGGCAATCATATCGTCGCGGAAGTGGACGCCGGCCCACACCCGTGCGTTATTGACCTCCGGAATCAGATATTCGTATTCCGAGCGCTCATCGGGAAAAAACTCTTGTAGCACGGCAAAACCCGCGCCTACATAAGTTCCATGCCCGGCCGGATACGAAGGATGCTTCGGCGTCAGGATGACGGTTGGAAGGCCGGTTTCCAGCAGCGCCGGCCGCGGACGAAGATAACGAAACTTCTCATGCCATGTCGTCAGCAGCGAATCGTACATAGCGGCGTAGAGAATCGCCTCCGCACGCGCGGTTTTTGGAGCATCCCAATCATACCGGCTCATCAGTCCATCCATGATCTCGGCGGCCCAGCGACCAGGCTGTTCGTTCGCCCACTTGAAGACGATAAAATCTGTGTAACAGCTGCGGTTGTTCAACGCGGCAACAATCTCCTCCATCTCGTGCATGGTCTGGGCAGAACTATTCGCTGGGGGCGGCGGAGCATGAAACAGATCGGTGCTTTCCAGAATCAGCGGCCGCCAAGTGCCTGCAGTTGGGTCCACGGGCAAAGCCTGGTTCCAGGGCGGCAAGTCCCCGTACGTGACGCCTTGCCGCAGGAGAGGAGCCGTCCACTTCACCGAGTCATCGTATTCGAAATGTGTAAGTTGATAGCGAGAGCCGAGCCGTACCGTTTCCGGCGCGGCAGGCTGTTCCCAGGGCATCTCCTTCGCGAAGACCAGTTGATTCGGGCGCCGGTCTTGCGCAAGTACCGAAAGCACTTCCTCGGCAACGAGGTAGCCAAGCTGGCGGCCTGCTTCGCAGTCGCTCTTCAGATAGAGCCCTGAACTTTCAAGAGCCCGCATCGATTCATTCACCAGAGCGTCGATTTGGCCGGCAGCTTCTGGCCTCACGAATAACAAAATCCGTTCCGCGGCCCCTGTTTCCGCGGCAAGGTCTGAGGGATAAGCGTATGGACTTAAGCTGGCGACAAGAGGATGAATAGCGGGGTCAAGTTCGCCAGGATGAGGTCTACGGTAGGCTCGTTGTCGATTTCGCGCCGCCACTTCCGCATCGGCAATTGCAATATGCAGGGCGGCATAAAGCCTAAGAGAGGATGGAGCCCCAGCGAGATTGTGTAGCGTCAGCTGATCCAGAACCTGACGCCACACCCTCCCCTGATTCGTTACAACCCATTTATTAACTAGACTCCGCTGGTGCGGCGTAATGGATTGCAGCGCCTCGCGGAGTTGTACAAGTTCCAGTCGGACACCTCTCGAGTCGGCCGGCTGCGGTGATGACACATCATTCGCCGCAGCGGATTCCAGTAGGATAGGCTCCCAATCGGCAGGATCTAAGTTGTTCGCGGGTGCAGTCATCTGAGCTGTCGAGTGGTTCCCTTTGCTGGTGGCCTGCGCCGCCGCGATGGGGTAACAGGCCGCCACTAGAGCGAGGGCAAGTCCGAAGAAAGAATTCCGCAGCGGCGTCATCGTTTGTCTAACCTCCATTCGCCTGGTAATAAAACTTTAAACTGAGCCGATCCGGCACCAACCCTCGCCGGATCGGCCCAATTGGGGTTACGACTCTACAGGAACCGCCAAACGATTGGACAGTTGACAATCAGACCTGTGGATCCAAATGCACCTCCGTTTGGCCCGGTGATGAAACCTTTCTCGGCGAAGTCGAGGATTTGGAACTCTCCCAGCAGTCTTGAGCGGTAGCCTTTCTCGATCGACTGCTTCGTCCACACCCCAAGGTTCAAGTCCCACAGTGGACTGTAATCTGTGGCTACCGTGGGAATGCCTCCCAGTACGTTCAAAGGCGAAAGCCCGTCGCTGAGAGCGCTGTCCAATCCCTGACGTTGTGGATTGTCTTTTCCGGTAGGGCCATTGGCAAAGAGAAAGATTCTCTCGATGGCGCTGAAGGCGCCATCGTCGTGTCCGACGGTGATGTCTTTCAGCGCAGGGGCGAGAGTCGCTCCCTCTAGCGCGGCAGGTACCGCGTCGTTTGCATCTAAGCTCAGGTAGAGCACGGGTCGCGCAAAACTGAATCCCTGCGTAAGTGCGAGAGTTACGGTCTCGGCCTTTGGACAAATGCGAACCACCTTGTCATGCACCAGGGAGTAGTCAGGATTTCCCTGGCAGAAGTCGATTTGGCTGGCTTCCACGTTGAAGGCAACGATGGGCGCGTTGTAGATAGCCCCGCCGGCGTTATCAATGGATATCAGAGGAGAGTAATCCTGATCGCCGACTGAACCCGGCTCCGCCACTTTCGGTGGAAAGTAATTCGGCGCCTCCCCAGGTACAACGCGCCTCTTGGGGGAGAAGTCTACGGTTCCACTTTCGAAGGTTAGGGTTCCGTCCTTTTCGAGAGTGGCGTGCCGCGTGGCTCGACCAACCTTGGCGTAATTCAGTTTAGCGGCGTAGTTCAGGCCCAAAGCCGCGGCATTTCCCGCGTCCGTGGTGTCGGTAAGGACGTACCAGACCTTCCGGCCGTCTCTCATTTTTCCCAGGTACAGCGGGATGGTAATGGTTTCAGCCTTCAAATCAATCTTGCCCGACTTGAGTAACTGGTAAGGGCCGACGTACTCACGCTGTACGTCGGAAGGGACGGGACCGAAGTAGGTGGCGGGCACTGTGGCGCCGACAGAAGGCGGCGGTGGCGGAAATTGCGCTTGAGCCGGTGCGGCGAACGTTATGCACAGCAAAGCCTCCGCCACCAGACTCACTCCGATGCTCACTACAGCACTAATCCTCTTCATGTTTTTTATTCTCCTCGTAGTTGTTGACTATGGCGCTTTTGTCAGAAACTCCAGATCTCCCATCAAGAGCCGACGCTACCTCTGGCGCATCTATACTCATGGGGCAAACGCGACATGTTGTTCCCGGCAACCACATCTGCCCAGAGAGTGCAATCGCACTCTGCTTGGCAAGAGCAAGAACATAGCCAAAATGAAGCGAACAACGTCCGACGCGCATCGTGTAGCAATTTCAGGAGTGAGCGTGTTTCGGGAAGCTCGGTTGTATGGGGGACCTGAAGTCGCCGTGACGACTGAAAGACTCGACGACGCTCCTGCGACAGGAACTGTTTGGCTGAACTTCAGATCCGCACCAGTATAAGTCCGAAGACGCAAAGGGATGGAAGCAAACAAGAGAGAGAATGTGCTGACCGCCAGATGGAATCCAGCATGCATTCACCCCACGGCCGCGGCGAAGTACACGAAGTACGTGCATGAGTGGGGTCTATCGGAGCGTTCAATCATTCTTAGTAGTCAAACTGCAGAAGGAGTACACAATGGCAATTCTTCAGGAACGATTGGACGAGTTCAAGAAATCCTTCGAATCCGGAGCCCCGCCCTACAATGCGCCGCGTGAAGCAATCGAGAAAATGCATCGCGCTACGGCCGAGCTCAAAGCTGCGGGAATTGAAGAGCGTGCCTTGCGGGTTGGGGATCGCGCTCCCAGCTTCACCTTATTCAACCAAGATCACGTGCAGGTTGCCTCAGCCGACCTCCTACGAGACGGGTTTCTGGTGGTCAGCTTCTTCCGAGGACATTGGTGACCGTATTGCAACATGGAGCTGGAGGCTCTACAGCAAATCCATTCCGAGGTCAGAGCGTTGGGAGCGCAAATCGTCGTGCTCACTCCTGAACTGGAAAGATACACGCGCGCTTTGCACAAGAAGCTGAACCTGACCTATGACATCCTGACGGACCTTCATCTGAAAACCGCTAACGAGTATCGGCTTGTCTTCACGCTGCCGGATTACTTGCGCGACCTTTACAAGTCTTTTGGCAGCACGTTGGACAGATTCAACGATGAACCGGAATACCGATTGCCGATGCCCGCACGGTACGTGATCGATAAGCAAGGGATTATTCGTGCAGCCGATGTGAACGCGGATTACACAATCCGTACCGAGCCTGCTGAAACTCTAAAGCAGTTGCGGATGCTGATCATGTAGCTGCAGCTTCGCTGAGGGTGCAGAGAACGATTCGATTTGAAAGGAAACACAGGGAGGAGAATCTGATGCAACCTGCAGGCAATTACTTCGACGCTTGCCACAGTCTAAAGCTGACACGAGACACCAACGGGGTGCTGCTCGCAGAATTTCACAGCAACGGCGGGCCGTTTACTTTCACGGCCCAGGATCATACAGAGTTCGTCGAGGCCTTTTACCGGATCGCCCAGGATCGAGCGAACAAAATCGTAATCCTGACCGGCGCAGGCGGAGACTTCATTCCCGGCATCGATTTTTCGTCCTTCGGTAACGTCGCTGACCCCGGCATTTGGAGCCAGGTTCAAGACGAAGGTGTTCAGATTCTCGAGAACCTGGCGAACGTACGCGTGCCAGTCATCGCGGCTGTCGAGGGGAGAGCCCACATTCACTCAGAATATGCACTGCTCGCCAATGTAATTGTGGCGGCCGAGAGCGCGACCTTCCACGATGTTCCCCACTTCGCGGGAGGGATTGTGCCCGGCGACGGAATCTTTACGACATGGAGTTATCGCGCCGGAGCAGGACGGGCCGAGGCCTTCCTGCTTAACCCACAACCCGTGACGGCGCGCACCGCGTATGAATGGGGAGTGGTTGCCGAAGTAGTGCCGAATGGGAAGGCGCTCAGTCGCGCGCGCGAGCTAGCTGAGCTCTACTTGAGGGCTCCAGAGGTAACGCGCCGCAACACTCGCATACATTTCATTCATCCGTTAAAGGAACGCATTGTACGAGAAGTCGGATACGGACTGTCGCTCGAAGGAGCCTCGGCCGCCGACCTCATCAAATCGATGCAAGCCAGAAGTGATACAGCAACAGGATCAAAGTGAATGTGATCGCCTTAAGCGGTCTCTTTTCATGGGAACGCAATCGGCCCAGTTATCCGCCAGTTGCGCTATAGCCCGGCCCCGGGCGGGACTGTACGCCAAACGAAAGGGCTGCAACACTCGAGCTTCTGGGCCGCGCCAGCCCCAGTTTCTTCATCTTCGAAATGAGGCTGGTTCTGGGCAATCCCAATCGAGCTGCAGCCCCTTCGGGTCCACCGATCATCCACCCCGTGTCTTCCAGTGTCCGTAAGATTATAGATCGCATGCAATCGCTTAACGTCGCTGAGGCAGCGCTCGGGATCGTCGCGTTCTGCGACCTTGTTGGCATCTGCTCGAGTACCGGCAACGGGTTGGGAAGCTCGCCATCATTCGATCGGATGACCGCCCGCTCGATCAGGTTTTGGAGTTCGCGCACGTTTCCAGGCCAGGAATAAGAAGTGAAGGCAGCGATTGTTTCTGGAGCTATGAACCGAATCGGCTTGCCCATGCGCCGACCCAGATTGTTCACAAAATAGGAAATCAACTGAGGAATGTCTCCAGGCCGCTTTCGCAACGGTGGCAGCTCAACGGGAAATACATTGAGGCGGTAATAGAGATCGCTGCGGAATTCTCCTCGCGCTACCATCTTGGTCAGATCTCGATGTGTAGCCGCTACCAGCCGGACGTTGATGCGGTGCGTCCGACCGCTCCCGAGACGTTCGAACTCCTGCTCTTGCAAAACGCGTAGAAGTTTAGGCTGGAGTGCCGGCGGCAGGTCTCCGATCTCATCAAGAAAGAGAGTCCCGCTATCCGCCATTTCGAAGCGGCCAATCTTTTGGGCGATCGCTCCGGTAAACGCACCTTTCTCATGTCCAAACAATTCGCTCTCTAGAAGATCAAATGGAATCGCTGCACAATTCACCTTCACAAATGGGCGTCCACTGCGTGCGCTTAGATCGTGGATAGCACGGGCTATTAATTCCTTCCCGGTTCCGGTTTCTCCCAGCACCAGCACGGTGGAATCAGTCGGTCCCACGCGCTCGACTTCGGTGAGTGCAAATTTCAGAGAAGAGCTACTGCCGATAATTCCTTTGAAGGCCGTTTCGTCTTTCACCTGTTCTTCTGATCGCACTCTGCTTCCTTCGTTCATCGGCACGATTTCTGCAGCAGCATCTTCGAACTCTTCGTATTGCCGTTGAAAATAATTAAGGTTTCTGGTTGCGCTGGTCGTCGGAAAAGCTGCGGTCGTCATTAGATCCCCCTGAAAAACGAGAATCACTCTTGCTTCTCAAACTCGGCCGGATCTATTCAGACCAAGGAACCCATCCGGCGCTGAGAAAACAGTAAAGACTGCTGCAGAAAGACGTAAGCCCAAATAGAGCGGGCCGAAGGTGGCTCGTTCGAGCCAGACTGCTCTAGCCGTACTTTGCTGGCATTGCCGGAATATTAGGCGCCGGGTATGTGGAAACAACGGCCGAAATGTCAGTTGCGACCGCAGACCTACTTCGAACTCGAGTGGACAATGAGGCGACGGCCGAATAGACGGGAATCAACCGAGAATGCTCCCGGTCCCAAGAGGAACAGAGCGGCAGTGACGCAGAATGAGAAAACAAATTGAAGCGGATCTGATTCGTGTGCCAGCACCAGCATGAGAGCCTGTAGCAGAGCAGAGAGGCTGCAACTGATTGGAGTAAACGCGCCAACGCAGAACGCTCCGGCAAGGATGCCTAATCCGGCCATCCCCCAGATGTGGATTGAAACCGTCGCATCGGCGGCTCCGCGAACCAGCATTCCCGCGGCGCACACGCGTAAAAGCACGAGTCCCCAGCCTGCCGCGCCCGCGGGGAACATTGAAAACAGTCTTTGCACCACTCTACGATAAGCGCTGCGTGATTGTGCCGGAATCCCAGATAGAGGCAATATCCATTAGCCCTTTAGAGGGGGGCTGAGTTGGCCGAACGGAAGTATGATAGCGATACAAAGGGAAGTTGAGGGGGTTCGGCATGACTGAAACTCATGTCATCCGGGTAATGGCTGTAGATGATCACCCTTTAATGATGGCCGGGATCGTGGGCGAGATCAATGCACAAACCGACATGCGTGTTGTTGCTCAGGCCTCCGATGGAGATGAAGCCGTAGCACTTTTTCGGAAACACCGTCCCGACGTTACATTAATGGATATACGCATGCCCAAGGTAAACGGCATCGCAGCGATCGCCTCCATTCACCAACAATTTCCGCAGGCGCGAATCGTGGTGCTGACCACTTCCGCCGGTGACGTTCAAGCGGTTCGGGCGTTCAAAGCCGGAGCGGTTGGTTACCTTCTAAAGAATTTGCTGCGAACGGAATTAGTCGAGACGATTCGTTTAGTTCACCGGGGCCATAAACGGATTCCGCCGGAGATCGCGCAACAAATCGCCGAGCATGCGGCCGATGATTCGATCACGACTCGTGAACTCGATGTGCTTCGCGGCGTGGCCAATGGTGACTCCAACAAGATTATCGCGTCTGATCTGAAAATTTCTGAGTACACGGTCAAGAATCATTTGAAGAGTATTCTCTCCAAGCTGAACGCGAGCGATCGCACCCATGCCGTCATGATTGCTCTAAAGCGCGGTTTTCTTGATATGTAGGCTGGCAATTGAACGACCTAGCCTAAGTTCTTAAGTGGGTAAGCTTGTTTTCTCGTCAGCGGAATCCCCTTCTTTGGTGCTGGTCCACGGTCGCCGAAGCTTCCCTAACGAGAAGCCATTAGGTTCTGAAGCGTATGCAATGCGGGCTGCAATTCGCAACTCAACTTCGGTGCCTGCCCCGGGCCGGCTCCAAACATCCAGGTGCGCCCCAATTTTCTGTGCGCGCTCTCTCATCCCAGGCATTCCAAAATGTCCTTCCTTGTGTCCTTGCCTAAGAATGGCGGAGTCAATTCCCGCGCCGTCATCCCGGATCCGTATAAGCAATTCGCTCCGCTCGTAGTTGAGTTCTGCTTCGATGGAGTGCGCGCCAGAATGTCGAAAAGCGTTGCTGAGCGCCTCCTTACCAATCTTGAATAGTTCCTCGAAGACTATAGGATGTAGAGAACGAACCGACCCATTGAGGACGACTCTGAAGTCGGACGAACCACCCTGGCGCATCGCCTCGCCAAAATCCGCGAGTGCTGTCGGCAAATCCGATGGTTCGGAAACCGTCGCCCGCAAATCCAGCACCAGTTCCCGCCCTTCGAGCATCACCTGGTCCGACTGCTTCAGCGTTTCTTCAAAGATTCGCCGCGCGGGGTCTTCTTTGTTGAGCTGAGAAGTCGCCGTATGAAAACGCAATAGCAGACCTTGGATTCCCTGGAAAAACGTGTCGTGTAAGTCCCTTGCGATCCGCTCCCGCTCCGCCAACCGCTCGTACATGCGCGTGCGTAATTGTCGCGTCACTTGCCTGACTCGGAGCAGATATGCCGAGTAAACGAAGGCTGCAAAGCCAAGCAAGCAGATCGCTTTGAACCCGGCTCCCTGAGTGAATGAAGGCGGGATTGTAAATGCGAGATCTGCTCCAGTTTCATTCCAGACCCCGTCGTTGTTGCACGCGATTACGTGAAAGCGATAAGTCCCGGGTGGCAGGTCAGTATAAAAGGCCTGACGGCGAACTCCGGCATCCTGCCACACGGTGTCTCTTCCTTCAAGTTTGTAGCGGAATCGCACTTTCTGAGGAACTACGAAACTTAAGGCCGTGTAATCGATGTCGAGGTTGCGGATGAGAGCTGGAAGTTTCAAGTCGCGTTGAATCGGGTAAGTGACACCATTGGCCGTAACCCGCTCCACCAACACGTTGGGTGGCAACTTATTCCTTCGCCACACGTGCGGATCAAAAGTTTGCAGAACGTTGTTGTTGGCGAACCAGAGACGGCCATCGAGCGAACGAGTGGCTTGTGGCTGCAAGGGAGTGATTCCTGGCTGCGCGCCCGAGTAGACGTCGAGGGTCTCAACCTTGACCTTTAAAGATGGATTCTGCTGCCATCGAATCAAGTCTGATGCAGCCACAGAGAAGAGCCCACATCGCGCATATAGCCATAGCGAACCAGTATCGTCCTTTACGACTGCGTACAATTCGTCGCAAGGCAATCCGTTCCGCGTCGTCATCCTTGCGCTCTCGCTGCTGTTCCACCACACGAGCGCATCCTCGGCGACAGCCCACAAACCGCCGCCAGGCTCTGGCAGCAACTGCCGTATGTTGGTGGCGCTGACCCGGGGAAACACTTCCGAGTGATCGCCATAGTAGTGGTCCAGGGATCCGTTTACGCAACCCAGCCACACTCCTTCTTTGGGGTCGCTCGCAATCGAGAAACATGGTTCCGGCAGGCGAATTTCTTGTCGAATCTTGAGGTTCTCGATTTGAAAAAGCTCCGCGTTCGTCATAGCCCACTCATTTCCTGCAGCGTCCTCCGCGATTCCAAGAATGATTCCGGGCGAGCTTCCGTCGGGCTTGCGAATTGGGAGAAAATGTCCGTCATCCAGAACGGACAGGCTGCTGTCCACTCCAATCCACAATCGACCACGGCCATCCTCAGACATCGTGGTGATATCACGCCCTGGCAGACCATGATTTGTGCGAATGACCGAAAGCTTGTCCTGCCTGAGGAAGCTGAGCGCCTCGGCGCCGCCAATCCACACACCGCCGTTATGCGACGCAAGAACCGTGCTGACGCTATCAGATACCAGGCCCTCCTTAATCGAGTAACTCACGACAGGCAGGTCGCGAAAGCTATCAATCCCCTTGGTTGTCGCAACCCAGAGCGTGCCCTCGCGATCCTGAAAGAATTGCACGACGGAGTCACTAGACAAACCATCTGCGTTTGAGAAGTGGTCCGTTTTGTCGCCAACTATCCGATAGGTCCCGTCGCTTGCCGTCCCAATCCACAGCGCGCCCTGTGGATCTCGGAAGATTCGATTCGTACTCGGGGGAGGACCTTGGGCCTTGGGCAAGGGATGCGCCGCCCATTTTCCGTGGTCGAATTCCTGAAGCTGAAGGTTCCCGTCGGGCTGCTGCAGTCCAATCCACACATGACTCTCATTAAACACAGATAACCCACGAACCCCCATCAGATAGCCGCGCACCGCCAGATCTCGATGGAGGTACACCGCCGGACTTCCGATCTTCCACTTGCAAAGCCCCTGATTACCAGAAATCCAGAAATTGCCGGAGCTGTCGAGTGCTAGTGCGGTAGCAGTTGGAAGAG
Organism: uncultured Acidobacteriaceae bacterium; assembly: GCA_963743115.1. Lineage (GTDB taxonomy): Bacteria > Acidobacteriota > Terriglobia > Terriglobales > Acidobacteriaceae > Sulfotelmatobacter. Next base: position 1,102,960 of record CAVUOM010000003.1, on the reverse strand, counting down.
GGATTCCGTCGGTCCGGCCAAAACAGCGCTGATCGCGGTCTCTTATTCGACACAGCGGACCACGTCCATCGCCGCTATCCCACCTTGCGATCCAAATGTCTCGATTATGATCTTCCACGATGCCCCAAATATTGTTGGGTAGATCGTTGTATGTAGTGAGTGTTCCGCCCTTCCAGCGCGCCAACCCTCCTGCCGTTCCGATCCACAAGCTCCCATCGCTCGCGCCCAAAAGAGAATGGATCTGGTCGCTGGGAAGCTTTTCACCCTTCGGCGAGGCCCAGGGGACGAAACGCACTCCGTCAAAGCGGACCAATCCGGCGGGAGTCCCGATCCAGAGGTAACCATCTGTGGTTTGGGCAATGGCTCCCGGGGGAGCAGGTAAATACCCATCTTGAATTCGCCACATGTTGTGGCCGTACTGGGAGATCTTTCGTGAAGTGTCAAGCGCCTTAGCCGCCGGAGAGACGAGCGCCACCAGCAGGAACCCAAGAATGGCCCGTGGCGCGAGGCGCGGCTTCATGAGCATTCTCTCTATCCCTTCAACGATTGCCTTCGATCGACGCCGGAGCCTTGGTCCACATTCTGCAAGCAATCGGCTCGTGCAACTCATTTCCAGCTTCGGGCTCACTCATAGCTCGCTCATGTCGTGGCCGGTAGATTCCCAGCCTCTTCATCTTGGAAACTAATGTCGTACGCTTCAATCCGAGGCGGGCGGCCGCTCCTTGCGGTCCTCCTATCATTCCTCCTGTGACATCCAGGGTCTGAAGAATCAGGGCGGTTTCGTGATCCCGCAGTGTGCCTTGCGCGGCAACTAAATTGGTTGAATTCGTTGCGGACGGAGGGAGTGGATTGGGCAGCACTCCGTCCTCGGATCGGATGACAGCCCGTTCGATCAGATTTTGGAGTTCCCGCACATTTCCCGGCCAGGGGTACGCAATGAATGCATTCATGGTTGTCTGAGGTACCTGTTCGATATGCTTTCCCATGCGCCGTCCGAATACTTCGACAAAATGCAGGACCAACTCGCGAATGTCATCTCGGCGGTGCCGCAGAGGTGGAACCAGCACGGGGAAGACGTTGAGACGATAGTAAAGATCACTGCGGAATTCATTACGTGCAACCATCTGCACAAGATCGCGATGGGTCGCCGCAACCAGACGCACGTTGATCCGATGGGTGCGGCCGCTTCCCAGGCGCTCGAACTCTTGTTCCTGCAAAATGCGCAAAAGTTTAGGCTGCAGGGCCAGTGGCAAGTCTCCAATTTCGTCCAGGAAGAGAGTGCCGGTATCAGCCATTTCGAAGCGGCCAATCTTTTGTGCCACTGCTCCGGTGAAGGCGCCCTTTTCGTGCCCGAATAACTCACTTTCCAACAAATCAAAGGGGATGGCAGCGCAATTGAGCTTGATGAATGGTCGTGCGTAGCGTGCGCTCAGATTGTGAATTGCCCGGGCGATCAGCTCCTTGCCCGTTCCGGTTTCTCCCAGAACCAATACGGTGGAATCAGTCGGCGACACGCGTTCCACTTCAGTGAACACAGATTCCAGAGCACGGCTGCTGCCTACGATTTGGTCAAATTGCCGGTCTCTTTCGTCTTCTTCACCCGCCCGAAGTCTTCCGGGAAAGCCCACGAGTCCTCCTAGAAAAACGGTGGCCGCAACATCCTCAGGGTTTCAGCGCGACTCGAACGGCTCCAAGTAGCGTTTCGCCGTCGAAAGGCTTGGCGAGAAATTTCACGGCACCCCCCCGCATCGCCTGCAGTCGCATCTTTTCGTCCCCGTGCGCAGTAATGAAGATGGTCGGAATCGGGCAATGATCAGAGTTAAGCTTGGACTGGAGGTCTAACCCTGACATCCCAGGCATTCGGATATCGGCGATCAGACAGCCGGTTTCGTGTTGCTGGTCAGAAGTCAAGAACTCCTCCGCAGAAGCGAAGGCTCGCACCGGAAAACCTGCGGATTTCAGCAAACGTTGCACAGCCTTTCGATACGAGTCGTCGTCTTCGATGACAGCAACCAGCCGTTCCTCCCTCTCACTAGCCATATAGCTAAAGGATTGGACCGCGGTCGGCAAAACGCAATTATTGATTGTGATAAGGGAAGTGATGGATATACATAAGGCGTATGGAGGGAGCCGGTGGACGGGGTTTGCGATTGAGCTAGGTGAGCGTTGGAAGTTTGAGCTTCTCCGCCATCCTTCCGAGTTCAGCCGGCGAATTGGCTTCCATTTTCCGCATGACTTGGCCGCGATGAACCGTCGCGGTGATTTCGCTGGTCCCAATCGTCGAAGCGATCTGTTTGGTAAGCATGCCGGAAATCATGAGACGCATGACTTCGCTCTCTCGCGCAGTTAACTTCTCGTAACGTTCCCTCAGCTGTGCGATTTCGTTTCGTTCACGCCTCCATTGTGCGTTGCTCTTGAGTGCCTGGTGAATCGCATCCAGCAGATCCTGATCGCGGAAGGGTTTTGTCAGGAAGTCCACCGCTCCAGATTTCATCGCTGTGACAGTCATGGGAATGTCTCCATGGCTGGTGATGAAAATAATGGGAATCTGCGCTCCCGCTTCCTTGAGCTGGCGTTGCACCTCCAATCCACTCATTCCTGGAAGGCGCACATCAAGCACGAGGCATGTCGGGCTGTCCGGGAGCTTTTGCCGCAGGAACTCCTGCGGCGTGGCAAATGACTCGGAGTGCAAGCCTACAGTCTTCAGCAGACGCTGCATGGCCGCCCGCATGCGCGCATCATCATCCACAATAAACACAGTAGGACTGTCGGGAAGTGTCATGCCCCTCTGCTCATTCTACTGCGCAGGGTACATGAGTTTATCGGATTCCGTCGACGGAAGCGCCAGTGCTCTGCTTAATCACTTTCTTGAGCCTCGTGCGAGCTCTTGCGAGCCGCGCCTTTACCGTCCCAGACGGAACCCCCATGCGATCTGCCGTTTCGCGAATGCTCAAGCCATCCACATCGCGTAACTGGAACGTCATCCGCAAAATTGGAGATAGCCGGGAGGCTGCGAGACCCAATGTGGCTGCAATTTCTCGGTTTTGATACATGTGTTCCGGACCTGGTCGGGTATCCGAGACGAAATCCGCCAACGAAACATTCTGCTCCTGAAATGTTTCGTCCAAACTGATTTGCAGTCGCAGTGAACGTCGACGCAACTTCATACGCGCAGAATTGATCACGATGGTCGTGAGCCAGGTGGACATTTTGGCCTGGCCCCTGAACTGGTCCACGTGCGTTAAAGCTGACAACAAAGCGTCCTGCACCGCATCCTCCGCGTCAGCCGGATTGCCCAGATGAGCCAGTGCGATTCGACGAAAGCGAGGCGAATGGTGAGTGATCAGGTCCGCCAGTTCCTGAACGTTTCTATGATTGCGGCCCGTGGGAGTAGATTCTGCATTTAGCTGTAGTGCCGTCGCTGCCATAAATGGACCTCCTTTCTACCCCCGAGTGCATGCCGGATTCCATTTACGTTCCCCAATTGCTTTTTCTCTGCTTCTTCGATACTCGCTCGCATTCTGATGTGCCTTATAGGTTTCGTACCGGGAAGTTGCGGGACTGGGAAAAGTGGGAATATTTGCAGTCGTCGCGATGACATCTCGCGTCGCAAGATAGTCTTGGAGTCCTAATATCGACGCGGCGCTGATGGCCTCGTGAGTACCAGAGTTTCCATCACGCGCTAACGTACGAGTTATCAATGCTGTGGCTCGCGTGTCCGGCATTCGGAATTGGCTACTTTCGTGCTCCACCGAATCACATGCGAGAGTGACAAGCGCTGCATATTTCTCCACAGACATCGAAAGCGGCGCGAGCCCGAAAATTGTTTTAAGGAGACACTAAAATGAATAAATGGAAACTAGCCGTCCCCATTCTTGCGATCGTGCTGTTTGCCGCCTGGTACGCATTTCGACCGGAACGCATCGTCGTTAATCACCGGGTCAACGAAGCTTTTCCGGCCCCCGCCGAAGCCTCATCGGCACAAGTCGTTGAGGCGGGTACTTTCTACGGAGTGGTGCATCCCACCGCCGGTAGCGCAACCATCTACCGCCTTGCGGACGGAGATCGCTTTCTCCGCTTTACGAACTTCGAAACTTCGAATGGCCCCGATGTCCACGTCTACATGGTTGCGAGCGACGACGCAAGAGACAGCGCCACCGTGAAGCAGTCTGACGTTATTGATTTGGGAACAATCAAGGGGAACATCGGAGACCAGAACTACGCTTTAAGCCACGACATGGATTTGTCGAAGTACAGGACGGTTTCCATTTGGTGCAAGAGATTCTCGGTCAATTTCGGCGCGGCGCCGCTGAGAGCGGATCATATGGCTTCGCAGAATTAAACGTGATCAAGGTCACCTTGTAATCACGTCACGCATGGTGCGTGACTCACGCCTGGCGGAGCATGGCATCTTCGACATTACGCAGCTATCGCCGCTCTGCCAGGCAGGGTGAAATGGAATGTTGCCCCTCGGTCGGAGTTTGCAGTGGCCCAAATACGGCCACCATGCGCCTCCACGATGGAACGGGTAATGGCTAGTCCCAAGCCCGTGCCTTGAGGCTTCGTGGTAAAGAATGGGTTAAAGATTTGCTCGGTATTCTCGGTTGGCAATCCCACGCCGGTATCAGCGATCGAGATCAGTAGCTCACCGTCGTCGGCCAATTGCGACTTGATGTCGAGCTCACCTCTTGTGCCTCGCATGGCTTCAATACTGTTTAGGATGAGATTCATCAGGACCTGATGCAACTGCACTCGATCCCCCATGACGCTCGGAAGCCCCCTGGCGAAATCCGTTCGTATCGTAACCGAATGGCGATTCGCTTCATTCTGCAGCATCATGACCATCTCTTGAATGACTTCGTTTACATCGACTGCATCCAGGTGCGAAGAACCTTTCTGGTATAGCAAGCGAACTCGGTCAATGATGTCGGCCGCACGTCTCGCGTCTTTGACCATTTCGAGCGCGGCTTCCCGGGCTTCGAGAATATCGGGCTGATCGCGATCCAGTAACCGGAAACATGCTTCAGCATTGGTCACGGCCGCTCCAATAGGCTGCTTAATCTCGTGCGCCAATGAGGCAGTCAGTTCGCCCATCGTACTCACTCGGTTGACGTACGTCAGTTCAGCTTGCGCGCGGCGCAGTCTTTCGCGCTCTTCTTCCGCCCGCCTGCTCTCAGTCACATCCATCACGACGCCTACGAATTGCTGCAACTCTCTCTTTTGACCTAAGACCGGCTCGCCCACCGCATGAAGGAATTTGATTGCTCCACCTGGAACGACAATTCGAAACTCGATGTCGTAATCAGATTTCTCGGCGATTGCTCGATCGCTGGCCGCTCGCAACCCGGCCCGGTCGTCGGGATGAATACGCTGCAGGTATTGCTCCCAACTAGGCGCACCATGTTTAGGGTCAAAATCGTATATGCGATACCATTCTTCGGAGAGGTACAGCGGTCTTCTGCCTGGCGCCTCCCAGGCAAAGGTCCCTATGCGTGACAATCTCTCCGCCTGAGCCAGGTAGCTATGAGTTCGGCGGAGAGACTCCTCGGCCCGCTTTTGCTCACTGATGTCACGAACAAAAGCAGTGAAAATACGGTGCCCGTCCCTGCTCAATTCCCCCAGGGAAACCGAGATCGGGAACTCTTGCCCGTCTTTGCGGAGGCCGATCAGTTCTATCCCCCGCCAGTTGAGCTGCCGCTTCCCGGTAGACGAATAGCGCCGTAATCCTTCCCGATATGCAGAGCGGAGGAATTCCGGCATTAGCACGGTCAAAGATTTTCCAATCAAATCGTTTGGAGGATAACCAAAGATCCTCATGGTGGAGGGATTGGCAAAGGTGATCGTGCCGTTCTCATCCGCACTGATCACAGCATCACTTGCCGTTTCGATCAGGAGGCGGTAACGCGCCTCGCTCTCTTGCAATTTGATCTGTGACCGCTTCTGAGCGTCGATGTCCTCGAAGGCGACAAGAGTGCGTAGGGACGGCTGTCTTTCTCGTGTTCCTAGCACGGCTAACGCTTTCTTGATCAAAAACCAGCGGTACTGGCCATTTGAACACTGGATTCGCGCCTCGGTCTCAAAGGACCTGCCGCTCGACAAAGCCACGTTCCATTCCTCCGCAAACTTAGCAAGATCGTCCGCGTGAATGATAGACCGCCAGCCCGAATGGTTGAGTTCTTGTGGCGAGCAGCCGGTATATTCTTGCCAGGCGCGATTCACAAACTCAATGGTGCCGTCGGGCAATGCGCATACGACCAGTGCGGGAATGGTTTCGATGACGTTCCGCAGGTCAATCGAGTCGCTGGGCGTTGGCGCCGTATGGTTCATTGGTATGCGCTACAGGGCCCCTTTGTAGTCAGCCGCGAGCATGACGAAGTTTCGCAATGGGATGCTCTCAGACTGCGTGAAGCCGGGAGAATTGCTCAAACGAATGCAGAATCGTAAATATGGGATCCTCCCTATGCGACCTCTTCCGAGCGGGACGAGGATACTTCCTCACAGTCGCAGTAGGGATTTTGTTTTAATTGGTCATTCCAAACCGCAAGAGGATGCGTCGCAAATCCGCTGGCCAACAAAAGGTGACCGGAAACCGTATTCACATCGTACATGCAAACCATCACGCAGGGGTAGCTGGACACGAGGGCCGTCGCACCGGTTTCAAGCTCGATTACCTCGCCCGCACCCCTGCCCGGGAGCGCATCTCGGCCGATTCCAAGGTTGCCCAGGTATCGGATCGCCGTGGCTCCTTTCCGAACAGCAGACGAAAAAGCATCCTTGATTTTAGCCAGTGTCGCGGACGCGGAAGAGTCGCGTCGCAAAATCACGAGCCGGCCCTGCTGGAGTGCGTGATCGAGATCAGGGTGGGTCGTTCGTAGAATTTCCAGCACGCGCTGGTTCGCCTCATCGTGCCCGAAGAGCACGGAATATTCGGTTTGGTTGTCGATTCCAAGTTGGAGAAAGCGCACTCCGGACTCGAATTCATCGTCCGTTTTCCAGAAATGGACGAGATGACTGCCCAGGGCAACATCATCTGCCGTGATGCCGAGCGGAATCTTGCGCACAGTCACGCCGGTCCCCCTGGGGCGTGATTCTACACCCTTGACGGGCTGCGATGACACAATACCCGCGTCGCGAGTGTCTTGATTTCGACACTCGTCTTAAGGCCGTCGCGGTGACCGGAAAAGCGAGGCGTCTATTCCGCCAGGTTGGGTTGGCAAGATGCTGGAACCGAAGGGGTTGAGTCATCACTCTAATTTCTGGGTTTGGCAGTTCCAGTGCAACCTGTAACTTCGGAAGCCTGAAAGAGCTTGCAGTCCGAATTTCCAAGCAATGGGGACACTCATTTATGCGCAAAATAACCTCTACCACAAAGCACGGCTCATCTCAGTCTTGCTTGCCTCCCACATCCGTCCACAAAGTCGAAGCTGACGGGATTGAACTTTTTTATCGCGAGGCCGGTGACCCGACGGCCCCGGTCATTCTTTTGTTGCATGGATTTCCGGCTTCATCCTTCATGTTCCGCGAGCTGATTCCGCGTCTTGCCGACGATTACCGTGTCATCGCGCCGGATCTTCCCGGGTTCGGATTTACCCGCATTCCCAGCAAGCGAAACTATAAATACTCGTTCGATGGATTGGCGTCAACAATCGAGGCATTCGCGGAGGCACTCCAACTCAACCGGTATGCAATCTATGTATTCGATTACGGCGCGCCAACCGGCTTCCGCTTGGCAATGGCTCACCCTGAGCGCATAACAGCCATCGTTTCGCAGAACGGAAATGCGTACGAAGAAGGCTTGAGCTCAGGTTGGAATCCGATCCAGAAATACTGGAAGGAGCCTACTGCCCAGAATCGCGCCGCCCTTCTCGATTTTCTAACACCCGAAGCAACGAAGTGGCAGTACACACACGGCGTAGCGAATCCGGATTCTGTTCCTCCCGAGTCGTACACATTGGATGCTGCTCTGCTGGAGCGGCCGGGGAACAAAGAGATTCAGCTCGATCTGTTTCTCGACTACTCCTCGAATGTAAAGCTCTACCCCCCCTTTCAAGAATACTTCCGTAGGTTGAAGCCACCGCTGCTGGCGATATGGGGCAAAAACGACCCTTTTTTCCTTCCCGCCGGGGCCGAGGCATTTCAGAAGGACTTGCCCCACGCAACCATCCAATTCCTCGATACCGGCCACTTTGCAATTGAGACGCACGTCGTAGAGATTGCCGAAGCCATGAAACATTTCCTGGCCGCAAATGGCATTTACCGAGGTCACGCAGAACGCATGGTTTCGCGATGACGTCTTTAGCCCAGCAGTGGTTAAGTGAGACGAGGAGGAAGATATGGAACGTCGAAGGTTTCTTGGTGCGCTCACAGCTGCATCTCTAGGTATCGCTCTTGAGAGCTCTTTCACTGAATTTGCGCGAGCACAAAACGCCGCACCAGCGACCGCAAATTCCCACGCTTCTAAGACAAGTAGATTGCCTCCGAACTCAACCATCATTCTGGTGCACGGAGCATGGGCCGACGGCTCCTGTTGGAGAAACATCATTCTGCCTTTGGAAGCGAGCGGTCTTCACGTCATCTGCGCGCCAATCCCGATGACGTCCTTAACCAACGACGCTGACGCTTTGACCCAGGTGCTGGAACGAACAAGCGGTCCGGTGATTCTGGTGGGGCACGCTTATTCTGGCGCTGTGATCGCCGCCGTGCGCGAAGAACGAGTCAAGTCACTGGTCTACATTTCGGCGCTTGCGCCGGATGAAGGTGAGACGGTCGCGAAGGTGTTCTACCTCAATCCTTCGCATTTGGAAGCGCCGAAGTTGGCTCCCGATTCCCATGGCTTTATATGGATGCCGGATGACGGGTTTCGCCGTGCGGTTGCCCACAAGGCTTCTCTAGATCAAACCAAGATCGCAACCGCCGTCCAGCGGCCAATCGCCGTCCAGTGCATTCAAGAGCCGGCCCCAGCGCCATTGTGGAAAACGAAACCGGCATGGTTCCTGATTGCCGAAGAGGATCGCATGATCAATCCGAAGACGCTGCATTTCATGGCCGACCGCATGCGCGCGAAAATCCATTCTTATCCTGTCGACCACAGCCCGATGTACACGCAGCCAAAACTTGTGATCAACATAATCCTGGAGGCCGCGCGCGAAACCCTCTCGTCATAGGGCCGGCAACCAGATGACATTACCAATTTAATTTCTGATTCACCTACGAAGGAGAAGTCAGTGAAATGGCCGCTAAATCGGTCGGCATCGTCACCGGCGCCAGTTCGGGGATAGGACGAGCCACATGCATCCGGCTCGCGCGGGACTTCCCGGCGATTGTGCTGGTGGCGCGGGATAAGGATGACTTGGAAAAAGCCGCGGCCGAAGCTATGTCCCTCGGAGCCGAAACGATGGTGTTGGCCCTAGATCTACGTCAACCTCAATCGGCAAAAACCGTCGTCGTAGAGACTCTTGAACGCTTTAGCAGAATCGATGCGCTGCTTAACATTGCGGGTGCGGTGCCGCAGATCGATTTATTTCAAATGACCGACGCGCAGTGGGACGACGGCATGGCGCTCAAGTTTCACGGCGCGCGCCGCTTGACGATGGAGGCTTGGGAGGCTTTGAAAGCTTCGAACGGGTCGGTTGTGTTTATGTCGGGAAGCGCTGCCCTCGACCCCAAGCCCGAATATGCCGCAGTCGCCACCATCAATGCCGCCATCAACGCGCTCGCTAAAGCATTCGCCGAGCAGGGCATCAGAGACGGTGTGCAGGTCAACAGCGTATCGCCCGGCGCGGTGATGACCGGACGCCGGCAGGCGTTCTTTGAAAAGTGGGCGCCTGCCCACAACCTCACAGTCGAAGAGGCCATCAGGAACTTTCCGGAGCGGGCGGGTATAACCCGCCTGGGGAAGCCGGAGGAGATCGCCGATCTGATGGCTTACCTGGTATCACCGGCGGCGAAGTGGATGACCGGCGCTTCTGTGCGCATGGACGGCGGCGAGATAAAGAGCGTCTAGGACCAGAGTAAGGAGGAGCATTGGAGCGTCGCACTTTTCTTGGTGGCCTTACAGCCGCATCTTTCGGTGCCCTGCTGGAGCATTCTTTCGCCAAAGCGGGACGATCCCTGAACTCAGATAAAACTGGAGGAAGTATGGCTGGCCAGGTTTCTTTCGAGTCGTCTCTTGTTGAGGTTTCAGGAAACACGATTTTTGTGCGCCGCTACGGAAAAGGACCGCCCATTCTCATGGTGCATGGCTTCCCGCGCACCAGCCTGATGTGGCGATTCCTCGCACCGAAGCTTGCCGACAATCACACGGTGATCTGCGTTGACCTGCGCGCCTACGGCCAAAGTGGGACACCCGCTTCTACCGGCGACCATTTTCCTTATTCCAAGCGCGCGATGGCGAAGGAATTAGTTGAGGTCATGGACAAGCTCGGCTTTCCGAGCTTCACACTGATTGGTCATGACCGCGGAGGACGCGTCAGCTATCGGATGGCCCTCGACCATCCGAAGAAGGTAGAGCGACTCGCCGTGTTCGACGTGATTCCTATCCTCGAAGCGTGGAGCCGCTCGGATGCGCGCTTCGCGCAGACTTACTGGCCGTGGATTTTGCTATCGCAGAAGGAGCCGCTTCCCGAGAAGTATCTTCTCGGTGCGCCTGAGGCCGTCTTCCACAATCCCTTCGGCCAAGGTTCCTTCGGGCCGGAGATTCTCGAACAATATGTCTCCACCTATCGCGATCCGGCTCGCGTTCATGGCATCTGCGAAGAGTATCGAGCAGCTGCAACGATTGATGTCGAACACGATCGCGCGGATAAGGAAGCGTCCAGCCGAATCGAATGTCCCATGCTGCATTTGTGGGCGGAGGGTGGTCCGCTCGACACTTTCTATTCGAAAGATGGAGGCCCGCTGGGCATTTGGCGGCAATGGGCGCCGCACGCGCACGGGCAGGCAATGAAGGGCGGCCACTTCTTTCCGGAAGAGAACCCTGACGACACCGCAGTCCTCGTCAAGCAGTTCCTGTCCGGTCGAACTGCGGCTTAATGCGATCGTCCAGTGTCTAGCGAAAAACCTGGGAGGAAAAACAAATGGTGGCATGGGATCGCGTAACCCGTGGTGACGTGTTGCGCGCGATACACGAGTACGACCGGCTGGGCCCAGAACAGTTCTTTTCTGAGCATGGTTTCGCTCCTACCACGACCTATGAATTGGTCTGGGATAAACGCCGTTACCCGCCCAAGGCAGTCTTGGGCGCAGCTTATGAGTTCGCCACGGGACAACAGCTTGGCTCTGCAGACTTCGAGGGCGGGAAGACCGGCGCCGTGAGAGTACTCGGCAAACTAGGGTTTGACATCAAGAAAAAGTTAGAAACATAATGACAAAATCACTTTGAAACTGTCGAAACCTTGCTGTCTGGTGTAGCATCCATTGGGCGAAGGTTAACCTGACCATGAGTACAACCTCGACAAGGGATGCATCTTCTTCGAGAAATGACGGAACCGAAGTGACCTGCCAGCCTCAAGCGGCGAATGGTCTCGCAATTGTGCGGCTGACCATCGGGGCTATGTTCGTGTGGGTCTTCTTCGAGAATCTGGGGAAAGGCCTCTACACTCCAGGAGGCTACGCAAACCTGATTAACTACTACATTAAAGCGGGGCACTCGCCGGCGATCTGGAAAGCTGTAATGGAAGCCGCCGCGAGCCATGCTGCAATGGCGGCTCCAATGCAAGCTCTGGCAGAGATCTCTTTGGGTGTGTTGCTCGTCATCGGGCTGTTTACGCGTCCGGTCGCTTTCCTGGCATTTCTCTACCTTGGCAGCCTTTGGATATCAGAGTGGGGCACCGCCTGGATCTGGGAATTGCTGGTTCCGGTGCTCGCATCGCTTGGGCTGGCAGTGGGGCGTGCGGGCAGAGCGTGGGGCGTGGACGCATGGCTGGCGCAGCGGTGGCCGTCCGCTCCGTGGTGGGTGCTTTGAGCTAGAATCCCGTGCGAGTGTCCGTCATTATTCCCACGCATAACGAAGCGCAGGCCATTGGCCGTGTGCTTGCCGATCTCCCTTCTGATCTCGTGACAGAGGTCATTATTGTCGACAGCAACTCCACGGACGGCACCCCGGAAATCGCGGCGAAGATGGGAGCTCGCGTTGTCGGCGAACCAAGGCGCGGATATGGGCGAGCTTGTTTGACAGGACTTGCGAGCGCAGAAAATCCTGATGTGGTTGTCTTCCTTGACGGCGATTACAGTGATCGTCCGGCGGAGCTGCCGCTTCTTCTCTCGCCCATCGCCGAGGGACGCGCGGACATCACACTGGGTTCGCGTCTTGGGGAACAACGTATTCCCGGGGCACTGCCGTGGCATGCTGCGTTCGGCAATTGGCTCGCTGCCAGCTTGATCAACCTTTTGTATGGACTGAAGATCAGCGACCTTGGCCCGTTCCGTGCTGCGCGCGCCGACGTTCTCCGCGAACTCGCTCTCCAAGAGGCGACCTACGGCTGGGCCGTGGAAATGATCCTGAAAGGCGCTGTTACTGGATTTCGCATCGTAGAAGTTCCGGTGAGCTACTACCCGCGTATCGGGAAATCAAAGATCAGTGGCACGGTCAAAGGTACGGTTGGAGCGGCGTGGTTCATTCTCAGCCGGATAGTGAGCTATTATTTTCGCCATCCAAAGAGCCGGAATGCCGCGACGAGCGTGAGGCCTGGCTGAGCACTTCCTATGGAGTCCTCCGATCCGACGAACCGTCGCCCACGCACAGGCGATTGCACACTGGTCATCATGGCCAAAGCCCCCAAGCCGGGCATGGTCAAGACAAGGTTAGCGCAGTGTGTTCCTTTACCTGCTGTCACCACGTTTTATCGCTGCCTTCTTGACGACACTCTGGCGCTGGCGCAGTCGCTGGGCAATACCGAGATTGCCATTATGTGTCCCGCTTCGGATGTGGACGATCTCGCCCGGCTGGCGGGCGACGTCGCGACCGTTGTCGCACAAACCGGTGAGGGACTGGCTGCCGGCCTTACTTCGGTGTTCGCGTACTTCGCGGGGGCCAGCCGGCGGCGCGTCATCGCATTCAACAGCGACAGCCCACATCTACCGGCATCGGTGCTGGAGAAAGCATTTGAGGCGCTCGCTACTTGCGATGTGGTTGTGGGACCGACATACGACGGAGGCTACTATCTGGTCGGAAGCAAAGCGAACTATCCAGGGCTTTTCATGGGCGACGGAATGGGAACGTCGAACGCGTTGGAGAGGTTGTTGCAACGCGCCCGCTCCCTCGGTCTTTCTGTGCGCACAGCGGACGTTTTTTACGACATCGACGTGGCTGCTGACCTGACACGGCTGGCGGAGGAACTGCGACTCTTTCCGTCAAGAGCTCCACGAACCGCGGCCTGGCTGGCACAGTGGAGGCAAGCAGTGGAGCAACTCAAGCCCTCCCTCGGAGATTTGTGAGGTTCACTCCATCCGGCAGACTCTACATTCTCGGCGCCGTCATGCTCGTGTCGCTCACGATATGCGCGCGCAAGTTCGGCAGCTCGGGCGCACCATCTTTTCTCATTCCACTGGCGATTGCCGGTGTCGCGTACCTGCTTGCCATCTTGGAATTCTTCCACACTCCTGCGTTTCCCAAACGGGTCGTCGTCATCGGACTCTTGCTGTCTGCTCTCTGGCATCTTCAATTTCTACGACTGCCGCCGGGCCCGGATGATGACATTCACCGATATGTTTGGGATGGTCGCATACAGCGGTTGGGCTTTAACCCCTATCTCGTTGTCCCCAGCGACCCTGCGTTCAGCAAATTGCATACGACCGAAACTCGCACCCTCAACAATCCGAATTTGCCGAGCCCCTATCCAGCCGGAGCGGAGCTTTTCTTTCGCGCGATAACTGCGATTCACGAGTCCACCTTTGCGCTGAAAGTAGCGTTTGTCGTTTGCGACCTCTTGATTGTTTTCGTGCTGCTCGACATCTTGCGCAGAAGTAGTCAGGGAACGCACTGGGTTCTAGCGTATGCCTGGCATCCTCTGCTCGCCACGGAAGTGGCGGGCAGCGGTCACATCGATATTCTCGGCGCGCTGCTGCTGTTGCTCTCCTTCATGGCGCTGGGGCGGCGCTGGCGCGCAGCCGCAGCCCTGTCGTTTGGGCTCGCGGTCGCTGTGAAATTGCTCCCGATTGTGTTATTGCCGCTTTACTGGAAGCGCGTCCGGGCGCGCGATGCCGCACTGACGGCACTCGTCGTCGCACTCCTCTATGTACCATTCCTCAACCACGGACGGATTCCGATCGGCTCACTCGGTAATTATGTCCATAGTTTTTGGTTTAACGATCCAGTGTTTGCGCTGCTCGAGCGGATTGCCGCTCCAGAGCTTATAGCGGGATTCGCGGTTCTCGTCGGCATTCTTACCGCGGCCTGGTTCAGAACAAAGTTCAGAAAAAAATCAGATGCAGCGTCGGTGTCGGCGTTCGCCTGGCCGATGGCCGCGTCGCTTCTCTGCGCACCGGTTGTTTATCCGTGGTACCTCCTCTGGATGCTGCCGTTTCTGCGGTCGCGCTCGACGCTGCCGATCATCATCTGGAGTGTGAGTATTCTCCCGACTTACTACGTTTGGCATCTGCGCGCGATTGGGCAACCGTTTATCGTTCCTGGCTGGATTTTGCTGCTCGAATATGGATCGGTCGCTCTCGCCATTGTGCTTGTCTGGTTGCACCGCACGAGGGAACCCAGGGACGCCGACGCGAAATCGGAGTAAACTATGGCGCGCCGAAAATTCCGTATCCAAAAGACTTTCTGGGATATCTAGATGGACTGGATTCAATCTTGAAAAGGGGAGACTTCCATGACAGAACTGAGCCGCGTTTCGAAGACTCGCTTTCTGGCTTTCGCTGTGGTGGCCCTTACCGCAACCTCCTTGGCGCAGACCCGGCCGCCCATTCTCGAAGAAATCGCCAAGAACTACGGTCTTGATTCGTGGGGCCAGGTTGAGGCGATCCGCTATACCTGGAACGGGGAGATAACCGGACTCTTCAAAGTTTCCCGCCAGTGGGAGTGGGAACCCAAGACCGGCAAAGTCTCATACGAGGGAAAAGACAAAGACGGCAAGCCAGTGAAAGTTACCTACATGCGTTCGGAGATCAACGACGATACGAAGAAGCAAACGGATGCCGGCTTCACAAACGATAATTATTGGCTCCTTTTCCCGTTACATGCCTACTGGGACACGAGCGCCGCTGTGAGCGATGAGGGTACAAAGAAATTGCCGGCGGGGACCGGATCAGCCACGCTGGTCTCGGTGAAATATGGATCAGAACTCGGCGGCTACACGCCCGGCGACACCTGGGACCTTTACGTGGGCAAAGACAACCGCGTTGAGTATCTTGTGTTCCATCACGGCGGGGACAAAAAGCCGAGCGTGGTCAAGGCCACCTGGACGGGATACAAAAAGGCGGGTCCCTTGCAGATCTCAACCGAGCATCGGGGCACCGCAGACGGCAAACCGCTGCACATCTTTATTTCAGGGCTGGCTGTGAAATTGGCGGGGTCGGATGCCTGGATCGAGGCGAAGTAGACGAAGTGCCGAGAAGAGGGTGTCATTCGCCGCGAATCCAATCACCGGGCGATCACGACCGTAGTACATGAACTGTTCACTTTGGGCAGATCGCGATTAGGGGCCATGTGGATCTCAAGCTGCGGGCGCTCCCCACGAACGATCGGACAATAGAAGTCCGGTTGCAGCAGAGCGCCCTGCAACTGTCGCCGTCCGGCACATCCGCCATGGCATGACTCCCGGAAATCGCAAGGCTCGCAGTCGGGCGGAATAGTTCGCACCTGCTCGAAAGGTGTTGAGTTCAGAATGTCAGCACCCGCCGATATCAAATCCGAAAGCGGCTCACCCGATCCCGGCCAATAAACGCACGGTTGTATTGTGGCTCGAGGCGTTGTCCGCACAGTGCTTACACCGCAACCGGTTCGCAGAGGTGGGAGCCCCGCCATTGCCCGAACCAGCGGTTCGCCAATGGAGATCACGTCAGTCTCTGCAAAAAGGTTCTGGAAGCCCTCCCAATATTCTGCGTAGCTCAGCGCATAAACGTCTGATCGCACGGCCTGATAAACGTTCACTCGCAAGGGAGCGTTAAACTGTTTGGCGACTCGCGCCACCTCCGCCAGCCGCAGATAGTTTGGCTTCATCATGACGGCTACGATGGTGACCGCCACTCCCAGCTTCACACATCGGTTTGCCTGTCGATGGATGAGCTCCCAATTTCCGTGCCCACGCTGCTCATCCTGTTCTGCTTGCGTTGGGTAATCGAGAGAGAACTCGATGTCGTGGAAGGCAAGCAGTTCCTGGTCTTCAAGAACTTCAACACTATGACCGTTCGAAGTGATCGTTAGCTTGACAGGTTTCTTTCGCAGGTAAGCCAGTATCGCTTTGAAGTCAGGATGCATTCCGTTCTCACCCGTGCCTAGATTCACCGAACTCACGGGCAAAGCTTCCATGACCGCCTTCACCTGATCGAGTGAGAGGCGATCTGTGCGAGCCGGATCGCGGTAGCAGAAGGCGCAAGCGAGATTGCACTCGTTTGTGAGCCCGATCCCGAGCGCGATACCGGCATCTGGCGTCACCACGCGAGATCGGGATGACAAGGACGGAGCTGTGACCTTGCTCATTCGTCGACCTTCTCGACTGGAGCTGCGCGATGTGCCAGGTAATGCGTATAGCGGGCGATCGCGGCGAACTCCGGTTGCCTGCCCAGCTTACGCTCTAGCTCAACAATGCGCTCATACTCATGATTTCGGGAAACACCTGTCGGCAAAAAGTCAGATACGACCCGTATGCCACGCTCGGCACTTGTCGCGAGCGAAGATGCTGCAAGCATGAAATGCAGGCTCTCGGGCGTAAATAGCCGCACCATGCCCCCATACAGGGATTCGTTTACCCACTCAGCAGTTAGGTTACGCTCAGCCGCCGCCAGGTCTCCGTTTAGCAGCGCGGCCTTTAACACCTCGCCACGCTGATTGCGTACCAAAATCGACATTATGCTGGATGAACCTCGCAACAATTGGGCAGCGCTCTGCAAGACAGCACTCGGATCGCCAACGTATTCCAGGGTATTGTGGCAGAGAATGACATCGAATGATCCCACTTCGAACAAGTGCGACAATTGAGCGGCGTCGCCCTGCTTCACGGCGATCTTCTCGCTTAGACTCGCTTCCTCGGCGGAGCGCTTGGCGAGATCTAGCATGCTGGGAGACGAATCCAGCAACGTGACGTGAAGGCCAAGTTGCGCCAAGCGCAAAGCCATAGCCCCGGTCCCGCACCCTATATCGAGAGCGCGCGAAGACCGCCCGTCCTGCGGCAGAAACTCCTGCAAGTTGGCAAAGGCGAGATCGAGGCGCAGTCGACCTTCGGGCGTCTCGAGGTAGGCAGCGTATTTGTCCGCGCCGCTCTGGAAGCGTTCGGCGTCGAGACTGGTGCTCATCTTCTTCATCCAGAGACGTCAACGCCAGATTACAAAGGTGATGGCGGAGAGAGTGGGATTCGAACCCACGTTACCCTTTCGAGTAAACACGCTTTCCAAGCGTGCGCCTTCAGCCACTCGGCCATCTCTCCGGTGAAAACCTGCGCAGGACGATAGCTCTCCGGAAGGCTATCGCGGCACGCCGAGTCGGCTGAAGTTAATACCAACCTGGCTCTGTTTGATTCTATGGTCAGAAGCGCGCTAGAGCAAATCGGCAGCATCGCAGAAAACAGCAGGCGGTCGGGAAGAATACGTCTAGACGCAAAGCAGAAAACTTATGAGAACTTCTGCGGCGGGGTTTGATTGGGAGCTTCTGAATTTGAAGGCTTCGCAGGCGTACTCGAAGTGGCCGCACCTGCGGCAGCTGCGGCGGCGGCACCGTTGACTCCATCGGCATTCTGAGGAGTGCTTGGGGGAATCGGAGGCGGCTTGACTCCATCGACCACATGATGGCTCAGGCAATAGAGCGCGAGTTCGAGACGGTCGGCGACACCCAGCTTGTCATATACCTTGCGCAGGTAGTTCTTGACGACTTGCTCGGTCGTGCCCACGCGAACTGCGATTTCTTTGTTCTTCATGCCCTGCGTGACGCAGGAAACGATCAACGTTTCCTTGGGCGTGAGTTGAACTTTCGGGCGGGCTCCGGAGGGCCGCAAGTTGTGGCCGCGGTACGCTTCCATCACCCAATGAATCGCCTGACTGTCGAGCCACGGTTCGCCGGCGGCGACCTTGCGCAGGCAATCGACCAGGATCTCCGGTTCCACTTCGCGCGACAGGATGCCATGCGCTCCGCGGCGGAACAGTTCAAGCGTGAGTTGTTCGTCGGAAGCGGGGGTAACCACCACGATCTTCAGTTGTGGCGCCTGGCGCATGAGTTCGGCCACCGCTTCGACCGGATTCGGCGCCAGCGCGGACTCAAAAATCAGAATGTCGGCGGAAAACTTGGTCACGGCAGATTGCGTCTGGGGCAAGGTCTCGGCCTGGCCCACCACGCGAATATCGTCTTCGAGCGCGAAGATTTTGCGCAGTCCGGCGCGGAAAATAGCCTGGGTATCGGCCAGGATCACGCGAATGAACTGGCCCGTGCCGCCATTCTCGGGAACGCCGTTATTTTCTCCCATGCTGACCGAAGTGCTCGCCATCAGTTTCTTTGCACCTATGCCCGCTCAAAATGGTATTCGTCAATCACTACGCCAACACCGCGCCGGCCCTGGTCTTCAAAGCTGCGGACCACGCGGCCGTGGCAGTCAATCTGGACATCACGACGCGAACCTACAACTTCTCCGGGAAGCAGAATCGTGAAGTCCACCACCGAACCTACGGGGACGTCGCGATCCATCGCGAAGAGCACGCCGTTAGCGGAGATATTTTGCGTCTCCGCGGAACACGCCCCGCCCGGCGAGTTCACTTCCACGGGCAGGTGCAGCGGAAACCGCGGAGCACTCTGCATGGAGGCATAGTGCTTAATCGCAGTTTGCTGTGACTGCGGGTCCACCGTCAGTTGCTCCTCTGCCGCTTCGTCAGACACGGTTTCTAACCAGCCTTTTTCCAGTGCGCTGAGGCCGCTGAGCGCATCCGGATTTTTGCGGAACTTATGGGCAGCCTACACCCACGAATCAGGTGTGCAAAGTTACCGAAGTCATGGAACAAAAGGGTGCTAACTGCTTGTAGATGAGCGAATTAGAGGGATTTTACCGAGAACAACTTAGGCTGCGATAAGTGTAGAGGAGTGGATCGGCACAAGTGCTTTGTACGCTAGGCCTAAGGCACTTCCAGCCAGATGAATGCCAATGGGCTCTAGAACTTGGTCACTTCCGTGAAATTAAAATCGTGGACCTTCATGGCGGGCACAACCATATCGAATGACTCTTCGCCGCAGGACCGCACGGGCACACTCATGGCCTCGACTCCCGATAGCATGTGGATCAAACTCTGGTTGAAGCGGAAGTTGCGCAGTCCGCGTTGCACCTTCCCGTTTTCCACCAGGAAGGTGCCGTCGCGGGTCATGCCGGTGACGATCTTCTCGTAGGGATCGACTTCGCGGATATACCACAGCCGCGTCACCAGCACGCCGCGCTCGGTGGAGGCGATCATCTGCGCGAGACTTTGCGGATTCTGCGGAGCGGCAAACACGATGTTGAGCGGCATCTCGCCGATTTCGTTGGGCAGCGCGAATCCGTGGCCGGTGGCTGCGATCGGTCCAACTTTGTCTTTGAATTCCGAATTCTCCGTGCGCGCAGCCGTTCCCCGCGCATACACAACTCGCTTCACCACACCATTCTCAACCAGCGGCAAAGCCAACCGCCGCATACCTTCTCCGTCAAACGGAGAGCCGGTTTGCAGGGGATGCGTGACATCATCCCAGATCGTGACGTTCTCTCCGAAGAGCTGGCTGCCGATGCGGCCGCTAAGGAACGAGCGCTCGTCGAGGATGGCCGTGCCCGAGTAATCCCAGAACATGAAGCCGACAATGTCGAGCACGGCAGCCGGCTCAAGAATCACGGTGTACTTCCCTGCTGGAACCTCCGTAGGACGCGAAGATTCGAGCGCCTTCTGCGCCGCAATCTCAGCCAGAGCGAGCGGATCAAGCCTGGCCACGTCGGGCGAGTTCGCTTTCTGCCAACCGGAGGAGTCGGCGCCCAGCATGGTGACGGAAACTTCAGCCAAAGTTTGCGTGTGCCAGTCGTTTAGGCCACGCGAATTGAAAATGCCCTCGACCGATTCAGAACTGGAAAAAATGCCTGCGGTAGTGAGCTTATGCCGCTGCGCCACTTCGACGATCTTCTTCACGGCACCGGCGCGAAGCTGGGGAGTGATGGCTGCTGTTTGATCGAAGTAGCGGGATGGAGGTCGCGTGGCTCGGGCACTCTTGTCCGCGTTGCCGGCGGCTTCGCGACTGTCGGGCATTGGCAAAAGGTCAGAATCCGGATGCTGCACCTTCGCCAGAGCCTCCGAAGAGGCAACCACCCGACGCAAGCTGTCGTCGTCAAATTTGTTCGTGGAAGCGCGAGCAGTGCGTCCGCCAAAAACTGTGCGCACGGAAACAGTATGATTTTCGTCCGCAACGTTCTGATGAATCGTATTGTTGGCAAAGCGCGTAAGGGCAAAGCTACCGCCGGAGAAGAGAACCTCGACGTCGTCAGCGGATGAAAATCGCTTGATGCGGTCGAAGATTTCGGTGGCCTGTTCTCTGGTTAGCATTGAGACCGGTATTGGTTTTTCTCTGTGTCTCTGTGTCTCTGTGGTGAAGCAGCTTTTGAACTAGCTTCCTTTATAAGCGCTCCCAACCTTGATCTGCCTAAACCGCGACGGCGCGGCCCCATGTCCAGTGCCCATCACCTGTTGCGGCTGGCCTTTGCCGCAATTCGGCGTACCCCACAGCGTCCACTCATCGCGCGAGCAGATCGCATCCAGCGAATTCCAGAACTCAGTCGTGATGCCGGAATACGAAGGGTTCTTCACCATGCGCACGCGCTTGCCGTGCTTGATCTCCCAGCCAATCTCGCAGCCAAATTGAAAGTTGTAGCGGCGGTCGTCAATCGACCACGAGCGGTTGGTCTGCATCAGGATGCCGCGATCGGTTGAGGCGATCAGTTGCTCGAGTGTTAGCGGCTTCTGGCCCGGCAGCAAGCTGATGTTGGTCATGCGAATCATGGGCAAACGGTTCCAGCCCTCTGCGCGCAGCGTTCCGCCGGAGCGATTCTCGCCGATGGTGTGCGCGGTCTCGCGCGAGCTGAGGTAGCCGGTAAACAATCCATTCGTGATGATCGGCGTGCACTGCGCCGGAACGCCCTCGTCGTCGAAGCCAAAAGTTCCCAGGCCCGGTCCGTGCTCCTGGCGAGCGTCAGCAACCACATTCACTATCTCGCTTCCGTAGCGTAACGTCCGCAATTTGTCGAGCGTCAGGAATGAAGTGCCCGCGAAATTCGCCTCCATGCCGAGCACGCGATCGAGTTCGATGGGGTGCCCGATCGATTCATGAATCTGCAGCCCCAGCTGAGAACTGTCGAGAATAATGTCGAACGTGCCTTCAGGACATTGCTCCGCGCGATGCAGCGCAACCGCCTCTTCGGCGATGCGGCGCGCATTCTCGACCAGCTTCAGCTCATCAATCAGCTCGTAGCCCTTGTTCTGCCATTGTCCACCGTAAGAATTGGGATAAGACCGTTTCTGTATCTCGTTGTTGGCAAATGCATAGGCAGCGTAACCCGCACCAGCCGAATATTTCGTCTGATGAATATCGCTCCCCTCCGACGATACGAACCATTGCTCTTCACGATTGAAGTTGAGATTGCTTTCGGCGAGGGTAATGCCACCAACAGCGCGCAGTTCGGAATCGATATTCAGCAGAAGGGCAATGCTTTGCTTAACAGAAATCGAGAATGGATCGATTACATGCGGCGTAGTCCACTCCGCAGTGACGGGCTTTTCGGGAGCGAGGAAAACATCTTTCTGCTTCACTTGCGCCGACGCCCGGGCAATTTCAACGGCGCGGGCTGCGGTAGCTTCAACCCCAGCGCGCGAAAGATCTTCGGACGCGGCGAATCCCCACGCGCCATCGGCAAGCACGCGCACGCTCATGCCAGCGGACTCGGCGTCAGACGCGCTGCCGACCTTACCGTTTTTCGTAGTGAGTGCGCGGCTTCTCTGGTTAACCATGCGCGCATCGGCATAGCTCGCGCCGCGCATCGTCGCAACATTCAAAGCCCAGCTAGCAACTTCCTTCATGCGGAGATTCAAATTTACCACGGAGAAGGGATCATGTGGCGCGGGCGCCCTCGCCCGCGAAATCTAACCACAAAGCGCAGTCGATGACGGACTAGGGCGTGGCCCGCGCCACATCCAGCGCTTTCCTCACTGCGAGCAGCTCTTTCAACACTTCGCGCAGCTTGGTGGATTCCAGCGCGTTAGCTCCATCGGACTTCGCTTCTTTGGGCCTGTCGTGCACTTCCAGAAAGACGCCATCCACGCCGGCGGCGACTGCCGCACGCGCCAACACCGGGATAAACTCGGGCTGGCCCCCACTAACAGCGATCGCGGCGTTGCCATCGTCGGCTTGAGCAGAAGACAACTGCACGGAATGCGTCGCGTCAAAAACCACCGGTGCAAACTTGCGCATGATCGAGAGTGAGCGCATGTCAACCACCAGATTGTTATAACCAAAGCTGGTGCCGCGCTCGGTGAGAAAGACTTGCGAGTTGCCAGCCTGGCGGCACTTCTCGACCGCGTGCCGCATGTCCCAGGGCGAAACGAATTGTCCTTTCTTAATGTTGACGGCGCGGCCGCTGAGTGCCGCCGCGACGACAAGATCGGTTTGGCGACACAGAAACGCGGGAATCTGCAGCACGTCGACGACTTCCGCAACGTTGGCCACATCCGCCACTTCGTGAACGTCAGTCAGCACTGGCAACTGAAGATTTTCCTTGATCTTTCGCAGAATGCGCAGACCTTCCTTGATGCCCGGGCCGCGATAACTGCGAATCGAAGTGCGATTGGCTTTGTCGTAGCTAGCTTTGAAGATGAAAGGAAAGCCGAGCGCCCGGGTCACACCCTTGATGATCTCGGCCATGCGGATGGCGTGTTCTTCACTCTCGATCACGCAGGGGCCTGCAATGAGAAAGAGATTCCCCGGGCCGATGTGCACATCGCCGACTTGGAAGGAGGAAATCAAGAGCGAAAGTTTTGTTTACCGGCGCGTCACTTTTTCCGGACGATGAAACATCTCTACCGCCGCCGTCTCTTTCTGCGCCCGCCGCTTCGAGCCGTGCTCATACGCCGCCGCAATAAACGTGCTGAACAGCGGATGCGGCTCGAGTGGCTTTGATTTGAACTCGGGATGAAACTGGCAGCCGATGAAATGCGGATGGTCCGGCAGTTCGACCATCTCGACGTAAGTGCCGTCAGGAGTTGAGCCTGAAATTCGCATTCCCGCAGCCACCATGGGCTCCTCGTACTCGCGATTGAATTCGTAACGATGGCGATGACGCTCGCTGATTTCCAGCTTGCCGTAGATCTTGTGGGCCAGCGTGTTGGGTTCAATCTTGCAAGTCCACGCGCCCAAACGCATAGTGCCGCCAAGTTCTTCCACGCCGCGCAACTCGCGCAGCTTGTAGATCACTCGATGCGGCGTCGCCTGATCGAATTCGCTCGAATTGGCGTCGGCAAGTCCCACCACGTTGCGGGCAAACTCAACACAGGCAGTCTGCATTCCCAGGCAAATGCCAAAGTACGGAACCTTATTCTCGCGGGCGTAGCGAATCGCGATCAGCATGCCTTCAATCCCACGCTTGCCGAAACCGCCAGGGACCAGCAACCCGTCATAACCTTCGAGCTGCGCTTCGATGCTGTTCTGGTCGCTAGTCTCCAGTCCCTCAGCTTCAATCCAGTTCAATTGAAGTTTCAGATTGTGAGCCAGGGCGCCGTGCACCAGCGCCTCCTTCAGCGACTTGTACGAATCTTCATACTCGACATATTTGCCCACAATCCCGATCGTGACCGTGTCCTTGGGGTTATAGACGCGGTGCACAATGTCTTCCCACTTGGAAAGGTCGCGATCCTTCGCTTCCATGTGCAGATATTTGAGGGCCAGCGTGTCCACACCTTCGTTTGCGAACACCAGCGGCACTTCATACACAGAAGCCACGTCCTTAGCGGTGATCACGGCTTCTTCCTGCACGTTGCAGAAGAGTGCGATCTTCGACTTCAGCTCCTTGGCAAGAAAGCGGTCGGTACGGCAAAGCAAAATGTCAGGCTGAATTCCAATACTGAGCAGTTCCTTCACCGAGTGCTGCGTGGGCTTGGTTTTCAGTTCCTGAGCAGCGGCGATGAACGGCACCAGCGTCACGTGGACGAACAGCGTATCTTCGCGCCCCAGTTCCTGGCGCATCTGGCGAATCGCTTCCATGAACGGCAGAGACTCGATGTCTCCCACCGTGCCGCCGATTTCCACGATCGCCACGTCCACGTCCTGCGCCACCTTCTTCATTGCCGCCTTGATTTCATTCGTGACGTGCGGAATCACCTGCACCGTCTTGCCCAGATAATCGCCGCGGCGCTCTTTGGCGATGATCTGCTCATAGAGCCGGCCGGTTGTCCAGTTGTTGTCGCGAGAAAGCTTGGCGTGGGTGAACCGCTCATAATGGCCGAGGTCGAGATCGGTTTCGGCGCCGTCGTCGGTCACGAAGACCTCGCCATGCTGAAATGGCGACATCGTGCCCGGATCGACGTTGAGGTAAGGATCAAACTTCATCAGGTTGACCTTCAACCCGCGGCTTTCCAGCAGGCAGCCGATGGAAGCCGCCGCTAGTCCCTTGCCCAGGGAAGACACAACTCCGCCCGTTACAAAGATGTACTTTGCTGGCATCTCTTCCTCGCTCTAAATTGTGTTTGAAAATTTGTGCAGGTGGGGTGCACGATCAATTATGCCAGAACCTGCCTGTGGAAACAAACAGAAGAATCAACTCGCGTTGACTATCCCGGTAATGTGGGCGAAAATGATTTGAGCACTTCCCTCGGGAGTACTTTCCCCAGTCCCGATTTATCGGGC
Organism: uncultured Acidobacteriaceae bacterium; assembly: GCA_963743115.1. Taxonomy (GTDB): domain Bacteria; phylum Acidobacteriota; class Terriglobia; order Terriglobales; family Acidobacteriaceae; genus Sulfotelmatobacter. The sequence goes on along the minus strand of CAVUOM010000003.1, from coordinate 1,077,915 downwards.
TTTCGGCTTTTTGTCTTCAATCGTGGGCCTGTGGCGCAGCTGGGAGCGCGCTTCCATGGCATGGAAGAGGTCGTCGGTTCGATCCCGACCAGGTCCACCAAATTCTCGCGACAACTTAGACGGGCGCAGGCGGTCGTATCACTCTCGAAGAATCGCGACTACGCTTACTGACCTCAATCGAATGTCCAGCGCGTCGCCGTTTTCGGGAAGGTCTTTTCTATCAGGCCGAATACACGGCTCGGGCGCACACGGTAGAGGGGCTCAGAGCCGTCGCCTCCGCTCATTCCATATTTGCTGAGCGACGCTGGTTCTAACTTCTTCGCGATCGCCCGGTCTGTAATCAGTTCAGCGACACCTTCCAGAATTACCGCTTCAGCAGCATTCTGAGTGCCCACAATACAGTTTGGATTCTTAGCCAGGTTGCGCGCTTTTTGGGTCTTGCTCCCGGTGCCGAACCAAAACGCGCCGTCGAACCACAGGCCCCAAATGATCATGGCGTGGGGTCGACTATCGGAACGCACCGTGACAATCCAATACTCGCGAGAGTCCGTCAGAGTTTTCACCGCCCATTTCCAAGGCAACATCCCGGTCTTGCTCGTGCTGATGCCGTAACCGGGTATTTGCGGTCGTTCCGTACGCGGCTCTACCTTGCTCTTTTTCGGACTTGGCATCACAGCCTCCGATATCGGCTCGCATCCGTCTACAATCGCGGGCAAACCGCCCCCGGATTCTATCGAATTCTCATGCTAGGCTGGTAGGGTGAACCGGCAATCCACTCTTCGCTTCTCCCGCATCACATTCGCACTCGTTCTCTTGCTTTGGTTCATATTCAACTCAGTCTCTCCAGCCAGCGCAGCTGCATGGACTGTGCGTGCGCAACCCACGCGCCTGGTCAATGGCGGCCCCGTGTTGTTTCAAGTGAAGCCACCGGCGCGGCTGGAATCACTAGGCGGAACTTGGTTGGGACACGAACTCTCATTCAGCTTCGACCCTGCGAGCAAGACCTGGTTCGCGCTGGCAGGCGTCGGCCTGGAAACCGTTCCCGGCACTTATCCCATCGAACTGACCGGCGAGACAATGACCGGCCAGACAACGACCGGCCAGACAACGCCCGGAAAAATGCCCGGCACAAAGATCGCCTTTAAGCGCACTTTCGTCGTCGCCCGCGGAAAGTATCCTAAGACTGAAGTCAAGCTCAACGTTGAAAGCAAGTTCACCGAGCCCACCCCTGAGCAGCAGAAACAAATTGAAGAAGGAGTGGAGGTAAAGAAGGACTATCTGAACCGCGTTACTCCAAAGCGCGAATGGTCTGGGGAATTCACCGCCCCGGCCGAAGCTGAAATTTCTGACGTCTTCGGCGCCGAGCGCGTCTTCAACGGCAAGACGCAGAGTACGCACTTCGGCCTGGACTTCCGTGTCCCAAGCGGCACTCCTGTCGCCGCCATGAATGACGGCACGGTACTACTCGCGTGGCCACTTTATTTCGAGGGCAACTTCGTGGTGCTCGATCACGGCCAGGGATTGCTAACGCTCTACCTGCATCTTTCGGAATTCAAAGTAAAGGAAGGCGATCAGGTAAAGCGGGGCCAAATCATCGGACTGAGCGGCGGCACCGGCCGCGCCACCGGCCCGCATCTTCACGTCGCGGTGCGCTGGCAAGGAACCTATCTCGACCCCGCGAGCCTGATGCGTTTGCGGCTGCCGCAGGCAGCAGTTAGCAACTAGCAATCAGCACTCCACCTCTGCCAATCCGGAATGGCAGATTGCCAACGGCTAATTGCTCTTTGCCTTACCGTTCCCACCAGACAGCCCAGTGAATCCGCGCTCCGGGATTTCGCGCACCGCGTCCTTCAGAATCTCTTTCAACTCCAGGTTGCGGATCAACCGGTGCAGATAATTGGGATGCACGCCCAGAATGCGAGCCGCATCGGCATAGCTGCCTTGCGTCTGCTCCACGGCGTCGAGAATCAGTTGCTTCTTCAATTCTTTCACCGCCAGGTGATATTTCGCCTCGGTCATCTCCGGCATTGGGGGCCGTTCCAGCAGCGATTCCGGCAGATCTTCGGGCAGAATGACCTCCGAGGACGCCAGCACCAGAGCCCGCTCGATGGCGTTTTCCAACTCCCGGACGTTGCCCGGCCAATCGTAGTTCACCAGGCATGACAGCGCTTCACGGGAAATCGGACGCGGCTTCACCTTGCAGCGCTTCGCATGCTTCTGCACAAAATGGTGCACCAGCCTGGGAATATCTTCCTTCCGCTCCCGCAGCGTGGGCATCGTGATTTTCAACACTGCCAGGCGGTAATACAAATCCTGACGAAACCTACCGTCGCGCACGGCCTGCTCCAGATTGCAGTTGGTGGCCGCGATCAGCCGGATATCCACTTTGATGGGCTGGATTCCTCCCACTCGTTCGAACTCACGCTCTTGCAGCACGCGCAGCAGCTTGACCTGCAACGAAGGTGCCAGTTCCCCGATTTCATCGAGAAATACCACGCCCCCGTCAGCCACTTCGAGCCGTCCCTTCTTCAGCGAAGCGGCTCCGGTAAACGCCCCGCGCTCATGGCCGAACAGATCGCTTTCCAGAAGCGTCTCAGGAATCGCAGAGCAATTGATGGCCATAAACGGCTTGTTCGCCCGCGGGCTGTTGCGATGCAAGGCTCGCGCCGCCAGTTCCTTTCCGGTTCCGCTCTCGCCCTCGATCAATACTGTCGAATCGGTGGGCGCCGCGCGCTTGAGGAATTGATAAACCTCTTTCATGCGCTCACCCTCTCCCACCAAACTTCGCTCCTGGCTCATCTCCAGCGTCAAGCGCACATTCTCCTGCTCCAGCGAGTGCAGGTGCCGGACCGTATCCAGCGCGACCGCAGAGATGCCAGCAATCGCCGTCACCAGTTGCAGGTGCTCTTCGTTAAGACGGTGCCTCGGACTGTCGCTGTCGAGATAGATGCACCCAATTACTCGCTCAAACACGGTCAAAGGCACACAGAGCAAGGAGCGTACCTGGGACGCCGCCAAACTCTCGATCTCCCGCAGCCCTTCGCTGCCCGGAACGTCGCTGCCCAAAACGCCGATCCCGTGCTCCAGCACCTGACGCGCAATCGTCCGGCTCACCTTCACCGGTTGGGTCTGTCCGGCCTGCCGCGTGCGTCCGAACGTGGAATTGAATTGCTGACCTTCCTTGTCCGTCAGCAAAATCGCGCCCCGGCTCGCGGGGACGATCTCAAATATCAAGTCCAGCAGCTGGCTTTGCAGTTCGTTGAGATCGCGAATAGCAGGTACGATCCTGCTGATCTTAAACAGCGCGTTCAGATTCCGCGCCAGGCGTGAACTCGCGGGCAACTCGTGCAGCAACCGGTCCGGCTGCAGATAAATCACGTCCCGGGGATTCAGGACGGTGGTCTCCGCCGTATACTGCGCCTCTTCGAACTCCACCCGGCCCTCCGCCGGCGCCACGTCTTCATCTTCAACCAGAAACACAAAGGAAGAGTCACCGGCGGCAATCTCGTCTCCATGTTGCAGCCACTGCTCTTCGACGCCGGTACCGTTCACCAGGGTTCCGTTGCGGCTGTCGAGGTCACGCACCAGAAATCTTCCGTCCTGCCCGCACAGCAGACAATGTTTTCGAGAGACCGAAGGGTCGCTGATCGCGATTCCATTCGACGCCTCTCGCCCGATCGTGATTTCTCCCTCGGACAGAGGAATCGTCGAGTCTTTCAAGGGTCCGGAAATCGCCAGAAGTCGAGGATGCACGCGCCTCACCTCGCGCCCTTCTTATCACACTTCCGCCCCAAATTCATTCCCGATCTGAAGTTTTTCCGTTATCCGAACAGATAGGAATCGCTATCCGATCGGATAGCATCAAGAGCCAACCGCCGCATGAGGGCTAGTCTGACTCTATCCACGGTCAGCGATTAAGCGCTTTGCTCAGAGCAGGTTAGGCGGATGGCTGTAGTTCCCGCCAGAGGCGAAGATGATTGGCATACGACATGCACTCTAGATGTTGCGCTACTGCTCGGCAAAAAGCGATGGGGGAAGCGCTTTTGCAGTATTCCTTGCCGGGATTGCGCAAATCAGGGATCCGAAGGGCCCCCTCATCGGATCCCTGGTCTTTTGTTCGTTAGTGGCCGCAACTCGTTAACTGGCGACCGCTTCACTTCCTGCCGAAACAACCGCTGGTATCGACATCGCCACTCCGTGGCGATAAGTAACGCTGTTTCCCGAAATCGCCGGCACACGTTCGCCGGGAACCAGAATCCCCACCAAATTCAGCGGATCGGCAGCCGACAGCGTAATCGATCCCGGCGTGGGATCAAGCTTGCGCATCGCCCGCACCGATTCCACAGCAACCGGCAAGGCAAACTGTTCCCCTAGAAATCCATCCACAAATCGCCCGCCCCGAATCTCGCCCCGATCCTCCAACCGGCGGAAACCTGCCAGCAACTCCCGCCAGGGCGGCAGGTTCGCTTCCCGCGCCAGCACGTCGCGCACCACAATTCCATAACGGCGCAACAGCATCCAGCAAGCTGCTTCTATTTGCCGCGGCCGCTCAACCACTTCATCGGTATGCAGCAGAGCCCATCGCCCGGCATTATGTCGCGGACGCGAGGTGCGCCCGCTACCCTGCCCCGCCCGCCTTTTGGGATCAATCAGCGAACGCAGATTGTCGAAGCCGTCGGCGGTAACCAGCCCCGCCGCCACCAACTCCCATAGTGCAGTCTCGATTTCCGCTTTCAACTTATCCGTGCCGCGCACGATGTCGGCAAAAAACGACGCGCCCCGCTGCCGCAGAAAATCCAGCACCTTCTGCGCGACATGGCTCAGGGCGTTGTTGTCGCCCGGTTCCGCGCCCGGATGCCGCGGCGTCATCCAGTCAGAATCTTCGCGGACGAAGAAAGTGATCGGCGCAACGCTCGTAGGAATCACTCGCCGCTGGCGAGAAGCAGTGCCCGTCTCCGATCCGCGGCTCGTGTTCGAATCGAGCGTCGCCGGATGCGGCGACAACCTTCCCCAACCCACTGCCCCAGTCAGGCAAAGCTGGTCAAGCCATTTGGGATCGTAATCCACAACTCGCCGCGCCAGCACCTGCCGCTCCCAGGCATTCGCCGGAATCTCAAACCCCTGCAACTGCCGCAACACTTCGAGCGTGCCCCGCTCGCCCACAACCTGCGTCCCCGCCGCCACGTGCTGCCAGCGCAGCAACCATTGCATGAATTGCGCCGCACTCACCGGCTCAATCTGTTTGCGCAACGTGGCAACCGTGAGCCGATGTATGCGAGCCAGCAACCGCCGCTCGCACCATTCCGTCTCGGCCGCTTGTGCGGGGACAGCAGCGCCCGGCTGTCCGGTCAAGCGTATCTCGACAGCAGCGCCACTAAAGTTTCCCCGAAGAACAGTCCCGCTAGCCTCCATGCGAAGCAAAGCATTCGAGATCTCAGAAGCGCCAATCCCTAAAGTCTCCCCAAGTTGCGTAGCGGTAGTCGGACCCAAATGCGACATCCATCCCGTAACCATCGTAAGCAAAGCATCGTCGCGCGAAGGCGCCGTCGTCTCGACTTCCGCCAATGCATTCTCAAATCGCGCCTCGGGGAATAGCATTGAAAAAGTCTTCGCTCGCTCGGCCGAGACCCAATAGCTTCGGCCGGCCGAAACCGCCAATGCACCGCGACCTTCTCCGACTAATCGGTCAAAATAAAACTTCCATTGCTTCGTACTGAAATCGCGCCCGCTCTCCGGCAGCGCCACCAGCGTATGTAGCACATCATGCAATTCATCCGCGTCGCGCACATCCGGCCAGGCTTCCTCCCGCACCTGTGCAATCGCCGCCGGATCCAGCCCTCCCACTTCCTCGAGCACCGATTCCGGCAGCATCCGCCGCATCTGCACCGCGCGCGCCCGCCGCTCCTCCAGCGGTGCGTCATCAAGAAACGCGTACGGATTCGCATTCAGAATCTCATGCGAAAACTGCGATGGCACCGGCGTATCGACCGCAATACAACGAATCCGTCCGTCCGCCAGCCCTCCGAGCACAGACTTCAGCCCGTCAATATCCATCGCCTCGGTGAGCACATCCTTCATTACTTCATTCACCAGCGGATGATCCGGAATCTGCCGCTCACCCTGAATATTTTCAAAGCAAGCCGCTGCGTCGGGAAAAACCGAAGCCAGCAGATCATCGCTCCGCATGCGCTGAATCTGCGGCGGAACTTTCTTTCCGTTTTGAAAGCGCAACAGTGCCAGCGCCCGGTTCGCATCCCAGCGCCAGCGCGTCGCGAAGATCGGAGAATCCAGCGCCGCCTGTTCCAGAATCGGCTGCACCGTCGCCGCCTGCAGAAAATTAAAAACGTCCCCCAGCGGAAAGCTGTGCTGCTCGGCCAGTGCGATGTTCAATCCGTTGTCAGTAGCCGCAGCCTGCAACTCGAAGTTGAACCCAACGCAGAAACGCTTGCGCAGCGCCAGTCCCCAGGCCTTGTTGATGCGCCCCCCAAACGGCGCGTGGATCACAAGCTGCATTCCGCCGCCCTCATCGAAGAAGCGCTCCGCAATTACAGTCGTCTGCGTCGGCACCGCACCCAGCACGGCTCGCCCTTGCAAAATGTATTCAATCGCCTGCTCTGCTCCGGAATCATCGAGCCCGCACTCTTCTTTAAGCCAGGCAACCGCGCGCGCAACTTCCGGCTGCGTAGCCGAAAAACCGACCGGTGAAGCGTGCGGCAACATCTCACTGATTTTTTCCCGCAGAGTTCCAATGTGCTCCGAAAGTTCCTGGGTGCGCGCCGGCGCTTCCCCGCGCCAGAATGGAACGGTAGGCGGCGCTCCATGCGCATCCTGCACCAGCACGCGTCCGGCGTTAGTTTCGATGCGCCGGATCATCCACGAGGTATTTCCCAACAGCATGATGTCGCCGCGATTACTCTCGACAGCAAAGTCTTCATCGACCGTGCCCACCACAATGCCATCGGGCTCCGCGACCACGGCATAAAGCGAGTTGTCCGGAATCGCGCCGCCACTGGTGATCGCAGCCAGCCGCGCCCCGCGCCGCGCCCGCAGCTTTCCATTCACTCGGTCGCGGTGCAGGTACGCGCCATAACGCCCGCGCCGCGAGGCGATGCCCTCGCTCAGCATCTCCAGAATCGCATCAAAGGTGGCACGTTCTAAGTTGCGATAGGGATACGCCCGCCGCACCAGCGCAAATAACTCATTCTCACTCCAGCCGTCGCCGGCAGATCCAGCATCGCCAGCCGTGGAACTTGTAGCGCCGGCGTCCTCGCCGGCTGTCGCGAGCCCATCCTGGGCTCGCTCCCGCAATCGAGGCGCAGCCGTAGCCGTTCCCGCAGCGCAAGCCGCCACAATCTGCTGCGCCAGCACATCCAGCGGCGCTTCCGGAATCATCAGCCGGTCCAGATCACCATGCCGAATCGCCCGCACCAAAGCGGCGCACTCCAGCAGATCGTCACGCGTCGTACAGAAAAGCCGTCCCTTCGGCACCGCGCCGCGCCAGTGACCCGACCGTCCCACGCGCTGCAGCGTAACAGCAATCGCCCGCGGAGAATTAATCTGCACCACCAGATCCACGGTTCCCACGTCAATGCCAAGTTCGAGCGACGCCGTCGCCACCAGCACTCGCACCTGGCCTTCTTTCAATTTCTTCTCTGCCGCCAGGCGCAACTTGCGCGAGAGGCTGCCGTGGTGCGCCGCCACATTCTCTTCCCCAATGCGCTCGCCGAGATTGTGCGCCACGCGCTCCGCCATCCGCCGCGTATTCACAAACACCAGCGTCGACCGGTGCTGCTCGACCAACGCCACCAGCCGGTTGTAGACCTCATCCCACATCTCATTCGAAGCCACCGGCCCCAAAGGCATGGAAGGAACTTCGACGGCGAGATCGAGCGTCCGCTTGTGTCCAATATTGACGATGACGGGATCGGAACCTAGCGAGGAGAAGTCGGACTCAAATTCGGCTCGGGAAGGGCACGACTTCAGTCGTGCCGTATGGGCCGAGCCACCGGAGTCGGCTTTAGCCGCTGAGGTTCTGCATCCCGTCAGAAAATGCGCAACCTCTTCAATCGGCTTCTGCGTAGCCGAAAGCCCAATCCGCACCGGCGGCTTGTGAGTTAGCGCCTCCAGCCGCTCCAGCGACAAAGTCAAATGCGCCCCACGCTTGTCGTCGGCGACAGCATGAATCTCATCCACAATCACAGTCTCAACATCGCGCAGAATCGCGCGGCTCTTATCCGCAGTCAGCAAAATGTAGAGCGACTCGGGAGTGGTCACCAGAATGTGCGGCGGCCGCTTCAGCATGGCGCGCCGCTCGGGCATCAGCGTGTCGCCAGTCCGCACCGCAGTGCGAATTTCCGGCATCAGCAGCCCGCGCTCCCCGGCCATCGCGAGGATTTCACCCAGCGGCACTTCCAGGTTTTTCTGAATATCGTTGCCCAGCGCCTTCAGTGGAGAAACGTAAAGGACTTCAGTCCGGTCAGCTAGATCCCCAGCCAAAGCCTTACGCACGAGCCGGTCGATGCAGGCCAGAAACGCAGCCAGCGTCTTGCCCGACCCGGTGGGCGCGGAAATCAGCGTAGTCCGCCCGGCCAGAATATGAGGCCATCCTTGCTCCTGCGGCTCCGTAGGCGTGCCGAACCGCTGCACAAACCACTCCGCAACGAGAGGATGAGCCCAGGCGAGAGAGGAAGAAAAAGAGGTCACAACCGAAATATTCTATCACGCTCGCTTTCGCAAAACATTCGCCTCGCTATGAAGAGCGCTGTTGCCGGTGGCGTCATCCCGAAGTCCCGCGTTTTCTCCAGCGGGACGAGGGATCTCCCGCACGAACACTGCCGCCCCGAGTTAAATTACACCGCTACCCCATCGTGTTTGTGACACATGGCTGCTGTCCCTCCGGTGTTAGAATTCTCCGTCCATCCCCGAACCCAGGAGAACCAACTTGACTACGTTGCGCTCGCTGACCTGCTACGTACTACTCTTCGCCTTCACGCAATTCACGGTGGCCCAATCTTCCTCGGAAATGGCCGCCTCGTCCGCAGCCCCGGCGCAGCTTCTCGGCTACACCTCGCAAACTTCAGCCGCCGAACGCGACCTGGAAAAGAAATTTCAGGAGGGCATCGTCGCCACCAACATCCGCGAGAACGATCGCCGGCTCAGCGCCCGTCCTCACCACGTCGGGTCGCCTTATGACAAGGACAACGCCGAGTGGATGCTCGCCCGCTTCAAGGAATGGGGATTCGACGCGCACATCGAGACCTTCGACGTATTATTCCCCACGCCAAAAGAACGCGTACTCGAACTCATCGAGCCCACTAAATTCCGCGCCAAGCTGCAAGAACCAGCCCTTGCCATCGATCCCACTTCAAATCAAACTTCCGAACAACTCCCAACTTACAATGCTTATTCAATCGACGGCGACGTAACCGGACCGCTGGTATACGTGAATTACGGCAACCGCGACGATTACGAACAGCTCGACCGCCTTGGCGTTTCCGTCAAAGGTGCAATCGTAATCGCGCGTTACGGCGAAGGCTGGCGCGGCATCAAGCCCAAAGTCGCCGGCGAGCACGGAGCCATCGGCTGCATCATCTATTCCGATCCCAAGGGTGACGGTTATTTCCACGGCGAAGATTATCCGGAGGGCGGCTGGCGTCCGCGCGAAGGCGTGCAGCGCGGCAGCGTCATGGACACTGATTATCCCGGCGATCCTCTGACCCCAGGCGTCGGCGCCGTTCCCGGCGCGAAACGGCTAGCCATCAAGGACGCGAAAACGATCACAAAAATCCCCGTGCTCCCAATCTCATACGCCGATGCGCTCCCTTTTCTCTCAGCACTGCACGGTCCGGTCGCACCGGAAAGCTGGCGGGGCGCGCTGCCTATCACCTACCACATCGGTCCGGGTCCGGCGCGCGTCCATCTCAAAGTCATGTCGAACTGGGATACCAAACCCGTGAACGACGTAATCGCGACGCTGCGCGGCTCGACCACTCCCGATGAGTGGGTGATTCGCGGAAACCATCACGATGCCTGGGTGAATGGCGCCGACGATCCTCTAGCGGGCATGTCTCCGGAACTGGAAGAAGCTCGCATGCTCGGCGAACTGCACAAGCAGGGCTGGTCGCCCAAGCGCACCATCATCTACTGCGCCTGGGACGGTGAAGAACCCGGCTTGCTCGGCTCCACGGAATGGGTTGAGACTCACCTCGACGAACTGCGCAAGCACACCGTGTCATATCTCAACACCGATGGCAACGGCCGCGGCTTCCTCTTCGCGGGCGGAACTCAGGATCTGCAAGCCGTGATCAGCGCTGTTGCCGGTGACATCAATGATCCGGAGAAGAACATCTCGGTGCGGGAGCGCGCCCATTTGCGCGCCATCCTGAAAGCCAAAGACGCGGAGGAGCGCGGCCAGATTCGCAAGAGCACCGACCTGCGCGTCGAGGCCCTCGGCGATGGATCAGACTACACCGCCTTTCAAGACCATGCAGGCATTTCCGCGCTGGACATTGGTTTCGGCGCCGAGGACGACGGCACTCAGTACCATTCCATCTATGATGATTTCTATTGGTACACGCACTTCGCTGACACGGACTTCGCCTACGGACGCGCGTTGGCCCAGACTGCGGGCACTGCGATGCTCCGCATTGCCGATGCCGATCTGCTTCCCTACGACTACACTCCACAGGCCGATGCCATCGCCAAGTATGAAACCGAACTGGAAAAGCTGCTGAAGGACAAACAGGACGAGTTCACCGAGCGCAATCTCGAACTTAAAGAAGGAGTCTTCACGGCGACTTCCGATCCGCACAAAACCTACGTTCCACCTCCGGTGGAAATCGTGCCGCCATTCATGAACTTCGCGCCGCTGAAGAATTCCATCGAATTACTGAAGAAGAGTGCCGACGATTACTCGAAGGCGCTGGCCAAATTCAAGAGCAGCGGCGCGACGGTTTCTCCACGAGCTCTCGAAGCGGTGAACGCTGATCTGATTGGCATCTCGCGGCTGTTCCTGAATGAGAAAGGTCTGCCTGAGCGTCCCTGGTTCAAGAACCAGATTTATGCTCCTGGCGCTTACACCGGATACGGCGCGAAACCCATTGCCGCTGTACGCGAATACATGGACGAAAAGAAATGGAAGGAAGCCGATGCTCAGATTCCCATGGTCGCCCAAGTGGTTGAGAACATCGCTGCGGGCATCAGCAAAGCGGCGAATGATTTGGATGCTGCGTTAAAACCCCAGTAGCAGCAGGCAGAAACAAAAAACCCACCGGATGCTTGCTTGGGGCGTGCTCGGGTCAGCATCCGATGGGCTACCGTTTCTCCTTACTCACCCTGTTGTTTTCAGGAGTATTTAACCTGATTAAACCCCAGAACCCGGCCAAGTTCCGTCTAATTTTGTAAAGCTTTGTAATTTTCGCGCAAACGGAGCCATCTTTCTAACGATCAATCGGGTGGATACTGTAGACGTTTCCGGATCATCCTGTAGAAAAGGACTCCGCCAGACAAGTAAATATCACGGTCGATCCTGACCTAATCCGTAATCGCCGCCGTTTTCGAGGCCATGAGTTCGGTGAAGCGCGGATTTTTCCGCAGGGCCGCAAACTCTTCGTCTTTGTACACATTCTTCAGATCCTTGTACCCAGCTTCCATCGCCTTCTTCAGATACTCGAGCGATTGTTCGGAGAAGCCCATCTTGGCGTATAACCTTGCGATCGTGTAATCGAAGCGGGCGCGATCTTCCGGGCCAGCCAGTTGCGCCTCAATGCCGGCGCGTGAACTGCGTCCAAAGACATCAGGGTCGAGTTGCAAGGCGTGCTGATAGGCGGAAACTGCGGGCTCGAACTTTTTCTCGGCAAAATAGGCCGCTCCGAGATTGTTGAAAAACGCCGCGGAAGTATTGTCGATCGCAATAGCCTTATTGCATTGCTTGATGGCAGCGCCATACTTGTGGTCTCCGTAATAGGCGACTGCCAGGTTGCCGTAGGCCTCCGCGAATGCGCGATTCGCCTTGATCGAACGCTCGCAACTCTTGCGCGCGTCCCTCCAGCGGCCCATCAGCAATTCGCTGCGGCACATTTTATTCAGCACCGGGGCGCTGTTCGGTGATTTCAGCAAAGCTGCACGATAGTAATCCAGCGCATCTAAATAGAGCTTGGCCGCATGCAAGGCGTCGCCCTGTCGCTCGAGCTCGGCTGCGGTTGCGTCCGGAGCGGGAGGATCGATGGCGCGAATCAACGGAGGTGCGATCTGCACCTGCTCCGGATGAGCGACTTGCGCCTGTGCGGCTGTGAAAGGGATTACAACGAGAAGAAGAATCAGGCAGGTCTTTCGGTAGGACATGCACACCCCCAAAGCGACCAACTCCAACGCGGCCATTCTGCCACACTTTTCACCCGACGGCGAAGAAATTTGAGTCTTCGAGCCGGATTTAGGCCTGTTGATTTCCCGCTGAAATAAAGCTTCAGGGGCCTTCCCGGAACAGGATGTTTTGTTTGGGCAGGCCGGTAAAACAGGGGTACCCCCCCTCCCCCGTCTTTTCCGAAAGTCCTGCGGGGCGCGGGTTCTGCAGAAGAGTGCCTGCAAAATCTTGATGTCAAAGAGCTTAAAGGTCAAAATCTTGAAAACAAGGGAGTTGGGGGCTCGCCCGTCAGTCTGCCCGTACTCCGTTCTGCTCAGTCATGATCGCGCAATTTCGATGGCGAGCACAAGGTCGGATGTCACATGGGGGCTGTGGATTTTTCTAAGGCTGCGAGCCATCGTTCGAACCCTCCGACTTTAATCGGAGCGCAATCCTAAATTGGTTTGACCATTGCTTGGGAGAATTGGGGCGGTTCATTCCTAACCCCGAAATCCCCGCTGGGCGCGGCTTCTACAACGTTAGTCTGCAGGGACTTCCCACCCTATCTGTTGAAAACTTTCCGGGAAAAACCTCGCGTGACCAGTTGAAGTGTCGTACACTGCTCTCCCCCGATATTCCCTCCGAAAGGAAACTACCAATGCGTAAACACTCCATCGCTCTCGTCGCTGTATTCGCGCTTATGACCCTGGGTGGATCAGTCCTGGCTCTCGCGCAAACCGCAAATCGGCCTTCTGCAAGAAAGGTCTTCGGGTTTCAGGATTCCAAGACCGGAATCTTTCATCCTCTGGGGACGGCAGACATAACTGACGCCGCCGCCGCAACCACAACTTACACCGGCACGGTCGAAGCCACGGTTACGATCACGTTAAAAACAGCCCTTCCAACAGGGGACAAAATCGCTTGCACTGTAACCGCGGACGCAAGTTCCGAAAACGAGACGGCGGGCACGCTCTTCGACTATGACGAAAACGCATCTAGCATTGCCACGGTGTCCGGTTCCACGGCGACTTGCAAAGTGAACATCCCCTTTTCCTGGGTGCTATTCACGCCTTCGACCACTGTCATCAACGGGCTCCAAGGAGGCCTGGAGGTGATTATGTTTTCACCAACCGCCACGGTGACTACGGAATTGGCTGCAGATTTTGTGCGGGAACACACTCAGCCGATCACCATCAACGCTGGCAAACCTGCCGACGGGACGCTGGCAGTCGCCGTGGCCGTAACCCTGTAAACATCGTTGCAACCTCAGCGGGTGCCCCGTCCTAGTCGCGTCCTTTGCGACAGGGCGGGGCTTTTGACTAGCCTGGAACACTAAGCGTCAGTGCGGTGCAGTCTGGGTAGTATCTGGCGGCTTCGGTGGCGGGGTCGGAGATTTGTCGTCCTTGAAGATTCCTGCGATCTTGCCGAAGAATCCCTTCTTTTTTTGCGGGTCGTTTTGCTGGTCTTGTGCGTTGGCCGAATTCGGAGGCGGCAATGGCTTCTGGGCGGTGCCGAAGAAGCGGGAGAGAAATCCAGTCACTCCGGCCTGCTGATCACAAGTCTCACGCGGCTCCGTGCCCAACACGAAGGCCGCGGTGTAATCATCCGGACAGGAAGACGTAGCCAGGCGGTTCGTCGCCTTGTCCAGTTGCACATCGACCACGCCGTTCGGCTGCGAGAATTCTTTCATATCGGCATACTGCGGCAGCGCCGACGCCTTCTTCATGAACTCGGTCCACATAGGTCCGGCGGTCTGCGCGCCGGTGAGGCGAATATCGCTATAGTCGTCGTAGCCGACCCAGACGATGCACAATAAATTCGAAGTGTAGCCGGCGAACCAGCCGTCGTGCGAGGTACCCGTCTTGCCTGCGGCAGGAAGCAAAAAGCCGTGCAAGCGAACCGCCGTATAGCCGAGGCCGTTGTTGATGACACCTTCCATCATGTTAGTCATGACGTAGGCGATGCGCGGATCGAGCACCTGGCGCTGGTCAGTCTTGAAGTTCGCCACTACATCGCCTTTGGCGTTGCGCACCGAGTTCACAAGGATGGGAGAGAGCCGGTCACCGCCGTTGGCGAACGAGGTGTAGGCTCCCGCCATGTCGAGCGGAGCGGCCTCGTACGATCCCAAAGCCATGGCCGGCGTCGCTTTCACGGAAGTGATTCCCGCCGACTTCGCCAGGTCCGCCACTTTGTCGTAGCCGACTTCCTCCGCGACTTTGACGGTCGCATTGTTCAGCGACATGGCCAGCGCATAGCGGAGCGTCACGTCGCCGTGGTACTCCTCTTTATAGTTGCGCGGCTCATAGATCTGGTCCCCGTAGGCAAAGCTGGTGGGCGCGTCGGTCACCGTGGAAGCCGGAGTGATCACATTGGTTGAGCCGTCGAGCGCGGTGTTCATTGCCGCGGCATAAACGAACGGCTTGAAGATCGAACCAGTGGGCCGCTTCGACAAGGCGTGATTCAGCTGGCTGAAACCGTAATCGCGCCCTCCAACCAAAGCCAGCACCGCGCCGGTGTGCGGATCGAGCACGACCATCGCGACCTGGGCCTGGGGGCCCGGCGTCACCGTCGTCTCAATTTTCTTGCCCACCTTCACGCGCTTGGTGCGCAACTTTGTGATTTGCTCATCCACCAGCTTCATGCCCATCTCGACCGACTGCGCCGCAGCCTTCTGCAGATCGGGATCGAGCGTCGTATAAATCCGGTAGGACTGGTCGTTCAGGTCATGTTCACTGAATCTGTTGATCAGAGTGTCGCGCACCATATCGACGAAATACGGCGCGTCACTGGCTTCCACATTCGGAGGCGCGAGCTTGAGCGGGGCGGCCTTGGCTTTTTCAGCCTGCTCCCGGGTGATGGCGTGGGTTTCCACCATTGAATCGAGCACCAGGTTGCGGCGCTCCAACGCGCGCTCGGGATGCCGGTAGGGCGACAAACGGCTCGGTCCCTGGATGATGCCTGCGAGCAGCGCCGCTTCGGGCAGCGTGATGTCTTTCAAATCTTTATTGAAATAGGATTGCGAGGCCTCGCCGAAGCCGCTAATGGCGAACGATCCGCGCTGCCCCAGGTTTACCCAGTTGGCGTAGAACTCAAGAATCTGCTGCTTGCTGAATTTCTGTTCCATCTCCTCGGCAATCAGCATCTCGGTCAGCTTGCGGCGCACGGTTTTTTCCGGCGTCAGGAAGAAACCGCGCGAGAGCTGCATGGTGATGGTCGAACCACCCTGCTCGTGCCGTTGCCGGGTCAGGTCGATCCACCCCGCTTCAAACATGCGGATGAAGTTCACCCCGCTGTGCTCGAAGAAACGCCGGTCTTCGATGGCCAGCACGGCATCGATCATTACTTTGGGAATGTCCGAGTACTTCACCACCTGGCGCTTGGAACGCTGTCCGGAATCGAACAACGCAGTTACCAGCTGCGGCTCGAGTTCGTAGGCGGAAAGCTCATTGCCCCGGCTGACGATCTTTTCTACCTGCCCGTCCTGAATGGCAATGTGCGCTGCTTCCGGACTGTGGTAGCTCTCCGGCCCCGGCGTAATCTCGATCCCGTCGCTTACCAGATGGAAGGTGCCGAGAGGCGATTGCCCGTCTTGGTTTGAATAGCCCGCGCGGAGCAGCAGCGCGGCGATTTCCCGGGCATCTATTTTGTCGCCGTCGTGCACCGTCCGCGGCAGAGCGTAGATCTTGGCAGAATTGCTGAACACCGGGCTGCGGAAGCGTTGCGCAATGATGCGGTCGTACTTGATGTAGTAGTAACAAAAGAATCCGCCGAGGCCAATCGCCGCCACCAGGAAGATGACAACCGCGGCCCGAATCACGGGGTCGCGGGTCAGCTTGCGGCCGGACGGGCCGCCGTTGCCGGCTCCGTTACTTCCCTTCCTCGGGATCTTGATTTTAATGGCCACGGTTTGACTCAACGCCTACTGAATAAGACTGCCTGCTGGTCAGACGGTAGAATGCGCCGAAAGGTTTGCCCTGGGCTCATCCTTTGCGCTTCCCTGCCGCCGTTAATGTCAGGATGCGATGCCTCCATTGTACCGCCGCGCACACCAACAAAAAGAGACCCGCAGTTCATGCGGGTCTCTAAGCTGTTAACAGTGTGGAATGCTGATTCCGCTACACCAAGCGGACCAGGAGCGCTTATTGCGGATCGGTCACCGCCCAATATCCGGTAGTCACGAGCGGAGTCGGCGTGAGCGGCTCGGTAAGCACCCCTGTGCCGGCGGTGACGTCCATCACCGCAAGCTGGGGAGTGGCGGTATCTCCGTAAGAAAACAGATAGTCGCCGCTCTGGTCGAATTGGCCGAACAGCGCAAAAGTTACGCCGCTGAAAGGCGAACCGGGGGTAATAGCAGTCAGCGCACCAGTGGTGGTGTTCAGCAAATAGCCTTCCACCGGATTGTAGGCGCTGGCAAGATCGTTGACGCCGAACGAATAGACAAACTCCCCGTTGGCCTCGACGGGCTGGACTGCGATATTGAACGGCGCATACACCGTGGCGAACGGCGAGTTGGCTACCGGCTTTATCGAGCCCGGAGCCGTCCCACTTTGCTCAATGTAATAAACATAGAGATTCTTGTCATCGGCGGCCGCCCCGGTGGCCACAGTCTCGCCGCTGGTCCCGATCAGAAATGTTCCAGTCGGCTCGCCCTGCACTGCCCACATGTTGTAGGCCGCAGATTGGGTAGAAAAGAATGGACTACCCGCCACCGCCGCGAGAGTTCCCTCACTGCTTCCGGTTCCAATACTGTACGCCGCGATACCGAGGCCCAGGTGGTCGGCAGTAATAGATGTCACGTACAAGTATTTTCCCAGGCCGTCGGTGGTCATGTTCCAGGGCTGGAAGGTTCCCGTCGAGAACGGAGAATTCGGAACTGGCGTCAACACCCCCGGCGTTGAGCCGCCGGCCAGCCCGATCTGGTAGACCCATATCTCATTGTTGCCCGCGTCGGCGACGAACAAGAGCGTGCCCGCGGGATTGGTGATCATGCTGAGTTGATTGAATCCGCTCACGCCGACAAATCCAAGATAGGACACGCTGTAAGGGCTGCCGCTGATTGCGGTCAGCGCTCCAGAGGTTTTATCGACCGACCATCCATAAATCTGGTTCGTTGAAGCAAACGCGCTGTAGAGAAACTGTTGCTGTGCCACTACCACGCCGATGCTCGGATCAGTAGGCGGAATCGCCGGCGCGTTGAAGCCATTGATGGGCGCAAACGTCCCTGCGCTTGCGTTGAACTCAAAGCCATCCATGGTGCCAGTTGTGGTGCCGCCGGTCTGATCTACGGCGTAAGCAAAAGCCGTCGGCGCGCTGCCCCCGCCGCCGCCGCCACCTGTGCCGCCCGTGCCACTTCCGCCAAGCCCCGAACCGGAGGGCGTGCAGCTCGAACTGCCGAAGGTGATAGCGCAATTGTAGGAGCCGCCGCAACCGGCCAGGAACATCAATGCCAGCGCCACCAGCACACCGAGTAGCACTCGAACTTGCATCTTCATGAACTGCCTCCACCTGAGCTTCACTGGTTGCGTATACACTGGCTGCAAGCCTGAGGAAACGATTGCTAATCTGCTTCTCGCCCGTTCCAAGCCGTTCCACCGGCGCGTTGGCGCTTGCCCGCAGGGGCCTGATCAGCGGCAAACGCGTGATAAAGCTCTTAACCTAATTGGGATAGTAGGTGGAAGGTAACTTAGTGGCAACGTTACGAATGTCACTGGCCCTTGAGAAAGAATTATGGGTACTAATCGCGCGAGGCACCCGAAGCTAAGTCCGGGAATCTGCGCCGTCGTCTAAGATCGCGCTCAAGCCTGACAATCCCTGAAAGGTTGAAGTTCAGATTTTAGACTCACAGATTTAGGCTCAGCGCCGCTGTCGATTCCATTGAGTGACCACGAAAACTTCGCAAAGGCGCAAGGGGCTTGGGGTCTGGTGGTTTAATAGTTTCTATCTGACTGCATACGATAGCCATGCGAGCCACACTTACTCACTCTTAATCTGAAGATAAAATCCTTCCGCCGCGCGCGGAAAAAATCTCGCTGTGACTATTGGACGTGACCAATGGTTTGCATGGTAACCACACATTTCCCTTGCCTCCATTATTAGAAGCTGACAACATTCGGATTGGAATCAGCGGGGATTTTTTCAGGAGGATTCTCTCACGTGAAACGCACAAACATTCTGGCCGCATTGCTCGTCGCCCTGTCGCTCATCTCAACCGGATGCGGCACTTCAGATTACGTTCAGTCGATCGAGATCACGTCGACTGGCTCGTCGAGCGGCGGATTTTTCAATCTCGCGGGCATCGATGGCACCCTGCAGCTGCAGACGATGACGGTCTACCACAGCGGCAAAACCGTCCCTGTCACCAACTCGGTCACCTACACGGTTATGCCGGTAGGTTGCCAGTCCAGTGGCGATCCGACTAACCCTTGTGGGACGGTGCCGGTACCACTTCTGGCTTATGGCCCGACCAGCGTGCCCATCAACGCGACCGGGCTGATGACGGCTGTGGGAGCTCAGTGCACCTGGATCGATCTTCCTTCCGGCACCCCCCCCGCGCTGCCGACGCCGCCGCAATATAACTGGCTCTATACCGGATATTATGAAGTAACGGCGACCTATAACGGCATGGTATCGCAGCCGGTCGCGATCGGCGTGGGTTCGGCAGCGGGCAATGCCCCCGACGGCACCTGCGGTCCGTCGTAGATCTTTTGTTGAGGTTCGCGTCTGCTCTCCTGGCAGACCTGGTCCTGATGCTACGCTGGTTCCGGTAGCTTACCTTTGAGTCGTCCTCTAAAGCTGCGTGGCCACCGGCCGCGCAGCTTTCGTTTTCAACCTCACTCGCCATCAGGTTTCGAGCCTCGATCCATTCCTCCGTCGCACTGCGCCGGACGAGCCGGTTACGCTTCCTCACACAGATGTTCGGGATACGGCTATGCTCTCCGCAAGGCCCTGCAGATTGGGACACCGGCAGCTAAGGCGGAGCACCGCGCCTAACGGCAGGCTAGGCGAGAGGATGCGTCTGGAGTCAACCTGTGTGAAGACTTGAGTTTCAAGAGAGGATGTGTAACGAGTCCTGCAGGCGGGTGGTCAGGCGAGCCAGTGTCCAACTGGCAACTGACCACTGGCAACCGGCAACTGATTCTTACTTATTTTCGCTCGATGGATTGAAGTGCAGTTCAAAGGAATAACCGGGCAGGTTGACGGGCACGGTGTAATCTGCGGCAACGTAAACTGCCATCAGGCCCGGCGTAAGGATGCGCTGCACCGTCACCTGCTTCTCATTAATCGGCAGGTCGTGCTCCCTGGCCTTGCGAAGCACATCATTGCGGACGTCATCGTCCGTTTTTTGCGGATTCGCGCCCGCCATCATCGCGACCTGCCTGAGGTCGTCCGTAAAGCTGAAATTTGCCATGATGGGCGGAAGCACCTGGAACAGCGCGACCACCACAAATATGAGTACTGCAAATCCCACCAGTGTCTTAAAAGTTCCCATAGTCTTAAAACTGCGCCGCCGGCCAGCGACGCAACTTTCAGGTCCTGGCTGGCAGCACTCCTTGAAAATATTCCACTACCGTCGCGATCGTAACATCGCGTACTTCGCGAGTCGAGCGTAGAACCACTTCCACAGTACCTTCGGTAACCTTCTTTCCGACCGTGATTCTAAAGGGGATTCCGACCAGATCGGCGTCCTTGAACTTCACCCCGGGCCGTTCGTCGCGGTCGTCGAGGATCACATCAAAGCCGGCGGATTCCAGACGTGTTCCAAGGTCGATCGCCGCTTTCAGCAAGCTCTCATCCTTCACATTGACCGGAGTAACCACAATTTCAAACGGCGCAATCGATGGGGGAAGCCAGAATCCATTCTCGTCGTTACTCTGCTCCACCGCGGCCGTGAGAATGCGCTCGATCCCGATGCCGTAACTGCCCATGATCGGAGTAACTTCCTTGCCGTTCTTATCGAGCACGCGCGCGCCCATCGACTCCGAATAGCGGTAACCCAGCTTGAAGATGTGCCCAATCTCGACCGCCGTATCGATGCGCAACGCCTTTCCGCAATTCGGACAAGCTTCACCCGCCGTCACCGCACGCAGATCGGCATACGCCGTAGGATGAAAATCCTTCCCCGGCGTGAGATTCTTCAGGTGATAGTTCTCTTTATTCGCGCCGGCGATCAGATTCGCGCGGCCTTCGAGAGCCTTATCGACCAGCAGCGCCGGCTGCCCTGCATCTTTTTTCAAATCCTTGGCCCAGTCAATCCCCACCGGCCCCAAATATCCCGCCGGAGAGTTGAACAGCGCCTTGATCTCGCTCTTCCTCCATGGGCCGCGTCGCAACCCCCACGGTCCCAGCCGTCGAAGCTTCGCCTCGTTGAGCTGATGATCGCCGCGCATCAGCACCACAATCGCCCGTGATTTCGACTTGCTCTTGCTCGTCTTCTGCTCGACGCCAACTTTCCGACCCGGCTCGTCCGTCATGAAAGCCAGCGTCTTGATCTTGTTCTTCGGCGACACTCCCAGAAACCGCGCCACATCTTCAATCGTCTTCTGCCCCGGAGTGTGCACCTCGAGCGGCTTGCCATCGCCTTCGGCCTTCAAGTCTTCGACTGCCTCCAGCTTCGACGTAGCTTTCTCCATGTTCGCCGCGTAGTTGCAGCCATCGCAGCTCACAATCTGATCCTCGCCCGCCGGCGTGCGCACCATGAACTCATGCGATTCCTTGCCGCCCATCGCTCCCGAATCCGCCTCGACCACCATGTACTTCAATCCGCAGCGGTCGAAAATGCGGCAATAAGTGTCGTAATGCTTCTTGTAGGAAACATCCAGCCCGGCCGCGTCGATGTCGAACGAGTACGCATCTTTCATCATGAACTGCCGCACCCGCAGCAACCCGGACTTCGGCCGCGGCTCATCGCGAAACTTCGGAGCGATCTGGTACCAGATCTGCGGCAACTGCTTGTAGCTGCGCAGCTCTTTCATCGCAATCGAAGTCATCACTTCTTCTTCCGTCATGCCCAGCGCAAGGTCGGCGCCCTTGCGGTCTTTCAGGCGAAACAGATTGTCGCCCATCAAAGCCCAGCGCCCGCTGGCCTCCCAAAGCTCGCGCGGATGCAGCGCCGGCAGAAAAAACTCCTGCCCGATCCTGTCCATCTCCTCGCGGACGATGCCCATGATCTTGTTGAACGAGCGGTTGCCGAGAAAGAGATACGAATAAATCCCCGCCGCCAGCTGCCGAATATACCCAGCCCGCACCAGAAACTTGTGGCTGGCCACTTCCGCATCGGCCGGAGCCTCGCGCAGTGTAGGAATAAAGAGTTCTGACCATCGATGCATAGAGAATGAGTTCCTGTGGATGTGGAATTGGCTATTGTAAATGATTTCCGTAAGGACTTCGGAGAAAGGCGGCCATGCGAGTGCTGGCCACTCTAGAGTTAATCCACGTTTAAGGGAGTCGGATTCGGACGATTGATATAAGAGTCGAATGCTTTGAAAAGAGCGCGTCCACAGTCCACAGGGAGGATTGGCGTCGCACAATGCCACGTTAAGAGAAATGCCGTCAATAACGGAGTGACAGACAGCGGTGCTTCGACATTTGGCTATCCCGAACTGAGTCGCCACCGCTGTAACTTCATTGTTTTCCGCGCAAGTCATGTGGATGGTTTGCACCGTATCAAGATGGCCGTTGTCATCCAAAGTGGGAACCACCCGATATTTCGGCGAAGTGCCAGCGGCTTCTTTGAGGGAAGAAAATACGACCGAAGAAAGTTTCCCATCACAGCGAGCCATGATGAATAGGGGCTTTGGGGTTTCCGCTGAATAGGCCACCAACGATGTTAGGAAAATGAACACAGTTAGCACTAGGCGTTTCATTTGGAATGCCCTCCGCTTCATCTACACTAGGAAGCCAACTGCCTCAATATTTCTTTCCCCAGCTTCTGCGTCTCCCCGAAAAATTTCTGATACTCAACAAACAGCCGGTTCAGCTCCAGCGACTTCTCCGCCGAGAGATGCTTGCGCAGCATCATGTCGCGCACATGCACCGGGTTCGCTAAACAGTTCAGTACTCCACAAATCATGAAGATGAACAATCCCATCAGTTTCCGCTCTCTGTCCACCACCATCAACGAAGTAATCTTCTTCTCTTCCATCAGCGCCAGCGCCGTCGCCGCAAACTCCCCCGCCGCAATCGTCCGCGGATTCTTCGTCATCGCCTCGCCCGCCGTCAGATCGAGCACATCTTTCCCGCGCTTCTCAAGCAGGCGCCGCAAATCGCCGTCGCTGATAATTCCCACCAGCTTCTCGCCCTCCACCACCGCGGTCACGCCCAGCTTCTTGCGCGACATTTCGTAAATCACATCCGGCATCTTCGTCTGCGGACCCACGCAGGGCAGCGCCTCGCCCGTGTGCATCAACGATTCCACCCGCGCCAGCCTCTTTCCCAACTTCCCGCCAGGATGCAGATTGGCAAAATCTTCTTCCTTAAATCCGCGCTTCTCGCTGAGCGTCACCGCCAGCGCGTCTCCCAGCGCCAGCATGGTCGTGGTCGAAGCCGTCGGCGCCAGCCCCAGCGAACAAGCCTCCTCCGCAATCGAACAATCCAGCGCCACATCCGCCGCCGCCGCCAGCGTAGAAACTCGTCGCCATAGTTTCGCTCGTGGAGCGGGCACGGCTTCCGCCGTGCCGTTGGCGATCTAGAAGATGAGGGCTTTAGCCCCTGCAGGTCCACAAATCTCATCCCCCGTCATCGCAATCAGCGGCACCCGCAGCCGCTTGATCGTTGCCAGCAACGCCAATATCTCCTCCGTCTCACCCGACGCCGAAAGCGCCAGCACCACATCTCCGCGCACCACCATTCCCAAATCGCCGTGCAACGCTTCCACCGGATGCAAATACAGCGCCGGAGTTCCCGTCGAACTCAGCGTAGCCGCAATCTTGCGCGCGATCAGCCCGCTCTTCCCCATCCCGGTCACCACCACGCGCCCCGCGCAGGAAAACATCAACTCGACCGCGCGCTGAAAATCCCCCGCCATCGGACCGGCAATGCGATCCGCCAGCGCCCGCAGCGCCTCCGCCTCAATGCGCACCACGTTTTCGCCAATACTTTTCATCGATAGATCGTTCATATCGCTCAATCGCCCGATCGAGCTCAATGCTTCTCAAAAGTGATCGTCAACTCAACCCTGGCGGCACGCTACCGGCTTCTGCCCCAGCACTGCCAGTCCCTTAGCCTGGATCACCCGATCCCACGGCCCCGCCTGCCAGTTGTCCCGCATCTTCGTCGGATGTTTCCACGGCGGCAGCGACACCATCAGATTTTTCGCCGTGGAATGCAAGTAAGGCTCGTACATCGACCGCAATCGATTTAGTTTCTGGCGCGCCTCTCTCCGTACTCCGCAACTTCAATCCCGCCTCTGCCAAGGTCTCTCGCAGCACGTTGTAGTCCGCGTCCGGCAGCCGATCCGGCGCCGCAGGATCGTAGCGCGCATTCACCACCTGCGCCAGATCCACTGCCGCATGCCGCGCCATGGCAAACGTCAGCTCGCGCCTGCCCGGGATGAATTCCATCAATCCCCGTGATCACCAGAGAAGTCACATCCAGCATCGTCATCAGCGCACCCAGCCACGACTGGTTGCTGTGCTGCGAACGAAAAAAACTCAGCACCGGATACGAAATATGGCTCTCCAGCAACTCGCCCGCCCAGCGTTCCCAGTCGCGCAGCACCTCATCCAACACCGTCTGCTCAATCGCTGGATTCTCCGAACTCCCCGCCAGCCGCACCAGCAATTCCGTCGCAGTCGGCGGCGATCCTGCACGCGCATCGAGCATCGAAATCTGAATCTCCCGCCGCGAAAACGATCCGTACACCACCGGCAGGTATCCGATCACCACGCCCAGAAATGCGAAGCCCATCCCCGCTTCGAACACCGACAGGAAGCGCGCTCCTGGCGTGATGTCGGCACAATATCGCCATACCCCAGCGTGAAGAAAGTCTCCCCGCTATGGTAGAGAATCCGGCCAAACGTGATGCGGCTCGTTTCCCAACTGTTCATGCCCGCCAATGCCGTATTGCAGCAGCGCGAAGCCGAAGATCAGGCCCGTGGCCCAGAACGCCAGCAGCATGATCAGCGACAATGGACCGAAATATCCCAGAAAACTCTGCTGCCGCGACGGCGTCTTGATGCGGCCGCAATCTCTCTCCACGGAATCCACGTGCGGCGGTAAAACCACGCCGTCAGCTTGAATTGCCGCGTCACCCGCCGCGGCAGCACCACCGTCTCAAACGCATCCAGCAACACCACGACAGATAATGACGACGCCGAAAATGATCGCGGGAATGCTGCCGTGTCCGCTCATGCCTGGATTCTCGTTTGCAATCTGATGCGGAAGGAAGGGTATCAGATTCGGCATCCGGCGTCCGGCTCTCGGCTTCCGGCGTTCGGTTCCGGTGCCAGCACTTGGGCGGCTGCACTCACAGGATCTTCCGGAAGCCGGACGCCGGTTACTGAGGCCGGACCGCTACTGCGGTTTAGGCTGCGTCGCCGGTGTCGCGCGGAGCTGCCCTCGTCGGAGCCGCCGGCTTCTTCGCCGGTTTTTTCTTCACGGCAGGCTTCTTCGCGGGCTCGTTATCGTCCACCACAACCTTCTTCGCGGGAGCGGCCGGAATCGCCGCCTGCGCCGTCTTCAAGTCGGCGCGCAGCCGCAGCAATCTCCTGCTCCTTCGACGAAGCCAAATTCTCCAGCCGTTCCGCCAGTCTGCCTCCGCGTGCCCTCAAAACTGTTCAGATCGTTCGATAGCGCCTGAAAGTCGTCCTTCGGCCCAAACGCTCCCGCCGATTCCACCACGCTTCCCAGCACGTCGTAGAGCGCATCCAGATTCCGGTACAGCTTGAAAGTCGCCGGCATGTCTTCCGGCGAGTTGCGCAGCTGCCCAATAATCTCCGGCAGCGCACTCTGCAAATTTCGCTGGATCGAATCCACATTACCCAGCGCCTGCTTCTTGGTCGTGCCGTCCGTCTTCCAGCGCTCGATCCGCAGCTTCGACAGGTCGTCCTGCGTGGCCTTCGACGTCGTCTCCAGTTGCGCCAACAACCCGTTCATCTGCGTCACCGACGCATAGGAAACCGGTGCTCCCTGCGGCGAT
This sequence comes from uncultured Acidobacteriaceae bacterium, assembly GCA_963743115.1. Classification (GTDB taxonomy): domain Bacteria; phylum Acidobacteriota; class Terriglobia; order Terriglobales; family Acidobacteriaceae; genus Sulfotelmatobacter. The sequence continues at coordinate 1,052,440 of CAVUOM010000003.1, read as the reverse complement.
GCCGCGGAAGCAACCGTTCCCTGCACCGAATATTGCGGGCTGGCTTGAGCCGCGCGGCCACGGCGTCGCAGCCGTCTGCCCGAAGGCCGTCGCACTCCCGGCCAGCGCAAACAGCACGTAAGAACGAAGGATAGATTTAGGGTTCATTGAGTCTGGAGTCGGTGGCGTCGCGCGTGCAACAGAATATAGACAAGCCGAGAATACTACAAGCCGCGGCATCCGTCCGGCGAGTGCCTGGAAGCGCCGAACCCTTATTTTAATGCTGTTTTGGCGTATACTACGTGACGTCCGCAGTATTAGCCCGGGATCCAACGCGGGCGAAACGCACCAAACCCGCCAGCAAGCATGGACTCCGTCGTAGAGAGGCTCCGGATCACGTCCTCTTTTTCGAATCGCGCCCAGAGCCAGATCCCGAGGTAAGGAGATTCCTATGAAACTTCACACCCTGCTTTCCCGTTTCTTTCTATCCGCCGCTGTGCTCCTGCTGGCGGGTGGAACCTCAGGCTTTGCCCAGGACGGCAAACTCGTCCTTCATGTCACTCCCAAACAGGCCTACATCTTCGTAGACGGACGCGCCATCAGCGAAGCCAGCGAACACCACTCCCTGAGCCTCAGCCCGGGCGACCACAAAATTGAACTGGCCAACTACGGCTACACTCCATCAACCCAAACCGTCACCATCACCGCGGGCAAAAACACTCCACTCGACGTCACTCTGACCCCGGTCAGCGGAACCGTTTCCGGCCCCTTCGGCGCCATCTCAATCGGAGGACCTCCTCGCGATGCGGTACTGCTCAACGGGAAGACTCCCGACTATTTGTTGGGCATGTCGACGAGTTTAATAACGACTGGATCTGGAAGCAGGAACTCGTCGTTCCACCCGGCACTTATCAGGTTACTGTTCTATCCGGTGATAAGAAGCGTGGTCAGGTTCGGTCGAGGTACCCGCGAATCAGCGCGTCGTAATCGACGTCCCGAAGGGCGTGCGCAAAACGGTTCCCTGGTCCCGCGGAGAGAAACTGAGTTCCATTCCGCGCTTCACCGTTGGCACGGCCAGTGCGACCGTCGCAGTCGCGAAGCCCACCGCGCAGTTATCGGTAACTGCGGCGCAGGTGAACTGCGGAGATGCTTCACAAATCAATTGGACCTCAACGGACGCACCTCGCGTCGAAATCACTCCGGTTGGGCCGGTGGCAAGTTCTGGTCAGGAATCCGTTAAGCCCACGCAGAGCACCACCTATAACCTGACCGCAACGGGGCCCGGCGGCACCGTCACTTCCACCGCCACCGTCAATGTGAACACTGCCGTCCAGGCCAATCTGGATCTTGCGCCAGCTGAAGTGCACTACAAGAAGGTCGGCGACAAAGTCGTCGTGGATGACAGCACGGCGTTGAACTGGACCGCGAAGAACGCTTCGAATGTGTCGATCGAAGGATTGGGCACAGTCGATCCCAGCGGAAGCCGCACTTTGCAGATCACTCCGAAGAAGACCGATCCCGGCACCGTCGATGAAAACGTTACCTACACGCTCAACGCCAGCAACGGCTGCGGCGGAACCGAAACCAAAACCGCCACGCTGCACATCACGGGCTCGATTGTTCAACCCGAGATCAAACTCGCGCGCAGCGTTTATTTCCCAACCGACCGGCCGCGATCGCTCAAGTCAGAAAACGCTCTTCTCGAAAGCGAAAAGGACACTCTGAAAGCCATCGCGACCTCTTTCACACAATACCTGGCGGATGAACCCGATGCTCGCCTGGTTCTCTCCGGACACGCCGACAAGCGTGGGCCGGAAGCCTACAACCAGCCGCTCTCCGAACGGCGGGCCGCGCTCGCCAAAAAGTTCCTCGTGGAACAGGGGGTTCCCGAAGACAAGATTGAGACGCAGGCTTTTGGCAAGGAGAAGAACCTGAGCGTCGATCAAGTGAAGCAACAGGTGGAACAGGATGCCAGCCTGAGCCCGGAAGAACGGCAGAAGGCTCTGCAGAAAATACAAACCATCGTGCTGGCCTACAACCGCCGGGTGGATATCACCTCGAAACCGACGGGGCAGGAGTCAGCGCGCGAGTATCCCTTCAAGGCCGAAGACTTCGCCCGGCTCGTCGACCGTAACGGCCCAGCGAAACCCGGCAGCGTCGAAATGGCAGCGCAAAAGGAAAAGATAAGCAAAAAAGAGAAATAGACGTAGATGTCCGAACTCAAGCTGGGTGCCCCATTTCTCGCGCGTTGTGTGCGCGAGAAGTGGGGCTTTTTCTTACCCAGCCCCACTGCCCTCAACTTTCGCACGCAGCCCATATTGCACGAAATTGGCGAAGATGACCGAATGGCGTCAGTGAGTGTAATGAGGATTTTGCAACAATCTTCAGTCGTTAGAGCATAATTGTCTGTGCCGCGATGAAAAACCTCACTACTGCTAACGAGATCACCCTTTCGATAATACTTTTGGGAAGCTTGTTGCTTGTGATTCACTCTCTAAGGCCGGACCTTCAAAAATGGCAGCGGCGACTAGGTGTCCTGACAGGGCTGCTCGGATTGCCATACGTGGCGATGGATCTGTGCTCCTGGTGTTTGTACATCGGCATGTGGTCCATACTTGGCCAACTGCTGCCTTCTATTTTGCGTGGCACTGTATGGGCGGGATTTCTGTTGCAATGCTGCTCTCGATCATTCTTCCGAAGAAAGTCGTGCTCGGCATCGCCTCAATATCGGCCGTTGCTCTTACCCTTTTTGCGATCATGCATTACCTCCCGAGACATTTGGGTGGGCGATTCATTCTTCGTCGTTCGGCATCGGCTTGTTCATTGGAGCGTCGGTTTCCTCAGTCTCGCAATGGATCAACGAAGGCAGACCGGGGGATCAAAATGGCGGTGTCCTGTCTCAATCTCCAGAATAGCGACTAGCGTCATCACTGCAGCCTACCGCATACAAGTAGCACAGCTGATTTCCTAATTTCGGTGGCGTCTTTGCGCTCCTCGATGGCCCTGTGAATGAAGTCTATGATCAGATCAAATACCTGCGAACGGACATTCCCCAACCCCTCTTCCATAATCCATGCGTAGACACTCGGTACTAGATGCTCGAACGTTTGACCGTCTCGTTTGCTGCAGGGCTATCTTCGTTGCTGCCAGTCTGGCCAGTCGCTCCTCATAGGTGATAACAAAGCTCATCTTTTTCGCCTCTGGAAGGACGTGTGCAGGGTTCGCCATAACCAACTCGTTGCTACTATGCTACGGTTCAAGTGAGGAAATCAGGCCTTATCACTCATTGGCCCCGCTCAATTCCGTCCAGTCAACTAGCTCGGCGTGCGGTCGGGGAATAAACGACACCCGGGACGATAACAGCTAAACACAATCAAAACTGGCGCATCCAAATAAACGCATGATCTGCAGAACCGCAACGTTGCCGAATCCCCTCAAGCCGATGTTTACAGCCATCACTTTAGCCGTGCTGGCTCTCGCTCCACACGCTCCCGCCCAGGAACTCGCCCGCCGCCTCATTCTCAAAGACGGTTCCTATCAACTGGTGACCAAATACGAGGTCAAAGGCGACCGCGTGCGCTACCACAGCGCCGAGCGCGACGAATGGGAAGAACTGCCCACCGCGCTCGTAGACTGGCCCGCCACCGACAAGTATGAAAAAGAGCGTGCCGCCGCCGCCATTCCCGAAGCCGCGGCCGTCGACAAGGAAATCGACGCCGAACGCGCAGTCGAAGAATCCCAGCCTTCCGCAGTCGCGCCCGGCCTGCGCCTGCCCGAAGAATCCGGCGTTTTCCTGCTCGACAACTTTCAAGGCCAGCCGCAACTGGTTGAGGTGCAGCAGACCGAGGGCGATGTCAACCGCGACACCAAGGCCAACATTTTTCGCGGCGCAATCAATCCCGCCGGCGTCAACCAGACCATCGAACTCGATGGCGAGCACGCCAGCATTCAGGCCCACGTCGAAGTGCCCTCGATCTACATCAACGTCGAGGACGATCCGAACGACGCGCCCAGCGGCAAACTTCATCGCCCAATCTGTCCCAGCCGCCTCGACGCTCCCCGCCCGAGCACGCCCGGACAAGAACCGCAGCAGCCGCAACAACCCGAGCAGCCCATCGTTCCCTTCGATCGCTTCCGCATCGTGCGCCCAAGACAAAAACGGCAAGCGCATCGTCGGCAACTCAAGCGCAACGTCACCGGCAAAATCAGCCAGGATCAGCATTTCGTGAAAACCACCATCGACCGTGTCAGTGGCGGATGGCTCAAGCTAACTCCCACCGAGACCTGCCCCGGCGAATACGCGCTGATTGAAATGAAGGGCAACGAAGGCATGAACCTCTACGTCTGGGACTTCGGCGTAAACCCCAACGCCCCGGCCAACGCCAATCCGTGGAAGCCAGACGCGAAGCCGCCGAGCCGGGAGAAAAAATTGAGCGATTGAGTGATCGAGTGATCGGATGATCGAAGATTTCTTTTCAAATCGCTCAATGACCCGATCGCTCAATCGACTCAATGTCATTTCATCACTCCCCGCTGCGCAATCCCAATATTGTCCCGCGTCGTGTTCTTCACCAGATACATCATCTCGTCGGCCTGCCGGATGATGTCGTGCGCATCGCGCGCATCGTGCGGATACGTAGCCAGCCCGATCGAAGCGCTCACATTCAAATTCAAGCCTTCGTCGCGGCAAAAGCTGCTGGCGCGCAGCGCATCGCGCAACCGTTTGGCCACCACCAGCGCCTGATCTTTGCCCGTCTGCGGCAACAGCACCACAAATTCGTCGCCGCCATAGCGGAAGCAAAGTCGATCAACCGCAGCTGCGCTTTCACCAGGTAGCCAATTTCCGCCAGCAGCTTGCTGCCGATCAGGTGGCCGTGCGTGTCGTTGACTGACTTGAAGTGATCGAGATCGATGAACAGCACGCTGAACTCGTAGCCGAAACGCGACGAGCGGTAAACCTCGGTCTCCAGCGTCTTATAAAGATGCCGCGCGTTGTAGAGCCCGGTGCAGTCGTCGGTGATCGTCAGTTCCTGGATCTTCTCCACCCAGCGCGCGTTCTCGATCGCGATGGCGGCGTAGTCGCAGAGCGCCTGCAGAAAGAAAACTTCCGGCTCGTTGAATTGCGCCATATCCACATTCACCAACTGGATCACGCCCAGCACGCGCAGCCTCGACCGCAGCGGCACGCAGATCACCGACTGCGTCTCCCACTGCGTGGCTTCGTCGACCCGCTTGGCAAACCGCGGATCGTCTTCCACGTCCGCCGATATCACCTGTTCGCCGTGCTTCGCCACCCATCCGGCAATGCCTTCGCCCACCTTCAAGCCGGACATTCTTCAGCGCCTCCGCCGCGTCGCCGACCGCAATCGCAAAGTAAAGTTCATCGTGCTGCTCGTCCACCATCAGCAGCGACCAGGTGTCGGGACGGAAGTATTCCGCCATCTTTTCCATGATGGTCTGCAGAATGGAGTCGAGGTCCAGCGACGACGTGAGCGCCTTCGCCACGTCGTGGAAGATGGTCAGCTCCTGGCTCTGGCGCGTCAATTGGGTGCCGGTGGCCTCGGACATGCCTGATTCTCTGATCCTGACTTTCCGTGACGCTGGCTATTCCTGATGCTGATTTCCTGACCCTAAGTTCCCTGATCTTCAGCTGGACGGAGTGACAGTTCCAAAAATTATATGAGCGCACCGCCACTGGGGCAATGAACGTTGGTAACCGGAACCCCTAAAGCCAATGGCACCTGGATTAGCCGGTTACCGCCCAGGTAGCGCCGCCGTCGCCGGCGGCTCCTCCGCCACCTCTGACGGTCGTCCGGTTCATGTGAGGACGGCCGCCTTCGGCCGTCCAGCCGAGCGCAGCGAGGCGTCTTGCACTCGGAAGTCCGCACGTATGGCTCTGCTCACTAGCCGCTCCCGCCAGACGGGCGTATCCTTGTAATATGATGAGCACTCATTACCCACTTCAAATCGCCTTCCGCATCTTCCTGCTGGCGCCTGTCTGCTGCCAAGCCCAAACCACCGCCCCCGTCGACTCCAAAACCGTCCCCGTGATCGATGGCGGCATCGGCCCCTGCTCCGCCGACTTCACGGTCATCGATAACGCCGGCGCGCCCATCTACGCCGCCAACATCAGGTCCACATCGCCTACGGATTCATGTACCTCCACAAGTTGGACCTGCAAGTCGGCACCAACGCCAGCCGGCAAGGCCCGCTTCACCGGACTGCCCGACCGCACCAAACAAGGACTCTTTTTCCGCGCCTCCGAAGGCGGCCGCGAAGGCTCAGCCTTCGTCGACCCCGCCAAAACCTGCAAAGCCGACCTCACCATCACGCTGGAAAAGAAGCCTCAGTAAGCGCGGTCAGGAGTTTGATCGCGTGAGCGGACACTCCTGTCCGCTGCTTTTGACCCTGACCTGACTTGCAAAGCCATAAGAACGAACCCTTCGCCACCGTGGAAGAGCGGCCTTCAGCGCCGCGTTACGCGCATAACACTCGGGCTTTAGCCCCCGAGGTACCTTCCCCCACGGTAACCCCCGTCACCCAACCCCTTCTAGCGTCCGCCCCCGCCTTCGCCTATGATTATTCCATCTCGATGCGGACGGAAATCTAACCCGTCTGCCGGAGCCGGCCTTGGGTGCATTCGGAGAAAAACTTCGCAAGCAGCGCGAGCAGCACGGCATCGGGCTCGATGCCATCTCCAACACCACCAAAATCAGCACCCGCATGCTGCGCGCCCTCGAAGACGAACACTTCGACCAGCTCCCCGGCGGCGTCTTCAACAAAGGTTTCGTGCGCGCCTACGCCCGCCAGGTCGGCCTCAACGAAGAAGAAGCCGTAGCCGACTACCTGGCCGCCGTGCGCGAGAGTCAGGTTCGCGAAAATCAGTCGCGCGAAAATCAACTCGCGAGAATCAAGTCCAGGCACACTCCGGCTCACCGGATCGTCCCGAAGATGATCCTCCCCGCGATCATCGCGGCAACAACACCGGCCGCCAGCTTCTCACCCAGGATCGGCGCAAGCAGCGTCGTCGTAACGAAGATCGTCGCAACGAAGATCGCCGAAACGAAGATCGTCGCAATGAAAAAGGTTAGCCGTGACGAAGCTCCTCGTCATCAAGATCTTTCCTCATCGACCGCAATCTCCAACGCAGCCCGTTCTCTCGCCGGGCGTTTCCGCCAAAAATATCCGGCAGGAAACCCTGAGCGCTCCGACAGTAGTCCCAACTACGATCCTGCCGCCGAAATTCCGTGGGGCAAACTTGCAGTCGCATTGTTGCTCGTAACCCTCACGCTCGCGCTCTGGAATTCTCGCCGGCACCGTGAGCCGACATCGGCGCCCCTGCCCGCACTCGCTTCCAATCAAGCTCCGGCCGCAGCTCCCGTCAGCGCACCGCCAGCGCGCCCAAGCCAGCCGCCACGTACCGCAACTCCGCTGAAGGCAAAAACATCTCCTACGGGAATCACATCGTCCGCTAAACCTTCCTCCGCAATAATCTCGACCGAATCCGCCGCCACCAGCGCGACCGCGGCTCCCGCAAACTCATCCTCCGCCAATCCCACGGCCGAGGAGGTCACCGCAGCCGCTCCAGCCGCACCGGCCAACACCTTCAGCGTGCTGATCCGCGCCGACGAAACCAGTTGGGTCTCGATCACCGCCGACGGCAAACCCGTAGCCCATGAAACCCTGATCGCGCCCGCGCACACTTCGGTTCGCGCCAACGGGCAAGTGGTAGTCAAGGCAGGAAACGCCGCAGGCATCAGCTTCGAGCTGAATGGAAAGGAAATCCCCGCCCAGGGCAGCGAAGGCGAAGTAAAAACCTACGTCTTCGATGCCGCCGGCTTTCGCGTGCTCCCGCCCACGCCAGCGCAGACAACAGCTCGCTAGAGATTCACCAGCAAGCCCTGCTTGATAAGGTAGTATTTCGGACCCCGTGCAGCACCGTGGAAGAGCGGCGCTTCAGCGCCGCGTAAAGTATCCCGATTGACGAGGGCTTTAGCCCCTGAGCCAAACTGCGCAGACTCACGCCCCAACCGCCGCTTACTCGAAAGCTTCAAACTTCGCCGATTGAGCGTCCAGCGTCGCCAGCGCCTCCTCCAGCGTGCGTACCACTTCCAGCAACGGCCGCGTAGATTCTCCTAGCATCTGGAACATGCGCGCCAAACCGAATCCCACCGCAGCCGGGGCGACGAGCATGAGACGCCGCCGGGCCGAATCCGCCATCGCTGGTTCCCGCTTCGCGAGCTCCTGCAAAAATACCGAGGATAGCGCCCAATCAGTAACAGCTGAGAAGTCAACGATCCCCGCTCGAATATCTATCGCGCGCGTGTGCGTCCGCACCCGCTGGTAAATCTCCGCCAGCAACTCATCCGTAAGCCGCCCCTCAACCCGCACCAGCAGGATTCTGTTCCTCGGGTCGATCTCGAATCGGAAATCCATTGGCCCAGACTTCCTCGTAGCGTCGAAACGTCCAGCATTCTACACCCCGAGCAAGCCTAAAGCTTAGCTGGGAAGCGGGCGGGTGGCCCATTCAAGCCGTCCCTTCGCTCGAGCGGGACAGTTCAACAGCCCGACACATCCGCTGCAGCTTGTATGCCGGCAGTCAAAATTCGCTACAATTTCCCGTCAACAACGAAGAAGATGTGGATATGGCGAACCCACCAGACCAAAACCTGCTCGAGACTCTGCTCGACTCCTGGGACCGCAACAACACCATCCTGCTTAACCTGCTCCGCGCGATCCCGGAGAGCGCAATGGACATCAAGGCAATGGATAGCAGCCCATCCATCGCCCAGGTCTTCACTCACATCCACTATGTGCGACTCGTGTTCGTCTCCGAGGACGCTCCCGAATTCATCGGAGACCTGCCCGAGAGAAAGGTGCCTGACGACGAGTGGGCCGCCGAGCGCGACCGTAGCCGCATGGCGCAGATGCTGAACGGTAGCGCCCAGGCGGTGCGGGACGCGGTAAAGAGCAGGGTTGAGGCAGGCCAGGAAATGAATCTTCACTACGATCACCCGATCCTCTTGCTCCAGCACATGATCTGGCACGAAGGCTACCATCACGGCCAGATCAAGCTGACCCTCAAGCTGGCAGACAGACCCCTAACAAATAAGAAAGCCGGCCCGCTCACCTGGCGCGTCTGGATGAACAAGAAGTAATCGGTCTCAGCGTGTTATTAGCTCTGTCATCCTGAGCGAAGGAACTGCTTCGCCCCGCGAAGCAGCTCCGAAGTCGAAGGACCCCTGGCGCCGGTGCCCCTTCTTGTCCCTGCGGATTTTTGCAGCGCAGAAGCCTGCCCTGAGCGGAGCCGCAAGCCCTGGGTCGAAAGGCAGAATGACAACGACCCCGAAGGAGCGAAAGAAAAGTTCGAAGGGCGGGGATTCTGACTTCGTGCCTCCACAAGACAACAACGAGTGGGCTTTGCCCCGAGTCGGACGGGCGGCGCGTTCAAGCCGTCCTTTGGCTCGAGCGGGGGGGTTCAAAGCTAGTACACAGAAACTCGCGGCGGACCGAGCGTTCCCAGTAACTAGTCTGAATCGCAACCCAGAGAGAACCGCAAAGCAGCACAATCTTTCGTGTCTTTTGCGCAACTAAGGTGGGACCAACCGACGCCCGCAGCGCGTGTTGCTCCCTTGACGTTGCTTTCGACTGAAAGTCACGCGCACGGGAACTTCATGCCGTCCTCCTCATTCAAAACAACTTCCGATGGCACGCCGCGAATCGTGGAAGTGACCGGTGCAACCGTGACCGTTGATAAATACGCGATGGCGCTGTCGCGGGGAACACAGGGCCGGAACGCTTCTTCGCGCGCAAACAGCTAAAGCCCCGAAGATCACCCCGGGCTTCTCTTCCGGCCACGCGGCCTCCGATTCCCATCCCCGCGCTTCGGTGTCGGCTTGCGACAGCCGCAAGTAGCCCTGGCGGTCGCGCTCCTCACTGCTCGCAACTCCAGTCGCCGGAGATGTTCCCGCAGGGCGTCGCGCACCAGAGCGGACCGGTTTCGCTTCGTCCGCTTCGCGGCTTGGTCGGCGGCGTGTAACAGCTTCTTATCCAGCACGATTTGTACGATTTCCATATGTGGAACCTGCTCCACAGTATACTCCACATAGAGGAAGCTGCAAAGCAAGCCATTGAACGGGTAGCGGTGCAGTTTGAGTATTACCCGACGACTGTCATCCTGAGCGGAGCCGTTTTTCAAACGTAGCGAAGAGCCTGCCCTCAGCGAAGTCGAAGGCATCTTCCGCTCGACCGGCCGAGCGCTAAGCATACTACACCACGTTTGGCGGTGGCCTATTCAAGCCGTCTTTCGGCTTGAGTGGGGCAGTTTCCGAGTTGGAAGTATACCGTTCCGGGTCGTCTGCAGGAACCCGCTAGCCGCCCTAATCCCCGTCCACCACGCCAATTCCGCTATTGAATTCATCCTGCAGCATTTAGCCCCAAAACCATTGCGCGGCCGCCGACCCTCTGTTAGCCTTTTCAAGGACTTCTTTCGGCGGATCTTGTTCCTGATTGATCCCAATAGTATGATGGTTGTTAGTCTTTCGTGGGATCCTAGTGACCCGCGAGCAATACCCCTACCGTCGCCAGAAATAAGGTCCAACGCAGTTTCCTAAGGAGAACAAATCTTGGCAGCAGCCCAGCAACAAAGAACCGCATTTTATTTACCTCCGAATCCGTAACCGAAGGCCATCCCGATAAGATCGCCGACCAGATTTCCGATGCCATCCTCGACGCCTGCCTGGCCGAAGACACCGCCAGCCGCGTAGCCTGCGAAACCCTCACCGCCACCGGCCTCGTAGTCATCGCCGGAGAAATCACCACCAAAGCCTACGTCGATTTCCAAAACGTAGTCCGCGGTACCGTCGGCGCCATCGGCTACGACAACGCCGTCTACGGCTTCGACTGCAACACCTGCGCCGTAATCTCCAGCATCAACAAACAGTCCGGCGACATCGCCATGGGCGTAGACACCGGCGGCGCCGGCGACCAGGGCATGATGTTTGGTTATGCCTGCAACGAGAATGAGGAGTTGATGCCGACTCCCATCTCGCTGGCGCACAAGCTGACCATGCGGCTCTCGCAGATGCGCAAGAACGGAACGCTTCCCTTCCTTCGTCCCGATGGAAAATCCCAAGTCACAGTTGAATATGATTCCACCGGCAAAGTGCTGCGCGTCGATGCGGTCGTAATTTCCACGCAGCATGCCGAGACCGTCAGCAACGACGAACTGCGCGCCGGCATTCTGAAGCATGTGATCCAGGCCGTGATTCCCGCCCACCTGCTCGATGAAGACACCAAGTACCACATCAATCCCACGGGACGCTTCGTCATCGGCGGCCCCATGGGCGACACCGGCCTCACCGGACGCAAGATCATCGTCGACACCTACGGCGGCATGGGCCGTCACGGCGGCGGCGCGTTCAGCGGCAAGGATCCGACCAAGGTCGACCGCTCCGCAGCCTACATGGCGCGCCACATCGCGAAGAACATTGTCGCCGCAAAGCTCGCCGACCGCTGCGAAGTGCAGCTGGCCTACGCCATCGGAGTAGCCGATCCAGTAAGCGTCCGCGTCGATACCTTCGGCACCGAAAAAGTCGATCCCGCGATCATCCCCGATCTGATTCGCTCCCACTTCAAGCTGACGCCGCGCGGCATCATCGATTCCCTGAACCTGCGCCGCCCCATCTATAAGAAGACGGCAGCCTACGGCCACTTCGGACGCAACGATCCCGACTTCACCTGGGAAGCGACCGACAAAGCGGCAAAGCTGGCGAGCGATGCGGGTCGGAGCCAGTAGCCGTGCGAAGTAGACGTGCTCCACAACGCGGTGTCGCAAATAAACGTTTAGCCCGAGCGCAGCGAGGACGGCTAACCAAAGTTCAGCCGGGGAACTAGTCCGAAAGTGCCACTCCCCGAAGAGTATTTAGGAATGCTGACCTTTCCCCCGATTCGTGTATTCTGAAAAAGCAGCAAGCAATCAAACGAGCGAATCGAAACAGAGTAACCCAGGTAACCAAACAAAATCTTTCAGCAGCAAACGCGCCACAGGAGGCGTATGTCATCAGCAGCACAAGTGAGCAGCGACATCAAGAGCCTGGAACTGGCCGAACTGGGCAAAAAGCGCATCGAGTGGGCGAACCAGTCCATGAAGGTGCTGCAAATCATTCGCAAAGAATTCATCAAGAACCAACCGCTCAAAGGCATTCGCATCTCCGCCTGCCTGCACGTCACCGCCGAAACCGCGAACCTCGCCATCTGCCTGCGCGACGGCGGCGCCGACGTGGTCCTCTGCGCCTCGAATCCGCTCTCGACGCAGGACGACGTCTCCGCCAGCCTGGTCCGCGATCAGAGCATCCCCGTCTACGCCATCAAGGGTGAAGACAACGACACGTACTACAACCACATCCTCGCCGCCATCGATCACAAGCCGCACATCACCATGGACGATGGCGCCGACCTCGTCACCATCCTCCACACCAAGCGCACCGACGCGCTCGAAGGCGTGATCGGAGGCACCGAAGAAACCACCACCGGCGTAATCCGCCTGCACGCCATGGCGAAGGAAGGCGTGCTGAAGTATCCCATCGTCGCCGTGAACGACGCCGACACCAAGCATTTATTCGACAACCGCTACGGCACCGGGCAGTCGACCATCGACGGCATCATCCGCGCCACCAACTTCCTGCTCGCTGGATCAAAGTTTGTAGTAGCCGGCTACGGCTGGTGCGGCCGCGGACTCGCCAGCCGCGCCCGCGGCAACGGCGCCGAAGTCATCATCACCGAAGTCGATCCCACCAAGGCGCTCGAAGCCGTGATGGATGGCTTCCGCGTTATGTCCATGCCCGAAGCCGCCAAGATCGGCGACGTGTTCTGCACCGTCACCGGCAACAAGAGCGTGCTCACCAAAGAACATTTCGCCCTGATGAAAGACGGAGCCATCATTTCGAACTCCGGCCACTTCAACGTCGAGATCGACATTCCCGCGCTCGAGAATATGTCATCCTCGAAGCGCACCACCCGCACCTTCGTCGACGAATACTCCTTGAAGGACGGCCGCAAGATCAACCTCCTCGGCGAAGGCCGCCTCATCAACCTCGCCGCCGCCGAAGGCCATCCCGCCTCGGTGATGGATATGAGCTTCGCCGACCAGGCCCTCTCAGTCGAGTACATGGTCAAGAATTTCAAGACCCTCGACAAAAAGGTCTACAAGGTTCCCGACGAACTCGACAAGCGCGTAGCCAAGCTGAAGCTCGAGTCCATGGGAATCAAGATCGACCGCCTCACTCCGGAGCAGGAAGAGTATCTGGCGGGCTGGTCGCGAAGGAACGTAAGGTTCGTGTAGAGCGGGCGCCCTCGCCCGCTGCTTTTGACTTTGAAGCGGGACGGCGCAAGCCGCCCCGCTTGCTTTTTGCAGCGTCTAACCGCAAGCCCACTCAGACAAGCAACCCATCATGCGACAATCTTCAGAGCGACGCTGAATTACTGTTTTCAGGTCGGCCTCGCACCATGGAGTACCATGCCAAAACCTTCGAAACATTTGGAGCCGCGTTGGCCTGCGATACTTGCTCTGCTTGCCATAGGCGGATTGCGCCTTTCTCTGCCCGAATCCCTGTCAGCGGGCCCCGACTGGTTGATCCTGGCCGTTGTCGGAGTGCTTCTGATTCCCACGACCTGGGCACGCCAGCGCGGTAAAGATAGCCTCAATAAGTTTTTGGGCTATCTGCTCAGCTCCATCGTCACTGTCGACATGATCTGGTCGCTTGCGCTGCTGGTCGCGGCTCTACCCGCGCATCGCCAGTCTCCCAAGGAGCTGTTGCGTTCCGCCGCTGCATTATGGATTACGAACATCCTGGTCTTCGCCTCGTGGTACTGGCGTTTGGATGCAGGTGGTCCCCGCGAGCGTGAGCTGCGTGGCGTCCATACCGACGGAGCATTCCTTTTCCCCCAGATGACTCTCGATCAGCAAGCCAAGCGCGAGATGGGAGAGCAATGCTGGAGTCCAGGCTTTGTGGATTACCTTTTTCTCGCCTTCAATACCAGTACCGCATTTTCACCAACCGACTGTCCCGTATTATCAGCATGGGCCAAAATCCTCATGATGGTTCAATCGCTCATTTCCCTGACCACGGTGGTTCTGTTGGCCGCTCGCGCCGTAAATATTCTCTAGCGTCTGCCCTAGTCCTGACGGTCGCGGGTGCCCCATCCTTCGCGCTCTTCGCGAAGGGTGGGATTCCACGGTTGCGTGCCGCTCGGGATTTCCCGGCGAACTCCGCGGACGGACGGAACTGCCGCGTACCTCAGCGGCTGAAGCCGCGTTCCTGGTTGGGCGCCGATATGGCACGAGTGAACTCGTGCCCTTCCCGAGCCTCTACTTGCGCGGCGCTGAAGCGCCGCTCTTCCACGGTATTCGCGGCGTCCCATGGCGCAGCTTGCAAGGTCAAGGCAAGATCAAAGGTAGCGGGCGGGGCGCCAGCTCCACACGGGCATGTCTACTAAAGTAGACGTCTACTTTCGTAGACTTTACGTCCCCTAAAGGGCATGTGAAATTGGACTATGTTCCAAAAATAGCGCGGCCACCACTACTGGCCGCGTTTTCTGTTGGAACTAGATCCTAGATCGCGCGGTCTTGGGAGAGGTCCCTGAGACTGCAGTGGAGAGGGCATGGAGTGCAGGGGTCCTTCGGCGCGAAGAACGCGCCTCAGGATGACAATCCTATTTTCACGGCCGGCGGTGATGTCATGGAGGGGCGGTATGCGGAAAAATCGATTTACTGGGATGAAGATCATCAAAAATTGCAAGAAGCGCGGGGAGTGGGTGGAGTTGGTGTTTGCGGTGCGGGCTATGGAGCTGGGGCTGCTGCTGGCGCGGCCTTGGGGAGAGTCTTCAGGATATGACTTTACGGTGGATCAGGGGGCGCGGATTGTGCGGGTGCAGGTGAAGTCCACGATATTCAAGGAAGGCGCGGAGGGGTATTCGTGCACGCTGAAGGACAGCAAAGGTCCGTATAAGAAGAACACGTTTGATTTTGTGGCGGCTTATGTGATTCCGGAGGATGTGTGGTTCATCTTGCCAGAGAAGGTGGTGCGGGGGATGTGGAGCGTGGGGCTTTATCCGAAGCTGGAGACGGCCAAATATCGCGAGTATCAGGAAGCCTGGCATCTGCTGCGCGGAGAAATGCCGGGCAAGATCAAATCGATTCACGCATGCACGGAGGAGCCTGTGCTGAGTCCGCAATTCTCAATTCTCAATCGGCCGGCGTGGGCTGCGCCGTTTGTTCTTGCGGCGCGCTTTCTGCGATGGAGATTCGTCGACTCTCACTCGCACGCGACATAATGCGCTGAGGGATCAAATCAGAAAAAACGGGGACGGCTTGCGCCGTCCCCGTCCAGCGTTGGGGGACAAACAAACTGTATAGGTCCCCGGGACAGCTTGCGCCGGCCCGGGGACCGCGACGGGGGAGGCCCGCGCATCCGAAGAGAACTCCCCTCCGGACATCTCAAAACACAATGCGGCTAGTAACGGCCCTGGTCGATCCAGAGCCGGACTTTGTCTTCGACGGAAAACCGGCTGGTGGGCGTGCCCGCAAACTTTGATTCCAGCGCAAACGCGTGGGCTTCGAGCGGCACCGAGAAATGAAGTTTGGTCCGCACAAAACTGCGCACAAAGATGTCGCTATAACGCTCAAGGCCGAGAAGTTCGAACTGGACGGCATGCACGAGGCCGTGAAACAGCGCGCGCTCCGACATTTTCTCGTTGAACACCACCACATCGAGAAAGGTGAGCGAGTGCATGTGCGTAACCTCGGGCAGGTTCACGAATCCCAAAGCCTTGTATTCCTCATAAAAAGGAGGATTCGGGACGCGCGCTCCACGGAGTTCGACAATCCTCACCCGGTCGAGCAGAGCGGCGGAAAAAAACGGCCACATCAGCGCTTTCTCGTGGTTGCTGAGCGGCACGGCGGAGGCAAGATAGTGCTCGCGCTGCTCTTTAAAATAAACGGAAACCCGCTTCACCGCTTCGGCGATCTGCTCGTCCGTGACCTGGGGCGCAGGCTCGGGGCCGGCCTCGATCGCGGGAATCTTCTTTTCGATGGACGAATAAAATTCGCTCAGCGCCGCCGCCGACTGCACCGACTTGCGCAGAATGTCGCGCTGCCCAAAACGCGCCAAATCCTCGGTAGAAAACCGCAACCGCAACTGGTGGGTTGCGCAATGGGCGCTTAGGAGCTCCAGCTGGGCGTGCTGGAGTTCTGAATTCATCTGGGCGATAGAAAGTCTATCGTCAGGGTTTTCCCACGAATACATCTTTCATCTACTCCTGAAGGCTCTTGGCTACCGCAGAGGGGGCCCGGCTATGGATAAGTTATACATTGTTATGTTAACGATGTCAACATAATTATTGCGGAAATAAACTTTGGTAATGGAGGCGCGGAGCAGGGGTTGGTATTTCCTGTACATTGTTATGTTTACGATGTATACATAATTTCTGGGGTTTCGTCTTCCCCCAGAAGGAGAACCTGTGCCGCGGCGAGCTGACCCTGATCTGGAAGGCAAGATTCTGGATGCAGCGCAGAAGTTGTGGAAGAAGGGCGGAGAGAAGGCGCTGACCATGCGGACGGTGGCGCGGGCGGCGGGGACGAATACGCCGGCAGTCTACCGGCGGTTTCGCGACCGGGACGATATATTGCGCGGGCTGCTGCAGCGGATCCGGTGGGAGATTGCGGCGCAGATGGAGGGGATTTCTTCTCCGGAGGAAGGGTGTGAGCGGTATCTGGATTATGCGCTGCGCCATCCCCGGGAGTACGAGTTGTTTTTCCAGAAGCAATATGAGCTGTTCTATTCGGCCCGTTCGCTGCGAGCTGGGTTCAAGCCTACAGTGCTTCCGGTGCGCGACGTGATGCGGCAGAAGGTGGCGGAAACGCTGGGCGCATCGTCGGGCGACCACGAGCGTGTGCTGATGGCTCTGCGGATGCTGGTGCATGGAGCGGCGATGCTGCTGATTGAAAAGGCGATCCTGCCGGAGGAGGCAGTGGAGGCGCGGGCAGTGTTGATGGCTTCGGTGGCGGCGCTGCTGCGCGCGGCTGATGGATTGTGAAGGCGGCGGGAAGTGTAGCCTAAGCTCGAATTTAGCTCATGAGCCGTTCTCAACGAGTGAAAACGCCTGACACGCCAGTTGACAATTTTGTCCGACTGGGTCGAGCAGCGGTTTGAAGATCGCCGCGCTTTTACTGCAGCTTGGCGTACTCAGCTTTGGCTTCTTTCAGGATGGGGATGTCGGGATCAGCATCTTTCCAGAGGGCGAGGAAATCTTTGTAGGCAGCAAGCGCCCGGACCCGGGCGGCATCGGCATCCGCGACCTGAGAGGTTCTCGCCTGCAAAGCGTTGGCGCGAGCCACTCCCAGATGCGCCAACGCTCCCGTCCAGCAGTTCCAGACGACGCCGCTGTGGTCGATGATCTTCTGAAACTCGGCGGCCGCCGCCGTGCCCTGTCCAGCCGCCAAATACCCCTCGCCGCGAATGTAGGTGGGATACAGGCAGGAGAGATTGGCGGCGAACAGAATCTGCCCGAACTCGATCGGGGAAGCAGATTGCAGCGCATTCAGAGCTGAAGCCGGATTCTTTTTATCCAGCGCCAGCTGCGCCTGAATCGCAGGCAGCCAGAGCGACTGCATCTGCGTATCCAGTGGGTAGCGTTTTCCCAAGTCTTGCGCCAAGGATTCGGCTCGCGCCGCATCGCCCGCCATAGCAAACGCCAGCGCGGCTTCGACCTCGACCCCCTGGCTCGCGGGAGCCAGCTTCAAGGCCTCTGCCGCTGCCTGCCGCGCTTCCGCGGTATTGCCGCACGCGGCTTGTTCGATAGCGGCATTCTCCTGCCAGATCGCCCCATTTTCCTTGCTGTCCGCCCGGATGGCAGAGTCCGCGGCCCGCTTGGTCAGTTCCCGCGCCTTGCGCAGATGACCGCCATAGGCCTCGGTGTCAGATCCGAGCGCCAGTCCGAAATTCTCGTATTCGGGTTTGCCGGCGAACCATCGTTGCTGTTCCTCCATTGCGGCAAGGCGCCTTCCAAAAAAGGCAATAACATAAAGTGCGGAGTGCAATATGAAATCGTCCAGTTTTCGGGGCCTGCGCCTCACCAATAATCTGCTGTGCTTCGCCGAACCGTTGCAAGGCAATGGTGTAGTTTGCAAGATTTTCGTAATTGCCCACGGTGTCCGGCGCAAGGCGTATACCCTGCCTCGATACCTTGGCGGCTTCCTCATACTGTCCCTGAGCGGCGTAGACCAGGCTCAAATTGCCGTAAGACGCGATGCTTTGCCGCGGATAGTTCGCGATTTCCTCCTGAAACGTCCGAGCGGATTTATCGAGTTCTCCGGTTACGTGCGAATAGTAGTCTGCGGCGATCGCAAGTTTTTCCTGCTCGCTGGCGTGTTCCCGCAACTGAAATGCTTTGGTGTAATACTCGCTGGCCCGTCCTAGTTCGCCAAGAGTGGAGTAGTCCGCGCCAAGCTCCCAGTAGCCCATAGCAAAGTCCGGGTCAAGCTCGATGGCGCGCAGATCATGAGGTAGGGCTGCAGCGGAGCCTTTCTCGTTAGCGGCCTTCGACCCGACGCTAAAGGCCTTCAGAGCGTCTAGAGAAGAGGTTGTGGCCTGTACGAGCGGAACGTCGAATTTCTGTACTGTTGCCAGCGACTCGCCTAACTCGGTTCGCAGCTTCGAGGCCGCCTCGCCCAGCGCGTCCAAAACTTTCTCCTTCGACGCTGCCGTCACCTGCTGCTCGGCCAGCGGGTCTCCACTCTGGCAATCCACCACCTTCAATCCGAGCACATATTGGCTGCCGAGTCCTGTAATCGACCCGGCAAGATAAGCCTTGCTGCCAGCCCGCTGGCAAAGCTCGCGGGCGACTTCGGGTGTGAGTTTCGTGCCCGCCGGACGGGACATCAATTTCAAGGTTGCCGCGACCTTGTTGTCGGAGAGCACATTCAGAAATGGCGACTGGTTGAGAGAAATGCTGAGCGCGGTCTTGAGCGTGTCATCGAACACCGCATCGCCCGTGCTGTTGGCGAAATCGGCGAGAACGATGGTGTCTTTATCGGTCAGAGGCTTGCTTCGATGCGACCGATAGTAGAGGCTTCCGGCGATCAAAGCAGCCAACAACAGGGCCGTCACAATATAGCCGTCGGCTCGTGAGAAAGCACGTGTGCGGACAGCCGCCTTCCGCAGTCTGGTCGAGCGCAGCTCGACTGCTTCCGCCGCTGGTACTTTTCCAGAACTGGGGGCGGCAACCCGCCCTCTCTCCCTATCCCGCTTCAGCCGTTGCAGATCCGTCCGCATGTCCGAGGCATGCTGATAGCGCAGCTCGCGGTCTTTCTCCAGTGCCTTGCCGACAATCAGTTCAAGTCCTGCCGGAAATTCGGGATTCAACGTGGCAATCGGGGCTGGCTGCTGGTGCAGGATCGCTCCGCAGGTTTCGCCCGAACTTGCGCCCTCGAACGGCAGCCTGCCCGTCGCCATCTCGTAGAGCACCGCACCGAAGGAGAACAGGTCGGTGCGGGCATCAAGTGTCTTTGCCCTCACCTGTTCCGGCGACATATACGCCACCGTGCCCAGCATCGCGCCTGGGCTGGTTAACTGATCGGATGTGACCTCGGTTTCGGTGTTCCCGCTCGATGAGGCATTCTGAGCCGCAACCTTCGCCAATCCGAAATCCAGAATCTTGGCGTGGCCTCGTTTCGTCACGAAAATGTTGGCGGGCTTGATGTCGCGATGAACAATTCCCTCGGCATGTGCGGCATCGAGCGCGTCGGCGATTTCGATGGCTAACGAGAGAATCAATTCCGTTTCCAGCGGACGCCCGGCGATGCGGTGCTTGAGCGTGAGGCCGTCGAGATACTCCATGGCGATGAAGTGCTGACCTTCGCGCTCGTCGATCTCGAAGACCATGCAGATGTTGGGGTGGTTCAGGGCAGACGCCGCTTGTGCCTCGCGCTGGAAACGGGCCAGAGCTTGCGCGTCCTTGGCGACTTCATCGGGCAGGAATTTCAGGGCGACGAAGCGATGCAGCTTCACGTCTTCGGCTTTGTAGACGACACCCATCCCTCCACCGCCAAGTTTTTCGACGATGCGATAGTGCGAGATGGTCTGGCCGATCATTGCAGCAGAATGCTACGTCTGCGAAACAGGCAAGTCAACGAAGTTGATGGAGTTGGCGTGGGGCTGGGGTGGGTGATCCGTTTGGAGTCTTTACCGAACAAAGGCGCCCCCTACTGCAGTTTGGCGTATTCCGCTTTGGCTTCGGTGAGGATGGGGATGCCGGGGTCGGCGTTTTTCCAGAGAGTTAAGAAATCCTGGTAGGCGGCTTTGGCTTTTTGGGTGTTGCCGGAGATGGCGTAGGCGCGGCCTAGCTGGAGATGCGCGAGGGAGCCTAACAGGAAGTTCTGGATGACTCCGGGATGATCGAGGAATTTTTGAAATTCCGCGGCGGCTGCTGGGCCGTTTTTTTGCGTGAGGTACGCCAGGCCGCGAATGTAGGCGGGATACATGGAGATGCCGGGCGGAGGCGCTCCTAGTTCGTAGGGTAAAGAGGGTTCGAGGGCGATTACGGCGCGGTCGGGCTGCTGCTGAGCCATTGCGATGGAGGCCTCGATCACGGGGAACCAATAGACTTTTAAATAGGTGTTGCTGGGTTCGGATTTTTGCAGGGATTCGAAGATGGATCGGGATTGAGAAGTTTCGCCGGTGCGGGCGAGGGCGACGGCTGCTACTACTTTCACATCGCGGCCGGGAGCCAGGGCTAACGCGCGCGTAATGCCTTGCCGGGCAGCGGCGACGTTGCCCATTTCGGCCTCGCGCAGGGCTTGAAAGGCGATCCACTGGGCGCCGGTTTCTTTGGCGTCGGCGCGGACGGCGGAATCGGCGGCGCGGCGGGCCAGGTCACGGGCTTGTTCCAGGCGGCCGTAATAAGCCTGAGTGTCGGCATGGTTGCTGAGGAGTTGGTCTTCTTCGCCGGGGCGGCCTGCGGCCCATGCGACCTGACGTTCCATGCCCGCGGCATCCCCGGAGAGAAATGCCAGGGAATACAGATCGCCGCGAATGACGAAGCCGTCGAAGTTTTTCTGCTGGGCCTCGGCGAGAGTCTGGCGGGCTTCCTGCAGGCGATCGAGGTTGATGTAGGTGCCGGCGAGGTTTCCGTAGCCGACAATCGAGCCTTCCAAGCGCTGCTGGGCCTGGGTTTCGACGATCGACTTGTCATACTGGCCGAGAGCGGAGTAGATGAACCCAAGATTGCCGTGAGGGATGGGGTCGTTGGGATAGCTTTTTGCCCAGAGTTCGTAGGCTTCGGTGGCCTTTTCAACTTCTCCGGTGACGTATTGGAAATAGAAAGCGGAGATGCGGTAGCGCTCGCGCTCGCTGACGCGGTCGCGCAGGTCGTAGGCCTTCTTGGCATTTTCCGCGGCGAGGCTGGCGCGGCCGAGATTCGCGTACTCGACGGCTAGACCTACGTAGGCCATGGCGAAGTTGGGGTCGAGTTCGATAGCGCGCTTCATGAAGGGGATAGCTTCGGCGTCACCCTTGGTGCGTCCGGTGGTGATACCCATGCTGTAGGCTTTGAGGGCTTCGAGGGAGGGAGTGGTGGCTTCGACGGGCACATCGAACTTTTGCACCGAGGCCAGCGATTCGCCGAGTTTGGTGCGCAGGCTGGCAGCGGCTTTATCCAATGCCTTCAGCACGTCGGGCTTGCCGGTGGCCTCGACTTGTTCCTCGGCGAGACTGTCGCCATTGCTGCAGCCTACGGCGTTTATCCCGATCACGTACTGGCCGCCGAGATTTGAAATGGAACCGAGCACGATGGCCTTGCTGCCGGTGCGTACGCAGAGTTCCTTGGCCACTTCGGGAGTGATGCGAGTGCTGGGCTGGCTGCCCATGAGGCGCAGAGTCTCGCCGACCTTACGATCGGAAAGAATGTTGATGAAGGGGGACTGTCCGAGTTGTACGGCGAGAGCTTGCTTTAGGGCGTCGTCGAAGACGGAGTCTGCAGTTTTGTTGTCGAAGTCGGCGAGGACTACCGTGTCTTTTTCGGTTAGGGTCGCAGGTGTAGCGACGGGGGCGGCGGGACGGGAACGCCAGTAGAGCGCAGCGGCGATTAGCGCGACGACTGCGGCAGCGGGGAGCAGGAATTTCCAGCGGGCGAGTGGCGGAGTGGCTGAAGAGATTTGACTGGAAGAAATTGCCGACTGCTGTTTGCTGGTCGATGCGGATGTGCTTGCGGCGGAGGCGCCGGTCGCGGGGCGGCTGGAGTCGTCGACGGCAGCTGGGATTCCTGACTTGCTGGATTCGATTTCGCGCTTCAGGCGTTTCAGGTCGGCGCGCATTTCGGCTGCGACCTGATAGCGGAGCTCGCGATCTTTTTCCAACGCCTTGGTGATGATTTCTTCGAGCTTTGGTGGGAGATCGGGATTCAGGCGCGCGGCCGGTGCGGGCGCCTTATGGAGGATGGAATCAAACAAGTCGGTGGTGGTGGCTCCGCGGAATGGCAACTGGCCGGTGGCCATCTCGTAGAGGACTGCGCCGAAGGAAAAGAGGTCGGTGCGGATATCGAGCTCGCGGCCTCGGGCTTGCTCGGGAGACATGTAGGCGGCGGTGCCTATCGCCGTGCCGGGACTGGTTAAGTGTTCTTCGACGGCCTGGGTTCGTGTGGCTTCATTTTGTCCGGTGGCGGGCGATGCCGCGACTTTGGCGAGGCCGAAATCCAGGACCTTGGCGTTGCCGCGCTCGGTTACGAAAATGTTGGCGGGCTTGATGTCACGGTGCACGATGCCTTTGGCGTGAGCGGCGTCGAGGGCGTCGGCGATCTGGATGGCGAGGGCAAGCAAGGTATCCAACTCGAGGGGTCGAACGCCGATTAGGTGCTTCAGAGTTTGGCCGTCGAGGAACTCCATGGCGATGAAGGCCTGGCCGTTTTCCTCGCCGATGTCGTGAATGGTGCAAATGTTGGGATGGTTCAGCGCGGACGCGGACTGAGCTTCGCGCTCAAAGCGGGCGAGAGATTGCGGATCGCGGGCTACGGAATCGGGAAGGAACTTCAAGGCGACGAAGCGATGAAGGCGCGTGTCTTCCGCTTTGTAGACGACGCCCATGCCGCCGCCGCCGAGCTTTTCGATGATGCGGTAGTGCGAGATGGTTTGGCCGATCATTCCTAATCGATCATTCTTCGGTCGAGTTTACTTTTAGTCGAGCATTCTTTAGTCGATCGTGGGAGCCGCCTGGTTTTTGGGTCGCTTCATCTTACGGACGCGGGTCGATGCAGTCAACGAATTGCGACGGATGGCTATGGGGACCTAAATTCCCACGCCCCCAGGTCCCCGCGGCAGAACTGGTTGTGACTGATTACGCACGATCAGCGCGGGCTGGGCCTGCATGTTGGGATCAGCGCTTCTGGTTCGGGGGTGAGTCGCGGTTTTCGCGGGATGTGCCCCAGTCCGGGAACATTTGTGCAATGGACTGCCCGATGAAGGCTGGCCTGGGCCGCCGCTTTTCTCGGAGAGTGAACATGATGGCAAGGAGAAATCCCGTTAAAGCCCCAAGAAATGCTTCTGTGAGGGAGAGGCTGTTGAAGGTTCGCAACCCCTGGTTGGTCAGAATGAATCCGGTGTATGCCATCGCTACCGTCCAGAGAATTACGCGAACAGGGAACATGGGGATCACCTTTTGATGTGCACATATTGCCACAAACCACCCCTGGGGAGTGAGGGTGGGCTGTGGAATTCTCATGTTGCGTATCGCCATCCCGGTCAAGGAATACGGAACAAATGCCGGTATTATCCTCTAATATCGATACTCCGATGGAAAGCTCTAAGGCGGGAGTTTCAGCGGCAAAAAAGAATGGCGTGATCGAAGGGAACACTTCGCCGGTGCGGAGATCGAGGGTGAAGAGCTTCGATGTGGCGGATCGCTGGCTCAATCGCCTCGGCAGATTTGCGAGTGCGATGCACGAGGGGTTTTGGCTGGGTTGCCTGAATGCTGACGAACTCAATGCGGTGACAGCGGAACACTTTGATCAATCACGGTATTACGCATCGACTGAGCATAATCTAAGTGGCTTTTTCGGTTGGGAAAAATCTGTTCTGGACCAGTTCTTTCGGCGCGGGTCACGCATCCTGGTTGCGGGCGCGGGTGGGGGCCGGGAGGTTCTGGCTCTGCGGAAGGCTGGGTTCGACGCGGAAGGGTTTGAATGCAGTTTGCCGCTGGTGCGCGCCAGTGAACAGATTTTCGAGCGACTCGGCGAATCTAATTACGTGACCTTGTGCGAGCCGGACAGGGTTCCGGAAGGTCCGCGGATCTATGACGGGCTGGTTGTAGGCTGGACCGTATATACGCACATTCCTACAAAGGTGCGCCGGGTTTCATTCCTTCGGGCTCTGAGCGGGCGCGCTCTGGCGGGCTCTCTCCTGCTGGTTTCGTACTTTGCGAGGCAGAGTCGTGCGAGCGATGACGTTCTCGTCTACCGGACGGCAAGACTTTGGCGTTTTCTTTTGCGCGGGAGGACGGAACCGTTGGAGGTGGGGGATCGCATCAGCTATGCGCGATTTGTCCGTTCGTTCACGAGCGACGAAGTGGAAGCCGAGTTGAAAGCCGCTGGTTTTAGAAGCGCGCACCATGGCGCTGAAGGTGATTTGGGTTACACGGTAGGGATTGCCGTGTGATTTCTATCCCGTCAGGTTCCTAGCAGGTTGATTTGCAGTTTCTGGTAGCCGTGTTCGCGAGCCCATAGATCTAGAGGTATGGTTGCCAGCTCATCTACCACGGCGACTGCGAGTCCTGTTTTCGTCAAGTCGATACTCTTCAGATAAGTGTGGCAGGTGTCGCAGACGTCGACGCGGACGTGGGCGATTTCGGGCGCTGAATAAAATCCCATCTGCGGTTCACGTTCTTCTCCGCAGGCGGGACAATAAATTCTTCGGAAAAGCCATTCGTGGGCGCAGAGCATGCAAATCAGCGATTTTTTTGCACCGTCGCCTTCACTGCGCAATACGCCGACGGCAGGCTTGCCGCCGCAAAGCGGGCACGTCGATGGAGTTCCGTCGAGAATCTCGACTTCGCGATGATCCGCCAGATATTCGGCGTAGGGCTGAAGAAAAATCCAGGCCAGCACTCGATCGGAATCTGCAGCGCCGGGGTGATTCGACTCAAGTTCGGCGTCGTCCCCGCCCGCGGTTAAATCTGCATCTCCGTACCAGAAGTCTTCAATCGCGCGCTGCCATGCTGCCGATCCCTTCCTCGCTAAAGTGGCAGCGGCCTGGGCGAGCGGGGCCGGGGCGATCTTTTGAATCAATGATAGAAATCCGGGAAACTTTGGGAGCAGGAGGAAAAAATCCAATTCATCGCGCAGCGGGCGATCGGAGGAAATCTTCGGCGAATCCGCGAGAGCTTTCTCGATTTCGCCGTAAATACCCTTTTGAAATGCTGCGACGCGGGCGTAGTAATGCAGACCTTCGGCGGAGAACGGGTAAGATGAGGCGAGTTCGTTGGCGCGGCGGATGCGGCGATCCCACTTCGCATCGTTCATGGTTAAGGCCATTGTCAAGGTGATCGTCAAGGCCGGGGTTTGCCGATGACGTCGTAGTACCAAGTGCGGTGGAAGGTCCAGGCCCAGGCTCGTGTGACGTAGCCGTGAACCATAGACCCGAAGCTGCCCTCTTCGAGGACCGCGCTCATGTACACGTGAATGAGGAATAATCCAATCGTGATGAGCGCCACGCTGGCGTGAATCAGAATCGCGGTGTAGCGAAGGAAGCGGAGACTCCACGGAAGCGTTTCCGTATACCACAGGGCGACGCCGGACAGGAGCAGGAGAATTACGCTGTAGAAAATTCCCCAGAAGAAGATTTTTTGTCCGAAGTTGAAGCGGCCGACGGGCGGGAGTTTTTCGTCTTCGTTCTTGATGTAGTCCGGGATCGCTTTTCCCCAGGCGCGATCGGCGTCGTCGATTTCCATGTCGCTGCGCCACGCTTTGAACGTCCAAAACTGGGTTGCAGCGAAAATCAATCCGAACCATGGATGCCACAATCTCGCAGCGGGGCCGCCTCCTACGACCGCGGCCAGCCAGTATAGATAGGGCGACCAGAAGGCGAGGCCAGTCATTAACAGATAGATGTAGGAGAGCGCGCCGATCCAATGATTCACGCGCTCGGCGAACGTGTAGCGGACGATGGTCTCCTCATTTTGACTGGCGGAACTTGGGCGCGAAACCGCTCCGGTGGTCATACCCGCCTCCCGGAATCTGCATTAGCATTGGCATTCGGCGGAATCGGTTCTTCTTTCTTGGGGCCAAAACGCATGTAATGCAGGGCCATGCCTACGATGCCGCCGACCATCGCCAGATTCCCAATCCATTTCAGCGGCCCTTTCCACAGCCGCACTGACCAGTGGGATCTGCGGATCGCGCGGCAATCCGCCATACAACTCCGGATTCTTGGCATCGTGCAAAACGTAAATCACGTGCGTTCCGCCGACACCGGCGGGATCGTAGACTCCTGCATCCTGGAATCCTGAATTGTTGCGAAGCTGCGCGGCACGAGTCTCCGCAAGTTCCTTCATGTCCGACTTTGTTCCAAAATGCAGGCAGCCCGTGGGGCAGGCCTTGATGCAGGCTGGTTCCAGGCCCACTGAGACGCGGTCATTGCACAAGGTGCACTTGAAAACTTTACGCGATGGCGGATCGAATTTCGGAATGTTGAAGGGGCAGCCGGTCATGCAATAGCCGCAACCGATGCAATTGGCTTCCTGGAAATCGACGATGCCGTTGGCATACTGGACAATGGCGGCGTCAGCCGGGCAGGCCGCAAGGCAGCCGGGATCGGCGCAGTGCATGCACTGGTCTTTACGCATGAGCAGCATCATGGTGCCGTCGGCGCGTTCATGCTCGTTGAACTTGATGAGGTTCCAGTAATTCCATGCCGTCTCGGGCATCGTCTGGTAGGTGTTATCGAAGGTGGTTTCGGTGAAGGTGTAACCGTTCCATTCGAGGCAAGCGACTTCGCAGGCTTTGCAGCCAATGCACGTGGTGGTGTCGACTAGCTTGCAGACCTGGAATTCACGGTTCAGACCTTTGCCCGGGACGGGTCCGGCGTGACCGGAGATTCGGATCAGCTCTGTTGCGGCCTGGCTCATGGTCGTTCCCTATGCCTTCTCGACTTTCACTAAGAAGCCCTTGGATTCAGGAGTGTGAGCATTCGGATCGGTGACGGTGGGCGTCAACAAATTCGCCGGTGTCCGCGCATTTCTTCCTTCATCCTCATCGATGCCGCGGAAGCCCTGGTGGATGGGCAAGCCGATCTGATAGACCTTCTTGCCGTCGATCATCATCGGCTTCAGCCGGCGAGTGACAAAGGCCTTCGCGATGTAGGTTCCGCGCGCACTGATAACCTTGATCTTGTCCGTTCCACGAATTCCTTTTTCGTCGGCCAACTCCACCGGAATTTCCACGAACGGTTCCGGGATCAGCTGGACGTTCATTGGATTATTTTTCGTCCAGTAGTGATATTGCTCAGTGAGCCGGTAAGTGGTGCAGACGATGCTGTACTCCTCGGGCGATCCAAACACGTCGTATGGCGTCTTGAACTTCTTGACCAGCGGATTATTCGACTGGTTGGGGTGGAATGGATTCTTGATCGGGCTTTCGATCGGCTCGTAATGTTCGGGGAACGGACCGTCTGCGATCACACCGATCGGGGCGAATAATCGCCCGATGCCTTCGGGATTCATGATGAAGGGGCCTAAGTGATCTTTGGGATTGGAGTCGGGTTTGAAGTCGGGCACGTCGTTGCCCACCCACTTTCCCGCCGCTTCATTCCACCAGACCTGCTTGCGATCCGGGATCCCACGGCTTGCCATCGGGATTGCAGGAAGCGCGATTGTAAAGCACGCGCCGATTGGCCGGCCACGACCACGCCCAGTTCGGGTAAACGCCCATTCCGGATGGATCCTCTGTGCCGCGTCGTTGGATTTGCGAACCGGCCTCGGTCCACATGCCGGAATAAATCCAATTGCCGCACATGGTGGTGCCGTCGTCTTTCAACCAGGCAAATCCTGGCAACTGCTGGCCGGCTTTGATGACCTGTCCGGTTGCGTCGTCCTTCAAATCAGCTAAAGCTTTGCCGTTAAGCTCCATGGCCGCCTGAGAAAGCGGAGGATGAGCCGCGTCGGCATAGGCCCAACTCAGATTCAGAATGGGATCAGGGAATTTTCCACCCTCTTTCTTGTAGAGGTCGCGAACCCGCAGGAAAATCTGCGCGACGATGTCCTGGTCGAGACGGGCTTCTCCAGGAGGCGGAACCGCGGCATATTTCCAAGTGACCCAGCGCGCGGA
This sequence comes from uncultured Acidobacteriaceae bacterium, assembly GCA_963743115.1. GTDB lineage: Bacteria > Acidobacteriota > Terriglobia > Terriglobales > Acidobacteriaceae > Sulfotelmatobacter. The sequence goes on along the minus strand of CAVUOM010000003.1, from coordinate 1,024,096 downwards.
GTTGGTCATGCTGCCGTCTTTTTCGGCAAAGCCCGCGCAGGGCAGGCGATACACCGTGGTGTTGATCTTCTTCTGCTCGTCTGTCGAAATGCCCGGCGCTTTCCAGAATTCGCTGGTTTCATCTGGATAAATCTCGCCCACCACCAACCAGTCAGCCTTCTTCAGCGCGTTGATGTTCTTGTTCGTGTCCGGGCCAATCATTACTCCGTTCATTCCGAAAGCGAACATGCCCTTGACCTTGCCGTTGTACATGTCATCCCAGATATGCGTCCACGAGCAATCCTGTCCGAATTTGGGCAAGTAATCGAAGGCAAAATCGTTTTCCTTTTTAGCAGCGTCTCCGTAGAACGACTTGAGCAGCGACACCATGAATTTCGGGGTGTTCGCGTAGTAGTTCATCGAATTCCAGGGCGAGGGTTTCGACGCCGACGGGGTGGTGCGTTTCAGATACGTCGCCAAGTCCTTGTCGTCGGGAACCGGGCCTTTCAGATAGCCAGGAAGCGAATCGTAGAGACCCGCCATATCCGTCGCGCCCTGGATGTTGGAGTGGCCGCGAAGGGCGTTCACGCCACCGCCCGCTCTGCCGACGTTGCCGAGCAAGAGTTGAATCATGGCGGCGGTGCGAATGATTTGCGTTCCGAAAGTGTGTTGCGTCCACCCGACGGCGTAGATGATGGTCGCGACTTTCTTCATGTCGCCGTCTTTTCGGACCGAAGTGAATAGATCGACAGCCTTCAGATACTGTTCCTTGGGGATGCCGGTGATCCGCTCGACGGTTTCCGGGGTGTAACGGGAATACTGCTGCTTCATCAACTGGAATACGCAGCGCGGATGCTGAAGGGTGAGGTCATAGGCAACATTTGGAGGCAATGCCGGCGGAGGCACGGGCGTTGCCGGGCTCGAAGGCGCAGGAGTTGCATGCGCGGAGGTGGCGGCGTCGGTTTTTCCGCTGAAGTCTCCGCCTTCCTCGTAATTCCATGTGGTCTTGTCGTAGCTGCTCGAGGCCGCATTAAATCCGGAGTACAAGCCGTCTACAGGAAGTTTGAAACCTTCCTTCACGATGAAGGCCGCGTTGGTGTAGTTGACGAGATATTCTTTGGCGATGCGGTTGTTCTCGATGGCATAGCGGATCAGGCCGCCGAGGAATGCAATGTCGGTGCCCGCGCGGATCTGGCAGAAGAGATCTGCGGTGGACGAGGTTCGAGTGAATCTGGGGTCAACGGAAATCAGCTTGGCGTTGCGGTTGCGCTTGGCCTCCATCGCCCACTTGAATCCGCAGGGATGGTTTTCGGCGGGATTGCCGCCCATGATCAACATCATGTCGGTGTTCTTGATGTCGATCCAGCCATTGGTCATGGCCCCGCGTCCGAATGTTGGTCCCAAACTTGAGACCGTGGGGCCGTGTCAAACACGGGCTTGGTTTTCTAAATAAACCAAGCCCAACCCCCTCATGGCCTTGACGGCCAGAAAATTGAATTCATTAGTGTCGGTGCAGCCGCCGATGAACGAGATGCCTTCGCACCGATTCACGGTGCGGCCCTGTGCGTCTTTCTCGACAAAGGAGTTGTCGCGGGTTTTCTTGGTCCACTGCGCAATCTCATTCAGAGCGTCGTCCCAGGAAATGTCCTGCCAGTCCGTCGCGCCTGGACGCCGGACTTGCGGCTTGGTGAGCCGCCGCGGGTTGAGCATGTCCTGCTCGAGCGAAGAGCCCTTGGGGCATAGCGTTCCGCGGTTGGTGGGATGATCGGGATCGCCTTCGACGTGGATCACCTGCGGCGTGACATTCTTTGCCCGATCGCCGATCGTGTAAATCAGAACGCCGCAGCCTACCGCACAATAAGGACACGTCGAGCGCGTCTCGGCAGCGCGTGCAATCTTTAACTCTTTGAGTTGTGCGTAGGCGGGCTGAAGATCGAAGCCAAAGATGGTAGCGCCGACGGCGCCGACGGTTGCGGTTTTGAAAAAATCTCTGCGCGACTGGGGCATTGAAATGATCTCCGCGTTTGTCCGAGAGTCGAGGTGCTTTTTAATTTTCTAGTCTCCCATCATTATATTTGTCAAGGGGATGTGGGAGCAGATGGTGTCCCGGCGTTGCGTTGCTCACTTCGTGGCGGCCTCGGAAAGAAAAGGCCGCAGCAAGCTATCAACGTACTAGAGGAACCAGTGTATGGCATCGAACATTCAATCGGGGTACAAGTGCAAGAGGGCTGAGGGAGAAGATAGCCGCATTCGCATCTTCCCCTTATAATTTTGGGTGCCGCTACCTGTCTCCCCTACCCGCTACCACCGTTTTGAGCAAACGCCAGAAGTCCAACTTCCGAATTAACTCAGGAACGCAGCAATCGGACACTATCCAAGCGCAAGGGGGCTGCGGTTATTTGTGCTCCAACATTCCCTGGACATCCAACCACTCAAGGAAGAGCTGAGGCCAATCCGAAACGGGAGGGCGGTTGGCCGGCCGCACTCCGAAGCCATGTCCGGTAAGTGCAAGAACATGTAGCTCTGCCGATACGCCGGCCCGCTTCAGGGAAAGGTATAACTGCGGAAGACCTTCCGCTATATCGGGCAGATCGTCTTCTCCGCAGACAAGGAAAGCGGGCGGAGTCTGTTTCGAAAGGCTCATATTATGTGGAATGGCGGGATAGCGGTTCCATGCCCCTCCGATTCCTACTGCCAGTTTGCGTACACGCATCAAGGGACAGCTTCGCTCTTTAACGCCGCACTCCCGCCTGCAGAGCCATGTCACGAGCGGCACGCAACTGTGAGACCGGGTCGCCGCTAGGATGAAACTCCATTGCAGCCACTCCGGTGTAATTTAGTTCTGCCAGTTTGCGGAAAATGTTTTGGTAGTTGATCTCACCCGTTCCCGGCTCATGGCGGCCTGGAACATCCGCGATGTGAACGAGTCCAAGATAGGGGAGGCTTTTTTCGAGTTTTTCGATGAGATTTCCGGCGGCGATCTGCTCATGATAGAAGTCGTAGAGCAAGCGCACCTGCGGGTGAGCCGTCTCTTGAACAACCTCGAGGGCTTCGGCAATCTGGGTCAAGAAATACTGCGGGTTTTCTTCGGGATCGATCGTCTCCAGCAGTAACCGCACCGGCTGGCCATTGATCGACTTCCCCTGGACGAGATCGGCGGCGGCTTTCAGCGTGTCGATACAACAGCGGTGCTGGACGCCGCGAGGTAATCCAGGAACGCGGTTGCCGGAGAGCAAAATCATGTTGGGGCAATCGATTTTCTCCATGATGGGCAGCACGTGCCGCAGCTCGTCGAGCAGGAACTGCCGGTGGTCGGGCACGCTGACGCCGTGCTTCAGCCCGGCGGTACAGTCGAAGTTGATGCCGAGTTCTTTGCGCTTGGCGTTGGCTCGGACGAAATCTGCTTCTGTCCAGCTGTCGTATTCGCCTACCAACTCCACATTGTTATATCCAGCCTGCGCCACTTTTTCCAAACGCTGCTCGAAAGGGAGGTCGGTGAAGACAGTCCAGAGCATGACCGAGAGCTTGAATGGTGCTCCTGCTGCACCGTTGTCCGCCGCTAACGCCCACCTTTCATTGAGCAAGTCGGAGCCGTGAGCCAGTCCGCAAGCCCCCACCGCGCTTCCCGCAACAGTTTGAACGAAAGTTCGTCGATCCACGCTTTGACACTCACTTTGACTCAGCGAAGCTATCACAAGTCGCGTGCGCGCGAAGGCCGATCTAAGAAAAGGCGAACGCTCCTACTAATGGGGGAGTCGAACGCTAGACGTCATGGCTTACAATCGCCAGCTTTGACTAAATGTCTGACATCGGCGTTCCTGCTCCGTGGTAAAAGAGTAAACACGGTTGAGAAGACGCACGGTTTGGACTTGCAATTGCTTCCATCATGCAAAGACGAGATTTCATAAAGAGAAGCAGCACGCTGGTCGCTGGAATGCTGGCGCAGCGGGCGTTCGCGAAGACCTCAGGTCCGTCTCCGGCGCCTGGGGCGAGTGAGCGCCTTGTCCTTTCGATGAACCGGAATTGGCGCTTTAGCAGGTCCGCTGTTCCAGAGGCACACGGCAAGGATTTTGACGATTCTAATTTTGAGCGGGTGGTGATTCCTCACACGAACATTCGCCTGCCATGGCACAGCTTTGACGACAAAGACTACGAATTCGTGTCGGTCTATCGCCGGCATTTCAAACTTCCTTCGCGAGTGCGCGATCGACGCGTTTTCGTGGATTTCGAAGGAGTGATGACGGCTTCAACCGTCTGGCTGAATGGAATTCGCCTGGGCGAGTACAAGGGCGGGTACACACCGTTCTCCTTTGAACTCACACCGCATCTCGACTTTGATTCTGAAAATGTGCTCGCTGTCGAGGTTGATTCCACCGAACGGAATGACATTCCACCTTTCGGGCATCAGATCGACTATCTCACTTTCGGCGGAATTTATCGCGAGGTTGCGCTGCGCGTGGTTCCGGCAACTTTTATTGAAAACATTTTTGCCAGGCCGCAAGATGTACTCACTTCAAATCCAAGCGTTGCAGTCGATTGCTTCTTGCAGCATCTGGAGCCCTCGGGTGAAACCCTGTCGCTTGAGGTCACGTCTGCACGACGGCGACCGCCTTCTCGCTACAGGCGTGCAGCGGGTTGAGCCGGCCGAAGCCTCCGGCGATTCCGTCGCGCACACCGTGCGGCTGGATAAACTTGGGCCTATTATGCTCTGGGATCTGACGCGGCCCAAACTTTATACGGTTCGGGTTCGTTTGCTGAATGGATCGCGTCTGGTGGATGAGGATTCGCGCACTATCGGTTTTCGTGAAGCCCGGTTTACCGAACACGGTTTCGAGCTGAACGGCAAGGTCATCAAGTTGCGCGGGCTCGACCGTCATCAAACCTTCCCTTTTGTGGGTCAGGCTATGGCTGGGCGCGCGCAGAAGCGCGATGCGACAGATTCTTCGCAAGAGTTTCAAATGCAACATCGTGCGCACCTCGCACTATCCTCAGTCGCGACATTTTCTGGACGCCTGCGATGAAGTTGGCCTTCTGGTTCTGGAGGAAATTCCGGGCTGGCAGCACATCGGCGACGCAGCCTGGAAAGATATTTCCGTCGATAACGTGCGCCGCATGATTCGCCGCGATTGGAACCACCCTTCGATCATTCTGTGGGGAGTGCGCATCAACGAATCCCGTGACGATCACGACTTCTACACTCGCACCAATGCGCTTGCGCATCAACTGGACCCGACGCGGCAAACTGGAGGCATTCGAAACTTCGAGCAATCGGAACTTCTTGAAGATGTGTTTACGATCAACGATTTCGGCTTTCCGCTTAGGGCGCCTAACCACCCTCTTTACCTCAACACGGAATTCATCGGGCACACCTACCCAACCAAGAGCTTCGACAATACGGAAAGACTTACCGAGCACACGCTAAGGCATGCGCGAGTGCACAACCAATTGGCGTCGAATCCGCAGTATGCGGGCGGACTGGGCTGGTGCGCCTTCGATTACAACACGCATTACGATTTCGGTTCGGGCGACCGGATTTGTTACCACGGCGTAGCCGACATTTTTCGCGAGCCCAAACCCGCCGCGGGCTTCTACAAATCGCAGTGCGACCCGGAGGAGGAACTCGTGCTGGAGCCGGCGTTCCGCTGGGCACCTGGAGACGAGTCGATAGGATTCAGTAAAGCTGTGGTCTGCTCCAACTGCGAGCATCTGAAGTTTTATGTCGATGACAAACTGATCGCCGAGGCCGATCCCGACCGGACCGAGTTTGGCAATCTGCTACGTCCGCCTTTTGTTCTTCACTTGCAACCATTCCACCACGCCTGGGGAGATCTGCGGATTGAGGGCTACATTCACGGCAAGCAAGTCATTGTGAAGCGTTACTCGGGCAAAGGGATTGACCAGCAATTCTCGGTTTTGCCGGATGACAACACACTTTTAGCTGATGGCGCCGATGCGACGCGCGTGGTGTTGCGCGTCACCGATGAATTCGGAACGATCCGTTCCTTGGCCACCGGTGCCATCCAGTTGGAGATTGAGGGTCCGGCCGAAATTATCGGAGACAATCCTTTTGCGTTGGTGGGTGGGACTGGGGCTGTGTGGCTGCGAGCGAAAGAACAAGCGGGGAAAGTGCGACTGACGGCGTCGCATCCCGTTCTTGGCAAGAGGCAGGTGGAGTTCGAGATTATGGCCACACCGGCCGAGGCCGTGTAGACAGTCGTCTTGTTCAATCAGACGGCTGGTGATTCTTTGAACGTCGTATGAATTTCGCCATGAGGAATCGTCTTTGCGTCTATCTGTTCGCCGCGTGGCCGTTGCTGTTCGCATCTGGAATTCTGGCTCAAACAGATGCCGCCCTGCAGCCGTTTACGATTGACCATCGCAAAGCACTGCTAGCGCGCTCGCCGGTGGATGTCTCGTTCCTTCTTGATGCGCCTGCGGGGAAACATGGCTTCGTTCGGGCACAGGGAGCGCATCTCGTGACTGAAGACGGGAAGCGCATCCGTTTTTGGGGAGTGAATATCACCGACTGGAGCAAGGGCTCGGTGATGGTTCCCGCCAAAAAGGACGCTCCGCTTTGGGCGGCGACGTTGGCTCGGTTTGGAGTGAATTGTGTGCGGTTCCAATTTCTCGACCTGCCTACGCCACGAGGATTGATCGACGGAAAACGCGATGACACCCGCGCGCTCGATGCCGAGGCTTTTGACCGCGAGGACTTTTTTATCGCCGAGCTAGAGAAGCGTGGGATCTATATCAACTTCAATCTTCTGGTAGGCCGCCCATTCAAGGCGGGCGACGGGGTGCAGGACTATCAGAAAATCCGCGAGGGCGCGAAAGGAATCAGTCTTTACGACCCTCGGATCATCGGGCTGCAGAAGGAGTACGCGAGGGAACTGCTAGCACATTCCAATCCCTACACGAAATTGGAATATCGCAACGATCCAGGCGTTGCTATGGTTGAAATCAACAATGAAAATGCTCTTTGGGTCGGTGCGCATGGGCCCACGCCATACTACGATCGCGAACTTGCCGATCTTTACAATGCCTGGCTCCAAAAAAACCTTAGCGCTGAAGATCTGAGGAAGCTGAGAGAGACCGCTGGAGTCGCTGGGGATGAGCCAGTCCCGCTACTGCAGGGCAGGAACCAGATCGAAACAGCTCCCAGGGGTCGCTTTTACGCCGAGTCCAGATTTTTCCTCGACACCCAGAGCGGCTACTGGAAAGACATGCACGACTATCTGACGAAAACACTGGGTGTGAAGGCGCTGATTATGACCACGGCCGATCACGGGCACACCAGCAGCGGATATCCCTTGCTTTTGGCGACTGCATCGTTCGATACCAACGATGGCCACACTTACTGGCAGCACGACTGGGAAAACAAAATCAAAGCGCCGATGGTGAATGATCCGTACAATTCAACCGTGGTTGAGCTCTCCCGGACGGCAGTTGCTGGCAAACCCTACACCGTCAGTGAAGTGAACAATCCATTTCCGAATGATTGGGACAGCGAGGGCGTTCCGATTCTCGCGGCTTACGGCGACTTCCAGGATTGGGATGCCATCATTTGGTACACCTTTGAGCCAAAAGCGTCGTCCGACTGGAAGTCTTATGTTGGAGACGCGTTTGATATTTCTCTGGATCCCGTGAAAATGCCACAACTTGCCGCCGGGGCTCTAATGTTTTTGCGCGAGGATGTAAGCCCCGCCAAGTCCACCGTTCTGCGGTCCTACACACGGGACCAGGTCTTCGGCAGTGCGCTCTTGATACCGGCGACGGATCGTCCTTACTTCACGCCTGGATTCCCGCTCGCGGTTCCGCTGGAACATGGCTCGCGCATCCTCTCATTTGAGGGCGCGTCGGTTCCGGCTCTTACGCTACCCAAGGTCACGAATCCAATTGTCTCCGATACCAACGAGTTGGCGTGGTACAACTCGTCGGCGATGACTGGACTGGTAACGGTGGACAGTCCACGGTCGCAAGCTCTGATTGGATTTGTGAAAGCGAACGGCAAATCCGTCAGCAATCTGTCGGCGGAGGTGGAGAACAGATTCTGCACGATTGCAATTACGTCTCTTGAAATGGAGCCGATTTCTCACGCTTCCAGGTTGCTGTTGACGCTCGGCTCGCGGGTAGAAAACAGCGGCATGCGGTGGAACGACCGGCGCAGCAACCTTGCTGAATGGGGTGGGTCGCCGACGCTGATTGAAACCGTGGTTGGACGGATTACGCTGCGGAGTTTGGATCGCGCTAAAGCAGTTTCCGCGCAACCACTGGACGGCTCGGGACAGCCGATGGGCGAGGCGATCGCAGCAGAGAAGAAAAAGGAAGGATGGGAGATTCCGATTGGTAAGCCCATCACAACCTGGTACGAAGTGACGGTCACACATTAAGGCGATGCGACGTTGTCGCCTACTTTTGTTCCAGCACCGCTTTGGTCGCGCCGGTTGAGATGCCGCCATCCACCAGCAGAGTCTGCCCGGTGACGTAGCGACTGGACTCCGCAGCCAGGAAAACCACGGCCGCATCGAGATCGCGAAGCTCTCCGGGCCGTTTCACGGGAATCCTGTCCCGGAGATATTCCACCCATTCTTCATTTTCGTACAGTACTTTGTTCTGGTCGGTGTGGAACCAGCCGGGCGCCAGACAATTCACAGTGATACCGTGCTTACCCCAGTCATCCGCGAGGCTCATGGTCAACTGGCGGATGCCTCCGCGACTGGCGCCGTAAGGACCGAGGCCGGCATAGCCGGCAACGCTGGTCACCGACCCTATATTGATGATCCGGCCATAACGCCGCGGAATCATGAGGCGCGCAATTTCCTGAGCCACGAAGAAGCTTCCGCGGAGGTTAGTATCGAGGATCAGGTTCCAGTCTTCCCAAGTGACATCAAGGGCAGGTTTGCGGACGTTGCAGCCGGCATTGTTCACCAGAATATCGAGTCGGCCGTAGAAGGTTTGTGCCGCAGCCACCATGCGCTTGATGCTCTCCAGGTCGCGCACATCGAGTGCGAGTGAAAGGACGCGGCGACCAGTGGCTTTGATGGCAGATTCGGAAGCTGACAGATGGTTTGAATCGCGGCTGGTGATTACGAGGTCGGCTCCCGCTTTCGCCAGCGCGCAGGCCATATGTTGTCCCAAGCCGCGGCTCGAGCCGGTGACGATTGCAACTTGTCCGCTCAGGTCGAAAAGTTCGGCGCTCATAAATAGTTTGAGCCAGAATAATTTGAAGTGGAATCAACCATCTGTTTCAACCTCGGCAGGAGTGAGGATCACTTTTATCAGATTCGGTTCGCGGGAATACAAGCGTTCGAACCATTTTGGCCCTTCTTCGAGTGGAGCGACCGCAGTGATCAGAGGTTTGACCTGTATTCTTCCACTGGCAACCAGGTCGATGGCTTGCGGATATTCGCCGGCAGAAGCGCAGGACCCCTGCAGCCGTATCTGGCGTGTGACGACTTTTTGCAACGGCAAGGTCACTTCGGGTGAAACGTTGCCGACCAGGGTGACTCTGCCTCCTTTGATGACGCAGTCTATCGCGGTGCGCACTGTTTCATCGAGTCCGACTGCTTCGACCGCCACATCCACGCCTCTTCCACCGGTAAGCGCCGCAATCTGGGAAACTATGCTTTCTCCCCTTGCCAGCACAGGCTTCGCTCCCAGGCTGTTTGCGAGCTTAAGCCGCGAAGCGTCCACATCGGCGACATATACGCTGGAGCAACCCGCCACCCGGAGCGCTTGCGCGCTCAGCAGTCCGATCATTCCGGCGCCGAGCACGAGTGCCGTTTCTCCGGCAACAATGTTTGAAAGCGAAACCGCGTGCAGTGCCACCGACACGGCTTCGAGCATCGCAGCATCCGAAAACGACAAACTTTCCGGAAGACGGTGAACCACACGCCGTGGCACGAGGACAAACTCGGCAAACGCGCCAGCGCGGCGGTAGTCTGCGCAGGACACGCCCAACACCCTGCGCTGGTCGCAGAGATTGATTTCGCCCCGCAAGCAAGACGGGCATGTGCCGCAGAAAATGGTGGAATCGAGCGCGACGCGGTCGCCAACTGTCAAATCTGTAACCGTTGAACCTAGGGCGGCGACCGCTCCTGCTGCCTCGTGCCCCATAACAAGAGGCGGTATGCGGCGGCCCGAGGATCCGTCGTATCCATGCACGTCGCTGCCGCAAATTCCGCAGGCCGCAACTCGCACGAGAACCTCATCCGGGCCTGGTTTCGGCGTCGGCATATCCGCGATTTCAAGATGGCGGTACTTTGAAAGTAGAAGCGCCTTCATTCTGCATCCTCAACTCATCGTGAACTCATCATGGCTCGGAGATGGTTTCGATCCGGCCGAGCAAGAACATGTAGGCGACGATTCCGACCAACAAGAATGCGGCCGCTGCACCGAATGCCAGGAAGAACGAGTGCGTGGCTTGCACGACGTAGCCGGTTGCGACTGGCGCGGCAATCGCCGAGAGTTGATTCCCGAAATTCAGTATTCCTCCGAGCGTTCCCACGCTCTCGCGCGGGGCTATGAGCGACGGAATCGACCACCCAACAGGCGAGGCCGCGGACAAACCGCCGATCGCCAGACTAATCCACAGCAGAGCCATGAAGACGCTGTGCGCGTAAGCCGCTCCCAGCATTCCCAGGCCGAGCGCAGTGCCGCCAACGAGGATCGCTTGCCTGACGAACGACGGGTCGCGGCCATGCTGGATTAGTTTATCGACCAGCCAGCCCCCCATGACAATGTCGGTCAAGGTTGCAAACAGCCAAGGCACGCTGGTGTACAAAACTGAATGCAACAGATCGATGTGAAGGGCTGACGAGAGATACGAAGGCAGCCATGTCAGCAAAAGATAGAAGGTGTAGTTGTATGACGCAAACCCTAACACCAGCCCCCAGACTTTTCGCTGCTTCAACAAATATTTGAGGGGCGCGCCCTTCGCGGCCCTAACTTGATCCTCGGGCTGCGCTCCGCCGCGGAGGATAAAGTCGCGTTCGGCGGCGGAGAGCGCTTGATCCTCGCTGGGGTTGCGGTAAAAGCAGTAGAAAAAAACAAAATACAGCAGACTGATCAATCCGGTCGCGGCGAAACTCCAGCGCCATCCGAAGTGCAACAACACCAAGCCCATGGCCGGGACGCCAAGGGCAGAGGCGAACTTGGCGGCGGAATCGAAGATGGCAGTCGCGAGGCTCCGCTCTTCCACGGGAAACCAATAGCCGATCGCCTTCGCATTCGCCGGAAACGTAGGAGCTTCACCAACTCCCAGCAGAAGGCGCGCCCCGAAGAAGCCCGCAAGTCCCGTCGAAATCGCAGCTGCAAACGAAGCGATGCTCCACAGGAACGCTCCAATGCGGCAGACCAGTTTCACTCCAAAGCGATCCAGTATGATGCCCGATGGAAGTTGAAACGCTGCGTAGGTCCAACTATAAGCGCTCAATAAGTACCCGAAAGTCACGGTGGAAATGCCGAACGCATTTTGCAGCGCTGCCTGCGAGACTGAAAGATTCACCCGGTCGAAATAGTTCACCAGTACCCCGAATCCAAGCAGGAAGGCAATGCCCCAGCGCCGCCGCGGGAGAGAGCGGGTTCCGACAGTTGCGCCCCTTGTTACGGTTTGCATTTAGATTCCGATCGCTTTGGTGTTACGGCAGTGTTCACAAGACGCCAGTCTGGTTGACGAGTCGAAACCGCCGGCGTCCGCCACATCAATGTACGCTAACCGCATTGTGATGGTCTCGGAGCAACATTGATCGATGATGCTGTGCGCTCCTGACCTGATCTATATGTTGGCCTGCGGGCCGAAGTAAGGCTATGACCCCCCGTGCGCATGATCCGGCGATATAATGCGATTCGCGGAAGGGCGGCGGGAACGTGGCTATGTATTTCACTCGGATCATAAGTTTGGCGCTGGGCTTTTGTCTGCTGTCCGCGAGTGCTGGCGCGCTTAGCGACCCTCCGATCAACTACACCTCGCGGACCTGGCAGATGCAGGACGGCCTTCCCGAAGAGACCGTTCAAGCATTTGCGCAGACGAAAGACAGATATCTATGGATTGGAACGACGGGTGGCTTGCTGCGTTTCGATGGCGGCCGGATGGTTTTATTTGATCGTGACAACACTGCTGCTTTTACCGACAACAACGTCTTTGCCCTGACCGTCACAAATGATGACGTTCTGTGGATTGGGACCGAAGGCGGTGGATTGATCCGCTATAAGGACGGTGCGTTTCGTTCGTTCTCTGGAAAAGACGGCTTGCTCAATGATTTTGTGCGAGCTGTTTATCAGGACAGAAAGGGAAAGATATGGATCGGCACCGACGACGGCCTCTTTCAGTTCTCGGCAGACCGGATTGAGCGCATAGACAATCGCAACGGAGTGCCATCGGTTGCCGTCCATGCAATTCACGAAGACCACGCGGGACGCCTTTGGGCCGGTGGCTCGAAATTGTTCTGTCTTAGCGGAAACGCCTACCGGGAATATCGGCTGACAGGGCAAGGAAGCCAGAATCGGGTTAAGTCCATAACCGAGACCAGAGACGGAACTATCTGGGTTGGCACTATCGGCGGCCTTTATCGCATGGCTTCCAGGGAAGATTCTTTCCAGAAGGTCAAGGAAACGAGCGGCACGGTCCGGTTTCTCAAAGAAACTTCCGACGGTACTCTCTGGATCGGCACCATTGGGCATGGGATCTACAAATACTGGAAACGCGGATTTTCCCAAATGACCGCCCCGGAGGATCTGCCCAGCAACACAGCTTTGAACCTGTTTGAAGATGTCGAGAGCAACATCTGGGTCGGAACCCAGGCGGGGATGTTGAGGCTAAGCAAAACACCGGTCCAAACCGTTACTCTCCCGGATGCCGGTGACTACGACGCGGAAACAGTCTACGGAGACCGTAATGGCGATCTTTGGATCGCAGCGGCCAATCTTTTTCTGTTCCGTGACGGTAAGGCAACGCGGGTCAGCATACCGGGAATTAGCGGCGTCCGTGTCCGAAATGTCTTCCGCGACAATGAAGGTGCGCTGTGGATCGGAACCGAAGGCCGGGGCGTGTTCCGCCAGACCGGCACTAAGTTGACCCACTATATGGTGAAGGATGGCTTGGTCAACAATTTTGTTCGCGCCTTTCTGCAGGGCAAGGACGGGAGCATATGGGTGGCCACCGATGAGGGAGTAAGTCATTGGCAAGATGGCCACTTTACCAGTTACCAGGAACGTGATGGGCTGTGTTATTTCAGTACTCGAACCTTGGCGGAAGATCACAACGGAGGGATATGGGTGGGGACTGACCGCGGGGTCAGCCATTGGGAGAGCGGTCGCTTCATCAAAGATGCGGTCACGGAAGCGCTTCAGCAAGAAAAGGTCTGGGCGATTCATGAAGACTCCGACGGCGGATTGTGGTTTGGGACCCGTACTGGAGGGCTTTACCGTTGGCGACTTGGAAAACTAACTCACTTTACAACGGCGCAAGGGCTGGCCAGCAACAGCATCTATGAACTGCTTGAAGACAAAAGCGGCAACTTCTGGATCAGCGGCCCCAACGGCATTTCCGTGATCAGTCGCCGGGAACTGGACATCATCGCGGAAGACCCGTTGCATCCACTTTCATTGACTCTATATGGTATCTCCGACGGTTTGGAAACCACTCAGATGTACGGAGCGGAGAAACCAGGTGGAGTCGTCACCTCGCAAGGCGAGGTTTGGTTTGCCAGCAGTAAGGGACCGGTCCGCGTCTCCTTAAATTCCAGTCCGCCAAAGGGTCCAGCGCCGATAGAGATTGACTCCGTGTTGGCGGATGGTCTTCGCGTGCCCGATCTGCGCAGAATTTCACTTGACCCGGACAATGCCAAAATCGAAGTACACTACAACGTCATCCAGCTTCGCTCACAGGAGCGTGTAAGGTTTCGATACATGTTGGAGGGCTTTGACAGGAATTGGACGGACGCGTCGGCAAGCCCTGTGGCTTATTACACAAATCTTCCAGCAGGAAGTTATCAGTTCCGGGTGGAGGCATTCGAGATGAGCGATCCGCAGCAGATCGCGGAAGCCGCCGTCGAAATTGTTCAAAGACCACACTTCTATCGTACCTCGTGGTTCGTGGGCTGTTGCGTGTTATTGCTTGCGGCCGGTGTCTGGGGAGGGTACAGACTCCAAATGCGTCAAGTGCACTCGCGCTTCCAGGCGGTGTTGAACGAACGGAACCGGCTGGCGCGAGAAATGCATGACACGCTCATTCAAGGTTGCGCGGGAGTTTCCGCCTTGCTGGAGGCTCACTCCAGCCTGGACGACAGCGAACCCTCAGCCAAGGAAGATTTATTGAGCTGTGTGCGCACACAGTTGCGCACCACCATCAACGAGGCCCGAGAAGCCGTGTGGGATCTCCGCCATGCCGATGGCTCCGCGACCGCGATTGGCCCGATACTCGGCACTATGACGCACCAGGTCAGCCATGAGTTCGGAGTGCCGGTGGAATATCGAGTATCAGGAAGACCGTTCGATCTCGACCAATCTACGGCCCACGAATTGCTCATGGTCGTGAGGGAAGCACTGCACAATGCGATTCGGCACGGACAGCCTAACAAGGTGCACGTAGATATCAGTTTCGAGAAGAGGGATTTTCGTGTACAGGTGCGCGACGATGGATGTGGCTTCGATCCGGAGGTAGCATCGTCGCAGCCTAATGGTCACTACGGCCTGGTCGGCATTCGCGAACGCGCAAAACGGATTGGCGGAGTGCTCACTTTGCATAGCGGGTCTGGCGCCGGAACGGAGTTGACCTTGTCCGTGCCTCGCAAGGCACCGGCCACAGGAAATGGAGTTTCCGGGATATGAGCACTGCCAACGTTGACAGACTCGGCGAGAAGATCAAGGTAATGGTTGTGGACGATCATCCGCTGATGCGCGTGGGTGTAGCTTCGATTGTGAACGCGCGATCGGACATGACGGTCGTCGCCCAAGCCGGCACTGGAGAAGAAGCGGTCACGCTGTTCTTTAAGCACAAGCCGGATGTCACGTTAATGGATCTGCGACTGCCGGGAATGAGCGGAGTGGATTCGATTCGCTCGATTCGCGAAACTCACCCACGAGCCCGGTTCGTGGTGCTGACCACTTACGAAGGAGATGCCGATATCCACCGGGCGCTGGAGGCCGGTGCCCAGGGCTACGTCATTAAAGGCATGCCCTATCAAACATTGGTGGAGGCCTTGCAGCGCGTGCACACCGGCGGGCGCTTCTTGCCACCTCCGGTTGCCCGCGCCCTGGCGTCGCGAATGCCTGATTCAGAACTCAGCTCAAGGGAACAAGAAGTGCTCACCTTGCTCGCGAGCGGAAAAACTAACAAAGATATCGCTTCTACGTTAGGCATCACTGAGGCCACGGTGAAGTGCCATGTCAGTGCGATTCTTTTGCGGTTGAATGTCAGCGACCGCACGGAAGCTGTGGTAACTGCTCTTCACCGAGGTCTCATACACCTGGAGTAGCCACCTCACAAGCCATACCCTGTTGTCAAGATAAATACTTTTCTGATCGATCCTACTTTTGGCGGATTCGCGGATAGTCACGTAAGCATAGGATTCCGGTTCGGTAGTGTGTTTGCATTAGAGGCTCCTGATCGGAAGCGTGGTAGCGCCGGTAGGTCCAAGATGACTTCGGGCGCTGCTCCCGCGGGAGTTAACTTTAGGAGGCTCCACGATGAGGCTTGGCATGGTCCGCCACTTTGGGCGTTTCGTTGTGCTGTTGGCCGCAGGCTTAACGGCTACGTTTGCTTTCGGACAGAACGCGAACACTGGAGAGATCAAAGGGACGGCCGTGGACTCTACCGGCGCCGTTGTCTCCGCTGTGACCGTAACCATCACGAACGTGCAAACCGGGGTGAGCACAATTGTAACGACCAACACCGACGGCATTTACGATGTGCCTGCCGTTCCTATCGGCCTGTACAAAGTCACCTTCTCGAAAACCGGCTTCCGCAATTTTGTGCGCGAGGGTATCACTCTCGAGATTCAGACCATTGAAGTGAACGGCACCCTGCAGGTGGGCAGCACAAGCGAACAAGTCCTGGTGACAGGGGAGGCCCCCTTGGTGGAAACCGAGACCTCAGACCAGCGCGTGAACCTTAGTACCGCGGCGGTGGAAGCCGCACCAATCGTTGGCACGGATTGGCGCGCCGAGATGATTCAGCTTATCCCCGGCGTGAATACCGGCGGAGGAGCAGGCGAAGCCAATGGCCAGGCGGTCGGAATCAACGGCACGCAGTCCTACAACGTGATGTTTCTGTCTGACGGCGGGCCTGCCACCGCCCCGAGAGATTTCAACGGGAGTAACTACTATATGCCGGTGGATGCCATTGGCGAGGTAAGCATCAATTCCGCCAACGCACCACCGCAGTACGGCGGCGGTCTCGCTTCCGTTAACGTGATCACCAAGAGCGGAACGAACCAATGGCACGGCAGCGCGTACGATTACGTTCAGAACACCGTACTCAACTCCAGAGGTTATTTCGATCCTCCGCCCGATATCAAATCGGTGGAGCACTGGAACACTTACGGCGGAAGCATCGGTGGCCCCATCCTAAAGAATAAGTTGTTCTTCTTTTTCCTGTATCAACGCAACCCATCGTCTAGTCCGACTTCCGGACTGTATAGCTATCCCACGGCGGCGATGGAAGCTGGGGATTTTTACGGGATCTCGGGCGCCACTGGTGCGGCTTTTGATCCCACCACAGGCCAACTGCTGGCAACCCCGGACCCAGTGGCATTGAAGCTTCAGGGCTACTTCCCCGCTGCGACCGCCCCGGGATGGGTAGCAGGATGCCCCGGCCCCGTCAATGTATCGGCCACCACTCCACAAACCTGTCCCATCACCAACAATTATGTGTTCAATGGGAGTAGCCCGAACACCGATACGTGGTATACGGGCAAGGTCGATTACAGTATTTCCCCGAAACAAAGACTCTCGTTTAGCTTCAACTATTTCCCCACCACCACGTCTTATGTCCCGGCGGATCCTCTGTACCCCAGCGACGCTACAGCGTATGAAGTCGGGAAAACCGACGATCTGACCGCGCAAGTGTCGCATGTCTATACCATCAGCCCGACGACGATGAATGAGTTCCGAGTGGGTGCGAGCCGTGAACTGGATAAGTACACGCCGCCTTCCCTGAACAAGAACGATCCAACCACGATTGGCCTGGAGCCGCAATACGGCACCAATGCTCCTGCCAATGTGTTTCCCCACATCACGATTGATCAAGGAGCGGGAGAAGGATCCACGGCTTTGGGAGCTGGCCTGGGTAACGGCAACATCGATGCCACTCTGGGTGAGGGCATTTACACCGTTTCCGACATCCTTACTCTCATTCACGGCAAGCACACCATCAAGGTCGGCGGCGAATACGACAGGTCTTACCAGAACTATACAAGTTGGGGTGATATCGATTCCGGCCATTTTGAGTTCAACGGAACCGTCACCGGAATTCCATACGCCGACTTTCTCTCCGGAAACGTTTATGGCTGGTACGTTTACGAGGCCGACCCCACCAGCGCTCACCTGAAAGGTGGGGCGCTGTTTGCCAGCGACGATATCAAAGTCACCCAGCACCTCACGTTAAACCTGGGACTGCGCTGGCAGTTGCAGAGCGGTTGGACAGTAAGCAACAACCTGTTCGGCAATTACGACCCGGTCATCCCTGATCCTACGCAGTATAGCGGCGCATACCCCGGCGGGATTCTGTTCGGCGGGCAGAGCGACACGACTTTTGGAGGGAAGATCAGCAACCTCTCGGCCATCCAGAACGGCGATTACAAACAATTTGCACCGCGTGTTGGCTTCGCTTGGCAACCCCGCGACAAGTGGGTCGTGCGGGGAAGCTTCGGTATTTTTGACGCCCCGCGCGATGCCGAGAATTACACCGACGGCGCGCTTGGTCTGGGCTTTAATCCCCACAACCAGGGCAACGGGGGCTACACAAATGGCAGTGCCGCATTCCCGCTGTCCGTGGGACCGCCTGCCGGCACGGTCATTTTTCCAACGGTGCAGACTCTTTCATCGACCTTTGCGAACTATAGCAGCGCGGAGTATTACCCGCGGAGCATGCCGACAGTCTACGTCGAGCAGTTCCTCGTGGGGGTTCAGCGCGAGTTCGGACGCGGCCTCCTGTTCGACACGAGCTATGTTTACACTCGCGGCAAGAACCTGAACTTTGCCACTGATATCAATCAGGCTACGACCCCGGGGTCGACTGCAGTAGGCGGCTTTGAGTGCACCAGCTTCTATCACTGCGGCAACCCCAACCCCGTCTTTAACAGCATCGCGGCCCAATACTACGATGGATATTCGAATTACAACGCTCTGCAATTGCGCTTGCAGAAAAGAATGTCGAACGGAGTGAGCTTCCAGCTCAATTACGCCTGGTCGAAATCGCTCGATACCGGCACTGGAAATGGTCACGGATCGGGCATCGATATCTACCAGAATGCCTACACGCCTTCAGCTAATTATGGCTTGTCCGATTTCAACGCTACGAACACCCTGATCGGGCAGATCACCTACGAGCTGCCCTTCGGTCATGGGCGACAGTTTGCGCTGCATGGGCCGCTAGACCAGATCGCGGGAGGCTGGCGCCTTGCCACTCTCTTCCAGTGGCACGGGGGAGTTCCGTACACTCCCGTGATTCAGAGTTCTGTTTCCGGAGGCATTGATCCTGGACTGACCCCAGCTTTCGCTGCTGGCTCCTATCTTTATCCAGAGCGAATCGGCAGCCCCGGCGTATCGGGTCGTTCCCATTCAAATTGGTTCAACCCAGCGGCCTTCCAGGATCCAGCGGATGGCACCTTTGGCAATACCGGGCGGAACAGTCTGATTGGGCCGGGTTTCGCCAACGTCAACCTCAGCCTGGCAAAGGAGTTTCGTCTTCACGAGGCTATAGCGCTGGAAGTCAGGGCCGACGCTTACAACATGTTCAATCACATTAGCTGGGGCAACCCGGACGCGAATGTCGGGTACAACTGCAACCCTCCAACACCCAATCCGACGAATCTTCCGGTTGTGCCGGCGGCGGGTGGGGTGTGCCCAGCTGGAGTCGGGTACTTACCCCCCGCATTGGCCGATTCCACTGCTGGCCAAGTCACCAGCCCCGTCGGGGGCACACGCATCATACAGCTGGGGGCTCACATCAAATTCTGATCCCAGCTGCCGAGTTTGACTGAGACTCTGCGGGGCGCGGAAGCGGCTTCCCTTTCCGCACCCCGCAGTGGTAAGCACCTCGCCGAAGCAGCGATTTTTGCGATATCTTTCCTCAATGAAAGAGTCTCAACCGAGTAAGCTTCCTGAATCCGCATTTACCTTTGGCACCTTTCTTGCTGCTGCGAACCGGGCGCGTATGTGCAGCGGGTGGCTGATGTTAGTTCTCGTGCTCCTTGCGAGCGCGCTGGCTGCCGCACAAACCGGAGCCTCTCGAGCTGCTGATATTCACGATCACCTCGCGAAGGCGGCGCAGTCTCTCAAGGCAAACGACCCGAGCGCCGCAGCCAAGGAATTCGAGGCCGTCCTGGAACTCGATCCCAAGAATGCTGAAGCCTGCGCGAACTTAGGTGTAATCGCCTTCTTGCAGCACGATTATCAGAACGCTTCACGGTATTTACGCAAAGCTTTGGCGATTGATCCATCTTTAACGAAAACGCAAGCTCTATTGGGAATTTCGCAAAGAAGATTGGGGGATCCATCCGCCCGCGCGTCGCTCGAGAAGTCTTTTTCAAAGCTGAAGGACAAGTCGTTGCGTCTGCAGGTCGGCCTGGAGTTAGCGGCGCTCTACGAACAAGAGGGTGACCAGGGTGCCACGGCTTCGGTGATGCGTTCTCTGGTGGATCTCGATCCCGACAACGTGGATGTTCTGTTCATGGCTCAACGCGTCTACTCCGAGTTGGCAGAGGACACGCTGAACAAGCTCGCTATTCTGGCACCGGGTTCGGCCCGCATGCAACAAGCGATCGCCGAACACTTGATCAATGGTGGGGATCTCCCACACGCGGTCGAGCACTATAAGAAAGCGTTGCAGATCGACTCACGACTGCAAGGCGTTCGTTTTGAATTGGGTGAAGCCGTCCTTCAGTCGTCGCCTCACGATGCGGCAACGCAGGCGGAGGCGGCAAAAGACTTTCAAGATGCGGAGGCAATGGACGGCGATGCCGCGAACGCGGAGTGTGGGCTGGGCGCGATCGCACTGTCGCAGTCCGACCTCGACCAGGCGTTCGCCCACTACCAGCGGGCCTACAAACTCAACCCCAACGAAGTAGAAGCCCAGCTGGGTCTGGCAAGAGTCCTGATGATGCAGCAGAAACCAGAACAGGCAGTCAATTATCTCCGTGCCGCAATCCAGGCTGATCCGCTAAATAGCGAAGCGCATTACCGGCTCGCCTCGGCGTATCGGCGTCTTCAGCAAGACGACCGGGCGCAAAAGGAAATGCACCTCTTTCAGGAGATCAAGAAAACCAAGGACCAAGTCAAAGAGCTGTATCACCAGATGAATATTCAGCCCAAGGCGCAAGGCGATGAGATGTCGGACATTGGACCACAATAATAAGGAAGATCGGAAGATCACGCCGACATTTTGGAGGAAAGTGCATTGCGCATCGCTGTGCCTCGGCATAGCCCTGAGCTTGCCCTGGACTACAGGTTGCGGTGGAGGTTCATCCGGATCGGGCACTCCCCCTCCGCCGGCCAATTTGCCGCCGACAATCGCGAAGGTCTTTGGGGCGGCCAGCGTGGCATTGAACGGCACGACATCCCTCACCTTCAACCTTTCAAATCCCAACACCGCGATCTCTTTGAGCGGCATCGGCTTCACCGATGGTTTTCCGTCCGGGCTCACCGTAGCGTCTCCCAATGGTCTGGCAGGAAGCTGCGGCGACGGGACGATCACCGCAGCAGCTGGTACGAGCAGCGTCAGCCTTTCAGGAGCCAGCCTGGCCGCGGGCGCTTCCTGCACGTTTGCGGTCAACATTGTGGGCACAACCGCCGGCGCGCAAAACAATGTCACCAGTGCAGTGACCTCGACGGAAGCGGGAAACGGCAGTACGGCATCGGCGCAGATTACCGTGGTCGGGCCGAGCCAGCAACCGGCCGAACCCACCGACATTACCCCTATCAATGGCCAGGAGTATTACGTCATAAATCAGTTGAGCGGCCTACAGGCCGACCTCAATAACAATTCGACGACAGCCGGTGCCGACATCGTCCAGCAGCCAACGACCTTCACCGACACCAGCCAAAGATGGGCCTTCACCACACGTCCCGGAGGGTCATGGCAGATCAGCAATATTCTCAACGGCCTTTGTCTAGATAGTACGACCGCTTCAGGTGTGGCGTATGTAGCCCAGAATCCTTGTACGGGTAACTCAACGCAGCAGTGGATACTAACTCCGGTAAGTGCCGGTTACTACACACTTTCTAACACTAACACCGGTCTATTGATCGACTTATATCATGGCTCGACATCCTCTGGCACACTGCTCGACCAAACTGCACTGAATTCGCCCGGCGCTCCTACCCAGAGTCAGCAGTGGCTGTTGCGCCCCGTTTTTTTCAGAGGGATCGACAATGCCCTTCTGGAAAAACAGGAGGCGGCGCGCGCCTCGACGGGCTTGACTTGGTGGAAGGATGCTGGGCAGCCGCTGGATGTGCTTGCCATGCTGAAGAACCATGGCGTCAACACGGTTCGCTTGAGGCCAAGCTCCACTCCTCCCTATTCCAATTCCTCACAGACTGGCTGTGATGGAAACGCCTGTTACGAAGAGACCGATGCTCAGGATCTGGACCTTGCCAAACGCTCCAAGAATCTCGGCTTGAGTCTCGAGCTTACGCTGCTTTTCGACGGTGGAAGCTCTGCCAGCGTGCCACCGGCCTGGGCGAATGACACGCTAGCTCAACTGCAGGCGGATATTTACGCTTACGTCAAAGCCGAAATTATGACCTATCGCCAGGCTGGTGTGATGCCTGATCTGGTGTCAATCGGGAATGAAGTAGACACCGGGTTCCTGGGTACGATTGGAAGTCCGACTGACGCTAACTTCGGCAACTTTGCCTCTTTGCAGATACAAGCTCTGCAAGCTGTTGACGACGCGGCCGCGGACACCTCGATTGGCCCCGCGGTTCCGCCGCCGCTGACCTGCATTCACATTACTCCGGCTTGGAATCTAACTCAGTTCTTCACGCTCGCGAATCAGAATCGGATTACCTATGACGCAATATGTCAGAGTTACTATCCCTTTTATCACGGGCCTTTGACCGATGCACAGGCGGCACAGAGCAATCCGCAGAACCAACCGGTGGAACAGGACGTGCTTGTCGATGCGTCCAACAGCATAGGGAAACCAATCTTCATTATCGAAACAGGAGAACATTACGAGAACGGTTTTGACTCGAACGATCCCTGGTATTCGCCACCAAGCATCGCGGAACAGCAACAGTTCTTGCTTGACTTACAAGGAGTGCAGGAAAGTTTGCCCAACAATCTGGGAATGGGTATCGAATACTGGGACCCGGCTGGGGTGAATATACCCAATTTGAGTGGCGGATTCATCAACGGGGACAATCAGGCCAACGCGATTTATAGCTGGAACGGTCTGACGCTGTTTAACAATGCCGATAGCTCGGGAACAACCAATGTAAATGATCCCACCTACTCAGAATTGCTTCCCGGTATCGACGCGCTCAGCGGCAACCTTGATCCCACCTTGAGCTACAAATTCGTCAATCGCAGCAGCGGCGAAATCCTGTCTGTGTACCAGGGATCGAATGCTTCCGGCGCTATGCTAAATGCAGAAGGCAATAGCGGAAGCCCAAGCCTCAGCCAGCAGTGGCGCATTACAAGCAATCTGGATGGTTATTTTCAGATCTCCAGCCTGAATCCGGGCACCGGAAACAATACGAATGTTCTCGACGACTCCGGAGCCTCCACAACAAGCGGCACAGCCGTAGTGCAATCGCTGGCCGGCGCCTCGATTGAGCAGGAGCAAGAGTGGACCGTTCTTTCAGTAGGGGGCGGCTACTTCAGCCTGATCAATCGTTTGAGTGGTATGGCGTTGGACACAAACGGCGGATCCGGAGCGCTGGCCGGATTCGTAGTACAGGAACCCCAATCTGGCAGCGTCCAGACGCAGCAGTGGCAGATTGTGGCTGTGCACTAGATCATTCGGCAGCTCTGAACGTCTCGGCAATACTGTTTTTACGGTTCTGAGGAGATGACATGAAGAAAGCCGAGGCACTGAGCGGCTCTCTGAATCGGCGCGAACTGCTGAAAGGTGTGGTTGGGACAGCGGCATTAGTTTCCGTGTTTCCGACGTTAGGTTCCGCTCTTGCCGAGTCCCCTACGGAAGCCGTGGGACAGAGACTCCGCGAGAATTTTGACCGCGGTTGGAGGTTCCATAGGGGCGACTTTCCGGGCGCTGAAGTGCCCAAGTTTTCCGATGCAGACTGGAGAATCCTGGATCTGCCGCACGATTGGAGCATCGAAGGGCCCTTTGACGAGAAAGAACCATCCAGTTCTTGCGGTGCGTATCTTCCGACTGGTATAGGGTGGTATCGGAAGAAATTCCGTCTGCCGAGTTCGCACAAGAACAAGAAGCTGACCATAGAGTTCGATGGGGTTTACGAGCTCAGCGCAGTGTGGATTAACGGCCACTTTCTTGGCCAACGCCCTTACGGATACGTTCCCTTTTTCTACGACATCACTCCCTACATAACGCTCGGGAGTGAGAACCTGATAGCGGTGAAAGTCGACAACTCACGCCAGACAAACTGCCGCTGGTATTCGGGGTCGGGCATCTATCGCCACACATGGCTGTTGTCTACGAACAAAATCCACATCGCCCAGTGGGGGACGCTCGTCAGTTCATCTCGAGTATCGAAAGAGGTGGCGGCACTTCACATCAATACGAAGATCAGCAATGAAAGTGAGAGTCCAGCCCACTGCACGCTCGTCACCAGCGTTATTGACGATGACGGAAATGCGGTCGAGAGCGCCGAGGCCAGCCAGGATATCGCCACCGGAAAGGAATACGAATTTCTGCAGGATATAAATGTGAACCATCCGCACCTTTGGTCAGTTAGCGATCCGTACTTGTACAAAGTCCACAGCACAGTGCGGGCCGCGGGGCGGGTCGTGGATGAATACGATACGCCGATCGGCATTCGCGAGGCCGTTTTCGACGCCGACAAGGGATTTTTGTTGAATGGCGAACACGTAAAGCTCAACGGAGTTTGCCTCCATCATGACGGAGGCAGTGTGGGCGCCGCGGTTCCGGAGAGGATCTGGGAGCGGCGGCTCGAAATTCTGAAGGAGATGGGATGCAATGCCATCCGCACCAGCCACAACCCACACGCAGCAGAATTTCTGGATTTATGCGACCGGATGGGTTTCCTTGTAATGAACGAAGCTTTCGACGAGTGGAAAGTGCCGAAAGGCCAGATCGGCCCCAACGGTTACGCCAAGTATTTCGACGAATGGTACGAGCGCGATGTACAAAACTTTGTGCGGCGCGATCGCAATCACCCCTCTGTGGTGCTCTGGAGCTCTGGTAACGAAATCGGAGATCAGGGGAGTCCGCATGGCGTGGAGACGCTGCAACAATTGCTCAAGGTTTTTAACACGGAGGACCCCAGTCGGATGGTGACTGCGGGTTGCGATCACATTCACTCCGAGCCTGCGTCGGAGGCTGCGCGCCCTGAGTTTCTCGCTCTTCTTGATGTAGTGGGCTACAACTATGTGGATCGATGGCGAGACCGAAAAGAAAAGTACTACAGCATTGACCGCCATGTCTTTCCGCAAAGACGCTTCGTTGGAACTGAGAGCGAGGCGATGGGCGGCATCCGTGGCGAGTATCCCGAACTGTTCCCCGCGAACGCCCCGGCGGCAGGCTTCTTTCAGTTCTTGCGCGGAAGAAACGTCGATGTAGAGCAACTGTGGAAGTTTGTTAGCACCTATGACTACGTTGCTGGTGACTTTATGTGGACCGGCATCGATCACTTGGGCGAGGCGCGATGGCCGATGAAGAGCTCGTCCTCGGGCGTGATCGACGCCTGCGGCTTTAAGAAGGACGGCTATTACTTCTATCAGAGCCAGTGGACTGACAAGCCAGTGCTTCACTTATTTCCCCATTGGAACTGGAATGGCAAGGAGGGTCAGATCATCCCGGCGACCTGTTTCACAAATTGCGACACGGTTGAGTTGTTTCTCAACGGCCGCTCGCTTGGCGTGAAGGGCTACGAGTTCCCACGTCTGGGCATGGAGGGCAGATGGGGCAACCTGCCGGATCGTGCAAAGGTCTTGCGGACGACGGCAGACTTGCACTTGTCCTGGGACGTACCCTACGAACCCGGAGCGCTGAAGGCGGTTGGGACTAAGAACGGGAAAATTCTCGCAACAGACGAGGTTTCGACGACGGGAGAGCCGGCGTCGATCGGCTTATCGTCCGATCGGGAATTTGTTGTGGCAGATCCGGGCAATGTAGCTCACCTGACAGTCCATATCTTGGACGAGAAAGGCCGGGTGGTGCCCACTGCGGATAATGAAATTACTTTCGAGATCGAGGGCTCAGGATCGCTGCTTGCAACAGACAATGGAAACCCAGCGAGTCACGAAGATTACAAATCGAATCGTAAAAGGGCCTTCAACGGATGGTGCCTCGCCATCGTAAAGTCGAATGGCAAAACGGGTGAGATTCAGGTCAGCGCCGTTTCGCCAGGACTCCAAGCAGCCCGCGTGAGCATACAGACCAAGGTGTGAATGCTGAGAGGGTTCGATCGATTCAAGCGATCGATCATGCGTTGCGGAGATTAAGGAATGGGCCTGACCAGCATCGACTGGGTCATCATGGCGGTGTATTCCGTCTTTGTTCTGGGGATCGGTGTGGCGTTGAAACGCTACATGAAGACCAGCACAGACTTTTTTCTTGCTGGCCGTTCGATTCCGGCGTGGGTTTGCGGTCTGGCCTTTATCTCGGCCAACCTGGGAGCGCAGGAAGTTATCGGCATGGGCGCCTCTGGCGCCAAGTACGGCATCGCCACCAGCCACTTCTACTGGATCGGCGCGATTCCCGCGATGGTGTTCGTCGGCATTTTCATGATGCCGTTTTATTACGGATCGCGCGCGCGATCGGTGCCGGAATACTTGAGGCTACGCTTCGATGAAAAGACTCGCGGACTCAACGCCATCTCTTTTGCTACGATGACGATTTTTTCGTCTGGCATTTCTGTGTACGCCATGGCGAAACTCATGCAGACGCTGCATATTCTCGATTCTCCTCTCAAGAGAATGGGCCTCCCCTTGTCGGCGGGTTTTCATATCAGCATAATCATCTCGGCGATCGTCGTGCTGGTCTATATCTTGCTGGGAGGACTGGTCAGCGCTATATACAACGAGGTGCTCCAATTTTTTCTGATCGTGGCCGGCTTTCTGCCTCTGGTTCTTTTGGGTTTGAAGGATGTGGGGGGATGGAGCGGAATCAAGCAACAACTTCCCACGGCTTACACGCATTCCTGGCAGGGCTTGAGCAACCCGCACACCAACCCGCTGGGCGTTGAGTGGTTTGGTCTGGTGATGGGACTGGGCTTTGTTTCCTCCTTTGGTTATTGGTGCACGGATTTCTTGGTAGTGCAGCGTGCGATGGCTGCGGAGTCGATGAGCGCGGCCCGCCGTACGCCATTGATTGCGGCTATTCCGAAGATGGTGTTTCCCTTTCTCGTCGTCCTTCCGGGACTCATCGCGATCTCGCTTCCTGCACAACGCCCTGGCCTTCTACCAAGTGCGCACGGGATAGACGCAATGCAGGGCGAGATGAACATTGCTGGCCGCGGTCTCATTCCTCCAAAAATAAACGAAAGCACCGGGCAACCCATGCTGGACGCAAACGGTAAGCCTATTCTTGACTATGATCTCGCTGTCCCTAACATGCTCGTGCACTACCTTCCCACCGGGTTGTTGGGCTTGGGCATAACGGCGCTGCTCGCCAGTTTCATGTCGGGCATGGCGGGCAACGTGACGGCATTCAACGCCGTCTGGACCTACGACATCTACCAGGCCTACATCCACAAAGGCGCAAGCGATCAACACTATCTCTGGGTTGGTCGAATGGCGACCGTATTTGGAATCGCGCTTTCGGTTGCCGCAGCCTACGCTGCTACCCGCTTCAACAACATCATGGATTTTCTGCAACTCGTGTTCGCCTTCGTGAATGCTCCGCTGTTTGCAACGTTTCTGCTGGGGATGTTCTGGAAGCGTACAACCGGGCACGCCGCGTTTGGAGGATTACTGTCAGGCACGCTCGCCGCTGCCGTTCACCACGGCGTGACGCTCCCCGTTGGGGCGGTCGCTGGGATCAAGGGGGGTTGGCTCGCAACTGTGCACGTTTATCCCAGCGAAATGGCCCAGAATTTCTGGACGGCTATCTGGGCGTGGTCCGTTTGTATGGTGGTCACCGTTCTAATAAGTCTGGTAACCCAACCTCGCAAAGAAGAGGAACTCGTTGGACTGGTCTATTCCTTGACCCCGCGGATTTCCGAAGGTCAGTTACCCTGGCATAAGAGGCCGGAAGCATTAGCGATTTTGGTCCTCGTGTTGGCGTTGATACTCAACATTATTTTCTGGTAGGAGCTGCAATGGGACTGGATATTCGTTTGCCGATTGGTTTGCTCTTCAGCGTGATTGGCTTATTGCTGTTGGGATTTGGCGCCTTCGGTAACAAGGTGATTTACCAGCGCTCGCTGGGCTTGAATGTGAATCTGGCCTGGGGGGCTGTGTTACTGGTCTTCGGGCTCATCATGTTGATACTCGGAAGGCGATCGAATGCGGTTCATCCGCAAGCTGGATCGCCCTCTGAGGGCGGGCGCCCAGCGGGTCGGCAGCGATAATCGGCAGCCCTCAAGTCAATAGCCTTTGTTCCGCCGCTTCATGGAATGCCAGCCAATTTTCATCCAGGTGTTGGATGCTTTTGGTTCCTGTAAGAACAACTCCTTCATACGGAGGGGTCAGGACAAACCTGAAGGCGGCGACGAGTTGTTGGAAGCGATGTGGCCCGACCGGCACCGCCAGCTTACCCATATTGAAGGGACGATTTACCAGCACAAACCTTTTATGTTCGCTAGCCATGTAGATGGTGGAAGCAAACTCAGCGTTGTCGGCGTTGTAAGGTAATTGAATTACCGAGTAAAGGGGTTCGCTACAGACAATCCGTGCTGACTCCACATCTTTTATGCTGGCGCCAAACTGCTGTATTTTCGCTGCTGCAGCGTATTCCCATGCTTTCGCAATGGCATGACTGCGCAGCACTTTCGGTGTCGTCTTGTGAATCTGCAAGACATTGATTGTGCCCAATAGATTCAAGCTCTGATCGAGTGACCGGGTGAGTGCGTCCAGCGAATGATCCACTACTACATCCCGCGCTGCTCCGTCCCAACACTCGCCGAATTTTGTCGCAACGACGACCTCTTTGCGCTGCTCAGGCGTTAGTCTGCGCAAGAACCTGCCGAGTCTCGATTCACTGAATGCATAAGAAGGAGCTGTATCGAAATAGCGGATCCCAAGCTCGAAGGCATGCTCGAGGAAACTGAACGCCCCCGCTTCCGTGGGAACTTCGGAAGGCACGAATCCCCAAGGTCGTCCAATCCCGATAAGTCCACAACCGAGTGCTACTCGATACTTCTTCGTGGGCATATTTTGTCGGCACCTGCACGACCTGACGGGGATCGCCCCCCATTTTTCATCGTAGCATCCGCACGTAACGATGACCTTGGCACTTCGGTAAGGTCGCTCCGTGTCGCGCGGCTGCTGCTGATCAACGAATTGCGCGACCGAATGCCAACTTTCTGTATCTAACTAACTTCATCCAAGCAACTTTCCACCCGGCGACGCGGAAGTGTGGCATCATCTTCCTTATCTCTTAGCCGGGAAATTTGCCTGGCACTCTTCCTGGGATCGGGACCGAGCATGGCGAAACCAATTTTGCTGAGCGTGGATGACGACTCCGATGTTTTGCGGGCGATTGAGCGCGATCTGCGGTCGCACTATGGGGCAGAATACCGTGTGATCGGCAGCGATTCGCCCGAGGGCGCGCTTGACCTGCTGAAGCAGTTGAAAGTGCGCAATGACAGCGTGGCTTTGCTGCTGGCCGACCAGCGCATGCCGCGGATGGATGGAGTGGAATTTCTGCAACAGGCCATGGGAATCTTTCCCAGCGCGAAGCGGGCCTTGCTGACTGCTTATGCGGACACCAACGCCGCGATCAGCGCCATCAACCAGGCCAGCATCAATTTCTTTTTTCTGAAGCCGTGGGATCCTCCGACAGAGCACCTGTATCCGCAACTCGATGATCTGCTCGATGACTGGCAGGCTTCTTACCGTCCGACGTTTGAGGGAATTCGGGTGCTGGGCACGCGCTGGTCGCCACGATCGTATGAGTTGCGGGACTTTCTGGCGCGCAACCGGGTTCCTTATCAATGGACCGATGTGGAGCTTTCCGCCAATGATCCGGAAACGAAGCAACTGCTGGAAGCTTTGGGGCCGGAGGCGGCGAATCTGCCGGTGGTGCTGTTTCCGGATGGGACGAAGCTGCTTGAAGGCGTGCCTGCGGAGGTCGCGCAAAAGGTTGGGTTGCGCACGCGGGCTCAAACCGACTTTTATGACCTGGCGATTGTTGGAGGTGGTCCGGCCGGATTGGCTGCTGCGGTTTATGGAGCCTCCGAAGGGCTGAAAACGGTGATGATTGAGCGGGAAGCGCCCGGCGGCCAGGCCGGGATGAGTTCGCGCATTGAGAACTATCTCGGATTTCCGACCGGGCTGAGCGGCGCCGATTTGGCGCGGCGGGCGGTGGTGCAGGCGCAGCGCTTCGGAGTGGAAATTCTGGCGCAGGAAGTGGTTGGCGTCCGGGCGGAGGGACCCTACCGGATTATCAAGATGGCGGATGGAAACGAGATCTCCTGTCACACATTGATGATCGCGACTGGAGTGCAGTGGAGGCGGCTGGAAGCTCCGGGCGTCGACAGGTTGCAGGGTGCGGGAATTTATTACGGGGGCGGAGCGACCGAGGCTTTGTCGTGCAAGGGTGAGATTGTTTATGTGGTGGGCGGGGCGAACTCGGCGGGCCAGGCGGCGATGAACTTCGCGAAATACGCGGAGCGGGTCATCATTCTTGTGCGCGGCGAATCGCTCTCGAGCACGATGTCGCAATACCTGATTGACCAGATTAAGGAAACGCCCAACATTCAGCTTTGGACGCACGCCAGCCTGTCGGAAGCACATGGCGAGACGCATCTGGAAGAGATTTCTGTGCTGTGCTCTGATACTGGCAAGATTGAGCGCGTGCCGGCCAGTGCAATGTTTATCTTCATTGGAGCGCTGCCGCAGACGGACTGGCTGGCGGGCATTGTGGAGCGGGACGAGCGCGGTTTTCTGCTGACGGGCCCTGACCTAGTACGGGACGGGCAGCGTCCGAAGGGATGGGCACCGGACCGCGATCCGTTTCTGCTCGAGACCAATGTTCCCGGCATTTTTGCGGTGGGCGATGTGCGGCACGGTTCGATAAAACGCGTGGCTTCCGGCGTAGGAGAAGGATCGGTTGGGGTGCAGTTCATTCATCAGTACTTGAGCAAGGTCTAAATGGTCGATAAATCTGAACTACGTCGCGTCCAGGAATTCGCTGATTTGCCAGATGATCAGCTGGACTGGTTCCTCAGCCAGTCACAGGAGATGAGCCTGAAGGCGGGTGATGTGTATTCGCGCCAGGGCGATCCGGCGGATGCGATGTTTGTGGTTCTTGAGGGACATCTTCAAGGGCGGGGCGAGCTCGGGGGCGAAACCTTCGTCTTTGACCTGGAGCCAGGCGACGTCACCGGAGTGCTTCCGTTCTCGAGGATGAAGCAGTTTACAGTGAGCGGGCGAGCTATCACGAACGGCCGCGCGCTGCGATTTCCGGCTTCGATGTTTCCGGAGTTGGTGCAGAAAATGCCGGTGCTGACCCAGCGACTGGTGGGCCTGATGTCGGACCGGATTCGTGAAACTACGCGCCTCGAGCAGCAGCGCGACCGCTTGGCTTCTTTGGGAAAGCTATCGGCGGGGCTGGCGCATGAACTCAACAATCCGGCTTCGGCTGCGAAACGCGCCGCCAGCCAACTGCGCGAGATTCTAAAGAAGATCAGGGACGCGAGTCTCGAGCTGGGGCGACGTGATCTTTCTCCCGCACAGAAATCGGAAATCGAAAAACTGGAAATTTCGTTCACGGTGCCGGATGTAGTTCCGCCGGATGCGCTGACCATCAGCGACCTGGAAGACCAGATCGATTCTTTGTTGCGCAGTCATGGACAGAACGATTTGTGGATGCTGGCGGCTGGGCTGGCACGGCGAAATGTCAAGCCGGAAACCGTTGAATCGTTGTTTGCGATCCTCGATGCGGACACGGCTCGGGCTGCGCTGGTTCGCATCGCCGCATCGGTCGAGATTGCCAGTCTGTTGCACGAGATAGAAAGCAGCACTTCTCGGATCTCGGATCTCGTGGGCGCGATCAAAGAATACACGCACATGGACCAGGCGCCGGTTTTAAATGTGGATGTGGTGAAGAGCCTGGAAACTACGCTTACGATTCTGAATCACAAGTTGAAGCAGGGAGTGGCGGTGCGGCGCGATTACAAAGGCGTTCCCCTGCTGGTGAATTCATTTGGGAGCGAGCTGAATCAGGTGTGGACCAACATTATTGATAACGCGATTGACGCGATGCATGGAAAAGGCGAGTTGCGCGTTCGAACCTACAGCGACGACGGTTGCGCCGTGGTTGAGATTACGGACAACGGTCCTGGGATTCCCCAAGAAGTGCAGCCCCACATCTTCGAGCCGTTTTTCACGACGAAAGGAGTCGGGGAAGGCACGGGACTGGGCCTGGATACGGTGCAGCGAATTGTGAAGAAGCACCGGGGAAATATTCAGGTTACTTCAAAGCCTGGAGAGACGCGGTTTCAAGTCTGGCTGCCGTTAGCTGGGACTGCAGCGTAAGACGTTACTTCTCGGAATTGCGGAAGAGGACTACGTCGGAGTCGCGATGGCCGCGGATGACGGCGAGTTGTTTGCCGTCGAAGGACCAATCGAAGTCGCGGATCAGTTCCGACTTGAAATCGGTGATTTGTTTTCCCGGCGAACCGTCGAGATTTTGGAGCCTGAGATTATCGACATCGCCGTCGCGCACGGGATAGACAACGCCCTTTCCGTCACGGGTAAAGGAGACTGGCCCATCGCCGAAAGCCACGAGGGACTCCACCCGAGGCCGTTCGAATTCCAGGAACCGGGGCGGCCCACTGGAATCGACCGACAGCAAAGCCAGCTTTTCTTTAGGATCACCGAGGCGAAAGGTAACGAAGGCCACGAGCTTGCCATCGGGAGACGCCGTGAAGCGGCTGAATACCGCTAATTCACTCATCTTTTGTGATGCGCCGCCCTGCAACGGAAGCTTGTCCAGCTTTCCGTCGGCGTCTTCGTAGATTACGGTCTTGGCGTCGGGAGTGCAGATGGGAAGATAGTCGAATTTTCCGCTCGTGAGTTTTCTGGAGTTCGCACCATCGGCATCTGCCACCCAGACGTCGTTTTGGATTTTTCCCTCGGGCTCGGCTGAGAAGATAATGTGTCCGTCGGAGCAGGCGTGGGCAAAATTTGCGAAACGAAGCTGCGAGAGGAATGGAGTTTTAGTGCCGGAGTCGGGGTTGAGCAGGGTAAGACCGTTGGCTCCGGCTGAGGTCATGAGCTGGCCGTCCCGGGTCCAGGAGACGCTGGTGACCGGCGATCCCGTAGTTAATTGCTTGGCCTGAGAACTGCTGGCACCGTCGGACATGACGTAGGGAGTGAGATGGGTCTGACTCAGGACAGTTGCCAAAGCCTGGCCGTCGGCGGCTACGCTGAGGTCGACGTAAGAGTTGGCGTCGCGCGTAACCGCTGAGATTTTGCCCGAAGGAAATGAAACAAAAACGATCTGCACCTGGGTGAAATAAGGACCGGCGCCCAAAACCAGCAAGCCACTGCCGTCGGGCAGCCAGACTGGCTTTTGGAAGTACATATCATTCGTGGTCACGAATAAGTTTTGTTTGCCACTTTCGACATCGATCGCAACCAGGCCAGAAAGCTTGTCCCCCGGCTGAGAAACCGCGCTCACGATGGTTTTGCCGTCTGGCGACCAGGCGGGATCGAATTGCTGCTCGCTGACGGGGCTCGTCGCCAGGGTTTTTTCGTCGCTTCCTTCGAGCGAGCGGATGATCAAACGGACTTCGCCAACCTTCGGATTGTTGGCGAGCATGTAGACAAATTTCCTGCCATCGGGAGAGAAGCTGATGTTGGAATCGATGTCTGTGACCAGCTTCTCCGGAGTGCCACCGAGCACGGGAGCGCGATACAGGTATTTCAGGGAGCGGCTGCCGACTTCCGTACGAACGAAATATAAGTAATTGCCG
Source organism: uncultured Acidobacteriaceae bacterium (assembly GCA_963743115.1). Taxonomy (GTDB): domain Bacteria; phylum Acidobacteriota; class Terriglobia; order Terriglobales; family Acidobacteriaceae; genus Sulfotelmatobacter. Next base: position 990,646 of record CAVUOM010000003.1, on the reverse strand, counting down.
TCGGGAGAAAACCGCAGACCCTGATAACCCACCTGCGCAGGAGCTACGACCTGGGTGTTGCTGCCGGTGGGAATGTTGCGCAGCCACAAGCTCTGCTGGCCGTTATCGTTCGTGACGTTGAGGACGTATTTGCCGTCGGGGGAGATGGCGACCAGCGTGGCTTTGCCGGTCTCGGTTATCTTGCTGACGGAAAAGTTCTGGAACGGAGCGGGCTTCGAGCGCGAGAGGAAGGCATAGACGCCATAGGAAGCTGCGCCGACCAGAAGAATCGCAACCAGGCTAGTGATGCCGAGTCCGAGTTTGTGCTGCTTGGCTGCAGCGACAACTGCGGAACTGCTCGAGGTATGCGCGGGCTGCGCGGCTACCAATGCGGAGCTTGCTGACTCGGTGCTGGCCGCCGTGATCTGGCGGCTGGAATCAGTATCGCGCTTCAGCCGTTGCAAGTCGGTGCGCATATCGGAAGCGTGCTGGTAGCGCAGGTCGCGGTCCTTCTCCAGAGCCTTGTTGATAATGTCTTCAAGCTTGGGCGGCAGATCGGGGTTTATGCGGATGGCTGGAGCGGGAGCGCGGTTGAGAATCGCTTCGAAAATTGTCGCTGAGCTTTCTCCACGGAAAGGCAGCGTGCCAGTGGCCATTTCGTAGAGAACGGCGCCGAAGGAAAACAGATCGGTACGGGGATCGAGTTCTTTGCCTTTGGCCTGCTCGGGCGACATGTAGGAAATTGTTCCGACGGCCGTTCCCGGATTGGTCAGCTGTTCGTCAACCGTGCCGGTGACGGTGTTCAGCGCGGCGATCTGGCTGGTGGAACTGCCGGCGAGCGTGACCTTGGCCAGTCCGAAATCGAGAATCTTTGCGTGACCGCGTTCGGTGACAAAAATGTTGGCGGGCTTGATGTCGCGGTGAACGATTCCTTTAGCGTGGGCCGCGTCGAGGGCATCGGCAATTTGAATGGCCAGCGCAAGAATCTGGCTGGCTTCCATGGGACGGCCAGCGATGCGGTGCTTCAGGGTCACGCCATCCAGAAACTCCATGGCGATGAAGGCCTGGCCGTCCTGCTCGCCGATATCGTAAATCGTACAGATGTTGGGATGATTCAGAGCTGATGCGGCTTGCGCCTCGCGCTGGAAGCGGCTGAGCGCCTGGGAATCGCGAGCGACTTCGTCGGGGAGGAATTTCAGAGCGACGAAGCGGTGCAGCCGCGTGTCCTCGGCCTTGTAAACCACGCCCATGCCGCCGCCACCGAGCTTCTCGACGATGCGGTAGTGGGAAATGGTTTGGCCGATCATTTTCTGGTTGATCGCAAGGCCCCGGTTTTGCGTCGCTTCATCTTACGGACGCGGCACAGGCTAGTCAACGAATGCCATCTTTACGTGATGCCGTCACTTGCCGGTGCGCCAATCCCACACCGGGTTGCCTTTGTCGTCGCGGAACATGAGGGTGTCGGTGCCCTTTACGAGCTCGCGCACGAGGATTATGTCTGACGCGTCCTGCTGGACTTTGGAACCGGTAACGGCAATCTCGTCACCCTTGGTGAAGGTGATTCCCATCTCGTCCTGAAACGGTTTGGGGCAGAGGTAGATGTGGATCTTGTCGTCACCGCTCTTGAGGACGAGTTCGGTGAAGTCTTTTCTGGTTCCGAAAGAGAGAATGTTTACTTCGTCCACTATTCCTTTGGTCTTTGTCTCGGTATGAAGGTCGTACTTTGGAGGGGCGCTGTCTTTTTGTTCCGTCTTTTGCGCGAGCGCCGGAGTCACACACAAAAGCAGAAGTAAAGAAGTGCGGAAAAACGCCTTGGCGGCATTGTGCGGCGGGATCGGGACTTCCTGAAGGTGCGGCACGGTCCCCTCCTCGAATTGCCTGAGAGTTTCGCTAACAATTAGGCCGCTGACTCAGTCGCCCTATACGAAGACAGAGGGATAGTACACCTTCGCACCGGAGACGCCAATAGCATATTCCGCTCCGTCGCCACCCGGAGGAACTTGCTGTCCTCCACTGGGATCGGGTCCGGTTTCGCTGGTAGCGGCGATCGAGAAGATGTTGAAGAAGTGAGGTAAAACAGGGGCTTCCCTGTAAGCGCGTTCCCGAACTGCAATTAAATTCTTGGAGAATGTCGGCTGCTGATACCTAAGTGAGGGGCTGACGAATCCGGTCCGTCGTTTCTTAGACAGCTCTCATGTTGCGACAGTGCGGCCCGGCCCTTCTGTTTTTTATCCGAATTCCGAATCTGCCGATAGAACCAGTATCTAAGGAGACCGGGATCGGAAGGGTTGCGGATGATGACCAAGATTCTGCTGGTGGACGACAGCAAATTTTTGAGACTGACTGCGGAGCGCGCGCTGGCGCGGGCCGGCTATGAAGTGAGCAGCGCGACCGATGGTGAAAAAGCTTTGCGCATGGCGCGGGAAGAATTGCCGGATCTGATTCTGATGGATATATTGCTGCCGAAGATGAGCGGCCGGGATGTGCTCGTGGCGTTGAAGAAAGACCCGTTGACCAACGCGATCCCGGTGGTGGTGATGACGGGCCTGTCTCAAAAGAACGCGGCCCGGTTGCAGGAAGATGGAGCCATCGCGTTCCTGGAAAAGTCCGTCCTCGATTTGGATAAAGGACCGGAGAAGCTATTGGAGGCGGTGCAGGAGATTCTCAAGAGGCTTCCCGAACGCACGCGAACCACCACTGTATAGGCTCCACGGCGGGAAAGTCTGGCCCCGATTCACCGGCATAGTTGCTCACGAAGAGTCCTAGTTCCCGGATCGGGACTATTGCGTTTACATCCTTCTATTTGTTTCTTTTTTCTTGACAAACCTCAGCAAACGAAAGTAAAAATAATCGTTCGTAACATCCCAAACCGTTGTTACGCGCGGAGGGTCCGATTCTCAAGTGGCAAACCCAGAAAACCATCAGGAGGCCTTTCAAATGATTAATCGCTTTCGCAGTACACAACCTCTATTGAAGCGTGAATTGATGCGCGCCCCGTTCCTCTTCCTGTCCTGCTGGCTCGCGCTTTGTTGCTGCGCGCAGGCCTCGGTGTATTACGTTGCTAAGAATGGCAGTGACTCAAATAGCGGCAGTGCGAGCGCGCCCTGGCTCACTATCGGACATGCGGCGCTCGAAGCGACGGCGGGCAGCACCGTCTATGTGGGAGCTGGAACCTACAGCGAGAGCGTGTTGTTCGCCAACTCAGGAACGTCCTCGGCTCCGATCGTCTTCAACGGACAGGGCGTGGCCATTGTGGACGGGACGAGCGTCGCCTGCTGCACCACGCCGAGTTTCGAAACCAGCAACGGCTTCCTTTGTTGCAACACTCAAGGCTTGTTCATGATCGGCGCCACGAGCGGGGTGAGCTACCTCACCATTGAAGGATTCACCATCCAAAACTACACCACTGCAAAAAAGGCGGACGTTCCCGCCGGAATTCTTATTGCCGGCAGCGGTAGCGGGATCAACATACTGAACAACTCCGTCAAGAACATTCAGACCACTGCGGGGAAGAACGGCAACGCTTATGGCATCGGGGTTTTCGGCACCAGCTCCACGCCGCTTAGCGTGACCGTGAGCGGCAATACGGTCACCGGATGCCTGACCGGGGAAAGCGAGACGACTACCTTCAACGGCAACGTGCAGAACTTTGTCGTGTCGAACAACACTATCTATGACAATGACAACATTGGGATGGATGCCATTGGCTTCGAGGGAGTCGGTCCGACGGGCTACGACCAGGCGAAAAACGGAGACGTCTACGGCAACCTTATCTACAACAACAGCGCCTTCAAGAATCCGGGTGAAGGTAATTCCTACGATGAAGATGGGTTGTACTGCGACGGCTGCACGGAGGTGACGTTCGAGCGCAACACACTTTACGGCAACGATCTGAATATCGAAGCCGCGAGTGAAACCTCGGGCGAAGTCTCGAGCAACGTGATCATCCGGAACAACCTGATATACGCCGCGAATTCATGCGGCGTTTCCGTGGGCGGATATGCCAAGACCGGGACGGGTGGAAGCACCGATATCACTATTGTGAACAACAGCCTGTACGACAATGACACGCAGAAGACCGGCAGTGGCGAATTCCAGATCCAGTACCGGGCAACCGGCATTGTGTTCGAAAACAACATTGTTTATACGGGCGCCGAGGGCCTGTTCATGTATGGCTACGTGTCGGGGAGCGGAGTAACCTCAAACTACAACGATTTCTACACCACCAGCTCGACGACCACGTTTGAGTTGAACGGGAAAAGCTACTCCTCGTTTGCGTCGTACCAGTCGAAGACTGGGCAGGACGCGAATTCGGTGTTTGCGAATCCCGACTACCTGACTGTACCCACTTGCACTTCCACAAAAGAGAGCGGGCCGCCGACGCCGATCACTGCCTGCTCACCGAAACCGAATTTTGACATTCCGACCAGTTCTCCGGCTGAAAACACGGGCAACGCCAGTCTGGGTTCGGCCGACTTCGGGACGGTCGATTTCAATGGCAATCCGCGGGTCAATGCCAATGGGCAAATCAACATGGGAGCCTACGAGCAGTGACCGGTGGGCTGACCAGTGGGCTTAAGCGGGGCACGCAGTCTGGCTGCGTGCCCGTTTTATTTGCCCGGCAGCACCAGCAGCGGGGATACTGAACCATGCGTTTCCCGTGTTTCGTAGGGCTCGTGTCTCTGCTGCTCGCCGGCCTGAGCAACGGTCAAGGTGGGCCGTCCACTACGGTTCCCGCCGGTGGAGAGGTGCCCGCAGTCGCTGTCGGGCCCGACGATGCGGTGATCACGGTGAATGATTTCTGCACCAACCCCGCGCAGGCCGGCGCGGCCTGCAAAACCGTGATCACTCGGGCGCAATTTGAAAAGCTCTGCGAGGCGCTGCAGCCGGGCATGTCGCTGTCGCTTCGGCTCAATATAGCCAACGCTTATGCACGCAATCTTAGAATGGCTGCGGCGGCGGAAAAACGCGGCCTTGATAAAACGCCCGCGTTCGAAGAAGAGATGCGCTATGCGCGCGTGCAACTGCTTTCCCAGGACCTGAGCCGCGCTCTGCAGGCGGACGCCGACAACATCAGCGACACCGATCTGGCGGACTATTACAAAAAGAATGAGGCCTCCTATGAGGAGGCTACTCTGGCGCGGATTTTTGTCCCTCGCACAAAGGAAGGCGAGGCCGCGCACGGGGAACCTGAAGACGCGCAAACCAAGGCTGATGAGGACGCCATGGCGAAACTCGCGGCCGATCTCCGCGCCAGAGCTGTTAAAGGGGAAGATCCTGATAAGTTGCAAGTCGAGGCCTACACGGAAGCTGGAATTCCGCACACGAGGTCCAATACGAAGATGGAGAAGGTGCGCCGCGATGCGCTGCCCCCGCAGCATGAGGCGGTGATGGACCTCAAGCCGGGAGAAGTTTCTGAAGTATTCTCCGACCCGGGGGGCGCTCACTTCATTTACAAAATGATCAGCAAGGACACTTTGACGCTGGAAGATGCGAAAGCCGAGATCCGTGCAACGATTTCCAGCCAGCGCTATCGCGACAGCATGAAGAGTTTTCTGGGCGATGTCGTGTTTAGCGACGCTTATTTCAATCCCCCTGGCAAGATCTCAGAGTCCCCGCGAAATCGGCCTGCGCGAGGGAAAAAGCGGCCACCCTCGGGGGACGAAGACAACGACTAGTTAGGCCTCTGTAAATAAACCACTTACAGGCTGGAACCTGGAATGGCTGGGCGGAGTCTATGTGGATTAGGGTGTGCGCCGGTAACATGCGGCGGTGACCTCTAATCCGCAAACCAGGGGTGGGTGGGCGATTTTTCGGTTAGGGATGAGGTGGGAAATTCTATAATTGGCCTTTAGTCACGCAGCGGGCGAAGTAAGTCGGGAGTGACCACCTTGGGAGATCTGGCAAGCGCAATCGGAGCACGGTCGCAGGAAGCCGCAATTGTCGCGGACCTGAAGGCCGGATCGGAAGAGGCTTACGCCTGGCTGATTGGTGAATTTCAGCGGCCAGTATATGGGCTGGTGTACCGCATGGTGAGCGATCCGGCGGACGCGGCGGACACGACGCAGGATGTTTTCCTGAAAGTGTTCCGCGGGATGAAGAGCTTCCATGGCGAATCGAGTTTGAAGACCTGGATTTACCGGATTGCTTTGCATGAAGCGGCGAACCGGAAGCGCTGGTGGTTCCGGCACAAAGCGCACGAGACCTCGATCGAACCGGTGGTGTCGGATGGACTGGCGAACGGGGACGGGTCGATGCAAAATGCTGCGATGCAAAACGCGCTGACCGATCGCAACGATTCGCCGTTCGACAGCGTGGCGCACCGCGAAGTACAGAAGCGGGTGGATGCTGAGTTGCGGCAGGTGGCGGAGCCTTACCGGACAGCGCTGATCCTGCGCGATCTGGAAGAAATGTCCTATGAAGAAATTGCGGAGGTTCTGCAGATTTCGCTGGGAACGGTGAAGTCGAGAATCACGCGGGGACGGCAGGCGCTGAAGCAACGGCTGGCGCCGTACGTGCGCGAAGTTGGTGGAGAATGGGGACTGACTGCGCCGGATAAAGAAGAAGAGACAAGTTTGCGGTCGCAAAGTTTGCAGAATCGAAGTTTGCAAGACCAGGTTGCTGGAGGGGGAAGAAGGGTCGAGGTGATGCCATGAGGTATGTGGCCATGAATCCGGGTTCGCCGAAGCTGACGATGAAATGCGCGGACGTGAAACAACTGTTGTCGCCGTATCTGGATGGCGCGGTGACCGGGACTGAGATGCAAGGGCTACAGGCGCATCTGGAGGGATGTTCGTCGTGCGCCCTTGAGTACCGTCTGCTGCGGCAGACGCAACAGTTGCTGGTGAGCGTGAGGCGTGTGCAGCAGCCGGCGGACCTGGGGCTGAAACTGCGTCTGGCTATTTCGCGCGAAGTTGCCGAGGGACGGCGCGCGCGGTACGAAGGCCTGCGCATGCGGGTGGAAAATGCGGTGAACGCGTTCATGGTGCCGGCTACGGCCGGCCTGGTCTGCGCCTTGCTGATCTTTGGTTTAGTGACTGCGATTCTGGCGATGCCGGGGGAAGTGCAGGCGAACAGTCAAGATGTGCCGCTAGTGTTGAATACCGGTCCCGAACTGCAGCAGAGCGCCTTTGGCACGACGCTGAGCGCGATGAATACGGATTCGCTGGTAATTGAAGCCTACGTGGATTCGCGCGGACGGGTTGACGATTACAAAATCCTCTCGGATTCAGGGGAATCTCAGGAGTTGCTGCCGCAGGTAAAGAGGATGCTGATCTTTACGACGTTCCGTCCGGCGATGTCTATGGGACGGCCGATCTCGTCGCGGGCGGTGCTCTCGTTCTCGAGGATAAGCGTGCGCGGGTAGAACGAGTCGAAGATTTCGAGCAGCCTAAGAAAGTCCTACCCTCTCGCAAGGAACGCGAAAAACTCGAAGTCTTTAGTTATCCGGACATATCGGCACCCACCAGCTTTGCTCTCGGTTCTAAGCTTCGGATCCGCATGGCACCAAAGTGCCATTCTATCCGAGGGGAGTTCGCTCCTATACTTCCTGAGCTTTTGAGCCGCGCTATCCACTGCCCCCCGCGGCGAGAGATCGTAATTTCCTTCCTATGAAACCCAGGGCCATGAGCAAAATAAGCACTCTCCGCATGTGTGGGCTATTATTGGCGGTTTCCCTCCAGGTAAGTGCTCAGGTTCCCGTGACGACGCAACACAACGATAACGGCCGCACGGGCCAGAACCTGAACGAGACCATCCTTAACACCTCCAACGTGAACGTGAACAGCTTCGGAAAGCTCTTTTTTCGCACGGTCGATGGCCAGATTTACGGGCAGGTCTTGTACGTCCCGGGCTTGACGATTAAGGGCGGTGTGCGAAACGTGGTGTACGTCACCACGGAAAACAACAGCGTTTATGCCTTTGATGCCGATAACCCTCTTGCCTCAGCACCTCTATGGCAGGTGAACCTGGGCACACCCATGCCCAGCACCGACATCGCCGCCAGTTGCGTCTCCATCACTCCGCAGGTGGGCATCACCAGTACTCCAGTGATCGACCCCACCGGAAAGACTCTGTATGTGGTGGCCGATACCAAGGACACCCTGGGCTACCACTTCAAGCTGCACGCCCTCGACCTGATCAGCGGGGCCGAGAAATTTGGCGGACCGGTCGAGATTTCGGGATCCGTGCCGGGCACCGGAGACGCCAGCAGCAACGGTTCAGTACCCTTTCAGCCTCTCCAGCAGTACAACCGGCCGGGTCTGCTGCTGGCGAATGGCGTGGTCTACGCTGCCTTTGGTTCCAACTGCGAAACCATCCCCTGGCATGGTTGGATCTTTGGCTACGATGCCCTGACGCTGCAACAAGCGGCTATCTTTAATGATACGCCCAACGGCTCATCGGGCGGGATCTGGGGTGGCGGGCAAGGCATGCTCGCCGACAACTCCGGGAACATTTACTTCGCCAGCGGCAACGGCACTTTCGACGCCAACTCCGGCGGCACCGACTACGGCGACAGCATCGTGAAGCTCAGTACCGCGTCTGGACTGACAGTCTCCGATTATTTCACTCCCTGGAACGAAGCCGCGATCGAGGCCCGCGATGCGGACATAGGCGCCGGCGGCCCCATCGCTTTGCCTGGCACAGACATGATTGCGAACATCGGCAAGGACGAGAGAATGCGCCTGATCAGCCTCAGCGGCATGGGCGAGTTCTCGCCCACGCTCGACGGTGATGTGCAGGAGTTTCAGGCGACGGCCAATCCATGGGCTTTTGTCGGAGCCCCGGTTTACTGGAGCAGCCCCAACAATGGACCGTCGCTCTATGTCTGGGGCCCGGGCGATTACCTGAAAGCCTACCAGTTCACGGGCGCGAAGTTTGTGACTACCCCCGTCTCCGAAAGCAGCATTATGAGCCCGGGCGGAAACTCCAATACTGTTCCACTGTCAGTTTCCGCCGACGGCAGTACGGCAGGCACAGGGATCATATGGGCCGCAAGTTCGCTCTCCGGCGATGCCGGCCAACACACGGTGGGCGGCATCGTGCGCGCCTTTGACGCCACAAACCTGGCCAACGAACTCTGGGACAGCCAGCAGAACGCGGTCCGGGATGGCGTGGGTAACTATGCCAAGTTCAATCCTCCCACCATCGCCAATGGGAAAGTTTACGTGGGCACCTTCTCGGGACAGTTACTGGCCTACGGGTTAAACCCGCCCTCGGCCACCGGAATTAATTTTATCCAGGCGAACTCAGTCACTCCGCAATCGGCTGTGGCGTCGGCCGTCGTAAATTTCCCCAATCCCCAAACGAAGGGCCACCTGAACATAGTCGTGGTGGGCTGGAAGGATATTACGTCCACGATTCAATCGGTCGTCGACAGCGCCGGCAACGTCTACTCCATTGCTGCGCCCCAACTGAGCAATGGCAATAACAGCGCGAATTTCGTATCGCAGGCGATTTATTACGCCACCAACATCGATGGCGGATCCAACACGGTTACAGTGACCTTCAACCAACCGGCTTCTTACCCGGATATCCGCATCGCCGAATATAAGACTGCCGGACTGCTAGACGTCAGCGCGGGAGCCACTGGAAACAGCGCCGTCGCCAACAGCGGTACGGCCACCACCACGGCGGCGAACGAACTGATTTTCGCCGCCGACATGATGCGGACGAACACGCTCAACCCCGGGAACAACTTCAACAACCGCCTTACTACGCCCGACCTCAATATGGCCGAAGATCGCATCGTCAATGTGGCCGGCACCTACGGCGCGACTGTGAATCTGCAGTCGAGCAGTCGTTGGATCATGCAGATGGTCGCGTTCCGAACTCCGCCGGTTCCAACACTCGCTTCCATTGCCCCCAATTCGGGTCCGACCACGGGCGGGACGTCGGTGACCATCACCGGCAACTATTTCGCCGCTGGGGCCACGGTCAAGATTGGAGGAGTAGCCGCGACCAACGTGACCGTCGTGAGCGCGACTTCCATTACCTGTACCACGCCCGCGCACGCGGCGGGTGCCGTCAATGTGGTCGTGGCAAATCCCACTGGGGTAAGCGGTACTTTGACCGGCGGCTTCACCTATTAGCTCGACAAAGGCGAGCACGGTCATTCGGCGGGAAACCCGCTTCGATCTGTGGGAATAGCCGCGGCCCCCCTCCTGGTTTGACGGGTAGGATGTGGCAACGGGAAAAACGGCTCCACCCCTCTTTCGTGAACTACGGTTAGTATGCTCCGTTACTATCCACGGATGTCCGTTGCCCTGCATCCCCGCCCCCGCCAACAATGCGGTTGCGTCGGATATGCGTGCGCAGCGGGCCGGAGTAAGTGTAGCTAAGCCCGGAGGTCAGCGTAATTGATTGCCCGTCGCAGTTGTGAATGTAATTATCCTCAATCACGATGTCGGAAATCTGGGGCGGCGTAGCGCTCGGGCTGGTCACTGTGATGCATGGGCCGCTGAAGCTGCCGTTGTTTCCGTCATACTCGATATTTTTCAATGTGAATTGCGAACTGGTAATGACAAACGACCCATTGTTGCTGGGGAATGAGCTTGTAGTGCCGACGCTCTTGACGATGTGTACTCCGCCCAAAGGACCGAGACCCAAAAGGGTGCAGGGAGAATTCGCGGTAATCACCAGATCCTGCTTATACGTCCCAGGAGGCAAAAAGACTGTTCCGCCCCCACAAACGCCCAAAGCATTTGAGATTGCAGTCGCAGAAGGATTCACACCTGCAGGATCTGCGCCACAGAGTGTCGCCGAGGAGCCACAATTCGGGGCGGTAACGTCAATCCAGGGCCGGGGACCACTTATCTCTAGGTCCCCTGCAGCTGTTTGGGCTAATGCGTTAGTGAGAAGGCAAACGGCTAGGCTAAACAAGAAGACAAAAAACCTCTTGATCTTATATTGTGATTTATAGTTTGAATCCCATTGCGCAGCAAGCGTCTCATGTACCTGAGGTCCCATATATAGCACCTCCCTCTTCGTCCACAGTTACAGTCCGAAGGTTCGAATCACACTACCATAGTTACGAGGAGTGATTTGTAAGAAATCGGTTGTGTTCTTAATTTTGTAATGCCCCGGCAACACTGAACGAAGATGAAGATATGGAGCGAAAATTGACCTAACTTAGGACTTGTGCAGACGTTCCGGTATGAGCGTTAAATTTTCGCTCTCGCAATGCCCATTGCTGCGTATTGATGATGCAAAATCCTTCCCGTTGACGCCACGTTCCCTCGCGCCTATGCTATATAGCGTAGGGCTATGTTTTTCGAATCGTGAGAGGAATGTTTTTATGGCTTGCAGATGGAAGACGGCATGGTTGATATTCGCGCTGTGGTGGGCGACAGGGATTGCCTCGCAGGCGCAAACCTTCACTACTCTGCACACTTTTGAAAACAGCGACGGCAGCTTTCCCTACGGGGCTCTTGTCCAGGGACTTGATGGCAACTTCTACGGCACGACATGGGAGGGCGGCAGAGAAATCTGTTACAACGGCTGCGGGACGGTTTTCAAGATCACTCCGGCAGGCACGTTCACAACCGTGCATGAGTTTGTGGGCACTGACGGATCGTGGCCACAGGCCGGACTAATACTAGCTGCAAACGGGAACCTTTACGGCGTGACGATGGGCTACGAGTCTCCGCATACCACGGTCTACGCGATTACTCCCGAAGGCGCGTTCTCAACCCTCTACAGCAACTCCTCCGGCCTGGGCGGCAGCGGCACTTCTATGCCTATTTTCCCGCCCCTAATGCAAGACACGATCGACGGAAATTTTTACGGGACAGCGCCCTACGGCGGCTCGCCCACGAAGAAGTGTGAGGACTACCCTGGCTGCGGCACGGTATTCAAAATCAGCCCAAGCGGCACTCTGACTGTCTTATACAACTTTTGCAATTTAGCAAAATGCGCCGATGGAATTTTCCCTGCGGCTCAGCTGGTGCAGGCCAACAACGGAGTCCTCTACGGTACAACAACTAGTGGTGGCGGCCCAGCATATGCTGGGGTTGTCTTCAAAATCGGTACCGAAGGCGCTCTAAACATTCTCCACCAATTCAATTTACTCACGGATGGTACTGACCCCATGGGCGGACTGACCTTGGGCACCGACGGGAACTTCTACGGAACGACCGAGAATGGAGGGGACTTGGCCTGCCCGGCCCTGTATACATCGCCATATTATTGCGGCACGATCTTCAAAATGACGCCTGCGGGTGCGCTGACCACTCTTCACACCTTTGATGGCACAGACGGTGGAAATCCCCTCACCGCGCTGATCCAGGCTACCGACGGAAATTTTTACGGGACGACCTCAGGGATCGGTTACAAAGGCGCCTGCAGTGGCAACAATTGCGGCAGCATCTTTCAGGTAACGCCCGATGGCACGCTCACCACACTGCATAGCTTCGACAAGACGGACGGGATGAACCCTGCCGCCGCTTTGGTACAGGGAACCGATGGAAATATTTACGGGACGACCAACGGCTTCGTCGGACAGCACCTCTACGGCACTGTGTTCCAGTTGTCGATGGGGCTTGCTCCTTTCGTGAAGACCGTACCTGCTGGCGCTTACACGCATACCCAAGTGCTAATCCTGGGGACGAATCTGACGGGCGCGACCAGCGTCACCTTCAATGGCAAGACCGCAGTGTTCACTGTCGTGTCGCCGACTGAGATTCAGGCCACTGTCCCCGGTAATGCCACCACGGGCACGGTGCGGGTAGTTACACCCGGCGGAACGCTGTCGAGCAACGTCCCCTTCCGAGTCCTCTGAGTCTTTCGCAAGCCGCACCGCGCTGGTCGGTCCGACGCGGTTCGTCCTGGCAGCCGTGGCGCTCGTTGTCGCTGCCTTAGCGATGGGCTTGCATAGATTGATCCGATAGCTTGCTCAGTCGTAAATGGTGATTCAGAATTTCTCTGGTTTCTGTTTTTCCTCTTTGAATTCTGCAATTGCGGCGACGATTTTCTTGTAGGTATTTACGCGTATATGTGCGTGCAGCGCTTTTTCAATCGTGTGCTGCCCAATTCCTCTGCGTCGCAATTCGCGTTGTAATTTAGTTCTCTGGATCTCACATTTCAATGAGTCGAGAAGCGCAATTTTGCGGCTTTTCCCGTACTCGACGACCCTAAATCCGACTTCATCGTTATCTGTTATCACGCTGAGATCGTCGTTATGCGCCCACATTGAGCTGGTCTCTTTGTCGATATAGCGGACTTGTCCTGCGGTAATGTGCGCCCGTTGCAGCAACCCGCGAGTTTCTGCTGTGCAGGGCTTCCCATCCGAGCCCAGGCTCTTAGCCTCAGGGTGCCGGGTGTATTCCTCCATCATGTGCCCGTAGGTGAATGGGTGGAAATAGGGATCGCCCAGCGGATAACGCCGGTATGTCCCGCGCCGGTTCTTGTTGTGAATATCAATCCCTACGAGTTTGTTCCACTCATCTTGTTTGCTCGAAAACGGCACGATTACCATTGGCTTTTTGCTTGGTTTATTGTCAAAGTCAAAGTCAAACGAAAATGTCTCGGAGGTCATTACCATGAACATGAAATTGTTAGGACGTGCGCTCTCCCACATGCCCAGCATCTTAAGGACGTTCCAAGTGGATACGGAGAAACGCATCATTTGTTGACGCGAAGCCCAAGCGGGTAGTTTGCGCGGTAATCCCAGAAATCCCCGCACGATGTAGTCCCACATCTCGAAAACCCACAGTGGCGCGTCATTTTTCCAATTCTTGGGATTGTCTTTCGGCGGATAGAGGAAGCCGATGCCGTGCGCTTTCGGATTGACAATTCTAATATCGACAAGTTTCCCGTTGTTGGCGAGTAGTTTTTCAAACAGAGCGTATCGTTTGGCGGCTACGCCCATCCCCCACAGTTGCTGCCGCCGCACTTTTTTCCTTGCCATGCAGCGGCATCGATGCACCTCACAAACTCCGGCGTCGTCATGCTCGTTAAGTTCATGCGAACATTTGCACACGTAATTGTCGTCCGTGAGATTCAGGAGGTCCGGCACCGTATCGGGATCGTATGGATTGAGTGCCTGGAATTTAGCGGTGATTGCGTCAACCTCATCGCAGGTCAAAATACGCCCGCCTTGCGCTCCGGGAATGCGGAGTGGGCCTCCTTTTTTCGATGCGACAACTGCTAGACTGTCGGTATCGCAGTATAGATACGCGCCCCTTGCTCGTTTCACTTCCACCTCCAGCATGGCCAAGAGGAGCCTTCCAGCGGATGTGATGAGCGTTGCCAAGTACGGCGCAAACCATTTTCCTCGCCTTTCAATCACTCTTGAGGAATCAGGAAAGCTCTCATCGCCAGAAAACACCATCACTTTTTTCGGTTGTTTGAAGTGCTCCGGAATGAGTTCCACGAAAAATCCGTAAATCGAATTGGCGAGAATCTTGAGCCAATAGTAGAGATCGGGATCATTCTTATTGCGTTTACGCTCCTCAATGATTTTCGTGAATAGGTCAGCAGAATCATCGTTAGGGTCGATCAGAACCTTTCCCCGAAGTTTTACGGCTCGCATTCCAGGCTGCTTGCCACAGGGGACGATCCTGAATGCTTGTTGAATGTTGGGAATCTTTCCCGGTTGCTGGATCACTGCAGCGACAAGATCGGGCCCTGCAACATAAATGGCTTCTGGGTGGGAAGGATTCGAAGATAAATAATTGTTGCCGATATTATGGCTTACGCCGTCGTAAACAGTCCTGACGGGCAGGATGTCTCCGTCAGGGATTAAGCGGGCCACAAAGTTCAGATCGTGCCATGTATCACGCCTAAAACACTGTTCGTGAGTGATATTCGCGACAAACTGCCGTATGTTTGCTGTGTCATCGACAAACTTCAAACTTTTAGCGGTGAGAAATTTGAATAGGCCCATGTTTGCGCAGCAAGAAGGATACTCGGAGGTGAAATCTACCGGAACTACGGGAACAACCTCGTGACGTATTCGGCACTCCGAACGCCCGCCAAAATAGGACTGAATCCAAGAGGCCAACTTTTTGTCCGGCGCTTTGAACTTAACAGAGGGCCTTTTTATGCCCATTGCCGCGAGGTAAGCTTTGGCGATACTCGCGGGTGAGTATGCATTCCACGGCTTCAGATCGATATCGGAGTGCTTATCGAATTCCAACTTACAAGCGTTCAGGAGTGCTACAGTGCAGCGGACATCCTGCCGGCAGTGCTCAATTTCATCTGGCGTTACTTCCCCAGTGGGATCATGGTCATCTTTTGGCGGTAGGTTCTGCTCTTTGAAGGGGCCGCGTTTGTTGTCACAGGCGGACCGAAGCGAGTGCGATTTGTTGTAAAGCGCCCAGAGCAAAGTCCGAAGATCGAGGAAATGGATCTTTTTGCCTAAGTCTTTCCACTCGTGTTGATTCTTTTTCCACGGTCGCCATAGCTTGATTATCTGTTTCTTGCTATCAATAGGTGTTATCAGGACGCGTGGATAGTTGCAGTTCTCGTTGCCATCGGCATACTTCATCAGCACGAGCGACCATTCACCTTTGTTTCCTTCTTTCCAGTCGAGGGCAATTCGGGAAAGATCGTATCCGAGATTAAAACCCACAACCATCGAACTGTTTTTCTTAAGGGCGGGCCAAAATACCTTTTTCATGAACTGCGAACGCGAGTAGAGGGGAAAACGAGGTGGAAAGGTTGGCACATCGGAGACCGCAGTCTCCATATATGCTCTGAGGACTTTGCAATCTCTTTCAGGCAGATCGCCGGCATGAAATATGCCCTCTTCGATTACTTCATACACGCCCCCGACCAGCCTGCAACGCTGCCATACGCTAAGCGTGAGCGATTGGTCTACGGTGACCCGGCTCTCACTATCGAACGCCAGGACTGTATCCGGCCATGTTGGTTCGTCCAGCACATTGTTATCGTCCTCGGTGTTGGCGGTTTTCTTCTTTTTCTTTTTCTCTATAGGTACCGCAAGCGCACGTAAGAAGAGATCGTGTGTCTCAATCATTTCCCATCCTCGGAGTTAGATTCTTGACGCAGTGCCTTAGCTTCATTGATCTCCGAGCCAATTTCACTTTCCAGCATGTCGAGCAGTAACCACATGAAGAGTACTGTCATCTTCAATGCGCGAATCAATCTGATCCTGGCGTCCGGAGTGAAACGCAAATTGATCCCAGCGGCACGTTGTCTTGCGTGGAAAATTACTTGGCATTTGGCGCAGAGACTCATCGTGAACCACGCAATGAAACGTTGTCCCCCGACATGATGTTGGGTTACCTCATGAGTAGTGCCACAGAGATTGCACCGTCTCATGCGGCCCCGCCGGAGTACGGAACAACTTGCTCGCTGCCGAAATGTTCAGGGAGATTGCCTTGCTCGCCCAGCGTTCGAATAATGTGGGGGTCCGTCAGCAACTCATGACCCTGGATCGTTACGCCTTTCCATTTATCAAGCGCAGAACGATCCCCACCGAGAAAGCTGAAGACATCATTGCGGAATCGTGCAAGTTGACCTTTAGCTTTGGACCCTCTGACGGTGACTAAGACGGGACCATCGCGTCCGGGAATCTCCAGCCTTCTCACGTAGCGGTCTGCTATAGCGCGAATACGTCCACTTGAGTTCCTGGTGAATGCTCTGGGTATGTATTTCCAGAAATCTCGGATCGTGACGCCGTTATCCCAAGCGGCTTGGGATGCCGTCAGGTTGCGGTCGCGCAACATATCAGAGTGAGCAGCCAGTACATCGGCGCGCGTCTTTAGTTGTCCCTCGGTTAAAGAGGATGGACGAGGTGCGCGGTAGCCCTTTGAGGCGATCCAGTGCAGCTTTTTCTGCGCCATAGGTCACCTCACCCGCCGTTTGGCAGGTTGGTCCACCTGAAGGAATCGCTCGATTTCTACACGCGGTACGAGGACGCGGCCACGGAGTGGTTTACCTACCCTCTTAAAACGGAGAATTCCGTCCTTGAGCAGCGCATCGAGGGTCCGAATATGGATTCGGAGAATGTCGGCACACTCCTCACGGGTGAGGAGTACCTTGTCGCTTACGGTTGGTTGGGTTGGCGCGACGGCATTGGCGACTCGAAGGGCAGGCATTTGACACTTCTCCCGAAGGAAAAATTGTCATCTTGCCCTTGAACTTTTGCTCGGGACTAGTGCAAATATTGGAGTCTCAGCCGCCCTACCAGTTCTTTCGCGTCCTCGCCACGATGTTTCTCCGGCTGGTGTTGCGCGGAATGGCGTGGTCTACTCGTCGTGGTAACTACATGGACGTAACATTCATCCGCACTGCACTTCGGGACCGGTTCTCACCTGTCCTATAGTCCTCCCTACTCGCGCAAAGAGGCTACTAACTTCGATGCCCCAGGCGAGCCAAAGTATTCATCAGTTTTCCACAGTTTGCTTTTATCCACATTCCTGCGCACAGTTTCGCATTGTCGGATGCGCTTGTAAGTAATAGAATATAGAAAACTTAAGTTAAGCGGGCTGCCCACCTGTTAGAGCAGGCAAACAGCCCTGACCGCTGAGGAGATATGAGCTCCATGACGGCTTCGCCAAACCTATCGCACTCGCACTCCATCCGCAAATCGGGCGTCCTCGTTTTGAATGGATGGGGAATTCGCATCAAAGTCGAGGCCGGTCATCTGCTTCTGCACGACGGAATCGCAGACGAGCGCCGAACGATCCGCCTACCCCGCGTGAATCATGGTCTGAAAAGATTAGTGCTAATCGGGAGCGACGGTTTTGTCACCCTTGAGGCGCTCCGCTGGATCTCTGACGCTGGCGCATCATTCTTGATGCTTGATCGCAGAGGCAAGGTGCTCGTCGTCACCGGCCCGGTCACTCCGTCGGATTCCAAACTCCGCAGGGCGCAAGCGCTCGCACTCGGCAACGGGACGGCGCTCAAGATTTCTAAAGAACTCATCTCGCAGAAACTCGCCGGGCAGGAGTTACTAGTGCGCGACATGCTGCACGATCCTTCGACGGCGGACGCAATTGCTCGATTCAGAAGCACTCTACCGAGCACCGAGAGCGTTGAGAGGGTCACGCTCATTGAGGCACAGGCCGCCAAATTGTATTGGCATTCGTGGGCGGATATTCCAATCCTCTGGCCCCGCAATGATGAAAAGCTCGTTCCTGGCCACTGGAAAAAGTTTGGGTCGCGAATCTCTCCCATTACACACAGTCCACGGCTAGCGGCCTCACCCAGTAACGCCTTGTTAAATTTCGTCTACTCGCTGCTAGAGGCAGAAGCCAGACTAGCCGCGACTGCCATGGGCTTAGACGTGGGGCAGGGCTTTCTCCACATGGACACGCCCAACAGAGACTCACTCGCCTGCGATTTGATGGAAGTTTGCAGGCCGGGCGGAGTTGACGCGTTCGTCTTGAACTGGCTTCAGAGCGAGCCCCTTCGTAAATCGGACTTTTGGGAGGATCGCAATGGGAACTGCCGCATTTCTTCAGCGTTGGCAATCAAGCTCTGCGAGACTTCGGACACGTGGCGCAGATTAGTGGCCCCGATCGCGGAATATGTTGCGCAGGAGATTTGGAATTCCGTGTCAAAACCAACTTCAACGTCCAAGCTGATCGCGACACGCCTTACGCAGCGCAACAAGCGCGAAGCGACGGGGCATCCATCATTTCCACCGACCAAACCCGCACCACAGCCGGAGAGTATTTGTCGCGTTTGCGGGACATCGATCTCGTTTGGACGAAGCCATTGTTCCGAGTGTGACGCTATGACAGCTCGCGAGCGAATTGTGGAGATTGCCAAGATCGGACGCGTGGCTAGCCAAGCTCCCGGTCCGAAGGCGCGTCGGGCGCAGACACAGCGGCAGCACGCCATCGCGAAGAAAGAATGGCAGCCGTCGAGCCTCCCGCCTTGGCTCGACGAGGAAGTCTACACGCACAAAATTCAGCCGTTGCTGGCGGGCGTCGCAAACCCGGTCATCATGTCGGCGCTAGGTGTTTCTGTCACTTATTCCGTTGCCATCCGTGCGGGCCGACGCCGACCGCATCAGAGACATTGGCTGAAGCTGGCGGAACTCGTGGGGGTGTCGGCGGACGGTCAATGAGTTCTATAAAAAGGGATGTCAAGAAAAAACTTCTGCCTCGACCGGAGTGCGAGGTCTTGATCTCCAGCCCACTGTAAATGTGAGTGCCCCCGATCGCTCAGGGTTTTGCTCGGAACGGTTTGTCCTTGCTGTGGCTCTGTGCCCGGCGGCGACCATGCCAATCGAGTCTAAGAGACTTTGCAAGCGAGATTTGAGTGGTAATCATGGTTCTATCCGAGGCTCGCGGCCTATCGCTATTTCTGATTATCCGAGGGGGCATAGCGTGTAAATGGGTGACTCGCTGCCGAGGCAGACGCGGCCCAACTCATTGACGGATACTCGCCCTCGAATCGAGCGTCTCCAGAACCCGATCGACCACCGCTGGCGAATCACCAGAGATGGGAAACCGACTTTCCCGAGATGCTCAAGCTGCTTGCTGATCTAATTGATTGGCATCGAAGTCCACCCCTTTCTTCCAAATGGTTAGCGTAATGGCCGCGATCTTCCTGGCCAGAGTCAGACGTGCCATGGTGGGCCGCATCCCTTTCGCGAGAAGGCCTAGGTAGAAATCGCGGAGTGGTCCCGGCCGGGTGCTGGCCGAGATCACGGTGCTTTTGAACAGATTCTTGAGATCGCGATTGTAGTTGCCATTCAGCCCTCGAACGCGGATGCGCTCCCGGTTGCGAACCACCTTGCCACGAACATAGCGGTACTCGCCGCTGTCGTGAGTTTCAACGGCGAACCCGCTGTACGCCCAGAGCTGTCGCTTGGTGCGAAAACGGTGTGGCGTTTGTAGCAACGCGACCAGCAAAGCGGCGCGGATCGGACCGATGGAAGGAATCTGGCGCAATAGCTTCACGGCAGAATGCTTGTGGCTCTCCGCCACGAACTCGCAGCGCGCCGCTTGACGCTGGGGCTGCAGCAAATCCAGCTGCTGGTAGAAGCGTTCGGCCCGGAGACGAACTCCGGGTTCGGGAATCTTCGCCAACCACTCGCTGCGATGCCGAGCCGCATATACAGCCACAGGAGTTTACACTCATCGACGCGGTGACCGCTGTTAACGGATCTGGCTTAATACAGTACGCTACCCCCCAGCGGCGGCCGCCACATCGACCGATACGCGCGTAACTCTGTACTGCGTCACCGTGCCGGATTGTGCCAATGCAGGGTCAAAGAGAGCTAAGTTCATCCCGTCGCTTACCGAACTCCGATAAATGACTCCCTGATATCCACACTTCTTAATAAATTCACAAAGGTATTGGCTCGGCGTGTAATCAATTGCTGCAGCCTGTGGCACAACAGGCCTCGTCAACTCGTCACCGAGGCGTTCTAGGAATGGAAGATCATTCCTCATTCTGCCCACAGCCGCAGCGTCTTCCAACAAGAAAGGTGAAACCGTTTTTCTTGGATACCGCAGATCGACCAATTTTAAGTTGTTAGGCGTTCTAAAGTCAGCGACACACGTCATTTCGCCTGTGTGCGGTCGAATTTCCGAAATCGCAGTGGCTTGCGTCGACCCAAGGTAAAGATAAGGAATACCGGCTGGATTCGCCCGGCCATGAGCCGCAATTCTTTTTGGAGGAGCTCCCATTTCGGCCACGAGGAACGGGATTTCGCCAGTCTGAATTCGCGCGCGATACCATAGGCCGGGAACTTCATTAGCGTCTAAAGTGAGGGGGGACAACAGAAGTTCGAGTCGCTCCAGATCGATATTGGCTTCGGGGAAAAAGCGGTTATGATACATAAGTTCGTCGCGCAGTTTTTCCCACTCACTCAGCCGATCTGCTTCGAAATCGCTTGCGGGTGAGAACGTGTGCCGAACAATCTCCTTATCGCCCAGGATTTCAGAGAGTAGGCCCTGGACTCGGAGATCGTCCATGCGCGCTAGATGGATCGCGACCGCGTACGCGGGACCACCTCCCTCGCTATAATCATCGCCTACTATCAAGAAATCACCAAAGCCATCCATTCCTTCGTCCGAAAAGGTAGCGTGAAGGTCCGAGAAGGGTTCGACCGGCTCATAATCTCTGTTCCTCCTTCTTTGAAAACCATCCTTCAGCAGAACCCGGTGCGCACCCTTAAAGTGTTTTTGATATAACTTTCCGCAGAACCGATCAAAAAAGACATGACACTGATCCTTCGTGAGTTCTCCCAATTTCTCGGCCAAGATCTTGGCTTCACTGAAGCCAGCGTGAACGAATACAGGTGTGTGCGCGGCATGCGCTTCGTAGCACGCCATAACTTCATCTATGTTCATGTTTTGCTTGAGGAGGATCCCAGCTGAAATACCAGGCAAGTCCAAGAACTTACCTTTCAACAACTCTGTCAGCGGTTTTCCCGCGCCAGACAGGTCGCCGTGATGCGGATTCACAATTACGACTGCGCGACCATCCGCCTCCACGACTGCATCAAGCGCTTTGTGCAACCCAGTCAATGCTTCTCTCACTGGCTCGATAATCGGACGAAAGCCTGCTGTCTTAAGAAGCGGAGCTAGTTCCCTTATTGTTATTAGCTCATATTGTTTGCCGCGAAGGTAGGGATGGTACATTCGCTACGCCCAAGCCATTGCTTCTTCCAACCGGGTGTTTACCGCAGAGACGAGACGTGCGTGATCGATCTTCCGGAGTGGAACCGATAACGCAGCTGTTTGAAGTGATTGTGGAAGCTGGGCGACTAATTCTGAAAGTGGCATCAGGTTCCGCGTCTTTTTTAGCACTTGCACCATACCGCAGTGGGCTTTGTGAGCGTCGAGTTTGACGAACAGCTCCCGGAGGACAGAATTCAAAGCTGTGTTCGGTACGATCGGAATCGAAACTCCGTGAGCCAGAAGTATCATGCGTGCTTCTTCCGTCCGGATCGAGTCGAAGATCGCTGCAGGAGAGGTACGCTCCGGCCGATCAACGGCCTCTCGCAATGTCGAAATTTGGTGGCGGTTACTTAGACGCAAAATTCCAACATCTCCGGGCAGGGAGCCAATCAGCGCGTCGATGTGATTTTCGGCCGCGATGACATAAACCTGCGCGAAGACTTTGGCGTATGCATTTACTTGGCGCTCAAGTCTGCTCAAGGAGTCACGCTCGGATTTCACCTCGTAAACAGTTGCGGTGCCGTTCAAAATTGCAAGATCAGCCTTACATTCGCCCACTCGGAACTCGTTTAGCATCGACGCCGTGTGGAGAGAATACCTCCCCAGAAGAATCTTGTGTGTCAGAGCAGCCTTGTAGATGTACTCGTGCCTGTATCCCACGCGTTTTAGCAATGAGAATGCAGCCTCAAAAAGGCTAGATACGCGCTCGGATGCCGCGAGCGAACAGAGCAAGAGCGATTGGTTCGCCAGCCTAGCGAAAAGCGGTGATTTCCCTCTTCGAGCCATTTCGCGAATGACGCCCGATGAAAACAGGCGAGAAATCGCAGCTAATTGCTCTGATGCTAAGTCCGTCATTTTCTCTGCATCGACCATGCGGCTCTGCCTACGATTCTAGATCAATTCGGCGAGAGTTCCTAACAGGAAACTGGCAAACACCGTTGACTGTCGGAATCCAACATACTACCGCACGAACCCTGTCCCACGCCCGCTTCCCCCGCCCCTCGCGCCCGCACGCCCCCACGTCCCCAAGGTCCTCTCGGAGAGGGGTGGAGCCGTTTTTCCCGTTGCCACATCCTACCCCCTCCTGGTTTGACCCTCTGCTCGGAAGTCCTTACACTTGAGGGTGTTCTCCGCTCGGCACACCGGTAATCCGTGGAGGGTTTCCTGAGTCTGCAATTGCGCAGTCTGTGGTTTGCCGCCCTGTTGGGGCTGCTGGTGCCGTTGTGTGGGGGGCAGGACCCGGTTCCGCTTCCGCAAAAACCGGCTCCGCAGAATCCGGCTCCGCAAGGCCAGACGCCTGCACAGGACCAGTCTTCGCAGGGGCAGTCGTCTTCCAAGGATCAGCCTTTGGAGGAGGATGTTCCGCGGAACCCGCCGGCGCCAACTCAAGCCCAGCCAGGCCAGGCTCCGGCGAACCAGACCCCGCAGAATCGGGTGCCACAGAATCAGGTTTCCCAGAATCAGTCTCTGATCGTGCTGGACAGCAACGAGACCATTTTTTCGATGCTGGCGGCACTCAACACGTGTGGCTACGATCAGGATTTGACCATCTCAGACGTCGTCCGGAGCACGGTACGGGCCGAACTGCAGAAGAATTTGTTGAATTCACCCGAGGCCGAGGCTGCGCGGACGGCGCTGTGCGAGTTCTACCAGGGCCACGTGGCGTCAAGCGATCCGAACCGCAACCTGTCGCAATACATCTCGCTGGCGTTATATGTGGATGGACCACCGCATTTTTTGCCGCGAACCAAGGAAGAGGATCTGCCTCCAGATGCATCCGCAGTTGCGCTTTTCGGAAAGCTGCTGGAGCCCTTTTACGAGAAGGCCGGGCTGCATTCGATCTGGGAGCGGCACCGCAACGATTACGCTGCGGCGATGAAACGCTACCACGAACCGTTGCAAAAGATGGTGTTCGATACCGAGATCTACCTGAAAATGCCTTCGTCGCAATACCTGGGGCGGAGGTTCACGATTTATCTGGATTTCATGGGTTCGCCGAACGAGACGGACGCGCGGAATTACGGGTCGGATTATTACGTGGTCGTGTTTCCGGCCCCGAACGCGGCTTCGGGAGAGGCGGCAAAGTCGGCGCTGAAGATGGAACAGATCCGGCACACGTTTCTGCACTACGAGCTGGATCCGCTGGCGGAGAAGCATTACAGCTCGATCAAGCGGCTGGAACCGCTACTGCAGTCAGTGAAGCGCGCGCCGCTGGAAGAGAGCTTCAAGACTGACATCTCGCTGTTGGTGACGGAATGCTTAATACGGGCCATCGAGATCCGAACTACCGGAGGCAAGCAACCGGCGCAGGAGGCAATGCGCGCGCAGGCCGTAGATGACGCCGTAAAGCAGGGATACATTCTGACGAAATATTTTTACGATGCAGTGGTGGCGTTTGAGAAAGATCCCACCGGCATTCGAGAAGCGTACGGCGATTTCATAGCGAACCTGGACCTCGGTAGAGAACAGAAAGCCGCAGCTGCAGTGCAGTTTGCCAGCGCAACGTCGCCGGAACTGGTCCAGCTGTCGCGTCCGGAAGATCGGCGGATGCTGATAACGGCTGAAAAGCGGCTGGCGGCTGGCGATCCCAAAGGAGCGCAGGAACTGGCTCAGCAGGCGCTAGATAAGAAGATCGGCGATCAAGGCCGGGCGCTCTTCATTCTGGCGGAAGTGGCCGTGGCTAACCGGAACCGCGATGGAGCACAGGATAACTTCCAGAAGGCGATTGCGGCGACGCAGGATCCCAAGGTGGTGGGATGGTCGCATGTGTATTTGGGCAGGATTCTGGATATGAAAGAGGACCGTGAGGCAGCATTGCAGGAGTACCGCGCGGCGCTGAATGCCGGGGGAGGATTGCCGGAGGTCAAGGCGGCGGCAGAGCGGGGGTTGCAGCAGGCATATGAGCCCCCGGCGAAACCACAGTAGGGTCGACCTCGCGAATTCAATTCGAGTACGGTTACAATGCGACCGGTAGACTGCAGTCGCAGAAATTGCGGAGATCTTGAATCAGGTGGCACAAGCCAAGGAGAAAGCATGAAGCGAGCAGCGATTATTACCGCAGTGCTGGGAATATCGGTCTGGGGTTTCGCGGCCAACGGTTTTGGACAGACCACTGAGAAGCCTGCAGCGCAGAATGCGCCAGCGGGACAAGCGGCGGGCCAGGCGGCAGCGCCGACGGGCAAGCGCAAGCCGATGGCCAAGACGCAAGAAGAGTTCGCCGCATACAACGCGGCGGTAGCGCTGACGGATCCGGTCGCGCAGGAGAAGGCTGCCAACGATTTCGCCGCAAAGTTTCCGGACAGCGAATTGCGGCAGCTGCTTTACACCCAGGTGATGCACCGCTACCAGCAGGCCAACAATCTCGACAAGATGATGGAGATGGCGCAGAAAATCTTGTCCTACGATGCGGATGATCCGGAGGCGTTGCTGACCGTGTCGCAAGTAATCGTCGAGCGGACGCGGGACACTGACCTGGACAAGGATCAGCGACTCGCGGAAGCCAGAAAAGATGCGCAACGCGCACTGGTCACGGTGGATACCGACGTTCCCTCGGCTTACCCCCCCGAGCAACTAAACGCGTTTAAGGGATATGTGCGTTCGGAGGCTTATGCGATTCTCGGGACGCTTGATTTCAACGCCAAAGCGTGGGCGGATGCAGAAGGAAATTTGAGGAAGTCGATTGATGCGTTCCCGCAGGAACCGGATCCGATCGCGGTGTTCCGTCTCTCGGTGGCATTGGATATGCAGAGTAAATATCCCGAGGCCATGAAATATGCCAACCAGGCGGTGAGCATGACCAAGGAAGGCACCCCTGCGGGTAAGGCTGCGCGGGACGAGAAAGACCGTTTGACTCAGTTGACTGGCGGCAGCGGTACTCCGCCTCCGAAGAATTGAATCGGGACCTCCGGCGATGCAATCATGAAAGAACGGGAAATCACCGCGCTGGAGACGGAGTTGAACTATCACTTCCACCGCCGGGCGGTGATCGAGCAGGCCCTGACCCACAGCTCGCAGGCGCGAGAGCAGGAGGCGCAGCAGGCTGGAGAGAACAAGTACAGGGTTAACGACAACGAACAGCTGGAGTTTCTAGGAGACGCGATTCTGGCGTTGGTGACCAGCGAGGAATTGTTCCAGCGCTTTCCGCAGTTTCGCGAGGGTGAACTCTCAAAATTGCGCGCCCATGTGGTGAGTGAGCGGCACCTGATTCGAGTGGCGCAGCGATTGGAACTGGGAGACTACCTGCGCCTGGGGCGAGGCGAGGAAAAGAGCGGCGGCCGCGGCAAGACGGCGCTGCTGGTGGACGCGCTGGAGGCGATCTTGGCCGCGATCTATCTGGATGGCGGGATGGAACCGGCCCGCGAATTCATCCTCCGCGAAATTCTGGCGCCCGAACTCGAGCGGATGGAGCGCGAGGGCGGCACGCTGCCCATGACCGACTTCAAGTCGGCGCTGCAGGAAACCTTGCAGGGGCTGGGGATGGCGCAGCCTTCGTATGTGCTCGTGCAGGAAGCAGGACCGGAACACAGCAAGACCTTTACGGTGGAAGTCCGTCTGAACAATAAGAACAGCGAGGAGCGCGCGGAATTTGTGGGACGAGCACAAGGTACAACCAAGAAGACGGCGGAGCAGGATGCGGCTCGGCAGTTGTTGTCTTATCTGGCTTCGCGGCCGCAATCGGCGGGAGCACGGGGATCGAGGTCGGCGGATAAGTATAAGTAGACACGCTGGATAAGTGAGTGCATGAATCCCCCAGACCAAAATCTCGCGAGCGAACATCCTTCCGGCGGAGTTTCTTCGAGCGAACTTTCTCCCAGCCAGCGCGCCGGGGACGATCCCTCAGCGGCCGATCATTCTTTCGAAGATCATTCTTCAGAGGATCGTTCTCCTCACGATCAGCCTTCGCGCGATGGTTTCGCGGACAATCATTTCTCCGGCAATCGAGGAACGGAGTCGCCGGCGGGAACGGATGTAACCAGCTCGATACAATCGCTGCTGGGAACCGTGGTGATCGCAGTGTTCGTGATCACTTTCATCGTGCAGGCGTTCCAGATTCCTTCCCCGTCGATGGAGAATACGCTGCTGGTGGGCGATTACCTGCTAGTGAACAAGCTGACCTATGGCGGAGGCAGCGTTGGAGACTATCTGATGCCCTACCGCCGCGTGCAGCGCGGCGATATTGTGGTGTTTCATTATCCCGTAGACCCGGCGCAGCATTTCGTGAAACGGGTGATTGGCTTGCCTGGGGACCGGATACGGTTGATCAACAAACAGGTGCTGGTCGATGGAGTGCCGTTGAAAGAACCGTACGCACATTTCAGCCGGCCGGTAGATGACGTCTTCCGGGATAATTTTCCGCGGTTGGACGTCATGTCGGGTCCCACGCCGGAATGGTGGCTGCAGCTCCGCAAACTGGTTGAGGACGGACAATTGATTGTTCCCGAGGGGCATTATTTTGTAATGGGCGACAATCGCGACAATAGTTCTGACAGCCGTTACTGGGGATTTGTGCCGCGGGCCAATATTATTGGGCGCCCGCTAGTGATTTACTGGTCGGTGCAGGGGGCTGAGGGCGATGGAATGGCCCCGTCTTCGGTGAGTGCTAAACTGTACCACTTCACTTACGTGTTAACGCACATATTTCAGATCACGCGGTGGCATCGTACGCTGCGGCTGGTGCGTTGAAGCTGGCAGTTCGCGAAGCT
Organism: uncultured Acidobacteriaceae bacterium; assembly: GCA_963743115.1. Taxonomy (GTDB): domain Bacteria; phylum Acidobacteriota; class Terriglobia; order Terriglobales; family Acidobacteriaceae; genus Sulfotelmatobacter. Next base: position 963,357 of record CAVUOM010000003.1, on the reverse strand, counting down.
GCGCGGAGCTGAAAAACAAGACGGGATGGATTGAACACATTGGCTAATAAAGACAATAAGGCAAAGAACGAGGTCGAAGAGAAACCACGCGAGACTCCGGTCGAGTTTCTGGCTTCGCTGGCTGCCGTGCTGGTGACGGGATTATTCATCATCACATTCGTGGTCCAAGCGTTTGAGATCCCTTCCAGTTCGATGGAGAATACTTTGCTGATCGGCGACCACGTGTTTGTGAACCGCATCCAGTTTGCGCCGAAGACTTCGTGGGTGGGGCCGCTGCTTCCCTATCGCGCGGTGCGGCGCGGCGATATCGTAGTGTTTCTGCACCCCGATCCGCATGATGCAGGGCTTTATGTAGTGAAACGGATCATCGGCGTGCCGGGAGATCGCATCCATCTGCGCAACGGTGTGGTCTATCGCAATGGCGAGGCGCTTGACGAGCCTTACATAGATCACGATGCGGATAATGCCAATGATTCCTACCGCAACGATTTTCCCGCGGTACCCCCGTCCGACGAGAATGGCGTTTATCCGAATTGGATTGTGGACCTACCCTCGCACATCGAGGGAGGTGATCTCGTAGTGCCCCCCGGCCACTACTTCGCCATGGGCGATCACCGGGGTGTGAGCCTCGATAGCCGCTACTGGGGCTTCATCCCACAGGCGAATGTGATTGGGCGTCCCATGTTTATCTACTGGTCATTTGATACCCCGGCCGACCAGTACACCAAGACCGGGATGGCAGACCGTTTGGGATTTCTGGCGCATGTGGTGTTGCACTTCTTCGATGAGACACGCTGGGGGCGAACACTGAAAGTGGTGCGGTGAAGCTTCTTTCTTCCAGGCGGCAAGTAGTGACCGTCGCAGCGGTGATTCTGCTGGGTCTATTCTTGGTGCGCCCGGGCGCTGCGCGGCTGAAGGCCCGCATTGCAAATTCGATCAGCCTGGCCGTGGCGCGTCCCGTCGAGATTGGCGCAGTCCACCTTCGATTCCTGCCGCAGCCCGGGTTTGACCTGGAAAACCTGATCATCTACGAAGACCCGGCGTTCGGCGCGGAGCCCATGCTGCGCGCGCCCGAAGTGACGGCCGTGGTGCGGCTGACCTCGCTGGTACGCGGACGACTAGACATTTCTCGGCTCGAACTGACTGAGCCTAGCCTGAATCTGGTGCGCCTGGCGGACGGCCGCTGGAATTGGCAAGCCCTGCTCGAACGCACGGAGCGCACGCCTCTGGCGCCGACGGCGAAATCGAAGATGGAAGCGCGCCCGGGCTTTCCCTACATTGAAGCCAGTTCGGGGCGCATCAACTTCAAGGCAGGGCAGGAAAAAAAGCCTTACGCGCTGCTGAATGCGGACTTTGCTTTGTGGCAGGAATCAGAAGATACCTGGGGGGCACGGCTGAAAGCAGAACCGCTGCGCACCGATATGAGTTTGAACGATGCCGGCCTGTTGCGGATGAACGGAACCTGGCGGCGGGCTGGAAGTCTGCGTGAAACGCCGCTGCAGTTCAGCCTGGAGTGGGACCGTGCCCAACTGGGGCAGCTCACCAAGCTCGTGTCGGGAAACGACAAGGGCTGGCGGGGAGAAGTCAGGCTGGAGGCGACTTTAAACGGCATCCCGACGGCGATGCGGGTTGCGCTTGATGGGTCGATACAGGATTTCCGCCGCTACGACATTTCGAGCAGCGAGGGATTGCGTCTGGCGGCGCACTGCGAGGGCCAGTACAACTCAGTGGAAGCGATGCTGCGCGAGATCTCCTGCAAGGCGCCGGTCGGCGACGGCATGATCACGATGCACGGCGATGCCGGAATGCCTGGGGTGCGTCGGGTTGATCTGGCGATGAAGCTGGAAAGCGTTCCCATGAGCGCGGTGGCGCAGCTTGCCCGACGCGCCAAGAAGAACTTGCCCCCGGACCTGGTGTCCGCAGGAAATGTAGAGGGCAATTTTACGGTGAAGGAAGAAGGAGCATCGCCCGCCGGACCGGAGTTTCGGGGCAGCGGTGAGATTACGAACCTTCGCCTGCGCTCAGCGATCACCAAAGTGGAATTCGCTCCGAGGAGCAGCATACCGTTCGTGCTGAGCTCTGGACAGGCAAGGGTTCTTGCGGTCGCGCCGGGTAAGGCAGCTCGCCTGCTGGACGTTGATGGTTTGCCAGCTCCTGACGAGTTGCACGTTACGTTCGGCCCTTTCCCGGTCGCGTTGGGACGTCCCTTGCCAGCGCAAACGCTGGGCTGGGTGGCACGATCGGGTTATAGCCTGGTGGTTCTCGGAGACGGAGAAGTGTCGCACACTTTGCGACTGGCCAGTCTGTTGGGTCTTCCGGCAGTGAACGCCGGCGTGGAGGGCGCGGCTGAGATGAAGCTGCAGATCGCCGGTTCGTGGGCGGGAAACGTTTCTGGCAGTTCCTCCGGCTTTTCTTTGCCGCAAGTGACCGGGACGGTCCAACTGCACAACGTGCGCGCTGCAGTGCGAGGCTTAAGTGGACCGATTGAAATCTCTTCGGCGGAACTGCAGCTTTTGCCCGGCGAAGCGCGAGTAGAGAACTTGAACGCGCAGGCCGCGGATGCTCACTGGACGGGATCGATGGCTTTGCCGCGCGGTTGTGGAATGGCGGGGGCGTGCCTGGTGCGTTTCAATTTGAACATCAAGGAGATTGGGTTGAGCGATCTGGCAAAGTGGTTGAATTCGCGAACGGACCAGCGCCGATGGTACCAAGTGCTTACCTCTGAGCGACCCGCGACACCAACGTTTTTGGAAAACCTGCGGGCATCTGGAAAAGTAAGCATCGGACGTTTGCAAATTCATAACCTGGTTGCGGACCGGGTTTCCGCGTCACTTGACTTGGAGCGCGCGAGGATGAAGATTTCGGATTTGCGTGCAGGTTTGCTGGGCGGAATTCATCGCGGCGATTGGCAGGTGGATTTTGCGGCCGTGTCTCCGGTCTACACCGGGACCGGAACACTGACGGGGATTTCACTGGGGCAGATCGCCAGTGCGATGCATGACCCGTGGATTTCCGGAACTGCTGAAGGGACTTATCAGCTCACGGCGTCGGGCAAGGATTCGGCTGCATTCTGGGAATCAGCCGAAGGTGAACTGCGGTTCGATATGCGGGATGGTGTCTTGCCGCACATTTCGGTCGCGACCGACGAGGGGCCGCTGCATGTAGCGCGTTGGAAAGGGCGGGCGCTCCTGCGGGACGGGAAGATCCAGATTGAGAATGGGAAGCTGGTTTCGACTGGCGGAACTTATGAAATCGGCGGCACCGCTTCTTTGGGGCGAGTCTTAGACCTGAAGCTGGTGCGAAGCACGGATGCGGCTCTGGTTCGCGCGGGTTCGTCGGTTTATAGCATCACAGGCACCGTGGCGGAACCGCAGGTCGCGCTGACCAGCCCCGTAACACAGGCCCGGCTGAAACCGTAGGCCCGCTCCACTGTCGTTATGGCACGTATCCTGCGCCTCGCAGAACTTTCCCGGGTAAGGCTCCTGTCATTTTCCCTTGATCGATGACGGGCACGCCGTTTACGAGAACATACTCCATCCCCTCGGAAAGCTGGTTCGGATTGTCGAACGTAGCCAAATCGCGCACGGTCGCCGGATCGAAGATGACAACGTCAGCCCACATGCCGGCCTTGAGGACACCGCGATCGGTAAGGCGCATGCGTTGAGCCGGCAAGGCGGAGAATTTGCGGATGGCGTCTTCGAGCGTCAATGCCTTTTCTTCGCGGACGTACTTGCGCAGGATGCGGGGAAACGTTCCGTAGGCGCGAGGATGCGGATGCTCCTGCCCCAGAATGCCTTCCGGTGAAGTTCCGGAAGAGTCGTTGTCGATGGCGACCCAGGGTTGCTGCAGCGCGAGTGTCACGTCGGGCTGCGACATGCCGAAGACGGCAACGTCGGAGTCGGGGTCTTCGATGAGTAAGTCGAACAGGGCGTCCATCGGATCCTTGTTCCAGAGTTTCGCAATTTCGGAGAGACGTTTGCCTTGCAGAGGAAGAAGCTTGGGGTTCTGCACTACGCCGATCATGATGGCATCGGGTCCGGGGATTTCCTGCCATTCGTTATCCCAATTTTTGGAAGGTGTGAGCATGTCTTTGCGAATGCGTTCGCGAGTGACAGGATCTTTCAGGCGCTCAACCATTTTTGCGTCGCCGCCGTCATGCGCCCACGGGGGAATGAAGGCCGAGAAGGAGTTGAACCACGCGGTATACGCGTAAGTATCGGCAGTAACGTCGGCGCCGGCGGCGCGAGCGGCGTTGATCTTGGCGACAACTTCTGGCATGCGCCCCCAGTTATTTTTCCCGGCGACTTTGATGTGCCAGATTTCCACGGGGACGTGCGCTTCGCGGCCAATGCGCAGGGCTTCGTCAATGGATTCGAGCACGGAATCGCTTTCGTTGCGCATGTGTGTGGAATAGATGCCGCCGAACTTTCCGCCTTCGGCGGCGAGTGCGATCAGCTCTTCAGTTTTCGCATAGGGAGCGGGAGCGTACTCGAGTGCGGTTGAAACGCCGACCGCGCCGTCTTTCATGGCTTGGCGCACCAGCGCTTTCATCTGCTCGAGTTGTTCGGGGGTAGGTTGTTTGTCATCGTCGCCGAGTACCATGCGGCGGACCTGCGTGGCGCCGACATAGCTGGCTAGATTGATTCCCATGCCTTGTTTTTTGAGGCGCGCGAAATACTGGCGGAAGGTTCGCCAGTCGGGAGTGATTTTGTAATGGTCGTAGCCAGCTCGATCAAGCTGGATGATGGCGTCGTTGAGTGGCGCGATCGAGCCGCCCTCACCCGTAATTTCGGTCGTGATGCCCTGATAAATTTTCGAAGGTAGGCGCGGTTCGACGAGAATGGAGAGTTCGGATTGGCCGAGCATGTCGATAAAACCGGGAGCGACAACTTTGCCTGCGGCATCAATGGTGCGCTTGCGGGGCGCGGTCGCGAGGTTGCCGATGGCGGCAACTTTTCCGTCGCGAATGCCGACGTCGCCGGAATACCACGGTGAACCGGTGCCGTCGATAATGTGGCCGTTGATGATGACCAGGTCGAAAGCCGTTGGCGATTGCGCGGGCAATGACTGCGATGTGGCGAGTGATAGAGCGATCACGGCTATGAGATTCGCGGTATGAAGCTTCATCGGTTTTCCTTTTCTACGAAACTGGTTCTACGAAACTGAGTGCGCGCGACGCCTTGCGATCGCACCGAGAAGAATCCAGATTCCTAGCGCCAGCCATTCGTACACGGTGAAATGGCCGGGGATGGCCGGAACGATCTTCATCAGCATCATCGCGATGGCCACCAATAATCCAAAACCGGCAACCGACCATTCGACTGGCGACAGCCTCGACCGGCCCGGCAATGTCCCTGAACGTCCCATGGAAAGATACGCGGCGCAAGTCGCAGCCCATCCTATGGCACAGGCGACTGAACCGACCTCGGTGATCGGCACAAGAATCGCGTCACCCAGGAGCATACATGCGGCGGTGACCAGCCCGATGCAAAGAACCGCGATCGACGGTGTTTGATGTTCGGGATGGATCTGGCCGGCTCGGGGATCGACGAGGCCGCGGCGCCCCAGAGCAAATAACAGGCGGCTGGCGGCTATGAAATTTCCATTGAAGCATTTGAACAAAGAGAGCAGCGCCGCCGCCAGGATTACATTGACGATCCAGCGTGAGCCGACGGCGCGCTGGAAAGCTACGGCGGTCATGAACTTGTCGTAGGTTAATTCGTGCCAGGGAGCGACGAATGCTACGGCAGCGATAATGACTGTATAGAAAAGAATGCCGACAAGGATTGCCATCCAGATGGCCTGGAGAAATCCCCGCCCGCGAAATTCGGGCGTGGATTCTTCGGCCGCCTTGCTTACGGATTCGAATCCGGTCATGAAATACGGGACGATCTGCAACACCAGCAGGACGGAAACGAGCGGCGTGTGAGTGAAGAGCGGCGGTAAGTGGTGAAGGGAGCCTTGGCTCACGCCGACCGCGACAAAAACGATAAACAAGGCGAGGGTGCCGAAGGATGTCCAATTCTGGAAACTTGCGCTGAGGCGGATGCCGCGATAGTTCAGCGTGGTGAGCAGCGCCGTGAGTCCGAGACCGACGATCAGGTGCGGAAGATAAACCGGGCGCCCGGCGATGCGGTAGATCTCGAGCGAATCGAGCGACGGAATAATGTAACCGGCGATGCGGCCGACGGCTACGGCTTCCCACGGGCAGACAATGAAGTAGGCGAGCATCATCATCCATCCGGTGGAGAAGCTGACCGGCCGCGAGAAAGCAGCTGCGGTGTAGGCGATTTCGCCCGCAGCATCGGGCATGGCGGCCACGAGGCGGCCATAAACCCAGCCGATGGGGAACAGCAGCGCGCCGCCGATGGCGAAGCCCAGCACTGCGCCGAGCGAGCCGCCGCGCAAAAGCCAGTCGTCCATGATCACCAGCCAGCCGACACCGACCATGGACCCCCAGGCCAGTGTGAAGTAGTCGGTGAGGCGGAGTTTGCGGGCTAGATTTGACATTCCGGCGAGTTCGATCCGGCGACTCGGAGTAGAGCGCGAATTATAAAGCATCGCGAGAGCGGGAGTTGTGCTTTCACTGCGAAATCCGCACGCTGCGTGATAGTATCGATGTACCCTCGCATGATGCTGCAAGCTGTGAATTTGGGCGCTGTGGCGCCGTTGTGCCTCTTTATTTCTACTTCTGCGACTCGTTGAAAAACTGATGACACCTTCGACCAACTTGCGGAAGCGCGTGCTCAGTGGCATGCGCCCGACTGGAAAACTGCACCTGGGAAACTACGTGGGCGCGCTAGAAAACTGGGTCCGCATGCAGGATCAGTATCAATGCTTCTTCTGCGTCGTCGACTGGCACGCGCTCACCACCGACTATGCTGACACTTCCCGCGTGAAAGAGAATTCGCTGGAAGTGGCGCTGGACTGGCTGGCGGCGGGCCTCGATCCGGAAAAGTCCGTGCTGTTCATTCAGTCCCATGTTCCGGCGCACGCCGAACTGCACTTGCTGCTTTCGATGATTACGCCGCTGGGCTGGCTGGAGCGGGTCCCCACCTACAAGGAGCAGCGGGAAAACATCCGCGACAAAGATCTGAGTACGTATGGATTTCTGGGATATCCCGTGCTGCAGGCCGCGGATATTTTGATGTACAAGGCGGATGTCGTTCCCGTCGGCGAAGATCAAGTCGCGCACGTGGAACTCACGCGGGAGATTGCGCGGCGGTTTAACGGATTTTACGGAAAGCGCGGAGATGTGTTTCCCGAGCCGCAGTCTCTGCTCACGCCCGCGCCTAAGCTCCCGGGCACTGACGGCCGCAAAATGTCGAAGTCCTATGGCAACACAATCCTGCTCACTGACCCTGAGCCCGTGGTCAGGCAGAAACTGAAGACGATGGTGACTGATCCGGCGCGCGTAAGGCGATCGGACCCAGGGAATCCCGATGTGTGCCCGGTGGGCGATCTGCACAAGATTTTCAGCGATCGCCCAACCATGGAGAAAGTGAACATCGGCTGTCGTTCGGCCGGCATTGGCTGCATCGAGTGCAAGGGCTGGGCAGCGGATGGGCTGGTGCGACTGCTGAATCCGATGCAGGAGCGGCGCAAGAAATTTGAGGAGAATCCGCGGCTGGCTTGGGATATTCTGGAGGCTGGCAGCGAACGTGCGCGCAAGGTTGCCGCCGAGACGATGCACGGGGTGCGCGACGCCATGGGAATGTCACTTGCGTATGAGCCGCCGGCGGCGGATGATGCAAAGTAGGATTTAAGCAGGGTAAAGATGGAAAGCAGAGTGGGGCACGGAATTATTACGTCCGCGGACGACACGCCGGAAGCCATCTCGCATGTGCTCGTTGCTGATCCGCGCCCGGTGTCGATTAAGCAATCAGATGCGCGTGCGGCAAATAAAGAAGAAAGCGATTCTCCTTTTGCGGTCTCGGTGAGCGATGTTTACGAAGGGCCGCTGGATTTGCTGCTCGATCTGATTCGCAAGCAGGATATCGACATCTACGACATTCCCATCGCCCGCATCACGGCGCAGTATCTGGCTTACGTGGAGAAAATTCGCGAGCTGGATGTGAATGTCGCGGCCGATTTTATTTACATGGCCGCGGTGCTGATTCACATCAAGTCGAAGATGCTGCTGCCGCGGGATCCGTCGGCAAAAGCAGAGGAGTTGGAAGATCCGCGCACCGAGCTGGTGAACCGGCTGCTGGAGCACGAAAAGTTCAAGTCGGCGGCGCAGATGCTTTTGCAAAAACAGCAGATCGAAGATGCGGTGCTCAGCAATCCGTCGCTGAAAGAGTTCGTCGACGCAGAAGGCACGGAGCCGGAGATGGCGGCGGATGTGATCGATCTGGTCAAGACCTTCCAGCAAATCCTGGAGCGAGTGCGCACCCGGCCGGTGATCAACGTGGACGAGGAAACGGTCACAGTGGGCCAGATGATCGATTATCTGCGGCGGCGGCTGGAGCTGGAATCGCGGCCCATCCGGCTGAAGCAGCTTCTGATGCGCGTGCCCTCGCGGCAGGCGCTGGTGTGCATGTTTCTGGCGTTGCTCGAGATGGTGCGGCTGCAGGCGATTCAGGTGCGGCAGGACCAGATGTTCGGCGAGATCGCTGTGCGCAAACATGTTGGGTTCGACGCAATCATGAACGAGCAGGCGGCAGTGCGCGATGATTGGAGGTAGAAGAACAGTGGTCAGTGGCCAGTGATCAGTGGCCAGTTTAAGACCACAGATTTGCTGACCACTGGGCACTGACCACTGGCCACTTATGAGTTTAAAAGCTCAACTCGAAGCCATTATTTATGCGGCGGAGACGCCGATCACGGTCGAGCAGATGGTCCAGCTCGTCAGAGAGTCTGCGATTGCCGAGGGCGCGGCGGACGACGCTGAGGTGAAGTCGCGGGTGCGCGCGGCGCTGGAAGAACTGGTTGCCGACTACGGCGGGCCCGGATCACGGCATTGAGATTCGCCAGGTGGCGGGCGGCTATCGCATGTCGACCAAGCCCGAGCAGCACGAAATGGTGCGCAGCTTTGCCAAGAGCTTGAAGCCGCCGGTGCGGCTGTCGCTGCCGGCGCTGGAAACGCTGGCCGTGATCGCTTATAAGCAGCCGGCCACGGTGCCGGAGATCAACGAGATTCGCGGCGTGGATTCGGGCGGCGTGATTGCGACGCTGCTCGACCGCAAGCTGATCACCACCGCGGGCCGCAAGCAAGTGATTGGGCGTCCCATTCTCTACAAGACGACCAAAGAATTCCTGATGCGCTTTGGGTTGAAGGACGTGAACGAACTGCCGAGCATGGAAGAGTTCGAGAAGCTGGTGGCGGAATCGTTTCAGGGAGAGTTGATTCCGGCGGAAGATGCGGCCGAAGCGCAAGAGACGGATTCTCCTCCGGCGGAAGAGATCGCGGAGTCCGCCGCTCAGAAAGAATAGTCCCTCATACATGCCTGCTGAACGACTGCAAAAAATCATTGCTGCTGCTGGGATTGCGTCCCGGCGCAAGGCCGAAGAACTGATCAGCGCCGGCCACGTGAAGGTGAACGGGACCGTGGTGACGGAACTGGGGAGCAAGGCGGACCCGGAGACCGATCACATTCGCGTGGATGGCAAGTTGCTGCAGGGTGCGCAACAGCATGTCTATCTGCTGCTGAACAAACCGAAAGGCTACGTCACCACGGTGAGCGATCCGGAAAACCGGCCGACGGTGATGCAGTTGATTCGCGGCGTGAAGAAGCGTGTGTATCCGGTGGGACGGCTGGATTATGCGAGCGAAGGACTGCTGCTCTTAACCAATGACGGCGCGCTGGCGAACAAGTTGATGAAAGCGGCGTCGCAGGTGCCGAAGACTTACGTGGTGAAGGTTGCGGGGGCTCCGAGCAACGAAGCGCTGGAGAAATTGCGCGGAGGAGTTTCGATTGCCACCGAAGATGGCCGGCGCGTGCGGACTGCGCCGGCGGCAATTCGCCTGATTAAAGAAGCGACGAATCCGTGGTACGAAGTTACTTTGATCGAAGGCCGCAATCGCGAGATCCGGCGCATGTTCGAAAAGGTCGGACACCACGTGGAAAAGATCAAGCGCGTCCGCTACGGGCCGCTCACGCTCGACGTTCCGCCGGGGCAATTCCGCGCGCTGACTTTGCAGGAAGTCGATCGCCTGCGCACGGTCTGCAATAAACCGATGGCGGGGACGAAGCCTTCCGTGGCATGATGAGCGGCAAGCATGAGCCGTTTTTTTGATATCGTCTCCAAGCCGGCCCGCGACATGGGAGCAGCGACCCTTCCCAGTTCGACGCCGGCGACGCTGGAGCGCCGGTCGCGGCTGATCAGGCTCGATTCCAACGAAAATCCTTTTGGACCCTCGGCGCGTGCTCTCGATGCCATGAGGAACGCGCTGGGCACGGCGAACTCCTATCCTGACGACGATTGCAGTCCACTGCGCCTGAAACTGGCCGCGCATCACGGGTTGCCGCCGGAGCAGGTGCTGGTGACGGCAGGCTCGACCGGCATTGCTGAGCCTGCTCTGCCAGACGCTGCTCGCGCCGGGGCTGAATGCGGTGACCAGCGAGCGCTCGTTCATTGTTTATTCGATGGCGGTGCAGGCGGCGGGCGCGCGTCTGGTCGAAGCGCCCATGCGCGACGACAGCTTCGATCTGGAGGCGATTCTCGCCGCGATCGACTCGAACACGCGCATCGTGTTTCTGGCGAACCCCAACAATCCTACGGGGACGATGGTGGAGGCGGATGTGGTGGAGCGATTTCTGGCGCGGCTTCCCGGGCATGTGGTCGTGGTTCTGGATGAGGCTTACTACGAATTCGCGTTGCATTTCGCGGCGCTGCGGAAGATCAAGTATTCGAACTCGCTGGACTATGTTCGCCAGGGAGCGAGCGTGGTGGTGCTGCGAACCTTTTCGAAAGCTCACGGACTCGCCGGGCTGCGCGTGGGCTATGGTCTGGGCCCGGCGGAATTGCTGGGATATTGCGCGCGCATGCGCAATACGTTTTCGGTGTCGTCGGTGGCGCAGGCAGCGGCGATGGCGGCGCTCGACGACTAGCTCCACATTCAGCGCGTGGTGGAGAACAATGCCGTGCAGTCGCGAGTGCTCGGCGAGGGATTGTCGGCGCTGGGATATCGCGTGGTACCGACCTCGGCGAATTTTCTGTTCTGCGATCTGGGGGAAGAGGCCGCGGCGGTCGCCAATCGTTTGCAGGATGAAGGCGTGGCGGTGCGTCCGCTGGGGCATTGGGGAGCGCCGAATTGCATTCGCGTGACGATTGGCACGCCGGAGCAGAACCAGGTTTTCCTGCAGGCGGCGCGCCGGCTTGGCTCGCATAATGCCGCACCCGGACCGCAGGTGTCACGGTCGGCGCGCGGAAACTAACCGGCCAGCATGGAAATGCGCGCCGCTCCGTAGAGTCCCGCATCGCTTCCCAGCACGGCGCGCGTGATGATGGTTTTTCGTTCGCCGCTACGGCTCTCCGTTTGTGCTGATGCACCTTCTTCTTTTCCTGAGGAATCCCTCAACGGATCGCTCGGAGCTGTTGCCGCATAGACTATCGAGCGCTGGCGCAACTCTTCGAACATGGTGGGGGCGAAAGCATCCCACGCGCTCGACACGCCTCCGCCGATGACGTACATCTCGAGATTCAAAACGTTGACCAGGTCGGCGAGAAGTATGCCGAGGTAGCGTCCGAAACTGCGAAAGATGCGGCGCGCAGATTCGTCTCCCTGAAGCGCGAGGTTGTAGATCGACTTCGCACCGAACTCCGCATCCGACGATGCGGCCCCGGCCAGCGATGGCGCCTGACCGCTGGCAACTGCTTCGCGAGCCATGCGTAGCAGGGCGCTGGCTGAAGCATACCGCTCGGAACATCCGCGATTGCCGCAGGCGCAGGGATAGCCCTCCGGCTCGACGGTGACGTGCCCGAACTCGCCGGCCATGCCGTTCATGCCGTGCCAGATTTTTCCTCCGAGCACGATGCCGCCGCCGATTCCGGTACCCAGCGTGAGCACGGCCATGTTCGGGACGCCGCGCGCTGCGCCCAGCCACTGCTCGCCGAGAGCGGCAACACGCGCGTCGTTCTCGAGGACCACACGGGCTCCGTTTATCGGGAGTCCCAGACGGCGCTCGATTTCCGCGCGCGCCGGATAGTTTTCCCAGCCCGGAAGGTTGACCGCCTTTCGCATCATTCCGGTTTGCAAGTCGATGAGGCCGGGAACGCCGATGCCAGCGCCGAGAAACTCTCCTGTCGCTTTGTACTTGCCGGATAGACGTTGGATGGCAGCTGCACATTTCGTCGATGACGTGGTCACGGCCCAGAGCGAGTTTGGTGCCGAGCGTCACTTTTTCGAGCAGCTCTCCGGGGCGCTGACGGCGGCGATGCGCAGGTTGGTACCGCCGAGGTCGACTCCGATGGAGAAATCAGGCATGGAGGAGAAGATTATCAGCTATGGCAAGCGGACTCAAATGCAAACGGCCATGCAATCTGACTCCGCCGACGGTCTGGATCAGCCGGAGATCCCTCGCGCCGCTGGTGAAAGAGCGGGGCATCGGGATGACGCCATTTGAAAGGGTAATATTCGACAAATTTGCAGCGACGCACAATCACCCCATTACTTCTGGCACGTCGGGCAGTAGTGGCTGCTGCGGCCGGCGATCACGATGCGTTTGATCGGCGTCTTGCAGACCAGGCAAGGCTCGCCTTCGCGGCCGTAGACGCGATGCTGCAATTGGAAGAAGCCTTCTTCGCCGTCGGCGTCCACATAGTCTGAGATGGACGAGCCGCCGAGGGCAATCGCCTCGCGGAGAACCTCTTTCACTGACGCGAGCAGTTTCGCCATCTGGTCGCGCGTGATGGTGGAGGCGCGGCGGCGGGGGCGAATCCCGGCGCGGAACAGAGATTCATCGGCATAAATGTTGCCCACGCCACGCAGCAGTTTCTGATTCAGCAACGCGCTCTTGATGGGAGTTTTGCGGCCGCGAAACAACCGGAGAAAGCGGTCGAGATCGGCTTCCAGCGGCTCAATGCCGCCCGCCTCGAAGCCGCCGGCACGGGCCACGCTCAAGCGTCCGAAGCGCCGGGGATCGACAAAGCGCAGTTCCCTGCCCGACTTGAGCTTCAGAATCGCGTGCGTGTGCTTGAGAATTTCCGCCTGCGGCTCACAGACCTGCAGGCGTCCGGTCATGCCCAGGTGGACGATCCACTGGGTTTGAGTTGGGCTAGCTTCTTTGGACGGACACTCTTTTGTTCGAGGTCGAAGACGATATGCTTTCCCATGCGCCGCACGGTTGAGATGCGGCTGTGCTCGAGCGCGGCGGCGATTTCCCGCGCCGGGGACTTCAGCGGCTCCGGCTTCTGGCCGAGCCAGACCGAGTCAATCACGTCGCCGGAGACGCGGCTGGCCAGTCCGCGGGCGATGGTTTCAACTTCGGGGAGTTCCGGCATGAAACATCAGTTTACTAGGCGCACTGAGGATTGTCCTGAGAATGACAACCAAGGCGCAAACACAAAGACCGCCGGGCTGGTTTTCTCGGCGATCTCGGTGTGCTCCGCATCGAAGCGGTTTGCGGAGAAAGTTAATCTTTCAGCGGCACAACAGTTTTGCCGTCGCGGCAGAAGGTGGCGACTTTTTGCAGGTCGCCGTTTGCCTGAGGCAGGGTCATCACCGGTCCGTAGCAGTAGACCGCATGACCATTGGCGGCGAAGTACCAGCGTCCACCCTTGGAATGCTGCTCCAGGTGGCCGGATGGGCGGCGCACGGGCGGCGTTGGATTGGCAACCGTCAGACTAAACATCAAGGCTAGGGTCAGAACCTTCATCGGTGTCAAATTTTCCAAAAAGCGTCCGCGGACGCTTACTGCTTACCTGGGCACTAAATCGTTCGCAAAGCGCGACGCTGATCTATCAAATCCGCAGCGGGTACGGGCGGATGCTGGGGCTGGGCCTTCCCGATCCTGCCGGTATGGCCTTGAGAACGGAGCTGCGGTGCTGCCTGGGTCGTCGGAGCCTGGGCTGACGGAGTCTGGGTTAACGGAGTCTGGGTGGACGGAGTTTGAGCCGAGGGAGCTGACGCGTGGCCCTGAGCCTTCGTCCGGGCCGTCTGCTGATCGACGACGGCCTTTCCTTTCATGGTCCACAATTCTGTGCTGTCGGTCATCAATATCTTGATGAGATTGCGCTGCGATTGAATGACCGAGCCTTGCTCGACGATAAGCATGGTCATCAGGCCGTAGGAAAAAAGGAAGACCACCGTGAGCAACGGCACAAGGGTTCGCTTCTTTTTTGGAATCGCGTTCTGAACTGTGATCGGCATCACCGCTGTGGAACCGAACAGAGTAGTCAAGTGTCACCCCGGCCTAGCCTCGTAAAGGCAGGCATAGAGGAGATTGCAGCTTGTCAGCCAATGGAGCGAGCGGCTGGAAGACATTGAATCTGCTTGGTTTAGACTGATTTCCGCGGTACAGGGCTGGGTCCCGAAGTGCAATTCGATGCATATAATGAGCAGGGTAACCGTTGCCAAATCGACTCCTGCAGAACCGAAACGACTGCCAGGCGCGGGTTTCCGAGCGATCAGCCTCGAGGGTAAGCCTGACCCAGTCTTACTTTCCTGCCAACAAAAGTTTGGCGATGGTCGCCAGCTGCATGTTGGACGTACCTTCGTAGATCTTGCCGATCTTGGCGTCGCGCCAGTATTTCTCTACGGGATAATCCTTGGTGAACCCGTAGCCGCCGTAGATTTCGATGGCCAGAGAAGTCACCCGCTCGGCCACTTGCGAGGCGAAGAGCTTGGTCATCGCGGCTTCCTTCACGAAGTTCACACCCGCATCCTTCATGCGGGCGGCGTTATAAACCATGAGGCGCGCGGCTTCAATCTCGGTGGCCATTTGCGCAATCTGGAACTGGATGCCCTGAAACTCCGCAATGGCCTTGCCGAACTGCTTGCGCTCCAAGGTGTACTTCGCGGCAAATTCCCAGGCCCCCCGCGCCAGACCGATCATCTGCGCGCCAATGCCGATGCGTCCTTCGTTTAGAGTTTCGATCGCAATCTTGTAGCCTTTGCCGGTTTCGCCCAGCACGTTTTCTTTGGGAACGCGGCAGTCTTCAAGAATCAGTTCGCAAGTCGAAGAAGCGCGAATGCCCAGTTTGTCCTCTTTCTTGCCCACGCTGAATCCCGGGAAATTCTTTTCTATCAAGAACGCGGTGATGCCCTTGTATCCCGCCGCGGGGTCGAGCGTGGCGAACAGGACGAACAAGCCGGCCTCTTTGCTGTTGGTGATCCAGAGCTTGCGCCCGTTAAGAACATAATCGTTGCCCTTGAGTTCAGCGCGGGTCTGCAGGGCAAACGCGTCAGAGCCCGACCCCGCCTCGCTGAGGGCATAGGCACCAACAGTGTCGGCGGCCATCTTCGGCAGGTAGCGCTTCTTCTGCTCAGCATTGCCCCATCGCAGCAAGGCATTGTTGACCAGTGTGTTTTGCACGTCGACCACCACGCCTGCTGATGCATCGACGCGCGACAGTTCTTCTACTGCCAGGATCGCTTCAAAAAACTTGGCCCCACCTCCGCCGTATTGCTCCGGGATTTCGATTCCCATCAGGCCGAGCTGAAAGAATTCGTGGATGAGATCTTTATCGAAGATGCCTTTCTCGTCCATCTCCTTCACCAGCGGGCGAAGTCTCTCGTCAGCGAATTGGCGAATGTTGTCGCGGAAAAGTATTTCGTCTTCGGTGAGCGTGGTCAGGGGCGTCGGAGGGGCGGGCTGCAGCGTAGTTTCGGGCATGAGGATACCTTCAGCCGGGAGAATAGCAGACCTTGGATTTTAGCACCGTTAGGCTGGTCGGGAGGGGCGAAACGCTCAGCTGCGGCGCGAATGCACCAGCTTCAGCGTATCCGCCTGCAGAATGCGCTGGATCTGATTGCGGGCGTGGACAGACCACGGTCCGGTGGTATCGAGCTTGATGTAGGCCTGCCAGTGCTTCAGCGCTTTGCGCGGTTCGCGGGTTTTCTCGTAGGCGAGCGCGAGGTTGTAGTGCGCGTCGGCGTAGGTCGGAGCCAGCTGAATCGCCATCTTGTAGGTCTGGATGGCCTCTTGCACGCGCCCCGTCTCGTCGAGAACGTTGCCCAGGTCGAAATAACCGAGAGCGTAGCGCGGATCGGCCTGCAGAGCGGCACGGTAGTGTTTTTCTGCGAGCGTGAAATCCTGCCGATTGTAATAAAGCGTGCCCAGATTAATATGTGCGGCTGCGTGGCTCGATTCGAACTCGAGCACTTTCTGATAGGCCGCTAGCGCCTCAGTCTGGGTCGTCGGATCCTCTTCCAACGCGATACCGCGGGCGAACCAGACGGCAGCATCGTTCTCCTGCGGGCTTGACTCTGGCGTGGGAATCGGCGTGCTGGTAACAACTTTTTCCCGAGTCGCAAAGTCCATCACAAACTGTCCCGCGATCGGCTCGAGCAGCCTGCCCTCGTGCCGGAATGCCACGCGATGCTTGTTAGTGGACGACGCCCCAGCCTCGAGCAACGGATTTCCCATGCCCGACGCCTGCTTCTGCATGGCTTCGAGTGATTGCCGGATTACTGCCGGCCGCACCCGCATGGCGCACAGATCGCGAACCTTCTTGACTTTCAGCAGGTCGGAAAAAGAGTAGGTGGTGGAGGCAGCAATCAGCTCCGCGCGCTCCCAGTTGGCCAACTGGCGCGGCGTGAGATGAAGAATCCTAAGTAAATCGGCTCGACTGTACACGACTTTATGCAACCTCTCCCGCCGGAACCGCGCGAGAAGGTTACGCCGCCATTATCTGCAACTTGCCGCGGTAAACGCAACAGCAAACGCTTGTGGAAATCTGAGGAGAACCTGGTTGATTTACATGCAACGGAAATGGTGCAGTGTCCCCACATGATCCTTAATACGGATTGTCATTCCGACCGGAGGCCGAAGGCCGGGTGAGGAACCTGCTTTTCGGCCTACACCACCACAGCGGCCTGATACTCCTCGTAAGTCCCCTTGAAGTCGGTAATCTTGTGATCGCTCTCGAAGTGCCAGATGCGGGTCGCGACCTCGTCAATCAAGTCGTGATCGTGCGACACCAGGAACACGGTCCCCTGATACCGCTGCAGAGAGATGTTCAACGCGTTAATGGCCTCGAGATCCAGGTGGTTCGTGGGTTCATCGAGTACAAGCACATTGGGTTTCTGCAGCATGAGCTTGCAGAAAAGCAGCCTCGCCGCTTCGCCGCCGGAAAGCACCCTTGTGGATTTAGTGGCTTCGTCGCGCTGAAAAAGCATTTGCCCCAGCAAGCCGCGAATTTCTTCGCTGACCGCTGCCGGATTCCACTGGTGCAGCCACTCCAGCACCGTCGTGCCGTCTTCGATCAGGCTGCGATGGTCCTGGGCAAAATATCCAATCGACGCCTCGTGTCCCCAGATCACTTTGCCGGAGTCGACGAACGCCCCGTCGTAACCGCTGGTCTTGCGCAACTCTGCTTCCGGCGTAGTCGGCGAATTCGCGAGCAGCGCGTTCACCAGCGTGGTCTTCCCTGCTCCGTTGCGCCCCATCAATGCAATTCTCTCTCCCCGCGTGATGCTGGCCGTGAAGTCGCGAATAACCTGCTTGTCGCCATACGCCTTGCCCAGGTGCTCGACCTCCAGAATGTGCTTGCCCGAAGGCCGCTTCTGCTCGAACTTGATGTAAGGCCGCGCGATGTTCGACTTCGCCAGTTCCGTCACCTGCAGCCGTTCCACTTCCTTGCGCCGCGACTGTACCTGGCTTGACCGCGTGCCGGCGCTGAAGCGCGCAATAAACTCGTTTAACTGTGAAATCTTTTTTTCGCGCTGCGCGTTCTGCGATTCAATCTGCGAGCGCACCTGCGTCTTCGCCAGCACCATCTCGTCGTACGACCCGGTGTAAGTGATGATGGTCTCGTAGTCGATGTCGGCGATGTGCGTGCAAATGCTGTTGAGGAAGTGCCTGTCGTGCGAGATCGCGATCACCACCCCGTCGTAGGCATTCAGAAATCCTTGCAGCCAGTGGATCGAATCCAAGTCCAGGTTGTTCGTCGGCTCATCCAGCAGCAACGCCTGCGGATGCCCGAACAAGGCCTGCGCCAGCAGTACCCGGACTTTCTGTCCGCCCTGCAGTTCGCTCATCTTGCGGGAATGCGCTTCGTCCGGAATATCCAGACCTTGAAGTAAGATCGCGGCGTCGCTCTCTGCCGTGTAGCCGTCTTCTTCTCCGACAATGCCTTCGAGTTCGCCAAGCTTCATGCCGTCTTCGTCGGTCATGTCGTGTTTGGAGTAAATCGCGTCGCGCTCCTGCATAGCTGCCCATAGGCGCTTGTTCCCCATGATGACCGTGTCGATCGCGGTGTAGGCATCGAAGGCAAACTGGTCCTGGCTCAACACCCCGAGCTTCCGCGGACGCACCACCGTGCCCTTTTGCGGCTCCAGTTCGCCACTCAGCAGCTTCATAAACGTCGACTTGCCCGAGCCGTTGGGTCCGGTCAGGCCATAGCGCTTGCCCGGCGTAAATGCCGTGGAGACTTCGTCAAACAGTATTTTGGCGCCGTAGCGCATGGAAACATTACTGACTGAAAGCATGATTGGTTAGTAACTCTTCTTAGGACTGCGGGGAATTTCCGCCAAGACGGTACGCAACTGGTCATAACTAGAATACCATGCTGCTCAGATCTAGACTTACCTCTGGTCGAGCAGCATCCGCACCTTCTCCGCCAGCGTGTCCAGGGAAAAGGGCTTCTGCAGGACCGCGTTTTGTACGCCGACCTCCCCGCCCCCTAAGGCTTCGTGGTCGGGATAACCGGACATGAACAAAACCTTGATTTGCGGACGCACCTTCCTCAGCCGGTCTGCTAACTCTTTACCTCCGACGTTGGGCATGGCCATATCGGTCACCAGAAGGTGGATCAGGTCTTCGTGTCCTTCCGCAATTCGCAGAGCCTCGTTACCATCCATGCCGTGCAGCACCTTGTAGCCTTGACGCTGAAGAAATTCACATGCCAACTCGCGAATTCCAGTCTCATCTTCGACCAGAAGAACCGTCTCCGTACCCCTGGGCGCAGCCGCGAGATCTTCTCGCACCTGGGAAACTTCTAGCGCTGTCCTGGTCTGCGCTTCTTCCGCCCGCGCCTCTTCTGCCGATGGAAGATAGATTTCGAACGTCGTGCCTTTTCCCGGCTGGCTATCGACATGGGTCCAACCGCCAGTCTGCTTGACCACCCCATAAACAATGGGCAGCCCCAACCCGGTGCCTTTCCCTGGTTCTTTGGTAGTGAAAAAGGGCTCGAACATGTGGGCTTGCGTTTCACTATCCATTCCGACGCCAGTATCGCTGACCATCAGCGTTACGTAGCGGCCAGGCAGCATGCCATCGCGAAGCCGCGGATTGCTGTCCCGTATTTCCATGTTCCTGGTCTCGATCAGCAACTGTCCTCCCTGCGGCATCGCGTCCCGGGCGTTGACCGCAAGGTTCATGATCAGTTGCTCCATTTGTCCCGGATCAGCCTTGACCGACCAAAGCTGCGCAGCCGGCACTACGCGCAAGGCAATATTTTTTTCGATCAGGCGCTCCAACATCTTCGCCACTTCTGCCAGGACTTCATTCAAGTCCATGACTTTGGGCTGCAGGACCTGCTTGCGGCTGAAAGCCAGCAACCGGCCCGTAAGGCTGGCCGCCCGAGTCACCGCATGTTCAATGCCCAGCGATTCTTTTTGCGTTGGCGCGTCCGGAGCAAGCCCGCGGCGCAGCCGCTCATTGTGAGCCTGAATGAGCATGAGAAGATTGTTGAAGTCGTGAGCGACGCCTCCCGCCAAAAGTCCGACGGCCTCCATTTTCTGCGAGTGCAAGAGTTGGTCTTCCAGACGTTTCCGCTCGGTGATGTCATACATGACCCCTTGCATCAGGGATGGCTGATCCTCTGCCGTAGGCAACATGACGGCCTCGTCGCGGAACCAAAGCACCCGGCCATCGCGAGCGAACATGCGGTACTCCGCCTGATAGAGATCGCGGGTTTTCTGAAAGCGCGCCTCGGCCGACAAGGTACTTTCGCGGTCTTCGGCATGGATGCGATTGAACCAGTTCGCGGAATCGGAAAGCCAGTCCGCGGCTGAGAATCCCAGCATCGACTCAATCTGCGGGCTCACATAATGCCAGCGGCCCAAGGGGCCCAGTTCGGCGACGTAGGTGACGGCGGGCAGGCGCTCGACCAGCGTGCGATAACGGCTCTCCGCCGATTTGAGTTCCGCTTGCGCTCGATCCCACTCCAGCGCGACCGCAGCAAGATGAGTGGCATGAGCAATGAGTTGTAGATGCTCTCCGTCGGGGGTTCGAGGTTCGCGATAGTACACGGCAAACGTTCCCAGGATGCCGCCATCCTGCGAAGAGATTGGCGTCGACCAGCAAGCCCGCAGCCCATGAGGAAGCGCCAGATGGCGGTACTCTACCCATAGCGGGTCGGAGGCAATATCGGAGACGATAACCGGCTGGCGTCGGTAAGCCGCAGTGCCGCAAGATCCGACGCTGGGGCCGATCTGGATGCCATCTATAATTCGCGTGTATTCCCGTGGTAAAGAAGGCCCGGCACCGTGGCGCAAGGTCTTGCCGTCGACATCCAGCAGCAGAACCGAGCATAACAATCCGCTTTGCTGCTTCTCGATGTTGGTGCATAAGGCTTCAAGGATTTCAGGAAGAGGCGCATGGGCCATGATCATGGCCAGAACTTTTACGTCGAGGCGCGCTAAAGCTTCTGGTGATTCTTGCGCGGTATCGACTGCCTTCCGCGCCCCCGTAGACATACCCCTGCTGTAGCTTCCTTTTTGAAGATGATTGAAGAGACTGGTCCTACCCGGGCGAACCCCGCCCACTGAACATCTATTATTGATGATCCATCGGTCGGGGTAACTGGATACCTGGTGCCGGATGGTTACATAAGTAACCGAGGATCGGATGAGGTCGAGTGAGCGAACTCCAATTCAGTGTCCGCCGCTGAGCTCACGCACAATCGCTCCAACGAACTGTTTGGCATCGCCGAAGAGCATCAGAGTATTCGGAAGGTAGTAGAGCGGATTATCAATGCCGGCAAACCCCGGACTCATGCTGCGTTTGATCACCATCACCGTATGTGCCTTGTCCACATCGAGGACAGGCATGCCGTAGATCGGGCTGGAAGCGTCCGTGCGCGCAGCCGGGTTGGTCACGTCGTTGGCGCCGATCACGAGAGCCACGTCGGTTTGCGGGAAGTCGCCGTTAATCTCATCCATCTCAATGAGCCGGTCGTAGGGAATGTCGGCCTCGGCCAGCAGCACGTTCATGTGCCCAGGCATCCGTCCCGCAACGGGATGGATCGCGAAGCGAACATTGACTCCCTTTTTGGTGAGCACATCGTAAAGTTCGCGCACCTTGTGCTGCGCTTGCGCTACAGCCATGCCGTAACCGGGCACGATGACCACGCTGTTCGCCGCTTCCAGAATCGACGCGGCATCCTCTGCGCTCGCGCTGCGCACGACTCGTTCCTTTGCCGGCCGCTGCCGACACCTGCACCTGGCCGAACGCTCCGAACATCACGTTGGCAAATGAACGGTTCATGGCCTTGCACATGATCACCGAGAGAACGAAGCCTGAAGATCCGTCAAGCGCGCCCGCCACCACCAGCACTTTGCTGTTCAGAACGAATCCCAGCAGCGCTGCGGAGAAGCCGGCGTAGGAATTCAGCAGCGAGATGACCGTCGGCATGTCCGCGCCGCCGATCGGCGTAACCAGCAGAACCCGAAAGATCAGCGCCACAATCCGACCATCAGCGGAAACAGCTCCGCATGCGCAGGATGCACCACCAGCGCAACCGCCAGTCCAAGCGCTCCCGCAAGAACAGAAAGGCTCACGATATTTTGCCCGCGATACACGATGGGCCGCTGCGGCAATATTTCCTGCAGCTTTCCCGCCGCGATCACGCTGCCGGTAAACGTGAGCGACCCGATAATCACTTCCAGCGCAATCTCGCCCATTTGAAACCGCGTGACCGGCGCGGTGCCTACGTAATACTCGGCGATGCCGATCATCGCCGCCGACGGCGCACCGAAGCATGGCTCAAGGCGGTCCGCGCTGGGCACCGCGGTCATATGCACCAAGCCCAGTGGGACGCCAACTCCGGCGCCGATGATCAAGGGGATGAGGACCCACTTGTACTCGCCGCCTCGGGGTTGAACAGCGTGACGACCACCGCCAGCGCGGCGCCGATTTCTCCCGCGAGCACGCCCAGCGCGCGCTTTTCGGCGAACTCAGGACTTCAGAGAAAGAACTAAACAGGACGCCGCGGCAATCTAGGCGGAATCGAGGATGCTGCTGAAGCGCCGACACGTTCATTGTTGTTTCGACCTGGGGAGCTTGAACATGCGCGGCGTGCGGTCCCGGTAATGAGGAATCCACCCACCATGTTGCTAAACGACGCCGCAACCGCGATATCGCTCCCAAGGCCGTGGTCAGCGGGTTTCGTGCCGTCCGGCGGTGATGATGGCTGCCACGACCACGATCGCATCGAGAGGGCGTTGGTGAGCGACATTAATGGCGTGTGGAGGAGCGGAGAAACACCCTTGATCAATCCAGAACCCGACGAAGCCCCGCCAGGATAAAAACATAAAGATCGGAAATGAAATCTGCTGGCATGATCGCTCCTTTTATTTCCCGTCGGCGATACCCAATCACTGTCGCTGGCCGTGGGCAGTTTGAAAACACTCCCGCGCCTCGCGGGTTCACGATTTCACCGCCGCGCGTGACCAAGGTCTCGCGGATAATCTCATCCTGCAGGTTCAGCTGCACCTTGCCGTCCTTCACCATGTACGCAAGGAATGAGGCCACATTGCGGGCGTACATCTGGCTGGCATGGTAGGGACGCTACTGGCCAGATTGATGGCGCCGATAATCGTTACGTCGTTCGACTTTCACCGTTTCTCCGGTGCGGGTAAGTTCGCAGTTGCCACCGCGCTCGGAGGCTAGATCCACGATCACCGAACCCGGCGCCATCCCTTTGACCATATCGGCTGTGAATTAGCACCGGCGACTTCTTGCCGGAATCACGGCAGCGGTGATCACGACATCGCTCTCCGCAACCACGCGAGTCAGAAGTTCGCGCTGACGTGCAGCAGAAAGTCTTCGTCCTGGGCGGTGCCGTACCCGCGGGCATCCTGCGCGTTTTGAGCTTCGAGCGGAAGCTCGACGAATCGTCCGCCAAGGCTCTGCACCTGCTCTTTCGCCGCGGGCGCATGTCGTAGCTGAAGCCACGGCGCCCAGCCGGCCGCGCAGTTGAAATCGCCTTCCAGTCCCGCCACTCCGGCGCCGATGACGAACACGCGCGTCGGGGTGATGGTGCGCGCCGCCGTCGTCATCATGGGAAAAGTCTCTCGACGGACAGTTTCCGCGGCCAGCAGCACCGCCTTGTAACCGCAGATCGTCCCCATCGAGGAAAGCGCATCCATGCTTTGCGCACGCGTCGTGCGTGGTACAAGTTCAACCGAAAACGAAGTGACGCCCGCAGCCGCAATCTGCTGGACTACCTCAGCAGATCCGAAGGGCCGCAGAAATCCAATCAGCACTTGATCCCGCCGCAGCAGAGGAAGGTCAGCCTTCCCAGTCACGTCATTGGAGCCGTAACAAAGCACCTGCACAATAATGTCAGCAGCACCAAACACGGCAGCGCGGGCGGGAAGAACTTTTCCACCCTTCTCGATGTAAGTGGAATCAGGATAGCCCGATCCCTCGCCCGCACCCGATTCCACAACTACTTCCAGTCCCGCCTTAGCCAGCATCGAAATGACTGCGGGAACCAGCGCAACCCGGCGCTCTCCCGGATAGCTTTCCTTAGGAACTCCAACAATCACACAATCGTCCTTTCCCCAGCCAATCACCGCTAGCCTTTGAGCCAATTGCGAATACTACAGAACCGAATCCACGTGCGACTGTGACGTCTGTCACATGCTACTGCAATCAGCATCCCGCGGACCCAAAACAGTACCAGAAAGAACGGGAAGCTTGAAAGTGGTGCGCTCGACAGGAAGATTGGATCATCAACTCCGCAAGAGGACTCTGCTCGTTTGACGCGAAATGGAAACCGGTCGATTCTCCGCATGTTCACCGCGAGAGATCGACCGGCCTTCGTTTTGCAACTAACTACTGCTGGGGCGGTGCGCTTTGCCCTCGGGCGGCCCTCCGTGACCATTGTGCCATTCCTTCGTGCCTGGCCTGCATTTCGTCCCACTTCTTCTGCTGAGTAGCGTCGAGCAACCCGCGGATCTCGTCGTCGGTGCTCTTGTGGATATCCATCATCTTCGCGCTGGCGATCCTCGCTGGAAAGAGAAGTGTCCTGGTGCAGGCTCTCCATCTGCGAATGCTCCGACTGCAAGGCACCCAGCACTTTAGGCTGCTGATCGGAGGTGAGGTTGAGTTGTTTGGTCAGTTCGGCCGTACGCTTGGCGGGATCGGGCGGACCGTGATGCCGTCCACCGTTCTCCTGCATGGGCGGGGATTGCGGGCTGTTGGCATCCTGAGCGCCGGCGAAAGGCGCCGCAATCGAAATAAGACCTGCTGCGGCGAGAATGAGCAGGGACTGTTTGAGCATAGGGATCTCCTTTTCAAAAACGATTCGATCTACACCTATGAACGGAATTATGAACCGAGAGTTGCGCAAGAAACTAGGATTCGCACAATCTTTGCATAACTTTACGAAAGCAACCCTAATTTGGGATTCGTTGCCAAAGACCGAAGATGGGTTGCCGTCCGTTCGCGACTGATTTCAAACGGTCGACAGGAGTTTTTGAAGAGTGGAGCCGACGATCGGACTTGAACCGATGACCTGTCGATTACGAATCGACTGCTCTACCAACTGAGCTACGTCGGCTTCTGGTTAGACTGTTTCAGTTTATCAAATCGCCGACGGGGCAAGGCAGAGGGTCGAGACGGGCGATTCCCTTCAGAAGAAACTCGACCTCAGCTCCGCTCAATTATGCCGCGCGGGCGGCGACCATGGCGTCGTATTCTTCTTGCGACTGTGCCGGCAGCAAAACCCACAGGGTGTAAACGCCGACCGCTGTACCGAAGGGAATATTGAACAGCGAGATGAAGCCCAGCACCAGCGCGATGATGCGGGCCCAGGGTTCGCGCTGCATCAATCCCCACCCGGCGATGAACCCGCAAGCCGCCTTCGCCAGGATGAAAATGCCGATCACGCTCAACAGCGGACGCAGAAACGCGGTGGGCGCCTCCGGCGCTCCGAAGCCGTGCAGATGAGCAAACAATGTGTTGGCGAGGACGTACAAGACCACGCCACCGATCGTGTTAAACGCAGAGATGGCGAGCCAGAGAATCCCCAGCAACTGAAGGTTACCCTGCACGCGTCCAGGGCGCTGCGGCATTACCGCTACCGGCCCTACGATTTGCTTGCCACACTTGCTGCAGAACGCCTGTCCGAGTTGCACTGTCGTACCGCATGCATCGCAAAACATGATCTCCTCCAGCCGTCGCGTAAGCCGAAGCGCGCCGCGCCGAAAAACCTCTCCCATGATCCCAGGAAATAATACGCAAACCGCAAGCAAGAGTTCAGTGGAAAGTGCGAATCGATTCGAGCAAAACGAAAAGGCCACCCGGCAACAGGGTGGCCCTCTCTTTTCAAGGGAGAATAGTTCCAACGGAGGCAAAAGATCCCGTCAAAACTTTCTGCACAAAATCTTATGAGCCGAAAAAGCAGGGTGTCAAGCAATTTTTGGTAAATAAATGTCTTTAGTTTCAGTCACTTACATAACCAATCAACAATCAGTCACAATTGTCCCAATTTGAGACGCAAAGTGGCCGGAACAGCCTTAATCCACTATTCCTCAGGCACTTAAGAACCGTTAGGGGTGTCCGTCGCAGCCGGAGGCCGAGCCGCAGAGCCCGGCGCCGCGTCTCCCAATTGAAGCGAAATGAACTCAGTCTGGTCAGGACGGCCGAAGACCGGACCGGGGAAAAATCGGCGCAGAAGAATGCGCGCTCCACCGAAGGCGACTCCGGCAGCCAGAGAGATCGCGCCCACGATGATGCACAGAAGAATGATGTTGACCAGCAGGTTCGCAATATTGTCTTTCTTGTCGAAATACGTATTCTCGTTCCAGGTAACGCTGGGCGCCCAGTTCACCGCACCCAGCAAATCCTGTGCGTCGCTCCGCGAAAGCGGGCCCGCAGCAATCGCAAGGATCGGCCCCGTGCGCTTGGCGAAAAACGGGCCAACGTTTTCGATCGCATCAACACCCGCCTGGGGTACGGGGAAATGATTCGCGGCGTCAATGCGGCGCAGATGTTCGGCCGCCACCGCGGGAGTCGGATACTCGATCAGCATCAGCGTCGCTCCTCCGTCGGAGGTGGAGTATTGTCCAAGCACGACTTCGGGGCTCGCGCTGAAATCCACCAGATCCGCCGGCAGCGGAGACCCGATCGCTTCCAGAGCCAGCGGCCCTTCGGCGTACTTCTCCGTATTCCGGGAGTAGCCGTGGTGCGGCATGGAAGCCAGGATGGGAGGCAGGTTGCCGGCATTTCCGCCGGGGTGCGGCAGCGAGCCGGCGAGTTCGCGCAGTCCCGCCGCCGACATCACAGACAGCTGGCTGAATAAGGCTTCGACCACGATGTGGCCGCGGTAAAAAAGAACTCGCTGATTCAACGAAGCGCCCTGGTCGCCAATCTCTTCCCGCGCCATCTCCGGCTGCAGATAGAAGGTGTAGGCTCCGAAAGCTCCGCTGGCGTCGGCGAAGCGAGCAGCGCGAATTTTCAGTGTGCGTCCGTCGTCACTCTTGTAAGCAGCGGCCTCGAAATCGGTGAAACCGTATTCCTTGAGCAGTGCCGCGTTGGTTGGGTCCGCGACAGCAGCATCTTTGCTTGCCTGCGCTGCACCTTGAATCTGCCACCCCGCGAATTGCTTCGGAAGGATGGGCGGGGGGGAAGAATCCGCGCCCGGGCCGGCGGCGAAGACCGCGCTAACGCGAGAAACAAACTATGAGAGCTAATAAGAGTGACCTTGAGAAGCGCATGAATACACCGCTAGGCACAGAATCCCTTCCGTTATTAGACCACAGAGGATGGGGAAAAGTTTCCGACGGCAGGACCCGACGACGTTCATCCCGCCAGACTCGCGTGAGTTCGCTATTCGATCATGTGAGGCGCGGCCAGACTGACGAATTCCCGTGGCGTGACTATCTTGGTTTTCTTCCAGAATCTCGGAAAATGCTTCAGATTCCCCGTGACAAGGTAGTCTGCGCCTGCTGCATCGGCACATTCCAGGAAGATATTATCGTCTGGGTCGCTGGCAACTTCCACTCGCTTAGCGGGAACCACGGTGTAACTGCGGTTCTTGATGAGCTGAAGCAGTTGTTGTCGTAGTCCCTTGCGAATCTGCAGCTCCGGGCGGCCAAGCACTTCGCGGTATTCTTCCAGGATGGCCCGGGACACATACAGCCGCGCTGGTTTCGTAACCGCGAGCAGGAGAACCGTGCGCTGCAGCCCAGCCGGCTTGATAACCGCCGAAACCAACACATTCGTGTCAATCACCACCCGGAGGAAAAGCATTACCGCTTGGTCTTCCGCGAAGCCTTGATGATCCGGTTAATTTGCGACGAGGTTAACGCGCTTGTCCCGTTTCGCTCCGACTCTTCTCCGATAACCCTCAATACCTCTGGTTCGGGAGCCGCCAGTCTGACGTAATCGCGTATGCTGAGCAGTATTGCCATGGGGGTTCCGCGCTTCTCGATCACAAGGGACCGGCGCTCGTCATCTACGCGGCGCAAGAGCCTCCCGAAATTTGCACGGGCACGCAAAGCGGAAACGACTATCGTTCCATTCTTGCCGGTGCTTGGGCTGGTGGCCATAAACTCTCCATTTCATCTGTCTGAACTGTACAGTTTGATTGTGGCACAGTCAATGGAGCCTGCGGCGGCCATTGCTCTGGAAAACCGCCTCTTAAGGCCTTGGGAAACTACTGTCCAGCGGCTTTATCGATCTTGCTGGCGACCTTGACCCCGCTCAGTCCATTCACATAGTTGGCGATGCCGCGGTAGAGCGACTCGGCGATGCGCTGGCGGTATTCGCTGGTCTCGAGGCGGTGCTCGTCGGTAGGATTGCTGACAAAAGAAACCTCGGCCAGGATCGAAGGCATATTGGCCCCAATCAGCACGATAAACGGCGCCTTCTTCACGCCCCGGTCGCGAATGCCCGGGCTCTTGGCCGCGAGGCCGCTGTGCAGCGACTGCTCCACATCCCCGGCAAATTCCCGCGACTCTTCGATCTTTTCCTTGAGTGCGATCTTCTTCACCAGGTCCTGCAGTTCGTAAATCGACTTCTCCGAAACCGCGTTCTCGCGCGCCGCAACCTCCAGCGCTTCCGGCGAAGAGGTGAAATTCAAGTAATAGGTCTCGACTCCACGAGCGTCAGGATCATGGCTCGAGTTGGCGTGGATGGAGACGAACAGATCGGCGCGCGCCTGGTTCGCGATCGCCGTGCGAGTTTCGAGCGGGATGAAGGTGTCGTCCTTGCGCGTATAAACCACCTCTGCGCCCAGCCGCGTCTCCAGCAGCTTGCCCAAACGCCGGCCCACATCGAGCACCAGATCCTTTTCTTCCAGGCCATTGGGACCGATGGTGCCGGTATCGTGGCCGCCGTGTCCCGGGTCAATCACAATCTTGCCGATTTTCAATCCCAGAGCGCGAATCAGCGAACGGTCGCCGCCTGCGGTGGGTTTCGCTTCACGAATATCCAGACCCGAACTGCTTCCCGACCTGCCGGAAGCGAGAGTGCGCACGCCCGACTTGGGCCCGGACCCTCCCGGATTATTTGGCACCGCACTCACAGGCGCATCGGAAGAATCGGATTCGCCGTCGAGATCGCTGGCTGCCACCCTTTTCGCGGAAACAGCCTTCCGCCTCGTTGCGCCAGCCGAGGGAGCACTGGGTTCCGGATCGTCATCATCAGCTTCCACAATTTTCTTTACGACTGTCGTTGGTGGTTTCGTGCTCGCAACAATAGTCGCCGGCGCCTGAGTGTCATCGCTTGAATCCGCGCCCTCGGTTTTCTGCGGCGTCCTCGACGGAGCCGCGCCTTCACCTGGCGCCGAGGCAACTTCGCCCGCATCGTCAGCTTTGATCTGCTTCGCCCGCCCATTTCTGCCGTGAATGTCGATAATCAGGCGGTAGGGATTAGGCAAAAGAAAGGCGTCGTAATCGGAAAGATTGTCGACCTCGAGCACCACCCGCGTGCGACCGGGCGCAAACTGAGCCACGCGAACTTTCTTCAGGAAGCCGTCATCCACGTCGAAGCTCTTGCCCACCAGCGTGGAGGCGAGCTTGGTGTCGCGCAAGTCAAAGAAGATCCGCGCCGGACCATCGAGCCGCTGCGACGAATACTTCACGTCGCTTTCAAGGTCAATGGCAACGCGCGTGTAGTCTGGAGTAGACCAGTGCCGGATGCCGGTAACCCGCGGCAAACGCCCGGAACGCGGCTCGGAAGACTTGTCCCCGCCAGACTCTGCAACCGAAACCGAGCCGTCTCCCGCGTCTTTCGCGTCCTTGGTGTTCCCACTCTTCTCCGGCGTTTTCTCCGCAGCCTTCTGCGCAGCTGCAACCTTTTCGGCCTGCGCCTGCTGCTTGAGTTCAGCAATCGCCTGACGGGCATCATCGGCCAGGCGATTGTGAGGATAGCGCCGCAAAAACTCCTGAAAGGCCGACCGCGCCGCTTCGGCATCGTTCAGATCGTCTTTATAGATCTCGCCGATCGTGAACAGCCCGTCGAACCGGTACTTGCTTCCGGGATACTCGCGGCGCAGAAACTTATATTGCTCGACCGCCTCATTCAGGATTTTGTCGTCGTCGAAATGCCGCCCCATTTCCACCAGCGTCTCCGCGACCGCAACCACGCTCGGATCAGCTTTGCTCGAAGCGGGCGCTCCAAGATAGACAGACCGATAGGCATTCAACACGCGCTGGTAGTCGTGGCGGGTGCGATCGGCAGCAGGCGTTCCGTTCAGGGCTTCGCGCATGCGCTCGGCGTTGGCGAAATGTTCCCGCGCCCATGCATCGGAGTGATGCGCGCGCGCCTCCGCCGCCGGAGCCGCAGCCACAACCGCGACAAACACGGCGAGCGCAAGCCAAGCTCCCCATAGACAACGCTGGCGCAATGAACTCTTCAAAATAACCAGCCCGTGCCTTCGTTCCTATTTGTTAGAACCAGCTTTTTTGAAACCGATGCCCTGGGTACCGATACAGCTCCAATCGATCCAGGAGCTATCTCACGAAGCGTTTCGGGAAGGGCACGGCTTCAGCCGTGCCGCCTATTGCCACTATAGACGTGGGCTTTAGCCCCTGAGGGTTCCGCGGTTTACTCCCTCGGTTCATCTACGAGATGGCGTACTGTCTGGATCGAACCTGCAAAGATCGAACCTGCAAAGATCGAACCTGTCGAGAGATAAACTAAACAGATGCCGTAAACCTAATCAGTGTTGCTGATGTAGAGCACGCCCCGCGCATCCCGTTGAACCGTCACCGGAGTGCGCGAAGCGCCCGAGTTAAAGTCGGACACACCGTAGTACAGGTTGGTGATCCGCCGGACGTAGTTTTGAGTTTCGGCGTAGGCCGGCACGCCCGAACTGCGCGCTACCGCTCCCGCGCCCGCGTTATAGGCGGCTAGGGTCAGTTTGATATCGCCGTCATAACTTTCCAGAAGCTGCTTCAAGTGGCGCACGCCGGCGTCCACATTCTGTGCCGGGTCAAACGGATTTCTCACCTTCAACTGGCGCGCCGTCGAAGGCATCAACTGCATCAGCCCCATCGCACCTTTCCGCGAGACCGCGTTGGGATTGAAGTTCGATTCCACCTTCACCACCGCGCGTACCAGGTTCGGGTCCACGTTGTGCCGCGCCGCAGCCGCCTCGATGGCGCTGTCGATATCGCCGGGGCTTGCCACCGGTCCGCGGAAATTCGCATTCACAATCTTGGCAGTCGCCGACTGGGTGGAGTCATGCCCCAGATACTCGCTAACCTCCGCCGCTGCCGACCGCGCAGCCCGCATCGCCGCCGCATTCGGCCCAGGCACAGGTTTCCACCGATTCTCCTTCGAACTCCAGTACATCAGCCTGCGCCGCGGCGTTTCCGCTTCCTGCGCATGACGAACTTGACTCGCCGGAACCGGCTCATTGACATAGATCTTCCGGCCATCTTCGTCGGTCGCGGTGATTTTCGTTGTAACGGTCTTTTCAGACACTCCATCGCCGCCTTCGGCGCGGAGTTGGGACGTGAGAGAAAGAGAGGTCGCGGCTACGGTGCTGGCCATCAGGGCGATTTGCAGGCGCTTTCGCATAACCGGGTTTCCTAATTTCACCTCGGCACGAGGGCAGACAGACTCCACCCTGACGTGCTGCTACCCGGAACCTGACGGAGAATTCTTAAACCAGAGTACAACAATTATAGGTGCAGAAGATGGCAGGGGCAACCTATCTGAAGGGCGTAGAACCACCAAAGGTAATCTCGGTAACAGAATGAAAACAAAATGATTAGAGTTTTCTCGGGTTACCTTCCGCTCCTCCTCGTCCTTCCACGGAATTGTCATCCCGACCGGAGTGTTCCCTTCCCATTGGGAAGGGAACGCGGAGTGGAGGGACCTGCTGCCCCCAACAAAATGAGGGAAGACCCAGACCAATGAGTGCTACGGGGATTTATCGTCAACCGACGCTCCGAGCCGCCCCCAACTTGCACCCCCTTCATTGACTTGCCCGAGCCCCGGTCCTAAGATTTCAGCCCAATGCTTGGCGAGACCATCTCGCATTACCGCATCGTCGAGAAGCTGGGCGGCGGCGGGATGGGAGTGGTCTACAAAGCCGAGGATACTCGCCTCCATCGCTTCGTTGCGCTGAAGTTCCTCCCCGATGAGGTTGCTCGCGATCCACAGACGTTAGCTCGCTTCCAACGCGAAGCGCAGGCTGCTTCTGCGCTTAACCATCCCAACATTTGCACAATTCATGACATCGGTGAGCACAACGGACGAGCGTTCATCGTCATGGAGTTTCTGGACGGGGTGACGCTAAAGCACCGCATTGCGGGACGTCCGCTTGAAACCGAACTACTCCTGTCACTTTCCATTGAGATCGCCGACGCGCTCGATGCGGCTCATACGGCGGGAATCATTCATCGGGATATAAAACCAGGAAACATCTTCGTCACCAAGCGTGGACGGGCCAAGGTTCTCGACTTCGGGCTGGCGAAAAGGACCGACCCGGGCATAAAGCGAGAATCTGACTCGGGCTCGGACGATCCCACGATTGGGGAGAAAGACCTCACCGAGGGAAACATCGCTCTGGGCACGGTGAGTTACATGTCACCCGAACAGGTCGCAGGCAAGCCTCTCGATGCACGCACCGATCTATTTTCCTTCGGCGTAACGCTTTACGAGATGGCCAGCGGTCGTCTGCCATTTGAAAGGGAAACGGCGGGAGCGACGTTTGGGGCGATCCTGTACGAAGGCGTGGAATTACCCAGTCAGTGGAACCCGCAGTTACCTCTTCAGTTCAACGACATCATCCGCAAAGCTCTCGAGAAGGACCGCAACCTGCGCTATCAGAGTGCAGCTGATATAAGGGCCGACCTGCAACGGGTGAAGCGGGACTCCGAGAGCGGACACAGTCCTGCGGCGAGCTCCGGCACGGTATCCGTGGCCAAGTCTTCTTCGGCTCGGGCGGGCAAGGTCTGGAAAATTGCGGTCCCGGTCCTGCTCGCCGGCTTGTTTGTGGCGGGCGGTCTGTATCGATACTATCGTTCGCAGCAAAGCGAGCAACTCACCGATAAAGACACCATCGTTCTCACTGACTTTGCCAACAGCACAGGTGATGCAGTTTTCGACGACACGTTGAAGACGGCTCTCAGCGTTTCCCTGCGGCAATCCCCGTTTCTGAATGTACTCACTGACAGCCAGGTCGCGAAGACTTTGCAACAGATGACTCAGCCGGCCGGCACGAAGCTCACGCCCGAGTTGGCCCGCGAGCTCTGCCAGCGCGCGGGTAGCAAGGCCTATCTTGCAGGAGCGATCGGCCGTTTAGGCAGTGAATATGTCATCGGCTTGAAAGCGGTAAATTGCAGCAACGGAAATACGCTCGCCGAGGAACAGGTTACGGCTAAGTCGAAGGAGAAGGTCTTGGATAGCCTGGGCGGGGCAGCATCCAAGCTGCGCGCCGAGCTCGGCGAATCGCTGGCCACCGTGCAGAAGTTCGATGCTCCGCTCGAACAGGCCACCACGTTTTCGTTGGATGCGCTCAACGCCTATGACCTGGCTCTATCCACTTGGGATAAAAAGGGCGACCGCGACTCGCTTCCGATTTTCAAGAAAGCCATCGAACTGGATCCAAACTTTGCCATGGCTTATGGTGCGCTGGCAACAATCAACCACAATCTCGGAGACTCTGAGCTTGCCCGTGAGAATGCCACCAAAGCCTATGAACTTAGAGATCGCGTCACTGAAGCCGAACGGGAGGCGATTGAGGCGCGCTACTACTTGTATGTAACCGGCGACTTAGAGAAGGCCGCAGAAGTCTACGCTGTTGCAGTTCAAAACTACCCTGACTCTGCTGGCGCCTACAATCACTTGGCAGACGACGAAGCCGAACTCGGCCGCTATGAGCAGTCGGTCCAGGACCTTCGCAAGGCTCTGCTGCTTGACCCGTCGAGAGCTTCCACCTACGCAAATTTGGCAGTAGCCCTGCTCGCTTTGAACCAGGTCGAAGAAGCCTCCGCGGTTTTAGCGGAAGCCGACAAACGAGGCTTGCAGACCGATATTCTGCTGCAAGCGCGCTACTGGATAGCCTTTCTACGCAACGACGAAAAAGAGATGGAGCGCTTGGTTCAGCGGTCATCTGATCTGCCCGGAGCTCAGGCTATTCTTCTATCCGAGCAATCCAACACCGCGGCTTATTACGGACATTTCGAAAAGGCCCGAGAGTTTTCGCGTGCCGCCGAAAATCTGATGGAACGCGATGGAAATAAGGAATTGGCCGCCAGCTTCCTGGTTCAGGCAGCCGTCCGTGAGAGCGAAGTCGGAGAGTTCGCCCGGGCTCAACAATATATTTCCGAGGCGCAGAAGCTCTCGCACGGGCGGGGTGTCGCAACGCTTACCGCTGTCGCTCTAGTTCAAATCGGAAGCGTCAATCAGGCCGAAGCCCTCTGCCACGGGCTGGACAAACAGTGGCCCCAGGGCACAATCGTTCAGAAATACTGGCTCCCCGCGATTCGCGCCCAGATCGACCTGCGACAAGCGCGACCCTCGAAAGCTATCGATGATCTGGGGGTCGCGACTCCCCTTGAGTTTGCCAATCCCGGATCAACCACGGTCCCAACTCTTTATCCAGCCTATGTTCGAGCACAAGCCTATTTGGCGATGGGCGACGGTCCAAAAGCAGCGGCAGAATTCAGAAAGTTGACTGACCGGCCGGGCCTTGTGTTGAATTATCCCCTCGGAGCGCTGGCTCATCTAGGACTGGCTCACGCCTATAAGTCCTCCGGAGACTTACAAAATTCTCGCCAGGCTTACCTGGATTTCCTCTCCCTCTGGAAAGACTCCGACCCCGACATCCCCATCCTGAAGCAAGCCAAGTCCGAGTACGCGAAGCTCCAATAGTCAACTGTCCAGAACATGCGTTAACACCCATCGAGGTCAGGCGGCCTTGGGTCAATGAGTGTAATGGCGATGGTACGACAACACCCGCGCGGAACATCCTGCAGGAGTTGATCGAAAGTACGTGTGCGATTAGACTTCGCCGAGTGTGGATTGTGCCGGCGCGAACTTTACGGAGAGCCGTGATGGAATGTAAAACCGGGATATGGATCGTTCCTCACTCTTGAGTTCGGGAAGCCGCACTTAGAGGTTCGTGAGCCATCCGTCGCTGACAAAAACGCCTCTCAAAAAGTGCGAGAACTCTTGGCACGTCGGAGTATTTTTGTTCATGGCGAGTGCGGCGAACGGCGGCTGACTCGCCGCGAAGAAGCCGACATCTGCACCATTTACGGCTGTCATCGGTGCAGTTGTGTCCTCTGCACTCTCGGAACATAACTTGTGGCTCCAAGGATCGCTGTGCGCTAAACAAGTCCTAACGGACGCTGCTCGCCCAATTGCCGGGGTAAAACGTGGATAAACGGATCGCGGAGCCTCTTAATTCCTTGAAATGCTTCGTTCCAGAACGTTGTTTTCTTTCAGGGCTCCTCCGCGCTAGCCTCTTCGTAGGCATTTGCCAGTTCGCCGCGGCTTCCGCGCTCGCTTCCACCCCTGGGGGAATTCGGGTGCAGGGGCCGGGCGTGGCCCCGCAGCTCATGTTTGCCTGTTGTGATCACGGTATGAGCCAGATGCAGTCCCTGTTAACCGACGCCAACGTGATTGGGAACCTGAAGAGCCTGCACGCCGGCCTCGTCGTCGCCGTTGTCGACTTCACTCCGGAGCGTGCTGAACTCGTGCGTCGGCTGAATTTGGAAGGAATTCCGGTAATTGCCGGGCTCGGGATGCCGCCGGAGCAAGGTTTCTACTTTAATGCGGAGAATGCGCCGGAGGCCGCGGCACGATTTGCAGCATTCGACGCATGGAGCCGCGAGCAAGGTCTGCGGTGGGACGCAGTGGGGTTAGACATCGAGCCCAACTTCGCCGAGCTGGCGTCTCTGAACGGCCACCGGTGGCGGTTTTTTACCACGTTCTTATCGCGCGCCATCGACGTTCGGCGCATGTACCGCGCACAGCGAGTGTATTCCGCGCTCATCGCCAATATCCGATCCCGGGGCTACTTCGTCCAAACCTATCAACTGCCGTACCTCCCCGTCGAACGCAAGGCCCACTCGTCGCTACTGGACCGGATGTTGGGCACAGTCAACGTTCGGGGTGATCAGGAAGTCCTGATGCTGTACACCAGCTATGCGGGCTCTGTCGGAGCGGCGATCATCTGGGAGCTTGGCCCGGATGCGCAGTCGATCGCCATTTGCTGCACCGGCGGCGATCCCGCCGCAGACCCCGCGGTGCTCGACTGGAGCAGGTTTTCCCGCGATTTGATAGTCGCGGCCCATTTCTCGCACCTCATCGGCGTGTACAACCTCGAAGGCTGCGTGCGCCAGGGCTTCCTGCCTCGTTTGAAGAGTATGGATTGGAGCCAGTCGGTCACTATCCCCGCGGCTGCAGTACGGGCGGCCGATCACCGCCTGAGCATGCTCAGGCTGGTCCTGAGTATCAGTTCGCGCCTTCTGTATTTCGTGTTCGTTCTTCTGTTGGCCATCGCTTTGACCGGATGGCGCAGGCGCACCCGCAAAATAAAAAGGAGCGCGTCGACCTAAAGTGTTGCCCCCTACAAGCCCTCGTGTCAGTTGACGTAATCAGACGTCAACACTCATTGACTCATTGACCCACCATGGGGCAGACGATTGGCGACAGACGGGCCGCCCCAACCTCGACGCTTTTCCAAAGGTGGGCAAGGCGCGGCCAGCGGCAGGAATTTCTCACCCAGCGACCAAATTCTCTTGACTCCGCATCTCAAACCTGCGACCCTATCTCTATACGCATTGGATCTTTGACAACAAAATAGCGCTGAGATATAAGTCCCATGAATGCAATATTTTGCAAACCGGCCACTGAAGGCAAAGCACTTACCCGAGCAACCCACCGCTAAAGTCATGTGTTTGCAATATTTTGCGGGCAAGTTGTTTGCTTTCAATATTTTAGCCAGATCGGCACGGATCGAAATCGCGCAAATCATTGATTCCAGATATTTTACGACGACAATCTGTGAATTTTTTTGATCTGGATTCCTAGCCTTTCTCCAAAGCCAGGCTCAGGCTGTCGAGCGACAATGACCGCAGCAGGTTGCGCCGCATCCCACGCTCCACTTCGGCCAACCGATCAGAAGCCGCAGCGATCCAATCGAAGTCGGCGGCCTCGGACAGTTTCGTAAGCTGGCTTTGAATGTCGGTGTTGTGAACCAACTCCGGAGTCCCCGACTTCAAAAACATCAGGTCACGCAGCAGCGAGTAAAGTGTGCGGAGAAGCTGTTCCGTCTTCTCCCGTCCCTCAGCCCCGGCGCGGTAGGTTTCTGTGATCTTGAAAAGCTGCGAATGTTCGCCTCCCAGCAGGGCCGAGTTGAGAATGGCTAGCGCGTCCGCGCGCACAGTCACATACGCATCCACATCGAAGGTGCGAGCCCGTCCCAGCGCGCCTTCGCTCAGTCGCGCAACCAGAGCGCGCTGCGGCGCCTTCCACTCCGGGCGCTGCTCGGCCAGGTAGCGCTCCACTTCCTCGACCGGCAAAGCAGCAAGAGGAAACACCATCGATCGCGATCGAATAGTCGGAAGCAGTTCCCCCGGATTCTCCGAAAGCAGAAAGATGGTCGCGAATTCCGGAGGCTCTTCCAGAACCTTGAGCAGCGAATTCGCCGCCTCTTTCATGAACGCGGAATCGGTGAAGATATAAACCCGCTCCCGAGCTTCCGACGGACGGTAATAAATGGTTTCAATCACCCTCCGTACCTGATCCACTTTGATCATCATCTGCGGAGGGTCGGGAGGAATGATCAGCACATCGGGGTGAGTCTGCACGAACAGCCGAGTATCTTTCTTGTCGGCCTCGCGCAAGCCCTCGCGAGTCTCCACCGCCTCGGCAAACCGCGCATCAAGATCGGCAGCCTGGGCAATGCGGCGGCAGTTCGCGCATTGCCCGCAGAAGTCAGGCAGACCATCGGTCTCGGTCGGCGCCAGACAATTCAGAGCCTGCGCCAGCATCAGCGCCAAAGTGTATTTGCCCGACCCTCGCGCCCCCGAAAGAATCACCGCATGCGGAAAGCGCTTCCGCGCCAGCATATCGCGCAGGCGATGAACGGTTTCGGCATTGCCGTGAAAATCAGAGAAGCTCATTCATCACCTCGCTGCCAGCCTCAACTTCCGCCCTACAACGTCCACAATCCGCCCATGCGTCTGCGCCGGTGTGCCGCTGGCATCCACCACCGTGACGCGCTGCGGCTCTCGAGCCGCGATCGCCAGATAGCCCTCACGCACCCGAGCGAAGAAAGCCCGGTTCTGCTGCTCAAAGCGGTTTTCATCTGAATGATGTTTGTGCGAATTCTTGCCAGCACTATGCGAAGCCCGCCGGTTGCGGCGTCGCGCGCGCCCCACGCTCATCGCCGGATCAGAGTCGAGCAGGATCGTCATGTCGGGCTGCAAATCTCCACAAAGCACGCGATGCAGCTCAAGCACCGCCTCGCTCCCAAGCTTCCGGCCGCCGCCCTGGTAAGCTTCCGTGGAATCGGTGAAGCGATCACAAAGCACAATCTGCCCGTGCTCGAGCGCCGGCTGGATCACTTCTGCAATGTGCTGCGCTCGCGACGCGAACATCAAAGCCATTTCCGCGAACGGCGAGAGCCCCTCGGTCGCCGAGTCCAGCAAAACGCGGCGAATCTTCTCGCCTGTCGGCGTTCCTCCCGGTTCGCGGGTTTCCACTACCTTATGCCCCGCCGCGCGCAGCGCGGCTGCCAGCTTGCGCATTTGCGTGCTCTTGCCGGTTCCGTCCAGCCCTTCGAACGTGATGAATTTCCCGCGACGCGACATCGTGGAGATGATAGCAGCGCTGGTGCACTCCTGTACGTCCACTCCTGTACCGCTCTGCCGCAGCCTGCTAGAATCTAAAATTCTGCAGACACTGCGATCCGCTTCATCGAACGAATGGGGGCCCTTATAATGAAACTCTCAAGAATCTTGGGAGTAGTCTGTGTTCTTTTCTTCCCGCTTTTCAGCTGGTCAGCCACACCGCCAACCATCACCCTCTTCGTGGACGCGACTTCCACGCCCCGCAAAATCTTCCACGCTAAGCTGAAGATCCCGGCCGGCGCGGGAGATCTCACACTCTATTACCCAAAGTGGATTCCGGGCGAGCACGCTCCCGACGGCCCCGTAATTGATCTGGCCGGACTCAAATTCACCGCCGGCGGCAAGATTCTGAAGTGGCGTCGCGATCTGCTCGACGGCTTTACCATTCATGTCGAAGTTCCGGCCGGAGAAAATGAAGTGAACGCCGAACTGGATTTCCTTTCTCCCGCGACTTTCGAAGGCGGCTTTTCTGCGGGCTCTTCCGCTACCGACAAAATGGCGGTGATCAGTTGGAATCAGGTGCTGCTTTATCCCAAGGGCTGGAAGTCAGACGATCTCACCTACGTGGCCACTCTGAAACTCCCCGCGGGTTGGAAATATGGCACGCCTTTGCCCATCGCATCGACATCGCTCACCGGACAGAATGGCGATACCCAGATCATTTTTCAGCCGACTTCCCTGACCACGCTGGTCGATTCTCCTGTCATCACCGGAGAATTCCTCAAGGTCGTCAAGTTAGCTGATAACCCGCTGGTTGAGATGGACGTTGCCGCCGACAGCGCCGCCGCTCTTGAGCCTCCGCAGGAAGTCTGGGACCACTACAAGAATCTGGTCGAACAAGCGAACAAGCTTTTCGGCGCGCATCACTATCGTGACTACCATTTCCTGTTCAGCCTGAGCGATCACGTCGCGCACTTCGGACTGGAGCACCACGAATCGGACGACAGCCGCGTGGATGAGCGCGGGTTAGTGGATGAAGGGGAACGCAAGATGGAAGCCAGCCTGCTCCCTCACGAGTACGTGCATTCGTGGAATGGAAAATACCGCCGGCCCGCCGACCTAACCACGCCTGATTATGAACAACCCATGCAAGACGATCTGTTGTGGGTTTATGAGGGGCTGACGAATTATCTGGGCACGGTGCTTACCGCTCGCAGTGGACTGCTCACGCCACAGCAGGCGCGGGATGATTTGGGCGCAACGGCTGCCGCTCTCGATCACACTCCCGGCCGCGAATGGCGCAACCTGCAGGATACTGCCGACGCCGCTCCCGAGCTTTATTTCTCTCCGCGCGCCTGGGAATCCTGGCGTCGATCAACTGACTTCTACGACGAAGGCACTCTCGACTGGCTGTGGGCCGACGTCATCATCCGCCAGCAGAGCAAGGGCAAGAAATCTCTGGATGATTTCTGCAAGCTCTTCCACGGCGCTCCCAGCACCGGGCCGATGGTAAAGACTTACACCTTCGACGATGTCGTCAATGCTCTGAATCAGATCGTATCCTACGACTGGCGCGGCTTCTGGACGCAACGGCTTACGAATCACGGACCCGGCGCTCCACTTGGCGGCATCGAAGGCAGCGGATGGAAAGTGGTCTATGACGAAGTTCCCTCCGAAATGGAGCGCGGCAGTGAAAACGGCGGTCATGTGAATGGCGGGCGGTATTCGATTGGACTCGAACTTCGCGAAGATGGAACAATTATCGACACCATTGAGAGTATGCCCGCGGCACTGGCCGGAATCGGCCCCGGTATGAAACTGATCGCGGTGAACGGCCACCGATACTCGCCGGAAGTGTTGCGCGACGCGCTCCGGGCGGGCAAGAGCAGCACCGCTCCCCTCGAGCTTCTGGTGGAGAACACGGACTACTTCAAAACCTACGCGCTCGATTACCACGACAGTGAACGCTACCCTCACCTGGTGCGCGATGAGTCGAAGCCGGACTTGCTGTCGGAGATCTACAAAGCGCAGTAGGAGATCAAAGTAGCGCGGAACAAGGCAGAAACTAAATTACGTCGTCCCTGATGCATTCACTCGTTTTGCGAGGAGATGCTGATCATGAGCTTGCGCCGGCCCATGCTATCCACCAGCGCCCTGTGTTATCTGGCGCTGATGCTTCATTCACCGTTCTTTGCGAACGCCCAGACTTCTATCATGGGCTTCACCCCTTCTGCTGCAACCCACGAAGCCGAATTCGAAAACAAGTTCAAAGCCATCCCCTCCCCGGATGAAGAGCGCCGCCAGCATCACATCTTCACCGCCGAGCCACACGTTGCCGGATCCGCTCGTAACAACGAACTAGCTCGCTACATCGCCGACGAATGGCGCAACGAAGGTCTGGAAGACGTCATCATCCGCCGCTACGATGTCTACGGCAGCAATCCTAAATCCACCTTCCTGGAAATGGTTGCACCCGTTCATTACCGCGCCGGGCTTCGCGAACTGCCTGTGCCCGGCGATCCCGACATGAAGAACAAGAGCATCAGTTCGGCGTGGAGCGGCATGTCTGCGTCCGGCGAGGTGACGGCAGCCGCTCGTCTATGCTCACAGCGGCAATCCCGAAGACTACGAACTTCTGCGCAAGCAAGGCATCGACGTCAAAGGCAAAGTTGTTCTCGTTCGCTACTCGAATCCCTACAGCTACCGCGGCTTCAAAGCGCTCACCGCCGAGCGCGAAGGCGCGGCCGCGATTCTCATCTACAGCGATCCCGCTGAAGACGGATACAAGAAAGGTCAGGTTGTCCCCAAAGGGCCCTGGGGTCCGGAGTATCACATCCAGCGCGGCGCCATCACTTACGATTTCATGGTGCCCGGCGATCCGCTCACTCCGGGATGGGCCTCGGTGCCGGGCGCAAAACGGATTCCGGTCGAGCAAGCAGTCTCGATCCCGAAGATTATGGCGCTGCCGCTTTCCTGGCACGACGCCAAACCGCTGCTCGCGCACATGGATGGCCCAGTCGCTCCAGATGATTGGCAGGGCGGACTGCCGATCAAATATCACCTCGGCGGCGAGCGCGTTCGCGTGCATGTGAAGATCGAGATGGACAACTCCACTCAGCCTTATTACGTGGTCGAGGGCCGCATTCGCGGCGCCGAGTTGCCCGATGAATGGATCGTGCTGGGCAATCACCGCGATGCCTGGGTTTTCGGCGGCGTCGACCCCAGCAGCGGCACCGCGTCGATGATGGAACTGACCCGCGCCCTGGGAAAGCTGGCGAAAGCCGGAACACGTCCGCGTCGCACGCTTGTCTTCTGCAGTTGGGATGGAGAAGAGGTCGGCCTCACCGGCTCCACGGAGTGGGGAGAGCAGTTCGCCGACGAACTGCGCAAAAAGGCAGTCGCCTACATCAACGTCGATTCCTCAACCTCGGGGCCAAACTTTCATGGCCAGGCCGTGGCGTCGCTCGCGCCCATGCTGGTCGAAACCACCCGCTCGCTGAGAGATCCGTCGGGCAAGACGCTTTATGAGGCGTGGAAGGCATCATCGACGCGCGAGCGGAGCGAAGCGAAACAATCAGAAGCGGTCACCGGTCTCAACGTTACTGATTCAAATCTGGCCGACACCCGCATCGGCAGCGGCTCCGACCACACCGTCTTCCTCAACTTTGTAGGGATG
Organism: uncultured Acidobacteriaceae bacterium; assembly: GCA_963743115.1. Lineage (GTDB taxonomy): Bacteria > Acidobacteriota > Terriglobia > Terriglobales > Acidobacteriaceae > Sulfotelmatobacter. The sequence continues at coordinate 921,082 of CAVUOM010000003.1, read as the reverse complement.
CCCGTCCTTGGCCTGCAGTTCGATGGACCGTACGGCGTCTACCACTCCGCCTACGATGACTTCTTCTGGATGAACCACTTCGGCGATCCCGGCTACCGGTATCACACTCTAATGTCGCAATTGTGGGGCGTACTCGCGCTGCGCCTCGCCAACGCCGACCTGCTCCCGTTTGATTTCGCCAGCTACGCGAGCAACATCCGGCAGTTCGTGAACGAATTGACGAAAGGCATGGCGACCAGAAATGACACCAGCCAACTGGACCTCAAGCCGGTCCTCGATGCGATCGACGACTTCGAATCGGCAGGCAAACGACTCGACGAATCTTCAAACCGCGCGCTGGCGGCCGGCGGAATCGACCCCAAACTAGCCGACACCATCAACCACGGCACCATGCAGGTCGAACGAAATTGGCTCAATCCCGACGGCATCCCCGGCAGGCCGTGGTTCAAACACATTCTCTACGGCGCCCGCTTCACCTACGCGCATCTGGAGCTGCCGGGACTAACCGAAGCAGTAGAGAAACAGGATTGGGCAACCGCGAAACAGCAAGCAGAAATTCTGCGGCAGGCGTTAGTCAACAACACGAAGCTCGTCAATCAACTCAACTCGAGCCTGAGCGGTGAGTCGGCCCACGCAGGAAAATAGAACCGGCATTCCCGGATCGCTATCTCGCCATGTGGTGATGCCAGTGGTGCATGACAGCGCAGCTCAGGTGACCCAGAACAAACCAAAGAACCGCCCAGAGAACTGCCTTGAGTGTTGGATTCATGAGGGCAAGAATAATTCAGGGGAGATTGCTGTCAAGCGAAAATCGTCGCCCGTCGCTGCCACTTCGGTGTCAGTCGAATATGTCAGTCGAACTCGAAAACCACTTGCTCCACCGGACTGTTCCAGACCGGAGCGAACGACTGCCGATGCAGCGGGGTCGGGCCATATTGCTGCAAGGCCGCCAGATGCTGCGGCGTGCTGTAGCCCTTGTGCGAGGCGAGACCGTACTCGGGGAAGACCACATCCCACTCGCGCATCATGCGATCGCGCTCGACCTTGGCGAGAATCGACGACGCCGCGATCGAAGCGGAAAGTGCGTCCCCATGAATGATGGCCTTTTGCGGAAGCGAACAATCCAGGCAAACGGCATCGACCAGAAGATGGTCGGCGGCGGGCTGAAGGCGCATCACTGCCTCGCGCATCGCGACCCGCGACGCCTGGTAGATGTTGATCTGATCGATGCGCGCGGCATCCACCGCCGCAACCGCCCAGGCGATGGCGTGATCACGAATTCGAGGCGCGAGCTGTTCGCGACGCTCCGGCAACAGCAGCTTCGAATCACGCAAGCCGCGAATGCGATAGCCGCGTTCGAGAATCACTGCCGCTGCCACCACTGGGCCGAACAGCGACCCGCGGCCTACCTCGTCGACTCCGGCTACCAGCGCAGCGCCTGACTCCCAGGCTTTTTTTTCGTAGCGCAGCGTGCAGCGCAGCTTCTTGAGCAGGCGCAGCTTGGCTGCCGAAGGAGAAAGCGTGAACTCGAGGGAAGCCTTCGCGGGGCTCGACATTGGTTTGCGAAATTGGTGCGCGAAATGAAGCTCGCCCCACCATCTTCACTTGGCGACGGCCATCCGTGCAAGCGCGAAAAGCAGGGAGATCAGAGGCGATCCGGGAACCGCGATCCGAGAACCAGGTTAGCTCGGTCTTTCGACGTCGCGCAGCCGCGCCGCTTTGCCCTTGAGGCCGCGCAGATAATACAGCTTGGCGCGGCGTACTTTGGACGAGCGCAGCAGATCCACCTTGTCGATCACTTTGGAGTGGACGGGGAAAATGCGTTCCACGCCCTGGCCGAAGCTGATCTTGCGCACGGTGAAGCTGGCCTGCGGCCCGTTGTCGCGCTTGATCACCACGCCTTCAAAGGCCTGCAGGCGTTCCTTGTCGCCTTCTTTGATCTTCACATGAACGCGAACGGTATCGCCTGCGTGAAACGTGGGAATGTCGGTGCGTTGGGTTTTCGCCAGCAGTTTTTCGATGATTAAGTTCGACATGATGGTTAGTCCTTCTGAATTCTGAAATCTTGAAAACTCAGTCGAGATGTTTCTTGATCTCTTCTTTCTTGATCTCGGCCAGAAACTTGTTGTCTTCCTCGCTCAACACCGCGCCTTCCAGCAAGTCAGGACGGTTGCGCAAAGTCTTTTCCAGCGCCCGCTGCCGACGCCACTTGCGAATCTCTTCGTGGTTGCCGGACATCAACGCTTCCGGAACCTTGATCCCGCGAAACTCCGCGGGCCGCGTGTAGTGCGGATAATCCAGCAATCCGTTCGACCCGCAAGTCGAATCCGCACCGTCCGAGTCTTTCGCTTTCGAGTCAACCGCTTTCGAGTCAACGGTGAACGACTCCTGCTGGGTCGACCTTTCGTTTCCCACCGCGCCGGGAAGCAACCGCATGACCGCTTCCACAATCACGGCCGCAGCCATTTCCCCGCCGCTCAGAACATAGTCGCCGATGGAAAGTTCCCGGTCGGCGAGAAAGTCGGCAACCCGCTCATCCACACCTTCGTAGCGCCCGCAGACTAAAACGATGCGGTCGAGCAAGGCCAACTCCGCCGCGACTGTTCTGCGTAAACCGCTGCCCTTGCGCCGAGAGCAAAACTACCGACTGCTTCACTTTCCGCGCCAGCTCGCTCTTCGCGCGGCGCAACGCCCATCGACTCCAAACATTCAAACAGCGGTTCCGGCTTCAGCACCATGCCTTCGCCGCCGCCGAAAGGCCGGTCGTCCACGGTGCGGTGACGATCGTGGGTAAACTCCCGCAGATCGTGGACCTTAATTTCCGCCAGCCCCATTTCCTGAGCCCGGCGCGTGATGCCGTATTCCAACGGTCCGCGAAAGAAGTCCGGAAAAATCGTTACTATATCGGCCTTCATCGCAGATCAAAACCTTCAACGCTTCCTTGCCTCTTGGCAGGCTGCGCCTGCTCCCGCTTCTCTTCTGCTGTGAGCGGAGCGTTCACTTCCAGCAGGCCTTCGGGCAATTTCATGCGGACCTGCTTCCGCTCCACATCGACGCTGTCGAGATACGCCTCAGCGAAGGGGATTTCCAGCAGCCGGCCCCAGGCATCGCGCACAATCAACAACGGCGCTTCGCCCGCTCCAAACTGAACATCTTCAATGCGTCCGATCTCGCGGTCCTGGTCAAGCACTGCGCAACCCACCAGGTCGCTGACGTAATTCCAGCCCGCCTGCAGTTCCGAACGCTGGCTGCGCGGCACCTGCAATTCGCATCCCACCAGCGTCTTCCGCCTCGGAGATCGAATCCACGCCCGCGAACTTCAGAACCAGCAGCCCTTTGTGCGGCCAGAACTCTTCCACTTCCAGTTCGCGCCGGTCTGCGTTCGAGTTCCGCGGCAGCGCCAGCAACTTCATGCCTGCGGCGAATCGATCAGGCACGTCACTGAGAATCTCAGCCGCGACTTCGCCGCGGCGGCCCTGCGTTTTCACCACGCGGGCCAGCGTAATGAACTCACCACTTGTTTCAGGATCGCGAATGGTCCGGTTCCCTGCCCTGGCGCTGGCTCTTCGCTGGTTTCCTAGTCGATGACTTCCAGAGTGTATCGCTTGCGCGCCCGCACTCCCGCCGCGCTCAGAAGCGTGCGCAGGGCGCGTACGTTGCGCCCCTGGCGGCCGATGACTTTGCCCACGTCACCTTCGGCGACCTCCAGTTCGATCACGTCGTCATCGAGATGATCGACGAAGACCTGATCGGGAGCGTCGACGATCCACTTCGCAATCTGCTCGATGAGAGCGCGCACATCTCCAGTGGGTTCAGTCATGGTTTTCGCTTATGCCGCGGGAACTGCCGGAGCGGCCGGAGGCTTGGAGTAGAGCTTGCCCACCCGCTCTGACATTTGCGCGCCCTTCGACACCCAATAATCCACGCGGTCGCGCTTGAACTCGACGCTGGCTGGGTTGGTTCGAGGGTTGTACGTCCCCACAACTTCCACTGGCCGGCCGTTGCGCGCGCGCGCCTTCTCAATGACCACAATGCGGTAATGCGGTTGCTTGCGCGCACCCATGCGCGACAGTCGAATCATTAACACAGATGTATATCCTTGTTCCGGAAGAATCCGGCGAGGTCAAGACAAACATTTATTATGCCGGAGGTTAGCGGGAATGGCAAGGACGGAACGGACGGCAGCCCGCGAAAAATAAAACCCCGGGCCAAATCAGCCCAGGGCATGAACCCGTCTAGTTACAGATCAATTATCGGCAACCGCAGGGCTGAAGTCAAGATTACTTGAGGAGGCCCCCCGTCCCGGAACCTCCCCACCACTCTCCCTACCAGAACCGGGGAAGGCGGTGGACCCGGCGGGATTCGAACCCGCACCTTGTAACTAGACGGGTTAATGTGCTGCCAATTACACCACGGGCCCTGAGGCCACCCTAGGTGTTGGTCCCGCTGCCTGCAAGTGCGTTTGTCAGAAAAGGCGCTGATTCCCCATATGAAATTCCCGCGATAGTACGAACTAACAACCCAACGTGCAACATCCTATCTCCTATAGAATTCTGCCATGCGCAGGGAAGCCAAGGTGCGATTGGTCCACGACCGCTCTGAGCAACGTTTGCGGCTGCTGCGCGTCAACAAGAAAACTCCTGCGTTTACCGCGCTAATGCGCAGCCTAAAACATGTAAAGTCATCCGGCCCCTACACCCGCGACAAGATGAACGAGCGCTAGATTCCGTCCTGCGCCGTCCAGCATCTTTCCCAGCCCTGCTAAACTCAAACGTTTGGAGGTTTGAGGTTGCAGGCAGTCTACATTATCTCCGCGGTGCGCACGCCGATCGGCAAGTTCGGCGGATCGCTGGCTTCACTCACGGCCGCCGACACAGGCGTGGTGGCTGCCAAGGCTGCGATCGAGGGCGCCGGAATCCAGCCCGAGCAAGTGGAAGAAACCATCTTCGGCAACGCGCGGCAGGCTGGTGGCGGACCGAATCCGGCGCGGCAGATTTCCATCCGCAGCGGCGTGCCGCAGGAAGTGCCGGCATTCACCGTCAACAAAGCCTGCGCCTCGGGGATGAAGTCGATCGCGCTGGCTTATCAGTCGATCCTGCTTGGCGATGCGAGCTGCATTCTGGCGGGCGGCGCCGAATCGATGTCGCGTGTGCCTTACTATCTCGAAGCGCGCTGGGGATACCGGCTAGGCAATCAGGAACTGGTCGACGGGATGTATCGCGACGGGTTCTTCTGTCCCATGGCGAAGATGGTGATGGGCGAGACTGCCGAGGTGCTGGCTGAGCATTACAAGATCTCGCGCGAAGAGCAGGATGAGTATTCCCTGATGTCGCAAACTCGGGCCGCGCGGGCGATCGCCGCCGGACGATTCGACGCCGAACTTGTCCCGGTGACCATTGAAGGCAAGAAAGGCGCGACCACGTTCAGCCGCGACGAACATCCGTTCCCCGATGCAAGCATGGAAAAACTCGGCAAACTCGCCCCGGTGTTCTCGAAAACTGGAACTGTCACCGCGGGAAATTCTTCGGGAATCACCGATGGAGCTGCCGCCGTGGTTGTGGCGAGCGAGCATTTCGTAAAGCAGAATAATCTTAAGCCGCTCGCTCGAATCTCTGCTGTGGCCTCGGCTGGAGTCGATCCGCGCACTATGGGGATCGGACCCGTTCCCGCGCTGCGCAAACTGGAAGAGAAACATAACCTCAGGCTGCACGAGTTCGGCCTGATCGAACTGAACGAAGCCTTTGCTGCCCAGGTGATCGCCTGTGACCGCGAATTGAATTTCAATCGCGACCGGCTCAACGTGAACGGCGGTGCCATCGCGCTCGGACATCCTATCGGCTGCACCGGCACACGAATCGTGGTCACCTTGTTGCATGAAATGCTCAAGCGGAATACAAAGCGGGGCGTGGCCACGCTCTGCGTCAGCGGCGGGCTGGGCATGGCGTTGGCGCTGGAGAACGTGGTGTGACGGGCGAGTCCACTTCTGCTATTCTTCATCCGCTCTCGCTCTGAGGTCAGCGAGAACCGACGGCCCTGCGGACGCGGATGAAGGAGAATTACATGCTGCGATCGATCGCTCGTATTTCGTGCTTTTGCGCTCTCATGCTTGCTGCCAGCTTTGCAATGGCGCAGGCCGAGTTTTCTGCCGAGATTGTTGACTTGCAGAAATCGGGCACGCCGACGCAGGCCAAGATTTACTTCGCCAAAGACAAAATGCGGATCGAATCCCAAACCGCCAGCGCCCACGGCAGCGCAGTCATCATCAATTATGCAACCCAGACTGGGGACGTCCTCATGGCTCAGCAACATATGTACATGGAGATGCCCATGCAGGCTCAAAGCCAGCGCATGGGATATGCCTCCGCCTTTTTCCATGCCGGCGATGTCGAGAATGCTTGCGGCGACTGGCAGAAAATGGGACACGAGGGTAGCACCTGCCACAAGGTCGGCACCGAGACCGTCAGCGGCCGGAGCACGGTGAAATACGAGACCACGAACGCCAGCGGCGATGTCAGCCACTTCTGGCTCGACCCTAAACTGCGATTTCCCGTCAAGTGGGAGGGCAAGTCAAACAGCGGAGAATTGCGTAACATTCAAGAGGGTGCGCAACCGGCCAGTCTGTTCGAGATCCCCGCCGGCTTTACCAAGATGGACCTGGGCGGCATGATGCAGCAACCGCATTGAAGTTCCTGCGCTTGCGTTGACGCTGCTAAAACGCCGCCACTATACTCAGAGCAGACCTGTAACGCCTGGAGACGGAATGTCCCTTTCTGCGGTAATCGTGGACGATGAGCAACTTGCCCGCGATGAACTCGCCTACTTGCTCAAGAGCGGCGGCGACGTCAACGTCGTGGCGCAGGGGAAGAATGGTCTCGAGGCTATCAGCCTCATTAAGGAACATTGCCCTGACGTCGTCTTTCTCGACGTCCAGATGCCTGGGCTCGACGGCTTCGGCGTGATCAAAAAGCTTCTCGACCGGAAGATTCCCCTCCCTAAGATCGTCTTCGCCACCGCTTTCGACCAGTACGCGGTGAAAGCGTTCGAGGTCAATGCGGTGGATTATCTGCTCAAACCCTTCGACAAGAAGCGCGTGGCACAATCGGTGCAGAGAGCCCGCGCGCAGCAGGGGGCCGAAGGCTTGCCCGCGGAAAAGATCGATACGCTCGTCCGCATGCTGCAGGCGCCGAAGACTCAAACCTCAAAGATCCTGCTCAAGGCAGTGGGGCGAATGTTTCTGGTGGACCAAAAGGAAATCTGCTATGCCTCCATCGAGGACGGAGTGATCACGGTCGTCACCGCCGGTCCCGCGGGCATGGAGGGGCACTCGAACTGCCGCACCTTGGAAGAACTACTCGGCAGCCTGGATCCCGGCCTGTTCTGGCGCGCGCACCGCTCCTACCTGGTGAACATCAACCGCATTCGCGAAGTCGTTCCCTGGTTCAAGAGTTCTTACCAGTTGCGCATGGATGATAAGAAGCAGAGCGAGATACCCGTCAGCCGGGCGCAAACTAAACGGCTCCGCGAACTTTTCGGACTCTGAGGCCGCCGCTCCTGCGTACGGCTTCGCTGCGTGCCTCTCCTCTATCGAACAGGACGCAGCCGCCCGCTCCGCGCTTTCGACCCTTGCCATCAGATCGCTGATCAGCGTGCCGGAATACAAGCCAACTCACTTCCGCTCGGGTGGGATCGATGACCGTGCAACAAAACAACGGAGGGCGGCCCCAGTTTCAGAGCCGCCCTCCCGGGTGGGGGAAGGTTAAACTGCCAAAGCTTCGAGCCCGGTGCGGTCGCGAATTACCAGGGTCGCGCCTTCCAGGCGGATCAGCCTTTTTTTCTTCAGATCGCTCAACAGCCGCGTAACAGTTTCCCGCGAAGAGCCAATTCGTTGTGCCATCTCTTCGTGGGTCATGACCGAGCGCAGATGCAATTCTGCCGAGTTCTGAATTCCTGTGGGAGCACACGACAACAGAAGTCGCGCCAGTTTTCCCGACGAAGAGCGGGCCAGCACCAGATCGTGAATGTCCCGATACGCGCCTTGGAACTCATGGCTCAGCCAGAGCGCGGAGTGCACGCCCACTTCACTCTCATTCTGCAGCAGGTTCATCACGTCCTGGCGGCCGATGAAATTCAACTGGCAGGGAGAAGCAGTTTCCGCTGTCATTTCGTAGTTTGTTCCGGAAATGGCGGCGCTCAATCCCAACACTTCGCCGGCTTCCGCCTGCTTCAGGATCAGCACCTTGCCTTCCTTCGAGGTCGTCGACAGCTTCACCTTGCCGGAGCAGAGTATGAACACGCCCCGTGGCGTCTGCCCCTCCACAAAGAGCACCGCTCCTGCCGGCATGACGTTGTGGTGACTCTCTTCATCCACTGATCGCAGCACGGCCGGTGAAAAGCGGCAGAAAAAACCCGCCCGGCTCGCCTTGCAGCCCATGCAGCTCTCGATGATCTCGAGACCGTAGGGAGTTCTCATGCCTGCCTCCGCCGTCGAACTTCGCCGGTGTCCCTGTTCCTCGGGGACATCCGGTGGTGGATATTGCGACCTCGTCTGCTGCGAACGCTCAAGCAAAGAGCGGGCATGGGCCCGTGTATCGGCGTGCGTGCTGCGCGCCGCGGAAATGACTTCCCAAGCGGCGCTGGGGGCTGCGCCTCGCTCCCACTCCAGTTGGCAGGCAAACAAGTACAGAGGATCAACCGCCTCTGGGTTGTTGTGGCTGAGAAATGAATCGTGCCATGGCTCCGGGCGTGCTCCTGCCCCGAACTCGTGCCCGTCTCCCCACGCTTCTTCGCTGGCCACCGATCTCGCCCGCCACGCTTCACTTCTCGATAGGTCCTCCGCCAGAGCGGAGTTCCTGACGGGCTCCGGCAGTAATCGAACCAGACTGCTCGGCTGATAATTCCTAGCCACTAACACGGTTCACTCCTGATCCGGATGCGGCCGACGTTGTGCCAGGGTGAGTGCGATTCGTCGGTCCGCGTTTGGGGGAAAGCTGCTCGACTTACTTCCCGATCACGGAACCCTCATGCATTTGAAGTTCCAGAATGGCGCAGTCCCGAAAGCGGTCTAACCCTCTGAGGGGAAAGCTCATCCTATGGCCCCTACAACTTGCAAGCTGCCGACCATTCGGCAGCCGCAGCATTAATCGGCACTTGAACCCTCGCCCGTCGAATGGCAGTGTCCAACTATCTAGCAGCTCGTCGCCAGCTATCAGCAGATACTTGTTCAGGTTGTCTTTGCGAGATATACTCCCGGCCTGCGAGAAGATCAGTCCGAGCAAAGGAAAGTGAGGCACAAACACTCATGACCTGGAAAAGCAAACTGGTTCTAGGGGTGCTTACCGCTCTGGCAATGATGGTGCTTACTTATGCTCTGCCCCGGGGAGGAGGAATGCGCGATGCGGCCCTGGTGCAGTTTCCCGTCACGGTTGGAGTCTGGGCGATCTTTGTTCTGCTCTTCGTTAAGCTGAAATAGGGTTAAGCTGGAAATAGGTGAAGCTGAAGAACGCTCCGACCATGCTAGCCGGTTTCCCGGCCGGCATAGTCCCGACGCGTAATTCCCAACCGCAGCATCTTCGACTGCAGCGTGGTGCGCTTCAGGCCCAGCCGGCGGGCCGCTCCCGTTGGACCGGAGATCATTCCGTGAGTTTCCCGGAGTATGCGAATGATGTGCTCGCGTTCTGCGCCCTCGAGCGTATGCTCGGGGGCGACAGAGCCGGGTGATTGCGTCTGAAGGTCAGCCAGGGGCGCGCGCAAGGCCGTTCCCTCGGTGAGAATGACCGATCGCTCAATAAAGTTTTCCAACTCTCTTACGTTGCCCGGCCAATCCCAGTTGCGGAGTGTCTCCATGGTTTCGCTGGGAACCGTCTCAATGCCGCGATCCATGCCGCGGGCAAATTTCTGGACAAAGTACCGCACCAGCAACGGGATATCCTCGCGCCGCTCCCGTAGCGACGGCAGTCGAATTGGAAATACATTCAAGCGGTAGAACAAGTCGCTGCGAAACTCTTTCTCGGCCACGCTGCGGGCCAGATCGCGATTCGTAGCTGCGATCAAGCGCAGGTCGACTTTGATCGTCCGCGTGCCTCCCAGCCGTTCGAACTCATGGTCCTGCAACACCCGGAGCAGCTTGGGCTGTAACTCCAGAGGGATTTCGCCGATCTCGTCCAGAAAGAGAGTGCCTTTGTCTGCGAGTTCCAGGCGCCCGATCTTCTGGCTAACGGCACCGGTAAACGCGCCTTTCTCGTGCCCAAACAATTCGCTTTCCAGCAGTCCGGTGGGAATCGCAGCGCAATTCAAAGTGATGAAACTTCGGTCCCTGCGCTTGCTGGTGTTGTGGATGGCGCGCGCGATAAGTCCCTTGCCGGTTCCGGTTTCTCCCAGAATCAGAACGGTCGCATCGCTGGCCGCGACAATTGCGACCTGATCCAGCACGTACTTCACGGCGGAGCTTTCGCCGATGATCTCCTCAAAATGAAGTTGGGTGCGGGATTCACCTTCGAGAAAGCGTTTCTCGTGCTCCAGCCGGTTTCTGAGTTGCTCCACTTCGCGGGCAGTGCGCGCGTTTTCTATGGCTATCGCAAGTTGCGCGGCGACCTGATTGAGCAGGGTCAGGTCATCCGTGGTGAAGGCGTCAGGCCGGGTACTGCCGAGCACCAGAACTCCGAGCGGCCCCTTGGGTCGGAGCATGGGAACGCAACACAGCGCCTGCAAGCCCTCGGCCAGCAAGTGGTCCGTAGTTCCAGCGGGGAACCCTTGCATTTCGTCTTTGCTGAAAATCAGCGGAGCACGCTCCAGCAGGGCTTTGCCGTGCGGATCTTTTGCCGAATTGATTTCGATATCGAGGGCTGGCCCTTTGCGCAGGGGGAAATCCACCGCCTGCCGCACCAGTTGACCGCTTTTTTCGTCGTGCACGGCGAGAGCCGCATATTCCTGCCGCAACACCCGGCGCAGGTAGGCGGAAATCTTTGGAAAAACCTGCCGCACATCCCACTTCGCGGCCAGCACGCGGCTCACTTCCATCAACACCTGGTGCCGCTTTTTCTCCTCCCGCAACCTTTGGGAGACACCACGAAGCGACTCCTCCAATCTCTTTTGTTCCGTGATCTCGACCACCACAATACCGATCTGTCTGACCTCGTCGGTGGTCGCTCTAACTGGAATGTAATGCTCTATCCAGTGGCCGGGTTCAGTTCTGGTGGGAAGCACAGTACTGATCTCGAGATCGATAATTGGCTGCCCCGTCGCCAGAACCCGCCGGCACTGCGGCTCAATCACTTCAGCCGCATCACCGAGCATCTCGCGAAGGCTCTTCCCTAAATGCGCTTCTGCGGGAATGCCATTCATCTCGGCTAGCGTGCGGTTGATCGCCAGGTAGCGGAGGTCCGCGTCGAGAATGCAGAAACCTACTTTGGCCGCACTGAAATAAGCGTTAAGCAGCTGTTCCGATTCCAGGAGAGCTTCGGCTGGTTCACGGCTGCGAGACACCACGTCACTCAACTGCAGCAGCGCCAGGGAGCGCTGCGTATCTCGGTCTAGGCGTGGCGCACTCAAGGGGAACACTACACCGGACCTCGCGGCGTTTCCCCCTCGAAAAAGCGCCGCTGAACTGCCCCGATTCAGCGGCATTATAGACTCATCCTGCAAGGGGAGAAGGAGTTTTCTTCCCAACATCGGTTTAGCGAACAGACTCTTCCCAAGATGGGACGTTTGGAGCGCGTCCGCATCTTGGTGGCGTTCGGCGCGATTGCAACACCGCTGCCGCGTAACGCTATACTGAGCCCATGGCCCGAGGCTGGGAGAGCAAGTCTGTCGAGGCACAACAGGACGAAGCTGCCGCAAGAAGCACACCCGAAAAGCCACGTCTGACACGGGAAGCCGCGGACCGGCTTCGCGAACAAGAGAACCTTCGCCTGTCCCTCCGTCGCGTGTTGCAGCAGCTCGAAAACAGCCACAATCCCCATCACCGCGCCATGCTCGAACAGGCACGAGCTGATCTGGAGAGAAAACTACGAGAGCTCAGTGCTTGAGTGCGGCTGTATAATTGACACCTCCATGAAAGCCTACGTTTACGTTTCGCTCAAGAAAAGCGTTCTTGATCCTCAAGGCAAGACCATCCAGGGTGCGCTCAAGAAAATGGGCTACAAGGGTCTGGAGGACGTCCGCCAGGGAAAGTACTTCGAACTTACCCTCGATGGCGGGCTAAGCCGCGAAGAAGCGCAAACCGAAGTTGAGCGCATGGCGCGCGAAGTACTCACCAACCCGGTCATTGAAGAGTTTCGCTGCTCCCTCGCAGACTGAATTCCTGGAGTTCCCGCATGTGTGGCATTGTTGGCTACGTCGGCAAGAAGGAAGTGGTTCCGATCATCCTCGAGGGGTTGAGGCGTCTCGAGTACCGCGGTTATGACTCAGCTGGAATTGCCGTTGCCGGCAATGGGGACAAGCTGCAGATCCGCCGCGCCGAAGGCAAGCTGCGCAATCTGGAAGAAGCCATCCGCCTCAAGCCGCTCGAAGGCAGCTACGGCATCGGCCACACTCGCTGGGCTACACACGGTCGTCCCACGGAAGAAAACGCTCATCCTCATCGCGACTGCACCGGCAAGATCGTCGTCGTGCACAACGGCATCGTCGAGAACTATCTCAGCCTGAAGAAAAAGCTGATTGAAGAAGGCCACAAGTTCTCCACCGAAACTGATACCGAAGTCATCGCTCATCTGATCGAGAAACACCTCAAAAGCGGTAACGGTCGCCATCCTCACCTCGAAGAGGCGGTCCGTAAGACCGTGAAAGAACTCACCGGGGTCTTCGCGCTGGCGGTTATTTCAGTCGATGAGCCGAATAAGATCGTGGCCGCGCGCAACGGACCTCCTCTGGTGGTGGGCCTGGGCAACGATGAATACTTTGTTGCCTCCGACGTGCCGGCCATTCTCTATCACACGCGCGACATTTTCTTTCTGGCCGATGGCGACCTCGCCGTGGTCACCGCCAACGGCGTGCAACTGACGGATTTCGACGGGAAACCCCTCCAGCGCCAGGTGCAGCACGTCACCTGGGATCCGATCATGGCGGAAAAGGGCGGCTTCAAGCACTTCATGCTCAAAGAAATTTACGAGCAGCCGCGCGCCGTCCGCGACACGACATTAGGACGCATTTCGCTCGACACCGGCCACATCTTCCTCGACGAGATGCAGATCAGCGAAGCCGAATTCCGCGCCGCGAAAAAGATCAACATCGTGGCCTGCGGCACCAGTTGGCACGCCGGACAAGCCGGCAAGTTCATGATCGAGAGTTTCGCCCGCGTGCCAGTCGAGGTCGATTACGCCAGCGAATGGCGCTATCGCGACCCCATCGTCAGCCCGGAGACTATCACTCTTGTTATTTCGCAGTCGGGCGAAACCGCCGACACCATCGCCGCCCAGCGCGAGGCCAAAGCCAAAGGCTCGAAGACGCTGGCCATCTGCAACGTCGTCGGCTCCATGATCACTCGCGAGGCGGCCGGAACTATTTATACTCACGCCGGCCCCGAGATCGGCGTAGCATCTACCAAGGCCTTCACCTGCCAACTCACCGCGCTTTATCTTTTCGCGCTTTACCTCGCGCAGGTACGCGGCGCCATGAACGCCGAACAGACCCGCAAAGCCGCTGAGGAGCTTACTCTCATCCCGGGCAAGCTGGAAAACATCCTCACTCACGACGAAGCGTGCGAAGATTTGGCCAAACGATTTCAACGCGCCCAGGATTTTCTTTTCCTGGGCCGCGGCATTCACTATCCCATCGCCCTCGAAGGCGCGCTCAAGCTCAAAGAAATTTCCTATATTCACGCCGAGGGCTACCCTGCCGGCGAGATGAAGCACGGACCCAACGCCCTGATCGACGAAAATCTTCCTGTGGTCATCATCGCCACGCGCGATGCGAACGATCCCGACTCGATGCTGCGCTACGAGAAGACGATGTCAAACCTGAAAGAAGTGAAGGCGCGCTCAGGAGTAGTCATCGCGCTGGCGACCGAAGGCGACGAAGAGATCAAAGAGGCCGCCGACCACGTGCTCTACGTTCCGGCCGCGCCGGAAGAACTCTCGCCGATTCTCGAAATCGTTCCTCTGCAGCTGCTGGCCTATCACATCGCCGTGAGGCGAGGATGCGACGTGGATCAGCCGAGGAATCTGGCCAAGTCCGTTACAGTGGAGTAGCTCGCTCGATCTCGTTCCCCATCTGCTTCAGAGTTCGCAGCCAGCCACTAATTTCCTCCGAACCGAAGGATCACGCCGGCGGCGATGCGAAGATTGTTCTGATGATCATTCACTCCGTTATCGAAACGGGTCAGGTAATAGTCGGCTTCAAAGGCTCGCAAGGCAATGTGCCGGGTGAGGCCGATATCGAGTCCGCCGCCCGCGATCATGGAAAACGCGTTAGCCGATCCCGGTAGTCCGGAGCTGCCCGGAGCCAGGCTTCCGCCGGCATGGGCTCCGCCAAGGAGCACTTGAACGAAGGGTGCGAAGTGGCCGGCAAGGGTCCTTCGGTAGCGGGGACCGGCCAGAAACGAAGTAAGCGTCAAGTCAGCGCCGGTGCTCGAGATGTTGGAGGCACTCTGACTGGCGATTTCACCGACGATGCCCACGTTGCGGCTGAAGTTAAATGCCACCCAGCCGTTGCCGCCATTCAGCGCGAAGCATCCGCAGCCTCCCGCCGGCAGGTTCGTTCGCACGTAGTTGTAGTCGACACCCGCTTCCAACGAGTATCCCGAGTGGGCACTCTGCGCCAGCGCACGCCGGGGAGAAATAGTCGTGAGACCGAGCAAGAGCAGAAGAAAAGCAACTTGTCTTGTTAACATTAATTTTCGCATTGGAATTTGTCCTTTATCTCGATCTCGAATCTCGTTCCTGGCGCGAAGCGTGCTTCCGAAACCTGGTTCGAAGGAAAGCTGGCTTGCCGACTTGGAGTGTGAGAATCTCTCTCACTGCACCGCCAGCGTCACTGTGGTTGAGGCCTGGAATGCTCCGCTGGTCCCGGTGACTGTGATGATGTAATTTCCCGGCGGTGTAGACGGAGTGCTCGCGAACCCGCCGCCGCACCCGGTCAGCAGCGAGGTTGTTCCTCCCAGACTCGCGAGCATGAAAACCAGCATCAGCATTCGCGGGATACGCTTGCATCCGAGCACTGCCCCGAACAACACGAACCCGAGACTGGCCGGCACCAGCGGAAGTCCGCGACGGTTTGAGGGAAAGTCGCTGGCCGGAATGCCGGCAGTAAGCGCTGGCAGTTGGATGGTCAACACCGTCGGTGCGCCCGTGCTTCCCGGCGTGACCGAAGGAGGATTAAACGTCGCGGTTGCGCCCGGCGGAAGTCCGGTAGCCGAGAGCGTAACTACGCCGTCGTACGCGCCTCCGAGCGGCGGCACTGTAATGTCGATGGTGGCAGCGCCTCCGGGTGCTACCGGCACCGGCGTCGTGGGAGCGGTCACGGTATAGGCCGTCATCACTGTCTCGGTAAGGCCTGCGCTGGTCAGGGTTGAGAAGTTAGTGTCTCCGCTATACACGGCCGTGATCGAGAGCGCGCCCACCGGGAGATTCAAAGTGGTGTAGGTTGCGACCCCCGCGGCCAGCGTGCCCGTGCCGAGCAGCGTGGTTCCGTCATAGAAGCTGACTGAACCCGTCGGCGTGCCGGCCGAGGACGTGACGGTGGCCGTGAAGGTAACGGAGCTTCCCACTCCGACCGCTGCCGCAGAGGAGGTAAGCGCCACCGCAGGCGTCGCCTTGGCTACGATTAGGGCCACACTCGCGGTCGTCGAAGCATAGGTGGACGTGTCGGTGGGCGTGAACGTGGCCGTGATCGTATAGCTGCCCGCGCCGAGAACGGTTGTGCCGGTGACTGCGACCGCGCTGCCTCCGGTGAGCGTAGCCGTGTAGGTGAAAGTTCCCGCGACCGGCGTCGATCCGCTCACCGCGGACGCGTTCAGAATGCCACTGAGCGTGGCGCCGTAGGTAATCCCGCCGGAAGGCGCTGTCCAGACGATAGTTGGCACAGCCGCGCCTACCACGACCGGGACGATGACTGCGGTCGAGATCGCGGCATAGTTGCTGTCGCCGCCATAAGTCAGGCTCACCGTGTAGCTGCCGCTGGCGAGCGAACTGGCTATGGGTATAGCTGTGGCGGAGTTCGTTTCGCCTGCAGTCAGTGTTGCCGTTCCCGAGGCCACGCTGGTGCTTGACGAATTCAGAAGGTTGTAACTCACCGATCCCGTCGGCGCTGCAACCACGCTCACGCTATAAGTTCCAGTCACTGTGACCGGAACCGAACCCGCCTGGCCGTTTGCAACCTGAACCGGGACGGTCCCCGGTCCGGCCATGGTCGCCGTATCTTTGGCGACAGTCAGCGTGGCGATGCCGGTGCTAGCTGCGAACGAGCCGCTCACGCCCGCATAGTGGGCCGTGATGGTGTGTATGCCTGCGCCGCTCAGAGTGACTCCCGTAAGAATTGCCTTGCCAGTCCCGCTAAGCGTAACGGCGCTGCCGCCATTTAGCGATACGGAGGTCGATCCAACCGTATCCATAAAGGTCACCCCGCCGGTCGGGATGGTCGCCGTATGTCCCGCCGTCGTGTCGGTCGCGATGGCCGTGACGGTAAGCGGTTGCCCAATGTTGACAGCTGTCGGATTCGTGGATACCGCTACCGCTGTGGCGTCTGCCACGACAATGCCGGTACCGCTTACTGCGACGCTTTGCGTCGTCGCGGTGAGGTTAAGACTGTTGTTGGTGACCACGATGCCGGTGCTGAGGCTTCCCGCCGATTGCGGCGTGAACTCGACCGCCACATCGCAAAGGATTCCGGGGGCGAGCGATGTGCTCAGCGCACACAGATTTTCGTCCCCCGTGTTTTCCGAGAAGTTCGCGGTATAGGTTGGGGCCGTGGCAAAAATTAAGGGCAGGTCGCCGAGGTTGGCTACGGTTGCGGTTTGCGGGCTGCTGGTCGAGCCCACATCCGTGCTGGGAAACGCCAGAACTCCGCCGCTGACGTTCACGAACACGATGCGACTGTTGAGAAAGTCAGGAATATAAAGGTTTCCCGAGGGATCGACGTTACTCCAAAGAGCACGCTGCCCAGACCCGATGGAGCCGGCAGTCCGCTGATGCCTAGCGCGGATGCGACCCCCGCCGTCGTCAGTCTCACAATCCGTTGGTTGCCGCTGTCCACCACATAGACGTTTCCCATCGCGTCCACGGCCACCCCTTGGGCATCGTTGATCGCAGGCGTGATGCCGGGAAAACTCAGTTCGGAGGCCACGCCCGCCGCCGTGACCTTGACGACGCTGCCGCTATCCTGGGCGCCGGCGTAAACGTTTCCCTGGGCATCCACCGCCAGGCCGGTGAGCGTGTCTTCGGTGAAAGTAAAGGTGCCTGTCCCTATGACCGCTCCCAAGGCCGCTCGAAGTCGATCCCGCGACCACGAGCGTGGACACGCGAACAATCCGGCCATTGGAGTAGTCGGAAATATACAGATTTCCCGCACCGTCAAGAGCCAGTGCCACGGGTTCGCCCAGGACCGGGCTGAGGCCGGTGATACTCAGTATGGAAACGACACCGGCGGGCGTGACCACTAGGATGCGTTCATTTTCATGGTCTGAGATGAAAAGATTCCCCGCCCCATCCACGGCCACTCCAACGACCTCGTCGAGAGCGTCGCCGCCAGGAGTTCCCAGGGCTACCACGGTGGCCGCGCCGCCTCCAGCTGGAATCCTGGTCACGGTCCCGTTTTCATCGTCGGCGACATACATGTTCCCCGCGCCGTCCAGCGCCACTTGAAACGGACCGGAGAGGGTCACGCCGCCGGTGCTGATCACGCTGCCGGTACTCGGAGACACCCCCGCCACCGGAGCATCGCCCCAGGCGTACAAAGGAACGGTGAGGATCGGGTTCAGGTCGGTGTCATAGAGCACCACCGCGCCGTTGCGCAGGCCCGGAGCCGTGGGCACGAACATCACTTCCACCGAGCAATAGGTGCTGGGGCCCGTCGAGCCGTTGCAGGTCGTATCCGTCCCCGAGGTAAAGTCCAGGCCCTGTTGGCCGGCGGTGAACACCTTGACGGCTCCCAGACCGCCCGAGCCGCCCGTGGTGAAAGGCAACGTCAGGGTTACGGCGGTCGAACTGCCCAACTGGACGTGGCCAAAGCCCACGGCTGTTCGGTTTAGCGAATACGTTGGGTCGCCGGCGCCGAGGTCCGCGTTGACGGGATGGTCGACGGCCAAGCCCTGGCTGTCGCCGGTGTCGGCAATGTAAACCGTGCCAAATACGTCCAGCGCGACGCCCAACGGTCCATTGAGCGTGAGCGAGCCCACATTCAACACGTCTCCATTTGCGCTGGTGTCGATCTCGGCGATGCGATTGTGGCCGGTATCGGCGATGAAAACGTTGCCCATGCGATCGACCGCCACTGCGGTGGGAACGGACAGGACCACGCCATCGACGATCGAGGCAACCGCACCCGTGGTGGATCCCGCGGCCACGGTGACAATACGGTTATTGCCGGAATCGGCGATGTAAAGGCTGCCGGTCACACCCACGGCCAGACCGAGCGGAGTATTGAGCGTCGCGGAGCCGGAGGAGACTATGATCGTGAGGGCTGCAGCCGCGCCGCCAGAAGCGACTTCGACGATGCGGTTGTTCGTTGTGTCGGCGATAAACAGATCGCCGGACTGGTCCAGTGCGACTCCTTTCGGCGAACTGAGCGTCACGCCGCCCGTGCTGATCACCGAACCCGCTCCCGCGGCTGTGATCTCTACCACGCGGTTGTTTCCCGTATCCGCAACGTAGAGGTCGCCGGAGCCGTCGATGGCGATTCCCCTGGGTGCGCTGAGCGCCGGGCTTAAGCCGGTGATGCTGACAACCGACGCCACGCCCTGCGCAGTCACCTCCACGATCCGGTTGTTGCCTGTATCCACAATGTAGACGTCCCCAGCCGTATCGACGACGATGCCTGAGGGCGCACTCAAGGTGATGCTGCCGCCCGTGTTGAGGGTCTGCACCAAGCCCTGGAAGGTCAGGCTGAAACTCGCCCAGGACGACCCGCACCCGAGCAGAACCAGCAGCGCCGGCGCCGCATATCGCATTCTTCGCTTCGCAGGTGTGAGCCGCCAGCTCTGCCGCGAGCCCATTCCAGCTATGGTTACAACTAGGACTAGAACCATAAAAACGGCGGAGACTATGGTGTTCGCGGCCAACCGGGCCGAGATCCAGTGAGAGAAGACGAAGGCGCATGCGACGACCAGCAGACTGACAGTAGCGGTTGTTGCCTTAGACATGGTTCGTTCTACCTCGAATCCAATCGGAAGATTTTGTTGGCTGAGAGCGTTCTTAGAAACGTCCCTTACTCGGGAGGGAAATGAGCATCTGAAATTCCAGACGTTTTGAATTTAGTGCAGGGAGCGATTTACGAAAGGTCGGAGCCATTCGGAATGCGGGCGCATTCCGTCTTCAACCGCCACAGAATCCCGGTCAAAGCGGCAATCGCCGTTGCCCAGACCGCAAAAGCTGTGTTCACCACCCAGGCCGGCGCGGCTCCTACTCTTCGCAACAAGAAAGGCAGAAAATTCCAGGTCGTGATGTGGACATAATCCCAGTCATCCCAGTGCATGGCCTCGGTGTTCAATCCCCAGGCATCCATCTTGCCGAGTGCGAAGGCAACGATGTTTTTGAAGCGCAGTGCGATCACGAACGTAGGGTGGCCGAGCGTCTCCATCTGGTAAATCTCCAGCGACATCCAGAAGGCGAGCGACGCAAGCTGAATGATCAGGCTGGCTGCGATGAGCGCGAGTGCGCCGCGCCAGATCCAGGCGCTTAAATTTTCGCGATAGCGCAGCAGCACCGGCACGGCGAGCAGTGCCGCAAGTTCCACCGAGGTTGAGACGTAGCGATCGCCCCAAGCAAAATCCCCAGACCAGTATGTGTACCTCGCGTACAAGCTGATGTAAGCAAGCACCAGCGCTAGCGTGGTCAAGCAGTAGGCGCGGATTTCCGGCGGCAGGCGCTTCCACAATAGGACAAGCAGCAGGATCGCCAGCACCAGCAGCGGGTCGAAAAGAAAAATCGACTTCTCCGGCTTGAACAGCGCCCCCAGAAAACCCTCGTGAAAAGGCGTGCTCCATGGAAAAGTCGCAGGCAAAGTTGGATCCTGCAACCGCTGTTCCTGCCCATAGAGCGACAGATATGTATTGGTAAACGATCCAAAGCGGTAGAACTGATAGAGGCGGTCAACCAACAGGAAAAACGCATACACAGGCGCAGCGACTTTGCAGTAAGTGACGAGCCGGTCCCATAGTTCGCGTCCGCGCACCTGTTCTGACCAAAACACGAGCAGAAGGAAAAGCCCTGCGGCCATCAGGTCAAGGCCCGTTGTGAGCCGCGTCAACAAGTTCAGCCCGAGCGCCAGGCAACCCAGCAGCAGCGCGCGCTGGTTCCCGGTCCGCAGCCATTCGTATTGAAAGGAGAATCCGGTCAGAGTCAGAAGCATGACGTAGTTGTTCTCCATCATGTTCTGGGTGTAATGGAGGTGCGTGGTGCAGAACATCAGGGCCAGCACTCCCAGCGCGGATTGGCGCACGCTGAAACGGAACTGGCGAAGCAGGCGAAACGCAATCAGCGCGGTGAGCACGTTCACCAGAATGTTCGTGCTGTAACTGACCACGATGCTGCGCACCGCGGGGTCGTCGCCGTAGTCGGAAAAGACCGGCCAGTGCGCGATCCACGTGCCGACTAAGTCAGCGGGCAGCATCAGCAGAGACTGGCCGATGCCGTACCAGCTGTAGAGGCGGCCGCCGCGGCCGTGCAGGCCGAACTCGGGATACTCGTTCGGGAATACCTGCGGCTCCGAAGTCCAGAGCCAGTGCGTGGTCTGGAGGCGATGCATGGTGTCGGCGGTGCCGAGTTCGCCGGATTGGACGACGAAGGCAAGCAGGCCGGCAGTGAGACACAAAAGAAAAACAGGATCAGCCAACCAACGCACCACGCGCGAAGTCATCGCCTGGATAGTAATTCAAAAGCGGCAGCACGGAACAAAAACCAAAGTCCAGCTGGTTTACTTGACCGCAAAATTTCCGGGATCGAGGTCAAGGTTGGTGAGGAGTTTGTCTACAGTCATATCCCAGTCATAGACACGAGTCGAGCCATTCTGAAGTTCCTGGGTGTACTGCAGGTCGTAATGGTGGGGCAAGGTGATTCCGTTGTTGGTCTGGAAATCGCTGAAGCGCTCCTCGATGGTGTAGCGGATTTCCTGCTGATTCACACTCTCGGTTATTATGTGGCTCATGTTGGGCTCAACCGCGTACGAATAGACGGTCATCACGTGATGATGAGTCTCAGGATCGAAATACATCTTAATCGTCATATCCGTATGGCCTTTCGAGTGATACTCGATGCCCTGCAATTCGTGGCCATCGATTTTCTTGAGGCCTATAGAGTCGAGCTTGACGCGCTCCGGGTCAAGGTTTAGCAGAGCCCATCCGGTGGACAGCTCTCCACCGAGCAACCCTTCTTTGACGATGAAGTCCTGGCCATTCACAAACTTTGCGAACTGGCTCGGAACGTGCGAGGCAGTAGCCGCTGCGAACCAGGTCTTTTCGCCGTTGAAAACAAATTGCTCCCCTCGCCAATCTCCCAATCCGAACCTCATTACAAAGTTCGACTTGCGGCCCTCGCTTACGCGGCCCCAGGTGCCCTCGACCTCGCCGGTCCCGCCGACCAGTATCTTGAAGCGTAGCTTGCCTTGGACGGCGCGTGACTTGATGGCGGCGCGCGCTTCCGGTGTGCCGATTGAATCGAGGTGCTTGGCAACAATGTCCTCAGGGTTCATCTCTGCCGCACGCGCCGGAGCGAAGAACCCGGCAAGCGACAAGGTAATAATGAATGTCTTCCAGTTGCGACGATTTCCGCTCGACATGATCAGGTGCCTCTGCGCGTCATCCCAAGGTACCCTAGAAGGACCGAGCAAGTCAGGTGAAATTCTCGGCGCCGGCGGAATCCAGCTGCGGGACACGAGCGCCGCTGCGAAGAAATATTTCCTTCCTGCTTCAGGAAGGTCGCTCGTCGCCTTCTCGTCAGTTGGGTACCCCCCTCCCCCTTCGATCTATTGGAATCATCGGGTTGGCGAGAGATCGCGGAATAATCTCTTGGGCTCAATGACTTGCGGGCAAAATCTTGATGCCTCATGAGTTAGGCCGGCCCGAAGGCGCCGAAAAATATGGTTGGTGCACCGGCTTCCGCGATCATGATCGGCTCTTGCTGCTGTGGATAGCAAGGTTGGATGTCACACGATACTGTGAAGTGCTATTCTGCCCGCCGCGTTATAGAATGCATCCGTCTTAGGGTTCAAAATCCAAAAACTGCCGCTAAGGAGCAGAAATGAAACGATCTCTTTTTGTTGTTGCGATCGCATTGGTGATCATGACTGCTTGGTCGCTGGGACGGGTCCAGGGCCAGAAAGCTCACGAGAAAGTAATCTATGTTTCTTCCGCCAGCGCCGATTTCAAAGCGGCAAACAAGGGGGTATCGGAGGCGGTAATCTGGGGCGATGCAACCAAGGGAGCGCACGCCACCTTTACCAAGTTCGACCCCGGGCAGGACAACGGCATGCACACGCACACGAACGACGTGTGGATCGTCGTCTTGAAAGGCGCTTACCTGTACAAGGACAATGCGGGCGAGAAGCGCGTGGGCGCGGGCGATTTCTTGCGGGTTCCGGGAGGACACAAACATTGGAGTGGCGGCGATGCGAAAGAGGGCACGCTGTTCTATGAAGAATCGTCCGGGAAATTTGATTTGATTCCGGTGAAGTAACGGGCCCACGGTTACCTTCGGGTTGGTAATGGCACGGACTGGCCATTTACGCAGGTGCGGCTTCAGGTTAGGCTTCCGATTGAGCAGCACTTGGGGGAGGGCTGATCGACAGACGTCCCACGACTCGAATGAGTCTGGGGCGTTTTGTTTTGCGCTTCATTCATTTGCTCTGTCCTCTCGAGCGGGCGAGGCCTCCGCGGGAGGCCCAAACCACCAACGCCATTTGAGGAGCTTTCCTCCAGCAGTTGGCAGGACTGGCGGAAATTCCCTTCTTGATTCGTATGACTCTCGGCGGGTATGGGATCCTTCGACTGCGCGGCTGCTTCGCGTTCGCGAAGCAGTTGCTTCGCTCAGGATGATAGTGGGGCGGAATAGATCAACGAAATCCCCAGAGGGATGGGCCGGTCGAATCCCACGTTTCGCAAAGAGCGCGAAACATGGGGCACCCCTTTTTCGCTGATCGGGACGGTAAAGGCGAGCCGATCACCCGTCCTCCACCCCATCCTTCTTCCCGCAACTTCTTTACTGCCAGCGGCATCTAAACCTTGACAGCATGCCACTCAGGTCTTAGCATGGGGTTGCTGGCAATCATAAAGCGATTGATTACAAAGCACTTATTTGCAACAAAGTAAGGTAGAGGAGACGATTATGGCCAAGATTATTGGGATTGACCTTGGAACGACCAATTCTTGCGTGGCGGTGATGGAGGGCGGCGAGCCTAAAGTTATCCCTAATGAAGAAGGAGGGCGAACTACGCCTTCCGTGGTTGGGTTTACCAAGACTGGAGAGCGGTTGGTGGGGCAGGTCGCGAAGCGGCAGGCCATTACTAATCCGGAGAACACGATTTATTCGATCAAGCGCTTTATGGGACGGCGTTTCGACGAAGTGCAGGAAGAGATCAAGATGGTCCCCTACAAGGTCGTGAAGTCGGGCGACCACGTGGCGGTGCTGGCGCAGGGCAAGGAGTACACGCCTCCGCAGGTTTCGGCGCTGATTCTGCAGAAACTGAAGAAGGCGGCGGAAGACTACCTGGGCGAGAAAGTGACCGAGGCGGTCATTACCGTGCCGGCTTACTTTAACGATGCCCAGCGGCAGGCCACGAAAGATGCCGGGCAGATTGCCGGGCTGGACGTGAAGCGCATCATCAACGAGCCTACGGCGGCGGCGCTGGCGTATGGGCTCGACAAAACTAAAGACGAGCTGATCGCGGTTTACGACTTCGGCGGCGGAACTTTCGACATTTCGATTCTGGAAGTGGGCGAAGGTGTGATTGAGGTGAAGGCCACCAATGGCGATACGCACCTGGGCGGCGACAACATCGACCAGCGGCTGGTGGATTGGTTGATTGACGAGTTCAAGAAGGATGAAGGACTCGACCTGCGCGCCAAGGGCAACGAGATGGCTTTGCAGCGGCTGCGCGATGCGGCTGAGCGGGCAAAGATTGAGCTTTCGACCACCATGGAGACTGAGATCAATCTGCCGTTCATAACGGCGGACGCCAGCGGCCCGAAGCACTTGGTGAAGAAGCTGACGCGGGCGAAGCTCGAGTCGATGGTGGAAGACATCATTCAGCGCTCGGTGGGTCCGTGCAAGCAGTGCATGAAGGATGCCGGCGTGGATGCGAGCAAGATCCAGGAAGTGGTGCTGGTCGGCGGACAGACGCGTATGCCTCGGATTCAGGCGCTCGTGAAGGAATTATTTGGGCGCGAAGGGCATAAGGGAGTAAATCCTGATGAAGTCGTGGCTATCGGCGCGGCGATTCAGGGTGGCGTTCTCGGCGGCGAGGTGAAAGACCTGCTGCTGCTGGACGTGACTCCGCTGTCGCTGTCGATTGAGACTTTGGGCGGCGTAGCTACGCCGATGATTCCGCGCAACACGACGATTCCGACTAAAAAGACGGAAACGTTCTCGACCGCGGCCGATAATCAGACCTCGGTTGAGGTGCATGTGCTGCAGGGCGAGCGGCCCATGGCGGCGCAGAACCGGACTCTGGGCAAGTTCCACTTGACCGGGATTCCGACGGCTCCGCGGGGCGTGCCGCAGATTGAGGTGACGTTTGACATCGACGCCAACGGCATCCTGAACGTGACCGCGAAAGATACGGCCACGGGCAAGGACCAGAAGATTACGATTACGTCGTCCTCTGGATTGTCTAAGGAAGAGGTCGAGCGCATGGCCAAGGAAGCGGACGCGCATTCGGCCGAAGACAAGGCGGCGCGCGAGTCGATCGAGGCAAAGAACCAGCTCGACAGCATGGTTTATAGCGTCGAGAAGATGCTGCGCGAGAATGGGGATAAGATCTCCGGTTCGGAGCGTGGCGACGTGGAGAATGCACTGGCCGATGCCAAGAAGGCGCTGGAGTCGAACGACAAGGCGCAGATGGATAAGGCACGTGAGACCCTGACCAAGGCTTCGCACAAGCTGGCTGAGGAGATGTACAAGTCGGCGCAGGCGAAGGGTCCGGCGGCAGGTGCTGGGCCGGGTGGTCCCGGTGACGGTGCGGCTCCGGGCACGAACGGCGGCGGTCAGAAGAAAGATGAAGGCGTGATCGACGCTGAGTACGTGGACGTGGAAGACAAGAAGTGACGGCGCTTTGCGGGCGTGAGCGAAGCGGGAGCCCGCAGCCGTCATCCCGAGCGTAGAGAGAGATCTGCTGTTAGCTTTCCGTGTGATTCTGGTGGCGCGGGCATTTTGCCCGCGCCATCGTTTGTGCCATCATTCCTAGATTTTGGAGAGAACTGAACCATGGATTTCCAGGTGAACGAGCAAACTTATTTCTTAAGTCTTGCGGAAGATGAGAAGCGGTGGGAGGTTTTTGTCTCGACGCCGGCGGGCGCCATGTCGATCCCGGTTTACGTGGACGCGGCGGAGTCGGAGTCCGTGATCGTGATACAAGAGGGGAAAGAGAAGCGGAGACTGGTGAATTAATCTGTCATCCTGAGCGGAGTGGGTGCTTCGCAAAGCGAAGCACACGCGGAGTCGAAGGATCCCTATTAGCCGCTGAGGGAGCCAGTGAAGGTAGGGATCCTTCGACTGCGTTGCAGTCCGCTAATCGCGGACTGCAACTTCGCTCAGGATGACAAAACATAGGCAGGCACCCTCCAAATCAAATGGCAACTACTCCGAAGAAAGACTATTACGAGATCCTGGGCGTGAAGAAGTCTGCCTCGGCGGAGGATATTCGCAAGGCGTTTCGGAAGCTGGCACGCAAGTACCATCCTGACGTTAATCCTGGGGACAAGACGGCGGAGGAGAAGTTTAAGACGCTCTCCGAGGCGAACGACGTTCTCAGCGATCCCAAGAAGCGCAAAATCTACGATCAGGTTGGGTTCTACTCCGACAATATTGATCCGGCTACGGCAGAAGCTTACGCGCGGGGCGGAGGTCAAGGCGGATTTGCCGGAGGCGCGCCTGAGGGAGGATTTTCCGGCGGTGGCGCGGGACAGGCCGGCGGCCAGGGCGTTCCTTTTGATTTCAGCGGATTCGATTTTTCGGATCTGGGTGACAGCGCGGGGCGAGGCCGACGAAGCGGCGGCAGCGGCGGATTTCGCGACATCTTTTCGGGGATCTTCGGTGGCTCACGCGGCGCGACTCCGGCTGAGACTGGACCTGAACCGGGCACTGACCTTGAGTACCAGGTCAATGTGCCGTTCTGGACGGCGATCCGCGGCGGGGTGATGCGGCTCAATATCACGCGCCAGGATGTTTGCCCTACTTGTCATGGACAGGGCTACATCGAAACACCCGGCAAGTGCACAGAGTGCGATGGAACCGGGCAAGTGACGCAGACTGGCGGGCGGATGAAGTTCAATGTGCCGTGCCCGAATTGCCAGGGGACGGGCAAGAACATCTCCACCTGCCCCACGTGCCACGGCGAGGGTACGGTGAGCCGGACCGAACCGCTGGAGGTGCGCATCAAGGCGGGGACGCGTGATGGGCAGCGCATCCGGCTGGCCGGCAAAGGCAATGCTGGAGCCCACGGCGGGCCGGCTGGCGACCTTTACGTGATCATCCGGACCGGAGAGCATCCCATCTTCAGGCGCGATGGAGACGACATTTACCTTACCGTCCCGGTCAGTGCGACCGAGGCTGCTCTCGGCGCCAAGATCGAGGTGCCGACTATCGATGGGCGGGCGCTGCTCAAGATTCCTCCGGGAACTCAGTCGGGACAGAAGCTGCGCCTGCGGGACAAGGGTGTGCCCTCGGCAACTAAAGAGGGAGTGCGCGGAGATGAGATCGTCGAGATCACGGTGACTGTGCCAATGCCTCGGGACGAGCGCACCAAGGAACTTTTGAAGGAACTTGCCAAGCTGAACCCGGAAGATCCCCGGGAAGAGCTGTGGAAGAAAGTCTGAAGCAGCAATTGACTGCGTCATATAATTTAGTTGACTTAGTCAACCTATCCCTTAATACTTTAGGGCATGGCTTCCCTACCATCCCTTCAGGTTTCTTCCGCCCATATTGCTGCCGTGCGCCGCTTCAACCGTTTCTATACCCGGCACCTCGGACTCTTGGATGAAGGCTTCCTCAGCAGTTCCCTTTCCTTGACCCAGATGCGCGTCCTATATGAGCTGGCCAACCGGGAACAGTCGACTGCGGCCGAAGTGTGTGACGCTTTGGGGCTCGATCCTGGATATTTGAGCCGGATTCTCAGCGCGTTCGAGAAGGATCGGCTGGTCGACAAAAAAGAATCGCCGAAGGACACACGTCAAACTCTGCTGGCCCTCACCAAAAAGGGCCGGAAAGTGTTCGAGCCGCTGAATGCACGGTCCGATGAGCAGGTTAGAGGCATTCTGAACGAGCTGTCTCCGGCGAAGCAGGATGATCTGCTGCATTCCATGCAAACTGTCGAGGCGGTGCTGGCTCCTGACACCAGTCGCACAACGTCGTACGTGCTGAGGCCTCACAGACCAGGGGATATGGGGTGGGTAGTGTGGCGGCACGGCCTCCTGTATTTCCAGGAATATGGCTACGACGAGCGCTTTGAGGCTCTGGTGGCTGAAATTGTGGCCGAGTTCGTGGAGAAGCTCGATCCGGCGCGCGAGCGCTGCTGGATCGCCGAGCGGGATGGCGAAAATGTTGGATCCGTTTTTCTCGTGAAAAAATCTCAAACTGCGGCGAAACTCCGCCTGCTGCTGGTGGAACCTTCCGCGCGGGGGCTGGGGATTGGGAAACAGCTGGTTTCCGAGTGCGTGCGATTTGCCCGTCGCGCGCGATACAAGAGGATTCTGCTCTGGACCCAGAGCGAACTTGCGGCGGCCCGAAGTATCTATCAGAACGCGGGCTTCCAACTGGTAGGCGAGAAAAAGCATGACAGCTGGAGCCGGAAGGGTTTGGTCGCCGAGACCTGGGAACTGAAGCTGTGAGCGTGCCGAGAAGTCCGTTACCGACGTACCTGACCTCCTCGACAAAACTTTTCGCAATTTTTCCACATTTTTCTTGCATCCATCGGAAATTCCCGTAATCTCTACATTGCGAACTAACTCCAGCGCGATTTCTGGAATCTAAACAAACCAGAAAACTCGAGCATAGTCCAGCCGCTGCGGAGTAGCTGAGAGTGAGTCGCTTGAGGAGGAAGACATAGAAATTGGCAACAGCTAGCGCCTCGCGTCAACCAACAGAGAACCCCCAGCCTCTCGCCGCCGTTCCTAATAAGGCTCCCAACCGGAACCCGATCGCCCCAAAGAAATTCGTCCGCCTCACGTTGTGGCCTCTGGTCGCCGCCACCTTCTTTATGGTGTCGGGCGGAACCTACGGCACGGAAGACATTGTGCACGGCGCCGGGTACGGGCGCGCCATCCTGATTCTGCTGCTCACGCCGCTGCTCTGGAGCCTCCCTACAGCCTTCATGATCGGTGAGCTTTCGAGCGCGCTGCCCTACGAAGGCGGCTACTACGCATGGGTTCGCCGCGCCATGGGAAACTTCTGGGGATTTCAGGAAGCCTGGCTCTCGCTGGTCGCCTCTATTTTCGATATGGCGATTTATCCCACGCTGTTCGTCGCCTACCTGACCCGCATGTTCCCCTATTTCCAGCAGGGAAATCGAGGATGGTGGGTCGCGCTGGCCGTGGTGATTGCGTGCGCGGTACTGAATATTGCCGGCGTGAAAGTGGTGTCACTCACCTCGCTGTGGTTGTTCTTCGCGCTGACCGCGCCGTTCGTTGCGATCGTAGTGTTGGCTCCGTTCAAGATAGGAGCGCTGGCGAACGCTGTGACCAAACCGACCACGTCCACTGTTGACATTCTCGGCGGCCTTCTCATCTGCATGTGGAATTACATGGGATGGGACAATGCCTCGACGATTGCCACCGAAGTGGAAAAGCCGCAGCGGACTTATCCGCGGGCGATGCTGGTTGCTGTCGCGATCGTGGCCTTGAGCTACGTGCTTCCTTTCGCCGCCATGTGGATGACCGGGTTGACCCCGAATGCGTGGGAGACTGGTTCCTGGGCGGATATCGCCGGCTTGCTGGGCGGGCCGCTGCTGCGCATCGGCGTGGTGCTCGGCGGCGTGATCAGCGCCTTTGGCATGTTCAATGCCCTGGTGATGAGCTATTCGCGGCTGCCGCTGGCGATGGCTCAGGACGGCATGCTGCCCGGAATCTTTGCCAAACTGCAGAAGAAGTCGCGTGCTCCCTGGGTTGCCATTGTGGCGCTGGCCATGGGATGGGCGATGTGCCTCGGCCTGGGTTTTGCCCGGCTGGTCACGATCGACATTCTTCTTTACGGCACCAGCCTGGTCCTGGAGTTTGTCGCGCTCGCAGTTCTGCGGGTCCGCGAACCGGAACTGCCGCGACCGTTTCGGGTTCCGGGCGGATTATTCGGGGCAATCGCAATCGGCATTCCACCGGCGCTGCTTCTCGGCTTTGCCGTGTTACGCAGCGAGCATGAGCAGATTTGGAACATGAGCTCGTTCTCGTTCGGAATGATTCTGATCGCGGCCGGCTTCGTGGCGTACGCGCTTAACCATTTACTGAAGCCGCAAGGATGGGCCGCCCGGAGGGAAAAACCTCAGCCGGCGGCGTGAGCGATTCGCTGCCTTCAAGAAAAATGAGGACCGGGAAATCCCGGTCCTCTTGGTGTTTAGGCGCATTTGTCCAAGCTATGTCCGAACTATGCAGCAGCTCTTGCCTCGTCCCTCAAGGCTTTCACTTTGTCATGCGCCTTTTGCACGCTAGCGGCCTGACGGCGAACAACCTGAGCGATGTTTTCCGGCAAATCGCCAGTGATCGCCTTCTGGTAGCTCTCCTTGGCATTGTCCTCGCCAGCCTCAACCGATTCCAGTATCGTCTTATCGCCACCGCCAAGACTGACTTTGGTGTCGATCCAGGCGCGGCGCATCGTACCCGAGACGGAGCCGGAAACTTTCTTGTCCGGCTTGCCTAACCGGATTAGTTCTGCCTCCAACTCCCCAGCAAAACGCGCCCGCTCCAGACTTTGCTCGTTGAAGAAGGTCTTCAAGTCAGACCGCTTGGCATGAGCAGCGGCATCCTGATAACCCTTCTGCCCGTCTTTGCACGTCTCAATAAGGTTTTCAACCACGCTGATGGCATTGTTTTCGTCCATGAAAATGAACCTCCGGAACTAGGATGCCAATGGCCAGTGAGGGTTTGGCAGGATTCTCCGCGTGCAGCTAGGAAGAAAAGCTCTCCTGCTCTAAAATCGACCGAAGGAGATCTATGACCAAACGGAAATCGAAGGGGGCCTACATGATTTCCGCCGTGGCCGAGATGTATGGCATCCATCCCCAGACCCTGCGCCTGTATGAGCGCGAGGGGCTTCTGAAGCCGTCGCGCACCGAAGGCAACACCCGCCTTTACACCGACGAAGACTTGCAGCGGCTGGAGTTTATCCTGTCACTGGCGCGCGATCTGGGCGTGAACATAAGCGGCATGGCGATCATCCTGCAAATGCGGGAGCGCATGGAAGAGATGCAGCGCCAGATTCAAGAGTTTGTGCAGTATATCCAGGAAGAAGTGCTCGTTCGCGCCCATGCTGCCGGTGATCCCGCGAAGGGCGCGATCGTGCCGGTGAAACGGCCAATGGTGATGCCGGCGGTGCAGCCCGGGAAGAAGCACTAGCTGCCATGACACACGTGCACCGCCGTCGCCGCAGTATTATTGGCTCTTACTTCCATGCTTCCGCTCAAGCTCATCTACAGCGACGCATACTACCTTCCCATCGGCGAGCACGTTTTTCCCGCCGAAAAATATAAGCGCGTCCACGACCGGCTGCTGACCGACGGCGTTGCGGAAGCCGGCGACTTTCTGGAGCCTGAGTCCGCTACTGATCAGGACATTCTGCTGGTCCACAAGCCAGAATATGTGAATAAGTTGAAGACCGGCACGCTCAGCCCACGCGAGGAGATGGAGTTGGAAGTTCCATTTTCTCCAGAGTTGGTAAAAGCATTTTGGCTGGCGGCCGGAGGATCGATCCTCGCGGCGAGACACGCTTTGACCGACAGCGTCGCCATCAGCATCGGCGGCGGGTTCCACCATGCATTCCCCGACCATGGCGAAGGCTTCTGCATGATTCACGACGTCGCGGTCGCCATCCGGCGGCTGCAGCATGACGACAAGATTCGCACCGCGATGACGGTGGATTGCGACGTTCACCAGGGCAACGGCACGGCGGCGATCTTTGCGGGAACGCGAACTGCGAGCGCGCTTCTGCCCTCGGCCGGAGCTTCGACTCTCGATTCATCGTCACTCAGTCCATCGCTGGCCGGGAGGATTCGCGGCGCACATGCGGGAGACGTCTTCACCATCTCACTACACCAGGCCAACAACTATCCGCAGTGGAAGCCGCCTTCTTCGATTGATGTGGATCTGCCCGACGGCATCGGAGACGACGAGTACCTGGCCTGGCTCGACAACGCGCTCAGTTCCGGGTTGCGGCAGTTCAAGCCTGATCTGTTGTGTTACATCGCCGGTGCAGATCCCTACCGCGAAGATCAACTTGGCGGACTTTCGCTGACCATCGAGGGATTGAAGAAGCGCGACGAACTCGTGTTCCGTGTTGCACGGGCTCGCAACATTCCCGTCATGGTGACCTGCGCGGGCGGCTACGCGCGGAAAGTGGAAGATACGGTGACCATTCATTGCAACACGGTAGTGGCGGCGAAAGAAATATTCGGCGTAACGAAGTGAGCGCGTGAAAAGTTATACTCGATGGAATGATCGTCAGCCCGTCAGACCTTTCGCACAGCGACCTTTACAGCATCGTGCTCAATTCCGTGGCTCCGCGGCCGATTGCGTGGGTGTCGACGATGAGCGCGTCGGGAGACCTCAATCTTGCGCCGTTTTCTTTTTTCAACGCGGTATGCATCGATCCTCCGCTGCTGGCGTTTGCGCCGGGACTTCGGCGGCCCAAGCAGCCCGAAGCCGGCCACGGCGAAGCGAAGGACACGTTGCGGAATGTTCGTGAGACCAAGGAGTTCGTGGTGAACCTGGTCACCTATGAACTCGCCGAAGTGATGAATCTGACCAGCGGCGAATACGACGCGTCGGTGGACGAATTCGGGTTGGCGAAGCTTACCCCCCAATCATCGAAGATTGTGCGCCCGCCCAGAGTCGCGGAGTCTCCGGTCAGCTTTGAGTGCAGGCTTCATCAGATTCTCGACTTCTCTTCTCGACCGACCAGTAGCAGCCTCGTGATCGGCCAGGTCGTCTCGATTCACATTAAGGATGCGCATCTCAAAAATGGAAAACTAGACCGGAATTCGCTCGATCTCATCGGACGCATGGGCGGAATTCAATACACCCGGACGACGCAGCGATTCGAGATGGTGCGGCCTAAGGTTGGGTAGACACTGCTAAAATAAGTGATCCTTATGTTCGAGAATCTTCAAGAAAAACTGCAGCGCGCGTTCAAGAGCCTTCGCGGCGAGGCCCGGCTCACCGAGGAAAACATCAGCGAAGCGCTGCGCGAAATTCGCCTGGCGCTGCTCGAAGCTGACGTGAACTTCAAGGTGGTCAAAGAGCTGATCGACCGCATCCAGGCCAAGGCTGTGGGCCAGGAAGTGCTGACCGCGCTCTCTCCCGGTGAACAGGTCATCAAGATCGTGCGCGACGAACTGGTCGAGACCCTCGGCAAAGACACGGCGCGTGTGAAGTTCGCATCGCAGCCGCCCACGGTCGTTCTCATGGCCGGACTGCAAGGCTCCGGCAAGACCACTACATCTGGGAAGCTGGCGAACTGGTTCAAGGGTGGCGGACATCGTCCGCTGCTGGTTTCCGTGGACGTCTACCGTCCCGCAGCGCGTGAGCAGTTGAAAGTTGTAGCGCAGGCAGTCAAGGCGCAGATTTACGAAGGTGAAGTGGGCGAGGCGAACACGCCTGGGGAGCTCACGCAAGCGGTCGAGCGGTTGGTAAAAGAAGCACGCCGCGAGGCCATCGTTTCCGGCTGCGACGTGCTGATCGTCGACACTGCCGGCCGTCTGCATATCGACGACGAACTGATGAACGAGATGCAGTCGCTGAAGAAACTGCTGAATCCGTCGGAGATTCTGTTCGTCGCCGACGCCATGACCGGGCAGGACGCGGTGCGCTCCGCCGATGAGTTTCACAAGAAGCTTTCGCTGACCGGGGTCATCCTCACCAAGATGGACGGCGACGCCCGCGGGGGCGCGGCGCTTTCCATCCGGCAGGTCACCGGGCAGCCCATCAAGTTCATCGGCGTCGGCGAAAAGTACGATGCCCTGGAGCCGTTTCACCCCGACCGCATCGTGTCGCGCATTCTCGGCATGGGCGACATTCTCTCGCTGATCGAGCGCGCCGAATCGCAGATCGACAAGAAGAAGGCGCAGGAGATGGCCACCAAGGCCCTCACCGGCGACGGCTTCTCGCTCGAAGATTTTCGCGATCAGCTGCGGCACGTGAAGAAGATGGGCTCGATCAAAAACCTCATTGGCATGATGCCCTCGATCGGCCCATTTTCCGGTTTGCAGAAAGCCGCCGACCACGTGGACGAAAAACAGATCAACCGCGTGGAGGCCATTATCAATTCGATGACGACCCACGAGCGCAATCATCACGAAGTAATCAACGGCAGCCGCCGCAAGCGCATCGCCCGCGGCTCCGGCACCAGCGTGCAGGAAGTAAATAATTTGCTCCGCCAATACGCGCAGATGAGGAAGATGTTCAAGCAGATGGGCAAGCCCAGCTTCGCGCGCAGGATGGCGGGAATGAAGCTGCCGGGAATGTAGAAGCAGTGGCCAGTGGCTAGTGATCAGTGGCCAGCAAAACCAGCGTTTTAGTTCTGATCACTGACTACCGGCCACTGGACACTGCTCTTATGAAATGGCGATCCCTCGAAGAATCGGCTCCCAGCGCGGACCTTCGCCCGCTGCGCGAAATCTTTGCCGAGCGCGAGGAACTGATCGCGAAGTATGTTCCGGCGGAAACGCAGACGGTGCATGCCCGGGCCGTTGCGGGGCTGAAGCAACAACGTTTAGCGGCTAACATTCTTCCTGTCGGCGCGAAGGTTCCAGAATTTGGACTTCAAGATCACGACGGCAAGCACGTCCTCTCCTCCGATTTGCTCGCGAAAGGACGCCTTGTGCTCTGCTTTACCCGGGGCCGCTGGTGCCCGTTCTGTGTTGGCCAGATGGAGGCGATGAACCTCGTCCTGCCGGAGATCGAGCAGGCAGGCGCGACGCTCGCCGCGGTTTCTCCGCAGACCATGAAGCAATCATTCTTCATGCGCGATCAGCACAAGCTGCGCTTCTTGCTACTCTCCGATGCTGGCAATAACCTGGCACGGCAGTTCGGCCTTGCTTACCGCGTTCCCGATGAACAGCGGGCAGTCTATCAGCGCGCCTTCGTTAACCTGCCTTTCGTGAACGGCGACGACAGTTGGGAGTTGCCGATTCCTGCCGTGTACGTCATCGACCGCGACAGCTCAGTGCTCTATGCTTCCGCGAACGAGGACTACACCGAGCGGCCCGAGCCAGAGGACATTGTGCGCTTCCTAGATGCGACCCTCAGGGGCTAAAGCCGATTCTTTTTCGTGGATCTCACGGCACGACTGAAGTCGTGCCCTTCCCGATCCGAATGAAACAGATGTCGGGCACTGTCTGAAATCGCAGCTTTCGGTACACTGATACTTCATGAACTATATCTACGGCATCAACGCGGTCACCGAGGCGCTCAAGGCCCGCGGACGCGCATTCCAATGGGTCGGCATGGCGAAGGAGCGGCATGACATCCGCTTACAGCGCATGATTGAAGAATGCCGCAAGCTCGGCGTGCCCGTGCGTTTTCTCACTCGCGTGGAACTCGACCGCATGGCCGGCAACGCCGCCCATCAGGGAGTTGTGGCCGTCACCTCAGCCAAGCAATACAGCGATCTCGATGACGTGGTCGGCGGCAAACGTGGAAGGTATTCCTTCGTCATCGTGCTCGACGGTGTGGAAGATCCGCACAATCTGGGCGCGCTTTTGCGCACTGCAGATGCCGCGGGCGCTGATGGCGTGGTCATTCCCGAGCGCCGTGCGGCGGCCGTCACCGGAACCGTCACCAAAGCTTCGGCCGGCGCGAGCGAACACTTGCCGATTGCGAAGGTGACGAATATCGCTCGCACCGTAGAAGAATTGAAGGAGCGCAACATCTGGACCGTTGGTCTCGACGAGCGTGGGCCGCAAACCTACGACGCTCTCGATTACAACATGGATTGCGCGCTGGTTCTGGGCGCGGAGGGCAAGGGACTGCACGACCTGGTCAAGAAGAAGTGCGATTTCGTGGTTTCGATTCCGATGCTGGGCAAAGTTCCCTCGCTGAACGTGTCAGTCGCAGGCGCTATTGTCATGTATGAAATCGTTAGGCAGAGACGTGGGCAAGACCGGGCACAGGAGAAAGCAGCGTCGCCGGGTGCGAAA
Organism: uncultured Acidobacteriaceae bacterium; assembly: GCA_963743115.1. Classification (GTDB taxonomy): domain Bacteria; phylum Acidobacteriota; class Terriglobia; order Terriglobales; family Acidobacteriaceae; genus Sulfotelmatobacter. Next base: position 885,391 of record CAVUOM010000003.1, on the reverse strand, counting down.
TGAAGTTGTATAGACTGCGTTTTTGCTTCCTTTGTATTTTTTGTACCGTTGCGGTAACTGCATTCTCTCTCGACCGCGAGGCATTCACCTTCACCAAGTACGACCTGGACGCGCGCGTCGAGCCTGACCTGCAACGGCTGGGCGTTCGAGGCACCATCACGCTGAGGAACGACTCGCAGGTTCCGCAGAAGATCGCGGTGCTGCAGATCTCTTCTTCGCTCGACTGGCGTTCCATCCGGTCCGGCGGCAAGCAACTGCAGTTCGTCGCGCAGTCCTACACATCTGACATCGATCATACGGGAGCACTTTCCGAAGCGATCGTAACTTTGCCTGAGCCGGTTCCTCCTAAGGGCATTGTCGATTTGCAGATAGCCTATGAAGGCGTGATTGTGCTCGACGCCAGTCGCCTCACGCGGATCGACACGCCGGAATCGATCGCCAACAGCACCGATTGGGACCGGATCAGCGCGAAATTTACTGCAGTGCGCGGAGCCGGATACGTGGCCTGGTACCCGATCGCGACCGAAGCTGCGAGTCTTTCGGAAGGCACTAGCCCATTCGATATTGTCGGCAGGTGGAAAGCACGCGAGACCGGATCCACTATGCATCTGAAGGTCTCGGTGCCAAGCGATGATGAGACGGAAAAACCGGAACTTCTGGTCAATGCGACAACTTGCCCGACTGCGCTCGAAGTGCGGCACCAGTTCCAGGCAGATTGCACATACCGATCGCTGGGAATGGTCGTACCGATGTTTTTGATCGCCGATTATGAGGTAGTGGACCGGGCTGCGGTCGCAGTTCATTTCCTGCGTGGCCACGACGCTGCGGCGGAGAATTATGGGGATGCGGCGGACAAGGCCGCCCCGTTCATCGCTGACTGGTTTGGAAAAGCGCGAAACAAGGCGCAAACGGCCGATCTCGCCGACCCGAACTCGCCACCCTTCGAGAGCGGCTCGCTTCTGTTGACGCCGCTGACCAGCACCGATCCCAAGCTGGCCGGGCTTGCGGTGGCGCACCAGCTAACTCACGCGGCTTTTTTCTCATCCCGGCCCTGGATCAACGAGGGACTCGCTCACTTCGCGCAAGCAATCTATCTCGAACATCTGAGTGGAAGGCAAGCAGCTGTCGATTACATGGGATTACACCGCTACGCGTTGAGCGCGGCTGAGAAAGAAGAAAAAGAGAATCTGACAACCGCTCTCAGATCCAAAGATGAAGTGCAGCGATCATTGGTGAACACAACCGATGAAGAGCTTTACCGCAGCAAGGCGATGTGTGTGTGGTGGATGCTGCGCGACATGATCGGCGAGCCGGCGTTGAAAAAAGCTCTCGCGTCTTATCGTCCAGACGAAGACAAGGAGCCGTCCTACATGCTGCGCTTGATCCAGGCGCAGACAAAGAAGGATCTGGAGTGGTTCTTCGACGACTGGGTTTATTACGACCGCGGCCTGCCCGATTTCAAAATAGAATCAGCGTTTACGCGTCAGACCGCGCCGGGAGCTTACATACTTACTATAACGGTGAATGACCTGGGTGCGGCCGGAGCCGAGGTTCCGCTCACGGTGAAGTTTGCCGGCGGAGAAGTCACTCAGCGGTTGGGCGTGCGAGGCAAGAGCAACGGCGTCATTCGCGTTGAGGTTCCAAAGCCACCAGAGGAAGTTTCGGTGAACGACGGCAGCGTGCCGGAGAGCGAAACCACAAACCACGTGTTCAAGATCGAGACAAGCGACGCTGCGAAATAGATGTCGCGTCCTCGCTCAAGCAGCGTACTGTCACCCTAAGCGAAGCACCTCTGCACTCTGTTCGGCTGCCTGCGCCTTCCTAACGCTGCGCTATTGATGCTGTAGGGTGAAAGCCGCCAGCGCTGCCAGTTTTGCGGCGGCTGCGCCGGAATCGATCGATTTCTCTGCCACAGGAACCCCATCCACTAGACGATCGGCGCGTCCGGCCGCTACCAGCGCCGCCGCTGAGTTCAGTACGACAACATTCCTGCGCGGAGATTTCTTTCCACTTAAAACCTCGCGAACAATGGCGGCATTTTGAACGGCATCCCCGCCGGAAATCTCGGCCAGCGTTGCCCGTTTCATGCCAAACTCTTCAGGATCGACCTCGTAACTGCGCACCGCTCCATCGCGGACTTCGGCCATGCGCGTCGGACCGGTGATCGTGATCTCATCGAGCCCGTCGAGCCCATGCACCACGAGCGCGCGGTGAAGGCCCAACATGCTTAGCGCTTCAGCCAGCTTTTCAACCATGTCGAGCGCATACACGCCCACAACTTGTCCCGAAGCATGCGCGGGATTTGTGAGCGGCCCGAGCAGGTTAAACATGGTGCGCAGGCGCAGTTCGCGGCGCACCTTCTGCACCTGCTTCATCGAGGAATGCAGATCGGGCGCGTATAGAAAACAGATTCCGACTTCGAGCAAGCATTGCGCCGAGCGTTCCGGGGTCAACTGGATGTTCGCGCCCAGCGCTTCCATCACGTCCGCCGAGCCGCACTTCGAGCTGATGCTGCGATTGCCGTGCTTGGCCACGCGCACTCCGGCGCCCGCGGTCACGAATGCCGTGGCCGTAGAAATGTTGAAGGTTCCACTGGCATCGCCGCCGGTGCCGCTGGTGTCAACGAGATTGGTGTCGACCAGCGATGATTCGGCCAGCGCGTCGCGGCCGGTGCCGCTGAGGTCGAGCGCGCCGGGGGATGCGATGGGCAAAGGCGTGGCCGCGGCGCGGATCGCTTCGGCGAAACCGACGATCTCCTCCACCGTTTCACCTTTCATGCGCAAAGCCACGAGCAGCGCTGCAATCTGAGCGTCGGTGCAGTTTCCCGCAAGCACCTCCGCCATCACTTCACGTGCTTCCGCGCGTGCCAGGGATTGGCCGTGGTTAGCTATTCGATGGAGGGCGTCGAGGATCATATGCATGCGCAAATGTTCCGAGTCGAACACTAAGAGCGATTCTACCGGTACTGAACATCATGACCCGAAGGTTGTTTGAGACAAAACTTTACCCGAACTGACGAACTCTTTACCACTTGCGCGCGGGAATGGTGTTTCTATCGGTGTACGGATATCTCATTTTCAGAGGTGCAGACAGAACCGATCAAGTGACAATGCAACATGCTTGGGGGAAAAGTCATGAAAAGCGCTCTCGTCGTACTGCTTCTTGCGGTATCGGCGTTCGGCCAAACGCTGTCTGGCCCCGCGACATCGGCTTGTGGTCCCAAGAGTGACGGCTTCCAGGTGAAGCTGGATAAATCCCCACACACGCTGGCCCAGCCTGATCCCGGAAAGGCGCTGGTCTACTTCATTCAGGAGAAAGGTTCAGATGCCTTCGCCGTGACGACGAAGATCGGGATCGACGGAGCATGGGTGGGCGCAAACAAGAATAGCTCCTATTTCGCCGTGTCCGTAGAGCCGGGAGAGCGTCATGTGTGCGCGAACGTACAGTCCTATCGGGGGCATCCCGCGGGGCTTGTGCATTTCACGGCCGAGGCAGGAAAGGTTTATTACTTTGATGGCCGGGTCGTTTACGGAGAAGCGTCCGATTTGTATTTCTTTCTTGACGTAGTCGACAGCGACCAGGGCAAGTATCTGATTGACTCTCTCCCTCTCAGCATGTCGACGCCCTCGACTGCGAAGAAGGACCAATTCTCTCCACAGCATTAGCTCCCGATGGTTCTGCAAGGAAGCATCGCGGTTTGCCCTAATCCTCTGCGCTTCTATAAAATCAAGGGTTTGCTGCCCTCACTTCAGAGCCGCGAGCAGCTTCCTGCCAATTCTCAGCTAACGAGCAATGAGCGACGAGCGTCATTATGAAAATCCACGAGTATCAGGGCAAAGCGATTCTTAAGAAGTATGGTGTGACGGTGCCGCGCGGGACGATGGCAACTTCGCCGGAAGAAGCCGAAGCCGCTGCCCGCGAATTGTTCAGCGCGGGCGCGACCGGAGTCGTCGTCAAAGCGCAGATTCATGCTGGCGGACGCGGCAAGGGCGGAGGCGTAAAGATCGCCAAGTCGGTCAATGAAGCCGGGGAACTTGCCGGCAAAATGCTCGGAATGAAATTGGTCACGCACCAGACCGGCCCCGAAGGCCGCATCGTAAGGCGCTTGCTGATCGAAGAAACTCTGCCCATTGAAAAAGAGTTGTACCTCGGGATTCTTGTCGACCGCGCGGAAGGCAAGCCGGTGTTCATGGCCTCGGCCGCGGGCGGCATGGAAATCGAGCTGGTGGCCGCCGAAAATCCCGATGCCATCCTGAAGCAGCACATCGATCCCGGCATGGGCCTGGAGGCCTTTCAGGCGCGTAAGATGGCGTTCAAACTTGGGCTCAGCCCCAAGCAGATCAATCCCGCGGTGCAATTTCTGTCGAATCTTTATAAGGCGTTCCTCGACACGGATGCATCGCTCGTTGAAATAAATCCCTTCATCACCACCACCGACGGCCGGCTGTTCGCGCTCGACGCCAAGCTGACTTTCGACGACAACGCACTCTTCCGTCATCCCGACATCCGCGAACTGCGCGACATTACGGAGGAAGATCCGCTCGAAGTCGAGGCCTCGAAGTACAGCCTGAACTACATCAAGCTCGATGGCAGCGTCGGCTGCATGGTCAACGGCGCCGGGCTCGCGATGGCGACCATGGACATCATCAAATACGCTGGCGGCATGCCCGCAAACTTTCTCGATGTAGGCGGCGGGGCCAACGCCGAACAGGTCGCGCACGCGTTCGAAATCCTGCTCAGCGACAAGAGTGTTAAGGCCGTGCTGATCAACATTTTTGGCGGCATCCTGCGCGTGGATACGCTGGCCACGGGCGTCGTGGAAGCCGCGAAGAAGACCAACATCCAGCTTCCCGTGGTGTTGCGCCTCGAAGGCACGAACGTGGACGAAGGCAAAAAAATTCTGATGAACTCCGGATTCAACTTCGTCGTGGCCGACACCATGAAGGACGCGGCCGACAGAGTGGTAGCCGCGGCCAGAGGTTAGGGAGTTCCACCCTGTCATCCCGAGCGAAGCGAGGGATCTTGGTGTTCGCCTGAGGACGGCGACACTGGTGGCGCAGGCAAGAACCAGGATCCCTCGCTTCGCTCGGGATGACAAGTGTAAGGTAGTGAGGAATCATATTTATGGCAATCCTCGTCGATAAGAAAACGCGCTTGATCGTGCAGGGCCTGACCGGACGCGAGGGCACGTTCCATGCCAAAGCCTGCGCGGCTTACGGAACCCAAGTCGTCGGCGGAGTGACGCCGGGCAAGGGCGGCACAATGCACGAAGGCTGGCCCATTTTCAACACGGTGCAGGAGGCAGTTGAGAAAACCGGCGCCGACACGACCGTGATTTTTGTTCCTCCACCTTTCGCTGCCGACGCGATCATGGAGGCAGCTGACGCCGGGCTCGACCTCATCGTCTGCATCACCGAGGGCATTCCCACGCTCGACATGGTCAAGGCTTGGGAGTTTCTGCAAAACCGGAGCTCGCGCCTTATCGGGCCAAACTGCCCTGGGATTATTTCGCCGGGTAAATGCAAGATCGGCATTATGCCCGGGTCCATTCATAAAGAAGGAGCGATCGGCATTGTGTCGCGCTCGGGCACGTTGACTTACGAAGCCGTGCATCAGCTCACGCAGCGCGGCGTTGGACAGTCGACCGCAATCGGCATAGGCGGCGATCCGATTATCGGAACCAACTTTGTTGATTCGCTGGACCTGTTCAATCGCGATCCTGAGACCGAAGCCGTGATTATGATTGGCGAAATCGGTGGCGACGCCGAAGAAACTGCCGCGGAATTTGTGAAGACTCACATGAAGAAGCCGGTAGTCGGCTTCATCGCCGGACAGACTGCGCCTCCGGGACGCCGCATGGGTCACGCCGGTGCGATCATTTCGGGCGGCAAGGGAACGGCGGCTGAGAAGATCAAAGTGATGGAAGCGGCCGGCATCCGCGTGGCTAAGTCTCCCGCGGATATCGGAGAGACGCTCGTGGCGGCGCTAGGGGTCAAAGTCTAGGATGTCTCTCCCTGGCCTGAACGAGTTGTCATCCCGAGCTAAGATTCGATACGGTTCAATCGCGCACCAGATGGAAGCGCAACCTGACGATAAACGATAAAGGACGATCGACTAACTAAACTATGAAAACCCTGCAACGCACTCTTACCATCGTGAAACCGGACGCCGTCGCTAAGAACGCGGTGGGCGACATCATTGAGCAATTCGAGAAGAACGGCTTCCACATTCTTGCCATGAAGATGCTGGAAATCTCCAAGTATCAGGCGGAGCAGTTTTACGCCGTGCATGCGAGCCGCCCGTTCTATAACTCGCTCACCGATTTCATGTCGAGCGGACCCATCGTGACTCTGGCTCTGGAAAAAGAAAACGCAATCGCCGACCTGCGCAAGCTGATGGGCGCAACCAACCCGGCCAACGCTGAGGAAGGCACGATCCGCAAGAAGTGGGCGTCGAGCATCGAGCACAATGCGATTCATGGTTCCGATGCCGAAGATACGGCGCGCTTTGAATTGAGTTTCTTTTTTGCGGGCTACGAACTGGCGAAATAGTAGCGCCGCTCTCTCGGCGGCCGACAGCCGGCGGGGCGCCGGCGCTACCCGAGCGCTTCGTACAGGTGACCTTCCACACGGTCTGCTACTTTGGGCAGATCCTTGCGGGCATATTGCAGAAAATGCGGGGCGGCGCGGTGGGCTTCGAGCGCTGCGTCGTCCTCATACTGCTCGTAGATGAAGAAGCGCCGCGGTTCGGTCTTGTGCCGGTGCACTTGATACATCAAGCAGCCGGGCTCCTTGCGGGATTCTTCCGTCAGCTTCGCGAAAATTGGGGGAACATCAGCATCGTGCCCTGCCTTCGCCATCCACGTCACTGCCAAAACCACCATCGTGCGCTCCTTGCCTCGAATGGACTTCGACCGGTTGTGGTTACGTAGTCTCGCCGCCTCGCTAGTGGGAAGTCAAGACTAGACTTTTAGGGAAGCGCCTGTCTTCATGGCACCGGCAAATTCGTCCATGAAGATGATTTGGTCCCGGTCCGGACCAGTCGAGATCATACCGATCTTCGCGCCCGTCTCTTTCTCCACGAACCCCAGGTATTCGCGAGCCGCCTCGGGCAACTGCTCGAACTTCGTGATGCCCTGCGTCGAGGTCCGCCAGCCCGGCATCTTGCGGTAAACGCACTCCAGCTTGTCGTAACCGCTAGCTTGCGCTGGGATTTCCACGGTCTTCTTTCCATCGACCTTGTAGTCCACGCAGACCGGAATCTCCTCCAGTTCGTCGAGCACGTCCAACTTGGTCACCACCAGCCACGAGATGCCATTGATCATGCCAGCGTAGCGCAGCAGAGGCAAATCGAGCCAACCGGTGCGCCGCGGACGCCCCGTAACCGCCCCAAATTCATTGCCGCGTTTGCGCAGCTGGTCGCCTAACTCACCTTGCTCTTCGGTCGGGAACGGACCTTCGCCGACCCGCGTGCAATATGCCTTCGTAAGTCCAATCACCGAGTCGATTGCATTCGGCGCGACGCCCGTGCCAGTCGCAGCACCTCCTGAAGTTGCGCTCGAGGAAGTGACGAAGGGATAAGTGCCGTGGTCGATGTCAAGCATCGTGCCCTGCGCTCCTTCGAAGAGAATTGCCTCACCATCAGCCAGAGCTTGGTTCAGCAACACTGCAGTGTCGCACACAAAGGGCGCGACCTTCCCGGCCGCCGCCGCGTAATCCGCGTACATTTTGTCAGCATCGAGCGGTTCGGAATTGAACAGCGCGTGCGCAATCATGTTCTTCTCGCGCACTGCGTTTTCAATGTGTTTTTTCAAGAGCTGCAGATCGAGCAGATCGGCAACGCGCAGCCCGCGGCGGCCCATCTTGTCTTCATAAGCCGGACCGATTCCGCGCGAGGTGGTGCCAATCTTCACGCGTCCCGGAGCATTTTCCGCCGCCAACTCGATCATGCGATGGTAGGGCAGAATCACCTGGGCGCGGTTCGAGACAAAAAGATTTCCGTCGACGGTCACGCCCGCCTCGCGCAGTTGACCCACTTCCTTCAGAAAAGCCATGGGATCAAGCACCACGCCGTTGCCGATCACGCTGCGGCAGGCGGTCCGCAACACTCCGCAGGGAACCAACTGCAGCACGAATTTCTTGCCGTTGATGATGACCGTATGTCCGGCATTGTGGCCGCCGGCATAACGGGCCACCACGGAGAAATTCTCCGACAAAACGTCGACAATCTTTCCCTTGCCTTCGTCGCCCCACTGGGCGCCGACAATCACCGCAGTCTTGCCTCGTTTCAATGCCATCTCCGTAACAGGGATTTCGCAGGCGCACCGCTGCGGCGCGCGCATGTAAGAACACCCGGGGTCGCACACTCTTGCCCGCGGCAAATACTTCTAAGGCTTATTGGGATGGAAGCGGAGAAGACGTGTACAGATCATTTTATCGCGCCCGCGCAGCGAATGGCAACGCAAGCAGCGGCGAACCTCAACTCTCCGGTAGAATGGCCATCAGCGACTCATCTCGCTGAGGAATTCCGCCGTGAAAAAAGTGTTTCACTTCGATTCTCCGCGTGAGAAATATAGTTGCGATGCAGCGGTCCTATGGTGCTTCGACAACCGCTTTGACCTAGGGTTCCACAAATTTCTCAAGCGCATCGGCGTCGTCTATTCCGATCCCATTAAAATTGCCGGCGGCGCAAAATCCCTGGCCTCGCCGGAATTGGAGACGGACCGTGAGTTTGTCCTGGAACAGATTCGAAAATCCATTCGCTTACACGGCACCAAGCGCGTGATCCTGATGGTGCATTCCGATTGCGGCGCCTACGGAGGCCTGGCCGATCGTTTCGGCGGCGATGCCCAAGCCGAAGCCGCGCATCACCAGCGCGAACTGGCTCTGGCCGCCGCGAATCTGGCGAAGGCCATCCCCGGAATCGAGATACAGGCTTACTTCGTCGATTTCGATGGCGTTTGGGATGCCGAACTGGCAAGCTCACAATCTCTGGAAGGGCAGCCCGTCACGTCATAAGCTTGTCGAATTCGAATTCCGCAATCTCATGCCAAAATTCGAGAAGCACATTTTCATATGCGGCAACCAGCGCCCTCCGGGAAACCCGCGGGGATGCTGCGATCCCAGCGGCCAGGCAAAGCTGCAGAAATTGTTCAAGCAGAAACTGGCGGAACGCGGCTTGAAGGGCAAAGTACGGGCCAACCAGTCAGGCTGTCTCGATCAGTGCGAACACGGCCCGAACCTGGTCGTCTATCCCGAAGCGGTGTGGTACGGGCACGTCACAGAAGCCGATGTCGACGAAATCATCGAGTCGCACATCGTCGGCGGCCAGCCAGTCAAGCGCCTGATGCTCGCCGATGGCTGCCTCAACACGGCTACGTGTGAACACAGGAAGACCAGCGGTCAGTGATTAGTGGCCAGTGGTCAGTGAAACCAAAGAGCGGGAGGTCGGCGCAGCAGGCAGTGTAACTGGCCACTGATCACTGGCCACTGTTTCTTGGTAGGCGCGGCAGGAATCGAACCTGCAACCACCGGATTAGAAATCCGGTGCTCTATCCATTTGAGCTACGCGCCCATGGGAAAAATCTATCACAACGACGCGGATTCTCAGTTCCTGCCCATTGATCCATTCCGCCGATTTCTGACTGACGTCCTCTTATGGTGACCTACCCCGGAGAACCCTAAACAGCCAAGCTTGCATCCAAGCTTTCATGCAGCCCGCAGTGTCCCGAGCCAGTCTTACTCCCCGCGACCTGGTGCGCGCCTGGTGGAGGGTTTTGAGCGGCAGCGTTCCACTGCTTTCGATTGAGATCACTCGTGAATGTCCGCTGAGTTGTCCGGGATGCTACGCCTATGGCGACAATCATCTCGGCAATGGGATCACGTTGCGAGAACTTCACGATTTGCGCGGAGATGATCTGGTCCAAGGCGTCCTCGACCTGGTTCGGCGCCACCGCCCTATGCATGTTTCCCTGGTCGGTGGAGAACCCATGATGCGCCGTCGCGAACTCGACCGCATTCTTCCTGCGCTGAGCGAAATGGGAGTTTTTGCGATGATCGTGACCAGCGGCGTGATTCCGATCCCGGAGCACTGGATGGAAATCCCCCGCATGCGGGTCGCTGTATCGGTGGACGGTCTGCCCGAACATCATGACATTCGACGCAAGCCCGCAACCTATGAACGCATCCTGAAGAACATTGCCGGCCGAAAAGTCAACGTTCACTGGGTCATTACCCGGCCCATGCTCGCCCGTACCGGCTATCTTGAGGAATACGTGACTTTCTGGAATGCACGGCCTGAGGTCGATCACATCTGGGTGAGCCTCTACAGCCCGCAAATGGGCGAGGAGAGCCCCGAGCGGCTCACGCCCGGCGATCGTGAACGCATAGCGAGAGAATTGCCGCCGTTGCGGAAGAAATATCCGAAACTGCTTATCCCGGAAGGCATGGCTCGCGCCTTTGTGAATCCGCCGTCGAATCCGCAGAGCTGCTTGTTCTCCAGGATGTCATTCAATTACTCAGCCGATCTGGAAAGCCGCGTGGAGCCTTGTGTCTTCGGCGGAACGCCGGATTGCAGCCAGTGCGGATGCAGCATCAGCAGCGCCCTGCACTGGATTAAGGACGAGCGAATTGCCGGCCCCCTCCGCGTCGGGCACGTCGTGACAACTTCGCTGGCCGTTGGCGCGGCGATAAACCGGATGCGCACTCACCGGCGTCCTCCCACCCGCTGGCAACCGGGCGCACCCTCTTCCGGGCCTAGAGACCTCGTACAGATTCAGTCCACGGAGTAACGCGAGCCCACCGATAATCGCTGTGCCGTATACTTCCGCCTTGCCCGCGGACGGCATGTATGGCGGCTTCGAATCCATCCCGGTTGGCCTACATCGATTGGATGCGGGGCCTGGCCTGTGTGCTGATGTTTCAAACCCACTGCTACGACTCCTGGCTCAGCCCTGGCGTGCGGCAGAGCAGATTCTTCATGTACTCGCAACTGGGTGGGACCTTCCCTGCTCCTCTGTTCTTGTTTCTCGCGGGAATTTCGTTCGCGCTGGTGACCGAGAAACTATGGAAGAAGAATCTGCCGCCGGCGCAAATTGCCCGAGCCACCATCCGGCGTGGCGCCGAGATCTTTGCCTTTGGACTGCTCTTTCGCCTGCAGGAATATGTCATCGCCTGGGGCTGGGCGCCGCTCAGCGACCTGCTGCGCGTCGACATATTGAACACGATCGGCCTCTCGATGATGCTGATGGGCGTCGTTTGCTGGGTTGTGCTGTCGATACGACGCGGAGCTCCGGCCCGAGTCACACTTGTGACCGCATCTGCTGGAACCGCTGCGTTGATTTCTCTTCTCACACCGCCGCTCTGGACCACCTGGCGCCCAGACTGGCTGCCCTGGCCGCTGGAGTCCTACATCAACGGGGTGCACAATCTCGGCACACCACAAGCCTGGATGTTTCCTATTTTTCCCTGGACCGCGTTCGCCTTCGCCGGGCTGGCCACCGGATTTATTTTCCAAAGCGAGTGGGCGCACAAGCGTGAAACTGCAATCTTCTTGTTGGCCGGTGCTGCGGGCTTGGCATTTGTAGCAGCCGCGCGCTGGCTTGACGCCCAGCCGCATCAGCTTTATGCGGCCTACGACTATTGGCACACCAGCCCGAACTTCTTTTTGATTCGTTTAGGAATGCTGCTCGCCATTTTGACCGCGAGCTATGCCTGGTGCCGCTGGGGTGCGGGAAGCTGGGGTTTCAGTCCTCTCATTCAACTGGGCCAGGCTTCCTTGCTGGTCTACTGGGTGCACCTGGAATTCGTATACGGACGGCTCTCGATTCTGCCCAAGCACAGCCAAAGCATCCGCACGGCATCCTTGGGATTGTTGGCAATCTTCCTCGCCATGCTTTTGCTTGCGTTCCTGAGGACGAGGGTGAAGGGCCATGGCGGTGAGATGCTGGCGTGGTTTCGGAATCCCGCCCCTTCGAACTGAGACCCCTTACATTTGTCATGCCGAGCAAGGCGAGGGATCTTGGTTCTTGCTTGTACCCTGACCATCCCTCGCTGCGAGCAAACACCAAGATCCCTCGCTTCGCTCGGGATGACAATTCGTAGGAAATGCGATGTCGAGCGTGGAGCTAGCGGAACTGCTTGGCGAACTCCACAACCTCACGCTCCGCCCAGCGGCCGTCATAGGTCGAATCACTGTCGCGTTCGCCGACAAACGCGCAATGCCCGCCATCTTCAGCTTCGATGTAAGTAATGTTGCGATTAGAGAGCAGAGCCTGCCGCGTTTCTGGCAAAATGCGCACGAAAGGATCGTTGGCCGCGTGAATCACCAGCGTTGGCTTCGCGATGAGGCTGACAACGTTCGCAGCAGCGGCTCGGGCGTAGTAATCATCGGCGCCGGTGAAACCACAATAGAAAGCGGTTACGCGATCGTCAAACTCGCGCAGGGTTTTAACTCGGCGCAGACGCGAAGCATCGAAGTCGCCGGGAAACAAACGCACCTTGCGGCGAAAGCGGCGAAATAATTGCAGCAGGAAGTAGTATTCGTAAATCCGGTTGGCAGGTTCATGCAGCGCATCAGCTCCGGCAGCCAGATTCACTGCCGGACAAACCGCCGCCACCCCGCGAAACTCCGCTGGACCGTCGCTTCCCCACTCCCCCGCCAGCTTCAGCACCAGATTGCCGCCCATGGAAAACCCAATCAGCACGAAGCCGGGAATTGCGTCGCGCTCGACCATGTTGCGCGCCACCGCCGCCACATCGGCAGAACGGCTAGAGTTGTAGAGCGTAGCGGCGCAATGATCCATGCCGCCGCAGTTGCGCTGGTTCATGCGCACCACGTTCATGCCCGCGGCCAAGCCGTTCCGCGCGATGCCCAGCATGTATTGCGACTCGCTCGAACCCTCGAGCCCATGCACCACAATCAACGTCAGCGCCCTCCGGTCTTTTTGCCAGTGACAATGGCAGAGCACGGGAATGCCGGGTTCTACCTCGATCAAGCGCTGCTCCGCTGAAGGCAAATCGATTCGGCGAGGAAGGAAAAACGCGGCGAGAGTTTGTACATGCCCGCCCCGCAATCGCGGATGTGCACGGAAGACCGAGGACACGAACGCCGGCGGCTTCTCCGTCACTCGGTCCTCGAACTCGGCTCTTGATGGAAGTCCCAGGCGTCACCGCCCCGCTTGTGAAATAAGTTCACGAAATAAGTTTGCGAACTAAGTTTGCGAAGTTCCCGCAAATTGATTCTAATAGGAGCAGCCATTTCTACGGGAGTGATCCTCAATGCCGATTTTTGAATACATCTGCCAGGAATGCCAGCACGAGTTCGAGACCTTGGTCTTTGGCCGAGACAAAGCCAAGTGCCCCAAGTGTGAAAGCCAGAAGCTGAGTCCGCAGCTTAGTGTCTTTGCCGTGTCTGCGAAGAGTTCTGCCGGTTCGGCGAGTCCCGCGGGCGCATGCGGTTCCTGCGGCGATCCTCGCGGCCCTGGCGCATGCTCGCTCGGAGATCTCGACTAAAGCCCCATCCCTGACCTTCCCCAGGAAATCAAACTTTCGGCATCGCTCTGCGGGTGACTGAGGTTACCTTTGTTTCCCCGCCGGGCCCACCTACCATGGCCTGACCTCCCTTTGAATCCGAAGGAGCATCGCATGGATCGCCGCAGCCAACAGCGCGTATTCGTTGATCTCCCCGTCCAGATCTACGGCATGGACACCTATTCGCGGCCCTTCACTCAGGCAGCCAGCCTGCGCTCCATTAGCGGGCGCGGTGCAACCTTGCAGTGCGTGGACGCTCAACTCAAGCCGGGGGACGTGGTCGACCTTCTTTACCAGGGCTCGAAAGCGCAATTCCGCATTGTGTGGTGCGGCAGGCCTGGAACCGAAATGGCCGGGGAAGTAGGACTCGAGAATCTCTCTACAGATGTAACGCTTTGGGATATTGACCCGCTGCGCTGTGCCGCGTCGGTGGGTAAGGGGTAGGGAGGACGGGAAAGGCTGAAACCCGCACTGGACGGGCCAATCCGAGTATCTCGCAGCAGCCGGCAATCCCAAGCTGTAAACTCACTAGAGATGCGAGTAAAGATTCTCGGTTCGGCGGCCGGAGGCGCGTTTCCGCAATGGAATTGTGCCTGCTCAAACTGTCGCTCCATGCGCGCCGGCACGTTCCGCGGAAAGCCGCGCAGCCAGACCCAGATTGCAATCACTGCAGACGGATGCTCGTGGTTTCTTCTCGGTGCGTCTCCTGACCTGCGCGCTCAAATCGAATCCACGCCTGAGTTGCATCCGCGCGACGGCGTGCGCCAGTCGCCCATTGCGGGCACGGTGCTGGCCAGCGCCGATCTCGACCACGTCCTCGGGCTCCTTCTGCTGCGCGAACTTCAGCCGCTGCGCATCTACGCCACCGCTTCGGTTCGCCGCATTCTCCGCCAAGACAACTCCATGTTCGCCATGCTGCATCGAATTCCAGATCAAGCCAAGTGGATTGATTTTGAATCGGGGAAGGAATTTTCTTTGTGCGACGCTCAGGGTGAGGACTCCAGTCTCCGCTGCCAGCCGTGGTCGTTGGGCAGCCATTATCCTCCCTATGTCAGCGCGGAACGGCAAGCGCAAATTTCTTCAGGCGAAGCGTCCCTGGGGTTGTTCATCCATTCAATTTCCGGCTCGCGCTTAGGCTATGTGCCAGCAGTTCCTCAAATAGACGACGCACTGCTGCAGCAATTCGACGCTTGCGACGTTGTGCTGTTCGATGGCACGTTCTGGAGTGATGACGAACTGATTCACATTCAGGGCAGCGCACAAACCGCGCGTCAGATGGGCCACGTCCCGGTCGAAAGCGCGCTGCAGAAGTTGGCGGCAGTGCGCCGCCCGCGTAAAATATTTGTACACATTAACAACACCAATCCCATGCTGGACGAGGCGAGTCCCGAACATCGGCGAGTGCGAGACGCGGGCTGGGAAATCGCGGAGGATGGATGGCAGTTCGATCTGTAGAAGCCGAAACCGCATCGCAAGCCGCGCCGCTGCTCTCGAACGAGGAGCTGCGCGCGCGATTCCAGGCCACGGGCGAAGAGCGCTACCATCACCGGCATCCTTTTCATCTGTTGATGCACGAAGGCAAGCTCAGCCGCGGACAACTGCAGGCCTGGGCGCTGAACCGCTACTACTATCAGTCAATCATTCCTATAAAAGATTCGATCATCCTGTCGCGCGGGCCCGACCCAGTGTTCCGCCGCGCGTGGCGCAAGCGCGTGGTCGACCACGACGGCGACGCCACCAGCGAAGGCGGCCTCAAGCGCTGGATAAAGCTGGCCGAGGCCACCGGTCTCGACCCTAATCAGGTTCGCGCCGGCAATGGGATCCTTCCCGCAACCCGCTTCGCGGTCAATGAATACCTGAACATCGTGCGCAGCCGGTCTCTGCTCGAAGCAGTCGCTTCTTCGTTGACAGAATTGTTTTCGACTAAGCTGATCACCTTGCGGGTGGAAAAATTGCGTCAGCACTATCCCTGGCTTGCGGGCGGTCTGGATTATTTTGAAGCCAGACTTTATCAGGCACCGGAGGATTCGCAGTTCGCGGCGAACTACGTCTACGACAACGCGAAGACACGCGCCGACCAAGAGTTGGCAATCCAGGCCCTGCGCGACAAGTGCGACATTTTATGGGCGCAGCTCGATGCACTCTACTTCGCCTACGTCGAGCCGGGATGGCCGCCTCCGGGTGCGTTTCGCATCGAGGCCAGCTAACATGCCGCCTCCGGAGGACTCCACGCAACCGCGCCTGGCGGCCGGCTGCCGTTGGGGGCTGGAAAAAGAAAATAAAACTGGCAGCAAGGCAGAACGCGTGATCCTGTATCCGGAAGGCGCGCTCCGCCTGCGCGATACGGGCCTGCTGATACTCGAGAGCTGTGACGGCAAGCGCACCTTCGGGGAGATCATCGCAGAACTCCAGGCCAAATTCGGCGACGCGGACCCGGAGAAGATTCGCGTCGACATCGGCCAGTTTCTCGAACAACTGCGGCACAAGCGGATCGTCGACTACTGAGCGTTCATAATTAGCTGCACTTCGTTTCAGTTTCACCTGCACCGATGATGATCCCCAATCCGCTGGCCCTTATCGCCGAGATCACCCACCGCTGCCCGCTGCACTGCGTCTATTGCTCGAATCCGCTTGAGCTATCTGCAGCGAGTTCGGAACTGTCCACGACAGAGTGGACAGACATTTTCCAGCAGGCCGGGAAGCTCGGAATGCTGCATGCGCACTTCACCGGAGGCGAACCGCTCGCTCGTCCGGATTTAACCGAACTCGTCGCAGCCGCGCGTGCAGCAGGCCTCTACACCAACCTCATCACTTCCGGCATCGGATTAGCCGAAACACGACTGCGCGCACTGGTCGATGCCGGACTCGATCACATCCAACTCAGTTTTCAGGATTCACGCGAAGATGCAGCCAACTGGATTGCCGGCGCCAAAGCGCATGCGCACAAGATCGAATTGTCGCGACTTATCCGCCAGCATAAGATCGCGTTCACCGTAAATCTTGTCGTCCACCGGCAGAATATCGATCACCTTGAGGAGATGATTGCTTTCATCGAGCAGCTCGCGCCCCAGCGCATGGAGATTGCCCATACTCAGTATTACGGCTGGGCATTGCAGAACCGCGCGGCGCTGTTGCCTACGCGGGCGCAGCTTGAAAAAGCCGTGGAGGCTGTCGCTGCCGCCGAAAAGCGCCTCACCGGACACATCCGCGTTGATTCGGTGGTCCCTGACTATTATGCGCGCTTTCCCAAAGCCTGCATGGGGGGATGGGGACAAAGATTGATGCTCATCAATCCCGCCGGCAAGGCGCTTCCCTGCCACGCTGCGGAAGTCATTCCCGGCCTCGAATTCGAAAACGTACGCCAGCAGACACTTGAGTTCATCTGGAAGGAGTCTTCCTCATTCCGGCGTTTTCGGGGGGAAGAATGGATGCCAGAACCCTGCCGCAGTTGTGACCAGCGCACCGAAGATTTTGGCGGATGCCGCTGCCAGGCTCTGCTGCTCGCAGGCAACGCCGCTGCAACGGATCCCGCCTGCTCGCTCGCACCCGCGCACCACATCATTGACGCCGCGTTGGCCGAAGCCAACGCCAGCACCGCAGTTTCGCGGCCCATCGCCGCAGCGTCGTTTGTGCAGTTGCAACAGCGCTCGGCAAATCTTTGGAGTTACCGCACCAATCCTGAGTAGCCGGCGAACCTACCAGCGCAATCCGATCGTGATGGGACGACAATCGGTAGTGATGCCGTTATGCGACCCGTGCATGATCCGCCATTCCGCGTAGACTTCGACACCGCTGGGCATCTTGCGCGTTATCCCTCCGCCACCATCGATTCCGAATTGGTTCAGGTTGGATTTGTCAAAGCTGCCATTGATCGCAAGGCCGAAATTGTAATTCTGGCACGCGCCCCACCAGTCCCAGAACCCATTGCATGCCGAACCAGGAACCGTAGTGCTGCCGCTCAAATTTCCGGCCCGATGGTAATAGGCCGGTCCCAGAAACACATATCCACCCCAGAGACTACTCACGGGAACATTGATGATGGGTTCGAGCGTCACCGCCAAAGCGTAACTTCTGGATCCGGTTGCCTGGGCCAGTTGCACTGTAGAATCGCGCAGCGGCAGGTCGGCAAAAATTAAGTCTGCGCGCAGGCCTAAATACTTGTTCCCGTTCCGCGCCACGCCCGCCGACCCCACCACGCCTCCGCCCCTCACGTATGCCTTGGTCGCACCGCTGTCAACATTGGCGCCGCCGCCCACGTTGAATTCCCAGTTCTTGTAGTCGTGAGGCCGAGCTTTCCGGTGCGCCGTAGTGGACTCCTCAGCCGAGGCTTCCTGGCCGCTGGCGGGCTGCTGCGCAGCCTGATCCGGGGCGGGGGTCTGTTGCGCCGCGGGCGCCGGTGCCGCCGGCGCCGGTGCTTGTTCAGCGGGCGCGGTCTGGGCAAACCCCAGGGCTCCCAACAGAATTGTCAAAACCAGCAGCCTCAGCGCACTCGCAGTCGCGGTCAGGCTCGCGAACTTTCCCATCATCCATTCTCCTCCCATAACCGGGCGTGGTGGCGGACCGTAAGCGCTCGGCATGAAGAAGAAAGAGGCGCCGTCAGTAAAGGTTCCGCTTATGATTCCTCGCGAGCAGGCATTTGCCCGGTCGCGGCGGGATCGCATCATCTTACCAACTTTGATGCCGACTCTGCCCGGCATGCCGCCCGCGTACAGGCGAGGTTCTGGTTAGAACATCATCCGACAGGAAACCATCGCTTTTCGTTCGACCCTCGCCTGAGCCGCCATTCGTTGACTGAGAATGCTCGGCTCCGTAAGATGAATCGACCCTGGGACCTCGGGTTACTAGTGATCGGCCAAACCATCTCGCACTACCGCATTGTCGAAAAGCTCGGTGGCGGCGGCATGGGCATCGTCTATAAGGCCGAAGACACTGAGCTAGGCCGCTTCGTCGCGCTCAAATTCCTCCCGGATGAGATGTCGCAGGATCCGCAGGCCCTGGAGCGGTTTCGTCGCGAGGCGCGTGCCGCCTCTGCCCTGAACCATCCCAACATTTGTACTATCTATGAGATCGGCAAGCATGAAATCGGCAACGGCGGTGAGCGGTTGTTTATTGCCATGGAGTTTCTTGACGGTGAGACGCTGAAGCATCGCATTGACGCCAAGCCGATGGAGTGCGAGACGGTGCTGGCGCTGGGCATCGAAATGGCCGATGCACTGAATGCAGCGCACTCCAAGGGAGTGATCCATCGCGACATCAAGCCGGCCAACATTTTTGTCACGTCTCAGGAGCATGCCAAGATTCTCGACTTCGGACTGGCCAAGGTTTCTTCCTCCGGCGGACGAATTCCCGAAAGCGCAGTCATGCTCGAGGCCACGGCCGACGCCGGTCCCGCGCAGCTCACCAGTCCCGGCACGGCACTGGGAACGGTGGCCTACATGTCACCCGAACAGGTGCGGGGAAAAGAATTAGACGCTCGCACGGATCTGTTCTCGTTCGGCGTGGTGCTCTATGAAATGGCGACGGGCACCCTGCCGTTTCGCGGCGACACTTCGGGAGTGGTCTTCGAATCCATCCTGAACCGGACACCGGCGAAGCTGGCGCGACTCAATCCGGAAGTGCACCCGGAGCTGGAACGGATCATCGACAAGGCCCTGGAAAAAGATCGGGACACTCGCTACCAGCACGCTTCCGACCTGCTCGCCGACCTCAAGCGCCTGAAGAGACAAAGTGAATCAACCGGAATCGCGGTGCCGGCGACGCCCGAGGCAAATAGAAAGACCATCAAGGCCTGGATGTGGGCGGCGGTGGGCGTTGCAGTTGTCGCGCTGGTGGCTGCCTTCGCATGGTACCTGCGATCCAGCAGGGCAGCGCAGATTGATTCAATTGCCGTTCTGCCTTTTACCAATGTCGGCGGGGACGCCAGCGTTGACTACCTGGGCGACGGCATCACGGAGTCCCTGATTGCCAGCTTGACCCACGTTCCCGACCTGAAGGTAAAGTCGCGCAACTCGGTCTTTCGCTACAAAGGAAAGGATGTAGACGCGCAGAAGGTCGGCAGCGAGCTGGGAGTGGCAGCCCTGGTCAGCGGACGCGTGACTCCGCACGGCGACAACGTGGAAGTCAGCGCTGAACTGACCGACGTTCGCGACAATACGGAGCTCTGGGGCCAGCATTACAGCGGCAAGAGCACCGAGATCATCGTGCTGGAACAGCAGATGGCTGGCGATCTCGCGGCGAAATTGCGCTCGGGCATGAGCGGTTCCGAGAAACAGCTGGTCACGAAGCAGGGCACACAGAATCCCGAAGCCTATGAGCTGTATTTGAAAGGGCGTTACGCGTGGAGCAAGCGAACGGCCCCAGACCTGGAGATGGCAATCTCATATTTCAATCAGGCTATCGCCAAGGATCCCGGCTACGCCTTGGCGTATTCAGGTCTGGCCGATGTGTATACGGTTTTTCCGGTCTATGGCGCGAAATCGAGCGATGTCATTCCCAAGTCGGACGCGGCGGCGCGCAAGGCGCTCGAACTGGATCCAACCCTGGCGCATCCGCATGCGGTGCTGGCCGGCAGCCTCATGGAGTATTACTGGAATTTTGCCGGAGGAGAGGCGGAATATAAGAAGGCTTTCGAGTTGGATCCGAACGACGCGTCTGCTCGTCAATGGTATGCACAGGATCTCGGCTGGCTTGGCGGGAGGGAGCAGGAAGCGATGGCTGAGATGGATCGGGCTCATCAGCTCGACCCATTGTCGCCGATCATTAGCTCCAACGTGGGAGGGGTTCAGGGGATGGCACGGAAGTTCGACGAGTCTCTTGCCACCTGCCAAAAAGTGGCCGCCGAGAACCCGACCTTCGCCCAGGTGCATTTTTGTTTAGTCCTGGCCTATTGGGGAAAAGGCATGTACCCGCAGGTGGTGGAAGAATACAAACTCATGGGTCAACTGGATGGGGACCCGAAGGACGTGGAGCTCGCATCTGCTCTCGAACAAGGCTTTCACGCTGGGGGATGGAAGGAGGCACTGACCAGAGGCATCGAAGGCCGGCTCGCACAGCGGAAGGCCGGCTACACCTCTGCCTACGACATCGCCGTTCTCTACGCTGGGTTGGGAGAAAAAGACGAAGCCTTTCGCTGGCTCACCGCCGCCTACGAAGAGCGCGATTACCAGATGGAGAGCCTGAGGACCGACTTCCGGCTCGATCCGGTGCGTTCCGACCCAAGGTTTGCGGAACTCGTGCGTAAAGTTGGGCTGCCGCAGTCATGACGGTAAGCCGTACCGTTTCCCGGAATTCCGCCTTGCCATTCGCGATTGCAGTAACCGGCGGTCGGTATCAACAGCCAGTTCTGGTGCTAACGATCCCAGCGAATGACGGTCAAACCGGAAGCCATCTGGAGACTCCTTGTCACTGTCACTACTATTCTCGCGGTGAGAAACGATAGCATCACTCAATCGACTGATTCATTACGATAGGCAGAGTCTTCCGTAAATGGGGTATATCCGCAATCTGCCATTTGTTGGAGCTCAGCCTGTGAGGAACGCCCATTATGCTCTCGCTCCGTATCTTTCGACTCGCTCTCTCGCTCTCTTTCTTGGCCTGCGCGTGGGTCTCCGCCCAAACAAAGCCACACTTTACCACGCCGCTCCCGACTGGAGTGCGCCTCGATCCCGCCGGTGAAGCGGTTGACCTGGGCAGTTTGCCGATCAATCTCCTGCTAACGCCTGAAAAAGACCGGGCCGTGGTCGTGCTCAGCGGCTGGCGCGAGCAGGGCATTCAGGTCGTCGATCTGAAGACGCGGAAAGTCACCCAGACGCTGCTCCAGGATGGCGCGTTCTACGGCGCTGCCTTCTCGCCGGACGGCCATCACCTCTGCGTCTCCGGCGGCAACACTGACATGCTCTTCGTCTACGCGTGGAAGGACGGCTCCGCCGCCCTCGAGAACAAGTTCGAGCTGGCGAAGGCAAAAACCGCAGACGGCACGGGCACAAGCTATCCGGCGGGACTGGCATTCTCGCCCAACGGAAAATTCGTTTATGTCGCTGAGAATGTCGGCGACAGGCTCGCGGTCGTGAACGCCACGACCGGCGAGATCGTACAACGGTTCTCTACTGATCATTATCCGTATGGCGTCGCGCTCACGGCGAACGGCCAGGTGTTCGTCTCGGCGTGGGGCAGCAGCACGGTGTCGCAATTCCGTATTCTGGCGGACGATAGCCTCGCCTATCTCGGCCGAATCGAGGTCGGCCGGCATCCTTCGGCGCTGGCGGTGAGAGGAACAAGGCTGTATGTCACGCTCGCAGGCAGCGACCGTGTCGCTGTCGTCGACACGCGCCTGCGCAAGGTTGCGGGCTATCTGCACGATGGCGCGCCCGGTGCCCCACCCGAAGGCAGCACGCCCAACGCTGTCGAGCTTAGCTCCGACGGCAATCGACTGTTTGTCGCAGAGGCCGACAACAATGCCGTCGCCATCTTCGACTTGGCCACCGGCAAGTTGCTCGGTCGCGTTCCCACCGACTGGTATCCCACTGCGGTCGTCGAAGACAAAGGAGAACTACTTGTCGTTTCCGGCAAAGGCCACGGCACGCACGCCAATCCCGATGGCCCGATTCCACTCACGAACTGGCCGAATGGGAATCCAACCGCGTATGCGCTGGGGCAGTTGAATGGCAGCCTGCGAGTGCTGCCCTCCGCGATGACAGCGGCGCAACTTGCCGCATTCACCGAACGCGTCACGGCTGCCAACAACTGGCAGCAACGGCGCGCACCGCGAAGCTATCCTCCCTTTCGCCATGTCGTCTACATCATCAAAGAAAATCGCACCTACGACCAAGTGCTGGGAGACATAAAGGAAGGCGATGGCGACCCAAGCCTCGTCTATTTCCCCGACATCACCATCACCCCGAACCACCACGCGCTGGCGCGGCGCTTTGGGCTCTTTGATCGTTTTTTCGTCAATGCCGAGGTGAGTTCGCAAGGGCACATCTGGTCCACCGCAGCCTACGTCACGAACTACGGTGAGAAGGTCGTGCCCTCTGGTTACGCCGGCAAACGGGCTGACATGGACGGCGAAGAAAGCGATGAGCCGGAGCGCGGCTTCCTGTGGACGCTTGCGATCCGCGACGGCATCACCTTCCGCGACTATGGCGAAATGGTCAAGGGGAATCCCGGCTGGCCGGTGACGCAACGCGATTTGGCCGCCGACGTGAATCCCGACTACATACCTTTCGATCTGACCACGCAGGATCAGAAGCGCGCCGACGTGTGGATCGCCGAACTCCAGCGTTACGTACGCGACAGCAACATGCCGCAACTCGAAGTCATGCACCTGCCCATGGACCACTTGGCGGCAGGCCGCCCGGGGAAGTGCACGCCGCGGGCGTGCATGGCCGATAACGACCTCGCTCTGGGGCGGATCGTGCAGGCACTTTCGCACAGCCCGTACTGGAAGGACACAGTGATCTTCGTCCTCGAGGACGACGCGCAGGCCGGGCCCGATCACACGGATTCGCACCGCGCGCCGTTTTACGCCATTTCGGCCTACAACCGGCCGGGCACCGTGCATCGCTTCATCAATACGACGGACGTGGTCGCGGCGATCGAAGACATCCTCGGCATGGGCCGGCTGTCGAAGTTCGACTACTTCAGCCGCTCGCTGGCCGACATCTTCGCACCTACGGCCGACCTGGCGCCGTATGACCCAATCGTCCCCACGCAAGAGTTGAATGAAAAGAATCCACCGAATACCGCCGCCGCACGCATGTCTGAAGGACTCGATCTCAGCGCTCCCGATCGGGTGGACGATCAGGTCTACAACCGCATTCTTTGGCTGATGCTGAAGGGTGATGTTCCGCCACTGCCTGCACAGACCCATGCGGCTCTGCAGGAGCTGCAGTCGAGCAAATGACGATGCGTGGTTCGCTTTCCTTTGCGGAACCATGCGTCTGCGTATGATAGAAATAGGTTTCTACCCGCGAGCAAACTTTGCCCAAGACTCCACCAGATCAGGCATCGCAGGCCAATCCTCTTCGATCCCCGCGCGAAAACGCCCCCGCACGGATCGCCCTGGTGGGCTTCGGAACCGTTGGCCGCGCCGTGGCCAAGATTCTTGGCGACCGCAACGCGGGTGACGGCTTGCTCCGCCTCACCCACATCTGCAATCGCAACATCGAGCGCAAGAAACAGCCATGGATTGCCGAGTCCTGGATTCCGAGTGACGTTGTCTGGACCGACGACTTCCACACCATTCTCAGCTCCGACGCCGAAATCGTCGTCGAGCTGATCGGCGGCTTAACGCCCGCGGAAGAGTTAGTGCGAGGCGCGTTGAACGCAGGAAAATCCGTGGTCACGGCCAACAAGCAGCTCATCGCCCGCCACGGCCCGGACTTGCTGCAGCTCGCCAGCGCAAACGGCTGCCAGCTTGAGTTCGGAGCGTCCGTCGCCGGCGGCGTTCCCGTTCTCCCCGCGCTGCGCACCGGTCTCAGCGGGGATCGTCTCCACGGCATCGCCGGCATTCTGAACGGCACTTGCAACTACATTCTCAGCCGCATTGAGACCGATCGCATTCCCTTCAGCGAAGCTCTTGAGGAAGCGCAGGCGCGCGGCTACGCCGAAGCCGACGCCAGCGAAGATCTCGACGGCGGCGATGCCCGCGCCAAGCTTTCCATTCTCGCGCTGGCGGGACTGCACGTCCGCGTTTCTCCCGGAGACATTCGCGCCCGCACCATCCGCCCCATCGACGCCGTCGATTTCGATTACGCCGCCGAACTGGATTGCACCATCCGCCAGATCTCGCGCGCCGATCTGAAAGATACGACGCTGTTTGCCGACGTCGGCCCCAGCCTAGTTCCCACGTCGTCTCCCTTCGGACGCGTGCAGCGAAATCTGAATCTGGTTTTAACTTCGGGAGAATACGGCGGCGACATGGCTTTCCTAGGCGCGGGTGCGGGAGGAGATCCTACTGCCGTTGCCGTCGTTTCAGACTTGATGTTCGTGGCAGAAAGTCTCGCGGCTGGAAGTTCTTCGGCGGGAGCGCGCGCGCATCGCCCGTTGCAATTAGCCTCGCCAAAGGTCAGTTGCGACTTTGAGACGCCCTGGTATCTGCGCTTTCTGGTGAAGGACCAGCCCGGCATCATCGCAGGCCTGGCCGCGATCCTCTCATCTCATCAGCTGAACATTGATGCCGTGCTGCAAAACCCCGGCTTCGACAAAAATGCACTGCCCTTCGTCATCACGCTTGAGCCCTGCCGCGACGCACAACTGCAACCCGCGCTGCAGGAAATGTCCGCGCTGCCTTTCGCGCTCCGCCCGTGCCTCTGCCTGCCGATTCTGCGCTAAGCGTTCCAAGTTTCTCTGTCTCTCTGCGACCCTCACTAGGATCTGCCATTAGGATCTGTCATCCCGAAGCGAAGCGAGGGATCCTGGTGTTAGCGCCTACCGGCAATCATGATGGCGTGAGCGAAACCAAGGTCCCTCGCTCTCCTCGGGAAGACAAGCGTGTCAGGCGCTAGCTGGCTTTACTCCAAAACGGATTCTTCAGGCCGGCAGGCGCCAAGGCGCTGTCTGTAGTCGTTTCCGCTCCCGAATCGTCCGAGATTTTCTCATCCAGCAAACGGGACGAAGGTGCTTGGGTATCTTCCTGGCAATAGGAAGGCGTGGTAGGAGAAGGAATTTCTAATTTCACAGCCAACCTCCGCATTTTCTATGATCTGTCTGTATTAAAACACCCACAGGACTTTCGAAGGCCGCAAAATCCCGATAACCCGCATCGAAAAATCAGCATCTACAGAATTCGTGGCCATGGCATGATATCGAACCCTTGATAGAACTGCTAGGATGTCCAGTCACGCGACGCCATAAAAATTCCGAAACATTCTCCTGAGGAAGACCTTTCATGAACTACCGCAAGTTGGGAAGGACCGGTTTCGATGTCAGTGATATCTCCTACGGACTCTGGGGCATGAGTGGATGGAGCGGCTCTGACGACCGCCAGTCGCTCGACTCCCTACAACTCTCGGTCGATGCGGGCTGCAATTTCTTCGACACTGCCTGGGCTTACGGCGAGGGAAAAAGTGACGGCCTGCTGGGCGAAATCATGGCGCGCAACTCCAAGGAGCGCCTGTACGCCGCGTCGAAAATTCCTCCGGCCAACGACAAATGGCCCGCGTTGCCGACCTATAAATATCTCGATGTTTTTTCCCCTGCTCACGTCTTCAAATACGCTGACCTGATCCGCAAGAAACTTCGCGTCGATTCGATTGATGTTCTGCAATTCCATGTCTGGGATGACAGTTGGACCGACGACCCGGACTTTCTCTCGACCGTCGAGAAGTTGAAAGATGGAGGCTGGATCCGCTACTTCGGCCTCAGCCTCAACCGCTGGGAGCCAGAGAATGGCCTCAAAGCCCTGCACACCGGAGTGGTCGACGTGGTGCAGGTGATCTACAACATCTTCGATCAGGCGCCCGAAGACAAGCTGCTTCCTATCTGCCAGGAATTAAACGTTGGCGTGATTGCGCGTGTGCCGCTCGATGAAGGCAGCCTGGGCGGCAAAATGACGCTCGAAACCCGCTTCCCTAAAGACGACTGGCGGTCGCTTTACTTTGGCCCAGAAAATCTGGCGAACACGATTCAGCGCGTCGACCAGCTGAAGAAAATCGTGCCTGCTGGCATAACGCTGCCCGAAATGTCGCTGCGCTTTATTCTGTCGCATCCGGCCGTCAGCACAACGATCGTCGGCATGCGCAGCCCCGAACATGTGCGCCAGAACATTGCCGCCAGTGACGCCGGCCCTCTCGATCGAGGCCTGCTCACCGAACTCAAGAAGCACCGCTGGGACCGCAAGCCCCAACGCTGGTCCGATTGATCCAAGGGCAGGTCCCGCGACAAACCAGTTAGCTACCCTACGGCCACTGGTAGTAGCTCGCTTCGCCGTCTAGTCTTTTTCATGCCAAAACCATGAAAGCAAATTCACTCCGCATTACATTCCCTCTAACTCTGTTCGTTGTCCTTCTCACCGCCAGCCTCTACGCCCAGAACTCGCGGGGATCGCTGCGCGGGACGGTGCAGGACGCCACCGGCGCTCGCATCGCCTCCGCTAAAATCGTAGCGCAATTGTCGGGATCTTCTGTGCAGCGCGGGACCGCAAGCGAAGACCGCGGCGAGTTTCGCCTGGACGACCTTCTGCCCGGCAACTACCGCATCACCGTATCAGCCGCCGGGTTCGCCCCGGCACAGGCGGAGGTCTCAATCGCCGTTGCCAACGTCCGCGACATAACCGTCACAATGAAACCAGCGGCGACCTCGCAAACAGTAACCGTGCAGGGGAGCTCCTCTTCGATTACCACTGAGATAACTGATACCTCGAGCGCCGTGCGCGGAGGCGTGGTCGGAACGCGGGACCTGGAAACTCTGCCGCTCCCGGCGCGAAGTTTCGCCAACATCGCCTATCTCGTGCCTGGAACCGAGCCCGTCGAACCTTCCGATCCCACCAAGGCGCGCATCACCGCGGTTTCGACGGGAGGAAGCTCCGGATTAAACAACGAACTATCGGTGGATGGTGCGGAAGATTCCGACGACTGGATCGGCGGCTTCCTGCAAAACTTTTCGCCCGATGGGGTTCAGGAATTCGCCGTCCGCACCTCCAACGAAGACGCCGACACGGGTTGGACCACGGCCGGCTCGGTAGTAATCACCACCAAGCACGGGACCAACGACTGGCACGGTGACGCCGCTTTCTTCGATCGCCAGGCTGCGCTGAATGCCCGCTTCCCCATCGAGAATCCGGCCCCCAACCCGAAGCAGCCGTTCTCCCGCCAGAACTATGTGGGAACGATTGGCGGTCCCGTCGCCAAAGATAAAATCTGGTTCTTCACCTCATTCGAAAATGTGCATGAAAACGCGAGCATCGCCTACAGCCCGGCCAGCACCACGCAGTTCGACGCGCTCTCGCAGTTGGCTTCAGAGGGATTGATCACCGGCATTCCTTCCATCCCAGTTCCCGCCACCGTTCCCATTCCCTTCCGCGACTATCTCAGTTCGCTGCGCTTTGATTGGGCGCAAACGCAGAAATCGAATTGGTTCGTGCGCATATCCTCAGACAGCTACCTCACGCACAACGCCCTGGTGCAGCAGGCCACGCTGCCTTCCACCGGCCTGCTCACGCACAACAATTACTGGAACGTGGCGCTCAGCAACAGCTACGCCTTCAATTCAACCTGGCTGGGCAATCTGGTTCTCGACGCCAGCCTGTTGCATCTGACGCAGACGCGGAATTCCGATCTCGGCTTCGCCATCCAGTTTCCCTTCAGCGTGACGGCGCTTACTGTCTCCGGCTTCGAGACCTTCGGCGACAATCAGTTTGCCACCCCCATCACTCTTTTTCCCGACCTGCGCAATCAGGACAAATACCAGTTTCGCTACGACTTGAGCCACGTCGTGCGCGACCACGCGTTCAAGTTCGGCGTCGACTTCATTCACGAGCCGGTGCTGAGCGGAGCGTTCGCCTCGACAGCGGAGCAGTTCACAACTTATCCCTTCAACCCCGATTGCTACATCAATCCGCCGGGCCCGGATTGCGACGGCATCACGACCGCCTTGCCCTTTTATTACACACCCCCCAGCGCGATGTGCAATCCGATGCCGGATCCGAGCACCGGCATCGATTGCACATTCACTCCCGCCGGCGATGGCAGCTTCTCGCAGAACATTCAGCGTCTCGGACTCTATGTCGAAGACTCCTGGCGCGTCTCGCATCAGCTCACCGTCAACTACGGCGTGCGTTATCAGACCACGTGGGGACTGTTTACAGGCTCCGGCCGCGGCGAAGCCGACAACGCCGCGTATGTGACGCTGCAAGCGTTGCAGATTCCAATTGTGCCCAGCGTGCCGAGCGACTATCGCAAGCAAGTCGCACCTCGTCTGGGCATAGCCTACTCGCCCGGCAGCAGCGGGAAGACGGTGATTCGCGCAGGGTTTGGCCTCTACTATGACGATCTCGCCCAGAACGGATGGGCGACTGCATTCCAGGGCGTGAACAACACGAACTTCACTACTGGAACGTGCAACCTTACCGGTGGTCCCGGAACTTATTCGCTCCTCGGTTCAGGCTGCCTGATCGGAGGCGCAGGCGCCGCCGGCAATCTAATCGGCTCCTCTTATAAAACGCCCTACGCCATTCATACCACGGGCGGCGTACAGCACGCCTTCAACGAGCATTGGCTGGTGAGCGCCGATTACGTACACGAGCAGGGTAATCACGGCTACCGCGGCTTTCCCTATACCAGCGGCGCGGATCTATTCACTCCGCTCATTTCCACATCAGAGCCTCCCCTGGAATATGCCGCCGATCAGACCAATGTTGTGCCCAACGTCAATGTGTTCGAGTCGGACAATCGCTCCAGCTACAACGGGCTGATGTTGCATCTGCAAGGCAACCTGCGGCGCTTCAATCTGGTGGCAAACTACACGCTCTCCAAAGCACAGACCTGGGGTTGCGTGCTCGGCGAACTCTTCGACTACGTCGATGGCGTGTGCCAGGTACCAAGTGGATTTCCGAATGCCGGACAGCTTGATGCTTTCGGACCCGGCGACTACGGTCCCTCCGGCGAGGACGTTCGCCACCGCTTCGTGCTGGCCGGAATCGTCCACATCCCCGGCGGCTTCGAATTGAGCAGCGTGAACCAGTTCGAGAGCGCGCGCCCCATTACCATCACAACGGCCGACAACAGTGGTCGGATTTCAATCTCCTTGAACAACGGCCCGGACGCATATACTAGCCTTGACGAATTCCGCGGCACTCCTTACATCCAGTCAGACCTGCGCGTCACCCGGCCGATCAGTATCAATGAACGCTGGCGAGTCGATCCCTTCATCGAATTCTTCAATCTCTTCAACCGCAACAACCCGGGCGCAAATTTCGCCGTGAACGTCGCGCAGATTCCGGGAGCCCAATTTGATGCGAATGGTGCCGTCAATGGAATTTGCAACCCGAACTGCGTGCCCCTCACCAGCCTGAAGCAGCTTGAAATACCCGAGGGCGCACTGGGAGATTTCTTCGGACCCGGCACAACCGTGGGGATTCCCTTCGCCGCACAGCTGGGAGTACGAATAATGTTCTAGAAATCACCCAGGTCCTCCGCCGCAGGATTGACACCGCCGAATAGCTGCCGTATCGTTTTTGGAACAAGAATCTGGAGTCAGTAAATCTTTCTTACCCAAGACGAGGCCCTTCTATGAGCGACGACATGAAGAAGGATGCATTTTCACGGCGCGGATTCCTGGAAATGGGAACGGCGGCCCTGGCGGCGGCCGGAATGCTGTCGGCCGATGCCGCAGCCCAGAATCAGAAACCCTATCCGACCAAGGACGATCGCAGCGCCAGCGCCCCTGGCCCAGGCAATCCGTCGATCGATGCCCAAAACCCGGATTCCTTCCTGCCGCCGCCCACCGACGCTGGCGGCGTGCAGACCTTCAAGTACCCTTTTGGTCTCTCCCACAAGCGCATGCAAGAAGGTGGATGGTCGCGCGAGGTCACGATCCGCGAGCTTGCCGTTTCCAAGACGATCGCCGGCGTGGATATGAGACTAACCGCCGGAGGCATACGAGAACTGCACTGGCACACGGCTGGCGAGTGGTCCATCATGCTCTATGGCAACGCTCGCATCACCGGTCTTGATGCGGATGGCAAGAGCTTCGTCAGCGATGTGACGGAAGGCGACCTCTGGTATTTCCCCACAGGAATTCCGCATTCCATTCAGGGCCTGGGGCCCGACGGCTGTGAGTTTCTCCTGGTGTTCGACGATGGCAACTTCTCGGAATACGAGACCGTACTGCTCACCGACTGGATGGCACACACCCCCCACGATGTGCTCTCGAAAAACTTTGGAGTGAGTGAGCAGGCTCTGGAGAACTTGCCGAAGCGGGAGAAATTTATCTTCCAGGCGCCGGTACCTGGCCCGCTGCCTGCGGACCTGAAAGCCACCGCTGGCTCGCTTGGATTATCGCCCATCGATTTCTCTTATCGCACATCGCAGCAACCGGTGACCAAGCGCACCAAGGGCGGCGAAGTGAAGATCGTCGATTCGAGCAAATTCAAAATTTCCACCACGATTGCCGCAGCCATCGTCACCGTCCATCCCGGAGGGATACGCGAGCTGCACTGGCATCCTAACGCCGACGAATGGCAGTACTACATGAGCGGCTCAGGAAGAATGACCGTGTTCGCCACCGGAAGCCGCGCCCGCACCATGGACTTTCAAGCCGGAGACGTGGGCTATATTCAGAAGACGCTGCCCCACTACATTGAGAATACGGGTGACACCGACCTGAAATTTCTGGAGATGTTCAAGAGCAGCTACTATCAGGACTTGGCGCTCTCGGAGTGGCTCACGCACACGCCTCCAGAACTGGTGATGGAGCACTTGGGCATCGATCGGGCAACTCTCGAAGCCATGCCGAAAGACGATATCGCAGTAATGCCGAAGTAGGACCGAAGCACAATGAAGAGCGGCGTGGAACGATCTTCTACCTGACCAGCCACTCCGTGGCGGTATGCACGCGCACCAGCAGGTGGCTGTAAGTAACAGCCAGAGTGATCAGCATCGCCGCCGCGGTGCACAGCGGATACAACAGCGAATACCCCGGGGCCTGACTGTGCCGCTGTTCCGTCCAGGCAATCAAACGCTCGACACGCGCATTCACCGACTCCGCCGGACTGTGGACCAAAGCCGTGGTCAGCTCCGCGGGCGGCTCCAACGGAGCCAGGCGCGACAGCTTGATCAGGGCAGCGGCCAGATCCAGAGCTTCCGCAGCGCTCGAGACGGCGGCATCGTCGGCCGCCATTTCGGTAGCTTCCCGCCAGGCGCGCTCCAGCTCCCCCATGCCCGGAAACGCCACCAGGCGCAGAATCAACTTTCTCAGATTGTCCCGGCTTCGCACGTGCGCGACTTCATGCCGGAGCGCAGTCTCGAACTCCCGCTCGCTCAGCACCAACTCCGCGGCTTGCGACAGCCACACGCTCGGCCGCAGAATGCCGGCCGCGGTAAGCGGCGGAGCAACCGCGGAAACCCGCACCGGGACCGACGTCCCGCACTCGATCGAAGAAGAGTCGATAGCCGGGGAACTGATCACGCGCGCCTCGCTGAACCACCGTACTACGATTCGCGAAGCCTGCAGCAACGCGGCAGCCGCCTTCCACATTCCCGCCAGGAGGACGGTCATCCCACACAAGCCCAGCAGCACGGGCACCGCTCCCATAGGCTCGTTCACGGCGCGGGGTTCGAGCAGCAGGAACGAAGGCACCGCCAACACCAGCGTCAGCCCAGCCGCAACCACGAACGGAAGTAGGCGCAAGGCGAAAAGCAGGTTGGCGCAGCGTCTCGCCGAATAGCGTTGGGCGGCAAGCCACCCGCGCTTCCACACGCCGTAGACTGCCAATGACAAGAGGCCATACAGCATCACGAAGATGGAGAAAGAAACCGCGATTCCGCGCACCGCGAACATCAGTCTTTCTCCTCGTTTATTTCCAGTCGGCCCATTTCCTTCTGACCGAGTTCGCGGCGTTTGCGTTCGACCAGCTTCTGCAAATCGTTGAGCAACTGCGCGTCTCTCTCGCCCAGGATTTCCACCAGAAACGAGAGTGGCAAAGAAGAAGCCGGAGCGGCATCCAGCAGCTGGCGAAAGGCGTGGCCCGCAGTCTCCCGGTGCAATTCCTCGCGGCTGAGCCGCGGGACGTAGCGGAACGCCCTACTTTCCTCCGAGCGTGTCAGAAGGCCTTTCTTGAACAGCCGGTCCAGCGTGGTCATCACCGTAGTGTAGGCCAGGTCGTCGCAGCCGCCTTCGACCAGTTCGCGGACGGTCGCGCTGCCTCTGCCCCACAGCGCGTCGAGCATGCGCTGCTCGAGCGGCCCCAGCTGCCGGGAAGAGTTTCGAAATGGTTGGAAAATTCGCTTCATCCGCGTTCGTCGTCCGGTACGAGCCGTCTCAGGCATTCTACACGGAGTTCGGAGGACAAAAAGCTTTAACCGCGGAGCACGCCGGGAGCGTCGAGTAGAACATTTTCAAACTCTCGGCGTTCTCGGTGGCAAATAGTTTCTCAAGCCGCGCCCTCGTTGCGTTTGTCAGTCACATCTTCGATCGCCAGCAGAATAAAGGGGCGGCCAGGCTGCATCTCAACCCGGCGGGCGTTGAGTAGCATGTTCCGCGGCCCCAGGTGGGGGAAATCGTGGCTCATCTGGAAATCGTCGACCCGGGAATTTTGCGGAACAATTTCCTCCAGCAGTTCGCGCAACTTCGGAATGTTCCACTGCCCGTTGCCCAGTTCATAAATCAGGCGCCTCTCCGTCTCATCGCGGGACACGTCGAAAGCCCGGTAGAAAGCCGGGTTCGCGGCGGTAACCTGCAGCTTGGCGTTCAGCACTACGATCGGTTCCCGGGCGCTTTCGACAATCGTATCCGCATATTCGCGCGTCTGGTCGAGCGTACGTTTCAAGGCGTCGACATCCTGCAAACTGATCACTGCTCCTTCGATGCGATTGTCCCAGGTCTTGTAGGGCCGCACATAGAGCATCTGCCATCCGCCTTCCTTGGTGCGCACCTGCCGCTCCTGCGCGGTCGCGCGCCGGATGGCCTCATTGGCCAGCGATTCCAAGTCCTCCACATCAAGGTTCGGCCGGATCTCGCCCAGGCGCCGACCAATGTCTCCCGGCAGCAGATTCAGCAATTTTTGTGCGGGCGGGGTGAAGCGGCGGATGCGTAAATCATTGCTCACCATCACCACCGGAATATCGACGTGCCCCAGCAGGTTAAGCAAATCGTTATTGGCCGAGCCCAGCTCCGAATTGCGGTTCTGCATTTCTTCATTAAGCGTAGTGAGTTCTTCATTCGTGGATTGCAGCTCCTCCTTGGCCGTTTCCAGTTCTTCGTTGGTGCTCTGCAGTTCCTCGTTGGCCGATAACACTTCTTCATGCGCCGACTTGAACTCTTCCGTGGTGGTTTCATGCTCTGTAATGAGCGACCGCAATTGCTGCCGCAGTTGACCCATCTCATGCTTCAGAATCTCGGTGTCTCGTGCCGTGGTGCGAGACACTTTCACCCCCTTGCCGGCTTTTCCCTTCTTCTCCGGAATCGCCGCCTTGCGAACCTCATCCTGAAACACCACCACATAAAGTCGTTCCTGCGCGGAAGGCCCGCGCAACGGGATAACCTCAAGATTCACCTCGCGCGTTCCCTCTTCCGATTGAATCTGCACGCCTTGCTTCCGCACCGGCGCACTGGTTTTCTTGGCCGTTGTCAGGGCCGCGCGCAAATCGACCAGCAGACCCTCGCGCGCCATCTTCGCCAGGCTGAAACTGGGTTGCCCGGCCGGCGGCTCCAGATACGCTCCAGTCTTGCCGTGGAATTGCACAATCTCCAACTGATCGTTCACCACAATGCTGGCAGGAACAAACCGGTTCACCAGCAGATGCTCCACTTCCCGCTCCACTGTAAAAGGAGCCGGCAGCTCCCGGGATAGCTTCGCGTCTCCCGTCCGGATGGGCAAATAGTCGGTGTTCGCAAAGTAGGTCGTCAGCCGTGGCGAAGTCGTCCGCTTCTGGTAGATCTTGTCCTTCTTGTCGACCAGACCAAAGTGGTCGGCGAATCCACCCAGGTTCTCCGCCGCTCCCAGCATCAGATAACCGCCGGGTTTCAGCGCGTAATGCAAGGTGGGAATAACGCGCCGCTGCAATACCGGCCCCAGATAGATCAGCAGGTTGCGGCAACTCACCAGATCGAGGTTCGAGAATGGAGGATCCTTCACCAGGTTCTGCTTGGCAAAGATGCACATATCCCGGATCGATTTGTTAACCTGAAACCCTCCATCCAGTCGGATGAAAAATCTCTTCAAACGGTCAATCGAGATCTCCGACACGGCCGCTTCTGTATACAGCCCGGTGCGGGCACGATCGAGCGCGGTATCGCTGATATCAGTCGCAAAAATCTGGATGGCGGTCGCAGCCTGCGAGATGTTCCGGCTG
The DNA here is from genome assembly GCA_963743115.1 of uncultured Acidobacteriaceae bacterium. Classification (GTDB taxonomy): domain Bacteria; phylum Acidobacteriota; class Terriglobia; order Terriglobales; family Acidobacteriaceae; genus Sulfotelmatobacter. Next base: position 850,854 of record CAVUOM010000003.1, on the reverse strand, counting down.
TGCACCCACATGTATTCCAGCAGCGTGATCGCGATCGAGTAAACTTCCTCACCGGTGGAGCAGCCCGCGACCCAAACCCGGATCGGATTATCCGGCTTGCGGCCCTCAAACAGTCTGGGATAAACATGCTTGCGCAACGCCACAAAAGCTTCCGGCTCCCGGAAAAATCCGGTAACGTGGATCAGCAGGTCGCGGTACAGCTCGTCCAGTTCCTCCGGCCTTTTTCCGATGAAACTCAGGTAGTCTTTCAGCTTCGCGACTCTATGCACCACCATGCGCCGCCGGATGCGCCGCTGCAGCGTCGTGTGTTTGTAGTTGGTGAAATCCACTCCAGTCGATTCCCGCAGAAGTCCGAAGAGCGCATTCAGTTCGCTGCCCACCATCCCCTGAAACCCTTCAGTCTCCTGCTCGATCACCCGCGCCACGTAAGGATGCTGGCTGATTCCGCCCAGCTCTCGAGCAATATCTTTAGGAGAAAGGATGAAGTCAATGCAGCCGGCGTTCACCGCGTTGCGCGGCATGCTGTCATACTTCGCCGACTCCTCATCCTGGGCAAAAGTGATTCCTCCCGCCGCCTTGATGGCGCGGCAGCCCTCAGTGCCGTCCGAAGCGGTGCCCGATAAGATGACGCCGATCGCCTGTTGGCCGCCACTTTCCGCCAGAGAGCGAAAAAAATCATCGATCGGCATGTGCTGTCCCCGGGTCAGCACCCGCGATCCCAGTTGCAGCGTCCCGTTCTTGAGGGTCAAATTAGTGTTGGCCGGAATCACATAGGCGTGGTCGGGCTGCACCACTACGCCCTGAACCACTTCTGTGACTGGAATCTTGGTCGTCCTCGACAAGATTTCCTGCAGCACGCTGCCATGCTTGGGATCGAGGTGCTGCACCAGCACGAAGGCCATGCCGGTCTTTTCCGGCAGGTGATGCAACAATTCGGAAAATGCTTCCAGACCGCCAGCCGAGGCCCCAATCCCCACGATCGGGAATTGTCCGGGCGATGTTTTGGTATCAATCTCTACGCTTGCTTTACGTGATTTGACCTGCTTACGCGAAGAACTCTTCATAGAGCCCCTTCCAAGACGAGGACTTCCCAAGGAGCATGGACCCATAACTTGGGACCCACGAATCTGCTTCCCCTCTGTCCGTCGCGACAGGCCCCGCAAGGCGCGAGCGCGCCCGCAAGAAGATTCGACCGAAATTTTAGACCGCTAGAGTTGGCGGGTCAATGAATAGAAGCGAGAAAAACACGCAGCGTAGGGAGACTTCCCAATTTGGTCCAATTTGCTAGGGGTGCAGGAGTTCCCGCTCGATCCTGCACCCGATTTCATCCCGCACCCGCCGGAAGGCTGCCAATTTTTCTTCCCGGGACCCGTTCGCCTCAGCCGGGTCTTCGAGCCCCCAGTGCAGGGACTTGTAGGTGTGCGGAAAAATCGGGCATTGCCGTTTGGCATTGTCGCAGACCGTAACCACATACGGTATCGTCTGCCCAACAAACTCCCGCACATCCTTCGACCGCTGCTGAGAGATGTCGATCCCGATCTCGCCCATCGCCTCGACTGCCAGCGGGTTCAATCCTTTAGGCTCGATTCCGGCGCTCAGCGGCTCAAACTCATCGCCTGCCACGTGACGCAAATACCCTTCCGCCATCTGGCTCCGCGCCGAGTTTCCGGTGCAGAGGAAGAGAACCTTCGGCTTAGACACCGGAGCGCCCCGCCATTGGCGCGCAACAGCCAGGCGCACAGCAGGCAGCGCCCGCCGGTTCAGTTTGCTTCTCCGGCAGATTGTCCTTGAGAACGACGAACACTTCCCACTCATTGCCATCAGGATCATGCACCCAAGTCTTATCCTGCGTCGCATAGCAGCAGTCGGTTTGCATCTCGTCGCGCGTGACCAGACCGGCGCTGGCCCATCTCTTCCGGACGCTGAGGACATCCCCAGTCGAGCCGACCTGAATACCCATGTGCGAAAGTGCCCCAGCGTCTTTGAACGGCACCTCGTTCAGCGTGAAATTCAGCGGCGGGTTCTGGACATCGAACTTCGCGTACCCGCTCCTGACTTTGCTGGGCTCAATCCCAAACATCTTGCGGTAGAACTCGATGCTCCGCTCCACGTTCCTGACGTTGATGGCAAGATGCGCTTTCAAGGCAACCACCGTCTCCGCTGGCATAATTCCTCGCTTCATATTCGCAGTAGCGAATGTGTTAACGGTATCATTGGAACACACATTCGTCAAGGCATATGTATTTTGTTAGACTGAAGGGCATGAAACCGAATCCCTCGCTGGATGGGCTCTTTCGCGCTCTGGGCGACCCGACCCGCCTGCGCCTTCTGAATCTGATCGCCGATCAGGAAATCTGTGTCTGCTATTTCACGGAGGTAATCGGCGCGCCCCAGCCCAAGATCTCTCGACATCTTGCCTACTTGCGGAAGGCGGGCATCGTTGCGGCCCGACGGGAGGGCAAGTGGATGCATTACAGCCTCGCCACTCCACCCAACCCGCATGTCGCTTCAATTCTCAGGAGTGTGCTCGATGCCATGAAGCAGGACAAAGCACTGCAGCGTGATCGTCAGCGGCTCACCCGCGCCTGCTGCGGCCCCAGGAGTCTGGTTCAACTGTTAGGAGCGCCAGCGCCTTCCCCGGCGGGCGTAACGGAGGGGTAATTCTGGGGTGGGAAACGGGAATCGAACCCGCAACCGTCGGAGCCACAGTCCGGTGCTCTGCCAGTTGAGCTATTCCCACCGCCGCCTTGATTATAGCAACTGCGCTGCACCGTCGTCAGAAACCCGCAGGCGGACGGCCCGCCTCTAACGAAGTTTGCGTGCACCATTCCCCGGTGAGGGTGCCCCATCCTTGCGTTTTTTGCAAGGGTGGGCTGCGGATGGGGCAATCCGAGGATAGACGGGACGTTCCCCATTTTTCTGCTTGGACCCCTCGCGAGAACCGTAAGATTTCCACACGCCCATTGTGACATCCAACCTTGTCCACACCCCATCACTTGCGCGATCATGGTCGAGGCCGTGACGGTCGGCACAAGCCAGCTCGCTGCGCCCCGAAGTCCTTTGTTTCACGGATTTTAGTACCTAAGCTCTTTGACATCCGTATTTTGCCGGGAATTTCCTGCTAACGTGATGATTCCAGTGAGGGGAGGGGGGAGGGGGATACCTCGATTTTCATCGCAGAAGCGATCCACCAAACGCCGGCTGTAACGAAGTTCCGAACTTTATTCCGGGGTTGAAATCCACAGCGCGAGGAGTGATTACTCCTCGGCTAAAAAGCGCTTCCACCACGAGCCGAGCAGGTGAGCCAGGCTGGAAAAAGATAAGCAGAAGAAGAAATACGAGAGAGTATCGAGAATTCCAGAGACAAAAACCGAAAGCTGGGATAACGAAACTTGGCCTGACGAAGCCTGGGATAACGAAAGTTGGGATAACGACGTTGGTCGGTCCGGTTGCTGCACAAACTGCTTGGCGGGATTGAGAATTTCCTGGTTCACTCGTCCTCGGAAGAATCCCGTCTTTATTTCTTAAGCTCTTTATCCCCGCCCTACGCCAACGTATTCAAACCCCATCGCGCGCAGCCGCGCGGAATCCAGCAGGTTCTTCGTATCCACAATGATCGGCTTTTTCAGCAAATGTTTGATGCGGTCAAAATCGAGCGCGCGGAACTCCGGCCAGCCCGTGCCCACCACCAGCGCGTCCATGCCTTCCGCCGCCGCATACGCCGATTCGCAATAGCGCACCGAACCATTCAGCCGCAGCTTGGCTTCGGAAAGTGCGACGGGGTCATAAGCCCGCACCCGCGCGCCTTTGGCTACCAGCGTTTCAGCCAGCCGCACGGCGGACGAACCAGCGACCGAATTAGTATTCGGCTTAAACGCCATGCCGAGAATTCCCACGTCCTTGTTCTCCACCGAATTCAGGGCGAGGGCAATCTTTTCGACCAGGCGCTCCGCGAGAGTATGGTTCACATCCCGCGCCGCGCTCAGCACTTTCAGTGGAATGCCATTCGCCTTTGCCAACTCGGCCAGCGAATCCATGTCCGACTCGGCAAACACGCCGCCCATACCCGCTCCCGGCTGCAGGCAGCGTGGAGCGATTTTCTTGTCGAGGCCAAGCGCCAAAGCCAGATTGACTGCATCCGCTCCCACGCGCTCGCACAACGCCGCAACCTCGTTGATGAATGAAATCTTGGTGGCCACAAACGCCGTAGCCGATTCCCGCACCAGTTCCGCCGTAGCCTGGTTGGTAACAATCACCGGCACACCGCGCATCACCAGGGGATGGAAAATCTGCTTGAGCACCTGCACCGCTTCGTTCGAGGTCGAGCCCAGAATCAGACGGTCGGGCCAGTTGAAATCCTCGACGGCACAACCGTCGGTGAAGAACATGGGCTGCGAGACGATCGTTCCATGCAAGCCCGCATCTTTGAGCGATTTCTCAAGCGCGGAAGCTGTGCCTACCGACACCGGCGTGACAATAGTCAGAATCGGAGGCTTGACCGCCAGCTTCGCGATCCGCATCACCACGTCGGCCAGGTTCTCGGCATTGTCTTCCGCCAAAAAAATAACTTGGGTCTTGCGCGCAAAAGATTCGATATCGGTGGAGTACGCCAGGCGCCCCGCACGTACGTTGCGCCGGATAATCTCTTTCAAATTCTTCTCAAAGAATGGGATGTTGCCCTGCGCCATCTCGACCATGCGTGACCGGTCAGGATGACAGCATGAAACCGGAGTGCCAAAATCTGCCAGGCAGGCCGAAATCACCGTCCCCAGGTAACCCGAACCGTAGACCCCGATCTGCATCCTTGCCCTCCGGCCTTGCCCGAAACCCGCGCCCCAAGCCGCTCCCAGCGCGGGATTTCCACAATTCCCTCTCTTTAGTATTTACAGCCCAGCTAGCCCTCGTGCAATGCACGGGAGGGAGATGTACCAGGGGCCATGCAGACTCGGCAGGGAGTAACGTAATGTTCGAGTAACCACGGCGAGGTTACGGATGAGCGAAGGGCAGGAGCGCGAGATCGCGGCTTCCACAAAGAAACTCGGTTTAAAGTGGGCCTGTCAGTCCGAAATGAAACGGGTCCAAGCCTCGCCTAAAGGGTTGCAGCCGCCTCGGCCACGGTGGGAGTCCAGCTGACAAGTTTGTCCATGCTGGTTACCTTCAATACGGTTTCAATGTGCGGGTTGGCGCCGGCCAGCCGCAGCTCTCCGCCGGCCTGCTTGACCATCCCAGCCGACATCACGATGATGCCCACGCCCGTGCTGTCCAAATGGGTCACGCCGCTCAGGTCGAAGATGATCTTCTTTTCGTTTTTCTCGCGCACCAGAGTGTCTGTGGCCCATTCCAGTTGCTTACACTCCCTGCCGATCGTGATTCTTCCCGTTATCTCGAGCACAACAATGTCAGGCGGCAAGTGCTTGGTCTGAATCTCCAGCATAAGAGTCCTTTCTGATGCGCGGCGATGCGAGACGATTTGGATCAATCCCGCAGGGAGGACCGTTCCTTGGCCGACATATTATGGGCCGGATAGCGGCAAGTCAATGAGTCGCGGTGGCTGCTGATCCTAACGCGTACCAGTCACCGGGCGTGGCGGTGCGTCCTTCACATATTTGTCAAACCAGCGAAGCATCTCGTATACCAGCTGTTCGTTCGACTCCATCGCGGTGTACCAGTGCGGTTCGTGCGGCAGGATCACCAGACGAGTGGTGCCGCCATTGCCTCGAATTGCTTCGTAGAGCTTGCTTGATTGTATTGGCGTAGTACCCGGATTCGCGTCTTCCGCACCGTGCATGATGAGCAGCGGCGTCTTCAATTTATCGGCAGAGAAAAATGGCGAGACTTTCAGGTAAACATCCGATGCCTCCCAAACCGATCGCCGCTCGTTTTGAAAACCGAAAGGCGTGAGCGTCTTGTTATACGACCCGCTGGTAGCGACCCCGGCGCGGAACAAGTCGGAATGGGCGACGAGATTCGCGGTCATCAAAGCGCCGTGGCTGTGTCCGGTAACCCCGATGCGGTCAGGGTCGGCAACGCCGAGTCGCACCGCCTCATCGACGGCGGCCTTGGCATCGGCGACGAGTTGTTCCAGATACGTGTCGTAGGCCTTTTTCGGATCGCCGACGATGGGGAATGAAGCGTTGTCGATGATCGCGTAGCCCGCGAGGAGCAGCAGCCGGTATTGCCGCAGTTGCGTGAAGGTTTCCTGCGACCCCGCAACCTGGCCGGCCTTCGAAGCGTCGGCGTAGTCGAGAGGATAGGCATAAAGAATGGTCGGGACGCGCGTGCCTTCTTTGTAGCCAGGCGGCGTATAGAGCGTGAACGACAAGTCGAGGCCGTCGGCGCGCTTGTACTTGACCAACCGCTTCTTGATCGCACGCACCGCCGGCGCCGGATCAGGAATGTGCGTCAGCGCGACGCTGGTGGAAGTAAAGGCCGCTTCTCCGGCAGGCGCATCATTGACTACAGACTTTCCCAACGATCGCACGAACGCGTTCGGCGGGTCGGTTGGCGATTGATGCCAGGTGAGAAACGTCTTTGTGTCCGGCCCTGTGAAGGAAAGAAATTGCTCGTAGCAATGCTTGATCGCTGCGAAACAGGCGTTCGGATTTTAGCGTCTTCAGGTCGAGCCGGTCGAGAAACGGCCGATCCCCATCGGGCGAAGAGCCGATGCCGGAAAGGTAGATCGAATCTGCCTCCTGCCGAACCACCGACGTTCCGTTCGGCAGCTGCCGCTTCACTGGATTGCCGGGGTTCGCATACTTTTCGTCCGTGGAGAGATCCCAAAGTAAGCGCTGCTTCGGTTGTTGAGCATCGACATCAATGAGGAAGGTCCGTCTCCAGTGCCGGTTCTCATCGTACTCGTTCAGAAAAGCGGTGCTCGCCTGTTCGCCCCAGGCAAAGCCGACATAACGCTGCTCGGTCCGCGTGATTTCGACGGCGGGCGAATTGAACGGCGCCTTCTCGAGCAGGATCTTGTCGCGAGCCGGAACCTTAACTTTCCAGTCGCCGCCATCCAGCGCTTCTGCCCAGACCAGCGTCGCCGGCTCGGTGGCACGCCAGGAAAAATCGCGCGGACCCACCGGAACCCCTGCGATGGGAACGCGATCGGCCAGCGGAAGCGACGCGATAGTATGAACCTGAACGTGCGCGCGGTCGGATGTGTCCCACACTTCGACTTCGCGCGGGAAACGATCGTAAGTGGTCACGTAAGAATATGGTTTGTGAATCGCGGCCACGAGTACGTGCTGCCCATCAGGCGCGGCAGCAACCAAATCGTAATTCCCCGGCTTTCCCACGGGCGTGATCGCTCCAGTGGCCGCATCGACCAGGGCGAGTTGCGAAGCCGCGTAGTAATCGAAGACATCCTCGTCGTGCCTGTTGCGGAGTGTGTCGCGGTTTTCGTAGGTGCTGCTCTCCCCTTTTTCGCCCGTGGTCTCCTGGATGCTGGGACCGGCAGGCACCACGGGTTCGGGCGGCGGCGCGCCCATCCCCGCCGGCACCAGCTTGACCAACAGCGTTTTCTGGTCCGGCATCCACTGCATCTCGTCGTTGAACATCGGATTGAGACGCACGCCAGCCACTTTGTGGATCTTGCCGGTGCTGGCATCGCCGATCCAGAGTTCAACTGCGTCGGGAGCGAGATTGACGAACGCGAATCGTTTTCCGTCCGCTGCCCACATGGGTGCGCCGGCGCATGCGCCTTCAGGAAGTGCGATGGGAATCTGCGCCCCATCGGCGACGTGCACCAGTTCAAAGCTCCGGGCGCAGGGAGTGATGCCGTAACCGCCCGGAGTATCGTGCTTGCTGTGATTCTTCGGCTCGACCCGCACGCCGGCCAGGCGCAAGAAAGGTGTCGACACCCGGCCAATCGACGGATAGTCCTGCCAGGAAACCAGCAGGATCGCGTCCTGCGTCGGGCTGACCCTGGGCACTGGGGGTGACGGCGCATGCATCACATCCAGAATGTTTTTCGGAGGTTGGTTATATCCTGATGCAGCTTCGGTCGCAGTCGCCGCCGCCGAGGTCGCCTCCAACGAAAAAGACGCGTTGGACTGTGCTGCAATGGGCCGGGCGCAGGCGACCAGCGCTCCGACCAAAAGCAAAAGAAAGTGCAAGGCGTTCCGAACTGACATGAGTTCCCTCCGCTGCAATTCACCGGCAAGAACCGATCGACAAGACGACATTCCGTGCAAGCCGGTGCGGCCGATCACTGGCCGAAAATCTTACGTGGGTGAAACTGGCAAGTCAACGAAAGGCGTGGAGTTGGCGCGGGCAAGCGGGTTTGGCGATGAAACGTCCATTGCGCGCGCCGGGGTCGATGAGCGGAAACGTCTGATTTCGTCAACTATTCACCTCGAACGGTCAATCGATACGCAATCGAGGATGAGGGTCTGCGCGCAGCCTAAGTCTGAAAATGGGGTTGCTTTCGGCTCGAACGCATATCCTCTGGGAAAAAGGAAGAAACACAGCTTGTGAAATAAAGATGTCATAGCAGCCTGGATCAACCACGATCGAAAAGCCGCCATCCGCTTCCGTGTGCATCTCCCATTGTGTTCCGGCTTGATAGTCTCGAACAAAGACATATGCAGCCGTCAATCCTGTGCCATCTTGGCGGACGACGATACCTTTCAAGGTTAAGGGTTTACTCTCCTGCGATAACAATGGGAGGGCGCAAAGGGTCAATAGAACCACCATCGAAACGAAGATTTTCATAGGTCTCTAACCTTCGGCGCTTCCTGGATTGTCTCCCAAGTTTCGTAGCATCGCCGCATCACTCATCGAACGAGGCTGTGAGCATGAACCTGGGGCCACAGGGCCGCAGAGGAAAAATTCCATCATCGTGCGCAGCCTGTCTAGGGCGTAACCAAACTGCCGCCGAGCAGCACGGGAGCCAGATCGACCCAGCAGTTCTGCGCGTCTTCGCGCACGAACGTGAGCCGGTCGAGCAGGATGCGGCGGCTTCCCGCGTACTGCTGCCAGCGTTCGCGGGCGATGCGCAGAGCTTGTACCGCCATGGGCTCGGTCGCCATTTTCACGACCGTGAGATGAGGAATGTAAGGCCACTCCTCGGTGAAGGCAAGGAGTTGCTTGTTCAGCTGGTCGTGCAACTCCTGCAGGCGCGCCGCGCCGGAGGTCACGCGAATATAAACCGTGGGCGTGGTGGGAACAAAAGATTGCACGTCGCCCAGGGTCACTTCGAAAGGTTCAGCCTGGCTGCAAATCCCGGCCAGCATCTGCAGCGCGGCAGCTTCGGTTCCGCGCAGCAGCCTCGGCGGCAGAAACGTGATGTGGGCCGCCAGATGCGGCAGATTGGGATGCAGCTCCCGCCGGAGGTTCTCGACGAACTCTCCCACTGGACTTCTCACGTACGCAACCAGCGCATACCGCAGGCTCTGCATATCCAGTAAAAAATTATAGCGCGTTCCGTCGTTTATAATCGAAACAGCGGTTGCTGCAGCAGAACCGTGATTACTAATAATGTCGGGGCGTAGCGCAGCCTGGTAGCGCACCTGCCTTGGGCGCAGGGGGTCCGCGGTTCAAATCCGCGCGCCCCGACCATTTCCGAACGCGGTTCCAGTGGCTCTTCAATAATGCACACTTTCCCCGATTCAATGAGCGTAGCGGCGAGGGCGTTTGCGTTCAGTGCTCTATGCCGCTAACCCCGCAGGGATGGTGTAACTGAGCATGGCCTGCTTCAATTGCGAATCCACTTCGTCTGCGATGGTGATAACGTCTCCCAGCACCTTGCTGAAATCCACTCTATCTAGGTTGTTTTGAAGAGTGTTAAAGATACTGACTTGGAGGATTCGCGATTCTTCAACTACCATCGCGGCGGTGTAGCCCTGATGACGGCGTAGATCCCCGTGCTGGCGTGCTGGGATGGAAATGCCTGCTTTCTCATCCTGGGGGAGACGCAAGCGGTAAATCAAATCAGCGATGAGATTGGGAAGATGACCGGTACGGTCCTCAAAGCTCAATGGGACACAGTTCAGTTCTTCATCGTGGTCTACGAGCGCCATCCAGTCCTGAATCGTCGCGTCTAGGTCATGCTCCAGTATGGAGGCCACACTCTGTGTAGGCAGCGGCCTGCTAGTTCCCGGGTTCGCGAGCTTTTTGCGGATAGCTTCCCGAAGGGTGGCTATTTGGATTGGTTTCATCAGAACTTCGTCAGCCTGTACCCGGATGGCAGACAAAGCCTCGTCTATTGCTGGATAGCCGCTTAGCACCAGAGTGGCTGCTCGCGGGTGGGTGTGGCGCATGGCGCTGACGACGGTAAAACCATCGCCGGCGTTTGGCATGTGGAGGTCGGAAAGTAGCGCGTCAAAGCTCTCTGTCGCGATGCGACGAAGTGCGTCGCACACGTTCGCTACGGCAACCACCTCGAAGCCGTCGCGTTCGAGCGCGGCTTTTAGCATATCGCGGACAGCATCGTCATCCTCAGCCAATAAGATTCTGGGCATAACTGCCACTCCTTACCTCCGCCCTGAGAGGGGCCCTCTTTTCTTAGAATTAATAGTAGCTAATGTTCCTCGACTCTGACTGTTCAACAGTGGACACTTCTAGATTTTCTGCGCACAGCAACGATGCGAGCAATCTTGATCAGACATGATTTAGACCATCCTCTAGGGTAATAGATGGACGCTCACCCTATGGCCCCGGAAACTCTGCATGAATCAATCTTGGAATTTCTGAATTCCGCCAACCCTCCCCGGCGGTCGGGGGACACCCGCTGTACTTGTGGCTCGGTCACGACACTACAGAACCCAACATTTTTCTTCGACGGGCAAATCTGCAAAGTGATGCTTCGGGTCTGTCTCAAGTGTCATCCAGCAAAGCATGTCCCAACCTCGGACGTCCTGGTCTCTTATGACGCATAGCGCATTGATGAGCGCGTAGCTCTTGAGAGGAGGGCCTATGCTAGTGTTCTTACTGTTGGGAGCGGTGGTGGCGTTCGGCGTACTTATGCTGGTCGCCGACGCTCTATAAAAGATCTGGGATGGTTCCAACGAATTATTCTCCCAGAACAAAATTCATCGCTTCGCCATAGGGACAGAGTTTCAGGGCACGATAACAGCGGCTCCATCGATGGCGTCATTCTTGATGGCGGCGAGCGCGTCGTTGGCCTGATCCAGAGAGAATACGGTCACTTTCGGCTGCAGCCGGATGTCAGCTGCGATCTTGAGAAAATCGCGAGCATCGGAGCGCGTCATGTTGGCGACGCTGCGGATTTGGCGCTCGCCCCAGAGCAGCCGGTCGTAATCGAATTCAGGAATGCGGTCGAGATGGATGGCGTTGATGGCAACAATGCCTCCCTTGCGCAGGCTCGAAAGCGCGGCGATCACAACGTCTCCGCTGGGCGCAAAGGTGACCGCGCGATCAAGTTCGACCGGCGGCTTGTCGGTTTCACTGCCCACCCACTTGGCTCCCAAAGCGGCAGCCAGCTTGCGATGCGAGGCGCCGCGGGTCGAGACATATACCTCGCAGCCCCAGGAGCGCAGAACCGCGATCGCCAGATGCGCGGATGCACCGAAGCCGAAGAGTCCCACCCGATCGCCGCGCTCTACGCCGGCCACGCGCAGGCTGCGGAATCCAATGATGCCGGCGCAGAGAAGTGGAGCGGCCTGCAGGTCGTCCAGATCCGGCGGTAGCGCATAAACAAAATCGCTGCGCGCAGCGGCATATTCCGCGTAGCCGCCGTTGATGGTATATCCGGTGAACACCGGCGAGTCGCAAAGATTCTCGAGTCCGCGGCGGCAGAACGGGCAATCCCCGTCGATTCCGCCCATCCAGGAAACGCCTACGCGGGCGCCGAGCGGCAACGTAGCCGTTGCTCCGTCGACAATGTCACCCACGATTTGGTGGCCGGGAATGAGCGCTTCCGTCCGCGGCGGCAACTCTCCCTCGACGATGTGAAGATCGGTACGGCAGACGCCGCAGGCGCGCACCCGAAGAAGAACCTGACCTGCTGCGAGCTGGGGCTTGGGCGTGTGCTCAATTTGAAGAGGCTGCTTAACGCGTCTGAGTACGGCTGCTCTCAAGGGCTTGGTTGGGCGGCATGGCCGCATTCAATCTACCGCGGCGTGCTGCCGTGCCGGAGTATAATTATACAGCACCTAAAAAGGTGCTCGGGAAATCATTCGATGCTCAATATAGCGAAGGACATACATTCGCTTACGACCTTCCGCCGACGGTCGGGCGAATTCATGAAGCAGCTCAAGAAGAGCAAGCGCCCCGTTGTGCTCACGGTGAAAGGCAAGGCGGCTGCGATCGTACAGGATGCGGAAGCCTATCAGCGCCTTCTTGACGTCGCTGCGCGCGCTGATGCGAGAGAAGGAATCCGGCAAGGGCTCGAAGACGCGCGGAAAGGTAGAACCCGGCCGGCGCGGGAATTCTTCGACAAGTTCGAAGCCGAGCATGGCTTATCAAGTTAGCATCACTGCACGCGCAGAACGGGATCTAGTCCAGTTGTATGACGACATCAGCGCTGCGGGCTCGGCCTCGGCCAACCGCTGGTACATCGGCCTCAAGCGCTCCATTCTAAGTCTGGAAGAGCTTCCCAAGCGCTGCGCAGTGACGCCCGAAAACAGGAAGTTCAGGCATCTGCTCTATGGAAATAAGCCTCATGTTTATCGCGTGATCTACCGCGTCCTGGAGAAACAGCGGCGAGTGGATATCCTGCACATCCGGCACGGCGCGCGCCAGAGGTTCAAGGCCTGAACACAGGTGTACGACCCCGCACGGAAGGTGCGGCTACCATACCGCATCGGATTTTTGCATTGGCTGGACCGGGTATGCCGGGGACTTTCGCAGTTCGAGTTCCATTTCGGTAACTACAGTAACCTCTCAAGTGCACAATTTTTGTGGCACGTTAACATTGCTGAAATGTAGGGCATCTAACATAAGCACAGGAAGGTACCCCATGGGTTCGCCGCGCATTGCGAAATCGCTGCCGCTACAAGTGGCTGCGATCTGCTACCGCAGGCGGGGCGGCGCGGTGGAGTTTCTGCTGGTGAACACCAACGGCGGAAACAAGTGGACCTTTCCCAAGGGATCACCGGAGGCCCGGCTCTCGCACAGCCAGTCTGCCGCGCGCGAGGCCGCCGAAGAGGCCGGCGCTCTCGGTACCATCGAGCCGCGACACTTTCATCTCTACATCCACTCCAAGGGCGTGTTCTGGCAGCCGAGCGGCGTGCAGGAATTTGTGGTGAAGGCCTTTTTGATGGAGATTCACGAAATGCGCCGGCCCGACGAGCCGATGCGCCGGCCCACCTGGTTCAGTCCGGATGAAGCGCGCTGGCGGCTGGCCAAGGGCCGCGAAGTGAAGTACGCGCACGAACTGGAAGCGGTGATCGATCGCGCTCTCGAGCGCATCCACTTCCACAGCGAGCTGTGGGGCAAGCATCCCGAAAGCCGCAAGGGCCAGGCCGCAGCGCACTCCTGATTCGTCTCTCGCTACTGGGTACTCGGTACTCGCTTTTTATGAGACGATGAATCCAGCCCATGATTCAGCTTTCCGGCGCCGGAAAACGTTTCGGCCACAAGCTTCTTTTTGAAAACACCGACTGGCTGATCACGCCCCACGACCGCGTCGGCCTGGTGGGCGCGAACGGCACGGGAAAGTCCACGCTGATGAAGGTTCTCGCCGGCCTGGATACGTTCGACTACGGCTCGCTCATCATCGCCAAGGGAACGACTGCCGGATATCTGCCGCAGGACGGGCTCTCGCTTTCCGGCCGCACCGTCTTTGCGGAATGCATGACGGTGTTCACCGGATTGCACGCCATGGAGCGGGAACTGGAGGAGCTTACACACAAGATCTCCGAACTCGACCACACCAGCCCGGAATATGCCGAGGTCGCCGACCGCTATCACAGCCTCGAGCATGAATTCCGCACCCGCGATGGCTACTCGATCGAGGCTGAAGTGGGACGCGTGCTGCAGGGGCTGGGTTTTCGCAAAGAAGACTGGGATCGGCAGACGGATGAGTTCTCGGGCGGCTGGCAGATGCGGCTGGCGCTGGCCAAGTTGCTGCTACAGAAGCCCAACCTGTTGTTGCTGGATGAACCGACGAACCATCTCGACCTCGAAGCGCGCAACTGGCTGGAAGAATATCTGCACGACTATCCGCATGCTCTGGTGCTCATCTCGCACGACCGATATTTTCTAGACGTAGTGGTCAACAAGATTGCGGAAATCTGGAACAAGCGGTTCTGGTTTTATACCGGCAACTATGACAAGTTTCTTACGCAGAAAACGGCGCGCAACGAGCAGTTACAGGCAGCCTATCGAAACCAGCGCGACCGCATTGAGCAACTGGAAGTGTTCATCAACCGTTTCCGCTACCAGGCCACCAAGGCCAAGCAGGTGCAGAGCCGGATTAAGGAGCTGGAAAAAATAGAACGGATCGAGGTCCCGCCCGAGGAAAAGACGATTCACTTTTCCTTCCCCCAGCCTAAACCCAGCGGACGAATCGTGGCCGAGTTCTTCGACGTGGCCAAGAGTTATCCCAAGCTTGATGGCAATAAAAAAGACGGCGAAAAAGAGGTCTTCCGCAACGTCAACTTCCTCATCGAGCGCGGCGACCGCATCGCGCTGGTCGGCGTGAACGGAGCCGGCAAGTCGACTTTAATCAAGGTGCTGGCGGGCACAGAAAAAACCACCCACGGCGAGTTCCGCCTCGGCCATAACGTGCAGGCCGACTACTTTGCCCAGGATCAATACAAAGAACTCGATGCCGACGCGCGCATGATCGACGATCTGGGCAACGCATCTCCGCGGTCAACGCAGACGGAACTGCGCAGCCTGCTGGGGTGTTTTCTGTTTTCTGAAGACGATGTGTTCAAGAAGATCGGAGTACTCTCCGGCGGCGAGCGCGGACGCTACGCCCTGCTTCGTCTGCTGCTGCATCCGGCAAACTTCCTGCTGCTCGACGAGCCCACCAACCACCTCGACCTCCGCGCCAAAGACGTTTTGCTGGACGCGCTCATGGAATACACGGGGACTGTCGTCTTCGTGTCGCATGATCGTTACTTCATCGACAAGCTGGCGACGCGGGTTTTCGAGATCGGCGACGGCAAGGTCGAAGTGTACCCCGGCAATTATGAAGACTATCTCTGGCGTAAGCAGGGTGGGAGCACGAAGCAGAATGAATCCATCCGCCAGCAGTTGAGCAGAGTTGACACTGCGCCGCAGGCGCCTTCCAACGGCAATCAAGCCTCCAGCGAAGCCGTGGCCGCGCCTAAAGCAAAGCGCATGAATCCGCTCAAGCGCAAAAAGATGGAAGACCGCATCCGCGAGCTCGAGGGCGAGATCAGCCGCGCTGAAACCGCAATTGTGCAGTGTGAAACCGCATTACGAGACTTTGTCAGCGCCGAAGAAAGCCAGCGCCAGGCCGAGGAACTCGATCGGCGCAAGGCCGCACACGCGGGCTTCCTCAAGGAGTGGGAAGAACTCAGCCAGTCTCTGCAGAAAGCCGACTAACGGAAGTCGCCTAACGCCGAGCCCCGGCGCGCAACCGTACACTCTCTTCCGTAATCTCGGAGGCAGACTTACTTCTGTGCGATAGTGAGCATGGCCGAAGGGACAGGAACCAACCCAAGGTCAAAAAATTCAGACCAACCGCAGGAGCGGCTCCGATTAGGACGTGCCGCGCGGGATGAAGGAAGGTCGCATGCTGCAGTCCTCAGAGTACACGTACGGCGGAAAGTCCGGCTCTCCAGCCTCCAACCCTAACTCTTTAAATCCAGTCAAGACCGTCAGCGCGCCCATCGAGCAGGCCACCATTGGCCGTACTCTCGTCATCAAGGGCGAAATCAGCGGTGCGGAAGCGCTTTATATCGATGGCCGCATCGAAGGCAAGATCAGCCTGCCAGACAATCGCGTCACCATTGGACGCAACGGCAGCGTGCAGGCCAACATCACCGCCCGCGAAGTGGTAGTCATGGGCAAGGTGAACGGAAATATTGATTGCTCAGACCGCGTGGATATCCGCAGCGAAGGTTCGGTCACGGGAGACGTTTCCACCATACGCATCAGCGTGGAAGACGGCGCCGTGCTCAAAGGCGGCATCCAGGTGAAGAGCGGCGATCACAAGCACCAGAACCAGACTCAGTCCAAGGCAGAGACAGCAAAGCCTGCCGCGGTCGAAGCGCCGAAGGCTCTGGCCGCAACCGCCAACGCTTAATGTATACGGAAGGTAGCCACGGATTCACACGGATTTCCACGGATAAACCAGGAGTTGATCTATCCGTGCTCATCCGCGTAATCTGTGGCTAAGCTTTTTGCTTCTCGCTTTTTTCCTTCGGCTTCAAGTCGAGCGAGGCGGAATTCATGCAGTACCGCAACCCAGTCGGTGCGGGACCATCTTCAAAGACGTGTCCAAGGTGGGCGCCGCACTTGGCACAGCGCGCCTCGGTCCGGACCATCCCATAGCTGGAATCGTTGTGCTCCTCAACTTTGCTTTCATCCGCTGGCTTGTAGAAGCTCGGCCAGCCCGTGCCGGAATCGAACTTGGTCGAGGAATCAAACAGCGGTTCCCCACAGCAGACGCAGTGGTACACCCCCGCATCCTTAGTCTTCCAGTACTTGCCGGTAAAAGCCGGCTCCGTTCCCGCCTCGCGAGTCACGTGATACTGCTCCGGCGTAAGCTTCTGCTTCCACTCGGATTCGCTCTTTAAAGTTTTCTCGGTCATGAATGTATGCCTCCAGTCGAATAACTCTTTGCCTGACCAATAATCCTTTGGAAGTAAATTGGATGCTCGGCGAGCAGAAAAGTGGCGACCTGAATCACGCTCACGTCTTGCCGACCCTGTCTGTAACATCCGTCACATCGACTCTGTGACATCTAACCTTGTCTTCCACAGACAACTCCCGCGAGAATGATTGAAACGTCTGCGGAATCCCTCCCGGCCCGGCGAACCTTCACGGAACGCCGGGCCTCTCTACTTTTGGCCCGACACTTCCTCGCCACTCTTGCGGTACTTGCCCCGGAAAAACAGCAAGGGGTCGCCCGCGCGCACCACGACCTCCTCGACTTCTGCGATAAAGATAGTGTGGTCGCCAGCTTCCTGCGTCGACTGCAGCCGGCATTCCAGATACGCCAGGGCTCCATGCAAGATCGGAGTGCCCTGCGCGGTCCGCTCGAATCGCGCCCCGGCTTCTTCCTCAGCGTGTTCGTGGGTATGAACCGGCCGCGCGTAATATTCCGAAATCCCGCGCTGGTTCTCGGCCAGAACGTTGACTCCGAAACGTTTTTTGGCATGCAGATGGGCGTGGGTGCGAGCGCTCCGTTCCACGCACACGAGCACCAGCGGCGGATCAAGCGACACCGAAGCAAAGGCGTTCGCGGTCATGCCATGGACCTCACCCTCAAGATCGAGAGTGAGAATGGTCACTCCTGTGGCAAAACATCCCATCGCCTTGCGAAATTCGGTTGCGCCGATGCTCATGTCGTATGTGGAGTTTCCTGCTGCGACTGCATACATTAGCACGACAGCGGCCCGCCTTGGTCGACGTGACTGGCAAGACTGTGTAACCCACGCCTCCGAACGTACATGATCTTCGAGAACTCCCAATCCCCTACATTGGTAACCGCAGGGCCTTTAGGGCGAGGGATATGATAATGAGAGTTTTCTGAGGTTAAACAACTCAATGGGAGATAGACCGGAAATCCCGGCTGAAACCCAGTTACACGTTCGCGTGTGGGGTATGGACGCGGACGCTCGCCCCTTCTCTCAAAACGCCGTTGCTCGCAACCTCAGCGGCCAAGGTGCGCAAATATTGGGCATCAGCCATCCCCTGAAAACCGGCGACATCATCGGTATAAAGCACGGCGAAAAAAAGGCCCGCTTCAAAGTCGCGTGGGTAACCGACGGCGGATCGCTGCGAAAGATCGAAGCCGGTGTGCAGATCGTGGAAGGCCAGGAGAGCCCCTGGAAGGAAATGGCCAACCCGCAGGAGCTCACGTTCGCACCCGGCAAAATCAAGAGGCGATTTGTCCGGCACAAAATCCAGTTTCCTATCCAGATCGGTTTGGCAGACACCCAGCGCGCGCAAATGAATACGAATGCGACCGACATTGGCGGCCGCGGCTGCTATGTCGAAACCCTGCTCCCACTGCCACTCGGCACGCAAGGCACCATCACGTTCTGGATGGACGACGAGAAGGTGCAGACCACTGCGGTGGTTAGAGCGAGTGATCCGGGGGTCGGGATGGGCATCGAGTTCACCACGCTCGACGCTCAGGTTCAGGAACGGTTGCAGCAGTTTCTCGACAAGATGGATACCTCTCCGGCCGAGGAAGAACCAGCTGAAACCGATCCCAATGCAGCACCGTAAGTCCGGTTAGTCTTTCTTTCTCACTCATTGACATTATCTCGGAGCGGATTTTTTTCTTCGGAGCGCTCCAAAAAAAACACGTGCGTGAAGGTGCTTCTACGGAATTCCCCGTATTGCTCAGGACAATTCGCTTCGCTTACGATCATGGAACTCCACTTCAGGGCGGTCATGGATTAGCGTCAGTCCTCTAACTGACATTCGGACCCTCACGATCGCCTCTTAGCCCCATTCCGTAAACCAGGGATTCTCGGATTGCGGGCCTTGCAGGTCGTAATGAGAGCCGCTACTAATCACGAATGGAGCAGGGCGTCGTGATACCGCTCTACGCAAGGGTACTCTTGGGTGTGGCCGCTTTCCGGGCAGCGTTGAAATGGTTGCTCGCACTTCCTATCCTCATCGTGTTCTTGCTCATCGCGTTATTCACGAGGCGGGAGACTAAAGACGTCAGAGCCTAGCTGGAGATAAATCTCTATACTCCTACACCCCTGCCGGAGCCGCTTGCGGCTGCCCACTGCCCACTCATGTATGATTCGATGCATCACTTCGACTGCGGATTAGCGTGACACCAACTGCCCTCAAGCCGGCCGCCCTGGAACCCGGTTCATCGTGCATGGCCGAACTGGCAGGTCTGCGCCTCGGGACGCCAATCTCCCGCAACCTGGCCCTGCGCCTGATCCGCTGCAGCGACGACGATCTCCCCGAGTTGCTCGCCGCCGCCCGCGGCGCAAAAAAAAACTTCAAGCCCGGCGTCGTAACCTACTCGCGAAAAGTTTTCCTGCCGCTGACCAACCTCTGCCGCGACTACTGTGGCTACTGCACCTTCCGCCGCGATCCCGCAGACCCCGGCGCGCACACCATGACTCCGGAAGAAGTCCTGGCCATGGCCCGCGCCGGAGAAAAGCTCGGATGCACCGAAGCCCTTTTCAGTCTAGGCGACAAGCCGGAACTACTCTTCCCCGAGATGCGCGACACACTTCGTCATCTCGGCTACAAGTCCACGCTGCACTATCTCGAGGCAATGTGCGAACTCGTCTTGCGCGAGACCACTCTGCTGCCGCATCCAAATCCCGGCTTGCTCAGCGCCGAATGGATCGCCCGCCTGGCCGCCGTCTCGCCTAGCATGGGCCTCATGCTCGAAACCACCAATGGCGCCCTGCTAGCCTCGGGCGCCGCTCACGATAATGCTCCAGACAAAGTCCCAGCCAAGCGGCTGCGTACAATTGAAGAAGCTGGGAAACAGCAAGTTCCCTTCACCACAGGATTGTTGATCGGCATCGGCGAAACTCCGGAAGACCGCATTGATACCGTGCTCGCAATCCGCGAGCTGCACGACCGCTACAGTCACATCCAGGAAGTGATCGTGCAAAACTTCCGCGCCAAGCCCACCATCCCAATGGCTCACGTGCCGGAACCCAGCCACGGGGAGATGCTGCGCACCGTGGCGGTAACTCGCTTGTTACTGCCCAACATCAATATTCAGGCGCCTCCAAACCTGAATGCACCGTATTATGAGGAGTTGTTGGATGCCGGCATCAACGATTGGGGAGGAGTGTCGCCGCTGACCCCTGACTACATCAATCCGGAAAAACCCTGGCCGCATCTGGAACAACTCCGCCTGCGCACCGAAAGCCGAGGGCAACAGTTACGCCAGCGCCTGCCGGTCTATCCTGAATTTCTGCCGGCGCTTGTCGCAAAATCTGGATTGCTTTCAGAAAGACTTCAGACTTCGTGCGACAGCGAAGGCCTCGCAAAACAAAAACAAAGGACAGCCGCATGATTTGTGTGCTCACCGGCGGCACCGGCGGCGCCAAGTTTGTGGACGGCCTGCGGCAAGTCATCCCGCCTGAAGAAATCACTCTTATCGTCAACACCGGCGATGACTTGCTCTGGTGGGGGCTTTACGTCTCCCCGGACATAGACTCGATCACCTATGTTCTCTCCGGCCTGCTCAGCCGCGAGCGCGGCTGGGGCGTGAAGGGCGATACTTTTCTCTGCCTGCAAGCCATGGGGCAACTCGGCGAGCCTACGTGGTTCCACACTGGTGATCGCGACTTGGCGGTGCACCTGCTGCGCTCACGTCTTCTGGCGGAAGGTAAGACGCTTTCCGAAGCCACGTCAATCATCTGCGACAAACTGGGCGTTAGAGCTCACATTCTGCCCATGAGCGATTCGCGGGTAGAGACGCGGGTCGATACGCCTTCAGGCGAGATGAGTTTCGAAGAATATTTCGTGCAGCGCTGGTATCAGGATCCGGTAAACTCGGTGCGTTTCGCAGGATCCTCCGATGCTGAGCCCGCGCCTGGGGTGATCGAAGCCATCACCTCTGCCGATGCCGTGCTCATCGCTCCCAGCAACCCGATCACCAGTATCGGCCCGATTCTCTCTGTGCCCGGAATTCGCGACGCTCTACGTAGCACCCGCGGCAAAATCGCTGCCGTGAGTCCGATCGTCGGGAACGCTCCGGTTGCCGGACCTGCGGGCATTCTCATGACAGCTCAGGGACTGTCTTGCTCGATCGCAGGCGTGGCCAAGGCTTACGAAGATTTTCTCGATCTTCTGGTGTGCGACACCCGCGACGTGCGCCCGGCGGAAGCGCTTCGCAAATCTGGCTTGCGGGTGCAGTGCACGCAAACCATCATGCGCACGCCGGAAGATCGCGCCGATCTGGCTCGCGCAGTTCTTTCGTCAACGATAAGTGGACTGCTTTCTGACCAGCCAGTTTCTGACAAAGCTGTCCCTGATAAATCTGCTTCTGACAAATCGGCGGCCCGCACCGCCTCTGATCACCCGTGATCCTCATTCCGGTCAAGAATCTGTCGGCGGCCAAGCAGCGTCTCGCCGCAGTTCTCGATCAACCCGCGCGCACGGAGCTGGCGCAAGCCATGCTGCACGACGTTGTAGCAACAGTTGCCGCATGGCCGCGCCGTCCTGCCTGCGCGCTGGTAACCGGCGATCCTTTCGCCGTAGAGCTCGCGCGGCAATACGATTTCGAAATCATTCCCGACCCCACAAATCCCGGCGAAACCGGCGCCATTGAGATGGCGACAAATATCTGCGTAACGCGCGGCATCGATAGCACACTCGTGATCCCCGCGGATATTCCCCTGATTCAAGCCAGCGAGCTTGAAGAAATTTTCAACCATGCTCCCCAAGAAGGTTCGGTGCTCGCGCCCGCGGCCGACGGTCGCGGGACCAACGCAGTCTTCCGCCGTCCCGCGAATTTGTTCCCTTTGCGCTTTGGAAACGACAGCTTCAAGCCGCATCTGGCTGCGGCCCAGGCCACGGGCAAACCGTGCATCGTGTTGCAACTTGCGGGAATTGCCGTCGATGTGGACAATCCCGAAGACCTGCAGCGCTTACTCGACCACCCCGGCGAAACCCGTGCCCAGAGCCTGCTTCGACGGTGTGCGCCCGACAGGCGTTTTTCTGAGACAGGAACGGAGGGCCAGTGAGCAAAGCTCGTCCGAGCTCGGCAAAACCGGCAGCCGTGCGCAGGAAACAATCGGCTACTCGACCTCGCGCCGGACTCCGCCTCATCCCAATCCCTCTCGCCGACGAAATCAAACCCGGCGATTCGCTCGTCGAAAAACTGCTTCCAGCCCTCCGCCAAAACCGCCTGGTATTCAAGCCGGGTGACATTCTCGTCGTCAAACACAAGATCGTTTCCAAGTCAGAAGGCCGCGTCGTCGATCTCGCCACCGTCAAACCCTCCGCCGATTCGATTGCCTGGGCAAAACAATACAACCTGGATGCCCGCGTCATCGAACTCGCCCTACGCGAGAGCCGCAGTGTGATCCGCCGCAAGAATGGTGTAATAATCACCGAGACGCGTCACGGTTTTATTTGCGCCAACAGTGGCGTGGATGTCTCCAACGTCGATGGCGGCCGCCACGCCCTGCTTCTGCCCGACGATCCTGACCGCTCGGCTCGTAAGCTTCATCGCGAACTCAAAACGCACACCAGACTCACCATTCCAGTTCTCATCACCGACACATTCGGCCGTCCCTGGCGCGAGGGCCTCGTCGACTTCTGCATCGGCATCGCCGGGATGAAGGCGCTGCGTGACGATCGCGGCCGCCGCGATCCGCACGGCTACAAACTGCAGGCCAGCCTCGAAGCCATCGCTGACGAACTCGCCTGCGCCGCCGGACTAGTCTGCGGCAAACTCAACCGCACGCCCGCCTGTATCATTCGCGGATTTCCCTACGAAGTTGCCGACGGCCGCGCCCGCGACCTGCTTCGCCCCGCAGCCAGCGACTTGTTCCGCTAAGCCCTCGCCAAACGGCAGCGTGTAGGAGTAATTTGGAATACCAACAAGTTTGGAGAATTCCGTGACCCGCCAACTTTCCATCTCAGAACTCGAAAACTTCCCCTCCGTTGACTGGTTCGAAGTCGCGCCTCGAATTACGCAAGCGGTGCGGTCCTCAGTGGAAAGAATTCTGGAAACCCAAGACGGCGCTTCCATCTCGCAAGAACAAGCGTTTACGCTGGCCCACGCGGAGGGCGATGACCTCCTCGGGCTACTCTCCGCCGCCAACCTGCTGCGCGCCGAACTCGCCGGCAACCTGGTCACCTATGTGGTGAATCGCAACATCAACTTCACCAACATCTGCTTTGTGGGATGCAAGTTTTGCGCCTTCAGCCGCGGCCCGCGCGAGTCCGACACATACTTCCTCAATCCGGATCAGGTCGCTCAAAAAGCCGTCGAGGCCTGGCAACTCGGCGCCACCGAAGTCTGCATTCAAGGCGGGCTGCCGCACGGCCTGCCTCCGTTCTACTATCGCGACATATTGCGCGCAGTGAAAAACGCCGTGCCGGCCATGCACATCCACGCCTTCTCGCCCATGGAAATCGTCTACGGCGTCGAACTCACCGGCATGCCGCTCGCCGATTATCTCTCGATGCTGCGTGACAACGGTCTCGGCACACTTCCCGGCACCGCCGCAGAAATTCTCGACGACGAGATCCGCCACATTCTTTCGGCCAACAAACTTTCCACCGCACAGTGGATCGAAGTCATCCGCACCGCGCACCGCAACGGCATCCGATCCACTTCGACGATGATGTATGGACACACGGAAACGCCCGAGCACTGGGTCCGCCAGATGTTTCTACTACGCGAAATGCAGCAGGAAACCGGAGGCTTCACCGAATTTGTCCCGCTCGGCTTCGTGCATCAGAACACGCTGCTGTTTCATCAGGGACTCGCGCGCTCCGGCCCCACGCTGGCCGAGCACTTAAAGGTGCACGCTCTCTCTCGCCTCCTGCTCGCGGGTTCCATCAACAACATTCAGGTCTCGTGGGTGAAGTTGAGCCGGCGCCTGTCGCAACTCTGCCTGCATGCTGGCGCCAACGACTATGGCGGCACGCTGATGGAGGAAAACATTTCACGTGAGGCCGGAGCCACTGCCGGCCAGTACACCAGCCCGGAAGATTTTCAATCGCTGATCATGGAAATGGGCCGCGTCCCCGCCGAGCGCAACACCACCTACACGCGCATCAAGCTCAAACTGCCGCCTGAAGAGTTCACTGCGAAAGAAACGCAGGAGCCGGAATTTGCATGAGCGACGCGACGCGTCCCATCGCCATTTTGGGTGGAACCGGTCCGGCAGGGATGGGTCTCGCTCTGCGCTGGGCGCGCGCAGGAGAAGCCATAATCATCGGCTCACGCGAGTTACACCGCGCCCAGGATACCGCTGACGGCATTAAGGAAGTAATCGGAGATGAGGCCCGCGTCTCCGGCATGGAAAATTCCGCCGCCTGCGCCGCCGCGAATCTTCTCGTACTCACCGTGCCCTTCGAAGGCCAGGCCGCTCTGCTCAAGCAACTCAAGCCCGCGATCCGCCCCGGCACCATTCTGATCGATGCCACAGTCGCGCTCGCTGCCAGCGTCGGCGGACGCGCCTCCCGCACCCTGGGCGTCTGGCAAGGTTCGTCCGCGCAGCAGGCTGCCGAACTCGCGCCCAAAGGAGTAAGCGTCGTCGCAGCGTTTCACAATCTGTCGGCTGAATTATTAAACGGAGACGATCTTCTCGATTGCGACGTCATCGTCTGCAGCGACGACGCCAACGCCACCCAAATCACGCGCGCTCTCGCTGCGAAAATTCCCGGAGTCCGCGCCATCGACGGCGGCAAACTCGAAAACGCCCGCATCCTCGAGCAGATCACCGCCCTGCTGATCGGCCTGAACATCCGCCACAAAGGCCACGGCGGCATCCGCATCACCGGATTGCCGCCGGAAGCTTACAAGTAGATTCTTCCAACCGCTCAAATCCTAGAACCCATACTTCAACGAGAACTGAATCAGCCGCGGAGTCCCGATGGTCGTGGTGATAGGTGCACCGCCGTTCCCAACGACTCCACCATCACCGTTGAACGTTTCAGGATTCGCGAACGATGGATGGTTGAACAAGTTGAAGAAATCCGCCCGGAAACGCACACTTTGCCGTTCGCCAAGCTTAAAGCTCTTGTCCAGCGTAAAGTCCACATTTTTCTGAGGAGGCCCAATAATGCAGTTGCGCGGCGTGTTGCCGTAGAGCGTAGCGTCGCTGGGCAGGCCGTTTGAGAGCGTCGCAAGCGGATCTGAGGTATAGGCGGCGGGGTTCACCCAATTCGCCAGCCGCGACGTGACGCTGCCCGAACTGGGCGCGTTGCCACAGCCGAAGCCCGGACTGAAAGTGGCTGTCGCGGACGGGCTCGCCAGCGCATAAGCGCTCCCTCCTGCTGGATCGAAGATCGAGAAGGGCGCTCCTGATTGCAGGATTATCACTCCGCTGGCTTCCCATCCTCCGAGCGCCGCCTTGGTGAATCCGTTAGCATTGGCGAAGAAAGGCAGTTGGTAGACGCCGCTGGTTACGAACCGCTGCCTCCGGTCGAAATCAGACAGGCCGCGGGATGCCGCGGCATCCGTCTGGTTGTTGACTCGAGTGACGAATGCCACCGAAGCCGTGGAGACGTCGTCTATCGACTTGGACCACGTATAGGCGCTTTGGAAATACAGCCCCTTGCTGAAGCGGTGCGCCAACGTGGCCTGCAGCGCGTTGTAGTGCGAGTCGGAGTTGGGTGCGAAGTCCTCGAAATCGGCAGGTGCGATGCCCAGAAAAGGTGCACGCGCACTGACATTCTCACCGGTCGAATCCACTATCGTGCACGACTGACCTGCGGTTTGCAGATTCACACAACCCTGGCCCGTAACCACGACTGGATTCTGCGGCGTGGCCAGCGTGGCCTGGTCCGAATCGTAGGTCGAACGCAGACGGCTGCCCTTCGTGCCTACATATCCGAGCTCCAAAAACCAGTCCCGCCCGAGCTCTTGCTCAATCGTGAAGTTCCACTGCTGGGTGGTGCCTGCAATCCAATGCAGGGGGACGGCGAGTTCGATCAAACTATTCACCGTGCCGTTAAAGTTAGCGCCGCATTGATCCGCCGCAGTAGAAGCGACTCCGTTACCTAGCGTGCACGGCGAGGCAAAACTCTGCAGGATCGACGCCACCGGCACGTAAGCTTGCGTGGGCGCGGCACCAAGAGGCGGAATGCCAGGAAGCGGGAAAGCAGGGTTGCCGTTGTTAGCCGCAAACAAGTCAGCCAGACACGTTGAGGTAGCAGCACAGGTGCCCAGAATTGCGGGCTCGAAATTCACTCCGAAGGGATAGGTCGGAGGAGAAATAGCAAGATTATCGACCGCTCCCAAATCTTCGCGGACGCTGTAAATGCCATAACCGCCGCGAATCGATGTTGTATGGCGTCCCGCGACGTCATACGCGAACCCGATGCGTGGTTCCTTCACCGAGGCGTATTCATTGTCTAGGCCGGCCTGATTGAGCGTCCCGCTGATTCCCGAGAGCCCAAATTTATCGACACACTTGGGCCAGACGTAGGGCTGCCCGGTCGCGTTCGCCAGGTCGGGGTTCACGTTACCGGTGTGGCAAAGCGTGTCGTAGGGCGCACCCAGATACTCGTTGCGGAAGCCTAGATTCAAAGTCAGGGTTTTGCTGACTCGATAATCATCCTGCGCGAACCAGGAGTAGCCGGGAACGCGATAGTCGTGGTTGCCCAGGCCTCCACCGCCCTCGCCGAAGAATGGCGACCCCGCAAGAAAGCTTTGAAAATCAGTTGCCAACGTAGGCGGCGCAAAGTAGACCAGCCCGTTGTCTGCGATCGGTAAGTCTCGCCGCATCGCAACACGGTCGACTTCCCCGCCAAAGCGCAACTGATGCGCGCCGTGCGTCCAGCTCACCGTATCAAGAAACGTGTAGTTGTCGGACAGCGCCGTCTGCTCTTGCGTGGGATATGCCCCAAAGCCAAAAGTACCGAACTGCAGGCGGTACATATTAGGGTCGGCGTTTGCGGTTGGGAGGTTGATGCCGAGCTCAGCGCCGGTGACGGGTGCTTCATTGTTCAGTTTGTCGCTGATGATGTTGACCCCGGCGCGGAACTCGTTGATCAACGTATTGCTGAAGACATGCGTCTCCGTGATGCTGCCAAAGCGGCTGTGCAGGGGAACCTCAAGCGGAAAGTTCAGATTGGTGGTGCCCGGGAGTCCTCCGGTCTGAATTCCAAACGAATCGGCGCCGAAAGGCTCGTACGTATCCGAGTTCGACCAGAAGAAGCGCTCTGACAAGCGGTCCTTGCCGCCGCGAAAGTCGCGGTCCCAGGTTTCCGTGAACTGATTGTCGCTGAACTTGCCGGGATCCGTGACCACAAAAGGAACCGTCGTCAGGCAAGGTGTCGAGGCTGGCACATTGGTCGGAAGCGGATACAGATACCCCCCCGCTCCCGCGCCAAACTGATTACTCTTAAAGTTCAGAATATTGAATGCCACCGGATCGACGCTTGGCACGTCGCAGTCCGTCGCCATCAGGGTCGCCGACTCGCGGTCTTGTATGGGAACGTAGTAAATGCTGGGGCTGTTGATAAACGTTCCCGCCGAGTCTCCGCTGCGCTGGCGCGTGCCCTGAAGGTTGAAATAGAAGTAACCGAACTTGGCGCCGGATCCGATCGGCCCACCGATGTCACCACCGAAAATATTCTGCTTGACCACGACCTTTCCCAGAAAATAATCGTTCGCGTCCAGCGCCGTGTTCCGGAAATACTCCCACAGATCGCCGTGAAACCTTGAGGTCCCGCTCTTGAGGGTAGCGTTGATGTTGCCGCCACCGTTGCGCCCCTGCGTGGCGTCGTAGAGGCTGGTACTGACCTTGAATTCCTCGATCGAATCTGGACTGGGCAGAGGGGTATAAGTCAACTCGCCAAAGGCATAGTCAGCTACCGTGATGCCATCAATCAGATAGTTGTTGTTGTCTTCTCTTCCTCCATTGACGTGAATGAAGACATTGCCGCGGCCCAACTGGGCCGCATTATTTAAGTCAGAAGAAGCGCCGGTAGAAAGCGTCAGCAACTGCTGAAAGTTTCGCGTAGCGAGGGGAAGATCGGTGATCGTCTGCGCGCCCAGCGATTGCCCTGTGGTGGCATCCGTAGTGTTGACTTGCTCCACCTGGGATTGCACTTCCACCACTTCTTTCACCGTACTCACCTTCATGAGCGCGGTCATGCGCGTGGTTTCTGTGATGCGCACCACCACGCCGGGAAACTTGGTGTCGGGGAAACCCGCCGCGTTCACTTCTACCGTGTAACTTCCCACCGGCAGCAGCGTAGCGGTGAAGAGACCGGACACGTCCGTCGTCACCTGGCGCAGAACTTCGCCCGTGGCCTCGCTCTTGATGCTCACTTTGGCGTTAGCAATCACGGCTCCGGTCGGATCTTGAACCACACCGCTGATGGCGCCGGTCGCGCCGCCTTGCGCGAACATCATTCCAGTGAAGATCATTCCAGTGAAGACTGTTAGGAAAAGACTCGAGGCCACCATCTTCCAAAGTGAATTCATCTTGCCCTCCATTTGGACGATTATCCGTCGCTCCTCCGCGCACCCGAACGACGCGAAGAAAGCAACCCATAGCACAAAGCGATAAGATGCCGATATATCACGGTCGATCAATGATGTTCAAGAACTATGCATCTGCATCGGAAGGGCGAATTCGGCGGAGAAGAAATCTTAATGGGACGGATTGGATGTTCAACGAT
Organism: uncultured Acidobacteriaceae bacterium; assembly: GCA_963743115.1. Lineage (GTDB taxonomy): Bacteria > Acidobacteriota > Terriglobia > Terriglobales > Acidobacteriaceae > Sulfotelmatobacter. The sequence continues at coordinate 822,441 of CAVUOM010000003.1, read as the reverse complement.
TCAGAAGGAATCGCGGATGCCGTGGCCGGAGCTGCAACTGGGACGCTTAAACTGCGGGAGTACTCCGTAAGCTCTAATCTTCCACGGCCTGCGCCGTCATCTCCGACGGTTCGCCGCCGGCCGCGGCCTGGGCGACGATCAACTGCCGCGCTTCCACTCGAATCTTCGGCAGATGCAGTCCGAACCACCACGCACCCAACAACGACGCCAATCCACCGATCGCTACCGTGTGGGGCGCACCTAAACGCTCGGCCAGCGCGCCGCCAAACAAAGCTCCGATCGGAGCCATGCCCATGAACATCATCGAGTACACGGCCATCACGCGTCCGCGCAGAGCATCCGGCACCATCACCTGGATCAGCGTGTTCGAGCATGCCATCTGCAGCATCATGCAATAGCCCACCGGCAGCAGCAGAATCACGGAAACCCAGAACGTGCGCGACAAAGCAAATACGATAAGACTGGCTCCAAACCCGGCGCAGCACCATGCCACCCAGCGCCCCAGCCCTTTCACGCCCTCGCGGAATGCCAGGGTCAGCGCGCCCAGCAACGCTCCCACGCCGGTCGCGCCCATCAGGATTCCCAACCCACGCGCCCCTCCGTGCAATATCTGGTCGGCAAAGATCGGCATCAGCACCACATAGGGCATACCCACCAGGCTCACCAGCCCGAGCAGCAGCAGCAACGCGCGAATCGGCGCAGTCCGGTTGACGAAGCGAAACCCCTCCATCATGTGCTCCAGCGGCGAGGCCATGGCCGCGCGCATTGGAGCGATCACCCTCATCAGCAGCAATCCGATAATCACCGCGATGTAGCTCACCGCGTTGGCAAAAAAGCACCAGCCTTCGCCGATCTTTGCCACTAGAATCCCGGCAATTGCTGGACCGATCACGCGCGCGCCGTTGAACATGGAAGAATTCAGCGCGATCGCGTTCATCAGATCTTCTTTGCCCACCATGTCCACCAGAAATGATTGCCGTCCGGGAATGTCGAACGCATTCACCACGCCGAGCAAACTCGCCAGCACAAACACATGCCAGACCTGAACTTTGTGGAAGAGCGTGAGCGCCGCCAGAATAAAGGCCAGCAGCATCGACGCGGTCTGCGTCGCGATCACAATGTGGCGGCGGTCGAAACGATCGGCGGCAATCCCGCCCAAAGGGGCAAACAGAAACACCGGGACCTGGCTCGCGAAACCCACCGACCCCAGCAGCAGAGCCGAGCCGGTCATCCGGTAGACCAGCCACGATTGCGCCACGCTCTGCATCCACGTACCGATCAGGGAGATCAGTTGTCCGCTGAAGAAAAGCTGGAAGTTGCGATGACGCAGCGCCCGCCAGGCCACCTGCCAGCGCGATAAGCGTTCCGGCGCCGCTTCCGCGCTGGGTACTGCCCCATTTTCCTGAATTGGGACTCCCGACTCAGACATTGATCTTCTTTCGATGACTCTTGCGGCTCTGTGGGATCACTATAACGTGTATACCGGCGGCAGATGTTCCCGAGATATATTCTCCATGCTGAAGTTTTCCACCGATCAGTTCCATCTTCCGCGCCGGCCCAACTTTTGACTTCCCAGACCGGCCGGACTGCGCTACAGTTGCACTTGCTCTCTCCCCGGCGATCCCATCAAGGAAGGGACATGACCATGACGACTCCTCCGGTTGGTGTTGAACGCCGCATTGGACAACGCTTCGCATTTAACCTCCCAGTCTCCTTGCGTGAAGTTGCCACCGCCTCTGAGGGACTCGGCTTCACCCAGGATCTCAGTTCCCGCGGAGCTTTTCTGTTCACCGACATGGCGTTGAGCGAGGGAGCGGAGATTGAACTCACGTTAGAAATGCCCTCCGAGATCACGCTCGGCGACAATATGCGCGTCCGTTGCCGCGGCAGCGTGCTGCGCATCGTCAAACCCACGGATTACGCCATGGGTCACGCTAAAGCTGATGGCTGGAAACGCGCCGAGACCGAGACCGACTCCAATTTGCCCGGAATCAAAGCCGCCGAAAGCAAGATGGACGAGACGAAGATCGGCGAGACGAAGATCGGCGAAACAAAGATCGGCGTGGCTGTCTGCTTGAAGGGCTACGAGTATCTGCCCGAGACGGAGAGCGGTTCCCCTGACTTTCGCCGCATTTCTGCCCTGCACAGCCCCAGCGAGACGCAACGTCCGGCCGCGCCCGTTCCCGGTACTCCGCGGGTTGCGGCCAGCTAGTCCTACGATGCTGTATCGCGTCAGGCGCACAAATCGCAGGAAAATCCCGGTCTGGTCTGGCGTCCGCGAATTAAAATCTTTCACCTGATCTCAGACCTTTTCAATCTTCCAACCTTGGCTTAGAATGTTACCCACTTGCGGCGGCTTCGTAGGGGAGTATTCCAGCTGTGCACCTCGGGTTCACGTTTTCTATTCCGCAGATCGCAACTCTCCCGTCTCCGCATGAATTGTGCACACCCATTTGGGCAGGCGGTTACCTAGGTCACTTGGCGAATAGTACTTTCTCTTTCTAACATGCAAACACCGAGAGAAATCAGCGAGAATCGCGCCATGCATGGGATCGCCGTCGCCCTCTTGACCGAGGACGGGGAACATTTATCCGAGTTGCAGAGACGGGTGGAAGCTACCCGCCTGGGTCGGGTCGTGTTCAGCAACGTCGGCTTTCCCGCCGGACCAACGGACCCCATCCTGCGCCAGATTCAAGATTTGCGCGCTGAAGTCGTCGTGGTTGATATCTCCGCCGAGAATCCTCAACGCGCCATCAAAGCCATCGAACTGATTCAAGCTAACACTCTGCAGCTCGCCATCTTTGCTAACGGAAACATGCAGCAGCCCGCGACGATCGTCGCCAGCATGCGCGCCGGAGCCGGGGAATACCTGGATCACAATGCCGGCTCTGAGGCTCTGCTCGAAGCTCTCACGCGTTTCAGTTCCAACCGCACCCGCACCCGCGGAGGCGCGGGCAAGGCTCGCATCTTCACATTTCTCAGCGCCAAAGGCGGCGCCGGCGCCACTACCGCCGCCGTGAACACCGCCGTCGCCTTGCAGCAATCGCACGGCAGCGTGGTTCTGGTGGACTTTGCCCCAGTCGGCCACGCCCAACTGCATCTCAACCTGCGCCCCGGTTTTGGAGTGCCCGATGCGCTCGAGAACCTGCACCGCCTCGACGCTTCCCTGCTCGAGGGCCTGATGACGACGGCTCAAGACGGCCTGCATCTTCTCGCCGGCCCGCAGCAGCCTTATCATGCCATCCCCACCCCAGCCGAATTGGCCCGCCTCTTCGACCTGCTGGTAAATCATTACCGTTATGTAGTGGTCGACGCGTCGAGCCGCCTCGATTCCACGACGCGACTTCTCTCCGATCTCTCAAACGCCGTGCTCATGGTAGCTCAAACCGACGTGGTCACCCTGTGGAGCGCCAGCCGCATTCATGCCTTCCTCGAAGAAGGCGCCGGCCGCAACCGCCTGCGCATGGTTTTGAATCGCTACAAGAAGATCCCTGGCTTCACCGACGAAGACATCGAAAGTGCCACGCGATGCAAAGTCTTGTGGAAGATTCCCAACGCGTTTCACTCCGTCTCACCCGCCATCGATCACGGTACGCCAGTAGTTTTGCAGGAAGGTCTGGAAGTGAGCCGCTCGTTCCGCGCGCTGGCCGCAGCCTTGGCCGAGGCTTCCACCACCGCCGAAGGCGGCCTCGATCTCGTCTACGCTCAGGAAAAGCCCGACGTCAAAAAGAAGGTCGCCAACCGCCTCCTCATCACCCCCGCCCGCGCAGGACAATAGCCCCTGATTGTCATCCTGAACAAGCGTTCTTTGCGCAGTAAAAGCCTGCCCTGAGCGAAGCCGAAGGGGATCAGGGCGAGCCGCGCGATGTGTCGCGCTGCTTCTAATAGGTAACGCCGCGACACATTAATCGCGGGTTTGGATCGCTTCCTTATCCGGCTGACGCCACCGCATGTCCTCTCGGCTACCCCGAAAGCTCGTTTTCCATCTAACATAGAACAATGCGCCAAGCCCCGGGCTCGCTCCAAAAAGCAGAGACTGAACCACTGGCCCCGGAGCTGACTCTCCTGACCCTGCCCGAGCCGCGCTCCCGCGTCTTCCTACAGAATCTTCGCGAGCTTTTTCGCCCACCCGAATCCGCACCGTGGCGTCTCGGCTCCGCCCCGGCCACTTTCTGGCCCGATGTCTTCGTCGACTGCGGCCTACCCTGGCGTCGCTTCGCGCAGTCAGGCGCGTATCACGTTCTCGCTCTGGTTTTGATCTGGGCAGGATCGCGCTTCCTTGCTTTGCAGCCTCATCCCGTGTCCCAACCGGCGTTCACTCGCGCCGACGTCGTCTACTACACGCCTTCGGACCCCCTGCCTCCACTCGATACACGCGGCTCGACTTCTACCCGCGCCCGCAAGGCCGATCCAGAAGGCTCTGCGCAGCCGATTATTTCCGTGCCTCCCGAGGCCGACAACCGTTCACAAACTATAGTCACGCCGCCCAACATCAAGCCGCAGCGCGACGTTGCGATGCCGAACATAGTCTCCCTGTTCGAAAAAATGCCCGGCAACCCGCAGATGCCGATTCGCCCAGCTCCGGTGGTTCCCGCGTCGGAGATTTCGCGCCTGGCGCCGCGGATGGAACGCGCGGTGATCGCTCCGCCGCCAGCCGTGATCACCGATTCTGCCCGCCGTCTTGGCGATCTCAACATCGGACACAGCTCAGTGATTGCGCCGGCTCCGCAACTCGCCCTGGACGAACAGCGCACCGCAACCGGTGGCCGCAGCACCGCTATGAGCAAACACTCGCTCCAGGTAATTGCACCGCCACCGTCACTAGCCGCATCAGGACGCTCGCACTCAGACCAGGGCATGCTCGCGCTCAACCTCCATCCCGCAGTGGCCGCGCCGCCCGATCCGCCAGCGGGCAATCGCCGCGGCAATTTCGCTGCTACTCCAGAAGGCCATCGCGGAGCCTCCGGCGCTCCCGCCACAAGCGCTGGAAACGGCAGAGCAGCCGGAACTGGAGCAGGCAAGAACAGCAGCAACCTCCCTTCCGGCTTGTACGTCGGCAATCCCGCTGCGACGAATTCGAGCGCTTACTCGGTCAATCCGCACCTCATTGCGAACGCGCGCCCGCCGCGCATAGCGCGTACTCTCCAACCAACGAACGCCAGCAAGCTGTCGGACGTCGAGCGCGCCGTCTTCGGCGACCGCAAGTATTACTCTCTCAGCCTCAACATGCCGAATCTCAACTCTGCCGGCGGCAGTTGGATCATTCGCTTCGCCCCCTTGCAAAAGGATTCGACCCCCGGCAGCCCTTCTTCCCGAGCCGCAGCCAGCGATCTACTTGCTGACGGTTCATCCCAAGCCAATCAATCCTCGGACGATCTCTCCGCGCCCGTGGCGACGCGCAAGGTCGATCCTGCTTATCCACTGGAGCTGATGCGACAGAACGTAGGCGGCACAGTCATCCTCTACGGGGTCATCCACACCGACGGCACCGTTGGCAGTGTCCGCGTGCTGCGCGGAGTCGACGATCGCCTCGCCCAGTTCGCCACCCAAGCAATCGCCAAGTGGAAGTTCGAGCCAGCAACCAAAAACGGCGCTCCCGTGGATGTAGAAGCAACTTTCTGGATTCCATTCCATCCCGAGAAGCTGAACTCGAACTTCTAAGCAATCAGGACGCAGGACGCTTCCCGAAGTATCGGTTTCACGCTTTTCTCGCGTTCACTTGCCGCGCCCCTAAATCTTAAGATGTCAGCCCGATAACGCATCCCAGGAAGGGGGCACAATGAATCGAGAACAAGCACTCAAGGTTGTGTTGGTGCTTGTGGGGTTGATCTTTTTGCCGGGTGTCTACTCGTTGATGATGTTTCTATGGCCGAGCGGGTGGCGATGGCAGCCGAATCAGCCGGAATACGAGCAGATGATCCTCGGCGTGTACGCCACACTCGGTATTTTCCTGCTCCTCGCATCTCGTAACCCGTCGGCGAATCGCAGCCTGATCGTCTTCACGGCATGGTCGAGTCTCGTTCACGCGGCCATTATGGCCGTTCAGGCATTTCGCAATACAAGCGAACATGGACATCTGCTCGGTGACATACCAGCGCTCTTTATTGTGGGCGTTGCACTGATCGCACTCTTGCCAGCAAAGCAATCAACAGATAACGGGCGTTAGCGCTTAAAGACCCCGTCGATGAGTGTAAGGGGATATTTCCCCAAACCGACAGGTTTGCGCCTCACCAAGCTGCTTCTATGAATCGGAGAAGCACAGAGGGTATCATCGACAGTGTTTGTTAAACGCTATCGCGCCTTGTTCATGGACGCCTGAGGAATCTCAAGTAGAAAGCTCCGAACACCAGGACAATGCCAATATTCACTGTCAGCCGCTCCCAGAATCGGTTTCTGAAAAACATGAAATCCACGCCGACTATGATGGCTGCCATCACCACCCCATAGAGCCCGACAGCTAGCTGTCTATTCATTTCAAATCCCCCGCTTAACGTTAAGATCGCGCTCAAAACCCTCTCAATAAGCCTTATTGGAATTTTACGCCAGTCAACCGTTCGGCTCCGGATGGGCTGGGCAATCTGCCGACTTTCACTTTTCCACACTCGTATTGTGACATCTGACCTTGTGCCCAACATCAAACTTGCGCGATCATAGTCGAGGCCGTGACAGTCGGGAGAGCCCACACCATCGAGCCCCTAAGTCCTTTGTTATCTAGATTTTGACCTCTAAGTTCTTTGACATCCGGATTTTGCGGGGAATTTCCTGCTAACGTGATGATTCCAGTGATGGGAGGGGGGAGGGGGATACCCCGATTCCAGCACGCAGAAGCGCAACGTCGCGACCACCCAGCGACTCCCAAGTAACTTTATTTTGCGCAAAAAACGCACAGGAGACGGAGCGCCCGTCAGCGGTTCAGTGCGTCTGGGGTACTAGGTACTGGGTACTGGCGACTAGCTTCCCTACGCCTTAGCACCCTTCTTCTTCTCCAGCGCAGCGTAGATTGCGGGGTCAGTGCAGACTTCGTAGTAAGTGCGGTCGGTCCAGCCCAGGACCGAGAAATCTTCTACCTTGATTCGTGGCACGCGGCTTTCACGCACCACGATCTTGCGAAAAATATCGCGATCGACCGGAACCGTACCGCTCGACAGCTTGTACTCACCTTTATCCGACGCCATCGAGGGCGGCAGTTTCACCGCCAGCGGCACCAGAGAGATCTCCTGCTCCAGTTTGCGAAAGGCAGCTTCATTCATGCGAATGCCGCCCAGATTGAAGCTCACGATGGAGTCTTCAGCGTTCGCCGCCGGATCTGGCGTTACCTCCGACGTCTGGAAGACATAGACGTGGAATGGCCCGGCCTGCGATTCCATCACCTTGCGGGCCTGCTTGTTGCACGAAGAAAGGCGGTCGCTCTGGTTCAGTGCCTCGGAAATCATGATCTGATGTTCACCATCCATCAGGTACAGCGGCGCCGACTCCTGCAGCGTGATGCCCACGCCCAACTCCAGCCCCGGCATGGCCGAGCGCTGCATGAGCGCATTGTAGCCCCGCACGATCTCAATGATCTCGCGAGCCAGCACGCACGCCCGGCTCACGGCCAGTCCGGGCTCGCCGGCACGCTCGAGGATTGCAAGGATGATGGCATCGCCTTCGAGGAAAACTTTTTGCGCTCCGTACTTACTCAGCAGCTTGTTCACCGGATCATAAAAGTTCAAGCTGAAGTACGACGCCGGATTGAGCCCTTTCTCCATCAGCGTGCGCGTGAGCCGGGTCGAGTCGCGAACGTCAGCCTTGAGCACCACGTGACGCAGGACGCGGTCTTCCTCGGGCTCTTGCGGTTGCTCCTCCGGAAGCAGGAATTCGTAGAGCGTCCCGTTCATCCGGGAAAGCTCGCGCAGTTTTTCGGTGCTGACCAGATTTACCGAGTCAAGCGCCGCGTTCAGCACTTCCAGCCGCTTCAGGTCGCGGTGATAGTGAGAGAAATCCTGCAGAAAACGCGCCGCCACTTTGGCCCGCTCCGCGCCGCGGCAACTCGCAACTTTCGCGACCGCCGCATACAAGCTGGCAGGAGAAAGCTTGCCGTGCTCCTGAATCATGCGCTCCACACGATCGCACTCAGGACGAGAGATCAGGGCATTCTTCAATTGTTGCGGATTGATTCGAGGCGCGTATTCGCTGAGCAACGGAACCGTGTGATAGGAGGCGATGACATGCTCCATCACCTGTTCGTCTTCGAGCAATCGCACCCACTGCGCCAAACGTTCCTGCTTGACAACGCCTTCCGCCGTGGAATCATCGGGCGTTCCCGTACCGACCAGCGCGCGGGCATTTTCCGGAGCGCACAGCCAGGCACTAATGGTGTCGCTGGCAGTCTCTTCACCGTAGACCGATCGCACGAAACCCCAGACTACATCCTGCAAGCGCCCGTAGCGATCGGGATCGCGATCCCAATTGCCCAGCATCACATAATGTTCGGCGCACAGGTAATCGTCGCGGCCATCCTCGGAAAATGCGAGGCGATTCACGAACAGCCCGTAACTGCCGAGGCCAGCACTGCCGGGTTCTTGCTTCGCGTCTGCGGAGTTCGCTTCTGCAGTCGTCACTTCCCCGAAGAAAGAACGTCGCGTACGAGCCAGCGTCTCTTTTTCGATCTCGCGCAGGGTCTCGAACAGATCCTGCCCAGTCTTGCGCAGGATAATTTTCTTTCGCACCTGGAAGCCGGCCACGCGCTCGCGATACTCCACCCCTTTGCCTTGCCGTATGCCGTCGTAAGTCTTGAGCAGAACGCGGCAGCGTTCGAGCACTTGCGCAAACTGCAGGTTCATCTCCATGCGGAGAAACTTGGTCACGGCCAGCCGGGCCAGCAAATCGACGGAAATCTTTTCTTCCTTCTTCGCACGATTCAGCGCCGCAAGGTGCAGTTCAGCCAGAACCGGCTTCCAGTCAGCTTTTTCGGCAGGGGTGCGACTTTGGCTGGTTACGGCACTTCGCATCCACGAAGGTCCCTGGTTTCGGTGTGGAGTCTCGGCCGCCAGCAATCCCTCCAACTCGCCGTGGCGAACGATCAGCCGTGTGATCTGCGCCCGCGCCGCATCTACAAAGCGCGGGCTGAGGACGACATCATGCCGCAGGTTGTCGACTCCAACCGCAAGTCCTTCAAGAGCAAGCGATGGCGCAGCAGCGATCATCTCCGGCGGTGCCAGTTTCTCTGGCTCCTTGCCGAGACGGAAGATGGGTAGTCGAGGCATTCGCGAATCGTCAGAATCTTGGAAGTTGCTGATTACACATGTACATATCGAGGCTAGCATGCACAGGGCGGCAGCTAAAGTTACGCAAGTTACGTGCGTTACGCCTGATTTTGCTGAGCAAGAGTTCACCCCGCCCCAAGAATTGCCTTCTCTCGAAGATGTAGAATCGATGGCGTCGCGGCAGCTTGCCGCCGACAACGACCCAAAACAAAATCAGGAGAACTACTATGGTCGGCTTCTCCGTTAACGGCAAACGCGTCGATCTTGACGTTGATCCTTCCACCCCCTTGCTCTGGGTTATCCGTGAAAATCTCGGTCTGACTGGAACGAAATACGGATGTGGCATGGCGCAATGCGGTGCATGCACCGTGCACATCAACGGAGAAGCGGTGCGGTCCTGCGTCGCTCCGGTATCGCGAGCGACGGGAAAAGCGGTTACGACAATCGAAGGACTTTCCCCTGACCTCAGTAACCCACTGCAACGAGCCTGGCTGGAAGTGGACGTTCCCCAATGTGGCTACTGCCAGTCCGGACAGCTGATGAGCGCGGCTGTGCTGTTGCGCGAGAAACCGCAGCCGACGGATGACGACATTGACGAGGCGATGACCGGCAACATCTGCCGTTGCGGGACCTATCCGCGGATTCGGCGAGCCATCCATCTTGCAGCGGAGATGGTTTCCAAGAGAGGTGCCCGATGAACAGTCAAATGACACCCACGGCGATAGAGCGCACGGGGATGCAACGTCGCGACTTCTTGAAGATTTCTGTAGCGGCCAGCGGCGGCCTGCTCATCGGCTTTCAGTTTCCTGGAATCAGCAGCCTGGCATCGGCGCAGACATCCATGAATACATTTATGCCCAACGCCTTCGTGCGGATCGGAACCGACGAACGGATCACCGTCATTGTGAACCATTCGGAGATGGGGCAGGGAGTCTACACTTCCTTACCCATGCTGCTGGCCGAAGAGCTGGATGCCGACTGGACAAAGGTGGGCTATGAGTCTGCTCCCGTCGACCCCAAGTACAACCATCCCGCGTTCGGCATGCAGATGACGGGGGGAAGCTCCAGCGTATGGTCGGGACTGGAACAGTTTCGTCAGGCCGGCGCGGCCGCACGCGCTCTGCTGATCGCCGCGGCGGCGCAGCAGTGGAATGTGGATCCGACTGCCTGCCGCACAGAATCGGGAGCAGTGTTTAGCGGATCGAATCGCAAGCTGACGTATGGCCAACTGGTTAACGCGGCGGCAAAGCTCACGCCTCCGGAACACGTAGAGCTGAAAGATCCCAAGACATTCAAACTGGTTGGTAAACCAATCAAGCGGCTCGACACTCCAGAAAAGTTGAACGGCAAGGCTGTCTTCGGAATCGACGTCAAATTGCCGGGGATGCTGACCGCTGTGATCGCCCGCCCTCCTATCTTTGGAGCGAAGATAAAGAACTTTGACGATTCCCGGGCCCGATCGATGCCGGGTGTGCGTAAGATCGTCGCTGTTCCCGCCGGCGTAGCAGTAATCGCAGACACTTTCTGGCAGGCCAAAATGGCGAGAGACGTTCTGCAGGTGGATTGGGATGAAGGCAGTATGCAGAACTTCAGCACAGGTCAGATGATGCAGGAGTTCCGCGAGCGCGCGAAGACGCCAGGCACCAGCGTTCGCAAAGATGGCGATGCAGAGAGCGCGCTGGCTAATGCGGCGAAGAGGATTGAGGCCGTATATGAAGTTCCCTACCTCTCTCACCTGATGATGGAACCGCTGAACTGCGTGGTGGATTTGCGGGCGGACTCCTGCGAGGTGTGGACTGGCTCGCAGTTCCAAACCGTCGATCGTGCCAACGCAGCCAAAATCGCTGGATTGCCGAACGAGAAGGTGCAACTCCACACCACGTTCCTCGGCGGCGGCTTCGGACGCAGAGCGAATCCTCAGTCAGATTTTGTGGTGGAAGCGGTTCACGTCGCTAAAGCGGCGGGCGCACCGGTAAAAGTGATTTGGACGCGCGAGGATGACATGCGGGGCGGCTGGTACCGCCCGGCGTTTCTGCATGCCGTCGAGGGCGGCATCGACGCGGGTGGTAATCCGGTCGGTTGGAGATCGCGGCTGGTGGGCCAGTCGATCATGGCTGGGACGCCCTTCGCGGTGATGATGAAGGGAAAAGATTACGATCCTGCGTCCGTGGAGGGGGTTGACGATCTTCCTTACGCGATCCCGAACTTGACGGTTGAATCGCACCAGGCGGAGATCAACGTCCCGGTTCAGTGGCTGCGTTCGGTGGGCCATTCTCACACAGCATTCGCGGTGGAATGTTTCGTCGACGAACTGGCCGTACTCGCCCAAAAAGATCCGTACCAATTCCGGCGCCAGCTTTTGTTGAAACAGCCCCGGCATCTTGGCGTGCTCGACCTCGCCGCCCAAAAGGCGGGATGGGATAAACCTTTGCCGAGAGGGGTGGGGCGCGGGATCGCGGTACACTTTGCTTTTGGGAGCTATGCCGCGCTGGTGGCCGAGGTTTCAGTAGCGGATGGCAAGGTTCGCGTGCATCGCATGGTCTGCGCGGTCGACTGCGGTCAGTACGTTAACCCGGGTATTATCGAGGCGCAGCTCCAAGGAGGCGCAATTTTCGGCGCGTCGGCGGCGCTTTTCCAGGAGCTGACCTTCGAGCACGGACGCTTGCAGCAGACCAACTTTAATACTTTTCCTGTGATGCGCATCAATGAGTGTCCGGAGATCGAAACCTATATTGTCGAAAGCAACGAGAAAGCTGGCGGGATTGGAGAGCCCGGCGTTCCGTGCGCTGCACCAGCGATCGCGAACGCTGTGTTTGCGGTTACCGGGAAGCGAATCCGCCGGTTGCCCATTCGTCTGACGGAGGCGGTATGAAGCGCTTGCATCTCGCATTTCAGCCGTGGGTGGCGACTCTGACCGCGTTCGGCATCGCCGGAGCACTGTGGCTTTCGGGTTCAGTAGCCGCGGCGGAACCGCCATCCGACACAAAAGTTGCCGTGGCCGAAGCCGGCGGCGATGGAGCGCTGTTCATCGCATTTGTTCCTGTGCTGCGCCACCCCCGCTGCATGAACTGCCATTCTCAAGGAGATTATCCCCGGCAGGGGGATGACGGGCATCCGCACGCAATGAACGTGAGGCGTGGCACAGACGGTCACGGAGTCACCGCGGAAAGGTGCAGCACCTGTCATCAGGATCATAATCTGGCGGGTGCGCATCTGCCACCCGGCGCGCCCAACTGGGGGTTGCCGCCTGCCAGCATGCCGATGATCTGGCAAGGACTGACCGACGCGCAAATCTGCGAATCGATCAAGGACCGCAAACAAAACAGAAACCGCAATCTCGATCAACTGGTCGAGCACCTTACGAAAGATAAGCTGGTAATGTGGGCGTGGAATCCCGGTGAGGGTCGAACTCCCATCCCCATGGCGCATGACGAGTTTTCTGCGAAAGTGAAGCAATGGCAGGCGGCGGGAGCGCCGTGCCCGGCCAGGTAAGTTCATTTTCCGGGTACTGGGCACTAGGTACTCGGTGCCGGATGCTGGCTACTGACTTTTGATCCGCGCCGCTTCGAACTCATCGCCCTTCTGCCATCCGATCAGCTTCGTGAAGCTGGCCGCTTCCCAGCCCAGCGCGAAGCCGAATCGTGCCATCGCGCCATCGCCGACGAAATCCATTTCAGGATGGTATTCGTCGCTCGGCTGGTGATAGCGTTTCTCCGTGTACTCCTTGTCCTGCGCCACACCCCAGGCCTCGTCGTGACCTTTGAACTTCATGCCTTCGTTGATTGAGAATGCGGGAATGCCGACGCGGGCCAGACTGAAATGATCGGAGCGGTAGAAGTGCCCGGCTTCTGGGCGGGCGTCAGGACGGATGGCCAGCCGAAACTCTTTGGCCATAGCCTGAACCCATGGATAGAACGTAGTCCGCTCCGCGCCTGAGACTTCTACTTCCTCCGGCGCTCCCAGCGGCTGCACATTGTCGTAGTTCAGATCGAGCGCAATCTTCCCCGCGGGAACCGGCGGATGCTTGCCTAGATACTCCGACCCCAGCAATCCCTGCTCCTCGGCCGCGACTGCCGCAAAGATGATTGACCTTCCCGGCCGGTCTTTGGCAACACTAAATGCGCGCGCCAGTTCCAGCAAAATACCGCAGCCCGTGGCGTTGTCGGCGGCGCCGTGGAAGATGTTGTTGCCCGGCATATCTGGGCGGATCCCAAAGTGGTCGTAGTGCGCTGTGTACATCACCGCTTCGTCTCTCAGGTTGCGGTCAGAACCCGGCAGCATCGCCAGCACGTTGTTCGACTCGAAGTGCCGCACGTTGCTCACCATGTGCGCCTTCAGCTTCGTCCCCAGATTTACCGGATGAAACTCCCGCGTGCGGGCATCGGCCATCATCTTTTCCAGATCCATGCCGGACTCCGCCGCTAATTTCCGCGCCACATCCAACTGCACCCAGGACGCGACCTTCAACACTGGGCCTTCCACGTTCAGATAAGACTTCTCCCCGGAATTGGAGTTCCGCACCACTTCCCAGGGATAACTTGCCATGTCTTCTCTGTGGATGAGAATCACGCCCACCGCGCCCTTGCGCGCTGCCTCTTCGTATTTATAAGTCCAGCGGCCGTAGTAGGTGAGGGCTTTGCCTTTGAAGAACTTCGGATCGTCCGACGGTGGCTCGTTCACCAGCATGAGCAGGACCTTGCCGCGCACGTCCACGCCTTTGTAATCGTCCCAGTTGTATTCCGGAGCTTCAATGCCATAGCCCACGTAGACGATCTCGGCGTCCACGTCGGACTGGGCTTGCTGGGTCTGATCGTAAGCGACGTAGTCATCGAGCGGCTTCAGATTCATCGCGGCGCCTTGCTTCGGCACGAGCGAAAACTTTGTTTCGGGAAGCGTCGTGATCCCCACCAGGGGCACCTTCTGCAGGTACGATCCGTTGTCACCTATCGGCTTCAATCCATATTCCGCAAACTGCGTGGCGATGTATTCGGCGGCGATGTCGCCGCCGCGCTGCCCGGTGCCACGGCCTTCCAGAAGATCGTGCGAGAGAAAGCGGACATGCCAGCGAATGTGTTCGGGATTGATGGTCTCCATCGCGGCAAACGCCGCGCCCGGCAAACGCACCGAAACCGCCTCGCGCTTGGTTGCGGCTGGTACCGGAGCCGGAGGCGCGCCACCTTCCCCCCACACGAGGGGGCTCAGAGCGACGATCACGCCGGCCAGAACACTTCTTCTCGCGAATCCTTGCATAGATCTGTCTTTTTTCCCCACAACGAAGCGCAGTGTTGGCGCGAGCACTCCCTATCGCCAGGAATGTCTATAGTTATGACTTAAAGAATTGTAACGGACGGGAGGAGTTTCGTTATAGGAGAGGAACCCAAACGATTGCACGGCAGGTCAGTCACCACCGGGCCTTACGGGCAAGTTTGCAGTTGTACCTGCGATTGTTGCCCCACGTCTGGGCCTCGTCGGTGGTTTTGCTGCCGATTACGCGTCCCGCGACCGCGGGATCAATTCTTCGAGCTTCAACCAGCGCGGAAATCCCGCACGTCTTCTCCCGGCTTGAACACGGTTACGGGAGAGATCTTCCGTGAGTCCGCCAACCTTCGGCTGATCTCGGTGAAGTCGGCCTTGACCCAGCCGACGCTGGAAACTTCGATCTTGCCATCCTGTGCGATCCAGAAGATGCTCGGGACGTTGGTCAAGCCGTAGGCATTCGACACGGGATAGTTATCCCTGTCGTCGAGCAGCACAGGAAAAGTCACGCCGAATTCCTTGGTGAAGGCTGCGGTGTGTTTGGGATCGTCCTGCGAAACACCGACGAGCCTGACGCCATGGTGCCCATAGGCCCGTTCCAGCCGCTCCAGGAATGGAAACGCATACTGGCAGATGGGACAGGAAACTTTGAAAAATGCCAAAACCACCGGACTGTGCGCAAGTTCCTCGCGCAGCACGAAACGCTTGCCATCCATCGCCTTCAGTTCAAAGTCGGGCGCTTTCGTGCCCGCAGTCAATGCCGCCATCGGTCGTCCTCCCGTTTGTCTTTTCAGGATGTTTCGCAGCCAGCGCATGTGGTCTCGCTCTGACCTGCCTTCATTTTAGATGATATGAGGCGCGGTCAGCAGCCGGTGGAAGACTGCCGGTGGGTCCGTCGATCTTCCTCAGAGCATTTCCGCCTTTCGCAGAATCTTCCGTGCCAGACCGGTAAGGGCAACCTGCCTGAGCCTCTCCAACGGAATCCATTTTCCATGAACGCTCGATGGCGAGGTGCCGCGCCAAACGTGGACGGTGTAATCGGTGACTGTGATCGCATGGCGCAGCGTGAGGGAGGGGCGACCCGTTCCATTCGTACTCCGCAGCTCGGGCAGTTCCCACATTTCTGGCATGAGCGACGCGTCTGGCGGCCGCCGTACCAGAAAAATCTCTCCATCTCGATGATGCAGAGCGTAGTGAATCTCCCGCTTCTTCTGCCGGGCTGGTTTCGCGAGCGTGGGCATCTCACCGCGGGTAGCACATAGTTCGATCACCGGACAGGTCAAGCACGCCGGCGCGCGGGGTGTACATACGACCGCGCCCAGTTCCATAATCGCCTGATTGAAATCGCCGGGATGCTTGGCATCCAGAAGAACCTCTGCGGCATTCCACAAGTCTTCTCCGGCCAGCCGCTTCCCTGATACCCGCTGCAACACGCGCTCGACGTTGCCATCGACCACGGCGGCTGGTTCTTCGAAGGCGATGCTGGCTATTGCCGCCGCAGTGTAGCGTCCCACTCCGGGCAGAGCACGCCAGGTTTCGGCGGTCGCCGGAAACTTTTCTCCATACTCTCGCACCACGACTTTCGCCGCGGCGTGCAGCATGCGCGCACGCCGGTAATATCCCAGACCACTCCACGCGGCGAGCACGCTCGCCTCGCGCGCCGTCGCCAATTTCTCCACCGTGGGAAAACGCCGCAGGAATTCCTGATAGTGTTCGATCACCGCCGCCACCCGCGTCTGCTGCAGCATGATTTCGGAAAGCCATACGCGGTAGGGATCGCGGTTGGCACGCCAGGGCAGATCTCGCCGATGCGCCTCGTACCACGCAAGCATTCTCTTGCGAAATTGCCGCTGCTGGGGGTTGGAAGGGAAACTCGGAGCGGATCGTGGCGTCTTCACGCTTCTCAGCCTAAGCCGCACCGGCAGCCAAGAAAGGATTTCTTACGCGCACGGCGCCGTACCTGCGACCATGCTCGAAATCTTCGGAGAGAAGTTCAGGCAACTCATAATGTTCGGCGTATGCCCAAAGGTGCGCGTCATACCATGGGAGTTTGTAAGCTGCCATCCCAAACATCGCGGTGCGAAACACTTTCTCATTGGGACAGAGAACTTGGAACTCGTTGAGAAAATCCTCAGCTTGACGCCATGCTTCTTCCTGGCTGAGAAGAGGTCCCGCCGTCCGCTGCCTGGTCACCACGTTAACAAACTCCACCAAGGCCTGATGCGGGATACGCAGCGCGTTAGCTGCCGCTCCCTGGCGCAGAAGATCGCGCGCTATTGTGCGCTTCCTCAAATCGGCCGGATCATAGCAGTAAACCAGGATGTTGGTATCAACGAGGGAAGCCACGCGGCAACCCTCGGTCATCGTTGTACAAATCCTCTCGCGTCCAGCCGCGATCGTTGGGCGCCGGTTTTCCGAGATTGGCGTTCAGTTGCCCGGATTGTAGCTTGTCCACGCGTGCCATGCCCGCGTCAAACAGCGCCACCCGCTCCTCGGCGGTTAGCGGTTGCCCGGCTTTGGCTTTGCGGCGGACCAACTCTACTCGAATGCTTTCACCCGCAGGAATCCATTCCAGTTCGTCGCCCGGACGTATGCCGTACTGGTCGGCAATCTTCTTGGGCACGGTCAACTGCAATTTGGAGGTCACCTTGGGCATATCCTTACTTTATCAAGGATGCAATCCTTACTGCAAAGGCAAATTGATGCTGCCATGACCCCCAGAGTGCGGGCTGCCCGCATATGCTCCGTCATTGACCCGCGCTCTCAAGCGCGAAATAATGGTCGGGCCTGGCATCCGCAACATTTGCGTGAGTTCATCCACGCCCAGCAGTATTGAGGAGCATTATGAACGACTTCAACCGCAAGGTGGAAGACGCGTCGGCGCGTGTCAGCAAGACCGTCGCCGAGGCTGCCGAACGGATCGAGAAAGAAATTCCCGAGTTCATCAAGTATCTGAACGACGAGGTGGTTCCCGCCGTGCGCCAGCACTCGACCAAGGCCCTGCGTACCGCGAGTGTAAAGCTCATCGAGTTGGCCGACTATCTGGAACAGCAAAAAGAGCAACAAAAAGCTTCGCAAAAGTGAAGCTTCGTCCCGCCGCTTTCGTCCAGAACGCTGTGATTCTCACTCTGCTGCTCACGATCCTGCTGTTGCTTGCGGCATGCGGCCATCCCAAGCAGGCGCACGTGAATGTGCCGCCGCCTCCCGCCGCGACCACCGAGCCTTCTTCAACCGAATCGCCGGCTGCAACCCCTCCCGCGAGCACCGCTAAAAATAACCAGCCGCTGGGAGCCGAACGCAGTGACAAAGAAAGTGCCGCCGACCTTGCCGAGCCCGCGATTCCTGCGAACACCGCGCCGCTGGCTACTGAAATCGGACGCGCGAGCTGGTACGGTCCGCCATATCACAACCGCCGCGGATCGAATGGCGAAGTCTACAACATGAACGCCATGACCGCGGCACACCGCACACTTCCTCTGGGGTCAATCGTGCGGGTCACCAATTTGAAGACCGGCCACACGGCTTTGGTACGGATCACCGACCGCGGACCATTCATTCCCGGCCGGGTTCTCGATTTATCGCTGGCGGCGGCGCGCAAGCTCGATGTCTACCTGCCCGGAATTGCTGAAGTAAAAGTGGAAGTGATGCAGGCGCCGGCGCCACTCGATACCGGCGGAAAGTGGGCGGTGCAGATTGGCGGCTTCCCCGACGAAGACGAAGCCGCGAAACTTGCCGACCACCTGACACGCCGCTACCGCACAGCTAAGGTGCTGCGCTTTGCCAGTCCTGCCGGCGATTGGTGGGTGCGGGTGCGCGTTTTCGGCGACGACCGCGAGCGGGCTCAGCAAATGGTCGCGGAGACCGAAACGCCGGAGGGGGCGGTGTTTCTGGTGAGA
The DNA here is from genome assembly GCA_963743115.1 of uncultured Acidobacteriaceae bacterium. Lineage (GTDB taxonomy): Bacteria > Acidobacteriota > Terriglobia > Terriglobales > Acidobacteriaceae > Sulfotelmatobacter. Next base: position 804,044 of record CAVUOM010000003.1, on the reverse strand, counting down.
CTGGATTAGAGCAGGGGTCAGTGGTCAGGGATCAGCCCATGAGGATCGAAAGACTGAACACTGCCCCTGGCTACTTTTCTGTTATCCTCACGCCGGAGTTTCCCATGACCGACGCCACGAGCGACTGCCTTTTCTGCCGCATTCTCCGCGGCGAGATTCCCGCGAAGAAAGTTTATGAGGACGAGCACGTGTTGGCTTTTGAAGACATCAACCCCAAGGCTCCCACGCATGTGCTGATCATCCCCAGGAAACATTTTGCGGGACTGAAAGAGGCGCAGGCCGAGGATGCCGAAGTGATTGGCCGCTGCCACCTAGCGGCGGCTGAGATTGCGCGCCAGCGCAATATCGAGGAGGGATACCGGACCGTGCTGAACGTGGGTCCTGGAGCGGGGCAGTCGGTGTTTCATCTTCACGTCCACCTCTTGGGCGGACGTCATCTGAGTTGGCCTCCGGGGTAGGAGAGCAGTTCTCAGTTCTCAGTTCTCAGTTTCCCGTTCCCTACTGTACCGTCGGATTCTCTTCTTCCGAGGCTCCGTGGCGGCGCAGCAGTTGAGGAAGATTCTGGGAGAAAGCCGAACGCGGCAGAACCATGTCGCAGCCCACTTCATGCGCCTTCTGCTTGAGATCGCCTTGCACGTGGGAGAGGAATCCGATGATCGAGGTCCCCTTCTTGAGTTTTGCCTTTAGCTTAGGGATCAGCGTCAGCGGTTTGGCGTTGACGTTGTTGAGGTCAAAAATAATCAGCGAAGGCTTCTCCTCGCCATTCTGTTGCATGCGATCGGCGAGGTCTTTGTCGTTCTTGGCGAACTCGACCTTTACGTTGAGCTTGCGGGCCGTCTCTTGGATCTTGGCGGCAAAGAACAGATCGTCGACGAAGGCAAAGATGCGCGAGTTGGAATCTTCGCGCAACGCGGGCAGAGGCTCAGGGTCGGCGGGCGCAAAAGGCGCGGCGAAGCCCGGCCGCTGGCGGCGCGCTCCCTGGCCATTATTGCCATTGCCGGCCAACGCCGCGCGATAGCTGTGGTCCATGGGCGCGGTGTAGATGCCATCCTGGTTGTGGCGCGCCTGGCTTGGGCCCGCGGGGCGAGGCCCGCGGGGATTGTTGGGGCGGCGTCCGCGACGCCGTCTTCTGCCTCCACCACCGGAGGGTCTTCCTTGTCCCCGTCCTTGTCCTGATGATCCTGCGTTCATAGTCCTCTCAAACCTGCTAGGCCGGGTTTTCGTCCCGGTGCAGGGCGGCAAAATATCACGATGTACGTTTCCCCATTGGGTTGCGGCAGGCTCTCACAGGGTTGGCGCAAAGCCACTGTTCTTGCGGGGCCTAACCACTTGCTCGGTGACACCACTCAGTCACATACGTCAACCATCAAGCTTCGCGATCGCGCGTTCGAGGGGGCACAGCCCACTTTCCATGCGGAACGGCGGGTTGGGCTGGAACGCAATCGCGATCGACCGCTCTCTGGTGATGCAAACTCGCACTAACAAAAAACTCTAAATTTTGCGTATCGGTTATCCGTTATCGGAATCCGTCGCGCCGCCGGGAACGGCCTGGGGCGCGGAAGGCCAACGCGGGAACGAGGCCAATGAGAACAAGCTCATGGTACTCGCCCCGGCGCAAGCGCGCAAGGGGCAAGTGGGAGCCGTTTTGCACAGGAGGACATGGCTTATCAGGCTCCGGCTTTCGGCCTTCGGGCTTTAGACCTCGGCGACGACTGAGAAAAAAAACCATGTGCATGAAAAAAGCTCCGCCTGAGCGGAGCGCTTGCGGGCATTGTGCTGCCTACTGCGACACGTTGAGCGTGATCGTAAGCGGCGAGCCGTTGTTGGTCAGCGGAACCGGGTTTGTACCGCCAGTAGTGGCGTTGATAGTCACCATGTAGGAACCTGCGGGCGTCCCGGGATTTGGCGGGACCGTGGTGCCGCCACCGCCGCTGCCGCCGCAAGAGCCTAGCCACAGCGTCGAGAAGCCAAGAACCACAATCAAGCCGAGCAGGCGCAAGCCGCGAGTGCGCGATCCCGCAGCGAAAACAATTCCAAACAAGCCGGGAAGCAGCATGGCATAGAAGATCCTGCTGCCACGGTCCAGCGGCGTGCGCAGTTGCCCGGAAGTGGGAGGGGTGGTCTTGAGATTGAGCGTGACTCCGGCGGCGGTAACGGATTGGCCGTTTGAGGGACTCCATAGGCAAGAGATTTCCGCCGTGGACAATGACGGCGTTCCCGAGCAGCTATAGGTGAGCGGCAAAGCGGTAACGTTGTTAGTCACAAAAGAGATGGGCGTACCCGTACCATTAACGGTCAGACTGACCGGCGCCGTGCCTCCCACTGTTACCGAGAAGGTGGCCGCGGTTGTCGTGAGCGCGAAGGACTGGTTGGTCGCGGTCACCGTAAGGTTGACGGTTGCGGCGATCGCGGTGCTGCCGCTGGTTCCGGTAATAGTAATCGCCGAAGCGCCCGAGGGTAGCGCCATGTTGGCTACGGTGGTGATAGTCAATGTAGCTTGCTGGGAACCGCTGCCGCTGAGCGTCACGCTGCCAGGACTGAAACTGCAAAGCGCTCCCGCAGGCAGGCCCGCAGTGCAGCTGCCCGGATTGGAAGCAGTGGAGTTAGTGAAGCTTACGGTACCGGTGAAACCGTTGTTAGGCGTGATGGTTACGGTCGAGATAGAAGTCTGCCCGGCTGGGACGCTCGCTGGGCTGAGCGCACTCGCGGACATGGTGAACGGGACCGTAACGGTGACCGTCGTGGGAGCGGAGGTCGAGGCGCCGACGGACGCGTCTCCTGTGTAGGTAGCGGTAACGCTGTTGGTGCCACCTGGAAGCTTTGTGGTGGCAAACGTTGTCGTTCCGGTCGTGGTCGACGGGTAGGGAACGTCCAGGGTCGCACTTCCCAGAACAGTGGTGATGCCGTTATTGAGTGTGGAGAATCGGACCGATCCGACGCCGCTTGTGGGCGTAACCGAAACCGCAAAGCTCACGCTGGTGCCTACGGTGACGTTTGTCGCTGATACGCTCGTGATCGTGATCGAGCTGCCTGTATTGCGGGAAGCGGCCCACGCGACGGCGAGACTGTCGCCATCGACGGAGCCGAGACCCCCGACCAGGTTATATCCGGTTGTGGAGTCGGCGTTAGAGGCGTCGAATCCGAAGACACCTCCCGCCGGGCAGATCACATCCGTGGGCTGACCGGATGGCGTACCAGCCTGGCAGTAAACATCGTTGTCTCCGCTAGTGATTTGGTGGAAGGCTCCATTGGCCGGCGTAGCAGCCAGGCTATAAAGCATGGGATTGATATTGCCCAGGCCGGCGCTTCCCAGATATTGATTGAGCAGGGTGACGATGCCAGCGAAGACCGGGGACGAAGCGGAAGTTCCGCCCACTATCGAAGAGTAGGAATCGATGGCGGTTGAAATGCCGCCGGCGCACGTACTGGCTGTGCTCGAACTGGAGGTCCATTGGTCGAGTGGAGTGCAGAAGATGTAGCCGGGAAAATCCGGTGACGCCAGCAGTGAGACATCCGGCACCAAACGATAGGTTTTCTGCGGGCTCCCCTGGCTAGGAATTGTTACTGCTTGCCAGGAGGGCCTTGGAAATCCTGCCTCGCAGATATCGCCGGTCTCGTTGACGCAGTTGCTTACCCCACCTCCGCCGGCGGAGACCCAGAGGTCTTGCTGTGCGGTCGCCGCGGAGGTGATATCGACCCAATGCGCTACAGCCGGGCTACCGCCCTGCGAGCAGAACTGAGGGTTTAGATCGCCCTCCTGACAGAGCTGCGCAAATGCCGCGGTGTCGTTCCACGCGGCCTCCTGTCCCTCGAGGCTCGTCAGTGCTGACCCGCCGAAATTTACAGTGCTGGTGTTGTTCGAATTCCAATAGCTGCTGTTGTAGAAGGTGGGGTAAGGGAATAGATGTGCCGCCGACGCCGGTAACCTCCGGGCTGCTGGCGGGATAGTTCACGATCAATCCGCCGTCGGCAGCGGGGAAAGGTCGAGTGCTGCTCGACGGGCCGTCGTCGCACGCCGCAGCACCCGAATCGCCGGAGGAGTTCATGATCGTGATGCCTTCGGCGTTGCCTTGTTTAAGCTCGGTTTCAAGGGACGTTGCTTCGACCTCGCACAGTCCATAGCTCATACTGATGACCGGAGCGATCACGTTGTCGATAGCATAGGTCAGAGAGACGTCGGTGCCGCCGCCGTTGGTGATCTCTGTGCATTGGGCATTAAATGTAGCCGGAGCATTGACGAAGATAATTTGGGCGTTCCGCGCTGTAGCTCCCGACCATTCGATGTCGAGATCGGCCTCAGGTAAGTCGCCGCAAGTGCTGGGTGCTCCGAGATCGGCACCAACCAGCACGTATTGAAAATTAGTGGTGTTGCACGACGTAGCCGTAACAATGCCGTTCGCATCGGTCGAGCAGTCGGTGATCGGGTTCAGCCCGAAGTGTGATCGGAAGTCGGCGATGTCGGCAAGGTAAATATCGGTCTCGCCGATGATGGCGAGCTTTTGCCCGGTGCCGTCGATGGCGGGCGATGAGTTGTAGAGCGTATTGAGATCGTAGATGGTCGCGATGTCGCCCGGAGCTAAGACGTAACCTGCCCCTTCGCCTGATGTGTAGCCGGGATGCGGTCCGTTTTTGCCACCATGAACCGGGCGTACGTACATGGGCTTGGGGTGGTAATCGGTGAGGCCGCGAACTCCTGTAACCACGCCGCTCAGCGCCACGGGCACCTCGACCGGGATGGAGTTGGCAATATGCTGTCGACCGTTAACATCGTAGCGGTGGATCTCCGTCTTAAAGGAACTTTGGATCTGGGCCGCTGTGCCACTGAAGCTGACCGAAGTGCGCCCGCGGGGCACGCTGAAAACCTGGAAGCCCTGCCCTTCGAGCCACGCCGTGATCTTTTTGATATCGCCTTGGCTAACGCCGAAGCGATCCGCGAACTGCTCGGGAGTTAGCCACTTGTGGTAGTTAGGCGACGAGCGATCCTGTTGCTGCGCGAGAAGCAGATCGAGCGCAACTTGCTGACTCGGCGAAGGGGCCATGACAAGCGTGACACGGCCGAACTGGAACGATGGCTCAACCGGACCCTGGTCGTACTGGGGCTGCGCCAGCCGGTCGGCATGGCCGGGCAGCGTGACCATCTGGCTGGAATCAATGGGACCGGCGATGCGATCCGCCTGCTGGGCGAAGCACAGGGTTGAGGCCAGTAGGGGCAGAAACAGCTTCAAAGATCGCATGAGAGAAGATCGCATGAAACGCTCCATCTGCAGGGTCGGGGTTGAAGTGTGTTGTTCATTAGCTTATACGGCTTTATTGCTGTCTGATCAAGTTACAGGAGGGAAGGTTGTATCCAGGAAGTAAAGTTACAAGCAGACCCGGACGGGCCAGGGCGGGCGCTGGTAACAACTCCGAGTAACCCGGTCAAATTGGGACCAGGTTAGGACGAAGTTTGGCGTCTGCGGGCTTATACCAGTCAACCATCTTTGGCACAATCCGGGCGCAGGCCACCTGCATCCAAAGTTTCAGGGTAAAATCTTCAGCTGAAATCTATGCGGAGAGGATTTATGCGCTCTTTAGCCAGTCGATATGCGTTCATCACAGCCGCAATTCTACTGCCTGCTGCGCTGCTGGCAGCGGATGTAAACACAAAATTCCACGACGCGCCCGCGTCAGCCCGGGCAACCAAGAATCCGTATGAAGGAAAGCCAGCGGCCGTGCTCGCCGGAAAGCAGTTATATGCGCGTAATTGCCTTTCGTGCCATGGAAGGACGTTAAAAGGCACTGGGAATGTGCCGTCGCTGGTAGATGGCAAGCTCGATTCCATCACGCCCGGCGAAATCTTCTGGTTCATCACCCGCGGCGATAAAGATAACGGGATGCCTTCGTGGGCATCGTTGCCGGTCCGGGAGCGCTGGCAGGTTGTCACCTACGTGAAGTCAATGGAATCTCCGCAGTCGGCGCAGGAAGCAAATGCGCCGGCTCCGGCCGATACGGCTCCGGTCGACACCAGTGCTTCGACATTCAAGGCTCCGCCGCCCACGCCGCCCTTCACCGACTTCCGCTATGAGAAGTCGGGAACGGTTCGCAAGATCACCGTAGCCGATCTTCCGCAGCCGTATGCCACGCAATCAGCCGAGAATGGTCCGAAATTAGTGGCGCGGCCGGAAAATGCCTGGCCGGTGGCGCTTCCCGGATTCAAGGTCGACTTGTATGCCGGCGCTCTCGACAACCCTCGGACCTTGCGCACCGCTCCGAACGGCGACATCTTTCTTACCGAGAGCGACCCCGGACGCATCCGGGTGTATCGCGGGCTGACCAGCGACGGCAAGCCCGAGCAGTCGGCGGTTTTCGCCAGCGGTTTGAAACATCCCTACGGCCTGGCGTTCTATCCTCCAGGACCCGACCCGCAATGGCTGTACGTAGGCAGCACCAGCGAACTAGTTCGCTTCCCTTATCACAACGGCGATCTGAAGGCGAGCGGCGCTCCCGAACACATCGCCGATCTCCCGGATACAGGCGGGCACTGGACTCGAGCCGTGGCGTTTTCCAAAGATGGCAAACGATTGTTCGTCGCGGTGGGCTCGGGATCGAACATAAACGACCCCGACACCCATCCAGCTGAGAAGGACCGCGCCGACATTCTGGTGTGCGATCCCGCAAACTGCACTTTGAGCGTGTATGCCTACGGCATTCGCAACGCCGGCGGCGGAATTGCGGTGGATCCCGAGACGGGCGAACTGTGGTGCTCGGTGAATGAGCGCGACGCACTCGGCGACAACCTGGTTCCCGACTACATCACTCACGTGCAGGAAGGCGGATTCTATGGCTGGCCGTGGTGGTACATGGGAGGGCATCAGGATCCGCGGCATCAGGGCAAGCATCCGGAATTGAAGGATAAAGTGATCGTCCCGGACGTGCTGTTGCAGCCGCATAACGCGTCGCTGGAATTTACTTTCTACGAAGGCCAGCAGTTCCCCGCCGAGTACAAGGGAGACATTTTCGCAAGTGAGCACGGCTCCTGGAACAAAGCGGTGCGCGTGGGCTATGAAGTGATCCGCGTGCCTCTGCACCAGACGGGCCACGCCAGCGGCGAATATGAAGACTTCCTCACTGGCTTTGTGCTGCCGGATGGCAACGTGTGGGGACGCCCCGTTGGCAGTTACCGTAGCTCCGGATGGTTCGCTGCTGGTAAGCGACGACGGCTCGGACTCGATCTGGCGAGTGAGCTACACGAAGTAGCGCCGGCAGCTTGCCGGCCGGGAGCGAACCTGAGGAAGAAAATATAAAATTGGTGGGCGCTATAGGATTCGAACCTATGACTTCCACCGTGTGAAGATGGCACTCTACCGCTGAGTTAAGCGCCCAACCCTTTTCTATTCAAACATCAGTGGATGGTTCGCGCAACTCCAAGCGCCAAATGCGAGCAGCGCGAACCGAGTCTTTTTAGCAGCCGGCGCGGGGTTTGGACGCAGGAACAGGGCGTGGTAGCCTATGCTCGGCAGGGGCGAGGGCGGGTTCGGAGCCGCTGGCACCCATGTCCAATGTGACTGCTGATGCCGGAAGAAAACAGGCCCCCTCGACCCACCGTATCCTCCTCATCTGGGCGGACTTCCGGGGTTCCGTCTGATCAGAACGAAGAGCAACTTTCCCTCCCTGACGGGGTTCAATCTAGTGTGAGCACTGCCGCCATGGACCGGGGCGTCCTGATGGCCTCGCTGGGGCCACGCCCGGCGGGCACCTTGCAACCCGCAATGGCCGGCGCCGAAAGCTACACTGACGCCGAAGTCATGCTGCGAGTCAAGGCGGGGGACCAGTCCGCCTTTGACTACCTGGTTCAGAAGTATCGGCGACCGCTGGTGAGTTTTATGTACCGCATGGCGCGCAACTCGGCCGCAGCGGAAGATCTCGCGCAAGAAGTTTTTCTGCGGGTGTACCGCTCGCGCCAGACCTACGAAGCCAGCGCTAAGTTCACTACCTGGCTCTATCGGATTGCGACCAACCTGGCGGTGAACCACGCGCGTGATACGCGCTATGAACGGCCGGAGGTGACTGCCAGCCTGGATGAGCCCGATGAAGAAACCGGGACGACGCTGGACATCGCCGACGGCACGATTACAGCCGAAGAAGCTTTGCTCCGGCGGGAGCGGATGCTTGCCATCCGTAGCAAGGTGGAAGCTCTGCCGGAACGGCAGAAGCTGGCGGTAATCATGCACAAGTACCAGCAAATGGATTACAAGCAGATTGCCGATGTTCTGAAGTTGAGCGAGTCAGCCACGAAGTCGTTGTTGTTTCGGGCGTACGAGACTTTGCGGGAACAGTTAAAAGAATTTTTATAGAAGTGACGGGACGAAGAGAAAACAAGGGAGCATGGTTATGAAGTGCGAGGAGATTCGCGAAATCATTCCAGATCTGGTGTCCGGCTTGACGGGAACGACACAGGAGATTGATGGGCATCTGGCGGGTTGCGGCGCCTGTAAGGGCAAGATGGAAGAAATCCGGCAGACGATGGCGTTACTCGATGAGTGGCGTGTGCCGGAGCCGTCGCCGTATTTTGATGTGCGTCTGCAGGCGCGGTTGCGGGAAGAGATGGCCAAGCCGCAGGCGGGCTGGCTCGCGTGGTTCCGGCGTCCAGTGCTGGCCGCGGCGCTCTCGGTGCTGATGGCAGTTGGGGTGGGCCTGTTCCTCTCCAAGGGTAGCGGCATTTACAAGAGCGTTGACGAGGTCGCAGTCAACGATACTTTGTCGGCAGCGCCGGAGGGAACGGCAGTGAGCGATTTGCAGTCGCTGGAAAAAAATCACGAGGTCTACTCTGATTTTGATCTCCTGGATGATTTGCAAGTGCAGCCGGACGTGGCGGCGAATCCGTAAGGGAGTAGGAACTGGTACGGCCGAGCAGCAAGGGGTTGGACGGATTGGGGAAGAGTGCGGGGAGAATGATGCGGGCGCGTTTCATGGCGGAATGGTTGTCGGCTGGCCTGGTAATGCTGGGCCTGCTGAGTTCTCCTTGCCTTGCGCAGCACCGGGGTTTTCGCGTGTTTGCGCAGCAGCGCAGGCAAGGGATGGTGGCGCCGCCGCAGCAGCACCATGCCGGGGATTGGTTGCGGCATCATAAAGATCTGTCTCCTGCCGAGCGACAGCGCGCACTGGAAAATGATCCTGGCTTTCGCCGCTTGCCTCCAGCGCAGCAACAGGTGTTGCGGCAAAGATTGCAGCATTTTTCGAGCCTTCCGCCGGAACAGCAAGAACGCATGCTCGATCGCATGGATCGCTGGGCGCATTTGACTCCGGAACAGAAGGAGCAGGCACGGCAGATTCATAATCGAATGCAGCAGCTTGCTCCCGATCGTCAGCGCATGGTGAGGACCGCGATTGGCGACTTGCGCGCTATGCCTCCCGGGCAGCGGGAGCTGATCATCGATTCCAACCGTTTCAGAACTATGTTCTCCCCGGAGGAGCGCGACATCATGCGCGGAGCCACCAGACTGCCGCTCGCACCGCCGGAGAATGGCAGACCGGAAGAACCGCCTCCAATCGAGTAGTACGGAGGTTCCCGTTCTCGGTTCTTAGTTTCTGCTTTCCAGTTTCCGATCCATTCAGTGAAAATCGTGCGAAACGGTTTCGGCCTTGGTGACGAACAGGGGCTGCACACGTTCCGCTTTCACCGAGATCACATTATCCTGATTTTGAAGAATTCCTTCGATGGCGAGGAATCGTTCTGAGGTCAGCAGCAGGCGGTTGCGGTGAAAAAGATCAGGCGTGATGATCGCATTGGCAACTCCCGTTTCATCTTCCAGACTGAGAAACACAAAACCTTTTGCGGTTCCCGGCCTCTGGCGCGTGATGACGCAGCCTCCGATGCGAAGACGCTTCCCGTTAGGAATATCACGAAGTTCGCTGGCCCGGCGAATGCCCATGGCATTCAGCCAATCGCGGCGGTACGCCATGGGATGCCGTCCGACGGTAAGACCGGTACCGTGGAAATCGGCAACCAGACGCTCTTCGTGGTTCATGGGTTGGAGCGGCGAAGGTGCATCGGGCTCAGGCAAATTTTCCAGCAGCGGCCCGGAGCCGCGCACGGCGCGTTCCACCTGCCAGAGAGCGTCGCGGCGGTGAAGCGAGTACCTAGTACCTGGTACCGAGTGCCCAGTAAAACTTTTGCCATTCCCACCCCCGAGCGAATGCGAGGGGCGGAGGAATCTCGGTACTTGGTTTTGGAAACTGGAAACTGAATTCAACGCACCGATTTCCGCCAGCGTGGTGAGTTCGTCTTTGCGAAGTTTGGGAACGCGCCGAGTGAGATCATGAATAGAAGCGAACGGAGCAAGCGAGCGCTCGCGCACCAGCGCCTGAGCATCTTCCTCACGCAATCCGCGAACGTAACGCAATCCCAAGCGTAGCGCCGGCGTCCCGCCGGCTGTCGTTTTACTGGCCACTGGCCACTGACCACTGACCACTGTCTCCAACGTGCACATCCACTCCGAGCAAGTCACATCCACCGGCAGCATTTTCAATCCGTGGCGTTGCGCGTCTTTCACGATCGTCGCTGGAGAATAAAAACCCATAGGCTGATTGTTGAGCAGGGCGGCGGTAAACGCGGCAAGATAGTGGCACTTCAGAAAAGCGCTGGCATATGCGATAAGCGCGAAGCTGGCGGCGTGCGATTCAGGAAATCCGTAGAGCGCGAAGGATGTGATGGAAAGAATAATTTTCTCCTGCGCCTCGGACGAAATTCCGTTGTCTGTCATACCGGCGCGCAGCCTGGCTTCAATTTCTTTCATGCGCGCCTGCGATCGCTTGAAGCCCATGGCGCGGCGCAAGTCTTCCGCCTCGCCGCCGGTAAAGTTGGCGGCGATCATGGCGAGACGAAGCAACTGCTCCTGAAAAAGCGGCACGCCCAGCGTGCGTTTGAGCACAGGTTCGAGCGAAGGATGGGGATATGTGACGTCTTCCCGTCCCTGTCGACGCAATAGAAAAGGGTTCACCATTTGGCCAACGATCGGTCCCGGCCGGATGATCGCGACCTGCACCACGATGTCATAAAAACGCTTCGGACGCAGGCGCGGCAGGCACGACATTTGCGCCCGGCTTTCCACCTGGAACAGACCGATCGTGTCGGCCTGCTGCAGCGCAGAATAGACTTCGAGATCATCTTGCGGAAGATGCGCGAGATCGACTTCCTCTCGATAATGTTTACTTATAAGTTCGATCGAATCTTTGAGCACAGCCATCATGCCCAGGCCGAGCAAGTCGACTTTGATGATGCCCATGTCGGCGCAATCTTCTTTATCCCACTGCACCACGACGCGGCCGGGCATGGAAGCCGGTTCGAGAGGGACGACCGAGTCAAGTTGTCCCTGGCAGATGACCATGCCGCCGGAGTGCTGCCCAAGATGGCGCGGCATGTCCTGCACGGCAAGGCACAGCTCGTAGTATTTACGCAGGCGGGGATGTTTCAAGTCGAGCCCAGCATCGCGGAAGCGGCGGTCGAGCGCATCGTTTTCATCGCGGAATTCCCAGGTCGCAACCGCGGCGGAAATTTTGGCAAGCGTTTCCGGATCGAACCCGAGCGCCTTGCCCATTTCGCGCGCCGCCATGCGGTTGCGGTAGGTGATGACATTCGCAGTCATGGCCGCGCCGCGTTCGCCATAGCGCCGGTAAACGTATTGGATAACCTTTTCGCGCTCGTCGCCGCTGGGCAGATCAAGATCGATGTCGGGCCACTCGCCGCGCTCCTCCGATAGAAAGCGCTCGAAAAGAAGCTCCATGCTGACGGGATCGACGGCCGTGATGCCCAGCGAATAGCAGACTGCGCTGTTGGCGGCTGAGCCGCGTCCCTGCGCCAGAATGTTTTGTTCGCGGCAGAAGCGGACCAGATCCCAAACGATAAGGAAATATCCCGCGAGCTTAAGTTTTTCGATGAGCGCGAGTTCGCGCTCAATCTGGCGACGGGCGCGGGTTTGCATGTCCGGTGAAGTTCGGCCATAGCGCTCGCGAAAACCTTCCCATGAGCGCTCGCGCAGAAACGAGTTCATGGTTTCGCCCTCGGGAACGGGATAGAGCGGGAACTGGTAGCCAAGATCGTTCAATGTAAATTCGAGACGAGAAGAAAGTTCGAGTGTGTTGTTAATGGCCTCGGGCAGGTCGGCGAACAGTTGCTGCATCTCCTGCGGAGATTTCAAGTGACGCTCGGAATTGCGCGCCAGCAGCCGGCCCGCGGTAGACAGCGTGCGATGATGTCGGATGGCGGTGAACGCGTCGCAGAGTTCACGATCTTTTGCAGCCGCATAGCAAACGCCATTCGTCGCGAGCAGAGGAAGATTGAGCGATCGGGCAATCGCGATAGCGGCACGGTTGCGCGTTTCTTCCTCTCTATGGAAATGGCGCTGCAACTCGACGTAAACATTGCCGCAACCGAAAATTCCAACCAGCTGCTCGACTTGCTTGCGAGCTTCTTCGATGCTGCCCTGTCGCAAAGCCGCGGCCAGCGGCCCATCCGCGGCGCCAGTCAGGCAGACGAGGCCCTGGGCATGTTCTTCCAACTCTTCGTTCTGGACTGCACCTTCACCCTTTTTCGAACGCAACTTCATTTTGGTGATCAATCGGCAGAGGTTTTGATAGCCGGCGCGGGAGGAAACCAGAAGCGGAAGTCGAAATTCACCACGGAGACACGGAAGCACGGAGGAATTTCTAAATCGTTGATTATTGATTTCTGATTGTTCATTGCTTTTCTCTGTGTCTCTGTGCCTCTGTGGTGAAAAATTGGCCGTAACTTCCGCGCCGATGTGCGCCTTGAGCTCAAATTTGTTCGCCGCCATATGGAAACGTGGCGCACCGTAGACTCCGTCAGTATCGAGCAACGCCATGGCGGGCATATGGAGCCGGGCGCAGGCTGACATCAATTCCTCAGGCAAGGAAGATCCTTCGAGAAAGCTGAAAGCAGAGCGGGCATGAAGCTCGATATACATCAGTGTCCAGTGGTCAGTGGACAGTGGCCAGTAATTCCGCAGAAAAGACTGGCCACTGTTCTTCAGTCATACGTGCCTTCCACGAACCAGCTTCCGCCGAGCAGATCATGAACCAATCGATAAAGAGCGACACTGTCTGCATTTTGCAAAGCGATGTCCCACTCGTCGCGCGCCCAGGCTTCCCGCTCCCACCAGTCACCGGAACTGCGCCATGGGCCGGCTTTCCAGAGCACATTGCCCTGCACTTCTTTTTTCTTCAGGCACACGACTCGCGCCAGTTCTCCATTCTCTAAAGTCACAGTGGCACGCAGTAGTGGACGAAACAAGCGAAGAGCAGCGATGGCGGATTTTTCTTCTGCCGCTTTTTGGTGGTTTATTTTCGGAGCTGCTTCGGGCGTGAAGCGCCGCATGCGAAAACCTTCGGCACGGTGCGTATCCAGCAACTCCACCGAGCCCACGCGAGGCTCGCCGACCAGCCCGGCAATGCGCGCCAGCGTGAGTTCCAGTTTTTCCGGTTCCGGCGATGGAGGCAGAAACAGGCCGTTCTGCGCCGACCGCGGGCGCGCCGGTTCCGCGGCAAGATGAATCTTCAGGATGGGCGCGCCCGGCGGATGTGCGTTCAAGTCCAGTTGCAGCAGTTTGAGAAAAAGTTTCGAATCAAGCATGGGAAGCGGAAGACGAAGAGTCCGGCAGAATTTGTTTTGCCGTCCGGAAATAAAATGCTGAGCCGGAGCGTGAGCTTCGCAATGTAACGCATCGCTTTCGCTAGGAATCCCGAAAGTTTCAAGTTGGGGATCAACCCCCGTTAAATTCTGCAGCGCCAGCGTAAGCCGCAGCTCTTGCGTATTCAGGGCACGCGCGGCCAAGCGCGCACAGATCTGCTCGAGCAGACGATTCAGCAGAAAAGCCAGTGGCTCCAGCAGCACGATGGGATATTCCAACTCGATGGCTTCTTCAAAAACAGCCGGCGCTTCCACCGGACCCAGCGTGCGAGAAGCCGCGCCCCGCGCCAGTTGCTGCAGGCGCAAGCCTTCCTGTCCCAGGCGCTCGCTCAGCGCGATTTCCGGCAGCGCCGCCAGAGCGCGTAGATCGCGAATGCCCCAGCGCTCGAGAGTTGCGAGCAGATAGGCTGATTTTTCTTGTTGCCTCTCTTCCTTCTTCTTTCCTCCCCGCTCTTTACTTTCATCCCGACCGGCAAACAAAACTTCCACCGGCAGAGATCCCAGAGATTCGACTTCCTGCCCGATTGGAATCACAGTCATACCGGAAAAGCCGCGAGCCGCAAGCACAGCAGCATCGGGATTCGAAGCCACAGCGACATTCGCATCAAGTCCCAGATCGGCGGCACGGCGGAAGAGGCTATGAGCAATCTTAAGCAGCGATCCAAAAAGCGATTCCATGCCTTCGAGATCCACTAGAGCCAAGTCGGCTGCAGCATCTTCCACGCGCGGCGAGAAAGACTGCGCACAATCCAACAGCGCGGCATGCGCCACGGACTCCTGCAACAGAGAACGCGGGCGTAGCATCAACTCCGAACAAAGCTCCGCCTGGGCTTTCGTCATTCCTGGCATGATGCCCGCGCGGCTTGCGCTTTCATTCACGGCAAAAACTTTTTCCAGCGGAGGCTTGCCTTCGAAAATAGCCACGGCCCGCGCGCGCAACTCCGGCTCGGCGCGAAATACCGCGGCCACGGGAAAATTCGGCACGAAAATGCAGGCAAACATAGTTAAAGCAGGTTTCAAAGTTTCAGAGTGTCAAAGGTTTCAAAGTTCAAAATAATTGCTCAACTTTGAAACTCTGAGACCTTGAAACTTTGAAACCTGTCCTTTTTCATCCCGCCCAGGCAGTCTTGCTGGCGAATGTGATCTCGGCCGAACGAACCGTTTTGCGATCCATTCGGGAGCGCACTAACTCCGCCGTCATTTCCAGTCCAGTCAGCAATTGCGTGTGGGTGGGAGACGGAAATTGAAAATGCTCAGGCCGCTCGCTTGCTCGATTTCCTGACTCTCCCATCTTTATCAATCCCAGCTTGACCAACAAAGAAGAGCAGCTTCCGGCGATCGACTGCCTCTCCACTGCCAGCAGCACGGTCGGCGTATGCTCCACGGCGCGGCGGAAACGGAACCACGTGGTCAGCGGGATGCGGCGCGCGGCGTGCTCCGGCAGATCGCCAAGGTCGAGGGCGATCAATCCGAAGCCTCCGCTTTCAAGCAGCAGGTCGGTAGCACGCAAAAGTTGTTCCAGGCTCTTCTCTGGTGAATTCTCCCCGCAGCGCACCCACAGCAGCCGATCCAACTCGACCCCCGCGGCAGCGGCCGACTGCGGATCGAGAGCATCACTGGCATCCACCAGCGCACAGCATTCTCCGCGCCGCGTGGCAGCAGCCAATGCGGCAAGCAGCAAAGTGGTGCGGCCGGAAGAAGCCGGACCGCAAATTTCCGTCAAGCAACCACGCGGCAGACCTCCGGTAAGAACATCCATCGCGACGATACCGCTGGATACCATTTCCGGCGCAGGCCGCACTGCCAATCGCGAGGCTGGAGTAATGCCGGCGAGCCTCGCATCTTTAGAAGAAAAGACGGAAGTAGGAAAAACGAAAGTGGATAAGACTCGCTGCGGTGGTCGACCCTCGGCGCAAACCTCTGCCGCGGAAGCCTGCGCGCAATCTTCAGCGCCTTCTTCAATAAAAACAAAAGGGCGGCCCTGGGCCGCCGAAGTGGAAACCACTGCGGAAGACATAGATTCCTCGGGAAAATTTCAGGGAACGCCGGGCGGGAACGCCCGGAGGCATTTTCGCTTTTTATTCGCCTATTAGGATTGTGCACCTGGCAACTGAGATTGTCAAGCAGGTTCAGAGAGAAATGAGCACGCAGTTGGTCGACTCCGACCTAGCCGATGCCTCTTTGAGGGCCGCTGAATGGCGCTAACACGTGTTTCGAGCGGCCAACTTATCGGAGGACATGTCTTCCTAATTATTACAGCCGCTTAAGGATTGCTGCCCGCGGGCCGATGGAGTTCCTGCTGGACCGAGGGCGGAAGATTGTCCAGGTGATTGAGAAAAGTGACAACTTGCCAGATCTCACTATCGGCCATGATATTCCCCCACGCCGGCATGGCTGATCGGCGCACTCCGTTCTTGACCAGGTAGAAATCCTGGTTTTCGGGCAAGCGGGGATGCGCCTGCATGAACTGCGGCGCTCGTGGATTGAAGGACGCTCCGTAATCACTCACTGGATTGTCCGGTCGGCCGTGGCAGTCGGCACACTTGTCGCGATACAAGCGGGCGCCATCGAGCAGGTTGGCCTCTGTAGGCGCGATCGGATTCCCTTGTGCTGGCGCATGGCGTGCGGCTGAAGCATTCAAAGCGGTGGTGGAGATCTGAGATTCGAGCCTAGATGGTGGAAGATTCGCGCGCAGGTCCGCATAGCCGAGTCTCAGGTAAAGCCAACCGCCGAACGTGAACACGATCAGCGTCGCAACAATTCCGGCCACGAAGTCTTTCATCCCGGCCTCCCCTGGTCGCATTATGCACCTTTTCTCCGGTGCAATGTCTCACCAACAACGTCGAAACCATCGTTACTGATAGCCCTCAGGACCCCGCAACCAACCGTGGTTGTACAACGGCAAAGGGAGTCAACTGCTGCTATCAGTCCATTTGCTTACCTTGGCATCGGTCCCCCGTCTAAGCCAAACAGCGCAGCGGCCAGGCGCAGGTGCCCATCTACGTGTTCGATCAGGATTGCGACTGCGGGATTGCGACTGCATGATTGCGACTGAATTCGCTGTTCGATTCCCACCCGAGAAGAGGAGCTTCCATGCACAGAACTCGTCTGCTTGTTTTGTTATCTGGCCTATTGGCGTTGGCCAGTCTCTGCCAGGCCCAGGGCATAATGCTCGATCTTCCGCTGCAGAGTCAGCATGCCGTGATCACGCAGCGCCTTGGCCTCACCGACATCACCATTAACTATCATCGCCCGCTGGTGAATGACCGCCAGGTCTGGGGCAAACTCGTACCTTACGGACAGGTCTGGCGCGCCGGAGCCAACGAAAATACCACCGTCACATTTACCGATCCAGTCACGATTGAAGGCCAACCGCTCGACAAAGGAACCTACGGTCTGCACATGATTCCCGGCGAGAATCAGTGGACCGTGATCTTTTCGAAGATGTCTACCGCGTGGGGAAGCTTCAGCTACAAGCAGGATGAAGATGCGTTGCGCGTCACCGTGAAGCCGCAAACCGCCGAATTCCACGATGCCCTGACCTACGACTTTGATGATCTCAAACCCGACTCCACCGTAGTCACTCTGCGCTGGGAAAAGGTTGCCGTGCCCTTCAAAGTTGCGGTCAAGGTAGACGACATCGTCGAAGCCAGCATTAACCGGCAAATACGCGGGCTCAATCAATATTTCTGGGAGAGCTGGGACGAAGCCGCCAACTACTACCTCGCCAATAAAATCAATCTCGACGAGGCGCTGAAGGATGAAGACCAGTCCATCCGGGTCGAAGAACGCTACGACAATCTGCACGCCAAGTCGCAGATTCTCGAGGCCATGGGCCGCAAAGACGACGCCGCGACGGTCCTCAACAAGGCTTTGGAGAAAGCCAGCGCCCAGCAACTTTATTTCTACGGCCGCCAGCTTCAGGGCGAAAAGAAACAGGAAGAGGCATTCGCTCTCTACCTCTCAAACGCGAAAAAGTATCCCGACTTTTGGATATCGCACGTCGGTCTGGCCCGCGTTTATAGCGGTCAGGGCGAATACGACAAAGCCGTCAAAGAATTGCAGAGCGCTCTTGCTGGCGTGCCCGATGATGCCAACCGGTCGAACCTGGAGAAATACATAAAACGCGCGCAGTCCAAAGAGGACTTCAACCGCTAGCGACAACCGAAAAACAAAATTGTGGGAAAGATGGGCCAGCCCGAAGGTTGGCCCATCTCATTTTGTCGGGATTGTTCATTGCGAGAATGATCTACAGAAATGATCGAATCAATGAGTGCTATGGCGATGTTACGCCAACGAATCGGGTAGAATAGCGCCGCTGAAGGCTTCCAAATGGATGCTGAGACACCGCGGCATTCAGATCATGGGCTGGCTATCTGTCGTCGCTGGCTATGGTCTTGCACTCCTGCTCCTTCGAGGAATATTCCTCGGGATCACCCGAGGATTCGGTGCCGGCCGTAGCCAAGCCCTCTGGATCCTTTTAGGATACCTGCTATTTTTTGCTCTTGCTGTCTACCTGTTCAACGCGGGACGCAGCGCGCTTTCGATTGCGAAAGGCTGCCCTCGACCGAAGGCCCGTTTCGGATGGGGGAGGATGTTGCTGGGAATGATTTTCCTCTTCAGTTACGCCGCCCAGCACTTCCATCTCATTCCGGCGCGTTTCAACGGTTTGGAGCCTTCTAACCAGACGCAAGCTGTGACCATGAATGTCACAAGCATCGCCATTTGTGCAGGCTGCATTTTATTGGTCATTTCCGGGATTTGGCGAGGTTTTCGACGCCCCCCACCCGAGCCCAGCCTCAGTGCCAATGAGTAATATCGCGATTTTTCGTCAATCACGCTCACCACACCCGGCAAGCGTTCGCCCGCACCATCTTCTGACCAGCCTTGCAGCCAAAAGCCTGCGCAAATTCGGACATATTCGAAACCACGTTGTCGACGCGGAAGATAGGCATCGAGTGCGGATCGGTGGTAACGATCAGACGCGCCACTTCCGGACGCACGGCCGCGCACCACGAATAGGCATAGGAGAGGAAGAAGCGCTGGCGATAGGTCCAGCCGTCCGGACCTTTGTCGTCGAGTGACTTCCCTTGCGTTTTGAGTGCAGCCTCCAGCGCAAACAGCGCGAGATGCATGCCGCCATTGTCCGCCGTATCCTCGCCCTGGGTCAGCAAGCCATTCTGTTTGACCCCGGGACCGGCATCAGGAACCTCCTCCGTGTACTCATCGGAGATGCACTTGCCGCGTTCGTCGTATTGTTTGGCGTCTTCCGCGGTCCACCAGTCACGCAGGTTGCCGTGCGCGTCGAACTTGCGTCCCTGATCGTCGAAGCCATGGGTAAGTTCGTGGCCGATGACCATGCCAATGGCGCCGTAATTCACGGAATCGTCCATGCCCTTCTCGAAGAACGGAGGCTGCAAAATGCCCGCCGGGAAGTTGATCGTGTTCAACTGTGGATCGTAATAGGCGTTGATGGTAGGCGGCGTCATGGTCCACTCGCTGCGGTCCACCGGCTTGCCGACCTTGGCCACCCAGCGCTCGAATTCGGCTGCCGACGCCTGTTCCATGTTGCCCAGGTAGCTCTCGCGCGTGATCTTCACGCTCGAATAATCGCGCCAGTGCGAGGGATATCCGATCTTGTCCTCAATCCCCTTCAGCTTCACGATGGCCTGTTCCTTGGTGGCGGGCGTCATCCAGGTCACACTTTCAATGTCGTCATGCATGGCCCGCTCGATGGCGTGCACCATTTCAAGGGTGCGAGCCTTGCTCTCCGGCGGAAAAGCGCGATCGACATAAGCCTGCCCCAGCGCCTCGCCCAGGTCGCGGTCGGCAGCCCGCGTGCAACGCCGCCAGCGCGGAAGCTGCTCCTCCTGGCCCGCCAGCGTGTGCGCAAAAAAGTCAAAATTTTCGTCGACCATCGCTTTGGTCAAATAAGGAGCAGCGCGGTGAATCACCTGCCAGCGCATGTAGGTCTTCCAATGCTCGAGCGGATGTTCGACCAGCAGTTTTTCCTCGGCGCGGAAGAAAGCCGGCGAAGTCACGATGTAGTGATCGGTGGCCGGGGCCTTCACCGCTTTGAGGTAAACATCCCACTCGATGGAAGGCGTAAGCTCGCGAATCTGCGCCAGGCTCATCTTGTTGTTGACGTTCTTCGGATCGCGGCGCGTGACGTTATCCATCTGCGCCTGAGCCATGGCGGTTTCCAGTTCAATCACGGTGCCGGCGTCGGTGCTGGCCTGCGCCTCCGTTTCCCCCGCCAGAACAAACATCTTCTGCAGATGCGCGCGATATTTCTTAAGAGTCTCGACAGACTTGTCGTCGGTTTTGATGTAGAAGTCGCGACTCGGCAGGCTTAGCCCACCCTGATCGATCTGCGCCACTACCTTGGAAGCGTCGTCATAGTCCTGCTGACCGGTGAAACCGAAAAACGGCGAGTTCGTCTGATTGTCCGACTGCTCCCAGGCGCCGGGAAATAGATGGTGCAGATGGGCAATCTCAAGCGTAATTTCTTTCTTCGACTGTATGGCGGCAATGCGATCTAGTTCCGGTTGCAGCGGCTTCAAGCCGGCCGCTTCAATGCCGCTCTCATCCATGCAGGCCGCCCAGTAGTCGCCGATCTTCTGCTGCACCGGGCTGCGAGTCGCATCGTTCTTGCTGCTCGCCTCCAAAGTCTCGCGCAGCAGGTTTTCATTCCACAGTTCCAGGCTGCTTCCCGTGCTCCAGTACACCTGGTCGGCGGGAATCGGATTCGCCTTGAGCCACTTGTTGCAGGAGTACTTGTAAAAATCGTCGCACGGACTCAGCGTCTGGTCGGTCAGATTAGGATCAAAGTGTTCGAGCTGGGGAGCTTTCGTCTCCGCCGCGGCGCCGGGAGTTGCCTTGGGAAACGCATTTTGCCCCAGCATCGCCAGGGGTAGGATGAGCAGCAACAGCAGACAAAGTAATGACTCTGGGAGCAAGACATTTCAGCCTCTTTCCGGGAGCAGACGAGATGGGAACAAGCGCAATAGGCTCCTTGAAGAATACGCACTTAAATACGCACTCAGGAAGATGAAGGTTCCGCAAAGCGCAGGGACAAAACGGCAGCACTCCGGCCCTTCCCATGCAGGACAACATAATATATGACGCGCAGCCAGACTCACGGTTAGCGGAGAAACTTAACGACTATCCCGTGTTGTGCAGTCCCGGCAGCGATGCCGTTGATAGTCGCGCCTAGAGGATACTCAAGTTTCCCCAGATCTTGTCCTACGTCTCGCCCCAGTTGCTTGCGCCGCAAAAGCTCCACCTGGATCAGGCTCATCGGATCCACATACGGATTGCGCAGATGAATGGAGCGCGCCAGCACCCGGTTGCGCGCCAGCAACTCCCGTTGACCGGAGATGCGCAAAATCATCTGCCGCGACCGCAGAAACTCCGCTTCGAGCATGGCGAAGACGCGCGTGCGCAACCCCGTATTCTTCACCAGTCCGGAATAAACGCGGGCAATGTGAAGGTCAGCCTTGGCCATGCCGAGCTCGACATTGCGCACCAGGTCCGAAAAGAGAGTGAAATGCTTTAACATCTCGCGCAGCAGCCGCTCGTGACCTCTTCCCTTGCCGGCGAAGCTCTGCAATCCCTGCCCTACTCCATACCACGCCGGCACGGCATGGCGGCTTTGCATCCATCCGAACACCCACGGAATGGCGCGCAGGTCTTCCAAACGACGGCCTCTGGTCCGGCGCGACGGCCGTGAGCCGATGCGCGCTGCATCCAGTTCCTGCGACCGGCGTGGCCTGCTCGAAGTATTCCAGCAAGTCGGCATTCTCCGCGATGTCGCGGCGATAGACGCGATGAGCTTCCGCCGACATTTCTTCCATCGCCTCTTCCCAGCGCGCCTGATCCTTTGGCTGAGCGCCCGAGCGCGTGAACGCTTCCAGGCTTGCGGCAATCATCAGTTCCAGGTTCCATTCCGCGAGCACCGCATCGGCGTACTTCCAATTGAGAACTTCTCCCTGCTCGGTGATGCGGATACGCCCGGAAAAACATCCTTCCGGCTGGGCCAGGATTGCCGCATGCGTCGGCCCGCCTCCGCGCCCGACCGTACCGCCGCGACCGTGAAACAGTCGCAGTTTCACTCCGCATTCTCGCGCCACGCCGTGCAGATCACGATGCGCCTTGTGCAGTTCCCATGTGCTGGTCAGCATTCCTCCATCTTTATTGGAGTCGGAGTAGCCCAGCATCACTTCCTGCCATCGTCCCCAGGAATCGAGCAGCGGTTCATAATCAGGATGCCGCCACAGGCGCCGCATCGCGCCGCCCGCCGCGCGCAGAGAATCGATCGACTCAAACAGCGGCACCGGCATCAGGCCGGGGTCGTGATTGCCGGGAACATGATCGCCAGAGTCATGATCGCCGGAACCAGCCAGACGCACGCCGCAAGCCTTCGCCAGGCGGACCAGGTTGAGCACATCGTCCTCCGACTCCGCCCCGCTGATGATGTACTGACGGATCGACTGTGCGGGATAAACCTGCTTGAGCCGCTGGATCGTTCGGAGAGTCTCGATTAACTCCCTGCGTCTGAGGAGAAACTTCGCTGCTGCCCGAAGAAGCAGCCCCTGCCGCCAGGGCCGGGGCTGTCTCTCTCTAATTCGGTCTTCCTTAGTTTGGTCTTTCTCAGTTCGGTGCTTCCCAGCGCAATCTTGCTCAGGTCAATCGTTCTTGTGCCGATCTCCTGTAGAACTTCAGCATGCACCCGCGCATGCTGCCGGATATCAAGCACCTGAAGATGGAAGCCGAAGGTTCGAAGTTGTCGCAGCAATGGATCGACATAGGCCTCCGCCAGCTCGCTGACCGCGATTCGCCATCAAGCTCGACCGCAGCATAACCAGATCGGATTCGAACTCCGCCGCGTCCTTATACGAACCCTGAACGTCCGGGCCCTCGCGGCTGCGCTGCAACCGGTAAACCACGTAGGAAAGAAAACGGCGATAAAGCTCCGTCGTGTTGCCCGGTCCCCAGAGCATGGCCGCTCCGGGCAGCGATCCTTTATACTGCGCCAGCCGCGACACAATCTCCGCGGAAACGCCCGCCTGCCGCACCGACGAACTCAGGCAATCGCTCAAGAACTCCACGTCGCGGACATACTCGCGGAGAATCATGGTTCGCGCCTGCTCAAGGGCATCTTTCACGCATTCCGGCTTGACCAGCGGATTGCCATCGCGATCGCCGCCGATCCAGGATCCGAAACTCAGCAGATTTGGCAACTCGGCCACATCGAGAACCGTGCCGTAAACGTCGCGCATCGATTCCGCCACTTCGGCATAGATACGAGGCAGCGTTTCAAAAAGCGAAAGGCGGAAATAGCGCAGACCCATGCGGATCTCGTCATCGACGGTCGGCTTGGTCTGCCTGACTTCGTCCGTCTGCCAGAGCGAAGTAATTTCGGCGTGGATCGCCTGCTCGCATCGCAGAGCCTCGGCCTCCGTAAGGGGCAGACGGTCCAGCCGCTCCAGTTGTTCGGCGATGCGCCGTCGTTTCAGCAGGACGGTTTGGCGAGCCACTTCCGTGGGATGGGCCGTGAACACAGGAGTCACCATCACCTGGCGAAGCGCCGCCAGTGCCGCTTCAGCGGAGATCCCGGCTTTCTTCATGCGCAACAAAGTCCCGTGGAACGATCCGGGCAGAGTCGCCCCTTCCTGGTCCAGTTGGCGGGCGCGACGGCGGCGTTTGCGATGGTTGGTCTCCGCCAGATTTGCCAGCTCGAAATAGATTGCGAAAGCTTTGGTGACCTGATAAGCGCGGGCCAGATCCATTCCTGAAATCGTCGCCTGAGCGCGAGCCATGAGTTCATCCGCGGAATTACTGCCACGGCCCCGCTCGCGATGCTGAATCATCAGCCTCCGCAGCTCTTCGACGGTATCGAACAACTCCTTGCCCGCCTGCTCCACCAGAACTCGCCCCAGCAAAGCGCCGAGCGACCGCACATCCCGCCGCAGGGGACGATCCTTGGCGGAATCGTCCGACCGCGCCGTAAGTTCCGACAAACGGGCCTTTTGCTCGTCCGCATTCCACAGCGGTTTGGATCGGGTCATGAGAGTGAAGGTAGAGACGTGATCAGAAAGGATAAATCAAAAGGCAGTGATCAGTGGCCAGTGGTTAGTGGTCAGCGAAGAACCAAACCTACGTCGAGAGGCCGGCACGAGAACTGGCCACTGACCACTGGACACTGACCACTGCTCTCACTTCGGCGATTCGAAGCGATAGCCGATGCCGCGCAGCGTCTTCAAATACCGCGGGTGGCGAGGATCAATCTCGATTTTTTCGCGCAGCCGCCGCACGTAAACATCGATCGAGCGCGGCGTCACAAAAGGAGTCTCTTTCCAGACTGCATCGAGCAACTGGTCGCGCGTGAGCACGCGCCCGCAATGCGTAGCCAGATACTCCAGCAAGCGAAATTCGCGCACCGTGGTGAGAACCGCTCTTCCTTCCACCTGCACCGTCATCGAAGAAGCGTCGATTTCAAGATCGCCCAGGCGAAGCACTTCCGGCTTTACCGGCGGCTGGCGCAATCCCCGCAGGACGCTGCGCACTCGGGCCACGAGTTCGCGCGGACTGAAGGGCTTGGTGATGTAATCGTCTCCGCCCAGCTCAAGCCCTTTCACCCGGTCGGCTTCGGCCGTCTTGGCGGTCAGAAAAATGACCGGCGTCGAGGAAAGCGTGGGAGTCTGCCGTATCTGGCGGCAAAGATCAAAGCCGTCCGCGCCCGGAAGCATCACGTCCAGAAGGAAGAGCGACGGCATCTCCCGCAAAGCTTCAGAAACCACAGAGCCGCCGCTGACAAAGCTTTGCACGTCAAAGCCCGCCGCCTGCAGGTTATGAGAGATCAGCCGCGCAATGTCTTCCTCATCTTCAACCACGAAGACAAGGCTTCGAGACACAGCCGCGACGCCCGCATCGCCGCGCGGTTCATAAGATTCCATGGGAGAGTGCATCGTCACCTGCAGCGGCTTGACCCACAGTCAAAGGTCGGTTCGGAGCCGGATTCTGCATTGAATGTATTTTGGAATTGTTGCGAGAATGTTTCCCGCGTGTTAACGAATGATGAATTTCAGAAAGGCAGTGGTCAGTGGTCAGTGATCAGTGGCCAGTGAAAAACCAAACCTTCATCGCAGAAGCTGAGCAGCAAGAACTGGCCACTGACCACTGATCACTGACCACTGCTTCTAAGTTGCTGCCCGCTTCTTCGGCGCATGCCGCAGGCTGCGGCCTTCGATGAGGCTGTAAAGATCTTCAGCGAGATTCGTGGTGTGATCTCCGGCGCGCTCCAAAGCCTGCGCCATGAGAAGCACGTCGAAGCTCGAGGGATTGCTGTCCGACGCATGTTCGGTCAGGTGCTTCTGGAACAGAGCATGACAGACCCGGTCGATGTCCTTATCCATCTGCAGCACCTTGCGGGCGCACTCCAGATCGAGATCGACGAATCCGCGATAAACCAGATCAAGCATTTCGCGCAGGCTTGCCGACATCTCCACCAGCTGGCGCACGTCGGAAGCCGCCATCTTCGTGGTCCGGGACTGCACCCGCATGGCCACGCTCATCATCAGATCGCCAATGCGTTCCAGGTCAGTAGTGCATTTCAAGCTGGTCAGCAACTGGCGCGCTCGCGCCTCGTTCACCCGCGTAATCGCTGCCGGCAGCCGCTCATCGATGTAGCGTTCGATGATGTCGAGTTCCTGCTCGCACTCCTTGATGGCGAGGAAAGCCATGCGCGAAGAATGCGTCAGCAGGTCGCGCACGTTGAAAGCCGCGTCGCGCGCAATGAGAAAGGCTTTCAGCGCCGTCCGCGCCAGATCGTCAAGCGATCCCGATCCTTTCCCGCCGGATTTCTTGCTGCCTTCCTGACTCTGAGCACGCACCGCGTCGGCAGAGTCAGGAGGGCCCGCGTCTTCACTCGTGGCTCGCGAGGTTGTAGCTTTGCGAGGCATGTTTCGATCGAGGTGACCGCGGTTCGATCACCGCTAACACAAGTATCTCACCATCAACTCAGCCGGCAGTCTACTTGAGAAATGTGAAAGGACCATGAATACCAGTTGCAGATCGCCTGCAGATGCCGATTACAGTGTGAGGCTGCTCCAAAGTCATGGAACTGCTCGAACATTTGCGTCGCCAGTTTGCCTACGATGAGTGGGCGAACCGCGAAGTGCTCGCCGGCCTGAAGGCAAGCGCCAACTCCGCCGCTGCGGCCACGTCAGCTTCTGGCGCACATTCTCTCGGCTGAGCGCCTGTGGCTGGAGCGCCTCAGGAAACAACCGCAGAGCCTGCCCGTGTGGCCGGATTTCACCCTCGAGCAATGTGAAGAGCAAATCGCCGACGTCGCTCGGCTATGGCGCAATTTCCTCAGCCAGCTTTCTCCCGCTGGACTCTCGGAGACAGTCGTCTACAAAAACAGCAAGGGTGAGCCGTGGACCAGCACCGTGGAAGACATTCTGACCCACGTCGTGCTGCACTCGGCGTATCATCGCGGGCAGATCGCCAGCCTGGTGCGCGCAAGCGGAGAGCAACCCGCCTATACGGACTTCATCCACGCCGTGCGCCAGGGTTTGGTTGAATAGCTATTGATGGAATAAGTATTGATGAATAGATTTTATCGAGTGCGCTGAAGGAGAAGAGGAATACATCCATGGAGGGCCGGTCGCTCCAAATCTTTACGGCCGTGCAAATCGTTGCCATTGCCGTCATTCTCTGGATCGTGTTTTCCATCCCCGGCGCCTGGGACTTGCAACGTATCATCGGCATGGCCCTGATGCTGGTCGGCATTGGCGGGATCGTCACCGCGCGCTTCCATCTGGGCAAATCCTTTGCCATCAGACCCAAGGCCCATCAGTTAGTCACGCACGGAATCTATTCGAAGATTCGAAATCCGATTTATGTTTTCGGCGCGGTCGTGCTCGTTGGATTTGTGCTCGTCCTGCACCGGCCCATGCTTTGGCTGGTCGTTGTGGCTGTGGTCATTATGCAGACAGTGCGCGCGCGCCGCGAAGCCAAGGTTCTCGAAGCCGCGTTTGGCGATGCCTACCGCGAGTACCGCCGCAAAACCTGGTTCTAAGAAACCTGGTTCTGAAGATCTGCTTCTGAAAATCTGGTTCTGAGATCCGTCGTCGAAAACGGGTGCGGTAATATCACTGGAATGAAAAAACTGTCCGCCCTTGTTCTGCTCACGATTTGCGCTGCGATTCTTCTGGGCGCATCGGGCGAACCAAAGTTCCCCTCGATGCCTGCCGCGGTTTCAGGCAACGCGGTCGCCAGCCTCAAACACGGCTTCGAACTTTTTTCCATGATGGGAGTTGGTCCCCGCAAAACCTGGGATGACGTCACCAACCAGGTCTACGTGATGACGCTGGCCAGCGCCAAATGGCATCTGGGCCGCCCAGTGCCCGGAGTTGGCGGCCGCCTGGGTGCATCGGCGGCTGGGGCCAAGAACCAGATCGTTCTTATGGGCGGATATGTGCTGGATGCCCAGGGCGACGAAATCACAGTTCCCGATGTAAATGTTTATATCGAGGAACGCAACTGGCATCGCGGCCAGGACATTCCCGTTCCCGTGGACCGCGCGGCCGTGGGGGTGACGCATGATCGCTTCGTCTACCTGATCGGCGGCCGGGCGAAAAATGGTCCGGTCAACAATGTGCAGGTCTACGACGTCGAAAAAGATTCCTGGGCTCAGGCCACGCCTTTCCCCGGCACGCCCGTCTTCGGCCTCGCCGGCGGCATAGCCGGCGAGACGATCGTGATCGTAGATGGCGCCAAGCCGGGCCCGGCGGACGGTCCGCGCTACGTGGCTTCCGATGAGTGCTGGCTGGGCAAGATCGACAAGAAAGATCCAACCAAGATTGAATGGAGCAAACTGCCGCCGCATCCCGGTCCGGCGCGCTTTGGCATCGCCGGCGTCGGAAGCGAACACGAGCACCAGATTTTCTTTTCCGGCGGCACCGCGACTCCTCACGATTACAAAGGCGTCGCCTACGACGGCGAGCCCGCCGAAGCATCCACCTTCACTTTCTCCTACGATCTGCACCACGGCCGTTGGGAAACCATCAGCGAAGACACCGACGATCCCCGCGCCGACAGTCATCTTCTGGATACGACAGTCGGGCCCGTGCTCCTGGGCGGGATGGCGAACGATCTGTCCGTCACCTCGCGGGTAACGCTGCTGCCGAAAAAGTAGGGCTTGATCGGGATGGCTGTGGATTCCTACTGGAAAATAAAGTTAGTGTGGATGGTTCGCGAACGGCGGGATCGTTCGCTCCGTGCCGAAAAATCGGGGTATCCCCCTCCCCCCTCCCCTCACTGGAATCATCACGTTAGCAGGAAATTCCCCGCAAAATCCGGATGTCAAAGAACTTAGATACTAAAATCCGTGAAACAAAGGACTTAGGGGCTCGACGGATTGGCTTCTGCCGACCGTCACGGCCTCGACCATGATCGCGCAAGTGATGGGCTGTGGACAAGGTTAGATGTCACAAGGGTTTGTGGAAATTTTCACGGGTTGTGGTGCGCCCGTCACAGTCCCACCCTTTCGCAAAGAACGCGAAAGGATGGGCCACCCGCCGCCTGAATTGCCTACGCCTAGTACTTCTCGTGAGAGACAGCCCAGCGCCATCTGATTGAGCCTTGGCTGTAGGTGTGTTGGTGGTGGTTCTGCGGAGGGAGTGTGTGTCCCTGCGCAATTCCGATTTCATGTCCGCACCCTTCGCACCGATATATACCTGGCCAAGGCGCAGACGTGGACGGTTCCACACTCTTGTCGAAGGCTTCATCGCTGCTTGCATCGATGAGCTGGCTGTACTTGTAAAGCGCCATAGAGCGGCGGCTCCCCTCCTTGGGGAGATTTGACGGTTGCGCTACAATAGCGGAGGTGGGGGTCGGACCCCGAGTAAAGGAACTGCGGTGTATAGGACCGCTCCTAGTGCCAACTAGTCGCCCTCCGGTCAGGCAGTGGTAAGAGTGCCTCATACGCCCGTTCCGCTCCGGCCTAGGAAATCGAAACGGTCTTCGGATATTCGCCAGCCCCCCAATGAGGTGTAGCAGTGATGAGGTAGGGCTATTACTCGACATAAGTCTGTTGCGTGTTTAATTTCAGTGCTGTCACCCGTCATCTAGGACGACGATCGGTTATTCCTTTGCCCCTTTTCGCGGGTACCACCGGCAGTCCCCACGCCTTTCCAGCAACGCGTTCAATTTGTTACCGCGTTTGACGCGGCATCGAGAATCGTGAACGCATTTTTCCCCGTCGCGTTCCGCTTTTCTTGAAGGCTTCGAGAATTTCATTTGTGGTCAACGGGTGCCCAGGATTCATCCGTAACAGCTTCTCCGCAGCAGCAGACTGGCTCATGTTGTGGAAGAACCCGACGGGGATATTGTCAATTGAAACGGTGACTCGCGGAGAGCTTTCCGGGTTAGCAGTCTCGCTATCCGTGACCGCTGGAATGATGCCAAGCCTTCTCTCCAGCGCCTTAATGACCAGAGTCCCCGTCCTCCCTGACATCACGATGTTGGGCGCATTATTTGTGTTATCAGCCATTTGGGTCCGCCTACTTGATGTAACCACCCCGGTAATCACAGTCAAGGAAAAGAATCATTGATTGCCGTTTCGGCAATCAAAACCCGCCAGCAGGTTAATCGTAACCGCCTACGTTACCTCGGTGATTCCTAGCTAAGTCTTTAAGATTGACAAGCTTACGATTACTTGTGCTATGCTCAAACCATGATAAGGGAGGGTGAGGACATGGCAGAGCATATTCCGTTTTTTCAATTGCGGGTGCTTGGTGAATTTGATGAAAAATACAAAACGTTCGTAGCCTAGTGCTTAGAAACAGGATCCGTCGTGACCGCCGAGGATCCTAAAACCTTGAAGGAGGAAATGAAAGAACTGCTGGAGGATGAGCTATCCTTCGCCTTCGAGACCAAGAATCTTGCCAATTTATTCTCGTCTCCGGCGCCGTTTGACAAATCGACGAAATGGCAAGAGATTAGTGAGAAGGTAAAGCCGGACATTATCGAGTTATTCTTCGAAAAGCCGGGCAGAAAAGGGCAGCAGAGCAGTGAAGTCAAATTGGCACAAGCCGCCGCCGCTTGAGCCGGGTGATCCGATCCCGGAGATGGAAGTGCTCGACTTCCAAAAGTTGATAAAAAATCGCTTCAAGATTCTTTCAGAACGCGTTAGAGATGCGCCAAAATATGTGCGGTTCGTGGGTCCTCCGTATGACCCGAAGGACCCATCGTGCAAATGGGCAGATGCGCAGACGTCGGGAGTTGACCTTACATCGATTAAGGGGCCCGTCATATTACGTGTTCTGGCGAAGTTTGACATAACCGAAGAAGCATTCGCGGAAGCCTACAATGCTCCTAGAGGCTAAGGAATGTGAAGGCAGATAAGGGACAATTCGATGAAGTTCTTCGCAGGATGCTGCAAAAGCCCCCGCAGAAAACCTCAGAAATAAAGGCTCCGAAGAAGCAGCCTAAGCCTTCTCAGAAGTAAGCGCGTCGGAGGTCAACGGCGGCGGGTGACCCGCCCTTCCGTCTCCTGGGCCACCCCGCCAAACAGCAGATTCCTCCTGTCTCGCTTCGCTCGCGCGTCGGAATGACAGCTTCTCTTAGAAGGGCGACCCTACCTTGCCCGCGCCAGCACCAGCGTGATGTCATCCGGTTGCTCGTTGTCGCCGATCCAGTCGTCGACTGCCGATGTGACCGTCTGGCTGATTTGCACCAGCGGCAGGCGGCGGTTGGCGCTCACCAGGTCGATCAGGCGGTCCTCGCCGAATTCGCCGAAGTCGTTTTCCGGCTCGGTGACGCCGTCACTGTAGGCCAGAAAGATTTCGCCGGGATGCATCTCGACCGCGCCTTCGTCGTACATCATGTGATCGAAGAGCCCGACCACCGTGCCGCCGGTTTCGAGGCGCCGCACCGCGCCGTCCTTCGCAATCAGGATGGGCGGAAGGTGTCCGCCATTGCTGTAAGTCAGCCGGTGCGATCGGCCATCGTAAATTCCCAGGAAGAGCGTCGCGTACTTCTCCGGCGGAGTGCTCTCGTAAAGCTGGTGATTGAGCAGGCCGAGCAACGCTCCCGGAGACACCTCAATGCCCTCAGGCCACGCCGCCATGATTCTGCCCGCGCCCGCTACAGCGCCCACCGCGACGGGTTCCCGCATTTGCGGCAAGCTCTCGATGCTGTAAGCGCGCACCGCGGAGTGGATCGTCGCCATGAGCAGCGCGGCGGAAATTCCCTTCCCGCTGATATCGCCCACGGCGAGAATCAGCTTGTGAGAGCTGGCCGTGAGGAAGTCGTAGTAGTCGCCGCTCACGGTGCGCGCCGGCCGGCAGAATCCGTGCACTTCGAGCGACTCCAATTCCGTAACTTGCCGCGGAAACAGTTGCGCCTGCACTTCCTGCGCAATGGCGAGTTCGCCCTCCAGCCGCTGCTTTTCCTTCTGCTCTTGAATCAGCTTCTCGATCGACTCGGTCATCGAATTGAACGACAGCGAAAGCTGCGCGAGCTGGTCCGTGGATTTGACTGGAATGCGATGGCTGAAATCCCCGCGGTCCACATGCTTGGTCGCGTCGTAGAGATGCGCGACCGCGCCCGTGACCGTCCGCGTCATCCGCATACCGATCACGAGAGCAATCAATTCAATTACTCCGAAAAAGATAAGGATGGCGAGAAGGGTATACTGCACCATCTGCACGAACTCCCCGAGGGCCGCGAACAAATGGCCGTAAAGCACCGAGGGACGAGTTCGCACCTGCACCACGACAGACCCAGTCGGCTCGCGCTTTCCGGTTTTCCAATCGAGCACCGGCAGCGGCGCGAGGAACGGAACCTCGCGGTCCAGTCGGCCCATGGCAGGCGGCACCGTTCCCACGGTAAATGTTGGGCTAGGATGTAAATCCACGCGCTGCGGGTTCCTGCGGTCGCTGATTACAATGTTGGCATTGTTTGCCGCGACGTTGTTTGTCGCGACATTGTTCGTTCCTGTATTCGCGGGCGTGATCGCCTGTGGTTCGTCGCCCCGGAACCCCGGGTCTTCGAGCAACGTGATTTCGCCCAGGTCCGCCGCAATCTTCCCAACTAACGCCTTGTCGAAGGGCTCGCTGGTTACGACGGTGAGCGTCTTTGATCCCGTCGAAAGCTCCGTCACCACGCGCAGATACAAGCCGTCACGGTCGCGCGTGATCTCACGCAACTCGCTCTTCGCAAATGTGGGGAATGAGGGAGCAGGCCCCTTGGATTCGTCGCCCAGAGGCAGAAGCTTATCGTCCAGCCAGGCATACATGCGGCGGCGCTTCCAGGCCGCATCGCGCTTCCTCAGACCGGCCAGAGATTCGGCGGTGGGATTATCCCCGTGCTCCAGGCGCGCCGCCAGTTCGTTGCCGACCGCGGCGTTCACCGCTCCCAGACTGCGCAATTGCGAGTTGATTTCTGAAGTCACTACGAACACGGCGAACTGCCCAGCCAGCCCGTAAAGCGTGATGAATGTCATGGCCACCAGCAAAACCGCTGGAATCACGCCGATGAAGACGTAGGTCACGATCAGCCGGTTGCGCAGGCGCCACAGAATTTTTCGTCTCAACCAGCGGAAAGCGACAATGGAAAACAGCAAAGCAGCGTCGAAAAGCAGAAACTTAACCCAGCCCGTAAGGCTCTCGGACGCCGCGCGGGCAAACGGCTTCAATACCATTTCAAGAGCGAACAGCGCTATCGCGAAGCCCAGCGAATAAAGAGCACCGCGCGCGACCCATCCCTGCGGCCACAAATCGGCGGCCAGCATTCTTGCGCGCAACCTCGAGTAGAACTGCTTCATGATTTTGCCGGCGGAACTGCTAAATTTCCGGATACAGATCGAAGAACGCTTCGAGGCTGGTTCGCAACTGCTTCTCGATCTCTTCCTTGCTGCCTTCGAGCACGTGCATGGTGACGTGCGCCTCGTGTCCGTTGGTGAGCTTCACCGGAGCCTGCCCCACTTCAGCCACATCTTCGGAAGGCAGCAGCCGCATGCCGTAAACCAGTGTCAGATTCGCCATGCCCTGAATTCTAATCGAAACCCAGTTCTCAGTTCCCAGTTCCCAGTTCTCAGTTAAAGCCTTGGGTTGTGGAGAACTGGGTCGCTGAGAACTGAGAACTGTCTTTGGGTTATCATTCTGCCGTGCTTCCAAAACTAATTCCGATCGCCACTGCACTTCTGCTCGCTCTTCCTGCAGCATCTCAGCAGGCTCCCGAGACGCCTTCGACTGAACCGCAAGTAAAAGTGAACATGCTGAACGTTTGCACGCCATCGGCTGAGGAACAGAAGGAAATCGCAGCCGCGCTGGCGCGCGTCCCGAAACAGCCGCTGTTCAGCGATGACTTCGAAATCTCTCATGGCCGCTCCACCTTGACGGAGCCTCCCAACTTCCTTCAGCCGGGAAGCGGCGCGAAAATGTCCGATGAGCCCTCGGTTGCAAGCTACGTTCGCATTCGCCGTGAATTCTCCGTGCAGGCTCTGTTCGCCAGCGTGCAATACTCTTTCAGCAACGACGGGCAGAACATGATCGAGACTCTGGTACTGCACGTGCGGGATCCGAAAGACCTGATCCAGGTCTCGATGGAAGACAGCGCATCGGCGATTGGCAGCGCTGAAGCCATGGTCGCCGCCAACACTCCGGCCAACCGCATCCGGCTCGAGCGCTTCGGAAAATCGTCGATCGCACTGGCCCGCTGCAGCCCTTCGGAAAACGGTCCGGCGCCGGATCAGAGCGCCTACGAACCACTATTCCGCAGCGCCTCGGAAGTGCTCACTGACTATCGCGGCTTGCTCGGCGTCAAGCGCACGGTGCCCGCGGAACTGGCGCAAATTCCCGGGGCAGCACCGAAGGCGACGGCAAAGAAAAAATCGGCCAAGCCCGCCGCCAAGCCGTGATAAGAATTTCTCTGCGTACTCGGCGTCCTCTGCGGTTAGGATCTGGCTTTTGGCCTCCTTGGTAGCACTGGCAGCAGAATGCATCGAAATCTGAATCCAGCAATCTAACGGCTATCTCATCATGAGCGAAACCCGCAACGTCGTCATCATCGGTTCCGGCTGCTCCGGACACACCGCCGCCCTTTACACGGCGCGCGCCAATCTGAAACCTCTCGTGGTCGAGGGCCACGAGCCGGGCGGCCAGCTCTCTCTTACCACGCTGGTGGAAAACTTTCCCGGCTTTCCTGAGGGAATCATGGGACCGCAACTGGTCGAGAACATGCGCAAGCAGGCGGAACGTTTCGGCGCCGAATATCGCGTGGGCCATCTCACCAGCGTTGACCTCAGCCAGCGTCCGTTCCTGCTTCATCTGGGCAAGCACCAGGTGCACACCAAAGCGCTCATTATCGCGAGCGGCGCTTCCGCGCGGTGGCTGGGTCTTCCCCACGAGCAGCAACTCATCGGCCACGGCGTATCTTCGTGCGCCACCTGCGACGGCTTCTTCTTTTCAGGAAAGGAAATCGTGGTGATCGGCGGCGGCGACTCCGCCATGGAGGAAGCTATCTTCCTCACTCGCTTTGCCACCAAGGTCACGATCATTCACCGCCGCGACAGTTTCCGCGCTTCCAAGATCATGCTGGAGCGCGCTAAGCAGAATCCGAAGATCCAGTTCCTCACCGACACCGTTGTCGAAGATGTCTACGATCACGACAAACAGGAGGTGACCGGCGTGAAGCTGCGCAATGTGAAAACCGGCAAGGTCTGGGACTTCCCCACCAGCGCCCTATTCCTCGGCATCGGGCACGATCCCAACACAAAAATGTTTGCCGGCCAGCTCGACACTGATGCCGACGGCTACCTCAAGACCCACAACTACG
This sequence comes from uncultured Acidobacteriaceae bacterium, assembly GCA_963743115.1. Classification (GTDB taxonomy): domain Bacteria; phylum Acidobacteriota; class Terriglobia; order Terriglobales; family Acidobacteriaceae; genus Sulfotelmatobacter. Next base: position 769,513 of record CAVUOM010000003.1, on the reverse strand, counting down.
TCCTGACCCGCGTCCACGGTGTCTATGCGTGCGGCGATGTGCAGGACCGCCGCTACCGCCAGGCCATCACCGCCGCCGGAACCGGGTGCATGGCTGCCATCGAGGTCGAGAAATTCCTGGAAGAGCACGCCGGCTGAAGACTCCGCCAGCATTACGTTTTGCGGGACCAAAGCCGCCCTCGCTGCTCAGCATAATTACTTTGGCCTCATTACCCAAGTAATCTACGACCAAAACTAAATCTCTCTTATTCTGAGTTGGAACAAATTCTGAGTACGGAATCCCTGCTCCCATGAAAAACCGCATTTCGGCGGCCGTTTTTGTTCTGTTGGCACTAATAGTGTTCGCGCCGTACCACGCCTCTGCCCAAGAAGTTACCGCCGCCAACCGCAAGATTTCAGTCAAGGTGGCTCCGGAATATCCCGCCCTCGCCCGCTCCATGAAAATCCAGGGCGTTGTCAGGGCAGACGTCCTGGTTGCTCCCAATGGCAAGGTAACGTCCGTCGAAGTAAAGGGCGGCCATCCTTTGCTCGCGCAAGCTGCCCAGGAGGCACTGCGCCAGTGGAAGTGGGAAGCCGCTTCTCATGAAACTCACGAGACGGTTGAGCTTCACTTCACTCCTTAGCGCCGCCGTCCATCCCAACCGCAAACCGCTTCGTGCTCGACCGCTAGTGGTCGCCGGGCCCGGCTGCAGCCTGCCCTCGTTGTGATAAAACGTTCTGTGCTCTTTATCGAATCATCGCTTCTGGTGGATAATTCTTCAGGTGCGGAATGTTAAGAGCCTTCTTCGTCCGGCTTTCCGAAAATCCATCTTTGCGCACCTTTGCCGAGAGCTCTGCGCTCGGCCGCCGCGTCTCTGGCCGATTCGTTGCCGGAACTGAGATCGCCGACGCCGTCCGTGCCACGCAAGCCGTCAACCGCGCGAGCATGAGCGTCACCATCGATAACCTCGGCGAAAATGTCGCCAATCCCGAGGAAGCCCGCCACAGCGCTCAGCTTTATCAACAGATCCTCGACGCCGTCGCCGCTAACCAGCTCAACGCCAATATCAGCCTCAAACTGACTCACATGGGACTGGATATAGACGAGCGGCTTGCCCGCGAACTCGTCAGCGGATTAGTCGCCAAGGCTGCGTCTATGGACCCTCCTTGCTTTGTGCGTGTTGACATGGAAGGCTCGCCCTACACCCAGCGCACTCTGGATTTCGTCCAGGAACTTCATGCCATGCCCGGAAACGCCAACGCCGTCGGCACCGTGATCCAGTCGTACCTGAGGCGCTCCGAGAGCGACGTCGAGAAACTGCTGGCCGAGCGTGTCCGCATCCGCCTCTGCAAAGGCGCTTACAAAGAATCCGCGGAGATCGCCTTCCCTCTCAAGTCCGAAGTCGACGCCAACTACGTCAAGCTGATGAAGATCCTGATGAAAAGCGGCATCTATCACGGCTTGGCCACGCACGATGAGAGCATCATTGTGCAAGCCCAGGCCTTTGCCGTTCGCGAAAAACTTTCCCGCGACTCGTTCGAGTTCCAAATGCTCTACGGCATTCGCCGCGACCTGCAGCGCAAACTGGCGCGCGACGGCTGGCGCGTCCGCATCTACATTCCCTTTGGCAGCGAGTGGTATCCCTACTTCATGCGGCGGCTGGGCGAGCGCCCGGCCAACGTCCTGTTCATCGCGAGGAATTTGTTGAGGGCGTGAAGCAGTGGCCAGTGGTCAGTGATCGGTGGTCAGTAAGACCGCAGCCGGCACTGTGACTGGCCACTGACCACTGGACACTGATCACTGCTCGATCACTGCTCTGGCACTGCCGCTCCATCGGCGCGCGCGTCCGACGCTCCGTAGTTCACCTTGCTCTTCGAGTCGTGCAGAACGGCCTGCCCGCGCCCCATAGCGGTTGAGTAGGCGTTCCTCACGTCGAGTTCATGCCCCATGGCAGAAAGTTTTTGCCGCACTTCCAGCGGCACGCGCGACTCGATCACAATATTGCACCCACGCTGCGGACTGACCGTGAAGCGCGCATTCTCCATCGCTTCCTGAATATTCATTCCGTAGTCGACCACGTTGGAAACGAATTGTGCATGAGCCAGTGGCTGGTTCGCTCCTCCCATGATTCCGAAGCCAATGTGCTGATCCCCATGTTCCATGAAAGCGGGGATAATCGTGTGGAACGGCCGCTTGCGCGGGGCCAGCGCGTTCGGCGATGCGGCATCAAGCGAAAACAGCGCGCCGCGATCCTGCAGCGCGAATCCCATGCCGCGCACCGCAATGCCCGATCCGAATGCCTCGTAATTGCTCTGAATCAAGGAGACGATGTTGCCCTCGCGATCGACTACCGAAAGATAAGTCGTGTCGCTGAAAGGCGGCTTGCCGGCCGCAACTTCACAGTTAGCCCTGTTGGGGTCGATCAGCTTGGCGCGCTCCCGCGCGTATTCTTTCGACAGGATTCCCTTCACCGGAATCTTCGCGAAACGCGGATCGCCGTTGTACCGCCCCAGATCGGCGTAAGCCAGCTTCATGGCTTCGATCTTTTTATGCAACTCGACGGCACTCAGAGGTCCATCGGGCGAAGGCGCTGAAGTCTCCATAATGTTCAACATCTCAAGCGCCGCCATTCCCTGTCCGTTGGGAGGAAGTTCGTAGACGGTCCAGTCGCGATAGGTCGTTGAAATCGGCTCAACCCATTCCGGCGAAAAGTCTGCCAGATCGTCCGCCGCCATCGTTCCGCCCGTGCTCTGCGACGTGCTCACAATCGCGCGCGCAATTTCACCTTTATAGAACGCATCAGGACCGCCCTCAGCGACTAACCGCAGAGCCTTGGCGAGATCGTGATTCTGAAAGACCTGCCCGACCACCGGAGGCTTGCCACCAGGCAGATAAATCTGCCGAGCCTCGGCATCGTGCGAAACCGTTTCAGCGGCATCATTCCAGTAAGACGCAATGATTTCCGGAACTGGATATCCATCGTCAGCATAGGAAATCGCAGACTGGAAAAGATCTTTCCATGCCAGTTTCCCAAAACGCTGGTGCAGCGCATTCCAACCAGCAACCGCACCCGGCACCGTGACCGAGTCAATGCCAAAGCTCGGCATAGCGGTCGCGTCCTGTGCTTTCACATGCGCGATGGTCAAGCCCCGCGGCGCCCATCCGCTCGCGTTCAGCCCGTACAGCTTGCCGGTTTTCGCCTCCCAGTAAATCGCGAACAGATCGCCACCCATGCCGTTCATCATGGGCTCGGTCACGCCGAGCACGGCATTCGCGGCAATCGCCGCATCCACGGCAGAGCCTCCACGTTCCAAAATCTTCGCTCCTGCCACGGACGCCTGCACATGGCTCGTGGCCACGATGCCGTAGCGTGTAATCACCATCGAGCGCGCGTTGGACCGGTCTCGTGCCGACATGGACATGGAAGTTGTAAGCAGCAGCGCTGCGGCTGCAATGCGAATGGAAATTTTCATGCTACACCCGTGTGAGTAGTCTAAGGCGAGTTCAGGATACTGGTTGCGCCTACTTCTTCAACCCCGCCGTAAAGTTCGTAACCACCGTGACGGATTGGCTGACCTGTTGCGCAATCCGGTTGAGCAGAATTTTCTTCCCGTCGGGGGCAACATCGTAGAAAGCTTGCGGTGCAGACCAGTTGCTGACCACCGCCTGCGGCACGCCGAATTGCAGAGCTCCGCCCGCCTCCCTCACCGGCACGGCGAAGATATCGAAAGTCGCGTCCAAATAGTAAAGTTCCTTGCCGTCCCTGCTCCATCGCGGCAGTTGTCCGGCATTGGCCGAGACCTGCCACTTGGCCTGCCCGCCACCAAAGGCCACCACATACACTTCAAATGCGCCAGATTCGTCCGAGGTGTAGGCGAGCCAACGGCCGTCTGGTGAAAACTTTGCAAAAGCGCCTCGCGACAACACCATCGACGGTTTGCGCTCACCCTGAAGCGGGAGGGCCCAGGTCTGGCCTGTGGGACCACCCCGGTTATAGATGAGATACTTCCCGTCGCGCGACCAGTCGCTGGGCTCGATCCCCTGGTCATCGGTGAACAGAAGCTCCTCCGCGCCGCTGCCATCGGAGGGTTTGCGGTAGAGGTTGAAGTGACCAGCGCGAGGCGAGGCATAAGCGATCCACTTGCCATCAGGCGACCAGACTGGGGAAGTGTTCGCCACTGGCCCAAAGGTCAGTCTGGTGCGAACGCCGCGCGCCAAATCGAGCACCCAGATGTCGTTCTCTCCTGAGTCAATCTGAAGAGCGATTCGGTCCCCTTGCGGGGAGACCACCGCCCCTTGCAGCTCTTCGAGCTTGTCGGCCACGGTGCTGATCTCTTTGCCGCTGCGATTCAACCAGACCAGTTGCAAGTCGCCCGACGCCCCGCTGCCGAGAACCAGCAGTCCGCCGGTTGAAGCCGAGGCATCCATATGCCAGGTGCTGGGGTCGTTCATAATGCCCTTGGCCAAGTCCTGGGGCTCGCCACTCAGCTTTCCTGAAGAGGGATCGAAGGGTTGCGCCATCAATTGACTGCCGCGCGCGAACAGGAGAAAACGGTCGGCATAAACGGCGTTCGATTGAGAACGGAACAGAGGACGATTTTCGCGGCCATCGAGCGATGCGTAATAGAGCTCGTTGTTGGCCGACTTCGAGGGATCGTGGTGCAGCGCGAGATAGAGGAAGTGCTTGCCGTCGGGAAGAAAGAATGGCCAGCGATGCGATGTGTGGAGCGCCGTGTCGATTTTCGTGATCGGAACCGGAGTTCCTCCGTTGACGCTCACGCGCATCAGCGGATCGCTCGGACTGGGAGAAAACAGAATCACTCCATCCGGTCCCCAGGCGCCCCCGCGCCCGAGCGATGCATCACAAATCACCTGCGCCGAACCGCCATTCAGGTCAATCGTTTTCAGTTTGCTATCGGCGAAAAATCCCAGCGAGCGTCCGTCCGGAGACCAGAAGGGAAAAATCGCACCCTCGGTGCTGGGCAGCATCCTGGCATCCAGCAAATTCATGGGGCGAACCCAGAGCGCAGCTTTGCCATCCGCACCCGTGGCGCTGAAGGCGATTGCGCTCCCGTCGGGCGAAAGCACCGGCGGTCCGGCAGAATCGCCGGTCAGATTCAGTGTGGTCTTCTCCGGAGGATTGATGACGGTGCGGATGGCCTGAGGCTGAACCGGACGACCGATGAGAATCCCAGCGATCAAACCCAAGACAATTGCAATCAGAATGCCAACAGCCCAGCCAAGACGCGCGCGTCTCTGCGAGAGTGCGGGCGGCGGCGGCAAGGCCGCAGCATTAGCCACCGGCCGATCCGCCGCGATCCATTGCAGCTCCAGCTTGACGTCGTGCGCCGACTGATAACGCTCGTCCGGATTCTTCTGCAGGCAGGTCGTCATCACATGCTCAAAGGCAGCCGGTGTGGTCGGTTTTAGCTTGCTGACCGGCTCCGGTTCCGATTCCAAAATCGAAGAAGCCAGCGAGATTTGACTCTTGCCCGAGAACGGCCGCTTCCCCGCCACCATCTCGTAAAGCACAGCGCCGAACGCAAAGATGTCGGAGCGCGCGTCCGCCTCTTTCCCCTCAATCTGCTCCGGAGACATGTATTGAATCGTGCCGATAACGCTGCCCGCCGTGGTCAGCGGGGTTAACGGACTCGGCCCGCTCATCGTGGCCGCTGCGGTAAAAGAAGGTGCAGATCCCGATCCAGTCCCCGCACTCTGCACTCCCAGCGGTTTCGCCAGCCCAAAGTCCATCAGCTTCGCCCCGCCCGCTGTGAGCATGATGTTCCCCGGCTTCAGGTCGCGATGCACAATACCGCTTCGGTGAGCCACAGCCAGCGCTTCGGCTACGGCGATCCCAATCTTGTAAACCTCGGCCAACGGAATAGCGCCTTTGCGAAGTCTCTCGGCCAGAGTTTCCCCTTCCAGAAACTCCATGACCAGATAATCAGTGCCATTCTGCGAGCCGATGTCATAAAGCTGGCAGATGTGGGGATGGTTCAGCGAAGAGATCGCCCTGCCCTCGCGCTCCATTCGCTGCTTGAGTTCCGGAGAAGAAGAAAGGTGGGAAGCAAGAACCTTCACCGCCACGGTGCGGTCGAGGCGAGTGTCACGAGCACGATAAACTTCTCCCATGCCGCCCGCGCCCAGCGCAGACTGGATTTCGTAGGGGCCGAGCTTCGTGCCAGAGGTAAGAGCCATCGTCTGGCGCCATTATAGTCTGAATCCGTGACGTATCATTCAGATCGCAGAAGGATCGTCTGCCGTTCTCCGGCGTCTAATCCTTATCTCAACGCGAGCGGCGATTCATAAGGAGAAACCATGCAAAAACGCAAACTTGGGAAAAGCAATCTTGAAGTTTCAACTCTCGGGCTCGGCTGCATGGGAATGAGCTTTTCCTACGGTCCACCGAAAGACAAGAAGGAGATGACCGACCTTCTCCACGCCGCAGTCGACCGCGGCATCACCTTTTTTGACACCGCGGAGGTGTACGGCCCGTTTACCAACGAAGAACTTGTGGGCGAGGCTCTTGCACCTTTCCGCGGCAAAGTGGTGATCGCCACCAAGTTCGGCTTCGATCTGGGTGGCACTGATAATCGCCCGGGAGTGGCCGGTGTAAATAGTCAGCCTGAGCACATTAAGCAAGCCGTCGAAGGTTCGCTCAAGCGGTTGAAGGTCGATACCATCGATCTCTTGTATCAACACCGTGTCGACCCTAGCGTACCCATCGAAGATGTCGCCGGCACAGTAAAGGAACTCATTCAGGCCGGCAAGGTCAAGCACTTCGGCCTGTCCGAAGCGGGCGTGAAGACCATCCGCCGCGCCCACGCGGTGCAGCCGGTCACCGCGCTGCAGAGCGAGTATTCGCTGTGGTGGCGCAAACCCGAAGCCGAGGTGATCCCGACCCTCGAAGAGCTTGGCATCGGCCTGGTGCCCTATAGCCCGCTGGGCAAGGGCTTCCTGACGGGCAAGATCGGAGAAAATACGAAATTCGACAGCTCCGATTTCCGCAGCACACTGCCTCGCTTTACGCCTGAGGCCCTAAAAGTAAATCAAGCGCTGATCGACCTGCTCGCGAGCATTGCAAAGCGCAAGAAAGCGACTCCGGCCCAGATCGCACTCGCCTGGCTGCTCGCGCAAAAGTCCTGGATGGTCCCCATTCCGGGCACGACCAAGCTAAACCGCTTGGAAGAAAACATCGCAGCCGTACCAATCCAACTCACGCCAGAAGACCTGCGAGACATCGATGCGGCCGCCTCGAAGATTACGGTGGAAGGATCCCGCTACCCAGAACGCCTGGAGAAAATGACCGGCCTGTAAGCGGCCCGTGTGAAAAGACTAAAACCGTCCTGAACTACGGGCTGTTCGCGGCGCCAGCAACAAGCGCAGCAGGTAGGACGAGACCGCAAGTGGGAGCTGGTAGCGCTACCGGGAATCGAACCCGGGTTTGAAGATTGAGAATCTTCCGTCCTAACCCCTAGACGATAGCGCCATCCCCGGAGCGTCGAATTAAGAGTTTCGATTATAGCAAAGCCATCGCCGCCAATTTTCTTCGCGAAGGCAGGTTTGCACAGCCTCGGGAGGTCTATAATGACCTCACTTCTGCCACAAATTTCAATGTTCTCCTAAACGTTGCGGGACAAGTGTATGTGGTTCGTTCAACAGTTCGATTCATTCCTAAATTTAGGTATATGTAAGGAGTATCCGATTATGGCAAGGTCGAAATTTACCCCCGGTAGCAAGGCAAACCGTACAAATCCAAGTCAAAACCAAACCGACAACAGCAATCTGCCCGAAGTGAGCGCAGTCGTGGATGGAGCCACACCCGCCGAAGTTGCAGCGGCAGAAATCAACAAGACGCCCGAACCCCGCAAGATGGAAGTCGTCAGGAGCGAGCCCCGAAAAAACGCCGCGCCACCGATCCCCATCAATCTGGAAGACGAGATCCGGCGCCGTGCCTATGAACTGTACCAGCAGCGCGGAAACGCGTCGGGCAGTGAGGCCGAGGACTGGCTCACCGCGGAACGTGAAGTAAAGCAGCGCTATCGACAGCAGCAGAGCGCGTAGTCGGGTCTTGTCAAGGCACGCGGCGGCGCCATTCGGCCGCCGCATGCCCTTTCGCGGTTGCCTCGAAGGGATATTTCTGAAAAAATACCCGGGGTTCCCCCACCATGGCGACATTGGGTAGTTTCGCACTGCTTCTCGCGTTGGCCCTGAGCGTCTACTCCTTCCTCGCCGGGATCATTGCCCTTCTTTTCCAGAGCAAGACTCCTTCGCTGGCCCTGCGGCCCGCGTCCGGGATGACTCGCACCCCGGCCAGTCTTGACAGCGCTGGGTGGCCTTCTTGGCTCCGCTGGGGCCCGGAGCGCATGGGCGAGACGGCCCGCCGCGCCGGCATCGCCATCTTCGCCGCAGTCTTCCTCGCCGCCTTCATCCTCGTCGTCTGCGCCTTCCAGGACAACTTCTCTATCGCCTACATCTTCCATCACAGCAACCGTGATCTTCCCGGTCCTTATAAGTTCGCCGTGCTCTGGTCGGGCCAGGAGGGTTCGCTGCTGTTCTGGTCGCTCTTGCTCGCCGCCTACGGATTCGTCCTCCGCCTGCGTTACAAAACCGATCCACGCCTGTTCGCCTATGCCTCGGTCGTTCTGGCCGGAGTGCAGATCTTCTTTCTGCTGCTGGTAAATTTCGCCGCCAATCCCTTCGGCATTCTCGCAGGCCCGCTGCGCGCCGATGGCAGCGGCCTGAATCCGCTGCTGCAGTATCCCGAGATGGTGATTCACCCGCCCATGCTCTATCTCGGCTACGTAGGATTCACCGTTCCTTTCGCTTTCGCGCTGGGCGCGCTGATCATGAAGTATCCCGGCGAGAAGTGGATCAACATCACCCGCCGCTGGACCATGGTCACCTGGGCCTTCCTCACCTGCGGCGTTTTTCTCGGCGCGCACTGGGCGTATTCAGTCCTGGGCTGGGGCGGCTACTGGGGGTGGGACCCCGTCGAGAACGCCTCGCTCATGCCCTGGCTCACCGGCACCGCGTTTCTGCACTCGGTGATGATGCAGGAAAAGCGCGGCATGCTGAAGATGTGGAACATGTGGCTGGTCTTCGCCACCTTCTGGCTCGCGATCCTCGGGACTTTCCTCACCCGCAGCGGCATCATCAGTTCCGTGCACGCCTTTGCGCAATCGTCCATCGGCGAATGGTTCGGCTGGTTTCTCCTGATCACCCTGGCCGTCTTTACGTTCTTTTTCTTCAAGAACAAGTCTCACCTGAAGAGCGAGCATAAGCTCGAATCCCTGGTCTCGCGCGAGTCGAGCTTCCTCTTCAACAATCTCCTTTTCGTTCTGCTCTGCTTCACCGTTCTCTGGGGAACCTGGTTTCCGAAGATTTCTGAACTGGTGCAAGGCAATCAGGTGACGGTTGGCGCGCCGTTCTACAACCGCGTCGCCATCCCGGTAGCTTTGCTTCTCCTGATACTCACTGCAGTCGGTCCGTTGCTCGCATGGCGCAAGACGTCCCTAGAAAGCCTGAAGCGCAATTTCATGTGGCCGGCCATCGGCGCCATCGCGGTCGCCATCTTCCTGATGCTCACGCCGCAAAGTTGGGGCTCAGCGTTCGGCCTCAAGCCCTGGCGAGACATCTCCAATCTCTATTCGCTGATGGCCATTACTCTCGCGGTTCTCGTGACGCTCACCGTGGCCAGCGAGTTCTACCGCGGCGGCCGTGTCATCGCGAAACACACCGGCCAGGGCATGTTCGCCTCCATGGTGCAGCTCACGCACCGCAATACCCGCCGCTACGGCGGATACATCGTCCACTTCGGAGTAGCCGTGGTCATCATCGGCTTCGCCGGCTCCGCCTTCAATCAAGACAAAGAAATGGAGATGAAGAATGGCGACCAGATGACCATCGGCCCCTACACCCTCATCTGCCGCTCCTCCACCGAGGATGACAACGCCAACTACTTCAGCCAGTGGGCGATTCTCGACGTCTACAAAAACGGCAAGCAGATCGACACCATGAGCCCGGTCCGCCGTTTCTACCATGCCAGCCAGCAGACCTCGACCATGCCCGACATTCGCTCCACCCTGAACGAGGATCTCTACCTGGTATTCGAAGGAGTGAATCAGGATAACGGTCATCCCATCCTGCGCGCGCACCTGAATGCGCTGGTCATGTGGATCTGGCTGGGCGTCTGGATCATGCTCGGCGGAACGGTTCTCGCACTGGTTCCGAACGCCCCCGCGCCAGTCCGCGTCCCAGCACCCGCGCGCCTGGAAGGACGAGCCGAACCCGCTCCCGTGGCCACAGGAGACTGAGCGGTTTGTAGTGAAAATGTGGGGACGGCCGTCCGCCGGGCGCAGCCCGGATGTTTTGACGGCACCATCGGTAAAGATGACAAACTTAGCCCTGAAAACGAAGCTAGCCAGGCGAAGCCGCAAAGCGGCCCAGATCCTCCTGCTCTGCCTCGCCGTCTTCACTCTTCTCGGCGCCGGAGATCCCGCCACCCGCTTCAACGAAATCGGCCATCAGATGATGTGCATCTGCGGCTGCAAACAGATTCTTCTGGAATGCAACCACGTCGGCTGCCCCGCTTCCGACGGCATGCGCAACGAACTCATGGCCGCGGTCTCCCGCGGAGACAGCGACAGCCTGGTCGAGCAAAGCTTCGTGCAAAAATATGGTCCAACCGTTCTGGCCGCTCCCACCATGAAAGGCTTCGACCGCGCCGCCTACATCATTCCTCCCGTCGCTCTGATTCTCGGCTTCGGCTTGATCGTGATGGTCGTCCGCTCCTGGAAGAACCGCCCAGCCCCCGCCATCGCCGACGGCCTCCGCCCCGCCAGTGGCGACGAACTCGAACAGTTCCGCGACCAGGCTCGCAAGGAGACTGATTCGTGAGGGAGAACGACCTATGACATTGTTCCTCTGCGGCCTGCTCTTTGTCGCATCTCTCCTTTATGTTTTCTATCTGCCCGGAAGAGTCTTCCTCGGTCCGGAGAAAACCCGCGCCGGTTATCTCCGCGAGCGCAAAGACGCGGTCTACGAAAACCTGCGCGATCTAAACTTCGAATACAAAGCCGGCAAAATACCAGACGCCGACTTCGCCTCGCTGAAATCTTCCCTGCAGGACGAAGCCGCCACCATCCTGGCCGAAATCGCCCGCCTGGAAAACAATCCCGCACCTCAAAAAGGACTCCGATCTTGAGACCTATGCATCACGCTGTCACGCTGAGCGAATCTGTCATCCTGAGCGGAGTAAGTGCTCCGCGAAGCGAAGCACTTACGCAGTCGAAGGACCCCTTGCCCCCCAACGGCTCCTCGAGTCCTCGCATGGAATTCTCTCCTCACTCCGCTCTCGCGTTCCTCCGAGCAACATGCGCAGCCATCCTCCTCCTAACCACCCTAGCCTCCGCTCAAACCCTGACCGGCACGGTCAAGAACTCCACCACCAACAAGCCCGCCGCCGGAGACGAGGTCGTCCTGCTCAAACTCGGCCAGGGCATGGAAGAAGCCGGCCGCACCAAAACCGACGCCCAGGGCCACTTCAGCTTCAAGCTCGACGACGCCCAGTCTCCACATCTGGTCCGCGCCATCCATCAGGACGTCACCTACCACCGCATGGCCCCTCCCGGAACTACCTCAGTCGACCTAGAAGTCTTTGACGTCGGAAAAAAGATCGACGGAATCCAGGTAGTCGCCGACATTTTGCGCGTCGAGAGCGCTCAGGGTCAGATCCAGATAGTCCGCGAATTCGGCGTGCAGAACACGTCCAATCCTCCGCGCACCCAGATGAGCGAGCATAACCTCGAGTTCTACATTCCTGATGGAGCCCACATCATCGAAGATTCCGGCTCAGCCACCACCGAAAACGGCAACCCGCTGAAAACCGCTCCGGTGCCCGAAGGCGAGAAAAACCGCTACTCCTTCATCTTTCCCTTGCGTCCGGGCCTCACCCGCTTCGAAGTGGCCTACCAGCTTCCCTACACCGGCAGCGCCAATCTCGATCCCAAGTCGGTGTATCCCCTGGAACACTTCGTGGTCATGCTCCCGAAGACGATGCAGTTCACCGCGGCCGCCGAGTCCACCGATTACAAGTCGGGGAGCTATCCAGCCGAGCCCGACGCCCTGATGGAAGTTGCCTCCAACACCAGGGTCGGAGAGAACCTCGCCTTCAAAGTTTCCGGCGAGGGCGCACTCGAAGACCCCCAGGAAGCCGGCGCTCAGGGCCAGGGACAAGGTCAAAGCCCGGAAGGCGCACAGACCAACCCCGGCGCCCAGGCCACCGACCGCCCCGGCGGCGGACTCGGCCCGCCCATCGACGCTCCCGACCCTCTGCAGAAATACCGCTGGTGGATACTTTTCGGCATCGCTTTCACCTTGATCCTCGGCGGAGTCTACGTAGCCGTGCGCCAGCAGTCCGCAGCCCGCGCTCTAGCCCGCCAAACGCCCGGTTCTTCCGCGTCGTCAACAATGATGGAAGACGATTACGCTCCCGCTGAAGCGAACACCCGGGCCCGCCCCACCTCCATGCTGCTCGAAGGATTAAAAGAAGAACTCTTCCAACTGGAAGTCGAACGCCGCCAAGGCCAAATCTCGCAAGCAGAATACGAGAAGGCCAAGTCCGCCCTCGATCAAACCCTGGAGCGAGCCCTGAAACGCGAAGCCCAAAAAGCGTAAACCTTTATTCGCTGCTGTCATCCTGAGCCCCGCGCGCTCCTCCGAGGCCAGGAGCCGGCACGCGAGGGACCTATGTATTTCGCCGGGGGCGCTGCACAGGCCCCTCGTTTCAAGCCGACCAAATGCTGTCTAATAAGTTATGGCCTACACCTGGTTCATACTCCTGCTAGCAATCGCGGTAACAGCTTTCCTGTTGCTCTTGTCCTACGGCACGTCACTAGGCAAGGCGATCCACGAACGCATTCCCGACCGACCGCATCGCCGTCTCTTCGTGGCTTCCGTAAGCTTCTTTCTGACGTTCGCCGGAGTCCGCGCGGTAGTCTTCGCCGTCCTGCACCAGATTCCGCCCTTCCATTTCATCGAGAAGGGAGGCCGCCACATTCATCACCTGGTCTTCGGCATCATCATCCTGCTGGGCGTGGGCTACGGATGGCTGGCCGACATCGGTACCGGCGAGGACGATTCGTCCCTATTCTTGAGCCGCCTGATGTCCATCCTCTACGGCGTAGGCGCAGCCCTGACACTGGATGAATTCGCTCTCTGGCTAAACCTGAAAGACGTCTACTGGTCCCCCGAAGGCCGCTCCAGCATCGACGCCGTAATTCTCTTCGGAGCCCTCCTAGCTGCTGGCACTTGGGGCTCCCCGCTGTTCAAACGCCGCCCCAAGAAAAAGCTCGTGTAGAGCGGGCGCTTCAGCACTGTGACATCTGACCTTGCCCTCCACAGCCGGTTTCGCCGATCATCGCCGGGAGGAAGCTGCGGGATCGTTCGCACAGCAAGACAGGAACTATCTTGTTTTCAAGATTTTGCCCGCAAGCGATTGATTCGAAGAGATCAATTCGAAATTTCCTCCCAACACCATGATTCCAATAGATCGAGGGGGAGGGGGGTATATCTCGGTCGAAGGCAAATTCCCAGAACGGACCGAACTGCATCTCCCCGCAAGGCGTAACATCAAATAGGTGAGATCCGATTATGGGAAACACTTTCAAGACCGCGTTTCTGCTGACCGCCCTTACGCTCCTGCTGATGTTCTTTGGCCGCTATTTCGGCGGGGAGAATGGGATGCTGCTGGCGCTGGCCTTCGCCGCCGTGATGAACTTCGTCGCCTACTTCTTCTCTGACAAGATTGCACTCGCGATGTACCGCGCCCAGCCCGTTACCCGCGAGCAGCTTCCCCGCGCCTATGAGATTGTCGAGCGCCTGACCCAGAAGATCGGCATCCCGATGCCGAAGATTTATGTGATCCCGACCGAGTCGCCAAATGCCTTTGCCACGGGACGCAACCCCAGCCACGCCTCGGTAGCCGTGACCCACGGGATTCTAGGTTTATTGACGGACGAAGAACTGGAAGGCGTGCTGGCCCACGAACTGGGCCACGTAAATAACCGCGACATACTGATCAGCTCCGTAGCCGCCACCATCGCAGGTGCGATCACCATGCTGGCCAGCATTGGCCGCTTCGCCTTGATTTTCGGTGGCATGGGCGGCGGCGACCGCGACCGCCGCGGCGGAGGCCTCTCAGCATTATTCATGCTTATCGTAGCTCCTATCGCCGCGACCCTGATTCAGCTGGCCGTGTCGCGTTCGCGCGAGTACCAGGCCGACGCCACCGGCGCCCACTTCACAGGCAATCCCTACGCCCTGGCCAGCGCCCTGCAAAAACTCGACGCCTACTCGCGCCGCATGCCCATGCAGGCCACACCGTCGACGGCACACCTGTTCATCATCCAGCCCCTGCTCGGCGTAAACTTTGGAAATTTATTCTCCACTCATCCCCCAATCGCCAAGCGCATCGAGCGCCTCACGGGACGGCCAGCGGAGTTTATGCAGTAAAGCAGCTTCTAGCTTCTCCTGGGCTTGAATCAACTGCAAGATGCGGTTCGAACTTGCGTTCTCAAAGCAAAGAAGAGCCGGAAGCTAGCAGCGAGAAGCCGAAGTCCAGTGACATCGGTAACTCCGCCTTTGCGACGCCAGATAGTAAAATCCAGACCAATGTCCCCAGAGACCGCAATTGCCGTATCCCACAAGGCTGCCGAACTGGAAAAAGCTCTTCGCCGCGTGATCCGCGGCAAAGACGACGTCGTCCGGCTAGCGCTCGTAAGCATTTTCGCCCGCGGACACTTGTTGATCGAAGGTGTCCCCGGAGTCGGCAAGACCACGCTGGGACAAGCCCTCGCCCGCGCCATCGATTGCACCTTCCAGCGCGTGCAGTTTACCAGTGACATGCTGCCTTCCGACGTGCTCGGCATCTCGGTGTACTCCTCTTTGGAGCAAGAATTCGAGTTCAAGCGCGGCCCCGTCTTCACCAACGTGCTTCTGGCCGATGAAATCAACCGCACCACGCCGAAGACGCAATCCGCGCTGCTCGAAGCCATGAACGAAGGCCAGGTCACAGTCGACGCGCACTCCTACGAACTGCCGCAACCGTTTCTAGTGATCGCTACGCAGAATCCAGTGGAGCATCACGGAACATATCCTTTGCCCGAATCACAACTCGATCGGTTCTTGATGCGGGTGCGCATGGGCTATCCCGAAGCCGCAGCCGAACGCGAGATTCTGCGCTCTGAAGCTGGCGCAGGAGTTCTGCAGGACATGCGTCCCGTGCTCACAGGCGCGGACGTGCTCGAAATGCAAGAAGCCGTGAAGCGCATTCGCGTGGATGAATCTCTGGTGACCTACGCCCTCGAAATCGTAAAGCGGACACGCGAGTCGGAGTATCTCTCGCTGGGAGTTTCGCCACGCGGAGCGCAGGCGCTCTACCGCGCGGCGCAAGCCATGGCCTTCCTCGATGGCCGCAGCTTCTGCACCCCCGAAGATTTCAAACCACTTGCCGTTCCTGCATTCGCCCACCGCGTAGTGGTCAACGGAGGCTACGCTTCGACCCTGAAAAAATCCGAGCAGGCCGACCAAGTGCTGCGCGAGATCGTGGAGAATGTCGCAGTGCCAGTGTAGAAGCTGTGGCGAGTCCCAAGTCCCGCGTCCCGGGATCTAATCTTATTGAAATCTTCATCCGAAGGCTCGGCACTCGCGCCTCGGGACTCAGGGCTTCCCGCTGAGGATATAATTCTCGCGTCATGTCTTTCCTCCGTTTCCTCATGCTGCTTTCGCTGGTCGCTTGGATCGGCGGCCTGATCTTCTTTGCTTTCGTGCTGGCTCCTACAGCATTTTCTGTTCTCCCCACGACTCATCTTGCTGGCAACGTCGTCGGTCGCGTTCTGGGCAAGCTGCACTGGATCGCCATCTTTTCGGGAGTCGTCTACCTGATCAGTTCCCTGCTCTACAGCCGGCTCACCGACAGCACAGCGCATGTCTTCGCCGCGCGGCACATTCTTCTCTGCCTGATGCTTGCCCTCACTTTAATCTCGCAGTTTGGCATCATCCCGCGCATGGATGTTCTACGCGCATCGCTCGGCGAAGTGAGTGCTGCGCCTGTCGACAATCCCGAGCGGGTCCAGTTCGACGCGCTGCACGTGTGGTCAACTCGCGTGGAAGGCGCCGTGCTGCTGCTGGGATTGGTGGTCGTGTATTTGACTGCGCGGAGCTTTTAGCTTTTAGCTCTTAGCTTGAATCCTTTCCCTACAAGCCGCCTGATCTGGGTTTGAGCAATCCCGACTCCGTCGTTTATCCTGAAGTGTTTGGCAACGATCGCTGATCAGACCTGCAATCGACATTGCGCTCGTGAGCCTGGCTGCGAGACCATCGAGCTAAAAGCTAAGAGCTTCTTATGAAAACCGGCATTATTGGCCTGCCTCAGGTAGGCAAAACGTCGCTGTTTCGGATTCTTACCAAAGCGCATCTTTCGGATTCGGCGCGCGCCAACCCGCGCGAGGCGCATATTGGCGTCGCCAAGGTTCCGGACGATCGCCTCGATCGGCTGGCCGCGCTTTATAACCCGAAGAAACTCACTCACACTTCCGTCGAGTACGTCGACGTCGGCGCGATCGGCCAGGAAGCGCTGAAAGACAGTGCCTATGCTGCTCATCTGCGCAATGTGGATGCACTTGCCCACGTGGTGCGCGTGTTTGACGATCCTTCGGTGCCGCACACAGGGGAGATCGATCCGCTGCGTGACATCAAGAACGTTGAATTCGATCTGCTGGTCAGCGATCTTGGGCAAATCGAAAAGCGGCTGGAACGGCTGGAAAAAGACCTCAAGAAGATGAAGACGGCGGAGCTTGAAAAAGAATTTGAGCTGCTCAAGCGCGCCAAGGTGCAGGTGGAATCCGACAAACCGTTGCGCGAGATGACGATGACCGCCGAGGATAAGAAGCGCATCAAGGGCTTCATGTTCCTGAGCGAGAAACCGATTTTCTACGTGCTGAACATTGGCGAGTCGACCGAGCTGGGCAAAGAACTGGAAGAAGCGGTGAGCAAGTACAAGCTCACTGAAATTGCGGCGCGGCCAAACGCCGCAGCCACCGCGATCTGCGGCAAGGTTGAAGCCGAACTCGCCGAGATGAGCGACGCCGACGCCGCGGAGTTTTTGTCGAGCTACGGACTCACAGAAAGCGGCTTGGTGCGGCTGATTCGGACGACGTACAAACTGCTCGGCTTGATTTCATTCTTCACGGCCGGGGAAGACGAGTGCCGCGCCTGGCAGGTTCCTGCCAATTCTCGCGCGCAGGATGCGGCCGGAGCGATCCACTCCGATCTTGAAAGACATTTCATCCGCGCCGAAACGATCCGCTGGGATCAATTATTGGAAGCCGGCTCCGAAGCCAACGCCCGAGCGAAAGGGACGTTACGGCTCGAAGGTAAAGATTACATCGTGCAGGATGGCGACGTCATGCACATCAGGCACTCGGGATAGGTCCACCACAGAGTCACAGAGACACAGAGAAGACCAATTCTTGATTTTTTCTCTGTGTCTCTGTGCCTCTGTGGTGAAAGCTCTCTGATATCATCCTCGCCAACCGCACATGAGCGCGATCCTCATCAGCATCCTCCTCGGCCTTACCGCTGCCGCCGCTAACGTTTTCGGCGGGGCGATCATTGTGCAGCGCAGTTGGGAGCGGCGTTATCTGCGCTATTTCGTTGCCCTGGGTGCGGGATTCATGCTGGCAACGGCGCTGGTGGAGATGGTCCCGGAGAGCCTGGAGCTGCGCGGCCGATCGGCCGCGTACTTGATTCTGCTCGGCTACCTCATCATTCATTTCTTCGAGCACACCGTCACGCCCCACTTCCACTTCGGCGAAGAGACCCACAAAGATGAGTTCATGCACTCTCACAAGGGATATTCGGTGCTGCTCGGCCTGATCATCCACACGTTCTTTGACGGCATCGCGATCGCCTCCGGATTTCTGGTGTCGAATGCTCTGGGCTGGATCATTTTTTTCGCTGTATTCCTGCACAAGATTCCCGAAGGCTTCACCGTGAGTTCGGTGATGCTCGCCAGCGGACGCAGCCGGGGCACGGCCTGGGGCGCGTCCGTGGTTCTGGGCGGGGCTACGCTGGCCGGGGTGCTGACCATGGCGGTCTTTCGCCAGCACGTGGACGCAGGCCTGCCGCTTGCGGCGGGCGTCTCCATCTACATTGCGGCTTCGGATCTGGTTCCTGAGGTGAACAAGGAACCGGGAGCCAAGATGGCTCTGCTCGTATTCGTTGGCGCGGGGGTTGTGTTGCTGTTGAATGCTTTCTTTCAAGGACACTGACTCAGTAGCCAGTACCTAGTACCCAGAAAACCGAGTCTGGATTCTAGGCACTGGGTACCAGGTACTTGGTTCTCGCTTAGTCCACCGTATGCTTGGCGGTGTAGCCGTCGCGGGCGACGACTTCAATTTTCTGCTCCTTGCCCTTCTGGTCTTTCACCTTCAGCGGAGCACCTTCGGGCGTCAGCACTTCGACCTTCAACTTGCGGTAGGTGCCGTCCAGTTTTGTGTTCGTGGGATGATAGGCGAGCGAGTACTGGTTGCGGATGTCGTTGCCAATATCCTGAAAGTCCTCGCCATACTCTGCCTCAAAGCGGGGGAAGTAGGCGCGGCCCCCGGTGATGGCGGCGAAGGTTCGCATTTCATTATCGGCCTGCAGATAATCCATTTCGCTGGCATGGATGCCCGCGCCGCGGTTCCCGGCGTAACCCATGATCCGGGCGATTTGCCCCACGCTGATGGGAAAAATGGTCACGTCCTTAGTATCCTTGACTTTCTTTGTGATCTGATCGAGCGTGAGCTTGCTGAAGCTGTCGTATCCGGTCGTGATCAATATGATGTATTTCTTGCCTTCGACCCGGTCGAGTCGATCCAGCGTGTCATACAAGGCGTCAAACAGATTGGTTTCGGAGAATCCTGGCATGCGCAACTGGTTCAGCGCGCCATAGACAGCTCTCTTGTCCTGGGTAAAATCCACCAGAATATGCGGCTGCATGTCGTAGTAGGACACCGCAATCCAGTCATCTTTGGTGAGGGTTCTGGCAAACGCGTAGGAAGCCTGTAGAGCGTTAATCATAAAACTGTAGCGCGTGGCTCCAAACTCCACCAGCAGCACGGCCGTAATGGGCGCCTTCGTAAGGTTGAAGCTGGAAATCTGCTGCTGGGCTCCATCTTCGAACAAGCGGAAATTATCTTTCTTCAGGCCAGGAACAAACTGGCCGCTCTTGGTGGTGACCATCACGTCCACATTCACCAGGGGCACGTTGACCTTGATGGAATAGTCCGGCATGCCTTCGACCTTGGGGGTCGAAGCGGGCGGCGGGGGCGGCGGGGGAACGTCGTCAGGATTTCTCTTCGGGATGGCGTAGGGGCCTATGTCACCGGTGGGTCCACCGGCATCCGGAGGAACGTCCTGCTTAGGTTTGCCGCTATTTTGTGTGTTGTCTTGCGGTGGGGCTTGTGACTGATCCTGGGCGAAGGCTGGAACAATGCCACAAAGCAGGACTGAGAGCATCACAGCGAGCATGAGGCTGGGGAAATTATTGGAACGTGACCGCCGGTTCGTGACCATCGATTTAGCACGCATATAAACCTCTGAGGAGATGGAGATTAAGACCCTATGGAGCGAAAATTCCCTGTGCTAGTATAGACGCAGGGATTCGCGATTGGGATGTTTGCCCGGCTCCCGGTATTCCCCCTCCTGGCAACGACTTACAATTTGGCGGAGTCTAATACGAAATAGGGGAGGGTTCGAACGGTCCTTCCCGGCGTGGTTCATGAGAAAACTAGCTTTCTTCGTCGCTGTTGCCTGCCTGTCTTTCCCTTCTTTTGCGTCTGCCCAGGGTGGTTCTGTTCAAGCCGGTCCTGCTCAACCTGGTTCAGTGCAGAAGGGCCAAAATCCTCAAATTATTACCGTTAACCAGATTCACGCCGGCATGCGCGGAGTCGCTTACACCGTGTTTCAGGGCGTGAAGCCCGAAGCCATGGAAGTGGAAGTGCTTGGCGTGCTGCACAACGTGAATGGACCGAAGGGCGACATTATTCTGGTGCGGCTGCACGGGCAGAAAGTGGAATACACGGGCGTGGTCGCGGGCATGAGCGGCAGTCCGGTTTATCTCGACGGCAAGCTCGCAGGAGCTCTTGCCTTCCGCATCGGAGAATTTTCGAAGGAGCCGATCGCCGGAGTTACGCCCATTGCCGACATGCTGGAAATCAGCGCGCTTGATCGTTCGTCGGCCGAAGATGCCGCTGCCGTCAAGCCCTCAGCGACTGCGGTTGCGGGCAAGACTGCCGCGCCCGGCGAAGGGTTCGCGCTGCCGGGTTCCGCGAATTCTGCAGGAAATGATTTTACGAATTACCTGAAGCCGATCGAGACTCCGCTGGTGTTCAACGGATTCTCCGAGGAGGCGATTCAACTTTTCGCGGGACAGTTTGCCTCGGCGGGAATCGTCCCTGTCATGGGTGCGGGATCGGTGAGCAACGACAAGCAGCCGGAGCCGCTTGAGCCCGGTTCTGCCGTGAGCGCGATCCTGGTCCGCGGCGACATGGATATTGCCGCCACCTGCAGCGTGACCTATGTCGATCCGCAGCGGTTGCTGGCTTGCGGACATCCTCTGTTGCAGTTCGGCTCCGTCGACCTGCCCATGAATAAGGCTGAGGTACTCGCGACGCTGGCCTCGCCGCTCAACGCTTTCAAGATTGTGAATACCACGGAGTCGGTGGGAACGTTTGTTCAGGATCGCCACACCGGAATCATGGGCGTCTTCGACCGGCAGCCGGAAATGATTCCGGTCACGCTCAGCATCCACAGCAACACGGGAGAAAAGCAGTTCCATTACGAAGTGCTGAACAATCCCAAGCTGACACCGGTGGCGCTGATGGTAACGGTATTCAACGCGCTGCACGGGGTGAACGAGTTCGGCGAGGAGATTACGTACCGGCTGGCGGGCAGCATTGGGGTGAAAGGGTTTCCTGACGTTACGATGCGCAACATGTTCGCTCCCACGGAAAACGGGCAACCCGCGGCCATGCAGGCAGCGATCTCGCTGGGCGAGCGTTTCGGAAGCATCTACGACAATCCCTACAACGCTCCCGCTATCGAGGGCGTGAAGCTGGATTTCGATCTGGTGCGCGAGCGCCGCTGGGCGCGCCTCGAAAGCGCCCGCACGGATGTGACGGAAGCTCGCCCCGGCGACAATATCACGCTTGAAACCGTGCTCGCTCCCTACCGCGGCGAGCGCATCGTGCAGCAGATTCCACTGAAGATTCCAACCTCGGCGAGCAAGGGGACGTTGCGCATCCTGGTGAGTGACGGCGAGACGCTCGACCGCATCGGTCATGGCAATCCAGCCTTCGGCCACAAGCTCGACCTGGCTTCTACCATCGCGCTGCTCAACAAGGAGCACTCCAACAACCGCCTTTATGTCTCGCTGCTCGAGGCTGACCCGGAAGCTCGCGTCGCCGACAAAGTTATGCCCACGCTTCCTATCTCGATCATGAATGTGATGGACGGGATGCGCGGCAACCAGGAAATGATTGTCAGCGGCGAATCGAATGTGGATGAAACGGCAACGGCTCCGCTGGATTACGTGGTTTCTGGAGTGCAGTTGCTGACGATCACGGTGAAGTAAACAGAATTGTCATCCCGCAGACAGAGGTTGTCATCCCGAGCGAAGCGAGGGATCTTGGTGTTTGCCGGCGCCAGCAACACGGACGGTGCAGGCAAGAACCAAGATCCCTCGCTTCGCTCGGGATGACTGTTTTAATACCAAGCCCCACAATCAAAACAATCCAAGCGCAGCTTTATCCATGTGCCGGAAGCCATCAGTCTGCAGCGCGGCCAGCACCATAAGCGTTCCGTTGTAGCCCACGTGAGTCAGAAAACTTGAGGCCACGGACTTAGTGACGGCCCGCACCGTGGTCAGCACTATGCCAACCAAAAAGATGATCAGCACCGCTCCCCAGGAACGCCCGTACTGATAAAAGTGGATCAGGCCGAAAGGCAGAGCGGTAAGAAGAATTCCCCAGACAGCTCCCATCCGCCGCGCTATAACGGGATAAAGAAATCCGCGAAAGAAAAGTTCCTCCATCAACGGTCCGAGGCTGATAGCAAAGACGGCGGTGAGATAGGCATCGGAAGGATTGGCAAAAAATTGATCGAAGGGCGTCTCTTTCGGCATGGGCAGAAACCGTCCCAGAAAGTCGAACCCGAGCATGACGACGCCCAGACCCGCCATGCTCACCCCGGCGATTCCGGGCCAGTTCCAGCGAATGGCTTTCCAGAAACGCGTGTGATACTTGCCTTCGAGCAGAAAGAACATGTAAAGCCCCACCACAACGTAGCTCAGCAGCTGGGAAAGCAGCAAAAGCACCGGCTTCTGCAGCAAGTCAATCCAACTGGCGTTGGGATAAACGCGCCGGAATGCTCCGGGGACGACGAACAGTTGCATAAAGACCACGCTGAGCACCGTGAAAACGGCGATCAGCAGAACATCCCATCCGTTCCACACAGGGTCTTCGCCGGCTTTCGGCGCAGGCCGGGTCGGAACCTGCGCAGGCGGCGCGAATGGTTCGACAATCAATGGGACCGGCGTCTGCGGCTCGTTATTCAGCGGCGGCGGTTCAAGGTGCGGATTTTCGGGTAGCGCCAAGCATATCCTTTCCCACAACCGAGCGCGGAGAAGCACTGCCCGCACCTGTCTGATGCTGCTAACTCGAAATTGTTGCGTGCATTCAGAATTCTACGACACTTGTCGCCGCCGCGTAGGACAGCCGGTATCCTTCAAAGTGAATCAGCAGACGCCGCGACCTCCAAAGCGCAACGAAACCTTGGAGGTCGTGGGAAGTTGCGAAACGGCACTTAGTCGGCGGTCGAGTAATACCCTTGGATGCTGGCCTTTGCCAGCACGTGGTCGAACATCGCGCGGTACAGCGTCTCGCCATTGGCGGGAAAATTCGGCGGCGACGAAGGCAAGTTGAGCCGAGTGTCAAGAGCGAACACGGTAATCACGTAGTCGTGGACGTACGGGGTGTAGTTGTTGGGCGGGCATGGGCCGTCGTATTCGGCACCATAGTAGAAGTCATTGAAGACCTGCGGGCCGTAGGTGCTTCCGGCAACGCCGGCGTTCTCGGGGAGTTCGTTCGTCTTGGGAGAAATGTTGTACATGCCCCAGTGCGTGAATGCCGCCGTCACGTCGTAAAGGGTCACGACGAAACTCTGCGTGCCGAACGGAGCGTGCTTCCACGACACCTCAGGCGACTGATCTTCGCCGCCGCTAACGTAGGCGCAATTATTCGACCCGAGAATCATGCTGAGCGGCAGGTCGCCGCCGTTGGTGAAGGTCGTGCTGCTGACCTGGAATTTGTGTTGCCAATCCGAGTTGGCGCCGCCTTGCTGCGCAACCGCCGTTAGAGACGCCAGCGCGAAGGCTAAACAAACCACGTACTTTTTCATATGGCTCTCCTTTGTCTTGAGTCAGGTTTCACTGGGGACGAACCTCATCCGGCGTAGACCGGGAAGCCGCTGAATTGAGGGGAACGGGAAGACTGGCGCGGCTCAGGCGTCCATTAAACACCCGTTGCGGCCCCTTGTGAAGAACAAATGTTGGAGAAAATCGACGGATTGCGGCTTTACTGGCGGGTTTTAGCCGATGACCGAAGACGCTACCGCGCCGCCGCTGCGAGGGGTCGAATTGCTTTGAGCTCCCTGCCATATTTTCGCCGGACGTGATGAACCGCAAACGCGTCCTGCAAATTCAGCCAGAACTGCTCGGAAGTCCCAAAGTACTTGGCCAGACGAGCCGCCATTTCGGGGGTGATTCCGCGCTTCTCCCGGACGATGTCGTTGACGGTCGGAGGAGAAACATGCAGCTCCACAGCCAGCCGGTAAGCAGAAATGCCCATCGGCTCAAGAAATTCCTCACGAAGAATTTCCCCAGGATGCACCGCCCATCCCGCTGGACCTTCGTTCTTAATACTCACGATTTCTTCCCCCTGAAAGGTCAGTGGTAATCCGTTATCTCTACATCGAAGGCATCGCCGTCGCGCCACACGAAGCACACGCGGAATTGATCGTTGATGCGAATGCTATGTTGTCCCACCCGGTCGCGGCGCAACTGCTCCAGCCTGTTGCCAGAAGGAACTCGCAAATCTTCCAATCTCCCAGCTGAGTGAAGCATCGCCAACTTTTTCTTGGCGGTGCTTCGCAGATTCGGCGGAGGCATTCCCTGGCTCTTGCCCGTATCCCAGAATTCCTTCGTGTTTTTGTCCGCGAAGGTCTTGATCACTCGACCCTAGTTTAACGGGTATCGTTAATAACGTCAAGCGTTAATATAGCTCAGGCGCTTCGCTTGCCGTTGCCGGTGAAATATCCCGCCAGCGCCTGGCCGGTATATGACTTCTTCACCCGCGCCACCTGCTCCGGCGTTCCCTGGGCTACGATGCGGCCGCCGTCTTCGCCGCCTTCGGGGCCGAGGTCGATGATCCAGTCGGCGTTGCGAATCACGTCCAGATTGTGTTCGATGATGATGATCGAATTGCCCAAATCGGTCAGCCGGTGGAGCACGTCGAGCAGCTTCTTTACGTCGTCGAAGTGCAGGCCGGTCGTAGGTTCGTCGAGCAGATAGAGAGTCTTGCCCGTCTGCCGCTTGCTCAACTCGCGCGCCAGCTTGATGCGCTGGGCTTCGCCGCCTGAGAGTGTTAACGCAGATTGACCGAGATGAATGTAGCCGAGGCCGACATCGACCAGGGTTTGCAGCTTCTGTTTTACCTGAGGAATGTTTTCGAGAATGGGCAGCGCGTCGGAGACCGGCATCTCGAGCAGGTCAGCGATGGAGTAGCCATTGTACTTCACGGCCAGGGTTTCGTGGTTGTAGCGGCGTCCGCCACAGACTTCGCACAGCACGTAAACATCAGGCAGGAAGTTCATTTCGATGCGGCGCTGGCCTTCGCCCTGGCAGGCCTCGCAGCGTCCGCCGGAAACGTTGAAGGAAAAACGTCCGGGCTTGTAGCCGCGCTCGCGCGCTTCCGGCAGCATGGCATAGAGATCGCGAATCGCTGTGAACACTCCGGTATAAGTTGCGGGATTCGACCGCGGCGTGCGGCCGATCGGCGATTGATCGATGCGAATGACTTTGTCGATGTTCTCCGCGCCCACGATCGCCTTGTGCTCGCCCGATTTTTCGCGCGAACGGTAAAGTTGGCGGGCCAGTGATCGGTAGAGAATGTCATTGACCAGCGTGGATTTGCCCGAGCCGGAAACTCCCGTCACCACCGTCATCACGCCCAGCGGGAAAATTACATCGAGGTTCTTAAGATTATTTTCCTTAGCGCCCAGAATGGTCAGCGCCGCGCCGTTCTTCTGCCGCCGCTCGGGGCGCATCTCGATCTGCGCTCTGCCAGAGATGTAAGCCCCGGTCAGCGAGTTCGGCTCGCGCATGATTTCATCGGGAGTTCCGTGCGCGACCAGACCTCCGCCATGGCGCCCCGCGCCGGGACCGAGATCGATTACATAATCGGCGCGCCGAATCGTTTCTTCGTCGTGCTCGACCACGAGCACGGTGTTGCCCAGGTCGCGCAGGTTCTCGAGCGCGGTCAGCAGCCGGCCGTTGTCGCGATGATGCAGTCCGATCGACGGTTCATCCAGCACGTAGAGAACGCCGCGCAGCTTCGACCCGATCTGCGTCGCCAAACGAATGCGCTGGCCTTCGCCGCCGGATAAAGTCGCCGCCGAGCGGTCGAGCGAGATGTAGTTCAGTCCCACGGCATTTAGAAATTGCAGGCGCTCAACGACTTCATGCATGACGCGGCCGGCAATTTTTTCTTCCCGCCCCGCGAGTTTGATGCTCCGCGCGACTTCGAGCGCCCGCGAAATCGGCAGTGCGGTAAATTCGGCAATCGACATCCCGTTCACTTTCACCGCCAGGCTCTCCGGCCGCAGCCGCTTGCCCTGGCACGCGGGACACTCCGTTGCCGACATGTGATCCATCAGCCAATCGCGGTAGCCTTCCGAGGTCGATTCCTCAAGATTCTGTTTCAAGTATCCGAAAATTCCGCGAAAGCCCGTCTTGCCGCGACCTGACTCGCCATTCAACAGCAGATCCTGAATCTGCTCAGCAAATTTCTCGAACGGCTTGTTCAAGTCAATGCCGTGCGCCGCAGCCACAACCTGCAAACTGTGAATTAAGCCCTGCGATGCCGAGCCCGGCCCCAGACCGCCCTCCAGCAGCGGCTTCGACCAGTCGGTGATCACTTTTGCGGGATCGAAATCGTAGCGGCTGCCGAGGCCGTGGCACTCCGGACAAGCCCCATACATGCTGTTGAAAGAAAACGACCGCGGCTCGAGTTGCGGCACGCTGATGCCGCAATCCGGACAAGCCAGCTTCTCAGAATAAAGTTGCTCGTCGCCGCCGACCACCGCAACCTGCACCAATCCGCCCGCCAGCTTCATCGCCAGCCCCACCGACATTTCCAGCCGATGCTCGATACCCGGCTTCACCAGCAGTCGGTCGATCACCACTTCGATGGTGTGGTTCTTGCGCTTGTCGAGGTTCAGGTCGTCATCCAGATTCACGATTTCGCCGTCGACACGGGCGCGCTCGTAGCCGTGCTTGAGCAGGGTCTCCATCTCTTTCTTGAACTCCCCTTTGCGCCCGCGCACGATCGGCGCCAGCACCATTACACGGTCCTCAGGCGTCAGCTGCATCACCCGCTGCACAATCTGCTCGGCCGACTGGCGGCTGATGGGCCGGCCGCACTTGGGGCAGTGCGGCACCCCGATGGAAGCGAACAACAGGCGAAGATAGTCGTAGATCTCGGTGATGGTGCCCACGGTCGAGCGCGGGCTGCGGCTGGTGGTCTTCTGCTCGATCGAGATGGATGGGCTAAGTCCATCAATTGCATCGACATCCGGGCGTTCCATCTGGTCCAGAAACTGCCGCGCGTAGGTCGATAAAGTCTCCACATAGCGGCGCTGGCCCTCGGCATAAATCGTGTCGAAAGCAAGCGAAGACTTGCCCGACCCGCTCAGTCCGGTCACCACCGTGAGAGTGTTACGCGGAATCTCAACGTCGATGTTTTTGAGGTTATGCTGGCGCGCCCCGCGCACCGAAATCTTGGTAATGGCCATTTAGTCTGGGGTGGATTGCCCTTCCGTAATGTCGACAGGTCTACAGACATGTTCGACATTAGGAATGCACAGCTCTACTCCGTATCTTAGTCGTCAATAGCGGCCAGCGTCAACGCAGGTAGATTGAAGAAGCCGCCCTTAGCGAAATTGAGATGCGCCTCGGCTGCGGCAATCTGGCATCTAATTCTGGATAGGGTGGTTGATCTTGATTTCGCTCTTCATGCCTCTGATTCTCTGCCTCACCGTAGTCGCCTCCGTTGGAATTGGCGTTCTAGCCGCCTATACCGCAGTCATCGTCATCCTGAATGCCTTCGGCCGGTCCTCGCAGCAGGTGCCTCGTTCCACGGAGGAGCGCCCGCGCCTGGTTCTGGTGCCCACGCATCGCCACGCCAGCGGCGATTAGAAAGCGGCCTCCAGTTAGCTGTGCCTAACTATCCCGAAATTCAACTGTTTTCTCGCCGCGTGCGGCAGCTCATCGCGGAAGCCATCAGAAGCTGAAACGGCCACCTACTGTCGGAGCGCAGTTGTTGTTGTAGTTATAGGGAACGCCGGGGCCGTGAGGAATGGCGATGGCCAGACCGCCGCTGACCCAGGAATACGCAAGTCCGACAAAACCGTCGAAACGCTTGGTGAAGTGGTGATCCATATAGAGCGACCCCTCGTTGAGAGTGCCCGCGCAGGAACTGCGGAAACCGGCTGTGGGCGAGCAGGTCTGCGGAATCCGGAAGTCGTTCTGCCGCTGTTGATACCAGGAGAAAGTGACATCGGTTTTGCTGTCTAAATCGTATTTCACGCCCGTCCACCAGATATTCACCAGCTTTTCAGAATCCAGATTGTTGTCTTCGACCCCGCTCATGAAATAGCCGCCCTGGTCCGAGGCGCCAACGCCCAGCGGGTCGTGGGGGTTGTTCTGCCAGATGTATTCGTAGCCGGCAAAAAACTTGAATGGATCCCGCACATACCTGGCCGCGAACATAACTGCGTTGTTGTCGGTCACGATGCCATACACGGTGTTATTCGTGTCGATCACATTATTCCCGGTGATGGGGGTTGTATCGATGCTGTCGGTGGTCGACTGATATTGCCCCGCCGGACTCAGGCTCTCAGGCCCCAGCAAGGGGTTCAGCACGCTGATGGCCTGGTTGTAATGCTGGAAGACGAGATCGGCGGAGAACTTACTGTAGCTTCCGCCGAGGTCGAATCCGTAGGCGTTGTTATGCGCCGATTCCGGCGTACAGTTGGCGGCAGTCCAAGGGTTGCCCGCAGCTGCTGCGGCTGAGTAGCAGCCGCCAGACCCGTCGGCGAATTTATACATAGCGCCGAAATGCACCGGGCCATAGGCGATGCGATACTTCACGGCGTCGTCCCAACGGCTGTTATCGGTGTCACCGCCGCCGGCCATCGTGCCGTTATACCCGATGTAGGAAAACGCATAGGCACCACTGGCCGGATCATAAAGCAGCATCGCATCGGTACCGAGAGAGCGCTGGCGGCCGAAGCTCAGCTCGCCAAAGTGGGTGGACGATACACCGCCATAGTATTGGTCATTTAAGGGTTGGCCCGCGCGCGCGCCGTCGATGGCTATCGAATAGCTACTTCTGGGAAGGCCGTTGTTGATGGTGTCGGTGGCTGGCGCGTTGGCCAGCAGGCCGGACTGCGGATTGATGCCCGTAGAAGCGTTGAACACAACAAACCAGCCAGGTGAAAACTCTACCTTGCCCCTGATGCCCAGACCCGTCTGCGACAGGTTGTTCGGCGCGACGAGGAATCGATGCTCATAGCCGTTTCGGTTCACGAGAGATTCGCCTTCATAGTTGTAGCCGTTTTCCGGCAAACCATGGCTGACGTAGCCTAGGCCGACGTCATACGCACCGTACAGCGTGATGCCGTGCCAGGTCAGCGTGCAATCCGTGGTAATGAGTTCGCGCCCGCTCGTGCAGGGGTCGTGGTCCTGTGCCAGGGATGACTTGGCCGAAACAATAATAATGAGCATGAGGGTGGTGAACAGCAGAGCAATCTTACGCACGAGGTCCTCCAACGTTCGAGATTCAGGCAAGGAATTAAGAAATGTATATTAACTATCGTTTGCATGTCAAAACTGATACAGATATATGCATTTTCCTTTACCAAGAACCGGAAGTGGTCATGTTGACCGTCCTCCGTGTTGACTGTAGGATTTCGTTCCGATGCCGAAGAACCGCCGATCCGGGCGCAAGAATGACGAGTTGCTAAAACTCCGCGACGCGGCTCTGCAACTAGGCATCAGTTTCCCCACCATCAAGCAGTGGATCTACAAGAAGAAGATTCGCAGCGTCCTGACCGCGGGCGGACATCACCGAATCCCGCAGAGTGAACTCGACAGGCTCCTATTCCGAACCCGAGGGAAAACCATCGCGGAACGAACTTATGCGGCGCGCCGCGTAAGCGGGCGCAATCAATTGGTAGGCCGCATCGACCGGGTTCGGATCAGCGGCCTCATGGCGGAAGTGAAGATTTCCATCGGAGAACAGCAAATTACTTCCATCATCACCGCAACCTCAGCGCGCGAAATGCACCTCAAGGCCGGACAAACCGCGGTCGCGCTGATTAAGGCCACGGAAGTGATGATCCTTCGCGTGGGAGACTGAATGTCATCCGGGACGACGAATCGTGTTAGGATTTGACCGTAGTGGCGTTCTCCTCTCCGCTCTCTGCAGGCGTGCGCATGGCCCGCTCTCTCGGCACTTCCGTTCGTGTTCTCCTGGCAGGCTGCGTGGTTCCTTTAGCTCTCGCATCCCGCGCCGCCGAGCCGTCTCCATGGCTTGAGATCCACTCCAGTCATTTCACTGTCATCACCGACGCAGGAGATAAAAAAGGAAAAGAAGTTGCCCTGCGCTTCGAGCAGATGCGGGCAGTCTTCGCCGTCCTGCTGATGAAGGAGCGCCTCCACGAGCCGCTGCCGCTGACGATCGTCGCTTTCAAGAACGACAAGGATTATTACCAAACCGCGCCGCTGCGACAAGGTCAGCCCATTGCCGCTAACGGCTTCTTCCTGCCCGGCGAAGACCACAACTTCATCGTGCTGAACCTTGCCGCCGAGGAATCCTGGCGCGCCGTCGCCCACGACTTCGCCCACCTGCTGCTCAACTACAACTATCCTCAAGTCCAGGCATGGTTTGACGAAGGCTTGGCCGAATACTTCAGTTCCATCCGCGTCGACGACAAGAAGTACGAAATCGGCGGAGATCCTGAGCTGTATCCCGGCTATGCATCGAAGTCGCTCACCGAACTTCTCGGCGGACAAAGTGGCGGCCAGTCCTGGCTCGCGCTGCCCGACCTGCTCACCATGAAGCCCGGCAATTCAAACCCCGAAAGCCAGCATGACACGCTCTTCTACGCGCAATCCTGGATGACGATGCATTATCTGCTTCACGACAAAAAGCTGCCCGAGACGGGAACTTATTTTGACCTGGTCGAGAACCAGCACGTGCCGGTAGAACAAGCAGTGCAGAAAGCCTACGGCATGACGCCCGAGCAGTTCGAACAGGAGGTGAAGGATTATTTCCACTCGCTCACACCTTTGTTCCAGGCACTCGACGCTTCGAAGCAACCGGGTTCCCATCCCAACATGCCCCAGGTCTACGAATTCGCCGAGATCGTGGGCCCGAACGACAGCGCCGTCACATCCAAGTTTCTCTCCGAGGTTGATGCGCGCGCCACAGTGGATGAGGTGAAGATCAGAATTCCCGACCGCCGCGAAGCCGCGCTGCAGGAATTACAGACGCTCGCCACAGCGCCTAATCCAACATCTGCCAAGAAGGCCAGCGAGAAGGGTAATGAGAAAGACGATAAAGATAAAGACGAGAACAGCGCCGCGCTTCCAGTCGCGGTCGCCGGCAATGAGATCGCCCACCGCGCTCTGGCCTGGGACCACCTGCAGCACGGCGAGTTTGAAGACGCCGCCGAAGAACTGGGCGACGCTGCCGCGCTCAACCGAAGCGATATGTGGATCCGCTACTACTTCTCGGTTTTGAAATATCGCATGGCACAGGCCCGGCACACCGATATTCCGGGACTGCCCAACATGATGCAGGATCTGCGCGCCGTGCTCGAATGGTATCCCGAATTCGCCGACGCCTATGACCTGTTGGCCAGTGCGCGGCGCGAAGGCGGCGGGCCGGTAGCGGCCATGCAGGCCGAGCGCGCCGCCATCGAACTCAGTCCGCGCAACCAGCAGTACCTTTATCATATGGCTCAAATTTATGTCTCCGATAAAAAGTGGGTTGCTGCGCGAGCCCTGCTGGAACTGTTGAAGACCAGCAGCAATCCGCAGGTCGCAGCCTCGGCTGGCGAACAGCTGGCGCAGCTCGCCAACGAGCAGAAATACGGACTCTCACCCGCCACTGCTGCTTCGGCCAGCAAACTCGCCAAGCAGAGTTCTCCATTCGATGTGCTCGATCAGGACGCTGCCAAACGCGCCGCAGCTGAGCAGGCGACGCAATCCGACATAGCAGACAAACGGCCTACGAAGTTCTTCGAGGGCAAGCTGGTGGATGTGGATTGCTCCCAATCCCCGGCAGCCGTTCTCACCGTCAGCTCGGGCAGCGCAGTTCTCAAGCTGCGCACCGCCGACTACAAGTCAGTGCTGCTCATCGGCGCCGACACCTTTTCCTGCGCATGGAATAACCGCTCAGTCTCGGTGAATTACAAGGCTCGCGGGATGTCCGACGGCGATTTGGTGTCGTTGGAAGTGCGGTGAGGCGGGCTTTGGCCTTCAGGCTCCGGGCTTCAGCCCTCGGCACCTGCACCATCCTTGTCATTCCGACCGGAGCCGAGCGCCAGCGACGGCGGAGTGGAGGAACCTGCTGTTTGCGTCCGCCACCACAGTTGCCGGCGCGCCGGTGGATTTCCGTTGCGAAATAAATCTTGCGCGCGCTCGCTGAAGGGCTTGTTCTGGGCTCGTTTTTCGCTCTGTTTCTTGATACCCCCTCCCCCCCTCAATCTCTGGAATCATCGAGTTAGCGCGAAATTCCCCGCAAAATCCGGATGTCAAATAACTTAGATACCAAAATCTAGACAACAAAGGACTTAGGACGTGGCGAATCGCTGTGTAGCGAACCGTCATGGCCTCGACCATCATCGCTGATTTGAATTTTGGGGGCAAGGTTAGATGTCACATGCTGATTGTGGAAAAGTAAAGATCGAGCGGTCCGTGGTTCCCAGCTTTGCAAAACCAGCAAAGCTGGGGCAGCCTTAGTTTTTAAGGTGCAAAGGTGGGCCAGCCCCCGAGCCGCTGTCTAGCGGACCGTCATGGCCTCGGTCATCATCGCTGATTTGCTGAATAGGGAGACGTATAGTGATCCGCTTGGGAGTGGCCCGGTTGATGCCGCCGAACACCGATACAAGATGCTTTGTTACCTTCGTGATCTACCCCGCTGTTCTCCCCTTCAACTAACGTCAGAAAAGAAAACCATGAAGCGCATAAGCAAGTTGATTGTGGTCGCTCTGATTGTGTGCGTCGAGCTAGAGACTGGCTGTGGTACTTCCCGCCAAGCACCCCCCCCGCCGTCTCTACTCGGAACCTGGACCGGGACTATCACTGGCATCCAGGGCACACCGCCGCCGTCGTCAAGTCAAGGGACAATCAGCATGTTGGTATTCCAAGAGGAGGGTGCGAACAACGCACCGTTCACTGACGTAACTGTCACCGTCCAAACCGTCGGCAGCGACGAGGGCTGTGATGGGACTGCCAGCACTACTGCATCGGGACCTATCACGACGAACGGCATCCTCTGGGGTTCTGCGACAGAGTTCGATATACCTGCTATCGACCAGCCAGTCAGCAACGGAACTTCGATAACTGTGAATGGTACTTACAACCCGACTCCGACCCCGACGCTCACGGGCTCGATGAGTTTCCAACAGAGCGTGGGCTCTCCATGCGTCATGACTGGGAACTACAGCATGACGCTGCAACCAGCACAATAGGGCATCCCCCCGAGGGGTACGCCATGTCCGTAATGCGGGTATCCCCCCGCAAAATACCTCAGCCAACATACCTGTCCGATGAGATGTGTGGCGACCCGCCATGCAGAATCTTGAGCCCGCAGACACCCGACTCTGTCCATAGCGAACCCACAGAAATTTTCTCGGCTAATTCCCCGTGAGCTTCTCTTGGAACGCGATCCGGCGTCATTCGTCATTGCGTCGCGCAGGCCGCCCTTGGCTTCCCGAAAGAAACCGACGTAAGATTGTCGGGTATGAAGCCACTGTTCACCATCCATGCCGGAGAGTACCTTGTCGCCTCACATATTGAGCAGCACTACAAGCGAGTAAACGTGTGGATTCCATCAAGGGACACAGGTGTAGACCTGTTGGCTTCAGACTCTCGCTCCCAGCGAACCGTTTCTCTTCAGGTCAAGTTCTCGAAGGATTTTCTGTACACGATGAAGCCGACATTTCAAGACAAAGACAGCCTGCTTCGCGCCTGTGGATGGTGGACAATCGACAGAGAGAAACTGAGGAAGTCGGTAGCAGACTTCTGGGTTTTCATGCTGCTTGGTTTCAACGGCCGTACCAAGGATTATGTTTTGATTCCACCGCAGGACCTGCTACGGCAGCTTGAATCTATTCACGGCTCCCAAAGCAAATTCCAAACCTACCTCTGGGTGACGGCTGAACGGTGCTTCGAGACGCGGGGTTTATCAGAAAAAGACCGTCTCAAAGCGTCTCGTGGAGAATACAAAGATCCATCCCGCGACTTGTCCCAGTGGCTTAACAACTGGACCCCAGTGCAGCGCCTAAATGAGTAAATGTTCCCGGAAACAAACGCCCCGACACTTCAGGAAGCCTTAAAGGATCTGACTTTGTTACGAAATCCGAACGGAATAGAGTGACCTTCACCTATCCTCGACACGTCTGTGATATAAGTCGCTTGCCCTCCTTCCCCCAAATATCTCAACAAGGAGCACGTCAATGAAGCTCACCCTTGGGATTTTGGTGCTGGTACTCCTCGGGGGCTGGCCCACTTTTGCCAAGCGACATACTAACTGAGGCTGCCCCCGCTTTGCCGGTTTTGCAAAGCTGGGCACCACTGACCTCGCTCGCGGGCTGCCGATCCTTTGCTCCTTTTTGCAAAGGGTGGGCATCTCGGCATGCTCCTAAGGGCAGATGCCGCCCCCTAAGCTCTGGAATTCAACAAACGCTCGACTCGCTCCGGCTCGCATGCGATGATCTTCAAATAAGCCTGGGTTGGCCGGTCCGGGCGCGCACGCCCTTGCTCCCAGTCTCGAAGAGTGCCAAGAGGGATATGGTAGCGGACGGCGAATTCCTCCTGCGTTAATGCCAGAGCGCGGCGAATGATTTTGGCCTGGGGCGTTCGCTTCATCCGCCGAAGATCTTCAGCAGTCAACGGCCGCGCGTCGCGGTCAGCGCGGGCCGCCGCCTCGACGGCCGCGGGCGTCATCGGCCTAAGCGTTTTGCCGGAAGTAGTCGTCCTGCTCATTTTGGGTTGCCCTTCGAGCGGAAATAATGCGAATGCGTTCCTCGCGCTCGGTATACGCTACAAATAACAAAGCCCTGCCTTCGGCCGCGCCGACGATGACAAAACGGTCCTCGCCATGTTCCTCTCTGTCATCCAGCCGCTCAATAGCGAATGGGTCGCGAAACACAGCCTTCGCCAATTCGAAGCTCACCCCATGTCTTCGGAAGTTCGCTTCGGCCTTGGCCGTGTCCCACTCAAATTCCAGTTCCATAGTACTACGGGAAACCAGTAGTCAGTCAACCGCAGTCTAACAATAAGCATCTTTTTCACAGCCGGTCTGTGACATCTGACCTTGTGCCCACAATTCAAATCAGCGATGATGGTCGAGGCCGTGACGGTTTGCTACACAGCAAGTCGTCGGGCGCTAAGTCCTTTGTTTCACGGATTTTAGTATCTAAGTTCTTTGACATCCGGATTTTGCGGGGAATTTCCTGCTAAGTCGGTGATTCTTCTGGACCCAGGGGGGAGGGGGATACCCTGAATCAAATGGGAATCGCATTCAGCGACGGGGCATCCCGCGAGTGTGCGCGAGATTTATTTCACGGGAGAAATCCACCGGTGCGCCGGCCCCGTGGTGGCGCAGGCAAACAGCAGGTTCCTCCACTCCGCCGTCGCTGGCGCTCCTGCTCCGGTCGGAATGACAAGGTGTGGGGGTGTCCGGGAATTGGTTCTCCCGAGCCTTAGCAAGAAACCCTCCCGCTGCGAACGGGAGGGTCAGTAATTGCGGTACCAGCAGGTTTAGGCGCGGACTACGTTGCCGGCCTGAAAGCCTTTGGGGCCTTTGAGCAAGTCAAACTCCACGGTCTCACCCTCGTTCAGCGAGCGGTAGCCGTTCTCCTGGATGGCGGAGAAATGCACGAAAACGTCCTCTCCCGTGGAGCGCTGGATGAAACCATATCCCTTCGCCCCGTTGAACCACTTTACTGTTCCCTTCTCTCTCACAGAAAAACTCCTTTCCCCTGATCATTAAGAATTAGTTCCCTGGAATTCTCGCATCGTAGCTCTGAGTGATGGAGCGCCCCCTCGAGAAAGCCAGTGAAACCCGGTTGGCGTCTATCTGTGCCGGAGAAATTGCTCCAAAAGCAAAAGACTCCTCAGTTCCACGACGCGTGAAGAAAATGCGGCGAGAACTTCCGGAGCCCTGGACCATCGGCGCTGATTTCTACCGCCCTGCTCAAGACATCAACCTGCCTTACCGATTCATTCCCCGACTCTCATCGGGTCATGAGCAACAGATAATAAGGAGTATTAAATCGTTTCGCAACAAAAATTAGTGGAAAGTAACCACGGGTCACATGTAAATCTTTAACAAGGTATAAGAAATGCCGCACTCCAGACCCCCGACCTTGGTTCCGCCGGAACTCTGACCCAGCCGCAACCCTTTGATAGGATTAGACAAGCGCCCGTGCCTACTCAAATCACAGATGTCGCTCCAAAAGTTGCAAAGGCCGCACCGGCTCTGCCGCGGCGGCAGCGCCGGCCGCGCTTCTCGGGGATGGCGATCTCGACCGCGAAATACCTTCTGCGCACCGACGTGCATACCTTTGCCTTCTCGGTTGCTGCCAACTCGATTCTCTCGTTCTTCCCGTTCGTCGTCCTGTTGATGACGCTCATCCGGCGCGTTTTTCATTCGCGCGTGATGTACGACGTTGTGGTCGAGTTGCTTCGCGACTACCTTCCCGCGGGTCAGGATTTCGTCATCCGCAACCTGAACGCCATGGTGGATGCACGGCAGCGAGTGCAGGTAGTGTCGCTGATCATCCTGCTGGTAACCTCGACCGGGATATTCGTGCCGCTCGAGGTCGCGCTCAACCGCATCTGGCGCATCCCTAACAATCGTTCTTATCTGGGCAACCAACTGGTTTCCCTCGGTCTGGCGTTTGCTTGTGGCATTCTGGCTCTGGTCTCCATTGGAATGACCGCAGGAGTCGTGCGGCCGTTCGAGTTCCTGCTGCGGAACCACGCGCCCGCGGTTGTGCGCCTCGCGGGATTCCTGGCGATGAAGGTCTTCGCCATCGGCGCCAGCATTGCCATCTTCTTCCTCATTTACTGGATACTGCCCAACGGCAAGGTCCCGGCGCGCGCTGTGCTGCCGACGGCCATCATCATGGGATTGCTGTCAGAGGCGCTGAAGTACGGCTACATTCTGGCCTTGCCCTGGCTTAATTTCGCCGAAGTCTACGGGCCCTTTGCGCTCTCGGTGAGTCTGATGTTCTGGGCGTTCCTCACCGGTCTTCTGCTGCTTGCCGGCGCGAACCTGAGCGCCGCGGAGTATCAACGTCACGCCCCGCCCGAATTGGGAACGACTGTTTAATCCACAGGCTCTTGGTGACATCCGTCACTGCACCGGCTGCAGTCGCCGAGTAGTATGGCGTCGGTTTCCCAGATTTCCTCCGAGCAGACATTCGTTTCCTAAGGATGGCTATGGCCAGAAGTTGCCGGCGTCTGCTCGCCGCTTGCTCGCTGATCTTCGTTGCGTCGATCTTTACTTGGACGATCTTCGCCTCGACGATCTTGGCAGCGCCGATCCTTCTGCGCGGGCAAGATCCCGCCGCGGATCACTCCTCGTTCTTGCGCCCGATACTGGCTCCGAAAACGGTGCTGCCCAGCTACGCGGTGCCGGTTTCGCCCGTCTGGACGCCTCGACCTCCTGATCCACCACCGCGCTTCCCGGGAGTTCCCGGCAACAGCGACTTCCAGAAACTCGTATTCCGGCAACTGGTTCGGAGCGCCGGGATCATCTTCTCCGGCCGGGTCGTTTTCATCGGACATTCGGCCTTACCCTTGCGCCCAAATCCGGCCTGCACCACCGTCACCTTCCAGGTTGAAAATGCCATCCGCGGCGCATCCCGGGGCCGGAATCTGACGATCCATGAGTGGGCCGGCCTTTGGACGAGTGGCGAACGCTACCGCGTCGGCGAGCGCGTCTTACTGTTTCTTTATTCCCCGAGCAAGCTCGGCCTTACCAGTCCGGTCGCAGGGGCACTCGGTAAATTCACGCTCGATGCCCAAGGTCAAATTGTGCTGAGCCCACTGCACGTCGCAACCTTTGCCGGGGATTTGTCCCTAGCGGGAAAAAATGTTGTCTCTTATTCCGACTTCGCGCTGATGGTTCGGCGTTCCCTGCGGGAGGAATGAGACAACGTGAAGAATCCAGCCGCACGCTCATTCTTATTCCGGCTCGCAACGGCTCTGGCGATTGTCTTTCTTTTCGCCGTGCTCGCCCGTGCTGGCGGCCCGGAGTATGTGGCAGGATCCAGCTACTTCAACTCCTCAACCATGGGCCAGCCTCTAACCTGGTCGCTGGGTCGGGTGAACTATTACACTGACCGGGGAGACCTCAGCCCGATCCTGCCGAACAACTCGGCCAACGTGTTGGTTGCCGACGCCTTCGCGCAATGGACTTCATCGTCTACTGCGGGTCTCGCAGTTACCGGCGCCGGCGAGCTCGCCGAAGACGTGAACGGTAGCAATATCGCGGTCGACTCCGCGGGCACGGTGACCGCCCCTGCCGACATTACTCCCTCGGCCACGGAAAGCCCAGTTGGCATCGTCTACGACTTTGACGGTACGGTAACGGACGCCCTGCTGGGCGCTGGCGCTGGCGCCACTTCGCAATGCTTCTGGAACGCAGTCTACGGCGGAGTCGATAACTTCGCCGTTACTGCCAATTTTCTCCACGCTCTGGTGGTGATCAACGGCCAGTGCGCGTTGCAGTCCTCGCAATTCACTGATGTGGAATACCGGCTGGTGCGGGTGCTCGGCGGCGTGCTCGGCCTGGGCTGGTCGCAGATGAATCTGAATGTGATCACCCGCAATCCTCCCCCGACATCCGCTGACTATGCCGGCTTTCCCGTGATGCACTACCTGGACCCGGTGAGTTGCGTCCCGATCACGGTCTGCTATGCCAATCCCTACCAGCTCGCGCCCGATGACGTGGCCGCACTCTCTCGTCTTTATCCCCCTTCGCCTCCCTCCGCAACCACCACCCGCATCTACGGGTCGGTTTATTTTGTGAATGCTTTGGGGAGCGCCGCCGAGCCTATGCAGGGCGTGAATGTGGTCGCGCGCTGGATCGATCCTTCCACCGGCCAGCCCTCGGATCAGTATGGCGCCTCGTCCGTCTCCGGATTCCTCTTCACCGGCAACGCCGGCAATCCCATCACCGGCCTGGCGGATCCTCTGGGAAATCCATACAGCGAATTTGGATCAAGCAATCAAACTCTCGAAGGATTCTTCGATCTCGGAGGTTTGCCCATCCCGAACGGCGCAAACAGCGCGCAGTACCAGCTTGCGATCGCAGCTCTGGATCCGCTATGGTCTGCCGGAGTGTGCCCCTACGACACTTCACAAGTCGCGCCTTCAGGAATTTTTGAGACTATGGTTGTGGCCGTGGCGGCAGGCGGTGACGTTCAACAAGACATCCTCATGTCGGGCAGTGCGCAGCCGGTCCCTCTCTTGGCTACGACGGAGACCTGGAGCGCCCCTGCCCCGATTGTTTCCCCGGGCGACTGGGTCGGCTCGCTGAGCGGCTACGGCGACGTTGGTTATTTCACTATCACCGCCCAGGCGAACCGCACCCTGTCCGTGGCCGTCACCGCGCTGGATGAGACTGGCGTCCCCAGCGAATCGAAAGCCGCGCCCGTGGTTGGCATGTGGACCGTGGGGGATCCTCCGGGCACAGCTCCGCCGGCGCTTACGACAGTGCCATTTAATTCAGATACGTTTGGCATGAGCCGTCTCGACGCACAAATCTCGGTTTCGAACAGCTTCATCATCGGCATTGCTGACCTGCGCGGCGACGGCCGTCCCGATTACCACTACCACGCCCATGTGCTCTATGGAGATT
Source organism: uncultured Acidobacteriaceae bacterium (assembly GCA_963743115.1). GTDB lineage: Bacteria > Acidobacteriota > Terriglobia > Terriglobales > Acidobacteriaceae > Sulfotelmatobacter. The sequence goes on along the minus strand of CAVUOM010000003.1, from coordinate 729,989 downwards.
CGGTCGAACCCGCCGCGAGTTCCGGTCATGGGAGGCCCGGTCGTTCTGCAAGGCACCGGCTTCGCGCCCGGCCTTACCGTAGCCGTGGGCGCCGCTAGCGCTCCGTTGCTGGCGACCAACGCCAGCCAGATGCTGACGGCCATTTCCGGCCAAAGTGACGGGCCGCAAACCGTCACCATCACCGATCCGGTCAGCGGAGCATTCTCGATCATGACTGATGTGCTCACTTTCGGAGCCGCTTCCACCGACAGCCTCGTACTCTTGCTGGGGGTGAATCCTCCCACGCCCGTCGGAACCCAGGCCACCAATCCCGTGATGGTGCGCGTCATGGCTTCTGATGGCATCACTCCGGTGAACGGCGCGACCGTGGGATGGACCGCCACCAACGGCGCCACGCTATCAGCGTGCGCAGGAGCTTCCGCGTGTTCGGCGATCAGCGATGAAAGCGGAATGGTCTCCACTTGGGTTACGCCTGCAGCCACGGGGAATGCCGTCATCACGGCGACCCTCGCGCCCGGCGTCTACAGCCCTGCTCAGTCGGTCGGCTCCACGCTGAGCGCTACGTCTACCTCTCTGGATATCGGCGTCACGACCCCCAATCTCTGGATCGCTGCGGGAGCATCGCTCAGCGTGCCGCTTACGGCGCGCCTGGTAAACCTGGGCGCGCCCCAGAGTGGCAAGCAGGTGAACTTCTTCATCGATCAGGGCTCGGGATCGCTCAGTTCTACGAGCGCCGTAACCAATACCAGCGGCTATGCCACCGTCAATCTCACGGTGACGAACTTCACCGTCGGGATGCAACTGAGCGCTTGTGCCGCGCCCGCCAACAACCCTTGCCAGAACATCTCTGTGAACGCTGTGGCCGCGGCCGTGATGAACCTTCAAGCTGTGGCCGGCGCGGGCCAGGTGGTGACGGGAGCGGCGTTTCAACCCCTGACAGTGCGCGTCACCGACTCCTCCACGCCGCCGAATCCTGTGCTTGGGGCGAGCGTGCTGTTTCAATCCACCTTGCTGCGGCCTGCGGGAAATGATCTGATCCTGACTCCGGGCGATCCTACGGTCACGCAACCGGGCCTGCCCGTCTACCTCAGCGCGAACCAGAACACGGCGCAGAGCAATGTCAGCGGCCTCGCCAGTTTCACGCCCTCGGTGGGATCATTTACCGGCCCTCTGCAACTCAAAATTCAAATCTCAGCCGGAACGACGGCTGCGCTGCAGGGCGTGATGGAAGCTCTTCCGGCGCCGGTGACCAGCGAAAGCGCGGTTTCATCGATCGAGTGATCAGGAAGGACACGGCTTCAGCCGTGCGGACAGAGATGAAATGAAATCAGGCTTTAGCCTCTGGGGAATCTGGCCACAAGAGCATACCTCGGGGCTAAGGCCCGCATCCTGTGGACCCGTAATCGGCGCGGCTGAAGCCGCCCTTCCCGATCTTGTCTCACCAGCTCACTTCTCTTTCGTCCATTGATCGACCCAGTCGTTCACGGTTTTGTACCAGAGTTGAGAATTCTGCGGCTTCTGCACCCAGTGGCCTTCGTCGGGGAAGTAGAGCATCTTTGACGGCACGCCTTCCATTTGCAGCGTGGTGAACAGATCGAATCCCTGCTGAGACGTCGAGGCGGTAATCTTTTTGCCCGTGGATAACCAGCGTCGGCGTCTTGAAATTCTTCGCATACTCATGCGGCGACCATTTGCGATACAGTTCACGGTTGTCATAGGGAGTGCCTTTGAATTCCCAGTCGTTGAACCAGAGTTCTTCGGTGGTGCCCCAGGCGGATTCCGCGTTGAACATGCCGTCGTGCGTGACGATGCACTTGAAGCGGTCGGTGTGGCCGAGGATCCAGTTGGCCATGTATCCGCCGTAGCTCGCGCCCAGCGCGCACTCCCGGGACTTATCAATAAAGGAGTAATGCTCTTCGGCGTAGTCGAGGCCCTTCATCAGGTCTTCAAACGGAGCGCCGCCCCAGTCGCCGTTGATGGCGTCGATGAACTTCTGCCCGTAGCCGGTCGAGCCGTGGAAGTTGATCATGATGACCACGTAGCCATTGGCCGCAAAAAGTTCGGGATTCCAGCGGTAGCTCCAGTCGTCTCCCCAGGCGCCCTGCGGTCCGCCGTGGATGAGGAACTTTACGGGATATTTCTTGCTGGGGTCGAAGTTCGGCGGCTTGACCAGGAAGCCTTCGACCTTGTCGTCGTGAGCGCCGGTGAACCAGAACGATTCGAGGGGCGACATCGCGATCTGCGAAAGAAGGGCGTCGTTGATGGACTCAACTGGAGGTTTTAGTACGAATTGCACGTCGCCGCATCTTGTGGGGTCAGTAGCCTGGCAGATCTGTCCTGGCCCGAGGTGCTTGATGGTAGTTGGGGCCGTGGCCGTCATCTCGGTAAACCAGATGTTCCCGTCTTTGGAAACGACGATGTCGTCGTCATATCCTCGTGTAAACATTAAACGGTGAAGATCGGGGCCGCACAGCTCACACTGACCGAATGCCTCGACAGGAAATTTTTTTCGAACGACATCGAGTACATAGATGGACTGCCGGCCCGTGTCTTCCGCAGTGAAAAGATATCCGCAGCGAATCTGGTGTCCAAGCAAATGATCCAACCCAACGATCGAATTCGTTTTCCTCCGTCAGATCCCTCTTCTCGCCCGTCTTGCGGTCGTACAGCATCAGGCGGAAGCGGTCGCTCTCGTATCCCGGACGCTGCTGGGCGCGGTAGGCGATGTAGCGGCCATCGGGCGAATAGAGCGGCGTCGAGTCGCTGGCGGGATTGTCGGCGGTGATGTTCTTGGCCGAGCCTCCGTTGATCGAAACGATCCAGAGATCGTTGTTGGTGGACGCGGCCGGATTCTTGTCGTGATTCGAGGTATAGCAAATCTCCTGCCCGTCGGGCGAGAAGGCGTAGTTGTCCTGTCCGCCGAGCGAGAACACGGGCGCATCGTAGTCGCCGGGCGTGAGGTCGCGATAGGAACCGAGCCGTGAGGGAGCGTGCGAAGGATCCCATTTCTCGTCGGCGCTTGGCGCATCGATCACGAAGATGTGGCTCTGTTTTCCTTCCTTGTAAGCGTTCCAATGGCGATAAAGGAGGTGATCGAAGATCAGCGCCTTCACCTTCGACTTCTCGGCTTCATCGCGCTTTCTGAGGTTGCAGCTGTATTCCCGCAAAAATTCCGTGCGAAATGCCGTAGGCGACGCAAGCCGCGCCTGCGAAGTTGGATCGTCGCACTCTGGATAAACCTCCGAAACGAATAGCATGCTCTTGCCATCAGGCGACCACACTTCCCCACTCGCCTCCATCCCAAAGAATGTCCATTTGTGAACTCCCTTCGCGCTTCCTGATTCGGGATCGAAATCCGCAATCCAAATCTGCGATCCTTGCTCCTTGGTCGAGATAAACGCAAACCGCCTCCCATCCGGCGCCCAGCGCGGGCGGTCGGCGTCCTGATCGGCGATGATCTCGCGCTCCTGACCTCCGGCCGTGGGTACGATCCAGATGTGCGGTGTCTTCGTGTTGGCCTGGAGATCCACATCGACCACGCTGAAGATTACCCACTTGCCGTCGGGCGAAACTTCAGGCTCGCCTACACGCTTGAGTTTCATCATGTCTTCGAAAGTGAAGGGATGTTTGGCCTGCGCGACGGCGGGAATTGCGAAAGCGATGAGAGTCAGAAAAGCTGGAAAGAAACGGCGCATGGGAAGACTCCTCGGCAAACGGATGAGTTTAGCAGGAGGAAGCTTCTAGGTTCTAGCTGCTGGCTACTGGCTACTGGCGAAACCAAGATCCCTCGCTTCGCTCGGGATGACAATACAGAAGGTCAGTTGGCAAACCCTTTTGCTCCTCCGGCATCCAACTGATTGGCAGAACTGCAGCGCCCTTACCCCGGCCTCACTGAGCGGAGAGGGGTCGGGGGAGGGCCGCCGCGGTGTGCGTAGACATCCCTACGCAACACTCAAATCCAGTAAACTGTACCTATGAGACTGGCTTCCCGCAGTGCTCTGTTTTTCGTCACGCTCATTCTGCTGGCGGGCGTGCTCGCCCCTCTGCCCGCTGCCGCGCAGGAAGGTACGCTCGACAGCGCGCCTCCCAAGGGTACGACCCCCGACGAAATCATCAAGCGCTTCGCGGAGCGGGAAAAACTGTTCAAGGAAGCGCGCGACCATTACACCTACCGGCAAGACATCAAGGTGGAGACGCGCGACGGCGACACCATCACCGGGCAGTATCACGAAGTCTTCGACGTGCTCTACGACGACAAAGGCCATCGCATCGAAAATGTAGTCTTTGCGCCGCAATCCACGCTGGAGCAGGGAGGGCTGTCACTCGACGAAGGCGACGTTCAGGACTTCCGCAACCGTCTGCCCTTCGTGCTCACGACCGATGAAATTCCGGAATACAACATTCTCTACATCGGCCAGCAGCAGGAAGATGAATTGCACTGCTATGTTTTCGATATCGCTCCCAAACAGATTGTCGGCAAGAAACGCTACTTCCAGGGCCGCATCTGGGTCGATGACCACGACTTCCAGATCGTGAAGACTTACGGGCAGGCCGTTCCGGAGACTCGCGACACGAAAAGGAAGGGGAAAGAAGAACACCTCTACCCGAAGTTCACCACCTGGCGCGAGCAGATCGACAACCAGTACTGGTTCCCCACCTACACTCGCGCCGATGACACGCTGCACTTCAACACCGGCGACATTCACATCCGTGAGATCGTGAAGTATGAAGACTACAAGCGCTTTGGATCGAGCGTGAAGATTCTGTATCAGGGCCAGGAAGTGCCGAAGGCAGCACCACAGGATCAGAAACCGCCGCAGGCTCCCGATCAGAATCCGGACCAGAAGAAGCCGGACGCGCCGCCGCCGAATCCGCAGTCGCCGCAGGGGTAGTTGTCAGCTATCAGCTTTCAGCCAACACCAGGATCCCTCGCTGCGCTCGGGATGACAGGATGGTAGGGCTTTCCGACGCGTTCTTGCGGCTTGGGCTGAGAGCTGATAGCTGACAGCTCAGTAGAAGAGATACTTCCTCCACTTATCATCCGACCGTCCCATGAGCCGCATGATGTGCCGGCTGGTGTGCAGGTTGAAGGCGCGGGGTTCGCGCATCAGCTTCATGCCGGCTTCGAGCGGAAACTGGTTGCCCTTGCGGCGGTTGCAGAGATGGCAGCAGGCTACAAGGTTTTCCCAGGTAGACGAACCTCCGCGGGAACGCGGAATCACGTGATCGAGCGTCAACTCACCGGAAGGCAGCACGGTGGCACAATACTGGCAGGTGTTGCGGTCGCGCAGCAGGATATTCTTCCGCGACAGAGCGCGGCTCTGGTGCGGGATGCGGCGGTACTCCAGCAGGCGAATCACGGAAGGCACGCGCATAGCGATGCGCGCCGCATGCAGGAAGTGTCCATTCTCTTCTTCCGTCATGGCCACGCCCTTGAGCACCAGAACCAGGGCGCGGCGCGCCGCGCAGACATTGATGGGCTCGTAGGAAGCATTCAGCACGAGCACGGGCGCGTGCAGCGCGTTGCCGTTGCTATCGCGATGCATCGCCGCCGCCGCGAACAGGCCGGCGGCGTGGCGTCCCGGTGGTCCTGCTTCGGATTCAATCCTGCCTGACATAAAATCTTAAGTTCCCACGGCCTTAGCCAACGGAACGGGCTCTGCTCCGATTCTTCGGTCCATCTCACTGTCGTCGCCTGGCCTGATCTCCGCGTGCTGCGCCGAGATTTTCAGCGTACGCGCCACAGTGGCAACCCAAACCTTGGTAGCGCCCGTGCGGCGTAAGACCCGGGCACACTCCGAAACGGTAGCGCCGGTGGTATAAACATCATCCACCACCAGTACTTCGCGGCCTTTGACAAACTCGGGCTGCGCCACTGCAAAAGCACCTCGCAGGTTCTCGCGGCGCTGGTGGCTGGTAAGGCCGATTTGCGAAGCCGTGTCGCGCTTTCTTTCGAGCACTCCCGCACACAAACGCAGCCGATTTCCCCGCGGGCTGATTTTCATTGACGCCCGCGCAATGAGCTCCGCCTGGTTGAACCCGCGCTGGCGGAATTTGGTGCGATGCAGCGGGACCGGAACCACAGTCATGGAATCCGCTGGCAACTCAGGGTCAAGCGTCGCGATCGCATCGGCCAGCATTCGTCCGAGCACGTTGGCAGCGGGGCGCACTCCGCCATACTTCAAAAGATGAATCAGCTCGCGCAGGCCGCTCTCGTAGCTGCCATACGCCGCCGCGCGCGCGAAGGGCGGTTCGATGCGGCGGCACAGCCCGCACCGCGGCTCGCCCGCAGCCGAGGCAACCGCGTAGGAAGAAAATAGCCGCTCGCCGCAGATGGAGCAGACTCCGCCTCCGATCGCATGCATGGCGTCGAGACACTCCTGGCATACCGGGAGGCGCGAAATTTTCACCAGCGCGGTTCCGCAAATGCGACAGTCGGAGGGAAACAAAACGGCGAAGAGACTTGCAGCTATCTGGGCGGTCCAGCTTTCTTCGGAACGAACTGGACGAATCCGAACCTCACGGGTTTGAACCTGATGCGTTCGTGAAGCAATAGAAGGGCTTGCTACTGCGGATCTGGCCTGGCTAGCCCGAGTTCTGTCCTCACTACTGCTGAAGACGGCCTCCGTGTGGCCCGCAGGAAAAACGTTCTGGGGCGGGCGACTGTGCGATTGCCTGCTTAACTAGAGTATAACGGCGGCCGGGTCTGCTAGGCAACGTTACGATTGGGTCGCGGTGCCGGGGTCGGCACCTTTTTGACCGGTTCGGGCAGCCGCTCCTTTACCGGCACGAATACCAACCGATAGTCCCGCCGGAAGCACTCTGTGCAGCGCACAGGCTGCAAAAGAAAAACCGGCAGCAGCCAGCGTTCCAGGAACGTTCGTCGCCGCGAGCGGAATCCGGTTTCGCTGCCACAATCGTCGCAGTGAAATTCGAAATATTTCTGGAACCAAACCTGGTCAGGGGAGTTCTTCAGCACGGTACACCTCAGAGTCACAAAACTGCGAAGGGGCGAAGACCAATTAGCCCCATTTTACCTCTAAGTAAAGAAGCAAGCCAATCCGGTTTTGCCGTGGTGGTCCTAAACCGGAACTGGCACCGACTTGTAATGCGTAGCGTCCCCATGCTAACGTGCCGCCGTTTGTGTTTTGAATAAGTTACACGCGACATTGCTTTCATCTCACACCCTACGAGGATTCCACTTATGAGCAGTCCAGTCCCCGGACCAGGAACTGGCGTCAAGAAACATGTCCCTTTCGTTCCCGAGAACATGGAGATGAAGGAATTCACTCTGCGCGCCGTGCTGCTGGGACTTCTTATGACGGTCGTGCTCGGAGCAGCCAACGCATACCTGGGCCTGCGCGCCGGTATCACGATTGCGGCCACGTATCCCGCCGCCGTCATTGCCATGGCGGCAATGCGGGCGTGGAAGGGATCGCTGCTCGAAGAAAACATTGCTCGAACCGCCGGCACAATCGGAGAGGGTCTGGCTGCGGGCGCAATCTTCACCATTCCTGCGTTCGTGATCGCCAAGGCGTGGCCTTCTTTCCGGCCGGCCGACGCATACTGGAAATCGACTGCGCTCATGATGGTAGGCAGCATTCTGGGCGTGCTCTTTATTTCATTAGTCCGCCGCGTGATGGTGGAAGATCCGGAATTGCCCTTCCCTGAATCGGTCGCAGCGGCGGAAATTCATAAGGCAGGAAGGCGGGGCGCGGACGCCGCGAAATATCTTTTCTGGAACATTGGTGTCGGCGGCCTGGTTTATATCCTGGGACGCTTCGGACTCTTCGCCGCGGACAAGGACATTCATTTTGCCGTCGGCAGTCTGGGCCGCAGTCAAGTGCGTCTCGGCACCACGGGCAGTGCGAACGTCGTGGCCGCAGGTGGCACCAGCACGTTCGCAGCTCCCAGCGTAAGTCCGGCATACCTGGGCGTGGGTTACATCATTGGGCTTGCGGCTGGCGTCGATTCAGTTTGCCGGCGGCGTGCTGGCCTGGGGATTGATGGTTCCCCTGCTCATATTTTTTCTGGGACCGCAGATTAAGCATTATCTTCCGTCGGATACACCCGACAATTGGGCAGCGATCGCGATTGCGGTATGGAGGTTTATCGTGCGTCCCATCGCCGTCGGTGGAATGCTGGTGGGCGCGGCTTACACGCTTTTCAAGATGGGTAAGAGCCTTACAGCGGGTATCGGCAGGGCGTTGTCGGATCTGCGCCAGACCGCAGACCAGCGAGCCAAACTTTCTCGCACCGAACAATACATGAGTTCAAAAGTAGTCTTTGGTTTGATTGCTTTGATGTTCGTGCTCATGTGCTTCCTGTACATCCGTATCTCAGGTCTGATTTGGCCGGCAGTATTGGCAGCTGTTGTCATGCTGGTCGTCGGATTCTTCATGGCAACCGTGTCGGGCAGTCTGGTCGGATTCATCGGTTCTTCCAATAATCCAGTTTCCGGTCTCACGCTCTCGACTTTGCTGATCGCAGCGCTTCTGATGGTGTCGCTTGGAGCCTCTGGAATCAAGGGCGTGGCCGTGGTGTTGGGAGTGGCTGCGGTAGTTTGCGTTTCATCCTCGGTAGCCGGTGAACTACTGCAGGACTTCAAGGTGGGTTACATCCTGGGAGGAACACCGCGAAAGATTCAGATGGCGGAACTGATTGCCGTAGTCGTCGCAAGCCTCGCCATGTACTGGCCTCTCTACCTGCTCGATACGGCGTTCGGGTTCGGCAGCCGCCAGCTTTCGGCGCCGCAAGCGGGCCTCATGGCGACCCTGGCCATCGGCATCGTAGGCGGCGATATGCCCTGGCCGCTGGTGGTAGTTGGAATCTTCTTCGGCATCGCCATGATTATGATGCAGGTGCGGAGTCCTATGCTGGTGGCGGTCGGTATGTATCTGCCGTTTGAGACGACGTTCGCCATTTTCATCGGCGGAGTTTTTCGCGCGCTCGGAGATTGGCTGGCCACGCGGCGCGGACTGAATGAAGCACAGAAGGCGCGGGTCGAGAATGCCGGAGTTCTTACCGCATCGGGCCTGATCGCGGGCGAGTCGGTTTTCGGGCTTATCTGGGCGGCTTTTATTGCATTGTCTTTTGCGCACCAAACCTGGCTGAAGGGCGCGGCCGCATGGGCGACGCGGGTCACGTCGGCGCAGATATTCGAACATCCACTTTATCTGGCTGGAATCGGTGTGATGGTTCTGCTGGCCGGTCTGATGATTTGGTTGCCGCTTACGAGCGCCGGCGATCCGAACGAACCGGCGCCGCCCACCGCCATCATGTAACGATTTGTGTGGCGCGGGCGCCCTCGCCCGCGACCTTCGCGCAGCGAAGAGTTTCGTGATTTACTTTTCTAATGTCGGTAGCCGCAAACATTGCGTCGATCCATGAGCGTATCGTCACTGCGGCACGTCGTGTGGGACGTAACGCGGACGAAGTCGCGCTGATGGCAGTCAGCAAGACTCAGCCCCCTGAGCGCATCCGCGAAGCTTATCAAGCAGGCCAGCGCCTGTTCGGCGAGAATCGGGTGCAGGAATTCGCGGCGAAGGCTGGAGTGCTTCAGGATTTGCAAAACGCCGAGTGGCACATGATCGGCCATCTGCAAACCAACAAAGCTGCAAAAACCGCAGAGCTGTTTCAAGCGGTGGACTCTGTCGACTCGCTGAAGCTGGCCGAGAGGTTGGACGCGGTGGCTCGCCAGCTCGGACGGAAGCTGGAAGTGCTCGTTGAAATCAACGTCGGCGGTGAAGCGGCGAAGAACGGTGTGGCGCCAGACTCCGCCGCGCTCGAAGAATTGCTGCTCGCCGCGCCCCGGCTCGAGGCGCTCGCATTCCGCGGGCTGATGACCGTGCCCCCGTTCACCGACGATCCCGAGGGTGCGCGGCCTTACTTCCGCAAGCTGCGCGGGCTGCGCGATGCGTTTGCAGCTCGTAAACTTCCCGCCATCGCCATCGAGCAACTCTCCATGGGCATGTCGCATGATTTCGAAGTGGCAATTGAAGAAGGCTCGACTTGCGTGCGCGTGGGAACGGCAATCTTTGGGGAGAGAACGAAAACGTAACCGTAGAGACCTCAGGGAGGAATGCCATGAAACTTTTCGACCGCCTTTGCGCGGGACTCCTTTTTATTCTGGCGATCGTGGATGGCCTGCTCGTGCCGAAAAACTATACCGGCAGAATCTGGATCTTCGGAACGTGCCTGGCTCTCCTGTTCACCGCAATGTTGAATACGCTGCGTATTCGAAACGGCCGCGGAGCAAAAGGCCTGAAGCTGTTTTGCATTGCTGCGAATGTGACGATGCTCGTGCTGGTAATCGCGCTGGTGGCCAGCATCGGAAAGATGCGAACGCTGCAACATCCGCAAATCCCGTTGATTGGTGCTCTCTTGCTGGCCCAAACTGCATTTTCTTTAGGGAAGAACGATTGATTCCGCTTCAAGAATCGGTCGATGGCGTCACCTTTGCAGTCAAGATCCATCCCCGCGCCAGGAAGAACGCCGTAACCGGCGAATTCGTTGACGCGCTCAAGCTCTCGCTAGCCTCGCCGCCCGTCGATGGCCGCGCCAACCAGGCCTGCGTCGAATTCTTCGCGAAACTTTTGATGGTGCCTAGATCTTCCGTTACCATAGCCTCCGGCCAGACCAGCCGCCAGAAAGTCATTCGTGTTACCGGGCTCTCGGCCGAAGAAGTTCGCAGACGGATTGGAACCTAGCGCCGTTCTCAGGGAGCCACTCTTGAGCTTTTCCGAACGCTTGCAGGAAATCCGTACCGGGTTCGAGCGGCCCTTCTGGGTCGCCAACATCAGCGAAATTTTCGAGCGCCTCTCCTACTACGGCGCTTTCGCTTCTCTTGCCCTGTACTTGCAGGAACGGCTGAACTTCTCCGCCCAACAGACTGGAACACTCACCGGCATTTTCGGCGGAATGGTATGGTTTCTCGCCATCTTCGGTGGGGCAGCCGCCGATCGCCTTGGCTTCCGCCGCGCTCTTTCGATGGCGTATCTCATCCTTGCCGCAGCGTATTTCTTGATCGGTTCCATCGGCGCTTCCTGGCTGGCGCCGGTGCGCAACGCCGTGCCGCTGAGTTTGTTTGTCGGGTTCATCCTCGTTCTCCCCGCACTCGGCATCGCGCTGGTGAAGCCTTGCGTGGTCGGAACCACCGCCCGCGCCTCCAAGGAGAACGTCCGCTCCATCGGCTATTCCATTTACTACACGATGGTCAATATCGGCGGCGCGGCCGGTCCCTTGTTTGCGTCATGGGCCCACCGCCATCTGGGCGTGGAGAGCGTCTATCGAGTTGCTGCGCTGTTCGTGTTCGCAATGTTTTTTGTAGTGCTGTTTTTCTTTCGCGAGCCTCGCAAGCCCGGGCATGCGCCTCCACCTTCGATCGCCACCGTCGCGCGCAATTTCTGCGTGGTAGTGGGCAACTACCGGCTCGTCTTGCCCGTGCTGGCGGTCGCCCTGCTTCTCCGTATCAGCCTGTGGATTTATCCGCAGGTCTCTGTGCCCTGGTGGGTATGGGCGGGGCTGCTCGTGCTGGTTCTCGCCGGGATCAGCCGCTTCATGTGGTTCCTCGTGCTCTTCACGGGATACTGGATCGTCTTCTGGCAGCAATACATCAGCTTGCCCGGCTACATTCACGGCTACATTAATCCGCACGCGGACGTCGAGACCATTCTCGTCACTGACGGATTGACCGTGATCTGCCTGACGCTGGCAATGAATTTTGTGACGCGCAGGATACCGGCGTTCCAAGCGGTAATCCTGGGCACGCTGATCACTTCAGTTTCGTGGTTGATTCTTGTTTTCCGGCCGACCATCTGGGGCGCGATTCTCTCACTGTTTGTCTTGGCGCTCGGAGAAATCATCCAGCAACCCCGATACTACGAATACATCGCGCTGCTCGCGCCCCCGGGCCAGCAAGGCACCTATATGGGTTTTGCGTTCCTGCCCATCGGAATCGGATCGCTCATCGGTGGATGGTTTGGCGGCACGCTCATGCATCATTTCGGAGAAGTCACTCATCAGCCGGAACGCATATGGTGGGCGGTAACTGCCGTAGGCGTCGCGACCACTGCCTTGCTGTGGATTTATGACCGCGCGTTCAGAACGCGAGGCGTTCCTCAAGCGCCGTAGGCCCTGCCCGACGCCCGCTTGACTTCGGGTTCCGCCTCTGGGATCATTCGCTCCGCAAGTGAATCGAAGGAGGCTCTATGCCACATTATCTTCACCAAGTCGCGTATTCCCGCGAGGGCTGGGAAGCTCTACTTGCTCATCCCCAGAACCGCATCGAGGCTGTAAGGCCCGCGATTGAAAAGTTGGGAGGCAAGATCGAGACCGCCTGGTTCGCCTTCGGAAAGTACGACGTCGTCGTAATTACCGAACTGCCCGACAATGTAAGCGCTGCGGCGATTTCCATCGCGTTTGCGGGCGGTGGCGCCTGCAAAGCCGTCCAAACCACGCCGCTGATCTCCCCGGAGGAAGCTCTGCAGGCCTTCAAGAAGGCCGCAGAATCCGGGTATCGGCCGGCAACTGTCACCGCTCGCGCCGCGTAAGCGGATTACATAGAGAAACAACGGAGGCGACCTCGGCAGGCCGCCTTTTCCTACTGAGACAATTTGGCCAAGTTAAACCTTGCCGCAACTGCAGACCACACCCGCCGCTGTCGCCGCCCAACTTCGCCGCGTATTGAAAAACGGCGGCTCTGCCGAGCACGCTGCGGGCGTGCAGTGGTTCTTCGAAGATGAAATCAAATCGCGCGGCTGGTACACGGCAGACTTGCGCCGCGCCGCTGTCCGTTTTCGCCGCGAAGTGAGAAAAGATCACGGGCTCGATTTCCTGATCGAGGTCGCCGATTGTCTTTTCTCAGGTCCGGTGCTGGAAGAAAAGATAGCCGCCGTGTTCTTGCTGGAGAAACTCGATGGCGAGTTCGGCGACGCCGAGTTCACACTCTTCGAGACCTGGCTCGACCGCATCAGTAGTTGGTCTGATCACGACGCGCTGGTGCACGATCTGATCGCTCCGATGATCGCGCCCAAACCAGCACGCGTGAAAATTGTTTTCCGCTGGGCAAAGTCAGCCAACCGGTGGCATCGCCGTGCCGCTTGCGTGGCCCTGATTCGCGGATCGCGCGCGAAAATGTTCTTTCCGGAGATCACTAAGCTCTCCGATTTCCTTCTCGCCGACGAAGATGACATGGTGCAGAAAGGGTTGGGATGGCTTCTCCGCGAAACCGCAAAGTTTGATGCGAAGCGGACAGTTCCATACTTGATGAAGATTCGCAGACGAGCGCCACGTTTAGTGTTGCGGACCGCCTGTGAGACTCTGCCGCCAGCGGTGAAAAAGCGTGTTCTGGCTTCCAGCGCTGACTAACTGCTCAACTCTCCGCTTCAGAAGTAACTGAGCCAGGCATCGCTGCGGCGCTGCTTCAAACCGGCAAACCAGCGGCATAGAGGATAAAGGGTAAGCACCACCGCAGCCCAAATCAAATAAACAATTGGCAACGAGTATCCCCATCCCGGGGGCGGCGTAAAGGGGAACTGACGCAGGGTCGGGGATTCGAACATCGAACGCACCTGCCCGTAGCGCGCATAACATACCGCAACGGCGAGCATGTGTATCAGTGGAATGTGCAACAGGTAATAAAACATGGGCACCTTGCCGACGATGAGCGCAGGCCGCAGCCATTGCGGCGTTCCGGCGTCGACCGCCCACAGGAAAAGCAGAGCCGGGCCCAGGGTCATCAGAAGAAATAGCAGCGATGGTGGGTACTTGTTAGTGTTGAAGAATGAAAGAACGGTAAAGGCCGCGGACCTTTGCGTGCTCCAGCGCAGCGGGTCGCCATAGAGATTGGTGCCGCGCAAAATGAAGAACGCGGCAATCAAGCCAATGCTGAGCGGCAGCAGAAGCGTCTTGCGGCGTTCCGACGGCCAGCTATAAATCTGTCCCAGGCCGTAGCCTACGGCTGTAACTCCAACCCACGGAACGAGCGCGTAAGCCACGAAGATGATGCGCCCGGGCTCGTTTAAGAGGAAACCGGGCGCAGAATGCAGAATCGTCCAAATCGGGTTCGCGGATTCGACGGAATCGAACAGATTATGGGTTGCGATCATCACTACCCCAAATGCGGTCACAACCGAAGCGGGTAGGTAAACCAGCGCCGAGAGCGTAATCATGGCCCAGCCCAGCGCCCATAAAACATTGAGCAGCATGAGGTGATAGTCAAAATTAAACTGCCAGCCCAAGCAACGCACGACCACCACTTCCAAGAAGATCAGCCAGAGCCCGCGGGCAAAGAGAAACCACGATAACTGGCGTTTCGACTTTTTGCGCAGCGAGAGGTAGGCGCCGGTGCCGGTCAGCAGAAAGAACACGGGCGCACAGAAATGCGTAATCCAGCGCGTGAAGAATAGCGGTATTGTTGTGGTAGCGGGGTCGGTCGGATTTACGCCGGGAACACCAAAGAAGTCCCGAGTATGATCGAGAGCCATCAAAATCATGATGGCCCCGCGAACCACATCGATCGATTCAATGCGGACGCGTTTCGTAACCACAGGCGCAGCCACGGACTCGGCGATCGCAGCCATCTAGCGTCCTAGTGTAACCAAGAAGCAGCCTCAAATGAACGGGACTTCTACTGCGGATCTTCCTGGCCACAGATGCTACGCGCAGATTCGCCCAAATCCCTCCCATTGTTTACAATAGGGGTTTGCCCATGGACCTGGCTGCGATCCAATCTACGCTGCGCGAACGCAACATCGACGCGTGGCTGTTCTACGATCATCATCATCGCGATCCCATCGCCTACCGTGTTCTCGGCTTGCCCGCAGGTCTCATGGTCACGCGGCGCTGGTTCTATTTGATTCCCGCGCAGGGTGAACCGGTAAAGCTGGTCCACAAAATCGAAGCTGGACATCTCGATTCCTTACCCGGCAGCAAGCGCCAGTATTCCGGATGGCAGGAGCTTTTTGACACTTTGAAATCAATGCTCGCACCGTACCGCGACATCGCCATGCAATATTCGCCCAATAATATCGTCTTCACGATTTCTCTGGTCGATGGCGGGACCATCGAGTTACTGCGTGGTTTGGGGAAAAATGTGGTCAGTTCTGCCGACCTGGTCGCGCAGTTCGAAGCTACCTGGAGCGAAGAACAGATTAAAACTCATTTTGCCGCGCGCGACAGCGTGGATTCAATTGTGGCAGCCGCCTTCAAGGAAATCGGGCAACGCGCCCGCAACGGTGGAACCACCGAACACGCAATCCAACAATGGTTCATGGAAGCGTTCCGCCGCGAGAATCTGCTCACCGATGATCCGCCGATCGTTGCCGTCAACGCCAATGCCGGCAACCCGCACTACGAGCCTCGAGCCGATCGTCCCGTTCCGATTCGTGAAGGCGATCTGATCCTGCTCGACGTCTGGGGGAAAAAAGATGTTCCGGGAGCGGTCTACTACGACATCACGTGGATGGGTTTCGTCGGCAAGGCGCCATCAGACCGCATCCGCCAGGTATTTGAAATCGTGCGCGACGCGCGTGACGCCGGCGTGAAGACCGTGACCGATGCGGTCGATGCCGGGCGCCGCATCGCGGGATGGGAAGTCGATCGCGCCACCCGCAGCCACATCAAGCAGAAAGGCTATGGTGAATATTTCATTCACCGCACCGGACATTCCATCGGCACCGACGTCCATTCCAATGGGGCCAACATGGATGACCTGGAAATCCACGACGAGCGCCAGATTCTTCCCAATTCTTGTTTCTCCATCGAACCGGGCATTTATCTGCCGGAATTCGGCGTGCGCAGCGAAGTCAACATGCTGGTCCGGTCCAAGTCGGCGGAAGTCACCGGCAACATTCAACGCGAGATCGTAATTATCTGATGGCAAATCAAACTACAGCTAAAGTGAAGGCGGCCGAACCAGTTCAGCCCGCCAACACCATGTCGATCATCGCGCCCGCCCTGGGCTGGCTGATTCCAGGGGCTGGCCACATGATCCAAAAACGCTGGATTCGCGGAGCTCTGCTGTTCATCTCCATCGGCACCCTCTTCGTGCTCGGCTTGATGATGCAGGGCCACATCTACAAAGCCAACGGCGGCGATATCCTCGACATGCTCGGATTCATTGGCGACCTCGGCGCGGGTGGGATGTATATCGTGACTCTGGCCATGAACTGGGGCCAGGGAGCGATCGCTTTCGCGATCGCCGATTACGGAACCAAGTTCATGATCGTCGCCGGATTGCTGAATTTCATTGCCGTGGCCGACGCCTATCACATCGCCATCGGGAAAAAACCATGATCCGGGAAAAACAAAAACGATGACCGTCCAGCTCACTCATTTCAGCGCCGCTTTTGTTTTCGCGTTCTTTGCATCTATCGTCTTCGGCATTACCCACCGCGAAACCACGCGAGAGATGATCCGCTACGGCTTGTATTGTTTTGCCCTGTTTCTGGGCGGGCTGCTGGCGGCGGGATGGGCGATGTGGCTGGTGCGGAGATAGCTGCAAGGTTCTACCCTTCCCACACGAACGCGTCAAATACGCGCTTCGATTCAAAATTCAGCCGGCGATAGAGAGCGACCGCTCCAGCATTGGCCTCGGTGACGGTCAACGAAAGCATCGCAAAGCCGCGCTTGCGCAGGTTGACAGAGGTCGCCGCCAGCAGCGCTTCGCCGATCCCGCGTGAACGGTATTCTGGCAGCACGCAGACCTGGGTCACGTGTCCCACATCGTTGCGCACCCGCGAGCACAGAATCAATCCAATCAAATTCTTCGCCTTCCGGTCGACTGCGGCATAGGACGATTCCGCATCGAACAAACCGCACCCCGGAAAACGCACAATGTTATTCAGAAAGCGCAACGATCCGCTAAGCGTGTGGTACTGGTCGTTGATCTGGGCGTCGACGTGCCCGCGATAGGCCGCGGTAATCACCGCAGCTGCGGGCTGGTAGTCGGCCTCGGTCCAGGGCCGGATTTCGATATCTGGAAACGCCGTCGAAGCGGGCGGCGCGAAGTCGCTCAGCCGCAGAACCATGAACAGCCGCGGATGCCGCTGGAATCCCTGGTCGAGAAATGGCCGGGCAACGCTTCCCGCCTCATGCGCGAGCAGTTGAGCCTCGACCCGGTGAATTCCAGGAGACTGCTGCAGCGTCTCGATCACATGCGTCAGCAGCTTGATTTCGACTTCGTGCGGGTTAGACAGGCGGCCTCCGTTCGCCACGAAGAGGTCGCCGACCACGCCCTTGCTGCCTTCGTACACGAAAAAGCTGTAACCAAAGATGCGCCCGCGTTCAATCGCCGCATACCCTGGAAGAATTTTCGCGTCGACATAGCGCAGGATCATCTCCGCCGATCCGTTGTAATCCCAGGAGAGCAGGCTCGCCCAGGCTCGCGTCTCATCATCGAGCAGGGGACGCAGGTCCACCGAAGAAAAATGTCTGAGGTCAAGAATCTCCACGGAACTCCTGCAAAATCAGCCCGAACCAAACCGCGGCGTCATTTGCGCGGCAGAACTCCGAGTTTAGTGCGTTCCACGACGCGAGGCAAACCGCCAGAATACAGGGCAGCAACAGCTGATCTTAATGCGTCGTACCAGTTCCCGTTGACCCAGTCCCCGCAGCGGCAACCCAGTAATAATCCACGTGCTGCGCGGCATAATGCCCAAGGTAAGAAACGCGGCGCCCCGCCACCAGCTTCACAATCGCGGGCAGAGAGTTCTCCGGCGCCACCAGCAGGTGCTCTTCCGGCGGAACGCTGCCCCAGTCGTAGTTGAAGGTGAGCTGGTTGCGATAAAAAGTCAGCCCATATTCCACTTCACGCCGAACATGGTAGACCGCCAGGGGCAGCGGATGGGTCTCCATACTGGCAATCTCCAAAGCCAGCGGACGCGCGGAAAGCGTCTGATCCAGAGACACCGCTCCCAATCTCAAAACGATTCCTACCGTAAGCAGAACCGGGATCACTGTGACAAACCGTAGCATGCGCAGGCCCGCCTTGCGAACCAGCGTAAGCGCGATTCCGGCGCACAACACAAAGGCAGCGGCGAGCGCCACGAGCATCGGTCGCCCTCCCGAAGGCCGATGTTGCGCGATATAGCCAATCAGCAGCGCCGGAATGATCAGACCCCCGGCCAACAACGCGTGCAACACGGCCAGTCCCGTCGGCACTGGCTTAGCATCACGTTGTTCCAAATGTTGCCGAAGGTAATCCGCCAACAGCAGCGCTCCTGCCGGAATCGCGGGAAGAATGTAGCCGGGCAATTTCGATTGCGAGATCGAAAACAACAGGACTGGCACAATCAGCCAGCAGCACGCGAATACGCCGAATTGATTTTCGCAATCGAGATCGGTTCCGTTCGCCGAAGTTCGTTTGCCCGACCACCAGCGGACTCGCTCAAGAAACGCGGCGATCACGAAGACTGTCCACGGAACCAGCGCCAGCGCCGTTACCGGTAGGTAATACCAGAACGGCTCGGTATGGTGATAAAGATCCTTCGAGAACCTTCCGAGATTATGCTCGATAATGAATACCCGAAAGAACTCCGGGTTGCGCATTTGCACGGCGAAATACCACGGCATGGCGATCGCACAGAACAGAAGAATGCCCGGCAGCCAGAGCGTCTTAAGCACCGGCCGCAATTCGCGAACCGCCGCCGCATAGAGGAGGATCACGAGCGCGGCGAGAAACAGCGCGACCGGCCCCTTCGCCAGCCCCCCCAGTGCCATGAAGCCATAAAAGACGGCCAGGTAAATTCTCTTTCCACTTTCCCGCCAAGCCCACCAACCGAGCATTCCGACGCTGAAAGCCGCGGCCAGCGTCATATCCATCGAGGCGGCGCGGGCATAGCCGATCACTCCTGCGGAGGAAGCCGCGATCAGCGCGCCGTCCAATTCAAATCCCGGCCGGAAGCGCCGAAGAAAAAAGTACACCGCAAGCACGAGGAAACTGGCATCGACTGCCGAAGGCAGCCGCGCTGCCCAATCGTGAACGCCGAAGACTCTGTACGCCAGCGCAGCTTGCCAGTAATATAGCGGAGGTTTTTCCAGCCAGGGCCGGCCTCCGAGCATGGGCGTGATCCACTCGTGGCGCTCCAGCATTTCGCGCGCCACTTGCGCATATCGCGGCTCATCGGCTCCGATAAGTCCGAACTGCGCCAATCCGTAAAAAAACAGAAACGCGCAGAAGCCCGCCAGCAGTAGCGAATCAGTACGGGTTCGATTCGTCATGGGAGGACGGAAGGTTTCAAGGTTTAAAAATGATCGCAGGCAAAGCTTCCTCGCACGAATTGACCCTCGAAATCTTGAAACCTTGGGACGTTGAAACCTTATGTCGATTCATTGTACGGAAGGACCGTGGTGCAGCATGTCCAAAACCTGGCGCACCGCCTGGGTAAGCGGACCTTCCAGCGAGCAACCGCTGGCGCACTCGTGCCCGCCCCCGCCAAATCGCTCAGCCACTCGAGCCACATCAAGCTTGCCCTTGCTGCGCAGGCTCACTCGAAAACGTCCGCCAGGAAGCTCGCGGAAGAATGCCGCAACCTCGACTGCGCCGATCGAGAGCACGTAATTCACCAACCCTTCACAATCCTCTTCCTTCGCTTCGCAGCGGTCCATTTGCTCTTGCGTGACCCAGGTCCAGCCCATGTGGCCTTCGGTGTTGAGGTTGCGCAAAGCTTCCCCGAGCAGCCTCATCTTGGCTATCGAGTGCGCAAAATAAATGCTGCGCGCGCAGTGCGAAGGATCGGCACCCGCCAGAACCAGCTCACGCGCCAGAGCGAACGTATTCTGGTTCGTCCCCTGGAACATGAACGAGCCGGTATCGGTCATCAGCGCCGTGTAGAGGCACGTAGCAATCTCCGGAGAGAACTGCGCTCCCGCCTCGCGCGCCAGACGGAACACCATTTCCGCCGTGGCTACAGCTTGCGGATCAATCCAGTTCACGTTGGCAAAAGGACGCCCGCTGACGTGATGATCGATGCTGATCAGGAAGCGGTTCTCCAGACCCTCGAGTCGCGTGCGGTGAATACTGTCACACTCCAGAATGATCGCCGCCTCATAGCTGCCCGTGACACGATTGGCCTGCAGCACCTGATCGGCAAACGGCAACGTGCGATAAATCCTCGGCACGCCATCGTGCAGCACCACGTCTGCCTGTTTGCCCATCGAACGTAAAACCTGGCAGCACGCCAGCGCCGATCCCACGGCATCGCCATCGGGCCGAGCGTGCGAAGTAAGCACGAACCGGTCACGCTGCTCGATTTGCCGGAGAACGTCTTGCAACATTGCTATGCCTTTTGCCCGTCAGCCTTCGTTTTTGACTTCATCCTCTTTTTCGTGCGCGCCAGCAGTTCCTCTACTCTGGCTTTCTCGCGCTCCGAACGGTCCAGCCGGAAATACAATTCTGGCGCGCGTCTCCGGCGCAAACGCTCCACCAATTCGTGCCGGATGTATTCTTTCGCGGCCAGCAAGCCCTCAATACTCCGCTCGGCTTCGCGGTCGTCGCCGTCGACATCCACAAGAACTTCCGCGGAGCGGCCATCGTCGGCAACATGCACTGCAGTCACCCTCACGAGTCCGATGCGCGGATCGGCCAGCTCGCCTTCCACCAGCGTTTCAATCTCCTCACGCAAGGCCTCGCCCAACCGCCCGCGATGGTACTTTACCCCGCGCTTTTCCACTGTCACCTCGAAGTAAAACGCATGAGAATATCAGAAAACCGGCCCGAGGTGTTGGCCCTGACGTGCTATTGTCGCGCACAAAGTACCGATCCGGATAAGTACAGAGGTAACAATGCGATAGAAGGTGTCGCATGGAGTGAAAAACACGCACAAATGGAAAGAGAAGCTACAAATACTCCACAAAGGAGTCGGAAACTTCCGCCCCGTGGTTATTGGCGATGCGCGTGGCCTGCCGCTCCACTTTTTTGATCAATCCATCGAGATAATCACGCGAATCGGAGATGGCAACCACGCCAACAGTGGCGCGATTCCACAAACCGCTGGCTTCGAGTTCGGCGACGGACACGTTGAAACCGGCGCGCAGCCGGTCTTTCAGACTACGCACCACCTGCCGTTTGTCCTTGAGCGATTGCGCCGCTTCAATGTGAAGTTCGAGGGTGAGAAAGGCGATCATCGGAGTCAGGGATCGGGGTCACAGATCAGGGAATCAAGAAACTGACCCCTGACCCCTGGCCCCTGATTCCTGTTCCTTACGCAATTACTTCCGCAGCAATCCGCTCGGTCGCGAAGGCCTCGATCACATCACCGACCTTGATGTCGCCGTAGTTGGAGATCGAGATGCCGCACTCCATGCCGTTCGTAACCTGGCTGGCATCATCCTTGAAGCGCCGCAGCGATCCTACCTTGCCCTTGAATACCTGCACGTTATCGCGCAGCAGGCGGACTTCGGAATCACGCTTGATCAAGCCATCACTCACGCGGCAACCAGCCACGGTGCCAACTTTCGGGATGCGGAAAACGTTCAGCACCTCGGCGCGCCCTTGGTAAGTCTCTTTGATCGTGGGCTCAAGCAAGCCGGTCATGGCGCGCTTGATCTCATCCTGCAATTCGTAAATGATCGAGTGCAGCCGGATGTCCACTTTCTCCTGCTCGGCAATTTCCTGTGCCTTGCGCTCCGGCCGCACGTTGAAGCCGATGATGATCGCATTCGACGCCGAAGCCAGCAGAACGTCGGTTTCCGTAATCGCACCGACGCCGGACCGTAAGAGCTTCAACCGCACCTTCTCGTTCGAGAGCTTCGTCAGCAGGTCGGTGATCACCTCCACAGACCCCTGGACGTCGCCTTTCAGAATCACATTCAGTTCCTTGGTGCCAGCGGCCTTGATCTGCTCCGCCAATCCTTCGAGCGACACCCGGGAACTCTTCGCCAGCGCGGCTTCGCGGGACTTCTGTTCCCGGTATTCCGAAATGCCACGCGCCTTGTCGCGATCGGCAACGACCACAAACTGATCGCCGGCCTGCGGCAGCGCCTCCATACCAATAATTTCGACAGGAGTCGAAGGCGGAGCGGTCTGCAACTGCGCGCCCCGGTCGTCAAACATGGCGCGCACTTTGCCGTAGACGTTGCCCACCACAAAATTGTCGCCCGCGTTCAGCGTTCCGTTCTGCACCAGCACCGTGGCCACCGGACCGCGCCCACGATCGAGCTTTGCTTCCAGCACCACGCCAGTCGCCGCGCGTTCCGGCGTAGCCTTTAATTCGCCCAGGTCTGCAACCAGGCAAATCATTTCCATCAGCAGATTCAAATTTGTTTTCTTCTTCGCTGACACGTCCACAAACACCGTCTTGCCGCCCCACTCTTCCGGTACCAATCCCCGGTCGCCAAGCTGCTTCTTCACCCGATCAGGCAAAGCGTCCGGCTTGTCGATCTTGTTCACCGCCACAATGATGGGGACTTCCGCAGCGTGCGCGTGATCGATGGCTTCAACCGTCTGGGGCATGACGCCGTCGTCGGCGGCAACCACGAGCACCACAATGTCGGTGGCTTTCGCTCCGCGCGACCGCATGCGCGTGAAAGCTTCGTGACCCGGCGTATCGAGGAACACAATCTCGCGCCCAAACGCCGGAGATTCCTTGTCCGTAATCCGTACCTTGTAAGCGCCAATATGCTGCGTGATGCCGCCCGCTTCGCCTTCCGCCACATTGGTCAATCGGATCGAATCAAGCAGCGTCGTCTTCCCGTGGTCTACGTGACCCATAATCGTAACCACAGGCGGACGTATCCCGGTTTCCGGAACCAACTCTTCGCTGGCGGCGGCCGCATCAACTTCTTTCGCCGTCTGCTCCTCGAATGTGATCACGTTCGTGTCGGCGCCGAAGAAGCGCGCCATCTCGCTCGCCAGCTCCGCATCGAGCGTCTGGTTGATCGTGGCGAATACACCCTTCGACAGCAGACGAGAAATCAGATCCTTCGCGCGAATCTCCAGCTTCTCCGCCAGATCCTTTACGCTGATCCCTTCCGTGATTGTGATGCTGCGCGTGATCGGCAGCGGCTCGTTCGACACCACCATGCGCGGCGGCGGCGTGTAGCCCTTCATCGGGCCTTCCTTCACGCCACGCGGAACATAACGCTGACCCGGACGTCGCGACGGGCCACCTGGACGAGCGCCCGGCCGCGTGGTTCCCGGAGGCGGAAGCGCTGGCCCCACGCCCAGCGGACGCGCCCCCGCCGGCGACTGCCGCGTGGGATGCATCGGTCTGCGCTCACCCGGACGCAGCGGCGGACGCGGCGCACCTGGAGCTCCACCGGCCATCGGCGGACGCCGCTGAAAAATTGGCTGCCCAGGCACGGGACGTCCCGGTACCGGACGCGAAGCGCCTCCGATCGGCACTCCCGGCTGCACCGGCGGCGGAGCCGTCCGCAGCGGAGCTTTGTACACCGGACGCGGCCCGGTTTGCGGAACGATCATTCGCGGCACCGGGGGCGCGGATGCAGATGGAGGCGCAACCGGACGCGTGCCAGTGGGAGCCGCTGGCGGAGCGCTCGCTGAAACCACTGGCGGAATCCCTGCGGCCGGAACATGTGCCGCTGGCGGTGGTGTCGCTGGGCGCGCAGGCGGCGCGACCGCTGGCACCGATACCGTCGGAGGTACAACGACCCGCGCAGGAACAACTGGAGTGGCGGGTAGCGCAGCCACAGATGCCGCCGGAGTGACCACGGGCTTCGTCAACGGAGGCACGACCGCCGCAGGCCTCTCCGCCGGAGCATGCACAGCTGGCGGCGTTGCCGGACGCAACGGCGCTGCCGGCGCAACAGCTTCCTTGCGCTGCGTAATCGCCTTCAGCACATCCCCGGGACGGGAGATGTTTGACAAATCAATTTTGGTCTTGATTTCTTCTTCGCCGCGAGACCCGCGTGAACTCGACTTGCCCGCCGAGGACGAACTTTCCGCCGAGGAGCGGAGGTACACACGTACTTTCTCCGCTTCGTGCTCTTCCAGAGAACTGGAGTGCGTCTTCTTCTCGGTCACTCCGACCAGCGGAAGCGTGTCGAGAATGGCTTTGCTCTTGACTTCCAGCTCTCGGGCAAGATCGTTGATTCGAACCTTACTCATCCGGCCTTTCGTTTCTCCGTGCTGTAGTTAGGTCATCATCGACCTCACGGAGTCAGTTTCTTCGGTCCCACGCCGTCGAACTTATGGCAGCGCGTCATAATTATTCTCTGGTTTCGGAGGTTGATTCCGCTTCCGGTTCGGTCTGCTCCCCGGAAGCTTCCGCCTGCCCTTCGTTCTCGTCCGTGGCAAGCGTATCCGCCTCGACTGTGCCTTCTTCGGTTGCAGCAGGAACCTCCGCGGTGATGTCTTCCGAAGCAGGCTCAGAAGCTTCCGCTGCGGCGGCCTCACCCTCCGCTGCGACTTCACCCTCGACCGCGCCTTCCACCGCCGCACCTTGCTCCAGGCTGGCAAAGTAATTATTCACCGCAAGACTGATCTTTTCCACCGTCTTCGGCCCAATGCCTTCGATCGCCTCCAATTGTTCCGGCGTCATATCAGCCAAAGCTTCCACCGTGCTCACGCCGGCAGCATTTAGCTTCTCCACCAGTCCCTCACCCAGGCCCGGCACGCTCTCCAGCGGCGTAGCCGTCTGCGTGACCATCGCCGACATTTGCTGTTCCACTTCCTGGCGTTTTTCTTCCTCGCTCTTGATGTCGATCTTCCAGCCCAGCAGCTTTGCCGCCAGCCGCACGTTTTGCCCCTTCTTGCCGATGGCAAGTGATAGCTGGCTGTCGTCGACTACCACTTCCAGGTGCTTGCCCCCGGAATCGACCACGGTGACCTTGCTGACTTTCGCCGGCTGCAGAGCTTTCTCGGCAAACGTCACCGCATCTTCGTGATACTCGATGATGTCAATCTTCTCGCCATGCAATTCGCGGATGATCGACTGCACCCGCATTCCCTTCATGCCCACGCAAGCGCCGACCGCATCCACGTCCTTGTCCTTCGACATGACGGCAATCTTGGTGCGCTCCCCGGCCTCGCGCGCAATAGCGCGGATCACAACAGTGCCGTCATAAATCTCCGGAACTTCCGTCTGGAACAAATGCTGCACCAGATCAGGCACTGCACGAGATACAACCACGCCAGGTCCCTTCGAAGCTTTTTCTACGCGAGCAATCACCACGCGAACGCGTTCACCGATGGCAAACGATTCCAGCCGCGACTGTTCCTTGCGAGGCATGCGCGCTTCAGCCTTGCCGATGTCGAAGATCACATCCGGACCTTCCACCCGCTTCACGGTTGCATTCACCACTTCGTTCACGCGTCCGATGTACTCGTTGTAAACGGTGTCGCGCTCCGCCTCGCGCACCTTCTGGAAGATCACCTGCTTCGCCAGTTGCGCCGCGATGCGGCCGAGAATCCCTTCCGTAACCTTGGGCGTGCGCAACTCTCCGCCAACTTCTAGGTTCGGATCGACCTTGCGCGCATCTTCCAGCGTGATCTGCAACAGCGGATCTTCCACCTGCTCCGGCGTCTCCACCACCGTCTTCACCGCGAACGCATTGATCTTGCCGGTCTCTTTGTCGAGCTCGGCGCGCAGATTTTCCTGCGTCTTGTAGTACTTGCGCGTAGCCATGACAATGGCGTCTTCCACCGCGCTAACCACAATCTGCGGATCAATCCCTTTTTCGCGGCTCAACGCGTCGATCGTGTTGTAAAGCTCACTAGCCATAGGACGTATTCCGTTAAGAAGCCTGCTGCTGCATACCAGGTTTCAAAGTCTCAGAGTTTCAGAGTTTCAAGATTCAAAACCGCCGCTGATCCTCAACTTTGAAACCTTGAAACTATGAAACCTTGAAACCTAGATCTCCGGCACCAGATTCGCCTTCTCCACATTGGCGAATTCAATCCTGACCTTCTGCCCTTCCTCGTCGCCCATCTTCATCTTTCGGCGCGACTTGTGGCTGGCCACGCTCAGATCCAGCGTCAGCCGGCCATCACGAAAACTCTCCAGCCGCCCTTCGAAGTACCGGTTATTGCCCACCGGATTCCTCGTCGTCAGCTTCACCCGGCTCCCGACAAAGCGCTCAAACTCAGCCGGCTTCGTCAACTTCCGGTCTAACCCAGGCGATGAAACTTCCAGCGTATAGCTTGTCGGAATCGCATCCTCAACATCGAGGATGGTGCCAAACTCGCGGCTGAAATTCGCGCAATCCCCATGCGTCACTCCCGCCAGCACATCGCCGCTCGCCGCTCCCGACTTATCCAGAAACACGCGCAGCATGCGGGCCTTGCCGCTCCCGCGAAACTCCAAATCGACCACTTCCAGCCCGCTGGAGGCCGCTACCCGCTCCGCTATCTCGCGTACCCGATCAAGCTCAAGTGCCATGCATCCAATAACTTGCAGACAAGCCGACGAAACCGATTCCTGCGCAACGAAAAAGTGGGCTTGCGCCCACTGGTGTGCTTCGCCAAACTCCGGTACTACACAACAGTTCTCAGTTCTCTAATATACGCCCCGACCAGGGAAAAAGACAAATCCCTCAAGTTTCATGTGGTGCCCTACGATGATAGCTCCCCCTAATTTTACCGGAAAAATCGGCAGCGTTACCCTGCCGCCCATCGTAAAGTGGGTCGTCAGTTACCAGAGGCGGAATAGTTCGTATTCTTAACGCAAAAGCCTCGAAAGAAACCGACTGGCCTATAATGGCGGCGCGAGGTGGTTCCCCCTGTGCACCGGGTCCTAATGATGTCGGCGTGTTCCCTTAGAAAAGGCAACCACCATTCTTCCTCCCTGTTATGGGCGGGACTGCTGCTTTTCCAAATTTTTCTGTTTCTTCCCTCTGTGCGCGCCCAGCGCGCCCCCAGCTCCCCGCCATCGGCAGGCCCCTTAACATCGCCAGGCTCCCTGCCATCAGGACAGCCCGCAATCGATCAACTCCGCATGCATGAGCTGGAAAAAGCATACTGCGACAAGGAAACCCTTCAGCTGACCGTTCGAACCGACAAGAACGCTCTTCTCGATCGCCAGGCGGTTGCCAAACTGCATGAAGAAAAGAAGGATGCCACGCTTTGGCAGAGTACGTCGAAGGAATCCGAGGCAACCTTTTGCGTCGACTTTGGAGATTACGACCTTGAAGTCAGCGCAGTCGGATATCTGGCTGGACACAAAGATGTAGACGTACAAATCTCCCGCACACGGACTCATCAAGTAGAGATAATCCTGCAAACTGACCCATCCGCGGTTGAATTGAGTGCCGGCGACGACGCAATTCCGCCCAAGTTGCGCAAAGATGCGAAGCGGGCGGTTGACGAACTCAAGTCGGGAGATTTCACAAAAGCGCGGAAACATCTCGATAAAGTTTACGCAGCCGTTCCCTCCAGCGCCCAGCTGAACTTCTTGTATGGATATCTGTTCTTGCAGATGAAAGATCTCGAGAAATCGGAGGCCTACCTGAGGCGCGCCGTTGCTTTGAATCCGCGGAAGGTTCAGGCTCTCAGTCTGCTGGGGCGTGAGCAGTTGCAGCAGGGACAGACGGAAGAGGCGCGTAAGACGCTGGAGCAGGCCGTAATCGCAAATTCCGCGGACTGGATGGCCCACACCCTTCTCGCGGATGCCTACTTGCAGCAGAAGGAGTTCGAAAAAGCTCGGCAACAAGCTCAAATTGCAATCGAAGCGGGAAAAGGTTCCGCAAGCGCCGCCCAGTTGGCTTTAGGGCAAGCCCTTGCAAGCCTTGGGCACACCAGGGAAAGCGTTGCCGCTTTGAACGCATTCCTGCAAACGAACAGCAATAGTCCAAACGCTCCGCAGGTAAGGAAACTGATTGCGCAAATCGAAGCCCGTGATGCCGGCAATGCGGCAGTTGCCGACCAAGAGCCGGTAGGTGATCTGGTGCTGGCGTCCTCCAGCCCCAGCCTGCCGCCAAGCGCCTGGGGCCCTCCGGGAGTCGATGAGGTAAAGCCATTGGTTGCGCCGGGCGTGAGCTGCCCCACCAAGCAAGTGTTACAGATTGCCGGTGAGAGGGTGAAGGAACTGGTCGATTCCGTCTCACAATTCAGCGCCATCGAAGACCTGCTCCATGAGCAGCTCGATCGAGCTGGCAATCCCCTCACCAAGGAGACGCGCAAGTTCAACTATGTGGCTTCAATTACCGAGGAGCAGCCTGGGTTTTTAGCCGTTGACGAATATCGCAACAACCGGGACGCACTCCCCAGTCTTCCTGATCACTTCTCCACTCAGGGATTTATGGCCGCGGCGCTTATCTTCCATCCTGACATGCAGGAAAATTTCGATCTGACTTGCGAAGGCCTGGGACAGTGGCACGGAAACGCGACCTGGTTGGTACACTTCCGCCAGCGAGACGACAAGCCCAAACGGCTGGAAGATTACGGCGAGGGAGGCCAAACTTACGGTGTGAGTCAGAAGGGACGGGCCTGGATCAATTCCGACAATTTTCAGATCGTGCGCCTCGAATCGGAACTCGTGAATTCGGTTCAGGGGCTTACCGTCCAGCATCAGGTTGCCGAGTACGGTCCGGTGCAATTCCAGAAGAAGAACGTTCAGCTCTGGTTGCCGCAGAGCGTCGATCTCTTCTTAGAGATTAATAGGCACCGCTATTATCGCCGGCACAGCTTTGACCATTACATGCTGTTCTCTGTCAATTCGGGACAGAAGTCGGCGGTGGTCAGAGGTGCACAACACAATGAACCGCAGAGTCAGTAATCGCCTTACCGAGCAATCCGGCACGATTCAATTTGGCTCAAAAGCCGGCGCGGCCCTGGCGCCGTTGTTCCGCGTATTACTTGCCGGAGCCGACTTTTCCCGGTCCGAGCAGCGCCCGCCCCGGAAAAACATCCGGCACAATCTTCCCCTCGTCCACGAGCAGGGTCCCTCCCACAACCAAATACCGCACGCCCACGCTCGGCTCCATCGGCTTCTCAAAAGTAGCCCGGTCTTTGATGGTCGCCGCATCGAACACCACAATGTCAGCGTCGCATCCCTCCTGCAGTCTGCCTTTCCGCCGCGCCGCCGGCGTCGACCGCTCCAGCATCTCTGCCGGCATAAAGCTCATCTTCCGGATCGCATCCATCAGCGTCACGGTTCCCTTCTCTCGCACATATTGCGCCAGCACCCGAGAATAAGTTCCGGCATTACGCGGATGGCCTTCGAGTCCATCGCTGGCAATCATCACCAGCGGATTAGGGATAACTTTGTCCACAACTTCTTGCGTGTTGGCATAAACCAGCACCCACTGCGTTTTGCTCGAATTGTGCAACTCCTCGAAGCGCTCCTTGGTCAGGTGCTCTCCCGTGTCCGGCAACACGAGGTCGCCATAATCGATGCCGAGCTTCTCTCGCCAGCCCGTGTTGAACAGTGCCGAGTTTACTGCAGTCATACCCGCGATGTAGGGATACGCCTCTGTGGTTACGTCCAGCCCACGCGCACGCGCTCCCTCCACCATCGCCAGACACTCCAGCGAATCGCGCAGGCAACTGCTGTTGATGTGCACGATGTGTAGCGACGCCCCAGTGATCGCCGCCGCTCCAATCACTTCGCTCACTGCCTCAATCGAGGATCCCGGCTCGACCCGCCCCGCACTGCGGATGTGCGTGTACACCGGCAGCCCCCGCTCTGCAGCTAGGCGGAACATGTCAATCACTTCCAGCCGCGTTGCTCCGGGCGTGTATTGAATGCCCATCCCAACGGCCAATCCGCCGGCGTCCAACTCTGCGCGCAGGCGTTGCTGTATCGCCTCGATCTGCACCGGCGTGGCAGGCTGGTCGGTCACAGGGCCGCTCTTGGGCAAAATCTCGGGCGTTCCACTCTGGTTCCCGATAATCTCCGCCGGCAGCGGCGCACCAAAGACCGCAGCCCGCGCCGCTACATGGCTGGCCGACGTTCCGTAATGAATTAGCGAGCGGCCTTCTTTGGATTTCAGGAACTGCGCCACGTCGGGCGCACCGATTTCGAGTTCCAGCGCACTGGTGACCCCATCAAGCGCCTTGACCCGCTGGCTTGCCATATCCTGACCGTGCTGGTGTAGATCAATGAATCCGGGAGCAACCACCAGCCCGCCAGCATGAATCATGCGCCGTCCGCTCAAAGCTTCAGTCGAGACGCGGACAATCTTCCCATCGCGAATGCCAACGTTCCGCACCCCGTCGAGCCCGGTCTCGGGATCGATAACGCGCCCGCCCTCGATTACAAGGTCGTACTGTTGCGCCACCGCGAAGCTCGCTGAGAACGCCAGAAAACAAAGGGAGAGAATCAGTCTGCGCATATGTGCTCCATATAATCTAGCGATGATATCAATATCTGATTGTCACATAAGCAAGCGTTTGTCATTCCGACAGCGCGCGCTTTGCATCGCGCGCCGAGGAATCTCAGTCTCCACGCCATTGTGGGGGTAGGGCCATCGCACCCTCGATCTACTTGGTGGCCAGCCCACGAGCCCGATCTCAGCATTTGCCTCAACCCCGCGCTCTCTCTAGAATAAAGATTCACCTCCACGCCAGGGAGAATTTCCGAGAACCCTATGATTCATTTTCCCGTACCCGAAGCTCTAACCTTCGACGACGTCCTCCTCTTACCTGCGCACTCCGACGTGATCCCCGCGACCGCCACCACCCAGACCCAAATCACGCGCAGCATCACCCTGAACATTCCCATCGTCAGCGCCGCCATGGACACCGTCACCGAATCGCACATGGCCATTGCGCTTGCCCAGCAGGGCGGAATCGGCATCATCCATCGCAACCTAAGCATCGAGCAGCAGGCTGATGAAGTCGACAAGGTGAAGCGCTCAGAAAGCGGCATGATCGTCGATCCGGTCACCATGTCGCCCACCGACAAGGTCAGCGATGCGCTTGAGATCATGCGCCGCTACAAAATTTCAGGCGTGCCCATCACCGAGCATGGCAAGTTAGTCGGCATTCTCACCAACCGCGACCTGCGCTTCGAAACCCGCTTCGATATTCCTATCGATCGCGTGATGACCAAGAAAAATCTCATCACCGTGCCGGTCGGCACCACACTTGAAGATGCCGAAGAAATCCTGCACGAGCACCGCGTCGAAAAGCTTCTCGTAGTCGATGACAAGTACAACCTCAAGGGACTGATCACCGTAAAAGACATTCAGAAGAAGCTGAAATATCCCAACGCCGCCAAAGATTCTCAGGGACGTCTGCGTGTAGGCGCGGCCATCGGTGCAACCGGCGACTTCCTCGAACGTGCCCAGGAATTGGCCGAAGCCAAAGTCGACGTGCTGGCCATCGACAGCGCCCACGGCCATTCCACGAAAGTCTTAGAAGCCGTGAAGCTTATTAAGTCGAAGCTGCCCGAGATGCAACTCCTGGCCGGCAACGTCGCCACTTTCGATGGCGCCTGCGAGCTCGCTCGCGCCGGAGCCGACGGCATCAAGGTCGGCATCGGTCCCGGATCCATCTGCACCACGCGCGTAGTCACCGGTGCCGGCGTGCCGCAAATCACCGCCATCGCCGAAGCTTTCCGCGCCACCAAAGACGCTGGCGTTCCCATCATCGCCGACGGCGGCATCAAGTACTCGGGCGACATCACCAAAGCCCTGGCCGCAGGTGCCAGCGCGGTGATGATCGGCTCACTCTTCGCCGGCACCGACGAGAGTCCCGGCGAGTTGATCCTCTACCAAGGCCGCTCTTTCAAGTCCTATCGCGGCATGGGCTCGATCGGCGCCATGGCGCAAGGTTCCAGCGAACGTTATTTCCAGAACACCGAAGGCGACTCGTCCGCCGCTGTCTCCTCGATGGACGGCGAATCGAACCGCCTCGGCAAGCTCGTTCCCGAAGGCATTGAAGGCCGCGTTCCCTACCGCGGCTCGGTCGCCATGATCGTCCACCAGATGGTCGGCGGATTGAAATCTGGCATGGGCTACTGCGGCTGCGCCACCATCGCCGAACTCCTGCAGAAAACCCGCTTCGTCCGCATCAGCGGCGCCGGACTCCGCGAAAGCCACGTTCACGACGTGATGATCACCCGCGAGGCCCCCAACTATGGCGTCGAGTAGGATGAAGACCATCGCGGGTGTGCGACCCGCTTGAGCAACGATCGTCATGAGGTTCTCAAGGCCTGGATCGCCGCCATCCTCTGGCTGATCGTCATCGCCATCGAATCCAGCGCCCTGCTCTCGGCCCACAACACCGGCCGCATTCTCTATCCGGTGCTGCATTTCCTCTTCGGACTCGACCGAGAGCGCTTCGCGGTTTGGCACTTCTACATTCGCAAGTCAGGCCACGTCGTCGGCTACGGCACGCTCAGCATCCTGCTTTTCCGCGCCTGGCGCGCCACTCTGCCCGCGCCGAGCCACCTGAAGTGGACCATGCGCTGGGCCAACATTGCCATCCTCGGAACCGCTCTGGTAGCCAGTCTCGACGAATGGCACCAGAGCTTCATCCCTTCGCGCACCGGACGATGGCAGGACGTTGTTCTCGACACCTGCGCCGGGATCGCCGCGCAAGTGCTCGTCTTGTTGTGGATAAGAAGTTTCGGAAACAGAGCGGTCTCCAGTCCCTAGTAGGCGGGTCTCGGTGGGTGGAGCAGGCCTTTTAGGCCTGCGTTCAGGGCCAGCATTTTAGATCAGGTTTTAGCCCCTGTGGAACGTCCGCGGCTCGCCAGCTGCAAGATCCCCGCTGCAACCAAAGCCATCCCCGCAGAAAAGTAAAACGGAATCGCAGCGCCGTAATGCTTCCACAGTTCGCCAGTGATCAAGCTCGCAGCCAACGTGGCCCCACTGGTCACGAAAAAATAAACCCCGAGGGCCCGGCCGCGCACCTGCGAATCAACCGTCTCTACCACAAGAGCCTTCAGCACGGGCTGGGTCAGAGCGTAATAAAAACCATACACCGCCATCGCGATCCAAATCGCCACCGTAGACGGCGCACGCCCAAAAACAAAATACACCACGGCAAAAATCACATAGCCCGCCGAGCCCACCAATCGTCGCGAGACGTGGTCACTGAACCATCCAGCAGGCCACGATGCAAGCGTGTATGTGATATTGAAGACCAGGCCAAGCAGGGGCGCCAGCGCCACCCGAATCCCAACACTCTGCGCCCGCAGGACCAGGAACATGTCGCTCGAATTGCCCAGAGAAAACAGCGTCACCGCGACCAGCACCAGGTAGAAGGACGCGGGCAGAGCAATTTTCTCCCGGTGTAAGACAACACCCGGCTCGAACCTATCAGGTGTGGGTACAGCCGCCCCCGCCTGCCCTGAGCTTGCCGAATGGGGCTGTCCGCCGGGCGCAGCCCGACGCTTTTCCTGAATCCCCAGCAGCGCAACCAGCGCGCACAACGCGCCCGGAACTGCAGCCGCCCAGAACACACTCCTAATTCCAAAACGCCCAAGCAGAACCAGCGCAGCCAGCGGCCCGGCAATCGCTCCAGCAGAATCCATCGACTGAATCAGTCCATAAGCCGCGCCCAGCCGCTCCTTCGGCACGGATTCTGCGACCATCACATCGCGCGGTGCTCCGCGCACGCCCTTGGCCAGTCGATCCGTGAAACGAATCAGCAGAATCTGCGGCCAGGCCGTGACTATCGCAAGCAGCGGCTTCACCGCGTTAGCGGCAAAGTATCCCGCAACGACAACCGGCTTGCGGCGAGAGATATGATCAGTTAGGTATCCAGAAAAAAGCTTGGCAAACGAAGCGACGCTCTCGGCGATGCCCTCAATCAATCCCAACTGCGCCGGCCCCGCTCCCAGCGATGCCAGAAACGCCGGCAACACCCAGTAAGCCATCTCGGAAGCGGTGTCGTTCAGGAAAGAAGTGAGTCCGAAGGCGTAAATGTTCCGCGCAGCGGAAGGCTCGCGCTCGGCAGAAGGAACCATGAAGCAGTTTTACACGGAGAAAGATAAGAAAATCCAGGATCGGATATCGACACAATGCATCGCGGTCAAAAAACTGAGAACTGAGAACTGCCTCAGTACATAGCGTCGTACTTACTCACCAGCCACTGCCCATCCTTGTTTTCCTCAGTGACCGTGAAGAGTTCCCTGTAGGTAGTGGACTGGCCGGGGCCAGTGAGCCGCTTCCCGCGGTAATGAAGAATGGTCAACGGAGGCGCGCTCTCCCACTCCGCCAGTTCCCAGGAAAGCAGCGGATGCTGCGCCTCCGAGTTGCAGATGAAGTGAGCATACTTCTTGCGATAGTCGTGCTCCCACCCGGAGAGCAGCTCGTCGCAGTGCCCATCGCGCAACTGCCGAAGAAAAAGATTGGCGCTGTGCTCAATCGTCCGGTCGCGCAGCGGATTCATCCGGATACTGACCGGCAGTCCGGTCAAAGGATCGCGATCTTCCGACCGCGCCAGCACCGGCCCCTGATTGCTAAGCCACCAGATGTAGCCGAGAAATCCAAACACCAGCAGCGCGCCAGCTGTGACTGCAATCGCGATCTGTGTGCGAGTAAATCCCATCCTGAGAGAAATTTTATCTGGATGGCAAATTACGGCAAGATTACCGCCGGGGGCCCCGAGAGTACATGTACGAGTGGGAGGTACGCAGGATCTCCTAAGAAGACCCTTGCGCGGGAGTGAACATCTGGGGTGCGGTTTCTGCGCTGGTCGGCTCGCCGAAGACAACCGCCGAGCCTTCATCCTTTCGGTAAGGGTAAAGAATATCCTCGGCGGACCCGTCCGCATGTTCAAAATTGATAAAGACGGCGGGTACGAGGCGGCCGTCGTCAATGGGAACCCGAACGTCGGCGCACCAGCATGCCGTCTTGCGTCCGTCCTCGCCGGTCGACTTCCGTAATTCTCGCTTCCAATACTCATCGAGTTCCTCTCGACTTACACCCTTTTTCATGCTTTTCGGCGTCAGCAGCTTCACATCACGCTTCGCGCCCAAAGTTGCGCCGAATGGAAACAGACCACCGTTCTCGAGTTGTATAGCCGCCACCTTCACCACAACCCTGAGAAGTAGTTCTTTCTGCTCTTGCGGCGTCATGCAGAACTCCCGCCCTGAAGACCTATGAAAAAGATCCCTAGGCAAATGTCCCCACGCTACCAAATCATGTGTCGAATGAAACATTCCTAAAGTCACAAAAAGGAAAGGCACGGCCTAAGCCGTGCCCTCGTCCAAACAATCAATCGCGAACTTACTCTTTCTTGTCTTCGGCCTCTTCCTTGACCGGCTCAACCCCGCC
Organism: uncultured Acidobacteriaceae bacterium; assembly: GCA_963743115.1. Classification (GTDB taxonomy): domain Bacteria; phylum Acidobacteriota; class Terriglobia; order Terriglobales; family Acidobacteriaceae; genus Sulfotelmatobacter. The sequence goes on along the minus strand of CAVUOM010000003.1, from coordinate 694,862 downwards.
ATCGTGCTGAGCCTGCGCCTCGGCATCTTCCATCGCCTTCTTGGCTTCGGCAACCTTCTTGGCGCGAGCTTCGGCGCGCTTCTCGCGCTTCTCGTCCAGCACCTTTTCGCTGCCCAGCAGCTCGAGAAAGGCCTTGTCAGCGCCGTCACCCTTATTCCAACCGGTACGGATGACGCGCGTGTACCCGCCGTTGCGGTCGCCAAAACGCGGTCCGACCGTGTCAAACAGCTTCACCAGCGCCTCGTCAGTCATGAGGTAAGCGCCAGCCAGACGGCGCGCCGCAAGGTCGCCGCGCTTGCCGAGCGTAATCATCTTCTCGACGATCGGCCGCGCCGCCTTGGCCTTGGGAACGGTCGTCTCGACGCGCTCCTCCACGATCACCGACGTGACCAGGTTCCGCAGCAGCGATCGCCGGTGCGCGGTGTTCCGTCCGAGTTTGTATCCTGCAACTTTGTGACGCATGGTGAACCTCAGTGATCAGTGGCCAGTGGTCAGTGGCCAGTATTCGGTCTCTTAATATTCAAGGTCAGCGGCTAGCAGCGAGTCTTTGGTGTTTCTGACCACTGACCACTAGCCACTGACCACTGTTCTTACAGCTGATCGTCCGGACCGTAAGCCGAAGCCGGCAGCACCAGATTCGAAGTCGGTCCCGGCACGGCGTTCCCGTGCTCGTCGATCTTCATGCCCAGACTCAGACCCATCGAGGAAAGTATTTCCTTGATCTCGTTCAGCGACTTGCGGCCGAAGTTCTTGGTCTTGAGCATTTCCGATTCGGTCTTCTGCACCAGCTCGCCGATGGTCTGAATGTTCGCGTTCTTCAGGCAGTTGTAGCTGCGCACAGAAAGCTCAAGTTCCTCGACGGAACGGTTCAGGTTCTCGTTGTGAATCTCCGGCTTGCGATCGTCCGACGATGACGTGCCGGTTTCGATCTCTTCCTCGAAGTTGATGAAGATGTTCATGTGATCCTTCATCAATTTCGCGGAGAGGCCGATGGCATCCGCCGGAGTAATGGACCCGTTGGTCCACACTTCGAGCGTGAGCTTGTCGTAGTCGGTAATCTGGCCAAGACGTGCCGCTTCCACGGTGTAATTGCACTTGCGTACCGGCGAGTGCACCGAATCGATGGGAATGAATCCGATCCCAAGATCCTCATCGAAATTCTTATCGGCGGAAGTGTAGCCGCGGCCGCGCTTCAGCCGCATTTCCATATCCAGCTTGCCGCCTTCGCTGACCGTGGCGATGTAAACGTCTTTGTCGAGAACTTCGACGTCGCCATCAGCTTCAATCATGCCGCTGGTAACCACGCCGGGCTGATCGGCGCGCAAATATATCGCCTTCGGAGCATCGCCTGCCAGCTTGAACGGAATCTGCTTCAGGTTGAGGATGATGTCGGTAGCATCTTCCACCACACCGGGGATCGACTGGAATTCGTGCAGCACACCTTCCATCTTCACCGCGGTAACCGCGGCGCCTTCAATCGAGCTAAGCAGCACGCGCCGCAGGGCGTTGCCCACGGTGGTGCCGAAGCCGCGCTCAAACGGCTGCGCCCAGAAAATGCCGTACTTGTCGGTGAGAGTGGAGGTGTCAACTGCGAGACGTTTCGGTTTCTGAAAACCTTTCCAAAGCATTTGTTTCTCCTTCGGCCGTTTGGCTCAATCCCAGTTCGCTGAGTGGTCCAACTCAGGTCAATACCGGGGCAGGCTGATCTGGCTCGAAATGTGTACTAGACCAAAGTTTCACAATTGCAAGGTTTCAAAGTTTCAAGGTTGCGGCAAACCGCAGCGATTTTGAAACCTTGAAACCTTCGAAACTTTGAAACCTACTTGCTATACAACTCGACAATCAACTGCTCGTTAACCGGCAACTGAATATCTTCGCGCTTGGGCAACGAAAGCACTCGCGCCTTGTACGCGTCGCGATCAACTTCCAGCCAGTTGGGCAGCGTGCCGTGGCTGGCAAATTCCTTCGCCAACTCGAGCACGGCTAGCTTCTTGCTGTTCTCGCGAATCGAAATCTCTTCGCCCGCACTCACTTCATAGGAAGGAATATTGACCTTGCGATTGTTCACCGCGACGTGCCCGTGACGCACCAACTGCCGCGCCTGCCGCCGTGACTGCGCAAAGCCCAACCGGAACACGACGTTGTCGAGACGCCGCTCCAGTTGTTGCAGCAACAGTTCGCCGGTAACGCCCCGCGACCGCGCCGCCTTCTCAAAGTAGTTGCGGAACTGGCCTTCCAGCGTGAAGTAGATACGCTTGGCTTTCTGCTTCTCGCGCAACTGCAGGCCATAGCCAACAATCTTGGCCTTGCGGTCTTTCCCATGTTGTCCGGGAGCGAAGTTGCGCTTCTCGATGGGGCACTTATCGCTAAAACATTTTGCGCCTTTGAGGAACAGCTTCATGCCCTCGCGGCGGCATAGACGGCAAACTGCATCGGTATAACGTGCCAAATTGTTCTCCTTTTAGATGACCGGTTTACAGGTTTGGCTTCACCCTTCGTCCCGGACGAAAATCAGTGGTCAGAGGCCAGTGATCAGTGGCCAGTAAACCGCTTTTGATCTTGATCTTACTGGCCACTTTCTTACACTCTTCTTCTCTTCGGCGGCCTGCACCCATTATGCGGAATCGGCGTCACATCGCGAATCGATCGCACCTCAATGCCGGATGAGGCCAGCGCGCGCACTGCCGACTCTCGCCCCGAACCCGGGCCGCTCACCCGCACATCCACGCTGCGCACCCCATGATCGCGCGCCAAGTTGGCCGCATTCGAGGCTGCCTGCTGCGCCGCGAACGGCGTGCCTTTGCGCGATCCGCGAAAACCCAGCGATCCCGAACTCTTCCACGACAGAACGTTGCCGTTCATGTCAGTGATGGTCACGATCGTGTTATTGAAGGAAGCCTGCACATAGCACAGCCCATGCGGAACGTGCTTGCGCTCCTTCTTCTTGAACGTCTTCTTCTTGCCTTTTTTTTCCGGTGCGGCCGTGCCGCCCGCTGCTACTGGTTTAGCCATAATGAGTGTCCAGTGGTCAGTGGCCAGTGGCCAGTTTTGTCAGGGTTTTACTGGCCACTGACCACTGGACACTGACCACTGCTTTTATGTCTTCGACGTCGCCTTCTTCTTCGTCGACACTGTTCCTTTGCGCGGGCCTTTGCGGGTGCGCGCGTTGGTATGCGTACGCTGTCCCCGGACCGGCAAATTGCGGCGGTGACGGAACCCGCGATAGGAGCCGATTTCGATGAGCCGTTTGATGTTCATCGAAACTTCCTTGCGCAGATCGCCCTCCACCATCCCTTGCGCCTCAATCACGGTGCGGATGCGGTTCACTTCCTCTTCGCTGAGGTCCTGGACCTTCTTCATCGGGTCCACCTTGGCCTCGTCCAGAATGCTGCCGGCGCGCGGATGTCCGATCCCGTAGATGTAGGTCAACGCGATGTTGATGTGCTTCTGGCGCGGTAAGTCAACGCCTGCGATACGTGCCATTGTTCCTGACCTCTCCCAGCTGTTTAGCCCTGGCGCTGTTTATGTTTCGTGTTGACGCAGATCACCCGCACCACACCCTTGCGGTGGATGACTTTGCACTTGTCACAGATTTTCTTAACTGATGCCCGTACTTTCATAATTCCATCCCAATTCCCGGTCGCTTTATTTATTTGTACCGATAAACAATCCGGCCGCGATTCAAGTCGTAAGGCGAAAGCTCCACCGCAACTTTGTCACCGGGCAGTATCCGAATAAAATTCTTGCGCATCTTGCCCGACACATGCGCCAGCACCTGGTGCTTGTTCTCCAGTTCCACCTTGAACATGGCGTTCGGCAGCGGTTCCAGAACGACTGCCATCACTTCAATCGCGTCCTCTTTGCTCATGCACCTCTCAGAAATTTCAGCTATCAGCTATCGGCTATCAGTTTTTGCTGAAAGCTGAGAGCTGATGACTGAGAACTCACTTCGTCAAAATTACCGGCCCATCTTTCGTCACGGCCACGCAATGCTCGAAATGCGCGCTAAAGCTTCCATCCACGGTAACCGCCGTCCACTTATCTCCCAGCACTCGCGTTTCCGGCTTGCCGTAATTCACCATGGGCTCGATCGCAAGCACCATACCTTCACGCAACTTCGCGCCATGGCCCCGCGCTCCGAAGTTCGGCACCTGCGGCTCTTCATGCAGGCGCGTCCCAATGCCGTGTCCCACGAATTCCCGGACCACGCTGAACCCCGCGGCTTCCACATGCTCCTGCACTGCCGCGCCCACATCGCCCACCGAGTTTCCGATGAGCGCCTGGTCGATCCCGCGATAAAGCGATTCCTCGGTCACCGTCAGCAACTTGCGCAACTCCGGCTTCACCGCTTCGCTCACCGGAACCGTAATCGCCGCGTCGCCGTAATACCCGTCCAGCACCACGCCGCAATCAATCGAGACGATGTCACCGTCTTTCAACGCGCGCTTTTCCGACGGAATTCCGTGCACAATCTCTTCGTTCACCGAGGTGCACAGCACACACGGATAATCGAAGTATCCCTTAAATGCAGGCTTGGCGCCAAGTTCCGCAATCTTCTTCTCGGCGGCGCGCTCCAAATCCATCGTCGTCACGCCCGGCGCCACCATCGAGCGCACCTCGTCGAGAACCTGCCGCACGATGCGGCCGCTGTGCCGCATCCGTTCAATCTCAGCCGCCGACTTGCACACAATCGCCATTCTTATCCGCGACCCTCAGGCGTTATGGTCCTCGATAATCCTGAAAATCTGCTCCGTGACCTCGTCCATCGGCCGGTCGCCATTGATCGAGATCAACCTCCCCGTGCGCTGGTAGTAATCCGCCACCGGAGTAGTTTGCTCCTGATAAGCCGCCAGCCGTGGCGCAATCACTTCCAACCGGTCGTCATTGCGGGTCACCAGCTTCGTCCCGTCAACGTCGCAAACTTCATCGAAACGGGGCGGCTGGAAGTGAACGTTATAGATCCGCCCGCAGGTAGGACAAGAACGGCGTCCAGAGATCCGGAGCAACAATTGATTATAGTCCACGTCCAACCGGACCACAATTGGCCAAGCCCGCGTAGGGCGCGAGTTGTCAAAGAACTTGTCCTCAAGCAGCGCATCCAGCCACCCGGCCTGGGCCGCGGTTCGCGGGAATCCGTCGAGAATGTAGCCCCGCTTGCAGTCCGGCCGCTTCAGTCTTATCCGGACCATCTCACAAACCAGATCGTCGGAGACCAGTTCACCCCGAGCCATCACGGCCTTGGCCGCCATGCCGAGCTCCGTACCCTCGGCCACATTCAACCGCAACAGGTCTCCAGTAGAAACCTGCGGGATCCCGTACCGCTCCATGATGCGCTTGGCCTGTGTGCCTTTACCCGCGCCCGGCGGCCCAAGCAGCACGACGGGGCCTACGTCACGTGAGGTTTCCTGCGCCATCGAGTTGGCCAAAGCCTCCCGAACAGTGTTCAGCAACCCCACAAACAAATCTGTAATTGAGTAATTTTGTAATCTGGCAATTGACCAATGCGTCGCTGTTGATCTTCAATTACCAAATTACCCGATTACTAAATTACAAAATCTCCTAAGACCAGTTTCTGCGCCCGCGAATCCGTCCGCTGCGCGGCGTAAATCCGTCGTAATGCCGCATGATCAGCTGCGCCTCGACTTGCGTAACCGTGTCCATGGCTACACCCACCACGATCAGCAGCGACGTTCCACCAAAATAGAAATTCACTCCCAGCCCGTTCGTCACCCACACCGGAAGCCGCTCAAACAGCGACCCTCCGAGCCAGAGCGGCAAATGGTTCAAGTGAATGCCGGTGATCATCCACTCCGGGATGAAAGAGATAATGATCAGATACAGCGCGCCCACCAGCGTGATCCGCGTCAGAACTTCGTTGATGTAGTCGGCCGTGCGCTTGCCAGGACGTATGCCCGGAATAAATCCGCCATACTTGCGCATGTTGTCAGCAACTTCGCTGGGATTGAAAACGATCGACACATAGAAGTACGCGAAGAAAATAATTCCCACCGCGTAAAGTACGGTATACAGCGGCTCGCCCCAACCGAGCATGCGAATCATGTCGCCGAAGTAGCGGCTGTTCTTCAGGCCGTAACCAATCGTCTGCGGCAAAGTAAGAATCGAAGAAGCAAAGATCACCGGCATCACGCCGCCCGCATTCACCCGCAGCGGAAGATGCGTCGACTGCCCGCCCATCACCTTTCGTCCCACAACCCGCTTCGCATATTGCACCGGAATGCGCCGCTCGCAGCGCTCGACGTAAACAATGAACGCGACCACCGCAATCATGAACACGACCAACCCCGCCATCAGCACCGGTGTGATCGCTCCCCAGGTTCCGTTCTTCGCCTTCTCGATCAGATCCTGCACGCCGCGCGGCAGCCCAACCACAATTCCGGCAAAAATCAGCAGCGACATGCCGTTGCCGATCCCGCGGTCGGTGATCTGTTCGCCCAGCCACATGACGAAGGCGCTACCCGTCGTCAGGGTCAGCATCGTCATCAGTATGAAGCTGGTGCCGGGATGAAGTACAAAATCACCCGCCTTCTCTAACCCAATCGCAATGCCGAACGACTGCACCGCGCTCAGAATCACGGTGATATAGCGAGTCCACTGCGTAATCTTCTTGCGTCCCAGCTCGCCTTCTTTTTGCAGCTTGGCCAGGGGCTCATATACCACGGTTAAAAGTTGCAAAATGATCGATGCCGTGATGTACGGCATGATGCCCAGGGCAAAGAGAGTGAGACGGCGTAGATTGCCGCCGGAAAACAGATCGACAAACCCCAGCAGCGATCCTGCGTTCTGATTGAAATACTGCTCCAGCTTGAGGAAGTTTACGCCCGGTGTAGGCAAGTGCCCGCCCAACCGGTAAACCGCCAGCATCGCCAATGTAAACAGAACCCGCTTGCGCAGGTCAGGGATGCGGAAGATGTTTGCCATCTTCCCCCAGATTGGAAATACTCCACTCTCGCCAGCCATTACTGCAGGACCTCAACCTTTCCGCCCGCCTTGGTAATCTTTTCCTGCGCCGACTTCGAGAACTTGTGCGCATGTACGGTAATCGCAATCGTCAGCTCGCCATCGCCCAGAATCTTCACCGGATGCTTCGCCTTGATTACTCCAGCCTTGCGCAGCACCTCAGGCGTGATCGGCGCCGCGTGCAGTTCCGCGCCCAGCGCCACCAGCCGATCGAGGCTGACGATGTTGAATTCCTTTCGGAAGATATTGGTAAAGCCGCGCTTCGGCATGCGCCGGTGCAGCGGCATCTGCCCGCCTTCAAATCCGCGGATCAGGCGCATTCCGGTGCGCGAGCGCTGCCCCTTGTGTCCGCGGGTGGAGGTCTTGCCCATGCCGGAGCCCATCCCGCGTCCCACGCGCTTGCGCTTTTCCGTAGCCTTCTTCGGTGCTCGAATGTTGGATAAATTCATAAGTAAGCCTTCAAAGTTTCACGTTTCAAGGTTTCAAGGTTTCAAGGTTTCAAAGTTTCGAGGGTCTGAATCCACATTGAAACCTTGAAACTCTGAAACCTTGAAACATTTCTACTTCAAAATCTCCACCAGATGCGGAACCTTGGCCACCATGCCGCGAATCGCCGCATTATCCGGACGCTCGATCACCTGGTTCAACCGCGTGAATCCCAGTCCCTTGACCACCTGCTTCTGTTTCACCGGGGCGCAAATGGACGAAACCACCCACTTGAGGTGAATCTTTCCGCTAACCGCTTTCGGTTTCTTCGTCGTCATCGTTAATTCCTCAATCTCAAGAGCCCGGCCTTACTCGGTACTCGCAACTCGGCACTTTCTACAACTCCTGCATCGACTTCCCGCGCATCGCCGCGACGCTCTCCCGGCTCTTCAGGTGCCGCAGGGCATCGAAAGTCGCCTTGATCACGTTGTGCGGGTTGGTCGTGCCGATTGATTTCGTAAGCACGTTCTGGATTCCCACCGAGGTCATCACCGCCCGCACCGCGCCCCCGGCAATCACTCCCGTGCCTTCCGGAGCCGGCTTCAGCAGCACTTTCCCGGAGCCATAACGTCCCACGATCAGGTGCGGAATTGAAGTCTGCGTCAGGTTCACCTTGATCAGATTCTTCTTCGCCGCCTCGATCGCCTTGCGGATGGCTTGCGGAACTTCCTTGGCCTTGCCCGCGCCATGCCCCACCACTGCCGCCGACGGATCGCCCACCACCACCAGCGCGGCGAACGAAAGGTTCTTGCCGCCCTTCACCACTTTGGTGACGCGGTTGATGGCCACCACCTGATCTTTCAACTGAAACGAATTTGGATCGAGCTTCTTAATTACAGTTGGCATTCTGAAACCTAATTTCGTAATTTTGTAATTTCGCAATTTGGTAATTTTGCAATCGGAACCGCTCGCCGCGTTCAAATTACCAAATTACCCGATTACCAAATTCTCAAATCCCCTAGAATTGCAATCCCGCCTCGCGCGCCGCATCCGCCAGCGCCTTCACTCGCCCGTGATAAATATAGCCGCCTCGGTCAAACACCACTTTGCTCACGCCCTTGGCTTTGGCCCGCTCCGCGATTGTCTTGCCCAGGGCCTTCGCCGCTGCCACGTTTCCGCCAGTGCGGCGTTCTTCCTTCTTGCCCTCGGCCGAACTAGCCGAAACCAGAGTCGTGCCGTGCAGGTCATCGATCACCTGCACATAAATATGATTCAGCGAGCGGTACACATTCAGCCGCGGACGCTCCGCCGTGCCCTTCATCTTCTTCCGGATGCGATCGTGAATGTGCTCGCGCTTCTGGTTCTTCGATTTCTTCGTAAACATAAGCTCTGTCCTTGCCCGCCAAACAGCGGCCCTAGGTGATAGACCTAGTTACTTCGCTCCGGTCTTACCCACTTTCTTCTTCAACCGCTCGCCCGCATACCGCACACCCTTATTCTTGTACGGATCGGGCGGACGCAGCGAGCGCATTTCCGCCGCCACCTGCCCCACCTGCTGCCGGTCAATTCCAGTCAGCGAAATCTTGGTCTGTTTAGGATCGACCGCCGCCTCAACCCCGGTTGGCAGCGGATATTCGATGGGATGCGAATACCCCAGGCTGAACACCACCGTCCCTTTACCCTTCATCTCGGCGCGATATCCGATGCCGACGATCTCCAGGTCGCGCGTCCAGCCCTTGGTCACGCCCTCGACGGCGTTATTCACCAGCGCCCGCGCCAGCCCATGCAGAGCAGCCTGCGAATCATTCTCGCGGATGGCGACAATGTTCCCATCCTTCTGCTCAACCTTGATGCCCGTGGGAAGAGCCGTGTCCAGCTTGCCCTTCGGCCCCTGCACCAGCACCGTGTTGCCTTCGATTTTGACCGTCACCCCTTTGGGGATCGGGATCGGCTTTTTTCCAATTCGTGACATAAATTTTCGGCTCTCAGCCCTCAGCTTTCAGCTCCCAGTTTCCCATCACCGCTTTTTCTAATAGCTGACGGCTGATAGCTGAAAGCTGATTCCCTACCAAATCTCGCACAACAACTCGCCGCCCACGCCTTCCTTGCGCGCCTGCCGTCCGGTCATCACCCCGCGCGGCGTCGTAAGAATGTTGATCCCCATCCCGCCCAGCACGCGAGGAATCTCGCTGCGCCGCACATAAACCCGGCAGCCCGGACGCGACACGCGCTCCGCCTTTGAAATCGCCGCCTCGTTGTGCGCGCCATATTTCAAATAAATCCGGATGATCTTGTGACCTTCTTCCTCAGTAGCCTTGAAATTCGAGATGTAACCCTCTTCCTTCAGGATGCGGGCAATCTCCACCTTCAGCCGGGAAGCCGGAACGTCCACCTTCTGGTGCCGCGCCTGCAGCGCGTTGCGCACCCTCGTCAACATATCTGCGACCGGATCGGTCAACCTCATCGTTTGCTTCTCCTCTCGCCACCCGTTCGCTCCGCACCCACCGGAGAACCCGCAGCGGCTCGCCTGCCTTACCTCTTAACTCCCTTGTCATCCTGAGCGAGACGTCTTTGTCCCGCATTGTCATCCTGAGCGGCGTTCTTTGCCGCGAAGGATCTCCCGCTTCACGAACCCCGAAGCCCACCTACCACGACGACTTCGACACTCCCGGAATCTCCCCCAGCAACGCCAGCTGCCGAAAGCACATCCGGCACAACCCAAACTTCCGCAAATACGCGCGCGGCCGGCCGCAGCGCTTGCAGCGATTGTGCTTGCGCGTGGAAAACTTCGGCTTCTTTATCTTCGATGGACGCTGAGTCTGCTCAGTGCCGTCCTTAACCCGCTTTGCCATTGTTGCCATGTTTATCCTTCAACTCCTGGCCTTCTAGCCGCCTGTCGAAACTTTGAGACGTTGAAACCCTGAAACTTTGAAACCGTGCTCTTAAGCTCTAAACGGCATCCCCAGATGCTTCAACAGCGTCCGCGCCTGGTTATCATTCGCCGCCGTGGTCACGATTGTGACATTCATGCCCTTCTGCTTGTCGACCTTCTCATAGGAAATCTCCGGGAAGATCAACTGGTCGTGCAGCCCAATCGTGTAATTTCCTCGCCCGTCAAACGACTTGGTGGAGACTCCCTTGAAGTCGCGGACCCGAGGCAGAACAATATTCACCAGCCGGTCGAAAAACTCGTACATGCGGTCGCCGCGCAGAGTCACCATGGTTCCAATGGCCTGCCCTTCGCGCACCTTGAACGCAGCAATCGATTTCTTGGCCTTGGTGATGATCGGCTTCTGCCCCGTGATCTGGCCCAACTCATTCACCGCCGGATCCATCACCTTCGAATTCTGCGTGGCCTCGCCCATGCCCATATTCACCACGATCTTGTTGAGCCGCGGAACCGCCATCGCATTCTTGAGTTCCAACTCTTTCAACAACGCTGGAGCGACTTCCTTGTCGAACTTCGCGCGCAGCCGGGGCCGCTCTTTCGCGCTGTGCCGCGCCTGCTCCGGAGCCTTCTGCTCCTGCCCCGAATCCTTCGATGATTTCTTGTCTTTAGCCATTACGTTTCTTCAACCCCATAAGAATTGAGCCATTTTGCGATCGAGTCATTTGGCGATCGAAAATCAAGAACTCAGAATCCCAATCGCACAATCACCCGATCACCCAATCATTTATCCAGCGTCGTTCCGCACTTCTTGCAGACCCGCACCTTCCGGTCGCCGCGCACTTCGTGTCCAATGCGCACCGGCCCGCAGGTCGTGCACACCAGTTGCACATTGGAAATCGCAATCCGGCTCTCCTGCTCGGCAATGCCTCCCGCAATGTTGCGCTGCGGGTTCGGACGCACGTGCTTCTTCACCACCATCACGTGTTCGACCAAAAGCTTGGCGTCGTCGGGAAACACGCGCAGCACGCGTCCTTCCTTGCCCTTGTCCCGCCCCGTAATCACCTTCACGGTATCGTTGCGGCGGATATCCACTCGCTTGTGCTCTGTGCTGACAGTTCTCATAAACCCTATTTAGCGATTGGGCGATTAAGTCATTGAGCGATCGAAAACCATCTGTCTGCAGCTCTGATCTTCAATCACCCGATCACTCAATCGCACAATCTCTCAATCCTTTCAAAGGCCTAAATCACCTCAGGCGCTAATGACACAATCTTCAAAAACTTCTTCTCGCGCAACTCCCGGGCCACGGGACCAAACACGCGCGTCCCCACCGGTTCGCCAGCATCGTTGATCAGCACCGCGGCATTCTGGTCAAAACGGATGTAGGTACCGTCGCGCCGCCGATGCTCCTTGCGCGTGCGCACAATCACCGCCTTCACCACTTTGCCTTTCTGTACCTGCCCATCCGGAGCCGCTTCCTTCACCGCGGCCGTGATTATGTCGCCGAGGCCGGCATTCAGCCCGGTCGAGCCACCCAGCGGCAGAATCATCTGCAGCTTGCGGGCGCCGGAGTTGTCGGCCACCTCCAGCATGCTTCTCATCATCACAGCCATAGCGAATCTCCTCGATCCTGCCTGCCACCCTGAGCTTTGTCATCCTGAGCGAGACGTTCCTTCTCTCGCCTTGTCATCCTGAGCGGCGTTCTTTGCCGCGAAGGATCTCAGTCTCCTCAGACCCATCCCCTGAAGGGCCCCCGATCGCTTCCTTACTTAACGTCGTGCTCCAGCACGATCTCCGGCACCAGCGCCGTCTTGCGCACAATGTCCTTCAACTTCCAGCGCTTCAGCTTCGACAGCGGGCGCGTCTCTTCCAGCCGCACCACATCGCCCACATGCGCTTCATTCTTTTCATCGTGCGCGTAAAACTTCTTGTTTCGCGCCACCACCCGCCCGTAGAACGGATGCGCCTTCTTGCGCGTCACCTGCACCACGATGGTCTTGGCCATCTTGTTCGAGACCACTTCTCCCACCACTTCCTTGCGCCGGCCCTGCACCTGCTCGCTCGGCGGCGTTGCAGACTTCTTGGTTGCGGTTTCCGCCATCAGCGTTTCTCCGTTGCGGCCAAGCGCGTGCGCTCGCCCAGAATTGTCTTCACCCGCGCAATGTCTTTGCGCAGCCCGCGAATCTTCTTCAGGCTCTCCGTCTGCCCCATATTCAGCTGAAACTTCAGCTTGAACAGTTGGTCCGCGAGATCCTGCCCCTGATGCTGGAGTTCTTCGTCAGTCAAATTGCGAATCTTCTCGGATTTCATAAATAAGCTCTCAGCTCTCAGCTTTCAGCTTCCCCAGCCTCCGCTATCGCTGATAGCTGACGGCTGAAAGCTGGTAGCTGTTTCTAGTGCGCCGTCTCCCGCTTCACCAAAGTCGTCCGCAGCGGCAGCTTGTGTGACGCCAGCCGCATGGCCTCAGTCGCATCCACTATCGTGACCCCTTCCATCTCAAACAGAATCTTTCCTGGACGCACCACCGCAACCCAATGATCCGGCGCCCCCTTGCCCTTGCCCATACGAGTTTCGGCCGGCTTCTTGGTCACGGGCTTATCGGGAAACACCCGGATCCAGATCTTCCCGCCGCGCTTCACAAAGCGAGTCATAGCCACGCGGCTGGCTTCAATCTGACGGTCGGTGATCCACCCAGGCTCGAGCACCTTCAGCCCGAAGTCGCCAAACGCCAGCGTGCTCCCACGCCAGGCTTTCCCAGTCATCCGCCCGCGCTGCTGCTTGCGGTACTTAACTTTCTTTGGCATCAACATAAAGTCAGCTCTTAGCTTTCAGCTCTTGGCTCTTAGCCAAATCTTTTCGTCGCTCTTGATCCTACTGGCCACTGGTCACTGACCACTGGACACTTAATTCAAAACGCTCCCACGCCCGTCTGCTGCTCGCGCTTCTTGGTCGGAAGAATCTCGCCCTTATAAACCCAAACCTTCACGCCAATCACGCCGTAAGTGGTCCTGGCTTCGGAGAATCCGTATTCAATATCGGCCCGCAGCGTGTGCAGCGGCAACCGTCCCTGCAAATACCACTCCGAGCGCGCGATTTCATTTCCGTTCAACCGCCCGCTCACCCGCACCTTGATGCCCTTGCAACCAAAGCGCAGCGCCGAATCCACCGCCTTGCGCATAGCGCGCCGAAACCCAACGCGCTTTTCCAGCTGCAAAGCAATTGCTTCCGAAACCAGCTGCGCGTCAAGCTCCGGCTTGTGCACTTCCTGGATGTCGACAAACACTTCGCGTGACGTGCGCTTCTGCAAGTCGGCCTTCAGCTTGTCGATTTCTGCGCCCTTGCGCCCGATAATAATTCCGGGGCGCGCCGTCTTGACAATGATGCGCAGCTTGTTGCCCGGACGCTCAATCTCAATCGAGCTCACGCCCGCCGACTTCAGCTTTTCCTTCAGTTCTTTCTTCAGCTTGATGTCTTCAAACAGCAGCTTGTCGTAGTCGCGCTCCACAAACCAGCGCGACTTCCACGGCTTCGTATAACCCAGCCGAAAACCATAAGGATGGACTTTTTGTCCCATTGCTTCTCCTAATCAATCCCAAAACCCTTACAAAAACTTTGTCATTCCGAACCCGCGCAAAGCGCGGGTGAGGAACCTGCTGTTGCCTTACTCCACCGGGTGCCCCATTTCTCGCGCGCACTTTGCGCGAGAAGTGGGACTCTATCCCTACTTCGCGGCCGCTTTGCTCTTCTTCGAAGCGCCCGCGGATTTTTTAGCCGCCGGCGCGCGCCGCTTAGCCGGAGCCGCAGCCGTCCCGCCGCTCGCGGCACGAGCCCCATTCCCGCGCTCCGCCAGCACCAGCGTGATATGCGAAATCCGCCGCTGATACCGGTACGCCCGTCCCTGCGGCGCCGGACGAATCCGCTTCATCCTCGGCCCATCATTCGCAATCGCGCTCTTCACATACAAATTGTCGATCTCAACATCGAGATTCTTCTCCGCGCTCAAAAAGTTCGCGTTGTCGAGCGCCGACTGCAGCAGCTTGCCCACATGCGCCGCCACCCGCTTCTTGGTGTACAGCAGCGTGTTGCGCGCCTCTTCCACTTTGCGCCCCTTAATCAACTCCAGCACCAGGCGCGCCTTCTGCGGTGACACTCGCAAGTAACGCATTTCTGCTCGGAATTCCATAATCTCGTCTCTGTCCTAAGTCTTCCGCCCTCCCGCCCCCGGCTAGGGGCTAGGGCCTAAACCGTTTTATGCCTTCGGCGCTGGCGCAGCTGCCGGGGCCGCCGGAGTAATCGCTCCCGGACCTCCCGGGATCCCCGCCGGCTTCGCCGCTACTTCCGTCGCCGCCCGCATCGAGTGGCCCTTGAAGTTGCGCGTGAAGCTGAACTCGCCCAGCTTGTGTCCTACCATGTTCTCGGTGACGTACACCGGAATAAATTTCTTCCCGTTATGCACCGCGATGGTGTGTCCCACCATCTCCGGAACCACGGTCGATCGCCGCGACCAGGTGCGCAACACTTTCTTCTCATTGCGCGAATTCATGCCTTCCACCCGCGACATCAGGAAGCCATCCACAAACGCGCCCTTCTTGGTTGAACGTGCCATAAATTAACTCTCACCCTCAAACTCTTGTCATTCCGAAGGTCGCGAAGCGACCCGAGGAATCTGCTTCCGCCGGCAGCGCTACTTACTCCGCCGGTCATTCACAATAAATTTATCCGTCCGCTTGTTATTCCGCGTCTTATACCCGCGCGTAGGCTGTCCCCAAGGCGTCACCGGATGCCGTCCGCCCGAAGTCTTGCCTTCGCCACCGCCATGCGGATGGTCCACCGGATTCATCGATACGCCTCGGTTATGCGGCTTCCAGCCCATCCAGCGCGAGCGTCCCGCCTTGCCGATGGTGATGTTTTCGTGATCCAGATTTCCCACCTGCCCGATGGTCGCCATGCAATCCTGCGAAATCTTCCGCGTCTCACCTGAAGGCAGCTTGACCAGCGCGTACTCTTCTTCCTTGGCAACTAACTGCGCCGCTCCGCCCGCCGAGCGCACCATCTGGCCACCCTTGCCCGGCTTCAACTCCAGATTATGAATCTGCGTGCCGGGAGGAATATTTCGCAGCGGCAACGCATTGCCTACTAAAATGTCCGCCTCGGGACCGCTGATCACTTTCTGCCCCACCTTCAATCCTTCGGGCTGTAGGATGTAACGCTTCTCACCGTCGGCATAAGCCAGCAGGGCAATGCGCGGTGAACGGTTGGGATCGTATTCGATGCTGACCACGGTCGCCGGAATCCCTGTCTTGTCGCGCTTGAAATCAATGATGCGCAGCTTGCGCTTGTGGCCGCCTCCAATGAACCGCATGGTCATGTCGCCCGAGTTGCGGCGCCCGCCAGTGCGCGGCTTGGGCTCGAGCAGCGGCTTATGCGGATGCTGCGTCGTAATGTCGTCGTTGACGATCGTCGTGCGGTACCGCAGCGTCTGCGTTGTCGGTCGATATGTCTTGATTGGCATAATCAGCTCTTAATCTGTTTGTCATTCCGAACCGGGCGAAGCCCGGCGAGGAATCTGCTTCCTGCCGCCGCTACAAATTCTGCGCGTACTCCGGCATCTTCTCCCCGGCCCGCAGCCGCACATAAGCCTTCTTCCAATCCGCACGATATCCCGCAAACTTCCCCCGCCGCCGTTCTTTGCCTGGATAGGTCGCAGTGCGTACGGAAAATACCTTCACCTTGAAAATCGTCTGCACCGCCTGCTTGATTTCCGTCTTCGTAGCTTTGGGCGCAACCTGAAACACCAGCGTGTTCTGGTTCTCCTTGATCGCCAACCCTTTTTCCGTGATCACCGGACGCCGAATAATCTGATATGCGGATTTCATAATGATTTGGCCCTACGCCACCTCCGCCGCTTTTTCATGCCGCGCACGCTTCCGCGGAGCCGCCGAAGCCTTCTTGGCGCCCTCTTCTTTCGCCTTGCGCTGCCGCTTCGGCAAACTATCCTTCAACGTAAGCTGCAACTTCTCAATGGCGGGATGAGAAAAAATCACCCGATCATACTTCAGCAAGTGATAAGGATGAACCTCATTCCCCGGAATCAATTCCAGCCCGTGGATATTGCGCGAACTCAGTTCCAGATTCCGGTTCGAAGCGTTCGCCGCTTCCACAATCAGTACCGTCTTCTCAACCTTAAGCGCGTCCAGCGCCTCTCGGAACGCCTTTTGTCTTTGCATCCTTCAGCTCGAACGAATTCACCACCGTCAGCTTGCCGTCGGCAAACTTAGCCGCCAGCGCGGAGCGCAGCGCGCCCAAAAGCTTTTTGCGCGGGAACGAGTAGTCATAAGACCGCGGCGTCGGACCATGCACAGTGGCTCCATGCCGCCACAGTGGCGACCGGATCGAGCCGATACGCGCCCGTCCCGTGCCCTTCTGCTTCCACAGCTTCTTGCCCGAACCGGAAACCTGCCAGCGGGCCTTGGTCGCATGCGTGCCGCGATGCTGCCCGGCGCGGTAATGCTTCACCGCCTCCCAAAGCAGATCTTCATTCACCGCGCCGAAAATCTCATCGGCAAGGTCAAAGCTCCCGACCTTCTTACCGCCTAAATCGTAAATATCGATAGTAGCCATTGTTTTTGCATTTCTGATCAGTGGCCACTGGCCACTGATCACTAGTTCTTACGCTTTCTTGGCCGCTCTCTTAGCCGCCTTCAACGGATCAACCGTAGCCGAACCCGCAAATCCACGCCGCTCTCTGGGCGGTTTCTTCGCCTTGATGATGACAATGTAGCCGCCCTGAGGTCCCGGCACACTGCCCTCGACCACCAAAAGATTTTCGTCCTTGTCCACGCCCAGCACGCGCAAGTTGCGCTGCGTGACCCGATCATGTCCCATGTGCCCCGACATGCGCATTCCCTTGAAGACACGCGAAGGAAACGCCGACGAACCAATCGATCCCGTAATTTGAAACATCGATCCGTGCGACTTCGGACCGCCGCCAAAATGATGACGCTTCACCACACCCTGAAAGCCCTTGCCCTTGCTCACTCCCACGATGTCAACAAACTTCTCGCCTTCGAAAATCTCAACTAGCACCCGGTCGCCAACCTTCACCGTAACGTCGTTGTCGGCCGCGCCATCGGTCTCAAGGGGCACTTCGCGCATGAACTTCACCGGAGGAAGATTGTTCTTCGCCAGATGTCCGCGCGCCGGCTTGGTCAACCGCGACTCCTTCACAAACTCGACCAACCCAATCTGCGCCGCCTCGTAACCATCCCGCGTAGCTGACTTATGCTGCGTAATGACGCAAGGGCCAGCCTGCAGCACCGTGACCGGGCGCACGTCGCCCTTCGAGTCAAACAGCTGCGTCATGCCAACCTTCTTGCCCAGAATCCCGGTAACTCGAGTTGCCATCTCTATCTCCGTTCCCAGCGTGGCAAGCCGCGTTTTCAGCGACTGCTACTGGCTGGGGAGCTAAATTTGCTCATGTGGGAACGTACGCATTCGTCCGTTCCGCGGGCGCAGCCCGCGCCTGCCTGCGCTATTTATGCTCTTTCCCGAAAGCCTTAATCTCCACGTCAACACCAGCCGGCAGATCCAACTTCATCAAAGCGTCCACCGTCTGCTGCGTAGGCTCGAGAATATCGAGCAAGCGCTTATGCGTGCGGATCTCAAACTGTTCCCGCGACTTCTTATCCACGTGCGGCGACCGCAGCACCGTGTACTTGTTCTTCATCGTAGGCAAAGGAATCGGCCCCGCAATCTGTGCCCCTGTACGCCGCGCCGTTTCCACAATCTCGCCCGTCGACTGATCCAGAATGCGGTAGTCGTAAGCCTTCAACCGAATTCGAATTCTTTCTTTTCCAATCACGTTTCACTCTCTCTAACCCCTCCCGGCATCTCCGGAAGGAAAGAACTAGCGGCAAGAAGCAAGCCGCGTTTGTTTTTTCCAATGTGGGGACAGCCGCCCTCCGCTGTCCGCGGAGCGAAGCTCCGCTCTTTTTTCCCCTACTGCACAATCTCCGAAATCGTTCCCGCGCCCACCGTGTGTCCGCCTTCGCGAATGGCAAACCGCAACCCCTTTTCCATCGCCACCGGCGTAATCAACTCAATCACCAGCGAGACGTTGTCCCCAGGCATCACCATCTCGGTTCCAGCCGGAAGCTCCGCAACTCCAGTCACGTCGGTCGTCCGCAAATAAAACTGCGGACGGTATCCCTTGAAGAACGGCGTATGCCGCCCACCTTCTTCCTTCGTCAGGATGTAAACCTCAGCCTTGAACTTGGTATGCGGAGTAATCGACCCACCCTTCGCCAGCACCATGCCGCGCTCCACATCTTCCTTCGCAATGCCGCGCAGCAACAGTCCGGCATTGTCGCCCGCCATGCCTTCATCCAATTGCTTCTTGAACATTTCGACGCCCGTAACCACGGTCTTGCGCGTGTCGCGGAAGCCGACAATCTCAACTTCCTCGCCGACTTTCACTTTCCCGCGCTCGATACGCCCAGTAACGACGGTGCCGCGCCCCTGAATCGAAAAGATATCTTCAATCGGCATCAGGAACGGCTTGTCGAGCTCGCGCGCCGGCTGCGGCACGCTCTTATCGACCGCATCCATCAGCGCGTCAATCTGCTTTTCCCACTTTTCTTCCCCGTTCAAAGCCCCTAAAGCAGACAGCCGAATCACCGGCACATCGTCGCCAGGAAACTTGTAGCTCTTCAGCAACTCACGCACTTCAAGCTCGACCAGATCCAGCAACTCAGGATCGTCCACCGCATCGCACTTGTTCAAAGCCACAACGATGTAAGGCACGCCCACCTGCCGCGCCAAGAGCACGTGCTCGCGCGTCTGCGGCATCGGACCGTCCGTCGCAGCAACAACCAAGATCGCGCCATCCATCTGCGCCGCGCCCGTGATCATGTTCTTGATGTAATCCGCGTGCCCCGGGCAGTCGACGTGCGCGTAGTGCCGGTTCGCCGTCTCATACTCCACGTGCGCGGTCGCAATCGTGATTCCGCGCGCTTTTTCTTCCGGCGCGTTATCAATCGAATCAAAAGACCGGAACACAATCTTCGGATTATGTTTCTGCAACACCTTGGTGATCGCCGCCGTCAACGTCGTCTTGCCATGGTCAATGTGACCAATCGTCCCCACATTGCAGTGCGGCTTATTTCGATCAAATTTCTCTTTCGCCATTTCTATTTCCCTCGCTACGACGGAACCAAATCATCTCCGTCGCTATATTTCTCGTAGTACGCGCCCAGAAACTGCGCCCTTTCTACCAATCCCTCTGAGACGATCCAAGCTTCAAACCGCTCGCATTCCGCCTGAAACCGTCCACGAAATTTCTCGAAGTTCCGATGCCAGTCCCACCAGTCCTTCACTCGATACTGCCGACTCTCTGGAGACTCGCACCAGACCTCGGTAAATAGGTAGCCATCAGCTTCGTACAACAATCGCGCCCAGGGCCCACCCCCACCAAAAACTCTTTCAAAATCCGCCCGCCTGCCGTCCGCTACCCAAAACCTTCGATCAATCACGAACCGCGGGGAGTGCAGTCACTTCGTCGTCCCCTGCACCTTCGCGATGATTTCCTCCGCGACGGACCGCGGAGCCTCCTCATAACGCGCAAAATGCATCGAGTACTCAGCTCGCCCCTGCGTCGACGACCGCATGTGCGTCGCGTACCCAAACATCTCAGCCAAAGGAACAATCGCCTTGATCACCTGCGACCCGGCGCGATGCTCCATGCCTTCAATGCGCCCGCGGCGCGAACTCAGGTCGCCCATGATCACGCCGGCGTAGTCTTCTGGAGTCACCACTTCAACCGCCATCACCGGCTCCAGCAGCACCGGCGAAGCCTTCCGCGCAGCTTCCTTGAACGCCATCGACCCGGCAATCTTGAACGCCATTTCGTTCGAGTCGACGTCGTGATAGCTGCCGTCGTACAGCGTAGCCTTCACATCGACCATGGGATAACCCGCCAGAATCCCGCCTTCGAGCGCTTCCTGAATTCCCTGATCGATCGGCTTGATGAATTCTTTCGGCACCGACCCGCCAACAATGTCATTGACGAACTCGTAACCGGTACCCGCAGGTTGCGGATCGAGTTTAATCTTGGCGTGTCCATACTGCCCGCGCCCGCCGGTCTGCCGAATGTATTTGCCTTCCGCCTCGGAGTGTTTGCGAATGGTCTCGCGATAAGCCACCTGCGGCTTGCCGACGTTCGCTTCAACCTTGTACTCGCGCATCATGCGGTCGACGATGATCTCGAGATGCAACTCGCCCATGCCGCTGATGATGGTCTGCCCGCTGTCGGGATCGGTGTGAACTTTAAAGGTAGGATCTTCCTGCGCCAGCCGTCCCAGCGCCATACCCATTTTTTCCTGGTCGGCTTTCGTCTTCGGCTCAACCGCAACTGAAATGACGGGAACCGCAAACGTAATCGACTCCAGCGCAATGGGATGATCTTCACTACAAATCGTATCGCCCGTGCTGACGCCCTTCAGCCCAACCGCAGCGCAAATGTCCCCTGCGAGAATCTCGCTGATCTCTTCGCGCTTGTTGGCGTGCATCTTAAGCAGACGCCCGATGCGCTCACTCCGGCGCCGGCCGGTATTCAACACGGAGTCCCCAGTCTTAAGCTGCCCGGAATAAACACGAATAAACGTCAGCTGGCCCACAAACGGATCGGCCATGATCTTGAACGCCAGAGCCGAAAATGGCTCCTTGTCGTCCGCTTTGCGAAAAATCTGCTCCCCGTTGTCGGGATTCAGCCCATGCGTTTCCGGCACATCGAGTGGCGAAGGCAGATAATCAACAACCGCATCCAGCAGCGGCTGCACACCTTTATTCTTGAACGCCGTTCCCACCACCACCGGAAACACTTTCAAAGCAATCGTCGACTTGCGCAGCGACGCTCGCAGTTCATCCGCGGTAATCTCTTCGCCTTCTAAAAATTTGTGCAGGATTTCGTCGTCGTTCTCGGCAATGCTCTCAACCAACTGTGCGTGGAATGCTTCGGCTTTCTTCTTCAGCTCGGCGGGAATTTCTTCAGTGAGGTACTCGGCGCCCATCGTGTCGTCCTGCCACACAATGGCCTTCATATTGATCAGATCAATGACGCCCTTAAACTTATCTTCCTGCCCGATGGGAATCTGAATCGCAACCGGTTTCGCGCTAAGCCGCTTGCGGATGGTATCAACCGCATGCTCAAAATCCGCGCCCATCTTGTCGATCTTATTAATAAAGCAAATTCGCGGAACGCCGTACTTGTCCGCCTGGCGCCAGACTTTTTCCGACTGCGGCTGTACCCCGTGGACCGCGTCAAACACCGCCACAGCGCCGTCCAGCACGCGCAGCGAACGCTCCACTTCCGCCGTGAAATCCACGTGGCCGGGCGTATCAATAATGTTGATGCGAATGTCGCGCCAGGTGCAGGTCGTCGCCGCGGACGTAATCGTGATCCCGCGCTCCTGCTCCTGCTCCATCCAGTCCATAGTCGCAGTGCCTTCGTGCACCTCTCCGATGCGGTGCGTCTTTCCCGTATAGAACAGGATGCGCTCCGTCGTAGTGGTCTTTCCGGCATCAATGTGCGCCATGATGCCGATGTTCCTGCAGCGTTCTAATGGGACTGTTCTAGGCACGACTCTCTAACTCTTTCTGGGCTCCAACAGCTGATTAAGGTTTGGCGATTGCGAGATCGGGCGATTTGGCGATTGAAAACCTCAACATCGAATCGCTTTTCAATCACTCAATGACCCGATCGCTCAATGACTCAATTCCCTACCATCTGTAATGCGCGAAGGCCTTATTAGCTTCCGCCATGCGGTGCACATCTTCCTTCTTCTTGATGGCCGCGCCTTTTCCGTTCGCCGCGTCCAGCAATTCATTGCTCAACTTGTCAACCATGCCGCGCTCGGCGCGCCCGCGCGCATAAGTCAGCAGCCAGCGGATCGCCAGCGAAGTTCGACGATCGGCATTCACTTCCACCGGAACCTGATAATTGGCGCCGCCCACGCGCCGCGTCTTCACTTCGAGCAGCGGTTTGGCATTCTCCACAGCTTTGGTGAACAGCTTCAAAGCTTCGTCGCCGCCCTTTTCCTGCACCTTGGTCAGGGCTTCATAAAAAATTCCCTCGGCGGTCGAGCGCTTGCCCTGCCACATCATCGAGTTGATAAACTTCGTCACCAGATTCGAGCCATAAACGGCATCGGCTGGCACAGTCCGCTTTGCTGTATGTCCTTTACGAGGCATAAAACTCCAAGTTTCAAGGTTTCAGAGTTTCAGAGTTTCAGAGTTTCAAACTTTCCGCCACAGCGGCCACGTTGAAACCTTGAAACTTTGCACCCTTGATACCTGCGCTCTTAACCCTTCTTCGCGCGCTTCGCGCCGTACTTCGAACGTCCCTGCTGCCGACCGGCCACGCCTACTGCATCCAGCGTCCCGCGAATCACGTGATAGCGCACGCCCGGCAGATCCTTCACGCGCCCGCCGCGTATCAGCACAATCGAGTGTTCCTGCAAATTGTGACCAACGCCGGGGATGTAGGTCGTGACCTCAATTCCGTTCGTCAGCCGCACCCGCGCCACTTTGCGCAACGCTGAGTTCGGCTTCTTCGGTGTCTGCGTATACACGCGCGTGCAAACTCCGCGCTTCTGCGGACATCCCTGCAGCGCCGGACTCGCCGTCTTATACCGCGGCCGCTTTCGCCCATCACGCACCAATTGATTAAAAGTAGGCACTCGTCGCCACTCCTTATTTACCGCATTGCTACCTAACGTCGGGCACCGCAATCACGCCAAACCCCTTCCGGGTAGTCAGCGCACGGCGCTATCACCCGGGCGCCCTACTCGTGCAGTCCGGGCTGGCGGGCACAATCGCCCAGCCATGCTTCTCGCCGCACACGAATCGCGGAGAGAGATTCTTGGGTCCCAACTTAGATTTATGCTGCCGACGGTGGCACCCGGCAAAACTCGGGGGTGCTCCGTATCGCCAGCTCTGTCCTGCATATCCTTCCGCAGACCACTCTCACGCCTCATTCAGGCGATCAAGCAGCCCTCGTGATAGGGCGAAAGGCAGCGCAGGAACGTTTCAGCGAGGAAAGTTTCCGGCACTTACTTCACTTCACCGGAAACGCATTTCTCAAAAGCTCTACCGCAAGTTCCCGCACACCTCCACTGGAACTCACGGCACACAGCAAGCCTGGATTAACTCGCGGAACCTTACAAATATAGCAACTGGATGGAAACATCGTCAACCCATCTTTTTGCATCCCACTGTCGGAACCGGAGCGATCCGGCCAAGCAGGACTCTGTCGACGTTGGATTGTCATCCTGAGCGAGACGCTTTTTGTTTAGCGAAAGGTCTGAGCGAGCCGCGCGAAGTGTCGCAGCCTGCCCCGAGAAGCGAAAGCGATCGAAGGGCTCTTCGCGGCATAATAGTCGCGCTTGACTCGGTTACTTAATCCGGTCGCCGCGCCAGCTTGCTGAATCCGTCTCTGTTCTCTACACTAAAAGTTTTCCATTCCAGTGAAGCGGTTCGCCTCCTCTGATAACCACCATGAGGCGACGAGAGGATGCATGGGAAGGTTGCGTTTCGGTCGACGTTTGTGGAGAGCAGTCACTATTTCTTCGTTCGTATACTTGTCGGCGTGCGGCGGCCACAAGCCACCCGGGTCCTCGCCTTTCGCGGCAAGAATCACCATCAGTCCCGCCACCAGTTATTCCATGCAGGCGGGGACCGTCATTGTCTTCACTGCAACCGCCCAGAACGCAGCGAACTCAAGCCTCCGCACTACGTTTACCTTCGCCTCAAGCAATCCCGGAGTCGTCGATATCTCTTCTAACGGCGCCGCCTGTGCTGGCACCTGGAACCCCCCGCTTTACACGATTTGCAGCCCCGGCGGCATCGGCACAGCCGAGATAACCGCGGAGTCCGGCGGAACCACCAGCGCTCCCACACTGGTCTTCGTCCATCCCTTTATCGCCAGCATTCAGGTCAGCATTGTTCCGCCAGTCAATTCTCCGCCTCCCGCCTGCCCCACACAGACTCAGCTGCCCGCTGCCTGCACGCTCCCCTTCAAGGCCACGAATTCTTGCCTTTCCCAGAACCAGATACTTACTCTGCAGGCTAACGCATTTGACAGCCAGGGAACCGATATCACCGCCTTCGTCGGACCGTTTACCTGGAGCCAGGGCAACGCCAGCGTGGCCACGCTCACACCGATTGTGACGAATAACACCTACGATGTGGCCACCAACCAGGCCAACGCATCAGCCAATACGCCGGGACAGACCGAGGTGATCGCCTCCGCTTCCGGCGTCGCCAGCCAGCCCTTCGACTTCGAAACCTGCCCGGTGCAATGCATCGCCCTCGAACTCAACGTCAGCGGGTCGCAAAGCAGCAACTTGACCAGCTTTGTCGTCAACAAAGGAACGTCGGAAACCGTCACCGCCTATGCCGTCGACGTGCAAGGCTGCATCGTGCCCAAACCCCCGCTGACTTGGATCTCTTCTGAGCCGGCCGCCCTCACCGCTGGCAACCCCACCACGGGATGCGGCTCCAACTCGACAACTTGCACTATTTCTACGGCCCAGCCCGGCGTAGCCTCCATTTCAGCATCCTGTACCCCGCCCAGTTGCAACATCGGATACCCCCTCAATATATCGGGAGTTCCCGCACCCTACGTCCCGCAACCGGTTTATCCCGTCACCGCCATTTCGGGCTTGGTGACCGGCGCGGCGGCTGCCACCGGCGTGCTCGCAACCAGCCAGGACTGCTACAGCAACATTCAATGCCAGGTGGGACTTTATAATGTCTCAACCAGCACCAACCTCCCAGGCGGCGCTTCTCCACTGCCCACCCCGCCCAATTCCTTGATGTTCGACCTTCCCGGAGACAAAGCTTACGTCGGCAGTCAATTCGGCGCGATCGCCGTCAATGCCAGCAGCCTCGGAAGCAGCACAAGTCCGTTCTCCTATCTATCGGCTTCCGGCACGCCCATGGGTCTGGTAACTGGCAAGGTCATTGCCGTTTCGCATAACGGCGCACAGGCCATCTTTTCCGATACCGTCTCCACTCCCAATCAGGTCTACCTCGTCGGCGCCTCCTCGTCTGCCTTACCGTTGAACATAAATAGCGCAACTGCGGCAGCATTTTCCCCCGACGGATTGGAGACCCTTATCCTCGGCGATGGCGGCAACACTTTGTATACCTACTCCGCGCTGCAGTATTTGCAACCACCCATTACTCTGCCGACCCCGGCCTCCTCCATTGTTTTCAACTCAACCGGCTCGTTTGCCTTGCTCTCCGGCGGGAGTTCTCCCGGCACTCTTGCCATCTACAACACCTGCGACAGTTCTCCAGTCACCCCAGCTCTATCCGCCGGGACCATTTCCGGTGCGCCAATCTTCCTGAAGATGGTGCCCGCCGGCAACGTCCCCATGGGCAATCCGACCATCCCGACCCTTCAAACCCAGGGTCTCGACTTTTTCTTTGGCGTCGACAACACCGGCATTGACATCATCGCGACTACTTCTTCCCTGGCACCGCTCACCACACTCTGTCCCTCGCAAATCACCCTGGCCCAAACCCCCCAGAACGCAACCTTTCTGCCTATCCACATCGATCTCGGCGTAGGCTCCTTCACTCCCATCAACTTCTTCCTCTCGCCCGACTCAACCAAGGCCTACATCGTCGCCAGCGACAGCAGCGGAATTCTTGTCTATAACTTCGACACCGGCTCCACCTCCCAAATCCCGCTCGTGAACAACGCGACTCCCCTTTCCGCCGACATGACCGTGGACGGCTCCCTGATCTATGTGGCCGGCTCCGATGGCATGCTGCACGAGGTCAACACAGCTCTATCTCTGGACCGCATGGAGGTCACATTCACCGCCCTGCCAAACTCTTCCAACAGCTTCTGCTACGACAGTCCCAACTGTGCCCTGAACATGATTGCCATCAGACCGTAGATATTTTTGTAGGAAGCGAATGTGGAAAGGCGGGATCAGGCCGTCGTAAGAAAGGACTTGTGTGGGGACGGGTGCCCTTCGCCCGTCCAAGCCTGGGCGAAGCCCGGCCGCATGCAGTCGCGTGCTTGAGCGCGGCTCATTGTTTGTGTGTTCCAGGGTGACGATTTTCGGTGGCGCGACGCTTCAGCGCTGCGCTGCCCCCTACGCCGTCTTCTCCAGATCCTTGGCCACGCTATCCAGCACGCCATTCACAAACTGCACCGACTCCAGACTGGAAAACTTTCTGGCAATTTCCAGCGCCTCATTGATCACCACCGCCCGCGGCGTCTCCGGATATCCCAGAAACTCCGCCACTCCCGCACGCAACAGGTTTCGATCCACCGCCGCCATGCGCTCCATGCGCCAGTGCTCCGCATGCCGCTCAATCAGCTTGTCAATCTCAGTGCCGCGATCGGTGGCCACGCGAAACAAATCTTCCGCAAACCCGCGCACCTCTGCGCTCGTGCCGCCATGCTCCGCCCAAAACGTGCTCTGCACATGGTCCACCGTCTGCTTCCCCATGTCCGCCTGAAACAGCATCTGCAGCACCAGTTCGCGAGATTTACGCCGTGTACCCATGGAAGAAAGTAGCCAGTGGTCAGTGGCTAGTGGCCAGTTTACTGTAAGGAGGGACTATTTGCGCTTCGTCTTCTTTTTGGATTTGTCATTCCGAGCGCTGGATTTGTTATTCCGAGTATTCATTTTGTCATTCCGAGCGAAGCGAGGAATCTTGGTTTTGCTGACGGCTGATGGCTGACGGCTGATAGCTTGCTTCACCGACGCCATCTCCACCGCCGCCAGCGCCGCCTCGAATCCCTTGTTCCCCATCTTCAGTCCGGCCCGATCGATCGCCTGCTCCAGGTTCTCGCAGGTAAGCACCCCAAACGCATGCGGAACCCCAGTCTCCTGCGCCGACTGCCCAATCCCGCGCGTCACTTCATTCACGATCACGTCGTAATGCGCCGTATCCCCGCGCAGCAAACATCCAAGACAAATAATCGCATCGTACTTCCCAGTCTCAGCCAGCTTCCGCGCCGCCAGAGGAATCTCAAACGCCCCCGGCACCCGCACCAGATCAATGTCTTTCCTGGCAGCGCCCGAGCGCGCCAATCCATCGACGGCGCTAAGCAGCAGCCGCTCCGTGATAAAAGCGTTGAACCGGGAAACGACAATAGCGAAGCGCTTGCCCGAAGCGCGCAACGAGCCTTCAAGCGCTGGAAAATCAGACTCAGGAGGAGGCTCCACAACGAAATCCTTCTTGCTGTTCTTCTCCGTGACTCAGTGCCTCCGTGGTGGGTTCGCTCTCGATCCGTGCAGATCCGTGAAAATCCGTGGCAAAGATTATTTCCCCTGAAACACAGCGGCCCGCTTCTCCAAGAAAGCCGCGGTACCTTCCTTCTTATCCTCAGTGGCGCAAGCCACGCCGAACAACACCGCCTCCAGATACAATCCCTCGCTCAAAGTCATCTCCATGCCCTTGTTCACGGCCTCCATCGCATACTGCACCGCCAGCGGAGCGTTGGCAATAATCTTCGCCGCAATCGCCTCCGCTCGCGGAATCAACTCCGCCGCCACCGTCACTTCATTCACCAGCCCAATGCGATGCGCTTCCTGCGCCGTAATCATTTCCCCGGCCAGCACCATCTGCATCGCAATGCCTTTGCCCACCAGCCGCGGCAATCGCTGCGTCCCGCCATAGCCCGGAATAATCCCCAACTTCACCTCAGGCTGACCCAACTTCGCGTTCTCGCTAGCCAGCCGCATGGTGCAAGCCAAAGCAATCTCGCATCCCCCGCCCAACGCAAATCCATTGATGCAGGCAATCACCGGCTTGCCCAGATTTTCAATCAGATTGAGCACGTTCTGCCCGCGATGCGTATATTCCTTCCCTGCAACCGCGCCATTCTTCGCCAACTCACCAATGTCCGCCCCGGCAATAAACGCCTTCTCGCCCGAGCCGGTAAGAATGACAACGCGAATGGATGAGTCATTCTTGATGTCATGAAACGCCGTCCGCAACTCCTCCATGGTAGCCATGTTGAGAGCATTCAAAACCTTCGGCCGGTTCACGGTGACATAAGCAATCGAATTTTTCTTTTCCAGAAGAATGTTTTCAAAGTTCATAGGTTTGTTATTGGCGGCTCCGCTATTTACTGCGCCGCTGGCTGGACTCGGCCTGGGGGCAGCTGCTGACCGCCATGCCAGTAGGAACTTCTCACTTTCGGGAAGAGCAGGTAAACCACGGGGATCAGCGGAACCACACTCAAAATCATAACGTCCCACTCAATGTTGTGCCATCCGTCATCCATCATGCTATACACCAACACAGCAACCAGCCCCAGGTCGGTTACGACTGTCAGCCACCATCCCCACAGCTTCTCTTTCCACAAACCGATGCATCCAACGAGGGCAACAAGCGCAGGACCACCTATTACTGCAGCTGCGATTTCCAATCCAGCGATACTCGCTTGCGCGTTAGGACCATCGAGGGTCTCCGAAATCAGGTATATCGCGAGTGCGAGCAGCATCAGCGCGTAAAGAAATTGCAACACGACCATGCCTGTAATCCAACCCGAGCGCTTCGTATTCATAAAATCCGCCACTCCGCGGCAATAAGGCTGCAGGTTAACTCTTCCCGCGCGCCACCGCCTCCACATCATCCTTGCTCAAATCGCAACTGATGCAGCTCTGCGTCCACAACCGATGCCCAAACACTTTCCCGCACCTCGGACACTTCCACTCCGTCAGCCACCACGCCCCGGCCAGGTACACCGCGACCCAGCCCAGCAAGATCGCAGAATCGGCCGGCTCTCCAAGCTTCAGCTTCCCAATCATCAAGCCCAAAAATATAAAACTGAGAAAGAGCACCACCACCAGATTCCGCCGCGCCACATAGCTCCGCCACGCGCGGCGATAGGTTGTCACATCTTCCGGATTGCTTTCATCCGGCATCCGATCAGTTTTTCTTCGTTTCTCCATCATTCCTCAAATCCCAGAAACGGCGGCGTCATCCCGAGCGGAGCCGTTCTTCAGGCGAAGCGAGGGATCTCAGTCTCCGCCTTGCCCGGGGCATCGCCCTTCCTACAAACTCGCTCTACAGCTTATTCGCCTTCGGATTACCCGGGTCCGAATAATCATAGAACCCGCGCCCCGTCTTCTTCCCGTACCACCCCGCCATCACCAGCCGCTTCAGCAGCGGAGGCGAAGCAAACCGCCGCTCCTTGAACTCATCAAACATCACCTGAGTAATGTAATAGGTAGTGTCCAACCCAACGAAGTCGAGCAAAGTAAACGGACCCATGGGATACCCGCACCCCAGCTTCATCGCGTTATCAATATCTTCAATCGACCCCACACCTTCCTCATAAGCCCGGATCGCATCCAGCAAATAAGGCACCAGCAGCCGGTTTACGATGAATCCAGTCTTGTCCGAAGTCCGCACCGGAACCTTGCCCAGCTTTTTCGCAAATTCATAAGCGGTCTGATAAACGTCATCAGCGGTAGCAATCGTCCGCACCACCTCGACCAGCTTCATGAGAGGCACCGGATTAAAAAAGTGCAGTCCAACAAACCGCTCCGGCCGCTTCACCGCGGTCAAAAGCTCGGTAACCGAAATCGAAGAAGTATTCGAAGCAAAAATCGCCTCTTTCTTCACGATGCCATCAATCGACGCATACATCTTCTTCTTCTCATCCACATTCTCGATGATGGCCTCAATCACAATGTCGCAATCGGCCAGGTCGGCCTTGTTAGTAGTCCCCTTAAGCCGCGCCCGGATCGCATCTTTTTGCGCCGCCGTAATCCCACCCTTCTCGACTGGCCGCTCCGCAAACTTAGCCAAAGATTTCTCGATCCCGGCAAACCCCTTATCGAGAAACCTCTGCTCCACTTCCAGCACAGTCACATCAAATCCAGCCGTAGCGCAAACCTGCGCAATGCCAGACCCCATCAATCCGCAACCGAGAACACCAACCTTCTTAATTTCCATGATTGCTTTCCTTCGCAAAAAAATATCTTGTCATCCTGAGCGAAGCGAAGGACCTATGCACTTCGCCGACGTCCAGCAAACCGCATAGATCAATCCGCGGCCAACAAGTTAGTCCAATCTCCACAATCATCCCAAGCGCTGCACTTGAGCTATTCGGTTCGGCAATCATTCGTATGCGATACTTCCAAGGCGATATCAACATGCAGAGCGTGGCCGTCCGCGACCTCAATTACCTTTGAGTACGGCTTGAAGCACCTCGCATTGACCTCGACCCTATACTCACCGAGAGACAAAGGGATCGGTCCGAAGTCGCCTGCGAGTCGGGTTTTAGTTCCAATCTTCTTGCCAGTCTTTATGTCTGTAATGACTAAGGGCACGTTGGCAACAACCGAATGAGCGGGATCCGTAACCGTTCCGGACAGCGAGCCATCAATCGCCTCAGCGAATGAAGCGAGGAGGCAAAAGACGACAAATACAGTGGCGAAGAAATCTGCTGGAAGCCTTCTTCGTCTCGATCCTGGTCGTTCGTCCATTTGCATTTCATCCGTGCGAATATGCCTCTAGAAATTCAGCAGCGTCTCCACAATCATCGCAATCCCCTGCCCGCCGCCGATGCAAGCCGTAGCCAGCCCATACTTCTTCTTCCGCCGCCGCAACTCATACAGCAAAGTAATCACCAGCCGAGTCCCGGTAGCCCCCAGCGGATGCCCCAACGCAATCGCCCCGCCATTCACGTTAACTTTTTCGCGATCCAACCCCAATTCTTTTTCCACGCCCAGATACTGCGCCGCAAACGCCTCATTCACTTCAATCAGATCAATGTAGTCCAAAGAAAGCCCAGCCTTCTGCAAAGCAATCTTAGTAGCCGGCACCGGACCCCGCCCCATCACCTTCGGCTCAACCCCAGCCATTCCCCAGCTAACAATCCGCCCCAGCGGCACCAGATTTCGCTTCCGCGTTTCCTCCAGCGACATCAACACCACAGCCGCAGCTCCATCCACAATGCCGCTGGCATTCCCCGCAGTCACCGTTCCGCTCTTGCCAAACGCAGTCTTCAACTTCGCCAGCCCTTCCAAAGTAGTCTGCGGCCGCCGGTGGTCGTCCTCGGTGAAGGATTCCCCGGTAGCCTCACCCTTCGAATTCTTCAACGGAACCGGAACCAGTTCCTCCTGAATGCGTCCTTCTTTATAAGCCGCATCCGCCTTCTGCTGCGAGCGCAGCGCAAACTCATCCTGCATCTCCCGCGTAATGCCATGCTCCGACCCGTAAAGCTCCGCGGTGTTCGCCATGTAAGACCCGCAATAGCTGTCGAGCAGCGCCACCATCAAAGAATCTTCCAGCTTCCCGCCCGGAGCCAAAGTAAATCCATCGCGCCCGCGAATCACAAACGGAGCCTGCGACATCGCCTCCATCCCGCCCGCCAGCACAATCTTCGCCTCGTCGACCATAATCATCTGCGCCGCCGACACAATCGACTGCATCCCCGACCCGCACAGCCGGTTAACCGTCAGCGCCGGAGTCTCAATCGGCAGCCCCGCCCGCAACCCCACATGCCGCGCCCCATACAAGGCGTCGCCCGAAGTCTGCTGCGCGTTGCCAAACACGACGTGATCAAACTCCTTCGGATCGACCCCGGCCCGCTCCATCGCGCCCTTAGCCGCCACCGCGCCCAACTCCTGCGCCGTAAAATCTTTCAACTTCCCGCAATAGCGCCCAAAAGGCGTGCGCGCCCCGCTGACAATCGCAATATCACCCGTTTTCAACATGATTTTCCTGAAAGAATCACTTGATGAGAACGCATCAGAGCAGATAGAAAACACTGATGCAGACGGGTTAGTGTAGCAGCGAGCGAACAGATTTGACCACTAACCGAATCACCGGAGAGCATGTAGTTTTCGTACATGCCCAGTGTGGGGACAGCCGCCCTCGGCTGTCCATTCGAGCGCAGCTCGATGCTTTCTCTGCAGCCGACAAATGAGGAATCCGAATGGAACAACGCGTAAGCCTAATCACCCTCGGAGTAACAGATCTAAATCGCAGCCGCGAATTCTACGAGCGCCTGGGATGGCGCCGCTCCATGGCAAAAGCCGAAGGCATCGTATTCTTCCAAACCGGAGGCATGGCTCTAGCCCTCTACCCGCGACCAGATCTTGCAAAGGATGCAAACATCGCGCCCGAAGGCCACGGTTTCAGTGGAGTAACGCTGGCCTACAACGCCCGCAATCACGATGAAGTGGATGTCAGTGCTGAAAGAAGCCCAAGCCGCAGGAGCAAAGATTCTAAAGCCCGCCCAGGAAGCCTTCTGGGGAGGCTATTCCGGCTACTTCTCCGATCCAGATGGCTTTCTATGGGAGGTCGCCTGGAATCCAGAATTCGCGATAGCAGAAGATGGAAGCATTCGACTTCCAGCGTAGCCGTTGATTCAATGGCTCAATCACTCAATCGCTCAATGACTCAATTCTTCTACGCCACGGCCCCCGCGGCCCGCGCCGCGCCCAGCGCCACAATCTTCCCATGCCCCTGCCCGAGCGAGCTAGCCAGCGCATGCTCAGCCCGGTTGATCACTTCGGTCACAATGTCCACCGGATCGTAACTCTCCTTCACCACCGCCTCAGCCAGCCCCGCGGAAAATTCCATGGCGTGGCCTTTCGCCGCGCCGTCTTTCGCGGGCAGTTGCACTCCGGCGATGATCTTGCGCAATTTCTCGACGGCCATCATCGCTTCTTTCTCCGCCGTATCCCCAAGAATGATCGCGATGGTCGTAGTGTCATATCGAAAAGCCAAATCGTTGGTCCGAATGTTCGCCGCAAACTGTTGCCCAATCTTTTCCATCGCGCCTTCCACCGCAGCCTCGCCATATTCCTTGATCAGCGCCGCGCTCCGCCCGAACTGCATCAGCAGCACCGAAAGCGGCGCCGCATTCTGCACCGCGCGTTTGCTTTCCGCCAGCAGCAAATCGAGATAAGATCCTCGCTTCAGCAGCCCGGATTTCTCCTCCGTCACCGAAAGATTCTTCACCAGCCGGCGCAACCCGGCGTTATTCAGCGCAATCACCATCTGATCGGCCAACGTCTTCAGCACCACCGCATCAGTATGCGGCCAGGTCCGCGGCTTGTTGTGCATCAGCGCCAGCACGCCCACCGAATCCTCGCCGTTGCTAAGCGGCAACGCCAAAATCGCCGACGTTCCCAGTTCCGCCAGCGCCTTGTGTGCCGTCTTCAACTCCGGGCTCTTCTGCGCGTCGGCAATAATAATCGGCTCCGTCGAACCCATATCCTGCAGCGCGATGAGCACTTCCTTGATTGCCCCGGAACTCCCAGCTTTCACTCCCCGGCCGCAGAATTCCTGCACCGCCGTCGGAGGCGACCCGGGTGTCCGCATCAAAGCCACGCATCGCGAGATCTCCCAGTGGCCGCCAATCTCGTTCACTGCCGTCGTCAGCACCGCCGGAGCCGTAGCCTGGTGATACAGCTTGCGCGTGATTTCCGCGACGCGAGTAACGTTCCGCATCTCCGCCGCCGGATCGGGTGCCGGCGCTGCCGTTACCGCCGCCGCAGCCGGTGCCGAAGCCCCCGCCGTAGCCGCTGCCGGCAGCGGTGTCGACCCCGCATAACTCGGCGTCATCCCCGCCGCCATGTACAACCGCTGCAAATCCTCGTTGCGCTCTTCTTCGCGCGGAAACAGTTCCTGAATCCTCTGCAGCCTCTCCACAGCTTTATTGCGCATTCCGTACTGCACAAGAATTTCCGCTTGCAGCATCAGATCCTGCAGTGTCGAGGCTCCCAACGTCGCTTCCTGCGCCTGCGCCGACTCGACCGCCGTATTGCTCTGCGTAAACCGCGCCGCGATTGCCTTGAACTTGCTCTCGTCAATCTTGCCGTTCAACATATCCAGCCGTTTCTTGTGGCCGG
Organism: uncultured Acidobacteriaceae bacterium; assembly: GCA_963743115.1. Taxonomy (GTDB): domain Bacteria; phylum Acidobacteriota; class Terriglobia; order Terriglobales; family Acidobacteriaceae; genus Sulfotelmatobacter. The sequence goes on along the minus strand of CAVUOM010000003.1, from coordinate 660,665 downwards.
ATTCATACGGATCCACTTCCGCCGCCCGGTCCAGGCATTCCGCCGCCTTCGCGAAATCTCCGGTCCCGCAGTACACATCAAAAAGTTTCAGCAGAGTCTGGCAGTAATCGCCCTCCCGGTTCGAAGCGTTGAACAGCTCGCCCAGAAATTCCAGCATCTCCGGCGAAGCCTTCCGCGCCGCCGTAACCTCCTGCATCACCGCCACAAACTGCCGCCGCTCGCCTTTTTTCGCCTGGAACTGCCCCAGCTTGCGCGCCAGTGCCACCGCCGCTTCATCCTGATCCGCATCCGCCAACTGCCCAATCAGCGCCGTAACCTGCGGCATCCGGTTAGGATTCTGCTCAAACAGCTGCCACACCAGCGGCTCCGCATCGGCATAGCGTCCCGCCGCCAGCAAAGCCTCCGCATAAATCTCCCGCAGTTGCGGCGAATTCTTTCCAGCGTTTATCTGCGCTTCAAGAATAAAGATCGCCGCTCCCACCTGCCCCTGCCCCAGCAGGCTCTTGCCGTAGGCCAGCGTGATCTCTTCGTCCGAGGAATCTTCCTGATAAGCGCGCTCATACCACTGCGCCGGATCGCCGCCCGCCGTCGCCGCCAGCTGTGCCACCCGCTTGAACGCTGCCGCCGCAGCCTTGCTGTCGCCCAGTTCCGAAGACAACTCCGCAACCCGCAGGAAATTCGCCTGCACCGGCTCCAACGCCACCACGCGTCCCAGCACTTCCAGCGCGCCCTTTTTATTCTCCAGCTTCGCCAGATCGCTCAACGCGGATTCATAAGTGCCCACGGCCAGCTTCTTGTTCGATCCCTCCAGCAACTGCCCAAAGCGGAATTTCTGCTCCCATGTCGGACTGCCATGCCGCGCCAGTTTCTTATAAGTCAGGCTCGCCCGCGTAGCGTCTTCCGCCTTCACCTGCCGCTCAAACAATTCCCCCAGCAGATTCACCGCATCGCGGGTCCGGTTCTGCGACAAACACAAATCCGCCGCCAGTTGCCGCACCGTATCGTTCTCCGCATCCTCGCGCAGGGCCAGCAGATATTCTTCCAGCGCCTCCGCAGCCTTCCCTTTCTGCAGCAGCTTCTCCGCACGCTCAATGCGCTTGGCCATTTCGGCTCGGTCGGGACGTTTTGTGATCTCGGGCATGGGTAAGTTTTGGGCAGAGTACTGCTCCCTCGATTCTAGGAGCCGCTCCCACCCCCAGCAATCCGTAAGCCCCGCCCCCGATTACGAAAGTCACTGGAAACCCAGTGGTCAGTGGCCAGTGATCAGTTGCCAGAAAAACCGAATCGTTCGCACTGACCACCACTGGCCACCGACCACTTGTTTTGCTATCGTGCCGCATGCCTCAAGCCCCAGACCTCATCCACGAACAAGGTCTCCACCATCAACTCACCGCCGGCCAAATGACCATGGTCGCCGTCGGTGGCTCCATCGGCACCGGACTTCTCCTCGGCTCCGCCGCCGCCCTCGAAGTCGCCGGACCCAGCGTGATCCTCAGCTACTTGCTAGCCGCCTTCATCGCCTACACGGTGGCCATGGCTCTGGGCGAACTGGCCAGCGTGCACCCCGCCGCCGGCGCCTTCGGCCTCTACGGCGAACTCTACCTCAACCAGTATCTGGGATTTCTCTGCCGCGCCGGATACTGGGCCGCCATCGCTTTCTCCATCGGAGCCGAACTTACCGCCTCCGCCACCTACATGTTTTACTGGTTCCCCGCCGTACCCGGCGAGCTTTGGGTTTTCGTATTCTCAGCCCTGCTTCTTCTCGTCAACCTGCGCAGCGTAGGTTCCTACGGACGCTTCGAATTCTGGTTCTCCATGATCAAGCTCGCCACCATCGTGGCCTTCATCGTGGCCGGAGCAGCCCTGCTCCTCGGCGGCCGTGTACCCCCGCAGTTCACGGCCCACGGCGGATTCTTTCCCAAAGGTCCAGTCGCACCTCTGCTCGCGGTCTTCTGGGCCATCTACGCCTTCGGCGGCATCGAAATGCTCTCGGTCACCACCGGCGAATCACATTCCTCAAAGGACATCCCCCGCGCCACTCGCCTCTCCATCTTCCTGCTGGCTGCTATCTACCTCGGAGCCATCACCATCCTCGTCGGAGTCATGCCCTGGAACCACGCGGGAGTCTCCGAGAGTCCATTCGTAAGCGTTCTCCGCCTCGCGAAAGTTCCAGCCGCAGCCTACCTGATGAACTTCGTAGTCCTCACCGCCGCCCTGTCGGGAGCCAACGCCAAGCTCTACGTCTCTTCCCGCCTGCTGTTTTCCATGGGCCGCACCGGATGGGCTCCCGCAAAATTAGGCAAGCTGAATGCCTCCGGCTCGCCCCGCCTCGCGCTCCTCGTTTCCTCCTACGGCATCTTAACCGCACTCATCATCGAACACTGGGCTCCACAACAAGCCTTCGTCTATATCATGGGAGCCGCATTCTCCGGCCTGATCTTCTCCTGGGTCGTATCCCTCGCAGCCCATATAAGTTTCCGCCGTCGCCTTACCCCGGCAAAAGTCGCCGCACTCCCCATGCGCGCCCCCCTCGGCATCTGGGGATCGATCATCGGCTTCGTCCTGGCCTCAGCCACAGTTCTCCACACCCTGTTCGCCACCCGCATAAACGCAATAGGAGGCCTAGTCTTCTTCGCAGGACTAACGGCAACCTACGTCGTAATAAAACGCCGCCGCCAAGCCTAGGCGTGTGGGCAAGAATACCTGCGTGGGGAGAATGCCGGTGTGGGGACGGACGCCTTCGCCCGTCCAGACAAGCGCAGCGAGTCGCAGCAGCGCCCAACTCCAATCGTCCATGGGATTTTGATTGGGGCGAGATCTCGCGCAAGTAAGATCTTGGCGGGCGCGGCATTGGGTGGCGCAGCGCTTCAGCGCTGCGATCGAGGCCCACCAGAATAAGGGGCTTTAGCCCCGAGGTACTTCAACGAAACTCCTCGGCGTCCATTACCAATGTAAGCCCGCCCCAAACTTTCCACTCCCAACCCCCACCTGGCTCCATTAGCCTCGATAAGAACTCGCAACCCAACAAGGCTCAACGTGACCATCGCAACCCTGCTGCTCCGCACCTCGAACCCCGGCGGATTCATCCTCTGGTGCCTGATCGGAATTTGCGCCGGAATCTATCTGTTCGTTCAAGGCTTCCGTCTGCTGCAGCGCCGCCGCCTCATCCTCGACACGCCGGCATCAAAAATTCGCAGTGCATCCATGGGCATGGTCGAACTCAATGGACTCGCCGTCGGACCCTACACCATGGTCGCCCCCATCACCGCCCGCCCCTGCTACTGCTACCGCACCTTCGTCTGGGAGTGGAAACAGCAAGGCAAGAACAAGCAATGGGTCAAGGTAGCCGCCGAGTGCGTGCACGTTCCATTCTTCCTCGACGACAACACCGGCAAAGTCATGGTCGATCCGCGCGGCGCCGATCTCGACCTGCATCAAGACTTCCATCAGGAATTCTGCGATGGGTTTTTCACCACCAAAGAAGAAGCGCCCCCAAACGTCCGCAGTTTCCTGTCGCGCCACGGCATAAGCACCACCAACAAAATCAAAGTAGAAGAATCCTGCATCAAGCCCAAGAACGCTCTGTTCCTGCTCGGCACGCTAGACGACAATCCCGGCCTCGAACTCACCCCAAAGCCAATTCACGACTCCCAAACCTCACCGCTCCTCGTCGGCAATGCATTATCGTTCTCCATCAACACAGAAATGTTTCGCAACGGGTTGTCACCCGCGACCGGAGGCGACGAAGGCTTCAGCGGACTCTCGCTCTCCGGTGGACTTCAGCACGATCCAGCCTTCGACCCGATCTACGACAAGGCAATATCCACAACCCGGGCAACCCGCCCCTCGCCAGACCCGAGCACAGGCAAACCTGCGGACCCAGCCGCGGTCGCCGCAGCACTTCAGAAAGCAGGCATCTCAAGCCCCGCAGCCTGGGCCGCAGCCCAGGTAAAGCCCACTGCCGACGCAACATCCTCCGCAACCGACGGCTTCGACCCACGCCCCGCGGTCGTGTTGATGAAAGGCAAGAACAACCCAACCTTCCTGATCTCCTGGCGAAGCCAGCGCGACCTCGCCCGCTCACTGGGATGGAAATGCGCCTTAATGATCTGGGGCGGCCCCGCGCTAGCCCTGCTCAGCCTCTACATCCTGCTAGCCATAACCCACCTGCTCTAGTAACTCTTGTCATCCCGGCAAAACAGGGAACAGAAGCGAGGAATATAAGCGACTCTTGTCATTCCGAGCAAAGCGAGGAATCTGCTTTCAGCGTTCATCTCTTCCACTCCAACCACGATCACCCACGCCCCCACCAGGCGCAAGCCCAGAAGCCGACAGAATTCCGTACCCCCACAGAGCCGCCCAGCACCAAGCCTCTAACCGCGATCCACCAACCACCCCAACACGCTCTAGTACAATGACGACGTGAGTAACGCCGTTCGCATCGGAATCCTCGGAGACTTCAATCCTAAATTCCGCTCCCATCCCGCCACCACAGAAGCCCTGCAGCACGCCGCTCACAAACTCGATTTGAAACTCGAATCCGAATGGATCCCCACGCCATCGCTTACCACCCCCGGCGCGGAAAAGATTCTCGAAAGCTTCGACGGCCTCTGGGGCTCGCCCGGCAGCCCGTACAAAAGTTTCGACGGCATGCTCAAAGGCATCGAGTTCGCCCGCCGCCGCGACTGGCCTTTTTTAGGAACCTGCGGCGGCTTCCAGTACGCCCTGATCGAGTTCGCCCGCAACGTCCTAGGCATCGCCGACGCCGACAGCGCCGAAAACAACTCCAACTCCAAAAACATCGTGATCTACCCCGTAGCCTGCGCCGTCACCGGCATCAAAGGCGACGCCCCCAAACTCTCCGGCAAGGTGCCAGAAATCCGCCTGCGCCCCGGCTCCTACCTGCAATCGTTCTACGGCAAGGACGAAGAAGTCGTAACCGAAGAGTTCTTCTGCAACTTCGAAGTCAACCCCGAATACGAATGGGCCACCATGGAAGCCGGCTTCCCGATCGTAGCGCGCGGTGCCCAGGGCGAAATCCGCGCCATCGAATCTCCCACCCACCGCTTCTTCATCGCGACACTCTTCCAACCCCAACTCTCCTCCACCGAAAAAAAACCGCATCCCGTAGTCTTAGCCTTCGTCCAGGCCGCAGCCGATTGGGGCCGCAAAAAACTAGACGACAGCGTCCTTGAATAGCCAGTGTAGAGCGGACGCCCCCGTCCGCTGCCTTTGACCTTGATCTCTTGACCTTGCCTGCGATTCCGATTCAGTCTCGAAGTAAATAACCGCCCCGTACTGTCGATGCCCTACCCTGTGTTCCTCTGTGCCCTCTGTGTTAAAGATCTTCCCGCGCAGTTACCAAAGTCTCTCCACAGCCACGTTCTAGCCCCAGCACCATACGCATCTAGAGCGCCCACATTCCGCTCATTAGACTTTCCTAAGCCCGAAAGAACGAGGCCAAAACTCAGGGGCGAAAATCGACCAAGCGCCCCGGCAGCCTTCCCCCTTTATTGATCTAGAGTCGCGCACCCAGAGAGGAGACAAGCCATGCAGTGGATCAACTCGTTCCGCATGTCGTTCACCACTCTGGTCAGCTATATTCCCATCATCGCGACCATCGTAACCTGTTTCTTCAGCGTGATTCTCGTCCGCGCCACCCTGCGTTATGTGGAGGCGACCGACAAAGGACTGGCCCTGGCCCGAGAAGAATTCGAGCGCGAATGGTCGCCCGATTTGCACATCAAACTCGAGCGCATATCCAGCACCGAGGCCAACGTCATCGTCACCAACCTGGCCAAGAGTTCCGTCTTGCTGCAATTGCTGCAACTTCGCAAGATATCGCACGCCGTTCCCTTCGAGCGCTGCCGTCTCAATGATCCCCTGGTCGGAGGCCTGACCTGGAACCAGGAAATGGGCAAGCGCATTCTGGCCTGCACCGGAAAAGAATTCGAAGGCCCCATCGCCGCCTGCATGACTTTTTATTGTTCCGGCCGAATGTTCCGCACCGACTGGTTTCGCTCTCACATCCAGGTGCGCGACGGACGCATCATCAGCCTCGAACCCAGCAACATGCCGGCCCGCCGCGTGCGCGTCATCGACCGCAAAGGCCCGGAACGCCGCCGTGACTTCGTCCAGGACGTAACCGCCGACGCCGCTCCCAACAATCCCGAACCGAAGCCCGAAGAAAACTTCTTCGTAACCGGCGCCTGAACCTGAGAAAGAGGGTGGAGCAGGCCTTAAGGCCTGCGTTACTGCCACTGACTTCGAATCGGGCTTCAGCCCTGAGGTACTTAACAGGGAGCAAAATGCAAACCCGCGTTAAAGATCACTAATAACCTTTGCTTCGACTAAAGCTTCTCAGCAGATCGCCGATCTTCCTCACATGGTGAACCCAATCAGCTCCAACATCAACCACGCCAGCGAGAGCCGCGAAACCGGCCGCGCCCAAACCTCAGCCGCAGCAACAAACCAGCCCGTTGCCCTCGGATATTGTGACCCTGAAGAGCGCTGGCAACGTGCCGAACGGCGATAATCGATAAAAGCTAATTTCAAACTTTCGGACGGTTGAATTCAAAGAAAAAACGGAGTGACGGACGACCCGTCACTCCGTTTTTTAGAAAGTTCGGCTTCCCTTAAGTCTTCACAAACCGCAGCGCTGCCGAATTCATGCAATACCTCAGCCCCGTCGGCTGCGGACCGTCGTCGAACACATGCCCCAGGTGCGCATCGCATTCCGTGCATGCAATCGCAGTCCGCTCCATGCCAATCGAGTTGTCGCGTATCTCCCGCACATTTTCTTCCGCAATCGGCGCCCAGAAGCTCGGCCAGCCCGTCCCCGATTCAAACTTCGTCGCCGAACTGAACAACGCATTGTCGCAGCAGATGCAGCGATAAATCCCGTTGTCGTGCAGGTTCCAATACTTCCCGGTATAGGCGATCTCGGTGTCGGCGTGTCGCGTGATCTCAAACGCGCCCGGTGAAAGCTGCCGCCGCCACTCTTCCTCGGACTTCACCACCTTCGCAATCTTCACCTTGCCCAACCGCTTGCCGTCATCGGAGAACTGCACAATCGTCACTTCTCCCAGCTCCCCCTTCGCCGCGACTGCAATCACATAGGGCTTCCGCCATTTCCATAACAGAGCCCCACCCAGCGCAGCCCCAACGCCCGCCAGAAACACGCGCCGCCCAACATTCGTCTCGCTCTTATCATTACGGCTCACCGGTTCAAACATAACTCCTCCACTCAATTGTCATCCTGAGCGAGACGCCTTTCGTCTCGCGAAGGATCTGGCCGCGCCGCGCGATCATTCTCGCGTTCTTTGCGAGAATGCTAAATCGCGCGTTCGGCGCGCTTCCCTTCTATTTGCTGTAAAGCTCCGGAAATTCCTTCCGCAAATTCGCCACCTTCGGAGCATCGTTAAACACTATGTAAGGATCGCTCGGATGCATCTCTGCATAATTCTGATGATAATCTTCTGCCTCATAGAACGCCTGCAGCGGCACCACCTGCGTCACGATCTTATGCGGATAAACTTTCGCCTGATCGAGCTGCGCAATGTAAGCCTCGGCAATGTGCTTCTGCTCATCATTGCTGTAGAAGATTACGGACCGGTACTGCGTGCCTGTATCCGGCCCTTGCCGGTTCAGCTCCGTCGGATCGAGCGCGACCGAGAAAAACACGCGCAGCAACTCTCCATAAGTCACCTGCGACGGATCGTAAACAATCTTCACCGACTCCGCATGCCCCGTGCTCCCGCTGCTCACTGTCTCGTAATCCGGATTCTTCACCGTCCCGCCCGAATATCCCGAGGTAGCGCTGTGCACACCTTTCACATGCTGAAACACAGCCTGGATCCCCCAAAAACATCCCCCGGCAACCACCGCGGTCTCTTTACCCTTAGCCGCAGCCTTAGCCTCATCCACTACCGGATTCGGCACCGCCGCGCTCGCCCCGCTTCCCGCGCTGCAAGCCAGCGTCCCCGCCAGCACCGTCAACATCATCGCCACCATCCGTACCGAAACTCTGGACATATCATTCCTCCCGGCCAAAGACGACCGTCATCGCCACCCAATTAGAGTTACAAGTCGAAAGGAAGTTTCGGATGTCTTTCACCCGAAAGTAGGCACAAGTAATGCGTGGATAAGCAATCTGCAACGTGGGGACAGCCGTCCTCGGCTGTCGCCGGGCAAAGCCCGGCCGCCTTTCTTGACCCCCACTCAAGCGCGGGACTGCATCGCCCGCGACTCCGCGCTCTCAAACAAACGCGCTGTGGCCGCCCCGAAAATGAACCCTCCCACATGCGCCAGATACGCCACTCCCCCGGTCTGCGCGTGCGCCACCTGGCCGGCACTGAAGAGCTGAGTGAGAAACCAGAAGCCAATCAGCAGCGCCGCCGGGATGTAGGTGATCTGCACGAAGATCACGATCAACAGAATCGAGCGAATCCGGTCCCGTGGATAAGTAACCAGAAACCCGCCCATCACCGCCGCGATCGCCCCGCTCGCGCCCAGGTTGGGCACGGTGGAATGCGGACTGGCCGCAATCTGCGCCAGCATGGCGACGATCCCGCCCACCAGATAGAAAACCAGATAGCGCCCGCGCCCCATCGCGTCTTCCATCTCCGGACCAAACGCCCACAGGAAAATCATGTTGCCGATGATGTGCGACCAGCTGGCGTGCATGAACATCGCGGTAAAGATCGTGATCCAGCCATGCCCGGAAAAAATCTGCGCCGGAATCGCTGACCATTGGGTGACGAAGGCTTCGCCGCCCATCAACTCGCGCACAAACACGAAAACATTGACCAGGATGATGAGGATGGTGACCACGGGGACACGCCTCGGACGCCGAGACACGTCCCCTAATGGAATCAATCCTCCCATCTATTCGCCCTCCTATGGGGACAGCCGCGTCCGCTAAGCCGCCACCGATGATGACGACGACCCCGTCCCCGCAACCTTGCGCACGGCCAGCGACATCATCACCCGCGCCACTCCGCTGAAGATCAGGCTGATTCCGACCAGCGTGCCAATCGCCCACAACGAACTCGACGGCCATTGCAGGTAGATCAGCGCCCCCAGCAGCAGCGTAACAATGCCATCCGTCAGCACCCAGCCCGCTCCCTGCAGCGGACGCATCTTGAAAAACAAAATGATGTCCAGCACGCCTTCCACTAAAAACAGAATTGCCAGCAGCAAAGTAAGCGATGCCACGCCCACCAGCGGACGCCAGATCAAATACCCGCCGAAACACACATAGGCAACGCCAACGAGAAGTTTCCAGATCATGCTGCCCGCGCCATGCGCGCGAAAAGCCAGCACCAGATGGACCACGCCCGCCAAGATAATCAGCCACGCCACCAACCCGGCAACCGCCACCGCGGCCAGAAGTGGCAAACCCACCGCGACCATGCCCAACACAATCAGCAATACTCCCCACAAAATCGAAACCGTTGAAGCCTGCTTCACCATCTCACCCGAAGCGCTCTGCGCCATAAAGCCCTCCTTAAACCAACGGCGTAAGCCTACCGCAAAAAGCCCATGAATAGAAGGGATTCGTATCAGCGCGGGGCGTTAGCCGCGCCGCAACCAGCCCCGCACCCCGCGGCACCGTGAAAAAGCGGCGCTTCAGCGCTGCCTAAAGCCCGGGAAGGGCACGGCTTCAGCCTGCCTTAAAGCGTCCAGGAAAGAACCCGGCTTCAGCCGCTGAGGGCGTGTGGAACGCAAACAGCACGGCGGGAGCAGCCGAAGTCAATGGGTGCACAGGCAGTTGACTTTGCTCCCAGAATAGCATTCAGCAGTTTGTTCCCGGCGAGCCTGGAGCCTACCGCTCATCGATCGTCAAGTGGATCTCTTTCATTTCCTTAATTTCCCCGATCACGATCGCGTGCGTCCCCATCCGCTCAAACACAGTCCCGCTAGCCCGCACGTATTTGCCGACGAATGGCATCAGCGCTTCCCGCTGATCCGTGTCAGGCATTTTGTCGGAGATGGGAAAATACAAGTGCCCATCCTTGGTCAGAATAACCAGCGGCGAACCACCCCGCACGCATGCCCTCACACATTTAAGGCTCAGGTTAGTCGCAGTTCCATCCAGGTTCTGAATGGGACAGGCAACATCCCGAACCAGGCCCTCAATGGTTGCTTCCGAAGCATTAGCCCGGTCGCCTGCCATCGAAGTTTTCTGCGCTGAGTGGGACCCCGCCAGCACCGACACTATCCCGCAGCCTGCCAGCAAGCAAACACTCAAGAATCGGCTCATCGGTTCTCCTTTTCACTCGGCATTGCACACCATGCAGCCGGCGTCGTCAAGCCGTAGGATTCGTAATCCCGCTGGCCAACCGTCGAAACATCACCAACAATATTCATCGACCCAGACCGGAGGCTCCCCAAAAACTCAATGAGCGCAAACGCCTGCTAACAACAGTTTGGACAATGGATACAATGCAGCGATGCGAAGAGCCCTAAGTTTTCTTCTACATGCCTCGCTGGCAATGGTTATCAGTCCGATAGTTGTGTTCGTGGTGTTCCTAAGCGCTGTTATCATTTCCAACAACTCTCCTCGGATAAACTCAGCCCTTGGCGCGGGAGGCGCGGCAAGCCCCGTGCTGTGGGGGCCGGGACTGATACTGGGGCTACTTGTAAATCGATTCGCGCTAAAGAGCACAGCTTCCTGGGTCTGGCTGGCAGGGTTAGTTTGGATGGGATATGGGATATTTGCTTCACTTCATGCCTATCCCGCCCGGTTTCTAGGAATCTGTTCGCCGCTCGACAACATAAGAGGCGGGTTCTTTTCCTTCGGCTCGAACTATGCTTATTGCGGTGGCGGCGAGCATGTTTTCCGTTTCACAGTACCGACTTTCAGCTCAATTGCTTATTCACTCGGGGCTTGGGTATCACTGCGGTTCGGGCGCAATCGCGAGTAACTGTTGAAACATCCCCATTACACCCATCAACCCGCGATCGCTGATCCTCCAACGAGCCCAATCGCCGCCAATGCAATCATCCCGCCGAGAAGCTTTTTTCCTAGGGCCATCCCCAGCCCCACTTTTGTCTGTGACATCTAACCCATTCCGAGCGTAGGAAAACTCTGTCAAGCCACAATTTTTATCCCCTTTCCCTTCAACCCCTCCCCGACCCTCATCCACAGGCAACGTCGCCCACGCGTTGTTAAAATTGATCTATCGTGGTTAGCCGCAAGCAATACCCCACTCCCGGATCCGAAGACAGCTTCGACCGCATAGCTAACCCCATATTCCTCAATATTTTAGCCGCAAACCATTGGTTACAAAGATTTTACCCCGCCGGTCTCAGACCCGGCTCCTGCAATCTTCACAAAGCAAAGAATTTAACTAAAAGGTATCAAATTATTTTTGAGGTCTGAATCCGATGCCAGTCAACCCATCCGTCAAAACCTGCACCCACATCAAGGTCACCGGACACCCCTGCGGTTCTCCCGCCCTTCGCGGCGAGAAATTCTGCTACTTCCACCAACGCATGATCCACGGCGTCCCCACCCCCTCGAAAGCCCGTATCCATCCCATGGCTCTAATCGAAAACGAAGAAGCCATCCAGGTAGCGCTGATGGAAACCATCAACGCCATCGTCCGCAATCAGATCGACTTCCAGCGCGCCAACCTGCTCATCAGAGCCCTAAGCATAGCCGTCCGCAACTCCCGTCGAGTCCGCTTCGATCGCCTCGAAAGCGAAATGGTCCGCAAACTCCCCGAAGTTGAGCAGGTCGAAGCTCAGGCCAGCAGTCTCGTCGCACGAAGCGGCTCACAGCGGAGTCGCGGAGCGGCGAGATCCATTAGCCCCGCACGCAAGTGCGGGGAAAGCTGCCCTGAGCGAACGCAGTGAGCCGACGGGGATGGCACGCAAGCTCCCAGCCCGAGTAGCGCCAGCAGCAATCGCGCAAGCTCAAACCGCCAACGCACGCCCCCTGCGAGAGTGAATAGAGTTGAGAGCTGAGAACTGAGAACTGATTCTCCTTGACATTCGCTTTATATTCGCCAACAATGAGCCCATGGCGATCACACGCAGGCAGCGCGAAGTCTATGACTTCATCTCCCGCTTCGTGGCGGAGCATGGCTACTCTCCGTCGTTTGAAGAGATCGGCAACGGGCTTGACCTGAACTCGCTGGCCACAGTGCACAAGCACATCACCAACCTCGAGAAGAAGGGACTGCTCACCCGCGACTACAACCGCAGCCGCTCCATCGACCTGCTGCCGCCCAAGGGACGGCTCAAGCAGGCCATGAGCGTGAACACCGGCGTGATCCTGCCGCTGGTCGGGCGCATCGCTGCCGGCCAGCCCATTGAAGCGGTCGAGAATCCGGAGACCATTTCACTCGCCGACTTCGTGCGCTCGAAAGAAGTGTTCGTGCTAGAGGTCCGCGGCGATTCGATGCAGGACGAAGCCATCCTCGACGGCGACTACGTTCTGGTCGAGAAGCTGAAGACCGCCCACAACGGAGACATCGTAGTCGCACTCGTAGACCAGAGCGATGCCACGCTGAAGCGCTTCTACCGCGAAGGCGACAACATCCGCCTGCAGCCCTCAAACGCAACCATGAAGCCCATCATCGTCCCGGCAGCGTCGGTGGAAGTGCAGGGACGGGTGATTGGCGTGCTGAGGAAGTACTAGCCGGGCTTCGGCTTTCGGGTTTCGGGCTTCTGATCTTTTGAACTCCGATCTGCGATCAGTACAGATGGAAGTCGACTTCGACGTTGATATGCACTTCGACAGGCTCGCCGTCTTTGGTTGCTGGACGGAATTGCCACGTAGATACCGCTTCCACTGCCTTCTGATCAAGTCCCATGCCTAGGGGCCGCACGACTCGGACGTTTCGAATCTGTCCGGTCTTATCCACGGAAAGCGACAGCACGGCCGTACCTTGATACCTCGCTTTGCGGGCCTCGTCTGAGAAGCGTGGGCTTGGAACGGAGATGGGTTTGGGTGGGGCCATGCCCTTGCCGATGCGGGCGCGCTTCGAGAGTTCGGCAACGCAGTCCTCTGCCCTCGCAGATTGCGGAGGCTGGCCCGGACCGGGAACGACACCAGGAGTTGCTAGAAACTCCGGTGAGAAGCGACATCCGCTGTAATCTCCCGCGCCATTGCCGGTTGAGGCCGCGAGCACGCAAGGCTTCCAATAATCGGGGACAAGCTCGACCAAGTGATCCTTCGCAGTTAGAAATATCTGGGAGAGGACGGCATCGGCTCGTTCAGCGGTAATTTCCCCTCGGCCGAGTTCAGCATCGATCCGCAGCGCCCGCTCTTCCACCGGAGAAAAGCCAACATCGCGGACCCATCCGAGGCGCACACGTTTTGCCCGGATAGTCACGTGATGGCCGGAGGCCTTCACATCGTCAACTTTTACGACTCCGTCGACGGTCCAGTCGCCGGGGGTCGCAGCCTTTGAAAGTTGACCCGACGAGTCGTACTGCAGAGAATTACCCGCGTAAAAATTGCGGAGCAGCAGAGTCTTGCCGTTGTACTGATCGCGCAGATGCTGCTCCAGTTCGCTGGCGGCCCGCAATTGCAACGGCGCGAGCGCTGAGGCGAGTATCAGCACGACCGCGGTGCACAGAAGCCGCGAGGCTGAGACACTCCGGAGCATGGCCGAGATTGTAGCTCAAACTGGAGAGGGGAAAGACGAACGCCCGGAAGCACTTCCGGGCGTTGTCTTCGACTGAAAGCTGACGGGTGAGAGCTGAGAGCTGCCTCATCCAACGTACTTGTCAAGCGCCTGCGCGATGGCTTCCTTGGGCCTGTAGCCGACGATCTGCTCAACCACCTGGCCGCCTTTGAAGACCAGCAGCGTGGGGATGCCGGTGACTTTGTAGCGCATGGGAGTGGAGCTGTTGGCGTCGACATCCATCTTGCCGATTTTGATTTTGCCTTGGTAGTCCTTGGCCAGTTCTTCGACGATGGGAGCGATGGCGCGGCAGGGGCCGCACCAGGTTGCCCAGAAGTCCACCAGCACGGGCTTGTCCGATTTCAAAACGTCCTGGTCGAAGTTTGCGTCTGTCACTTCGACGATTCCATTGCCTGCCATATATCTCTCCTCAGTTGTAACGTCGCGTTGTTCGGCAGACGCTCCAACCCAGAGCTGTCGTGGCCGGGACCCGGACGATCTTAAATTTAATACGGTCTTGAATGAATACGATCTATGAATGCTGCCCCCAAACCGGGACCAACCCTTTATCGTACCACCTGCCATTCGATGCAGGGGGGGGTGCGAAGGTCGCAAAAACCGTTTACGCGCGGATGGCGTGGCGGGCCGTGGTGGAGACGCCCCGATGGGATCGCGGCCGTGCATGGAAGCCAGGGATCCTTCGACTGCGTTTGTGCTTCGCTTTCGCGAAGCACAAACTCCGCTCAGGATGACAGGTGTTCCTAAAAGGTGAACTTTACGGCGGCCTGCATCAGACGCGGAGGGGCCGCGCTGACCACCTCGCCGAACGACGAGCTGTTGATGTTGCCGTTGACCGAAGCTGGTCCGTAGAACTGGGCGTGGTTGAATACGTTGAAGCCTTCGAAACGGAACTGCAGGGACTTGGATTCAGTGAGCGGAACCGTCTTCAGCAATGCCATGTCGTAGTTGTCGATACCGGGGCCGTAGAAGAAGCGGCGCTTGGCGTTGCCGGGTTCGCCCAGAGGCTGGAGACTGAAGAGGCTGGTATTGAAATACGGCTGGCCGTTGCGCGGATTGGAATTCAGCTCAAGCGGCCCGGGAGTGTATTGCGGCTCATCGACGCCGTAGTTGTTGATGCCGTTGGGCTCGGCTCCGAGCAGAGAATTGTCGCCGTAGTTGAGCAGCGTCACCGGGAAACCGCTGCTGAAGTGTGTGATGCCGGAGATGGTCCAACCCTTCGTCCAGAGATTGGAAACGCCGAACAGATGTTCGAAGGGCAGATCGTAGGCATAGCTCACTACAAAGTTGTGCTTTACGTCGAAGGCGGACAAAGCACAGCTGAGCGCGGGATTGATCGGGTTTACTTCTTCACCCACGTTCGAGGATTGATCGATGGATTTGCTGTAGGTATAGCTGGCGAACAATTGCAAGCGCTTGCTGGTGTGGCGAAGACTGAGTTCGAGTGCGTTGTAGTTGGAATTGCCGATCGTGGACTGATTGGTGTCGCTGCCGAAATTCGAGCCCAGGGGTCCGCGGGTTCCACTTTCCGTTTCTTTAAAAGGTCCGCAGCCGGGCAGGCTGAGGCACAGCGCCGGATCACCAGGGTTCGATTCCACCAGAACCAGAAGGCGATGCGACTGATTGCCCACATAGCTGGCGCTGAACACGGTATTGTTCCCCAGCTGCCGCTCGATCGAGAACATGTATTGCTCGGTGTATGGAATGCGATTGCTGACGGGATACGCCGGAATGCCGCTGATGGGGATGTACTGCGACCAGTCGAGGGTGGAGTCAGGATGGCTGCTGGAGGAATTCAACGGCGCAAACGTGACGGGGAAATACTGGCCGAGGTGATGCCCAGTGGAAGCGGTCACGAACGGATTCGAAAACGTCGGCGGTGCGGGGCTGCTGTAAGTGGTGCCATAGGGAGCGTTGGCTGCGAGGACTCCGATGGTGAGGGCTTCGATGGAGGTGTAATACATTCCGAAACCGGCGCGAAGACTGGTCTTGCCGGGACCGCCTAGCATCTTGCCGAGGAAAGTGTCGGCCGATACCTCGGGCGAATAGACGAGACCGATGCGGGGCGAGAATTCATCGCCCGGAGGCGCGAGGGTGCGCCGCACTCCGGGGTCGGTGGGGTACAAGATTCCCGCCGGCGCGCCCGGGAAAACTACTGACTGCTTGCCGGGTTCGGTGGTTGAAATCTGATTGTACTTTTCATACCAGGGCTCGATGCGGTCCCAGCGTACGCCGTAGTTGAGAGTGAGGTTGGGTTTTAGCCGCCAACTATCCTGCGCGAAGATGCCGATGTATTTGTTCCGGCCGTAAAAGGATTCAGCTGGCTCTGGTTGTATTGGCTGGGAATCCCGAGCAGGAAATCGGCGAAGTCGAGGCCGGTCTCGCTTCCGGTAAACAGGAAGTTGCCGTTGAACTGGGCGATCGGATTCACGTTGACCTGGTCGTAATGAAACTCGCCGCCGAACTTCATGGTGTGGCGGCCCGCAACCTTGGAAAAGTTGTCGAGCCACTGGAAGGTATTGTTCGCTTGCTTCAGTTCGTTGGTGTTCGTACCGGTGGAGAAGTTGTTGAAGACGAGGTTCTCGACTCCTTCGTTTTGGGGGGCGAGAGCAACGATGCTGGGTGCTCCCGAAGACGTGACGAAACCCTGTGACACCAGGCTGACGCCGAGGCCGCCTTGGGGTTTGCCGAGGTCGTTGAATGCCCGCAGGTAGCTGAAGTGGACTTCGTTGACCGAGGTCGGGTTCAACGTTTTCGTATCGCCCACGCTGAATAGTTGCGCCCGGCCGAGATACAGCGCGTTGAAGCCGGGGACGCTGGCTCCGCCCTGCGCGACGGGATAGGGATTGTTCAGCGAATAATCGTCGAGGAAGTAATAGCCGGAGATCAGACCCCAGCCGGTGTTGGCGTCGAGGCGCAGGGAGCCTTTATCGTCGCGCAGGGCCTGGTTGTTGGCGGAGGTTGCAAACTGAGTGCTGGACGCATTTGGCGCCGGAATGTACTGCAATAGATTTTGCGCGGGTACCGACCAAGCCTTGCTTGGGATTTGCAGCGTGGGAAGAACACAGGCTGTGGTGCTTCCGGGAGAATAGTTTGTGTTGGTGCAGCCGGGAAAATAGTAGGGCTCACCAGGGTCGATCTTATAGCCGAGCTTCCCGGGCTGCGACAACGTGTTAGCCCAGGCGGGGCCGCTCACCAGAGTGGGCACTATGACTGTTTGTCCGTTCACGATTTCGGTGGTGTAGAAGGAACTGGCCTGGTCGGATAGATCTCCGCTGCGGTCTGCAGTGGAAGGGCACCGGGATCAAGCCGGTATCGACTCCCTGGCGCTGGCGCGTTCCCTGATAGTCGGCGAAGAAGAAGATCTTGTTGCGCTGGATGGGGCCGCCGAAGGTTCCGCCGAACTGATTTTGAATGAAGGTGCCGCGGGTGGGGGAGAAGTAATTGCGCGCATCCAGGTCGGTGTTGCGGAGGAACTCGAAAAGATCGCCGTGAAATGCGTTGCTGCCGGACTTGGTGATGACGTTGATCTGGCCGCCGCTGAACTCGCCGTACTCCGCGTCAAAATTGCTGGTGAGAATGCGAAACTCGGCGATGGAGTCGAGGTCGGGAATGATGGCAGTGCCCATGTTCACGTCTTCTTCGGAGTCGCTGCCGTTCACGATGAAGGCGTTGGCGAATTCGCGCTGGCCGTGGATGGAAATGGTGCCGGGATTCAGATCGCCGGAGGGCGAGAGCGCGCTGGCGCCGACATCCTGCACCGTGCTGGAAGTGATCGAAGTGGCAGGAGCAACTCCGGCCTGAAGCGAGAGCAGATCGGTATAGCTGCGGCCGTCCAGGGGCACGGCGGTCATCTGATCGCTGTTAATGACTTCGCCCATCTGGCTGCTGGAGGTCTCGAGGTGCACGGCGCTGTCGCTGACCGTGATGACGTCAATCCATGGGCCCACTTGCAGGACAACATCCAGCAGAAGTGCGCTGCTGGTGTCGAGGACGATTCCGTTGCGGCGGTAGGGTTTGAAACCGGGCTGGTTGACTTCGAGAACATAATTGCCGACGGGAAGGACAGGAAAAGTGTAGGAGCCGCGGCCGTCGGTGGTGGCGGATTGCCGAACGCCGGTGGCGGAGTTGATCAGGGTAACGGAAGCGTTGGCGATGGCGGCGCCGGAGGGGTCTTTGACGGTGCCGGAGATGCTGCCACCGACACCAGCCCGAGCAACCGCGAGCAGACAAAGAAAGAGGCAGAGGCAGCGCACAACGCGGGTGGCCAGGCTTCGCGGCGTGGTTATGAATGGGAGCCGGGACCGGGATGTGGGAGTCGCCTCGGGTTGGGAATCGAGTAGTTGCGAATCGGTCGCATCTAGGATTAATATCAATTCCCGGTTGTGAACCTTCTGGGTCATAAGGGGTGAATCGGAAGTCAGGCTAGTTGCAATCGAGTCGCATCTGATCTACAGTTTTGAGTTTGACGGATGTCTTCGCATTCCGTCAAGAGCGGGGCAAAGAATTCGTCGCAGCGCGGTTGCGACCAGTTGCGACGGGCTCAGGAGGGTCCAATGCCATTACCACAAACTGAAATCCCGGGCCGGCTGCAGTCCCATTTGGCCGACCGCGGAATCCGCATGACAGGACAGCGCCGCGCCATTCTGCAGGTGATGGAAACGGCCACCAAACATCTGGATGCGGCGCAGCTTTTGCGCAAGGCGCAAAAGCTGGATGCGAGCGTGGATCGCAGCACGGTTTACCGCACGCTGAAGCTGCTCAAGCGGCAGGGCCTGATCGACGAACTCGACCTGATGCACATCCACGGTGAGGGACACTACTACGAGCGCAAGCTGAACCGGGACCACATCCATATGGCCTGCCTGCGCTGCGGCAAGATCATGGAGTTCGTCAGCGATATTTTCGAGAAGCTGAAGGGGCAGGTGGAGAAAGACTGCCGGTTCCGGATTGTGGTGTCGCGGCTGGAGATTGGCGGGTACTGCGCGGGGTGTTCGAAGTAGTCGTCTCCACATTACCCCCGGCAGGGCTGCGGAAAAAACCGCGCGGCAGGGGAAAGCTGACCTCGGGCGCTGGAGCGCGGAGCATTCTAGACTACTTAATGGCACGACTGAACGTCGTGCCCCTTCCCGAACTCGCTCGAATCAGAGTTTTTTCCGCAGCCTGCCGCGAGCAATAAAAAAAGCGCCCCAAACTTTTCAGTTCAGGACGCCTCGGCAGCCCTCCCCCAGAACTGCCAAACCACGAAATGGATAGTAGTGAACTAACGAATTAGTGTAAACGTCACTTTGGTAACGGGATTTTGCCGGGTTTGGGAGGGTGCTGATTCGGTGCACGCTGGACTTTGGCCCAACAGCCGGGGAAAAAAGGCCGGGCGTGACAGAAACTCCACGCGAGGCAGGCGCCACTACACGCGAGCATGGGGTCCCCTTCGGCTTCGCTCAGGGGCAGGCTTTCGACTGCGGTTGTGCTTCACGTCCGCGAAGCACAACCTTCGCTCAGGATGACACAGCGCGGGGCTGACCGGAAATTATGGTTGCTTCTGCCAGGTTTGGCCGTCATCGGGCGTGGTCCAGACTTCGGCGGTTGAGGTGGTGACGGTTCCGTTCCGCGGGTCGGAGAACTGGATGCTGAGAATGTCGCCTGCGAGCACGCGGCCGCCGGCGAACGGTAGAACTCGGACCCAGCTGTTGCCGGCGTCGACGGTGTGATACAGCGTTCCGCCGGAACCTCCGGCCCAGACTTCAGCGGCGTTCGAGGATACGGAAAGCGCGCGAAAGATTGTGGGCGCGGCGGGAGCCGACTGCATTGCCTTGGAGTCGGCTTCCTTTTTTCCCTTGGCAGGGGCTTCGGGCTGCGCTTCGGCAGCCGCAACTGTAACGTCGACATCCAGCCAGGTTCTGCCGCCATCGAACGACCGCTGCAACGCGCCGCTGGCGCTGATGATCCAGCGGGGCGCCGGAGGGCCTTTCAGGAGAGTCGGATCGGTGTGCAACGAAGGCGCGGGCGCCATAGCAGGCGAACCTTGCTGCAACGCAGGCTTTGCCTTGTCTACGCGATTCGCATAGGCGGGGGACTGCTCTGCGACTTTATTCTGGACGAGCTGGTCTTGGATCTGGCTTTGTGCCAGGGCCTCCGCGGACTCAACTGTCTGCGAGGCTGGAGTTGGATTCTGGCTGGCGGCAGAGCGGGCACGCTTCTTCTCGGCTTCAGTGGTTTGAACCTGGGGGGTGGCCAGAGCTTCTTTCTGCGTCCGAGTTTCAAGAGCGGCATCCGGCGAAGAACGGTCGATACTTGGAGATGGAGCGGCGATCGCCGGCTGCGCCTGGGAGACGTTGGACGCCAGTTCGCTGCCCTGTTGCCGGCGCAACTGCATCACTCCAATCGAAGCGATCAGCACCAAGCCAGCTGCGACTGCGGTCCAGTGCCAGGCTGATCCGCGAAGAAACGGCCAGCCGAACCAGTTTTCGCTGCTGTGCGACGCCGGCTGCACATCAAGTTGCGGTGCCAGGGTTAGCGAGACTACTTCGCGGCAATCGCCGCAGCGCGCCAGGTGCTCAACCAGATCGTCCCGTTCAGCACCGGCGAGAGAGTGCTCGGCGAAAGCCGTGAGCAGATCGGGGTCGGGGTGCGAGTCCGCAACGGGCGACTGCAACCGCTTGACCATGAATTTTGGAAGGCTTTCCATTTGTCGGTATCGGCGCGGCTGAAAGCCGCGAACTTCTCAAAACTTCTCAAAACTTCGCGAAGCCTATCCGGAGCCTTCGCGGGTTCTGATTTGCACTTCCTTGTCTGAGAACGCTGGTGCCGGGGAATCTTGCGCGAGACTGCGGCGAATATCTACCTGCAGGTCGCGGACGTCCATTTCGAGCGCTTCTTCGGCCTGGCGGCGGGACATGCCCTGCTGCATCATGCCCGCCAGGATTTTCTTGCGCAACGACTTAGCCAGTTTGTCCACTTTGCGGCTTATGGTGGACTCGTGCACGCCCAGCATGCGGGCGATCTCGGCCAGGGTGCGTCCGTCGAGATAATAAGCCGCCAGCACCATGCGGTCTTCAGGGTCGAGCGCAGCCAGGGCCGCGTCGGTGGCAGATTCCAGGCGGGAGTCGGCGGAAGGTAGCGGCTCCGGCTGGGGCGCGGCGAACTGCGCCCCGTCTTCGCCCTCTTCGTCGAGGCTGATCTCACGTTTGGTGCGGCGGTAGCGATTTACGAATTCCTGCGCCAGCACGGTGCGGAGCCAGCCTTCGAGCGATCCGCGGCCAGTGAATGAGGCCAGCTTCGAAAGGCGCTCGCCGTGGCGGGTAGAGGTTCCATAGAGCTCGGCATAGAGACTGTCGGCCAGGTCGCGGGCGGCTGAGTCTTCGCGCGCAATACGCAGCGCCGACTGATAGAGCTTTTCGCGATAGCGGGTGAGGAAAAGTTCCCACGCGAAATTGTTGCCGGCCGCGCAGGCCTGGGCTAGCGCCAGTTCGTCGACGCGCAGAGTGAGAAGAAAGATGCGGGCATCCGCGTGGGTCACGCCTGAGGGCAGATACTTGGCGGCCACTTCGCAGAGAATTACGGCGAAAGATTCGCGGGTGAGTCCGATCTTTTCGCAGCCGCTTTTCGCGTGGAGATCCGCCAGCAGATCGGAGACTGCCGAGTGCACCGAAGCGGAGATCGGTTTGGTCGAGCGCATGTCGATAGAGATGAGAGTACGACGAAAATCACCCCGATGCCACTAGAAGCGTCCTCGCAAGGTTTCACGGACTACGCTACAAACCTCAAGGGCTAAAGCCAAATGCAAAGAATCGATTTTTGACGCAGTTCTGGAAGGCCTGCTCCTCCAACGTTTTATTAGACGCTGGCAAGGTTAATTTTGGCCGCAAGGGTTGGGTTCTTTTTCGTTCTTCTTGCGAAGTCGGATGGGTGGTGCGCCCCGTGGAGCTGGCACACAGCCTCCTGGGACCGGGGCGCACCCGCCCTGCTATGGGGAATGGAGAAAGGTGGCGAGTCGTCAGTGGTAAGTGGTCAGCAAGAATCTTGACGGCTCGAACTGATCACTGGCGCCCGGCCCCTGATGTTTGATACCAGCTGCGCCAGGCCGCGAAATCGTTAGGCAGGTGTTGTTTCGTGATGTCGGCCAGAGCCTGGAAGGCCCAGGCGCGAGTCTGAGCGTCGAGGGCGGGGTCGGCGGAGTAGTCAATCAATTGCGGCACAGCAATAAGGCGCTGCTCGTGGCTCAACATGCCGGATTGCGCCAGACTGCAGGCGGCGTGTTCGCGCACCACGGAGGATGGATCATTGCGCATGGTTTCGAGCAGGGGCGCGATGGTCGGCGTCGTTCCTACCAGAGCCAGGCCTTCGACGGCCCAGCGGCGCGCGTCTTCTTTTTGTCCGGCAACACTTCCATCCTTGTTTCGATCTGTGTCGGAATTCATGCTGGGATCATTCAGCTGTGCGGCCAGCACATGGACGATGCGCTCGGGCTCAACTCCACGGTTGCCGAGCAAGCCCAGAGCCCATAGTGCCCAAATTTTCTGCCGGTGATCGCGAGAGTCGGCCTGCCGCACCATGGCATCGACAGTTGATTCGGTCTTTGTGAGCCCGTAAGCAGCGAGTTGCACTTCGATGGCGGAGGCGCGCACGCTCAGGTTATTGGAATTGAGTGCGACCGTGGTGAGGTCGCCGAGTTGCGAATCCCATTGGAGGTGACCGCGCCAGGCATCGCTGCGCGATTCGATCTGGGCTTCGACCTGGCTAGTGTCTCCGACGGAATTGCGCACTGCGCGCTCGAGGAGCAATTCCGCTTGTTTCTGCGGCTGCTGGTTATCGAGATCGGTTGCGGAGAGTTCAGCGTCTGGCCGCGATGAAAACAGGCCGGCGGTTTTTCCCCAGACAGCAACAGGGCCTCCACCGATGGCGAGCAGGAGCGCGAAGGCAACTCCAGCCATCGTGGCGACGGAGTGAAGTGCGCACCAAGTTGTCGGCGACAGTTGGCGCCCGCTCACCGTGTGCTCCGGCAGGTTGGGTCGAAATACATCCACAGCCCCAGTTTAGGGACGGCCCGGAGTAGGGTAAAGTTACTTCTGGGCTCCGCCCTTGCGGTTAGACGCCGGGTCGCGGGCAAGTGCGGTTGGGGAGGAAAACATGATGGAGAAGAGGAATTGGCTGCGCTGTTGGGTACCGGCTTCGTTGATTCTAATAATCGCTGCTGTCGCTCTGGCTGCGGCAACGCCGGGATATAAGGTTGTGACCACTTACAAGGTCGGCGGGGATGGAGGTTGGGATTATCTGATCGCGGATGCAGCGGCGCGGAGGCTTTATGTTTCGCGTGCGACGCATGTCATCGTGCTTGATCTCGATTCCGGCAAGACGGTGGGCGACATTGCGGACACGCCGGGTGTGCATGGTATTGCGCTGGCGCCGGAGTTGGGCCGCGGCTTTACCAGCAACGGCCGCGAAGGCACGGTCAGCATCTTTGATCTCAAAACCCTGTCCACGATCAGCAAAGTGAAGGCCGGAGAAAATCCGGATGCGATTCTTTACGATCCGGCAACGCGGCGAGTTTTCACATTCAACGGCCGCAGCCAGGATTCAACCGCCATCGATGCGGCTAAGGGCACGGTGCTGGGCACGATCAAGCTCGACGGCAAGCCGGAATTTGCCGCCAGTGACGGCAAGGGCGAGATTTTTGTGAACATCGAAGACAAGAGCGAGTTGACGGCGATTGATGCGAACAAACTGGTGGTCAAGTCGACGTGGCCGCTGGCGCCTTGCGAATCGCCTTCGGGCCTGTCGATGGACCGGAAGAATCGCCGCTTGTTTGCAGGCTGCGAAAAGATGATGGCCGTGGTGAATGCCGACACGGGCAAGGTCCTGGTCACGCCGGCGATCGGTGACGGCGTGGACGCGACCACATTCGACGATGAAACCGGACTGGCTTTTGCGTCCTGCGGCGAAGGTGTTTTGACGGTGGTACGCGAGGAGTCGCCGGAAAAATTCAGCGTGGCGGAAAATGTTCCGACGCAAGCCGGGGCGCGCACGATGGCGCTGGATTCCAAGACGCACAATGTGTATCTGGTGACGGCGAAGTTTGGTCCGCCTCCGGCCGCTACGGCGGATAACCCGCATCCTCGGCGGAGTATTTTGCCGGATAGTTTTGTGGTGCTGGTGGTGGGCAAATAGAAGCTTTTCACCGCAGAGTCGCAGAGACACAGGGAACGCTAAAAACAAGATAGACATGTTAGAGGTTTTCTCTGTGCCTCTGTGACTCTGTGGTGAAAAAGCTTGGGTCAAGGTTCGTATCGAACGACCGTTCGGTTGTCATCTTTCCACTCGGCGTGTATTATCTCTCCACTTTGCCGCCCCGCATTTTCCGCTTTTACCGTGGCATCTAATTGATATGGCTAATTGCGAGGTTTTGAATTCATGACGACTTTGGACGACAAGTTTTTCCAGGCGCGGGTCACCAGACGCGTTGACTTCGCGCCTGACCTGTGGATGTTTCGCATTCAGCCGGGGGCGGAGTTCAAGTTTTCTCCCGGGCAGTACGCCACGCTGGGGGTGGAACACGACGGCAAGCGCACGGAGCGTCCGTACTCGATTGTCTCAGCTCCTTTCGAAGATGAGATCGAGTTTTTCTTCGAGTTGGTTCCTGAAGGAGCGCTCACCCCGCGGCTGCACCAGTTGCAACCGGGCGACGGTCTGCTGATGCGCAAAGTGCCGAAGGGCAAATTTACGCTCGACACGGAAAGTGGGCGCAAGCATCATCTGCTGGTTTCGACCGTCACCGGAGTGGCCCCGTTCGTCAGCTTTGTGCGCGCGCTGTCGAAGGACTGGAAGGAAGGGCACTTCGACGGCAGTCACAAACTTTATCTGCTGAACGGCGCCAGCCGGCCCTGGGAGTTCGGCTACAAGGATGAGTTGACGCACTTCGATGCTGAACTGCCCTGGTTCAAGTATGTGCCTACGGTGAGCCGTCCGTGGGATCATGCGGACTGGCCGGGTGAGATCGGCAGGGCCGACGATATTCTGCGCAAGTATGCCGATCACTGGGAGCTTGACGCGACGAACACGACGGCGTATTTGTGCGGGCATCCTGACATGATCGCGAACAGCAAAGCGATCCTGAAGCGGCGCGGGTTCCTCGACAAGACGGGGGTTAAGGAAGAGATTTATTGGATTCCGGCCAAGTAGTACCGAGTACTTTGTAGCAAGTTGCTAGACACACTCTCGACTACATGCCCGCCACCTTGCTTCGTCGCTCCAGCAGGAACACGTCTCTCCACGTCTCGCCGAGTTTGCCAATGCGTTGTCTTTTTCCAACTTCGTGGAATCCGCAAGACTTGTGGATCGCGATGCTGGCAGAGTTTTCGGGAAATATGCCTGCTTGCAGCGTCCAAACACCGCAGCGCTCCGATTCTTCGATCAACGCTTTCAGAAGCGCTGTGCCGACTCCACGGCCCCGCGCTGCAGCGGCCACGTAGACGGAAACCTCCGCGACTCCCGAGTAGACACGGCGAGCGGAAACCGGGCTGAGCGCCGCCCAGCCTACGACCTGGCCGCCTACGCGCCCGATCAGCCGGCAATCCTGGCGATGGCTGCTGTCCCACTTCTCCCAGTCAGGGAGCAGGGTTTCAAATGTTGCCTGGCCGGTGGCGATGCCCTCAGCGTAGATTTCGCGAACCGCGAGCCAGTCCGAGGGCTGCATAGATGTGATCTGGTAATCCATCGCTCTCGCGAGTTAGCTTTCGGCAGGCGCGAAGAAGACCAGGACTTCGAGCTCTTCGGCGATGTCGTAGAAGCGGTGGCCTTCCTCGGCTGCTACGAATATCAGGCTGCCTCCGGAAACCTCGCGGTCTTCGAAGCCGGCCTTGAAGCGGGCGCGGCCACGAATCACGTAGTAAATCTCATCTTCGCGATGTGGCTTCTGGTGGTCGGTTTCCCCGGCGGGCAGGACGTAGAGTCCGGCGCTCATCGCCGGCACGCGCAGGAACTCGCGGTATGGCCTGCCGCTCACGGCACGCTGCTCAGCGAGTTCGGGCAGGGTGGCGAAAAAGGTTTTCATACTCATTGACCCCTCAAGCTCTGTCATCTCTCAAGCGAAGATGCCTCCGAAAATGAGGTCGGTGAACTGCGGAATCAGGTTCTGCGCCTGCAGTTCGCCCTCCGGCTTATACCACTGATAAATCCAGTTGATCATGCCGAGCAGGGCGAAGGCGGCGGCACGCGGGCTGACCCTCCCTCTTGTCTGATTTTTAGCTTTTTCCTGAACCTCGCTCATCAGGCTCTCGAGGAAATGAATGTAATCCTTCTTGCGGATGTTGATGCGCTTGCGCAGGGCCGGCGGCAGGGGATGGTTCTCATGCAGCATCACCGTGATTTCGCGGTCGCGGGGGCTGAGCACAACCTCGATGTGCAAGCGAATCAGAGCGCGCAGGCGCTCTTCGGGGTCAGCGATGCCGCGCACAGGATTGAGCACGCGTTCCTGGGTGATCTCCATGGCGTGGTTCATGATCTCGTAGAGGATTTCGTCCTTGCTCTGAAAGTGGTGGTAGAGGCCGCCTTTGCTCAGCTTGAGCGCGGCGGCCACATCGTTCATGGAAGTCGCGTCATAGCCGCGCTGTTGGAACAGGCGCGCGGCGGTGCGCAGAATTTCCTGCCGGGAATCGACCACGGTCTCGCGGGTCATCGGGTGACATGGTAAACAGTTGCGCGGAGGAATGCCAATGGACTGCTGGCCTTCAGCTGTCAGCTTTCAGCTCTTAGCTCCCAGCTTCTGGCTTCTACCTTGGGCCATCCCGACAATGTTTTCGCTTCCCGTTTGTGTCGGGCAATGTTAGTTTGTCCGAAACCAACGACAGGTTGGATCGCCAGCCGAATGGAAACCGAGCCCCGGGTCAAGCCGAAATTTAGTCGAGAGGTGACGGGATGCAAGAGGCGAGAACGCGGTGCTGTCGTTCCCTGATCAGTTCCGCTGCGACTGGATTGTTTCTCTTCTTGCCGCTGGCCTGCTTTTCTCAGAGCGCGGTAAAGCCTCAGCCACAGATTCCTTTTGCCGACGATTTGAAGAAGTATCCCGGATTGCCCACGGAATTGGCACATCTGGTCGAAGCGCTCAAGAATAATGTTCAACTCCCTCCGCTTCGCACCGAGAGCCGCTTGTTGCCACGCCTGCCGATGGAAACCACCTATTATGTCGCCTTCCCAAACTACGGCGAGACGGCCCATCAAACGGTGGAAACGCTGAGGCAGGAACTGCAGGCGAGTGCGGTGCTGCGGGATTGGTGGCAGCACGGCGAACTGAGTTCAACCGGACCGAAGCTGCAGGATTTCCTGGAGAAATTCTATGAGGTCTCACAATATCTGGGCGACGAGATAGTCGTCTCCGGCGAAACGGGCGGGATATCCGAAAAGGGCGCCGCGAGTCGCAAATTGCTTATCGTTGCGGAGCTGCGCAAGCCAGGGTTCAAGAACGCTCTGGAACACATTCTGAAGGAAAGCCCCGGCGAAGCGCAGTCGAGGATTCGCGTTCTAGATCTTCAGAGTTGGCTCAGGCGGAAAGCGGCTCTGGCGCGGAGCAACTCGTGGTGCTGGTACGCCCGGATTTTGTGATCGCGGCAGAAAACCTGCAGTCGGTGCGCGGATTCAACAGCTTTCTGGATGCCAGGACAACGGATTTCGCCTCGACGCCTTTCGGGCAGCGTCTGAACGAAGCGTATCAAGGCGGAACGTCCGCCCTGATGGCCGCCGATCTGCACACCATTCTTAACCAGATCCCACCAGGAAGGCAGCAGAATCAAAACATTTTCGATCGCACGGGTCTTAAAGATGCGAAGTATGTGGTCTGGGAGTATCGGCACCAGGCCCAAGGATCAGAGGGTCGAATGGAACTGAGTTTTGTGGGCCCGCGCCATGGCATCGCATCCTGGCTTGCGGCTCCTGCGCCGCTCGGCAGCCTGAACTTCGTCTCACCGCAAGCCTCCATCGTGAGCAGCGTAAACCTTAAAAATCTGGGAGAGATCTTCGATGACATCAAAGAGATCTCTTCCTCTTCGAATCCCAAAGCGCTCGCCACCCTGACCCTCACGGAACAGGCAATGCACATCAATCTCAAGGACGACTTGCTGAGCCTGCTCCCAGGCGAAATCACGATGGAAGCCGAAGGATTTGCCGAACCCAAACCTGACTGGAAGATAATTCTGCGCACCAGTGATGCGGACCATCTGCAGCAAACGCTGGCGAAGATGTTGGCGACCACGCCCTTCCCGGCAATGGAATTCGTGGAAGACGGAATCACTTACCACTCATTGACGATTCCTTCTACTCCGAAGCCGATGCAGATTGTCTACGCCTTCGCCGAAGGTTATCTGATCGTCGCCTCCAGTCATGAAACAGTGGCAGCGGCGATTCGACTGCACAAATCGGGCGAGTCGTTCGCCAAGTCGACCAAATTCACGGCATCTCTTCCCGCCGGTTACCCCGCAGATGTTTCCGCCTTGCTGTACGAAGACCCCACAGCAGTAACGGCTCTGAATCTGCGCCGCATGTCGCCAGAGATGGCGGATTCCTTCGCGCGGCTCTCCCCACCCACTACGCCCATCGTGTTTCGCGCTTATGGCGACCAGAGCGCGATCCGCGGAGTCAGTACGAGTGGAGGGGCGGACGTCAGTATGATGCTGGTGGCGACGGCGATCGCCATTCCCAACCTGATGCGCGCGCGAATGGCAGCCAATGAATCATCCGCCGTCGGGACAATGCGCGTGCTGATCGCTGCCCAAGTCGGCTATTTCAGCAATTATCCCGACAAAGGATACGCGACCGATCTGGCCAGCCTCGGCCCCGACCCGCGTGGACCGGGCTATCAGTCGCCGCAACATGCGAGCCTCATCGACGCGACTCTGGGCAATCCAAGTTGCACCACGGGCGCGTGGTGTTCCAAGACAGGATACAATTTCCGCCTCACGGCAGATTGCAGGCTGGCGGCTCAGGTTTGTAAGGAATTCGTAGCCGTTGCCTCCCCAATGAGCAGTAGCACAGGGACAAGAACCTTCTGTTCGACCTCGGACGGCGTCGTTCGCTTCAAAGTTGGCCCACCTTTGACTTCTCCTGTCACCCCGTCAGAATGCCGCAAGTGGGCACCAGTCCGGTAAGGCGGACGGAATAGTTCCCGCTTGACATGGGGCACGGGCGAAGGTAGCATTTCTTTAGTAACCGACCGACCGGTCGGTTAGCGACTTATCCCCAAACAGCAAGGGCATCTTTCCTCCCCTTGTGACCGAGAGGAGCACGCTGGTGGCTACTATTTTTTATGAACACGACGCAAACCCCGATGCCCTGAAGGGCAAAACCATCGCCATCCTGGGCTACGGCAGCCAGGGACATGCGCAAGCGCAGAACCTGCGCGACAGCGGCTACAAGGTGCTCGTCGGCCTCGAGCCCAACCGCCCCAGCGCGCAGCAGGCTCGCGCCGATGGCATGGTCGTAGTGGCTCCCGATGAGGCCGCCAAGCGCGCCGACTGGATCCACGTGCTCACGCCGGATGAGACGCAGGCGGCGGTGTATGAGCAATATATCCAGCCTTACCTCCATCCCGGAAAGATTCTGGGCTTCTCGCACGGCTTCAGCATTCATTTCAAAACGATCGTCCCGCCGACTGATGTGGACGTAGTGATGATCGCGCCCAAAAGCCCCGGCCACCTGCTGCGGCGGGTTTACGCCGAAGGGCGCGGCGTGCCGTCGCTGATCGCGATTCAACAGGATTCCAGCAAGCGTGCTCACGAGTTTGCGCTGGCCTACGCGCACGGCATTGGTTCGACCCGTGCGGGCGTGTTGCAGACTACCTTCCGCGAAGAAACCGAAAGCGATCTGTTCGGCGAGCAGGCTGTGCTGTGCGGCGGCTTGACTTCGCTGATCAAGAAAGGATTCGAGACGCTGGTCGAAGCCGGCTACGCTCCTGAGATTGCTTATTTCGAGTGTCTGCATGAGATGAAGCTGATTGTCGACCTGATCTACGAAGGCGGCCTCGGGCGCATGCGGTATTCGATTTCGAACACGGCCGAGTACGGCGACCTGACACGCGGTGAGAAGGTTGTGGGCGATGCCACGCGGGCGGCGATGAAGAAAACTCTGTCGGACATTCAGGATGGAACCTTCGCTCGCGAGTGGATCAAAGAAAACAAAGACGGCGGTTACAACTTTGCCGAGTTGCGGGAGAAAGAGCAGAAGCATCCGATCGAGATTGTGGGCGCGCAGTTGCGCGGCATGATGAGCTGGCTGCCCGGTCGCGAAGCGAAGAAGCCGGCAGAAGCTCCGAAGCCGGCGGCTAAACAGGTCGTGAATGCTTAAGGGAGCAGAAATCGTTCTGCGCTGTATGCGCGCCGAAGGGGTCGACCTGGTGTTCGGCTACCCCGGCGGAGCGATCATGCCGCTCTACGACGCGCTGGATGGTAGCGGAGTGCGGCACGTCCTCACGCGGCATGAGCAGGGCGCGGTATTTGCGGCGGAAGGCTACGCGCGAGTTACGGGAAAAGTTGGCGTGGCCATGGCGACCAGCGGGCCGGGCGCGACCAACCTGGTCACGGGCATCGCCGACGCCAAGATGGACTCGGTTCCTTTGGTCTGCATCACAGGGCAGGTGCGGACG
This sequence comes from uncultured Acidobacteriaceae bacterium, assembly GCA_963743115.1. Classification (GTDB taxonomy): domain Bacteria; phylum Acidobacteriota; class Terriglobia; order Terriglobales; family Acidobacteriaceae; genus Sulfotelmatobacter. The sequence goes on along the minus strand of CAVUOM010000003.1, from coordinate 630,380 downwards.
GCGATGATCGGCACCGATGCGTTTCAGGAGACTGACGTTTTCGGAGTAACGCTTTCGCTGACCAAATGGAGCCGGCTGGTCCGCACAATCGACGAAATCCCCGACGCGATTGCCGAGGGATTTTACTGGGCGCGCAGCGGTCGGCCGGGGCCGGTCGTCATCGACATTCCTACCGACATATTGAAAGCTAAGAAGGAATTCTCCGGGCCTGCGAAGTTCAAGCCCCACGCCCGGCCCGCCGACGCGAAAGCCGAAGGCGCGTTCAGCGACACGATTGTAGCCTTGCTGCAACGAGCGACGCGGCCGGTCGCGCTGGTGGGCGCAGGAGCGAAGCTTTCAGGAGCGATTCCGGAATTGCGGCGGCTGCTCGACGATTTGAATGTCCCTACCTTCGCTACCGTGCACGGACTCGGCGCCGTTCCTCCGCAATCGCCTTATTACCTGGGCATGGTCGGCATGCATGGAACGCGCGCGGCAAACACCGCCTTGCATGAAACCGACTTACTGATGGTTTTCGGGGCACGCCTCGATGATCGGGTCACTGGCGATCCAACGCGATTTGCCCCCAACGCAAAAATCATCCACTTTGAGATTGATCCGGCGCAGCTTGACCGAGTGCGAGCCTGCGACTTGCCGGTAATAGGCAACCTGGCCGACATGATTCCCACATTCCACGCGGAAGCACGCAAGGCTTCCCTGCCCGATTGGAGCACCTGGCGCGCCGTGGCCTGCGGAGCGGAGCGCGCGGAGCTTGATCCGCGAGGGCTGGCGCAGCCGACCATTCGTTTTCTCGACGAGCTTTTCAGCCGCCTGCCGCAGGATAACGTGATCATCGCCGACGTAGGCCAGCATCAGATGTGGGCGGCGCAGCGTTACCGTTCTTCGTCGCCGCGCGGGTTTATTACTTCGGGCGGCCTGGGAGCGATGGGTTTCGCCCTGCCCGCAGCCGTGGGCGTACAACTGGCGAAGCCGGATAGTTGCGTGCTTTGCGTTTCCGGTGACGGCGGTTTCCAGATGAACATCCAAGAGCTGGCGACGGTGCACCGGCTCGGGCTTCCTATAAAGATGGTGATCGTCGACAACAAATATCTCGGCATGGTGCGGCAGTGGCAGCAGCTCTTCTACGAGCGCAACTATGCCGAAACGGATTTGAGCGACAATCCGGATTTCGTCGAGATTGCCAAGGCTTACAAAATTCACGGATGGCGGCTGAACGAGGCTGCCATGGTGGAGTTCCCGGTGTCGGCCGAGACGGGAGATCTCATCGACAATTTTCTGCGCTCGCCGGGGCCGGAGTTGCTGGTGTTCGATTGCGCTCCCGAAGCGAACGTCTATCCCATGGTTCCGGCAGGCGCGGCGTTGTCCGAGATGGTTTACGGGGACGAGTAAGAGAGATTGAGTAATTTGGAAATTGGGTAATTTTGTAATTGGAAAAGCTCGACGGCCGTCTCCGCGGTTTTCAGATTACAAATTCTAAAATTACGAAATTACAAATTTCGTTTGAGGGTTCCAATATGCAGGTTTTTCACATCCGCTATCGCAACACGCAAGGCACGCTGATGCGCATCCTGAACGCAGTTTCGCGCCGCGGGCTCGATCTCACAACCGTGCACGCTGAAGGTGCGGGGCAGGATTACGCGGTCACCATGCTGCTCGAAGTGAACCCCAAGCAGATTGGACAGCTTTACCGCGAGTGGTATTCCATCGTCGATGTCATCGAAGTGCGGTCGCGACCTGTCTTGCATGAGCAGGAAGTTCCGGCGTGGGGAGCGCATCCGCCGGCGTCGGAGAGCATCACGGAGCAGTCGTCGCGCGCAGCGCTCGCTTAAGTTGTGGTTTCGAGTTTTTTCTGCCCAACCCTCAACTTGTCATCCCTAACCCTCAACCTGTCATCCCGAGCAAAGCGAGGAATCCTGGTTCTTGCCTGCACCACGCGTGTCACCGCTGCGGGCAGAGACCAAGATCCCTCGCTTCGCTCGGGACGACAACTCATGTTTTAATCTTTCCTGACGGATAGCAATCATGGATCTTAAACATCGCAGCCGCGGAATTACCGACGGGCGCGACCGGGCTCCGGCGCGCTCCATGTTCAAAGCCATTGGCTTCACCGACGCCGACTTGCGCAAGCCGCTGATCGGCGTCGCCAACACCTGGATCGAAACCATGCCCTGCAACTTTCACCTGCGGCGGCTCTCTGCCAAAGTGAAAGAAGGCATTCGCGCCGCCGGCGGCACGCCCATGGAGTTCAACACCATCGCTATCTCCGACGGCGAAACCATGGGCACAGAAGGCATGCGGGCGTCGCTGGTGAGCCGCGAACTGATTGCCGATTCGATTGAACTGGTGTGCCGCGGCCAGCTGTTCGACGCCGTGGTGTGCGTGGTGGGCTGCGACAAGACCATCCCCGCCGCGGCCATGGCGCTGGCGCGTCTGGATCTTCCCGGCCTCGTGCTGTACGGCGGCACCATCGCGCCGGGCAGTTATCGCGGCAAAGATGTCACCATCCAGGATGTATTCGAAGCCGTAGGCGCGAACGCTGCCGGAAAAATTACTGACCAGGAATTGCACGACCTCGAAAACGTGGCCTGCCCCGGCGCCGGAGCCTGTGGCGGCCAATATACTGCGAACACCATGTCGACCGTGATGGAGACGATCGGGCTGTCTCCTATGGGCTTCAACAGCGTGCCCGCGATGGACGCGCGCAAGGACGAAGTCGCATTCCGCTGCGGCGAAGTGGTGCTGAATCTTCTGAAAACCGGCATTCTGCCGCGCCGCATTCTCACCCGTGCGGCTTTTGAAAACGCGATCGCGTCGGTGGCCGCGACCGGCGGCTCGACCAACGCCGTGCTGCATCTGCTGGCGATCTCGCGCGAAGCGAATGTTGCGCTAGAGATTGACGACTTTCAGCGAATCAGCGAGCGCACTCCGCTGCTCGCCGATCTTAAGCCTTCGGGAAAATACGTTGCCGCCGACGTCGACAAAGCTGGCGGCATCCCCGTCATCGCAAAACGCCTTCTGGACGCCAAGTGCGCGGATGGCTCTACTCTTACCGTGACCGGCAGGACGTTCGCCGAGGAAGCCAACGACGCAAAAGAAACTCCCGGTCAGCCCGTCATCGCGCCGCTCGATCGTCCGCTGAAAAAAACCGGAGGGCTCGTCATTCTGAAGGGAAATCTAGCGCCCGAAGGTTGCGTGGCCAAAATCAGCGGGCATGAGCGGCTTGAGCAGCGCGGGCCAGCTCGGGTTTTCGATTGTGAAGAAGACGCCATGACCGCCGTCACCTCAAAGAAAATCAAGGCCGGCGACGTCGTCGTCATTCGCAACGAAGGCCCGAAGGGCGGACCAGGCATGCGCGAAATGCTGAGCGTGACCGGAGCGATAGTGGGTGAAGGATTAGGATCATCTGTCGCGCTGTTGACCGACGGCCGCTTCAGCGGCGCCACGCACGGGCTGATGGCCGGCCACGTTTCCCCGGAAGCCGCGCTGGGCGGCCCGATCGCCGCGGTACGCGACGGGGACATAATTCACTTCGATGTCAGCAAGCGTTTGTTAGAGGTCGAGATCAGCGACGAAGTTCTACGCCAGCGCATGAAAGAATGGAAGCCGCCGCAGCCGCGCTATCCCACCGGGGTATTTGCCAAGTATGCGGCGCTGGTTTCATCGGCATCGCAAGGAGCGATCACCCGGCCGCCGCGATGAAGACACGCTGAATCACAGCTAAACTTCGAATAAATCAGGGAGTGGCGTAGCCGCTCCCCTTGTTTTCCGCCGCTTTTCCGAACGCTCTACTTCGCGCACCCCGGGCTAAAGGCGGTCAGCAAGTTGGCCTTCGCAGCGATGCTGCAGAAATACGGCGCGCTGTTCGAACCCCATGAAAAATATTGCTGCTCGGCAGATTGATCCGAATTGAGGAAGGTGTTGTAGTCGACCGTGTCGACATGGCGTCCGGTGTTCGACTCGAAACTGGAATAGGTCGGCCAATTGTTCTTCCACGTGTTCACGGACGACTCATAGGTCTGAGTCGCCTTCGTGGTCAGGTCCGTGTCTCCACTCGAAGCCACAAATTGGTTGAGGTCCAGGACTAGCGGGAAACTGAACGACTGGCTAGTGACGGTGGTCTCGCCTCCGCCTGAGGTTGTGGTCGTCGACCAGACCGACGAACCCAGCGAAATGTTTTCCAGATATGTCGTAGCTGTGATGTCGTAATACTGGTTGTTGAAGAAGTTCACATTCTGTTCAACCTTGGTCGTCACCTTGCCGTGCGAAGTGTTGACGTAGCCCGCGATGGTAAAGCTGCGGTTCGATTTCAGGTTGACCGTACCCTTGGTGAAGGTTGACTGCACGTTCAGGTTCTCGGTGATCACGGGAGAGGGCGCTGCCGTCAGCGTGTCTTCAGTCACAGCGCCGGTAACCTGCGTACTGCCGGAATCAAGATAGAGCAGCAGTGACGCACTATCCGAGAAATAATCGTCAGCATTGTAGACGCTCAGCGAAACCGTGTGCGGCTCGCCATTGCTCAGCACTCCGGCGAAAGGCGTGAGGTCCACCCGATACGGCTTGAAGTTCAGCGTCTGCACGCCGGGGATGGGGAACCATAAATAAGGATCAATTCCGCCCGTGAAAATCCAGGGAGAAACCGGAGCCACGCCCGCCGGTTTTCCGTCGATCGTGATCTCAGTCTCGCGGAAGCCGGTGTTGCCGCAGTTCTCCAGTTCTGCCGCAACATCATTGGCCACGCAGGTGTACCAGAACTCATCGTTCGACTGGCTTTGGGAGTAGACATCCAAATACGCCTTCTCCACGTTCGTGGGCAGGGTGAAAGTGCCAGAGAGCGCGCTGGAAGTTGAACTGAGTGCGACGGTGCCACCGGAAGCGCCGCCAGACAGCGCCAGAACCTGGTCGGCCGCCACGGGCGGCTTCTCGCCTTTTGCCAACGGATAGAATTCCAACTCGGCCGAAGCATAGATCGTCGAAGTGAGCCCGCAACACAAAGTGTTTCCAATGTTCGCCTGACCAGTCTGCGCGGTGTAAAAGATCGAACTGTAATCGGTAAGGTCGTTCTCGATATGCCACGCCGGACCAATGTTCGAGGGCTCGGCTGTGGTGCCAAAATAAATGTTCACCGGACCCAGCCAGAAATTAGCCGTGCGATCGTACTGAATGCCAGCGTTCAGGCTGATGTCGGCTTCGAGCACCACCTTAGCCCAGGGGCCGGGACAGTCGGCGGCCGGAGCGTAGCTGAAGTTCTCCACGTTGAAATCGTAGAACTGCGCGCCGCTGAAAAGCTCCACTATGCAAGGCGTGGTCGAAGGACGCGTCACATTAGGGTCGGCGGTCACCGTGTCGGCTGAGCCGATCACATAGGGACCGGAGGCCGAAGCGAGCGGAATGAAGACCGTTGCAACCAGTAGAAGCGGGAAAAAGTTTCGCGCCACACGAAAACTTCGGGGCATTGGAATCCTCCTGGGAGATTGCGGCAAAACCCACGCCAGCCACGGCATTGCAGAAACGCCCACCGGTGCAACCGGGTCAACGGCAGGTCCAGCGACGGGTGTAGCCAGGAAGTATGCCGCGTCCCGCGGGAACAAGTCAACCGCAGACGAAAGTCTCTAATGGCAGGCTGGGCGCGGATCTCGGCCCGTTCGTGCGCTCCCTCCCTCGATCGGGCCACGCAAAGGCACGTTCGTGGCGTTCCCCTGGATGACGATCACAGCTACACTACGCGAGCCTTGCTTGCATCAGCTGAAAAAACTTTCAGGATTTCAAGGCATTGAAAGCTTATGGCCGCTCATAGTGAGCCTCTCCCGGCGAAGAAGCGTTTAGATTCCTGGAAGGAAATTGCCGCCTTCTTTGATCGCGACGAGCGCACAGTCAAGCGTTGGGAAAAAGAACGCGGGCTTCCGGTCTACCGCGTGCCGGGAAGTGTCCGCGGTGGCGTCTTCGCTTACGCCGACGAGTTGGCGGAATGGCTGCAGGCTCCGCACCATAACTGGGAGCCCGTCGAGATCCCTGCCGCAGTAGCGGTGTCTGCCCACGGCGACCGGAGCCCGACCATCCCCGTCGATGTGCTCGCCGTCCAGCCTCCGGCCGAGTTTCCCACGCCCGATCTTCGTCTTGTTCCGCCACAATATTCTCCGTCGGCGACCAGAGATTTCCTGTGGATCCTGCCGCTGGTTCTGATCACTGGCTCGTTCCTTGCCTTTTCGCTCGGCCATCGCGAACCTCGGTACAAGAATGCGCTGGCTGCTCCGCAGCCGCCCAGCGCCGAAGCGCAGGATCTCTACCTCAAGGGCCGCTATCATTTCGAAAAGCGCACGCCTGAGGATCTGAACCAGGCGGTGGATTTCTTCACCCAGGCCATCGTGCATGATCCCGCCTATGCGGCGCCTTATGTAGGTCTCGCCGACAGCTACAACCTGCTGCGAGAGTTCAGCGTCTTGCCCGCGCAGGAAGCCTTTCCGCGCGCCCGGGCCGCCGCCGCCAGGGCAGTGGAACTCGACCCCAACTCCGCCGAAGCGCACAACTCACTCGCTTTTGCCAGCTTCTGGGGATTCTTCGACGTAGCCACGGCCGAGCGTGAGTTCAAGCGAGCTATCGAATTGAATCCCGGCTTGCCCCGCGCCCACCACTGGTACGCCACGTTCCTCATCGAGACCGGGCGCATGCAGGAGGGAATATTGGAGATCGAACGCGCCCGGCAACTCGATCCTTCCTCCACTCCCATCCTCGCCGACAAAGGATGCATTCTCGCGGCCGCGGGAAAAACAGAAGAAGCCAGAGCGCTGCTCACGCAACTCACAGCGTCTCAGCCTGAGTTCGTTCCTCCGCACCGCTACCTGGCAGAGGACATTTATTTTCGCGAAGGAAATTACGCGGGATACCTCACGGAAAGCGCGACGGTCGCGCGTCTGCGCCACGATGCCAAAGCGCAAAAAAACATCGATCTGGAGAAAGCAGCCTACGCCACCGGCGGCCGCCGCGGACTACTCGAGCAGCGCCTCACCACCCGGCGGGAATCATTCGACCACGGCACCGGTTCGGCCTTCGACGTGGCCGACGCTTATGCCGCCCTGGGTCAGGACGATGCCGCTCTCAAGTATCTCGAAATCGCCTGGCAGCGCCACGACCTTCGACTCACCACACTCACCACGAACCCCGAATTCCAACACCTGCATCAGAATCAGCAGTTTCGCGAAGTGTCAGCCAAGGTCGGCCTCCCACCAGTGCAGTAAGCCAGCGCCCCGGAAGACTGCTGGTGCCGGGAGGGGGATTTTCTTGAATCCGTTTCCCGCCGCCAATGGTATCAGCAAGATGCAGTGTTTTGCGTAACTTGAGCCTTTTCGTGCTTCCGTTACGTCCGATCTGACACCTTCTGGAGAGGAAAAACGGTAGGAAACGGTAGGGAAAATCCCATGAAAAACCCCAGCGACGCCTACGCTGGGGTCGCACGTCCGTGGCGCTTGGTTTAACCCGCCCTGAAATTCAGCGGAGTTGACGGGGCAGTGCGCTTCACACGCCGCCTGTATGGTCTTCGCTGCTTCGGAACTGGCTCACTCTTTAGAAAACATCTCCCCAACTGGCGCAGGCGCGAACGCTTGCCGCAGAAATCCGCGTTCCCCGTCGCCGTTGTAAGCATCGTCTCCATCGCTGGGAGCACGCTCGAATCTTCGCGCCGCACAAAATCCACGAACTCGCCAATCAGGTGCCCGTCCTCGCGCTGTTTCTCTTGCCGCACACACCTTTTCCTGAGATACGCCGAATGTGAATGGCAGAACTCGTCCCCGATCTGATTGCGATCCATTTCGTCGAAATGGGTGCTGAAGGACAAGTTGCCGGGGCGACACAGCGGGTTTTTCATTTGTTTCGAGTGGATCGTTCTAAATTTGTTTCCGAGGCACAGGTTGATGTAGTTGAAGAACCGGGCGCTGTTCGCGCCGAAGTGCTTGCGCGGATCGAACGTCTGCACGACGTCCTCTTTGCCAGTCTCCCGGTGCTTGGAGATCGCGGGCAGGCACCGCAGGTGGATGAGGAGGTCTTGCGTCCAGTCCTCGACATCTTCCTTCGGAGTAGACCTGTTTACGTGCCTGTTGACCCAGTTGCGGACGTATTGGGGAAACCGCTCGTGGAACTCATCGAAGTTCTTCGGGACGACGAACCCGTCGTGCCCAACATACCTCCCGTCAGCGATTGTGAACGGATCGGCTTTGCGGTTTTCAACAGAAATATTTGTGAAATTGATAGGTTGGTTTTCAACTGTGGCGGTATTGCTCTGCATTGAGATACTCCCTTTCGAAAGGAATTTGAACTACATGCGAGCAAGCCTAAGAGGTCGTGACGAGTTGACGGTGAGGGTTCAGCAGGCGTTGGCGCTGCTCACCAAGAAGGAAGCCGAGTACATCGTGGACGCTGTGATCGGGAGCTTGGAAGCCACGCTGCTTAACAATCTGGCGACGAACGGCTTCACGCTGAAGCTGGGCAGCTTTGGCAAGTTCTCAGTCCAGCACAAGCCGGGGATTCTCAGGAGGATTCCGTTCACAGGCGAGACGATACTGACGAAGGACAGGCGGAAGGTCACGTTCGTCAGTCTGGGCAGCCTACGGCAGCTAGAGAAGGTTGACTGAACAGGCAGAGAAAACTCAGTGCCGAGCTTGCAACAAAACCGACTCTCGGTGGTAGTCGAGAAACTGTTTTTGACCCTCGGTAAATGCCCCGACGTTGACGATTCGGTCGGTTTCTACTCCCATTCGGTTCAAAGATGGTGCATGGGCGACGGGCGAGACGATCAGCGCACCGGAATCCTCGAAGCTGATAAAGCCACGATCAAAAAGGTGATCTATCGTCGGCGTCAACAGAAGCCCGTTTTCACCGTTGAGCCGCTCTTCATTAGTTGAATCACGCCACGGCTTGCAATGGCTGGCGCGTAAGTGGATCGAATTCGTTACGCCTGTGATCCTGCACCGTGTTTCAATATCCATCACCCGCTGTTTGAATAGACCTTGCCCACGCCTTGCGACAATCAATGCCTCACGTTCTGTGTCCGCAATTCCAGTATCGGATTCGATCTTGGATTCAATGTGATGCTCCCAGATTTCCAAATCAGCGTTTTCAACCAGCATGGGTTTCTGGCGCACCGATTCGGTACTCCGGTCGATCAGCATTGAGGCTTCCTTGCCAATGAGACCTATCAGCGCGGTTGCAAGAGCGGGCGGTAATTCTGTTAAGTAGATGGACTGAATTCCGTTTCCCGATTCTTGCAACGGGGAATAGCGCGACGGAAGCAGCGCTTTGAGCAGTTCGATATGATCTTTGGGGCGAATCTTCTCCTGAAGAGAAACAAAGTTGACTCGCACGCGCCAGCCGATTGCCTCCCAATTAAGACCGATCCCACCGAATTCGGCAGGTTTGGGGCTTTCGTAGCAATAGGAGGACACGATTCCAAGGGCGACTATGCGGGTATCAACAAAGGAAAAGACTAGGTCTCCCGGCGTCACCTCCCGCATGAACTCATAGAAGGGATTTCGCACACCATTCGCATTTCGCTTCGGCGACCAGAGATACCCGCCTGCGATCTCTTGGCGATACGTCTGGTTCTGGTTTACCCACCAATAGCGCACGTAGGGTTTCTCTCAGCGGAATGAAACGGTGTGTTTTTCGGAATCATCGTACTTGAACTACTGCCCTACCGCTAGGCTTATGTCGTTATATTGGGCGCTCTCCGATCCCTCGCTGCGGTCACTGATCCCGGCACGGGCTCAGCGCGGCATTTGTCTGCCGAGACGGGGTTCGGGTCGGCTGGGCGTTTCAGAGGCGCGGAAAAGTCTTTGTGACCACCCCAGAGGGCAGTTTTAGCTTCAGTGCGCCGCCGCAGGTCGGGTGATCTTAGAGTTTACTTCGTATCTTAGGTGCGTCATGACTGAATTCAGGTAATCGTCATCCAGCAGTTTCAGCAAAATCCAACGACGGCTGGGATCAGGATCAAAAACGAGCATCTCTTGCCCGTTGTTCTGAACAACCTCGACAGGTAGACCGTGTTCATCAATAGCGCGACGAATGTCGACCATGCCAATTTGTGCTAGATAGGGTTTGCTCGCAATCACCGCGAGCTTGGTCATGAAACGAATCTGGGTCGTACAGGCTGCTCGGAACTCGTCAGCGTTTGATATGGGCACTCTCTGCAAGACCGCGTCCACTGTCTGCTGCGCTCTTGCTTGAAGCAGCTCGAAATAATGAAACATACGTTCGAAGTTGCCGACATTCGCGATGAACATATATCGACCATCAGACCAACAGTCGATGTTGCGGTCAAAGAGAAACACTGTTTCCTCCATCGTGTCGTAATGACCGCGCCTAAACACTGCTGCAAATGCTGCACCACGCCCCAGCACTAGCTTTTCACTGGTTTTTCGAAAGAATACGGTGCCCCTCTGAGCCGCCACTCGTGCAAACAGAGCGTAGTAAACGAGCGACTCTATAAAATCGTCGTCCTGTTCGTAAAGAACCAATGCCTGAAAATTCAAAACGCGCTGGACGATTTCCCTGATTTCTGGCGCTTGCTGAAGATCAATCCAGCAAACTTCACCGCTATCGGGCTTGTATCCCGGTTCGTAAGGAATGAGCCTAAGCTCGTCTTCGAGAGCGTTTCCTGCAATTGCTCGAAAACCAGCCTGAAGATTTGCCGATATGTTCAGCCTTCGTAGGTCGTCCTGCTCATTCGGATTCGGGCGAGCGCCAAGAACAACATTCACAACCGGGTTGTCTCCCATCTCTCTTCTAATGCGCCTCAGCGCTTGTTCAGCGGGCATCAGATACCTCCAACAGAATCTGTTCACCAAGTGACACCACAGGGATCGTAGCTCCACGCTCCACAAATCTTCGCTTCGAGAGCAGAGCGCTCGTCATGCCGCCTTCGAGTTCGATCTCGAACAAGTGATACCGCAGCAGGTTCAACGTGGGATTTATGTAGATAAGATTGGAATGAACGTAGAGGACTGCGACCACAAGGAACAACAAAAGCAGTGATACAGCACTCGAAATCTCATCGAGTTTTATATCCAAGAATGGGATTAGATACGTGACGATGTAGCTCATTGCCTCGGTATCTTTACCTGAGATTTTTTCGACCACCACATGGTCAACCGCCAGAGTGGACGACTGTTTTAGGTAAAACAACAGGAGCACAATCGAGATCACAGCAAGCAGGACCATCGACAGACCAAAATAGCGGTGGGTTGAACCGTACTTCACTGCCATTATCAGGAATAGGGGTGTGTAAGAGCTTAGAAACAACACCACTCTAGTCGGAAGATTCTTCGACTTTCGGGCGCTGCGGGACATCAAAGAAGGTACGGAACTGACGGTCGATTCGAGCACCTATAGTGACCATGCGAAAGCGAAATCCACGAGTCGCCGCAAGTAGATTGTCATGGTACTAGGTAAGGTTCAGACGTTGATCGCTGGTGCCCGCGCTTTGACGAACCAGCTTCTCTACGATTCTCTTCCGGTCGTCCATTCCATGCCACGCGATGGCAATTTCATCGAGTGTTCGAGCGTGAGCCAAAACAGTCTTAGCGGCGTCCTCTACCGTGAAGAAGCCACCAGCATCTTTCGGTGGTCGGACAAAGAAGTGAGTGTTGTCCGCCATCGAGGTTCCCAACTTGTAGTAGGAAACATTGGCGAGGGGACTGGTGTCGTTGGGCGGTGGAATCCCCTGCTTCGCTCTACGCGAGTCAGACCACGTCTTATTGAGAACAAGAAGTTCTTGCATCAGATCGTGGGGAAAAAATCCAATCTCAATCCCTGCTTCGACAAGAGTAGAGTGCCCATATACCGACTCGTCCTTGTCAGCGCTACCTGACACGACTCGCGCAACTTTGGCGTCGATCAGGCGTTCAGTGCATGACTTCTTCGGCGGATTCCGTTCGGAGCAAGGCTCCAACGTCGTGTAGACAGTAGCGCCTCGTAAATCCGCTTCGTTCAATTTTTTCAGCGCACAATACTCGCCGTGATCTCCCTCGCCTGATTCACCGCGAAACCCTGTAGCCAGCACGTTTCCGTCCTTGACGATGACCACACCTACATGCGGATGCGGTTTACCATCGTCCTCAGCGATGCTCTTTCGAGCTTGGATAATTGCCCCCTCGGAGAATATCCGATCCCAGACGTTTTGAATGATTTCCAATCCTGATTTTGTCAGATGAATATCGACAAGGAACTCATCTGGTATAGAAGTGTTTTTCGTCCTCGTGAGATGCTCACTCATGACAGCGGTAGTAAACATGGCGTGCTGCACGGTATTACGAATAACCTCAGCGCTCAGGTTGTCATCAATGGTGAGACCGCCACGGAAAAAGTTCAAGAACTCAGCGTAGGTGCGTATTGGAGCCTGTGTAAGCTGTGGGTAGATTCCTGATGGCAGCTTTTTGGTGATAAGCATCGATTTTCGACCATTATATTGCTCACACCCCAAACTTCACAGCATTCACCTTCGCACGCACCTTTGGCGACTCAGCCTTCGCGAGATACCGCATCGTAGATTCCAGATTTTTGTGACCGAGCAACTTCTGCACGGTCTTAAGGTCGATGCCATTCTGCAAGCAACACGTCGCATACGTGGCGCGGAACCGATGCGGATGGCAGTCCTCGACCTTCGCCTTCTTGGCGATCTTTGCGCAGTCGTCCCAGCTATGCGTGTACCTGTGTCCAGCTCCGTTTGCAAAAACGAATGCACCGCGCCGAGGCATCTCCTTCAGGACAGCGAGAAGCTCGTCAGGAATCTCAACTGTGCGCTGCTCCCAATCTTTGGGCGTAAAATCTAGCTTGGGCGACACTGAAATCGTGCCAGCCTTGAAATCGACGTCCTCCCAAGTCAAAGACTCAAGCTCAGCCTTGCGAAGACCACTCATGAGGTAGCACTTGAAGATGGCATACCGGAATGAGTCGCATTCTTTGAAGAACGCGGTTAACTCATCGTCGTTGAATACGGTTGGCTCAAGTTCCACGAACTTCGCGTGCTTCACCGACACTGGACCCTCTCCTTCCCGCAGACCACGGACGGAGCGAATGAACTGGTTCACGCGCAGCATCTTGTTGGCGGCAGTGCGCGGTGAACGCTTCTTCTCAATCAGCCATGCACGGTAGCGCAGTAGGTCAACTGTCGTGATCTTGGCGACAATATCTTTCCTGCACCAGTTGTTGAATTCGTTGAGAGTCTGCACCATGAGCGCGTGGGACTCTGGTTGGTGCGAGAGCCTGTACTCCTCAAGCCACGGCAGAAGCACGTCATTCATCGTCGATGGCGGCGGGGTCTTGTCCCATTGCTGCTTAGGAGTGAGTCCGTGCGCGAATGCCGTGAGGTACGCTTCCTGTCTTTCGCGTGCGACCGTCGCGTCGGCTGCGCTGCCGCACTTGCGCCAGATGATCCTTGATCCTTCGCGATACCGCACGTAGTACGCGGCGTCGGGATCAGGTTTGATCTTCCCGTTGCGACCTATCGCTGGCTTGACGTATCGCCAGCGACCGTCGATTTTCTTGTAGAGCCAGATGGATGCCTTGCGATTTGCCATGCCTGCCTAGCTGCAAGCATCAGGCAAAACGGTAAGAAGGCGGTAGGAACGGAAGATATTGACCTTAAGTAATTGAAACTAAAAGTGCTGGTGCCGGGAGGGGGAATCGAACCCCCAAGGGCCGAAGCCCGGCGGATTTTGAGTCCGCTGCGTCTGCCAGTTCCGCCATCCCGGCTCTACATGTAAGTGCCTGATTTTACAATCTGTTTTTGGCTATTTTCCCTTTTCATCTGAAATGACGAATGTGTAACTGTGTAATAAAGTGTGTCAGTTTCCGCAGACTTCCACAGTTCATTGTCATTTTTCCCATGAAGCACTTTGCCGGCGATTCTCCGGCTAAGAGTCCATTGCCAAGTCATAAGAAAGCACCCGCACAAAATTCTACCACTTTCATGACGACTTCCCGTTCGAAAGAACGGCACCAGTTCGAGCCAACGACTCAAGCAGTTCGAACTTTACAAGTCGCGGATATTTTTGCGTTTAGAACAGAAGCTTGTCGCGATCCAGTTTGTGGAGGTCGAACTCGTCGGTGATTGCCGCGGTTCCGCGCTTCCGCACCAAGTAAAACAGTCCAACAGAGCCTTCTCTCGTTCCGCAATGTTGTATGTCCCGTATATCTGCCTCAAAGCTGAGGGCGTCGGGGGCTGCGCTGCGCTCCATGATGCCGTTGAACGGACCGCGGGCAGCGGCCCCTTCGAGGTTGCTTTTCATGGCTACGACTGCAGATCTCAGCGCTGTCATTGCGACAGAATCTTCAGGGGTAAGGGGATGGATCACGGACCAAGACTCCTTGATTGCTGCGTTTTCGCGGATTTCGGTTTGCATTGATTTCCGCTTCGACTTTTGGCGCTTGCAAGGAATTGTCAGCCAGCGTTCGAGCACTCTCAACGAAGCCGGCGGACGAAGTGGAGTTCGAGGCCGGATAAAGGAGCACCGACCTCGTGCATGGCGCCTCCTGTGGCGAGTGACCCGAGATCAATCGCGACTAATCCAGTGCTGTTGATCAAGTCGATCACTAGCCGCTTGGATTCGGCGTCATCGCCGGATGTAAAGATGACGGTGCGGGGCTTGTTCGGAGAGAAGTCCTGTATCCAGGCCATCGGCATGTTGCTGATCGATTTGACAAGCCATGCGCCAACCGCCATCTCAGCGACCATCTCGCTCGATGTGCGCCCTTTCAACGCAGCCCGTGATCGGGTGACTCCCGCCAGGCTGATATCGGGTTTAGGATCCACATGTGCGTTCGTCGCATCGATCAGAATTCGGCCACGCCAATCGATACCTTTCAGCGCCTCGCGCGCTTTCACCCAATGTACAGCGAGAATAATCACGTCGCACTCGGCCGCCTGCTCCCTGGTCCCCGCGACGGCGCCCGGACCGAGTTCAGCGACAAAATCAGCCAGCGTCTCCGGACCTCTGGAATTGGATACAACTATGGTGTGACCAGCGTTTATCAAGTGACGGCCGAATGTACGAGTTACGCTCCCGGCTCCTAGAAAACCAATTTTCATAACCCACCTCCTGCTGACTGATTTCGCCACTCTTTATTGGCGTTACAGACTAAAAGATGAGCTTGCACAGTGATACGGCGTGGTAGTTTGTTCATGTCACTCTGATAGGTATGGATTATCAGCCATGGAACTCCGACACGTGCGCTACTTCGTTGCGGTCGCCGAAACCTTGAGCTTTCGGCAGGCAGGCAAACAGCTACATGTCTCCCAGCCTTCTCTAAGCGTCCAAATCAAACAACTTGAAGACGAACTGGGTGTTGCCCTTTTTCGACGATCAAAGCGGAGGGTTGAAATCACGCGCGCGGGCGAAGTCTTCTTGTCTGCGGCACGAGAAATCCTGTTGAGACTTCAGCAGGCATCGGCAGCAGCACTTCATGCAGAGAGCGGTGAGGTAGGAACAATCCGGCTCGGGTTCATTCCGACGGCTACCTTCCAGATTCTTCCCATGCTTCTCGAGAAGATCAGAAGCATTCTTCCTCTTGTGAACGTGGAGCTCAAAGAAGGGCCTGAAGACCCGCAAATCACAGGACTACGTTCGGGAACCTTTGATATCTGCATTGGTCATTTGAGCCGTACCTACGACCAAATCGAGAACATACTGCTGATTCGGGAGCGACTTGTTGTGGCTCTCCCAAAAGGGCATAGAGCAGCCCGCAAGAAGTACGTGAGCTTAAGAGACCTCAAAGGCGAGCTCCTCATCATGCCCTCGAAAGACTTGTTGCCGAGTGTGCACCAAATGATCGCGACTGCCTTTCTGAAGAATCGCATGCCGCTGGACAGGTATCAAATGGCGGAACATTTTCAGACTGGGGTCAACCTTACAAAGGCCCGCGTGGGATATATGTTCCTTCCGTCTTCTGCAAAAGACTTTGTCCCTGATGGGGTCGTGTTACGAACTCCAGGTTTTTCTATCGGACCGTTGGACACATTTGCTCTATGGTCGAGTGGCAATGTAGACCCGCTTGTTCACCGCATCCTTAGTCTCCTCAAGGAAATCAAGAGGGAGTTATAAGGCGAAAGGGAAGAAGTGTGGAGTCTACCAATGCGGCGCCTCTTCGCCGTTCTGTCCGGTTTGTCGGCCAGGTTTGCCTGTAATCCGAGAGCAATCCAATCACGCTTACTTCAGTCGAAAAGCCCCAGGTTCCAAATGTTAACGAATAGGTGCTGACGGCGACACAAGCCCTCATCAATGACGCTAAGCTGAATCCTCACTTGCCGCTTCGCACCGACCTTTCACGCGCAGACACCCTCTTGTTTGTACTCTTTTTCGTAGGCTTGACTCGGAGTGCATCTATGAGCTCCCGACGCGCAGAGACAGCCATCAACCATGCCTCAAACCCAAATTCGAGCCCGCTTGCCGGTTTGATCTCGCCTAACACTTGAGCGGCTTCTAGGGCGACGGCTCCATGTAAGAACGCCCAAAGCGCGACGGATGCCCGCGGAGCTCGGTCGGACCCAGCAATTCGTTGCACCTGCTCGACGGTGAACGCCCAGAGGCTTAGATGTGAGGTCGCATCGTGCCCTGGCGCGTGGAGACTCATCATCGCCTCGTAGAGGTGAGGATTGTTCCTTGCGAACTTGAGGTAAGCAGATGACATCTTGCGGATTGCGGTAACCGGTTCGTGCCCGTCGGCTGCCTTCCTCAGCACGAGCTCCAGTTGCCGGGCAGCTTCGTTTGCCAGGGTCGCTTCGAGTGCCCGGCGATCTGAAAAGTAACGGTAGATCGCGTTGGGTGCGAGGTCGAGGGAAGCAGCGATGTTCCGTAGCGACAAGTCGCGGATGCCCCCGCGAACGAGTTCCTTCACCGCAGCAGAAAGGATAGTTTGACGGTCTGTTTTCGACGGATACGGCATACCGAACACTGTACACCTTGACATCCCGTGGGCCAAGATGTACGCTGTACATGTTGAAGATGAACAGTGATCATCTTAGGAGAACTGCAATGGCGAATAGCAAAAGCAAAGATGTTGTGGTCACCGGGGTCTCCACCGGAATCGGCTGGGGAACCACAAAGGTGCTTGTTTCAAAAGGATTTCGCGTCTTCGGTTCTGTACGCAAGCAGGCTGACGCCGATCGTTTGCAAGGAGAGTTCGGGGACGGCTTTGTGCCTCTCATGATGGACGTTACGGACGCCGACGCTGTCCATCAAGCGGCCCGGAAGGTCGACTCCATGATCGGCAACAGGAACCTGGTTGGCCTGGTGAACAATGCAGGAATCGTGGTCAGTGGGCCACTGCTTTATGTGAGGCCCAGCGAGTTCAGGCGGCAGTTGGAGGTCAACATGGTCTCCCCGCTTGTCGTAATCCAAGCCTTCGCACCTCTTTTGGGAACCGATAAAAAGAGGCAGGGGCCCCCCGGGCGCATCGTGAACATCACGTCTAGCGTCGCGAAAGTTGCTATCCCGCTTCTCGGCGCCTATAGCGCTTCCAAGTTTGGTCTTGAAGGAATGTCGGATGCGCTGCGGCGAGAACTGATGTTATTTGGCATCGACGTCGTGATCATTGAACCGGGCACCGTGAACACGGCGATGTACGACAAGGGCGAAAAAGAAGATCTGAGCGAGTTCAAGCAGACTGAGTATTGGGAGGCGGTGCAGAACTTTCAGAAATTCATCGTCACCGAAGCACGTACCCACGGCTTATCCCCTGAGCGTCTGGGCGAAGCCGTCCACGTGGCACTCACCACGGCGAAACCGAAGGCACGCTACGCGGTCATTCCGCAACGTTTCAAGAACTGGACTCTGCCCAGACTTGTTCCTGCGAGGATGCTTGACGCCGAACTCGCAAAGCAGATGAAACTCACAAAGCTGTAATCAGCCTCGAACGGGTAGGTTCTCACTTCTCATGACAACGAGAACCATTAGCACAAACAGTGTTTCATTAGCAACGGGTCACTACCGAGAAAGCTGGCTTCTCGGTTTCAAATTTTCACCAACAGTGAATGGCTCGGTCGTCGAATCCTAACTTTTGCACCGGTCTATTTGATTGGGCGCGAACCCGTGATGAGGATGTCCACGAGCCTCCTGGCGCTTTGCTGCCAGTCAGGGCCGGACGCCACGTGAGAGACGCCGATCAGCGCCCGAAGTAGATCGAATGGCTCCAGATCTTTACGAATGTCGCGGCTCTTGATGGCGCGCTTCACCAACGAATCAATCGCTCCCTGGATCTGACTGCGTGAACCTTCAAACAGCTTCGATGGCCCTCCAACGACCGAGTTTAGCGCAGGGGCGATGATCTGCTTCGTCGCGATGTAATCCACGAACAAGAGCATCCAGGCTCGCAAAGCCTCGATGGGAGGAAGGCTTTCGGAGAACTTCTTTTCGGCTGAGGCCACCTTTTCCACTTCAGTCCGATAGACCGCTTCGATCAATGCATCACGAGTAGGAAAATGGCGATACAAAGTCCCCGCACCAACACCCGCCTCTTTAGCAATGTCGTCGAGGCTGGCATTCGCACCAGAGCGCGTAAATGCCCCCTTGGCCGTCTCCAGAATCCGCTCGCGGTTCCGCTGCGCGTCGGTGCGCGGTTTTCGAGGGGCAATCTTCTGATTTTTGGGTGGCATAAAAAAAAACTTGCAACCGGAGAGCGTCTCCGGTTATCTTATCTACTGATTCGGAGACACTCTCCGTTTTATTAGGAAAGCGGCGGCTTGTCAAGAGCGCTTCCGCCACGGTCTTCGATCTCCAAGTTTGAGAGGCGAATCTTATGGACGCATCCGCTTTCAATCCACGGCTGACGAAGTCCAATCGTGATTTCACGACTCCGGGTTGTCGCGACTTCGCGACGATGGCAGAGCGCGAGTTGTCGGCATTCTTTCGGGTCGTGACTAAATTGTTCGGCTCGGAACAGGCGGCGATGTCTGCCGAGGATTGGCTGATCGAACTGAGCGAGAGCGACGGCCTCCCGTCTTCGATTCGCGAATGGCGTGCGATCACTGCGAAGGCTTCGAACCGGCTCGCCAGCCGAGTGACCGCTTCGTCCCTTTTGACGGAAGTACAGAGTGTGTAGGAGGAAAACAATATGCCAGCAATCTTGGAAGTTTTCGGAGCAGCCTCAACCACGGACGATGTTTTAACGGGAATAAACCTTAGCGGCAAACGGATTCTTGTCACCGGCGTTTCCGCCGGACTTGGAATTGAAACTGCGCGGTCACTGGCCACCCATGGCGCGCACGTTGTGGGGGCTGCCCGGGACTTGACCAAGGCTGAGGCCGCGACCACACAGTTGCGTAAGGACGCTACGGCTAACGGTGGCAGTTTCGAGTTGATCGGAGTTGATTTGGCCAGTCTCAAAAGCGTGCGGGAATGCGCCGAACAACTGCTCACGAAAGCGGAACCTTTCGACGTCATCATCGCCAATGCCGGCGTGATGGCAACAAAGTTCGGTAAGACGGCCGACGGTTTTGAGACGCAGTTCGGCACAAATCATCTGGGCCACTTTGTTCTGGTTAACAGCATTGCATCGCTCATTCGAACTGGAGGGCGGTTGATCAATGTGTCGTCCGCGGGTCATCGCTATTCCAACGTCGACCTCGACGATCCGAACTTTGAACGAACGGAATACGATCCGTTCGTTTCTTATGGCAGGTCGAAAACCGCGAACATCCTCTTCGCCGTTGCCTTCGATAAGCGACATCGGGAACGTGGCGTGCGCGCCGCGGCCGTGCACCCGGGCGTCATCGAAACGGAATTAGTTCGCCATTTGAGTCCAAGCTGGCTGCAGGCGAGAGTCGAGCAGATCAATCAGCAGCTCGCCGCCGCGGGCAAGCCGCCTTTGCAGAGGAAGAGTGTGGCGCAAGGCGCCGCAACTTCAGTATGGGCCGGCGTGGTCGCTCCGGCAGACGAGATCGGTGGCAGGTATTGCGAGAACTGCCACGTCGCCGAGATCGTGCCGGATGAAGTTCCCACGAGTTCCATGGTTGAAGGAGTTCGCAGTTACGCAGTGGATGCGAAAACGGCTGAGGCGCTCTGGAAGAAGAGCGAAGAAATGGTGGGAGAGTGTTTTTGGCTCCCCTCTTTAAGCAAGGAATAAACAGGATCGGGAAGGAACGAAATGATTGAACAGATGAATCTCGCGGGGAGCTTCACGCTGCCTGGCACTTCAATGACAGTAAATCGCGTGGGATATGGAGCCATGCAACTTGCGGGCCGAGATGGCGACAAGTTGGTGTGGGGCCCTCCCCGAAATGTCGAGGAAGCGATTGCCGTACTGCAAGAAGCTGTTGCGAACGGAGTGAACCACATCGACACGGCGGATTTTTATGGTCCGCACATCACGAACCAGATCATACGAAGAGCGCTGTCTCCTTATCCCGACGATCTCGTAATCGTCACCAAAGTCAGCGCTCGGCGCGGCGAGGATGGGTCATGGATTCCGGCTTTTTCGCGCGAAGAGCTGACTGCGCAAGTTCACGACAATCTTCGCAACCTGGGAGTGGATGTGCTGGATGTAGTTAACCTGCGCAGCATGTTCAGCATTCACGAGCCAGCCGAGGGTTCGATGGAGGCGCCGCTTACCGTCCTGGCCGAGCTTCAGCAAAAAGGCTTGATACGTCATATCGGGCTGAGCAACGTCACACCAGCTCAGGTTGCGGAAGCGCGGCGGATGGTCTCGATTGTCTGTGTACAGAATCACTACAACCTCGTGCATCGAGCCGATGACGTCCTCATCGAGGATCTCGCTCACGACGGGATTGCGTACGTGCCGTTCTTTCCGCTCGGTGGTTTTACGCCACTGCAGTCAGCAGAGTTGTCTGATATCGCCGCGAGCCTCGGCGCTACGCCGATGCAGATTGCACTGGCCTGGCTTCTACATCGCTCGCCTAACATCCTGCTGATTCCGGGAACATCTTCCCGCAAGCATCTTCGGGAGAATCTCCAGGCTGCGGCGCTGCAGATTCCTTCTGAAGTACTTGCCAACCTTAACTCAATCGGTAAACCAGAAAAGGAGCTTTAATATGCGCATTTTCGTTACAGGTGCGACAGGTTTTATAGGTACTCCGACTGTGAAAGAACTGATCTCTGCCGGACATAAAGTCCTGGGCATGGCTCGGTCGGATGCGGGAGCAAAATCCTTAGCCGCTCTCGGGGCGGATGTTCATCGCGGTTCGCTCGAAGACCTCGATAGCTTGCGTAAGGGGGCGACCACTTCAGATGCCGTCATTCACCTGGGCTTCCTTCACGACTTCTCAAAATTCAAAGAGAACTGTGAGATCGACAAACAGGCTATCGAAGCTCTGGGGTCTGTGCTTGCCGGTTCGGATCGGCCCCTCATAGTCACATCGGGGACAGCTGGATTGGCCACGCCAGGTCAGGTTGCGACCGAGGACACTGTCGTACCGCCGGATTTCCCATTCCCGCGGGTTTCGGAACAGACAGCTCTTGCTCTGGTAGCCAAGGGCGTCAACGCTTCGGTCATGCGTCTTCCCCAGGTTCACAACACCATTAAGCAAGGGCTTGTCACTTATCTCATCGCTGTGGCGCGGGAAAAAGGAGTGTCCGCGTATGTAGAGGAAGGACGGAACCGGTGGGCAGCAGCCCATGTTCTGGATGTCGCCAAACTCTACAGGCTTGCACTGGAAAAGCATGAAGCCGGTGCGAAGTATCATGCGGTGGCTGAAGAAGGCGTGGCCGTGCGGGATATCGCAGAAATAATTGGCAAAGGATTGAAAGTGCCGGTGACCTCCCTATCGCCCGAGGAAGCGCAGACTCACTTTGGGTTTTTAAGCATGTTCGCTAGCCACGATCTTCGTGCCTCAAGCGCGCAAACACGGAAAAAACTTGGGTGGAACCCGACGGGGCCCGGCCTGATTGCAGATCTCGAGCGAGTGCGGTACTCCGAGGTCCTGACCTCAGTCGCATCTTGAACAGCAAACGTTGCCTATTTGAATGAACGAGGTCGTCATGCAGGACCGACGCATCGCCCTGGTCACCGGGGCCAATCAAGGAGTGGGATTTCAGGTCGCAAAGGCACTCGTGACAAACGGCGTCACGGTTCTCGTCGGGTCGCGCAACTTCGCGCGGGGCGAGGCTGCGGCCGAAGAGATTGGGCCGGGCGCCGTCGCGTTGCAATTAGACGTGACGGATCGAGTCTCGATCGCCACCGCGGCGGAACGCATCCGCAAGGAATTCGGCCGCCTCGATCTGCTGGTTAACAACGCAGCTATCTCGAATACGAGGAAGGGCACCTTGTCCCTCCAGGAGTACAGGAAGATAACCCGCCCGAGCATCGCATCCCTCGACGAAATCCGGGCGGTGTGGGAAACCAATGTGTTCGGCGCACTCGCCGTCTACCAGGCGATGCTGCCACTACTGCGCGAGTCGTCTGAAGCCCGCATCGTCAACGTGTCGAGCGGAGTCGGCTCGCTGACGTCGAACGCCGACCCATCCCACCCGTTCCACGCGTCCTACGGCCCGGTGTATCCGGCATCCAAGACGGCTTTCAACGCGATAACGCTGGCCATGATGATCGAGCTAGAGTCGACCGGGATCAAAGTCAACTTGGTCTCGCCCGGATTCACCAAGACGAACCTCAACGGATATGAGGGCACGGAGTCTGTCGAGGATGGGTCCCGCGAGGTAGTGCGCGTTGCACTGCTCGGCCCGGACGGTCCGACAGGTACATTCACGCGCTGGGAAAACGTAACGATCCCGTGGTGATGTAGTCTCTAGCGCGTGATAAAGGAAAATGGCCCGTGAAAATCATAGGAATCGAAGAGCATTTTGTTACTGCTGACATCCGTGCTGCCTGGGCAGCATCTCCGATCGGACGAGAGGGTACCGGTGGGTTCGACCGCGGGGAAATCGAGATGCGGCTCGACGACTTGGGGGAGCAGCGGTTGGCGCTCATGGATGAGAGCGGGGTAGATGTCCAGGTGCTCTCCGTGACCACGCCAGCTTTGCACAACCTTGAGCCGGAGGAGAGCGTGATTCTGGCGAGGCGAACCAACGATCTGGTCGCCGCAACTATAGCGAAGTACCGCACACGCTTTCAGGGCTTTGCCACGCTGCCAACCGCAGCGCCGAAAGAAGCTGCTGCCGAACTTGAGCGCGCAGTGACTCGCCTTGGGCTAGTAGGGACCATGCTGTGCGGTCGCACACGCGAAAAGAACCTGGATCATCCAGACTTCTTACCAACGTTCGAGACCGCCGCGCGACTCGGCGCTCCCCTGTTTGTGCACCCTCAGATACCGCAACGCCTCGTCAGGGAGGTTTACTATTCGGGTTTCAGCGACCACATCGATACCGCATTCGCAACGTTTGCGCTGGGGTGGCACTACGAAGCCGGTATCCAGTTCGTACGTCTGATCCTGGCCGGTGTTTTTGATAAATATCCCGATCTGCAGGTCATCCTGGGCCATGCAGCTTGTTCTTTGGAAGGTGCGCGCTCTGTGTTGGCTCTCATTGCCTTCACGAGGGCGGCAGCGGAGGCTCCTTCGAGCGACAATCCGTAGCCAACTTCTCGCACGATGCGCTCCTTCAACGGTTGAATGAAGTGGATGACGGGCAAACTGGAAGTTGTTGTTGTCCAGAAGTCGGCTCGTAGGAAGTTTCACCACATCGGTAACGAGAAACGCGCTTGTGTCAACGAATGGAGTAGTTCCCGGTTGGTAGACAAACCGTACCCGAACGGATTAGGGAAGAGTTGCCCGTCATCCGCCCGCAATCGCGGATTTGGCCCGGCCGTTCTAGGGCAAATACAAGGGGACATTTCGGAACGATCCCGCGCTTCCCGCAGTCATATCCGGTTTATAGGGTTGTGTCTTCTCAGCTGGGTTCAGACAAGCGTCAGTGGCTGTCGCTTCTGACAAAAGTGGACTACCGACTGCATCACATCGGCAACGCTCGCAGCGCCATCTCGACTACGCTCTGTAATTTACTTCGGCTTGCGCCGCCCGCTGCCTGAACTGCCATTCCGTAGAGGACCGTCGCAATGTAGCCAGCAAGATCACCAGGGTTCACATTGGCCGATAGGTCGCCTTCTGATTTCGCACGCTCGAAACGCTGGCGCATCGCAGCTTCACCCGCCGCGCGGCAGGCGGTCAGTTCCTGCCGGATGGAATCGGCCGCCTCGCCACCCGCAAGCGCACCTTGCACCATGAGGCACCCACCGGGATTGCGCCGGGCGGTGTTCAAATCGGCCGCACCCAGCAACAATCGTTCCACGACTGCGCGGGCGGTCGGCTCCCTCAATGCTTCTTGGGTGTAGGCCGCCGGCCCCTT
The DNA here is from genome assembly GCA_963743115.1 of uncultured Acidobacteriaceae bacterium. GTDB lineage: Bacteria > Acidobacteriota > Terriglobia > Terriglobales > Acidobacteriaceae > Sulfotelmatobacter. The sequence continues at coordinate 606,087 of CAVUOM010000003.1, read as the reverse complement.
CAAGTACCGGTCGAGCGCCTTGCGGAACAGAGCTTTTTTGTCGCCAAAGGCGGCATACAGACTCGGACGATTGACGCCCACAGCTTTGGTCAGGTCCGATAGAGACGCGCCCTCATATCCCTTTCGCCAGAACACCGCCATCGCGCGGTCCAACGCTCGGTCGAGATCGAAGGAGCGGGGACGTCCCATTCGTTTTGGGGATTTGTTCCGTTCCATACCTATGTATGATGCCTCTTCCGTACCTATCGGTACAAATATTGCAACTATTCAGTCGCCCGTAACATCTGTACCAGGCAGTACGGAACTATGCCATGAGAAATGGGAAATCAAACAGGAGAAAGCTCATGAGTAAGCTGGAAGGTAAAGTAGCGGTCATCACCGGAGGCAATAGCGGAATCGGTCTTGCTACGGCACAACGCTTCGTTGCGGAGGGCGCGTACGTCTTTATCACGGGCCGCCGTCAGAGCGAACTCGACGCAGCGGTGAAGCAGATCGGCAAGAATATTACTGCGGTGCAGGGCGACGTCTCAAATCTTGCGGATCTCGATCGCTTGTACGCCACTGTGAAGCAGCAGAAGGGGCACATCGACATTCTATTCGCCAACGCCGGCACCGGACAATTCGCCCCGCTCGCCGCAATCACCGAAGAGCACTTCGACAACACTTTCAACGCGAACGTCAAGGGTCTGCTATTCACCGTGCAAAAGGCGCTTCCGCTCCTTAAAGATGGAAGCTCCGTCATTCTGAATGCGTCGATCGTTGCCAGTACTGGAGCCCCCGCGATGAGTGTCTATAGCGCATCCAAAGCCGCCGTGCGTTCTTTCGCGCGTACCTTCACCACGGATCTTAAAGACCGCAAAATCCGCGTGAACGCTGTTAGTCCTGGCGTGATTCCCTCGCCGGGCTATCGCAATTCGCTGGGGATGACGGAAGAACAAGTCAAGCAGTACGCAGACAGCGTCGTGGGCAATATACCCCTCGGTCGCACCGGAACCTTGGACGAAATTGCCAAGGCGGTGTCGTTTCTCGCTTCTGACGAAAGTAGCTATATCACCGGCATCGAACTGGTCGTCGATGGCGGCATGACCCAGATCTGACCAGCTTGACCACCGGCACCTCGACGCAATTTCCGGGGCACACGACGCTTCATGACGGGTTGTTTCCGGGCTCCGTCCGGTCGGTCGGCTAGCCGGAAACACACAAGCCGACCTATGGGTACCTATCGTGGTTGCACGAGACGATAGCTTCGGGTTGCACAATCAAGCGTCGTTCACACCGGCAGTGCGGATGCCGTTTAGTGTCAAAGCAGGCCGCGGTGGCCAGTGTAGTTTTCGTCGACGTCCAGCCCACGCTCCTTGATAACCTCGGCAGCAGCAGCCAATGCTGTTGCGATGGCAGGATAGCCCACATATGGCAGCGCCTGGATGAGAACTTCCTCGATTTCTTTCAATGTGAGGCCGTTATTGAATCCTGCCCCCATGTGGATGGCGAATTCATGGGGCTGACGCATGGCAATCATGACGGACATCGCAACGAGGCTGCGAGAGCGCCTGTCCAGACCGGGACGAGTCCATATATCCGCAAAGACCTGGTCGACCGCGTAGGCCGCGATCGGAGCACCGAACGTGTTTGAGTCAGCGGAAGAGCTGAGTTTTGCGGCCGCCTGGTCGCCCATCATTTCGCGAACTACATTGATTCCAGCTTCTCTATTCGTCATGATTGAGTCCTCTTGTAAAGCTCAAGTGACTTCTCCAGCCCCAAGACTACCCGAACGGCTTGAGGACACATAAGTACCGTAAAACGTGCTGGTCGTCACTTGTGCGATTGATGACGAGAAGCCGACTTGTGAGGACCAATCTCGCCGTGGAAACCGGATAGCTTCTAGTTAGCCGACTTGTCGTTACCGATCTGGCGCGCTTCCAGAAAACCCGTTTCTGGATAGCTTCCTCTTGGGCCGACAAACCGCCCCTCATCCCTGTGGGTGAGTAGCCTTGGTTGCGCCCGCGACGTGATCAAGTTCCTCTCTGTTCAAACGTTTGGAGGGACAACCACGGCGAGATGGCATCACGAGGCGACGAGAGCTCGGATGTCACGGTTTTCGAACACGACGGCGTGATTTTCGCTCCCGATACCGCGCACAGAGACATCGACCATGGCCCGAGCCAAGTCGTCGGCGCGAATCACCTGGTTGGGGAACAGCACCCGAAACACCGGATACATCGTGCGCAACAGGCGGTAGCTGAAATTCGGTTCCTTCCGCGGCTCCACGGGATAGATGTACGCGGGCCGGAAGAGGTAAACGCGCGGAAACCCCGCCGCGAGTAGTGCCTTCTCCGCCTCTCCCTTGTAGCGTGCGAAGGGAATGCGACTTCGTCCCGTCTGGTCTGCGCCGTTCCCGCTCAAGAATGAGAACGCCGCGTCGGGGCTGCTCCCGTGGAGAACTCGCGCGAACTCGATCGTGTAGTCCACCGTTATGGTGCGGAGCTCCGCATCCGATACAGCTCCTGTATACGTGCCCAGGCAAAAGACTGCTGCATCCTGACCCGAGAGCGTCTCCGCGAGTGCGGAGCAGTCCGCGAAGTCTCGATGCAGAACCTCTTTCAGCTTGGGGTGCGAGATGCCGAGCTTCCTGCGCCCAATAGCGTCACACTTCCGACGGCTGGGTTTTCGAGCGCGTAGCGAAGGGCGTATCCGCCGACCATTCCCGATCGCGCCCACGATTACAAGGCGTTTCTGGCCCACAGATCCTGCCTGATCGTTGGCTGTCATGAGAGTACGCGCTCTTCGATCCAGTCGACGTACAGCAGGCGCTCCGCAAACAGCCATGCGCCGTCCATCTTCACGAATGTGTCGTAATAGCGGAGAGCGGCAATCATCAGGCGTCGCTTTCCCACCGTCGACGTGAGGTGATGCGGCATGCAATAAGTTTCCCCTGTGCCTCGGTCGTTGGTCAGCGTGAGGATCGTGGTCTGTCCAAGGAAGTGCATGGTGGCGGCGTACTGGTTCAGATCTGCGAAGACAGGAGCGAGCGCCTCGCGCGAGTGCAGTTCCTGTGAAGGCGTCGGATCCTTGGCGTTCATGTACACCACGAAGTGGGTGTCCGGGTAAAGAGCGCCATCTGGCCTTTCGCATCGCGACGATCGGCGCAGTGCGCGTAGGCCTCGACGAGCTCTCGAATAGCGAGGCGATCCGCCGCTTCGCTGGGGGAGATGGTCAGGTGCTTGCTCATGAGAGTGCCTCCTTAAGACTCAAGGATGGCGCGGGTTTCGAGAAACGCCTCGATCCCGTATCTGGCCATATTCACGGCCGACGCCGGAGTATTTGAATCCGCCCCAGGGTGCCTGCGGATCGTCAGTCATGCCGTTGATCACGACGCGCCCGGCCCGAATCTGTGAGGCCACACGACGCGCGCGCTGGAGGTCGGTCCCGAGCACGGCAGGCGTGAAGACCATATTTAGAGTCGTTGGCGATTCGGATTGCCTCATCCTCGGAGTCATAAGCGATGACACAGAGCACGGGACCGAAAATCTCTTCCTGGGCGATCGTCATGTCGTTTTTCACGTTGACGAAAACCGTGGGCTTCACGAAGTAACCCGCTTCGAAACCTGCCGGATGACCCTCGCCACCGACGAGGACTTCTGCGCCTTCCTCGATGCCTTTGCGGATGTACGACTGCACGCGCTCGTACTGGTTCTGCGACACCATCGGTCCGACGGCGGTCTTTGGATCAGCCGGATCGCCGACGGTGAAGGCACGCATCGCATCCCGTATGCGCCGCTTCACCTCGTCGAGTCGGCTCTTCGGCACGAGAAGCCGTGTCCCGGCGGCGCAGGCTTGGCCACTATTCATGAAGGCCAGCACGAGAGCCGACGGAATCGCTTGCTCGAGAGCCGCATCGTCGAGCAGGATGGTGGGCGATTTACCGCCCAGTTCCAGCGTGACGCGCTTCATCGTGGCGGCGCCGTCGCGCATGATCGACTGGCCAACGGCAACCGAGCCCGTGAAAGATATCTTGGCCACGTCGGGATTGCGCACCAGTTCGGCGCCGACGACATTACCGCGGCCTATCACAACGTTGCAGACTCCTTTGGGAAGCTTGGCCGCGTCCAGACATTCAAGCATCACCTGCGTCTGCAGCGAGCTCAGCTCACTGGGCTTGATCACGACCGTACAACCAGCAGCGACGGCCGACGCCAGCTTGAGGCAAATGAACAGCGCATTCGCGTTCCATGCGGTAATCAGACCGGCCACGCCGACCGGCTCCAGGGTGACCGTCGTTTTGCCCCAAGCTTCGAGTCAAAGGCAGCTCGTTGAGTCCCTTCTCCGCGGCCGGGAAGGCATTGATCCCCGATTGCACGATAAGCCTTGCGAACTGCACAACACCTCCGTACTCCTCCACCATCGCGGCCGTCAGATCATCGATGCGCGCAGAGACAGCCTCATGCAGGCGGCGCAGGTAGCCCGCGCGCTCTTCCTTTGTTGTCCGGCCGAAAGTGACGAATGCGCGCTTGGCCGCGGCGATGGCGCGCCGCGTATCTTCCTCATCGCCCAGCGTGACGCGGGCGATCACTTTGCCGTTGGTCGGCTTGATGATGTCCATGACTTCGCGGCCGTGGGATTCAACGAATGCTCCATCGATATAGTGAGTGGTGATGGTTTTGATCGCGCCTCTCTCACGTGATTGCTTCCATGGTTGCCATTGTGTGTCTCCTTGTATGAGTTTTCTACAGTCAGAACGAAGTAACGACGACTCGGTTGAGCGAGCCGTCCTTCAGTGCCGCGTAACCGTCATTGACCTCGCGCAGCGAGATCTTTTTCGAAACCAGATCGTCCAGGTTCATCCGGCCTTGCAAGTAAAGTTGTGCGTACATTGGGATGTCATGCTTCGCGTTGGTCGAGCCGAAATTCACACCCACCACGCGCTTCTGGCCGCCGATTGCGCCAAAGATGTTCAAATTAATGTCGACTTCGGGTTTTGCCACCCCGACCAGGTAGAGTCCACCCCCAACGCTGAGCATGGCGAGCCCCTCTTCGGCCACCGACTTCAGTCCGACGAAATCAAAGACGTGGTCAGCGCCTCCAGGCAGAAGGTCGCGCACGGCTTCGACCGGTTTGCTGTTCGTGGAGTCGATGACGTCGGTCGCACCGAATCGTCGTGCTGCGTCGAGTCGCTTCTGCTTGGATGTCGATCACAACGATCCTTGAAGCGCCGGCGATGCGCGCTCCGCTCACGGCATTGAGGCCGACCCCTCCAGCGCCAAAGATCACGACCGAGTCACCAGCGCTCACGTCGGCGGTGTTCAAGACGGAGCCGGCGCCTGTTACGACACCGCAATCGAGCAATGCAGCGTGGGCGAAGGGAATCTCCTTCGGAACGGCAGCGAGCTGGTTTTCATGGATCAGTGCCTGTTCGGCAAAGCCACCCAGCCCGAAACCCTGGAACAAGCCGATCCCGTTGCGGCTCAAGCGCGGGGCATCGCTTGGTCGGCGCAGTGTCGACTCCGGATGTTGGCACTGGAAGGCGCGGCCAGCGAGACATCGCGCGCACCCTCCGCACGACTGCGCCAGAGACCCCACAACGTGATCTCCGACACGGAAATGCGTGACATCAGGACCGACTGCTGCCACGATCCCCGCGACCTCGTGACCCAAGACCGATGGCGTAGGAACGATGTCGTGAGTGGCGAACAAGAGGTCCGTATGACAGAGGCCTGACGCTTGCACGTCGACAAGAACCTCGCGACCCATCGGCGAAGCGATTTCCACGTCTTCGAAATCGAACCCGTGACCCAATGTGTTCAGGACAAGTGCTTTCATGTCCACTAATTTGCGATAATCATGATCGATGCGTCCAAGATTTCGTTTCTATCTATCTAATACCTGGGAGGTATCAAATGGAACTTCGGCATTTGCGGTATTTCGTCGGCGTCGGAGAAGAGCAACATTTCGGACGAGCAGCGGAGCGCCTCCATGTCGCTCAGCCGGCCCTGTCACGGCAGATCCAGGACTTAGAGAGGGAGATGGGATTCCTTCTGTTCGACCGATTGCCCCGAGGAGTCCGATTGAGCGCGGCGGGCAAATTGTTTTTGGGCGATGCGCGGCGTATCTTGCAAGACGTCGACGAGGCGAAGCGGCGCGCCGAGCGGATAGCCCTTGGCAAAGCCGGTACGCTTCGAGTCGGAATTGCCACGGCGCTATCCTGGCACGGGATGGTTGTGAACTCCTTTCGCGAATTCCGGCGCGGCCAGCCGGATGCCGAGCTGGTGTTGCATCATCTGCTTTCTGTTCATCAGGTCGAAGCTGTCTTGTCCGGCCGGCTGGATTGTGGGTTTGCCGCCACCATCACACCGTGGCACAAGGATTTGGCGCATTGGCCGTTCGCGCAGGAAAGAATGTTACTTGCCGTGCCCAAAGGTCATCCACTAACAAAGCGAGAAAGAATTCGATTGCGGGATCTGCGCGACATGCCATTCATCTTGATCCAGCGTTGGGCCAATCCAACCTTCTATGATCAAATGATGCAGGCCTGTGCTCGCGGTGGCATAAGCGCGCCGCGCATTGTTCAAGAGGCAAACGAGCGCGATACACAATTAGGTCTTGTCCAATGCCGGATCGGGATCGCTTGGCTGACCGAATCCACACGTTGGCACTGCCCAAGGGGCATTGTTTTGCTCCCGGTTGTTGATATGAATGTCCGGCTCCCGTTTAACCTCATCTGGAAGAAGGACAATTCGTCGCCTTTGCTACAGAAATTTGTGGCTCAGGTAGAAGCGACGAAAATAACCCCGCGAAGTTAAACAGTGTCACGCGGGATCAGAAACAGCGCGCCTACTGCGTGGGGTTCTATCTGCTCGCCTCAGCAGAGGACAACCGCTCACGCTCAGGCGTTGAACCTCAAGTTGCTAGAAAAACCACCCTTGGTTGGCTTCGGTATAGGAGGATAAATGGCGCAGGTATGGTTAGTCACCGGCAGCTCTCGTGGTCTGGGTCGTGCAATTGTTGAAGCGGGCCTCGCTGCGGGCAATAAAGTGTTGGCTACAGCTCGGGACATTAAGTCGCTGGCTGATCTGTCGGAACGATATGGAGATCAGGTCAAGCTTTTCGCAATGGATGTGACCGACGAAGCAGCAGCAGCAAACGCGGTAATGGCGGCGGTCGATGTATTTGGCTGGCTGGATGTGGTCATTAACAATGCGGGATATGGCAATCTTTCGTCGGTCGAGGACACGCCTCTATCGGAATTCCGGGCACAGATCGAAACGAATCTCTTCGGAACGATTATTGTGACCAAGGCAGCTCTTGCGTATTTTCGTGAAAAGAAAAAAGGTCACTTCATTCAGTTTTCATCGGTGGGCGGAAGGATCGGCCCTCCGGGACGTGGGCCTTATTCGGCGGCGAAATGGGGTGTCGAAGGCTTCTCCGAGGTGCTTTCGCGCGAAGTGGCACCGCTCGGCATCAAGGTCACCATCGTTGAACCCGGTGGCTTTCGCACAGACTTCGCGGGCAGTTCCACCCAACTGAGCGAAGGTCATCCGGAATACGATTCGACGGTTGGAGCGACCGCAAGATTTCAGCGGAACTACAACGGCAAGCAGCCGGGTGACCCCAAAAAGGCAGCTCAGGCGATCGTCCAGTTGACGCAAGAACGGAACCCTCCGCTGCGACTCTTGCTCGGCAGCGATGCGTACGCCGCCGCGGAGAAGAATGATCTCGCGCGATTAGAGGAAGCACGAATTTGGAAGAAACTCAGCGTCTCCACCGATTTTGAGACCAAGTGAAGAAGAAGCAAACATTAAGCAAGAGAATCCGAACCGCGCCAAGGTAGTCAATGGTTCGACTTGGACTGGATTCTTTCCTTCTTCGTCCCACTTGAGGATCAGCTAGCGCGAATCAGCCGCATGAAGGCATCGATCTTCTTCGTAATTCGCGCCCGGTCTGGACCGAGGTTCTGCTCCAGGCAAATTCCGCTAAAGAACGTGACGATCAAGCCAGCGAGGGAATCATTATCGTCACGAGATCCACGCGCTGCTGCTAGATTGTCGATGAGCAGCCGATGGGCTTTCACTAAGCTCGCGACCATGATCTGGCGGGCTTTGGGGGGGAGGTCTGCGAATTCGCGCATAGAGTTCACCGAGAAGCAGCCCTTCTGGCCCCAACTCCCATAGCAGACCTTGAGAAAACTCTCAACGTTGGTCCAACCCAGAGGCTGTTTCGTCAGGTGTCCGCGTGCCATCAGGACTTCGAAATACCTGCGCAGGCTCTCTACGAACAGGTCTTCTTTGTCCTTGAATTCCGTATACAAGCCAGATTTGCGCACACCTGTGGCCTGTTCAAGGTCCTGGACACTCGTCTCAGCGAGGCCATGCTGCCAGAATACCGGGATCGCTTTATCGAGGACATCCTCGCGGGTGAACAGTTTTCGTCGTCCCATTGCAACATTATCGGTCAATTCGACTGCAAGGCTTGCAAATAAAGGACCGGATGGTCCATTATTATAAAGAGAGAGAGAGCGCGGTGCGAGGCAGAACATATGCTTCAAGGCATGTTTGGAAAAAGATTGGCGGAGCATTTTTCTCTGCTGGAGTCTTCCTCACTTGTGTTTGGTCCCAAGGGAAACTCTCAGGTTGCGTTGACACGTATGCGAATGCCGAACGGCTTTCCTGGACCCACTCCACACATTCCACCAGAAAAGGCTTTTTCGATATCCGTGCACCTGCGCCGTCCCGACAGCATTAAGGGCTGGGGAACGTGGCTTGACGGACGCTTTCATCGTGTCACCGAATGGGATGCCGGCGGGATTCAGATATTCGATATGGAGTCGGAGCCGGTCGCGACGCGAACTTCGGGTTTCGACTCGGTTCACGTCTATATGCCCCGGTCAGTTATCAATCGATTCAGTGACGAGAACGAACAAAAACGCATTCGCACTTTGCATTGCACCCCGGGAACCAAGGATGACGTAATTCTTCATTGGGCTCGGATGATGTTGCCGTTCTTTGATCGTCCGCTTCACCTTCCACGCTTAGTTGTCGACGAAATGATCATGATGTTCTGCGCTCATCTGAGCCGCACATACCAGGGCCGGAGCCAGCCGCCGGAGGTTGTTACCGGGGGATTAACGATCTGGCAACAGGATCGAGCGATCGAGGTGTTGAACGAACATCTGGATGGTGATCTGGCGATTGCCGATATTGCAAAAGAGTGTGCGCTATCGGCGAGTCGTTTCATGCGCGCATTCAAAAGGTCGTTTGGTGTTCCGGTCCGTCGCTACTTGCTCTATAAGCGAGTTGAAGCCGCAAAGTCTCTCTTGTTGCACTCGAACGAATCCTTACTAACAATCGCGTTGGAAGTCGGATTTACGGACCAGCCAGCTTTCAATCGAGCCTTCCGTGAGATTGTTGGAACTTCGCCAGGACGGTGGCGAAGAGCAAACGCACCGATGCCGAAGACGTTCAACCTCCCCGCGCCTGAAGAGAAGTAAAGGTCGTCACTCGCGTTTCCCCACCCATTAAAGCCCAACAAAAACGACAAACTGCGGCACTTTCAATCAAGACAAGGATTGAAACTTCCAAAACAATGGCAGGCGAGTTGGTCACGAAGGCGTCCTCTGACCCAGCTCTGTCTTGCGACATAGAGCCAGGATCGCGAGCAACGGCGAATTTTCAACCTGCCGCTTGTCCGCAATTCTCGTGCAAGACGACACATGAGTTCTTCCAGATCGATAGGAGACGAAAATGGCAAAAACATATAAGGCGGTCGAGATAACCAAACCCGGCACTTTTCGCCTCGTCGAGAAGCTTGTCGTCGGGCCGGGTGAGGAACAGGTGCGTATCCGGGTAGAGGCTTGCGGTGTGTGTCACTCAGACGCGGGTACCGTTGAGGGACAACTGCCCGGCGTCGTGTATCCGCGTGTGCCGGGCCACGAAGCAATTGGCCGCATCGAGGACGTTGGCCGGCGGGTTACGACCTGGAAGGTCGGCCAGCGTGTAGGAGTCGGGTTCTTTGGAGGTGAAGACGGAACCTGCGAGACCTGTCGCCGTGGCGAGACGGCATATTGCCAGAACCCCATTATCACTGGCGTGACGAGTGATGGCGGCTATGCGGAAATGATGATCGCAGAGGCACGCGCACTGGTCCTCATACCGGATGAACTCAAATCAGATGATGCGGCCCCGTTAGTCTGCGCCGGCATCACCACATTCAATGCGCTCCGCAACAACGGACGTGCTGGCGATACCGTTGCTATCCAGGGTATCGGCGGTCTGGGGCATCTCGGAGTGCAATACGCCAAAAAGATGGGCTTCCGCACCGTTGCGATCGGCTTCGGTCCAGACAAAGAACATCTGGCGCCCAAGCTGGGAGCGCACATTTACCTCAACGCCAAAGATGAGGATGTGGGAGCCGCGTTGCAAAAATTGGGAGGTGCCGACGTGATCTTGGCGACCGCCCCCAGCGGAACTGCAATCGCCAGCCTGCTTCCCGGCCTCTCCGTTCGCGGGAAACTCGTTGTGGTTGGTGTGTCGGGCGATCCAATTCCGGTCAACGGAGTTCCGCTGATTTTTGGTGGCCGCTCTGTCATAGGCAGCTTGACAGGAAGAGCGATTGAGACCCAGGACACTCTTGATTTCAGCGTCCTCACTGACGTTCGGCCCATGATCGAAACTCTTCCGTTGGAGAAGGCCGAAGAAGCGTATCGACGCATGATGTCAGGCGCCGCGCGGTTCCGCATGGTTCTCACGATGGCCTAAAAAAACACAACGCCGCTGAAGACCGGAATCGACAAACCGATGTGTGAGGGAGACTCAGATGAATCAGTTCCAGAAAATCTTCGACAAGCAGAAGGCATATTTCGATTCGGACGCGACTAAGTCTTACGAGTGGCGCATCGATCAGCTGACACGCCTTGAGAACTTGTGTAATGAGAACGCCGAGGCTCTTGAGGCTGCGATGAGCAGCGACTTCAAGACTGCCAGCCAGGAAAAAGTCTTCGAGATTATGGCGCCAGTCGGAACCGCCGCCTTCGCGAAGCAAGAGTTGAAAGAGTGGATGAAGCCTGTAGATGTGGTCGTGCCGAAGGCCTTTCGGGAGACCGGGCATACTGCCAAGGTCTATCGAGAACCGTACGGTGTCACCTTGGTGATTGGTCCGTTCAATGGACCATTGACCCTGCTCTTCGACCCGGCGTGCCAAGTTCTTGCGGCGGGCAATCCATGCATTCTCAAACTCTCCGAAGGTTTGCCGGCTACCAGCAAGGTCTTACTGGATCTCATTCCGAAATACTTCGATCCTCGGGCCGTTACTGCCGTCACGGGAAGTAAGGACGAGGTGACGGAACTGCTCAAGCTGCCCTTCGACTTCATTTTCTTCACCGGCAGCGTCAAGGTTGGCAAGATCGTCATGGAAGCGGCTGCCAAAAATCTGACTCCGGTTCTTCTCGAACTCGGGGGCCAGAACCCAGCCTTTGTTGATGCGACCGCCAATATCCCGGACGCGGCCAAAAAGATTGTCTGGGGGGCTACGGCATGGGGCGGCCAATGGTGCACTTCGCCTGGATACGCTTACGTGCACGAATCGATTGCGGAGAAGTTTGTTGCTGAGTGCAAGAAGGCGATGGTCGAGTTGTACGGGACCGACCCGAAGAGTAGACCGGACGACTACTCCCGCATCATTAGCCCCCAGGCGACTGAACGTTTGGCAGGACTGATCGATCGGAAGAAAGTCGTCATAGGCGGGGCCTCTGACCCGGATGCACGCTATCTCGATCCCACGGTTATCTACCCAGTGACATGGGACGACCCGATCATGGAGGACGAGATCTTCGGACCCCTTCTCCCAGTCCTCACCTACAAGGACATGGACGCTGCCATTCGCGAGGTGAAAAAGCATCCGAAGCCTCTTTCCGGCTTCTTGTTTAGCCGCGACCAAAAGGCAATCGATCACTTCCTCGCGAGCTTGTCCTTTGGCGGCGGTGCGATCAATCAGGTGAATATTCACCTGTTTATCGAAACCATGCCCTTTGGCGGGGTCGGATATTCCGGCATTGGTCACTACTACGGCAAGGCTGGGTTTGACGCCCTCACGCATGCGAAATCGGTTTTCATTTCGCCGCCCGACGTCGCCATCGAACACCTGTTCCCGCCGTACACGGAGGAAAAGGTCAAAGCGCTCAGCCAGTGGTTTGAATACTAGGCCGCAAAGATCCCAGAAAAAGCGATCCAAAGGAGCACAGAGATGGAAACGAGTGCGAAAGACTACGTATCGACGGCCCAACAGTTCTTCACTGCGTACGATGCCCACGATGTTGATGGCATGCTCGCTCTCTGCGCAGATGGCGCGCTCGGACGATATGCTCCGTACGGCCGCGAGAGCGTCGCGCCAATCCGTGGTGGCATCGATGTTATTTGGCGCGCGTTTCCGAATGCCGTTCCAAACTTTCGAGTCAAAGTGATCGAACTGATCCCTGCTGAGGAGAACACAGTGGTGATCCAAGCCGAGATGAGCGGGCCCATACCAGCCGAAGTGCCTGGGATTGCAAAGAAGGGCCAGGACGTACACATCCCTCACTGCTACATTCTGCGTTTCGACACGGACTGCAAAATCACACGGCTTGACGCTTACTGGGACAACACCGTCCTCAAAAGCATCAAGGCGAGCGGCGTGTGACTGAGCGAGCCAATTGCACGATCTCTGATTTGCGGCGGCATTGCTGAATGTTGTATAGCCCGCTCCAAACATTCGCGCGAAAGGAAGAATGGAATGGCAATTCAAACAATCGAAGTACAACGCTTCAGCCTGACAACGTCACGATCATTCGAGGCAGTCGTAGCTTCATTGAAAGCTGGTGTCGGCCGACTGGATCTTGCTGCGTTTGCGAGTGCATCCAAGTCGCCGGGCACCTTCGCCGAGTTGGAAGAGGTGATCAACCGAGACATGGGCAAGACTCATCTGATGTTGTTTCTAGAGTTCGATCATGGCGCGGTTCTGCGCAAGGAGACCGGATCGAACAAACCTAAGATGGTGCGGCTCGTCATCGGTAATCCCTTGGTCATGAAGGAAATGGCGAAGCATGTTCCCGACGCCGGATCTTATGCGCCGGTTACCATTCTGGTCGATGAACGCGAAGACGGGGTCCATTTGTCCTATGACAGAATGGTCAGCTTTTTGGCGCGGTACGAAAACCGGGAAGCGCTGGCAATCGCTCACGATCTGGATCATAAGATCGAAAAGCTAATCAATGATGCAGCGGTTGAGTAATCGTTCCGCTAAAGACGACAACGCTTAAAGGAGGAAGATATGGTTTGCGCCGGCATCAAAGTTCCCGACACGGCTCTGGTCCGCGATGCGGTTGACCTATCGCGGAGTTCATTAGAGCCATTTCTTTTCAACCATGTCATGCGCTCGTGGCTTTTTGCCGTTGTGCTTTCCGACGGGCCTGAACACCCTCCAGATTCGGAGCTTTTGGCTGTTGCCGCAGTTCTTCACGATATGGGTTTGACCGATCGCTACACCACTGAGAATCGCTTTGAGGTAGACGGCGCAAACGCGGCTCGTGCCTTTCTGAGTGATCGTGGAATCTCGACGCGGCAGATTCAACTCGTATGGGACGCTATCGCACTTCACACTACTCCCACACTAGCTCTCCACAAGGAGCCCGAGGTCGTAATGACCCATTCAGGGATAGCCGTCGATGTCCTAGGCGCCGGTCTCGATCGAATCCCGCAAGATAAGCAGCGTGCGATTCTGTCGGAGTTTCCCCGGTTGGCCTTTAAGGATCAATTCAAGGGATGCCTTTGCAGCGTCATTCGTCAGAAGCCGATGACCACGATTGACAACATTCTGCGAGATTTCGGCATTCGTTACATCGAGGGTTTCGCGCTACCGAATTTCGCCGACCTCGTCGCAAATGCACCGTTTTCCGAGTAGCCGACATCCCGATCATCGAATTGCGCACAACGTATCAGCGCGGCTAAAGAAGGAGACAACATGACGACCAAATTCAAGGACTTTTCATCCATGCGGAGGTGCACGGGACTGGGTAGCCGAGAGCCGGACAAGCTGTCTTCGTACTGGAGGCGGCTTCAGAGTTACCATTTCAGAGTCACCGAAATCTGTGTAGTTATGGATCTCCAGTCTTCACACCGACTTAAGCTTTAAAAATCCGCTGCGTCTGTTGCCATTCATTCATCTTGTTTATTTACTTATACTTAAAAATTAACGGCATCCGCTTTTGAGTCCGCTGCGTCTGCCAGTTCCGCCATCCCGGCTCGGGGGCTTCTATCTTAGCTTACTCGAAGTCGCGAAATCTAGTTTCTCGAAGTCGCGAGATCTAGTTACTCGAAGTCGCGAAATCTAGTTTCTCGAAGTCGCGAAATCTACCGCCTGAGGTCGCTAAATCTAGTTTGCGGGGGCGACCGCGTTGTGGCGGAAGCATTGCACTACGTGATCGTTGACCATGCCTACGGCTTGCATGAAGGCGTAGCAGATGGTCGATCCCACGAAGCTGAAGCCGCGCTGCTTCAGGGCTTTGCTCATGGCGTCGGATTCGGCAGTGTGCGCCGGCAGTCGATCGCGCGCTTTCCACGAATTCACCCGCGGCCGGCCATTCACAAATTGCCAAATGTAATCATCGAAGCTGCCGAACTCTTTTTGAACTTGCAGCAATGCCTGGGCATTTTTCACGGTCGATGCGATCTTCAAGCGGTTGCGTACGATGCCGGGATTTTTCAGCAACTGCGCCACCTTGCGGCGGTCGTAGCGGGCGACGCGCTGCGCATCGAAACCATCGAAGGCGGCGCGATAGTTTTCCCGCTTGTTGAGGATCGTCTCCCAGCTCAATCCAGCTTGCGCGCCTTCGAGGATGAGGAACTCGAAGAGCGTGCCGTCATGGTGCACCGGCACGCCCCACTCTTCATCGTGATAGCGAATCATTAATTCGCTCCTTGCCCAGGCGCAGCGAACCAGGGCCTCGTCTTCACGCTTTCTGGCCATAGAAAACCGGAAACAGAAATTCTCCAGAGGAACAAGATGCTGCGGCGCGGCTGTAAGCCGCGCCCTTTCAAGACTAGCGAGCCTTCGCTACTGCAGCGACTTCGGATCCGACAAATTCTTCGGTGACTTCGCATTCAGCAGCGCGACCAGATCTTTCGCCGAAGGAGGAATTGCAACTTTGTGATCGACAATGATGTCCTTGGCATCCAGTTTCTGGCCATAGAGATTTTCATTGGCGCCGCCGTCGGAGCGCAGGGTCGAGCCCTCGAGCGATACTCCGGCAAACAAGCCTCGGTTGCGCGAGTAGGAAAGAATCTCGGCTTGCATTACCACGTCAGTAGCGCCCTCGGCGGTGCGCCCTTTGGGACCAGCTGCGGCTGACGCATCGGCTCCCAACTTTACTTTGCTCGAGAGCAGCGAGCGCGCTCCCCTGGGATTCATCACCAGCAAAACAAAATCCGTCGCCTGGCCACCCAACTGGAAGCCGATGCTTACTCCTTCCAGCGCATACATAGCGGGCGGTCCCCACGGCCCAGTGTAGTGCTGGCCGCTGCGGCAGATCATAACGCCACGACCGTAGCTGCCTCCTATTCCGAACGCGCCTTTCTTCACCGAAGGCAGAATCACGATGCACTCCGCCTTATCCAGAAGATCTTGCGGAATGTCGTCGGGGATGTTCAAGATTTCTTTCATAACTTCTCCCGCGTCCCTCACCCGGTCTTCTTCCTTTTCGTCATTGGCGGAGAACGCCGGGGCTGCGCATAGGCAGAGGGTCAGAACCAGAGCTGCAATTTTTTTCATCCTCGTAAGTATGTTCATGGCCATCAATCCTCCAGACTCTCTTTTTGAATCATTGCCTTGCAAATGAGCCCCTATCTTAAACCTTTTCGGGGATGTATTCCCTAGTGCCGGAAATTCAAATCTCAATTCCCCCATAGCCCCAGGCTCCTGTTGCTCTTTGGTCCATGACCATGTGCGTGCTCCTTTTGTAACTTGGCACTCTGCTTCACCCGCCTCTAGAGTCATGTGAGACCATAGGCGGATGGCCGCCCGCCGTTCGGCACGCGGCGTGCATCTAATCAGTTGGGAGTACCATCTGGACCGGGGTGGAGTGAAAATTTTGGATGCTTTGGGAACGAAATACACGCACACCACCGGCCGCCCGCAGGCGCGATTGGCGGCTTTTGCCCGGGTCCGCGCTTTTGCCTTCACTTTGATCCTTACTTTGGCCTGCGCCTTGATCGGCATACCGGTGGCCCTTGCGCAGTCGAACGCCGTAGCTACCAGTCCCGTCAGTCTCAGCATTTACGACGGACCTTCAGCCCCTGACGCGCCGGCTGCCGAGGCCTCGACTCCGGGGGACGATCCCCAAGCTGGTTTCACCATCCGCAAGCGGGTGGATGAAGTGAACGTGCTGTTCATTGCCACCGACAAGCACGGCAAGTTTGTGCGCAACCTGAATCAGAGCGATTTCAACATCCTCGACGACAACAAACCGCCGCAGTCCATTCTAAATTTTCGCCGCGAGACCGATCTGCCTTTGCACCTCGGCTTGCTCATCGACGTGAGCGGATCGGTCAACAGCCGCTTTGATTTCGAGCAGGATGCGGCTACCAGCTTCCTGATGCACCTGGTGCGCAGCGGCTTCGATAAAGCCTTCGTGGTCGGCTTCAACACCCAGAGCCACATGACGCAGGACTTCACCGACAACGTGCAGCTGCTTTCCACTGGCGTGCACAAACTGCACGATGGCGGAGGCACGGCGCTCTACGACGCGATCTACCGCGCCTGCAAAGATAAGTTTTTGAAGGACCGTCCCGATCATCCCGCGCGCAAGGCGATCGTCATCGTAAGCGATGGTGAAGATAATCAGAGCGAATACTCGCGTGCGCAGGCTATCGAGATGGCGCAGCGCGCCGAAGTCATCATCTACGCCATTTCCACCGACGACAGCGGCCTGATTCTGCGCGGCGATAAAGTTCTCGAACAACTCGCCTCCGCCACGGGCGGCCGCGCGTTTTTCCCGTTCAAGATGAAGGACATTACGCGCTCCTTCGCTGCCATCGAAGACGAACTGCGCAGCCAGTACATCGTCAGCTACAAGCCCGCCGACTTCGACGCCGATGGGCGCTACCGCTCGATCGAAATCTCCGCGCTGAAGAAAGATCTGCAAGTCCGGGCACGCAAGGGATATTTCGCCCCGCAACAGTAGCAAGGCAGTTCTCAGTTTCCAGTTTCCAGTTCTCAGTTCTCAGTTTTCAGTTCTCAGTTTCGTTCGTGGTGGCGATTACTGCGCATCCTGTCTCCGAAAAGACTTGCGAACATCCTTCGGATCACCGACTCGGACCTTCCCTCAGGATTCGTGTGTCCGTCTTTGTCGTCGTCCTCCATCGGATCGTCCTGCGCGGAACACGCGCGAATATCAGGTGGGCCATCACTTCGGCTGGTCGCCTTTAGAAGGAGGCGCCAAGCTTCCAGATATTTGCCGTATTTCTGGCGCGCTCCGTCAGGGGTGAAATGCAGCGTGGCATATCTCTTTCCGATCACGGCGTAGGGGATGATGTACCAGTCGTCGGTTGGAATGATGTATAGGGCGAAGAAATCCACGCTGCCCTTTGGGTAGCCGCGGTACCTCGGGCCCCGGATGCTCAGGCTGTAGCCGCCCTTGGGGTGTTTGCACATGGTGCACTTCACTTGCACCCGCAGAATCGGGCCCGTGCGTTCTACTCCTACATCGTAGCTGGCGAAGCCGCCGTACGGGCTCGACACCTTAAGTCCCTGCCCGGCGGCCAGCGCCATGAAGTACAGCTCTGCCCAGGCTCCGCGCTCTTTAGGATCTTTGATCCGACATCCCAGATTCTTCCGGTTTTTCATTTTCGCCCCGCTCCTTCTTGCCCCAAAATAGAAATCGCGGCCCGATGAGGCCGCGACAGTGTTTTCTTTACCCTCTATTTCTAGTATGACATTTTGCATGGGGCAAAACCGTCACATTTGCCAACTTTATATTTCCTTTCGCTTCAATGACCTAGCGGGATTTCCCGGATTTTACCCCCTTGACAAGAATTTTCGGATGGTTTGTATAACTAATGGCTAATTTCGCCCGAAGAGGGGCTGCAGGCGGGGGGCGGAGCTTGCCCTGAGCGAAGTCGAAGAGGTTCATCCGCCCCGGATGTAAGTCCGGGGCGGGTCAGCAGCACTAATGGTTCGCCGGTCCACTGGGGGCGAATTTACGGAACTGCAAGGAACCCCAGCATTTCCTTCCCGCAGTCCGCAACCACGAGGCTAAAGTGGATTCCGGAGTGCCCCTTCGGCGTTACGTTAGCCGTGCCCGTGCAATCCTTGTCGAGCTTGCACGAACCGGCGACGGGCTTCTCTGCGAAGGTTAGAGTCGTGCCACCCTTGCTACCCGCTACCTGTCGGCTCATTCGCCCTTGTCGTCCTATTCAGGCTCCTTGGGAAGCCGAACGACCCCGTGGATCGGCAGCGGTCCGAAATGATTTGTTGCCTGGGATGGGCCGGTCGAGAGATTCGTAAACACCAGCGTGATGTTCGAAATCTCGAGGTCTGGGCCGCCGCCGAGGCAGACCTGTAGCGGCACTGGGCCGGTAAAGGGAGATCCTCCATTTCCCGCTACATCCGCCATTCCGTTCACCTCCAGAATCCAGGTGTACGTAGGGAAGGGAGTGATGCCGGTTGGGCAATCGGTTTGAGGCGGGTTCCAAATCAGCGTCGCGCCCTTCATGGTTATGTGGTGCGTGTGCTGGCGTCGGGAGTCGGTGGTGTACCCCGTGCCAGATCCTAAATCGGAAAACTCCATCGTCAGAGATGCCGAAAAATCCGCCCCTCCGAACGGATGCAGGTTCAAGGACCACGGGCCGCGAAGCTCCCACGGACCGGCTGTCGGGTTGGCCGATAATGGATAGTCATTGATCACGCCACGGTAGTGCATGTGTGGCCAATCTTGCGCCGCCGCGCTTGCCGCCAGCGCGAGCACGAGAACCCACGCCCCTATCGAGCAGAAGAAAGTTTTGCTGTGCATAGTAGCCTCCAGAGATTTTAGGAACACTCTTTCCTTGTCGAGCTTTTACAGGCGGTCCGAGAGTCGCTTGCTATCCTCTTCCCCGCTCTACCTCCTATAACGAGAACTGGCGACAAAAACTGTAATGTTCCCGAGAAAAAACTTGTGGCGGGAAGTGCACGCGCGGTAACTCATTCTGTGGAAAGGGCCATCCAGCTGTGCTACTCTTTGTGACCAGTCAAAGGTACCGGCTTACGCGAGGGTTCAATGGGGCCACCCTCAGTTCACGAGATCACTCAATTATTGCGGGCCTGGAGTGCCGGGGACGAAGAAGCGTTGGATCGGTTGACGCCTCTGGTCTACCGGGAGTTGCACCGAGCGGCCCAGCGTTATATGGCCCGGCAACAGTCCGACCATACTCTGCAAACGACAGCGTTAGTCAATGAGGTTTACCTTCGGCTGGTCGCTTTCAAGGAAGTAAGCTGGGCGGACCGCGCCCACTTCTTCGCCGTCTGCGCGCAACTGATGCGGCGGATTCTTACGGACTGGGCTCGCGGCCAACAATATCTGAAGCGGGGCAAAGGAGCCCGGCATGTCTGTTTTGACGAGGCATTGGTCGTATCCCCTGAGCGCGGTCCCGAACTGGTGGCATTGGACGAGGCCTTAAAGGCTCTTTCCGAGGTTAACTCCAGGAGAAGTCAGGTAGTCGAGTTGCGATTTTACGGTGGCTTGAGTGTAGAAGAAACGGCTGGAGTGCTGAAGGTTTCACCTGAAACGGTGATGCGGGATTGGAAGCTGGCCAAACTGTGGCTGCTGCGGGAAATGAGTGGAGGCAAGCGGGTTGGAGCCTGAGAATCAATCCCGAGTTGAGCAGCTTGTGCAGGAGGCTTTGGAGCTTGCGGAAGAGCAGCGGTCCGAGTTCCTGGAGCGGCGATGTGCCGGGGACAAGCATCTGCGGGCCGAAGTGGAGTCCTTGCTGGCGTTCGAGAAAGATGCTCACAGCTTCATGGAAGCACCTGCCTTGGAAGTAGCAGCCAAGGCGATGGCGAAGGAGGATTCTGCGGCACCAGATCGAGGGGAAAGAGTTGATCGAACCTTAGAAGGCAAGACCATCGCGCACTACCGAGTGGTGTCAAAACTCGGCAGCGGGGGCATGGGGGTGGTGTACAAGGCTGAGGACACGCGTCTGCACCGTTTTGTCGCGCTGAAATTTCTTCCGGAAAACGTGAGCGATGATGCGCAGGCACTGGCCCGGTTCCAGCGGGAGGCGCAGGCTGTCTCATTTCTGAACCACCCCAACATCTGCACTCTGTACGACATCGGGGAAGTAGACGGACGGGCGTATATCGCACTGGAGTACCTGGAAGGCACTGCGCTAAATCTGCTGATCGCGGGCCGGCCCATGGAGATTGACACTCTGCTGACACTGGCGATCGAGATTGCTGATGGGCTGGCGGTGGCGCATGGGAAAGGAGTGGTGCATCGCGATATCAAGCCGGCAAATATTTTCGTGACCCAACAAGGACACGCCAAGATCCTGGATTTTGGGCTGGCGAAGGTGTCGGTCACGCACCACCCGGAGCAGGAAACGCTCGCGGAATCCTACACGCCCATGCAGACCAAGCCGGGCACGGCGATGGGGACGGTGGCCTATATGTCTCCGGAGCAGGCGCGGGCCAAGGAGTTGGATAGTCGGACGGATTTGTTTTCGTTCGGGGCGGTGCTGTACGAGATGGCGACGGGAAGGCAGCCGTTTCGGGGGGAAAGCGAAGCGACCATCTACGACGCGATCTTGAATCGGGATCCGGTGTCAGCAGCAGAGTTGAATCGCAAGCTTCCGGCGAAACTGGAAGAAATCATTCACAAAGCACTGGAGAAAGACCGGGAGCTGCGTTATCAGAACGCTTCCGATGTTCGCACCGACTTGCAGCGGCTGAAACGTGACACGGAATCCGGCGTTTCACGAGGAACTGCGTCCGCGGCGTCGGCGCCGAAGAGTTACATCTGGGTGCTGTGGACTCTTTTGGCGTTGCTGGTGGCGGGATTGGGCGGGTGGTTTGCCGTCAATGGCCCCCGGCCAGCGGTGCGAAATCCACTTTCCAGTGCTCAGTTCACACGGCTTGCCAACTTCAATGGAGCCAAAAGCGATCCTGCTATTTCGCCAGACGGAAACTTTGCTGCGTTTATTTCCAATCGGAGCGGCCCGTTCGACATCTGGCTGACTCAAACCAACGGGAGCAACCTGACAAATCTTACCCAGGGCCGGATCGGGGATGCGCGTGCGCCGCTGCGGGCGGTGGGATTCTCGGGAGACGGATTAGAAGTGTGGAGCGCGGGAACAGAAGGCAGCGGGGGAACAGAAGGCAAGAAACTCATGCTGTGGCCGCTGATTGGCGGGGCGCCACACAATTTTCCAGATGAAAGGGCCGCTGAAGTTGCCTGGTCTCCGGATCGCACTCGGCTTGTCTATCATACCTGGCAAGCAGGTGACCCGACATTTGTCGCGGATCAATACGGAGGCAATCCACGCCTCATCCTGCAAAACGATCCCGGATTACACAACCACTATCAGGTGTGGTCGAAGGACGGGCGCTGGATTTACTTTGTACGAGGCCGACCCGCCACCCATGAAATGGACCTATGGCGCGTATCGCCGGAAGGGGGAAAGCCGGAACAACTTACACATCTCAACACTGATATTGCTTTTCCGACACCGATCGACGAGAGGACGGTTCTGTTCGTGGCCCACAACAAAGACGGGGCAGGCCCATGGTTGTGGGAGTTCGATGGAAAAACGCAAACTACAAACCGCGTGAGTTCAGGTTTGGAGCAATACACCGCACTAGCGGCCACCGCGGATGGCCGTCGTCTGGTGGCAGGTGTGGTGAACGCCCAGGTCAGCTTATGGAGCGTTCCGATCACGAGACGCCTGGTTGAGGAACGGGACGTCGAGGCCTTCCAACTGCCCACCTCGCGCTCCCAGGCACCGCGATTCGGGGGCGGAACGTTGTTCTACTTATCTTCGCGAGACGGGGCTGACGGACTGTGGAGCTACCGCGACGGAAAAGCGCTGGAGATCTGGAAGGGCTCCGAAGGCGCACTGCAGTCGCCAGCCGCAGTGTCAGCGGACGGGAATGGAGTTGCGTTTGCGGTGACCCGAGAGGGGAAGCGACAGATGCAAGTAATGAATCCGGATGGAACACGGCTCCGCCCTCTTTCGAGCGATGTTGATGTCCGGGGAGCAGCTTCCTGGTCTCCAGACGGCAAATGGATTGTGGTGGCGGGCAGCGACCGCGACGGACCGGGCATATTCAAACTTCCTGTGGACGGCGGCTCACCGATTCGGATTGCAACCGGGCGGTACCTCGACCCTGTGTGGTCGCCGCGAGGAGACTTAATTGTGTATAGCGGGCCCCAGGTGTTCACGCTGGCGCCGCTGCTGGCAGTGCACCCGGACGGCACCCCGGCGAAGCTGCCGGAGATCAAGGTCCAGCGCCAAGGTGAGCGGGCCCGTTTTCTGCCCGATGGCACAGGCCTGGTTTACATGCTGGGGAATACGCTGGCCGAGCAGGACTTCTGGCTGCTCGACCTTGGCACGATGCACTCGCGGCGGTTGACTCGATTGAGCAGTTCGGCAGTAATGCGGACCTTTGACATCAGCCCAGATGGTAGCCGAATTGTATTTGACCGCTTAACCGAAGATTCGGACATACTCCTCATTGATCTTGCGAAGGATCAAAGTCGACAGTAGTCGGCCACATATTTGCAAACAAAGTACCTTCGTTCCCTGGCCGGCTGCAAGCGCCATGAAGTACGGCTCTGCCCAGGCTCCGCGCTCTTTGGGATCTTTGATGCTACACCCCAGGTTCTTCCGGTTCTTCATTTTCGCCTCAGCTTTTGCCCAAAATAGGGATCGCGGCCCCACAGGCCGCGACGGTTGCAACTGTCAAAAGGTTGCGGGTTCTGACTCCCGTTCCCTGCCATCGGCCTCTCCTAAGAATCTCAAGTACAGTTCTGCTGCGAAAGGGCAGATGTCACACCGATTTCCACAGCGTCGGTTTGAGGGCCGGCCCGCCACGGCCCGAAGTCAATGAGTGCTGTCGCCTGGTTACGACAGTCATGCTGTGTCCCCATTCGCCTTTCACTAAACTGATCTGTCGAGTCCGACGTTGAAGGGTGTCTATGCGCAAACCGCGAATCGCAGCACTTTCCGTCCTATTTCTAGTGATTGGCCTTCACAACAGTTTTGGACAGACTAGATTGCCCGATGAGTGCACTCGGACTGCTCAAATGGAGATTTACTCGGACGCACAGGTTTCGAGGGTGACGGGGGACTTGGGCGGCTTTGATCTGGCATTGGACAAGCCAGATGGGTCGCAGCGCAAGGCCCTGCTTTTCGTTTACGAAGGCGGTGAAAGTGAAGGAATCCCTCTTTCTGTCATTGCAGACGGCGACAACTTGATTATTGGAGGGACTTGGGTTGAACACCTGACGGAGTATCCATCGAAGAAGGACATCGTGCAGACACACCAAGTAAAGATCACCGGGAAACTCACACCGAAAATACTCCGAGGGACAATATCGATTGAAGGATTGGAGATAGTAAACCCTGAAGGGATGCAGCTAAAGAGGGCGAAGCGGATTTGGATGTGCAAGGCCCATTCATCCCAATAGTTCGTGAAAAATCTCGATTACACTCACCGTCCTACTTGAGAGCCGCGAATAAACCGAGACGACCTCCCAGACTCCGTTTGCACCTCCGCCCCATCCGTGCTACTACCGTCCCATTGATTTCCAGACTAGATTTTGATTCAGCCTTCAACACTCCTTCAAGGAGACGCTCATGTTCGGCATCATCTTTCTCGTAATCCTCGTCATCATTGCTGTCATGCTGGTCGGCATGTACAACACCCTGGTGCAGATGCGGGTGCGCTGCGACTCGGCGTGGTCTGACATTGATGTGCAGCTCAAGCGGCGGCATGATCTTATCCCGAACCTGGTTGAGACTGTGAAAGGCTATGCCGCGCACGAGCAAGGGACGTTTGAAAACATTGCCAAGTTCCGCTCGCAGGCGATGCAGGCGACCACGCCCGAAGGCAAGGCCGTGGCCGAGAATCAGCTCACCGGAGCGTTGAAGAGCCTGTTTGCCGTGGCGGAGAATTATCCCGAGTTGAAGGCGTCGGAACAATTCATGAAGCTGCAGGGCT
Organism: uncultured Acidobacteriaceae bacterium; assembly: GCA_963743115.1. GTDB lineage: Bacteria > Acidobacteriota > Terriglobia > Terriglobales > Acidobacteriaceae > Sulfotelmatobacter. The sequence continues at coordinate 581,874 of CAVUOM010000003.1, read as the reverse complement.
CGTTGAGCCAGACTGAGGACTCGATCCAGAACGCGCGCAGCTATTACAACCAGGTGGTGCGCGACCTTAATACGACAATCCAGTCGTTTCCCAACAGCATTCTGGCGAACATGTTCGGCTTCCAGGCGCGGCAGTTCTTCGAGACCGCCGAAGCCGATCGCGAGCCGGTCGCAGTGAAGTTCTGATCATAGGCTGCGAGGGTGAAGACGCAGTCGTGCCGGGGACAATCGGCGCGAGAGATTTTCCCGCTTTTTCTACAGCATTTTCCCGATACCCAACTGATACCGATTTCGTTATTGCTGAGTGAACGCGAGACTCCCGGGGAGGTGCTCGCGGGAGTTGAGGGAACACCTCGGCTTATCCATGCTCAATCGACCGTTCCCCACAAAGATCAAGGCGCTGACTGATCTCGTGAATGGGAGGGGCTATGCTGGTTGTTGGTTTGTTGGCAACGATCGTCTTGTTCGCAGTGCTTGTGTTGATTACCTGCGAGCTTTGAGCCTTCCATTAGCACCCCGTACCCATCAAGGGTCAGCTTTTAGAGGTCACTCTCGCACACGAGCCAATTCCTAGCGCCGCAGAAGCTTTGGAGAGAATGCTCCCGATGCCAGAGCAGGACGCAGCGTCAACCGTCCCGAACTTCGATTCCCGGCTAACGCTGCCAGACCGACAGAGGGGTAACAATTAAGTACGATGCCGCGTGCCTTCAGCGCATTGAGATGGTGCGCCCGGAGAGACTCGAACTCCCAACCCTCTGCTCCGAAGGCAGATGCTCTATCCAGTTGAGCTACGGGCGCGTTGCGAGACATTTTAATCCATTTCGAAACTCAGATAGGTCAGGCCGTCGGAGCGTTCGACCTGGAGGACTACGGGGTCGCCGGTCTTCAGGGTGAGGAGAGCGGCGCGGAGTGCGTCCATGGAGGTGATGGGAGTGGTGTTGAGGGCGTGGATGACGTCGCCGGTCTGGAGGCCGGTGTCGGGCAGGATCAGGTCGGCGGCGCGGCCGAGCACGACCACGCCGGAGGGAATGCGCAGCGTTCCAATTTTGCTACGCAGATCGTCGGTTAGATCGGTGGCGAGAATGCCGAGGCGGGCGATGAGGTTTGTTTCGGGATCGGCCGCGTCGAAGAGCTGATCCATCTCATCGCGATGCTCGATGGCGGGGACGTAGAGAGTTATCTTCTGGTCGCCGCGCAAGATTTCGAGCTTCAGCACCTGATCGAGGCGATGAAGATACAGGGCGGAAGAAAGCTGCGGAAGAGTTTCGATGCGGCGGTCGTCGGCGGCGAGGACGATATCCTGAATCTGCACGCCGGCAGTGGCGGCGGGGCCGCCGGGCTTGACGTCAGCGATGATGACTCCCCAGCGCTGGCTGAGTTTGAGGCCGTCGGCGAGGGTGGGAGTGATTTCCTGGGCGACGGCTCCGATTTCGACGCGATGAACGTGGCCGTATTTGCGAAGGCTGCGGTAGACGAAATCGACGATGCGGGCGGGGATGGCGAAGCCCAGACCCTCGCTGCCTCCGCCTTCGGAAAGGATGAAAGTGTTGATGCCGAGGACAGCGCCGTTCATGTCGACCAGTGGTCCGCCGCTGTTGCCGGGGTTAATAGGAGCGTCGGTCTGAATGTAGGTGATGGGCTTATCGGGATCGGCCTGGCGAGCGACGGCGCTGACCACTCCCATGGTGACGGAGTTTTGCAGGCCTTCGGGACTGCCGATGGCGAAGACGAGCTGACCCACGCGCGGACGCTGTTGGGCGAGGAGGACGAGCGTGGGGAGATCTTTCTCGTCGATCTTGAGGAGAGCGAGATCGGTTTCTTTGTGCACACCGATGAGGCGGGCCTCGAGGATATGGCGCCTGCCCAAGGCAAGGGAGTGGGTAGTATCGATGGGCAGGGGTAAGGCGACGCGGATGCGCTGCGCGCCTTCGACTACGTGGGCGTTGGTCATGATGTAACCATTGGGGTCGACGATGACGCCGGAGCCAACGGCGTGCTGGCGGACGATGAGAGCGGTCTCGGCGCGGTTTTGTTCCTGGAGCGGGCCGTAACCGGTTACAAGAATCTGGACTACCGCGGGGGAGACTTTTGCAGCGAGGTTTTCGAGCGCGTCGTTGAATTGCGCGAGGGTCTGGGATGCTGCGGAGGCAGAGGCGTCCGGGGTGGGAGCCGACTTTTCTGCGGCTGGCCTGGAAGCGGGATTGCCTGCCTTTTGCGCTGCCGTCTGTTGGGACGCAAAGCACATAGTGGAAGCCAGGAGAAGGGCGACGACCTGGCAGATGAAAAGGCGCGGCCGAAGAAGCGCGGCCGCGCGGGAGAAGAATGAACCGGGCATGAGTTAGCTCCCCTCGTTAAAGAAAAAGACTTCCCTTAGACGGTACCACGCAGGCACCGGTCGTGGTGAAAAGGGGCGTCCCGGGGATGATCGGGCCAGCGAAAACAATTACCAAACGAACAGGCGTGCGCCGGAGCCAGAAGTATCGCGGTCGAGGCGTGCTTGCCCGAGGTTCGCCGCATCCTCGGCGTCAACTGCGTTTGGGAGTTCGGGCCGTGAGGCGCCGACCTTTTCGAGTTCCACGGCACCGTGGCGATTCATGATGTCAATTGCTAATTGCGCCTTGTCGCCTGAACTCGTCGCGAAGATCAGGGCCGCTCCGTGCCGTACGCCTTCCACATAGTCCTCAGCCTCGGCTTTGTTGACCCCGAACGCGATAAGGTCGCGAACCAGATCCACTTCGAAATCGGTGCGCGGGGTAGCCAGAACTCCACTGCCTGGGATATCCCGCGGCTCGGCTATAACGCGAAGGTCGTTGCGCGGAAAGCCGAGGGCCTCAAGATCGCGCACGACACGATCAACGACTCCTGAATTCTCAAACAGACCGATTGCAGTTTTTGCCATGTTATCCTCCCAAATCTTCGATAGATGCGAAACCCTAGGGACACTATGCACGGTGGATGATTCCGGAAGACCGTGATTTGATCCTTGTAGAGATGAATTGTAGGGGATTTCCGTTGCGTCCAATTTTTACGTGCGGTTCCAGTTCGGCGGCCAAGGGGGAATCTAGGTTCTACCCTTAACCAACCCGTAATCAGGCTTTTATCCGGGTTGCATCCGTGATATAACCTGCCCTGAGCAACAAAAGTGGCTGATCCGCCTGCCAGTGGCGTATTCTGGTGGGGTTGGCTGGGCTTAGCGAGGGTGTAAAGATTGAGCCACGAAATAGGAGGCACTGTGTCCGAAGCACGGACCGGAAAGCGGTTTCCGCTGGAATTGCCGATCAAGATTCACGATGAACATGCCAGCGGCGACACTAAAGGGCTTACAGGAAATCTGAGCGCGGCGGGAGTTTACATTCGCGCCGACGCGTCGCTGGAGATTGGTTCGCCGGTGGAGTTTGAGATTACGCTTCCACCTGACGTCACTGGGGGGCAGGAGAATGTGGTGATCCAGTGCAAGGGGCGGGTGGTGCGCGCCGACCCTACCGGGACGAGCGAAGAAGGCCGCGGCGTGGCCTGCGTGATTGATTCGTATGAGTTCGTCAGGAACTCGTAGTTGAAGTGGGCTTTTTAGAGTGACAGGGTAATTAAGGAAGCGAGCCAAACGCGCCGTTATTGCGTCGCAAAAAGCGCGACGCTTGGCGCGGCTCGCCTGGATCCTTCGGCGGGCAGAAAGCGCCCGCCTCAGGATGACACCGTTGCGATGACAATGGAACTTTTGGGGTATCGATAACATGCTCAAACTGATTCTGGCCGATAACCAGGCAATCTTCCGCGCCGGCATTGCCAAGGTGCTGGCGGTGGAAGACGAGATGCGGATTGTGGCGCAAGCCCAGACGCAAGAGCAGATGTTCATGGCTCTGGACAAATTCCGTGCCGCGGTGCTGGTCGTGGCTGCGGGCTTTCACAACGACTTCGCGGCGATCGTGCAATCGGCGAACCGGGCCAAGACCCGCGTGGTGGTGCTGGCCGATACCGGCGAGAGCGCGCAGCGGCACATGACGAACGGCGCGCATGGCGTGGTTTACCGCAACGTGACCAGCGCGGCGCTGGTGGACTGCGTGCGCAAAGTGGCGCGCGGCGAGACCTGGGTGCAGGATGTCGCGGTGCCGAGCGAACTGACCGAGAACGATATGGTTGGGTTGCGGGTGCGCGACCGGCTGACGGCGAAGGAGCTGCGCATTGTGGCGCTGATTGTGCAAGGCTACAAGAACAAAGAAATTGCCACGCAGCTAGGAACGACCGAGCAGGTCATCAAGAATTATCTGCGGAACGTGTATGACAAGATCGGGGTATCGGACCGGCTGGAGCTGGCGCTGTTCACGATCCATCACCGGATTTTGAATGAAGCGGCTGCCGCTACTACGGCGGGGCCGGCGCCGCAGCCTCCGGCGGGGGTTATGCCGTAAATTAGCTTTGCGCGAACGAGGCCGCCCTGTGGGCGGCCTTTTTGCTTGTAGACCCGTGTTATGCCGGCCCCCTCAGCGGCTAAAGCCGTTAGTCTGTTCTGCCCCTGGCGGCACGGCTGAAGCCGCGCCCTTCCCGATCCGTGCTCCCCCAAGGATCGGCGCTCCCCCATGAATCAGTTTGAGAACTGCTCTTCAGCGCATCGTTCTTTTCCGTGCGGCATCTAGTCTCTATGGAATTTCGAACGTTGGGACGCTCTGGATTGAAGGTGCCCGCTTTGAGTTTCGGGACGGGGACATTTGGCGGGGGCACTGAATTTTTTCGCGCATGGGGCGCTAGCGATGTCGCTGAGGCGACGCGGCTGGTCGACATTTGCCTGGAAGCGGGCGTCAACCTTTTCGATACGGCGGACGTTTATTCGGATGGGCTCTCGGAAACGATTCTGGGGAAGGCGATTGCGGGACGGCGCGATGCGGTATTGATCTCGACTAAGGCGACTTTCCGCATGGGGCCGGGGCCGAACGATCTGGGGTCGTCGCGCTATCACCTGATCAAGGCTTGTGAGGCCAGCTTGCGGCGGCTGGGCACCGATTACATCGACATCTATCATCTGCACGGGTTTGATGCGCTGACTCCGGTCGAGGAAGTGCTCAGCACGCTGAATCAGTTCGTCGAGAGCGGGAAGGTTCGATACATTGCGTGCTCGAATTTTTCGGGATGGCATTTGATGAAGTCGCTCGACTTCGCGAATAAGTTCGGGTGGGCGCGTTACTCGGGACATCAGGTTTATTACTCGCTGCTTGGACGGGAGTATGAGTGGGAACTGATGCCGCTGGCTTTGGATCAGGGAGTGGGGGCGCTGGTGTGGAGTCCTCTGGGCTGGGGACGGTTGACGGGGAAGATCCGGCGCGGAAAGCCGTTGCCGGCGGAGAGCCGGCTGCACAAGACCGGCGACCTCGGACCGCAGGTTTCGGATGAGCATCTGTACAAAGTTGTGGATGCGTTGGATGAGGTTGCGAAAGAAACGGGCAAGAGCGTACCGCAAGTCGCGCTGAACTGGTTGCTGCAGAGGCCTTCGATTTCGACGGTGATCTTTGGGGCGCGGAATGAGGAGCAGTTGCGGCAGAACCTGGGGGCGGCGGGATGGAACTTGTCTGCCGCGCAGGTTGCGAAGTTGGATCAAGCTAGTGATGTGACGCCGGTTTATCCGTATTGGCATCAGCGGCAGTTTCTGGAGAGGAATCCGGCGCCGGTGGCGGTACCGAAGAAAACTGAATAAAATGGCGCGCGTTTTTATTACCGGGTCTTCCGATGGGCTGGGTCGAATGGCCGCGCAGCTTCTCGTCGAGCAGGGGCACGACGTGGTTTTGCATGCCCGCAGTGAGAAGCGAGGACAAGAGGCGTTGGCGGCTGTTCCCGGCGCCGAAGCAGTGGTTATCGGAGATCTGACGAGCATCGCCCAAACGCGCAAGGTGGCCGAACAGGTAAACGGGCTGGGCTTATTCGACGCGGTGATCCACAATGCGGCGATCGGCTACCGGGAGCCCCGGCGCATCGCGACGGAAGACGGGCTGCCGCAGGTATTCGCAGTCAACACGCTCGCGCCCTATATTTTGACCGCGCTCATCAAGAAGCCGAAGCGGCTGGTCTACTTAAGTTCCGGCCTCCACCGGAATGGCGATGCGAGCTTGAACGATCTGGGGTGGGAGCAGCGGCCATGGCAGGGGCAGCAGGCTTACTCCGATACCAAGCTGCATGATGTGCTGCTGGCCTTCGCCGTCGCGCGCCGTTGGCCGGTCGTTCTGTCGAATGCGCTGGAGCCGGGCTGGGTGCCCACCAAGATGGGAGGTGCGGGAGCCCCGGATGATCTGGATGAAGGGCACCGCACCCAGGTTTGGCTGGCGGTAAGTGATGACCCCGCCGCGACCGTAACGGGTGGGTACTTTTATCACATGCGGCCTCGTAAGCCGAACCCCGCCGCGCGCGACGTGGAGCGGCAGGAAGAGTTGCTCGACGCCTGCAGACGCTTTTCTGGAATCGACCTGCCCAACTGAACGAAGAACAGTTGCGGCCCGGAGCGCAGCGAGAGACCTTAGTTCTTGCCTCACTCAATCCGGGTTGCCGGTGCAAGCAGAAACCAAGATCCCTCGCTTCGCTCGGGATGACAAGGACTGATGCTCCGTCCCGTCTACACTTTCTCGGCTACCGACTTGGCTTGCGTGAACAAGTACAAATAATCCGGACCGCCGGATTTGGAATCGGTGCCGGACATGTTGAAGCCGCCGAAGGGGTGGGCGCCGACCATGGCTCCGGTGCATTTGCGGTTGATGTAGAGATTGCCGACGTAGAAATCGGTTTTGGCGCGGTCGATCTTGTCACGGGATTTCGTATAGATGGCACCGGTCAGGCCGAACTCGGTGTCGTTGGCGATTTCTAAAGCATTGTCGAAGCCGCGGGCTTTGATGACCGCGAGCACGGGGCCGAAGATTTCTTCCTGCTCGAGTTTTGACTTGGCCGGGATGTCGGCGATCACGGTGGGCTGGATGAAGTAGCCTTCTCCGGCTTCGGTGGCGCGCTCGCCGCCAGTTAAGACTCGTCCATCTTTTTTGCCTTGTTCGATGTAGGCGAGGATGGTCTTCATCGAGCCTTCGTTGATGACTGCGCCCATGTTGGCGTTTTCGGCGGGATCGCCGACGGTGATTTTTTCTACGCGGGTTTTGAGCTGCTCGAGGAACTTGTCGTAGATGCGTTCGTCAACGATGGCCCGAGAGCAGGCGGAGCACTTCTGGCCCTGGAAGCCGAACGCGGCCTGGGCCACGCCTTCGACGGCGGAGTCGATGTCGGCGTCGGCGTCGACGACGATGGCGTCTTTGCCGCCCATTTCTAAGATGGTGCGCTTGATCCAGAGCTGGCCGGGGGCTTGGGTGGCGGCAGTTTTGTTGATGTGGAGTCCTACTTCGCGCGAGCCGGTGAAGGCTATGTAACGCGTTTTGGGATGCGCGACTACGGCATCGCCGAAGCTGGCTCCGGCGCCGGGGCAGAAATTCACTACGCCTTCGGGCATGCCGGCTTCTTCGAGGAGCTCGACGAATTTCGCGGCGATGGTGGGGGAATCGCTCGACGGCTTGAGGATTACGGTGTTGCCGCTGACGATGGAGGCGACCACCAGGCCGGCCATGATGGCGCAGGGGAAATTCCACGGCGGGATCACCGCGCCTACGCCTAGCGGGATGTAGGCGAGCGTGTCGCGCTCACCGGGCATCTGCACCGGCGGTTCAGATTTGGCGAAGCGCAGGGCTTCGCGGGCGTAGAACTCGCAGAAGTCGATGGCCTCGGAGATGTCGGCGTCGGCTTCGCCCCAGTTTTTGCTGACTTCGAAGACGAGCCAGGCCATGTGGTCCATTTTGCGTTCGCGCAGCAGGTCGGCGGTGCGGAACAGCAGGGCGGCGCGCTCTTCGATGGGAGTGCGCTTCCAGGTCTCGAATGCTTTCAGCGCGGCGGCCATCGCCGGTTCTACGTGCTCTTTCCCGGCTTTCTGATGGATTCCCACTACCTGCGACGGCCTCGCGGGGTTCAGGGACTTGATCTTGTCGGTGGTCTTGACACGCTGGCCGCCGATGATGAGGTCGTACTCTCGGCCGAGCTGGCCGCGGACTCGCTCGATGGCGGCGCGCATCTTGCGGGCGTTGTCTTCCTTTGTGAAATCGAAAAACGGTTCATTGATGAAGGGGCCTTGGTGGTGGGATGTGCGCGGCGGCCGGGTGGGGAGTTCTAGGGTTGCCATGGGAATCCTTTCAAATATTGCGAAGCACCCGCTATTTTACACCCATGATGCGTAAGAGGTTGCAGCCGCGAAGAGTTGCCAGGGCCCGGATGCAGGAGGATTTTGTGTCTGCCCGTTCCATTTCGGACCTCCCGTATGTGGTGATAGACTCAAGCGTTTTCATTAGAGCGACGTTATGGAAATGAAACGTGTAGGAGTGATTGGCGCAGGCACGATGGGTAGCGGCATTGCGCAGATATTTGCTGGCGCGGGTTATTCGGTCGTCTTGTGCGATGTAGAGCAGCGGTTTCTGAATCGCGGGCTCGAGACGATCATTAAGAATCTCGACCGCGAGGTAGCGAAAGACAAGATTTCCGAGGAGGACAAAGAATCGGCGCTGCGGCGAATCGATCCCGTGACCGACCGCGCCAAGCTTGCCGAGTGCGACTTTATTGTGGAAGCGGCTACCGAGAAGATTGAGATCAAGACGGAGATTTTTCGCGATCTTGATCGAGTGGTGCGGCCAGATGTCATTCTGGCTTCGAATACTTCTTCGATTTCAATTACCAAGCTCGCCGCGTTGACCAAGCGTCCCGAAAAAGTGATTGGAATGCACTTCTTTAATCCGGTGCCGGTGATGAAGCTGGTGGAGGTAATTCGCGGGCTGGCTACTTCGGCGGAAACTTTCTCCGCCGTGCGCGATCTGGCGGTGAAGCTCGGGAAGACTCCGGTGGAAGTACACGATGCGCCGGGATTCGTTTCGAACCGGGTGCTGATGCCTTTGCTGAATGAGGCCATGTATGCGGTGATGGATGGCGTGGCTACGGCTGAGGCTGTGGATGAGGTGTTCAGGCTGGGGATGGCGCATCCCATGGGACCGCTGACTTTAGCTGACTTTATTGGCCTCGACGTTTGCCTGGATATTATGCGCGTGCTGCAGGATGGGTTGGGCGATCCCAAGTACCGGCCTTGTCCGCTGCTGATCAAGATGGTGGATGCGGGGTGGTTGGGAAGGAAGAGCGGGCGGGGGTTTTACCGGTATTAGAGTCCCCGGCGCTAAAGCCCGTTTTCATCGTGCGCTCTTACGCGGCGCTGAAGCGCCGCTCTTCCACGTTACTGCACGCGTTGATCGCTTTTCCATGAGAACCCCGGGACAGAATGACGACTGAACCGATTTCGCCGCGGGCTGGGAACGATGTGACATTCTATGTTCTAGCCGCGCTGGCTGGGGTCGGCACGGGCTGGGCAGATGTCATGATCGACGATTTGCTTCTTACGGCGCTGCTGGTGCTGATGGCTTGCATGCTGCTGGGGCTGCTGCGGCCGCGTTGGCCTTGGCGATGGGTGGTTATCGTCGGGATGTTTATTCCGCTCACGGAGCTTGCCGCTTACGTGATTCTCGCCGTGAAGCCTGCGCGGGCGCAGGTGTATGGATCGTTTCTGGCGTCGCTGCCCGGGATTGCCGGAGCTTACGGCGGATCGCTCATGCGCGGGGTTATCGATAATTTACGGTCGGGAAAGTGAAAAGTCAGTGGCCAGTGATCAGTGGCCAGAAAACCGCGAAACCGAGACTGGACACTGATCACTGACCACTGGCCACTGCCCTTAGGTACTGGATGACCAAGAAGTTACTCCCGAATCCACAGGGTGGGCGCGTATGCTGCGGGGATGGGTGTGACGGTTTCGATGCTGGCGAGCGGGAGCCGGGGGAATTGTGCGTTCGTGGCCAGTGCGCGCACCCGGATTCTGGTCGATGCCGGGATTTCCTGCCGCGAGACTTTCAAGCGGATGAAGTCGCTGGGCGAAGATCCGCAGTCGCTTTCGGCGATTCTGATTACTCACGAACATTCCGATCACATTTATGGTTTAGCAACTTTGGCGAAGAAGTTGCGCATCCCAATCTTTATGACGGTGGCAACGCACGCGGCATGGTCGCGGGCCATGCGTGACGAGAAGGGCGAGCGGCCGCAGCTGGAGCGGCTGGAGCGCTTTGAGTCGGGGCATCGTTTTCAGGTGGGCGATATTGAGGTAAAGCCTTTTACCATTCCGCATGACGCCGCCGATCCGGTGGGGTTCACGTTTCGCGTGGAAGGCACGAAGGTGAGCGTGGCCACCGATCTGGGCTATTTACCCGTTAATGTGCGCGATCACTTGCGCGGGTCCGACATTCTGGTGATGGAATCGAATCATGATGTGGAGATGCTGCGTGGCGGGTCTTATCCATGGTCGGTGAAGCAGCGAGTGGCGAGCAACGTGGGGCACTTGTCGAACGAGAAACTCGCGGATTTCTTCATTAACGACTATGATAACGGTGCAGCCTTTGTCGTGCTGGCACATCTGTCTGAGCAGAACAATCATCCGGAAATAGCGCGGCGAGAGGCGGAAAAGGCGCTGGCCGAGCGGGGTGGGTTGTTTCAGAACCGCGTGCTGGTGGCGATGCAGGGCGAGGTTTTGCCGCCGATTCAGCTGTAAGGTTTGGGGTATCAGGTCTTGGGTCATCGGTCTTAGGAAAATCAAAATCCCAAGGCCTATGACCTAAAACCCAAGACCCAGTTTTTTGTGTTCCCTATGAGTCAGCAGTGCATTGATCCAATTGTCGGAAAGATTCTGGCGGGCTGGCGCTATGACATTTCCGGCCTGGCGCCGGAGATGGGGAGCGACTACGAGAGCCATTTTGCCGAGTGCGAACACTGCCGCGGGCGGCAGCGCATGCACCGCACGATTGACGTCGGCCTGATCGCTCTGGCGTCGGTTTCGGGCGGGGTTTTTCTGCTGACCTTTGGCGTGATTCGCCACTTTGTTCCGCGGCATGCGATCTGGCTGGAGATTGCGGCGCTGGCGGGCTTTGCCTTGTCGGCGCTGATCTGGCTGGTGGTGGCGGTGGCTACGCCCGCGCCTGTTACCGTGCTGGACGCGGCCAAGCAAGGGGCGCGGCGGGTGCACGACCGGCTGCCGCAGGAAATTCGCGAGCGCCTGCCAGAAGAGCTTCGCGTGAAGATTACCGGGACATAACTTGTGAGCCAGCTTTTCCCACGAATCAGTTTTCCCCAGAGCCTTGCAGCGGCGCTACTAATTGCGGTCATTGCGTCGGGTGCTGGAACGATCTGCGTGTTGCGCGCTTCGGCCGGGCCTTTGCATACTGGATGCCATCCTTCCCGAATCCCAGCCAGCCCGCATCCCGCTGACTATCGTTGCTGCACAGGCCGTCATGCGTCTGCTCTTCCGACTAGCATCTTTTCGCCGCGGCCTGCGCTGCTGATTCTGGCAGACGACGTACTCGCTGTTCCTGCGGTTCCGAGCTACGGCAACGCATTTTCAGCTGCCCTTGCAGGTTCCACCAGTCCGCCTAGCCGCTCCATTCTCAGGATCTGATTCACGAACCTCTCCATTCTCCATCGACACGTGCGAACCCGCGGGTGTCGATTTCACACAGCTTTCTTTGGAGAACGAGGTTCTTATGGATAGGGCTTTCTGGGGTTCAATCCTTGCCTGCTCGGTTGCAGTGGGGACGCTATTATCCGCGGCTTCGGGGCAGGACACATCCATGAGCGGCATGCAGATGAGCGCGATGGACATGAAGGAGCACGCTGCTTCGCAGTTGCCCTCGCCGCACGATGGATCGGGGACCGCATGGGAACCGGCTTCGGTGCCGGCGCACGAGTGGATGCTGATGCGCGGGGGATGGGAGCTGATGGCGCATGGTGTCATCTTCACCGACTACAACCAGCAAGGCGGCCCGCGCGGCGAGGGGAAGGCTGAGTCGGTAAATTGGGGGATGCTGATGGAGCAGCACCGCCTGGGCCGGGGAACGATTCTATTGCGGCAGATGTTTTCGGCGGAATCGCTGACTTCGCCGCATCCCGGATTTCCCGAGCTGTTTCAGACAGGGGAGACTTATCACGGCGAGCCGCTGGTTGACCACCAGCATCCGCACAATGTTTTTGCGGAGCTTTCGGCGCTGTACACGCTGCCGCTGTCGGAAAAGATCTCGTGGGAGCTATATGGAGGACCGTCGGCGGAGCCGGCACTGGGGCCCGTCACCTTTATGCACCGGACCTCGGGGTCAGAACTCCCGCTGGCGCCGCTCAGCCATCATTTGCAGGATTCGACGCACACCAGTTTTGGCGTAGTAACGACCGGGTTGGTGATCGACCGAATCAAGCTGGAGGGTTCGGCCTTCAACGGACACGAGCCGAACGAAGAACGCTGGAGCATCCAGCCGGCTGCTCTCGATTCCTGGTCGGTGCGGGGCAGTGTTGCTCCTGACCGAAACTGGACAGCACAATACAGCATTGGGCACCTCGACCACCCGGAAGCGCTGGAGTCCTGGAACCAGTGGCGGCAGACAGCTTCCGTGGAATATAACCGTCCGCTGGTATCGGGCAATTGGGCGACTTCGCTGGTGTGGGGACGGGTGCACGAGATCGGCACGGGAATCATTCTCAATGGTTACCTGCTGGAATCCACGCTGAACTTTCTGCGGCGAAATTATGTATATACGCGGATGGAACTGGTGGACAAGAACGAACTTTTTCCTCCGGCGGAGCAACCCTCCTATTGCATCGGCGCCTACACTTTCGGCGGCACGCGCGATCTGGTGCAGAACCGGGCGTACCAGCTGGGGTTGGGCGCGGATGTTACGGTTTATTCGAAGCCAGCAATGCTGGATGCGGCGTATGGCAATTATCCCGTGTCGTTCCAGATCTTTTTGCGGGTGCGCCCGGGGAGGCGCGCTGACGGGCATCTTCACTAGTCAGCTCTTAACTTCTCTCCGCGGTTCGCCCGAAAGACGCCGGCCTCGAGAACGTTTTCGCTCGTTATGGGACCCGCCGTGAAACAAGTTGTGGAAGTATCATGTTCTTGAGGGGAGAACATGTCCATCAATGAGCCGGAAGAATTGACTGGGATGTGCGCAGCGGGGGCCGTGGTTTGCCTCATGCTGAAGGCGATGAAGAGCGCAGTGTGGCCGGGGGTCACGTCGGCGGAACTGGATGAAGTGGGTGCGGGCGTGATGCGGCAGCACGGAGCGCGGTCGGCGCCGGCGCTGGTCTATGGATTCCCCGGGGTGAACTGCATCAGCCTGAATGAGGAAGCGGTGCATGGGATTCCTGGCAGACGCCGGCTGCGAGAGGGCGACCTGATCAAGCTGGATGTCACCGTCGAAAAAGATGGATTCATGGCCGACGCCGCGGTCACGGTTCCGGTTGGCGAGGTGACGGAGGAGTGCCAGCGCCTGGTGGCATGCGCGGAGCGGGCCTTTGCCAAGGCTATGCTGGTGGCGCGCGTGGGATTTCGGGTTTGCGAAATTGGGCGAGTGATCGAGCGCGAGGTGAGGCGGAGCGGGTTCTCGGTGATTCGCGATCTGGGAGGACACGGCATTGGGCGCACGATTCATGAAGAGCCTAGAGTGCCGAACTTTGCTGATCCGGAAGCGAATCAGGTTCTTACCGAGGGGCTGGTGATTACGGTTGAGCCGATTATTGCCGCGGGCTCGGGCAGGGCGCTCGTGGCGCAGGATAAGTGGACGGTGGTCACGGCGGATCGCCGGCCGTCGGCGCATTACGAGCATACGCTGGTGATCACGAAGGGTGCGCCGATGCTGCTGACTGCGAACTGAGGGCGACCGCGCAGCGGGCAAAAGGGCTTGCTGCCGCCTTTCGGCCCCGCACGAAAGTGCCATTTACCGACATTTTCCTCAAATTTAAGCTGTCGTTAAACAACCCTTGGGGAAGTGCCATCTTTTGAGTCCCCGGCAAGAAGGGAGGGGTATTATGGCTTCGCAACCTCGCCCCGAGATTTCCGCCAGCTTCCGATTCGAGTTCGACCGAGCGAGCAAGATTATGCTGATCCGGTTCAAGGGCCGGGTCACCAATGAATTGCTGGCTGCGTCCTACCGGACCGCGCAAAGATATGCGACCGTCATGGACGCGAGCGCCAGCATCATGGACTGCTCGCTGGTTACGGAATTTGATGTGTCTGCTGACCTTATCCGCCAGCTGGCAAACCAGGAGCCAGTCCTGTCAGATCCCACCAGGCCTCGCTTCATTGTGGCCTCCAAGGCGCTTGTCTTTGGCCTGGCTCGCATGTTTCAGATCATGGGAGAGCGTTCACGTCCGCTATTGAAAGTGGTGCGCACCATGGACGAGGCTTTAGCGGCGCTCGGCGTTAAATCGCTACACTTCGAGCCGTTGGAGTAAGGGTTGGGCTATTCGTCCCTACGCCTTTTCGTCCCTACGCCTTAATGTGGCAGCTTGCCAAGCCGCGCTTTTCCAGATACTGCTGGTGATAGTCCTCGGCAGGATAAAACGTTACTGCCGGGACGATCTGAGTGACGATTGGCTTAGAAAAGCGGTGTGCTTTCTCGAGGGCTTCTTTCGAGGCTTGCGCTGCGGCCTGCTGTTCCGGTGTGTGGTAGAAGATCGCAGAGCGGTACTGCGTGCCCCAGTCTGGGCCCTGGCGGTTGAGCTGCGTGGGGTCGTGATTCTCCCAGAAGACTTTCAGCAGGTCGGTATAGCGAATCTGGGCGGGATCGAATTCCACTTCTACCGCCTCGGCGTGGCCGGTGCGGTCGGTACAAACTTCTTTATAGTTGGGATTGTCGGTGTTTCCGCCGGTGTAGCCTACGCGGGTTGACAGCACTCCGGGCATCTGCCGGAAGGTGGCTTCCACTCCCCAGAAACATCCTGCTGCGAATGTGGCTTTTTCCATTTCTACGATTGCTCCTTGTGGCACTCTTATTAGATGACGAATTTGGCAGAAAGTCACGCGCTGCGAAGCCCGGTGGCAGCGGCTGGTGGAGCTTCGCTCGACGGACCCTTCGTAGCTCAGGGCAGGCAGCCGAGGACGGCTGCCCCCACATCGATCCTCACATTAGCACTTTCGCCGGGCCGGACGTTACCAAAGTGCTGATGACCCTATCGGGTAATTGACGTTTGTTAGAAATTCATTATAAAGTGCGGCAAGGCTGTCGCAGTCGGTGTCCCAGGAGAACTTCGTTGATTTTCACGTCCAGCCGCGCCCGAGGTGTGCAGAAACTTGCCACTTTTCTGTTATTGGCGCTGGCTACGGCGCCTGCTGCGCTGGCAGCTTCGGGCTTCACTGCTCCGCGACGGGTGGGCTTCAGCCCAGGGGACCAATGGGAGCCCGCGATGGCTACGGACGCCCACGGTCACATCTACATTCTCTATCCTCAGTATGGCCCGGTGGCACAATGTTCAACGTGCGCAGCGCCGACGATGGTCCTGCTGGTGAGTAATGACAACGGCACATCGTGGGAGGCGCCACGCTCTCTGCTGGCCTCATCGTCTGGACAATTCGATGCGCAGATTAAGGTCGACCCCAACGACGGACAAACGCTTTATGCGTCGTGGATGCAGGGCAGGCACGTAATCATCGTGGCGCGATCGCAGGACCTTGGCCGCTCCTGGTCGTTCGCCGTCGCCGAACAATCTCCGGAAACGAGCATCGATAAGCCGGTGCTGGCGGTTCGCGGCCCCAATGTCTATGTGAGTTTTAACCACGATCAGACGCTGGCGGTAGCTGCGTCGCATGATTACGCGCAGACTTTCTCGGCGACTGTGCTGAATCCCGGCGCGGAGACGGGCTGGTCCCTGGCTGCGGGCGCGGTCGTAGATCCCGCGGGCAATGTCTATTTTTCCTGGACTGCTTACCCGCGAACCGATCTTCTCACGCGATCGGTGCAAGTATTTGTCAGCCGATCAGGAGACAGCGGCCGGACCTGGAGCACGACGCTGATGGATGTTTCCAGCGCGGCACCGGATTGCTCGTCCCGGCTCTGTTCGGGTGGCTTTCTCGCTTCGCAGATGGCTCTGGCGTCCGATGATGCCGGTGTCATCTATGCCTTGTGGAACTCAGGCTCGGCCGCCGGCGGACCAGAGCGCATTTATTTCTCCTCTTCCACGAACCAGGGGGAAAACTGGTCCGCGAAGGCTGATGTTACAAACGCCGCAGCCGGCGTGGAGCACTGCTTCCCAGCGATTAGCGCTGGCACCGCGGGCGACGTGCGCATCGCATGGATGGATACAAGAGAAGTGGACGCGCAAAAGCATCCGCTCTGGAATACTTACTATCGAGCTTCTACCAACGGCGGGGCAACCTGGTCGCCGGAATCGCAACTCTCCGGGCCCGTGCGCGGATACGATTACATCCTGCCCAACGGTTTTCTCTTTCCCTTTGGAAATTTATTTTCCATCGCCATCGATAGCCTCGGGAACACGCATATTGTGTGGGGCGAGGGCCGGAACTACCAGTCCCCGGGATCGATCTGGTACACGCACGGGCGGTAGCCAACCTCAGTTCTCAGTTCCCAGCAGAACCGGGGCCTTCATCCCGCAACCTAAAAACTGAACTATTCCAGGATCATGCCGCCGGTTAGGTCTGCGAGGCGGGTGATGTGGTGGTCCTGGCACCAGCGCTGCAGTTCGTCCACAATCTTCTCGGTGGCGCAAGGGTCCCAGTAGCTGGCGGTGCCGATCTGGACGGCGGTTGCACCGGCTAGCATGAATTCGACGACGTCGGCGGCGGTTGAGATGCCTCCCATGCCGATCACGGGAATGTTCACGGCGTGGGCGGCGTCGTAGACCATGCGCAGGGCGATGGGCTTGATGGCCGGGCCGGAGAGTCCGGCGGTGACGTTGGCGATGCGCGGCTTGCGCGTGTCGGGGTCGATGGCCATGGCGACGAAAGTATTGATCAGCGAGATGGCGTCGGCGCCGGCTTCCTGCGCGATGTGCGCCATTTGCGCGATGCTGGTTACGTTGGGAGAAAGTTTCACGATCAGAGGCCGGCGAGCCGCGCGTTTCGCTGTGGTCACGACTTCATCAAGAGAGCGGGGATCGCTGCCGAACTGCAGACCGCCGGAAGTGGTGTTGGGGCAGGAGACGTTGAGTTCGTAGGCGGCGATGCCTTCGCCGTCGTTGAGGATTTCGATGGTTCGTTCGTAGTCCTCCCGGGTGTAGCCGAAGACGTTGGCGAACACAACGATGTTCTTGAGTTTGCGCAGCTTGGGCAGCTTTTCTTCGAGAAACGCGGCAGCGCCGATATTCTGCAGGCCGATAGCGTTGAGCATGCCGGCGGCGGTTTCCCACAGGCGCGGCGGCGGGTTGCCGATCATGGGTTCGCGGGAAAGACCTTTGACGACGAATCCTCCCAGTTTGCTGAGGTGGACGATATCTTCGAACTCGACGCCGTAGCCGAATGTTCCGCTGGCCGCGATGATGGGGTTCTTCAGCTGGATGCCGGCGAAGGTTACGCTGAGATCCAGGGGAGACTTGCCGCCGTTTTCCGTGGACGGGGTCATTGCGCCGGCCTTTCGCCGGGGAATCCCGCGGAATGTTCTGACGGATGCGGCTCGGCGAGCGCTTCGGTGAGCACGCGGCCTACGGCTTGGGTGGGAGCGTTGATGCCGAGCAGCGATGCCAACGTTGCGGCCAGATCAATCGGTTCGGTGTGGGTGCGATACGTTCCCGGGCGAAACGGCAGTCCATAGAACGCGAGCGGCACGTGCGTGTCGTAGGTGTAGGGAGACGCGTGGTCCGTGCCTTTCGAAGGACCGACTGTGTAGATTTCTGGAACTCCCATTACATACCAGCCGCCTTCGGGTGAGTAGCTATGGAGGAACCTTCTGCCGAGTACGGTATCGGGGACTTCGCCTGCTGCCAGTTGTGACTTGGTGAAGTAATCGCGGAGGCCGGCCTGCTTCATGGCTTCGCCGACGGCGGTTTCGGCCTCGCGCTCTTTGACGTGAGTGTTGGCGAAGGCATCCTCATCGAGCCAGGCGTCCGGGTAATCGAACTTTATGTAGGAAGCGGCGTGCGAGAACTTTGCAGATAGCGCGCTGTTAATCTGGGCTTCGAGTTTGCGTGCGTCAAGATTGGCGGCGGGAATCCGGAGCTTTTTCGCGGCATCGGGCAAGGTGGAGACGCCGTGGTCGGCTGAAAGTGCGATCCAGAGGTCTGCGAGGCCGATTTGATGGCCCAGGAAGTTGAAGAAGTCGGCGAGTTCACGATCGAGTGCGAGAGCCATCGCGGCCATCTCCGGGGAATCGGGACCGACCTGATGGCCGAGAATGTCGTTCGGGGAAAGACTGACGGCCAGCAGGTCGGTGGCCTGCCCGGCGCCGAGGCTTTCGTAGACGACCAACTCTTTGGCGAATTCGAGTTCGTACTCGTTGGCAAAAGGCGTGGAGCCGACGACCTCGTAGAAACTAGCGTCGGAGCCGTCTTTACTTTTACGATGCGCGGTTGAGCGGAGTACGTCTCCGTTCGCATTCTTCCAATCGCGATCCCAATACTTTGCGGCGCGATTGGCGGCGTTGAAATCTTGCGCCCACTTGGGCAAGTCGGGGCGATAGTAGGTGGAGGTGATCCAGGCACCGCTTTTCGGATCGATCCAGTAGGTGGCATCGGCGGCGAAGCCGCCGGGCAGGACGGCTGCGCGGTCTTTCAAAGAAACACTAAACACTCGCGACTTGCCCTGGGTCGCTAGCTTGAGTTCGTCGCCGAGAGTGTCGGCGAGCAGATTGTGGGGCGAAGAGCCGATTTTGTCGTCCGCAATACCGACGAGCTTCGTATTGTCATCTTCGACCGACGTAACCATTTTCTTTTTCTTCGGATCCCACCATTCGTTTGCCACAATGCCGTGGCCGTTGCTGTAGGCACCGGTGAACAGCGTGGCGTGGCCGGGAGCGGTGCGGGTGTTGGCATAGTCGTAGTTGCAATCGGTGAAGTTGGCACCGTGGTCGAGGAGCAGGCGGAATCCGCCTTCGCCGAATTGGCTGCGATAGCGCTCCAGATAGTCGCCGCGGAACTGGTCGATGATGATGACGACGACCAGTTTGGGATGGGCGTTGTAGGCGGAGGCAGAGCTGAAGGGGACCTTGGTCAGGAAGAATACGGCCGCGACCGCCAGCGAAAAAACTCGGCACACAGCAGTCGGACGGGGGGAGAATCTCATCGCGAAGGTAGTTTACACAGGTGGGAGGTCGGGCGAAAGCTGAGGCAGTCGAGCTTCGCTCGACGGACAGCCGAGAGCCGGCCCTGAGCAAAGTCGAAGGGCCGGCTGTTCCCACATGAACCATCTTCTCACCCGCGTGCATTCCCAGCCCGGCTTCCGGTAAAGTAGTTAGTCCCATGCTTGATCTGAGCTTTGTTCGCGAGAATCTGTCCCGGGTCGAGGAGATGCTGCGCCAGCGCGGCGCCGATCCGGCTGTCGTGCTCAGGGATTTCCGCGACGTCGACACGGAGCGCCGGAAGGCCATCACCGAAGCCGAGACCATGAAGGCGCGGCGGAATAAGGCGTCTGAGGACATCAACAAACTCAAGAAGAGCGGCAAGGATGCTACTGCCGCAATCGCCGAGACGAAAGACCTGCGCGAGCAGATTCAGGCGCGAGAGAAGACTGCCTCCGACCTTGATGGCCGCTTGCGGGACATTCTTGCTGGAATTCCTAACATGCCGGATGCGAGCGTCCCGGTCGGACACACCGCCGACGAGAATGTGGAGGTTCGCCGCTGGGGCGCACCACCCACATTCGACTTTGCTCCGAAGCCGCATTGGGATCTGGGAGCGGAACTTGGCGTCCTTGATTTGGAGCGTGCGGTCAAGCTTACGGGCGCGCGCTTTGCGGTTTATTGGGATCTGGGAGCGAAGCTTGAGCGCGCTCTGGCGAACTTCATGCTCGATCTGCACACGCGCGAGCGCGGATACACGGAAGTGCTGCCACCCTTCCTGGTAAATTCTGAGTCGATGTACGGGACGGGACAGTTGCCCAAGTTTGCCGCCGATCTTTTTCGCGTGCCGCACGGCGAAAAGGATCTTTGGCTGATCCCGACGGCCGAGGTTCCGGTAACGAATCTTTATCGCGACGAAGTTCTTGACGCTGCACGATTGCCGATTTCAATCACCGCTTACACGCCGTGCTTCCGCAGCGAGGCGGGTTCCTACGGCAAAGACGTGCGCGGAATCATCCGGCAGCATCAGTTTCAGAAGGTGGAACTGGTGAAGTTCACGCGACCGGAGAATTCGTATGAAGAGCACGAGAAGCTTACCCGGGATGCTGAGACCGTCCTGCAAAAGCTCGGCTTGCACTATCGCGTAGTAACTTTGTGCACGGGAGACTTGAGCCCATCTTCGGCCAAGACTTATGACATTGAGGTCTGGCTGCCGGGGCAGCAATTGTTTCGCGAGATTTCGTCGTGCTCGAATTTTGAGGCGTACCAGGCGCGGCGAGCGAATATTCGTTTCCGTCCGGAAGGCAAGAACAAGAGCGAGTTTGTGCATACTCTGAACGGGAGCGGGCTGGCCGTGGGCAGGACATGGGTGGCGATTATTGAGAATTATCAGCAGGCTGATGGGAGCGTGGTGATTCCGGAAGTGTTGCGGCCTTATATTGGAGCGGAGAGGATTACGAAGAAAGGCTTTTGAAGGCGAAGTTTCAAGGTTTCAACGTCTCAAGGTTTCAAAAGCCAGACCGCCTTGCAACCTTGAAACATTGAAACCTTGGAACCTGGAGGCTAAACTTGCAAAGTGTGGACATCAGCACGACCGCTGCAGCCGCGCCTTCCCTTCCAATGAAGGGCGTGTGGCCTACAATCCGCAGCTACATCTTTTGGCAGCACGAGCGGGGCACGCTGCACTACGACATCATGGTCACGCTGATCCTGATCTTTGTTTTCTTCTCGCCGCGGGTCATCAACTTCAACGATAAACCCGCGCTCCGCGATCCACATGCGAGCGATGTGGTGGTTACGGCCGATGCGCAGGGCGGCCTGCTCTACCAGATTTCTGCTGGCGCGATTACTCCGGGGGACGATCAGGCGGTGCGAGGTCAGTTGCTGCATATCATCGAACCGATTTCCGGCGAGGTCACGATCGTGAAATACGATGGCGTTCCCGATGGCAAGGGGCACGTGCAGGCCTACCGGGTTTTGGTGAAGCGAAAACCGTGAGACCGAATTCGGTGAGAAAAATATGCGACGAACATCACGGTAACCGGCCATGATGACCTGCCTCCCCATTTTGTTC
Organism: uncultured Acidobacteriaceae bacterium; assembly: GCA_963743115.1. Classification (GTDB taxonomy): domain Bacteria; phylum Acidobacteriota; class Terriglobia; order Terriglobales; family Acidobacteriaceae; genus Sulfotelmatobacter. The sequence continues at coordinate 560,665 of CAVUOM010000003.1, read as the reverse complement.
CTTTCCCTGAGCATTGTTTTGCAGCAGCAGGAAGCGCCGTCTCTCGATACCGTTCTCAAGAAAATGGACGCCGCGGCCGCAGCTTTCCAAGCCACGCAGGCCGATTTTGTTTGGGAACAATATCAGCGGGTGGTGGACGAAACCGACACGCAGACCGGCACGGTCTACTACCGCAGGGCGGGCAAAGACAAAGACATAGAAATGATGGCCGACATCAAGCAGCCTGACCCGAAGTTTGTGCTCTACAAAGATGGCAAGCTGGAGGTCTATCAGCCGAAGATTGACCAGGTCATGGAGTACCCTGCGGGAGCCAATCGCGGCGAGATAGAAAGCTACCTGGTGCTCGGCTTCGGCGGGAGCGGCGAAGATTTGATAAAGTCCTTCGACGTAAGGTATCTGGGCGAGGAAACCCTCGGCGGGATCGCAACCGCGAAGCTGCAGCTGATTCCCAAGAGCGAGAAGTTCCGCAATAACATCTCAAAAATTCTGCTCTGGATCGACCTGAACCGCGGCATCTCAGTGCAGCAGCAGTTCTTCCAGGGACAAGGCGACTATCGCCTGGCGAAGTATTCTTCGGTGAACCTGAAGGCCAAGATCGGCGACGATGTGTTTCAATTGAAGACCACTAAGAAGACACAGTTTGTGTCGACCCACGGGTAAGTTACTGAATCTAAAGCACAAGAATGGGCATTAATATAGATGACTGACTAAAAATTTTGCAAGTGTTTCCCGCTAAAGGGCTTCCACGTTTTTAAGTCTTTTCCGTATTAAATGGAGGCGAGAGCGCCTTGACGCGAACGTTTGATTGCGCTAATTGTGCGGAATGAAACGTTTGATAATCCCGCCGTTTTTGAAACAGTTCGGGTTTGACGCCAACAGCTACAGAGAAGTAGTGGATTCGATCCTTACTCCGCCGCTGCCAGAATCCAGTGGATGTTGTGGAAAGGAACAAAAATCACCGGGTTCGGTGCGGAAAGCCCAGTCGCGCCAGACTGCACGACGGCTTCCAGTATCGGAGAACCTGAGACCCACAAGCCGGAAGGTTCTACATTAGTCACCTTGCACAGAAGGGACTTGGGCATACTTCCCAGTTTCAGGTGTATTTGCTTGCCGTGCAGCGATTTGTATTCGTTTGACATGACGCCGCGAATTATACCTTAGCGAAGATTTGTGGGCATATCCAAATCGCGCATGAGTATAGGAAAAGTCTCAGCGTTAAATAGCGAATCGGCATCCGTGAGGCGATTGGCTAATAGCCGATTTAGAATGGGACCAGTTTTCTCCCGTGGGTTCCGCAGCTGTCTTAACCCGTAATGATATGTTTGATAGCAGAGCAGGTCAGCGGCCTGCAATTGCACTGCCTCGATCCCCGTTGGAAAGTCGATATCCCCCAACCGATCAGATACCTTGGTCCCTTGTGATTTTAGCAATGCATACAGATCGAGAGCGTATCCCTTGAATTGCTTGTTTAGATCGAAAAAGAAATGAGCCTTCCCGCCAACGGGAGCATAGCTCGCTGCGTCTGTGATTACTGTCTGGAATGGAAGAAAATACGGTTTGGTAGGGCAGCCAGTACTTCTAAATTTCCCATCTACAATGTGGGCTCCGGTAATGAACCTGCGTTGGTTGAGAGTCAGTTTCGTGAACGATTCCACTACCACCACAGACGCAACGGGATGAATTTTTGTACAGCTTTCGATAATCGTGAGTAACGTGTTTATGAATGCCGCTGCTTTGCTATCGCTCCATCCCCTGTAGGCGCGAGAGGCTCTGTGCCCGTCAGGATCGAGTGCCCAAAATTCTTTGGCATGGAACTCCGGCACGTTATATTCCCTGAGCACTCTTGTCCAGTTTTCGCCTAGTTTTCTCATCCAACCAGGGCCGCCAAAGTACCCAGCAATCACGCATATCGCGGCCCCATCGTGAATACCGCTCTCATCCAAGTAAGCTTGAATCATGACGAGCAGCTTCTTCCCTTTCCTGTGGTGGGAGTAGAGGAGAAATTCATCAATCCAAGATTGACTTTTGGCGCACACTACGACTACCCTGCTTTCTAGGTAGCCCTAGAGTGAGCCAGAAGCCAATGCGCCCGACGCAATCCGCCAAGAATGTTAGGGGCGACTTCGGCAAGTTCACGGATTTTATGAGGCGTCTAGTTGCCGTCCCCCATTCGGAGATCAAGGCTAAACTAGACGCCGAGAAGCAAGCAAAGAAACTGCGCTCGAAACGGACTTCTTCTTCCCGCGCTTCCCACGCCAAGGATTAGGCTCTCGTTTCTCCCACCTTGCCAGTTACCTCAGCGAAGGTTAACCGCTTCCCCGCAATCTGCGATAAGACTGCACTGAATCTTTCGGCGTCGGTCAGCTTGCGTCCTGCTTCGTCCTTTCGATGATTGTAACGGAACACCTGTTCATCGACGTAGCGCGACAGATGGAAAGGTTCGACCGCGACATAGGTTCCGTTCAATCCGCGTTTGAGCAAGGACCAGAAGTTTTCGATTCCGTTAGTGTGAACCTGTCCGTCAACATAGCGCTCAAGATGATTTACGACTCGATGAGCATATTTCGCCGCGAGTCCCATGTAAACGGTAGCGTCATCAGTGTAGAAATTTGATCCTTCCTCAACCTGCTTCAAAATCTCCGCTTGCAGCACTGAGCGCCTCACGGCTGGCACAACGGTAGCGCGGACCTTGCGTTCCTGCCTGTCCAACAATCCAAATATGGCAGACTTCCCGATCAGACGAGTGTCTCCGCGAAGCGAGGAGTTTTGAGCGCGATGCAGCGCGTCTCGGCGAGTCGCGTGCATGTTTTTCGGCTTTCCGCCGATGAAGGTTTCATCTGCCTCAACTTCTCTGCCGGGACCGCCAAACTTGAACGATCCACTCTGCATCGCGAGTCTGATTCTGTGCATCATGAACCACGCTGATTTTTGGGTCACTCCCAGAGCGCGATGAATTTCGTAAGAGGAAATTCCATTTCGGCAATTAGCGAGAAGCCAAGTAGCAGGCAGCCACTTCTCTAGCGGGATCGGCGAATCTTCGTAAACAGTTCCGATCTTGAGTGAGAATTTTTGCTTTGGGTGGTTCTCGTAGCAGCGGTAGAGCCGCGCCTTTTCGAGATAGGTGACCTTCTCAGAATTGCAGTACGGGCAGCGCACCTTGCCGTCCGACCAGCGCACAGAGATTATGAACTGACGGCAGTTTTCGTAACTTGAGAAGAACTGAATTGCTTCTTGGAGAGTTTGTGGGCCGTTCATGAACCTACGATAACAAACAAATCGCAGTCAGTCAAGTATATTATTGCCCAAGAATGTGTGCTAAAAAGGGAACGCCGGGCGCTATACTGCCCAGGAGTTCGTTTCGACTTCATCCAGATTGAGTTCATTCATGGCTAAGGTTTTTACCATCCCGGTTCCGCCCAATTTTGGCAGCAAACGACGAGAACGCACGTCCGATCCTCGTTATGTCGACGGACAGCGTGTTCTGGTGGAGGCCATGAAGTATCTGGCCCAAAGCGATCCCGTGTCGAATCGCCCCGCGATTGAACTCATCTCCGAGCATGTGCGGACCCGCTTCCGCATGAGTGACTCGCCGCTCGCGTAGGCAATCCGCCCGCAGCACACCGGGCCCCAGAACCCTGGCGCTTCGCTCTAGAAGAAGATCTTTAAAGCAAACTGGATAATACGCGGGCCCCGATAATACGGCGAGGTAGAGGGTGAAGTATCGGTCGAGACCTCGCCGAACTGGCTGCTGCCCCCAACCGATCCGGATCCTGAAGTCGGTCCGTAAAACTGCACATGGTTAAAAGCATTGAAAAAGTTGGATTGGAACTGCAGTGACTTGCTCTCCGTGAACTTGAAGTTCTTCATGATCGAGATATCCCAGTCGTTAATACCCGGGCCCCGCAGCACGTTCCTTCCCATGTTGCCGTAAGTAAACAGCGGCACGCCACCGCTGGTAAGCCCCAGGCCGGCCACGTTGCCTTGCCCCACTGGTGGTCCTACAGAGCAGACCACATTGGTGGGATCAAAGAAGAAGGACCCAGTCGTTGTGCCCGACAGGCAACTGCCATGGATTCCATCCGCATTGGGGCTGAATGTCCGCATTTGCCTTGGGTTCCTGAAGATGTGGATGGGGCCAACGATGTCAGGACGGTCCAGTCCTTCGTTGGATTCGCTGGCGCCGTTGCTGGAGAACAGGGTGAACGGGTTTCCCGATTGAAATGAAGTGATCGTCGAGACCTCCCATCCGCCAAGGAGGTTCTTCTTGACGCCGGTGCTGTTATTCCCCAGGGGAATTTGCCAGATCGGACTTAATACCAGGCGTTGGCGCGCGTCGAAATCCGCGAGGCCGCGGTCGAAGGCCGGGTCGGTCGGGTTGGTGTAGGTGGAGGACCGTGCCCGGAAGCCTGAGGTCACGTCGATGGTTTTTGCCAGGGTATAAGCGACTCTAAAGCCTAAGCCATGATTCATTCTCCGGTCGACCGTCACCTGCATTTCGTTACTTGATGAACTGCCACTGCTGACGTTGGTTTCAATTTGGGTGGCGCCCAGGGGAACAAAATTTGCATTGCAATTTGCGAGAGGGCGTGCGCAATCCGGGGAAATGTCATTTACTACGTAGGTTGGATTCGAAGGGTCGGCTGTCGCCACATAGCTTTGATATTGCGCCATCAGGTTGTTGGGATTGCTGCCAGTGATTTCCGGATAATTCAGATTGGTGCTGGCGATGGCCTTGCGGCTCAGACTGCCAACATAAACTGCTTCCACCACTGTGTCCTTACTAAGTTGGTATTGGAAACCGTAATTGAAGTTCTCCGCGTAAGGAGTCCGGAACTGAGGAGTAACCACAAACGCGAAGGGAATCGCAGGCGTAAAAAACTGCCCCAGATGCCCGCCAGCGATGAAGGGATACGGATCAGAGTACCCCGTCGAGGCCGTTTGAAAAGGGTCTGCCGAGTAGGATCCGTTGACAGGAACGAGACATCCGCCCGCGTCGATTGCAGCGGTGGTGAAGCAGGGATAGTTGTTCGCCACATATCCAAACGGAGCCTGTCCTCCGAACTGCAAATTCAAAGCACCGTCTTCGATGTCATAGAAAATCCCGAAACCACCGCGCATTACCAGCTTGGCGTTGCCCAACATATCCCAGGAGAAACCGAATCGTGGGGCAAAGTTGTTTTTGTCGGTATATATCAATCCGCGATTCGGGGTTCCCGGATCGCCGGCATACAGGAAATCTGGCGGAGAGCCAGGATACAGTGTCGACTGCTGGCCCGGGAACCAGCCCTGAATCTCGTTATGCGGATCTACCTGCGGCGAGTTGTATTCGTACCTCACGCCGAAGTCCAGACTCAAGTTCTTCGTGATCTTCAAAGCGTCTTGTCCAAAGAAATCCAACTGGTGCGTCCGGATGCCATAGATGGCTCTCGAAAACTGGTAGTAATTATCGGTGAAGCCGCCGACAAAATCGGCTAAGGCGCTGCCCGTATTCGTGTAGTAGCTTCCGAAGTCGAACGATCCGTTGTTATAAAAGTCATAATGGAAGTTCTCGTCGATCCAACGGATATCCGCTCCAAACTTCAGAGCGTGGCGTCCCTTGGTCCAGGAAAAAGTATCCTGGTACTGAAACGTAACGTCGTGAATCTTGGTGGGGCCTTGCGGGGAAGGCCCCAGATTGAACGCGCCCCCGACCGAAATTGCAGGCGGCGCTGCGCCCGCGGGATCATCCGGGATGACTGTCAAGAATCCGAGCGCCGAAGGCGGAGTGTGGTCCGTCGGCTCGGCATCAAAGGTGGCAACCCGGTTGGTTGAGAATCGCAGCTCGTTGAGCTTGGTGGGAGAAATGGTGCGGATCCAGCTAATCGACCCGGTTTGATAACGCTGGGCATTGGTGAAACCTGATCCCACCGGCACATCTCCTCCCGTTGACGCGCCTTTCACCACCTCAAACGGAAAAACCTGAGGCTGGTCATCGAAGACGTAAAACGCCGAGAGCGTATCCTTGCTCGAGATGTTGTAGTCGTAGCGGAAAATAAACTGATCTTCCTGCAGGCTGGCCACCGGGTCTTCCACAAAACCATTGGTTCCATAATTCGGCATCGGGAGATATTTGTTGATGTAGTTTTGCATCACCGAATCAACCGGAACCTGGTTGTTGGGGAAAAAACCGCTTGGGTTCGCGCCTGTTGGATCAATGAGCGGGAACCCCAGGTCGCTGAAGTCCCCAGTGCGCTCCTGGGGAGTCAGCACTGTCAGAATTCCAGGATTTTGCCCCTCTCGCCGGCGCGCCCCCTGATAAGACGCAAAGAAAAACATCTTGTCTTTCCTGATCGGCATCCCGATGGTCCCGCCGAAGATGTTGTATTTGAAGATCGGAACCTGTTGGAGGAAATAGTCCGAGGCATCCAGAGCGGTGTTCCGAAAATAATCAAAGACGTCTCCGTGAATTGCGTTGCTGCCGGATTTGATGACCTGATTGACGATTCCGCCGGACGTGCGTCCGTACTCGGCTTCATAGTTATTGGTCAAAATCTTGAACTCGGCGACCGAGTCGGGATTGGGGTCCACGACCATATTGTTGCCCAGGAAGTCGTTGTTATCAGAGCCATCGATCAAGAATGTCTCAGACTCGGAGCGCTGGCCGCTTACTGAGAACGGATTGTTCGAGCCGTCATCTTGGTCCGGAGCGAAAACACCAGCCTGCAGCAGGCCCAACTGCATCGTGTCGCGCGCAGCCAGCGGCAGATCGTCAATGCGTTGTGTAGTTTCGACTTTGCCCAGGGTTGCGCTTACTGTATCGACTTGAGTGACATCGCCCGTTACTTCCACTACCTGGCTGGCCTTCCCAATTTGCAGTGCCACATCCAGGCGTGCGTTCTGGTTGATCTCAAGCGTGATGCCCTTGCGGACGTATGTTTCAAAGCCAGCTTGTTCAACCTTCAGCGCATAAGCTCCAATGGGAACGAGATTGAAGATATAGTTGCCGTCTTTGGCGCTGGTTGTGGTGCGTTCAACGTTGGTCTGAGAATTCTTTAGCGTGACCTTGGCGCCCACAACCACAGCACCGCTTGCGTCTGTGACAGAGCCGACAAGCACAGCGGTCGCCTGCTGGGCAAGAGCCGGTTCTCCGCTCAGAACAGCGAACATCAGGCCAAGAACCAGACACAACATGAGGGCTGGGAAAAAGCGGATGAACGACGTGCCGGTTGAGGCGGCTGTTGCGGAATCGCAGACTGCTCGAAGGTCGCACGGGACGGCACAAGAAGTACGGGCCGTAATCTCAGTCGTACTCATGGGAGAACTCCTTGCGATAAGGCTTGTTTTGATATCTCTGGTGACCCAGGATCATGAACGGAAATTGAGACCCGCGACACCCTTGGCGTGGTAGTTTGCAACTTCCGGGCCACAGAGTTCAAGCTTAATTTTCAACGTTTTCATTACCGTGAAACGTTTGAATACGCCTTTTCACATACTCCGTTCCAGATTTCGGAGCCTGTTTATGCGGGTTTTTGATGGCTCGGATGCGATTTTCCAATGAAGAGCGCGGCTGCCGCGACTATGACCACGGGATAGCATTCCAGTGTGTAGCGCGGCTCGGGATTCTCCAGTGTTCCGAGGAATAGCGAACGTATGGCAACAAACAAAACAAATAATCCGGCTGCGAATGAGTAGCGCAAGCGCCAGATGCCAGCAGCGGCGGTGAAGACGTACGCGAGATTGATCAAGCCAAAGACGATACTGACAGTGAGCCACACTGGCTCGTCATTGAACTCCCACCAGCGGGGATCAGAAGGCAGCAATTCGGTGCGCGGACGCAGCCACATGTCGGCAATGCGCAGAGTCGGCAGCCACAGGTAGTAACGCAGGGGCGCAGCATGAATTCGCGCGGCCGCCAGCGCGGCGAAGCGCGCGTCGAGTTCCGGAGTTACCTCCTTATCCCGGTTGTAGTCGGCGAAAAGTTGCTCTGTTGTTTGGCGCTGCTGGGTAGAATCGAACGCGCGTTGCGGCAGGAGCCTGACATCGATGTCATCACCTGGCACCCGCCAATAAATTTCCTGTACGGAGGTAGATTCCGCCATCCAGGTTTTAGTCCACCGATTGAAGCCCGGCATCAGCAGTTCATCCGAGTCGTTGGCGTAGCGGGGCGCGAGTGGCTCGAAGCGATGCATGGTGTGGAGGTTGCGCAGCGTCCAGGGAATTAGCGGAGCGAAGGTGCCGATGGTCAGGATGACTCCGACGCACAGCATGGGGCGCAACCGGGTCACGATCCCCGAAGTCTGCTTCAGCTTCGCCGCGAAACTTCGCAGGAAAATCAGGAACCAGTATGCACCGACAGCACCGAACAGAATGCCGCCGTCTGGCCGCAGGAGGATGCAAGCCGCGATTGACAGACCGCAGCCGAGCCAGGTTAGCGGCACCGCCGTTGAGTTTGACTCGAGGTCGCGGAGAAAAGCCGCAACCCCTCGCAAAGCTAAATCAAGCGCCAACGCCGTAAAAAATATCTCCAGCGTCTCGGTGAGGACCGCAGCCGAATAGTTCGCCAGGAATGGACACAGTGCGGCCAGCAGGAAAGCCGCCTTCGCCGCGCGCTCCGATGCGAAGCGGCGTGTGAGATCGGCGATGAGGAAACACGTACCTAGATCGAACAAAACCTGAATCAGCAGAACCGCGCGGAAGTTGCCCCAGCCGAAAACGGCGAAGATCGCAGCTAGAAACGCGGGATACCCCGGCAAGCGGGAGAGAGTAGGCATGATCTGCCCGGAATCTGTGATGCCGTAGACGCCGTGCTGCAGCCAGTTTTCAGCGATATCGGCATAGAGGCGGGAATCGTCTACGACCGCCGGAAAGTGCAGAACAAAAACGAGCCGCAACGCCAGGGCCGCCAGGCTCGCCGCAAGAAAGAACCGAGCATCCTTCCGCACCAGTTCGAGCACGCTGAGAATATAGCGCGTTTGAAGCCATCTTTTTCAAGCCATCTTCTTGAAGCCATCTTCGGGGTGGGAAAGTGCATCTTATTTACCAACGACACCGGACCCTGTCCTCTCTGGTAATTACGTCTCGCCTGGAATTGACCACGTGTCGCCCGCGGCATACGATGAACGATTAGCTCTCCATGGCCGAACCTGTCTTTTACGATCCGCAACGCGCTCGCTGGAAGCGCCTGAGACGTTTCGTCGACGCCGGGGTCGCAGTGCTCTCCGCGTTGATTATTTTCTTTGTGTATACGACGCTGCGCGACGAGCGCCTGCCCGAGCTCCTTTTTTCACCGCAGAAGCGCGCCTTCAGGGCGTTGAAGGAAAATGAAAAGGGAAAAGCCCGTGAGCGCCAGAAAAAGCTGGCCAGCCGATCCCATCGCAAGTCGAAGCTGCCTGCTTCGGAAGTGAAATTAAACCAGGAAGAGGGCATCCGGGCGGCATTCTATGTTCCCTGGGACGCTGCCAGCTTTTCTTCTCTGCGCGATTTTTCGCGCCAGATCGACCTGCTGTATCCCGACTGGCTGCACGCTCTCACTCCTGACGGCCGGCTGCAGGGCGTCGACGACCAGACCAACAAGTTCTTCGACGTAGTACAGAACAATCGCGTGCGCTCCGTCGACGACCGCGTAATGCCTTTCCTGAAGGTCGAAGACCCCGCCATGGAAGTCTTTCCCATGGTGAACAACTTTGACGGCGCCGAGTGGGTCGGGGGGATCACGGACTTCCTGAACAATCCCAGCGCGCGTGCGGTTTTTCGCCAGCAGGTGGGAATGTTTCTCGCCTCTGACTATTTTCGTGGCTTGATGGTGGATTTCGAAGCCTTCCCCAAAGTAGGTCAGCCGGGCTACATTGCGCTGCTGAATGAACTTTCCGCGGACCTGCACGCCCGCGGGATGAAGCTGTACGTCAGCGTGCCCGCGCACAACCCGGAATTCGACTACGCCGCCGTCGCAGCCCCGGCCGACGGCGTGGTCATCATGAATTACGACGAGCACTATCCCGGCGCGGCCTCGGGGCCTGTCGCCTCCCAGGACTGGTTTGTCGAGAATCTCAAGTTCGCGGTGAAAGTTATTCCGCGGGAGAAGCTGATCTGCGCCATTGCCAACTACGGCTACGACTGGGTGCTCAAGCCGAAGCAGGGCAAGCTGCCCCCCGACGCAAGAGACAGCAGCGTTTCAGCGCAGGAAGCGTGGCTGGCTGCGCGCGATTCCGATGTAGATGTCACTTTCGACGACGATGCGCTGAATCCGCATTTCAGCTATCTCGATGAGCACAGCCTGCAGCATGATGTCTGGTTTCTCGATGCGGTTACAGCTCTGAACCACATGCGCGCCGCGCAGACGCTGGGCATCCAGACGTTCGCGCTGTGGCGGCTTGGCGGCGAGGACCGCTCACTATGGAAGGTGTGGGATGTTCCCGGCGAGGCCGGCGCGACCGACAAACTGCGCGACGTGCCTCCCGGCCAAGATGTTGATATGGAGGGCCAGGGCGAGATTCTGCGGATCGAAGATCGCCCCACGCACGGCACTCGCGACCTTACCGTCGATGCGAATACCAAGCTTATTACGGACGAGGTTTTTCAGTCTCTGCCAGAACCTTACCGCGTGGCCCGTTACGGCTACAGTCCCAACAAAGTGGTGCTGACCTTTGACGACGGTCCCGATCCCGATTGGACGCCCAAGATTCTTGATGTGCTCAAGCGTGAACATGTAACGGCCACATTTTTTCTGATTGGCATTCAGACGGACAAGTTCCCCAGCCTGGCCAAACGTATTTACAAAGAAGGCGACACGATTGGAAACCACACCTTCACCCATCCTGATGTAAGCAATATCTCGGCCACCTATATGAAGGTGGAGCTGAACCTGACCGAACGGCTTTTTGCCAGCCTGGTGGGAGTTCGCGTCATGCTCCTGCGTCCGCCCTATGCCATTGACGAGGAGCCAGACACCGCCGACCAGGTGCGTCCGCTCGAAACTGCGCAGGACTTAGGCTATACCACTGTCGGCAACCGGATTGACCCCAACGACTGGAGCGATAAGCCGCGGCGGCATACTGCTGAAGAGATCTCAGCTTTCGTACTGGCGCATTTGCCGCCGTGCAGCCCGAACGACCAACACTGCGGCAATATTGTTCTGCTTCACGACGGCGGTGGGGATCGCGCCGAAACCGTGCGCGCGCTGCCCATGATTATTGAGGGCATCCGCGCCCGCGGATATGAGATCGCGCCGATTTACGAGTTACTGGGCAAGACTCGCGCCGCCGTGATGGCGCCGTTGTCGGGGCCGCAACTCTGGGCCGCGCGCCTTGACGGGCTGGGCTTCTGGCTGTTCGACGCGAGTGTACTGGGGATCACGTGGATCTTTCTGATCGGCGATATTTTGATGACGGGGCGCTTGCTGTTTATTGGCACAGCTGCGGTCTACGACCGCCTGCAGGAGAAAATCTTCGGAAGGCCCGCCGAGGTTGCTTCGTACAAGCCCAAGGTCGCCGTGCTTATCCCGGCTTACAACGAAGAGAAGGTGATTGAACGCACAGTGCGCGCCGCGCTGAACTCCGACTATCGCAACCTGCGCGTGATTGTGATCGACGACGGATCACGGGATCGCACCCTCGAAATCGCGCGCACGGCCTTCGTCCGCGAACAGGCTGCGGGGAAAGTTCTGATCCTCACCAAGCCGAACTCGGGCAAGGCCGACGCTCTTAACTATGGCATCGAACATATTGGAGATGCCGAACTCTTCGTCGGCATCGATGCCGACACTGTAATCGCCAGTGACGCGATCTCGCGACTGGTGCCGCATTTCATCAATCCGAAAGTCGGAGCTATCGCCGGCAATGCGAAGGTGGGGAACCGCGTGAATCTGTGGACGCGCTGGCAGGCTCTCGAATACATCACGAGCCAGAACTTCGAGCGCCGCGCTCTGGACGTGCTGGGCGCGGTCAGCGTGGTTCCGGGCGCGATCGGAGCGTGGCGCGTTTCGGCTGTGCGAGAGGCGGGTGGCTACCAGATCGACACCGTCGCCGAAGACGCCGATCTCACCATGGCGCTGCTGCGCCGAGGCTACCGGGTGGAATATGAAGACATGGCGCTGGCTTACACCGAAGCCCCCACCAACGCGAACGGGCTGATGCGTCAGCGCTTTCGCTGGTCGTTCGGCGTTCTGCAGGCGGTCTACAAACACAGTGGAGTGTTTGCGCGCAAGGGAGCGCTGGGATTTGTAGCGCTGCCGAACATCGTGATCTTCCAGATTCTGTTGCCGCTGGTGTCACCGCTCATCGACATCATGTTCGCCTTCGGCGCCTCGTGGTACTTCATCCAGAAATACTTTCACCCCGATTCCACCGACCCCGCGAGCTTCCACAAACTGGTCGCGTTCTTTTTCGTGTTCCTGGTAGTCGACTTCCTGGCATCCGCGCTGGCATTTGCGCTGGAGCGAAGCCGTCCCGACGAAAAAGAAGACGGCTGGCTACTGACCCAGGTCTGGCTGCAGCGCTTTGCCTATCGCCAGTTGTTTTCGGTGGTCCTGTTCAAGACGCTGAAGCGCGCACTTGAAGGCCGCAAGTTCGCCTGGGACAAGCTGGAACGAACCGCCGCGGTGAAGTACGTGCCGTCGGAAACTCGGGATCAGGTAAACGTGCCGTAGCAGATTCGTAGCGTGACTTGCTTACCCTATCGGAACAGCAACGGCACGAACTCTGACAGATTCCGCCGCCAAACCATCCAGGTGTGCATCCCGGGCGTCTCGATCTCGATCGCTTTCACTCCCTTGGTCTTGAGCCATTCCCGCAGGCTGCGGTTGACCGTGATCAGATGATCCTCGGTGCCGCATGCAATCCACAAGAGATGTATCTGCTGGTTTGCTTTTGCGTCGAGAGCTGGAAAATCCTTCTGGAAGTCGTCGGGAATACCCCCGGAACTGAAGGCGCCGATCCAGGAAAACTTGTCGAGGTTGTTCAAACCCGTGAGCAACGATTCCGATCCGCCCATGGATAAGCCGGCAATCGCGCGAGCGTTGCGATTTTTCGTGACCCGGTATTCGTTTTCGACGCGCGGCATAACCTCCGTCAGCAGCGCGTCGCGAAAGTTTCCGAAGTTGCGATCGCGCACCTCCGTGTGACCCCACGCGCCCCATCCCAGCCGAATTATTTCCATCGTGCCATAACCCAGAGGCATCACCACGAGCATGGGCTTAGCTTTGCCCTGCGCGATCAGATTGTCGAAAATCACATTGGCACGGCCAACGGCAGTCCATCCGCTTGCATCGTCGCTGTAGCCGTGCAGCAGATAGAGCACTGGATAGGTCCGCTTCGCCGCAGGATCGTAGCCCGGCGGAGTGTAGACGTAGTAATCGCGGTCATCGCCCGCAACCGCCGACCTATAGAAATGATGATGAATTTCTCCGTGCGGCACGTCATTCAATTCCCAAGGCAACGACAAAGGTCCGGGAACGTGAACCGCATTCCCCGGCGTGAGCAAATTCGGAACCAGTAGGTGGTTCGAGGGATCCAGCATGCGGACGCCGTCTGCGATGAATTCGTAACCGTAGTAGTCCGGGGCCAAGGGAGCAGTCGTCACACTCCATTCATCGCGGTCGTCCTTCTTCATGGGCAGAGGCTCTGCGACGCCCTCAAGCCCAAGCTTGACTTCGATCGCATTCGGGTCACGGAGACGGAAAGTAACGCTGCCATCGGCGTGGACTTCAGGCGAGATAATTGGTGCAGGCCGTTGAGGGGGCGGGGCCTGCGCCGGTTTGTCCTGCGCGGCGGCTAGGACTCCAGACATAGAGATGATACAGAGGCATGACTGAGCGAGAGACGTGATCGATCTCATAAACCTCCAGCCGAAGATCTTCGGGAGAGATTAGGAGCGGCTTTTCCCTTCGGCGACTTCCAGCCGCGTTTCCGCCTTCTGCAACGCGTTCAGAGACCGCTCGACGTCAACATTCGGATCGCCACTCGACAGTCGTTCCTCGGCACGAGCTTTGGCTTTGCGCGCGCGCTCCACATCGATCTCGGCTGGGCGCTCGGCGGTTTCGGCCAGAATCGTCACTTTGTCGGGCAAGACTTCCGCGAATCCCCACGCGACCGCAAGCCGCTGTTCTTCGGCGGCGCCGGTGTGGAACGTGACTTCACCCACCGCCAGTTCGGTGATCAGCGGCGCATGCCCCGGCAGGATGCCCAGATACCCGTTCCTGCCGGGAATCTGAACTTCCGCCGCAGTCGTGTCGACGACTTTCTTTTCCGGCGTAACGATCTCGAGTTGGAAAGTGTCTGCCATCAGTGATCGGTGTCCACTGCTCAGTGATCAGTTTTCGTCCGCGAATCAGCCAGTTTGACTGATCACTGACCACTGATCACTGGCCACTGCTTTATGCCGCTGCCTTCATCTTCTCTGCCGCTTCCAGCACTTCTTCAATCGGTCCCTTCATGTAAAACGCCTGCTCGGGGATGTCGTCATACTTGCCTTCGACAATCGCTTTGAACCCCTTGACCGTGTCGGCAATCTTTACGTAACGGCCCGCCGCGCCGGTGAATTGCTCGGCCACGTGGAAGGGTTGCGAAAGGAAGCGCTGAATCTTTCGTGCTCGCGCCACGGTCAGCTTTTGGTCTTCGCTGAGTTCATCGATGCCGAGAATCGCGATGATGTCCTGCAGATCTTTGTAAGTCTGCAGCGTCTTCTTCACGGACTGGGCCACGTCGTAATGCTCCTGGCCAACGATGCGCGCATCGAGAATACGCGACGTCGAAGCCAGCGGATCGACTGCTGGGTATATTCCGATCTCAGTCAAAGCGCGGGAAAGCACGGTGGTCGCGTCGAGGTGAGCAAACGTTGTCGCCGGCGCTGGATCGGTCAGGTCGTCGGCCGGCACGTAAATCGCCTGCACCGAAGTGACTGAGCCCTTCTTGGTTGAGGTAATGCGCTCCTGCAGTTCGCCCATTTCCGTCGCCAGGTTCGGCTGGTAACCTACGGCGCTGGGCATGCGGCCGAGCAGCGCCGATACTTCCGATCCGGCCTGCGTGAAGCGGAAAATGTTGTCGATGAAGAGCAGCGTGTCCGCGCCCTCGGCATCGCGGAAATACTCAGCGACCGTAAGTCCGGTGAGGGCCACGCGCAACCGCGCGCCGGGAGGCTCCGTCATCTGACCGTAAATCAGCGCGGCCTTCGAGTGTGCCGGATCGCCCGGCTTGATCACGCCGGATTCGGTCATCTCCAGCCACAGATCGTTGCCTTCGCGGGTGCGCTCGCCCACGCCTGCAAACACGGAGTAGCCACCGTGCTGTTTGGCGACGTTGTTGATCAGTTCCATGATGACGACGGTCTTGCCCACGCCCGCGCCGCCGAACAAGCCGATCTTTGCCGCCCTTCAAGAACGGCTGAATGAGATCGATGACTTTCACGCCGGTCTCAAACATCTCCGCGGTCGTGGCCTGCTCGTCGAACGCCGGCGCCAGGCGATGAATCGGCATTCTTTCCTTGTATTCGATCGGACCGAGTTGGTCGACCGGTTCGCCGATCACATTCATCACGCGCCCCAGCGTACCGCGTCCTACGGGCACGGAAATCGGTCCGCCCGTGTCGATGGCTTTCATGCCGCGCACCATGCCTTCCGTGGCTTCCATCGCGATGCAGCGCACGCGGCCTTCGCCCAGGTGCTGTTGGACCTCGAGAATTACGTTGACCGGGCTCGGCACGGTGAAGCCGTCACTCACCACTCGCACCGCCTCATAGATAGGCGGCAACTTGCCTTCGGGAAACTGTACGTCCACCGCCGGCCCTGCAATTTGAACCACGTGTCCTACGTTTTCTGCCATATGTTTTTGACTCGTATGAGTACTGGGTACTCGGTATCGGGCACTTGCTACATCGCGGCTGCGCCGCTCACGATCTCGATAATCTCTTTGGTGATCTTCGCCTGCCGCGCCCGGTTCATGGCCAGGGTCAGCGAATCGATCATGTCAGTGGCGTTGCTGGTGGCGGAATCCATCGCAGTCATGCGCGCGGCATGCTCGGCCGCCACTGACTCGAGCAGCGCGCGGAAAACCTGGCTGGAAACATACTTCGGCAGCAACGCACGGAATAATTCCTCCGGCGGCTGCTCGTAGATGTAATCCACCTGCCCACCGAGTGCCCCGAATTGCGCCGCATCTTCGCCCGAACGCTGGTTCGAATGCAGGCCGACTCCGGCGCTGATCGCCGCTTCCCTGGCTTTCTTCTTTTCTTCTTCCGTCATCTCCTCAGCCAGTCGAACCGGCGGCTCGCCAATCTGTTCGATGGGAAGAATCTGCTCCACGATGAGCCGCTGCGCAATCACCGACTTGAATTCGTTGAAGACGACGTAGACCGCATCAATCTCCTCGCGCTGATACCGCCTGATCACGTTCTCCGCCAAAGCCCGGGCCTGGGAAAATTCCAATTTGCCGAGAACGCCAACATGCTCTCCCGTAATTTGGATTGCCCCAGCACGCTCCGCTGCCTCGGGCGGGGTCTCCAGCGACTCTTCGGTGTCGGCCAGACTGCGCGTTTGCACCGGCGCCGCGGGATAGCGCCGCCGCAAAAAGTCGCGTCCCTTGCGGCCAATCGCTTCGATGTCGATATTCTTACCCGCCTTCGATTCGATAAACCGGCTGGCTGCCTTGGTAACGTTGGCACTGAACGCGCCTGCCAAGCCCTTGTCGCCGGTGACAACGATCAACAGAATAGTTTTCTCCGGCCGTTGCGCCAATAAGGGATGCTTCGGCTCGCCGGTTTCCGGATCGTAAATTTCCGCTCGCGCCACCAGCGACTTCAGTACATTCGTCAGCATCAGCGCATAGGGACGGGCCGACAAGGCGCGATCCTGCGCCCGGCGCAGCTTGGCCGCCGAGACCACCTTCATGGCCTTGGTGATCTGCCGCGTGTTCACCACGCTGCGAATACGGCGACGGATGTCGAGAATGTTTGCCATTGAAAACCAGTTCTCAGTTGCCAGTTCTCAGTTCCCAGTTCGCAGTTAAAACCCCTCGGCTCTGAGTTCCTTCTGAGAACTGGGAACTGTCATTTCGCTACTGCTTCCCTGCTCGCCACAAACTGCTGCTTCGCCTGCTTGATCACATCCGTCAACTGCGCCTTTAAGCCGTCATCGAGAACCTTTTTCTCCATGATGGTGCGCAGCAGTCCGGCTTGCGTTGCGTCCACGTACTCGTACAGTTCTTTTTCGAAGTCGCGGACCTGACTCACCGGCAGGTCGTCGAGGAATCCTCCCGTGCCGGCGAAGATAATCAGAATCTGTTTGGAGAACGGCAGCGGAGAGAACTGGTTCTGCTTCAGCAGTTCGACCAAACGCTGCCCGCGATTGAGCTGCGCCTGCGTAGCCTTGTCGAGATCGCTGCCGAACTGCGCAAACGCGGCCAGTTCGCGGTATTGCGCCAGTTCCAGCTTCAGCGTTCCGGCCACCTGCCGCATGGCTTTGATCTGCGCGCTGCCGCCGACGCGGCTTACCGACAAACCGACGTTTACGGCTGGACGCACGCCCTGGTTGAACAAATCGGTTTCGAGATAAATCTGACCGTCGGTGATCGAAATCACGTTGGTCGGAATGTAGGCGGAAACGTCTCCAGCCTGCGTCTCAATGATGGGCAACGCGGTCAACGATCCGCCGCCGTTCTTATCGCTCAACTTGGCCGAGCGCTCCAGCAGTCGCGAGTGAAGATAGAACACGTCGCCCGGATACGCCTCACGCCCCGGCGGACGCCGCAGCAGCAGCGAGATTTCGCGATACGACGCCGCGTGCTTCGAGAGATCATCATAAATAACCAGCGCGTGCCGCTTGGTATCGCGGAAATATTCACCGATGGCCGTTGCCGCATACGGTGAAATGTACTGCATGGGCGCGGGCTCCGAAGCCGACGCCGCCACGACGATGGTGTACTCCATCGCGCCGTAATCTTCGAGAATCTTCACCACCTGCGCAATCGACGACCGTTTCTGTCCGATCGCGTTATAAATGCAGACCAGGTTGTTGCCCTTGCTGTTGATGATGGTGTCGAGCGCGACCGCTGTCTTCCCGGTCTGCCGGTCGCCGATGATCAACTCGCGCTGTCCGCGGCCGATCGGGATCATGCTGTCGATGGCTTTCAGTCCCGTCGCCATGGGCTCGCGCACCGGTTGCCGGTCGATGACGCCCGGCGCCAATCGTTCCAGCGCAATGAACTTGTCGGTGGCAATCGGACCTTTGTCGTCGATGGGACGGCCGAGCGAGTCGACCACGCGCCCGATCATGGCATCGCCCACGGGCACGCTCATGATGCGCCCCGTGCGCTTCACTTCGTCGCCTTCTTTGATCTCGGTATATTCGCCGAGCAGCACCACGCCCACCTGGTCTTCTTCCAGGTTCATGGCGATGCCGGCTACGCCGTGCGGGAAGGTAAGAAGTTCGCCGGCCATCACTTTATCGAGGCCATACACCCGCGCGATTCCGTCGCCCAGTGTGATGACCGTGCCGGTCTCGTCCACGGAGATCTTCGATTCGTAGTTCTCGATCTGCTCGCGGATCAGTTTGGTTATTTCGTCTGCCTTGATCTGTGCCATAGAATCAGTTTCCAGCTAATTGCCGCTTATCTCTTCGCGAATCCTCTCCAACTGCCCTTTCACCGAACCATCGTAAATCGTACTGCCGATGCGGACCACGGCGCCTCCCAGAAGCGAAGCGTCCTGCCCGTACTGCGCCCGGACTTTCTTTCCAGTCAACTTCCCGACCTGAGCCTCGAATTCGCGCTTCTCCGCATCGCCAAGGGACCGAGCGCTGGTGATCTCGGCCTCAGCGATTCCCAGGCGCGCGTCGAGTTCCTTTACCAGCTGCAAGATGATGGGATCGAGAAAATGTGTTCGCCGGTGATCAATCAACACCGCGACCAGGTTCCTCACCTGGGTTGAAATGCCGTCACGCTTCGCGATCACATCCAGCACGCGCCGCTTCTGGTCTGCAGGAATCGCCGGATTTTCCCACACCCGCCGCAACACTGAACTTTCGTCGAGCAGACTGGCGATCGCGCGCAATTCCCCGATCGAGCGATCCGCGTCGAGATGCTCGCTCATGACGACATCTGCGAATGCCCGGGAGTACGTACTGGCAACGGAAGCCATTCTTCAGCGCCCGTCCTTTCCCGGCCCGGAGGCCTCAGACACTCCCAACTCCCCTGCAAACTTGCGCACCAGCACCTGATCGGTCGCCGCGTCAACATGAATCTGCTTCTGCGCCAGACCAACCGCCAGATCAGCCGCGTAAGCCGTCAGCTCGCGGCGCGCTGTCTTGGCAGCGGCCGCGATTTCCTGCTGCGCCGATTCCACCATCTTCCGCGCATCTTCCTGAACCGCCGCCTGGATGCGTGCTTCCTCGGCTCCAGCTTCTTTTTCCGCGGCATCGCGCATCATGCCAATCTCCACATCCAGCTTCATGAGCCGCGATTCGATCTCCGCCAGCCTTCGCCGCGCTTCCTCACTGGCCTTCTGCGCCTCCTGCATCGCCTTCTGGATCGCCGCCGTGCGGGCGCTGAAGATGCCCGGCAAATACTTACGAGCGGCCCAGATGATCACCGCCGCAATCGCAACAAAGTTCAACAGGACGCTGAACCAATAAGCATGCTGCAGGCTCATGCCAGTCCACTTCGCAATCAGCCTTACCGATGCCGACTGCTTAAATTCGGCGTTCTCGTCTTTTTCTTCACCAGCGGCCTCCCGGGTCTCGTGTACCAGTTGCTGGGCCACGCCCCGGTCCCTTGTTTTGTCTCCTCTGTCCGTCTTGTCGGAGGAGGGCTGCTGTGGCTTCTGCGGCGTTGCTGGCTGCTGCTGGGCGTGCAGCGATCCCAAGGCCACGGCAAAACTCAGGGTCAGCAGCAGCCCCATTCCAACGATCTTTTTCACGGAACCCATATTCACGGAGGCAATATTCTTCGAATTCGTAGCCCTAACCTTCGACATCCTGCGCTGAAACATCAACGACCCAACCCGGCCGGCTGCAGTACGCGGCGCATGATCTCCGCTGCCAGAGCCTGCACTTCTTTCTGCAAACCACTCTGCGCCGCGTCTCGATCTTTCTGGATGTCAGCCTTCGCAGCCTGCACTTGCGCCTGGGCTTTGTCGCGAGCTTGGTTCAGCGCCACAGTCCGCGCATCCAGAGCGGCCTTGCGACGAGCTTCCTGCGCGCGGAACACCGTCGCCCGCGCCTCGCGCAGCCGCTGCTCGTATTCTGACGTGCGGGCTTCGGCTGCGGCAATGTCAGCCCGCGATTTCTCGACCGCGCCTTCCGTCTTGCTGCGCCGCTCCTCCAGCACGCGCCGCAACGGCTTGTGCACGATGGTTGCGTAGAGCGCGTAGAGCAGCGCGAGAAGAATTACTGTGGGTATGGACCCAAGCAGTAATTCGCCTAGTTGTCGTAGCGTTTCATCCATCGCTTGTGGCTTTACAGGAAAATGAGGGCTATGAAAACTGTTAAGTCTAACGTCCGCAGCAGTTTATGTCAACGCAAAGGCCTGATTTTCATGCGATTTTCGGCGCGGAAGAAGGTCTCAGAATGGGTGAATTCCGCTCGGAAAGGCCTGATTTGGCGGACTATGCAGAAACCTGCAACTAATCCTTGACTTCCCGCTAAAGAGGATTAGCATTGAACTATCACCTCCGATCCAATTCAGGATCGAATGGGCCGATAGCCAAGGAATGTCACCGCTTCTTGGTTGCCGGCCCATTTAAATTGCGGACGCTTACTGCCCACTCCCTAACCCTCCTCATCACTGACTCCGGCGCCTCCACCTCTAACTCCACCGCGCCATCCTTGTATGCCCGCGAATAAATCCGCGTCTTGGCTTCGAGCAGGGCCAGCGTCTTCCCTTCTTTCTGCGGCACACGGAGATGCGCGCGGCTGACCGGGTCCTCCTCGATCATGGCGTCAATGCGCGCGAGCAATCGATCCAGCCCTGTTCCCTCGGCTGCGGAAACGTACACAGTGTTAGAGCCATCGCGCAGCGCGTCATTCATCAGCGTCTCTGCCACTTCTACGTCCAGCAGGTCGACTTTGTTCATCACCCGCAACCGCGGCTTCTTCTCTACTTCCAGTTCCTTCAGGACAATCTCCACCTGCGCATCCTGCTCTGCGGAAAGCCGGCTGCTGGCGTCGGATACATGCAGGATCAGCGACGCCCGCTGCACTTCCTCGAGCGTCGCGCGAAACGCCGAAACCAGCGTGTGCGGCAGGCTGCGAATGAATCCCACTGTGTCGGACACCAGAATCTTGCGTTTCGATGGCAGCACCACGCCACGAATCGTGGGATCGAGTGTGGCAAACATGCGTGGCGAAGCCAGCACCGCGGCCCGCGTCAGCGCATTGAACAGCGTCGATTTCCCCGCGTTGGTATATCCCACCAGCGCCACGGTCGCCACCGGAGCCGATTCCCGCCGCTGGCGCTGCTGCGCCCGGATGCGCCGGACATTTTCCAGTTGCTGCTCCACGTGCCGCACGCGCCGGGCAATTTTCCGCCGGTCGGTTTCAAGCTGCGTTTCTCCGGGACCGCGCGTGCCGATGCCGCCACCGAGTTGTGACATCTCCACGCCGCGCCCCGCAAGCCGTGGCAACAGGTATTGCAGTTGCGCTAACTCCACTTGCAACTGGCCTTCCCGGGTGCGCGCGTGCCGCGCAAAAATGTCGAGGATCAACTGCGTGCGGTCGATGACGCGCAAATGAACGACCTTTTCGATGTTGCGTTGTTGCGAAGCGCTCAGGTCGTGATCGAAAAGAAGCAGGTCAGCATTCACCGAAGCCGCCGCGCCTGCGATTTCCTCGAGCTTGCCCGCGCCGATCAAAGTCGCGGGATCAGGCCGGTCGCGACGCTGCAGAATTTCGCCGACAACTTTCGCGCCCGCGCTCCCCGCCAATGTGCGCAGTTCCGCCAAAGATTCTTCCGCGTCAAACTCGGGAATACTCGGCTTGTTGGTAACGGATGAACTCTGCGGCTTCGCGCCGGCGGCCGGCGCAGCCGACGCCGCATCGCGGGCAGCCTGTGCCTGTGCGGTTACGGCGCCTCGGGTACTGCGTCCGCGCGTTCGCACATCAATGCCCACCAGGAACGCGCGTTCCTGCAAGTTTTCATTATTGTTGCGAGTTGGCTCGCTGCCGAAAGGCACACGTCCCGCTCTGGACGCCCGATCGCGGGTCTTCTTGGGATGAGAACTGCGCAAGCCGAAAACGCCCTTACCCTTCGGTGCCCGAGGCGCTCACCGTCGGGACCGCTGCTGGCCCCGCAGACGAGGATGCCGCCGCCCCGGACGCGCCCGCGGCCTTCGCCTCGGGATGCGCCAGGTGCGCCACATGCGACCCGGTTCGTCCCATCACCACGGTCGAGATGGCGTGCTTGAAGATCAATTGTTCTTGTCCGCTGGCCTCCAGCACCACGGAATACTTGTCAAAGGAACGAATTCGGCCCGTCAACTTCACTCCGCTCAGCAGGTAGATGGTGATGTTCAATCGCTCCTTGCGGGCCGTGTTCAGGAAGGAATCCTGGATGTTCTGCGCCGGCTTGCTGCTTTCCATAGCCGATCTCCTTAGGTTCTTTTGAACTCCGACACACCAACCTGCCAGGTCCGCAGTTTTCCGGGCAAGTTCATCGCAACAGCATGTTCCCCTGCGGTCTTTCCGCAATAGGAACACGGGGGGTTAGCCTGCCTCTTCGCCGCCACAGTTTCCCGAGGCTGCGCCGCCCGGCAGGTAGCTGCGAGTACCATACGGCGTCCCCCCGCGCTTTTCAACCTGGAATCTGTGGAAACCGGTTTTCTTTAACTGTGTGAAGGTTTCTGCCGTTGTTCTTTCTCCCATCACCCCGGCCGTTGTGTACAATCCCCGGCGTAGGCGATTCGACGCCCGCATAACGCAACCCCATTGTTTGTTCTGGGTTGAGCTCGGCAAAGGTTTCGGCGAAATCTTAGGAGGCATCATGGCAAGCGCTGCTCTGGCAACTTTCCTCGCACCCCAAATCAACTTCCCCCGCGACTTCAACACCAACTTCCTCATGTTCGTCCGCTGGATACATTTTCTGGCGGGCATCACGTGGATCGGCCTTCTCTATTTCTTCAACCTGGTGAACGTCCCCGTGATGAAGGAACTCGATGCCACCACCAAGGGAAAAGTCATGCCCGCGCTGATGACGCGCGCCCTGTGGTGGTTCCGCATGTCGGCGGTGCTGACCGTGCTCGCCGGACTGATCTATTGGGGCAAGATCGTCGCGGTCGACGCGCAGAATGGAGGCGCCTCAAGCGGCACCGCAATGGGTAGCTTCTTCTTGATCTGGACGATCGTCTGGGCAGTGCTCTACGCCTGCCTCATTCCCGGCAAAGGAATCTTCGACAAAGGCGCATTCGTGGGCGTTGTCTACGCGGTGGTCGTCGTGGTCGCGGCCTGGCTCTTCCTGAGCCTGAACAGCCACGGTTGGGAGAGCAACCGACTGCTCGCGATCGGCATCGGTGGCGGCATCGGCTGGGTCATGCTGCTCAACGTCTGGGGAGTAATCTGGCGCATCCAGAAGCGCCTGATTCAGTGGACCCGCGACAACGCCACCAACGGCACGCCCATCCCGGACAAAGCCAAAGCCATGGCCCGCCAAGCCTTCCTGGCTTCGCGAGCCAACGCGCTTCTGTCGGTGGTAATGCTGTTCTTCATGGGCGCCGCCAGCCATTACCCCATGTTTGGAAAATGATTATGCTCAAGGGGTGAGCGCCGGCATCCAGCTCAAAAAATTGGGAGCGTCCTTTTCGGGATGCTCCTCTTTACCCTTCAGCTTCGATCAGGTCAGCTCGAAATAGACAAATGGAAGCTTCTCGCCAGAGCGTTTCAAGCCAAGAAAAAAGCCTGCGGCGAATCTGCCGCAGGCTCTCGAAAACACAAGAGGGTGGCGGCGCTAGAAGTGTACCTTCAAGGCCACCTGAATCTGCCGCGCTGAGGTCGTCCCGTCAGGCTGAGTATAGGTAGCGTTGATGACCCCAAACTGCGACTGCAGGATCAAATTGTTGAGCCCAACGGCATCCGTCCCCGGATTGAGGAAATGCGGGTGATTGAGGATGTTGTAGCCTTCGAATCGCAGTTCAGCCTTAACCCGTTCGGTGATGCTCATCCTCTTGGCTAAGGTTACATCCCAATCCCAGAATCCCGGACCATACCACTGGTTGCGCTCATTGTTGGAGGCCGAACCCCACGGCGGGTTAGTGAAAGCGCATTCGTTGGTGATGTAGGCATACCCGGAGTTCGGCGCAGGGGTGAGGCCGCAACCGGCTCCCGAGCCGAACGGATTCCCGACTTGGTAGCCCCAGGCAGCAATGCCCGTCCTCTGTGTATCCAAGGTGCCACGAACCTGGAATGGATGCCCGGTCTGGGCTGTGAAGATGCCGTCGAGTTCGAAGCCTTCCATAATCCTGCCCGCGGCGCCGTGGTTCATGTAGCTCTTGCCGCGACCAAAGGGCAGTTCCCAAATGTAGTTGATCACACCGACGTGACGGGTATCGTTGTCTGAATTGCCATAGTTTTGCCCCAGGTCTCGGGAGTTCCGCGGGAACGTGTGCGCTCCCACTGCCGGCGTGAGGGGATCGACCGCGTTGTCGAGGGCGTGAGACCAGGTGTAGGCAGCCTGGAACTGCAGGCCATGGCTCATGCGATGCGTGAACTTGGTCTGCAATCCGTGATAAATGGAGTTGAATTCATTGATCTGGTAGTCGGGTTGAACCAGCGCGTTGTTGTTGACGGCATTGAACGGCAGAACGCCGTTTTGAAAACCTTCGTACAACTGGGTGCCGCTGACATCGGTTTGATCGCACTGTCCGGTTGCCGTGGCGAACCCCGTGTTGTTCGGGTTGCCCGGTACGCAGAAGGCCAACAACTGCCCAACCAAATTCGGATCGGGGGGATTTCCGTCCCTCTGACCGTAAACGTGCACCCCCATCGCTCCCACGTAGGCAATGTCAATCACGTTGTTACCCTGCAGTTGCCGCTGAATGTCGAACTGCCAACTATTGCTGGCGGCGTTGGGGAAATGAGTGTCGAATACCACAATGGCTCCCGCTTCTGATCCATCAGGAATCGATGCGGAGGGCGTCTGGACGGGGGGTTGGGCACAGGGAGGAACTCCACCTGTGCAGCCTGGAAAGGTGCCCGTACCGAAAGCGTTGTTGATCGTTTCCCCGTTAATTAAGCTCCCTGGGAAGTTGGTGTATGACGCTTGAAAGGGCGGATCGGCCCGAACATTTCCGAAGGCATTTCCGAAGGTGCGGTCATGGAAGATGCCGAATCCGCCGCGAATTGCGGTCTTGCCGTCTCTCCACGGGTCCCAACTAAAGCCAAAGCGCGGTTCGATATCTTTGTAGTCCGGGTTATAGAGCTGGTGGCCTGATCCCGGACCCACCACGGTGAATGTAATCGCCTGCCCAGTTGCAAAGGTGCTCGGATCCTGCAGCAAATTCGAAAGGTTTCCGCTAGTTTCGTAGGGAACACCGTTGAGTTGGTAGCGGAGCCCCAGGCTCAGGGTAAAGTTTGGCCGGACCTTCCACGTATCCTCCCCGTACCAGTCAAACTCGTGCTGCTTGAAGTTCTTGTTGTCTGTGGGCTGGCGCGCGGCCGTCTTGTTGAAGAACTGGGACTGCGCATCCTCAATCACGTCGCCGTAATAGGCGTCCGCCGCATCCACCAAGGCTCGGTCAGGATCGCTCCCGTCCGCAAGAAAGGGAGCATTCGCAACTAGTCCTGAAGGCGTTGTGGCAGATTGCCCAGGATTAAAGCCTTCAAACGCGGCCTCCGGATCCAACGTGAGTTGACGGCGCGAGCTGAAATTATCAAAGCCGCTTTCTCCAACGTCACGGAAGTCAAAACCGAACTTGAAGGTATGGTTTCCATGAACCCAGCTAAGACTTTCGGTGTAGCTGATCGTACCCGTCTTGCGTTCCTGGCTATCCGATCCCGAGAGAGTGCTGGCAAAACTGCTGAACGGATCCAGCGCGTAATCCCAGCCGTTTCCGATGTCGTCCGTTCCCCCAGGAGCGTCCAACACGTTCACGGTCGCCTTGGGGAGGTAGAAGGTCGCGTAGATGTGGTTCCAGCCAAACTGGAGATTGTTAACCAAATGATTGCTCAATGTGGATGTCAGTTGTACGGCGAGACCCTCGTCAATATCTTTCGTCGCAATCGCTCCGATATCGCCCGGCAGGAAATCCGCGTGAAAACCGTTGGGGTCGTAAAAATGGTTATAACCGTAACGCAGGCTGAGGGATTCGCGATCGGTGAAGCGGTGATCGAGCTTGAATACTGGCGCGTAAGAACTGGAGTCTGATCGGCTGGGGAAAAAAATTGTGCCCGAAATACCGTTGAACGACGAAGTCGCTGGCGCAATCGGATAATTCGCGAAAACTTTCTGCATGGTGGGATCAGCCGGAACGGGAGCGCCGGCATAGCTGCCATTGGGAAGGTTCAGCGAGGGATTATTCCCGCTGCCGCCTGGGCCGGTGCCCGGCGTATCGACCAGGTCAATCGGGACGCTATGCTGCACAAAGTTGGTGTCCAAATAGGTGTATTGGAAACTCCCATCCAGAAAACCCTGTGTGGGAATGCTGGCTGAGTTGGTCAGGGTCGTAAGGAAGCGGTCCATCTCGTCGTTGAAGAAGAAGAATGTCTTGTTCTTGATGATGGGACCGCCGATAGAAAATCCATACTGATGGCGAATGTAGGGGTTCATCGGCCCAGCGTTTGGCCCGGTGCCGGGGTTGAAATAGTCGCGCGCGCCCCCGAAGCCATTCCAGCGTCCGAAGTAGTAGACGTTTCCATGGAAGGCATTGGTGCCGCTCTTGGTCACCACATCGATAATAGCGCCGGTGTTGCGGCCATACTCAGCGGCGAAGTTGTCCGTAATCACGCGGAATTCTTCGGTCGACTCGGGGTTGGCGCTCAGCACTCCGCCCATACCTCCCGGCACTGAGGTATCGTTATTATCCACGCCATCCAGCAGAAAGTTGTTGTTCCGATCACGCGCCCCGTTGACGGAAATGCCGCCGTTCCCGCTATCTGTCTGCGAGGTCCCCGGCGACAGCAGTACCAATTGGTACGGATTGCGCGTGATCAGAGGCAAGCTTTCCATCTGCCGTTCGTCAACCAGGTTGGAGATCTGCGAAGTTTCCAGATCTATCTCCTGTTCAGCGTCGGCCCGCACTGTCACTTCTTCAGTGGCCGCGCCGGCAGCTAGTTTCGCATCCACCGTGAGCGATTGTGCCACGGTCAAATCAATACTCGGCAAGCGGAAGAGCTTGAAGCCCTCTTTCTTTACTGTGACTTCGTAGGGGCCGACCGGCAGATCCGTGACGGTATAAGTGCCGCTGGCACCGCTAATCGTTTTGTGGGACTGGTTGGTCGCGGTGTTGCGAACCGTCACGTCTGCCCCGGGCACCACGGCGCCAGTCTCGTCAGCTACGGTCCCGACAATCGACCCGGTCTGTGCCATTGACATCGCAGAAACGACCAGAACGATGAGAATCATTCCCAAGCAAAACCTGATACTCGGCATTCTTCTTTCTCCTCTTTAGCGAGACCCGCTTCTTTTTCGGCCTTGATTCAGAACGCAGGGCGAACAATTTTATAAAATAATCGCAAGGTAAGCTACATCGGCGTGCAAATCTCCTTCCATGATCACAATCCATAGAAGTTTTCTGTATTCATAGACATAGACAGGTCTGTTTGTGCGACAAGCCCGAGAAAACACAGTTTTTTGGAACCCGTCTACCAAAAACAGTATAACCCTGCAACTTCGGCCTCAACCCCGCACGGGACAAGGACTTCCGACCTGGAGAAAGCGGCCAATAAACCTCAGTTCAAAAAGCCCTGAGCCGGTCGGCACGCTGTTACAATCTTGCTTTCCGTGACCACTTCTTCCACGAAGCTCGAAACGTCCAAGCCGGGGCCGGGGCACGCGGATTCATCGACCGCGACGCCGCTCGACTCCGTGCCCATGCTAGATCTGCAGAGGCAGTTCGAACAAGTGCGTGTTGAGGTTCTGGCGGCAGTCGGCCGTGTCTGCGCCTCGCAACACTACATCCTGGGCTCTGAGGTCGAGTCTTTCGAGCGCGAACTGGCCGGATTCTGCGGGGCTTCCGATGGCGTGGGTTGCGCCTCCGGCACTGACGCTCTGTGGCTGGCTCTCGTCGCCGCAGGCGTGCAGCCGGGAGATCTGGTTCTTACCACACCCTTCAGCTTTTTCGCGTCGGCCAGTTCGATTGCGCGCGTCGGCGCGCGTCCAGTGTTTGCCGATATCGATCCGCGCACCTTCAATCTCGACTCCGTTCAGGTGGAATCTTTTCTGCGCGGCGGGAAGCGCGACAAACTGCGTGCGATGCTTCCAGTGCACCTTTACGGTCAGTGCGCAGACATGGAGTCGTTGCAGCGTTTGGCTGACGAGTTCGGGTTGCCCCTGATCGAAGACGCAGCGCAGGCCATCGGCGCGCGCTGGGGCCGGCAGACTGCTGGGTCCGTGGGAGCATGCGCGGCTTTTAGCTTTTATCCCACAAAAAATCTCAGCGCTTACGGCGACGGTGGGTTGGTGACCACGAACAGCCCAGAGATGGCGGCCCACATGCGCCGCCTGCGAAATCACGGCAGTCCGCGCCGCTACATTCACGAAGAGTTGGGATGGAACAGCCGCCTCGACGCCCTCCAGGCCGCCATCCTGCGCGTGAAACTGAAATACGTGGAACGACTGGACCGAAGCCCGCCGCCAGCGCGCGGCGCGATACGACCAGCTCTTTGCGGCTGCCGGCCTCATATCAAGCGGTGAACAACCTGAGGATGCTGCACCCATTCAGCTCCCGCGGACCTCTGCCAAGGCTCACCACGTGTTTCACCAATATGTTGTCCGGGCCTTCCGCCGCGACGAACTCCGAGAGTTCCTCAGCGCGCGCAAGATTGGAACAGAAATCTACTATCCGCTTCCACTGCACCTGCAGCCCGCCTTCGTTTATCTGGGCTATCGCGAAGGCGACTTCCCGCAAGCCGAACGCGCGGCCAAAGAAGTGCTGGCGCTGCCCATGTTCCCCGAACTCACCGACGACGAACAACGCTGGGTGGTAAAAAGCATCGCGGACTTTTACTGCTAGCTGCTCGTTGTTCGTGTAACCTTCCGTTGGGTTGAGCATCCACTCTGATTAGATGAGTAAGGTGAATGCGATGAGACGTTATTCAGCCGCAGCAGTAAAGCTAGCTTTTGCGTTGCTTCTTGTGTGCTCCCCCTTCGCGGCCAAGGCAAAAGCGCAAAACTCTGGCGCGGAAGTCGGGCGCCAGCCAGTGGTGATTGAGTTGTTCACTTCCGAGGGATGTTCCAGCTGTCCGCCGGCGGATGCCCTCCTGCAGCAGTTGCAGCAGCAACAACCGGTAGCCGGAGCGGAGATCATCGCGCTCGAAGAGCACGTCGATTATTGGAATCACGACGGCTGGATCGATCCTTTTTCTTCTGCAGAATGGACGCAGCGGCAGCAAGACTATGCGGCTCTTTTCAAAAACGACCCGTATACGCCGGAACTCGTCGTGGATGGTCACAGCCAATTTGTCGGAAGTAACGCGCATAAAGCCGAATTCGAAATCGAGAAGGCGGCGCGCGGTCCGAGAACATCGGTTGCGATCAAACCCGGCAACGCGGAAGCAAAGGGGTCGCAGCGCTTTACGGTTTCGGTGGGAAAGCTCTCGACAAGCGCAGTCGGCGATGTAGCCGAGGTCTGGTTGGCGGTAACCGAGGACGGCCTGCATTCGTCGGTGAGCCTGGGAGAGAACGCCGGACACATTCTGCATCACGTTGCGACCTTGCGTTCCCTCCGCAAAATAGGGGTCGCGGACGCGAACGGAGCATCAGTTTCTTTCACCGGAGATCCGGTTGTGAAATTCAACTCGCATTGGGACCTTGCGAATCTGCACGTTACGGTTTTTGTCCAAGAGAAAAAAGGGCGGGAAATCCTGGGCGCGGCTTCGACCAAAATTAAGAGTTAGACAGCCGCGAGTCTAGCCCCGCCGCCGCGCGCGCGGCGGCGATTGCTTCTCCTCACCTGGGGCCAACACTCTGCGCACAATTGGCGTGTTCAACTTGTACTTGCGTTCAGTGACGTTGCCGCTGTCGTCTTTCACTCGCAGAATGAAAACCGGCAGCACGCCTTCCTTGTCGAAGTCCTCGCTGGTCACAGTTACAGGCAGCACGCCGTTCAATCCGTGTTCGCGGTAGGCGGTTTCGTAGCGGTGCTTTTTCACGTTCCAGGTGAAAACGCGAATCTGGTCGTAATCGTAGGGCAGACCGTCGTGCGGTTCGGTGAGGACGCACAGATACTGTGAAACGTTCTTGCCGGTGCCGTCCTTGCCGCTATCGAGCACCTGATTCAGCGGAAAAAATGCGACGATACGCTGGCCTTCGGCATATTGCGCGATATCGAGCGGGACGTCGAGATCCACCATTCGGGCCAGCACCCACCCGACGCGGTTGTCGGCGTCGCGCACCAGCCACCAATCCTCCAACACCGGGCCGGACGACGCTCTTCCACCGGAGGTTTTCGCGGAATTCTTCACCGCGGACTCGCCGACCGATCCCAGTTGCTTCTCCGCAGAAGCGCGTTTCAGCACGGAAACTCGAGCCCCCGACGGAAGCTGGTACAGATGCTCGGCCTCGCGCGAGGGGGTGATGTGCAAGTTCGTCTCATTCCGCAGCACCCCGGGCGATTGCACCGGATCGTTCAGGTTCTCTTGCGTGAGTTTCTGCAAGGCATCGTAGGTCTGCTGATCTACGAGGTAGCGTTGCTCGATCCAACCTTCAACGCCGCTTGCCGTGCGTACGCGGGAAAAGCGCTTCTCGCGCTCCAAAACCTCCACCCGCTCGCCGTTCTTGACTGTCCCTACGTGGTTATAGACGGGAGCCACGCGGTCGCGCAGCATGGCTTCTCCCACCGATACATAATTGATTTCCAGGACGCGACGGCCTCTGCCTTTGCAGGCGGAAACTCCAAGCAGCAAGACAGCGGCGAGCGCGAAGAGCAGAGCGCGCTGATAAAGATGCGATCGATAAGATGATTTCACGGTCTTCGCCAGGTTCACAGCAACCAGCCCACATCAACCAGTTCACTTCACCCAGTCAGCTCCAGAAAGCCGACGTGAGCGTTGACGTTCTACTATAGCGCGGCGAGGCAGCAGTTTCTTCGCGGCAAGTTTTGCCGGAATTCAGCGTTCGAACCCCACGCGAGGTTGTTCTGCTTTATAGTCGGCAAATGGAGAATCGCCTTCGCTCTCTCCGCGGAGAGGGCATGGGGGCAAGACCCCTATTATTCACGGCTATTGGCGTGTTTCTATTCTTCGGCACCGTGATGGCTTCTCTCGCGGCAATCACATTGATTTGGCGAGACACCGTTCTTGACCGAATCTGGGTACTCAATCCGCGCGGCTTACACCAGCTTGCACCTTTCGGCAAACCGGTCGGAATTTCTTTCCTGATGCTGGGCGCGGTTCTGGCGCTGGCTGGAGTGGGCTGGTTTCGCCGCCGGCTCTGGGGATGGAGATTGTGCGTCGCCATTATCGCGACTCAGGTTTTGGGAGATCTGGTCAATTGCCTCAGAGGGGATTTCCTGCGAGGCGGCGTTGGCTTCGCGATTGCCGGAGCATTGCTGATTTACCTCCTGCGGCCAAAGATCCGCGCCTACTTCAGGGAGACCCAAAGACGGCATCCTGACATCACGCCGCCGCTTCGGTTACCATGAAGGCAGGCCGTGATGAAAAACATGTCCAAGAATCATTTCCTTCTTCTCTCGTTAGTGGCGTTGGTGCTCGCTGCCGGTTTGTGCGCTGCGGCGAATGAGCCGGTGAATCCGGCGCTGCGTCCGCCCAAGGGCGCGCAGGTGGCCATCGTGGTGTTCGAGGATCTGCAGTGCCCGCAATGCCGCCGCGTGTCGCCGATTCTTGAGCAGGCTTCAAAGACCTACAAGATTCCTCTTGTGCGCCATGACTTCCCTCTGCCCGGGCACAACTGGTCTTACGACGCGGCCGTGATTGCGCGCTACTTCGATGAAAATTCGAAAGAGCTGGGCAACGAATTTCGCGACTATATTTTCGCGAACCAGTTCGAGATCAACCCGCAGAACCTGCGCGGTTATGCCGAGAAGTTCGCCAGCGAACACAAAGTGGAACTGCCTTTCGTGATCGATCCACAAGGCAAGTTCGCCGCCGAGGTCAATGCCGACCGCGACGTGGGCAAAGCCATCAAGCTCGAACACACGCCCACTGTATATGTGGTCAGCACCCGCCATCCGGAAAGACCTTACGTGGAGATGAAGGACGCCAGCCAGCTCTATGCGCTGATTGATGCGATGATGAAGGAGTAGTCAGTTCTCGGTTCTCCATTTCTAGAGCAAAAACTTGCTCAGTCGCCGAACCCGATGCCGATGGCGCGCGCGGTTCGTACAAGTTCGCCTTTCGGATCGACCGATTTGAGATGCCCGATGGCATGGGCTACGTCGACGGAAACGATCGACTCGCCGCGCAGGGCGACCATCATGCCGAAACCTCCGGCAGCGATCAGGTCAACCGCGGCCACGCCGAAGCGCGTTGCCAGAATGCGGTCGAAGGGCGAGGGCGTTCCGCCGCGCTGAATGTGCCCCAGCACGCTGACGCGCACTTCTTTTTTCGAGCCGTGGGCAATGGCGTTGCCGATCAGAGTTGCCGATCGGGCTGGCGCGGCGGTTCTCTTTCAGCTCTGGCGGCAACTTCACGCCTTCGGCCAACACCACGATGGTGAAGTACTTGCCGGTTTTTTCGCGTTCGGCGATGTAGCGGCAGACGTGCTCGATGGTGAAGGGGATTTCCGGGATCAGGATGACGTGAGCGCCGCCGGCGATGCCGGCCTCAAGCGCGATCCAGCCGCAGTCGCGGCCCATCACTTCGACCACCATCACTCGATGATGCGACTCGGCGGTGGTGTGAATCTTGTCGAGTGCGTCGGTGACGGTGTGCAACGCGGTGTCGAATCCAAAGGTGACCTCGGTCGCCGAAAGATCGTTGTCGATGGTCTTGGGCACACCGACGATCTTCAGTCCCTTTTGAAAGAGGTCGTAGCCGATCTTCTGCGATCCGTCGCCGCCGATGGTGATAACGGCGTCGATGCCCAGCTTGGCGGCGTTCGCGACGATCTGACCGGAAATGTCGCGCGACACTTCCTTGCCATTCTCGACTGTCTTGTAATGGAAGGGATCGCCACGGTTGGTGGTGCCGAGAATGGTGCCGCCGCGAGGCAGAATTCCGCTTACTTCCTTGAGCGTTAGTTCGAAGGATTTCTCGGGACAGATGAGACCGTCGAAGCCGTCGGGGATGCCGATGACCTTCCATCCGTACTTGATGATGGCGGCTTTGGTGGCGGCGCGAATTACGGCGTTGAGGCCGGGCGCATCCCCGCCTCCGGTATTGATGCCGATGCAGCGAATGTCTGACATGAGAGTTCGTGGTTGCGTTGGTTTTTTGGCAGGAATGTGCCAGTCCCTTCGATAATACTGAGACTTCGAGGGATGGCAAATTACCAGTGGGCGTGGAGAGATTTGAGGGGTTTGGGCACCCTCCACCCAAGTGGATTTCTGCCCCGAAATAAATCTTGCGCGCGCTTGAGGGAGGGGTTTTGTATCGGGCCGATGATGGTTCGATCCGGGGTATCCCCCTCCCCCCCTCCCTGTGTGGAATCATCACGTTGGCAAGAAATTCCCCGCAAAATCCGGATGTCAAAGAACTTAGGTGCTAAAATCCGCGAAACAAAGGACTTAGAGCATGGCGACTTGCTGCGTGGCAGACCGTCACGGCCTCGACCATGATCGCTGATTTCAAGTGTGCCGGCAAGGTTGGATGTCACATCCTGGTTGTGGAAAAGTCACAGCCGTCGGGTCCGTGGTTCCCAGCTCTGCAAAACCAGCAAAGCCGGGGCAGCCTCGGTCGGGATAATGCTGACACCAAGAAATACCCCCAGCCGATTGACAGCAAAGACAGTCTAGCTTAAGCTAGATTAAATGAAAAAGAGACTTATCTTGCCGCCCGGGCAGGTCGGCGCGTTCGAAGCCAAGAATTCCCTTGGAAGCCTGCTTGATCGGGTCGAGCGGGGCGAGGAAATCGTAATTACACGGCATGGCAGGGCTATTGCCCGGCTGGTCCCAAACACGGTCGTCCCAGATCAAAATGAGGTGCAAGCAGCATTCGAGTCGCTGCGCCTACGCGCTCGACAGTTGGCGCGGGAAAATCCAGGGCGGCCTGCCTTTGACTGGGAAGAGATCAAGAAGCTGCGCGATGAGGGTCGCCGGTGATCCGCGCTGTGGGAATCTGGCTGCAGGGGTGTGACTACGCGAGGCGGGAGCCGGTGGCATGAGCCTGGTTCTTGATAGTTCGGTGGCGCTCGCTTGGATTTATGCGGATGAAACGACCGACGCGGTTCTGCGCTTGTTCGACGACGTCAGGCTTGAGGGCGCATGGGTTCCGGGGTTGTGGCGCTGGGAAATTGCGAATGTCCTGCAGCTGAGTGTCAGGCGCGGTCGGCATGGCGCAGATTTTCGCGACGACGCATTGGGCAGTCTTACGCTGCTTCCCGTGAAAGTGGATGCGGAAGCCGACCGGCAAGCCTGGAGCGCCACTTTGCATCTCGCTGAGCGCCATGGGCTCACGGTTTACGACGCTGCTTACCTGGAGATCGCTTCTCGCAGGGAAATTGCCCTGGCTACTCTGGACCGGCAGCTGCGGGCTGCGGCCGCGAACGAGGGAGTTCAGTTGCTGGGTGCGTGAACATGCGAGTTCCGATCCTCGGACAGAGCCAGGGGCCGAGGTCCGTGGTGCCCAGCTTTGCAAAACCGGCAAAGCTGGGGCAGCCTCAGGCGAGATGGTGCCGGCACGGGAAATCAAAAGTGGGCCAATCCCCCTATTGCGCCGTTATGTTGAGGGTTGCCACGAGATTGCTGCCATAGGTCACAGTGACCGGGTAAGTAGTGCCTGACACTGCACCGTCCTCGACAGTACATGTCTCGGGAGAAACACTGTTGTTTAAGCACGAAATTACGCTACTAGCGGCGGACGATGGCGTCCAGGTTGAGGCGATAGTGAGGTCGTACACAGTTCCGTTGGAAGTTCCCTGTGCGATAAAGTTTGCCGACTGGCCGATCACAACTGAGGAAGTTAGCGCGCCTCCGGGGGTCGAGCAAGAGGAGGTGGCGCCGAACGTGCCCTCGCAAACTTCGAAGTCTGAAACATTGCCAAGAAGAACAGTGAGCGTGGCTGTCGCGGTGACGGCTTCGGTTCCAGCGGTGATGGTAGACGTCCCGGCTGAAACGCCCTGAATCGTAACGGCGCCACATGTGCCGGTCGCGCACGAGCCATTTATCTGCCCGACTGTCGGTGTGCCGCTCGACCACGAGACCCCGCTGGTGACATAGCTCCCGTCATTGTTGCTGTCTATGCCATAAGCCTGCAAAGTAACGGTCGATCCCACCTCAACCGACGGAGCAGACGGACTGATGCTCAGCGATGGTGAACGTTGGGTTCGGTGAAAAAGCCAGTGCAGCTTACGGCGAGGGCCAAGGTTGCAAGCGCGGCGAATGCGCCGATGAGGCGCAGTTTGTGCTTCGTGGATGACATAAGGTGATTTGAGACTCCTGAATGCTTGCCTTGGCTTGAACCCAGCCCAACCGGCCTTGCTCTAAACGACTCGCCGTCGCGTGGAAGCCGATCAGCCTGCTTCTCTCCTTTCCGGTCACGATGATACGACTTCCACCCGGCCGCGGTTGTAAAAAATTGTAGCAGAAGATTCCGGGCCGGGCGCGTAGTTGTACCTCCGTGCAAGCGCTGAACGGCGCGGCTAACGCTGCTCTTCGGATAGGAACGCATGGGAAGCTGGGCCTTGCAGGGAAAATGCTGCGACACCAGAGCCTCAGGCGGAGCTGCGCCCCGCGGACAGCCGAGGGCGGCTGTCCCCACATGATTGGGCTACGCTCCTTCCATAAAAAATGGCCAGGGCTGGAAGCAGCCGCTGGCCATTCGGTTGACGTTCGGTCGTTACCTCACTTCTCGTGCTTCTCCTCCTCAGGCGGCTTCTTGTTGTTCTTGGGCGGCTTGGGCTGGTTGGCCGGCTTCGCCTTCGGAGGGTTTGCTGGATGCGACTCGGCCTGTGGACGAGCGTTCTCAGGATGCGCTGGCGTGCGCAGGCGGAGTCGCGGGATGGGATTCGCCCTTCATTGCGTTGTTCTGCATTGCATTATTCTTCATAGCGTTATCCCTAGGTCGACGGGGTAGCGCGTGCTTCCTTGGGCGACATGGCTGGGGCGTGATAGGGCGCTCCGGCAGCTTTGGCGGCTACTACGCCGTGTCCGCTGAACTCGCCGGGGCGAGCTGTGGCGGCGACTGCGGGCGCGCCGTGATTGTTCGATGCGAACAAGGCCTGGTTCTGGCTGGCGGCATGTTCCTGCTGAACCTGCGCGGCTACCGGAGGAGTGTGCGGTTCGCGGGAATAGGTTTCTTCCTGCGCGGTAGGACGAGCTGCGATGCCGCCTTCGCCGCCGTTAAAGGCGACGTGGGAATCGTTGTTCACGATGACCGTCCGGTTGACGTAGACGTTGGTGATGTGGACGGTGTCCACATGCATCACGGCGGTGTTGTAGAAGAAAGCGCCGCCGCGCCATTCGCCGCCGACGAAGCCGACGCCGCCGTAGCCGAAGCCGTAGTTAATGCCGCCGTAGAAGCCGACGTGCGGGCCCCAGTAGCCGGCATTCCAGACGTAGAGGCCGTCGTTCCAGCCCCAGTAGCCGGGAGTCCAGAGCATGCCGACGGGCGCGAGCACCCAGGTGCCGGGCACCCAGTAGTAGCCGGCGTCATCGTCTCCAGGCCCAGTAGCCGGGAGTCCACAGATAGCCGGCGCCGGGACAGATGGGCTGCTCGTAAACCGGCAGCGCGGGCGGACCGATGTGGACCGAGATGCCAATCCCGATTCCGATCTGCGCGGAAGATGGAGAAGAAAGGGCTGCTGGAATAGCCAGCAGCAGCAAGTGCAAAGCTAGAAAGCGAACTGCACGGTGAAATTCTCATCGTGTTTTCCTTGTGCCCGGCGGGCTTGCCTGAAAAGCTTGCAGCACGAAAGCCGGGCGAAATTGCACGAAGTGTGCCTGATTGAACGGTCCTGCCCAAAAAAGTTCTGGTTCCGGGAGATTGTCTCGTCGAACCGTGATCTTTGGCAGGGTCTCCCGAAATCCAGCTGTTCTACCCGTGTTTGGCCAGATCACGTTCCTCTGGGTAACACGGTGCACAGGAAGATGTTGCTGCCGAGAATTGCTTGGAATGAGTGCCGTAGAGCCAACCTCCTGAGGCCTGAAGTTCAGTTGGCTTTTCGTTGGCGCGGGCGATGCGTTCGTCGATGGGCTTGCGGCCGGCGAATCCTTCTTCGGTGCCGTGCCAGTGCGTGATGGAGTGCTTCGCCCATCTTCCAGCAGAGCAGAACGATGCGGCCCTCGACCTCGCAGGGAAAATCGAGCAGGCCGATGTCGAGATCTTTGACCTGCACGCCGATGGAATCGATTTCGGCGAGAGCGTCTTTGGCGCGTTGCTCGGCCTTGGCGCGCTCGGCCTTGCGGCGCGCGACGGCAACCACGTCGACGTGAGTGCCACCGTTGAGGAAGATGCGGTGACTGAGCGCCTGCATCTCGCCCTCGACTTCTTCCATCAGCTTCTTGCCGCCGATGGCGGTGCGCAGCAGAGATTCGAGCACGGGCAGCAGCGACTGGGCTTCGTCGAGAGTGAAGGTGCGGTCGGACATGGTGGATACTTCCATTTTAACGCAATCGGCGAAGCAGAAGTTGGTAAATAGCGTTTAGCAATTTTGTTGTGCGCTGGGAGATGCGCCGCGGAATCAAGCTAACAGCGAACTGCTAATTGCTCGCTCTCAGTTTGTTGCCGGCTTGATCATTTCAATATCGAGGGTGATGGTGATGTCGTCGCCGACAATCCCGGGAAGGCCGCTGACTCCGAAATCGTTGCGGTTGATTTTGGTGGTCGCGGAGGCGCCTGCGCGCAGCCGGTCTTTACCCATCGGATCCTTGATCGCGGGCGTAGGGACCGTCGACGTCGAGAACGACTTCTTTGGTGACGCCGTGAATGGTGAGATCGCCGGTGACCTTCAGCTTGCCCTCGCCGACGGCTTCGACCTTCTTCGACTGGAAAGTGATCGTGGGGTATTTCTGGGCGTCGAGAAAGCGGGGGCTGCGCAAGTCGTTGTCGCGCATCTCGACGCGGGTGTCGACGGAAGCAGCATTCGATGGTGGCCTGGATCGAGACTTGGCGGGATTGGCTGCGTCGTAGTGCACCGTGCCGCTCACCTTGGTGAATGCGCCGCGAACGGTGGAGACTCCGAGATGGCGCACGGAAAACTGCGCCGAGGAGTGCGGCGGGTCGAGCTGCCAGGTGTCTTTGCGCGGCGGCGGATAGAGCGAGGAGCAAGGTGATGGCGAGAACTGGTGCGAATAATGTTCGGGACATGCGGGAGGTTTCTCCTGAAGTGGATTTGCGGGAGCGGCTATTCTAACGCGTTGCCGGGCGCAGTCGGCAAAGTCGAGCATGCATCAGTGCGATCTGCCGTTTGAGGGATCAGGCGACGTGGCGGTGTTCACGTCGACGTGGAGTTGCTCGGCGGCAGCGATTCCGGGCGGATAGCAGTTGCCGTCGCGGCTGTAGTTGGAGCATTGCGCGGCGACGTCTTTGCGCTGCGGGGATTGCGCGAATTGCCAGACTTCGGCGAAGCTGACGCCGCTCTGGGCGGGGCTTGGCGGGTGATTTGGAGGAAAAGCACAGCCGGGCGCGGGCGGGCAGGCATCGTTGATGGCCCAGTAAACGATGTGGCGTCCGCCGGCGTTTTCGCGAATATCTTCGGCGGTGACGATGTTGTCGTCGTCTTTGGCCGGGATGCCGGAGCAGTAGATGCCGGCGCGGAATCCGGCGGCGGTGACGGCGTCGACCCAGGCGTAGATGTAGGCTTTCTGCTCGGGGAGCATGCGTCCGCCTTGCTCCTGGTCGAGGAAGATGATGGTGTGCGCGGGAAAACCTTCGCGGCGCGCGGCGGCGGCGGCGGCTTGCGCGTCGGAGTTGCCGAGCTTCGTGGCCCTGGCGACGGATTTCAGTTCGGCGTAGAGGCGTCCGTTGAAGAGCACGAGGAAGCCGAAGCCGGCGGATTCGACGGCGGCGCGGTGGCCGGTCCAGGTGTTCGTTCTCTCGCCGGGAGGATTGTTGAGCCAGTAGCCGGTGTAGGAGAAAGTCTGGTGCAGGGCTTTCAGGTTGGCGTCGCCGGGGTAGGTGTTGCGGTCGAAGCCGAGGTAGCTGCCGCTCTGAGCTTGCGATGCGCAAGAGAAAAACAACAACGCCGCAACGAGACACCGCCGATTCATGCGACGATCTTAAATGAGCGGATCTCGGCGGCTAAAGCCTCTTATCAGATGCAGCTTTGATCGGCACGACTCGAAGTCGTGCCCTTCCCGATCTCTCCCTCCGAACAGGTTGTTTCCATCCTGAAGTTATCCTCCGATATGCACCATCGTCCTTGATGCCGGCACAAAATCCGGTTCGCCGATGTGGTGGCGTTCTTCTTTTTTCTGGATCACTCCGCGGATGAAGCCTGCCAACTCTTCGTCGCTCGCGCCGCGCTGCATTTGCGCATGCAGGTCGTGATCCCACACCGAGAACAGGCAGGTGCGAATTTTGCCGTCGCTGGTGATGCGGATGCGGCTGCAGTGTCCGCAGAAGGGATGCGAGACGGGCGCGATGATGCCGATTTCGCCGACGCCGTCGTCGAAGCGGTAGCGGCGCGCGGTTTCCGAGCGCGCGTGCGGGATTTCGACCAGCGGGCGGTACTCGGCCATGCGGGCCAGAATTTCGTCGAGCGTGACCACCGTATCGGGTAACCAGTGCGCCCTTCTTCGAGCGGCATGAACTCGATGAAGCGTACGGTGACGCCTTCTTCGCGGGCGAACATGCCGAAAGGGATGATCTGATCTTCGTTGAAGCCGCGCATCAGCACGCAATTCACTTTCAGTGGCCACAAGCCGGCGCGGCGCGCGGCGCGGATGCCGGCGAGCACATGGTCGTATCCGTTGGGCACGCGAGTGATGCGGGCGAAGCGGTCGGGATCGACCGCGTCCATGGAAACCGTGACACGTGTGAGCCCGGCATTCTTGAGCGGCTGCGCTAGATCGGCGAGCAGATGGCCGTTGGTGGTGAGCGCAATGTCGAGCGGGTCTTGGTTTCGATCTTCGTCCCGACCTCCGTGGCCGTTGTTTGGAGAGCGGAGTTGGGCGAGGTCGCGAACGAAATCGACGACGCCTTTGCGCAGCAGCGGCTCGCCGCCGGTGAGACGTATCTTGGTGACGCCCATCCCGACCAGCACGCGCGCCATGCGCAGATAGTCGGCGAAAGGCAAATCGCCGTAGAGCGCGCCCTCATTGCCGGTGCGGCAATAGACACACTTGTAGTTGCAGCGGTCGGTGATGGAGATCCGCAGGTCGGTGATGGGGCGGCCGAATTTGTCGGTGAGGGGCATGACCGGCTGGTCACATTATAGGCTGTGTGCCGCGGGAGTGACTTGCCGTCTAGTGAGTTGAGAGCGCCTTCTCGATCGCCGCTTCCGCCATTGGAGCCATGATCTTGAATCCGGCGGCGTTGGGGTGCAGGCCATCATCGGCAAGATCGCGTTTGAGCAATCCCTTCTCGTCGACCATGGCGCTGAAGTAGTCGAGGTAGAGGCAGCCGGAATGCGTGGCAACGTAGTTTTTCAGCCAGCGATTCAGCTCGAGGATTTTCTCCGGCGAGCGCTGGGCAAAAAGATTCTGCGACTGTGGCGTGTAGTTGTGCACGGGCAGCACCGAAGAAAAGATTACGAAAATGTTGCTGGCGCGGGCGAGATCGGCGAAAGATGCGTAGTTCGCTTCGATATCTTCAAGGCGCATGGGTCCGGTGTTGCCGGCGATGTCGTTGGTTCCGGCGAGAATGACAACCACCTTGGGATGAAGATCGATCACGTCCTGGCGGAAGCGGACGAGCATTTGCGGCGTGGTCTGGCCTCCGATGCCGCGGTTGAGGTAGGGCCTGCCGGGAAAATATTGGTCGAGATGCCAGATATCGGTGATGGAATCGCCGAAGAAAACGACGCGGTTCTCGCCGGGCGCGGGCGGCTTGAGCGCGGTGTTGGCGGCGCGGTAGCG
This sequence comes from uncultured Acidobacteriaceae bacterium, assembly GCA_963743115.1. Lineage (GTDB taxonomy): Bacteria > Acidobacteriota > Terriglobia > Terriglobales > Acidobacteriaceae > Sulfotelmatobacter. The sequence continues at coordinate 519,427 of CAVUOM010000003.1, read as the reverse complement.
GCCGAGTTCGCCGAAATCGTCGCGCAGCGTGGGCGCCTTGGAGTCGCGGTAGCGCTGCAGGGCTTGCTCCGGGGTGAGGGTTGGAGCCGGCTGCTGAGCCTGGGCTGCGAGGCAGAGGATAAGAGCTAGCGTGAGCGTCTGGAAGAGGAGAAATAATTTCATGTGGTTGTCCTTAAAGTAACAGCGGCCGCGGAAGAACATTACGGTCTGCCGATCGCACGCGCGATCGCCTTCTCTGCGAGCGGCGCCATAATCTTGTATCCCGACGCGTTCGGATGCAGTCCCTCGTCAGAGAGATCGCGCCTGAGCATGCCCTTGTCATCGACAACGGCTGAGAAGTAGTCGAGATATACGAATCCGTTCCTGGCGCAGTAGTCCTTTAGCCAGGTGTTCAGCGTGAGGATTCTTTCGCGGGGACGCAGCGCGAACGACTCCTTCGCGTCCTCGGTGTAGTTGTTCACAGGGAGCAGCGAGGCAAAGACCACACGAATGTGGTGCAGGCGCGCCAACTCGGCCATGGAGGCGTAGTTGGCTTCGATATCCTCGTTGCGGGCGGGCCCGGTGACGCCGGCAACGTCGTTCGTTCCGGCCAGCACAACCAGGACTTTGGGATGCAGGGCGATCACATCCTGGCGGAAGCGCACCAGCATCTGGGGCGTGGTCTGTCCGTCGATGCCGCGATTGATGTAAGGCTTGCCGGGAAAATAGTCTTGCAGCTTCCAGTAGTCGGTGATGGAGTCGCCGAAGAACACGACTCGATTCTCACTGAGCGCGGGCGGCTTGAGCTTGGCGTCGGCCTCGCGATAGCGTTTGAGTTCGCCGAAGTCGTCGGTGTAAATCGCGATGCGGGAGGCGCGGTATTGGTCGAGGTCGGAGGAGCTGGTGGAGGGGATGCCAGGTTGCTGCGCCAGGATTGGGAGCGTGACGAGAGCAAACGGAATTATGAGTACAGTGGTTGCCAGGCCGCATCGCATGGCGAAAATGCTACCACGCGCTCGACCGGATTGGGGCAGCTCTGGCACGGGGCCGCCCATGCGAACTGTTAGACTGTCTGGTTCTCGGGAGACATCCTTCATATGAACTGGCCGGGGCGAGTCGTCCTGCTCATCGCCATCTTTGTTTCCGTGTTTCTGTTCTCGCGGAAGTTTGGGGCGACGCTGCGCATCATTCTGGCTGCGAAGCGTGATCCCGATTTCCAGTTGCGGCCGATCGGACCACGCATCCGCAAAGTGCTTTGGGAAGTCGGCGCGCAGGGATTGGTGATCGCGCAAAGGCCCTTGCCCGGGCTGGCTCACGCTTTTGTCTTCTGGGGCTTTTGCGTGTTTGCGCTGGTGACGCTCAATCACTTTGCCGCAGGATTTGGTCATCCGTTTCTTTCGCCCAGCAGTTTCTGGGGGAGTCTTTATTTCTTCATTGCCGGGTTGTTTGCAGTCGCCGTGGCGATTTCGATTGCGGGGCTGGCGTTTCGACGGTTCGTGATCCGTCCGAAATGGCTGGAACCGCTTTCGCCGGAGTCAGGGCTGATTGCGTTCCTGATCTTCGCCCTGATGGCCACTTATCTGGCTAGGTTCTGGGTGCCCGAGGGTAACTCGGCAGGCTGGGCGCTGTGGTGGACGCACACGCTGGTGATCTTGTTTTTCCTGCCGCTGATTCCAACTACCAAGCACATGCACCTGGTGCTGAGTCCGCTGACGATTTTTCTGGAGCGTCCGGGGTTCAGCCAGATTCCGCCCCTGGTGGGCGATGAGGATTTCGGCCTGGTTGCCGGCAAGGATCTCACGCAAATTACTGCACTGCAGGCTTACTCCTGCGTGGAGTGCGGACGCTGCACCGAGCATTGTCCGGCGAACAACACAGGCAAGATTTTGAATCCCAAGGAAATCATTCTCGGCACGCGGCATTATCTGAATGAGTTCGGGCCGAAGAGCGATGAGTTGCTGCTCGGAAAACATCTCTCGACCGAGGCCGTTTTCGAGTGCACCACATGCGGGGCTTGTGAATTCCAGTGTCCGGTGGGCATTCAGCATTTGCCGATCATCGTGGGGCTGCGGCGGGGCGCGGTGAATACCGGCAAGTGGGAGAACAGCCACGGCAGCGAATTGTTTGTCACGCTGGAGCGGCAGGGGAACGCGCTGGGATTTCCCCCGTCAGACCGGGAGAAGTTCATCGAGAAGAACGGCCTGCCCTATTTCGACGGCTCCCAGGAATACTGTCTGTGGATGGGCTGCCTGGGATCGTTCGATCCGAATGGACGGAAAATTCTGCTGGCGCTGGCGGAGGTGTTGAATCATTTGGGAATCAGCTTCGGCGTGCTGCGTCAGGAAAAGTGCAGTGGCGATCCGGTGCGGCGGCTGGGAAATGACTATTTGTTCGGCGAGCTGGCGCAGGGAAATCTGGAGCAGATTCGCGAAGGCGGAGTAAAGAAGATGGTTTCCATCTGTCCGCATTGCGTGCGCACCATCGGCGTGGACTGGAAAGAACACGGCGGCAATGTAGAGATCGAGCACCACAGCGAGTTGCTGGCCCGTTTTCAGGACAAGCTGCCGCTGGGCGGCGAGGAGCAGAAGAAGACGGTGTTTCACGATGCGTGTTATCTGGGAAGATATCGCGGCGTCTATGACGAACCGCGAGAGGTAATTGCGCGGTACGGGCGAGGTCGTGGATCCGCCGCGGGCACGTGAACGCGGCTTCTGCTGCGGAGGCGGTGGCGGACTGATGTTCCTGGGCGAAGAGACTGGCAAGCGCGTCAATCTGGAGCGGGCCCAGGAGTTGGTCGCGACGGGCGCAAGCGTGGTGGCGGCGGCATGTCCGTTCTGCAACTCGATGCTGCGCGATGGATTGGCGGCGGCTACGGCTACGCCTCCGGAGTTGCTGGATGTGGCGCAGATCGCGGCGGCGGCGATTGGGAAACAGCGGGGCGATCAGGCGTGATCCTGCTGCAGGATGCGCGCTCAGCCACGGGGGTCGGGCACCGCAAGTTGCTTGCAGATTCGAATTGCCGTGGGATTCTTAACTTCGCGATGTCGGGGAACGGTACTCGTGCGCTGGGCTGCGGGGTTGTAGTAGACGCTGTGGTTGGCGCCTAGGCGAATCAGCATACAACCATGGGATTCCAGGTGTCGAATCAGATCGATGCGCTTCACGAATCACGCCACGGGAACTGTGATCTTTTCGCGGGCCACTTTTTTCCCGCGATGAGATTTGCTGGCTAGGTCACGATTCGCCTCGAGTAAGAGCTCGATTGCATCACGGAGATTTTCGCGAGCTTCGTCGAGAGTGTCGCCTTCTGAAATCGCGCCCGGTAGTTCTTCTGTGTAAGCAATGTAACCACCGCCTTCGGACTCTGGGACTTCCTCGTAAACCGCACTGAGAGTGAGATTCATGGGACTATTCTAGCGGGGAATTCGGATATTTCGCGTTTATCTGCCGATCGTCTAACTCCCTGCTTTCGCCTTCTTTACTTCTTCAATCAGCGGCGGAACGATGTCGAAGAGATTCGCAACTACGGCGTAGTCGGCGATTTCGAAGATCGGCGCTTCGGAATCTTTGTTGACGGCGATGATGGCGCGCGCGCCTTTCATGCCGACGATGTGCTGGATGGCGCCGCTGATGCCCAGCGCGAGGTAAAGTTTTGGCGCGACCGTTTGCCCCGAGGAGCCGACTTGACGATCCATGGGCAGCCAGCCGGAATCGCAGATGGGGCGGGAAGCGGCGATTTCGCCGCCCAGGGCGTCGGCGAGCTGCTTGGCCATTTCGATGTTTTTCTGTTCTTTGATGCCGCGGCCGACCGAGACGATGATCTCGGCCTGCGTGAGGTCGACGGCCTGCTTGACTTCTTTGAAAACTTCCTGCGGCTTGGTGCGGACGACTCCGTCAGCAATGTCGACGCTCACAGTTTCTACCGGAGCCGCGCATGCGGCGGCTTCCGCCTGGTCTCCGCGGAACGCTCCGTTCTGGAATGTGACGAACCATGGAGCGTCGGAGGTGAAGCTGACGTCGGCAGTGAACTTGCCCTGGAACATCTGGCGGGTGAAAACGAGCTTTCCGTTTTCGTGCTTGAAGCCGATGCAGTCGCTGATGACGGTGCGTCCCATGGCAGTGGCGAGCTTGGGGACGAAGTCGCGCACCTGGTAGGTGTGCGGCATCAGCACGAGTTTCGGCTGCCTGGTCGTGAGGAACTGTTTCAGCCCGGCGGCGAATGCGTCTGGTGTGTAGGGTTCAAGCTTCGGCGATTCGACGGCGTAGACTTTCGCAACCTTCTTGGCGGCGACTTCGGAAGCCAAGGTGGACGCTTTGCCTCCGACGACGGCGGCTTCGAGGGTCCAGCCCGTCGCGGCGGCTATAGCCTGGCCGGCTGTGATCGTCTCCCAGGAGACGCGGTTGAGTTTGCCTTCGCGTTGTTCGACGACTACTAAGATGGTATCGGGCATAAAAGCAGCTCTCGGTTCTCAGTTCTCAGCACAGCCAGCCGAAACGGCCCGGCGGGACGCCGGCTACAGCACGCGCAGTTCGTTGCGCAGTTTGTCCACCAGCTTCTTCGCGATTTCGGCTGGTGTGCCTTCTATGTGCTCGGTCTTTTTCGTTTTCTGCGGCACGTAGAGGCGTTCGATTTTCTGCAGGTTCTCGCCGATTGCCGATTGCACCTCCGCCAGCGCCACCTTGCGGATGGGCTTGTTCTTCGCCTGCTTGATGCCGATCAGCGTGGCGTAGCGCAGCTTGTTGATGCCGGATTGAATCGTCAGCACTGCGGGCAGCGGCATGTCTACGAACTGAAAGAATCCAGCTTCAAGTTCGCGCTTCACGCGGATGCCACTGTCGGTTTTTTCAATCTGCATGATGATGGTGGCGTGAGGCCAGCCCAGCAGTTCGGCGAGGATTACGCCGGTTTGCGCGTAGCCATAGTCGTCGGATTGCAGGCCGGTGAAAATGAGGTCGAACTTTTCGTCTTTGATGGCGGCGGCGAAGGCTTTGGCGGTGTTGAAGGCATCGAGTCCGACGAAGGCATTGTCTTCGAGGTGGATGGCGCGGTCGGCGCCTTTCGCCAGAGCTTCTCGCAAGACCTGCTGCGAGCGGGCCGGCCCGGAAGTGATGACCACGACTTCTCCGCCGTGCTTTTCCTTCTGGCGCAGCGATTCCTCGAGCGCGAATGCGTCGGGCTCGTTCACTTCATAGGAAACATCGTCGCGGATCCACGCGGCGGTTTCGTTAAGTTTGAGCGGTGCGTCTTTCTGCGGCACCTGCTTCATGCAAACCAGGATTTTCAAACATGACTCCTGACTCCTGGCGCTCTGGGAGCGACAGGAAAACTGATAAGTATAAATCAGCGGTTGGCAATTGGCACTTTAGCGTCTGGAGGGGTAGCGAGCTACTTTGAATCTGTTTTTCTGGGAATTAGGAAGTGCACCAACAGGCCGAATAAAGCTATTGAAAGAATCGTGACCCGCCACGGATGGAGAACAATCGGGAACAGGACGAAAAAGATAGCAAATGCCACCCATCGCCATGTGGAATCTTCTGTCATTTACGCTGCTCTTTCCGCCCTACGCTGCTCGTAGGCCTCCCACCACCTTGAGGGGAATTCTGCCAAGCTACTCGGTGAAGACCACCGACTGCACGCCGGAGATCTCAAACCGTTTGCGGCAGCGCATGTTCTTGCAGGCCATCAGATCATCTTTGCGCAGCATGTAGGAGCGGGCTTTGGCGAAGCGGGCGCGGTCGCGCTCGTCGGCGCGTCCGGCTAGCTGGCGCTTCTTGGTGCGCACCACCCAGGTGACTTCGTATTCTGCGGGCTGATGGCAATGAGGACAGTTCAGGGTTGCCATCTTCTTTTGAGTGCTCTCATCGAAAAAATCGCGTTCTTCCATGAAACACGATTATTGCATGTTCGCGGGGATGCAGGCTATGGCAAGATGAAGGTCGGGACACGTAGCAGAATGGCGCGCAAGAAAAAGGTAAAGCGATTTCGCGCGGTGCAGGCGGTGAAGGAGTTGGCACGGGAGCGCATGGGCGCGCCTCCTGCCGAGAAGATAGTTCCCCACAAAAACAAGAAGCAGGAAAAGCACAAACCTACGCTGGGCAAACTATTAGGCGAAGGGGAGTAGAACCAGCGCTGCGCCAGCCGGCTAATTAAAGGTCGCGGTCACGGTGGTGTCAAAATTCAGCACGACTGTGCACGTGTTGCCGCTAATGCTACTGCAGCCTTGCCAACTAATAAGCGATGCACCTGGAGTAGCCGTGAGCCCGATCGTGCTACCGAGAGCATAATCAGCCGAGCAGGTTGTGCCGGCTGTGCCGCAGTTGATGGCCCCGGTGGAATCGGTTACGCTTCCCGCTCCCACAACGTCTACGGTCAAGATAGCCTGGTTGCAAGCCGCAGTGCCGGCGCCGCCCCCAGTAATGAACGCACTGCCGGTGACTTGGTTGGGGCTGTCGTAATAACTCGCATACAGGTTCCCGCTGCCGCAGATGCTGAGCGCAGTCACCAGACTCGTGTCGGTGATCGAAACCAGATTCTGCGAGTCGACCGACCACGTTACGATATCTGTAATGTCCTTGGTCTGCGGCGGATGCTCATACGTGCCCGTGGCCTTGAAGACAGCGCTCGATCCGACTGAGTTGAATGTCACGCCCGGAGGGACCACCTGAATCGACACCAGATGCTGATTGAAACCACAGCTGGAAAGGCTCAAGAAGAATGTCGCGATGGCGATCAGGGCGATGATGCTGAACCACTTCCGGTTCATCTACTACTCCTAGGGTGAAGCGACTCGGGTCGAATGGTCACGCAGCGCGGCAATGCGGTCAATCTATTAAAAAACCTGTCAAAAAGCAATCAGTAAGCGAGAAGGCGAGCACCGTCGGTCACCCCTTCACCGCCTCGGCAACTACCTTGGCAAAATTGCGAATGTCGTCTTCGGTAGTATCGAAGGAGCACATCCAGCGCACGATCGATTCCTCCTCGATCCACATATAGAAAAAGTAGTGCTGCTTGATCTTTTCGATGGCCTCACGCGGGATCTGGACGAAGACGCCGTTGGCTTCGACCTTCCACACAACTTTAACGCCCGGGATCCGGCTGACTTCCTTTTCCAGCAGGCGAGCCATGCGGTTGGCATGTTCGGCGCTGCGCCGCCAGAGATCGTTGGTCAGAAGAGTCTCGAATTGCGCTGCGATGAAGCGCATCTTTGAGGCCAGTTGCATGTTCTGCTTGCGCAGGTAGAGGAAGTCGCGGCTGAGTTCGGGATGGAAGAACACCACGGCTTCGCCGCCGAGGATCCCATTCTTGGTGCCGCCGAAAGAGAGCACATCTACGCCCAGATCGCGCGTAGCCTGGCGCAGGTTTTGGCCGAGCGACACGGCGGCGTTGGCAATGCGAGCGCCGTCCACGTGCAGGAACATGTCATGTTCGTGAGCGAAACCTGCGAGTGCCTGAATCTCTTTCGGCTGATATACCGTACCCATCTCAGTGCATTGCGTAATCGAGACGACGCGGGGCTGCGAGTGGTGTTGGTCGCCAATGCCATGGTAGGCGTGGCGAACGGAGTCCAGCGTGATCTTGCCGTCCTGATGGGGCAGCGGAATCAGCTTGCAGCCGGTGTGCTTTTCCGGCGCACCGCATTCGTCGCAGTAGATGTGGGCATAGTCGCTGCACAGGACAGACTGAAAGGACCGGGTCAGGGCCTGAAGACTGAGCACATTGGCGCCGGTGCCGTTGAAGGTGAAGAAAACTGCGATGCTCGGTCCAAAATGCTCCTCAAACTTTTTCACCGCCGACCGGGTATAGGGGTCGTCGCCGTAGGCGACTACGTGGCCCTGGTTGGCGCGGGCAATGGCTTCGATAATCTCGGGATGGACGCCTGCGTTGTTGTCGCTGGCAAAGCTGCGGGCGGGCTGAGGGGGAGTGGTCTCCATAGCGCTACAATGTAGCAGAGTGAGACGATCTTAATGTTGAGGACGTCAACCTTGCCAAAGCTGGCTCTTCTCTATTTCTTCACTGGGAGGCGGAGATTATTTTGCGTCCGGATGAGCCCCAGCCGAATCTTCTAATGAACACCTAACACCGGGGCTGCGTTCGCGTCTAATCAGGGATCGGGAGGTGCCACTTCCGCTCCTGGAGCTTCGAATTAGGGTTCTGGTATTGTTCATCGAATATCAACGAGAAGTGGGAAACTTATGTCCAACGGAATTCGTGGTTACCTAGCCAAAGGACCTCTGCTGGTTGCCCTTGTGGCCAGCGGAATGACGGTGGCTTGTTCAGGCAACGCAGCGCAAAATGCTCATGCCGGTGGGCCGGCTGGAATGCCGGTGAAGGTGCAAGAGGCGCAAGCCACTCCGGTTGACGATGCGACCGAGTATGTGGCCACGCTCAAGTCGCGCGATTCGGCGGTGATTATGCCGCAGGTCGAAGGTCAGGTTACCAGCATCTACGTGCATTCTGGCGAGGCGGTCAAGGCCGGCGCATCGCTGATGGAAATCGATCCCCTCAAGCAGCAGGCCACGGTGAGGAGCCAGGAAAGTTCCCGAGCAGCGCAGGAAGCGAACCTGAGCTATGCCAAGCAGCAGTATGCGCGTAGCCAGGGCCTCTATTCAGCGGGCGTGGTCAGCAAGCAGGATCTCGACCAGGCGAAATCCGCGATGGATGCGGCACAAGCTCAGATGGACTCGCTGGATGCTCAAGTGCGCGAGCAGGAAGTCCAACTCCATTACTACAAAGTGGTCGCGCCGTGGGGCGGAATTGTGGGAGATATTCCGGTGCGCGTAGGCGACCGGGTTGCGGTGACGACGCAACTCACCACCGTGGACAAGCCCGGGAGTCTTGAAATCTACGTATATGTTCCCATTGAACATTCTTCGCAGCTCAAGATGAACCTGCCGGTGCAGGTGCTGAACGGCGACGGCAAGGTGGTGGCAGACAGCCGCATCAGCTTCATCTCGCCGGAAGTAGATAACACGACCCAAACGGTGCTGGTGAAGGCGCGCATCGCCAACAGCAACGACGCGCTGCGGCAGTCGCAATTTATCCGGGCGCGCATTGTGTGGGGAGTGCACCATAACCCCGAGGTTCCCATCCTGGCCGTGTCGCGGCTGGCGGGCCAGTACTTTGCCTTCGTAGCGGAGCCGCAGACCGGCGGTTCGTATGTGGCGCGGCAGCGAGCGCTGAAGATTGGGCAGACGGTGGGGAACGATTATGAAGTGCAGGACGGCATTAAGCCCGGCGACAAAGTGATTGTTTCCGGAACCCAGTTTCTGCTGGATGGTGCGCCAGTGATTCCGCACAGTTAAAGGCCGGGCTTTCGGGCTTCGGCTCCTGAGTCTCGTTTCAAACCATTTAATTGATTCCATGCGGTTGAGCCGAAGCCGGAAAGCTGAAGCCCGAAAGCCGATCTTCTATGTTCGTTGAGTTTTTTATCCATCGTCCGGTGTTCGCGTCGGTTTGCGCGCTGCTGATCGTTCTGGCGGGCACGGCCGTGATTCCCACGCTGCCCATCTCACAATTCCCTGATCTCGCTCCGCCGCAAGTTGGCGTAACCAGTTCTTACATTGGGGCGAGCGCGCAGACCGTGGAGAGCGCGGTCACCATTCCACTGGAGCAGGAAATCAACGGCGCCGAGGGAATGAAGTACATGACCTCGACCAGCGGCAATGACGGCACCAGCAGTATTGTGGTCACCTTCGACCTCACGCGGAATCCCGACCTGGCGACTGTCGATATCCAGAACCGGGTGAACACGGCGCAGGGCAGGCTTCCCGCCGCGGTGAAGGCCGTCGGCATCACGACTGCTAAGACATCGCAGAATTTCGTCTTCGGCGCCGCGATCACAGCCGACAACGACCGTTATACCCCGCTGTTCATGAGCAACTACGTCGATGTGTACGTTCGGGACGCGCTCAAGCGCATCCCCGGCGTCGCCGATGTGATCGTCTTCGGTGAGGGCAAGTACTCGATGCGGCTGTGGCTTGATCCGGGGCGCATGGCCGGCCGCGGCCTGACTGCGCCCGACGTGGTGAACGCGCTCTCGGAACAGAATGTGGAAGTCGCGGCCGGTCAGGTCGGCCAGCAACCTGCCATCGCCGGCCAGCAATATCAGATCAGCGTGCGAGCGGTCGGGCGCCTGAGCGAGGTGTCTCAGTTCGAGAACATCATTCTGAAGACCAACTCCGACGGGACGCTGGTTCGCCTGAAAGATGTGGGCCGAGCTGAGTTGGGTTCAGAGAGCTATGGCAACAAAATTACGTATAACGGGCAACAGGCGATCGGGCTTGGCGTGACGCAGCTTTCGACGGCGAACGCGCTCGATGTCGACCGCAGGGCCATTGCTGAGTTAGACCGGCTGGCGAAGAGCTTTCCGCCGGGAATGAAGGCTCACGTAGCCTTCGACACCACGGATGCCGTGGGCGAATCCATCCGCGACGTCGCCTTCACCGTAGGGCTGGCGATTGGCCTGGTCATCCTTGTGATCTTTATCTTTCTCGGCGACTGGAGGACGACGATGATTCACTTCATCGCCACTCCAGTCTCGCTGATCGGCACTTTTATTTTTGTGAAGTTGCTCGGTTTCTCCATCAACACGTTGACGTTGTTCGGCATCACGCTCGCCACCGGCCTGGTGGTAGACGACGCCATCGTGGTAATCGAAAATATTGAGCGCCATATCGCTGAGGGTGAACACGACTCAAGCAAAGCGGCCGCCGCGGCCACAGGCGAAATTACCAGCGCTGTCATCGCCACCTCGTTGGTGCTGGTTGCCGTGTTTGTGCCCGTTGCCTTCTTTCCCGGGACGACCGGTATTTTGTTTCGCCAGTTTGCGCTGACCATCGCATTTTCCATTGCCATTTCCGCCTTCAACGCGCTGACGCTGGCTCCTGCGCTGGCGGCGATTTTTCTGCGCGGCGGCCACCGGCAAAAGTGGTGGTGGCTTAGAAAGTTTGACGATGGCATTGTTGCGCTTACCCGTGGCTACCGCGCCCTGCTGCATCACGTGGTCAGACATAAGTGGGCGATGGTGGTGCTGTTTTTCGCTGGCCTGGGGCTGACTTATTTTGTCTTTACCCACGTGCCTTCCGGCTTCGTGCCCGATGAAGACCAGGGTTATTTGATTATCGTCATTCAGGCGCCGCCCGGCGCTTCGCTTGAATACACGGCTGATATCGGGAAGCAGGTTTCACATATACTCGCCGATATACCAGAGCTGGAAGGCACGTTTTCCATTGCCGGCTTCAGTTTTGCCGGGGCCTCGGCAAATCAGGGATTGATTTTCGTCCCGCTAAAGCCTTACGAGCAACGCAAGGGCGAGCAGCACAGCGCCTCGGCGATTCTGAATCGAGTGCGCCCTCGCTTGTTCGCGGTTCAGGGCGCCATTGTCTTTGCCACGCTGCCACCGGCCATTAGCGGCCTTGGCCAATTCGGCGGCTTTCAATTCGTCGTACAAGACCAGGCCGCGCACACTCTCGAGGAACTGTCGAACACGACGCACGACATCATTCGGCAGGCCGCGGCGCGCAAGGATCTCGTGGGACTTTATACGCCGTTCACTGCCAACGATCCGCAGTATCTGATAACCATTGACCGTGAAAAAGCGAAGACCCTGCACGTGCCGCTGTCGCAAATCACCGACACGCTCGGCGTGTTCATGGGTTCTTCCTACGTAAATGACTTTGATTTCAATAACCGTTCGTATCGCGTCTATGTGCAGGCGGACAAGCAGTTCCGTGCCCAGGCGCAGGACATGAACCAGTTCTATGTCCGTTCTGATAATGGGGCGATGGTGCCGCTCGACAACCTGATCAGCATTACGCAAACCACAACGGCGCAGGTGATCAGCCACTACAACCTGTTCCGCTCGGCGGAAATCGATGGCTCAGCCGCACCCGGCTACAGCTCCGGCCAGGCCATTGCGGCCATGGACGAGTTAGCCAAGAAGATGCCTCAGGGCTTTAGCTACAGTTGGACGGGGCTATCGCTCGAAGAACTGCAGTCGGGTGGAGTTACGCTGATTCTTTTTGGATTGGGCACGCTGGTCGTTTACCTGACACTCTCGGCCCAATATGAAAGTTTCGTGCTGCCTTTCATTGTATTGCTGGCCGTTCCCATGGCTCTGCTGGGCGCACTGGGAGCACAGTGGATACGCAGCTTGCAGAATGACGTCTTTTGCCAGGTGGGACTGGTGATGCTCGTCGGACTTGCCAGCAAGAACGCGATTCTGATCGTGGAATTCTCAGAGCAGTTGCGACAGCGCGGGGTTCCGCTGGTGGAAGCCGCAATACAAGCGGCGACGATTCGCCTGCGGCCGATTCTGATGACTTCGCTGGCCTTCATCCTCGGAGTCGTGCCCCTGGTCTTCGCCACTGGAGCGGGCGAAAATGGTCGTCACTCCGTGGGCACGACCGTGTTCGGCGGCATGATCATGTCGACCATTCTTAATCTTTTATTCATTCCCGTGCTGTATCTGATTATCGAGGGCTGGCGGGAACGCGGGAAAGCGCCGGAAAAAGCTTAGCGGCGGCGTATCCTGTTTCTGATCCGCATGAAACAGCGAACTCAAGACAATCTTATTTATCTGGCAGTGGGTCTCAGCTTCGCTGCGCTTCTCGTGGCGGACTTTTTTTACGCTGTCAGTCGCGGCCGTGAAATGTGGGTGCCCTCATGGTTCGCCTTCCGGATCGCATACATGACGGCCCTCTTAGCGTACTTTGTCGCTAGAGAAACGCGCAGAGCGAAGGCCACGGTTACTCAAGTGGTCGCATGCGTGCTATTTGCGAGCGTTGTGAATCTGGTGCTCGCGTTCAGTTTTCGCGAATCCGTGAGTCAGCTTCGGGGTCCGAGCTTTTGGATATTGGCCGTCCCCGAACTCTTTCTTCTTGTGAGACTGTCGGTGTGGATCGTTCGGCGTCTTAGGTCCGGCTGAGACCTGGGGGATTTCCGCTCTCACGGGTGCCCTTGGACTTTACCCCAGCATGCTCCGCTGACTTCTTCCGTGCTTCCTTGCGCCGCATCCTCGCCATCCACTCGCGCGAATACATGGTGCCGCGGCATTTGGACGAGCCGCAGTGGCAGGGCGCGGGGGCTTCATCATCGTAGAGGTTGTAATCCCAGAGCAGCTCTTCGCCGGCGGTGATGTCGCGCAGCGCAAAGATCCACGCGTGGCCCTTGATTTCATCGATTTCACAGTTAGGGTCGCAGGAATGGTTCAGGTAAGCGCCCAGACCCTCGCCATCGATAATCGTCTTGCCATCTTCCAGACCATAGAGATAGGTTCGGAGCGCGCCGTCGTACAACCGGTCGGCCTCCTGTGGAGTGATGCGCGGACCTGCGTATTCGACGATGCGCGTGCCTTTGCGCACGGGTGAGGTAGTGAAGACACCAACCGAATGAATGCGTGAGGGACGAACCACCAAGGCCATGCCACTAATTTCGCATGCTGCGCGGTTTGAAGGAAGGGAAAGATGTTTTGTTTCGCAGCAGGTCTTGGGGCTACGGATCGTACACCGAACTGCCGAAGCCTTGCTTACGGGCAGAATCCTGCATGTCTTCGAGACGCCGCTTTTCTTCTTCCAGCTGAGCTTGCATCCGTTCTACGCGCTCCTGCTTTTCCCTCTGGCGCTCGTTCCAACCCACACAATTTTCAACACAGTTGGCTGGAGCGAAGCGGATCGACTCGTTGAGTTCGTCCACCTGGCCCTGCAGAGTAGCAATCTTGTTTTTCTGCGCGAGAATCTGGGACTTCACATGCTCGGGCTGCTGCTTTGCTCCGTCTGAAGGCGAAGGCATTGAGCTCTGGGTCGCCGCACCACTTGCCGCAGCTGTGCTGGCCGGTCCGGCATGCTCGGGAATCTCTTCGTTCGTAATGACCTTTGATGCCTTGGCGTCCTTGCCCTGCGCGGTTTTTGACTGCTCCTTCTGCTGGCGCTGCTGGCGCGCGAGGTCGCCGAGGGAAGGCGAATCCTGACTGTTCGCCGCGCCGGCAAACAGACAAGCCGCCGCCATCAGAACGAGAATGAGCTTGCACTTTACGCCCATAAGAAGGCCCTCCCGCGCGACCCGGCAATCCGGCGGGCCGCTTCAGTAAATGCTATTCGCAACGGCATACCCAACCAGCATTACGAACGGACCGTGTACGAGCGGTATAAGAACAGGTAATAAGCGAGATTACGGCGTCAATTCGGTCACTTCTGATCGGAAGCCGGCGATCCAACCGCAGCTTCCTGGCTCGCCTGCCATCGCATCAGCGCCAGGTTTTCTGCCTTCCAGCGCATGGCCGCGTAAATCCGGTTGCGACCGCTAGGGTGATCAAAAAAGATCCACTCCTCGATCGGCCCAGGGTTCATTTTGCGATATTCCCCGAGATGAATCGCCGCCTGCGCGAAGCCATCGGGCTGGCGGCTGGCATTCAAACCATACATGTCAGCCTCGCCCTCCGTGGTGCGTATATGAGTGTTGATGACGGGAGTTGCGAAAAAGCCAAAGATGGACACCAGCAAAAGCACGAGCGGCAGCGTGGCGACATCGCCGACGCCGCGGATCTTCCATTTCTCTCCCCAACGCTGCAGAGACCACCCCAGCGACCACTGCAGCAACGCGAAGGCGATTACGATAACCACACCGAAAAAGAGGATGTCCTTATAAATGTGATGCAGGACGTAGTGACCCATCTCGTGGCCCATGACCGCCTGAATCTCTTCCGGCGAACCGCGGCGCAGCAGGTTGTCGTTGAGCGTGATTCGCATCGTGCTTCCGAAGCCGCTCACGTTGGCGCTCATGCGTGTGGTCTGACGGGATGCATCGATCTCATAGACATCGTGCGCCGGAATTCCATTGGCTCGCGCCATGCTCAATATCGGATGCGTTACCTTGGGATCGTCCAGCCGCGTCACCTTGTTGAAGATAGGAACAATATAGACGGGCGCGATCAGCACCACGAAGATCAAGAAACCCACCGTGACAACTGATCCCCAAATCCACCACGTACGCTGCACGCGGCGGACAATGCCGAAGAGCAAAGCAACCAGTATTCCGCCGAGCACCAGGTTCACCCCGAGACCTTTTACCTGGTCAGCCATCCACGGGCCGAAGGTCTGCGTGGCCAGCCCGTATTTATGTTCGCGGAAGTATTCTTCGTAAACCGTAAGGGGGAATCCTAAGATTGATGTGAGCAGGAGATACTGCAGCCAGTAAACGATGGACTGGATGGGCTTGAAACGCGTGATCCGCTCCGCAAAATCGCGCATGGCCGCGGACCAACCCAGGTTCAGCAGCAGAAGAAGTATGGCTGCTCCGTAGATGAAGTCCCAGAGGATCATCCAATATCCGCCTTCGAAGTAGGCGTCGGATCGCGCCTTGGCGTCGGCGGGAATCTGCGCCATGTAAGCGTTCGTAGCCGCCTCCGCATTGAAGTCAGGGGAAGGTCGGGCCTCCGGCGGAACTTCAATGACCGATGGCATCGCGGTCAGGGGCTGCGTACCAGGCGCCTGTTGGCCAACTACACTGCCCGCGAAAAGACAAATGCAAACCAGGACCAAGCTGCAACACCACTTCGCGCATGAACCCATAAGTTGCCTCGCAATCGATTGACGAAGACGAAAGCGAGTATATACGCACTCAAAGACAAATTACTTCCAGGAAGCGGGAGTGGGTTTGGCTGAGAAGATTTGGGCTACGAAGCTACAGCAGCTACGGAGACATCCATGGCCGACAGCCGAGTGCCGGTGATCGCTGGTACGATCTGGATCTGCACGAGTCCTGGCAGACTGCCGGGAGCGGAGGCATTCTGCTTCTTCGCTAGCAGGTTGGCTGAGGGGACGCCGGTCCGGGCAAAAGATTTTTCGCAATCCGCGGTCGAGGGGCCGCGCATGTTTCCTTCCAGGAACGCCAGCCCGGGGCATCGAGTGCAGCTCCCTCCATGCGCGCACTGCGAACAACTCGACAGATCGCGCAAGCGAATCGAGCGGACTTCTTTCAACTGCTCGGAGTCGCGCCAGATGTCAATAAAGCGCTGCTGACGCACATTACCGCACGACAGGGGAAACTGCACGCAGGGATAAAACTCGCCGTAGGGAGAAACGTAGCAGGCAGTGTGGCCAGCGCTGCACGGCAAAGATTCCAGGCTCTCTTCATCGAGTGCAGTCGGCGGCGCGCAGAACTCATCGGGGTCGCCGACTAAACCTTTATCGCGAAAAAGATTGCGCAGAGCCGATTCGCCAGCACCCAAATCCAGAACGGACCGGTCGCCATCCATCTTCGGCGTGATCGTGGGATCCAGTGTGGATTCCGTGCCAAGTTCATTGGCAAGTTCCTGAACTCCGCGATAGTCCTGCATATTTTCGGTCATCAGCACGTTGGCGATAACGACCTTCAGGCCCTGCGACTTGAGAAAACGGATGGCGCTAATCGACCGCCGCAGCGAGCCTCGCACCTTAGTGATGGCATCGTGCACTTCCGGCCGATGCGAATAGATGCTGATCTGAATAGACTCGACGCCCAGATCACGAAGGCGCGCTGCCTGCGCTTCGCCGATCAGCACGGCGTTGGTCTTGAGCTTGATGCAGAAGGTGAGAGCTCGCGCGTATTCCAGGATTTCGAAGAAATCCTTGCGCAGGAAAATCTCGCCGCCGCTCAATGTCAGGATAAAAACACCGGCATCAGCCATCTCCTTAAGCAGGTGTTTGATTTCGGCAGTGGTCATCTCGCCGTGATCGTCGTGGTCGAGGTAGCAATGAACGCACTGCTCATTGCAGCGGTAGGTGAGATCGAGCTGCACGCTGAAAGGCACGCCCAGCCGCCGCGCCCGGTCGCCCATTTCCTGCATTAAAGAACTCATCGTCGCGCTCGCTCCTGCGGCGGGAAGTCCGCCGACGCCCCTGGTCGCTCTGAAACTAGTTGCTCCGAGATCGGCTGCTCTGAGATGAGCAGGATGCCATGCTTGGCCAAATCCTCGGCCAGCGCCTCGGCATCGCGCATCGCCTCTTCGGGCTTCACTTCGAACTCGGCGCAAATCCGGCGCTCAACAATTTCATCAAGTGGCGTGGCTCCGTCTGCCGCTTGCCACAGAACGGTCGCGGTCGGGTTCAACGTAAACAGCGTCGACCCCTGAGCCGACATGACCAGCATTTCTTCACCCAGCTTGCGGGCCGCGATTCGCGGACTACGCGCGACATAGAGTTTCTTGCTCATTTTCTTATTCGTACTCAAGATAATCGTCTAGCCGATCATCTCCCAGACTCGCGCATCGGGCACGAAAGTCAGCCGGTAAACCGGCACGCGATGGACGAAGTCACACGCTGCCTGGAATGCCCGGTGAACCATTTCATGATCTTCGGCGAAGAAAAGCATGTTGGCTAGCAACTCGCGCCCCGCATGTGCTGCACCCACCGCCTCAATTTTATTCTCCAGCCCCTGCGCCAGCAGATAAAGTGCCGCCAGCGGCGCCGACGTATTCTCACCCAGCTTGGCCAACTCCCCAGTGAAGGGCGTGCCGAACGCGAAGTAATCCTCGTCCTGCTTGCGAACGTATGAGATTTCATCCGTGAGCAGCGTAGCGTCCGCCGGAGCGAGACGTGAAATGGTAGTCTTCCCCGCTCCCGACACTCCGGCAAACAGAAAAGCCTTCCCGTTGCGGATCGCGCTGGCGGAGTGCAACAGGAATCCGCCCTGCCTGACCAGCACCAGCGTATGCACGATGCGCAGCACGGCGTCGATCGAGTAAGGATTGGCACTCTGGCGGATCCAGCCCTTGCCTGTGGCCGGCTCCCACTCGGCACGAAAATCGCCGCGCTCCATGAACCACCGACCCGAACGGTATTTAACGCTTACATTCGCGTCCCGATTCGCTGACGTCGGTGGCGTCAGGTCCACGTCGAAATCAAATTCAGCATACGCTTCTCCGCTCACGAACCCGGCGTAGCGGTTCTCCAGCATCTCGAGAAAACCCGGGTCGGTAGTATTCACTCTGACAGGAACACCGCCGATGGCAATCACCACGTTGTAATGCTCGACTTGTGTGGCTAGCCCTGGCACGGACGCGATTCCTTTGGAGTTTCAACCACGCGATGGAGATAGACGATAGCGCGCGCCGCAGTCTCGGAGCGCCGGACTACCTTTGCGATCATCCGGTTGACCACGGTCAGCTTCGCGGGCACTGGGACGAGCCTTCCCGCCCTGATCACATAATCAACGCGGCCCAACAATTCACCCTCGTTCACCGGTTCATCGGGAGTGGAGTTGGCGTCGCCCTGAGTGATCCAACCTGGATTGTCGGAACCCTCCGCCATCGAGACAACCCGATGAGCGCACAGTCTGCCGTCCCGACCCACCAACACGACGTCGCCGACACGTACTTGATGTGGAGTGATGCGCTCGATCACCAAGGTGTCTTCCGGCCAAACCGAAGGCAGCATGCTCCAACCCGTAGCCCTAAAGCGCAGGCTGCCGAAGGAACGCAGAACCTCGCCGGCGAGCTCGCATTTCACGGCATCAGCCCGGCCCACAGATGCGTCCGCGCACAAACTCATGACGCCGACGAAGACCTCATGCAGGCGCCCTGCGTGCCGTCGACCATCTTGCCGCAGGAAAGCGCCGTGGTTACGAACGCCTGCTCGTAGCGAAAGCCCGGCTTCTCGTAAGGCTTCTTCTCAATTGCCGTAGGACGCGGCTCGTTGCCGGATGAATCGTTAATCGCCATAAAATAAAATCCCTCCTGCTCAGAGTCGAGAAGTATAGCTGAAAAATTCCAGGATAGTGGACCACTGAACTGCTGCCAGTGAGCACGATCATACACCCGCTGCTTCACCAGAAAGCCCGAAAAGGCAGCAGTTTCAGCCAGATTTCCACAAGATTTCCACGCCGAAACCCGCCGCCGAAGTTCCGCCCGTGGTTCAGGCTGGAAGCGGAGACGTGGGAATCTGCTGCGCCCGGTTGCGCAGCTCCTCGAAGAGAACGGTGCTCAAGTAGCGTTCTCCGAACGACGGCAGCACAACGACGATCAGCTTCCCCGCGTTCTCCTTGCGCCGGGCCACGCGCAGCGCAGCCACCACAGCGGCCCCGGAAGATATCCCTACAAAAAGACCTTCTTCCAGCGGAAGGCGCCGCGCCATGCCGATCGCATCATCGTTGGTGACGGTAATCACCTCATCGATGTAATCCCGGCGCAGAATGCTGGGGACAAACCCGGCGCCGATCCCTTGAATTTTGTGTGGTGAAGGTTTTCCACCGGAGAGCACTGGGCTCTCCGCCGGCTCCACGGCAATAGCCTTGAATGACGGCTTCCTCGGCTTGATGTACTCCGAAACGCCTGTGATGGTCCCGCCCGTGCCTACGCCGGAGACCAAAAAGTCCACGCGCCCCTCGGTGTCATTCCAAATCTCCGGGCCGGTGGTCTCGAAATGAATCTTGGGATTCGCGGCGTTGTCGAACTGCTGCAGCATGTAACTGTTGGGAGTGTTCGCCAGCAACTCTTGCGCCTTGGCGATCGCGCCCTTCATCCCGTTCGGCCCGGGCGTAAGAACGATCTCCGCGCCGAAGGCCAGCAGCAGCACGCGCCGCTCCAGACTCATAGTTTCCGGCATGGTCAGGAGCAGCCTGTATCCTTTCACCGCCGCAACAAAAGCCAGGCCGATTCCAGTATTGCCGCTCGTAGGCTCGATCAGCACTGTTTTCCCCGGCTGAATCTTTCCTGCGCGCTCCGCTTCGTTGATCATGCTGACGCCGATGCGGTCCTTCACGCTGCCCACGGGATTCTGGCTCTCCAGCTTCGCGACCACCTCCGCCACGCAGCCTTCGGTAACTTTATTCAGCCGCACCAGCGGCGTGTGTCCGATCAGTTCGGTAACGTCATTTGCAATTTTCATAGGAAGGTACCTCTCAGCGCTGCAGGAAATTAGTCTCGCCTACTTGGTTGTCGCCGCCTTCGCGGCATTGTCAGAATCGAGTGGCACTGGCATGGAAAGCGTTTCCTGAACCGACTTCGGAAGCTTATCCGCATTGGCCACCAATAGGCTCAGCTGCCATATCTGAGTTTCGGACAGCGCAGAATGGAAGCCCGGCATACCGGTCAGGCGAATGCCATTCGCCACCTTCCAGTAACTTTCTCCCGGCTCGTCGTCGGTCACGCCCTTTCCCTCCATCAGCTTCGGAGGGCGCGGATACATGCCCTTTGCGATCGAAGTTTCTTTTTGCCCCGGCAACCCGTGGCACACCGCGCAGTTCTGGCGGTAAAGCCCCGCGCCAGCCGCCAAGTTGGCCTCGTCGGGTTGAAGCGGAACCGTTTTCGGCATCTCGCGGTCGATCATCGCCGTCAGCGCTTTGTGCGCCAACATCTTTTCAAACGGCATCGCGGGCGCAGACGTCGCCACCGGAGCCTGCCCCATAGCAAAGTAGAAGTAGACTCCCAGCAAAAGGGCGGCAGCGCCTAAAATCATTCCGAATACTAATGTGCCTAACGTTCGCATCCAAGTATTCTCCCTGACAGCATTCTGCTTAAATGAGCACAGCCGTTTTAAGTAAGGACAGCCGTTGCCGACAAACTAAAAGACAAATGGCGGAAGCGAGTGGGGGTCGAACCCACCGGCGACAGGGAAACCTGCCGCCCGCCGGTTTTGAAGACCGGGACGATCACCGGACCGCATGCGCTTCCAGACGAGCCGCTCTGCACTCGCGCAAACACCAAGCAGCGTAACACTGTGCGAGGATTCGCGTTGGTGCGATCGTGTTCGCGCAATCAGGGCTGATTTTACTCAGCCGCTAACGGCCCGTCTGCCGCTACTTCGGCTGAGGAACGATCCGCAGATAGGGCTTGGGTGATTTCCATCCTCCGGGATACTTTTGTTGCGCTTCGTCGTTCGACACCGAGGGCAGGATGATCACTTCGTCGCCCTGTTTCCAGTTCACCGGTGTGGCAACTTTGTGCTTCGCCGTCAGCTGCATCGAATCGAGAACGCGCAACACCTCGTCGAAGTTGCGGCCCGTACTCATCGGGTAGGCGAGCTGCAGTTTGATTTTCTTGTCGGGACCGACGACAAAGACTGTGCGCACGGTAGCATTGTCCGCCGCTGTACGGCCTTCTGAAGTGGTCCCGCTCTCCGCCGGCAGCATGCCGTAAAGCTTGGCAATCCTGAGTTCCGGATCGCCGATCATCGGATAGTTCACCTTGTGTCCTTGCGTCTCTTCGATGTCGGCGGCCCACTTGCCGTGGCTGCTCACCGGGTCGACGCTCAGCCCAATGATTTTGGTGTTGCGCTTGGCGAATTCTGGCTGCAGGCCGGCCATGTAGCCAAGTTCGGTGGTGCACACCGGAGTGAAGTCTTTGGGGTGGGAGAACAGAATCGCCCAGCCGTCGCCGATCCATTCGTGAAAGTTGATCGTCCCCTGGGTAGTCTCCGCCGTGAAATTGGGCGCTGTGTCATTAATACGGGGGATTCTCGAAACTTCGATTTCAGTCACTGTGCTCATATTCCTCTCCTGATCAATTCAATTGGTTTGAAGCGGTTAGAGTTGGCCAGCCACATTCGCCAAAATCCGAGTGAGTATCGGATAAAAACGAAACCCACCCGTTTCGCCGGGTGGGTTGGAAGAAATCTCGCTGCTCCCTACCCGCACGGCGGCGAACAAGTACAACAACACATGCCGCCGGCATTGGGGGGACAGAACATGCCACAAGAATAAAAGCCAGCCTTCACCCTGTCAACCGAAACACCGCCAGCAAGGCGCAGTCCACTGAGTTTTCCTGCATCGCAAAAGCAACCTCCAGCATCTGTAAGTTTTCACCGCCGTGCACTAGATTCTCCGTCCGGGAAACAACTCATGAGCCGGCCCCCACGACGTCTGGCGATGGTGCAATGGGACGTTTTCTCTTCGCGCCCGCTCGAAGGCAATTCCCTTGCCGTATTCCTCGACGGCCGCGGATTGACCGACCCCGAGATGCAAGCGCTCGCCAAGGAGATGAATCTCTCGGAGACCACGTTCATCCTGCCTCGCGATCCAGCCATCGAACTCGAGCGGGGCATTCGCGTGCGCATCTTTACGGTTCAGGAGGAGCTGCCCTTCGCCGGTCATCCCACGCTTGGAACAGCATTTGCCTTGCGAGGCCTTAGCGGCGCAGCGCAGGTCGTGCTCGAACTCAATGTCGGCAAAGTCCCGGTAACTTTCGAAGATTCTCCAGGGCCTGCGTTCGGCGAGATGACGCAGGTCAATCCTACCTTTGGAATTCAGCACGAACGCGAAGCAATCGCGCGAGCGACGGGATTACTCACCGATGACTTCGACGATTCGCTGCCCATTGAAACTGTTTCGACGGGACTTCCATACGCCGTGACTCCGCTGAAGTCGCTTGCGGTAATGCGGAACCTGCAGATCGACGTGAAGCGAGCCACCGAATACCTGTCCCGGACCGATGGCCGGTTTCTTTATTTTGTCACTCGCGAGACCGTGGATCGCGAGGCCCGTCTCCACGCCCGCATGCTCTTCTACAACGGCGAGGACCCCGCCACAGGCTCGGCCGCCGGATGCACCGCGGCCTGGATGGTGGCGCACGGCGTGGCTAGGCCTGACGAACGAGTGCTTATTGAACAAGGTATCGAAATGAAACGCCCCAGCCGGATTTTTGTGCGGGCCTCGCGCAGCGATAACCGGGTAGTTAACGTGCGCGTTGGCGGCAACGCGGTTGAAATTTTGCGCGGTGAAGTTTTCCTCTAGTCAACGACCCGCAAGCGGCGCAGAATCGCGCCTTTCGCAGCGCAATAAAAAGTCAATGGCCAGAATTTGCCATTTGCTTCGATGGCACTTTACAGTGAGCGTCCCCTGCCGTTAGCATCGCTTCGCTCCTAAATATTCTTCGCGAACAGAGAAAACTCCCCCGTGACTTCCGGTCACTGCCGGCATCAGGTGGATATGGACGGTGAATGAAACCCAAGCGCACGATTCTTTGTGTTGATGACAACGAGCAGTCCCTTTCCTACAGAAAAATCATGCTCGAGACCCGCGGCTACCGCGTGGCCAGCTACTCCCGCGGTGAAGAAGCCCTGGAGCGCTTTAAGCAGGGCGGCGTCGATCTGGTGGTCACCGACATGGCCATGCCCGGACTCGACGGTCCGCAGTTGATCGCCGCCATCAAGAATCTGTCGCCCCACACCCCGGCCATCCTCATCTCGAGCAAGGTCCGCGTCTACGATCATGAATCGCAAGCCGACGTTTTCCTGGCCCGTGGAATGTATGCCCCGGCCGATCTGCTGGAACGAATCCGTCTGCTTCTGGTCCGCAAGCGCGGCCCCAAGCGCATGCAGGAGCGTCCAGCGCAATTCGCCCACCGCCAGGGAGCAGCCTAGAACCCCTTTTACCGCAGAGTACGCCAAGAGCGCCAAGAAATCTCAGGATCAGTTCTTTTTCCCTTTAGTTTTCTCGGCGTCCTCTGCGCGCTCGGCGGTTGATGGCTTTCCATCGTGTAAGATCGACTCAAGCATGGGCGCATTCATCGAAGCCATTGACTTGCACAAAACTTATCGCGTCGGCAAGATCGACGTCCCCGCCCTCCGCGGCATCTCCTTCAACGTGCAAAAAGGAGAATTTGTCACCGTGGTCGGCCCCTCCGGCAGCGGCAAGTCCACACTTTTCTACCTGCTCGGCGGACTCACCCGCGCCGATTCCGGCAAAGTAATCCTCGACGGCGACGATTTCGCCACGCTCTCCGATGCCGAGCGCACCCGCATGCGCAAGCGCAAAATCGGATTCGTATTCCAGAAGTTCAACCTGCTGCCTACGCTCGACGCGCGTTCCAACATCGCTATCGCGCAGGAGATCGCCGGAAACGGCGACCGCGATCCCGCCTTCTTCCTCCGCATTTGCGATTTATTGGGACTGAGCAAGCGCCTGAACCATCGCCCTTCAGAACTTTCGGGCGGCGAGCAGCAGCGCGTGGCCCTGGCCCGCGCCCTCATCAACAAACCAGCAGTCGTCTTGGCCGACGAACCCACCGGCAATCTCGACACCGAGAACTCCAACATCGTTCTGAAGATGTTGCGTCAGTCCAACCAGGAACTCGGTCAGACCGTGCTGATGATCACGCACAACCCCGAAGCCGCCAAGTACGGGGACCGCATCATCCACATGCGCGACGGCCACGTCGTCAAACCCGAAGAAGATCCGCAATGGTCGGTGCACTAAGCGATCAGTGCACTTAGCGTCAGCGCACTAAAGACGCGGACCCACTAACTCCCGCGTCGCCGTTGCCGCCGCCTGAGCCCTCATTTATAATCACTTTCGCAGGGCGGGAGTAGCTCAGTGGTAGAGCGCAACCTTGCCAAGGTTGAAGTCGCGAGTTCGACCCTCGTCTCCCGCTCCATTTTTTCCTCCCCAAAGGTTCTCCCTCGCGGATAGACTTTTTCCGCTCGGAACGCTAACGTATTGAGCAGGGGCGCGGTACCCAAGTGGTAAGGGAGAGGTCTGCAAAACCTTTATGCGTCGGTTCGATTCCGACCCGCGCCTCCATTCCTTTCAACATTCACCCATGACAAAACACTCCCTCGCTCACCTCCGTCACCAGACGACTTGGCGTGCGGCTGTGATCTGCCCTGTTCGCCTTGTCGCTCATCCCATCCGTCGATTTCCCAGGCGCAAGCGGCTCCTGTTATTTCCGTTGACGTCTCGAATTATGTGCGCAGCGAGATGCAACGCCAGCGCATTCCGGGCGTAGCGCTTCTGGTCTCGCGCGGAGGCAAGATCGTGCAGGCCGAGGGATTCGGTCTCGCCAACGTAGAACTGCAAGTCCCGGTCAAACCAGAAACTGTCTTCCAGTCAGGCTCGGTTGGCAAGCAGTTCACCGCAACCGCGGTGATGATGCTGGTCGAAGAGGGCAAAGTAGGCCTCAACGACCCGCTAACAAAATATTTCCCAAGCGCTCCAGCCAGCTGGAAAGAAGTAACGGTGCGCGAACTGCTAAGCCACACCGCCGGCTTCGGAGACTATCCCGACACGTTCAATTTTCGCAAGGACTGGACGGAACCGGAGATGCTGAAGCTGGTAGAAAGCATTCCGCTGGCCTACCCTCCCGGCACCAAGTGGGAATACAGCAATCTGGGCTACCTGACGCTCGGCATCCTGATCCACCGCGTAACCGGAGAATTCTACGGCGACTTTCTGCAGCAAAGAATCTTCCACCCGCTCGACATGCAGACCGCGCGCATCATCAGCGAGGCCGATATTATTCCAAATCGCGCCGCCGGCTATCGCCTGGTCAAGGGCGAGCTGAAGAACCAGGAGTGGGTAGCGCCCAAGGTCAACACCACAGCCGACGGCAGCCTCTACTTCTCCGTCCTCGATCTCGCCAAGTGGGACGCCGCGCTCTACACCGAAAAGTTACTGAAACGTTCAAGCCTCGACCAGATGTGGACTCCCGCGAAGCTGAAGAACGGCCAACCCAACAAGGCCGGCTACGGTTTCGGCTGGGAGATCGAGGACCGCCACGGACACCACGTAGTCGGCCACACCGGCTCCTGGCAAGGATTCAAGACCGCAATCGCGCGCTATGTAAACGATCAACTGACGGTGGTCGTGCTGGCGAATCTAGCCGAGGCCAAGCCCGGCGCAATCGCCGAACACGTCGCCGATATGTATCTCGCGGGTGTGAAAGACTCTGGGGCAAGAACTAGCTTCAACGCGGCTCAACCAGCATCCGCATTCCATATTTCGGGCGCAGCGTGATCAGCGGCTGCGGCTCAACCCGATGCCCCGGAAGCAATCGTAGCTTCCATCTCTGGGCCAGCGTGGCCAGAATGAGCACTCCTTCCATCCACGCAAACGATTCCCCAATGCACTGCCGCACCCCGGCGCCAAACGGAAAGTAGGTGAATTTCGCTCGCCGGGCTTTGCCTTCCGCTGAAAAACGATCAGGGTCGAAACCAAGCGGATCGGGAAAATATCGAGGATCGCGGTGCGTGACGAACTGGCTGATCAGCACCGTGGTTCGCGCAGGCAGAAAGAATTCTCCCAGAGCAAAATCGTTGCGTGCATACCGTCCCATCGCCCACGCCGGCGGATACAGCCGCAGCGATTCCGCCATCACGTTCTCCGTGTAGCACAGTCGGGGGACGTCCTCGACCGCCGGCAGCCGGCCTTGAAGCACTCTTTCCACTTCCTGGTGAAGCCGCAGTTCGCAGTCAGGATTCTGCGAGAGCAAATACCAGGTCCACGACAACGCGTTGGCAACGGTCTCGTATCCCGCCAAAAAAATCGTAATGACTTGATCCCGCAATGACTCCCGAGACTCCGCGTCGTTCGCCGGCGAAGCCGCCAGCATGAGATCCAACAGGCTGCCACGATCGAGACCAGTCTTGCGGTGGGCGTCGATCATGCGGTAGACCACGGCGTCGATCCGCTTCCGCGCTCGCACGAAAGCAGCCAGGCCGGGAGGCCGCAAATGCACCAGCCATTCCGCAGCCGGCAGCATCACCAGAAAATTGTAGAGACCCATGATGCGGTTGATCGCGGCTGCCAGCTCGAAAACTTCCTCGCGCAAATCGGTTGCGAACAGAGTGCGCGCCACCACATTGAGCGTAAGGTGCATCATGTCGGCGGCGATGTCGCGCTGCTCGCCCGCGCGCCACGAATCGCGCGTGCGGCAAGCCTCTTCCACCATGACGCTTCCATATTCAACGATGCGTTGCCGGTGGAAGGCAGGCTGCGCCGTCTGCCGCTGCGCCCGGTGCTCTGCCCCTTCGGCGGTGATCATGCCTTCGCCCAGCAGCATCTTCGAACGCTGCACCGTGCGTTCCTTGACGAAGTTATCGTTCTGCACCACCAGCACTTCGCGGATGTACTCCGGATGGTTCAGAAAAACAATGTGGTGATGCCCAATCTTGTAGTGCGCAATGTCGCCGTAAGTCTCAGCCAGGTGCTGAAACAAAACGATGGGGTTCACGGGGCGAAACTTGCGCAGCGCAAACCAGATCAGATTGCGCTGAAAGCCAGGCGGAAAGCGGTAGTCCCGCCGTTCCCGGGAAGGTTCTTGCGCCGCTGGTTCCCGCACTGCCGTCGCCATTCGTGTAGTTTACGCTCAAACAAAATCTTGTGATCCTGAGGCCCGCGCTCTTCGCGTATTTTTCGGCCGGCGGACAAATTGGGATTTATGTTCATTCGCTATAATTCCGCTTATGAATAGGTTCCGGGACTGCATTGCCGCGAGCGTTAGGAGTACGGTACGTGGCGTCTGTATCGTAGTGATTCTGATCCCAATAGTTTCGTGTCGTGCGGCTTCGCCTGACTGGAACGGCACTT
The DNA here is from genome assembly GCA_963743115.1 of uncultured Acidobacteriaceae bacterium. GTDB lineage: Bacteria > Acidobacteriota > Terriglobia > Terriglobales > Acidobacteriaceae > Sulfotelmatobacter. The sequence goes on along the minus strand of CAVUOM010000003.1, from coordinate 492,174 downwards.
GGAAGCTAGACCCGGCCAGGAGCGATATTCCCGGACCGACGATGGTGGTTTCGATTAGTCCGGATGGGATGTGGCACAACTCGGGCGGCTCCGGCAACATCGCGAACTTCCGGTGCGACGGCAAAGGATACCAGGCAGAGGATATTCTCACCGTCTATTGCACGCAAGCGAACAATTCGGACGTGGAAATCACTGCCTTCAAGAATGGGTCGAAAGTGGTCGCATCACATTGGGAATTGTCTCCCGACGGGAAGGTGTTATCAAGCAAATCAACCAGTTTCCACGATGACGGATCGGTAAAAGTGAAGGATAGTCGATATGCGCGCACTTCCGGGTCGGTAGGTTTTGCTGGCGGGTGGAAGAATGTGAATCCCCTAGAAGCGATACCCTCGATTCGGCAGATAAGCCTACAGGGGCGCACAGTGCATCAATCCATTCCAGAAAAGGCTATGTACGTCGATGTCGCTCTTGATGGCTCAGATGCAGTCATACATGGCCCTTTTAGCTCGGGAGGATCAATCGCGCTCAAAGAACGCAGTCCGCGAGAGTTCAGCACGACGATGAAAATGCATGGCCAAATCGTCAGCGTCGGGTACTGGCGAATCAGCGCGGACGGGCGCTCGCTGACAGACTCGTATTGGGTACCTAGCGGCCCGAACAAAAAGGCCGTGCTCGTGTTCGAGAAACAATAACGAGCAATGTCAATTGACGTAACCAGATGGGATGAGAAGGCCGGTCTCCGACGGCATGCTGTACGCTCCCAAGTTATCGACGTGCTCAAGGCACAGATAAAAAGGAGACCGGCAATGAAGAAGATTAGCACCCTAGCAGCAAAGCCAAGCAAGAAAATCTCGCAGCCGAAGTTAACCGTTGGATTGGATCTGGGAGATCGCAACAGCTGGTACTGCGTGCTGGACGAATCCGGCCAAACGGTAATCCCGCGGTCCCGCCGGAGATCCTTGCACTTCGGGTTGCCGTACTGCAGTTGCCATCCCGCCCAGTTTACGCCCAAACAAATGCCTGTCATCCTGAGGGCCGCGCTCTTTGCGGGCCGAAGGACCTCTGCACTTGCTGGCAGCGTCACGGGCGCCGAGGGTTGCTGCTTCTGCGCCGCCCAGATAAATTCTGGAAACGTTAGACCCCCAGCTGCGCACCCGTCACCACAATTCTCGCCGCCCTCTTTGAGCGTGGCTTCCTCCTGATCACGATCTCGACATCGCGGTCAAGAGCATTGAGAAAATGCATCAACCGCTCCACAGAAAACCCTTCCAGCCGATAATTCACCAGAGCGGAAATCTTCGGCTGGTTGATGTCGAGCAGGCGCGCCGCTGCGGCCTGCGACAGGCGCTGCGCCTCAATGATCTGATTGATGGCAACCGCCAGGCGCACTCGTGTTTGCTTCTCCCCGGCATCGCGCAGACCCAGATCCGCAAATACGTTGCCCGAACTCTGAACAACGGCTTCGTTATTTTTTCCGTTTGCCATATCGCGCCTCGTAATCTTCCCTTGCAGCTCTAAGTCTTCGAGAAACCAGTTCCACATCTGACTGGGCCGTCTTTATTCCCTTCGGCGATTTCTTCTGGAAAGCATGCAAGACGTATGCAGCGTTCTCAAACCTCACCGTATACACGGCCCGGTAGGTGTCGCCTCTGTGATCCTCTACGATTTCGAGAACTCCAGCGCCTTCGCCTCTCCACGGCTTCGCCTTCGGATGCTTTCCACCAAACTGCGCGGCGCTCAGAGCGACACCAATTTCATCCTTTACAGCCTCGGGGAATTCCAGTAAGTCATTCCTGGCTGATCCAATCCAGTACAACGGTTTTTCGCCGGGAACACGCCTTGATCGCGCCATTCAATTATCCCAGTTCTAGGATATTTCGTCAAACGACTCGAAGGCCAGCCAGCCTCTTGGTCACCGCAACAGAAGTGGCGTGTCCCGCCATGATTTCCGGTGGCCACCTTGTAAGTCCATGCAATTAGCACTCGCCGCCCCGAAGTGCCAGCCTCGAGACCCGATTTTCGCCGCCTTCTCTTCGCCCCACGTTTTTCCTGCCGACATATCGGCACCCGAGCAAATCCAGCCCCCTCATCGACTTGCCGCCAACCAACTATAGCTTTAAGGTGGTTTTCCGAAGATTTCCGAGTTTTCCACAGTGTTCCGGTACAAAACGCTCTAGTGTTCCAGTCGGAACATTCAGCGCCTACTGCTTCTGCAGTTGGTCGAGCGCAACCAGCACATCTCCGCTGTGCCGCGCCGGATCGACGCTGGTATATGCCCTGGCAACCTTCCCGCTGGGATCGATGAGAAATGTATGCCGCGCGGCGAACTTTACCACTCCAAGGTTTGTAAGCGACCCGTAGGCGCTGCTTACCTTGCCGTCACGGTCAGCCAGCAGCTTGAAGTTCAATCCTTCTTTGGCGCAGAACTTTTTATGCGAGTCCACGCTGTCCACGCTCACCCCTAGAACAACAGCTTGCCGTGCGGCATACTTCGCCTCATCCGCCTGAAAGTTGTGCGCTTCCCGCGTGCAGCCCGGAGTCTGATCCTTGGGATAAAAATAAAGCACGACCCAGCTGCCGCGGTAATCCTTCAAGCTGACAGAAGAACCATCCTGCGACGGCAAGGTGAAGTCGGGAGCGAGGCTCCCGAGGCCAGGAACAGCGCCGCGCCCGCCCGAGAACAGGCGTGGAACCAGAAATATCAGGACCACAACGACAATCAGAAGCAGCGTGACTCGCAACATTCTGCGCCTCCCGACCGGTCATCCCCGCCGACTTTAGCATTGTAGAACGTCTGGCCATCGACCCTCGTTCAGGAGACCCCCCAGCAAAATTCCGCATAATTGAATATCATGGAAGGTTCGGCCTTATCCGATGGAGAGATCAGACGTGGCTCAGACGGAAACTGACGGTCAAGAGGTATTGGAAACGCGGGAGTGGGTCGACTCGCTCGACTATGTACTGTCCAAAGGCGGCCCGACTCGCGCGGGGAGACTGCTGCAACAATTAGCCCTGCATGCCCGCCGCGCCGCGGGAGTGAATCTTCCTTTCACTGCGACTACTCCCTACCAGAACACGATCGCCACTCTGCAGCAGGCGCCGTTCCCCGGCAGCCAGGAGATGGAACGCCGCATCAAGAGCCTGGTGCGCTGGAACGCGCTGGCCATGGTTGTGCGCGCCAACAAGATTCAGGAAGGCATTGGCGGCCACATCTCGACCTTCGCTTCCGCCGCCACGTTGTACGAAGTGGCTTTCAATCATTTCTTTCAGGCGCAAACCGAAAGCGGCGACCGCGATTTTGTTTACTTCCAGGGTCACGCTGCGCCTGGAATTTACGCCCGCGCCTTTCTTGAGGGTCGCCTACCGAAAGAAAAGTTGGAAAACTTCCGCCGCGAACTCAAGCCCGGCGGCGGCCTCAGCTCCTATCCTCATCCGTGGCTGATGCCAAACTTCTGGGAGTTTCCCACGGTCTCGATGGGACTGGGGCCGATCCAGGCGATCTATCACGCGCGCTTCATTCGCTATCTGGAGAATCGCGGACTGAAGCAGTCCACCGGCGGCAAGGTGTGGGCGTTCATGGGCGACGGCGAAATGGACGAGCCGGAATCGCTGGGGTCGATCACTCTGGCTTCGCGCGAGAATCTAGACAACCTGATCTTCGTAGTGAACTGCAACCTGCAGCGCCTCGATGGTCCAGTGCGCGGCAACGGAAAGATTATTCAGGAACTCGAAGCCATCTTCCGCGGCGCGGGATGGAATGTGATCAAGGTGATCTGGGGCTCGGACTGGGACAGCCTGATTCGCAATGACCGCGACGGCCTGCTGGTGAGGCGTCTGGGAGAAGTCAGCGACGGGCAGTACCAGAAATATTTTGTCGAGAGCGGAGCCTACTTCCGCCAGAATCTTTTCGGAACTGACCCGCGTCTGCTCAAGATGGTTGAGCACCTTTCCGACGAGCAACTGGCGCGCATGCGCCTCGGCGGACACGATCCCATCAAGGTGCATGCCGCGTACCGCGCTGCAGTCGATCACACCGGATCGCCGACGATCATTCTGGCCAAGACCATCAAGGGTTACGGCCTGGGCGAAGCGGGTGAAGGCAAGAACATCACGCACCAGCAGAAAAAGCTGAATGAAGATGAGCTGGAACTTTTCCGCTCGCGTTTCGGCATTCCAATTCCTGACGACGAATTGCACAATGCGCCCTTCTACCGTCCCACCGACGACAGCGCCGAGATCAAGTACATGCAAGCGCGGCGGCAACAGCTCGGCGGATACATGCCGCAACGCAAAGTACGTGCCACGCCGCTGAAGCCAGTGCCGGAATCGTATTTTGAAGAGTTCTACAAAGGCACGGAGGGACGCGACGCTTCGACGACCATGGTTTTCGTGCGGCTGCTGGCGAAGCTGCTGCGCGATCCGGAACTCGGCAAGCTGATCGTCCCCATCATTCCCGATGAAGCCCGCACCTTCGGGATGGAAGCTTTGTTCCGTCAGGTCGGAATCTACTCGAGCGTAGGACAACTCTACGAGCCGGTCGATATGGACACGCTCCTTTACTACAAGGAAGCGAAAAACGGACAGATTCTGGAGGAAGGAATTACCGAAGCCGGGTCGATGTGCTCGTTTATTGCGGCGGGCACGGCCTACGCCAATCATGGCATCAACACCATCCCGTTCTTTATTTATTACTCGATGTTCGGCTTCCAGCGCATCGGGGATTTGATCTGGGCGGCGGCGGACATGCGTTGCCGCGGATTTCTCATCGGCGGCACGGCGGGACGAACCACGCTGGCCGGCGAAGGCTTGCAGCATCAGGATGGCCACAGCCACGTGCTCGCGCTGCCGGTTCCCAACTTGCTGGCCTACGATCCGGCGTTCGCATATGAAATTGCCATCATCATTCAAGATGGCATCAAGCGCATGTACGTGGATCAGGAATCGATTTTCTATTACCTAACCGTGACCAACGAGCCGCTTCCCATGCCGGAGATGCCGAAGGGTGAGCACGTGCGCGAAGGCATTCTGCGCGGGCTTTATCGATTCAACAGTTCGGACGCGACGGACGCGAAGCTGCGCGTGCAACTGCTGGGCAGCGGCACCATCATGTACGAGGTGTTGAAGGCGCAGACCATCCTGAAAGAAAAGTATGGCGTGGCGGCGGATGTGTGGAGCGTGACCAGCTACAAAGAACTCTACCGCAACGCCAACGACTGCGAGCGCTGGAACATGCTGCATCCTGGCGAAGCGCCTAGGATTCCGTATGTAACGCAGACGCTGAAGGATGCGCCTGGGCCGTTCATTGCGGCATCGGATTACATGAAGGTGCTGCCGGAATCGCTGGCGAAGTGGGTGCCGGGACAACTGGTATCGCTGGGGACAGACGGGTTTGGCCGCAGTGAGAGCCGGGTGGCGCTGCGCGACTTCTTCGAAGTGGACGCCAAGCACATTGTGCTGGCCACGCTGGGGGCGCTGGCGCGGGAAAAGAAAATCGGCCTCGATGTGGTGAAACAGTCAGTGCATGACCTGGAGGTCGATGCGGAAAAACTTAACCCGGCGACGAGCTAAATACAATACCTAATTAATAGCTTCGAGTAAACAAGGAAAACGAATCAGTGATTCAAGACTCCGTGATCGAATTCAAACTTCCCGCACTCGGTGAAAACATTGAACAGGGCGACCTGGTGCGCCTGATGATCGCGCCCGGCGCAACCGTCAGCGAGGGCCAGGCCGTGATGGAACTCGAAACCGACAAGGCGGTCGTGGAAGTGCCTTCGTCAGTGAGCGGAAAAGTGAAGGAGATTCTGGTTAAGGAAGGCGAGAAGATCAAGGTTGGCCAGGTGATCTTCACCGTGGACAATCATGCGGGTGCCGCGGTGGCCGCGGCCGCGCCTCAAGGGTCTTCATCTCAGTCTCAGGGTTCTGCGCCTCAGGCTTCTATCGTGCCGCCGCAACAACGTCCATCGGTTGAACCGACAGCGGCGGTAAAGCTGCCGCCGACTCCCACGCCGCCGGCGCAATCCCAGGCGGCGCCGCCGCGAAACCGGTCGACTGATACGCCGGCGCCCCGGGAATTCCGGCTGCAGGAACTGGGGGAAAACATTTCGGAGGGTGATCTGGTGCGTTTGATGATCGCCCCGGGCGCCAAGGTTTCCGAGGGCCAGCCAGTGATGGAACTCGAAACCGACAAGGCGGTAGTGGAAGTTCCTTCCTCGGTCAGCGGCGTCGTAAAAGATGTGAAGGTCAAAGAAGGAGAGAAAATAAAAGTTGGGCAGGTGATTTTCACGCTGCAAGGTGGGGCAGCGTCGCCGGTCGAAACGGCGCGCCCAGCAAGCCGTCCCGTGGAACATGTTTCGGGCCAGCATGGTGCGCGTCTGGCGTTCCAGGCCGCAATTCGGGCGGAGGGCAAGACCGAGGAACAGGCGTTGCCTCCCGACCAGCCGCAGCCGCGGCCTCCGGCGTTCTCGATGCCTGCGCAATTGGGGAAGGTTGCGGGAACCGAGCACCGCGAACCGGTGCCGGCAGCTCCCTCCACTCGCCGTCTCGCTCGCGAAATTGGCGTCGACATTTATACAGTCAAGGGCACGGGCCCCGGTGGGCGAATTAGTGAAGACGATGTCAAGGCCCACGCAAAAGCTCTGGTCGCTGGCGCAGCTGCAGCGGCGCAGGCTCCGCCGCGCGCCGGACACTTCATTGAACCGAAGCTGCCGGACTTCGCCAAGTGGGGAAAGATCGAACGCGTGTCCATGCGCGGAGTTCGCCGCAAGACGGCGGAACATCTGGCGGAATCCTGGAACACGATTCCGCACGTGACCCAGCACGACCGCGCTGACATCACCGAACTCGAGCATTTGCGCGCGCGTTTTGCGCCCAAGGCCGAACAGGCCGGCGGCAAGATGACTGTGACTGCGATTGCCTTGAAGGTTTGCGCAGCGGCTTTGAAAGTGTTCCCACAATTCAACGCCAGCATCGATATGGAGAAAGAAGAAATCGTTTACAAGCAGTACATCAACATCGGGGTTGCGGCGGATACGGATCGCGGGTTGCTGGTTCCGGTGATCCGCGATGTGGACAAGAAAAATATTGTGGAGCTGGCGGTCGAGTTGTCTCAACTGTCGCAGAAGGCGCGGGAAAAGAAAATTACGCTCGCCGACATGGAAGGCGGCACTTTCACCATCACCAACCTCGGCGGCATTGGCGGGACGGCGTTTACGCCGATCGTGAATCATCCCGAGGTTGCGATTCTTGGGCTTTCGCGTTCGCGCATGGAGCCGGAATGGATTGGCGGGAAGTTCGAGCCGCGGCTGATCCTGCCGCTCTCGCTGTCTTACGATCATCGCCTGATTGACGGCGCGGATGCTGCGCGTTTTCTGCGCTGGGTCGCGGAGGCGTTCGAGCAGCCGTTTCTGCTTTCGGTTCAGGGATAGCGGCGGGACCCGTCAGCGATGATTTGCAGTCGGGCAGTTTCCAATCCGCACGGCAGTCGTGATGCGGGAGATCCCTCGCCCCGCTGGTAAAAGCGCGGGGCTTCGGGATGACGCACTGAAATTTCATGAACGAAACCTTGAACCAGACGTCCAATGAAGGAGCCGGAAAGTTGCGCATCGCTGTAATCGGCGCCGGACCGGGCGGCTACGCTGCTGCCTTTCTTGCCGCTGATCTTGGCATGCAGGTCACGCTGATCGATCCCGAAATTAATCCCGGCGGCGTGTGCCTCTATCGCGGCTGCATTCCCTCGAAGGCGCTGCTGCATGTCGCCAAGCTGATTGAGGAATCGCAGCAGGCCAAGAATTGGGGAATCGAATTTCCTCCGGCGAAGATTGATCTGGCGCGGCTGCGCGGCTGGAAAGAAGGCGTGGTCAAGAAGCTTACCGGAGGCTTGGGACTGCTCTCGAAGCAGCGCCACGTGGAATACATTCAGGGCCGCGCGGCGTTTCAAGATTCGACCACGTTGCGGATCAGCAAGGCTGATGCAAGCGAAGTTGTTCTCAGCTTTGACCGGATTATTCTTGCGACCGGTTCGCGGCCTGCGATTATTCCCGCGCTTAAGCTGGATTCGCCGCGCCTGATGGATTCGACTGGCGCGCTGAATCTTGAAGACATCCCGGGCAGTTTGCTGGTTGTGGGCGGCGGATACATCGGCCTGGAGCTGGGTTCGGTGTACGCGGCGCTGGGAACGCGCGTGACTGTCGTCGAAATGCTGCCCGGCCTGCTTCCCGGTGCGGATCGCGATCTGGTTCTTCCGCTGCACAAACGGCTGGAGAAGATGTTTGAGGCGATTCTTCTGAACACTACCGTCGCTTCTCTCAAAGAAGATGGCGCGGGAATCCGGGCGACTTTCGCAGGGGCGTCCGTGCAGGAAAAAGATCGGGAGAAAGTTTTTGATCGCGTGCTGGTGTCGGTGGGTCGCAAGCCGAATTCCGAGATCCCTGGACTCGAAAACACGCAAGTGCAGGTAAATCCGCGCGGGTTCATCGAGGTGAACAAACAACTGCAGACCGGCGATCCATCGATCTACGCGATTGGCGACGTGGTGGGTGAGCCCATGCTGGCGCACAAGGCTTCGCACGAGGGACGAACGGCCGTCGAGGCCATCGCCGGGCACAAGGTTGCTTTTGAACCGGCTGCGATTCCGGCGGTGGTGTTCACCGATCCTGAAGTTGCGTGGTGCGGGTTGACTGAAACTCAGGCGGAGAAAGAAAATCGCGAGATCAAGGTTGCGAAGTTTCCCTGGGGCGCGTCGGGACGCGCGGTTACGCTCGACCGTCCCGAGGGAATGACCAAGCTGCTCATCGATCCGCAGACCGAGCGCGTGCTGGGCGTTGGGATTGTGGGCGTGGGCGCCGGCGAACTGATTGCCGAAGGAGTGCTGGCGGTCGAAATGGCCGCGCTGGCCCGCGATGTGGCGATGACGATCCATCCGCATCCCACGCTTTCGGAAACGGTGATGGAAGCCGCGGAAGTTTTCTTTGGCACCAGCACCCACGTGTATCGCCCCAAGCGCAACTAATCTGGGAAAGAACCCATGTCTACTTTTTCCAAAAGAATTGCGTTTCTTGTTCTCGGTGTTGCGGCCTGCCTTCCGCTCGCGGCACAGAGCCCGCTGACTCAGATTCTGCAACCCACGACGGCCTCGAGCACCGCTGCCAACACTCCGACGGATGCGCTGGGGCGCGGTACGCCTTACGGAACTGTCTTCGGATTTCTGCAGGCGGCGCAAGCGGGCAACTACAGCATCGCGGCGCAATATCTGCAGATGAGCCCGGCGCGCCGCCAGAGCGAAGGCGAGACGCTGGCGAGGAATCTGAAGCTGGTGATGGACCGCGCGTACGCCGGGAGCCTGAAGAATCTAAGCACGCAGCCTGAAGGCATGCTGCAGGAAGGCGTTCCGCCGGGCCGGCAGAAGCTGGGGACCATGTCTTCCGGCGACGTGGAGACGGACCTGGAACTGGTGCGCGTTTCCGACCCGAGCGTGGGAAAAATCTGGCTGATCTCTTCCGACACGCTCGAGAAAATTCCGGAACTTTACGATCAGGTCGAGGCGCGGCAGGTGGAAACGCGATTGCCGCCGTGGGTGGTGAAGCACCAATTGGCGGGAATGCCGCTGTGGCAATGGCTGGCTCTGCTGCTGATCATTCCCGTGGCGGCGGCCGCGGGCTGGCTGTTGCTGGTGGTGTTTGAAATCCCGCTGCGGTGGTGGGCGCAGAGGAAAGCGCACCCTGGACTGGGGCCATGGTATTCGGTTTCCGGGCCGGCGTGGCTGCTGGTGGGCACGGCAATTCACCGGATTCTGGCCCGCTACCTCGGCATGCCGCTGCTGCAGCGGCATTACTACGTGCAGGTCACGACGGTTGCGGTCATCATCGGCGCGAACTGGATTCTGTGGCGGATGATCCGCTGGTTCCTGCAGGGCGTGCGCAACCGGGCCCTGGCTCGCGGTCACTCGGGGACAGGTTCGCTGATGCTGCTGGGCGAACGGATCATCAAGGCAATCGTTGTCGTGATGGCGATTTTTTTCATCCTGGGCGTGCTGGGCTTCAATCTGAGCACGGCGCTGGCGGGGGTGGGAATTGGCACGTTGGCCGTTGGCTTTGGCGCGCAGCAGACCATCGCGAATTTATTTGGCGGCGTCTCGGTATTGGGCGATGAAGTGATTCGCGTGGGGGACGTTTGCAAGTTCGGCGACCGCACGGGAACGGTCGAAGATATTGGGCTGCGCTCGACCCGGGTGCGGACGGAAGAGCGGACGCTGCTGGCGATTCCGAATGGCACGGTTGCAACCATCAATGTTGAGAACCTGAGCCGGCGGGACAAGATGCTGTTCAAGACGGTCCTGGGACTGCATCCGGAAACCGCGCCGGACCAGGTGCGCGCTGTGCTTGCGGAAATCCGAAGCGTGCTCACCAAGCAACCTAAGATTGAGGCCAGCACGGCTCGTGTGCGGCTCACTGAGGTAACTCCGAGTGCCATCAACGTGGAACTTTTTTGTTACGTGCTGACGAGGGAGTTCGATGAGTTCGCTACTGCACGCGAACAATTGCTGCTGCGCATCATGAAGTTTGTGGAGGAATCCGGAACGAATCTCGCCTCCGCCTCGCAGACGCTTTATCTGGGCGGCGATCCGGGTGCGAAGGACAAGATCGATGCCGCAATCAAGGCGGCGACTTCCACGGTCGCGGAGCCAGCTGATCGTCAACTGCCAGACTCGGCGGCGCCGAACCGGCAGCGGAATCAGGGAGACAAGGCCGGGAAAGATGACTAGGATTTGGCGTGCCACCGTCGTGTGAGCCAGACCAGAAACAAGTGCGTTGGAAAATAAACGACGGCCGGAACTGTGATCAGGTACAGGAGCAGATACAAGAGTCCGGGTATGACGTGCTGTTCGTGAAAGAACGGGCCGCGGGCCCAGTTCACATCGTATTGCGGACGCCAGAAATAATTGATGGGGACTACGATCCACGCGGTCAGCGTCTGATACTTCCAACCTCTGCGATCGTAGCCTAAACGCCAGATCGCCCACAGCAGCAGGAGCGGCGCGACCACGTGAAACAAACTCAGCAGGCGAATCCAGAGTGCGACATGCGAGTCGAACATGAATTCGGTTCCGCCGATCCAGTGGCGTCCAGTTACAAGAGTGCCGGTCAGGTCGATGGTGTATAGAGTCTGGAAGAGCAGCACGCTGATTGCCTGCCACGAAAAGATGAGCGGGCTTTCAAGCCAGAGGCCAGCGGTGATAAATAAATTTCCGAGATCGCAGAAGAAAAGAAAATTCTGCAGACCGTACTGTCGCCAGTAAACCGGCACCCAGGCGATCACCCACGCGGTCCACAGCAGCTTGAGCCAGAGTGGGATGCGCATGAGACGGTATTGTATGCGCGCCGCAATCAAGGCTCGCAACCTAGAATCGTGATGGGCCAAAAGCCTTTCTGGCCCGGAAAAACGGGCTAAATCGGAATTACCACCGTAACTTGATGAGGCTTACGAGTGTACCTACGATGACCTTAGTATGGGTTATCAAGCGCTCTTATTCTGTCCCGATGAGAAGATGGCTCGCGCGGTAACGCAGGTTCTCAGCGAGTTGGACTTCACCGTCATTCCCTGTACCGAACCCTTTGGAGCGGTCAAGAAATTGATGGGCGAGCACTTCGATGCCGTCGTGGTCGACTGCGATAACGAGCAGAACGCCACGTTGCTGTTCAAGAGTGCGCGGAACACGCCCGCCAACCAGTCATCTCTGGCGGTGGCGGTGGTGGAAGGGCAGGCGGGAGTGGCAAAGGCTTTCCGGATCGGAGCGAACCTGGTTCTCACCAAACCCATCAATGTGGAGCAGGCAAAAGGCACGCTGCGAGTTGCCCGCGGACTGTTGCGCAAGAACGAAGCCGGAAAACCAGCGGCGACGACGGCACCGACGGTAGCCGTGAAGCCGGCGCCGACGCCTCCAAAGCCGGTGTCCCCCGCACCCAATTCAAGGGTGGTTGCTGCGCGCCCGGCCGCACCCGTCACACCTTTGGTAAATGCGGCAACGGCCAGTATTCCAGCTCAGAAACCGGCGCAGCCGAAAGTGGTGGCATCGATTCCCGGCGAAATCAATGAAAGTGACGCGGACATTTTGGAGATTAGCGATGAAGTCGCTTCGCCTTCGATCGCTCTGCCCGAGGCAAAGATAGCAACAACACAATCGGCAAATCTGTCGTCGGCCAGTTCGGCAGGGGTTGGGTCAGGCGCTGCAAGCGCGCCGGCTCCCGCCCGCGAGACGAAATCCAGTATCACAACGGACATCAAATCGCCGACGTCCGCGCCCGAGAGTTCTGCCGGAAAAGTCGCGGACTTCGGCGTGGAGACTTCTTCGGGCGACGGATCGTCTGCACCCGCGCCGGCGTTCACCTTCGGGGGCAATGTCAGCGACGGTGCCAGGCCCGCTTCCCGCGGCAGCAAGAAGACCCTGCTGATCGTGGCTGCGGTTGTGCTCGTGGCCGCCGGCGGTTACGCACTGTGGATGCAATGGGTGGGTTCGAGCGGGGCCGCAACTCCTTTCACGAAGGTTGCTGGGTCGGTGGTGAAAACGCCTGGGGTGTTTCCATCGGTGGCACCGAGAGTGGCTCCTGCCTCGTCCACTGCTACTTCTTCCACGACTTCTGCGCCTTCGGCGGTTTCGTCCTCGACGCCCGGCACCGAAGCGGCTCCACAACAGGCCGGGACATCCAAGACTTCTTCCAACTCCGATGCGTCAGACGAGGACGACGCCGAGAAAACGCCCGCTCATTCGGGTAAGCTCAATCCGAAAGCGAACTCTGCCAAAGTTTCGGCTCCGACAGCCGATAAGGCTCCAGACACGATAGCGGCAGCGCCAGCCATCGTGATCAAGAACGATCTTTCGCAGAAGCAGGTCGCAAAGCCCGCGGCGACGCCCGATACGCCTGCTCCGAGCATGACCGGTATTGCTGCCGGGGACGGCGGCGGAGCGATTCCTAATCTGATGGGCGGCGAGAGCAACGCGCCGGCTCCCGTGCTGGGGACTCTGAATGTCTCACAGGGAGTGTCGCGAGGACTTCTGGTGAAAAAGACGGCTCCCGTGTATCCGGCAAGCGCACTGCAGATGCACATCGAGGGTGCGGTTGAGCTTGTGGCAACCATTTCCAAGAGCGGCGACATTTCCGCGGTTAAGATTGCCAGCGGAAATCCACAGTTGGCGCGCGCCGCGGTTGACGCGGTGAAGCAGTGGAAATACAAACCTTACTTGCTTAACGGCGAGCCGGTTGAGATTCAGACGCAAGTCACGGTGAACTTCAAGCTGCCTAACTAAGGCTCAGCAGTTCTCAGTTCTCATCCAGTCCGCTCGGGCTGTGGATTCCTGCTTGAAAATAAAGTTGGCGGCGATGGTTCGGGGAGGGCTGGGTCGTCCGCTTGTTTGCTGAAACATCGGGTATCCCCCTCCCCCCTCCTGTCAGTGGGATCATCACGTTAGCGGGAAATTCTCCGCAAAATCCGGATGTCAAAGAACTTAGAGGTCAAAATCTAGAGAACAAACGAGTTAGGAGCGCGGCGGGTTGGGTTCGCCCAACCGTCACGGCCTCGACTATGATCGCGAGATTTTATTGTGGGCACAAGGTCAGATGTCACAGTGTGGCTGTGGAAATTCTTCGGCGCCGGCGATGAGTTGGGGAACGTCCCGTCTGCCCCGGATTCTATACGAGACCCGTGAGCTGGCATAGCATCCCCGCTGCACTCATATGAGGGTCGATGAGTGTAATCGCCAGTTAACGACAACTGACTGCGAAGCTGACCACCCCTCTGTAGGTAAAATGATACTTGCCGAAAATAAAATGGGCAGTCATCATGCGAATGAGCAATCACGTCTGAGGTGATTCTTGCTTCAAGCCATTGTTGTGTTCATATTATCTTTCGTCTGGGGCGTCACACTCATTGCCCAAACTGCGCCTCCCGTGCGCAAAGTCTTGGACAACGTGGTCACTTCGGAGCGTGATCCGGCAGTACGAATTGAATTGCCGAAGGCAGCTCAGTATGTCGGAGCAGATCGCTGGGTGCTCTACGGCATCGCAGATTGCGAACTGCACGCTTTCGTGGAAGCCGATGCGCAGAAGAACGTTCAACGGCTGTACTGGATCCAATTTGAAGGCTACTTGCCGAGCCGACCTGATCTGCGTCACACGTACGATTCCCCGAAGCACACGACCATCGGCGGCATGGATTTCTACGTGGACACCTGGGTTCGGGCGAAGGGCGCGACGACGGAGTCAGGTTCTGATCGTGAGCACATCGAGGCGCTTGTGCGTGCCCGGGGTTATCGGATGCCGGAGGCAATGATGTATGTGCGCCTCGTCCACCTGCTGGATGAGGAAAAGCGGAAGGAGTTCATGATTATCTATGGCGAGGATCTTGCTGCGACCGGACTTACGGCTGACGAGCTGAGCGAGGGAGGCAAAGCGCACGACCGATGGCCGGGCATTGCGGACGCCATGATCGGACATGCGAAGAGACGCATCATAATTGAGTCAGCAAAACCCTAAATCGAAATGCGCACTTCGTGATGGGCATGACACTCATTGCTCCCGCCATCGAGGTTTTGAGTGTAATCACATGTTTACAACATTTAGGGCCGGTAACCTCATCTATCGGCTACAATCCGGCGGTGGCATGTCATGACGCCCTCTGAGTTGCTAAGAGACTCACCTAGTTCGACCGCTTTGAAACCATCGGCCCAGATCGTGGCCGTCGCGGTCGTTCAGTTCGCGGTGAGCGCACTCGTGTGGGCTCCATCCGCACTACTCTTGTTGGGTGACGCGATCTCTAACCACAGATATGCCGCCGCCGCTGCCGCGCCTCACCCAACTATTCTCCTTCAAACCCGGTCTCATGAGCTTTACGCCGTCGTTATCGGGGTTCCACTCTGCCTCTCTCTGTTGGGCGTGGTCACTGGCAGGGGGCTCTTGCGGATGCGAAACTGGGCGCGAAGAACAACGCTCTACATGGCAACTGTTCCCGTGTGTGGCTGTGCTCTTTTCCTGCGTCTATATCATCCGAAGAACGTTGCAGAGGGCGCAATTTTCGTGATCGGAGACTTAACGCCCGTCATCGTCGGAGCCTTGCTTGTGGTCTTATTCCCGGTAAGCGTCTGGTGGTGGATTCTTCTCACCCGCAAAACTGTGCGCTCCCGGTTTCGATAGGAAGCCCGCCATGCATGGCCGCTGTGTTCGTTGGCGTAATATCCCGATGTCACTCATTGACCTTCGAAGCGCGGCCCGAAGATGGTGATGGCACCCCAGAGCTTCTACTGAACCCTTAACGTACCTTGATTTTCTTGGTCCCCGAGTATACAACCTTGGGGAGTGCAACGATCGATAGGATCGGATTGCATTCCGATCTTCGTGCACCTGAGCAATATTGCACGGCGCCAGCGCGTCAGGAGGAAGATAGTCCTCGCATGCGGAGCTTCAGGATAGCGTCGCAATCGTAGTTCAACCTTAGAAGAAGAATCCTGATCTTCAACGACTCGGACAGCTTGAGGAGGTCCACGTGCGGAACGGATGGAAGTTCACGTGTGTTTTGGTGGCGGCGGTACAGCTGGCGGGCACCTCTGTCGCGCAGCACGTCGTGACGGAGTCCGGAACCGTAGCTGGGATTCATTCCAATGGATTGAGTGTCTACAAGGGAATCCCATTCGCTGCTCCGCCGCTCGGCGACTTGCGCTGGCGCCCGCCGGCGCGTGCCGCATCCTGGACCGGCACGCGACAGGCAGAGGCGTTTGCCCCGGCGTGCATGCAAGTTGGAGTCTCCATGCCGGGAGAGACACCTCCGACCGTGAGCGAGGATTGCCTCTACCTCAACATCTGGGCGCCGGCGAAGGCCGAGACAAAGACCGCGCACGAGCGCCTGCCGGTGGTCGTTTGGATATATGGCGGCGGATACATCAACGGGTCGGCCGCGATGCCTCTGTACTGGGGCGACCAGCTCGCTCAAAAGAATGTGATCCTGGTCACGATCGCCTATCGCCTGGGTCCGCTTGGTTTTCTTGCGCTACCCGAGCTGACGCGCGAGTCCACGCACCACTCGTCCGGGAACTACGGCCTGATGGACCAGATCGCAGCCCTCGAATGGATTCAGAGGAACATTGCAGCATTTGGGGGTGACCCGAAATGTGTAACCATCGCCGGCCAGTCGTCCGGGTCCATCTCGGTCAGCATCCTCATGGCCTCGCCCCTGGCCAAAGGCTTGTTTCAGCGCGCCATTGGAGAGAGCGGCGGCCTGTTCGAACCGCTTCAACTCGCACCAAAATACCTGTTGGCGAATGCGGAACATGAAGGGGAGAAGTACGCCGCTGCGCTGGGTGCGCCCTCGCTCAAGGGGCTACGCGGGCTGCCGGCGTCCCTGCTCAGCGGCAATGCCGGTGGTATCGTCCACGCTGTGATCGAACCCTATGTGCTTCCGCTTTCGCCGTACGAGGCCTTTGCTTCAGGGCAGCAGAACGATGTCCCGCTGCTGATCGGCTCGAACGCAGAAGAGGCGCGAGCGTTGGTGGACGTCTCCCACGAGACTGCCGCTACGTTCGACCATGATCTGGAGCAGAGCGTTGGTCAACTTCCTCCGACGCTGGTCACGGCCTATCCCCACGCGACCGACGAGGAGGCGCGACAGGCGCAACTCAGCCTTGAACGCGATCTCCGCTTCGGCTGGGATATGTGGGCATGGGCGAGGCTGCAAGCCGGAACTGGCAAGAGTCCCGTCTTCTACTACTCGTTTCGACAGCAGCCGCCGTTCCCAGCTAGCTCCGTGTACGCCGGTTGGGGCGCGAGCCACTTCGCCGAGCTCTGGTATGTCTTTAACCACCTGGACCAGTCGTCGTGGAACTGGACTACTGGAGATCGGAAGCTGGCTGAGGAAATGTCCAGCTACTGGGTCAACTTCGCAAGGTCCGGCGATCCGAATGGTCCGGGTCTTCCCGCGTGGGCTGCATTCACAAACGCCGAGAGCAGTGTCCAATATCTCGCCGATCCGATCACCGTCGGTGGTGTGGCGAGCATTCAAGGATTGAGCGTGTTCGATGCTGTTTATACGACCGTGCGGCGTTCGCCATTTGGGGCACCAGCGATGGCCGTTAGCAAGGGGACACCGTGAACAGTTTTGACAGGCGAGGTGACTGCGTGTGCCGTGAGGCCCGCGGCTGCGGAAGGTAGGCCACGTGGGGCAGAGTCAAGTGGTCGGCCCGTCACGGAGAAGGTAGGATCTCGCCGGCTTACCTCGGTGGCGAGTAGAGATTCACAACTGGGTCAATAAGGGTAGACGCCTGATTCAACAATTAGGGGCAGCCGGGGTAACGCCACTTCTATCGCGCTAAGGACTGGCATTTGCCTAGTTGTTGATAAATCCCGATTACACTCATTGACCTGTCAGATTCTCAATGAGTGAAATCGCCTGATTTCGTCAATCATCCCTATGCAAAATCCTTCACATTGACAACGGGTCTATACGAGGCCAACATGTTGGGGGCACGCCACGGACCTGAAGGGGGACTATCGTGAAACTCAATTTTGCGTTCTGCAGCGTTCTGTTCCTGGCACTGGCGTCCACAGCCTGGGCCCATACATGGTATGCCGATGGCGCAAGCGGCTCCGACAGCAACACCTGCCAATCAGTATCGACCGCCTGCAAGACCATCGGACACGCGATCGATCTTGCTCATTCGGGCGATATCATCCGAGTCGCGGCTGCCATTTACACTGAGAACCTAACCATTTCCTACAGCTTGAGCATTGTCGGCGCTAATGCCAACACCACCATTATCGACGGTGGCGGAATGGGCGTGGTGGTCACGATACCGTACAGAGTACCTGCCAGCCAAGTCATTCTTGCGAACCTGACGATTCTAAATGGGTGGGGTGGCCCGCCGGGCGCTGGCGATGGCGGCGGCGTCTACAGCGACGGCGATCTGATGATCATCTATAGCACCATCAGTGGGAATAATGCCGGCTCAGTAGGTTCCGGTTCCTCGGGTGGCGGCGTCTACAACGGTCCCAATGGCACGATGACGATCGATAAAACTACGATAACCGGGAATACTGCGGGCTATGGAGGCGGCGTCGTTTGCGGCGGAGGCGGTCGAAATAGTCTATTGATCTACAACAGCACGATCAGCGACAACCGCGCATGGCATAGCGGCGGCGGGATACTTGGCGAAAGTTGCCATTTAACGATCACCAACGACACCGTCGTTTCCAACATCGAGGGCGGCGGCATCATCTTGTTGTCCGGGAGCCTGGCGATCAACAACAGCACCATCAGCGGGAATAATGACATTGTGGCAGGAAACACAATTAACGCCGCCGGCATTGCGAATCCTTCCAACCAAACAGTGACTATCCAGAACAGCATCGTTTCGAACAATACAGGCAGAAATTGTAGCGGCATGATCGTGTCAGATGGTTACAACCTGAGCAGCGACGGCACCTGCGACTTCAATGCCGCTGGTGATCTGATCAACACCGATCCTAAGCTCGGCCTGCTGCTGAACAATGGTGGAACGAGGAAAACGATGGCTCTTCTGCCCGGCAGCCCTGCAATTGACGCGGGCAACCCTAGCGGCTGTACCGACGGTCATGGTCATATTCTGGGCAGCGATCAGCGTGGCTACCACCGTCCCGGCGACCCAGCGCTGACCACGGGCTGCGACATAGGAGCGTACGAGGTGCAGTTCCCCAAGTAGAACGGGCCGGGAACGCTCTCCTCCTAGTTGGACGATTATTAGTCTTGAGAAAGGCGTGTTTTACTGGAATGGCTGGTCTTGGTTTTGTCCTTTTCATTCTCCCGGTGCTCGCAGGAATTGTGATCGCGGCATTTCTCTTCTTCGTGCGTCGTGTCCGATTCCTTGCCAGCTATTCGGTCTGCATACCGCTGTTCGGTGCCTTAGGAGGCTGGATTGGGATGGACGCCGGGGCCTATATGTCGCGGGGCTACATGTACGGAACTCACAGTCTTGGCTGTCGGCGCACGCATTCGTCCTGGCGTTCCTCATGGGCTACGGCGTTGGAATCAACGTTGGAGCAATTGCCGGATTTGGTGTAAATCGATTAACTCGGCTAGCTACCGGACAATGATTGACGAAACATCCCCATTACACTCATTGACCCAGGCGAGTGGCTCGAGCCCGCTTTCGGCTTAGGTGGGGCGGTTCGACCGCTGGGCAAGGTCCTCCCGCCGCTCGATCGCGTTCTTGTGCCGTCCACTCCGATTCGATCTCGTGCCTTCTCGGGCTTGCTGGTTTGGATTAGCCTCCGACATCTCCGCCCATCGGTTCATCATGACGTCGACAAGTGCATAGGCTCTTCGCGTTGTGCTTTCGGCGGTGGGGCTTGCGGGGCTCAGGATGACAAGCGGTAGTGGCGCAGGCAAGCAGCAGGTTCCTCCGCTCCGCCGTCGCTGGCGCTCCTGCTCCGGTCGGAATGACAAAGTGAAGATCACGACAGAATGAAAGTCGCGACAAAATGGAAGTCACGGCGCGGCTACTGCGTCGTAGGGCCTCATCATTTCGTTGTCTTCGTGTTCGAGGATGTGGCAGCCTACTCGTGCTGCAGGACCTCGTCGATAACGACTTTCCCGCCTCTATCCACGGAGATGACTTTGTGGACGGAGACATAGCCGCTCAAGGTGATGTCGACGATGTAGTTACCGGGATCGAGGATGAAGTTGACGGGCGTGTCTTTATCCAGCATGTGCTGGTTGACGGCCACCTGAGCTCCCTTAGGCTGAGTCTTGACGTTGATCGTGCCCATGCCCTGAGCTTCTTTGCCACCGAACAGCTTACTCATTTTGCCGACGGTCTTGATGTCATCGACGTTCCCCAGCGGCTGGAGTGTGGGCGAGAAATTGGTAGTCTGGCCCAAGGCGAACTGCGCACTGGTGGTCTGGTCAATGTAGCCGGACTTGCGCACCAGCACGACGTGCTGGCCCTTGTCGACGGAGACCTGCGCGGGGGTGAGCTTGCCTGTGTTCTTGCCGTCAATAAAAACGTTGGCTCCGGCGGGGCTGCTGGAAACGGCGAGCATCGCCATGAGCTGCGAGAGATGGCTGGTGACAAATGCTTTACCGCCCGAAGCCACGTTGACGGTTCGCGTATCCGTGGAATAGCCAGCCTTGGTGACCGTAACGGTATGCATGCCCGCGGTCAAGCCCGTCAAAGCGAACGGAGTGACCCAGGAGGAATCAGTTCTGCCATCGACTTGCACCTGCGCGCCCTGCGGAGTGGAATCGATTGCCATCTGTCCGGGGATGATTGCGGGAGCAGGAGCTGGCTTCTTCCTGGCGTTTCTGCCTCTGGCGGCTGCGGCAACGTGAGTTGGCTCGGGCTCAGGCTCAGCTACTGGCTCGGCGGGGGCTTGAGCATCCGGTTGCGCCTGCGCTGGAGCAGTTTGCACCGGTGGCGCCGGCAGCAGGCTCGCTGGCTGCTGGTTGCGGAGCCGGTTCGGCGGCGACGGGGCGAGGTGTATCGCCATCGCTGTTCAAAGTGTTGACGTGCAGGACCAGAACGACGGCGATGATCAGAATCAAGACCGCTGCGCCGGCAATGGAATAAATCATCAGCTGCGGAGGAACGCTCTTGATTTCTTTGATCGCCTTTTGCGCGACTACGCGAGGCTGAACTTTCGGCTTCTCCGGTTCGTCTTCGCCCGAAAAGCCCGAGAAAACTGTGGGAGCTTGAGGCGTCTTCTGCTCGAAGACAGGCGGTGGCGGAGGCGGTGGAATATAAACTTCTTTGAGCGGAGGTAGTTCGGTCATCTCCGAAAAACTGATGCCGCCGCCACCCTGAGCCGGACCGCCTTCGGCCATCATGGGATCGACGGCTATTTTTGGCTGTTCGACTTCAGGTGTTTCGATCGCAGGCTCATCAAGAACAGGGGACGACATGTAGGCGGACGGTTCTGTTGGTTCATCACTAGTCGGCTTGACGGGTGTGGATGACGCTGCGCGGCCGCCGGCCCATCCGGCAGCGGCAGCCGCTGCTTTGCCAGGAGCGGATGCAGCTGGAGCGGCAAATTTCTTTTCGACCGGCTTGCTCTGCACCGGCGGCGCAGGAGGTTTCGCCTGGGCCGGCCGGCTGGGAGCAGAGGCACCGGCAAATTTCGTCTGGGCCGCAGCTTTCACCGGAGTGGGAACCGCGATGCCCTTGGCCGGCGCTGCTGCTGCTTTCGCCGCCTGCGGTTTCGATTCCTTGCATTTCTCCAGCTCGTCGAGCAGTTCCCTTCCGTTCTGAAAACGTTCCGCAGGATCCTTCGCCAGAGCTTTCATGATGAGATCGCTCAACACGGGATGCAGTTTGGGATTCACGTGCATCGGAGGTACTGGCGTGCTCTCGAGGATGCTCTGGCGGAGCGAATCCGCATCTTCACGATCGAAGGCCTTGCGGTCGGTCACCATCTCGTAAAACATGGCGCCCAAACTGAAGAGGTTCGACCGGGTATCGATATTCTCACCGCGAACCTGCTCCGGAGACATGTAGTGCAGGATCGAAGGGACGCCGGGCATGCTCGCCGTAAACTTGCCGACGCCAGAAACACCGTAGCCCAGAATCCGGACCGTGCTGTCCCAGCCGCACATGATCTTGGAGGGCTCCAAACTGAAATGAAATATATTGTTGGAGCGCGCGTTATCGAGGCCGCCGCACACCTGCCTGCCGATGTCGAGCAAATCCCAGATGGAGAATCCTTCTTTGCGCGCCAGCATGGTGGCGATGCTGTTGCCTTGAATGTATTCCATAGCCGCGCAGAACTGGCCGTCGATTTCTGCCGCGCTCTGAACCGGTGTGAGGTTGGAATGGCTCAAAACCTTGACGGTCTCGGCCTCGGCGAGGAGGCACTGCTGCAGCTCGGCGGCGCTTTCGCCGAAAGCAGACAGCTGAATCGCTTTCAAAGCGACGGTTTGACTGGTTTCCTCG
Organism: uncultured Acidobacteriaceae bacterium; assembly: GCA_963743115.1. GTDB lineage: Bacteria > Acidobacteriota > Terriglobia > Terriglobales > Acidobacteriaceae > Sulfotelmatobacter. The sequence goes on along the minus strand of CAVUOM010000003.1, from coordinate 470,231 downwards.
TCGTTCGCTTTGTAAACCACGCACGTCGCGGATTTAGACAGCTCGCTCAGGATTTCGAAGTGGCCGATTTTAGTGGACATGGTTCCGTGCCCTCATCCCGGGAAAAAGCCGCGCAGTTCCCAATCGCGAGCCGCGTGGGTTAGAACCCGGGGCAAGTTAAGGTTAGGATATCGCTCGCGAGATCAAGGTTCGAGTTACCGAAGTACCGTGAAAAGTGGAGGGGTGGGGACGCCCGTTAAGAGGCGTTTTTTTGAACCGCGTAGCTTCAGGCGAAAAATATGCTGTCACCGACGTGACTTTTTGCCGCGAGGCACGTTTAAAGTCTGTTGGGCACCGAGAAGACGCCTGTCTTGCGATGCGGGTCGGAGGCAGGTTGTCGGTAATGGACTCATTCGTTTATGCTGGAGGCCTGCATGGACTAGGCTCATCCGCTGTCCGGCACTCCGCATCTTTCCTGGGGCTCGACTGGTTTCGCAATATGACTTTGACCCGCTTCGTCACTAAGAACGCCCTCCGCAACAAGCGGCGCAGCATTCTGACGATCGCAAGCATCGGGGTTTCGCTGCTGCTGCTGACCTTCATGATGACGCTGTGGCAGGGTTTCTACATCGATAAGGGCAGCGCTGAATCGACTCGCCGGCTGGTGACGCGACACCGGGTTTCCCTGACGTTCAACTTGCCCAGCTTCTACCGCGAGAAAATCCGTGCCATACCCGGAGTGGTCGCGGTCGTACCGAATTCGTGGTTCGGCGGCTTATATAAAGATGACAAGCCGGAAAACTTCTTCGCACAGTTCGGCACCGATCCGGACGAATTTCCAAAGGTCTACCCGGAGATGCAGCTCCCGCCCGACCAGCTCGCGGCGTGGCAGCGCGACCGTGCAGGTGTGATCGTGAGTGACGAACTGGCGCAGAAATATGGCTGGAAAGTTGGGGATCGTATTGTCCTGCAGGGGACCATCTACCCCGTCAACCTGGAACTCACGATTCGTGGCATCTTCCATTGGCCCACGACGAACAAAAGCGTCTACTTCAACGCGAAGTACGTGGAAGAGGCAGTGAGCTGGTTCAAAGGACAGGCCGGCACTTTCAGCATCATGTCCGCATCGCCTGACGACGTAGCGACGATTGCGAGTGCCGTCGACGACATGTTCCACAATTCGCCGCAGCCCACCAAGACCGAAAGCGAGAAAGCGTTTGGCCTGAGCTTCGTCAACATGCTGGGCAATGTGAAAGCTTTTATTCTCAGCATCTGCCTGGCGGTCGTCTTCACCACGCTTCTGGTCTCTGCGAACACAATGGCAATGTCGATTCGCGAACGCACTCGCGAAGTAGCTGTTCTGAAAACTCTGGGCTTCGAGCGGCAAACCATCCTGGGCCTTTTCGTGGGCGAAGCCATGGCGCTTTCGATTGCGGGCGGCCTTTTTGGTTGCGGCTTCGCATGGCTGCTTCTGACTATGATGAAGCAGTCGCCCATGGGCTTCTTCCTGGCGCAGATGACGGTTACGCCTGGAACCCTGGGCGTGGCCCTGGTGGCGGCGGCTCTCGTCGGTTTCTTCAGTTCGCTGGTGCCTTCCTACCATGCATCGCGGGTGGAGATTGTGGAGGGGCTCCGGCATATTGGCTGAATCTGGCAGGCTGAACAGACCGAGTTGAATTTATGACGCTGAGCGGTTTTGTGATGCGCAATACATTTCGCAACAAGCGGCGCAGCCTGCTGACCATGCTGAGCATCAGTTTTTCTTTACTGCTGCTGACGCTGATGATGTCGATCTGGCGCACGTTGTACATCGACCAGGGGGCAGCACTTTCGGGAAGGCGAGTGATTACGCGCGATCGCGTCTCGCTGTCATTTTTCCTGCCGGGCTATTATCGCGACAAGATTCGAAGCATCCCCGGAGTGGTGGCGGTAGCGCCGATGACTTGGTTTGGAGGCCGCTATAAAGATGACCGGCCGGAAAACTCTTTTGCGCAGATGGCCACCGATCCCGATGAGTATCTGAAAGTCGCGGCTGACAAGATCGTTCCGCCGGATCAGGCGATAGCCTGGCAGCGCGACCGTGCCGGGGCTTTGGTGGATGAAACGCTGATTAAGAGATTTGGCTGGAAAATTGGCGATAAGATCACGCTGGAGGGAACGATCTTCTCAGTGAATCCCGAACTCACGATTCGCGCTATTTACCACCGGGATCCGCCGCAGAATACGCTCTATTTCAACGCCAAGTATCTGGAAGAGGCGTTGTCGTGGTTTAAGGGGCAGGCCGGCTGGTATGTCGTTCAGGTGGCGTCACCGGACGACGTGGCGCGGGTCTCGAGCGAGATTGACGGCTTATTTAAAAACTCACCTCAGCCCACGAAAACGGAGAGCGAAAAGGCTTTTATGCTTTCGTTTGTGGCCATGCTGGGCAATGTGAAGGCTTTTATTCTTGGCATCTGCGGCGCCGTGGTGTTTGCCATCCTGCTGGTCTCGGCCAATACCATGGCGATGTCGGTGCGGAGCCGCACGCGCGAAGTGGCGGTGTTGCGGACGCTAGGCTTCACGCAGGGGCGTGTGCTCTCGCTGTTCGTATTAGAGGCGGTGGCTCTGGCGATCGCTGGTGGGATCGTGGGTATAGGGGCAGCGACCGGATTAATTCGCGTGATAACCCACTCCCAGGTAGCGATCGGAGTTCCGGCGGACATGAGGGTCACGCTGCCCGCGGTGGGGCTGTCGTTGCTGGTAGCTGCAACGGTCGGGTTTGTCAGCGGTTATATTCCGGCCTACGGCGCGTCCCGCGTAAACATTGTGGAAGGGTTGCGCCACATCGGATAGTTACACCAGGTTAGGTTGAGAGTGAATTTATGGCGATACCGATCCGCTACAACATCCGCAATTTGAAGCTCCGCAAAGGGCTTACCATCATGACCGCGCTGGGTATCGCGTTGACCGTGACTACAGCGATCTTCCTGATGGCGCTACTGGCGGGCCTGCAGCGGGCATTTGTTTCCAGCGGCAATCCCATGAACGTGCTGGTGCTGCGCAAAGGATCGGAAGCGGAGCTGTCCGGCGGCTTTGACGCTGCGCTGTTTCCCACACTTAAAGTTCTTCCTGGCATTGCGAAAGACAGCCACGGCGAGCCCATGGTCTCGGGCGAGTGGGTGGTGGTGATCGTGCTTCCGCGCAAAGACGGGACGGGCGAAGTGAACGTGACGGTGCGCGGCATGATGCCCGATGGTCTCGAACTGCGGCCCAGTGCGAAACTGATCGAAGGACGCTGGTTCCAGCCCGGGCAGCGCGAGGTGGTGGTGAGCAAATCCATCCGCTCGCGCTTCTCGCACGCTAACATCGGCGACACTATGGAGTTCGGTAAAGGATCGTGGAAAGTGGTTGGAGTTTTTGACGCCGGTGGTTCGGCTTATGAATCGGAAATCTGGTGCGATGTGAATCAGATGGCATCGGATTTCGATCGTCAGGGCGGCTACTCATCGGCCTACTTGCGGGCGACGGATCCCATTGCCGCCGATGCGCTTACCAAGCGGGTCAGCGACGACCAGCGGCTCAAGCTCGAGGGAGTTCTGGAGACGCAATATTATGAGAAGCAAACCAGGTCGGGGGCACCCATCAAATATATTGGGATCGTTGTGGCAATCATCATGGCCATCGGATCGAGTTTCGCTGCGATGAATACGATGTATGCTGCTGTGGCCTATCGCGGGCGTGAGATTGCGACCTTGCGCGTGCTGGGATTCTCGCGTCCAGCAATTCTGACGTCATTTGTCCTGGAATCCCTGATGCTAGCCTTGCTGGGAGCGGTAGTGGGGATTCTGCTGATGCTGCCTTTTAATGGGATGCAGACAGGCACGTCCAATGCAGTGACGTTTAGCGAAGTAGTGTTCAGCCTGCAGATAACGCCGCTGGTTGCCGGCGCTGCTGTTGGGTTCGCGCTGATTATGGGACTGTTCGGAGGATTTGCCCCCGCCTGGCATGCAGCGAGACAGAATATTCTCACTGCATTGCGAGGCTGATTTGCTTTTTTTGTTTGGCAATTGCGGAAACTAGAGCGGCACGCTTTTCGTACTTATTCTTATGCCGATTGATGCAAAGCACGAAGACTTGCAGAGCTTGCGCATCGACCGCACCGGCCACGGCGCAGGTGGAGAGCCGCCCGTGTGGGCGCGCCGCTACATTCTTATCGGGATCGCGATTGTCGTTGTGCTCAGCTTGTCCGCGCTGGGGTACCGCATGCTTTCCCGCGATGTCCCGGAGGTCGAGGTAACGCGCGCTTCCGCGGAGAGCAGCGACGTGGGCGGCACCGTGCTTTCGGCTACCGGCTACATCGTGGCTCATCACACCATCAACGTGAATTCCAAAGTCACGGGACGCCTGGCCTGGATTGGCGTGGAAAAAGGCGACAAGGTTAAAGAAGGTCAGGTTCTGGTGCGTTTGGAGGATCAGGAGTTCCGCGCTTCCTATGAACAGGCTCAGGGAGCGTTAGATAACGCTCGCGCTTATCTTGAAGAACTCGAGCATGGGTCGCGGCCGGAGGAAATTCAGGAAGCGCAGCATAACCTTGACGAAGCGCGTGCCACGCTGGTCGACGACAAACTGACTCTGGACCGCACCAAAGAGCTCTCAAGCGCCGGTGTAGTTTCACGCCAGGTGATGGACGACGCCACCGCGAAGTTCGAGTCGGACCAGCAGCGCGTCAATTCGCTCGATAAAGCTTTTCAACTGATGAAGATTGGGCCGCGTCCAGAAGAAATTGCGCGCGCCCGCGGAGCTGTCGTGCAAGCGCAAGGCCAACTCGACTACGCCAAGTCCCAGCTGGATGCCACGGTAATTCGCGCGCCAGTTAACGGCACAATTCTCGACCGGACCGCTGAAAAAGGTGAGCTGATTACCGCACAGTTTGCCAGCGCAGCGGCGGGTGGTCCGCAGGGATCGGTAGTGTCGCTGGCTGACTTGAACGATCTTCAGGTCGAACTCGATATCGCGCAGGCCGATTTCGCGCGGCTCGGGCCCAAGCAGAAAGGCATCATCACTACCGACGCCTATCCTGACAGAAAATATAACGGCGAGATCGCGCAGATTTCTCCTGAGGCGAATCGGCAGAAAGCCACGGTGCAAGTGAAAGTGCAGGTGCTGAATCCGGATTCCTACCTGCGGCCGGAAATGAACGCCACGGTGAAATTCCTGGCAGATGAACCGAAATCTGCGAGCAATCAGCCGGCGGGAGCCTTCGTGCCAACCACCGCGTTGCGGGATCACGACGGCAAGAAAGTTGTGTTCCTGGCGTTCGACGGCAAGGCGCGCATGCGCGAGGTTCATGTGCTAAGCCAGCGCAGCGACGGCTTTCTAGTGGACGGGCTGGTGGGCGGCGAGAGTGTGATCAGCAAAGGCCCGCCAGACCTGAAAGACGGAGACACAATTAAAATCAAGGGGCAGTCATAATCATGAGCACTGTTGCTGAAAATCAAGTCGCTACCGGAACCAAAGTAGTTCAGGCCCGCAACGTCAGCAAGATTTTCAAGCGCGAGGCTTTTGAAGTGAAGGCTCTGGACGATGTCTCGATTGACATTGCAGCCGGCGAATTTCTGGCGCTGATGGGACCGTCGGGCTCCGGCAAGACCACGCTGCTGAACATGATTGCAGCCATTGACCGGCCAACCTCAGGCGAGTTGCTGGTGCAGAATCAGAATGTTTTTCGCTTTAACGACTCGCAGGCGGCGCATTGGCGCAATGAGCACATCGGGTATGTCTTCCAGACATTTAATCTGATCCCGGTTCTGACCGCGTTTGAAAACGTGGAGTTGCCGCTGTTGCTCACCCACCTCAACCCGCAGCAGAGGCGCGACCACGTGATGACAGCGCTTAAACTCGTCGGATTGGAAGAACGAGTGAACCATCTACCAAAGCAGCTCTCCGGCGGACAGGAGCAGCGAGTTGCGATTGCACGGGCGATTGTGAGCGATCCTACGCTGCTGCTGGCGGACGAACCCACGGGCGATCTGGACAGTCACTCGGCGACTGAAGTTTTGGAGATTTTGAAACGCCTGAACGAAGACTTCCACAAAACAATCGTGATGGTGACGCACGATCCGCACGCGGCATCGTATGCGCACGTGACACGGCATCTCGAGAAGGGGATGTTGCTGCCGCCAGGGTAACTGCGTCTACGACAAGGCTGACGCAGGCAACCGATCCGACTCAGGCTCTGAGTCAGCCACCCACTGCCAGGCGCGGCGGCCGTTGTCGAGCGACACGGCCTGAGCCTCTCCGTATGCCACCAAGCGATTGAGTACCGTGGTTACTGAGGCCATGGGATCTTTGTGACGTGCCAGCATGGGCGGGGCTTTTTCCTGAATGCGATCACAAACATCACGAGCGCTGAGAGCTCGTTTTGAGTCCATCAGGATCATGCGACAGGCCTTGGTGAAACCGGGCTGGCGTCCGCTGCTCTTGCGATCGACCAGTTCGAGCAACTCATCGCTTAACACGCCGTCGCCGAAAAGGTTGGCCAGGCCGGCAATCGTCTGCTTGATGGTGCCGATACGGCGCATCACCTCGGCGCGTTCTCGCAGGAGTTGGCGCAGCTCTTCGTGCGCCTGCCGCACTACCTCTTGCACGTGGCCACTCCCGGTGTCGGTGATGGTTCTCATCGCGGTCGCGCCATCCTGGAAGTGCATAAATCCTCCAATTCCGCTCCCCTGTTCGGCAGACTCTGTCTCTTTACCGATACGCACAAAACCGGGAAGTGGTTCCCAGATTCTCGCGAGGGATGAGGCGGATCCCCCACATCCAGACTTTCGGTATTAGACGATTGAACTTCAAGTTGGTTAACATCGAAAAGACGATTAGTGACAGGTTACAGAGGAAAGGGACAGACAGGATATTTTTTGGCGCGAGTGTACAACTTCGCCAGCCGCCCAAGTGCCGACGCGCATCGTTCCGTGGCATCGAAGTGGATATTATGTGGCCGAACGACTGGCCCGGGGAGGGGATTTGGGTGCTCGCGTTCCTGCAGCGAACTGTTGTTCCCTTAGCATTTTCTGGCTTCTGACCTGCCACCGCAGAGAAATGTGACCCGCTCTTCCGCAGGGAAAAATATGCCATCTATCCCGAACCGGGCCCATCCCCAATCTGGGACTTCTTCTTGATCGCAATAGTTGTCCGGTAACTCCCAGGACGACGCTGCGACCGAAAGATTCCGATGTAAAGGAGTAGACAAAGGAATCCTCTGTCAACCGCCACACAACCCGGGCCCTCGGTTTTGCGTGTCCTGCTGGTGGGAAGCCAGGAGGAAGATTTTTTTCTCATCCGCGAAATTCTTGACCGAAACCGGGAAGCGATGCCGGCGGAACTCGACCATGCGGGCTCACTGGAAGAAGCCAAGGCGATCTTGCAGCGCCGCGACTATGGTCTGGTACTGTTTGAACATGAGACCGGAGATGCCGCGGCCACCAAGCTTCTTTCAGAATTCTTGCACACCCGGGGCGCGATGCCTTTCATCCTGCTGACCGAGCATGCTGACGAGAAAGCCGTTGCCGAAATCATCCAGGCGGGCGCTTATGACTGCATGGAAAGATCACAACTCACCGGGGCCAACCTCGTACGCACAATCCGGTGTGCGCTGAGTTTGCACTCGACCCAGCAGCGGCGGCAACTGGCGGAACAATCCTCGCGGAAGCTTTCCTGCGCGGTCCAACTATCGGCTGATGCCATCTTTATCACGAATAGCGAAGGCATCATTGAATACGTAAATCCGGCTTTTGAATTGTTAACTGGATATTCTTCCGAAGAAGTTACAGGGAAGACTTCGTCTATTCTGAAATCCGGGGAGCAAGCGCCCATACTTTACCGGGAGGTGTGGGAAACTATTCGTTCGAGCGGCATCTGCCGCAGCATCGTCGTGAATCGAAAGAAAAATGGCGAGGTGTATTACGTTGATGAGAGCATCAGCGCCATACGGGATGCCGACGGAAACATCACGAACTTTGTCTCCAACGGGCGAGATTACACCGAACGCCTTCGCCTGGAAGCACAGTTGGTGCAGTCACAAAAAATGGACGCGGTCGGCCGCCTCGCTGGGGGCATTGCCCACGACTTCAATAACCTGCTGACGATTATCACCAGCTATTCTGAACTGGCGCTTGACTCCGTAGTCCCGGAAAGCCCTGCCTATGGCCGGATTCAGGAGATCCTTTCCGCCGCGCGCCGCGCTGCCGATCTGACGCGGCAGTTGCTCGCTTTCAGCCGTAAACAACCCCAGGCCCTGCGCGTTGCAGAACTAAACCCGGTCGTGAATGGAATCACCAAGACTTTGCGCCGCCTTATCGGGGAAGACATAGAGCTTGTCTTCGCCGCGGGCGAGGAACTGGGTAGAATCCGCCTGGATCCAGTACAGATCGAGCAGATTCTCATGAACCTCGCGGCCAACGCACGCGATGCCATGCCTCAGGGGGGACAATGCACGATCGAAACTCGCAATGTCCAACTCGACGAACAATATGCCGACCGCAAGCGCGCTGTGATTCCCCCCGGGCGCTATGCCGTGCTCAGCATGACCGACACAGGATCGGGTATTCCTGCCGATCACTTGTCCCACGTCTTCGAACCTTTTTACACCACAAAGCCTTCCGGGAAGGGTACAGGGCTCGGTCTGGCGACGGTGTATGGGATCGTCAAACAGAATCACGGATTTGTCTGGGCCTACAGCGAACCCGGGATGGGCACGACGATCAAGATTTATTTGCCCTGCGTGCAGGATCAGCCGGTCGCTGTTGAAAGCCCGGACAAGATCGCGGGAGCGGCACAGCGCGGAACAGAGACCGTCCTGCTAGTCGAGGATGAGGAACCCCTGCGCCGGGCGACGGTCGAATTCCTCAGGCTTCGCGGCTACACCGTTCTGGAAGCGCGGGACGGAGTCGAAGCTTTATCGGTCAGCAAAAATCACGGCGCGACCATCCACTTGACGGTTACCGACGTCGTAATGCCTCACATGAGCGGGGGCGAGTTGGCGAAAGAACTGGAAACACTCCGTCCGCAGACCAGGATGTTGTTCGTCTCTGGCTACGCCGGGCAAACCGTGTTGGACCACAAAGTGGTCGACGTCGAAAACAACTTTCTGCAGAAGCCGTTTACCCTGAAACAACTGGCCAGCAAAGTCCGGACGGTTCTCGATCACAACCACACGATTCCCATCGCCGCCGAAATGATTGTGCATCCGTTCTTAGCTACGGCACGACCCGAGTAAGCTTGCCGCCCTTGAGCCGAAAACGTTGCCCTCGCCACGTGACGGTGTGGCCGCGAAGACTCACGACCCAGACCGCGGCCGCGAACAAATCCCGAAGAGGAATCAGCCACGCGTATTTGAGAATTTGATGGTCCCGCAGAACGCCGCGACCCACAAACCAGGCAACCGCGAAACGAAGCAACAGCGTGATCGCGAGCGCGCCGCAGGCCCAGAGCGCTGCTCGACTCGCGGCCAGAGCGAGCAGCGACCACGCGATCCCAAACGTAAAAATCAGACCCAGGTACCCTCCCGCGCGCGCGTCCCGGACTCCACGAGCCCAGCGAAGTTGATGCGCGAAGAATTCCCGCAGGCGATAAGACGGAAGATAGGTCTCAACCACAACGTCCGAAAGCTTCACGGTCAGTCCCAGGCCGGCGATGCGCTTTCCCAGTTCGTAGTCGTCGGCGAGATAGTCCACGAATGAAGCGAACCCGCCGATCTTTTCCAACTCTGCCCGGCGGAAGGCCAGCGTGGAGCCCAGTCCAAAGCGAATGCCGCCTTCAAGCTGCCACGCGGCGAGCACGCTCGGGCAAAAGTCTGTGCTGATGCCCAACCCTTCCAGACGCGATCCCAGCGTCGCACCGGCCACTCCGCGATAAAGACAAGTGACCATTCCGACGCGCGGGTCGGCCAACGGCGCGGTCACGCGGCGCAGGTAATCGGGCTCCACGCGAATGTCGCTGTCGTTGACGATCAGGTAGTCATAGCGAGCTTCCGCCAGCATCTGCGCCAGATTGCTGACCTTCACGTTCGCTCCCAGGATCTTCGGACAAATCAGCAACTGAATTCTGCGATCGGGGAATTCTCTTTGCAATTTCTTCACGCTCTCGATCGCCGGATCGTTGGGGTCGCTCACCCCAAAAATGATTTCGTATTCCGGATAGTCCTGCAGGCAGTGGCTGCGAAAGCTCTCATAGATTTCAGGATCGATTCCTTTGAGTGGTTTAAGAATCGAGATGGGTGGTGAAGATTGTTCAGCGCGGGTGCCTCGTTCGACTTTTCCTTCGCGCAAGAATCTTGCGGCGCTCGAGAGACAGAGAAGATAGTAAATGCAACTGGAGAACGTGCCGATGACCGCGACGATCTGAACTACTCTGACGATGGAATCCATCATGCGCAAACGCGGGACAGACTATTCGTAACGCAACGCCTCAATCGGATCCAGGTTCGCGGCCTTCCACGCGGGATATATCCCAAACACCAAGCCGGTTCCGGCAGCAGATGAAAAGCCGAAGATCGTCCAGAACATCGACATATGGGCAGGCAGCGCGGGCCAGAACGCAGGAAGCACGCCCACGATGATGGCGCCGAGCAGAATCCCAATCACGCCGCCAACTGCCGTAAGAATGATCGCCTCTAAAGTGAATTGCAAAAGTATGTCGCGCTTGCGTGCGCCAATTGCCTTGCGGACGCCGATCTCGCGCGTCCTTTCAGTTACGCTCACCAGCATGATGTTCATCACGCCCACGCCTCCGACAATCAGCCCAACGCTCGAAATCGCGAACATGCCGATGAACAGCATACCCGTGAGCTGATTCCATACATCCGAGATTGAGTCCGAGGTGAAGACGGCGAAATTATCCGGTTTGTCGTTCGGAACTCTTCGCCGCCGCCGCAAGAGTTCCCGGATTTCGTCGATGGCCTTCGGCATGTCATCGTGAGAGGTGGCCTTAACACTGATCCAGTGCTGTTTCAACTCGGGGTGTAACGTCTTGAAGGTCTGCAGCGGAAAAAAGACACGATTGTCGTTCGGATCCTTGCCCCCGCCAAACACCGACTTGACCTTCTGCACCGTGCCCACCACTTGAAACAACCGTCCTTCGATGTTGACCTCGCGGCCCAGCGGATCCTGGGTTCCAAACAATTCCTCGGTAGTGTCGTGACAGAGAACAACGACGGGAGAGCGATGTTGATCGTCCACGTCGGTGAACCATCTGCCGCTGGCCATGGGCAGGTCAAACACATCCTTCACCGACGCTGTGTCTCCTTCAAGAATGGTGTTCTTGGCCTTGCGGTCCTGATATTTGACTGCGTAACTGCCCACGCCCAGTTCGGGGCGGAATAGACGAATCCCTGCCGATACCGCTTTAACATGGGGTAAATCTTTAATTGCCTCAGCGTCCTCAAACGTCAGTTCTTTTCGAGTCCGCACTTCTTCCGGGATGCGCCCGAAAGTAAATGGCTCCATGTGAAACACGAATATAAGGTTCGACCCGATGCTTGAAACCAGGTCGCGGACGTTGTCGTCCAGGCCGCGGCCTATGGAAGAAACGCCGATTACCATCGCAACGCCGATTACGATCCCCAACACAGTCAGCGACGAGCGCAGTTTATTGCCACGGATGGTGTCGGTCGCCATCTGAACGATCTCACCGAATTCGTCTTTGCGAAGCATGAAGAATTGAGTAATTTGGTAATTTGGTAATTTGTAATTTGGTAATTTAAGCCCCAAACGCTTGAGCTAGCGATTCGGGTTTCAAATTACCCGATTACAAAATTACAAATTGCTTCCCTACGTTTCGAACCGTAACGCCACGATCGGATCGAGTTTTGCCGCTTTGCGTGCGGGATAGACTCCGAAGAATACTCCCACACTGGCCGACACAATCAGTCCGGCCGCCACGGCCCAGAGCTTGATCGCCGAAGGCATCCCGACCAGCAGAGTAACGGATAAGGCGATCGTCGTGCCCAACAACACTCCCAGAATGCCGCCCGCGAGCGCCAGAGTAACCGACTCGATCAAAAACTGCAGCAACACATCCTCACGCCGTGCTCCCAGGGCCTTGCGAATGCCGATTTCGCGGGTGCGCTCGGTCACCGATACCAGCATAATGTTCATAATCACAATGCCACCGACCACCAGAGAAATTGCAGCAATGCCGATGGTGGCAATAAAAAATGTCTGGCTGAAATCGGTCCAGATGCCAAGCAGGCTCGAATTGGTCTCAATGTCGAAGCTGTCTTCGCCCCCGAGCGGATCATGCCGCCTTGCGCGAAGGGCAACGCGTGCTTCATCGACGGCCTCATCGAGCGGCACTCCGGCGCTGGCGGCCTTGGCGGCGATCCGCAGGCTATTATTGTGCGTGCCATATTGTTTAAGGCAGGCCGTCATCGGAATCATCACGTAGTTGTCAGCGCTCTGCCCAAGGGTCTTGCCCTTCTTCGTGCCCACGCCAATTACCTGGTAGGTCCAACCGTCGATGCGAATTTCCTTGCCCAGCGGATCCGTGCCCGCCATCAGATGTTCGACGATATCGTTTCCCACGACGGCAACCGGAGACCGATTATCCAAGTCAGTCTGGTTCAGCATGCGGCCAGCGCTCAGGTCGGTATCGAGAATCGTGGGCATCCCGGGAGTGATTCCCCGCACCAGCGTGTCGCTGATCTCTTGCCCGTTGTACTTCACATGGCCGCTTTCATTGCGCGTGGAAGCGGCAACCAGCACGCAATGCCGGCAGGCGTCGGCCACGGCCTGGTAATCCTCGATAGTCAGGTCTTTGCGCTTTTCACCTTCCAAATAGCGATCAACATTGGTGATGGCCGGAGAAACTTTGAAGATAAGGAAAACATCCGCGCCCAGATTAAATATCTTCTGGGCCACGTAATCGTTTATGCCGGAAACAAAGGTGACGACGGCGATGACGGCAGCCACTCCGATCACAACACCGAGCAGCGTCAGCACCGAGCGCAGCTTATTCACCCACAGCGACTGCAGGGCAATTCGGATGGCTTCGGCGATGTTCATGGGGCAGGCTTCGGCTGTCGGGCTTCGGGCTTCGGCCAAAACGAGGTTTCGGGATGGCCGCTTGTCGATAAGTCTACCAGCTAGTTAGTTTTCGGGGACGGCGGGTAGGCCGAAGCCCATTCGACTTCGCTCAGGGCAAGCTCTGCCCGAAGCCCGTATAATGATTCTGTTGGCAGCTGGACCGGACGGTCGCTTTCTGCGTCTTCGGATGCGGGGAGAGGAAAGTCCGAACTCCGCAGAGCAGTGTGCCGGATAACGTCCGGGAGGCCGGGTTCAAGCCCGTCCGACGGAAAGTGCCACAGAAAATATACCGCCCGCATCTTTCGGGATGAGGGTAAGGGTGAAAAGGTGCGGTAAGAGCGCACCGCCGCCGCAGCAATGCAGCGGGCAGGGCAAACCACACACGGAGCAAGACCAAATAGGAAGGGAGCTCGCGGCCTGATTTTTACGAATCATGGTCGCGGCACGTGCCGGCTCGGCGCGTAAAACCTTCGGGTAGGTCGCTAGAGCCCCGCAGCGATGCGTGGCCCAGAGGAATGACCGTCCCACCGGAGCAATCCGGCGGACAGAATTCGGCTTACAGGTCCGGCTGCTACAAATTTTTCTTTCCAATTCACTTTCAGGAGCACACGATATGTCAGCACCCAGCCGCCGGCCGGAGATTCGCCGGCGCCGCGCCCGTCAACACAAGATCACCCTCCTCCGCAAGCGGCTCGCTTCGGCCCAGACCGACGCCGACCGCAACCGGGTTACCGCCAAGCTGCACAAGCTCGCCGTCGCTTCGCCGGGCCAGCCCCTGCTCAAGTAGATCCGTTGGCAGTTGAGGTCGGCGCCAGCCGCGGGCGGGGAGCCCGCCGAAATCAAGCCACGCCCGCCGTCGACTTGGGGCTCGTGGAAGCGGACTGGCCTCGAGATTCTGCACCGCCGTGCGGACTCACGACCTCCTGATAGGCGTTCATGATTCGACGCACCGATTTCTCCCAGGAAAACTTTGCCGCCTGCCGGTAGCTGCGTTCCTTCATCTTCTCGCGCAACGGCTGATCCAAAAGCACCCGGTGCAGCGCCCGCATGATTTCGAAAACATTCTCCGGATGAACCAGCACCGCAGCGTTGCCCACCACCTCGGGCAGCGACGACACGTTTGAGGTCACGACCGGAGTGCCGTGGGCCATCGCCTCCAGCGGCGGCAGACCGAAGCCCTCGTACAACGACGGGAAGACAAAGATCTTGGCTTCATCGTAAAAAGTGCGCAGCACTTCGATCGGAACAAACCCCAGGAAGCGCACATCGTTCTGCACGCCGCTGCGGATCACCGTCCGCCGCAAGTCGGGATTGCCGGAAACATCGTCTCCAATGATGATGAGCTTCAGGTCGGGAAATGCCTCGTCTTTCTCCAACTCAGTCTTCAGCGCCGAAAAAGCTTCGATCATGCGCACCACGTTCTTGTGCGGACTGATTCTGCCGGCATAGAGCAGGAAGGGATAAGTGACCTGGTAGCGCTCGGCAATCACCTGACGGTCGGCCGCGCTGGCGTGTCCGCGAAGAAACCTTTCATCGATCGCGTTGTAGACCACCTCGATGCGTCCCGGAGGAATATCAAACAGCTTCTCCATTTCGAGTTTGGTAAAGTTCGAAACCGCGAAAATGCGCGCCGCGCCTCGCAAAACCCGTTTGGTCAACTGAAAGTGCAGCGACCCTCAAAGCCCCGTCTGCTGACGTGGCTGCGTGAGATGCTCCAGCATGTCGTGCACCGTCATCACATAGGGGCAAGGCAGCGCGCGGGGCATGGAGAACAAATTCGGGATGTGCACCAGATCGCATTCCAGACGCTTCACAATCGTGCGGAACTCCGTGAAGCTCTTCCAGGAGCGCTCCGGCTCGGCCAGAGGAATCGTGTGAAAGTTAGCCGGCAGGGCGCCGATTTCCTTCACTTTGGCGGGAGAACCGATGAGGAAGTACGTAGTCTCGTGGTCCAATCTGCCCAAAGTTCGCACGACATTGCGGATGTAGGTACCGACGCCGAACTCAGTCATCCGCCGGATGTCGATGGCGATCTTCACCGAAGGCATTTAACCACAGCGGGAGCGTGGCTTCACAAGAGAATTAGAGAGAGACCCAGCTTAAGCTCGGACTTCGGCCTGGGCTCTCGCTCTGCGCTCGGCGTACAGCGGGAATGCCTCACAAAGTTCGAGCACGTCCTTGCGGATTCTTCCCAGCACGGCCGCATCCGTCCGCTGCAGCAGCGCTTCCGCGATCCAGCGCCCGACCTGCCGCATCTCCGCCTCTTTCATTCCGCGTGTAGTCAGGGCGGGCGTACCAATGCGGATGCCGCTCGGCTTCATCGGCGGATTCACATCGAACGGGATCGCATTTTTGTTGACCGTGATTCCGGCCTCGCCCAGTGCTTTCTCGGCCTCGCTGCCCAGCATCCCCTTCGAAAAAACATCGACCAGCATCAGGTGCGTATCCGTTCCACCGGAAATGATGCGGAAGCCCTCGGCGGCCAGCGTCTCCGCCAGCACTTTCGCGTTGGCCACGACTTGCTTCGCATAATCGCGGAACTCGGGCTGCATCGCTTCCTGAAAACAGATCGCCTTGGCTGCGATGATGTGCATCAGCGGACCGCCCTGCATCCCGGGAAAAACAACTTTATCGATCGCCGCCGCGAACTCGGCCTTCGAAAGAATCATCCCCGCTCTCGGTCCGCGCAGAGTTTTATGGGTTGTCGAAGTAACAATATGCGCGTGCGGCACCGGCGAAGGATGCACGCCTCCCGCCACCAGCCCGGCAAAATGCGCCATATCGACCAGAAACAGCGCTCCCACTTTGTCGGCGATCTGCCGCATGCGGGCGAAATCGATGATGCGAGGGTAAGCGCTGCCGCCGCCGATAATCAGCTTGGGCCGGTGTTCTTCCGCCAGCTTTTCCAGCGAATCGTAGTCAATCGTCTCCGTCTCTTTGGTCACGCCGTAAGGAACAATCTTGTATGTCTTCCCGGAAAAATTCAGATGATGCCCATGCGTGAGGTGGCCGCCGTGGGCCAGATTCAATCCAAGAATAGTGTCGCCGGGCTGCAGTACGGCCGCGTAAGCCTCCATGTTCGCCTGCGAGCCGGCGTGGGGCTGCACGTTGGCATGTTCGGCTCCGAATAATTGCTTGGCGCGGTCACGCGCCAGGTTCTCAACCACATCGGCGTACTCGCAACCACCGTAGTAGCGCTTCCCGGGATATCCCTCGGCATACTTGTTGGTGAACACCGAGCCCGCGGCTTCGAGCACGGCTTCGCTGACAAAATTCTCCGAGGCAATCAGCTCCAAACCCTCGTGCTGGCGGCGCGTTTCATTGTCGATGGCCGCCGCAATCTGCGGATCGGCTTCGTAGAGAGGACGATACATCTTCGAAACAGCGGAGTTCTTCATATCGTTTTCCAGTTTCTTTATCGTTTTTCTAGGACGTCCCGTAAATGTTGGGCTGGTGACGTTCCATAAATCGCTCCGGCGCCTTCACCGGAGTAAAACCAAACTGCGAATAAAGTCCATGCGCATCGCGGGTGGTCAGAATCCAGCGCCGCAGATTTTGCAGCGCGGGATGCTCGGTAATGCATTGCATCAGCCACTTGCCGAGCCCGCGTCCGCGATGCGTTTCCAGCACGAACACATCGCCGACATAAGCGATGGTAGCGAAATCGCTGATCACGCGCGCGAATCCGATTTGCGCGCCCTCCCCATCATAAATGCCGAAACAGAGCGCGTGCTCGATCGACCGGGCCACAACTTCCCGCGGGATGCCCTTGGCCCAATAGCAATTGGTCAGAAAACCGTGAACCACATCCAGACTCCAGGCGCTCACGGTTGGTGCTGATCAGGAAATCGCCGCGCCGGTACTCCATCACAGCTTCGGAATCGAGGATGCGCGCCGCCATGCCCACATTCTACCGCGTGACCACTACTCGAACGCCGTCCGCAAAAACGAAGCCAGTTGCCACCCATCCATGTAATTGTAGGGAGCCTCGCCCATCGTGTAGTGACCGCAGGGGAGAACCACAACCTTGTGATCCAGTCCACGCCGCTCGAATTCCGCCACTACGTCGCGCGACAGTTCAGGCAGAAAAGTCAGATCGTACTTCGCATAAATGATCAGCGACTTCCGCGGCCAGCGCGAGAATTGATCGAAGTACGCCATCGGACTGACCGCCAGCCACGACTGCCGCAAGGTCTCCAGGTCGATCTGCGATTCGATGCCCTGCCGGATGTGCCGCGTCGACTGCCCATGCCACACCACGTCGGCGACATAAGTCGAAGCATGATTGAACGCCGCCACTCGAATGCGTGGATCATGCGCCGCCGCGATGAATGCGTAACACGAACCGAGACTCGTCCCCACGATTCCCAGCTTGCTGTAACCCTGCTGCTCCAGCCAATCGAGACAGCACCGAACATCCACCACGCCCTGCCTCACTGCATCGAGCGTGCGGCCGATATTGGCGGACACGGCGTAATCGGCGCGGCTGATCTCAGCCGGCATGCGGATGTCGTGATAAGGCATGCTCAGTCGCAGCACCGCGATGCCCAGCATGTTGAGAACCTTGCACAGGCTCACGTAGGCAATTGCGTCGGCGTTCCAGTGCGGCAGAAGCACGATGGCGCGCTTTCCACGCGCCGGGAACCAGCGCGCATTCACCACATTGTTTTCCGGATAAGGAGTTTTCACCGGCGCAGTGAATCGCAGAAACTCCGCGAACGTTCCTTTTACTTTGGCTTCCAGCTTTGCGTCCGGAACTTCGCGCGTGGAGAAAACCTGTACCTCGCGCTTCTCCAGCTGAAAGTCGCTTGCCGGTTTGTACGAATAAAACTCATCGCTGGCAGCGACGATGCGCCGGTTGAAATCGACAAGGAACTTCGCCGGATCGTCCGCAGCCTGCCCCGGCTGCCAGCCATTGCGGCAAGGCCAGTCCCGCGCATATTCCAATCCCCACTCCAGCGGACGCACCACGCGATTATTGTCCACCGAAGTAAGCCGGTGCTCCCAGTCATACATCCATTGTGCGTAGCGCGAAGGCATGTACTCTGAGCATAGCAAACGGATGGGCGGACAATCAGCCCCGCCACAGCAAGCCGCAAGAACCCGCATTGGACGGGTGCAGGGAGCGGTCGGAGCTTGTCTTGCCCTCGCGTAGAGGGTCGACTCCCCTTTTCTCTGCCCGCTGGCCTCAGGTTTGAGCAAGAATAGCTATCTGGAGAAAACCGATTTGACCGGCACAGATACCGCTAAGCAGAATCCGTTCCAGCAGTTTTCCCACGCATGGCGAGCGCTTCAACACCGGAATTTCAGGCTGTTCTTTACTGGTCAAAGCATCTCTCTGATCGGCACCTGGATGACCCGCGTCGCAACCAGCTGGCTGGTGTACCGGCTCACTGGCTCCGCATTGCTTCTGGGCCTCGTCGGCTTTGCCGGCCAGATTCCAACTTTTCTGTTCGCGCCTTTTGCCGGCGTCTGGGTCGACCGGCTGGACCGGCGAAAGATGCTTGTGTGGACGCAGGTGTTGGCAGGTCTGCAATCTCTGGCGCTCGCCGGCCTCACCCTCGCCAGGATCATCAACATCCACGAAATTATTGCGTTAAGCGTTCTGCAGGGTTTGATCAACGCCTTCGACATGCCCGGCCGTCAAGCCTTTCTGGTGCAGATGGTCGAAGACAAACAGGATCTCGGCAACGCGATTGCGCTCAACTCTTCCATGGTGAATATGGCTCGGCTCGTGGGACCTGCCCTGGCGGGCTTCATCATTGGCGCCGCCGGAGAAGGATATTGTTTCCTGATTGACGGCGTCAGCTATCTCGCCGTCATCGCTTCGCTACTCATGATGAGGATAAATATCGCGCCCGCGAAACGCGCCCTCACCTCCATGTTGGGACAACTCAAGGAGGGCTGGGCCTATGTTTCCGGCTTTCGCCCGGTACGGACCATTTTGTTGCTCTTCGCGCTGATTAGCCTGATGGGTATGCCCTTCATGGTGCTCATGCCCATCTTCGCGTTAAAGGTCCTGCATGGCGGACCGCATACGCTCGGGTTCCTGCTAGGAGCGACCGGCGTCGGTGCGTTGATCTCCGCAGTTTCTCTCGCCTTGCGCAAGACGGTCCGCGGACTGACCACGATGATCCAGCTTTCCGCCGCGCTCTTCGGTGTTGGTCTGATCTGTTTTGGCCTGTCGCGAATCCTCTGGCTGTCGATGTTCCTCATGCTGATCGTCGGTTTCGGCATGATGCAAGGCCTGGCGGCGAGCAATACCGTTATTCAAACATTAGTGCCGGAAGATAAGCGCGGCCGGGTGATGAGCTATTACACCATGGCCTTTGTAGGAATGGCACCGTTCGGCAGTCTGCTGGCAGGCGGCCTGGCGCACACTTTAGGGGCGCCGCATGCAGTCATGATTACGGGAGCATTTTGCGTTGCAGGCGCAGTCTGGTTCTCAACGCAACTGAAAGCAATCCGGCAGATCATGCGTCCTATCTATGTCGAGATGGGCATTATCCGAAGCGAGCTCGAACCAGCTCTGGAAGATCAGGTCGGACGCTGAACGCGACTGACCCACAGCCCTGAATTGTCTTGACTTCACCTCCCAAGACTGAGACCATATTCTTTACGCATTGGATCTTTGACATCTGAATAGCAATAAGATAAACTCCGTGAATCCAATATTTTGCAGACCATACCCACTGATTTCGGGCACTCTGCCGCGATCGACCGACCTAAGTCCTTTGAACGGAATATTTTGCGGGTAAGCCGTTTGTTTCCAGGATTTTAGCCGGATCGACGTCGGATCATGTCCTCGCAAGTCATTGATTGCAGATATCTTAACTCGATGATCCGCGATTTTTTTTGATCTAGATATGGTCCGTGCCTAAGCTTCGTACCGTCGCGGCACGCGCTTCGAGATATTGCAGAGAATCTCGTAAGGCGAGCTATTAGCTAGGCGCGCATGTTCGAGCGCATCGACGCTCAGGCCATCGTGAGTTCCGAGCAGGATGACTTCATCGCCGACGGCGATCCCGGGAATGCCGGTCACATCCACCAGCGTGAGGTCCATCGAGATGCTGCCGATGATGGGCGCGTAGTGGTCGCGGACGATCACGCGCCCGCGATTCGAAAGCTGCCGGTTATATCCGTCGGCATAGCCGACGGGCAGCACGGCAACGTGCGCCGGCGCCTTGGTCACATAAGTTCCGCCATAGCCCAGAGCCTGGTTGGCGGCGAAATCCCGCATGGAGAGAATTCGCGTCTTCCACGTCAGCACCGGCTTCACCGCAAGCCGCAGCGTGCCGCCGCTCACTTCCCGGCCCGCGCGCTGGAACGGCAGATAATATCCGTAGAGCGCAACGCCTGGCCGCACCATGTTGTTCCACGTTTCGCGCCGCGAGATCAGGGCGCTGGTGTTGGCCATGTGGATCAACTCCGGATCAAAGCCCGCCGCCCGCACCATGCGCTGCGCTTCTTCGAAGCGGCGCTCCTGCTCGGCCACCGAAGGCGCGTCCATAATTTCTGAAGAAGCCAGGTGGGTCGAGAGCCCTTCGAGAACAAGATGCGGAGCCGCGCGCAGAGCTTTCAGCACCGCGGGAAGCTCAGCCAGCGCCACGCCGAGCCGGCCCATGCCCGTGTCCACTTTCAAATGCACCGCATGCCGCACTGCGGCGAGCGCCGCAGCCTGCTCCAGAGACTCGATGTGCCACGGCTCCCACACCGTGGGGGTGAGCC
Organism: uncultured Acidobacteriaceae bacterium; assembly: GCA_963743115.1. Classification (GTDB taxonomy): domain Bacteria; phylum Acidobacteriota; class Terriglobia; order Terriglobales; family Acidobacteriaceae; genus Sulfotelmatobacter. Next base: position 449,466 of record CAVUOM010000003.1, on the reverse strand, counting down.
GCAGGCGGACGATCTCGCTTTCTTCGCCTCGCCAGAACCCCGTCATGAGCAGGATTCGCGACTCAATGCCGGCTTCGCGCAACGGGATCGCCTCATCGAGCGACGTAACGCCCAGCCAGGTAGCGCCTTCGGCCTGCAGAGCGCGCGAGCATTCCACCGCGCCGTGACCGTAAGCGTCGGCCTTCACCACCGCGCACACGGTCACTCCCGCGCCCGCGTGCTTCACCACCGTGCGGAAGTTTTGCCGCAGAGTGGCCAGCGAGACTTCCGCCCATGTCGGGCGGGTCGCCACTCGGCTCAGAATTTCTACAGTTGACGCCACTGGGCTCAATTATAGCGGGAGGGCCGCGCACCCTCAGGTTACGCTCGGGCTACTCCTGCGAGATGCTGTTCGCGTGTGTCGCGAACCTGCGTGCTTGATCAGTTTTCAGTCAGCGAGAAGTTCACCGTGATTTGCGTTTCCACCTCGACGGGTTCGTTGTTCAGGATGTAAGGCCGGTAACGCCATTGCCGGACGGCCTCAATCGCCGCAGGCACGAGCATGGGATGGCCGGCCAGAACTTTGAGATTCTCAATCGTCCCTTGCTTGCTGATCACCGCCTGCAGCACAACCTGACCCTGAAGCCGCGCAACCCGCGCCAGCGGCGGATACGTCGGCAGAATCTTGCGAACCAGATCTCCTTCACTCATGTGAGAGACGGAGATCGGATGGGTCACGACAGCCGGTGCTGCGGGCATAATCGGGCGCGTGCCCGCGCCGAATGAATTGAGCACTCCATCCGAGCCGCCCTTCAATCCCGAGATGTACGGCCCAGACGAGGGGACTTGCGGCGGACCATCATCGCCGGCTGCAGGGAGATCAGTCCGAAATCGCGGAGATGGTCTGAGAAAGATGCTCGCACTACTCGGCGCAGCGGTGTTTGCATCACCGTGCGCTCTAACCGTAGGAGTCTCAACCGGAGGTTCTCCCACACTCACAGGCGTCGAGAGTGGGCGGAGCAAAGGCAGGCCCATGGGACGGAGCAGCGGCAAAACCAGCAACGCGCCGACCACCAGCGCCTGCAATCCGAACGAGGTGAAGGTGGTCAATCCGCGGCGCGAACGCTCGTCCCATGATGAATTGAGTGTGTCGTCAAACATGGTGTCCTCCTGAATGAACGCGGTTACAGCTAAAGACACCAAACGTTGTCGCGGAGGACTGGACGGAGCAAAGAAAAAAGGCCGCGCAGTAACGCGGCCTCTGGAACTTTTCCGACACTCGCGGTGTCGCGAAAAAACTACTTGGGCTGTGCCGTTGCCGGCTTGGGCGCTGCAGGTTTCAAAGGCGCGGGCTTGGCCGCTGCTCCCGTAGCGGGGGCCGGGGCGGGCACGCCGGATTGCGTGTTGTAAGCATCGACTACCGCTTTGGTGATGTCGCCCTGCTCGCCGTACCAGAGTATCGGGCTTTGCGGCCATGGGTTCGAAGTGTCCACAATCATGGCGAAGCCGTTGTCCTGCGCGTGCTTCACGATCACCGGGGCCATCTTCTGCAGAATGCGTTGGAAAATTTCTTTCTGCTGGTTCTGCGCGTCTTCCTGAGCGTCCTGCACGGCGCGATCAAACGATTTCTTCTTGGTCTCGATCTGCTTGACCAGGGTGGCGCGGGCATCGTCGTTCAGCTTGTCACCCTGTTTCTGCAGTTGTTCTTGCAGACTCTGGAGTTCGTCGTTCTGAGCCTTCAATTCGCTTTGTTTGGGCTCCAACTTTTTGCGCAAGACTTCGAAGTCGCGCTGGCCTTCGTTTGAACCCAGCACCGCCTGTTCAATGTTGATGGTTCCGAGCTTGGAACCGGTGCCGGTCGCTATGGTTGTGGTGGGCGCCGAGGACGCGGGCGAACTGGCCGCACGCGCGGGGGCGGCGCCACCGGTTTGGGCCCATGCAGAAATGATTGAGAAAACCGCAATGGCCAGGAAGGACCGCATAAACTTGCTTGTCATTGGATCGCTTAAACTCCTTGGAATGGTTCCGGTAAACAGGTTCCGGGAATGAACTCAGACTACCCTCTTCAGGCTACACCGGGCCGCACTCACGAGGCCGTCGTCCTGCGTTGGTTCTAACGACCGCTGTCGAGCATCGCGTTGTCGAGCATCACCTGGAGACAAGACGCACTGGGTTGCGAGCGTCACACGCCGGGGTTGCGGACGTGCCGTCCACCCCTGATCAGCTTTCTCAATGGTGTGGATCAATAAGATTATAGAGAGCTTCCTCTGGTGGCGTCAAACCTTACCTCGCGCGAACCCGGCTTGGAACGTGCCTTGCAACCCAGCCGCGACGCCGCCCTTAGAACGTGGTAGCCACCGTGAAGCGGAAGGTCTTGCGTGGCTCCCGCAACAAGAAACTCGGAGAGTAGACGATCTTGGCAAGGTTGTAGGTGTAGTCGCCAGCCGCCTCGGCCTGCCCGGAGGGGAACATGCTGCGCGTAATGGGTAAAGGCGAGTTCGCCGCGTTATCCAACCGCAGCGGGTTATAGGCCCAGTAGATGCGGAAGGGCGCGTTGACCACGGGCAGGAACATTTGGAGTTCGAGACCCGTGGACATTCGGGGGCGCCAGTTGGTCTGGCCCAGTATCTGCAAGTCTTGAGACGGCTGCGGGTTCAACAGAGAGCCCGGGGAACAGGTATTGGCGGTGGCAGTCTGCGACAGGACAGGGCATCCCACCGGCGTCCCAATGACCGTCTGGTACTGCTCCGCCGCAATCTGCAACTGCGACCTTCGCAGGATGGGGTCGATGCCCATGTCGATAAACGGAGCCAGAGCGACTGGCCCATAGATGGTGATGCGGTACTCCAAGTTAGTCACAATGCTCAGATCGCCACCGGGGAAGGTGATCTGATCAACCGGAATGGGTATGGTCACATTACCAGCCCGCGGATTCTGGGGGTTCAGGGGGACGGGCGTTCCATCGGCGTTGGTCAGGGTGATCGAGCCCACGTTCGGCAGGAACGCCACCGGGGACACCGAACGTATATCAAACCCGCGCAGATCGTTCTCGCCGCCCATATAAGCGCGCTGGAACGGCGGCGCAACCAGGCCGCCATAGCCAGTGATGAAGGATCCCTGAACGTTGAAGCCCAGCGCATTGCGCCGGTTCTGCATGGGAATGAACTTCTTGTACTGAACGATCGGCCGGACCGATCGAATGGTTCCTCCCAACCCCGCGAGCTCTATTCCGGTCGTGAACTGATGTCCGTGGTGAGGTGAGATCGGACTGTCCAGCGTATTGAAAGAAAAGTTGGGAAAGATCTTGCTGGTGATGATTCCATCGAGGGCAACGGGGCCGGAAACGCCGCGGAACGCCAGGAATTCGAAGAGGTTTTTGGAGGCTGAGCTCAGGGCCGCCAGAGAGGACCGGTCAAACGAATAGGTAATGCCGAGGCGCTTGAAAGAGCGATGCAGCGGGTAGCTCAACGACGACGTGAACCCCGCGCTCTGCTGAGTGTAATTCTGCAAATTCTGCAGCACCGCGTTGGGCAGGTTGTTCAGGTTCTGCCCGCTGAAGATGGAGAGCTGCCGCGCCTGATCGTATTTAGTCTTCGTGTAGTAAACGTTGAAACCAAACTGCAGCGGCCGGTCAAACATGTAAGGCTGCGTGAAACCGAAGCGCACGCTTTTCGCCAGGTTGCCCGCACTGACCTGCATCTGCAGCGTCTCACCCAGGCCGAGGAAGTTGTTGGTGGCGTAGTTAAGTCCCACGAAAGCGCCTTCCAGTCCACTGACACCGCCGTTGAGGCCGATGCTGTTCTTGCCTCTTTCGTGGATCTTCAGGGTCAGGTCGACCAGTCCGTCTTTCTCATCCAGTTGGCGAATGGTGGTGTTGGGGTCGTCGGGCTTCAACTGATCGAAGTATCCCAGTTGATTCAAGCGCAGCAGGCTCAATTCCCAGAGCCGGGAGTTGTAGACGTTGCCTTCCTCCAGCGCGATCTCGCGCCGAATCACTTTGTCGCGCGTGGTGGTGTTGCCCTGAAATTCGATGCGGCGCACATAGAACTGCTTGCCTTCGTCGACATCGATGTCGAGATAGATCAGCTTCTTGTCGTCGTCGAACCGGGTATCGGGGATGGATGTGAAGTTGATGTAGCCCAACTCGCCGTAAGCCTTGCGCAGGTTCTCCAGGCCCTTGGCGACTTTCTCCTTGCTGAAGACGTCTCCATCCTTGATCGGGAAAATAGCGCGCAGGGCCTTCACGTTCTGAACCGCCTTGTTGTTCTTGAACGTGATCCCGCCCAGTGTGTAGCGCTCTCCCTCATCGATGGTCATCGTAATGTCGACAGACTTGCCCCGCCCTCCCTGCAGCAGCGGGACGTGGGCGCCGGCGTGGCCGGTGTCGTGAATTTCTGTCTTAGCCTCGCCCACGGTGTTCATCTTGAAGTAGCCGCGATTCTGGTATTCATTGCGGACGCGTTCCGTATCTTCGTCCAGCTTGGTGGCGTCGTAGGTTCGGGCAAAGATGTCTTCCAGGAAGATCGAGTGGGGGATGCCGATGGGCCGCAAGTTCTTCATGGCATAACGCAGCACTCGCGACTTGACATTCTTGTTGCCTACGAAAGTGATCTTGCCGACCTTGACCTTGGGACCTTCTTTAATCACAAAGGTGATCCCGATTGCAGCCGGTGGAATCTGCCGTATTTCCGTCCGGACAGTGGAAAACTGCCGCCCATGTTCCGCCAACAAGCCTTTGATTGTCACTTCGGCTTTCTTGACTTTGGTCGGGTCGTATTGACTCTCAACCGACAATCCAACCTTCGCTTCCTTGAAGCGGTCCAACACATCGCTGGTCGAGACCGAACTGAGGCCCACGTAGTTGATCTCGCGGATCGTCGGCTTTTCTTTCACCGTGATAATCAGCCGCCATCCCTTCGGAGTTTGTTCGCGGCTGAAGCGGATATCCTCGAAATAACCGGTGTTCCACAGCGAATTGAAATCGCGCTCAAGGCCGGCAGGGTCATAAATGTCGCCAGGATGAGTGAAGATGCGTGCCTTGACCGTCTCGGCGGGAATGCGGCGGTTTCCCTGAACATTGATCTCAGAGATTATGTCGCTTTGCGCCCAGATGGCGGGGGCGGAAAGCAGCAGCAGAGCGGTCGCGATGCCGAGCATGCATCCCGCTCCCCTCATCACACGGCAAAGCCGTGCGAATGAATAAGATGGAGGATGACCGGTGCCGGAAGAACCGGGGTCGCGCCCGGACACAGCAATGTCTCGATGAGAGCAAAAGTGAATCGCTACGACCTCAGCCTCTGGGATATAGGAAAACGACCATTATACGGTAGATAAAGAGAAAGCGTCCAAGCTGCCACTCTTGGCAGTGGCTTCATGGAAAGGGCTTGGCCAACTCCACCTCCACCAAGACGGAATAAAACGTGGCGGAGTTGCCCAGATCGGAAAGTTTTTCTGAGGTCAACACGTTGATATTGCGGGATCCAGGTCCCAGCTTGGCCCAGTTCAGCTTTGCCGAAACCACTCCCGGCTGAACCGCGCCATCCACTCGGGCTTTCAGAAAGATTTCTCCTCGCCGGTTGTAAACCCTGACTGTGTCTCCGTCGGCAATTCCACGCGCCCGGGCATCGGTGGAATGCATTTCCAGCAGATTTGTTTCTTCCATCTGCTCGACCGAAGGCTGGTTTGCAAAGGTCGAGTTCATGAAGTTGTCGGCCTTGCGCGCGAGAAGTTCCAGTGGAAGAGCTGTTCCTTGCTTGCCATGGCGAGACTCTGTTGGAGGCGTAAACTCGGCCACGGGATCAAGCCCCAGCGCCTTCATCGCTTCGCTGTACAGTTCAGCCTTGCCGGAACGAGTGCGGAAGTTGCCGTGAGCGAAAGGAAGAAATGGATCCGACTGGCCACCGGCCACTGAACGCTGGCCACTGAAGTTGAGCCGCACCTGCCGTTCCTGCTGGAGTCGCTTGCGGCTGATGCCTTCGAGCCATGGGTTCTTAGAGGACAGCGCGCCATCGATCATCTCGTCGATGGTCTCGCGGAAGCAGGCGTCCTGGAATCCCATCCGCTCGGCCAGCACTCGAAACACTTCCACATTCGCCCGGCACTCGCCCAGCGGATCGATTGCCTGCTCGGACACTTGCAGGAAGTAGTGACCGTACGCGGCCTGCAAATCCTTGTGTTCGAAGAACGTCGTCGCGGGCAACACAATATCGGCATAGTCGGCGGTGTCGGTGAAAAACTGCTCGTGAACTACGGTAAACAAGTCGGTGCGCTTGAGCCCGCGAACCACCTCGTTGTGATTGGGACAAACTGCCGCCGGGTTTGAGTTATACACAAACAGAGCTTTCACCGGCGGGTCGTCGAGTGTATTCAGCGCCTCACCTAGGCGAACCATATTCACCACACGCGGAGGACGTTCGCTTCCGTCGGCCTTGAGATCAGGCCGGCGCAATGCATCTTTGTTCAGATCAAACGCGCCGCTGGTCGAAAGGTGAATGCCGCCGCCCGCTTCTTTTAACGATCCGATGATGCAAGGCAGCATGGAAATCGCGCGCATGGCCGTCCCGCCACCTTCCGAGCGCTGCACGCCATAGTTCACCCGAATCACCGAAGGCCGCACCGTGGCATATTCACGCGCCAGCTTGCGGATATCTTCGGCTGTGATCCCCGTCCACTGCGCCGCACGTTCCGGTGGATATGCCTTTACCTTCTCGCACAGCTGGTTGAAACCGAGCGTGTATTTCGCCACATAATCAGCGTCGTGCAAACCTTCGCTGATGATCACGTGCATCATGGCCAGCGCCAGCGCAGCGTCGGTGCCGGGATTGATGGGAAGATACCAGTCGGCGCAGGCCGCAGTGCGCGTGCGGTACGGGTCGATCACTACCAGCTTCGCGCCCCGGCGACGGGCCTCCACGATGAAGGGCCACAAGTGAACATTATTTCCATGAATGTTCGAAGCCCAGGCGATGATGTAGCGGGAGTGGATGAACTGCTCGGGTTCGGTACCGAGCTTCACGCCCATCACAGATTCCATCCCGGCCTCGCCTGCGGAGGAACAAATCGTGCGCTCTAGTTCGGAAGCGCCTAGGCGATTGAAGAATCTGCGGTCCATCGAACCGCCGTTCAGCGCTCCTAGCGTTCCGCCGTAGGAATAAGGCAGAATCGCCTCGCTGCCGAACTCGGAGATGATCGCGCGAAAACGCGAAGCAATCTCATCGAGGGCTTCGTCCCAAGAAATACGCAGCCAGGTTTTTGTGGCGTGGACACCCTCGCCCGCGTTTGCGGGCGCGAGCCCCTTTGCTGCAATCCTCCGCATCGGATATAAAACTCGATCCGGCGAATACACACGGTCCAGATATTTCGCCACTTTGGCGCAAAGAAATCCCCGGGTCACGGGATGCCCGGGATCGCCCTGAATCTTCGTGGCACGGCCGTCCTCAACCGTGATCAACACGCCGCAGGCATCGGGGCAGTCGTGCGGACATGCGGCCTGGACAACGTTCTTCATAATCTTCACGGCCTCTTGATTATAAGGGGAGGATGACCCGCGCAACACAAAGGGCATCCGCACGCTTCGGATGCCCTGAATTCCTATCGACAAGAACTGAATGTTCCTACTTCAATTCCAGAACTTCCTTCTCTTTGGCTTTGCTCATCTCTTCCATCTTCTTGATTTCGTCGTCGGTCAGTTTTTGGATTTCCTCCAATGACCGCTTTTCGTCGTCTTCGGTGATCTTCTTATCTTTCATTGCCTTCTTGATGGCGTCGTTGCCGTCGCGGCGAATATTACGCACCGCGGTGCGATGCTCTTCGAGCACTTTGTGCAGATGCTTCACCATTTCCTGACGGCGTTCCTGGGTCAGGGCCGGCACCGGCACTCGGATCAACTTGCCGTCGTTCATGGGATTGAGCCCGAGTTCTGCAGAGCGAATCGCCTTCTCGATCGCACCTACCTGCGACGGATCAAAGGGCTGGACGGTAATCATCTGCGGTTCCGGCGCATGCACCTGTGCGATCTGGTTCAGCGGCATTTGCGACCCGTAATAGTCGACGTTCACGCTGTCGAGCATGTGCACCGAAGCGCGCCCGGTACGTGTCGCCGCCATCGCCTTGCGGAAATCTTCCACGGCCTTTTCCATCCGCGTCTTCAGTTGTACGTAAGTTTCTTTCAGGCCCGGAATCGCGGCCATGCTCGCTTGAGCCATATCAGTTAGCTCCGTAAGACATTAGGAATCAAAACGCTGAATTATAAACCCAGAAGAAATCTGCCACGGATTTTCACGGATTACCACGGATCAGAACGACAAGCGGAACTCCGTGTAAATCCGTGAAGATCCGTGGCCAAGTTCTAAGCGCTTACCCGCGAACCGATGTTTTCTCCGCTGACCACACGGCGAATATTTCCATGCTGATTCAGATTGAAGACGATGATGGGCAGGTTATTGTCTTTGCATAAACTGATGGCGGTGGAATCCATCACCTTCAGCCCGAGCTTCAGAACGTCCATGTAGGAGATGTGGTTGAACTTCTTGGCGCCGTCAACCTTCATCGGATCGGCATCATAGATTCCATCGACCTTTGTGGCCTTCAGAATCACGTCCGCCTTGATTTCCATGGCGCGTAAGGATGCCGCCGTGTCCGTCGAAAAATACGGGTTCCCGGTCCCGCCGGCGAAAATCACCACGCGTCCTTTTTCCAGATGCCGGATGGCGCGCCGGCGGATAAACGGCTCGGCCACCTGTTTCATCTCAATCGCTGATTGCACGCGGGTGTAGACTTTCTGCTTTTCCAGCGCATCCTGCAACGCCAGCGCGTTGATCACGGTAGCGAGCATTCCCATGTGATCGGCGGAGACGCGGTCCATGTCGCGGGCCTGATCGGCCACACCGCGGAAGAAGTTGCCGCCGCCCACCACGATCGCGAGCTGCACGCCCAGCTTGTGCACGTCGGCGAGTTCGGCCGCGACCTCGTGGATGCGTGCCGTATCCACACCAAAGCCCTGATTCGCAGCGAGGGCCTCTCCGGAAAGCTTGAGCAGAACGCGTTTGAAGGCAGGGGTTTCCATAGTAGCGCCGGCGTCCCGCCGGCCATAGCGAACGTATACAACTCTCGCGAAAAAAAAGGTGCCCGCAGGCGCCTGGAAATTACTCAGCTTTCTGTTCCGTCGGCTTGGTGACGGCGACAGTCTCGCCCGCATCGCCTACTTTGAAGCGCGCGAAGCGCCGCACGCTGATGTTCTCGCCCAGCTTGCCGATCTTCGCCGCGATGAGCTGCGCAATCGAGATGGTCTGGTCCTTGATGAAAGGCTGCTCCAGAAGGCAGACCTCCTCGTAGAACTTTTCCATTTTGCCGGCGACCATCTTCTCGGCAATGTTCTGCGGCTTGCCGGAGGCAACGGCCTGCGCGATGTAGATTTCTTTCTCGCGCTCGAAGTCTGCCTTGGTCACATCTTCCTTGCGGACGAACTTCGGATCGCTGGCCGCGATGTGCATGGCGATATCGTGCACCAGTTCCTTGAAGTCGTCGGTGCGCGCCACGAAGTCGCTCTCGCAGTTGACCTCGACCAGCACGCCAATCTTGCCGCCGGCGTGAATGTAGCTGGTCACTGCGCCCTCGCTGGTCACGCGCGTGGCTTTCTTGGCCGCAACCGAAACGCCCTTCTTGCGCAGAATCACAACCGCCTGCTCCATATCACCCTTGGCTTCGGTCAGGGCCTGTTTGCAATCCATCATCGGCGCTCCGGTCTTCTCCCGGAGGTCTTTCACTTGCGCTGCAGAAATATTTGCCATAGTAGTGCTCATTGGTTGAGAGTCCTTATGAATTCTGGGTTCGTGCCCAGGTTTCAAGGTTCCAAAGTTTCAAGGTTGCAATGACCGGATAGACAACTCGCACAACATACCGTCCCAACTTTTGAAACCTTGCAACTCTGAAACTTTGAAACCTTGCCTCTACAAACTTTGACCCGCGCCGGGAATTTTCTAAGCATGACCCGCGCGGGTCTGATTTCGAACGCCCGGTTTGTCCTGACTGGCCACTGATCACTGATCACTGGCCACTACTCTTAAACCGTCTGGCTCTCCACCTTAATCGGAACGTCGCCATCCTCGTTCGCCACCGGCTTCTTGTGCGTCCCCGGACCCAGCACTTCTTCCATGCTGATGTTTTCGCCAATGTCCGCCAGATCGGAGGCTGCCGCGGCTTCCTGGGCACGAATCTCAAGCGCTGCCGCGGCATCTTCCGCCTGCTGTAATTCCCGAGCCTGCGCCTGTTCGGTCGCGGCCGTCATGTCGGCAACCTGCTTGTCGGTCATCAACTGCGCACCCTCGGCGATCGATTCCGAAATCTTCGAAGTGAACAGCCGGATCGCGCGCAACGCATCGTCGTTGCCCGGAATCACGTAATCCACTTCGCTGGGATCGCAATTCGTATCGACCACCGCGACCACCGGAATGCCCAGCTTGCGGGCTTCTCGAACTGCGATTTGTTCCTTGTTCGAGTCGATCACGAACACCGCATCCGGTAACCGGCTCATATTCTTGATGCCCGCCAGGTTCGCCTGCAAATGTTTGCGCTCGCGTTCCAGCTTGATCACTTCTTTTTTCGGTAGCAGCTCGTAGCGGCCATCGGTGGCCATCTCGTCGAGTTCCTTCAGCCGCTTCACCGACTTCTGCACCGTAACCCAGTTGGTGAGCAACCCGCCCAGCCAGCGCTGGTTGATGTAGAAGCCGCCGCACTTCGTCGCCTCTTCAGCAATCGCGTCCTGCGCCTGGCGCTTGGTGCCCACGAACAGCACAATCTTGCCGTCGGCCGCCAGTTCCTGGACAAACTTCGACGCTTCTTTGAACATCTTCAGCGTCTTCTGCAGGTCGATGATGTAGATCCCGTTGCGCTCTCCGAAGATGTATTCCTTCATCTTAGGATTCCAGCGCTTCGTCTGATGCCCGAAGTGAACACCCGCTTCGAGCAACTCCTTCATGGTGATAGTAGCCAATGAACCTCCTTAGTCAGTCTGCATCCTTCGCGTAAGTTCCGCTCCGGATTGCCATTCCCGTCCCCGCGCCGCGAGGCTCGGGAAGAATTGAACACCTTTAAACTCAGGTTTCAAAGTTTTCTAAGGTTTCAGAATGACCTATCGGTCACCGAAAAACCTTGAAACTTTGCAACCATGAAACCTTGAAACTTTGTCCTGCCTTACCGCTTGCTGAACTGGAAGCGCTTGCGGGCGCCCTTCTGCCCGTACTTCTTGCGCTCTTTGCCGCGCGAGTCGCGCGTCACCAGGCCCTCGGACTTCAGCTTGCCGCGCAGTTCTGCGTTGAATTGCATCAAGGCGCGCGCGATGCCGAGCTTCACTGCATCGGCCTGCCCGCGCACTCCGCCACCCAGCACGTTGGCGACAATATTGAACGATGCAGCCGTGTCGGTAGAGGCCAACGGCGCCTTGGCTGCCGAGCGCTGCGCCGGAGTCACGAAATATTCTTCGAAAGCGCGGCCATTCACCTTGAAATCGCCGCTGCCCGGACGTAAATACACTCGCGCGATCGCCCGCTTGCGCCGACCAGTTCCGTAATACTGAACTAATTCTGCCATTTAGCTCGTAGCTCCTAATCTCGTTTGTCATCCTGAGCGCAGCCGCTTTTCAGGCGGAGCGAAGGATCTCAATCTTCCCAACTCTCGCGCCGGAAAATGCCTTACGCCCGCACTTCCAACTTCAAATCCTGCGGCTTCTGCGCCTCGTGCGGATGCTTGTCGCCTTTGTAAACATTCAGCTTTGACAGCATGTGCGCCGCCAGTTTGTTCTTCGGCAGCATGCGCCGCACCGCGTCTTCAATAATCTTTTCCGGCTTGCGCGCCAAGCGCTTGCGATAATCTTCGGTGCGCAGACCGCCCGGATAGCCGGTGTAATGGTGATACTGCATCTGCTCCGACTTCATGCCGGTGGTTCGAATCTTCTCGGCGTTCACCACGATCACATGATCGCCAGTATCGAGAAAGGGCGTGTACTGCGGGTTCTCTTTGCCCATGAGGATGCGCGCCACTTGCGAGGCCAGGCGCCCGAGCGTCTGCCCCTCCGCATCCACGACGTACCACTTGCGCACAATTTCCCCCGGTGACGGGAAATAGGTTGACATCGGAACTCTCCCAGAATGAAAAAAAGCTGAAACGCGATTGAATATAACTAAAGAAGACCGCTCGTTGATTCCCCGGCGAGGACGCCAGACCATCAGGCGGGCAACCGCGAGACTTCCCAAAGTCTTTAAGATACCGGAGCCTGCGGGGAATTGTCAACGCAGAGTTAACAAAGGTAATGCCCAACCGCAATCAGAGGAATCCAACTCCTCTATTCGTACGCAAGCGCCTCGATCGGATCCTTGCCCGCCGCCTTAAACGCCGGGTAAAGCGCCCCCGCGATTGCCCCCAGCACCGCCACTAGCATCGACCAGCCAATCCAGTCTGCGCTGACCACCACCTGCACCAATGGAAAGCGATGCCGGATAGCCCAGCTCGCGGCCAAACTGAAAAGAATGCCGAGCACGATTCCGGCGACGGCCAACAATCCAGTCTCGCGCAGAATCGCGGTCACGATGTAACTCTTCGATGCGCCCATGGCCTTCAGGATCCCGATCTCGCGCGTGCGCTCCATCACTGCCGCGTACATCGACTGGAAAATCACCAGAAAGCCAATGATCAGGCTCACCCCAATTACCACGCCGATGAATGGCCGGAACCCCGGCAAGCGGCTGGGCGTCATCATGCTGAGATACTCGTCGGTCGACTGCACGGTGTATTTCTCCATGCCGGGCTGACTCTTTACTTCTTTCACCACCTCATCGGCATTGGCTGGGTCGTCGAGTTTCAAATAGAACACCGACGCTTTGTCCTTGGCCCCAATCAAATCCTGCAGCGCCGCGATCGGCAAGAACTTTCGTGCGCCCCGGCCGTTCTCGACAATTCCAGCTACGCGAAAGTTATGGTTCAGAACTTCCATGGTGTCGCCCACCTTCACGTGCTTCTGCCGCGCGATGTAGTTGTCCACCAGAATGTCATTCGGACCTCGGAACGGACCACCCGCCACATATTGAAACGGTCCGCCCAGAGCCTCAAAGCTCGGCAGATCGATTCCGTCGATCACTTCCAGCGCGCCTGCGGTCGAGAGCGCCCAGATCACCGGACTCGCAACCTTGACGTGGGGCATGCCGCGCAAGATGTCGCCAACCTTAACGGGAACAGGCGCCCCGCTGATCCCGGCCAGGAAAGAAGATCCCGGCGGCTGCACGATCACATCCGCGCCAATTCCTGCAGTCCTGTTCTTCGAGTCATTCAAGATTCCATAGCACAAGCCCGCGATCAGCAGGATCAGCGCCACTTCTAGCGCGATGGCCACGATGCTGATCAGCGACCTGATCGGCCGATGCACCAGGTTGGCGACAATCATTTTGTTCATCATGTTTGAAGGCCGGATGTTCGAAGGCCGAAACTCAACTGCTCGTCATCAACTCCTCGCCCGCCATTAACTCAACCGATTGTCATCCCGAGCGAAGCGAGGGATCTTGGTACTTGCCTCCACCGTGTGCGTAGCCGCCTCATGCAAACACTACGATCCCTCGCTTCACTCGGGATGACAATACACGTGAAGGCGCTAATTGCTATTAACCGACGGCGGCACCATCGCGCTCGACTGCGGCTGGGGCCTATCCAGATGCACGACTTCCGCTCCGGGCGGCTGCTCCAGCGCGAACTGATCATCCCGCAGCGGCTGGTTCATTTCTACCTTCAACATATTGAGGGTGATGTCGTACTCCTCCTGGGGTCGGAAAATCTCGATGCGTGAGGGAAAGCTGACACCCTCGTAGTCCTTGTAGTCCGCGTAGCGAACGTCGGTTATCAGGTTGCCTTGCTTATCGTAAATGTACTGGCGATGTGGCTTGAGGTCGATCCGGCTGAAGACAATCTTGCGCGCCAGTCTCCACCCCTCGTCATCTTTTCGAATCACCACCAGTTCGTAGTCCTCCTGCAGGACGCGGTGGCCCTTGGTGTCGTGAAGGATCTCCTGGCCATTCTCCAGCACCGCGATCTCGTGCTCCGGATCAACGGGGCGGATCAGCAACGCATCGTAAATGTTTTGTGGCCGGATGCTTTCCATGGGCTGGTCCGTGTTATGCGTTTGCGTGTCGTTCCGGCCCATTACGAAACGGTTTTTCGGCGGGATCCACAGCTTGAACTCCTGCCCGTTGCTCACCATGTCGAAGGCAGTCGTGCGCACGATCGGGAGCAATCCGATCATGTGCAGCATCGCCGGCTTGCGGGCCAGAACGTAGCCGCGAATCTCTTTGTAATCGGTTTGATGGCCTTTCTTCGCGCCACCGACGGACGTATCTATATCCACTGTCGCCTTCAGCGACTGGATCTTCTCCGCCTGTTGATTGATGCCATCAATGAGCCCCGACTGGGTCGCTTCCTGAAGCGGGGCCTTGGAGTATGTTTCCTCCACCGGCCGCGTCCGGAACAAACAGCCCGTCGTGGGCAGCACTGCAAGGAACAAAGCCAAAGCCCAAAAGGGCGAAGTACGTCTCATGAAGGATTAGATAACTCCCAGAACATTTGAGTATACCCCGCCCGAAAGGGTGCAAAACCTCGCGAAGACCCCAAACTCGCCAATAGTGGGCCGCGGAACTCCGCGGGCGCAGCCAGAGTTCAACATCTTACTAAAGTCAGCTACGCAGGCTCTCCGCTATCAACTAAACTGTCGCCATCGTGCGTAAGTTTCTGGGTCTAATTTTCGTCGCGGTGCTGGCACTTGCCGGCTGGTTCGCCTGGGCTCTGTTGACTCCGGTTGGACCTCCTGGGAAAACCTTCGTGATGCTGCGCCCCGGCTATTCTACGCACCGCATCGCCACTGAGCTCAAGTCCGCTGGAGTAATTCGCAGCGAGAAAGCATTCATTCTCTGGCACTACTTCCACCGCCATCGCTCGCTCAAGGCCGGAGAATATCTCTTCGAGAATCCGGCGAATATCATCGACCTGCAAAAGCGTCTCCGCCGCGGTGACGTTTACTTCCATACCGTCGTCGTTCCCGAAGGCTTCACCATGTTCGACATCGCTCGCGCCATCGAAGCCGCCGGACTCGGGCCCGCGGACGACTTCCTGAAAGTGGCGCAGTCTGATACCGCGCTGATCGCGGACCTGGCGCCCAATGCGCCGTCGCTCGAGGGCTACCTTTTCCCCGACACTTACGAGTTCAGCCGCATGCAAACCATGCAAGAGATGGCGGCAACCATGGTCAGGCAGTTCCGCCAGGTCGCGCGCCAGATCGGATTGATTGAGGCGCCTGAGGGTGTCGCTATCTCATCGCCAAGCTCGCCTCACATCGAGGTCCAGGTGTACGCCGGATCCCGCGACCCGAGCCCAGCCCCCACTGAGATCGAGCGCATCGTGATTATGGCGTCGATCGTGGAAAAAGAAACGGCGGTCGCCGAGGAACGTCCGCTCGTCGCGAGCGTTTACTACAACCGCCTGGAAAAGAAAATCGCGCTCGACGCCGACCCAAGCATTATTTATGCGGAGCTCTTAGCCGGGACCTACACAGGAGCCCTCCATCACGACGACATGCGCTTCGACTCGCCCTACAACACTTACAGGCACGCGGGACTTCCACCGGGCCCCATCGGCAATCCTGGCAAGAGCGCCCTCGAAGCGGCCATGCATCCTGCCCAGAGCGACTATTACTATTTTGTCGCGGACGCCACAGGCCACCACCGCTTCGCGCGCACCATGGAAGAACATAATAAGAATGTCGACGCCTACCGCCGTGCCATGCGCGGAAAATAGCCTGCACGTGCAAAATGCAAACACCGTAGTACAATTCACACCTCAAGCCGCCTGACCCGGCGATCCTGTATCGGAGGCCACATGGCAGCCCCGCCGACTCTTACCTCGACCCAGACGCCGCCGGCGCCGGTAACCGCTCCTTTCGATGGCATGTCGACTCGCCTTACTTCTCTCGATCTTTTCCGCGGAGCCACGATTGCCGCCATGATCCTGGTCAACAATCCCGGAAACGACCACGCTTACTGGCCCCTCGAACATGCCGAGTGGAACGGCTGGACTCCCACCGATCTCATCTTTCCGTTCTTTCTGTTCATCGTGGGAGTCTCGCTGGTGTTCTCATCCGAATCCCGATTGAATCGAGGCGATTCACGCTCCCTGCTGTTACGCCACGCCTTCCGCCGCGCAGTCATTATCTTCACCATCGGGTTAGCTCTGAACTGCGCTTGTGGATTTGCTCTTGTCGAGAGGGGTGCGTATCCCTGGAGTCCTGCAGCGTATCGGCATCTGCTATTTAGCGGCGTCTGTCCTTTATCTTTACGTGCGGCCGCGAACCCGAGCGTTGATCGTTGCGGTCCTGCTGATCGGTTATTGGGTACTGATGCGTTTCGTCCCGGTGCCGGGCCTGGGAGTTCCCGGTCGAGATATACCATTCCTTAATCCCGACGCGAATCTGGGGGCGTATCTGGATCGCAGGTTCTTGATTCATCTCTGGGGGACCAGTTCACGTCTCTATGAGGTCACCCGCGATCCGGAGGGCTTGTTGAGCACACTGCCGGCAATTGCGACCGCGCTGCTTGGAGTCTTTACTGGCGAATGGCTGCGTTCGAAACGCAGCCCTCAAAGAAAGGCCCTCGGCATGTTGGTCTTCGGCGTGATTGGCCTGATTCTTGGCGAGACCTGGGGCATATGGTTCCCCATCAACAAGAAACTGTGGACGAGTTCGTACGTGCTTTTTACCGCCGGGTTCGCCCTGATTTGCCTTGCACTCTGCTATTGGGCCACCGACATCAAACGCTGGCGCGGAGCCTGGACCAGGCCTTTCCTTATCTTCGGAAGAAATGCGATCACGGCCTACGTAATTGCCGACCTTTTCGCAGTGCTGCTATACGCGTTCAACGAGCGGGTAAACGGCCGGATCATGGACGGACAGCAGTTGATCTTTCAGCGCTTCTTTGCGTCGCGGGGAAGCCCGAGCTTCAGCTCGCTCCTGTTTTCCCTGGCATTCGTGCTGTTGTGTCTGCTACCCATCTGGCTCATGGATCGCAAGAAGATATTCCTGAAAATCTGAATAGGATGAGCTATCGGGTGGTCCGGCTCTCCATCCACCCCTGCAGGATTAAAACCGCCGCCATCCGATCGACCGCCTTCGCCCGTTTTTCGATCGACAGCTCGGTCTCCCGCAGCAGGCGGTTCGCTTCTGCAGACGTCAGCCGCTCATCCCACAAGTGGACCGGCAGCCGGAATCGCTTCCGCAATTCTTCCGCAAACACCTGCATCTTTTCTGATTGCGTGCCTTCCGCTCCGCTCATGCGTAAGGGCAGTCCGACCACGATCTCCCGCACGGCGTAGTCTCGAATTACCTGCTCCAGAGCGGCCAGATCGTGCCGCTTGTTCCGGCGCTGGAGGGTTTCCAAGCCTTGAGCGGTAATGCCCAGCGGATCTGATACGGCGATGCCAATCCGCCTTGACCCCACGTCCAGCCCCAGGATTCGCCCCGTCGGCCCATCGGATTTTCCCTTTTCCGAACCCACGTCGCGATTATAAGCGCCTCTCTATCGGGTGCACCTGTTGGTCTCGGAGCGCTGCCCTTGCGACCTGTAACCCATCCAGCCACAATAACTTACCTTGTTCTTCCTGCCATAAAGTGCCTTCCAAATTCCGCAATGCCGTACCAATGTTGCCTTTCGCCCGATTTGGGCGTAGTCTGTTTATAGTAACGACAACGCTTCTCCCCACTAGACCCTAACTCCTTCCCGGGTGCCTTTTATGAGTGGTGCGGACCTGAATTTTCACATCGGTGACAAGGTCGTCTACCCCAACCACGGGGTGGGTGTGATCGAACAAATCAGCAGCCGCTCCATCGGTGCCACGGTGGAAAAGTTCTATCTTCTCAACATTAAAGCCAGCAGTCTCAAGGTTATGGTGCCCTGCAATAACGTGGGCAGCGTGGGCATCCGCCGCGTTGTGCGCAACGGCGAAGTGCAGAAGATTCTCGACTTCCTCGCCATCTCCGACGATCTCAGCACCGCCGACTGGAAAGACCGATTCAAGGAAAACTCCGACCGCATGCGCACCGGTTCGCTCTTCGAGGTCGCCGGAGTCCTGAAGAGCCTGATCGCCCTCCACCAGGCCAAGCCTCTATCCTTCCGCGAAAAAAAGATGCTGGAACGGGCTCGTTACCTCCTCGTGAGCGAACTCGCCATGTCCCGCAACTGCGAAGAAACCAAGATCGAAGAACTCCTCGCTCTGGCTCTGGCTAAGTGCAAACTGCGCTTCCCGGAAGCCAGCGAATTCCAGGCCTGATTCAAGTCTTCCCCCCTTCCAGCTTGACTCGACTTATCGACTCGCCACGGGTACCACAGCCTCGCCGTTGGTCAAGTTATCCTTCAGCAAATTAGTCTTGATTTCAACGTTCTGATTGGCTAAAGGACTAACCTCCGTCTCAAAAGCCTGATAGCCGGGCAACGCAATTTTGATGCGATGCTCTCCCGGCGCAACCAGCAGCCCTCGTCCCACGCCTTCAAATTCGCCGACGTGTCCCACGAAAAGATTGTCCAGGAAAACAGCTGCCCGCGAAGGATTCACTGAAATCTTCAATGTAGCCATCGCTGCGGGCAATGGTCCGGTAAGAGCCCTCTCCATGGCTACATGGACAACCTGCTTCTCTCCCGGCTCGACACGAATATGTTGGGTGAAGTCCTGGTATCCGTCCTGCCGTACTGTAATTACGTGTTCGCCGGGGAGAAGAAGGACCTTCTTCGATCCCTTGAGTTCGCTCAGGTATCCGACGTATCCGCCGTCGACCCAGACTCCCGAAGTTTTTTCGACGTGAGATTTGCCTTCGAATTGAATCTCTCCCATCACAGAATTTTCGCCATACATCGAAGCGGATAGAAGCCAAGCCGCAACCATCAGCCATAGCCACAGCAGTGGATTCGCCCGTCGCAATATTTTTTTCATAACGGCCTCCACGGACTCAAAAATGACTCATGCTATGCGCCGCTCGGCGCGCTCTTGTCCTTGCAACCCTCCACCGCGCCAACCTCTGACCTGCTTGCTATCTTCCAGCCTTAATCTTTCTTTAGGATTGAAGATAAGCGCCAAAACCGACCCGATGCCCAGGCCAACCATGAAGAAGGTAATCGCAGAGTCCAAGTCGTATTCATTTTTCATGCGTCGCACCTTTCTGTCGCTTAGGAGAAAATCAAGAAGCAGCGAATATTCACTTTTATGACTGCAAGCACCGTGCCAATTTATTGAAACCCTTTGTTTTCCGGTCGATGCGTTACTTGGAGGGATCACGGGCGCGAAATTTCGACCGGTTCAGCAGCCAAAAGTCACCGCTTGCCCCCCGAGGGACCTTAGTGTTTTCCATTTAGAGATTTACTTCCAGAAACAAGCCGGAGGCGCGGCAAGAGAGGCGCGGACAGAGGAGTAAGAGAGGTGGGCCGTCTGGCCAGTTTCACAGGTGCTCTTTCAGAGGCTATTCAGGGCAATCAATTTCTGCCAGCCAGTCCGATTCATGCGGACTCGCTCACCGGTTGTTAACAGGACCCATCCCTCGGCCCGGCCATCGCGATGAATCTCGCACACGTGCTCGATATTGACGATGGCCGATCGATGCAGCCGCACGAACTTGCCAGGGTCCAACCTGGCACTGAGCGCTTTTATGCTTTCCCGAAGCAAATGTTTCTTGCCTCCCGCGTGCAAGCACACGTAATAGTCCGCTGCTTCGATCCACTCGATCTCGCGTACGGACACTACCGAGTCCTTGTTCCCATTCTTCGCTAGCAGCCGCTCCGGATAGCTCGGCCTCGCCGCCGGCCCCTGCAGAGCTTCCAGGACGGAATAGATCTCCTGGCGTGCGGCAAGAGTTTCCTGCAGCCGGACCTTTTCTTTTACTCGCGACACAGCCTCTTCGAGGTGCCGCCGCTCCACCGGTTTTACGAGATAGTGCAAGGCATGCACCGCAAACGCTTCGACCGCGAATTCGCTGTGTGCGGTTACAAATACGGTCAGGGGCATATTGTGCAAACCGACGCTCTCGATCACGTCAAAACCGCTGCTGCCGGGCATCTGAATATCGAGAAAAAGCAAATCAATTTGGGTTCCCTTCAGCGCGGCAACCACCTCGTTGCCATTCCTGCTCTCCCCCGCGATTTCGATTTCCGCGTCCGGCGCGAGCAACTGCTTCAGCCGCTCCCTGGCTAAAGGCTCGTCATCGGCAATCAGCGTCCTCAACTTCACGGGGCTTTCCGCTCGTAAGGGATGGTAATCAGAACCTCGAAGCCACCGGACATGGGCTGGCTGGCGCGAAACTCAAAGTCATCTTGATAGAAATGAACCAGCCTTTCTCTGGTATTGCTCAGCCCTATCCCAAATCCGGGATGTGACTTTCCGTTCGATCCTGGCCCGTTGTCGCGCACCTCCAATTGCATGTGAGTTCCAACCCTCTTCGCCGAAGTTTGGATGCACCCATCGTTCTCGCACTGCGCGATGCCGTGCCGAATGGCATTCTCGATGATCGGTTGTAGAAGAAAGCAAGGAACCAATCCATCCAGCGCATTGGGATCGAGATTCATATCGACGTGAAGCCGGTCGGCGAAACGCACCCGTTCAATCGCAAGATAGCTCTCCACAATCTCCAGCTCCTGGGCCAACGGAATCTTGCTGGGAGTGTTTCTCTTCAAGCCGGTTTTGAGGATGGTATTCAGGTGCTCCAGGGTCTCGAGGGCTTCCTGTTTGCGGTCGAGATCCATCAAGGCGGCTACAGCATTCAGCGCATTGAACAGGAAGTGCGGCTCCAGTTGCATCTGCAAGGCGCGCAAATGCGCGCTCGAAAGCTGGCGCTCCAGCTGCAGGGACCGCATCGCGTCCCGTTGCGCGGCCAGTTGCGTGTTGAGGGCAGCGCAGGCGAACCACACCAGACCGTAAGTCAGAAACTCGACGCCGACGCGGCCAAGGTTGAAGAATGACAAGTGGCCATACGCTTCTCTCTGGACATCAGATCCCACGTGCGCGATCCAATGTGCTGTACCCCACAGCGTCGCCAAATGCAACACGGCCACGACAGCCGCGGCGACCGACTGCACACCCGCATTGGCCACAGACACTTTCAAAATCGACGGCCAGCGTTTACCGGCTCGCCATAAAACCTCGGCTACACCGGCCCACCACAACCACAAAACCGCCCCGTAAAGCAGCGCCCGAAACCAGGATGCCAGCGAGAACGTGCATTCGACAGTTGTAGCCAACGCCAGCACGCCGGCAATCGCGATCGGGATGACCCCAGCTTGGGGAAAAAGGCCGCCGATGGCCGTTTTAGCCGACGCCGGCACGGCCTCAGCGGGACTACGGATTTCACCAGACACAGGATTCCTCCTAGCGAAAAGCCGCCACGTTAATCGTACAGCTCACACACTGGCTCCGATAAAAATCTTTCTGAGCCTGTTCTGCTGCCGCCCGCCATTGCGCCGCCTGCTCCCTCAATCCAGCTTGATCCAGAACCGCGGCATAAGCAATCTGCGCCGCAAAATATCTCGGATTCTTGCGGCCCAACGCCTGCTCCATGATGCCAAGCCCGTCGCGCATGTCGACGAGCGCCTTCTCGATGTCACCAGACTGGGCATAAGCCTTGCCGCGGAGCATATAGTCCCACCCAATCTTCCAATGTCCTTCGCCATAGATCCGTTTGCAAAGTTCCAGTGAGCGTTGATAACCCGCGACCGCCGCAGAAGAGTGTCCCTCGGCCCGCTGCAGCCATGCCTGCGTCTCATAGATGAAGGCCAAATCGTCATCGCTCAGGTCGTGAGACAATTTCATTTCCTCGGCTAAGCTCTGCAAGTACTTCCTAGCCTCAGCGACCCGGTTTTGCGCAAGTGCCGACCCCGCAAGGTAGGTAAGAGATCGGGCAATGCCCGCGTGATCGCCAGATTGCTGGAGTAAGTCAAGTGCCTTCCTCCACATCTTCCCCGCAACCGCCCTTTGCCCGCTGTCGTTGTAAAGCTCCCCGTAGTTCTGCAGGGCCGCGGCATAATCAGTAACGAATTGCGGTTCCTGGCCAAAAATCTGGAGCGAACGCTCGAAAGCATTCTGCGCTTCCATCAATTTTCCCTGCTGCGTGTAGACCACTCCGAGCACGTTCCAGGCTCTCCCAAGTTCGACGCCGCTCAGGCGGCCCGAGTCGACAAGCTCCTTGGCTATGGCGACGGCTTTGTCAAACTGCCCCTGTTTTTCAAAAACATAAGCCTCGTGCAGCGGCCCCTGCGGAATCACCTGGGCCCAAAGCTGCGCCCCCGCTAGCACCACCGTGAATAGGACTCTCTCGATCGGTTTCATGCCCTCAGAATGAGCACGAAACCCAAATCAATCCATCCGAATTCCGCCAGCCCGGGTATTCCTGCAGGGAGTTCCAGACTTCCTGCCGGGAACCTCCGCTCAGGCCCGGCAGATTCCCAACAGGTTTATAATCTTCAAAGCGGTACCCCAAGCATGACTGATCAACTCCGAAAGAAACTGCAGGAAGAAGTCGACGCGCTCGAGCACGAACTCGTCCACGAGCTGCCCAAAGAAATCAAGCGGGCCGCGGCTCTCGGCGACCTCAGCGAGAACGCCGAGTATCACATGGCCAAGCAGCGCCAGGAGTTCGTCAAGGCGCGCTTCCGCCAGCTCGGCAAGCGCCTCGCCGATCTTTCGCTGACCAACATGAACAACATCCCCAAGGACAAAGTGGGACTGGGTTCCACCGTCAAGGTCTACGACAGCTCGAAGAATGAAGAGATCGAATACAAGCTGGTCACGAGTGAAGAGTCCGACGTAGGCGCGGGAAAAATTTCGACCACGTCGCCCATAGGCCGCGCCCTGCTCAATAAGAAGGTGGGCGACGAGGCCACCGTGATCACGCCCAACGGCAAGCGCGAACTGGAAATCCTGAGCCTGACCACGATCCACGACGAGGCCGAGTCCGAAAAGGCGGGCGACTGATGTCTGCCTCTTCCCCTAATAAGAGCTGGACGAGCGCCTTCGGACGTGCCTGCGGAGTGCTGCTCGATACCATCGTCCGCTGGCTCGCGCTGTCGCGCATCAACCCCAACGTGCTGACCTTCATGGGGCTGGTGGTGAATACCTGGGCTGCGATTCTGTTCGGTTCTGCCACAGCTCTGACCCAGCGCCGCTTGTTCTTCTACGCGGGTCTGGTGATTATCGGCTCAGGATTTTTTGATCTGGTGGATGGAGCGGTGGCCCGCGCCAACAACCGGGTCACGCGCTTCGGAGCGTTTTTCGATTCCGTAGTCGACCGCTACAGTGACGCCTCGCAGTTCCTTGGCCTGCTGATCTTCTACGCGCGCGGCGACCGCTTCTTCTACGTTGTGCTCACGGCGTTCGTGATGGTCAGCGCCATCATGGTGAGCTACACGCGCGCCCGCGCCGAATCGCTGATTGGATCCTGCCGCGTGGGCTTCATGGAACGTCCGGAGCGGCTGGTGCTGGTAATTATCGGCGCCCTCTTCAACCGCATGGCGCCGGTGCTGTGGGTGATCGCGGTGCTGTCGACCCTGACTGTGATTCACCGCATGCGCTACACCTGGACCCGCACCCAGGATGCCCCGCCCGCCGCTGCCAAGGCGGGGCAAGCAGCGTAATGCACCCGTCCTGTTTCGTGACCTCTCTGCAGTGCTAGACTATTCGGTCATTTCACTTCCTTCTGAGAAAATTCTTGCCGACTGATCCCGTACTCGTAGTTCACGGCGGCGCCTGGGCCATGCCTGATGACATGGTGGAGGCGCATCTGCGCGGCGTCCAGAATGCACTTGCGGCCGGCTGGCGGGTGCTCGAGCATGGCGGCACGGCGCTCGATGCCGTCGAGGCAGCCGTCGTCGTCATGGAAGATGACGAGACCTTCGACGCCGGACGCGGGAGTTTTCTGAATCGCGATGGCAAGGTGCAACTCGATGCGCTGATCATGGACGGCGCGACGTTGCGCGCAGGCGGCGTAGGGTGCGTGGAGCGGTTGCGGAATCCGGTGCGGGCGGCGCGGAAGATTTTGAGTGAGAGTCCGCATGTGTATTTTGTGGGCGAAGGAGCCGAGCGATTTGCGGCCGAGCATGGGGTTGAGTTGTGCGCCAATGAAGATTTGGTGATTGCGCGCGAAGTGGAGCGGCTGCGCGAGTATCAGGCGAAACAGGCCGGGGATGCAGCCGCGAAGGACGGCAACGACTTGTTCGCGCCAGAGATTTCGCACGATACGGTGGGCGCGGTGGCGCTCGACCGCGCCGGTAACATTGCGGCGGCTACTTCCACGGGAGGCACGTTGAACAAGGCTCCGGGACGGTTGGGGGATTCGTCGCTGATTGGATGCGGCTGTTATGCGGACAATCTGAGCGCAGCGGTTTCCACTACCGGCTGGGGCGAGCCGATTATGAAGCTGGTGCTGGCCAAGTGGACGGCCGATCGCGTGGCGGCGGGGAATTTGCCGGAGTGGGCGGCGCAGGAAGCGATGAATTACCTGAAGCAGCGATTGAATGGGCATGGTGGCATCATCGTGCTTAACGCCCAGGGACAGATCGGCATCGCGCACAACACGCCGCGCATGGCTTGGGCCTTTAAGACTGCTAAAAAAGAAGAAGCCGGCATCGAGCGCGTGAACTAGCCGCAAGCTAAGAAATTCCTCCTCCGATCCAACGGAAATATCGTCGATTACAACTTGGCCCGGACGCAGGTTTTTGCAGTTTCGCCTTCGACTTGTTACGAAATTCGAACAAACACGGTGGGGTTCCGACCTACGAGACCCTCAGATGACACGCGAGCTTCCGATCTCGATATCGGCGCTTCCATTGCCTGGCAAGGGGTACGGCCTGTTCTGAATTCGTAACAAGCGCGCCCTGGTCAAAATTCTTGCACCATTCATGACACGGAACTGCACGTCCTGCTATGATGTCGGGCACTTGGAGGCGCTCATGCTCCCGGCCGGTAAGAGCCTTCGCACTCTACGAGAGAAACTCGGGTTGACCATGCGCGACGTCGAAACTTCCAGCGCGCGCATGGCGGAAAAATATCGTAACGAGGAATTCTCTATTCCTCCGAGCCGTTTATCTGACATTGAAACCAAGAACGTTTTGCCCAGCATCTTCCGCCTTTATACCCTGGCGGTGATCTACCGGCGCGACCTGCGGGAACTGCTGGCATGGTACGGCGTTGACATGAACAATATGGCGAGCGATCTCGGCATGATCGCCCCGCCACGCTCGCACGTCTCCGAAACGCTCTCCGGACTCTCCTCAGTGCAAATGCCCGTTCGCATGGATCCTGCCTTTGATCAGCAACGCACCTCTAACCTTGGCCGAATGGTGGAGCAGTGGGGTCTTGTGCCTTTAGCTTATCTGGCTCAATTCGCCCACAGCGATTTTACCTACGGATACATCGGCCATCAGGATTTCACCATGTTCCCGATTCTTACCCCCGGCAGCTTCATTCAGGTGGACGAGACTCGGAACAAAGTGGTGGAAGGTGCGTGGCGCTCCGAGTATGAACGTCCCATCTACTTTGTGGAAACCCGCGATGGACACACTTGTTGCTGGTGCAGCATGCGCCGGGATGACGTTATTCTGCAGCCGCATCCCTTGTCACCAGTTCCGATCCGGGTTCTGCGTCATCCTCAGGAAGCCGAAATTATCGGCCAGGTTGTGGGGATCGCTATGAAGTTGACGGAGTGGCAGCCTTTCGGTTCTTCTCCAGGCTCGAAAGCGCAATCAGCACTGAATTAAGGTGACGCGCCGTGGGCGCATCCTGCGGTGAGGGAAGCAGCGCGCTCAATTGCTCGCGCATGCCATCGACGTAGGCCTCTGCGGTTTGCTGATTATCCTCGCTGGACTCGCGCAAGTCTTCGACTAGGTCCGCTATCGGGGTACGCAAGACGGTGGACAAGACCTCGGTGTGAGCCGCCTTCAGCGCGCGCTCCGACGACTCCTCCCCATGCACCAGCGACATGCCCCAGTGCAGGTAGCCGCCTTCTCGACGGCGCAGAGAACCCAGATAAGCTAGCTTCGCCAGCAACCCGGAAACGGCTGCCAGCGTGGTTTCCCGAAGATCCTGCAGAGCGGATTTCAATGTCATCTGGTTACGAATTCTGTTACGAATTCCGAACAGTCAAAGCCCCTAAGTCATCTATCCCGGCGGCCTAGGGTCCATGAAAGTATCACGGTTCGATTTTCCAAAACAAGGAGAAAACAACCGTGAAACGCATCCTACTCGTCGTTGCAGCAGCCGTAATGTTTCTCAACACTTTCGTAATCCCCACCGTGGCTCACGCTGATGGCGGAGGCCTCGGCGGTACATTGTGGCGGAAACAGCGTATGCAAACCGTAATTCCTTGAGTGGCGTTACGAAAACCGGACACGATTGACATCACTATTGCCGCCTGCAGCAGGTCGCGGTATAGTGCCTGGCTACGGCCATGCTGCAGGCGCACTCATTACTCTGGCACTATCTTTGGGTTGCGCCCAATATCCTCCTCCTTGTCCTCGCGGTCCTAATTTGGCGCCGAAAGCTTTACAGCCAATTTCCAGTCTTCCTATTTTTTGCCGTGGTGACCGCGATTGGGCAACTCACAGTCTATGCTGCCGACTTAATCAAGTCGGTGAGCGCTGGAGAATTCTGGCACATCGTTTGGGTAGGACTGCTGGCCGAGGCTCTCGTGAAGTTCGCCCTGATCGGCGAAATCTTCGTCCGCGTTTTCGGTCTGTATCCTTCCTTGGCCAGGCTCGCCAAGCTCCTTGTAAACGGAGTGGGCGTCGCTCTCGTGCTCCTGGCGACCACTACTGCGGCTTACACGCCGAAAGACAATATTAATTGGATCGTCTCCGGCGCTCACATTCTTGAACAGACGATCTATCTGATCGAGTGTGGACTGCTTCTGTTCCTCTTTGTATTTGCGGCTTACTTCAAATTGCGCTGGGCCCGTTCAGCCTTTGGCATTGCCTTCGGGCTGGGCATCTCCGGGTGTGTGCATCTTGCGACGTGGGCACTGATGGCCAACGGCAATTTCTCGGCGCATTACCGCATTTTTCTCATTTTCCTGAACATGCTCACCTATCACGTTTGCGTTCTGATCTGGTTCTATTACCTCCTTGTTCCCCAGAAGAGCGTCGTCACGCCGGCAGCTCAGCCATCACAGCACAGCCTCGAAATTTGGAACCAGGAACTGGAGCGCTTGCTACAACAATGACTCTGGCCATCATTCTCGTAATCGCCGCTGCGGTTGCCCTGGGCATACTCTTGCGCCTGGCTGCAGCCCGAGCCTTAGAGGCCACGAGCACGCGCTCAGCGGCGACGATCCACCCTATTGACATCGAAGCCTTCCGCAATCTGATCAACCCTGCCGAAGACGACTACTTGCGGCGGCTCTTGCCGCCGGCCCAGTTCCGCGTCGTCCGTCGCGAGCGCTTGTACGCCATGGCAGCGTACGTCCATGTGGTGGCGGACAATGCCGCCGTGTTGGTGCGCCTAGGCCAGGTCGCAGTCGCCAGCGGCGATCCTCGCATTGCGGCCGCGGCGCACCGAGTGGTGAATGACGCACTGCTGCTTCGTCGCAACACTACGGTCGCGCTGCTGCGGATTTATCTGGCATTGGCCTGGCCCGACTCTGGATTCGCGACCGTGCGCGTGGTCGACCGTTACGAGCAACTCAGCGGCGCGGCCATGCTGTTGGGCAGGCTTCAGAATCCCGCCGTACCGGTTCGCCTTTCCGCACAACTTTAAATGTGTCACCGATTTTAATTTGACATCGATCACAGACGCGGCCAGCGCACCTCTGCTATTTTGCCCCTCGGCATCGCTGTGCCTGACATGATCAGCCGGTTTACTAGCGAACCACCCCTGCTTATTCCTTGCTTGTTTTCATGAGCCCGTGTGGTGTAAAAACCAGCGGGGACGTGCCAACCTGCAGACCCTGTGCCTACATTTCGTGCGTGCTTCGGTGAACCGCCGTTCGAGTTTTTGCCTGCCGCCGCGGTCGAGTGGGCGGAGTCAAGGGAGACTGTATGATCCGCAGAACCATCGACAAAACAAAGATCCGCGGAACAAAGATCCGCACCCCGAAGACCTTCTCCGTCTCACTGCTCATCCTGTTGCTTTCCTCCATCGCCCTCGGCCAGGGCGGCGTTGCCACCGGTGACCTGCACGTAATCGTGAAGGACCCCGCAGGCAACCTCGTTGTCAACGCAGCGGTGACTGTCGCCGACGTTGCCAAAGGTGTGGAACGCACCGCCACCAGCGACGGCCAGGGCGGCTACAGTGCACGTCTCCTGCCGCCCGGAGGTTATACGGTTACTGTGGCGGCGCCGGGCTTTGGCAAGGCCGAAGCCAAAGATGTGATCATCACGGTCGGCGGACTCGTAGACCTTCCCGTCGCACTCGCGCTTGCTTCCGGACGCGAGGTTGTCGAGGTCAGCTCTCAGGCCGACTTGGTGGAAACCTCGCGCACTTCGACCACGGACACGATCGGGCAGCGTCGCATTGACAACTTGCCCATCAACGGCCGCAACTACATCAATTTTACGTTGACGGATTCCCAGGTGGTGCGCGACAACGCCCCATTCCTCGGCGCCGCGCCTACGTCGGGACTAAATATAAGCGGCCAGCGCGGCCGCTCCAATCTGGTGAATGTGGACGGCGCCGATGCCACCGATAATTCGACCGACGGCGTGCGCTCTACTGTTTCCCAGGAAGCCGTCCAGGAATTTCAGATCATCACTAACGGTTACGCGCCGGAATATGGCCGAGCTTCGGGTGGAGTGGTCAATATCATTACTCGTTCCGGATCGAACGATTTTCACGGAGACGTCTTCGGCTTCTTGCGCAACCGGAACTTTCAGGCTGTGAACCCGTTCAGCACGGTTCCTAATCCTGCCTACACTCGCGTGCAGGCTGGCGCAGCTTTCGGCGGACCCATCAAGAAGGACAAGACATATTTCTATTTTTCCTACGAAGTCACCCGGCGACATGAAACGGGATTCTCCTCGATCGGAGAGGCCGATCCTAGCCTGTGCTCCTCGGCCAGTCTTCAGGGCACGGGCAGCTTCGGCTTGTGCAACTTCGATGCCTCGCCTTTCTTTGGAGCTCCGCCAGATACGTTTGCAATCCAAGTGACGCCGGAGCAAGCTCAATTCCTTAGCACACCTGGTCTACCCCTCTCTTTGCTGCAGGGGTATTCGGTTTTGACCGGAGGAGTCTCCGGCGTCGCGCTTAACGGCAGCTACCCAGCAGCCTTCGAGCTGTTAGTCGGTGCTCCGGGCGGCCTCCCCGCGCCTGCCAGCGGAAATCCCCTCACCCAGTTTATTACTTCCTGCAGCGGTGCAACCCCGATATGCGACGGCCTTCCGGCATCCTTCGCGTCGCTAGGTTCACAAGCGGGCAACTTCCCGGTCTTCGAGGGGACGAGCCTCTACTCGCTTCGACTCGATCACAACTTCAGCAACAGCAACCGCCTCACTTTGCGGGTCAACGTGAGCCCGAGTACGGTCACCGGCCTCGAAGGCAGCGGCGAGGACCAGCCTTTCGGGCAGAACGCTTACTCGCGCACCTCCGAGCAAACCTACCGTGACGTCACTGGGGTCTTGAAAGACACTTGGACCATCGGTACCAACCGGGTCAACGAAGTCACTTTTCAATATGCGCGGCGCGGACTCTCGTATTTCTACAACACGCAAATCGCCGCGGGAGCGAATCCAGCGGTCAACATTCCTGGCACCGGTTATTTCGGCCGCGAGCCCTACTCCTACATTCAGCGAGTTGAGCAGCGCTATCAGTTCAGCGATAACTTTTCCTGGACCATTGGCCGCCACGATACCAAGTTCGGCGTGGATTTCAACTACCTTCCGCTCACAGCCACTTTCACCGTCAACTACGGAGGAAATTACGACTTCGGCGCAGTCAGTGCCGCCGAGGTGGGATTCTCTGTTCCCGGTCTCCCGATCCCAGGGCTTTCGCCGGTGCAGGCTTACGGCGCTGGCATCCCCGGAGATTTCGTTCAGGGCCTCGGCAGTCCCAGCGGCACGTTCCATAACGTAGCCATTGGGGCGTTCTGGCAGGACTCCTGGCGAATCCGCCCCAAATTCACCCTCAACTATGGCGTGCGCTACGATGTCGAGGTCCCGCCCTCATTGAAACCGGTGACCCCGCTGGCGGAGGCTGGATATAACTTCCTAGGACTGCAGAAGGGAATTCAGACCGGCTGGGACCATATCCAGCCCCGCGTAGGCATGGCATGGGATCCCGCGGGTAACGGGAAGACGGTGGTGCGTGCTTCTTATGGCCTCTTCTACGACCATCCTCTGTTGGGTCTTTATTTCCTGGGGAATGCATCCGACGGTTCCTCAAGTGGCCAACTGGCTTTCCCGGCGTTAGGCACATGTGCCGGGGCAGGAAATCCCGCCAACCTGAACGCAATTCCTATTTTCCAGGGTTTGGTAAACGATCCCAACTGCACTCCCGGGCCTTCGACACTCCTTCCGGCGCTAGGATATCTGCCCAATCAGCAGCAGTTCACCTCGATCAACTTCCCGAACTCCCTGTTCCTAAATCAGAATTACCTTACAGACGGCTTCCCACTGTTCTTTCAACCATTCGGTTATCCCATCGGCAAGAACTTTGTGTTCGCCTATGCCCAGCAGATCAACTTCAGCATCGAGCGCGACCTGGGCAAGGGTTTTGACTTCAATCTCGCCTACAACTTCAACGGTGGACGCCATCTCAATCGTCCCATCAACGCCAGCGCCCAGCGCGGCGATCTGCTGCTGGCGAACTACAATGTGGCCTTGGGTGATCCCACACATTCGTATGCCACGGTCGGTGGACCATTGGGAGTCGGCAGCGGCCCCGCGACAGATGGCTTTACCCCGTGCGGGCAAAATTCCAGTGGACAGCCTTGGATCTCCGCCGCCCTAATGAATTTCTTCCGCCCCAGCGGTTTGAATGCATCAATCGGCAACGCTTTGCTCAGTAATCCTGCCGCCGCTCCCTGTGTAAACATTGTCGCCCCAGCTGTCTTGCAGTTTCTCCAGGCATCGGGCTACAGCACGACCGGCTTCAATACCTCGTGCAATCCTGCGACCCTATCCGGCTGCATCCCCTTTGGCGACATGGACGCCAATTACTCCAATGGCAGTTCCGTTTACCACGGCCTCAGCGCCAATCTCCGCAAACGTTTCGGCGCACACTATGAATTCCTCGCCTCGTACACGTGGTCGCACGCGATTGACGATTCCACCGATTTGCAAGCGACGCTCACCCCGCAGGACAGCTACTATCCTTCCCTCGATCGCTCCAATTCGCTGTTCGACCAGCGCCACCGCTTCGTCTTCAGCGGCGTTTACCAGACCGGCAAACTCGGCAGCAACAACTTCGCCGGCAAGTTATTTAGCAATTGGACCGTTGCCCCGCTCATCGAATTCAGTTCTGGGCGTCCCTTCAACATCATTACCGGCAACGGTGATAACTACCAGGAATCGTCCCTCACCGGTCGTCCCAACACCTTCGTCAACCCGGCCTGCACTGCACTTGGATACCCGGCGGTTCCATCGAAGTATTCGCCAACGGGAGTATTTCAGGAGCCTTGCATTGCTGATTTCAACGGCACGCTGCTCTCACTCGATGGCAGCCTGGGGCGGAACGCGGGCGTCACGCCCTGGACCGTATTCGATGATCTTCGCATAGCCAAACGCATTTATTTCGGCGAACGCTACAACTTCGAACTGATCACCGATATGTTCAACATTGCGAACCGCTACAACGTTTCGGCCGTCAGCCCGTTGTTTACTAACGCCGGCCAGGCCACGGCGGCCTACGATCCGAGGCAGTTCCAGTTCGCCCTGAAGTTCAACTGGTAGGACACTTGTAGCGCCGCCGTCCCCGGCGGCCGGCGCTACTTATTTCTGCAGCTCGCACCCAGTTAGGACTCGATCAGAATCCCCGTGCACCGAAGCCCGAAGCCCGCTTCCCGGTGTTACACTTTCCCTTCACCCATCCTTGGCGATTGCCGGAGTTCTTCCTCCAATGTCCCAATCCTATACGCCCACCCCGCGCACCCGTGTGGTCCGCGAAGCTCATCGCGCGGTTTACGATCGTGAAACCGCCTACCGCATTCTCGACGAAGGCTTCCTCTGCCACGTCGGCTTCGTCGTCGACGGGCAGCCTTTCGTGATTCCCACTTCTTATGGACGCAAAGACGCGAACCTCTACGTCCACGGCTCCGCCGCCAGCCGCATGTTGCGCCAGATGAAAGAAAGTGTTCCCGTCTGCATCACCGTGACGCTGCTTGACGGCCTCGTACTCGCCCGGTCGATTTTCAATCAGTCCATGAATTACCGTTCCGTGGTGGTCCTAGGAAAAGCGACTCTGGTGGATGATCCCGCGGAGAAACTCGAAGCCTTGCACCTACTTTCCGAACACATTCTCCCCGGCCGCTGGGCCGACACCCGCCAACCGAACGCAAGCGAACTTAAACAGACCTCGGTCTTGCGCTTGCCCATCGAAGAATTCTCAGCCAAGGTCCGCGTAGGCCCAGCCATCGACGATGAAGAAGATTATTCTTTTCCCACTTGGGCCGGAGTTATTCCGTTGCAGATGATCGCCGGTGCGCCGATTGATGATTCGCGGCTCGATGCTGGGCAGGTGGTCCCGGAATATGCAAAGCACTATTCACGAAAGTGGCAGCGGGACTTGCCTTGACTTGGCAGGTAAATATTGCTATCTTTATTGTAAAGATAGATAGTAAAGATCATGAATAACTCCAGCACAATCAGCAGCAAAGGCCAGATCACCGTTCCTCAGGAGATCCGTAAGCGCCTCGGCCTGCAACCCGGCGATCGGGTCGAGTTTGTGATAGAGGAAGATCGCACCGTGATCCGACCAGCCCGCTCGGAAACGAACCCCTTCGAAAAATACATTGGAATTCTTGGCCCGTTCCCCGGGGGCGAAGATGGCATCAAGGCGTGGATTGACGATATGCGAAGCGATGAAGACTACGAATGAGGACGGCCGTTGACACAAACATCTTATCCCTCTTCTGGTCGGGAGGACCGATGGCGGCCACGACTGCGACTCAGTTGTCGAAAGCTCGTGCAGAGGGGGCGCTAGTGGTGAGCGCGCCGGTCTTCGTCGAGCTTTCAGCAATACCCACAGGCGACGCGCAGCGCGTTGAGAAATTACTCCGGGAGATGAACGTCGCGGTTGATTTCAACCTTGAAGAAGCCGTCTGGCGATTTGCTGCAACGAGCTTCGCGGGTTACGCCGCTCGCCGCCGACGCTCTGGCGGAGGTTCACCAAAGCGCTTGCCGGCCGACTTCATAATTGCGTCGCACGCTCTGCTACAAGCCGACAGGCTTATGACCCGCGACGCCAGCCGCTACAGCGTGGACTTTCCGAATCTTCGTTTGATTTGAAGCTGCTCACGGAACCAGCAGTAGCTTCCCTACCATCTTGCGCGCCTCCATGTCCCGGTGCGCTTGCGGCGCTTCTTTCAGCGGATAGGTTTTGGCAATGCGAAGTTTCAGCTTGCCCTCGGCGATCATGGCGAAAAGTGCGCTGGTGCGCGCCAGCAATTCCTCGCGGGTCGCGGTGAAATGGGCCAGCGTAGTGCGCGCCATATAGAGCGAGCCTTTCTCCAGCAGCTTTGAGGGATCCACCGGCAGTACGGACCCGCTCGACATTCCATAGAGCACGAGCATCCCCCGCAGGCGCATGACGTTCAGATTCTTCTCGAAGGTCGCCTTGCCCACGCCGTCGTAGACAACTTCCACACCCTTGCCGCTGGTCAGGCGCTTCACCTCAGCTTCAAAATCCTGCCGTGTGAACACGATCACCTCATCCGCGCCCGCCTCGCGCGCCAGCTGGGCCTTCTCTTCGCTCGAAACCGTGCCAATCACCCGCGCCCCGATCGCTTGCGCCATCTGCACCAGCAGGAGCCCCACTCCGCCTGCGGCCGCGTGCACCAGAGCGATCTCGCCGCTCTTGAGCTTGTGCGCGTCGTTCACCAGATAGTGCGCGGTCAGGCCGTGCACCATCGCCGCGGCGGCCTGCTCATCACTGATCGCCGCCGGCACGGGCACCAGAAGTTCCTCAGGCGATACCACAAATTCCGCATACGAACCCAACACTCCGCTCCAAGCCACACGGTCGCCCACCTTCACCAACTTGGCCTGCTCGCCTACCGCCGTGACCATCCCCGCACCCTCCTGCCCAGGAATGAACGGCAGTGGCGTACGGAACCTGCCATCGCGGAAGTAGCCATCAATCGCGTTCACTCCCGCAACCGATACCTTCACCACCGACTCGGCAGGCTTCGCTGGCCGGACGGAAACCTCCTCCAGTTCCATCACCTCCGGCCCGCCTGAGTGTTGCACGCGGATCGCTCTCATTTTCTTTCCTAGGGAGTAGTTCCTCGGTCAGGGGATCAGCAGCAGCTTCCCAGTCGTCTTCCGTGCTTCCAAGTCCCGATGTGCTCGCTGCGCCTCAGACAAAGGATAAGTATGCTGGATGCGAATCTTGAGTTTTCCGGCAGTGATCATAGCAAACACGGCGCTCGACCGCTCCACCAACTCTTCGCGCGTAGCGATGTAGTTCGTCAGCGTGGGCCGGGTCACATAGAGCGATCCCTTTTGTGCCAACGCAATCGGATCGAACGGCGGCACCGCTCCGCTCGATCCCCCAAACAGCACCATCATTCCACGCGGACGTAAAACATTCAGTCCCTTCTCGAATGTTGTCTTGCCCACCGAGTCGTAGACAACATCTACGCCCCTGCCGCCCGTCAGTCGTTTGGTTTCAGCTTCGAAGTCAGCTTGCGTGTAGAGAATCACTTCATCCGCACCAGCCGTGCGCGCGAGCTTCGCCTTCTCCTCTGTAGAAACCGTGGCAATCACCTGCGCCCCAATGTTGTGCGCCATCTGTACCAGGAGTAGTCCCACGCCGCCGGCTGCGGCATGAACCAGCGCCCTCTCGCCTTTCTTGAGCGGATAGGTGCTGTGCGACAAATATTGTGCCGTCATGCCCTGCAGCATTGCTGCGGCGGCCTGCTGATCGCTCACGCCCGCCGGAATCTGCACCAGTCGGTCCGCGAGCACCGCCTCGTACTGCGCATAAGAACCCAACAGCCCGCTCCACGCCACGCGATCTCCCACCTTCACCAACTTCACGTCCGCTCCAGTGGCGCTCACAACACCCGCGCCCTCCTGCCCCAAGACCAGCGGCAATGGCGCCTTGTACCGTCCCTCGCGAAAGTAGACATCGATAAAGTTCACACCCGCGGCAGCCAGCTTCACTACCGCCTCATTCGCTTTCGGCTGCGGCACCGGTAACTCCACCAGTTCCATCACTTCCGGGCCGCCGACCTGCTTCACCTCAATGGCTTTCATGGTTGCCTTGGATTCTATCTCCGAAAGAAAGGATTCGGATGTTAGTGCTTGTGCTGAGACCAGAGTATCGAGTACTGAGAACTGGGAACTGAACTGAAGCGCTCCTCTGCTAAACTTGGCATTCCACTGCAGGGAGCCCTTCGTCATGGCTGAAAAAAAACCTCAAACCTTTGCCAACCACGCACGTCTTGATCCGCTCTTTCACCTTTTCGTGCTTCCGGTCTTCGCGCTTTCCACGCTCGCTGCTATCGTCCTGTTCTTATGGCACCCGAGTCTGCATTCGGCGTGGCGCTTCGTTCTCCTTACCGCCGGCACCGTTGCCGTATTCAAGATCAGGCTTTACACGCTGCGCGTGCAAGATCGCGTGATTCGCCTGGAGGAGCGTCTGCGGCTGGCTTCGCTTTTACCGGAGTCATCGCGCTCGCGCATTCCGGAATTTACCGAGAGCCAACTCATCGCGCTGCGCTTCGCATCCGATGTGGAAGTCGCCAAACTGGCCGAGAGGGCGCTCGCCGAAAAGCTTTCTGCGGCAGATATCAAGAAAGCGATTCAGACCTGGCGTCCTGACTACTGGCGAGTCTGAGTTAGGTTGCGTTCGGACGATAAGCGGTCGAGTAACCATTCGGCCCGGTGCCAAAAGTAATGCCGGAGTTTGGTTTCAACGTTGACCCGAGTCGTACCGCGGGGTACGATTTTTGATAGAATTCGGCAGACTTTAACCTCACGGTGCAGTCCGTATCTCACAGATAAATATGCGTGTTGCAAAACTCCATGTGTGGATCGCGACACTGGCTGTTCTGGCTTTAGCAGCTTCCTCGTGCCAGACTGCGCAGAAGCCAGCATCCCTGGTACCGGCAAAAACTGCCCCGGCCCTAACGACTAAGGCTGCGCCTCACCAAACCGCCCCACCTGTTTCATCCGTCGCCGCCGAAAAGACACCACCGAACCAAACTCAGACCTCGACGCAAGCTCCAGATCAAGCTCCAGATCAAGACAAGACCACATCGGAATCTCCGTCGCAAACGCCCACAGCCGATCCAGTCGGTACTCTTATCGCCAGCGTCGAGAAGGATTACCAGTCCGGACTCGACGCCTATCAGGCCGGCCAAACTGACGCGGCCAAACAAGATTTCGACAAGGCCATCAACGCGTTGCTCGAAAGCACGCTCGATATCCGCTCCGACGATCGTCTCCAGCAGGAGTTCGACCGCATCGTAGAAGGCGTGAACCGCCTCGATCTCGCCAGCCTGGGCTATGCCTCCGATTCTGACGCTCAGAAGTCCGAGCCCGCTCCCATCGATGAGACCAACGGCATCACTCCCTCGGCCGACCCCAACGTGAGGGCCAAGGCCCAGGCTGAGATCAAATCAACCCGTTCCGACCTCCCGCTCATGATGACCGACCAGGTGGCCGGCTACATCAGCTACTTTTCCAATCGCGGACGCGGCACCTTCGAACGCGCCTTCGCCCGTTCCGGCCGTTATCACGACATGATGGTCTCGATTCTCAAACAAGAGGGCGTCCCGCAGGATTTGATCTACCTCGCGCAGGCTGAGTCGGGATTCCATCCCCTCGCTGTTTCCCGCGTAGGCGCCCGCGGCATCTGGCAATTCATGGCCAGCCGCGCCCGGGGTTACGGCCTTCAGCATAACCCGTGGGTTGACGATCGTCAGGATCCCGAGAAATCCACACGCGCCGCCGCCCGTCACCTGAAAGATCTCTACGCCCAGTTCGGCGACTGGTATCTCGCCATGGCCGCTTACAACTCCGGTCCCGGCACCGTGCAGGCTGCGGTCAAACGCACCGGCTACGCCGATTTCTGGGAACTCTACCGCCGCAACGTTCTCCCTAAAGAAACCCGCAACTACGTTCCCATCATCCTGGCCATGACGATCGTCAGTAAGAACCTGTCGCAGTACGGCTTTGACGACGTCTCCATGGACGAACCGGTGGCCTCCGACGCCGTGACCATCGACTACCCTGTGGATTTGCGACTGGTTGCGCAATGCGTGGACGCGACTCCGGCCCAACTGCAGGATCTCAACCCCAGCCTGTTAAGGCTGACCACGCCCAGACAAGGAACATTCGTCCTCCACTTGCCGTCGGGGACAAAAGATCAGTACCTGACCGCCATCGCCGCCGTCCCGCCTGATATGCGCCTGTGGTGGCGCTATCACAAAGTTCAGCCCGGCGACACCCTCGCTTCGCTTTCCCGCTCGTACCGCGTCCCGGCTAAGTCAATTGCCGCCGCGAATCACCTCGATGGCGCTGATCTCGCTCGCAGGGATAAAGACCTCGAAGCCGACGCCAAGCTGGTCATCCCGCTCGCGGTCGGCAAGCACCCAGCCAGCGATACCGCCACCTACGCGCGCCGCATTACCCGCTACCACGTCCGCAGGGGAGACACCGTCGAGTCCGTAGCCGAGAACTTCGGCGTCTCCGCCCAGATGGTCCGCCGCTGGAACGGCCTGCCCCGCGGCTCCAGTCTGCGCGGCAGGAAAGTGCTGGCTCTGCACTTGCCG
The DNA here is from genome assembly GCA_963743115.1 of uncultured Acidobacteriaceae bacterium. GTDB lineage: Bacteria > Acidobacteriota > Terriglobia > Terriglobales > Acidobacteriaceae > Sulfotelmatobacter. The sequence continues at coordinate 411,512 of CAVUOM010000003.1, read as the reverse complement.
GTTTCGCCCAGCACCGAAGCCGTCGCCGAAAAGCCTGCCCGGCACCCCAGGACAACCACCCAAACCGCCAGCGCGAAACTTCCCGCTGAGAACTCCCTGGACGACTCCGCTCCAGATAGTTCCGGTCAAGCCGCCGTTCTCCGTCATACAGTGAAAAGCGGCGAAACTCTCTACTCGATTGCCACCACCTACAAAACCACCGTCGCAGCCCTCAAGCGCAACAACCGCAATGTTGCCGTGCTCCGCCCCGGCATGATCCTGATCGTCGAACCCAGCCGGTAGCCCGACCCATAGACCGGGAGCACCCGCCGCCGAACCCCCATCCACTTTCTTTTTCGGCCTCGACCCGTTCGAATCTTCTTCCCTTCCGCTCTCTCGTGTGGTAACAGGATAGGCAGGGTGGATGTGACCACGGCCCTTGCCGTCTGCCGCAAACGTCGTGCTATAATCGCCCGCCGTTCCAGCATAAGTTCTGGTGGTCTTTTAATTTCTCGTGCCCGGCAGCCTTGCGCAGCCGTTCCTGCGTCCGGAAGCCAAAACAAGATCAGGAGGAAGAATGACGTTCTACGATCCCACACTCTACGGCCGTGATGAAGAAGAAGAATTCGGCGACAGCGGCGCCTACAGCGAGTCGCTCGAAGAAGATTTCGAAGAGGAAGAAGAAGAGGAGGAAGAAGCCGGCGTGCCGGAACCAGCAATGAGTGAGCCGGTCATGCCCGCTCCGCCGCCTCCCGCACCCAGACCCGCAGCTCCCGCCGGAGGGGGCGGTGGCCGCAAGCCCGCCGCAAAGAAGAAAGCCGCGAAAAAGAAGGCGGCGAAAAAGCCCGCGAAGAAAAAGGCAGCCAAGAAGCCGGCGAAGAAAAAGAAAGCCGCAAAAAAGAAGCCCGCAAAAAAGAAAGCAGCGAAAAAGCCGGCGAAAAAGGCAAAAAAGAAGGCAGCGAAGAAACGCCGTCGCTAGAGCTTAAGACTAAACATCCACATGCAAGAACAGGGGCCCACGGGTCGCGGTTTTTGTTTGGGTTCCAGTTCACCAGGCCCGTGAGCGTTCAATCTGGCCATGGTTGGTGCGCTTCTGCTCGACGGACCGTTGAATGACTGTCTTGAGCCGATCCTCATCGTCGTCAGCAAGCGCCACGAAGCGAAACGGTTGCAAGCTCCAGGAGAGCGGACTCAGCATCTCCGCCGAGCCCAGCACCATGCCGGCCGCAGTCAAGAACATTAATTTTGCGCTGGATCCCGTGTTGACCGGATGAGGCACGGAGAGCAATCCGCCGGTTAGAGAAACAACCTTCAACTTCCCTGAGACCCGGCGCCCATCGCCAAGTCGAAGCACTGCTGGAGTGCGTTCGGTAAAATGCACTCGGGTGGCCCGCGGAGCGGGCTGCGATTGAGGGAGGGACAACATTGCATCAAGTATCTTCCCTAACCGACCCATTCGAGCAGATTACGGAAGGCCTTGTCCGCGGCCGGTTACGGCCCTTACTTCTTGCCCTCCACCGCCGAACGGCACTTCCCATACAACTCGAGCAAGTGCGCGGCATACTCCTCGGGCTTCGATGCCGAACCCGTACCCTGAAAACCCACGCCCGACGAAGTGGTTCGCCCATACCCCGTGGTCATCGCCACAAATTTCATCAGATCAAGCGCGATATCCTCATTGCGCCGCGCGCTCCCATGCACAGCTGGACCTTCATCCATAAGTCCTTCTCCTGAACCCGAAATATAAGGAAGTCCCTCGTCGTCTTCCAAGTCCTGCATAACGTTCTGCATGACGTTCACCGGCACTCCGCCAAAGATGATAGCAGGCTCGACGCCTGTGCCGCCCGCCGTGTGAAAGCAGGGTAGTAGCTCAAGTGGCGTCCTCCTGAGCGGAGCCGACTTTCAGGCGGAGCGAAGGATCTCCGTCTGCACACAGCCGCCCCGAGTCGGGCGCCTCGATTCGCAATCAATCGCCCGTCGGCAATCGAAAATCCACTTGCGCCGTGCGCCGCAGCCGGTACATCAGCCACAGCGAAGCCACAAATAGAAAAGGAGAAGAATAAAACCCCGGCCCCGGGCGCGGCACCGTTACTGCAGCCACCGTATGCCCGAGAATGGAAAACAGGGCGCACCCAAGCCCGCTGAGAAACATGAGGACGGCGTAAACCCACGCCAGTGGCCGCAATCCGCTCATCCCGCGCCCCGCCACCGGGGTCAGAAAAAACAGCACACCGCAGGCCACGATCAGCGCTGCCAGCCACTCCCCGAACTCGAATGTGCCGGTCGGAAACCAGCCCCAGCGCCCGCGCAGGATGGTCACGGTCGGGTTGTACACGGCAAGAAAGCCGCTGCAGGCCTCATCGATGATGTGCAGCGCGAAAGCCACGCACAGCGCAAACCACGCACTGCCAAAGCCCGGCGCTGAAAGTGCAGCTGCTGGCTTCATGGCGATTCGCATCTCCCACAAATTCTCGATCACCCACGCACCATTGGCAATCGAAAATCCGCTTTCGCAGGCGCACGGATGGGCACCCACAACAGGATTGCCGCCCTAAGCCACGGCATTGTCATCCCGAAGCGAAGCATTGTCATCCCGAGCGAACCGAGGGATCCTGGTTTCTGCCTGCACCGCCAGCGAACAGACCAAAGCCGAAACGTTCCCCCAGCCCTCCCCGTTCTACCGCGCCACTTCACTCATCAGCGCCAGCAGGTTTCCTTCCGAATCGCGAAAAAACGTCATCCACAAATCATGCGTCGGCATTTTCGCGATCACATGCGGCTCGTCCTCAAAACGCACTCCGCCGTCTTTCAGTTTGCCGTAAGCCGCGTGAATGTCGGGCACGGAAAAATACAGCACCGAGCTCAGATGATCGAACTCCGGCTTCTCCGCCCGGTCCAGCATCAACCGCACCCCTCCGCAATCGAAAAACGCCAGCCCCGGCGGCGCCTTGAACAGCAACTTCAACCCCAGCTTGTCCTGGTAAAAGGCAGTCGCCCGTTCCACATCTTTTGCATTGATGGCAATCTGGCCCAGCCGCGTAATTCCAATTCCATTCGCAGTCGCGCTCATCTCCTTGACCTCCCGAATCAGCTTAGCAGCATAGCTGTTCCAGAAGCTCTTTGCGGTGAGTGGAGGCCGGCGTCAAGGTACCTGGAAGGCGATTGCGGTCATTGAGAATTAATGGCGAGACGCACTTGAAACGCAGCTGACACGCCCGGCACCGTGGTTAGTCGAAGTCAATATGCTCGAACCCCAAACCCTGCAACAGACTGCTGATCGTCGAGGCCGCATTCTGCTGGGCCGTTTGCAAAATTCCATCGGCCAAGGCGGCCTCTTGCAATTGACGCTCGGCCTCCTGGCGCACTTGCGTTTCCAGATTCGGATCGGTGGGCACCAGCAACCCAGTTTGCCTGGAATACACTCGGGTTTTCGCGCTGTCAATCCGGGTTCGGAACACCTGCGACGCGGGAAGGTGCAAACGAATCTGCTTGCCATCCACTTTGACATCTCCCGGCTTTAGATTCGAGAAATCAATCCCTGCGACAACTTCGCCGTGCACCATCATCAAGAGGCGATCTCCGGCCAGAAAATCCGGGAAGATGGGGTTTTCTTTCGCACCCGTTACCAGTTTGTCCATCGTATAAACCACGGTCTCCAGCCGCTGCAGCCGCTGAATGCGATCGACCACGGTGGGCTGGCTTACATCGATATTGAGGGTTCTGCCAGTCGCCGCCGACCACAAATGGCTCAACAGAGTTCGCCCGGAGTTTCGCGACAACACCAACCATCCAACCGAGCCGACAGAAATCACTCCGAGGAACAGTCCGATAATGAGAGCAAACACAACCGCCGCGGAGGATCGAGCAGGTTTAGGAGAGCGGGAACCCGCATCAGGATCGCGAGGCATCTTCCAAGATTATCACCAGCAGAGTGACGGAATTGTAGCTGATCTGACAGGCCGCTCAAATCGCAGCTTCACAGCATTGCTCGACGATTCACGGTCGAGTGACGGGCTAACCGGAAGTTAACTGTCGATAAGCGTTAGTTCCCATTCGAGGACCGCCCGATCCAGGAAGGTCCAAAGTTACCGAGGTTACGTCTCACCTCCCGGATCTCGCAAAGGGCCTCTGCTTCCGAGCGAAAATAGAGGGTATGAGATTAGAAGTGCTTTCGATTGTGTGGCGGCTTGACTGCTTATCTTGTGTGCTCACTGTTTTTTCGACGATTCTGATAGGGAGAAGATGCTGGACGGGCTGGGTGCTGGCGGCGGTCAACAGCCTGATCATTTGCGTCATCGGGTTAAGAACAGGGCAGCTGGGTTTAATTCCGGCAAACCTGTTTTGTATCGTGCTCTACGCGGTCAACCTTCGAACATGGCGCAAGGCTGAGTTCTCCTGAGTCGCGCGGCTCGACCATGAAACTGTTGAGAACCAAGGGGCTAGCACTCAAAGCCCCCGCTGGCCGGCGGCCCACTCAAGCCGTCTCCTGGCTTGAGTGGCGCAGTTCCTGCTGATGTGAAGGACTCCCCGGGAATTAGAGAACCTGGAACGGAACGTTACTCAACAGCGTTCCGCCGGGTGTAACTACCTGCACCGTGCCCGTGGTGGCATTGCCGGGGACAGTGGCCTGAATCTCAGTCGGCGACACGACGGTGAACACTGCAGTCTTGCCATTGAAGGTAACGCTGGTCGCGCCCGTCAGATTCGTCCCCAGGATTAGCACTTGGGTATGCGTGTAAGCGCCAGCAGGTACGGTTTTCACGAAAGGAGCAAGCCCCATCGACAACTGGAACACAGTGCCGTAGCTTGCACCAGCGCTGCGGTCGAGGCCCCACCCGTCAGGACAGGGAAAACCCAGCGTACAAAACTGGTGCAGGCTCGTGAAAGTTCCCCCGGACGTAATTTTGAAGATCGTGCCGAAATCAGGTTCCCCACCAAAGGCGGTTGTTCCGTAGAAGTTTCCGTCTGAGGCTTGAACAAGTCCAGCTTCAGGATTCGAGCCGTCAGTCCCGTCGAAGGCGTGCAGCCTATCCAGCGAGCCGCCCAGCCCAATCTTGAAAATGGTACCGCAACTCTCGCAGAGCGTTGTGTCGTTGCCACCCTCCTCAGTGGTCCCATATAGGAATACGTCGTTGCCTTGGAAGACCGGCGCCGCAGGGTCGCTGCCGTCAGGGCAATTCTTTATTTGGCAGAAGCGGTGCAACGTGGTTAAGGCTCAAGCCGCGGTCATTTTGAAAATCGTTCCATAGTTCCCGCCATCCGTCGCGAAGCTTGTTCCGTAGAAGTTGGCGTCGATCGTGTCCTGCACCAGGGGTTCAGTCGATCCGCCGACTTGCAAATTGGTCAGCGTGCCCTCGGGCGTGAGCTCGAAGAAATAGCTGGGTTCCGTACCATTCACAGAACCTTGCGGGGCTCTTCCGAAGGTGCTTCCGTAGAAGTTCCCGCTCGCGGCCATTACCAACCCCGTTACAGGGTTTGCGCCGTCCGTACCCACAAAGCCGTGTACGGTCGTCAGAGTGCCCTCGGGCGTGACGCTGAAGATCGTACCGCATCCGCCGCTGCACCGCTGTCTTCCGCCTTCGGCGGTTATTCCGTACATGTTCCCATCGAGTCCCTGAACCAGGGTTCCGTACGGGTAAGCGCCATTCGTGATATCGAAGGTCACCAGATTGGTGAAGGTCTGCGCCTGCGAAGCGATCCCGGTAGCTGCCCACAACGTGACGATGAACCATGCCACATTCCGTCCGCTCAGACCCATAGCCCGACTTCCCATGATCCGTTGACTGTGGTCCTGCACCTTAGTATGTGCGCTGCGGAACGGCCCCGTCAACGTGAAGGATTTTGCATCAACCAACGCCTCGACGCACGACGATCCGGGGGACGGTCGATAGGCTCCCTATTCCCACAAGTCTATGTAATTGGCACTCACCGCCAACAAGTGCCAGCCTCGAGCCCCGATTTTCTCCGTCTTTCCTTCGCCCCAACGTTTTTCCTGCCGATATTTCGGCACCCATCCAACTCCATCCCCCTCAGCCGCTTGCCGCCAATCAACTATAGCTCTAAGGTGGTTTTCCGAGTTTTCCGAAATTTCCACAGTGTTCCGGTGGAAACGACGTTATGTTCCGACTGGAACATTCAACACAACATTCCAGCGGGGACATTAAACCGCTCTCACCCCCAGTGACTCCCGCCAGAAAACTTTGGGCTGATCCCTCAAGTGTTCCCCCGCCCCGCCGATGAAGCCTGAGGTGAAGTAAAGCTCCAAACAGAATAAAGCTCCGCACTTCGCCTCGGAGGCTCAACCACAATGTCTCGCCTGTCGTCCGCGTCACCGCAGCGTCGCGCCTTTTCATTTCTAACTTTGGCAATTTTCTTTTCGCTTCTTTCTCTCGACCTTCCCGCCGCAGTCCACGCGAAAGAAGGCCGTCCCGCGCCCGATCCGATGAATCTTCCGCTTACCCAGCCTCCGTTCGTTCAGGTAAAAGACCGCATCACCAGCTTCATTGATGACGATCAACGGGTCACGCTGCGCGGCAACGTGCATCCTCTGGCCCAAGCTCAATACGATGCCGGAGCAGTCGCCCCCGACTTCCCCATGGAACACATGCTGCTCACGCTGCTGCCGGACTCGACGCAGCAAGACGTCCTGAATCAGTTCGTCGAGGGACAGCACAACCCTGAGTCGCCTTACTACCATCAGTGGCTCACGCCCGAGCAGTACGGCGAACGCTTCGGCGTCTCCGATTCCGACGCGGCCCAGGTTGTGGCCTGGCTGCTAGGTCATGGCATGGAAGTGGAAGAACTCACAGCCGGTCACCGCTCCATCATTTTCAGCGGCACGGCAGCGCAGGTGCAGGCCGCGTTCCACACTGCGATTCACATATATAAGATTGGCGACGAAGTCCATCACGCCAATGTGAACGATCCTGAAATCCCCGCGGCTCTGGTTCAGGTCGTTGGAGGCGTAGTCTCACTGCACGATTTTCACAGCGAGCCAATGCATGGCATGGTCCGCAAGCCATCGCCTGACTTCAGCAGCGGCGGCGCGTACTACCTGGCCCCGGCAGATTTCGCCACCATCTACGACGTTAATCCGCTGTACCAGCAATCGATCAACGGCAACGGCCAGTCCGTAGCCATCGTTGCGCGTTCCAACATCAACATCGCGGACGCGCGCCAGTTCAGAACATTTTTTGGCCTGCCCGCCAACGATCCGCAGATCATCGTCAACGGAACCGACCCCGGCATCTGGAGTGCGAATGAAGAAACCGAAGCCGACCTCGACGTCGAATGGTCCGGCGCTGTGGCTAAAAGCGCTGCCATCAAGTTCGTCGTGTCGAAGTCCACGAATTCAAGCGACGGTGTGGATCTGTCAGCACAATACATTGTCAACCACAACCTCGCGCCCGTGATGAGCACCAGCTTCGGCCTGTGTGAAGCGGCGCTCGGTTCTTCCGGAAATAGTTTTCTCAACAGCCTGTGGCAGCAAGCGGCCGCCGAAGGTATCACCGTATTCGTTTCGTCGGGAGACAGCGGCGCGGCCGGCTGCGATTCCGCTTCGGCCTCAACCGCCACACACGGACGCGCCGTCAACGGCCTGTGCTCCACGCCTTACAGCGTTTGCGTCGGCGGCACCGAGTTCAACGATCTATCCCACCCCTCGCTCTATTGGTCGCCCTCGAACACTTCCGGCACGCAGGCATCAGCGCTTAGCTACATTCCAGAAGTGGTCTGGAACGCGAGTGGTCCTGACTACGGATTGTGGGCGAGCGGCGGCGGAGCGAGCATCGTTTATGCGAAGCCGTCGTGGCAAGCCGGCACGGGCGTTCCAGCGGATGGTAGGCGCGACGTCCCAGACGTGGCGCTCAGTTCCGCGGGTCACGACGGCTACCTCATCTATCAGAATGGCGAACTCTATGTGGTCGGCGGCACCTCGGCCGCTTCGCCTTCATTTGCCGGCGTGATGGCGCTGGTGGTCGAGAACACCGCGGCGCGGCAGGGCAACGCCAACGTCGCGTTTTATTCTTTGGCCGGCAAGCAGAGGGCGGGCGGGGCATCCGTTTTTCACGCCATCACGATCGGCAACAACAGCGTTCCGGGACAAGCCGGCTTCAACGCAACCGTGGGATACGATCAAGCCACCGGACTCGGCTCGATCGATGCCTCAGTCCTGGTCAATCACTGGGCCGATGCTACAGTGGCTCCCGCGTTTCACCCAGCCGTTTCGGCGAATTCGCTTTCGGTCACCCAGGGGGCGAACAAGAGCGTCACGCTGAATGTCACGGTCAGCGGAGGCTTCAGCGCGGCCGTTACCTTTTCGATAACGGGATTGCCCAGCGGAGTCTCTGGCGCCTTTACGCCTGCGAAGCTGTCCGCACCTGGATCAGGCAGTAGCATGCTCAAGCTGGCAGCGACCAGCGCCGCCAAGGCCGGCACCTACTCGGTCACGGTGTCGGCAACCAGCGGCGCGACGAAGCAGCAGATGCCGCTTTCGGTCATCGTTGTGCGCTAGGTCTGCCGTCCTGCAACCGTTCCGCCTTCTTCTTGAGGTGCGTCATCCCGAAACCCGGCGCAGGTCAGCCGGGTGAGGGATCTCCCGTAGACAAACGCACGCGTGCGGGGGAGATCCTTCGCTCCGCCTGAATGGCGGCTCCGGTCAGGATGACGGCGTCGGAAGAAATTCAAGCTGAGACACCACCAAACCCCGGCCTGTGGTTGACGCATCTCATTTGACGCGCTTATCATTTTTGTTTGGCCCGAACCCCGCGCACGGCTTCGGGGAGCCGGCGCAGAATTATAGAAGTGAACTTATGGATAAGAAGAAGTTAGAAGCATTCAAGAAGCGGCTGGAGACGCGGCAGCAGGATTTGCGCCGCACGGTGTCGCGCACGCAGGCCGACGGCCGCTCTGCCGACGAAGATACGGCGCAGGATATTGCCGACCGCGCCGCCAGTTCCTACACCAAAGAGTTTCTGTTCAGCCAGAGCAATAACGAGCGGCAGCTGCTGCAGATGGTCGAGCGAGCGCTGGCGCGGATCCGCGAAGGCAGCTTTGGCGAGTGCATCCACTGCGGCAAAGAGATCAATGCCAAGCGGCTTGAAGCCGTGCCGTGGACGCGGCATTGCATCGAGTGCCAGGAGAAATTGGAGCAGGGTTTGCTGGAGGAGGCTCCGCGGTAGAGCGGACCCTCAGGGGCTGAAGCCCGGATTGATTTGGGACGATTTACGCGGCCCATTCGGCTTCGCTCAGGGCAAGCTGCTGAAGCGCCGCCCTTCCACGTCACTGCACGATTTTGTGGATCCTGCGGGACGGCGACGCTACGCGGCTTTGACGGTGCGGTTTTCCGGCTGATAAACTAACACCTCGTCCCACCTTAGACAGTAGAGTCATTACAGAGACTCAGGAAATCGACTCCAGACTGAGATTGGAAGGTAGTCTTGCGCGCAGAAACTCGCCATCAACTTAAACAGGATGCGTTCAGCCGAGCCACCATTGAAGCCGCCGAAAAGACGGCGCACTGGAGTGTAGAGCACAAGAACACGGTTGCGGTCGCGGTGGTCGTCCTCGTGGTGATTGCGGGGGCGGTGGCGGGCGGATGGTATTACCTGAGCGCGCAGGATGAGAAGGCGAGCTTCGATCTGGCGCAAGCGGTGCGAACGCTTGATATGCCGCTGCGTCCTGCCGGAACGCCCGAGCAGCCGGACTTTCCCAGTTTCACCTCGGCGAAAGAGCGCTCGGATACTGCCCGGAAACAATTGCAGACCATCGTCGACAAGTATCCGCACACGCGCACTGCGGATATGGCGCGTTATTTGCTGGGCGTGACGGCTGCGACCGCGGGCGACAATGCTGCCGCGGAAAGCAACCTCAAGGCAGTGATTTCGAGCGGCAGCAAAGAGATGGCATCGGTGGCGAAGCTTGCGCTGGCCGGGCTCTATGGCAACACCAACCGCACCAAGGATGCCGCGGCTCTGTATCAGGAACTGATCAGCCAGCCCACGATTTCGGTGAGCAAAGTGACGGCGCAACTGCAACTGGCGGAGCTTTACCAGAGCAGCAACCAGCCACTCGACGCCAAGCGCCTCTACGAGCAGATCAAGAAAGACAATCCCAACGAAACGGCAGTTGAGATCGCGACCCAGAAACTGACGGAGCTGAAGTAGCCAGGCGCTCACGGTTTCATTCTGCGGTTCCATTCCCGCCCATTGTATTGGCCATCGTTGATAGCCCCGCAGTTGACAGCACCGATTCCCGTTCCCACTAAAATCAAGGAGAGCAGTGGTGAGCACCCCCTGCGAAGCCGGCGAGAGCCGACGAGATACAAGGGATCCTTCGACTGCGCCGCTGCACTTCGCTTTCGCGAAGTGCAGCCTCCGCTCAGGATGACAGATCGCGATAGTGGTTCCCCTCTCACTGCCCAGATCGCCTGTTTGCTTACTTTCGTACCACGCGATTTATACCGAGGAAGGTCCGGTGATGTGGAGCATGGGGACGATAACCGCGTGATCGTGGGACAAGGAAGCCTAGTGTGGTGGCGCCGCCTGATCGTGCAAAAGGGTTTGTTCCACGGCAAGCTGGCGGCATGTGGAGCGAATCACTTCTTGCGCAGCTCCTGACCCAATGAACTGGAAGCCGTAGCGAAAAGCGTCTCTTTGGCGAACCATGGCGGGAATATTCACTCGGCCGATCGGAACCATGAAGCCCAACTCCACGATCTCGGACAAGGGAACTTCAATTTTAAGAATGGCTGAGATGCCGGACTCGCTGATATCCACGGTGCGCCCCGCCAGCACACCGTGGGAGCGGGTGCGGACAGTGATCTCCACCTGAAGTTCGAAGCGTGGCTCGTGACGCGCGACGGTAAAGCCAGGCGCGGAGCCGTTTGCCGATTGATTCTGAACTTTCAATTTTGGCTTCTCCACCGAGGCCGCCGGGCCCACCTGAAAGACGAACTGGCGAAGACCACTCCGCCTTTTGCACTTCTACGAGGGTCTCAATCTCTGATCGGCACGGGTGCAGGAAACTTTAGTGGCTCGCGTGGTCGCGCGAGCGCCATTCCACTTTTCCTGCGGGTTGAGTAGGATGATGGTCCAGGTTCTAATTCCTTCCTGAGGAACATATGGCCGAATTCACATTGCGGGTTAATGGCAACGAAAAGAACGTAAGCGTCGCGCCGGAGACGCCGTTGCTCTGGGTGTTGCGAGACACGCTGGAACTCACCGGGACGAAATTTGGTTGTGGCGCCGGACTCTGCGGGGCCTGCACGGTGCACGTGGAGGGGTCGGCGATCCGGTCTTGTTCTACGCCGGTTTCGCAGGTTGCCGGCAAGAGTGTAACGACCATTGAAGGGCTGAGAGCGAACGGACTTCATGTGTTGCAGCAGGCATGGATTGCGGAAGAAGTTCCGCAGTGCGGCTACTGCCAGACGGGACAGATCATGAATGCGGCGGCGCTGCTGGCGAAGACTCCGAATCCGAGCGATGAGCAGATTACGCAGGCGATGAACGGAAACATTTGCCGCTGCGGGACGTATGAACGGATTCGCAAGGCGATTCATCGCGCCGCCGGTGCAGGAGGTGGGCGATGAGTCCAGTAAGCCGGCGTGAGTTTGTTGCGGTTGGAGTTGCTGCGGGAGCGGGGCTGGTGGTGGGCTTTTACTTGCCGCATGCGGGTTCGGGCAAAGAAGTATTCTCGCCGAACGCTTACCTGCGGATCACGCCGGACAACAAAGTCACGATTGTATGCGCGCGCTCGGAAATGGGGCAGGGCGTGCGCACCGCGTTGCCCATGATTCTGGCGGAGGAACTGGAAGCCGACTGGAAGCAGATTGAGATCGAGCAGGCGGGAGCGAGCACGCTCTATGGGGATCAAGGTACAGGCGGCAGCGCCAGCGTAAAGACTACGTGGGATCCGATGCGGAAGGCGGGAGCGGCGGCGCGCGAGATGCTGATTTCGGCGGCGGCGCTGACGTGGGGCGTGCCGCGGTCGAGTTGTGCGGCGGAGAATGGCGCGGTTGTGCATGGGGCGTCGAAGCGGCGGCTCAGTTACGGGGAACTCGTAGAGAAGGCGGCGACGTTGCCAATTCCGACGGATGTTCCGCTGAAGCAGAACAAGGATTACAAGATCGTTGGGCACCGTCTGGCGCGGGTCGATACGCCGTCGAAGGTTAGGGGAGACGCCGTATTTGGCATCGACTTCCGCATGCCGGGGATGAAGTACGCAGTGTTGTCGCGGAGTCCCACGATCGGCGGAAAGGCGTTGAGCTTTGATGATAAGGACTCGAGAAAGATTGCGGGCGTCAGCTACGTGGGAAAGATCAGCGACGCGGCTGTGGCCGTGGTGGCCGATAGTGTCTGGGGCGCGATGGAAGGGCGCCGGATGCTGAACGTCAGTTGGGACGCTGGTCCGAACCAAGATTTGAACACTGCGGCCGTGATGGAAGCGCTCAAGCAGGCGTCCGGGAAGAAAGGCGCGAGCTTATACTCTGCCGGCGACGTTTCGAAGGTGACGGGGCGGCGGATTTCTGTCGAATATCACCTTCCGTTTATGGCGCATGCGCCGATGGAGCCGGGGAACTGCACCGCGTATTTTCGGGGAACGTCGTGCGAGTTGTGGGCTCCGACGCAGGTGCCGCAGGATTGCCGCGACCAGGTTGCGAAAGCGCTGGGTTTGGATCCGGACCAGGTGAAGGTGAACGTCACGCTGATGGGCGGAGGGTTCGGACGTCGGCTGGAGTTCGACTACGCGGTGGAGGCGGCGCTGGTGTCGAAAGCCGCGAACACTCCGGTGAAAGTGATTTGGACTCGGGAAGATGACATGAGGTTTTCGACCTACCGTCCGATGAGCCTGCATCAGTTGAGCGCGGTGCTGGATGGAGCGGGATGGCCGGTGGCGTTTACACATCGGATCGTTGCGCCCTCAATCAGCGGGCAGAAGGGGCAGCCGGGACCGAACGGCGTTGATCCTGATCTGCCGGATGAAGCGGCGTTCATCTACGCGCCGCCGAATGTCTTGCTGGAGTATGTGCTTGCGGAGACGCCGGTTCCTCTCGGCTGGATGCGGTCGGTGTATGCGCTGCAGGCAGCATTTGCGAGCGAAGGCTTTATCGATGAACTGGCTGTAGCGGCGGGCAAAGATCCGCTGGAGTACCGGCTGCACATGCTGGGAAAAGATCAGAACGTCCAATACTTCGACACGACATGGCGCACGGCGCGAATGCGCGGCGTGCTGCAACTGGCGGCGGACAAGGCGGGATGGAAGGACTCTTTGCCGGCGGGACGCTTTCGCGGGATCGCCTGTTTCGGATGCTTTTCTTCTTACATGGCTGAGGTGGTTGAGATCAGCATGGAGAATGACGTGCCGCGCGTGCATCGTGTGGTGGCGGCGGTGGATTGCGGGCAGGTGGTGAATCCCAGCATTCTGGAACAGCAGATTCAGGGCGGGATCGTTTACGCGCTGACGAATGCGCTGCGCGCGAAGATTACCATCGAGAAGGGGCGCGTCGTGCAGGGAAATTTCGATGACTACATTCCGCTGCGCATGGACGAGACTCCTGCGGTGGAAGTATATGCAGTGCAAAACACGGAGGCGCCGAGTGGAATTGGAGAACCTTCCGTGCCGCCGCTGGCGCCGGCTCTGTGCAGCGCAATTTATGCGGCGACGAAGAAGAGAATTCGGGCGCTGCCGATTTTGAGCTAGGGATGCCATGCAATGTCTGCAAATCATGCGCTGCGCCGCACTGCTGGCTTTTCTCGGCTGTCTGAGTCTCGCGCCGGCGCAGATCGCTGCACCAGGGTTTTCCATCCCGCCAGCTTCTTCCGTGCCGGCATCGCGGCTGGCGCATCTGCGTCGGGGCATCAATACCAGCGGATGGTTTGCGCAGGTTTATGACACGCGCGGGTATACTCGGGAACATTTTCAGAGTTGGACCACGGCCGAAGATATCGCGCTGATCAAGTCGATGGGTTTCGATCATGTGCGGCTGAGCGTTAACCCGCAGCCGATGATGGCGAGCCACCAGCCTGATGCGATTCCGGCGGGATATCTGGGATATCTGGACGCGGCAGTGAAGATGATCCTCGATCGCGGGCTGGCGGTGGTGATCGATCTGCATCCGGACAGTGAATTGAAAGCGCGGCTCGCGAAAGATGACAGTTTTGTGCAGGAGTTCTCTGACTTCTGGCGTACCCTCGCTCGCCATTATTCGACTTGGGATTCGGAACGCGTATTTTTTGAGATACTGAACGAACCTGAAATGTTGGATCGTTATCGCTGGTCCGGGGTACAGGCGAAGCTGGCGGCGGCGATTCGCGAAGGCGCGCCGCAGCACACCATGATCGCGACTGGAGCGCGCTGGTCGGACGACGACGATCTGGTCTTCATCGAGCCGCTGCGCGATCCTAACGTGATTTACAACTTCCATTTCTACGAGCCGCACATCTTCACGCATCAGGGTGCGACCTGGAGCTCATATTTTTGGCATTGGGTGAAAGGCCTGCACTATCCTTCGTCGCCGGAGTCGGCGGCGAAAGTGGCGGCGGCGGTGCCAGACGCTGTGGACCGGTTAGCGGTGATTCGTTATGGAGAGGATCACTGGGATGCGGCGCGCATTGACGCTGAAATTACGCAAGTCGCGGAATGGGCTGGGCAGCGCGGAGTTCCGGTGGTGTGCAATGAGTTCGGCGCCTACCGGGACTATGCGAATCCGCGGGATCGTGAGGCGTGGATTCGCGATGTGCGAACGGCGCTGGAGCGGCAGGGCATGGGCTGGGCCATGTGGGATTATTCCGGGAGCTTCGGGGTGGTCACAAAGAAAGATGGACGGAATGTCCCTGATGATGGGACGCTGCGGGCGCTGGGTTTGAATGAGCGGTCGGGAAAATGAGCTGCGTCCGGTTGGACAAGGAAGCGAGCCATACGCGCGATTGATGCGTCGCAAAAAACGCGACGCGTCGCGCGGCTCCCAGATTCGTCGCCGCGCAAAGGACGCTTGCTGGGAATGACAACCAAACACACTCAGTTCAGGGAGCGGCCGTCGGCGTCGGCTGGCCTACCGTCATCTTGAAGATTTTGATGTTGTTGCCGAACGAGTCGAAGTGCAGATCGCGGAACTCTGCGAAGTGCTTGCGCAAGTCCTCGGGGAGAAAGATTCCCCATCCCATCTGAACAATCCAGACCGCGTCCCCGGGCTTGAGATTGTAGGATTGCACGACGCGCTGCCATTCCCGGGGGAAGTTGTCCCCCCAAAGCATCCATGCGGTTTTATAGTCGGTGGAAGCGACGCGGTAGCCTTCGCAGGAGAATTGCTCGAAGTGAGCGGGCGCCGGGTCGAACGCGATAGGACGCTGGCGGCACAGATAGTGGCCAAGAATAAGGTCGCTCTGATAGTCCGTGAAGATGAGATTGGAGGGATCGACATTTTTCCTCACGAAGTCGATCGCCTTCGCCATGTTTTTCCGGCTTTGATCGGCTCGGTTCATCCTGGGCTGGCGCGGTTTGCCGAGGGCGACGCAGGCCACGATGATTAGGGCTGCGATCGTAAGTCCGCGATTCCATCTGCCTGATGAAAAACGCGCCAGCGCCACGCTGACGCCCGCTACCGCCGGGATAATCAGGTACGCAATGTGCCGCGTGCCTCCGTAGGGATAAACGTGGGCGAGGCTGGCGATGCCGGCAATCGCAAAGGGAAGGAGCAGGAATAATCCCAAGCGGCGCGAAGCAGGTTGGCTCTCCGGGAAATCTTTGCCGCGCAGCAAGAGGACGACGGCGACGACGAACAAGACGGCCATGACGTCGCCCACCGCGAGCAAGCCAAAGAAATATTGGAAGACACCAAAAGTGTGGCCCACCAGGAACAGCAGGGGGTTGTCGTGCGTGCGATCGAAAAAAGACCGCTGCAGATAATACTCGCTCATCCAGCCTTGCAGCGGAGTTCTTGAATCGCCCACGCCGAGTTTCGAGAGATGGGTCTTGTACAAGAACGCCGCGATCGCCAGTCCGCCTAATTGGCTGAGCACCCAAGCTGCCGTCAAATGAGCGGGCGGGCGTTCTGTGAAAATTCGGAACAGGGCGTACAGGCCGAGCGCCGCTGCGAACCAGAATGCCGAATAATGAAAAAGCATCGCTAGGTAGAGGCAGAGCGTAAAGGCAGCCATCCGGCTTATAGAGTTTTTCGTGAAAGCTTCGTCCAGAAAATACAGAGCGCTGATCAGGAACGCGAGCAGCAGAGAGTATTGGCGCAGTTCCGCTGCAACCTGGATGATGGGCGGAAGGAATGCGACGAAAAGAAGTCCGATAAAGCCCGCAAGGCTGCCCGCGGCCTTGCTCAGCCATTTGTAGAACATCCAGCAAAAGACCGCCCCCGCAAGCACGGAAGGCAGGCGCAGCCAGAGTTCCGAGGTGCCGAGCGCGCGCCAGTAATAGAGCAAGACGATCAGCAGCGGAGGATGAGCGGCGGTGAGACTTTCTTTGTAGGCAAGAGCGAGCGAGATCTGGTTCGCCAGGCGGAAGTGCAGAGCTTCATCAGGATTGAGGAAGGTTCCATGGGCGGCCCAGAGACGGGCGAGAAGGCCGAGGAGGGTTATGAAAGCTGCGGCTAAGTCGACGCGGCTTTGAGACCAGTGATCGTTCTTCTCTCGTGGAGTCGCCATGAAATGTATCCAGCCATGATAAACATATTCGGTGAGCTGGGCAGCAGGTCACGATAGAGTGCGACTCCGCAGATTCACGCGCCTGACGAATGCTTTCAGCAAGAAGCTGTCACATTTGACAGCAGCCGTGGCGTTGCACTTCGCCGACTATAATCTGTGCCGCGTGGATTCATTGCTCAGGTGACACCTGCGGGAGGCAGGAATCTCAGAGCACGTTTGGAGCATCCAAGAATTATTGAATGGGGCGTAGAAAATGCGAAGGGTGTAACGGAAATGGGGCAAGTCGCTTATTTTCATTGACTTCCGGGTTTTCCACAATTATAATTACTTTTGTACAGGTACTTTGAGTGCCTTTTTGGGGCAACTTTCGGTACTTTTGTGCGGCCCTTCGTTCATTTCTCCTTGTTAGTGCTGGCAGCTTGCAGGGAGCATGAAAACAGGCGCGGAGCGTATGGGCGAGAGCACACCATCCAGTATCAAGATTTACTACGAAAAGGGTAAGTTTTTCAGGGTCATTCACGTCGACGGCGCACTTGGCGGCTTGACTCCGACGCGAAACATCTTCGTGTCCCTGTACAGCCAGCGTGATCCTCTCCCGCAGCTGATCGTGCAGCGGTTTTTTCCCGACGGCACTCTCGGTGAAGAAATCGGCCGCGAGGGCAAGACTGGATTGTTTAGAGAAATGGAAGTTGGTCTTAGTCTCACTGCACCCGTGGCGCGAGAACTTGCCAAGTTCTTGCTGACACAAGCAGACTTGTTGGACGAAAGCATACGCGCAGCCGCCCCTGCCACGACCACTATGTCAGGTGAGGAACAGCGATGAACATATTTGCACAAACGGTCTCTGCACGTCCCACGTACAGCTCGTCGACTGAACGGCTGGCGGAGCCGTTTGTTCGCGAGATGTCAGAGGTTTTCAAGCAGCTACACCTACTTATCCCCAAAGGAATTGGACCAGCGCAAGGCCCATCGGTCAATACCGTTAAATGGGCAACGGAGGTATTGCTGCGCATCCTACCTCGGGAGTTTTTGATTGGTGCCGAAGTCAGTGCATTCCAGCGCGAGGTTCATGTTAGCTGGGAGAACGACGAAAAAGGCAAGCGGGTAGTTGTGTTTTTCCCCGAGCCGGGCCAACTCAAGATTTATCACGAATTGGTACAGAACGATGCGGTGACGGAGCACAAATTGGTTAACGCCACGAGTCCGTCTGAAGTTTCGGATAGGCTGCGATGGTTTATCCGATGACTGAATGGCTGCCCCTCATGTCGGCAATAACGTAGGCGACCTACTCGGTGACGACCGCGAAGTATTCCGCGCATTTTCCGATAAAAGCTATCGCGAGAGAAAAACCATAAATAGGGTTCGATCTGGCGCTTACCAGCTTCGCGAGGATGATGCAGCGGACGGACTGTCCGTTGGCCTCACGCCGGAAGCTGCCGTCAGGCATTTAGGTTTCAACTTCGGATACTGCTCTATTTCCGTCGGCAGAATCCATGCGCTTCCATACCACCTGGAAGTCAGACTCGACAGAGCAGAGCCGGATCACGCCTTTATCTGCAACCTTCCGTTGATGACTATCTCAGACGAACAACGGGAATTGGCCCTCCTGATAGGAGGTCAATTGGCACGCATGTCGGTCGTAATTACCTGCGATCCCTTCGTACCCGGTCAAGGTGAGCCGGCCCATTAGGCCAGCAAGGCACTGTTAGGACACTACCGGAGCGGACCACGCCTTGACACTGCTTTCTATCAACCTTTATCCTAACTCTTGCTCCTAGCGGTACTTGCGCCTTCCTGGCGTGCTTCCGCGGGCCTGGGGCGGTAACGGGACGGTGCGCGGAGGTCTTCCGATGTTTTTCGAGATCAAAGATTTGGAACTTCATCCCGTAGAGTTTGCGGAGAAGTTCGAGCCGGGGGTGATCGACCTGGGAGCGGATTACCGCCAGGTGACGCCGATTGAGAGCAGCGGGCGGGCCGATCTGGTCGAAGAGCATCACGGCAAGCACAAGATAATACAGGACATACGGATTCAGGGCGGGTTGGCAACCAGTCTGGAATTGAGCTGTGCTCGGTGCCTGGAACCGGTTATGCAGGATGTGAAGCGCGAGTTTGATCTGCTCTATCGTCCCCAGGGTGCAGACGCCGGACGCGACGAGATGTCGGTGACCGACGCGGAAGCCGAGATCAGCTATTATGAGGGTGAAGGAATTCTGCTCGACGATGTGGTGCGCGAGCAGGTGTTGTTGGCGGCTCCATTAAAGGTGACGTGCCGCGAAGATTGCAAAGGATTGTGCCCGCAGTGCGGCACGAATCTGAATCAGGAACAGTGCTCTTGCGCGGTGGCGCAAGAAGAACCGCGGTGGGCGGCGTTGAAGGAAATCCGTAGCAAGCTGGCGCATTAAGATCCTTCACTGCGCGAAGAACGCTTGTTCAGGATGACAATTAGATTTATGCGGGGCCGAAGGCCTCAGTGAGAGGAATTTTACCTACCATGCCTAATCCGAAACGAAGACATTCTCAGAAGCGCACCTCGACCCGGCGGGCGCATGATGCCCTGAAGAGCCACTCGCTCTCGGAGTGCCCGAACTGCCACGAGAAGAAGATGCCGCATCGCGCTTGCGTCAAGTGCGGCTACTACAAGGGCCGCGAAGTTCTGGACGTTGAAGAAGCCAGCTAATTCCCTGCCAAAATGCCTAGCGTGATCGCGCTGGATGCGATGGGTTCGGACCGGGCTCCCAAGCCTGAGATCGAAGGCGCAATTCACGCCGCTCGCAGTTACGGTGTGCGCGTGCTGCTGGTCGGTCCGGAAGCCGCGATCAAAGCGGAACTGGAGCGGCACCCTTCGGCAGCTCGGCTGCCGATTGAGGTCGTCCACGCCAGCGAAGTCATTACCATGGAAGATAAGGCGGTGCAGGCAGTGCGCGCCAAGCGCGACTCCTCCATGCGCGTGGGGCTGCGGCTGGTGCGCGAGGGACGCGCGGCCGGCTTCGTTACCGCCGGCAATACTGGCGCCGCGATGGCTACGGCCAAGATGGTGCTCGGCGCACTGCACGGCGTAGACAGGCCAGCGCTGGCGGCGGTTTTCCCTACGGCGCCGGGAACAGCGGCGATTCTGCTGGACGTTGGCGCGAACGTGGATTGCAAGCCGCGCAATCTCGAACAGTTCGCGGTGATGGGCGAAATTTATTTCCGGTCGATGTTCGGGCACACCATGCCCCGCTCCAATTTTTCGGCAGGCAAAAGGCCGCGTGTGGGATTGCTTTCGATTGGCGAGGAAGAGACCAAGGGCAACGTACTGACGCGTGAGTCGTTCCAGTTGCTGAAGCGGCTGCCTTTAAACTTTGTGGGCAATGTGGAAGGCCGCGATCTGTTCAATGGCCACGTCGATGTCATCGTTGCCGACGGGTTCGTGGGCAACGTGGCGCTGAAGATTTCCGAGGGCGTGGCGAACCTGGTGCGCACCGTGCTGAAAGAATCGCTGAAGGCGACCATCACCAGCCAGGTCGGTTACATGCTTTCGCGCAGTGCGTTTGCTGATTTCAAGAAGCGCATCGACCACACCGAGTACGGAGGCGCACCCTTGCTGGGGTTGAAGGGCGTTTGCATTATCACGCATGGCTCTTCCAATGCGAACGCGATCAAGAACGCGGTGCGCGTGGCTGCGGAGTTTTCCGAACGGTGCATCAACCAGTCGATTGAGCACGGACTGGCCGCGCTTCGTCCGGCGCCGGTAGAAGCGGAAGTCGTCCCGGCTCGCTAATCCCGAATTCCCGCAAGATCAAAATGATGACCGAATCACAAGACATACCCAGCGCCACCACATCACGGAACGCCGCACCTAAGATTGCATTCATTTTCCCCGGCCAGGGATCGCAGGCCGTGGGCATGGGCAAGGATCTCGCCGAGAAGTATCCCATTGCGCGGCAAACGTTTGAAGAAGCCGACGAAGCTCTGGGCTACAAATTGTCGCAACTTTGCTTCGAAGGCCCGGAAGAACAGCTGCGCTTGACCGAAGTTACGCAGCCGGCGATTCTCACTGTGTCGATTGCGGCATTGCGAGTTCTGGAAGGCCGCGTGCCGAAGCCGAGTTTTGTGGCCGGTCACAGCCTGGGGGAATATTCGGCGCACGTTGCTTCCGGGACCATTAGCTTTGTAGATGCGGTGCGGACCGTCCGCAATCGCGGAAAATATATGCAGGAGGCGGTTCCAGTCGGAGTAGGTGCGATGGCCGCAATTCTGGGAATGGAATTGGAAAAAGTTGCTGCGGTTTGCGAAGATGCCGCGCAGGGTGAAGTTTGTTCTCCCGCCAATATTAATTCGCCGGAACAGATTGTGATCTCGGGAAACACCGCGGCGGTTGAGCGTGGAGCGAGGCTGGCCGACGAGCGCGGGGCTAAGCGCGCGAAGTTGCTGCAGGTGAGCGCTCCGTTTCACTGTTCGCTGATGAAGCCTGCGCAGGATCGCCTGGAGGTGGATTTGAACGCCCTGAAGATGCAGAAGCCCGTATATCCCGTCGCCTGCAATGTGGAGGCAACTCTGGTCATTGACGAATCGCGGGCGCGAACAACCCTGGTCGCGCAAGTTACCGGCTCGGTGAAGTGGGAGCAGAGCATGCGCCTGCTGATCCAGCACGGAGTGCAGATCTTCGTCGAAATCGGACCGGGGAAAGTTCTGTGCGGACTGATGCGACAGATTGACCGCTCGAAGACGTGTTTGAATGTTGGAGACGAAGCGTCGTTGACGAAGGCGCTGGAGCAATTCGCGGGCTAGCGATGATAGGGCAAGTGACGACCTAGCGAAATTCCAGATCGCAGGGCGGCGTGCTGATTGTCTTATCGGTTTTATCCACGTACAGCTGGGCGTGTTTCGCGCGGTCGTTCACGATCAGGTCGACGACCACGCCGCTTCCGCCGCCCGGACAGTTACTGGCGCCGTAAATCTGATAGCTCTTAACGACGCCCCACTCGCCGCCCGGTCCCCAATCCTGCCAGAACTCGTTGAACGGATACTGCTTGTGATTCTGCGGATGCTGCTTCCAGGCGGGATCGGCAAAATAGAGGCCGTAGGCCGTTTCGAAATCCTGTTTTTCCAGCGAAGAAAAGAATTTGTCAGCAACGCGCTTCTGCGGCCAGAAGCGATTAAACCAGCCCACCAGCGCCAAAATCAGAATCAGAACGATCACCGAAATAATCCGGACTCGCCTCTTCCGCTCTTTTTCGGGATGGTACTCTTTCGCGTCCAGTAGCGTCATCACTGTCTAGAATACCGGACACCTGTAACAAATCAAAGGTTCCAAGAAGATTTTGCGATTTGGTAATCGAGTAATTTTGTAATTTTTAATCTCACGGGCATTTGGTCTTGAATCACCAAATTGCCAGATTTCCAAATTACCAAATTACCAAATTCCCACTACAGTGTGCGCTTGAACAGCGGAATTGCGATCCCCAAGGTAATGGTTGCGAAGATCGTCAGGTACAGCATGTCGCCCCAAACCGCCGTCAGCGTTGTCTCTTTGAGCAGCAGGCACTTGAAGCCGTCAACAGCGTAAGTGAAGGGATCAACCTTGGCAATCACCCGCAACCACGGCGGAAAAGCCTGAATGGGATAGATCGCGCCGCTGGGAAAGAACAGCAGCGTATTCAGAATGCCAAACATGGCACGCGGCACCAGCGGATCTTCGATGCGCACCATCAGCAGAAACATCATGGTGTTGAATGCCAAGTGAAGTGAGGATGATCATCACCAGCAACCCCAGCATAGTGAGCGGATTGAAAATCGTACTCACCCCTGCCATCAGCGATCCGATCACGCAAATGATCACGCCGGTCATCACCGCCTTGATGGCACCCGCCAGGTTGAGCCCCAGCACGAGTTCAAGCTTGGTGATCGGCGTGACCAGATAGCCTTCGTGCACGCCGCGCGCCTTGTCGTCGATGTACAGCATGCCTCCGCCGATCATCACGGAGACGAACATCGCCAGTGCGAGCGAGCCGGGCAGCAGATATTTCATGTACTCGATATACGGATAGAGTTCGACAATCTCAAGCGCGGTCTGCTGCAGGATGCGCGGCTCAACCGTCGGTTGATTCAGCGCGCTGACCAGGTCGGTGAGTTCCGACTCCAGCGCGGAACTCATGAAGTTATCGCTGTTATCCACCACCACGGCGACTTGAGGATGGTTATCCTCGTAAACGCGCCGCGAGAACTGCGGCGGAATGATGACCGCACCGTCGAGTTTGCCGTTGCGCACGTCTTCGACCGCCTTTTTCTCGTTGTCATAGTAGACGGGCACGAAAGTGCGAATGTTCGCGCGAACAGAGTCAAAAGCTTCATGAATGCGCAGCGCTTGCGGGCCGCCGTCCTCATCGACGACGGCCAGCCGCGCGTCGCGAATCTTTCCGCCAAAGGCGTTGCCCAGGATGACGAGCTGCACCAAAGGAAAAATCATGGACGCCAGCATCAGCGCCGGAGAACGGAAGAACTTGCGCATTTCGCGCTCGACGATCGCCATCATTCGATTCATAAATTCAATCTCGAGCGGTCATGGCTGCAGCCCCGGCCGCTGTGGCATCACGAAGGCATAGGCCTTCTGCAGTTCGTCGCGCAGCTGGCGGCCCGTGTAATGCACGAATACGTCGTCGAGCGTTGTGTTCTGCACCGAGAGCGATTTCACCGCAACCCCGGCTTCGACGGCCATCTCGACGAGTTCTGTGGTGGTTCGCGATCCGTTGCCAGTGAGGACTCGATACATCCCCGCTCCTTCATGCTGCACCGAGGTGACGTCGTCCATGGTGTGCAGGCGCTGCTCCCAATCGTCGGGAGGATTCTCGAACTGCGCTTCAATCACGTTCGACCCGGGCACACTTGCTTTCAGCGCCATGGGCGCATCGAGCGCGACGAGCTTGCCGTGATCGACGATGGCGATGCGGTCGCAGAGCCGGTCGGCTTCATCCATGTAATGCGTGGTGATCAGGATCGTCAGCTGGCGCTGGTTCTTGATGTTACCCAGCATCTCCCATACGGCCACGCGTGAGACTGGGTCGAGTCCGGTGGTCGGTTCGTCGAGAAAAAAGATTTTCGGATGATGAACCAGGCCGCGCGCAATCTCCAGCCGGCGGCGCATGCCGCCGGAAAGCGTCTTGGTCTGCGCATCGCGCCACTTCGTCAAGTCCACCAACCCCAGCAGTTCGTCGATTGAGCGTTTCCGTTCTTTCGCGGGCACGTCGTAAAGCTTGGCGTAAATATTCAGATTCTCTTCGACAGTGAGATCGAGATCGCTGGTCAGCGCCTGCGGAATTACGCCAATGGTTCGCCGCGCCGCATCCGGCTCTTTGGCCACATCGTGACCTGCAATGAGAGCACGGCCGGATGTGATGGGGATCAGCGTCGTCATCATGCGGATGAGCGTCGACTTCCCAGCGCCGTTTGGCCCCAGCAGACCGAAGATTTCACCGTCGCTTACGTTGAACGAAATGTCGTCGACGGCGGTGAAGTCGCCATACTTCTTGACGATGTGCTCCACCGCGATGGCGTAGGTTTCAGCCATTATTGCTGCCCCGCCGCCGCCGTGCTCCGCGGATTGCTCCCTTTCAACTGGTCGGGCGAGACCAGCACCTCAGCCGTCATTCCCGGCACATATGCGCCTTTGGGATTGTCCAATCGGACTTTCAAAACAATCGTCCGGATATCCCGCTTACGGCGGCTCACGTCGCGCTGGGTCGCGAAGTCGCCTTCCGGGCCTTTGAAAAAAACCTTGCCGCTGGTGATCGTTCCGCCGGGCAGACGGATACGCAACACATCGCCGTAGCCGATGTGGTCGGAGTAAGTTTCCGGTATCGCCACGCGCGCCCAGGTGTCAGTCAGATCGACAATGGTCACAATGGGCGCGCCGATGTTGACCACTTCTCCCTGCCGCGCCGCGCGCACCGAAACCGTGCCGGTCACCGGCGCGTAGACGTTGGTGTAGCCGAGACGCACCGCGGCTTGATTTTTCTGCGCGATGGCATTTTTCAGATCAGCCTCGGTCGATCGCACCGTGCTCTTTGCCGCGTTGGCCTGTTGGGTGCGCGCAATGGCGGACGTCAAATCGGCTTCCGCCGCATTCACCAGATCCTTCTGAGCCTGAACGGCCGCCTGCGCCGCCTGCAGGTTGGTTTCGGCCTGAACACGATCCTGATCCGAGGTGACGCCGACTTTGGCCAATTCGATGGTGCGCCGGCTGTCGCTCTCCGTACGATCGAGCGTTGCCTTCGCCTGCAAGAGCTGCGCTTTCGCGGATGAAAGCTTGGCCTGTGCATTCGCCACGTCGCTCGACGTCGACCCTGACGTCGATTCTTCCGTGTGCTGCATCTGAGAAACTTTGTGCTGCACGCTTGCGATGTTCGCCGCTGCTGCGGCTTCCTGCGTCTGCAACTCAGAGGGATCGAGCACAGCAATCAAGTCTCCGGCCTTCACAGGCGTGCCCTCATCGACTAGAAGCTGCTGGATTCGTCCTTCCACCTGCGCGCTGACAATCACCTGATTGGCATCGACGGTGCCGATCAGCACCAGGTCTTTGGAATGGTCTACGGAAAACCCATAGTAAATAGCGGCGATCACGAAGATGATGCCGAGAAGAATAAAGAAACGATTACGAGCGCTCATCGGCTGGCTCCTGAATTACGAACAGCTGAACCCGCGCTGGCGCGGGGTTGGAACAGCGCGGCGGAAATAAAATCGAGAACGGCGGCCCGCCGCTCGGCAATGCGCCGAGGCGTCAGCGGATTGAAATGCACGATCCTCTGCATCACCGGGGCGCTGCTAAAGTAGAAAATGATCATCGCCACCATGGAGGGGATGAAGTGTATGGGGTCGACTCTGCGGAACTCGCCTTCCGCGATTCCCTTGTTCAACAACTCGCCTACCCGCTGGTAGATGGGCTGGAAGTAAGTCTTGACCAGCCTATCGATGTGCTCTGAGCGGCCTTCGCGCGCCCGCATCATTTCGCGCTGCATCAACTTGGGATAAATCTGGCTCGAGGCGATGAAGTCGAAATACGCTCCCACGTAGGCCATAATCTTTTCGCGTGGCGGCAGGTCGCTGTCGAGCACCTGAAAAACTCTCGACCGCATTCCGGAAAACGCATCGTCGAGCACTGCGCCGTAGAGCGTTTCTTTGTCCTTGAAGTAGTAATAGAGCAGGGCTTTGTTGACTCGCGCTTCGCGCGCGATGGCGTCGGTGCGGGCTCCGGCAATGCCGAGTTCAGAAAACTCCTTCGCCGCAGCCTGCAGAATCGCGGCGCGGCTCTCCTCCGGCTGCCCGCGGGAACCCATGCGGGGAACGCTATGGCGATGACGGAAAAGTTGAGCCATTGGCTAATTAACCAGTTAGTTAGATTGTACACCTTCCCCTCTCTGAGGCAATATCTTTGTGACGAACTTTTACGAAGGGGCTACAAATCTATGAATTTGCTCATGATTTCCGTGCTATCCTGCGCATGTTGATCTGCGCAATCAGTCTGGCCCGAAGCAGGGACAGTCGGGACAACCGCTCCTCGAAGTGCCAGCCGGAGGTTTTATGCGCCCAGCCCCTTCGTCTCCCGCCAGGCTCCCTGCCAGTTCCGTAGCGTTGTTCTCCGTAGCGTTGTTCTCCGCAGCATTGTTCTCCGCAGCATTGTTCGTCACGGTCGCAGTTCTCTTCAGCACGGGTTGCGGCTCTGGCGGCAGCACGTCGAACTCGTCTGCTCAGCAGTTTAGCGGCAATACGCAGGTCACAGTCGTTTTTACCAGCACGGCCAACGACCAGCTCACCCGGTTCGGCTTCGGCTTTACGAGCATCGCGTTGACCAGCCAGCGGGGAGCGACGGTGTCCTTGTTATCCGAGCCGCAGAACACATCCGATGTAGCGGAACTGCTTCATGTGAATGGAGGGCTCGATCCTCTGGTTACCGTTAGTATTCCACAGGGAATCTACACTGCAGCCACTTTGCAGATTTTAGGCGGATC
Organism: uncultured Acidobacteriaceae bacterium; assembly: GCA_963743115.1. Classification (GTDB taxonomy): domain Bacteria; phylum Acidobacteriota; class Terriglobia; order Terriglobales; family Acidobacteriaceae; genus Sulfotelmatobacter. Next base: position 384,901 of record CAVUOM010000003.1, on the reverse strand, counting down.
TTCGTTTGATTGCGTCACGTTCAGCCCTCCAAATTCCCAGGGACCCGGATCGCTCTGGATAGATGAATTTGCTTATGGTTATGTGCCGAACAATATGGTCAGCGTCAGCTTGCCATCGCCGATCACCGTGACGGGCGCAAGCATGGGCCTACTCATGAACCTGGATGTCGCGCAGTCGGCAATGTACCCAGGTTGCGGCGCAGATTTTAACGACGGCCCTTTTTCTATCACGCCGACTTTCAGCCTGACTCCGCTCCTCATTTCCTCGCACCCGACCAATCCACAGAATGGTGAGGTTGCAGGAGTTAATGGGGAAGTTTCGGCCATTGGCACGGGCAACAGCTTCACGCTGACTTTGGCTGAAGGACCAAGAACGCAGTCGATAAACGCCGATGCCAGCACCGCCTATCAAGGCATCAGCGGGTTCTCCGGACTCACAGTCGGGACATTTGTGAATATGGACGGAGCGATTCAGCCGGATGGCTCACTGCTGGCTACGCGCATCGCAGTCGAGGATCCGTCCGCCCTGGATGTTCTCGTTGGACCTGTGTTGCAGGTCACGCCCACGCAGCCGGTCGTCAATCAGCCTGCCGCATCATTCTTCAACCAGCAGTCACAAGGCAAGGATCAGATCGCAAGTGGCTTACCCTACAGCATCTCGAATTCCACATTTCAGGTTTCCGGTGAACTGAGCAATGTGCAGAGTTTGCCATTCGTTGCCGCATTCAACGGGGCGAACATGGTCGCAGGCCAGAATGTGTACGTGACCTCCACTACCATCTCGCTAACCGCCGGTGTCCCCGCGGCGCCTGCTACAACGATTACCCTCTTACCGCAAACCATCGACGCGACCGTCCTGGACTCATCCACCGTCGGCAACTTCACTGACTACAGCGTGGCACTTGCGCCTTACGATCTGTTTCCGACATTGGCCATGCAGCCGGAACAAACCACGGCACTAACCAATCCGAGCCAGGTTGAAGTCTACGTCGACAACAGCACGCAGATGCTGAATTCTCAGCCGCTCACTGCCGGCAGCACGCTTCGCTTCTACGGATTGGTGTTCAATGATAATGGAACGCTGCGCATGGATTGCGCGCAGGTCAATGATGGCGTTCCCTTCACGCCGCCCTCGAATGCAAACGCGCGTCCCGAAGCCGGACAGGTTCAGACCACGCGTCGTGCGGGACCCGGCGGGACACAACGAATCATCAACGTCGTAACGCGCAGTCACTAGGGAAGTTTCGCGACGGGGCGAACTCGATTGTTATCTCGCTTCGGCCAGCGTCCTTATTTCGCCCCACCGGCGATCGACGGCACCAGCAGCACCTCATCCCCGTCGGTGAAAACGTAGGCCGGCCCGCCCAGGAAGCGGATGTCTTCCTCATTCACGTAAATGTTGAGGAAGCGGCGCACCTGGCCGGCCTCGTCGCGCAGGTGCGGTTTGAGTTCTGGAAACTTCTCATCCAATACGGAGAACAGCTCTCCCAGATTCGTGGCCGCGCACGCGATCGAGCCCACGCCTGCCGTGTGCCGCCGCAGAGCGGTTGGAATTTGCACCGTGATCGCCATCGAGATTTTTCTCAGCGGCTAAGCCGCGCCCTTTCCAAACCAAATGCCGACTTCATACGCCCACCGTGGCCGCCGCTTCTTTCGCGATCTCCACGGAGTCGAGTGTTTCTTGCAGATACTTCTCGAATTCAGCCAGATTGGGAGCAATCGGCCGCTCAACCTCATAGACTCCAGAGAGCACATCGGTGGTCTTCAAGCCGTTGCCGGTGATGCACAACACGGTTGTTTCCTCGGGAAGGATGCGATCCTGACGATAGAGCTTGCCCGCGGTGCCCACAGTCACGCCGCCGGCGGTTTCAGTGAAGATGCCTTCGGTTTCCGCCAGCAGACGGATCGAATCGATCACTTCAGGATCGCTCACGTCCTCGCTCCATCCGCCGCTGTGCTTGATGGTCTTGATGGCATAGTGCCCGTCGGCGGGATTGCCGATGGCGAGCGAACGTGCGATGGTCGCCGGTTTCTGCGGATCGATCTCAGCGCTGCCGGTCTTCACTGCGGTCGAAATCGGAGAGCATCCGGTAGCCTGTGCTCCGAAGAACTTCACCGGCCTTTCCTCAACCAACTCTAGTTTGATCAGCTCGTCGAATGCCTTCTTGATCTTCGTGATCAGCGACCCGCCGGCCATCGGAACGACCACATTGTCGGGCAAGCGCCAGCCCAGTTGCTCGGCGATTTCGAAGCCGACGGTCTTCGATCCCTCGGCATAGTAGGGGCGCAGGTTAACGTTGACGAATCCCCAGCGGCGCTCTTCGGCAATTTGCGAACACAAGCGGTTCACCTGGTCGTAATTGCCCGCAATGCGCACCACGTTCGCGCCGAACACTTGTGTGCCGAGAATCTTTGCCGGCTCGAGATCGGATGGGATGAAGATCCAGGCTTTCAGCCCGAGGCGTGCCGCATGCGCCGCGACAGCGTTGGCCAGGTTTCCGGTGGAAGAACACGCGACAGTATCGAAGCCGAAAGCCTGCGCCTGAGCGAGCGCCACGGCCACAACGCGATCCTTGAAGCTCAGCGTGGGCAGGCAGACGGCATCGTTCTTGAGGTAAAGATTCCGCGCGGCGGTCTTTGCTTCGTGACTGCTGGCGTCCCGGGCATCAGCAAGCCGTTTGGCCAGATGCGGCGCCTGGAACAGAGGCGTGAACCCGACCGGCAGTCGGGGTTCAAAGCCCGTCGGCAGCGGCAGCAATTCGGCATAGCGCCACATGTTCGGCGGCCGCTGCGCGATGCGCTCGCGAGTGAATGTTCCCTGGGCAATTGAAGCCCGGATGGTGTCGTAGTCGTAGGTAATTTCCAGAGGAGAGAAACAATCGTCGCAGATGGAGCGGGGCTGGTTTCCCCAGCTCCGGCCGCATTCCCGGCACCGCAGTTCGTAGGCGTCGTTGTTCGACATCGGGCTACTCGCTTTCTTTGCGTTCAGCGAATAGCTGGGGACGAGCCGGGAAAAGACGGCCTAAAATACAAAGCCTCTTTTCCAGGAAATAAGGAAAAGAGGTATCGGAATGCAAATAGAAATAAAGCTCGCATCCGAATCTCATGTTCCCCGTTTCCGGGCGGGAGTTGGCACCTGGCGGTCGAGATATATGATCCCGATCCGGTTGCCGTGGCGTCACAGGGCTCGTCCCTCAGCCACTCTGCATGAAATTCAGGTCTGCCTCGAAAGGCAAACTTGTCTCCATAATGCTACAACGCGGCATGGGGTTCGTCAACCAGCAATTTTAGATCTCCGGCAGGCCGGGAAATTGGCGCGCTAGCGGCGGTCGCGGAGCATCATTTCACGGGCCAGTTCGGCGGAGGTCACCTTCAGCCTCTGCATCAGCACCAGTGCCAGCGACCGGTAAAAGCGGGAAGCAAGCCTAGGGAAGGCTTCCAGAATCTCGCGCAGCGCATGGGCCTTGATTTCATCGACTTCGACTTCTTCATCCTTGGCCACGACGGCGGCGGTGCCCTTACCTTGTTCCAAAAATGCCATATCCCCGCAGATGTCTTCAGGCCCCAGCACGGCCACGATCGCGCGGGAGCCAGTCCCGGCCAACTCGACCGAAGCTTCCCCGCGCCGGATGATGAAAATGCTGCTGCCCCAGCCACCCTGCCGGATGATTTCTTCCCCCAGCTTGAATGTGCGCCGCACCGCTCTGGCCTGAATTAGAACCCAATCATCCGCGGTCAGATAACGAAGACGATTGCCAGCCATGCCAACTCCATCGGCAAAAGCAGGTACAGGACTGTAGTTACTTCGGGCGGAGCGCACGGTGTACAATTCTTGCCGTTCAAAAAATTCACCCAGCATTTCTAAACGAGGGACCGATCATGAGAACGTCTTCGCTTGCGCTGGCTGCGGCTTGCGCTCTGGCACTTGCCGCTTGGGGCCAGCAGTCCAACTCACAGCAGACCAGCACTCCGAAGTCTCAAAGTCAAAAGAAGCAGTCCGCGCAGACGTCTACTGAACCGGCTGAGAACACAAGTAAGGCCGACACTTCTTCCGAGCAGAAGCCCGCGGCGCCGCTAGCCTCCTCCGACAAGGAAAAAGACAAAGAAGAGCACTACGACATGACCGAAGCGCCTCCGGTCGCTACGCACCACCAGATCACCGTAGATGGAAAGCTGTTGAAGTACACGGCGACCGCGGGACGTCTTCCGATCAAGCGCGGCGATGGCAGGATCGAAGCCGAGATGTTCTACGTCGCCTACACACTCGACGGCCAGGACGCCGCCAAGCGCCCGCTCACTTTCGCCTTCAACGGCGGCCCGGGATCGGCTTCGATCTGGCTGCACATGGGAGCGCTCGGGCCAAAACGCGTCGTGCTCCAGCCCGATGGCTTCATGCCGCCCGCGCCCTATCGCATGGAGGACAATCCCTACACCCTCCTCGACAAAAGCGATCTGGTGCTGATCGACGCCATCGGCACTGGCTTCAGCCGCGCCGCCGATACCGAGGAGTTCAAGAAATTCTGGGGCCTCAAGGGAGACATCGAAGCTTTCAGCGAGTTCATCCGCCTCTATATCACGCGCAACGAGCGCTGGTCGTCGCCCCTGTTCATTCTGGGTGAAAGCTACGGAACCACGCGTGCCGCCGGAATCGCCGGATATCTCGCCGATCGCGGCATCTCGTTCAACGGCATAACTCTGCTCTCAAGCGTGCTGAATTTTGAAACGCTCGAAGAGACCAAAACTAATGATCAGCCATATATTTTTCTGATTCCGACCTTCACCATGATCGCGGGTTATCACCACAAGCTCGCGCCCGACCTTGCGCAGGACATGGATCGCGCCCGGCAGGAATCGGAACAATGGGCGTTTGGCGACTATGCTCAGGCCTTGGCGAAGGGCGACGCTCTCACTCCGCAGGAACGCGAAAAAACCATCGAGCAACTGGCCCGCTACACCGGCTTGAGCAAGGAAGTTGTAGACGAGGCCAATCTGCGCATCAATGTCGGCAAGTTCACTCACTACTTGCTGATCGATCAGAAACTTCGCGTCGGGCGCCTCGATGGCCGCTACACCGGACCCGATCCCAATGGCTTGCTCGACACTCCGTTTTACGATCCGACGGGCTCGGCCACTCAACCGCCCTTCACCTCCGTCTTCAACAACTACGTACGCACCGAGCTTGGATACAAGACCGACATGCCCTACAACGTGCGGGCGCAAAACGCGGGCATTCAATGGGACTGGGGATCGGCCGGCGAAGGCTTTCCCGACACGGCCTCGGCAATGCGGCAAGCCATTGTGAAGAATCCGTATCTGAAGATTCTAGTGATGGAAGGCTATTACGATCTGGCCACACCGTATTTCGCGGCGAACTATGCCATCCAGCACCTCGACTTGCCGCAGAAGTATCGTGACAACATTTCCTTCACCACTTACGACGCCGGTCACATGGTCTATCTGCCGATGGAAGGGTTGAAGAAGATGAAGGCCGATCAGGCAAGTTTCATGGAGAAGGCAGGAGCACAGTAGGAAACTCTGTCATCCTGAGCGGAGGATGTGGTTCGCGAACGCGAACCACATCCGCAGTCGAAAGCCTGCCCTGAGCGAAGCCGAAGGGGACCCCTAGCACTCCTGCGCCACCGCAGGCTACGCGAGGCGTTCGCACCACCCTCCCCACGCGACTGCGATCTCATCGCGAGTACTGATTCTTTTTCTTATCCGCGTGCCGCTCCAGGCCCAACTGAATCAGCCGGTCGATCAGGTCTGGATAATCCAGTCCCGATGCCGCCCACAGCTTGGGATACATACTGATCGCCGTGAATCCCGGCATGGTATTGATCTCGTTCAGATAAATCTTCCGTGACTTTCCCGACCCAGTTTCCCCGAACCAGGCTCCATCAGAAAATCCACACGAGCCAGGCCGGAGCAATCGACCGCTTTAAACGACCGCACAGCAAGCTCCTGGACTTTCTTCGTTTCCGCTTTGGTCAGCTTCGCCGGAATAATCAGTTCCGAGCCTTCATCGAGATACTTCGCGTTGTAATCGTAGAACTCCTTGACCGGAACAATCTCACCGGGGACCGATGCGACGGGCTCGTCGTTGCCGAGCACTGAGCACTCGATCTCGCGCGCTTTGTTTTTCTTTCCGCCGACGCCCTGCTCGATGACGATCTTGCGGTCGAATTTTGCCGCTTCTTCGATTGCCGGGCCGAGTTCCTTGCGGTCGTGTGCTTTGCTGATTCCCACCGACGATCCCAGGTTCGCCGGCTTCACAAACACGGGATATTTCAGCTTGCTCTCGATAAACTTCTGAACTTTCTTCGGCTCGTTCTCCCAAGCGCTGCGCAGAATGGTGACGTGCTTCACAATGGGCAACCCCGCGGCGCTGAACAGCGACTTCATAATGTCTTTGTCCATGCCTGCAGCCGAACCCAGCACGCCCGCGCCCACATAAGCGATGTCAGCGAGTTCGAGCAGGCCCTGAATCGTTCCATCCTCGCCGAACGTGCCATGCAGCACGGGAAAGATCACATCCACATTGATGGCGCGGTCGCTGGCGCGCCGCGTAAGCGCAGCATCCGTCTGAAAAGGAACCAGCCCGCTCTGCCGGTGCACCGGCTCTGGAGGAACGACCACCGACTCACCCCGCGCGAGTACCGCCGCAGCTGGCGTAGTTTCGGGATCGCCGGCGCGCAGTTGCCGTGACTCGAGAACCAGCTTGCCCTGCAGCAGATTCTCAGCATCGCCGGCCGTCAGCCAGCGGCCGTCTTTGGTGATGCCGATGGGCACGACCTCGTACTTGTCTTTATCGATCGCGTTGAGAACGGATGCGGCCGAAAGCAGAGAAACTTCATGCTCTCCGCTGCGCCCGCCGAAAAGAATGCCGACACGAAGCTTTTTCATAAGCGCTTACAGAATCTTCTTTCCAAACGCCGACAGCGCGAGTTCGACCGCCAGGTCAGCAGTCCGGTTGTGTTCGTCGATCACGGGATTCACTTCGACGATCTCGAAACTCACCATGCGTCCGTGGTCGGCAATAATTTCCATCGCGAGATGCGCTTCGCGATAGGTAGCGCCGCCGCGCACGGGAGTGCCCACGCCAGGCGCGTCTTCGGGATCAATCCAATCCATATCGAGCGAAATATGGTAGCCGGCGGTCCCGCGTCCCGCCATGCGCAACGCTTCTTCCATCACCGTACGCATGCCGCGCTCGTCAATGTCGCGCATGGTGAACACACCGATGCCGGCGCGGCGCACATTTTCTTTTTCGATAGCATCAATGTCGCGCACCCCCACCAACACGCAGTTCTCCGGCTTCACCTTGGGAGAAAAATCGAAAATGTTTTGCAGTTCGGCGGGACCTAGCCCCATGAGCGCGGCCAACGGCATGCCATGCACATTGCCGCTCGGCGAAGATTCTGGCGTGTTGATGTCAGTATGCGCGTCGATCCAGATGAGCCCGATCCGCTGGTTTTGCCGCCGGTAAAATTCCGCCACTCCCGAGACTGTGCCCGCTGCCATCGAGTGATCGCCGCCCAGCGCCAGTGGAATCTTCCCCGCTTCAAGCGTCTTGAGCACCAACTCAGCATGCTTGGTGCAGGTCGCGGTGATTTCCTTCAAATACTTGGCATGAGTGTCGCCTTCTTTTTTCTGCTCCGGAATAGCCACGGCAACGTTGCCGCCGTCTTCAACCTCATGCCCCAGCGCCTCCAGCCGCGCCTCAAGCCCCGCCACGCGGACGGCCGAAGGCCCCATGTCGACGCCGCGCCGCGACTGCCCCAGATCAAGAGGCACGCCAATCACGCGAATCTTTTTGGGGCTGATGGTTGAGGTGCTGTTGGTAGTCATAGGATTTAGCGATTGTGCGATCGGGTGATTTGGCGATTAAGAACCGTAGCTGGCGAACTAGGGTTCTTAAATCGCCCGATCGCACAATCGCCCAATGACTCAATTCTTCACGGGTACAGCCGATTCAGCATCCGCGGAAACGGAATCGTTTCCCGCACATGTTCAAGCCCGCAGATCCAGGCTACGGCTCGTTCAATTCCCATGCCGAATCCGCCGTGCGGCACGCTGCCGTACTTGCGCAGGTCGAGATACCACTTGAACGCTTCCTCCGGCAATCCGTGCTCATGAATGCGTTGCACCAGCAACTCGTGCGACGCCATGCGCTGCGAACCGCCGATGATTTCCCCGTACCCCTCCGGCGCCAGCACATCGACGCACAACGCCAACTCTGGCCGCTGCGGATCGGGTTCCATGTAGAAGGCCTTCACCTTCGCCGGATAACGATGCACCATCACCGGTTTGTCGAATTGCGCGGAAAGATAAGTTTCGTCGGGCGAGCCCAGATCGCCGCCCCATTCGAATTTCGTTTCCAGGGCGCCCTTGGCAAACCCTTCCTGCAGATTCTTCACGGCATCGTCGTAAGTAATCCGCGGGAAAGGCGGTTTGATCTTTTCGAGTTTCGAAATATCGCGGCCAATCGCCAGCAGATCGACGCGTCGCCGCTCCAGGCAACGCTTTACGACGAAACTGATGAATCCTTCAGCCAGATCCATCACGTCGTCGAGTTCGGCGTAGGCAATTTCCGGTTCGACCATCCAGAACTCAGTGAGGTGACGGCGTGTCTTCGATTTCTCCGCGCGAAATGTTGGACCGAACGAATACACCTTGCCCAGCGCCATTGCCGTGGCTTCAATGTAAAGCTGGCCCGACTGCGTGAGGTAAGCCTGCTCGTCGAAATAATCGACGGGAAAAAGCGTGCTCGTACCTTCGCAAGCCGCCGGAGTCAAAATCGGCGGATCCGTAAGCGTAAAACCGCGCTCATCGAAGAAATCGCGCACCGCCTTAATAATTTCCGCGCGCACCCGCAGAATCGAAGCTTGCCGCTGCGAGCGCACCCACAAGTGCCGGTGCTCCATCAGAAATTCAGTGCCATGTTCCTTCGGCGTAATGGGATACGGGTCAGACTCCGGCACGCGCTGCACCACCTGCACATTCACTACATCGAGTTCGTAGCCGCCGGGCGCGCGCTTATCGGCGCGAACCTTGCCTTCGACGATCACGCTCGACTCCTGCGTCAAAGTCTTGATCGCCTCGAACACTTCCGGGGTCACGGCATTCTTCGGCACCACTCCCTGAATCACACCAGAGCCGTCGCGGAACTGCGGAAACAGCAACTTCCCGCTCTCGCGCAGGTTATACAGCCAGCCGCGAAGCGTAACCGCTTGCCCTTCGTGCTTCCCGATTTCAGCAATAGTAGTTACAGGCGAGGACATAATTTAAAAAACCAATTTACCGCCGAGCACGCCAACAGCGCCGAGATAACAAAAGCTTCGGCCGTTCTTCCCTCGGCGTTCTCCGCGCGCTCGGCGGTGAAAAGCTTTACGCCGTTTCCAGCTTCTCGAACGTGGCTTCGAACTTCTCCAGCGGATTGACCTTCTCGTCTTCTTGCAATTCCAGCATCAGTGGCGGCTTCTGCGGAGCGGAGCTCAGTAGCTCCATTGCTTCCTTCCAGTCGATCGTTCCCTGTCCCGGCCACAGGTGCGAGTCCTGGAGCTTGTTGTTGTCATGAACATGTGTAGAGCAGACCTGCTGCCGCACCAGCTCAAAGGCCTCACGCACGGACCCCATCATATGGGCGTGCCCGAAATCGAAGCAGACCCCCACATCATCAAAGTGAGCGGAGTGGATCATTTCCATCAGTTTTTCCGGAGTGGAAAGCTCGTTGGGAATGTTTTCCAGCAGGATGCGAACCCCCAGCGGCTTGGCAAACGCCCGCAAGTGCTCGATGGCAGTCATCGCTGACTCAAATTTCTTTTCGCTGAAACTTTCGTTCGGAAGTCCAAGGTGCTGCACCAGAAAGCGAAACGGAATCTGCTCCGCGATCTCCAGTGCGCGCTTCACTTCATCCATCGCCTCGACCAGCCCCGCGCGATCGGTCGATGCCAGGTTTACCGGCGGAGCCCCGGCCCGGCCCCACTCGTAGTCGGCGTACAAAGGCGAGTGCACGGAGTTCAGCGGAATCCCGCTCCCGCGGAACCATTCGGCAATCTCTTTAACGTGAGCCTTGCGGTTGGCATAATCGATATGCTGGCGCGCCGCGAAAATCTCAATCGCCTGCACCCCGCTGCGAGCCAGTCCATCCAGAATTCCTGGATGCAGCCGCTCTTTCACGTACAAGTATGTTGAAACCGCTCTCAGCATCAGTACCCCATCGCTTTTCCGTTACTACGGTAGTCGCTGGCTCCGAGGCGTTCAGCGGTTTGCGGATCGATGGCGATGCACTCCGCATCGCTCCAGTAAGGAACCGCAAACTCTCCGTAGCGCAGCCCGATCTGCACGTTGTACCCCATCTTCTGCAGCGCCTGCACCGTATCCGGCGAAAACCATTGTTCCACGTTCAACACGTCCGGCATCCACTGATGGTGAAAGCGGGGAGCATCCACAGCCTCCTGAATATTCATCCCGTAATCAATCACGCCCATCAGAACATTCGCGACGGTCGTAATGATCTTCGAGCTGCCCGGCGAACCCAGCACCAGAAACGGTTTCCCGTCATGCACAACGATGGTCGGCGTCATCGACGACAGCGGCCGTTTCCCCGGTCCGATGGCATTCGCCGTACCCTGAATCAATCCATCGGAATTCGGCACGCCCGGTTTGGTGGAGAAGTCATCCATCTCGTCGTTCAGCAAAAATCCCAGGCCGTCCGCCGTGACCCGCGCTCCGAACCAGCCATTGAGGGTCGTAGTCACAGCAACCGCGTTTCCATCCGCATCTACGACGGAATAGTGCGTCGTGTTCGGCGATTCGTGATTTCCCGAAGGCTGCGGATGGGCAGCAGCGTATTGCTCAAGCTCGCTGAAGATCGCAGGCCGCTTCAAATCTTTGCTGGGGCTGGCATGGTCCGCTTGAATCGATTCCCGCCAGGCAGCTCCATATTTCTTGTCGATAAGTTGCGCCACGGGAATCTTTGAGAAATCCGGATCTCCCATAAATTCCGCTCGATCAAAAAACGCCCGCCGAAATGCCTCCGTCGTGAAATGAATGGACTCGGCCGACCGGTCCCCCATCTTGGCCAGATCATATCCTTCCAGAATGTTCAGCGATTCGATCAGAACCGTTCCGCCGGAAGATGGCGGAGGCGAGCTGATGATTTCGTATCCGCGATAGCTGCCCCGCACCGGTTCGCGTTCTTTCACTTCATAATGCGCCAGATCGTCGGCGGTGATCAGACCTCCGCCTTTCTGCATCGCGGCTGCCAGTTCCTGCGCCAGTGCCCCGTGATAAAAGTCATCCGGCTTGGCCGCAATCCGCTCCAGAGTCCGCGCCAGATCAGGCTGGCGGAAAATTTCTCCCGGCTGGTAGTAATTGCCGTCGCGCTGGAAGATGCGCCGCGATTCGGGGAACTTGCTCAGATATTTATCGCGTTGCATGTCGCGAGCCTCACGCCAGCTCAGAGCATAGCCCTCGCGCGCCAGCCGGATCGCCGGCGCCATCACCTTCTCGAGCGTCAGCTTGCCATATTTCTGCTCAGCGTAAACCATGCCTGCAACCGATCCCGGCACGCCGATCGCCTTGTACCCAATTTCGCTCGCACCTTCGATCACATTCCCCTGCGCATCCAGATACATGTCAGCCTTCGCTGCCGCCGGAGCCTTCTCGCGATAGTCAATAAAATGCGTCTTGCCGTCAGCCATGCGGACCAGCATGAATCCGCCGCCGCCCAGATTTCCCGCCGCCGGATGCACCACCGCCAGCGCGAATCCCGTAGCCACCGCCGCATCCACGGCGTTACCGCCGGCCTGCATGATCTCGACTCCGGCGCGGGAAGCCAGTTCGTGAACGCTGACCACGATTCCGTGCGCCGCGTGGACCGGTTCTGTGGAAGCACAAGCGCGGGCTGGGACGAACACCGCGCCAAACGTCGCCCCCGCCGCCATCAGCAGCAAAATCAATGATTTGTTTTGGAATCGCATGAGGAATTGAACGCGTCCGCCACCGGCGGACTCTTGAGGCTAGCCGACGGCGGCAAGCAGAGTCAAATCAGGCAGACCGGATTCTCAAGCTCTCTTGCTTTTCCGGCGCGAGCGTTTAGAGATCGCTCTCTTTTTTATCGACTTATTTGTGGGAGCCTTCGCCGCCACCATCTCAAACGACTGCCCGATCAACTCCTGCAATTCGCCCCACCGCACAGCCTCGAGCCGATCGAGCATCACCCACTTGTACCGCCCCACGTAAGGCGCCGGACGAATGTCCTCGCGCTCAATCAATTCGGCAAAAGTCTCAGGCGTGCACTTGAAGCAAAGCCTCGGATTGTCCAGCCCCGCCATCGCAAAAATCTTCCCGCCGACCTTGAAGCAGAGCTCATCGCCCCACTGCAGCTTCTCCGCCGCGTGCGGGAAGGACAGGCAATACTCGCGAATGGAATCGATATTCACGCATTGGCTGAAAGCTGAGAGCTGACAGCCGCTGCCTCCTCAGACCTGTTCCCTGGCCTCGCCCAGCGCCACGCTCACGTCCATCTTCTTCTTGTTTCGGTAAATCGTAACCTTCACCGTATCCCCGGCCCGGTGGTTATTCATCATCTGCGCGAGATCCTGCTCGTCTTCGACCTTCTCGCCGTCGATGGCGACAATCAGGTCGCCGCCCAGCATGATGGGAATGTTGCCGAGGTAAGCGCGCTCAGTGCCGCCGTGCAGCCCGGCCAGATCAGCCGAGCCGCCAGGAGTGACTTGCACAATCAGCAGGCCATAGTCGACGGGCAAGCCCATTTCATCAGCCAGCTCCGCGCTGATAGGAATCGTGCGTACGCCCAGAGCCGGCCGTCGCACCCGGCCCAGCGTCATCAAATCGTTGAGCACAGCCTTCGCAGTATTAATGGGAATGGCGAAGCCGATCCCGGCGTTCTGTCCGACGCTCGAGAGAATCATGGTGTTGATGCCGATTACCTCCCCGTGCCAGTTCATCAGCGGACCGCCCGAGTTCCCGGGGTTGATGGCAGCATCGGTCTGAATCGCCTCATCAATGGTCGCCCCGTTGGGCTCGCGCACCGGGCGAATCGAACTCACAATGCCACGCGTCATCGTCCCCGCCAGCCCAAACGGGTTGCCGATCGCGTACACCTTCTGCCCCACCTGCAAGTTGCGCGAATCGCCCAGCACTGCAGGAACCAGGTCAGGCGCTTTGATCAGGATCACAGCCAGATCGTGCGCCGGATCAGTGCCCACCACGGTCGCCTTATACTTCTTGCGGTTGTGCAGCGTCACTTCCACCTGCCGCGCGTCAGCAATGACGTGATAGTTGGTGAGAATATGTCCGTCTTTATCGATCACAAAGCCTGAGCCCTGCCCCTCCTGCGGTACCAGGCCGTAGAAGAAGTCGAAGGTCATGGCGCGCGACGTGACGTTCACCACCGACGGAATATTCTTGCGATAAACGTTGATATTGTTCTGCTCTTCGCTGTCAAGCGCCTCGCCGCCAGAGGCCTCTGTGATCTCAACTCGCGCAGGATGACCGAACCACCCCACCGGATTCGCCCCGGCCACTCTCCCATTCGAACGCCAGGTAGTGAAGTAAAAGAACGCGCCGGCAATCATCAGCGCTAATAGCGCAGGTCGTATCAGTTTCATAAGTTCAAACCTTGGGGAGCGCGAACCGTATCTAGGAACAGGTTCATATTCAATACTACGATTGATTCTAAACAATGTTCCGCGATGTGGCACGCGACCGAGGATTCCCTCATTCCGCGAATTTCCGCAGTCGAGCCACGAGCCATGTGGGGACAGCCGCCCTCAGCTGTCCAGCGGCCTGGGCGTATCAGGCCGCGGTATCAGACTCAGCGAGGGAAGACACCGACTACAAATTCCTCAGGGACTGTGTATTTCATGCAAGGCATCAGTACAATTCTCCGCAGTCAAGAGAGGCAACCTTGACTGAGCGGAGGATCGCCCAGTGAATTACGACATAGTGTTAACTGTCCTGAATGTCATTTGGGGTCTGGCGCTAGGTGGAATAGGAGTTGAAATGGCGAACAATCCACCAACCACGGAGACCAAGAAACGGGCATATAGAACTCTGTTTGCGGCGTTTGGCATCGCGGTCGTAGCTACGACCTTGGCCCAATCCCTGCGTACCACAGCGGCGGAAGAACGGGCGCGACAAGTCAGCATCCAAACTGCTAATCAGACCCATGCAGATGAATTGGTGAGCCAGAGCCAACTCAGCTACATGCAGGGCAAGCTGGATGCAATATCAAACTTCATAGGCCAGTACGTTACCAATCCCCCGTCAGTTAAGACCGGGTCATACATTGATCTTTCGACCGCTCTGGCAATCCTGAAAATGGTACAAGGCGGTGGCCAGCAGTCACAAGTGCAAGTAGCGCCCATGACACCTCAGCAAACCCAATCCGTTGCGCCACCGCCTTCCGCGGTGCTCTCCACCGTGCCTAAAGTGTTTGGGAGCGGCGAACTCACGGGCGTAAGCTTCGGCTCACATCGTGGACAAGTTTATATACATGCTCGAATCAAGGAATCTAAACGAAGTGCCGAACGATCATGGTCGCCGGACAGTTTGACGGCTGGATTGCTCGCTGGAAACTACTTTGCAATTGATGACTCATTTATTAAAAACTGGTCCGACACTAGCATCCAACTGGCAATTCCAGCTAATTATGTAATGGACAAAATAGTCGCCCAAGCCAAGCGCCATAACGTAGCACCTCCGGAAACATCTGATGTTGAGGTCGGCTACCAAGTGCGTAGAGTAAACGATCCCGCGGGGTCAAATTGGCTCTATTCACCACTTACGCCTTAGGTGGCCTTCGTGAGTTCTTTGTATTCGAGGTTGTCAGAGCGAACGAGTTTCGACATCGCGGGGCGGCCCACCCTTTCGCGTTCTTTGCGAAAGGGCAGGTAACGCGGACGTCGGGTGCCAACCACCACTTCAGAACTTTGCACAGCCCCAATGTGACATCTAACCTTGCCTCCCCAACTTAAATCAGCGATGATGGTCGAGGCCGTGACGGTCTGCTCCAGAGCAAGTCGTCGCCACTTAAGTTCTTTGTTGTCTAGATTTTGACCTCTAAGTTCTTTGTCATCCGGATTTTGCCGGGAATTTCTTGCTAACCTGATGATTCCAGAGATGGAGGGGGGAGGGGGGATACCCCGGTTTTTCCTGACAGCCCGCGAATCGCAGCCGCTCCAGCATCGTCCCAGAGAACTTTATTTTCGCAGGGAAGTCCACAGGCAGACAGACTCACCGCGCCGGAATCCCCGAGCCAGGCTTCAACATCAAAAGACCTCGAAATCAGAGGCCTATATGTCCATCCGACCAGTTAAGCGTGTTATCAAATCGAAGCCGACTCTTGAAGGCGCAGGTGTCCATCTCCGCCGCGCCTTCGGCTTCGGAAACACCAAAGAGACCGATCCGTTCCTCCTGCTCGACGATTTCCGCAACGATGTTCCCGAGGATTATCTGGCGGGCTTCCCATGGCATCCTCACCGCGGAATCGAAACCATCACCTATGTGCTTGCAGGAACGGTCGAACACGGCGACAGCATGGGAAACCGCGGCGCCATCGCCGCCGGCGACGTGCAGTGGATGACGGCGGGCAGCGGCATCATCCACCAGGAAATGCCCAAGGGCGACCCGTCGGGACGCATGCACGGGTTCCAGCTGTGGGCAAATCTTCCGGCCTCGCTCAAGATGACCGCGCCGCGCTATCAGGAAGTGAAGGCGCTCGATATCCCCGAGATTAAAGACGACGACGGCACCCACGTGCGCGTCGTCTGCGGAAGCTTCTGGGGAAAGAAAGGACCGGTGGATGGCATTGCCGCCGATCCGATTTACCTCGATGTGTCGGTCGCTCCCGGGAGGAGAAAAACGCTTCCGGTGGAAACGACGCGGCATGCCTTCGCCTATGTTTTTGGGGGAAGCGGGAAGTTCTGCAATGCGTCCGGCCCTCTGGCTGTGCCGACGGAATCCGTAAAGTGGCTGGACACAACTCCTCCCGTCGACGCCGAGAATCGCTCTCTCATTCTTTTCGACCGCGGCGACGAAGTCAGCGTGCAAGCCGGAGACGACGGAATCCGCTTCCTCCTGGTCTCAGGCAAGCCCCTGGAGGAGCCAGTAGCATGGTACGGCCCGATCGTGATGAACACGCAGGAACAGCTCCAGCGGGCATTCAAGGAACTTGAGCAGGGAAAATTTCTTAAGAAGAGTTGAGCAAGTAGATTCCTCAGCGCTTAGTCGTCGCTTCGGTGCGAAGCTTTTCCCACAACTCCCGCACCTGCTCCCGCGTGTGGTCGAGTGAGCCGGAGTTGTCGATAACGAAATCGGCTGCTTTGACTTTCTCGGCTTCGGGCAGTTGCGCGGCCATGCGGCGCTCGACTTCTTTGCGCGCAGCCTCAAGGTCCAACTTATGTCGAGCGGCGAATCGGGCGATGCGCTGCTCGTCGCTGCAGGTCACAACAATCAACCGGTCAAAACGCTTCGCCGCACCTGCCTCAATGATCAGCGCAGCTTCCACGACCGCAACCGCGCCCGGATCCTGCCGTCCCGTTTCTTCCATCCACTCCTCCTGACTTCGAAGCACTGCGGGATGGACGATGCGGTTCAACTCTTGAATGCGAGACGCGGTTGTAGGAGACGCGGCCTTCGCCGTCGATCCAAAGGCAGCCTCCGCCAGCTTTGCGCGGTTCACGCTGAGGTCGGGATTGAGAATCGCGCCGCCGAAATGGCGCACCACTTCGTTGTAGACGGGCTGGCCGGGAAGCATCAGTTGGTGAGCAATGCGGTCGGCTTGAACCAGATGCGCGCCGAGGGCAACGAACATCTCGCCGACCGCAGATTTTCCCGACGCAATGCCTCCAGTAAGGCCGACTTTCAGCATAGATTCAGTGGCCAGTGTTCAGTAAAGCAGTTCGTACATCATGGAAATTCGTGTGCAAGCAGACAATGATCCCCGAGCCGAACTCACTGGCCACTGGCCACTGACCACTGACCACTGCCTCTCCGCATCTTCGCCGCTTTCACGGTGTTATACATCAGCATCGCTATGGTCAGAGGACCAACGCCGCCGGGAACGGGAGTCAGCGCTCCCGCCACTTCGGCCACTTCGGGGTGCACGTCGCCGACCAGCGTGGATCCTTTCGCCCGAAAAGACGCTTCCCGCTTGGCGTTCGCGGCCGATCCACCGGCCAGGCCGCCGCCGAACAGGCGCTGGAATTCGGCGGGATCGGTCACCTGGTTCATGCCAACATCGATCACGGTTGCACCGGGCTTCACAAAATCGCGCGTGATCATGCCGGCGCGGCCGATCGCCGCTACGAGAATGTCGGCCCGGCGCGAGACCGCCCACAGATCGCGAGTCTTCGAGTGACAAACAGTGACTGTGGCGTTGGCATTGAGCAGCAACATGGCCGCGGGTTTGCCCACGATGTCGCTGCGTCCCACCACAACCGCCTCCTGCCCGGCGATGGGGATCTGGCTGCGCTTCAGAATCTCGATGACTCCCGCGGGCGTGCACGGGACCAGGCCGGGCCGCTGCGTCGAGAGGAAGCCGACGTTGACGGGATGGAAGCCGTCGACATCCTTGGCAGGATCGACCGCCATCAAGACTTTCTTGGAGTCCACTTGCGATGGCAGCGGCAACTGCACCAGGATGCCGTCGATCTCGTCGCGGCGGTTCAACTGCTCGACTAGAGCGAGCAAGTCAGCGGTCGTCGAGGTTTCCGGCGGCGTGTGCTGTTCGCTGTAAAGGCCAACTTGTTCGCAGGCCTTGACTTTGCCGCGCACATAAATCTCCGACGCCGGGTTGTGGCCCACGAGAATGACAGCCAGACCGGGCCGGATGCCGGCGGCGGCCATGGTCTTAGCCTCCGCAGCCACTTCGCTGCGAATGTCATTTGCGATCTTCGTGCCGTCGAGGATTCGGGCGGGCATAGCGGGCTCCGGGCTTCGGCTTTCGGGCGTCGGCTAGGAAATCTTACACTGCCGGGCGAGCGCTGCGCCGGGAGTGCCTCCGTAGTGAGTCGATTTTGAGTACAATGCCCTTCTCATGATTGCAAAGAATCTGCTCCAAATTCTGGTTTGTCCGGCGTGCAAGCAGGCGCTCGAGTACCGGGAGAATCCTGAGAGCTTGAAGTGCAGGCAGTGCCACCGTGTGTATGCGGTGAAAGACGACATCCCTATCATGCTGGTGGATGAGGCAAAGATCGAAGAGGGAAAGATCGAAACCTAGCAGCCTCGACACGCGAATCGTCTGCCTCGACTCTCAAATCTTCTGCTTACCTTCGTTAATTTTTCACGGTGGATTTCACAGCCCTGACACCTTCCGTCCGTATCTTTCTCAAACCAGTGGTAACTCGGGGTATTCCCGCGGTGCGTTCCCGGAATGACACTCTGCGTCAGTTATTGAGACGGCAGGGGTTACCAACGGCACTTGGGCGAGGTCGGCAGCTCTGATAGGGTTGCCTGCAACTTCAGATATTCACTGGGGTTAATAAATCTAAGGCCGCCTGCTTTCCGTATATGGAAACAGAGAGCAGGCACGGCAACCGAATTGCATGCAACTTGTACGGCTGCCGGTGAGTCTAATAGGCAAAAGTGGGGTACAAGGTCGGAATCGGAGGTGATGACGGCCATGTTTGAAAAGATGAGCGAGAAAATCAATAACGACAAAGACAGATTCACCATGACCGAACTAGCGGCATTGCGCAGTGATTTGCTGCAAGGCGGCATGATCGATTCTTACGAGGCCGCCGAACTGCTGCAGGTGTTCCTGATGGGCCGGGGCTACGGAGTTTCGCCCAAGGCCGCTCTGGATGCAGCCGGTCGGGTGGAGATGGCAGGGTGCGCTCTCCCGGTTCTGCAGTATGAGCTGGAGAACCTCGCAATGGTGATGTAGGAAATGTTCGTGGCGTGGGCCGGTGACCCCGCGGCGCGAGCGGCAGGAAATTCCGGATTTTGACATTCTGATCCGGCCGTCGAAACTGGGTTGAACAGACAAGGTTGAACCAGACAAGATCGACCGAACCAGTTCCACAAGAGCAAGCCGGGCCAACCAGCCCGGCTTTGTGGTTTTCTGGGGGGATGCAGAATCGCTCTAATGGTCCAACTGGAACATTCAGTTTGCCCGCGACCCCTGGACCATAGACGGCCCAGCCAAAGTCAATCCGGGGATTTTTCGGCAGCTCACTGGATCGAAACAGGGCAGCTTTGCTCCGACACCTGTGGCGGCGGGCTCGGTTGATCGATTGTGTCAGTCGAAGCGCAACGGATGACCCGATAATGTTCACCGTCGAAGCTCCACATGGCGAGACCCACAGGGTGATGACCGGTTGCGGTCACTACATCAAAGTAGCGATGCTCATGAGAAAGCAAGATTGAGTAGCCCCATCCGAAATCCTCAATTAGAACCTTGCCCGAGGTCTGGATGACCCAAATCGGGCATCCCGCGGTGCCGCAGGCAGTACCTGGGCCTCGCAATATGACTGCGGTCTGCCCCTCCGTGGTGATCTTCACCTTCGCGAGAAACAAGCTCTCTGGAGCATCGCAGCTTTCGACGTTTGCCCCCTGACATCCTTTTCCGTTTGCCAGGTCATTGAGGGCAGCACGCACGAGTTTCAGTTCAGCCGGTAGCAGTCCTGCTTTTTCAAGCGGTTCGCCCAAGCCGGACTTAATATCGTTGACGTTAGGCCATTTCGCTGCGTGGTTTGCCTCCGCTGCGCCACCGCTTGCCATTGCGACCCCGAGAATTGCCAGCGCTATTGCGATCCGTCTCATAACGCCTCGCTTAACGCCTCGCCTCGATACTTGGAACCATAGTTGATGCAGACAGTGATATTTCAACAGCAACGCTGGAGGATCCTGGTTGCTCCCATGATCACGAGCGCGCCGAATATGATTACGCCCAGCCCCATTAAACGAAGGTAGGCACGAAAGCTCGGTCGCTGTATCCACCCAATGAAAGGGTTCCTGAATCGCGACCGTTTGTTCATTCGTACAGCGAGGTCTTGAACGGCGGCAGGTCGAAGTAGGCAGCCTAAGCCTAATGCCGCGATGGTTAGACCCATAACGACTCCGGCTACGCTTCCCGACACATTTTCAGTCTACCTTTGCCGGAGGGAAGCATCAATGATTGTTGAAACCAGGTGCTAGTTCTCGTTGAGGGTTGGCCCGCCTCTGGGAGCCACGAGCTCAAATCCCTGAGGATGTCGGTTCGAAGTGGATTTATAGAGTTGAACATCAGTGCCATCAAAATTAGAATCTTACTTTTTCTTCGCTGCTGCCGCAGCGGCGGCGCGGGCGGCCCGTTCCTGCAGGGCTAGCGTTACCACCTGCATCATGTCGTCTTGCGGGGCTGGCTTGCCAGTCCAGATCTCGAACTGGCGGGCGGCCTGGTGGACGAACATTTCGATGCCGGGGATGATCTGCGCACCCCGCTCTTTCGCTAGCTTCAGCAATCGAGTCTCGACCGGATCGTAGATCATGTCGAAAACGTAGCGCGCGTTAATTTCCTTTTCCTGAAGTGGGGTGTCGCGCGTATTGCACATGCCGACAGGGGTGGCGTTGATGATCACGTCGAAAGCGTACTTCTTGAGGTCGGCGCGCTTGATCGAGCGCGCGTGAGCGCGCCGGGCCAGCTTCTGTGCGGCGGCTGCGCTGCGGTTCAGAATGTACACTTCCGCTCCACGCTCCCTCAGGCCGAAGACCGCGGCGCGGGCTGCGCCTCCCGCGCCCAGCACCAGGATCTTTGCATCCTGCAGCGTGCTCAGGCGGCGTTCCAGAGGGCGTACGACTCCAGAAGTGTCAGTGTTGAAGCCGTAGAGTTTTCCATCCTGGGCGCGGACCACCGTGTTGCAGGCTCCGATCTTAGTGGTGTGAGAATCGGTGTTGTCGAGGTGAGGAAGAATAGCTTCCTTGTACGGCATGGTGATGCTGAGGCCATAAATGGGAATCTCGCGCACGCAGTTCAGCAGGTCTTTGAGGGTCTTGGCGTGCAGCGCGAGGTAGACGGCGTTGACGTTCTCGCGGCGGAAAGCCGCATTCATAATTGCGGGCGAGAGCGAGTGCGCGACCGGGTCTCCGGCCACACCATAGACTCGGGTCGCTGCATCGACGGTATCGATGCGGTAAACGCTGCGCAGTTCCTGCGCGGTGGCTTGTCCGGGAGCCGTTTCTTCTCCGGCGCTGACCGCGGCAAAGGTAAATATGCTGCCGGCGCGGACTCCGAGCACGCGGCTGATGATGCCTTGTTCGCCCATGCACAGGCCAACCAGAGAATGGTTGTCGCCTTCGCGCCCCAAAAACTGGATCATGGCAACGTTGTCAGAGAGAGTCGCGGCCGTGCTGACCACTTTGTAGAAGTCAGCCGGAAAGGCGCGCATCTTCTCCAGAGTCTCGTCGAGCTTCTTCGTCCCGCGGAAGTCGTGAAAAGAAAGAATGAGTGCCGAGCGGCCGCGCAACTTCTGTAGTTGGGCGGGCTTGCACTTCAGTGCGGTTTGCAGCTCCACATCAACCAACTGGCATCCCACGGCCGAGGCCTTGGCTAAAATGTCAAGCTGAGCAGCGATAGACCCGCGGAAACGGCCTCCGGTGGCGACGCGGCGGCAGGTGGCGATCACAACTGTGCCGGGATGAGTGTCCAGAAAATGCTTGATTTTGGGTAGCGCCAGGGAGGGCTTTGAAATGTAGTCCAACCTGAACTCCAGGAAGGAGTTATCCCGCGTCAGGGCCTCCGCCTTCTCGACCAGTTCGGCGGCATCCGGCGCGGTGACCGCCACGCACACCCGCGGCAAGCGCAGAGGCAACAGGCGGGGCGGGTAACTTCTGGCGGCAGAAATCATCTTAATGTGACAGGTCGGGAGTGTTAGGTTCGGCGCGAATCTTACAGGGGCTGAATTCCAGATGCAACAGCGTATTCATAAATTCCTCGAAAACCCCGTTTCCGCAAACCGCCTTACACCCTCGTAACCTTGACCCCCTCTTACCCCCTTGTTACCTTCCAGTTGAAGCCTAGCTTCCGTGGCATTTTGCTGGAGAGGAGGCGGCGTGTGTCTCTTCTCGGAGGTAACATGAAGAAAATAGGACTGTTAGTACTACTGGCTACGAGCGCGGCATGGGCTCAATCGACAGCCGATGCGGCTCAGGCGACTCCGGTCACCCCGGAGGGAACGATTTTCACTTCGGCCAACTTTCCCATTCAGCGGGTCATGATGCCCACCTATGCGGATATTTATTGCGCTGGGTTCATCAACAAGCAGACCTTGCCCGACGCGAATTACATCGCTGGTGGCTTGGACTCTCCTGCCAGCACGAAGTTCGTCAGAGGCGACATCGTGTTCCTGAAGGGCTCGGGCTACACTCCGGGCGCGGAATACGAGATTATTCGCGCTTTGCAGGACATCAACAAATATGAAATGTTTCCCGGCCAGATGAAGCTGCTGGCCGCCACCGGGCAGCCCTACGAGGAAGTCGGCCGGGTGCGCATACTCGATACCCGCAGCAAGACGGCGGTGGCGCAGATTGAATACTCTTGTGACCCCCTCAACCCGGGAGATACGGCGATTCCGTTCGCCGAGAAGCAGATGGTGCAATTCCACCCGCCGCTTCGTTTTGACCGTTTCCTGCCCGCTGGCAGCAAAGTTTCAGGGCGGATCGTGATGGCCAAAGATTTTGACTCGCAGCTGGGAGCGGGGCAGAAGGTTTATTTCAACGTGGGAGCGAACCAGGGCGTGAAAGTTGGAGATTATTTCCGCGCCGTGCGGAACTATGAGGCCACTCTCGATGATCCAGTGGATTCGCTCTCATTCCGCGCTTCGGTCAGTGAAGACACGCAGAAGAAGCAACCGTCATTCGATCCCGGCATGTTCGAGAAGAGCAATGGCCCGGTGATTCACGTGAAGGACCTTCCGCGACGGGCGGTCGGCGAAATCGTCGTCATCGGAACCACACCCACCACGGCAACCGGAATGATCGTGTTTGCCATGGAGGACGTACACCTCGGCGACGGTGTGGAACTGGACGAACAGGCACAACAACAGCAGTAACCCTCGCAAGCAGCACAGACACCGGGGACGGGCAACCGTCCCCGGTTTGTTTTTCCGGCAGTGGTCAGTGGTTTTGAACACTAGCCACCTTTTTCGCCGAAGACTTCCGCCGTGAACGCCTCAACGGTCGCGCCTTTTTGCCACGCATCCAGGGGCAATCCGGCTTTGCGGCAGGTTTGTTCCAGGAACACTGTCCGGTCCCACGCGTGCTCTACTGGGACTTGCGGCAGCAGCAACCCGCGGCGGCCCCGCCAACTGATAAGTAGACCATTGCGGCCGATTTCGATTTCTTCCTGCGGAATCGCTCTCGGAGGAGAAAGGACGCTCAGCTCAATTGCCAGATGAGGAGCTTCTTCTCGGGTGACCGGTGGGAAGCGGTTGTCATCGAAAGCTGCGGCGCGCGCAGTTTCCGCGACCGCCCGGTAGACCGGGCAGGTGGGCAGCACATAGCCGACGCATCCGCGCAATTGCCCGTGCAGATAAATCGAAGTGAACACACCGCGCGGCGCAGCAAAATGCGGCGTCGGGGGCTCCAGAGAAATCTCGCGATGCTCGAGGGCCGAAGAAATGGAATCGTGCGCCAGACGCAGCAGTTGATTACGTTCCTCGCTGGAGAACTCCTGGACGGAAGCCACCGCCGAGGCCGAATTAGGTTGTGGGGGCGACATCGGCATCTGCCGGTCGGGGCGCCGGTTGTGGCTTTCGGCGACGGCTCAGAATGAAGGCGCGGCGCCGACGCTTGGAGACTTGCCGGTCAATCTTCGACCAGAACGCGGCGAAGTAATCGATACCCGAAACCAGCGAAACGCAGACCACAAACCAGATCGCCGCATAGGCGATCCAGTGTACCGGGAAGACGAAGTTTCCATAGACCGGCCACACTTTCCAGCGGTGGTCGAGTATCACCGCCACCACGGAAACGATCTGCACGACCATCTTGAACTTGCCCAATTCACTGGCTTCGATCGTGAAGCCCTCGGTCGCGGCGATCGAACGCAACCCGCTCACCAGGAACTCGCGGCCAATGATGATCACCGCGATCCAGGCCGGAACCAGGCTGGGATTGAATTGCACCAGGGTAACGAACGCGGCAGCGATCAGAAGCTTGTCGGCCATGGGATCGAGCAGAATTCCCATGGTCGTGATCTGCCCGCGCTTACGGGCCAGGTATCCGTCAATGCCGTCGGTCATGGAGGCGGCGATGAATACTGCCGAGGCTAGCAATTCCTTGGCGCCGTGCGCGCTGCTGAATTGATTGGAAGACAGAATCCAGATAAACAGAGGAATGCTGCAGATGCGGATCAACGTGATGGAATTAGGCAGGTTCACCGCGGCTCAGCATTGTTTCCGGGGGCGCAAACCGGAAGACAGCTTGATTATCCTCCACGGTGGGAGGGAACGCAATGAGAGGAAATACACAGTTGGGACACGGTTGGGAGACAGTTGTCCGTGGTGGTTCCCGAATTGAAATCAGCAGCTTGATTACTTCGTGGTCGCCGGAGTCGTTGCTGCTGCTTTCGCCTGCTTGGCAATGATGAGGTCCTTTACCTTGGCGTAAGTTGCCTGCGAGATGATCTTCTTGTGGACGAGATCCAGTTTCGTGCGATAAGGACGGCCAGCGATGATTTTCTGCGAGATAGCGTCACCGATGCCGGGCAGAGCCTTGAGCTGATCGGCAGTCGCCGTGTTGATGTCGAGCTTGGAAGCGGCGGCCGCTTGCGGCGCAGCGGCTGCATTCGAATGCGCCGGCGCGACTGCGGGCAACACCAGGAACGCGAGCAGCAAAAGCAAGATTCGCGAGATCACTCTCACGGTGCCGGCAATTGGTCTACGCATAAATGCCGCGCTGGCGAATCGTATAAGCCACGCGATCGATGGCCAGCATGTAGGCTGCGATGCGATTGTTCACCTTGTGCGTCTCGGCGTAGCGGACCACATCGCCGAACGACGAAATCATGATCTCTTCCAATTGCTCGTTGACCACGGACTCTTTCCAGAAGTAGCCCTGGCGGTCCTGCACCCACTCAAAGTAAGAAGTGGTCACGCCGCCGGCATTGGCCAGAATGTCTGGAATCACAAAGACTCCCTTGTCAGTTAAAACATCGTCGGCAGCCGAAGTCGTAGGACCGTTGGCGCCTTCGGCCAGGATGCGGCACTTCACGCGATCGACGTTGCGCGAAGTAATCACATTTTCGGTCGCGGCCGGAATTAGGATTTCGCATTCCGTAGTAAGCAAGTCGGCGGTATCGGCCGCTTCCGCGCCGGGAAATCCATGCACCGTCCCGTTCTTCTGCCGGAATTCAACCAGCGCATTCAAGTCGATCCCGTTCTTGTTGTAGAGGCCGCCGCCCACTTCGGCAATGCCCACCACTTTGTATCCCGCCTGGTGCATGAGGTGGGCTGCGTTTGAGCCCACGTTGCCGAAGCCCTGCACGATCACGCGGCTGCTCTCGCGCGACAAGCCGAGCTTCTTGCAGGCCTCATCGCACACCACCATCACGCCGCGGCCCGTGGCCTCGCGGCGTCCACGAGAGCCGCCGATGTTGATGGGCTTCCCCGTCACCACGGCCGTGACCGTCTGCCGCATGTGCATGGAGTAGGTGTCCATCATCCACGCCATGATCTGTTCGTTGGTGTTGACGTCGGGAGCAGGTACGTCTTTTTCCGGCCCGATGAATTCGATCAGCTCCGAAGTGTAGCGGCGCGTCATGCGCTCGATCTCGCCCATCGACATCTTGTGGGGATCGCAGATCACGCCGCCCTTGGCCCCTCCGAAAGGAATGTTGACCACGGCGCACTTCCAGGTCATCCAGCTCGCGAGAGCGCGCACTTCATCGAGCGTAACGTCAGGCGCGTAGCGGATGCCGCCCTTGGCCGGGCCGCGCGCAATCGAGTGCTGCACGCGAAATCCGGTGAAGACCTCGAGATGCCCGTCATCCATCTGCACCGGGATGTAGACCGTCAGCTCGCGGTTGGGATAGCGCAGCACCCGCCACAGGCCGTCATCCAGATTGAGCTTCTGCGCAGCCAGGTCAAAACGCGCCCGCTGCGATTCCCATGGATTGCTTTCTTTGTCGACGTGCGGTGGGGCGGTCATCGTGGTCATAAATGTAATCTCCGGGATGATTGCGATTCTAAGATGTTGGCCGGCGCCGGGACGAGTTCCCGGCGTGATCGGGCAAACGTTCAGAGTATATGAGCCGGGACGGCAGGGAAGCAAGATGGAGGCGGTGACTGGCGAGGTGCCACCCTGACGCAGGCCGCCGGATAGTAGCGCGGAGCCCCGGCGATGCTGTGCTCGACCGAGACTAGCGCTTTCCGTTTTTCAAGTTAATCTCCATCCCCTCGGCCGCAGCCCGCACCTTGGGATAGTAGTTGCGCGCTTCCTTCACAACCTTGTCGATTACGACGTCGGTATGGTCGGGATCGTGGTGGAACAACACCAGCTCTTTGGCGCCGCTCTCCATCACCACATTGACGGCTTCGCGCCAGTGGCTGTGTCCCCAGCCGCGGCGGCGCGCTTCGTATTCTTCGGGAAGATACTGCGCATCGTAGATGAGCACGTCCGCGCCTTCGGCCAGCTTGCGCACGGCTTTGTCGAATGCGGCATCGCCGGGTTCGTTGTCGGTGGCGTAGACGAGAATTCCATCCTTGGTTTCCAGGCGAAAACCCATGCATCCCTGGGGATGATTCAGCCACGCAGTCTGCAGCTGGATGCCGTCCTCGATCGTAATGCGTCCGCTTTCGATGTCGTAAAAATCGCGCTGGGCCTGCATCTGCCCGATGTCCACGGGAAAGTAGGGCGCAGCCATCTGGTCGCCCAGGACTTGCTTCAGGCTGCGAGTGCGGCTCGAGCATTGGAAGAGGAACCGGTTCTCCGCGTTGGCATACAACGGCCGGAAGAACGGCATGCCCTGAATGTGGTCCCAGTGAAAGTGCGAAACGAACACGTGCGCGGAAAACGGCTTTTCGCCGAACTCACTTTGCAGTTGCTGGCCCAGCACGCGGAACCCGGTGCCGCAATCGAAGATGAAGATGCGATCGCCAAGGCGCACCTCGACGCAGGAGGTATTGCCTCCGTAGCGCATGTTCTCGGGTTGTGGGGTGGGCGTGGAACCGCGTACGCCCCAGAACTTGATCCGCATAGGCTCCCCGGCCGCACGAGGGCTGCTTTCCGGACTTATCCTTGGTATCTTCCGACGATGCGCCGCGTCCGTCAATTGCCGGGTTGGTTCACAGACTACTATTTCGCGGTCTTTTCGCGGTAAGTACGAAAGTACTCTGGACGACCTCTGGGACGACCTCGACGACGCCACAAGCACCCGCGTCCAGGTAGCGACTCCCCTATACCGAGTCCCCTATAATGAACCGCGAGGCAGTGCGGCGTCTGGCGAGTCTCGTCCCTAATTCTTCGCATGCCTTATCCCGAATTCAAGGAATTCTCCCGTCTGGCCCGATCGGCCACGCTGGTGCCGGTGGTGAAATCGGTGAGCGCCGACCTGCTCACGCCGGTCTCGGCCTTTCTGTCGATTGCAGAAAACGAACCGCACGCGTTTCTGCTGGAGTCGGTCGAGCGCGGCGAGCAGATCGGCCGCTACACCTTTCTGGGAGCGCGGCCTTACATGCGCCTGCGGGCGCGAGGTTCGGCCATCGAGATTGAACGCGGACGGCACCGCGAACGGCACCAGGGCAACGTGTTCGAGTTCGTGAAGCTGTTGCTGAGCGAGCATCAGCCGGCCGCGGTTCCCGGCCTGCCGCCGTTCACCGCCGGGGCGGTCGGCTATTTTTCCTACGACGTAGTGCGGCAACTGGAAAAGATCGGCGAGCATGCGAAAGACGATCTCTCTCTGCCCGATTGCGAACTGATGTTCTTCGACCGCCTGCTGGCCTTCGATCACTTGCGCCACCAGATTCACATCGTGGCTGCGGCGGATGTTTCGCGGGAGAGTCCCCGCAGCGCCTATGACCGGGCAGTGCGCGACATTGCGGCGCTCGAAAGAAAGCTGGCGGCGGGATTGCGCCCGGCGATGTGGCGCAAATCCGTCAAGGCCAAGCCGGGAAAACTCAAAATCCATGCCGGAACCACGCGCGCGCAGTTTCTGCGCAGCGTCGAGCGCTGCAAGGAATACATTGCCGCAGGCGACATCTTTCAGGTCGTGCTCTCGCAGCGGCTCGACTTCATCCCCGGAATCGAGCCGTTCGATCTTTACCGCGCCCTGCGCCAGGTGAATCCTTCGCCCTATCTTTATTTCCTGCGCATGGGCGATACGCAGATTCTCGGCTCGTCTCCCGAGATGCTGGTGCGCGTCACCGGACGCAAGCTGGAATACCGTCCCATCGCCGGCACGCATCCGCGCGGCCGCGACGAGGCCGAAGACCAGCGCCTCGAACAGCAGATGCGCAACGACGAAAAAGAACGCGCCGAGCACGTCATGCTGGTCGATCTCGGCCGCAACGATCTCGGCCGCGTCAGCGAGTACGGCTCGGTCAAAGTGAAAGACCTGATGTACGTGGAGCGCTACTCCCACGTGATGCACCTGGTCTCGGCGCTCGAAGGCACGCTGCGCAAGGATCTCGGCGCGCTCGACGCGTTCGCGGCCTGCTTTCCCGCGGGCACGCTGAGCGGCGCGCCCAAGGTCCGCGCCATGCAGATCATCGAAGAACTGGAACCGGTGCGCCGCGGCATCTACGGCGGATCGGTGCTCTACGCCGATTTTGCCGGAAACCTCGATTCCTGCATCGGCATTCGCACCATGCTCATGCAAGGCAAGCACGCGTATCTGCAGGCAGGAGCGGGGATCGTGGCGGATTCCGATCCGGCGAAGGAGTTCGAGGAATCGATGAACAAGGCGCAGGCGCTGCTGACGAGCGGTGGAGATGGCGAGGGGCAGTGGTCAGTGATCAGTGGCACTTACGTCGTGCAGAAAATTCTCCACCAGCTTCTTTCCCGCATCCGTCAGCACGCTCTCGGGATGAAACTGCACTCCTTCGACGGCGAACTTTCTGTGGCGCAGTCCCATGATCGTGCGGGTTCCATCTTTTTCCGTAGTCCAGGCGCTGACTTCCAGTTCTGCCGGCAGATCTTTCTCTTCCACGATGAGCGAGTGATAGCGCGTAGCCGTCATGGGCATGGGCAGGCCGTGGAAGATGGTTTTGTTGTCGTGCGTGACCGCGCTGGTCTTGCCGTGCATCAGGTGAGGAGCGCGCACGACGTTGCCGCCAAAAGCCGCGCCGATAGCCTGATGTCCCAGGCAGACGCCGAGCACCGGCACTTTGCCGGCGAAGTGCCGGATCAGATCAATGCTGATGCCGGCATCCTGCGGCGTACACGGTCCAGGCGAGATCACGATGCGCTCCGGTTGCATCGCCTCGACCTCAGCAACCGTGACCTGGTCGTTGCGGCGAACCTCAACCTCCGCGCCCAGTTCCCCGAGATACTGAACCAGGTTGTAGGTAAAGGAATCGTAGTTGTCGAGAACGAAGACCACGGGCACCATCCGTGCTACAGTTTAGCCGGAACGGGCCATCCCCGTCCCCAAGGGTGGTATTGACGGAACATGCTGCCCCAGTCATTCTTGGGATAAGTTGAAAGCCACTTCATTAGCTTTGGAGTAACACATGGCAGAAGCCCAGCAGGAGAAAAGGGCTGCACGACGTTTCGCGCTGCGGATCCCGGTTGCCGTAGCCCGCGATGGAAACTCTGGCCACGGTGAACCGGCTCAAATCCGCGACGTCAGCGCGCGCGGCATCAGCCTTTACCTCGACTCACCCATCGAGCAAGGGTCGCCCATCGGCTTCACTCTCACCCTGCCGCCCGAAATCACGCTCACCGAGAGTATCCGCGTGCAGTGCAAAGGGCGCGTAGTCCGCATCGAAGACGGCAGCGCAGACGGCAAAATGGCCGTGGCCGCGGTCATTGAAGAGTACGAGTTCCTTCCGCAGAGCTAAAGTCGGGTCCGGGAACTCG
This sequence comes from uncultured Acidobacteriaceae bacterium, assembly GCA_963743115.1. Lineage (GTDB taxonomy): Bacteria > Acidobacteriota > Terriglobia > Terriglobales > Acidobacteriaceae > Sulfotelmatobacter. Next base: position 354,874 of record CAVUOM010000003.1, on the reverse strand, counting down.
CCCAATTCCCGGCAACGCTCTGGGACACTTCGCGCTGCGGGGTCCGACTTCTTGACGAAATGATCAGAGCATCGGGAGCATTCCCACGCCCCGCCACTTGTTCCACACACCGCTTCATTCCCTTCCTGACAAGTGATAAGGTTCCTTTCAGGGGCCCGGCATTACTTCGATCTTCCAGAGGATTTCCTTGCCGCGATCTGGCATTCAAGTTGTTGGCATTATGCTGGCGGCGCTGGCGGTCGCGAGAGCATGGCCGCAGGCTGCGGAATCTCAGAACGTCGAATCCTCCCAACCCGGAAGCCGCCGTCGTCAGCAGTGTGCGCGTGGTGCATGAGGGCGGCGTACCGGCCGTTGAAATTGTTTCCACTCACCCCGTCGTACCATCCATTCAATTGCTGGATTCGCCTCCGCGGCTGGTCATCGACTTGTCCAATGCACGCCTGGGACAGCTGCACAAGCGCATTCCCGTGCTGCAGGAAAACATTCTTACCCTCCGCACCGAGCAATACCAGAAGGATCCTCCCATCACCAGAATTGTGCTCGACCTCCTGGTTCCGTACGCTTACACCTGGGACGGCGCAGGCAACCGCCTGATGGTGCGCCTGAAACCTCGCCCGCGACCCGAACGCAGACCCAGCGAAGACTCGAACGCAGCCAGCAAGAAGTCACCCTCCCAGCCGCCGCAGGTGCTGTCGCTGACTCCATCTGCCACGCCGGCGGTCGTGCCGGTCAGCAGCGGGATCGGCGAGGTCGTGCTGGCGGGCAAGCGCTTCGCGGCCGGTTCATCCCTGACCGCTGGCAGCGATACCGCGGTACTGCATTTGTCGCGAGGAGGCGAGGTCCGCGTTTGTCCCGGGACCACGGTTTCCGTGACGCCTTCGAAGAACGCCAAAGCTTGATGCTCGGCCTGAGCACCGGCGCGCTGGAGACGCACTACGCACTCGAGGACTCAGCCGATACCGTGCTCACTCCCGATTTCCGCATCCTGTTCGCGGGCCCGGGAGAGTTTGACTACGCCGTCAGCGCCGACGCGCACGGCAACACTTGCGTGCGCGCGCTGGCGGGCAACCACTTCTTCAGCCATCGTTTCAGAGTTGATGGGCGACCGCATCTATCAGGTGAAACCCACCGAGCAGGCGGTGTTTCACTCGGGGCGCATCGACAAGGTCGACACCGAAGTCCCCGCTAGAGTGTGGTTGCCCGGCGCCGGTCCCGGTGATCCAAACAGATAAGTCTCCGGCGATCGCTCCGGATTCTGAGTTGCCGGCGAATGATCACGCTGGCCAGAGGCGGCGTATTGCCAGCGACTGGAGCAAAGCCCGGCAACGATGCGCCGCAGACACTTTCCAGTGGACCAGAAATCCAGCCCCTCCCGCCTTCGCAGCCGGATGAAGTTCACGTCCAGGTGGATGCTCCCTTTGTCTTCCGCGGCAAGAACCGCGCCGCGCCACCACCCGCGCTTATGGACGAGGCCGCAGCGCTGCCAGTGATGGAATCTTCAACCCGGCCCGCCCGCCATTGAAACCTCAGGTACAACCGCCGCCTGCGCCCAGCACTCCAGCAGAACGCCGAACACCATCGCGTGCTGCGGCGGATCGGAAGGTTTTTCGCCGCCATCTTTCACTAGAGCGTTAGACCGCTCGCAGCAAGCCGGACTCGACGAATGTCATCCCGAGCGAAGCGAGGGATGACATTTCCGTTTTTACCCCCGATTGACAGCCCGCCGCAGCGGTTCCACCTTCTCGCGTGCCGCGTCCCGCAGGTCTCCGGCCATTTCGACGCCGCGCTCGGCCACGTCTTTCACACGTTCCTTGGCGTCGCGCGCGCGGTCTTTGGCTTCTTCCGTCCAATCCTGCAGCGTGTCCTTGGCGTCGTCGTAGCCGCGTTTCAAGTCGCGGCGGAATTGCTTGCCGGTTTTCGGAGCGAGCGCAAGCGCCGCCAGTGCTCCCGCACCCAGTCCAACCAGAAAGAACGTAACGGCAGTTCCTATGTTGTTTCCTTCTGAAGATTCATAACGTCCAAAGCGCATGATGTGACCTCATTTCCACTTGGCGGGAGCGCCGGACATCCTTCCGTCCGGCTGCAATATCCTCGCCAGCCGCAATTCTAGTCCTCCGCAAGGTTGGCGGCGAGCCCTACCCAAGTGCGACGAAGGGGCCCGCTTAGGATGAGTGCAACTTCGGGAAGGTTTCCTTTCCCGCGACCTGAGTGTAAAATAACTTTTCGGCCCTTGTGCGGCGGAAAATGTGGCCTGCCCGCCTTCCGTCAGCCCTGCAAACCGCACTTATTTTTAAGGAGATTGTTTCAAGCGATGTCGATCCCTGCCACCCAACTGCGTCCCGGCATGATCATCAAGCACAACAATGATCTGCACTCCGTATTCAGCGTCGAACACCGCACGCCCGGCAACCTGCGCGCCTTCATCCAGGCCAAGCTGCGCAACCTTCGCACCGGAGCCATGTTCGAGCACCGTTTCCGCTCGCCCGATCCCATCGAGAAGGTCAACGTGGACGAGGTCGACATGCAGTTCCTCTACGCCGACGGCGACAACTACTACTTCATGGATACGGCGAACTACGAGCAGACGCACCTGACCAAAGAGATTCTGGGCGGCGCCGTCGATTACCTGATCGCCAACCTCGAAATCAAAGTCGAATTCTTCGACGGCAAGGCCGTCGGCATCGAACTGCCGCAGACCGTGGAGCTCACCGTGGTCGAGACCGAGCCCGGCCTGAAGAGCGCGACCGCATCCAGCGTCACCAAAGCCGCGAAGACTGAAACCGGGCTGGTGGTGCAGGTGCCTCCGTTCATCAATGAAGGCGAGAAGATCAAGGTCGATACCGCCGAGGGCGTGTATTTGTCGCGGGCGTAATTGTCATCCTGAGCGTAGCGAGAACCTCGCAAAGCGAGGTTCTCGCGGAGTCGAAGGAGTCCCTGCAACGCTTGGCAGCCCTGCGGCCTGATCAGCCATTCTCAACGGACTCGTGATTTTCAGAGACTTCCGCAATATGAGCCGCAACGGAAAATCCAAGATAAAAGTCAGGTTGGCCGAACCAGAGGATTTTGATTCGGTTGTCAGATTCGATCATGTTGCACAAGCAGACAGTGCTCGCGTTTCGGAGATAAGATGTGCAATTTACACAGGTACCTGCTGGGTTTTGGTAAAGGACGCGCATCCCATCGGTTATGGAATCATTGATTACTCGCTTTTCTTTCATCAGGCGTTCATGTCGGTGGTATATCTCGCCCCTGCCGAACGCGGCCAAGGGCTTGCGGCTCTACTGATCTCTCAAATCGAGAGTATCTGCACACATGCAAAGCTCTTTACATCGACGAACAAGAGCAATCTGCCGATGCGAAAGCTACTTGAAAAAATGGGGTACAAGCTTGTTGGCGAGGTTCAGGGGCTGGACGACGGCGATCCAGAAATGTTTTACCTCAAATTTATCCGTCATAAGGCGAAATCTTCCATTAGTCATCAGAGAAGCTAGAAAAGACGATGTAAACTCGGGTGGGGCACAATTAGAATTCCTTGGAATTGCAGGAACTTGAAATTGCGGGAAGAGGTTGAGATCACAGGGATCCTTCGACTGCGAGTCAGCTTCGCATTCGCGAAGCTGATTCTCCGCTCAGGATGACAAGATCGTTGAGAGCATGACTTCCACCGAAAAAGCTCTTGAAGCCCGCCGCTTCGTAGTCCGCGGACGCGTGCAGGGCGTCGGTTTCCGCTGGTTCGTCGAGCGCGAGGCGCACATTCTCGGCATCGCAGGCTGGGTTCGCAACAACGCCGACGGCAGCGTCGAGGTCCTGGCCCAGGGAACCCGCGATCAGCTCTCCGGCCTGCGTTCGCGCCTGCGCGAAGGCCCGCGCGCCGCTCGCGTGGATGCCGTCGAAGAGTCCGAAGCCAGGCCGGCCGGTGGCGTCACTTCATTTCGCATCGAAGGAGCGTGGTGAGGCAGGTTTCAACGTCTCAAGGTTTCAAAGTGTCAAGGCAAAATCCCCCGCATTTGTCCTTGAAACCTTGAAACGCTGAAACTCTGAAACCTCGAAATATAAGGAGCGTGGTAGATTGTCCCCCAACTCAGGCATGAATGCCGACCAACTCAAGAAGCTGATCCGCGAAGTTCCCGATTTCCCCAAGAAGGGGATCCTCTTCTACGACATCACCACCCTGCTGAAAAATAAAGTCGGCCTGGCCACGCTCGTCGACCGGCTTTCCGAGCACTACGTCGACCAGAAGGTCGATCTCGTCCTCGGCATGGAAGCCCGCGGCTTCATCTTTGCCCCCGCGCTGGCCTACCGCCTGAACGCTGGATTTGTTCCGGTCCGCAAGGTGGGCAAACTCCCCGCCGAAACCGTGAGGTTCGATTACGCGCTCGAATACGGCACCAACTCGCTCGAGATGCACAAGGACGCCATCCAGAAAGGCCAGCGCGTGCTCATCGTCGACGACCTCCTCGCCACCGGAGGCACCGCCGAAGCCACGGCCAAGCTGGCCACTCTGCTCGGCGCGGAGATCGCAGGGCTGGGCTTCGTCGTAGAGTTGGATTTTCTGAAGGGCCGGGAAAAGCTCAAAGGCTACGACGTGATGTCGCTCCTGCACTACGACAAGTAACCACCACCGCGAGAATATCCGGAGAAACGGCGCAGATCAGCCCTTGTTTCCGGGCCTTACTTCCAGAAGCGGGCAATCATCAGTCCCACGCCCACCCAGAAGCCGACGCTGACAGTCGTTGCCAGCCCGAGTCCCCCGACCAGGCTCCAGTTGAAGCGGCCGCGGGGTGGGACGGTCTTGGGTGCGAAATCATACACGAACCACGAACGAAAGAACTTTGCATCCTCCGGCCTCAGCCGCGGACCACCCCACGGTTCAGCCGGCGGCTGACCCGTGCGCGATTCGCGAGTGCCGGATGTGGGGAAGGGCTGCAATCGGTGACTCATCATCCGTACCTCAAAGTTTTATATGCAAATTGTTGGCCACCCCTTTGGGGGATCTTCTTAGTCTCTGAAAATAACACACCCTGGCAACTTCACCACTCTAGAAAGTTCTGAAAAGGGTAAATTTTCCCGTTTTGGAACCGCGAAGCGGACTTCCCCCCACACCAACCTCTCATGCCGATACCTTCGGCGGATCCTCAGATTTCTTCCAGTAACAATTTAGAGTCCCTGGGCAGATAACTCTTGCGCCGGAACCAGTCCTCCATCGCATCTCGCAGCTGTTCCAAAGGAACGTTATTGCCAATCTCCATAAGCCCGTCGCCGACCGGCAAAGTATCGTCGAATACGCTGGCATTCGTAAAATTACGCATGGAGAAACTATCCAGCCACTTCAGCGGACAAGGCAGCCTCTGCCCATCGTCCTCGCACTCAACACGAATCTTGCGCGCGAACATGACTTGATTTAATCACAGACAGCGCGGCGCTCAGCAGCCCTGCTTGACAGAACTGCTCCCGCTCACTAGTCTGCCCCTCACACGCTTGCCGCCGTCGCGCGAGCCGGCCAAAGATTGCAGGAAACAGGAGGATCACATGCTCACGAACTTCATCTGGTGGATCATCGTCGGACTGATCGCGGGATGGGCTGCCGGCAAGATCATGAAAGGCGGCGGGTACGGTGCGGTCATGGATATCGTCTTGGGCATCATCGGCGCAATCATTGGCGGATGGATCTTTAATGCGCTCGGCATCTATCCCGGAGGCGGCATTATCGGCAGCATCGTAGTGGCGATCATCGGCGCCATCTTCCTGATCTGGCTCACCCGCCTGCTCAAGAAGGCCTGAGCGCCGCGCCGCCGCGTTTCCCTTTGAACAGCCCGGCGTTTGAAAGCTCTGGCTCAAAGCCCCAGCCATCTCAAAACACGCGGCTTGCATCCACGGCTCCAGAGACCTCCGCTCAGGTGTCTAAATCCCTGCAGGGGCCGCGCCCAGCGCGCAAGAACGACCTAACGCTGCGTTCTATCTAGGACGAGCGGCCCCCCAGCTCAACGGAGGAGCCATGCGTTTTCTGAAGACTGCAGCATTGTTTTTCTTGCTCGCCCCACTCTCATCTGGCCAGTCTTTATTCAGCCAGTCTTCATCCGGCCAAGGTTCGGATTCTGCCACTGCCGCCGGTTCGGCCGCGCGCCTGCCCGTCACCCGAGTCATTCTCTACAAGAACGGCGTCGGCTATTTCGAACACGCCGGCCAGGTGCGCGGCAGCCAGGACGTAAACGTCGATTTCACCACGGCGCAACTGAATGACGTGCTGAAGTCGCTGACCGTCCTCGATCTCGGCAAGGGACGCATCACCGGCGTCAGCTACAACTCCAACGCTCCTCTCGAGCGCCGTCTCGGTTCTCTGCATCTCGCCGTAGGCGAGAACCCAACCACCGCACAGTTTCTCGACGCCCTGCGCGGCGCGCGCCTCGAAGTGCGCAGCGGTTCTGAGAGCGCCTCCGGACGCCTGCTCAGCATCGACGAACGCGAGATTCCCATCAAAGCCGACCAGAAGATTACGGTCGATCAGATTTCCATCGTCAGCGACAGCGGAGAAGTCCGCGTCTTCGATCTCACTCCCGCCACCAGCGTCCGCGTGGCCGAGAAGGACGTGAACGATGAAGTCGGAAAATACCTCGGCCTCGTCGCTTCCACCCGCGATCAAGATGTCCGCCGCATGACTATCTCCACGGCAGGCGAAGGCGAGCGCAATCTGCTGGTCAGCTACATCAGCGAGGTGCCGGTGTGGAAGAGCACGTACCGAATCGTGATCCCAAACGATGGCAAGCCCCTGCTGCAAGGCTGGGCCATCGTGGATAACACGGTAGGCGAAGACTGGAAGAACGTCGAATTGTCGCTGGTCGCAGGCGCTCCGCAGTCATTTGTGCAGCAGTTATCCCAGCCTTACTACGCCCGGCGTCCGGTAGTCCCGCTGCCCCAGAATGCCATGATCACGCCCCAGACCTATGAAGCCACGTTAGAAGAAGGTCCGTCAGGTTCTCAGGCCGTCGGCGTGATCGGCGGTGTCCCGGGCGGAATCCCCGGCGGCCAGATGGGAGGCGCTATCGGCGGATCCATCGCCAACTCTCGGCTCCCGATGAGTCTTAAGTCCGGCATCGGCTCAGGAAGTGGCGGGGGAATCTATCACGGCGTGGGCGATCACCTCGACGCCGCCGCCATGGCCGAGTCTCTCGAGGCCGCCACCACCACAGCTCAAACCCGCGACCTCGGCGACCTCTTCGAATACAAACTCCAGGACCGCGTCACCATCCGCAAGAACCAGTCAGCCCTGGTCCCAATTCTGCAAGCCCGCATCGACGCCGAAAAAGTCTCCGTCTGGAACCCTTCGCAAAGTGCCGTCCTGCGCGCTCTCTGGCTCGATAACACCAGCGAACTCACTCTCGACGGCGGCAGCTTCAACGTGCTCGAAGGCGATGCCTTCGCCGGCGAAGGCCTGATGGACGCGATCAAGCCCGGCGAGAAGCGACTGCTTTCCTACGCCGCCGACCTCGGCGTCCTGGTCGATGCCAAACAAAAATCGGAAAGCCAGCGCGTCACCAAAGTATTCATCGCCCACGGCATGATGACGCAGTCGACCCAGGAGCGCGAAGAAAACACCTACACCATCCGCAATCGCGACACAGCCCAACGAACCATCGTGATCGAGCATCCCGCGCGGCCGGGCTGGAAGCTCACCGATGACGAGAAGCCGACGGAAAGCTCGGCTTCCTTCCACCGCTTCCGCTTAATCGTCGACCCGAAGAAAACTGAAACCCTGCTGGTGAAAGAATACCGTCCGGTCACGAACAGTTATCAGCTATCGAATGTAACCGACGATCAAATCAAATTCTTCCTCGCTGCGAAGATGATCAATCCAGAAATCGAGCAGGCCCTGCGCAAAGTGATCGCGCAGAAGAACAGCATCGCCGCCCTCGATACTGAGGTGGGGTCGCGCAAGTCAAAGATCTCCGGAATCACGGAAGATCAGCAGCGCGTCCGCGAAAACATGAAAGCCCTGAAAGGCAGCGTGGAAGAAAAAGCGCTGCTCGCCCGCTACGTCCGTGAACTTAACGAGCAGGAAGACCACGTCCAATCACTGCACCATGAAGTGGCCGACCTGCAGCAGAAGCGCGACGCGGCCCAGAAGACGCTAAACGACATGATCGAAGGCCTGCAGATGGAAGCGACGCTATAGAGCATCATGTGAATATGCTCATGTAGAGACAGCCGCCTCGGCTGTCCAGCCAGAGCCTGCCCTGAGCGAAGCCGAAGGGGCGAAGCCCGGTTGCGAGCGAGGCGCGCTTTATGCCGGGACTTCAGACTGCATTGCGGCGACAGCCGCGTCCAGATGCGCCAGCGCCTCCGCAACCGTGAGCGAATACATATCCCGGCCCAGGCCTTCACCAGCTTGTAGCGCAGCTTTCAGGTAATGTCCGGCAATCTCGACGGCAAGAGAATCCGTGATCGCCCGGCCCGTGCGGTTCTTGTACTCCACCCAAGCCAGATGCGGTAGCGCGACCGACACGGTTCTTCCGTCAACCAGAAACTTCACGTCAACAGCGTCAGCATGCCGCGTAGCAATCGCGACGATCAGCGCCTGATAGACGCAGTGCACCGGCTTCTTTGTCCATCGATCCGTAGCAGTGAAATCCTCAAACATGAATAAGAAAACTATAGCCGAGGGATGCTGCGCGGGCAAATGGGTGGACAGGCAAGCCTCACATCGGATCAGTGAGGCCAGCGGCTAGCCGAGCATCGTCCCATTCTCTCTTCAACCCGAGTTCACCAATCCATTTTTCCAAGTAACCGCGGTCCAACGCATCCCCTCGCACTCTCAGTATCGCTGCTACGTCCTCGATCTGGCGCTGTGATTGCCCCAGCTTCGACCATTCCATCTTCGCGATGACAACGTCCTCAGCCGTCGCGATAAAGAGAGAGTTGCCCTCCACGTCAACCGCCCGGCGACGTCTGAATTCTTCCTCACTGAATGCCCGCGACTTGCGGATGATGAAATCGATCTTCCAGCCGGTGGCCAAATCTATCACATTGAATAGGGACTGCTGTTTGTGCGCCTCCAGAGCGGCGTCCGAGTCCACGTAGTATTGATCACTCGGCAGTTCTTGGATCAGTACCCGCAACTGCGAAGGCGTAGCGGCGATTACAAAATCTATATCCTGGGTCGAACGTGGAGCGCCGTAGGAAGCGCTTGCAAAGGACCCCGAAAGCATATAATCCACTCCAGCAGAATCGAGTGCGGATTTGATCCTTGCGAAAACATCCGAGACGCTCATCGCAGCTTTTCGGGCAGGAGATGCGGTAGGAATGCCAGCCTAAGCAATTCTCGTGCGACCTCGCCGTCCGTCCAGTCCCGGTGTTCTTGACGAATACGCTCTTTGGCAAGAGCGCGGGCGAACAAACTCATCTCCAGTGCCAAAAGGAGGCGCTGTTCTTCAGTCATTGCCCGGTGAATCTGAAGCTGCACAGCTTGAGCCTCTACGCTGGTATCGGTAATAGGCACAAGTGAAATGTTAACACGGAGAGTTGACGATCAGCCTCCGGCGATCGCTCCGATGATGAGTAGCGGTTCCGCTCCGGTAGCGACAGCGTCGGGAAGTGCGGCATCCGGCAACTCATGCGAAAGATCTTCCTCGCACGCAAAGAAGCGCAAAAACGGCCGCCGCTCCTGCGTGACCTGATCCCGAATCGTCCCGCGCAGCATGGGGTAGCGAACCTCTAGCGCATCGAGCACCGAGCGCTGCGTAACCGGTCCCACGACTTCGAGCTGCACTTCGCTGCCAACATGCGCCAGCGTTCGCAGATGCTGCGGAAGTATGACCCGGATCACGCGAGCGTCTGCACCTCCACCGATAGCACGGCCGGCAAATCCCGGACAATCGGAGCCCAGTTATCCCCGGCGTCAGCCGATGCATACACTTGCCCGCCGCTGGTCCCAAAATAAATTCCGCATTTGTCCAAAGTGTCAACAGCCATAGCATCGCGCAACACGTTGACGTAGCAATCGCGCTGCGGCAGACCATTGGTCAGCGCCTCCCACTCGTTTCCGCCGCTGCGGCTGCGAAACACGCGCAACTTGCCGTCCAGAACAAAGTGCTCCGCGTCACTCTTGATCGGAACCACATAAATAGTCTCCGGCTCGTGTGCGTGAACGTCGATCACGAATCCAAAGTCCGTTGGCAGGTTTCCACTGATCTTCTGCCAGGAATCGCCAGCATCATCGCTGCGCATCACGTCCCAGTGCTTCTGCATAAACAGGACACCGGGTCGCTTCGGATTCATCGCAACATGGTGAACGCAGTGCCCAACTTCGGCCGTCGGGTTCGGAATGTATTTGGAATACAGCCCGCGATTGATCGGCTTCCAGCTCCCGCCACCATCGTCAGTGCGAAATGCCCCGGCCGCGGAGATCGCAATCCACATCCGCTTCGGATTGCTGGGATCAAGAATAATCGTGTGCAGGCACATCCCGCCCGCCCCCGGCTGCCACTTGGGCCCGGTGCCGTGCCCGCGCAACCCGGAAAGTTCCTGCCAGTTCTCACCGCCGTCGGTCGAGCGAAAAATTGCAGCGTCTTCTACGCCCGCATATACCGTGTCAGGGTCGCTAAGCGAGGGTTCCATATGCCACACACGTTTGAACTCCCACGGATGCTGCGTGCCGTCATACCACTGATGCGTGGTGAGCGGCTTGCCAGTTTTATCAGACGCGTCATAGACGAACTTGTTGCTGGCGGCCTTCGGAGGCCCGGGCGCTGGCGGTTCTCCAGGCGGCGTTCCCGGCTGGTGCCAGGTCTTGCCGCCATCGTCCGAGCGCTGGATGATCTGTCCAAACCATCCGCTCGACTGCGACGCATACAGTCGATTGGGATCGGCAGGCGATCCCTTCATGTGATAAATCTCCCAGCCCGCAAAATGCGGACCACTCACCTCCCACTTGTCGCGCTTGCCGTCCGCCGTCAAAACAAACGCGCCTTTGCGCGTACCCACCAACACCCGCACCTTACTCATTGCCCCTCCCAAAAAACTCCGCATCCGTGACAAAGCCAGTCTAATTCCTTACCGCGGCTTCGAAGAAGCCGCAGTAATGCCGCAACAACTTGAGCGCGCTAAAGATTCGCCCGTCAGCGCTAATTCATGGGACCGGCCGTTCCGCAGCGAACAGTATTCACATTTAACTTGCGATGTGCAAGCAAACATTTGACAATGGGTTAAGGATGACCCGAAGAAAAGCAATCCCAAAGCGCAGGTCAGGATGCCCGCTGAACGCTTCGGTGGAAATGCTGGGCGATCGCTGGTCGCTGCTGATCATTCGCGACATGATGCTCCAGGGCGCCCGCACTTACAAAACATTGCTGGAATGTTATGAGGGGATCGCGACCAATATCCTGGCCGACCGCCTGCGGAAGCTCACGGCCGACGGAATTATCACCACGAAACCAGACCCGTCCGACGGCCGCAAGGTAATTTACTTGCTCACCAGAAAGGGAATCGATCTGGCCCCGGTTCTCACGGAGATGGTGCTCTGGGCAGCCGCCCACGAAGACACGGGCAATCAGGCACTGGTAAGGCAAATGCGCGCGGATAAAGAAAAATTTCTAGCCGGGGTGCGGCAACGCTGGGCCGCCGGGTAACATGGATGGGTGCCGACCCGGGTTTCAAAGCAGGCTTCGAAGCAAATTCCGAAGCGAGCCAAACTGAACGTTCTTCGCGCCGCAAACCTCACGAAAATTCCCTGGCTCGTCCATGGATTTTCCACGCGCACAGGAGGGTCTTCGCAGGCCTACGGCGGCCACGCCCTCAACCTGGGATTCACCAAAGGCGATTCCAAAGCCGTCGTCGAGCGCAACCGCACCGCATTCTCGCGTAAACTCACCGCGGGCAAATGGCTGTTAGTCAACCCGCGTCAGGTCCATTCCGACACCATTCATTTCGTCGAGGCCGCTCCCAGATCCCAACTCGTCGGCGACGGCCTCATCACCTCAACCCCAGGTTTGCTGCTCGCGATTCAGACCGCCGATTGCCTGCCCATCATTGTCGCTGACCCCAAACGCCGCGTTGTGGGCGTGTTTCACGCCGGCTGGCGGGGAACGCTGAAGCGCATCGTCGAGAAAGGAGTGGGCGAGATGCGCCGCCGCTTCGGCACGCGGCCCAGGGATCTGAAGGCCGCGATTGGCCCCGGGATTCATAGCTGCTGCTATCAAGTTGGCCAGGAGGTTCGCGAGCAGTTCGAGTCGCAGTTCGCCTATGCCGCAAAATTATTCCGGGAAGTTGAAGAGCGCGATCCGGTGCGCGAAAAATATCCCATGCTGTTCCTCACCGCTCGTCCCCCCGGCCACAGCGAATTGCCAAAGAAGATTTTCCTCGACCTGGTGGAAGCCAATCGTCAACAACTACTGGCCGCGGGCGTGCCGGCCAAAAGTATCGAAGCCTCGCCGTTATGCACCAACTGCCGCACCGACATGCTGTTTTCATACCGCGCAGAGAAAGGGAAGACTGGACGAATGATGGCAGTCGTAGGAATCCGCGACCAGCGCCGTCCCTCTAGACAGGTAAAGTCCCAGAGATAGAGATATGTTGCGACAAACAAATGCGCGCGTCCTCCCCCTGCTCTGTCTGCTTATCTGTGCAGCACCAACTGATAGCCAAGTCTCGTCGAGCCCAGTATCATCCGGAAACGTGCCGTCCAGCCAGATCGATGCCATATTCTCCAGCCTGAAGTCCGCCACAGCTCCAGGTGCTGCCGTGCTGGTGGTTCATCACGGCCGGGTGGTGTTTCGCCGCGGATACGGAGTCACCGACCTGCCCACCCTGCAAAAGGTCGACGAACGCACCAACTTCCGCCTCGCCTCATTCACCAAGCAATTCACAGCGACGTGCATCATGCTCCTGGCACGCGACGGCAAGCTAAGCTATGACGATCACCTCACCCGCTTCTTTCCGGAGTTCCCCGCCTATGGCAACTCGATCACGGTGCGCAATCTGCTGAATCACGCCTCTGGCCTCAAAGACTACGAAGACCTGCTGTCGCAGCAATATCCCGGTATGCCGGAAGAGAGGGTTCCGCAAATACTCGATGCCGGAGTTCTAAAGCTGCTCGAGCAGCAAACCACCGTGAAGTTTCCCGCAGGCACGAAGTGGGCGTACAGCAATTCAGGCTACGCCGTGCTGGCGATGATCGTCGAAAAAGTATCCGGCAAGCCCTTTGGCGAATTCCTTCAGGAGAGGATCTTCACGCCACTGAAGATGACAAACACGCTGGCCTACGAGCGAGGCAAGAATGAAGTGCCGCATCGCGCGTATGGCTACACCAGAAAAGACGACGCCTGGCAAGAGACCGACCAGAGCCCTACATCTGCCGTTCTCGGCGACGGAGGCATCTACTCTTCCGTCGATGACCTCGCCAAATGGGATCGCGCCCTGCGCCTGCACACGCTGTTGAGCGAAGCCGAGATGCAGCCGGCACTCACTCCAGTGCAACCGACAGAAGGGCCAGGGAAATCCCCTGAAGGCAAGACGGTCAGCTACGGTTTTGGCTGGTTTCTCGATCCCTATCGGAGCCACAAGCGCATGTCACACGACGGCGAGACAATTGGTTTCCGCACCACAATCCAGCGTTTCCCCGACGACGAATTGACGATCATCATCCTCGCCAACCGCGCAGACGTTAATCCTGAGGCTCTGGCTCTGAAGGTTGCAGACTTGTATTTGCTGAAGCAGCAGGCTCGCTAAGCAGTAGGAGCGGCCGAAGGCGGAGCCGCCGCGTCGGCGATTCCCTCATTCACCAGATCCTTCAATTCCTTGCTGGGCTTGAAGAACGGAATCTTCTTGGCGGGCACTTCGACCTTCTCGCCAGTCTTCGGATTGCGCCCCATGCGCGCCTTGCGCTGGCGCGTGCGGAAGCTGCCAAAGCCGCGTATCTCAATCTTGTCGCCTGCGCGCAACGACCGCACCACGCTGTCAAAGATCGCCTCCACAATTACTTCGCTGTCTTTGCGCGTAAGTTCCGCTAAACGCGAGACTTCATCAATCAGGTCGGCTTTCGTCATAATGTCCCTTCGCTCCCGGCGACAGCTTCGGTTCTATATATGGGAACCTGCATAACCTTCTCAAATTTCAGGGGTTGTACGCAAGTCACGGCGGAGAGTCGGGTTTCAGCTCTCAGGCTCTAATTCAAGACCGGCTTCCTCACTTCCACAAATAGAAGAACCCAACCTGCTCTTCCAGCATCTTCTCGCGGCTCGGGATCCACTGTGAAATGTCGCCGGTCAGCAAATCCAGCATGGTCTTGCGATCTTTATCCGGCCGCACCAGCGTCGGTTCCCCCGAGATGCCCACAGATTTCGCCGTGTCTTTGACCGCCGCTTCAAAGTCGCCCACATTGTCAATCAGTTTCATCGACAGGGCTTCCTTGCCGGTCCAAACTTTTCCGTTGGCAATGGCTTTGACATCGTCGAACTTCATCCCGCGCCCGTCCGCCACCGCCTGAATGAACTGCCCGAACATGTTGTCGATCAGCGACTGCATATAAGCCTGTTCGGCAGGAGTTAGATCGCGCGTAGGATTCCCCGTGTCCTTGAATTCACCGGTCTTGATCACCACACTCTTCAGTTTGGCCCACTTCAGCAGATCGCCGTAGTTCACCCACTCCGCGATCACGCCGATCGAGCCGACAATGCTCCCTTCGTCGGCATAAATCTTGTTCGAAGCCGACGCGACGTAATAGGCGCCACTCGCCCCCACGGTCTCGATCGAAACCACGATCGGCTTCTTTTTCGCCTCGCGGATGCGCTTTACTTCGCGACAAATCTCTTCCGAAGCCGCCACTCCGCCGCCCGGCGAGTTCACATGCAGAATGATCGCCTTGATCGAAGAGTCATCGGCAAACTTCTTGAGCTGCCCGACTACCGGCTGCGGCGACAAAATCACGCCATCCAGGTCCACCACCCCGATGCGGTCGCCAAAGCCGCTGAATCCGGCGTCTGTGCTCCCCGCATGAAGCGTCAGGTAAACCAGCGAAAACACGGCCAGCACAAAGAGGAAGAAGGCTCCTCCTCCAATCAGAATCCAGAGCAAGGTGTGGGAACGTTTGTCAGGCATGAGGAAAGTTTAGCACCGGAGAAGCTAAGGTGTGATCACCTTGAGAGCCCCACCCTGAACGGACACTTCGACCGGAGTCCGGCAAACGTATTCGCCATCGGCATAAACATCAAGCGGAGGTTGGGTTTCCAAGCGCAATCGCGGAGCCCGGAAGTACTCCACCCCGCGGATGCCAAGATGTCGGCCAAAGTAAACGGTAGGAAAAAGGCAAGCAAGCTTGAGGGGATCGACTCCGCCAATCACGCAAACATCAAGCTGCCCGTCATCCATCCGCGCCCGCGGCGCAATCTTCATCCCGCCGCCGTAAGTCGATGTGTTCGCAAAAGCCGCCAGGATCGTGGGCTGGTCGCTGCGAGTCGCCCAGCCGGCGGCATCTGGCGTGAGAATCTTCATGGGCAGCGGGGCGAAACGAAACAGAGTTGGAACCAGGGATAACGCATAACCCCCGTGCCCGCGCAACCAGCGCGGCAGCCCATTAGCGCGGCGCGCCACTTCCGCGTCCAGCCCGACGTTGGCGACGCTGCAAAAGTAGTGTGGCGCGGGCGCCCCGCCCGCGTCCTCTATCCCGCGGATAACCCCCAGATCAATCGCACGAACATTGTCCCGTCGGGAGCAAAACCGCCGCCAAGCCGCAAACGAGTCGCGCACGCGACAAAGCCCGAGAGCGCGAGCAAAGTCATTCCCGCTGCCGACAGGAACAACCAGCACAGTCAAACCAAGCTTCACCAGTCGACTCAAATGCCGATGGATAGTGCCGTCACCACCAAACAGCAGGATGACATCAGCCGAATCAGCAGCGGCAGGCATCCCGATACGCCAGTCGATTGTCAGGTCAGTTTGAAAGGGTGCGAGGTCCCTCGCAGAACACCCCAGCCCGAAAATAGCCGCCGCGCGCATGTGCGCGGTCGAGAGTAGCAGAATCGACTCATGTGGGGACAGCCGCTATCAGTGAGTCCGCTACGTCTCGATAAGAGCTTCCTTGGCTTTTTTCCCTACCTTGATAGGTAGCTTCAGGACAGACTCACCACGAAAGACGATCGGAAGGAACGGAGACGGCCAAATCTCGCCTCGATCCTTGCCCGGCCGCAAAAGTTCGACTGAGTCAGCTTTAATCTTCCTCGCAGCGTCGGTAACCGAGCCCGCGAGCCCGCAGATAACAAGAAGGCGGTCGAGGCGCACCCACAAGTAGGTGTCACCATCGGAGGATGGAGTTCCATCCATCCGCACCTTCTCATACGGGATCCGGACTTGATCGATCGAGTCTGGGAGCTTATCACGTTGAAGCTCCCGCTCGCGCAACCCTGCCCAATCCTCCGCCGCTTTCTCAGCGGCTTCTCTTGAGTGAAAGTCAGTCACGATCAGGCGGGCCAACGACTTTTTGATTTCCATCGGATGGCGCTCACCAGTCTGAACTCCCAGTTTCAAGGCGTCGATCTGAACCTGCAGCACATCCGTCAGCAGCTCGTAATACCTCCACATCATCTCGTCGGAAATGCTCATCACCTTGCCGTACATTTCCAAAGGCGGCTCATGAATCCCTATCGCATTCCCCAACGACTTCGACATCTTCTGTACACCGTCGAGCCCTTCAAGAATCGGCGTGGTCAGCACCACCTGCGATTCCTGCCCGTAAGCCCGCTGCAATTCGCGCCCCACCAGCAGATTAAATTTCTGGTCGGTCCCGCCCAGCTCCACATCAGCTTCGAGCGCCACCGAGTCATATCCCTGCACCAGCGGATAGAGCAGTTCGTGTAGCGCGATGGGTTTTTCTTCCCGAAAGCGCTTATGGAAGTCTTCCCGCTCCAGCAGCTGCGAAACCGTGTACTTCGCCATCAACCGGATGAAATCGTCGGCAGTAAACTTGGCAAACCACCGCCGGTTAAAGTCGATCACAGTCTTCTGCGGATCAAGAATCTTGAAAACCTGCGCCTTGTAAGTTTCCGCATTCTCCTCAATCTGCTCCCGCGTCAGCGGAGGCCGCGTAGCCGAGCGCCCCGTCGGATCGCCAATCATCCCAGTGAAGTCGCCGATCAAAAAGATGGCAGTGTGCCCGAGATCCTGAAAGTGCTTAAGCTTGCGCAACACAACGGTGTGCCCAAGGTGCAAATCAGGAGCAGTCGGGTCCATGCCGAGCTTCACCCGCAACGGTTTGCCCGTGGCGCGCGACTTCTCCAGCTTGGCGCGCAGATCGGCCTCGCGGATAATTTCCGCCGAACCCTTCTTGAGATACGTCAGTTGTTCGTCGACCGGTGCGAAGTTTGCCATGGGAAAGGACATTATAAGGAACGAAGCCGCAAAGGCCGAATCCGCACATTTAGAATGTCAGGAATTCGCCGGGAACAGAATGAACATTCGCATACGAAAGGCGACGACGGCAGACGTTCCCCGGCTGCGCGAAGTGATCGAAGCCTCGGTCCGAGGCCTGCAGGCGAAGGACTATTCGCCAGCCCAGATCGAAGGCGCGCTGCAATCAGTCTACGGCGTGGACAGCCAACTCATCGCCGATGGCACATACCTGGTGGCCGAAGCTTTCGATTTTCAGAATCAAGACTCGCAGAAGCCCGAGATCGTAGCCTGCGGCGGCTGGAGCAAGCGCAAAACCCTGTACGGCGGCGATCAGTACGCAGTCCCGTGAAGATTCTCTGCTCGATCCCAAGCAAGATGCAGCAAAGATTCGCGCCTTCTTCGTGCATCCCAAGTGGGCACGGCAAGGCATCGGCAGCATGATCCTCGAAGCCTGCGAGAACGCAGCCAGGGAAGCCGGATTCACCCGCCTCGAGATGGGAGCAACCCTCAGCGGCGTGGCTTTCTATCGAGCCAAGGGATACGCAGAGATCGAGCGCCAGAACGCCCCACTGTCGAACGGAGAAACGTTGGAGATTGTAAGAATGGTGAAAAGGTGGGTCGAGGATTAACGAAACTTTATGTGGGGACAGCCGCCTCGGCTGTCCCGCCAAGCACAGCGAGGCGCGGTCAGAGCGCCTACTTTCAATTTTTCACCCTCAATCTTCGCCCAACAATTTCAAAGTTTCCCCCTAGCACGATGTTGATCGCCTCGGTATAAGCAATGTGTTCCTGCTCCAGAATCCGCGCCGCAAGTGAGTGTTCGTCATCGCTGCCGAGCACGGGAACAGCCTTCTGCACAATGATCGCGCCATGATCGAGTTCTTCATCCACAAAATGCACAGTGCACCCGGAAACCTTCACACCGTAGGCGAAAGCCTGCTCCTGCGCTTCCAGTCCAGGAAACGCAGGCAACAGCGAAGGATGAATATTGAGAATTCGCCGCGGAAACTGCTGCACGAACCAGGGCGAGAGCAGCCGCATGTATCCAGCGAGGCAAACGAGGTCGACATTATGCTGCTTGAGCACGCCGACAACTTCGCGGTCATGCTCTTCCCGCGTCCTGCCCTTCGATGGAATCACCACCACACTCAACCCGCGCTGCCGCGCAGTGGCAACACCAGCTGCGTCCGCACGGTTGGAGATAACAACCGCAATGCGAGCGTCCGCGATGCGGCCCGCGTCAATGCTTTCGGCGATGGCCACAAAATTCGACCCGCGCCCAGAAAGAAGAATGCCAATTGAATGCATTGGAGTTCGAATGCTAACTCACTACAGAGGCACAAAGGCAGGAGGAATTCTGAACCGACTCAAAACCGACAAGCCTAAGATCAAGCCACGGGCTGGCACGGCAACTTATAAAGGATTTTCTCTGTGCCTCTGTGCCTCTGTGCCTCTGTGGTGAATTGAATTCTAGTTGTAGACCACCTTGCGCTCACCCTTAACAATCCTGCCCACGGTGTAAGCTTTCTCCCCCACGCGCTCAAGCACAGTCTGCGCCTTCTTGAATTTCGCCAGAGGAACGACCAGCAGCATGCCCAGGCCCATGTTAAAAGTCCGCAGCATTTCATCTTGCGGAACATTGCCCAGAGTCCGCAGATGCTCAAACAAAGGCGGCACCGGCCACGACCCAAGATCAATCGCAGCCGCAGTCCCGCGAGGCAGACACCCGCGGCAGGTTCTCCGTAATACCGCCGCCGGTAATGTGCGCCAGAGCCGAAACGCATTGTGCATCCAGCAGCTTCTTCAGAGCCGGCCAGTAACTCTTGTGCGTGCGCATCAATTCATTGCCCACTTTATTTTTTATTTCGTTGACGTAATCTTCCGCCGAGTAGCCTCCCACCTCAAACAGCAGCTTGCGGGCCAGCGAATATCCGTTGGTGTGCAGGCCGTTTGAAGCCATGCCGAGCACAACGTCGCCGATCTGCACTTCCTTGCCCGTAATGATCCGGTCTCGTTCCACCACGCCCACAATAAATCCCGCCAGATCATATTCGCCATCGGGATAGAAGCCCGGCATCTCAGCCGTCTCCCCGCCAATCAAAGCACAGCCGTTGTGCTTGCAGGCATCGGCAATCCCCTCCACCACTTTTTCCGCGATCGTAGGCTCCAGCTTCCCGGTCGCCAGATAATCCATAAAAAACAACGGAGCCGCGCCCTGCACGGCAATATCGTTGACGCAGTGGTTCACCAGATCAGCGCCCACCGTGGAATGTAGCCCCATCTCGAACGCTATCTTGAGCTTCGTCCCGACGCCATCCACGCTCGACACCAGCACCGGATCGAGATATTTGGTCTTGTCCACCGCGAACAGGCCGCCGAACCCGCCAATTTCACTGAGCACGCCGCGAGTAAAAGTCTTATGCGCGAGATACTTGATGCGCTGCTTGGTCCGGTTCGCGCGATCGATATCGACCCCGGCGTCGGCGTAGGTGATGGGTCCAGCGGCGGGTGTGGAGTTCTTGGCCACGGCTTTTCGCGGTGTCCTTTTCTCAGTCCTTCAGTGTGGGAAAATGCCGGGTTCCTGGCGAAGCAGCAGTTCCTAAGGCCGCTCATTGTAACACGTTCAAGGTCGGACGCAGGGCACGTGGAAACAGCTGAAGCGCGGCGCATGTGGGGACAGCCGTCCCTTCGACAAGCTCAGGGCAGGCTGCCGGCCGTCCATCGAGCGCAGCTCGATGCCTTGTCAGTCAACGCGGACTTAACTAGCGAGCAATAAAGTTCGAAAAGAAATAAGCGAGAAGCCCGAAAAGAGCCAGCCCGGAAATACCATAGGCGGTCAGCACCCAGGCCCCGCGGCCTTCACGATGTTTACCGCTGCCGGCTGCCTGTGAAATCGATTGCTGAGAAGCAGAAGAAGAGATGTCAGAAGCCCGATCTTCCATGCCCGAAAAACCTCCGCGGAAAGATCGTGGCGCAAGCACATTATGCGTCACGCTGCCCGGCGTCATGGCCAGGCAAGACCATCTGAGCGTGGATTTTACTACGGTTCTTCCGCCCTCCAACAAGGAAATCTCACCCCGATCACAGATTTCCTACACAGTAACCGCATATATCGGTAACCAAAGTGCCATTCCGAACTCGGCACCACACCCGCGCGGAACCAGCCCTGAATCCAGGCTCTCCCACTTCTGTCTTGGGCTACAAACGTCGCAGGCTTTACTATTACCTTATGCGCAGTATCCTTCTTTCGCTTCTTCTTGCCTGCATCCTGGCCGTACCCTCAACCGTTCCGGCTCAATCAGTCCAGACGCCCGCCACCCAGGCTGCTTCCGCGAAAGCGATCACGGAATCCCCCAAGCACGACTATTCTCAGGAGGCCTTCGTCGTCGAGCAGTACCACTCGCGCTATCGCTTCGAAAGTGATGGCACCGGCCGCAGGGAAACCATTGCCCGCATCCGCGTGCAGAGCGAGGCCGGAGTCCAGCAGTGGGGCGAGATTCAAGTAGGCTACAACTCCGCCAACGAACGCGTCGAGATTGTCTACGTCCGCGTGATCAAAGCCGACGGCACCATAGTCAAGGCCGGCGACGATGCCGTGCAGGACCTCAGCGCCCCCGTCGAGCGCGAAGCTCCCGTCTACACCGACTACCGCCAGAAGCACATCACCGTGCCCGGCCTGCGTCCCGGCGAAGTCCTCGAGTACGACATGGTCACGGTAGTCCACACGCCGCTCGCCGCCGGCCAGTTCTGGGCCGACTACGATTTCGACAAAACCAGCATCATGCTCGATGAGCAACTCGACGTCGATGTCCCCGCCGACCGTCCACTCAAGTTGAAGAGCAAGCCGGGCATGGATCCCAAGGTCACCGAAGAAAACGGCCGCCGCATCTACCACTGGACCAGTTCTCACCTGGAGCGGGAAGACGATTCCAAGGACAAAGACAAAGACAAGAAGAAAAAGAAGAGACCCGACGACGATCGCCCCGACGTCCAGCTCACCACCTTCGTCAGTTGGGAACAGATCGGCCGCTGGTATGCCAGCCTGGAGAAAGATCGCCGCGCCCCCTCGCCCGAAGTTCGCGCCAAAGCTGAGGAACTCACCAAAGGCCTCAACACGCAGATGGACAAGGTCGAGGGCCTCTACGACTACGTCGCCAAGAATTTCCGCTACGTCAGCCTGTCGCTCGGCTTAGGCCGCTACCAGCCTCACGCTGCCGCAGATGTCCTCCACGACCAGTACGGCGATTGCAAGGACAAACACACCCTGCTCGCGTCCCTGCTCGAAGCCGAAGGCATGCATGCGTCTTCTGTCCTGATCAATTCCACCCGCAAGCTCGATCCTGATGTGCCTTCGCCCTCACAGTTCGATCACGTCATTACCATGCTGCCGATGGGCAATGACGAAGTCTGGATGGACACCACCAGCGAAGTCGCTCCCTTCCGTCTGCTGGCCTTCAGCTTGCGCAACAAGCTCGCTCTGGTTATTCCCGCCGACGGCTCCACGCCGCACCTCGAGCGGACGCCCGCCGACACTCCCATGCCCGACAGCGAGATTTCCGAGATCGATGGAAAAATAAATGAGATCGGCAAACTCGAAGCCCACGTTCACTACACCTTCCGTGGCGATGAAGAACTGCTGCTGCGCTCGGTCTTCCGCCGTGTCCCCGAGGCGCAATGGCAGCGCGTCGTGGAAAATGTCAACGCCGGAATGGGCGGCGATGTCACGAATCTGAAGATCAGCGATCCCGCCGCGACTCGCGAGCCGTTCACCTTGTCTTACGACGTGGCCCGGCCGAATTTCCTCGACTGGTCCAAGAAAAAATCCGATCTGATCTTGCCTCTCTGCCAGTTCAATCTGCCCGACCTCGGCAATAACAATGACAACGCCGACGACAGCGACGCCGCTGAACCGCTCAAGCTCGGCCCTAAAGCGGAGTACGTCTACAAAATCAAACTCCAACTCCCCGCCACCTACACCGCGCACGCCCCGCTCGCTCTTTCCGTGAAGCGCGACTACGCCGAGTACCAGGCCACATACCATCTCGATGGCACAACTTTCACCGCTGCCCGAACGCTCACCGTACGCCAGGACGAGCTACCCACCCCGCGCGCCCCCGATTACCAGGCTTTCCGCCGCACCGTCAACTCCGATCTTGGACAGTTTCTTTCCGTCGAGAACACCGTAGCCGGCACGCTCACGCCCCCGCCCGACATGAAAGCGGATGACCTGGTCGAAAGCGGCCGCGCCGCCTATACCAGCAACAATTTTCCGCTGGCCATTCAACTTCTCAAGCGCGCCACCGAAGTCGACCCCAAGAACAAGTACGCCTGGTACGCACTGGCCGTGGCTTACATGGGCATGCGCCAGAATGACGACGCCATCGCCGCCCTCAACAAACAGATCGAACTCAATCCCTACGACGAGTTCGCCTACAACGCTCTGGGACGCGCCTACTGGCAGGAGCGCAAGTACGACAACGCCGTTACCGCTTTCAACAAGCAGATCGAAATCAATCCTCTCGACAAGTTCGCTCACGCCGGCCTGGGCAGCATGTATTCCGAATGGCACAAGTACGACTTGGCAGCGCCAGAATTAGAAAAAGCCACGTCTCTCACGCCAGATAATCCCGAACTCCAAGTGAGCCTCGGCGATGCCTACCTGAACCTCGGCCAGGACGATAAAGCTCTCGCCACTTTCGACCACGCCGTCGAACTCTCAGCCACGCCTCTGGTCTGGAACAATATCGCCTACCAGCTTTCGCTGAAAAATTCTCACCTCGACCGCGCCCAGCAATACGCCGAATCGGCAGTCTCAGCCACCACCGCCGCCCTGCGCAATGTTTCACTGGACCGGCTCACGGCGCAAGACCTGCCGCTCGTCCCGTCGCTCATCGCTTACTGGGACACGCTGGGCTGGGTCTATTTCGGAGAAGGCAATCTCGATAAAGCCGAAAAATACATCGGCGCAGCCTGGCAACTAGGTCAGCACGGCGAGGTAGGCGACCATCTCGGACAGATTTACGAAAAGCAGGGAAAGAAAGATCAAGCCCTGCGCACCTACGCGCTCTCCCTGAGTGGTTTACGTCCCATCCCCGAAACCCGCGACCGCCTGGCCGCAATAGCCGGCGGCAGCGCCAAGGCAGACGCCGCAGTCGCAAAGTATAAAGATGAACTGCAGCAATCGCGCACCATCGACCTGGGCAAAGTAGCAAAAGAAACCGGCAGCGCCGAATTCTTCGTGCTCCTCAGTCGCGGCAGAGGCGGCGACGCGACCGTCGAAGCCGTAAAGTTCGCCAGCGGCGACGAAAAACTAAAAGTCTTCACCGACGCCCTCCGCACCGCCGAATACCGCCTCAGTTTCCCCGACGACACCCCAGTAAAAATCCTCCGCCGCGGAACCCTCTCCTGCTCCACAGCAACAGGAAACTGCGCCTTCGTCCTGATCCTGCCCGACGATGTAAGAACCGTGGACTGAAATCTGAAGCCTACAGCACCTCGAATTTGTCATCCTGAGCGGAGCATCTGCTTTCGCGAAGCGAAAGCAGATGCGGAGTCGAAGAGCCTGCCCTGAGCTTGCCGAAGGGACCCCTTACCAGCGTGCGCCACCCCAGGCCTCGCAAGGAGTTTCGATAGTAGCTGTTTTCCTCTCGAGAGGCCGCAGTCCAGGGTTGCTGGTATAAACAATATTGTTTATAATAAACGATGTGACGAGCAAGGAGTTCAGGCGTTGGCTCGCGCGACAGGGAGCGGTCTTCAAAGCCGGCAAAGGCTCGCACCTCAAGGTCTATCTGAACGGAAGGCAGTCCGTTCTGCCGATGCACAATGCCGAGCTCAAGAAAGGTCTGGTCGAGGGCGTCAAGAAACAACTCGGCCTGAAATAGGTGAGTGCGATGTTCCTGTATCCAGTTACGCTGAAGCGCGACCAAGACGGCGGATTCGTCGTCACGTTCAAAGACATTCCCGAAGCTATCACCCAAGGGGAAAACGAGGCCGAGGCATTGGCTGCGGCCAGAGACGCTCTGGAGACAGCCCTCGATTTCTACTTTGAAGACAATCGCGCTGTGCCGTTGCCTTCTAAAGCTCGGCCTCGGCAACCCGTCGTTGAGCTTCCTGCAAGCCTCTCCGCCAAGATTCTTCTCCTCAACGAAATGATCCAGCAACACGTGCGTCCTGCAGAATTGGCTCGGCGATTGAAGACCACACCCCAAGAGATCAACCGCCTCACCAACGTCCAACACACGTCCCGGATCGACGGGATAGCCGCCGCCTTGAAAGCGCTGGGGAAGCGCCTCGATATGCGAACTGTGTGATGTCGGCTACGAAAGATGCGCCGTCGCGCTAGCTACCCCGAGCCTGCCCTGAGCGGAGCCGAAGGGGCTGTCCGTCGAGCGAAGCTCGACTCGTTTCTCACCACATCGGCAGTACCCCTGGATCTTTTTCCACAACCACCCTGTGACATCTAACCTTGTCCCGCAATTCAAATCGCGCGATCATAGTCGAGGCAGTGACAGTTGAGAGCACCCCGAGTGCGCAACCCCAAGGCCTTTGTTCTCAAGATTTTGATATCTAAGTTCTTTGAAAACTAGATTTTGCGTAATACGGTTTTGCAAAACCCGCGCTGGGCAAGACTTTCAGAGATATCGAACGAAACAAATTAATCTGGAGATCTGCCGCTAGAAGCTGCTCCTTCCACAATTCGCAAGCCGCGCCGAAAATTTATTTCACTCAGAAATCCGCAGCCGGGAAGATACGACGAGGGCTTCAGTCCGGACGCCGCTCGTGCCAAGCAGTCGCCGATTCGTAAGCCCGAGCCAGCCGCAACACCAAATCCTCCCGCCAATGCGGCCCAGCAATCTGCAAACCAATGGGCAACCCGCGCTTAGTAAAGCCGCAGGGCACCGACACTGCCGGCAGTCCCCAAACATTGAACGGCCGAGTGTTGCGCAGCAACCTAAGTTCCGCCGGACGCAGCGCTCCGGGATCTTTCTTCAAATCGCCAATCGCCGGCGCCGGAATCGGCGTCGCAGGCGTGACCAGCAAATCCACGTCCGCAAAGAAGTCACGAGCCCGCCGTCGCTCCTCGTCCAGTCCGCGCCTTCTCTGAATATATTCCCCCGCCGAAATGTTCTCTCCCGACCGTATGCGTCGCAATGTTTCCGCCTGATACAACTCAGGCGTCCGCGCAACAGGATCAGCGTGATAAGCAAAGGACTCCGCAGCCTGCACAGTGCGGTCCGCAGTCACCTCAATCCGCACATCGTGAACCTCCGCCACCAGCGTGCAGATCACGACCAGAGCCTGCTCCACCGCCGCCCGAATTTCATGGTCAAGCTCATCGAAAAAGTACTCCCGCGGAACTCCAACACGCAACGCCTTCGTGGCTTCGCCCGAGCCAGAAACGTAATCGGAAACAGGAACATCGACACCGCCGACGTCAAGCGGATCGTATCCCGCGATGACTTGCAGCACAGCAGCCGCATCGCCAACCGTCGCAGCCAGCGGCCCAACATGATCGAGCGACCACGAAAGTGGAATCACGCCGCGCGCCGAAACGCGCCCATAAGTCGGCTTAATCCCCACGCACCCGCACAGCGCGGCCGGCTCGCGGATCGATCCAGCTGTATCCGTCCCAATCGCTGCATAGCAAAGCCCTGCCGCAACAGCAGCCGCCGATCCTCCAGACGATCCACCAGCAACGTGCTCCGTGTTCCACGGATTGTGAACGTCGCCGAAAAAGCTGACCAGCGAACTGCCGCCATAGGCAAACTCATGCAGATTGTTCTTTCCCAAAATCACCGCCCCGGCCCGCCGCAGCCGGCACACCACTTCAGCATCTTCCGCGGGCACCCGATTCTGGTAAAGGCCGCTGGCGGCCGTTGTCCGCGTGCCGGCCGTATCGATCAGATCCTTCAATGCGACCGGAATCCCGTGCAGCGGCCCGCGCCACTCCCCGCGCGAAATTTCGATTTCGGCCGTTCGCGCCTCCGCCAGCGCCGACTCGGCCGTCACCGTGATGAAGGCATTCAGCGCCGGGTTGAGCTCCTCGATCTGATCGAGGCAAGCGCGCGTCAGTTCGACGGGAGAAACTTCCTTCCGTCGCAGCCGCGGAGCCATTTCAACAATAGTTTCCAAAGTTGGCATGTGCGCAAAACGCTGATTGTAGTCGACCGCCAGTCCTTACACTGTGTACCTCTGTGTTTGAGATTCGTGACGCAAGCAAAAAAGCAACCAACCGCCGAGGCCTATAATCAAAATCGCTGTCTGCATACGGGAGGCAAAAATGGCGGAAATGACGATCGCCCCGGTCGCAACCCACGGTTTTTTTCTTGACGGCCGCTGGATGGAAGACGGCGACATCGTCGAGGTCCGTGCGCCCTTCGATGGCAGCATAATTGGGCGAGTAATCCAGGCCCGGCGCGAGCACGCCGAAGCTGCGATCGCCGCGGCCGTCAAGGCTTTCGGCACTACGCGCCGCCTGCCCGCCTTCGAGCGTCAGCGGGTGCTGCGCCGCGTAGCGCAGTCAATCGCCGAGCGCCGCGACGAGTTCTCCCGCACTTTGTCGCAGGAGGCCGGTAAGCCGATCAAACTAGCGCGCATCGAAGTCGACCGCGCCGTCTTCATCTTCAACGTTGCCGCGGAAGAGGCTACGCGCATCTACGGCGAGTATCTTCCCCTCGACTGGCAGGAATTTACCGCCGGCCGCTGGGGCATTGTGAAGCGCTTCCCGCTCGGCCCCATCGTCGGGATTACTCCTTTTAATTTTCCACTGACTCTCGTTGCCCACAAAGTCGCGCCGGCGATTGCGGCAGGATGCTCCATGGTGTTGAAGCCTGCGCCGCAAACGCCGCTGTGCTCGCTGCTTCTGGCGGAGTGCGTGCAGCTGGCAGGCTGGCCCGATGGCGGTCTGAACGTGCTGCCGCTCTCGAACGATGACGCCGGCCTTCTCGTCACCGACGAGCGCATCAAGTTGATCAGCTTCACCGGAAGCGCGCCCGTGGGTTGGGACATCAAACGCCGCGCCGGCAAGAAGAAAGTGGCGCTCGAACTGGGCGGCAACGCAGGCGCCATCGTACACAGCGACGCCGATCTCTCCTATGCGGCCGAACGTTGCATCGCCGGAGGCTTCGGCTACGCCGGCCAGACTTGCATTTCCGTGCAGCGCATTCTGGTCGAGCAATCCGTCTACGGCAAGTTTACTGATTTTCTTGTTGAAGGCGTCAAGAAGTTGAAGACCGGCGATCCCGCGGAGGAATCAACCGATATCGGCCCGCTGATTCGCGAGAGCGATGCCATCCGCGTCGTCAATTGGGTGGAAGAAGCAGTGCGATCGGGCGCTCGCTTGCTTTGCGGAGGCAATCGCCAGGGGTCGATTGTCGACCCCACAGTACTGACCGGCACCAAGCCTGACATGAAAGTGAATTGCCAGGAAATCTTCGGTCCCGTCGTGACCGTCGAGCCCTACGAGAATTTCGATGAAGCGCTTCGCCGAATCAATAATTCCAAATACGGCTTGCAGGCTGGCTTGTTCACGCGCGACGTCAAGCTGCTTTTCGAGGCGTACGACGAACTGGAAGTCGGCGCTCTGATTGCGGGCGACATCCCTTCCTTCCGCATCGACCAGATGCCTTACGGCGGGGTGAAGGACTCCGGCCTCGGCCGCGAGGGGCTGCGCTATGCGATCGAGGAAATGACCGAGCCGAAATTGCTGGTGATGAATCTGCGGTAGGCGCCGTGGATGTTTGGGGGAGAAAGATCACACGATTTTTCAGCAGCGTTTAGCCCAGAGAATATTTTTCCGCTCCCGCGGGAAAGTGCGCGACAATGGCGCACGAAATATTTATAATCTCCAGTTCTCATAGCTGGCGCGAAAGGAATAAGTGGGTGTTTTCTTTTGCGTCGTAACATTGCTCCCGTCAAACGGGAATTTCTTGGGTCTCATTTTCACTTTCTGAAGTTCGTAAGCAAGCATGCCGCAGATTTTTCATCGCAGCACCAACACCCTCTCGCGAGCCACGATTTTCGGCGCGGTCTTCGTGATTGCCGCGCTCGGCTGGGTGGCGATGGAGGTGCAGCGCTCGCCTTACGTCACCTATGCTGGAGTGCGCAAGCCGCAGCCGGTGCCCTTCAGCCATCAGCACCATGTATCCGGTCTCGGCATCGATTGCCGCTACTGCCACACTTCGGTTGAGACTTCGAGTTTCGCCGGCATTCCTCCCACCAAGACTTGCATGAACTGCCACTCGCAGATCTGGACCAACGCCGAGTTGCTCGAGCCTGTCCGCGCCAGTTACCGCAGCGGACAGTCGCTGCAATGGACGCGGGTGAACCAGCTTCCTGATTTCGTCTATTTCAATCACAGCATTCATATCAATAAAGGTGTGGGCTGCAACACCTGCCACGGTCCAGTCGACCAGATGCCGATCATGTATCAGCAGGAATCGTTGCAGATGGAGTGGTGTTTGAGTTGCCATCGCGCGCCAGAAAAGAATCTGCGCCCGCGCGATCAGGTATTCAACATGCGTTACCAGCAGCCCACCGGGTCCAATCCCGTGGTGGTGGATGGGCAGAGTTATACGGATCAGATTGATCTGGGTTCGTTTTTGGTGAAAAAGTATAACGTCCGCAGCGTGAAGGACATTACGAGTTGCAGCACGTGCCACCGGTAGGAAGAACCTATGAGAACTTGTCATCCTGAGCGGAGAAACGTGCCCGCGAAGCGGGCACGTTTCGGAGTCGAAGGACCCCTAACGCGGCGTCAGCTTGATGGTGATAGGGATCCTTCGACTGCACGAGACTTCGCTTTGCGAACTCTCGCTCCGCTCAGGATGACAGAGCGCGTGATGTGGAATCAATGAAGACGGAAGAACAAGACGGCAGCGCTAAGCGAGAAGATGTTTGCCCCAGCAAGAAGGGCAAGCTGAATCTGGACTCCATCCGCGAGCGCATTGACGCGGCCATTGCGCACGATGCTGCCGAAAAGACCGGCCCTGAATACTGGCGCAGCCTTGAAGAGCTTGCCGGGAGCCCTGCGTTCCAGGAGGCCTTGCACCGCGAATTTCCCAAGGGCGCTTCTGAGTGGGTCGATTCGGTTTCGCGACGTGGCTTCTTGAAGGTAATGGGCGCGTCCATGGCGCTGGCCGGCATGACTGGCTGCGTGCGCCTGCCGCTTGAACCGATCGTCCCTTACGTGCGCCAGCCTGAGGATGTGATTCCCGGCCGGCCGCAGTTCTACGCCACGGCGATGACGCTCGGCGGCTACGCCAGCCCGTTGCTGGTCGAGAGCCATCTCGGACGTCCGACGAAGATTGAAGGGAATGACAAGCATCCTGCGTCGCTTGGCGGTACGGACATTTTCGCGCAGGCCCACATTCTTGGCCTGTACGATCCTGACCGCTCGCAGAGCGTGGTTTCGATGGGAGATCAGCAGTCCTGGCAGGCGTTTTTGAACGCGATTCACGGATCACTCGCCGCGCAGAAAGCGCTGCAAGGCGCGGGCATTCGCATTCTTACTCCGACCATCTCTTCGCCCACGCTCGCCGATCAACTGCGCGGCTTCCTGAAGATTTATCCGCAGGCCAAGTGGCACGTGTATGAGCCGGTCAATCGCGACAACGTGCTTGAAGGCGCGAAGATGGCCTTCGGCCGGCCGGTTGAGACGCGCTACGATTTTGAGAAGGCTGACGTAATCGTCTCGCTCGACGCCGACTTTCTGTATGCGGGTTTTCCGGGGAACGTCCGCTACATCCGCGACTTCGCCAAGCGCCGCAATCCTGATGGCAAGATGAACCGGCTGTACGTGATCGAGAGCTCGCCGACGACGACGGGGGCGAAGGCGGATCATCGGCTGCCTGTGCGGGCAGATCGGATCGAGATAATTACCCTGGTCATGGCTGGTTCGGTTCACAGGTTCTCCGGTTCGACCAACTTGGCCGCGGCGAATGCCGAGGAGGAGCGGTTTCTGACTGCGTTAAGCCGCGAACTCGGGCCCTCCATTGTGATCGCGGGTGATCATCAGCCACCGGCGGTTCACGCCGTTGTGCACAGAATCAACGACGCCTTGGGCAACGTGGGTAAGACCGTTTTCTATGCTGATCCCGTCGATGCCAATCCGATCAATCAGACAGAATCGGTAAAAGAACTCGTCGATGACATTAACGCAGGAAAAGTCGACTTGTTGGTCATTCTCGGAGGCAACCCTGCATACGATGCTCCTTCTGATCTCGACTTCGCCAACGTGCTAAAGAATGGCAGAATTCCTTTGCGAGTCCACCTTGGACTCTACCAGAACGAGACTGCAGAACTTTGTCAGTGGCACGTCAATCAAGCGCACGAGCTCGAGGCTTGGGGCGATGCCCGCGCCTACGATGGAACCGCCAACATCATTCAGCCACTGATGGCTCCTCTTTACGGCGGCAAGAGTCCGTTGGAGTTCATCGCTTTGCTGTCAGGACAAGCCGACGCGGCCGGATACGATCTGGTTCGTTCCTATTGGCAGAAACAGCACGCCAGTTCTGACTTCGAAGCGTTTTGGCGGAAGTCGCTCCACGACGGCTGGATCGAAGGTACCGCGTTTCCGCCGAAGTCGGTTACTGCAAGAGCTGTCGATGTTGGACAGGCAGCGCAGGCCAGCGCGATCGAGCTCAACATCCGCCGCGACCCAACCATCTACGACGGGCAATTCTCCAACAACGGCTGGCTGCAGGAATGTCCCAAGCCGATGAACAAGCTCACCTGGGATAACGCCGTGCTCATCGGTCCTGTGATGGGCGAGCGCTTGCAGATCAAGACTTGTGATGTGGTTGAACTTGAGTTGAATGGGAGAAAAGTTACCGGCCCGGTTTGGATTCAGCCCGGAGTTCCGGACAATTCGGTCACTGTAACTCTTGGCTATGGACGGACGCGCGCCGGCCGCGTCGGCACTGGGCAGGGCTTCGACGCTTATAAGCTGCGCACGTCGGCAGCGCCCTGGTTTGCGACCGGCTTGCAGATTCGTAAAACTGGCGACAGATATGTGCTGGCGTCAACGCAGGGCTATCAGTCGATGGACACGCCGAATGGCGATCATCGTCCGCTGGTGCGCGAAACTGCGCTTGAGGAATATCGCAAGGATCCAAATTTCGCGAAGGAGCAAGGCGAAGAGCCCGCGCCGGGGCTCACGCTGTACAAGCCTTATCCCTATAAAGAAGAGGACTACGCCTGGGGCATGGCGATCGACCTGAACTCGTGTGTGGGCTGCAACAACTGCATGATTGCCTGCCAGTCGGAGAACAACATTGCGGTCGTGGGCAAGGAGCAGTGCGCCATTGGGCGCCACATGCACTGGATTCGCATCGACACTTACTACCAATATCCAGATGAAGCGGCGCGCGATCGCGATAATCCGAAAGCGTTTTTCCAGCCCGTGCCGTGCCAGCAGTGCGAGAACGCTCCGTGCGAAGTGGTTTGCCCGGTGGGCGCGACCAACCACTCGACCGAAGGCCTGAACGATATGGTTTACAACCGCTGCGTGGGGACGAGGTATTGCTCGAACAACTGTCCTTATAAGGTGCGGCGGTTCAACTTTCTGCTGTTTCAGGATTGGACCACGCCGCAATACAAGATGATGCGCAATCCTGACGTGAGTGTGCGCAGCCGCGGCGTGATGGAGAAGTGTACCTACTGCGTGCAGCGCATCAACGAACACAAGATCGATGCAGAGACCGCGTCGGTGCGCGAAGGCAAGCAGATCAAAGTGGGAGATGAATTGCAGACCGCGTGCCAGCAGTCGTGTCCGGCGGGCGCGATTATCTTCGGCAACATTAATGATCCGAACAGCAAGGTTTCGAAGTTGAAGGCGCAGGCGCGGAATTACAGTCTGCTGGGCGAACTCAATACTCGTCCGCGGACGACTTATTTGGCGGAAGTTGGCAATCCGAATCCGGAGTTGAAATAGGGATAGAGCCGTGGAGACTGAGATCCATCGCTACGCCTGAAGAACGGCTTCGCTCAGGATGACAAGAACTCCCGGATCACAGCGATAGAGAACGCAGGATGAACGAGCCATACAAAGCGACGGTGGACACGCAAGCTCCGGTGATGGAGCCGGGCTACACCTTCGGCACGGTCACGGAGAAGATCAGCGCCATCGTGCTGACGCGTCCGGCATCGAACGGCTGGTTCGTGGGCTTCGGCATCGCGTTTCTGCTGACGATGATGATGCTGTATGCCATCGGATATCTGTTTCTGAAAGGCATCGGCATCTGGGGCGATACCATTCCGATCGGCTGGGGCTTTGCCATCGTCAACTTTGTGTGGTGGATCGGCATTGGCCACGCCGGCACGCTGATCTCGGCGATTCTTTTGCTGTTGCGGCAGTCGTGGCGCAATTCGATTAACCGTTTCGCCGAAGCCATGACTTTGTTCGCCGTGGCCTGCGCAGGAATTTTTCCCGCCATTCACGTTGGGCGTCCGTGGCTGGCTTACTGGCTGTTTCCTTATCCCAGCACCATGGGGGTGTGGCCGCAATTCCGCAGTCCGCTGATGTGGGACGTTTTTGCGGTCTCGACTTACGCCACGATTTCAGCTCTGTTCTGGTTCATCGGTCTGATTCCCGACATGGCCACGCTGCGCGATCGCGCGACGCATCCCGCGGCGAGAATTATCTATGGAATGCTCTCGATGGGCTGGCGGGGATCGGCGCGGCACTGGCATCGCTATGAGACTGCCTATCTGCTGCTGGCGGGATTAGCGACGCCGCTGGTGCTCTCGGTTCATACCGTCGTCAGCTTTGACTTTGCGATCGGCATTGTTCCGGGATGGCATACGACCATCTTCCCACCCTACTTCGTGGCCGGAGCTATCTATTCGGGTTTCGCCATGGTGCTGATGCTGGCGATTCCGATCCGCAAGATCTATGGACTTGAAGATTTCATCACCGAGCGCCATCTGCAGAACTCGGCGAAAGTCATGCTCGCGACCGGATTGATCGTGGCTTACGGCTATGGCATTGAGGCCTTTATGGGCTGGTACAGCGGCGACCGCTACGACGCTTTCACTCTGTGGAACCGCCTGCATGGGCCTTACGCAGTGCCTTACTGGGCTCTGCTCACCTGCAACATTTTCATTCCGCAATTGCTCTGGATCAAGAAAATGCGGACCAGTCCGGTAGCGCTGTTTCTGCTTTCGGGCGTGATCCTGGTGGGCATGTGGCTGGAGCGCTTCATCATCATCGTGGTCAGCCTTAGCCGTGACTTCCTGACTTCATCGTGGGGCATGTACTATCCCACGCGCTGGGACTGGATGACGTACATCGGTACCCTGGGCATGTTCCTGGCGGCGATGTTCCTGTTCCTGCGCCTGTTGCCGGCAATCTCGATCTTTGAAATGCGCACTCTTCTGCCGGAAGCGGAGGTGAAGGAATGAAGCGCGATCCGGTCTACGGCATCATGGCGGAGTTCGATTCGGCTCAGGCGCTGGTGGACGCCGCCAAGCGTACGCACCAAGCCGGCTATCAGAAAATTGACGCCTACAGCCCGTTTCCCATCGAAGGGCTCGCCGAGGAAATTGGTTTTTACCGCGACGAAGTGCCGCTGGTCGTGCTGATCGGCGGTATCGTCGGCGGCCTCACCGGTTACCTGATGCAGTGGTGGATGTCGGCGGTCGACTATCCTATCAACGTAGGCGGGAAGCCGCCTCATTCCTGGCCGGCATTCATTGTGATCACGTTTGAGATGACGATTCTTTTTGCCGGGATCTCCGCCGTGTTCGGCATGCTCGCGCTGAACGGCCTGCCCATGCCTTATCACCCTGTGTTCAACGTGCCGCGATTTTCGTCGGCCTCGAAAGACCGCTTTTTTCTGATCGTGTTTTCTTCCGATCCCAAGTACGATCCGGCTGGCACGCGCGGGTTCTTGCAAGGCTTGCAGCCACGCTCGATTTCGGAGGTGCCCAGCTAAGATGCCGCGCCTCCGCCAAATTTCCGTTGCCGGACTGTTGACGGCGATCGCTTTGCTTTCCGGCTGCCGTCTCGATATGCACGTGCAGCCGCGGGAGAATCCGCTTTCGCGCAGCGACTTCTTTGCCGACCAGCGCTCTGAGCGGCCGCCGGTCGAAGGCACAGTCGCGCGGGGCGAACTGCACGAAGATACTTATTTCTATACCGGAAAGCTCGGCAACAATCCCGGCGACTACATGCCGTTTCCCGTGACAAGGGAAGTTCTTGAACGCGGGCGCGAGCGCTACAACATTTATTGCTCTCCCTGTCACTCCGAACTCGGGGATGGCAACGGCTTCATTCCCTCGCGCGGCTTTGCGCGCAAGCCGCCGTCATATCACATTCCGCGGCTGCAGAAAGCGCCGCTCGGCTACTTCTACGACGTGATCACGAACGGCTTCGGCATCATGCCCGATTATGCATCGCAGATTCCGCCGCGCGACCGCTGGAACATCGTGGCCTACGTTCGCGCGTTGCAGTTGAGTCAGAACGCGACCATGGCGGATGTGCCCAAGGGACAGTCGGTGCCCTCAGAGCCGCCGAAGTTCCGCGGCCAGCCGGGCTCGGGCGCGACGCTGCCGGTGATCGAAGCTGGAACCGCATCGCAAGGCGAGGAAAAGAAATGAGCACGGCGACCACTCCCCACCTCGATCTGACGGCGCCCGTGGTGGTAAAGAAAATATCGCAGCGTTCGCTTGTCATCGGAGTCGTCTTCGCCGTGATCGCTATAGTGTTGGCACTCAAGCAGCCCGATGAGTTCTATCGCGCCTACCTGCTCGGCTTCATGTGCTGGCTCGGCGTCGCCCTCGGCTCCATGGCGATTCTCATGATCCGCCACCTGACTGGCGGCGGCTGGGGTACGGTGATTCGCCGCATTCTGGGCGCGGCCATGCGCACGCTGCCGCTGCTCTTCGTGCTTTTTATTCCCATTTTCTTTGGAATACACCGGCTCTACATCTGGGCGCAGCCTCTCAGCAACATTCAGGACAAGCATCTCCGCGAGCACCTCGAACAGATCACGCAGAGTTATCTGACGGTGAACGGCTTCATCGTCCGCGCCGTGTTCTATTTCCTGGTGTGGAATGTTCTGTCGTTCCTGCTGTCGATGTGGTCGAAGCAAACCGACAAGCCCGGCGCGCCCGACAACAGCGGACGATTCAAAGCAGTCAGCGGCCCGGGCCTGATCCTCTACGGGTTCACCATCTCCTTCGCCGCCATCGACTGGATCATGTCGCTCGATCCTAGTTGGATATCGACCATTTTTGGCTTGCTCATCCTCATTGGCGAAGTGCTCTCCGCCATGTGTTTCGCAGTGGTGGTCGAGCGCATTCTTTTCAACTACAAGCCCATGTCCGAGATGCTGAAGCCCGACTTCGTCCACGACCACGGCAAGTGGATGCTGGCCTTCCTCATGGTTTGGGCCTACTTCTCCTTCTCGCAGTGGCTGATCATCTGGGCCGGCAATCTGCCTTCTGAAATCACCTTTTATCTTCGGCGCATCAATGGCGGCTGGGGCTGGATTGGGCTGTTCCTCGCGGTATTCGGGTTCGCGGTGCCGTTCGCGATGCTGCTTTCCCGTCCCTTCAAGCGCAACATTCGGCACCTGGTGTGGCTCGCGGTTTGGCTGCTGCTGATTCGCTACCTCGATCTGTTCTGGATCATCGAACCGAATTTTTCGAAGACGATCGCTTTGACGCTGGCTGACATAGTTGTGCCCATCGCCATCGGAGGAATCTGGCTTTGGTATTTTTTCCGCAACCTGGGCTCGCTGCCGCTTCTGCCCGCCTATGACACCGATGCCCACGAAGTTCTGCAACCGGCGCATGAAACGCATGTGTGACTAGATATGTGTAGCTAGATATGAGCGACCAGACCAAAAACGAGAACGCGCCGAGCCACGGCGGCTTCGAGCGCCAGGATCTGCAGCCGAGGGGCATTCTTTATTTCCTGCTTGGTCTGGTGATGTTCCTGCTGCTCTCCGCCCTCGGCATCCGCGGGGTCTACGCATTTCTTGATCATCGCGAAAAGGCGCTGCAGCCTCCCATGAACCCGCTGGTCACGAATGTTCCAACGGATACGCGGCACATCGCTCCGGGATATCCGCAGAGCGTCTTCCCAAATCCGAAGCTGGAGGAAAACGAGCGCGGCCAACTGAATGGAATCCTTTTACAGGAAGAAAACACTCTGTACAGCTACGGCTGGATCGATGAAAAAGCCGGCACCGTCCGCATCCCCATTGAACGAGCCATGGATTTAATTGCCCAGCGCGGGCTGCCCGTGCGCCCGCAAGGCGCAGCGGGCGTAGCTGCTCCGATTGGATTGAACTCAAACAAGACCGGAACTAGGGCCAAGGGTAAAAAGAAGTGAGCTGTGAAGTGAGCCTAAGAAAGAACAATTCGATTTCAGTTGCGGGAGTTTTGTTTGTGCTGATGCTTCTGGCGTCATGCGCGTGGGGCCAGATGAATAACGGCGTAATGTCCCCTCCAGCGAACACTCTGCCTCCAAAGCTTCAGAACGTTGGCATCGAGCAACATCTGAATGCGCAAGTGCCGCCCGATCTCACTTTCCGCGACGAAACCGGTAAGACTGTGAAGCTGGGAGATTATTTCGGACGCAAGCCGCTGATTCTAAATTTGGTTTATTACAACTGCACCATGCTGTGCGGAGAAGCTCTGGCTGGGCTCGCCAGCGCCATGCGCCTGGTGAAGTTCGACGTGGGTAATGAATTCGACGTGATCACGGTGAGTTTCGATCCGCGCGAGACTCCAGAGATGGCCGCCGCTAAAAAGAAAGACTATGTGGGACGCTACGGCCGCGCCAACGCCGCCGCGGGCTGGCATTTTCTAACTGGCCCGCCGGATTCGATTGACGCTCTTACCAAAGCTGTCGGCTTCCAATATCAGTACGACGCCAAGACCAATCAGTATGCGCACGCCACGGCGATCATGGTGCTGACGCCGCAAGGCCGCATCTCGCGCTATTTCTATGGTGTGGATTTTCCGCCGAAAGATTTGCGCATGGGATTGGTTGAGGCTTCACAAGACAAGATTGGCAATGCCGTGGATGCGGTGCTGCTTTTTTGCTATCACTACAATCCCGAGACCGGAAAATATGGCGCGATGGTGGCTAATATTCTGCGGCTGGCGGCCGGCGCGACGATTCTGATCCTGGGCACGCTCTTCTTTATTTTGTGGAGGCTGGATGTTTCCGTAACCAGAAGGACGGCGGCGAAGACTACAAAGTATGCTCAATAATTTTCCATTATGGCCGGAGCAGGCTTCCACGATTGCGGGACATGTGGATGCGCTCTACATTTTCCTGCTCATCGTCTGCGGGATGATGGCCCTGCTCATCTTCGTCTGCCTGGTCTACTTCGCCGCCCGCTTTCGGCACCGGCCGGGCGTTCCCGCCGAACACATCGAGGGTTCCACTCCACTCGAAATCACCTGGAGCACGATTCCCTTTCTCGTCTTTATGGTGATCTTCGCCTGGGGCGCAGTGGTGTATTTCAAAGAACGCACGCCGCCCGACGATGCGACAGAAGTTTATGTTGTGGCAAAACAGTGGATGTGGAAACTGGAGCACGCTGAAGGCCAGCGCGAGATCAACGAACTGCACGTCCCCGTGGGACGCGACGTAAAACTGATCATGACTTCGCAGGATGTGATTCACAGCTTCTATATCCCGGCTTTCCGCATCAAGCAGGATGTGCTGCCCGGCCGCTACACCGTGGAATGGTTCCGCGCCACCAAGCCCGGCACTTATCACCTATTCTGCGCCGAGTATTGCGGAACCCAGCACTCCGGCATGGTCGGCGACATCGTGGTCATGCAGCCGGCGCAGTACGAAGCGTGGATGAATGGCGGCTCGACCGGCCCGCTCTCGGTGACCGGGGAAAAGATTTTCGGCGAGCTTGGCTGCTCTACATGTCATCGCACGGACACGCAGGGTCGCGGCCCGAATCTGCAAGGAGTTTTTGGCAAGCCGGTGCAACTTGAAGACGGACGCACCGTGACGGCCGATGAAAATTACGTTCGCCAATGCATCCTCGATCCTGGCGCCAAGCGGGTAAAAGGGTTCCAGCCCATCATGCCTACGTTTCAGGGGCTGGTCAGTGAAGAGCAGGTAAACGCCCTGGTCGCCTACATCAAGTCGATCTCGCCAACCAAGGGCGAGGCGCCGAAGACCAGCGCCAGCGCGGCCGTGCCCGGGAATCAGAAAAACGCGCAATCGAATGGAAGTCAGGTGCAATAAGATGCCAACTCCAATGCCTCAACCCGAGCGCGAGAATTACCTGAACAAGCACTACGGCGTGTGGTCGTGGCTGCTTACCACCGACCACAAACGCATCGCGCTTCTCTATCTCATCTCGATTACGTTCTTCTTCTTTATCGGAGGCTTCTTCGCGCTGCTCATCCGCCTCGAGTTGCTCACTCCGGCGGGTGATCTCGTTCAGGCCGATACTTACAACAAGCTTTTCACCATGCACGGCATGGTGATGATTTTCTTTTTCCTGATTCCATCGATTCCTGCCGTACTGGGAAATTTCCTCGTGCCGCTGATGATCGGCGCCAAGGACCTGGCCTTCCCTCGCGTCAACTTGCTGAGCTGGTATCTCTACATCATCGGTGGCGTGAT
The DNA here is from genome assembly GCA_963743115.1 of uncultured Acidobacteriaceae bacterium. Lineage (GTDB taxonomy): Bacteria > Acidobacteriota > Terriglobia > Terriglobales > Acidobacteriaceae > Sulfotelmatobacter. The sequence goes on along the minus strand of CAVUOM010000003.1, from coordinate 315,891 downwards.
GATGTTGCACTGCATCCTGACCGGCGGCGTCGACACGGGCTGGACCTTCTACGCTCCCTTCGCCACCAATTTCACCAACTCAAATTTTATTGAAGCTGCGCTGGCAATCTTCGTTGCCGGATTCTCTTCCATCCTTACCGGACTGAACTTCGTAATCACCATTCATCGCATGCGCGCGCCCGGCATGACCTGGTCGCGCCTGCCGTTGTTTATCTGGGCGCATTACGCCACCAGCATCATTCAGTTACTGGGCACGCCGGTTCTCGCCGTCACCATCGTGATGGTTGCTGCCGAACGCGTCCTGCATCTCGGCATCTTCGATCCCAAACTCGGCGGCGATCCGCTCCTGTTCCAGCATCTGTTCTGGTTCTATTCGCATCCTGCCGTCTACATCATGATTTTGCCGGCGATGGGCGTTGTAACTGAAATTATTGCCTGCTTCGCGCGCAAGCGCATCTTCGGTTATAGTTTCGTCGCATTCTCATCCATTGCTATCGCGGTCTTCGGCTTCCTGGTCTGGGCGCACCACATGTTTGTGGCCGGAATGTCGGTGTACGCCGCGCTGGTATTTTCTCTGCTGAGCTACGCGGTCGCGGTTCCATCGGCGATCAAAGTTTTCAACTGGACGGCCACGCTATACAAGGGTTCGATCCACTACGATGCGCCGATGCTGTACGCGTTCGGCTTCCTCGGACTCTTTACCATCGGCGGCCTCACTGGCTTGTTCCTGGCTGCTCTCGGCATCGATGTCCACGTTACCGACACCTACTTCGTGGTAGCCCACTTCCACTACATCATGGTCGGAGGCGCGGTCATGGGCTATCTCGGGGGAATGCATTTCTGGTGGCCGAAGATTTCCGGCAAGCTGTATCCCGAGGGCTGGGCGCGCCTGGCCGCGCTGATCGTTTTCATCGGATTCAATCTCACATTCTTCCCGCAGTTTTTGCTCGGCTACATGGGCATGCCGCGGCGCTATTACGATTACAGCCACATGCCCGAATTCCAGATCCTGAACGTGTTGTCGACGGCTGGCGCCACCGTGCTCGGCGTGGGATATTTGCTGCCCATGCTTTATTTCCTGTGGTCGATGCGCTACGGCAAGCCGGCGCCCGACAATCCGTGGAACGCCGCTGGACTGGAGTGGAAAACGCCGTCTCCGCCGCCGACTTTCAACTTCGACGAAGAGCCCGTCGTGACCTGGGAGGCCTACAACTACGACGAACTCGACGCTCCCCACGGCGACGCACCCCACAGCGAGGAGGTTCCCGTTGCCCGATAGCACCGCCGTCGGCCTCCATAACGAAGAGCAGCACAACCCCGCGCTCCTGCACCACTTCGCCGAGCCGCAGCAGCAGCGGGATGCTGCCAGCCTGGGCATGTGGGTCTTCCTCGCCACGGAAGTCATGTTCTTCGGCGGCTTGTTCTGCGCTTACCTGGTCTACCGGCGCTTGTACTTTGGAGACTTCGCCGCCGCTAGTAAAACCATCAGCATGGGCTACGGCGCAACCAATACCGCGGTGCTGATCTGCAGCAGTTTGACCGTGGTGCTCGCCGTTTGGGCCGCGCAGACCGCGCGCCGCACGCTGCTGATCGGCAGTCTCATCATCACCATGCTGCTCGGCGTCGTCTTCCTCGGCATCAAAGGCATCGAATACGCAGAGAAATTTGAGGAGCATCACGTTCCGGGCGCATCTTTCAGTTTCGATCACGTGGCGATCCCGGGACACCCCGGCCAGTACGCCGATCCGCATCACGCGCAGCTGTTTTTCTCGCTCTATTTCGTGATGACCGGCCTGCACGCGCTGCATATGATTATCGGCCTGGGGATTTTTTCCTGGCTTTTGACCATGGCCTGGAAGGGACGCTTCACTCCCGAGTGGCACACTCCAGTCGAGATCGGCGGCCTCTACTGGCACTTCGTCGACATCATCTGGATTTACTTATTCCCGTTGCTTTACCTGATCGACCGGCACCCGTGAGGCTTGCATGTCTGAACACTCGTCAACAAAATCGCCCTTGAAAGGTTACATCGCGGTCTGGATCGCGCTGCTGGCCGGCACCGGCCTCACGGTGTACGCCGCGACCCTGGACCTGGCCCCCTATAACGCCGCGGTCGCCCTCGGCATCGCTACCATCAAAGCCACTCTGGTGGCGCTCTTCTTTATGCACGTCTGGCACGCGAGTGAGAAACTGACCAAGCTGGTCGTGATTGCAGCATTGTTCTTCCTGCTGCTGTTGCTGGGACTCACCATGACCGACTACGCCACCCGGCTGTGGAGTTAGTTTTTCCGTAGCGCCGCCGTCCCCGGCGGCTCTCCATTTGATCTGCGGTATACTCGCGCCGAGCCACCACTCACCGCCGCCCATGCCAGACCAATTCGTAAGACTCGCGCCCGCCAGGTCCGCGTCCGTTGATGCTGCAGGTCTAGCCGAGTCGTTGCGCAGAACGATTCATGGCGAAGTCCGCTTCGACCGCGGCACTCGCGCTCTCTACGCCACTGACGGCTCCAACTACCGTCAGGTTCCGATCGGCGTCGTGCTCCCGCGCAACACCGACGATGTTCTAGCTGCCGTCTCACTCTGCCGCGAGTTCGGTGCGCCACTGTTCTGCCGCGGCGCCGGCACGTCACTCGCCGGACAATGCTGCAACGTCGCCGTCATCCTCGATTTTTCCAAATACATGTCGAGGATTCTCGAAATCGACGCCGACCGCCGCATCGCCCGCGTACAGCCCGGAGTCGTGCTCGACCGTCTCCGCGCGGCCGCCGAAAAACACCACCTCACCTTCGGGCCCGATCCCGCGACTCACGGCCGCTGCACTCTGGGCGGCATGATCGGCAACAACTCCTGCGGCGTTCATTCGGTAATGGCCGGCAAAACCGACGACAACATTGAGGCTCTGGAAATCCTCACCTACGACGGCCTCCGCATGAACGTCGGCGCCACTTCGAGCGAAGAACTCGAGCGCATCTGCGAAGCCGGCGGCGGCCGCGGCGAAATCTACTCCGGACTGCAGAGCATCGCGGCCACCTACGGCGATCTGGTCCGCCAGCGCTTTCCCAAGATTCCGCGCCGCGTCTCCGGTTACAACCTGAACTTCCTTCTGCCTGAGAATGGATTCCACGTGGCCCGCGCCCTGGTCGGCTCCGAAGGCACCTGCGTCACGGTTCTCGAAGCCACATGCCGCCTCGTCGAAAGCCCGTCCGAGCGCGTACTGCTGGTCGTTGCCTATCCCGACATTTATCAGTGCGCCGATCACGTGCCCGAGATCATGACGCACAAGCCCATCGGCCTCGAGGGCTTTGACGATCTTCTGGTCAGCTATACGCGGATGAAACGGATCAATTCAGAAGGCCTTGCGCTTCTGCCCGAAGGCGGCGGGTGGCTGATGGTTGAGTTCGGCGCTGAAACCCTTCGCGAAGCCGAATCCCAGGCACGCGGCCTGATGCAGACTCTCTCTCAAGATTCTCATCCGCCGAACCTGCGCCTCTACACTCAAAAGCAACAAGTCAAACGAGTGTGGGAAGTTCGCGAATCGGCTCTGGGAGCGACTTCGCACGTGGCCGGCGAAGCCATGAGTTGGGAAGGCTGGGAAGACGCCGCGGTCGCGCCCGAAAAACTTGGCGGCTATCTTCGCGACCTGCGCAAGATGTTCGCCGCCTATGGCTACAAAGGCTCGCTCTACGGCCACTTCGGCCACGGCTGCGTTCACACCCGCATTAATTTCGACCTGCAATCGAAAGATGGCATTGCTAAGTTCCGCAAGTTTATGGAGGAAGCGGCCGATCTCGTGGTCGGCTACGGCGGCTCCATCTCCGGGGAACACGGTGACGGCCAGGCTCGCGGCGAACTGCTGCCGAAAATGTTTGGCCCTGAACTCGTCCAGGCTTTCCGCGACTTCAAGTCGGTCTGGGATCCCGAATGGAAGATGAATCCTGGCAAACTGATCGACCCCTACAAGCTCGACGAAAACCTCCGCCTAGGTGCGGACTATGCTCCGTGGGAGCCAAAGACGAATTTCAAATTTCTCGCTGATCACGGCAGCCTTGCCCAAGCCACTCTGCGCTGCGTGGGCGTAGGCAAGTGCCGCCATGACGAAGGTGGAGTGATGTGCCCCAGCTACCGCGCCACCCGCGAAGAAGAGCACTCCACCCGCGGCCGCGCCCACCTGCTCTGGGAGATGACGCAGGGCCAAAGTCGAGAGGATGGGATCATCCGCGACGGCTGGCGCAGCGAAGAAGTCAAACAGTCGCTCGACCTCTGCCTGGCCTGCAAGGGATGCAAAACCGAATGTCCGGTAGGCGTGGATGTCGCGACGTACAAAGCCGAGTTCCTTTCCCATTACTACGAAGGACGCGTCCGCCCGCGCGGCGCTTACGCGTTCGGCAATATCGATCTCTGGGCGCGCGTTGCTTCGTATGCCCCCGGCCTGGCCAACCTGACCACGCAATTCCCTTTCCTGCTCGATCTTTCAAAGCTGGTCGCCGGAATTCCCAAAGAGCGCGACATCCCAGCCTTCGCCCCGCGGACTTTCAAATCCTGGTTTTATAGCCGACGAGACTTGGCGCGAAACGCGGAGGCCCCGCCCGTTCTCCTCTGGCCCGACACATTCAACAACTATTTCCACCCTGGCACCGCCAAAGCTGCCGTCGAAGTCCTCGAGGCCGCCGGCTTCCGAGTCGTAGTTCCTAAAGCCAACCTCTGTTGCGGACGCCCTCTCTACGACCACGGCATGCTCGACCGCGCCCAGGCGCTCCTGCTCCAGATCCTCGACGAGCTCTCCCCGGAAGTCGAAGCCGGAGTCCCTATCGTCGGCCTCGAGCCCAGTTGCGTAGCCGTGTTCCGTGACGAACTCCTGAATCTGTTTCCCCACGACGAACGCGCCCAGGCCTTATCCCGCCAGACCTTCCTGCTCAGCGAATTCCTTGAAACTTTCGCCCAGGATTTCCCCTTGCCCCATCTAGATCGCAAAGCGCTGCTCCATGGCCACTGCCACCACAAGTCCTTGATGAAGATGACGGCGGAGGAGTCAGTCTTGCACCGCTTGGGCATCGACTTCCAGAGCCCCGCCCCGGGCTGCTGCGGCATGGCCGGCTCCTTCGGCTTTGAACCTGACAAGTACGAGTTGTCCATCGCCATCGGTGAACTTGAACTTCTACCGGCCGTCCGCCGGGCGCCGGCCGACTGGCTCATCATCGCCGACGGCTTCAGTTGCCGCGAGCAGATCGCCCAGGGAACGCCCCGCCGCGCCTTGCACCTGGCCGAAGTCCTGCAAATGGCGCTGTCCACCCCCATCGTCGGCCCAAGCCCCGACGCACCCGAGTCCTGGCCATACCCCGAATCCGCACGCACCCGGCAACGCGAAGCTGAGGTCCTCCAGTCCATGAAGCGCGCTGGGCTTGGTCTAGCAGCCCTGGCCGCAGGCGGCGTTCTATTATGGGAATTATCCAGAAGACACTGATTCTACGGAAGTTATCTGAGATTTATAGCTCGATGCTAAGCCCAACCCCTCGCCAGATCGACTCAGTTCTGGGACAATAGGTCGTTCGCCCGCTCCTCCAAAAAGGAGCCCTAGACAAAACACCACGGCGAGCCGATTCTAAGTCCGAATTCTCAGTCAGGAAGTCATGGAACCCGAAGTAGAAATAATGGAGCCTGCGATTTTAGCCAGCGGACTTCAGGGTACCGACGTCATGGATCGTCAAACCACCATCGCCATCCCGGTCGTAGGCAAGGTTCCCGCCGAGGCCTTGCCCACTCTGGTGGCCACCAAGCCGGCGGACGCGCCCCTGTCCGGCTCCGTACTGGTTCTGATCCAGTTCGACGTTTGCGAGGAGATCCGCCTCGACCAGCTTCGCCAAATCCTCGGCGCCCGCACAGCGGATGCCAGCTTCAAGCATCTTGCTCCCGGCTATGTCCGCTACCAGCGTCCGCCGGTTGAAGAAGTCCTCGAACCGCTGATTTTCGAAAGCGGCGAACGCCTGCAGGGCGACATCAAGTATTTCGATTACGGAGTGGTCAGCGTGGTCTTCGAGCTGCCTTTTTCCGGCGACTGGGACAAGCTGGTCCAACTTTCCAGCCGCTGGGTTTGGGACACCAACTTCGAGAGTCTGGCCACCCGCATCGTCAAGCAGAAGCTCGAGCGCGCTGCTCCGGCGCTGGTCAAGCCCTATACCGGCGAGTGGCTGCAGGAAGACTATTTCATCTTCCACCTGCGCGAAATTGCTGGCTCACCGTCAGCCACGGATCTCCTCGCTTCGCAAGGGCAATACATCTCCCAGGTCGTGCGCGGAGAGAGCCAGCCGCTCTCCGATGGCGAACGGCAGGAAATCCTGCAATCGCGCATCTCCTACTATCCCAACGACCTGGCGGTGATTGGCTGGAACGCAGCCTTCATTTACGACAGTCCCACCGGAGCTGAGACCGCCATCCAGCTGCTGCAGTATGCCAACTCTCAGTTGCTCGAGTTCCGCCACTATGACGAACTGCTCACCAAACAGCTGGAACAGGTCTATGCCTTCCTCGACCGCGGAGGCCGCGGCCTCTGGTCGCGCTGGCGCACGGCCAAGGCCGCCTCGAAACTCCATACTGTCCTGCTTGACGTGAGCGAACTTACCGAGCGCGCCGACAACGCCATCAAGTTTTTAAGCGACATGTTTTCCGCACGTCTCTACAAGCTCGCGGCGCTGAAAGTCGGCGTCCCGGATTACAAAGACCTGGTCCAGCAAAAGCTGCAAACCGCCGAGGAGCTCTACCGCTTCATGGTTGACGAATTCAATCAAAGCCGGGCCTTCGTCCTCGAACTGATGGTAGTCATCATCTTGATCATCGAGCTCGTCTACTTCTTCCGCGGCAAACCCATTTAAGACTGTCATCGATTTGAAGATCCTCGTCATTCCGAGGAGTGAAGCGACGAGGAATCTGTCTGCCGCGCCCGCCACCGGCTCCAAGCCTTCCTATCACTGCTCCGCAGTCCCGCCACCAGCGCTTGGCTCGACTGGCCCCGGTACTCTGGAGATGTTGGACTCGCCATCAGAAGCCTGCCTCTGCAACTTCAGCCACGTCTCCGCCTCCGGCCTGGTTCGGAAAACATGAATCACCCGAAAATATCTCTCTGCCAGAACTTCAAACATCCGCAACATACCGAAAAGAGGGTCCGTCGTAGCCACGATGGCGCAGGCACTGAAGCGCACCTTTTCCCGAATCCTTGCTATTTCAAAGGGAACTGCTTTTATGTCGATGGCTCTCGGCAGGCTGGTCATCTCACTCAGGTCTAAGAGAACATCAAGGCGATCCGCGCAGTCAGGATCGCGCTCCAACTCTCGAAAATGCTCAACCACTTCGGCCAGAGTCGCCACCCCAACGCACCGCGTACGGATGACCCTTTCTTTCGTGTCGATGGCGTAGGTTACGGGCATGTCTCAACCTCAGCTACGCGCTGGCATTGCGCAAAAATCAGACTAAATTCTAATGTATCAGTCGCGTGGGAACGATAAAACCGGATACGATGGAAGCCGCATGAAAGGCCTGAAAGACAAACGAGTCCTCATCACCGGAGGCGCCAGCGGAATCGGCGCCGCCACTGCCGCGCGTTTTCTCGAAGAAGGTTCGCAAGTCTGTATCCTCGACCGCGATTCGGCAGCATGCGCCTCCCTTCGTCATCAGCTGCCGGGGATTTCCGAAGCCATCATCGCCGACGTCACCGACCTGATGCAGGTGGAAGCCGCGTTCGCCGAAGCGGTCCGCGTGATGGGCGGTGTCGATGTCCTCATTAACAATGCCGGCATCAGCATCCGCCGCAGCTTCCTCGAAATTACGCCCGAAGAATGGGAGCAGGTCATCGCCGTAAATCTCACCGGCGTCTTCTACGTCGCGCAAACTGCCGCGCGCCACATGTGGGAACGTTTCTCGGCCGAGCGCGGCAGCGCTGTGATTCTGCAAACCGCCTCCACAAACGGCATCATGGGCTATCCTTACTACGCTGGCTACAACGCGACCAAGGCAGGAGTGATCGAGTTGACCCGCTCCATGGCGCTCGAACTAGCGCCCAGAATTCGCGTGTGCGCCGTAGCGCCCGGATATGTTCTAACGCCGATGCAGCGCGCCGAGTACACCGACGCTATGCTCGAAGAAGTAAACCGCAAGATCCCCCTCCGCCGCCACGCGCAGCCGGAAGAGATCGCGGCCCTGTTCGCATTTCTAGCCTCCGACGACGCCGCCTACGCCACCGGCCACGTGTACACCCTGGACGGCGGCGAAACCGCCGGCGGCCTGGCCAGCCGCTAAGAGCTTGATTGGCACACTGAGAGAGCGCGTTCTTTGCGCGAACGAAAGACCCGGGCGAGCCGCGCGAAGGGGCGCGTCCTTTGCGACCCAATAACCGCGCGTTCGACTTGCTTCCTTACCCACGTGCGAATCTCCCCGCCAACCGCGCTAGCCGCACCACCCGATAGAGCGGAACCAGCAGCCCAGGCAACCGAACCGACCCCCACTCGCCAGGCCCAGGAGTAAACGCCAACCGCGCAAGAAATCGCACCCGATCCGCCCGCCGTTCGCGAAGCCGCATCATCAACCGGAAATAAGATGTCCGCCCCGTGTCGTACGAAACTCCAGCAGCCAAACCCGCTGCAATCTCATTAGCCAAGCCCCGCGCCGCCTGACCCGCAAGAACGGCGCTTTCGATCGCCGCCGGAATCGCAGTTCCCAAAAACCGGTTCGCCAACAAAAGCGTGACCCGCAGGATCCGCTCGATCCCCAATTCCCGGGTTCGAGCCTGCACCCGATCCCAGTCCAAATTCTCCCGCTTCAAAATCTGCGCGATGTCGCACAGCCAGATCAGCCGTCCCCAAACATGTTTCGCCGCATGCACCGACAACACCAGCAGCAGATCTTCTGGAGAAGGAGTTTTCACCGAACGACCCGCCAGCGTGACCTTCACCGCCCGCTCAAACAATCCGTCCATATCGAAGTCGACGGCATAAAACCGCGGCTGCAGCGCCCACTGCAGCTCCAGCAGGTTCGGCCCGGCAGGACTGTCGAAAGTCCACTCATAGCCGGCGGCGATGTAATCTTTCAACACCTCGTCAGGGATCGTCAGCCGCGTCGTATATTCCAGGTCCGCCAGAGTGCTCTTGATGCGCCCGACGTCGCGCTTGCGCACAAACAAGTCAATGTCACCAGACTGCCGCAGCGCCATGTCACCGTAGTAAACCTCCGACATGACGACACCCTTGTAAGGAACGACGTCGATGCCCAGCCCCTCGAGCCGGTCCACGATGCGGATTAACTCGCGTGTGAGAAAAAGGGACTTATAGACGTTCCCCTCATAACCCTGGCGAAGCGATGCCAGCACAGGCGAAGGAACCGTGTCCGCCAGACGTAGAAAGTTTTGATACAGCAGCGAAGATGTGCCGTGATTGTCGGCCAGCCGCAGCAGCATCTCCCACTCGACCGGCATTTCCAGCAGGCGCCGGATGCGGCCGAGCGCGTTGCCGTCAGGGTCAGCCGAGCTCGCGGCCAGCAGAAGTTCCCACTCGGGGGCAACCGAAGTAGTTGGCGCATTGCTCACGGATGTCGAGCCATCTTAGCAGGGCAAGACATCTCCCCTCGAATGCGGCCCAGTGGCTGGGTGCTTGACTCAAGACACCGCCGCCGGTTACTTCCGTCACCTCCGCTAGCCCTTTATTAGGCGTCGATCCAGCCTCAGTTCTGTCAAACTAAGTTGTAGGAAACACCGAAGAACGAGAGCGACCAAGCACCCAGATGGAAATATTCACACCCAAGGCGACCCGGCGCAGCACGCGAATACGTGTGGAAATTCCCATCACTGTCACCAGTCTCGACCGCAAACATGTGTTCGCCGCCGAATGCGTGGCGCTGGTAGTGAGTGCGCAGGGCTGCGGATTCCGCACCCCGCAAGCCTTGCCGCTGGAAACTCCGGTGCTGCTGAGTAATCTGCCGGGCGGCGGAACCGCTTCGGGCCGCGTGGCGAATTGCCTGCCACTGGGTAGCGAAGGAAAGCAGTTTCTTATCGGGGTGTCGCTCTACAACCCCGGAAATGTCTGGGGAATTGCCGATCCACCAGCGGATTGGAATTGTGCCGCCTCAGCCAGCCCCGCGTCAGCAAGTGCAGCCAAGGCCCCGCCCGCCAGCAAGAATGTCTGGCCCTATAATGTTTTCTCTGGCCAGCGCGAAGCCCATCCCAGCAGAAAATAGTGGTCAGAGATTAGTGGCCAGTCATCATTCGTCGGCAGTCCGCCCCACAGAAACGCAGATTCCTCCGAGGGAAGACATACTGACCACTGACCCCTAACCACTGGCCACTGATTCTTGGCTCTTTCGTAACCTCGTCCCGTTGCCAGCGAAGTGCCATACTCTAGCCACGATGTCCCAGACTCCAGAATCGGTCGCGCAGGCCTCACCGTCCGTAGCCTTTCAGGTCGGCAAGGACCGCCCGTTTCGTGTCAAGTTGCGTGGCTCCGTTCTGTCGCTGATCCGCCTGCCCAACCGGCGCCAGGTGCGAGGCAAAGTGCATCAGCTTTCGACTAGCGGTGGCCTCATGCACCTGGAAAAGCCTCTCGACGAAAAGCTCCGAGTCGAAGTCATCTTTCACCTGGGCGAGACCACCGTACGCGAAAAAGCAGAGATGATGTTCCCCATGTGGGCCACGCAAGGCTGGCTTCAGCCCTTCCGTTTCATCGATCTGCCCGAGACTAGCAAAAAGGCGCTCGAAGCCAACCTGTTGTCGCTGGTTCAGCGCCTGCAAGACCCGAATTCCTGAGCCTGGCGTCCGCCAGAGCCACTCATCGCCTCCGTTCGTTCACGCCTTCGCTTCACAACACAAAGGCCGCCTCGTGGGCGGCCCTCATTGTGAGTTCTTGCGCACCGACGGACTCTACGGCTTGAACTCAATTACACCGAACGTGCCCGCTAGATTGTTGTAAGGACCGGCAGTGAAAAAGAGTTGGTTGGTTCGTCCGTTCACGTCATCTTTTCCGCCGCCGCCAAACTCAATCCCCCAGAGCTGGTCAATGGCGATTTCTTTTCCGCTCGTGTCCCTAACCCGGCCCACGAACTGGCCGCTGTCGAGGTTAAAGCCGTTGATGGCGCCACTGTTCGTGTTGTTCGAGACCAGCAGAGTGTTGCTGAGCGGCCCAAAATTCTTGGGTGCCACGGCGAAACCCCAGGGCTGGTTCAAGGGCGGGCCTTGCGCCAGCACTTTGACGAATGTTCCGTCCTCTTCGAAGATATCGATTTGGCCGCTTGGCGCTGTCGACGTTAAGGCAAAGGACACGTAAACCAGTCCATTGATGTCCGCGATGCCGAATGGTCCGTAAGTCGGCCCCAGCGTGGGGTCGGTAAAAGTATTGACCAGATTGAAGCTGCCGTCGTATACCTCGACCACATTCTTAACCAGGTTGGCGGCATACAGCAGATTGCCCGAGGGCCGGTTGGTAACGGCAAGGCCCGTGTAACTTGCTCCGGCCGCCGAGTTATTCACCGCGATGATCGCGTCGTTGGGATTCGTCTCCGGAGCCCAGCCGCTGATGGTCCCGTCCAGGGTCGCGAACATGAAGAACGTGGGCCATCCCCCCAACTGAAAATCGGGCGATCCATTGAATACAATTCCGGTTGGTTGACCCGGACCTGCGCCATTTGCTGACGGAATCGACACTTCCAGTCCCTGCTTGATTCCCACCCCGGTGTAGAGTGTGGACCAGCCCGAGCCTTGATCGCTGACCCAGAACGGCCCGCCGGTGCCGTAAGCAAGACCCCAGCCGTTCACCTGCAGGGGGTCGACATGTCTGGCCGCTCCTACCTGATTCGAATCCAAGTTTGTGAGTTTATACTGCGCCAGGGCTGCGTTCGAAACCAGCATCAACGCTAAGCCCAGGCAAACCGTGTAAGCGATCCTGCGACGCTGCATAAAGCCTCCTCTTTTTATTGCAAAGCCAGAGGCAGGGGTAGCTCGGCAACCCGCATTCGAAAGACTGATTCGAAAGGCTGGACCGCGATTTCTCTGACCGCTGTTGAGGGATGCTAGGATCGCGCCCGCGTCTGTTTGTCATCACCGTGTAATGAGTTTGTACAATTGTTGTCTGGAGAAGGCGCAGAGGCTATGGCATCTAGCAACGTGATTTTCTGGGAAGTCGACACGCAGGCGGACTTCATGCTCCCCGGCGGCAAACTCTACGTCCCTGGGGCGGAACGCTTGCTCCCGAATATTCGCCGGCTCACCGACGCCGCCCGCCAGGGCCGCGTCTTCCTGGTCTCACACGGTTGCTTCCACACAAAGGACGATCCCGAATTCAAAACCTTCCCGCCGCATTGTGTAAAGGGCACGGCAGGATCCACGTATGCTCCGGAAGCCCTGACCGAGAAGGTTCTGACGGTGCCAAACGAGCCCACAGCAGCGCTGCCCCGCGATCTTGCTCAATATCAGCAGATTCTCCTCGAAAAACAAACGCTCGACATTTTCGAATCCCGCCACGCCGACGAACTGGTAAAACGATTCGGAGAAAACGCCGAGTTCGTGGTCTTCGGAGTGGTAACAGAATACTGCGTTCGCCTCGCTGCCAAGGGATTACTAGAGCGCGGGCGCCGCGTCTCCATCGTCAAAGACGCAATCGAAACCCTGAACGCCGAAGACGGAGCTCGCACCGCAGCCGAACTGCAAGCTCTCGGAGCAAAATTCATCACGACAGACCAAGCGCTGGCGCTAGTCGACAACCCGAAATAGGAGTTCGGGCCGAATTTCACTTAGCCTTTAGCCACGGCTATGATATGTCAGCATCACGGAGTCCAATTTGCGCGTGCTGACAGGGCGTTCGCGTGGGTAAAGCAGAAAGAATGCGAGATAGGCGCAGGCGTCCGCTCAACGTCACTCCGCCGACCCCAGAACCGCGCAGTTGGCAACTGCGTCCCTGGATGCGGATCGCAATCGCCGCGGCCGCTCTGTGCGTCCTTGTGCTGATCGCCTACGCCAACAGCCTAAGCAACAACTTCGTATGGGACGACAATCAGCAGATCGTGATGAATCCTGATCTCCGGCCCGATGCGCCCTGGTCGCACTTGTTCACCTCCGACGTTTGGGGTTACAGGCACCCCAACCAGCCCGGGCATACGAACTATTACCGCCCGTTGCAAATGGGCGCCTATCGCTTGACGGCGGAGTGGTTCGGACTTCAGTCGCAATCTTTGCATACTCTCAGCATTGTGTTTGCCTTGGCTGCGGTTCTCGCCGCATTCACTGTTTATTTGAAATTGACTCGACGCCTCGCAGTCGCATTTTCCGCCGCAGCCCTGTTCGCAGTCCACCCTGTCCACTCCGAGGCCGTTGATTGGATTTCCGCTCTGCCGGAGCTTGGATGCGCAACTTTCGTTCTCATCTCGTTCGCCTTGTTTCTTTCCTCCTACGATCCCGGCTCAGGCCTGAGTCCGACGCGGCGCTCTCTACCCAGGCACTGGATCCTACTGTGCCTATCTTTGCTGGCGTTCGCCGCAGCGCTGCTGTGGAAAGAAACGGCGATGGTGTTTCCCGCAATAATCGCAGCCTACGCGGTTTGCCTTCGGGCCGGCAATTTCAAAGAGCGGCTTCTCTCGTCTGCAAAGCTTAGTGTCCCGTTCTGGTGTGTGCTGGCTGCCTACCTCGTTTTGCGCTTTCGGATGCTTGGCTCTCTCACTACGCGCCAGCGAATTTGGGGGCTGACGAGCTTTCAAGTCGGCTTGAACGTTTTCCACCTGTTGGCGCAGTACTGGTGGAAGCTAACCGCTCCTCTCCATTTGAATGCTTATTACGTGTTCTCTCCCGTGCGCTCCATCGCGGATCCCCGGGCGATAGCCGGTATTCTCTTCGTAGCTATCGCCTGCGTCGCTATCGGCTACGCGCTGGGCCGTGCTCCTTTGATCGCGTTTGCGGGGTTGTGGGTGTTCACAACATTACTGCCGGTCATGAATATTTATGCCCTGGGTAGAAACGCCTTCGCGGAACGTTATCTCTACCTTCCGTCGGTCGGGTTCTGTCTACTCGTAGCAGGAGTCGCGGCTTCAATCGTGAAACGATTGCCCCAGAATTTCCGAAAGCCTTTATCCCCTCTTCTTCTCGTGGCAGTCTTGGTTTGGTTCTCCGCCGAAACGTTCGCCCGGAATCCGGACTGGCACGATGACGCGACCCTGTTTCGCAAGACTCTGGATGTTTCGCCCGATGCGCCTTTTGTGCATTTTATGGTTGCCGCCACCGAAGGTGACAATCCCGCGGAATCGGAATCCGCCGAAGCGCACTACCTGCGTGCGATTGCCTTGGCGAGGGATGAGAATCCGCCCGATTCGCTCGACTTGGCCCGCAGCTACGAAGGGTTGGCGTCTCTGTATTCCGATCGCGGCGATTACGCTCGCGCTCTCCAGGTCCTGCGCCAGTGGCGCGACGCTGTTCCGAGCGATCCTGAATTGGATGCTGAAGAGGGTTTGATCCTTCTGAAATCAGGACACTGGCAGGAAGCCGGGCCGATCTTGAATCGCGCCTACGCGGCCCACCCCCAGGACGAAAATGTTCTTAACGCGCTCGGCTTGCTCAGCTGGGAACACGAGCGAAATCTTGTTGAAGCCGAAAGATACTTCACGCGCGCACTTGCCATACACACCGCAAAAGACGATTTCCAGGCTTCGCTGCACAACAATTTAGGCGGCGTCTACGGCGACCTCCAACAGTTTCCCTTAGCCCTCGAGCAATTCGAATCGGCGATCGCCATTTCTCCCGCAGACGCGGAATATCACACAAACCTGGCCGTCGCGCTGGCAGAATTGAATCGCTTCGAGGAGGCAGCGGCCGAGGTTAAGATTGCGCTGAGAATCGCTCCTAATTACCCTCCGGCGCGCGCGGTTCTTGAGCGACTGCAGCGTCGGTGAGCATTCAGCCCGCCAGAGTCTCGATGGCGTGCACGGCATCAGCGGACAGTTCCAAGCCAGCGCTCGCTAAATCCTGTTTCATGTGCTCGGCGTCGGACGTGCCGGTCAGTGGCAGCATTCCGATCGCGCGAGCAAAAGCAAACACAATCTGTGCGGCAGTTGCGCCGGCCCGTGCCGCAAGGCCCGCGACCATAGGGTGTCGAAGCACTTCTGCATTCGCCGTAAGCAGCGAAAATCCCTGATACACGATCTTCCGCTCACTGCAGACCCCCCGCACCTCGCGGTCCCAGCCAAAGCGCGCATAGCATCGATTCTGCACGAACGCCGGGGCCTCTGAGTGAGTAGCGACCATCTGCTCCAGATGCAGCAAGGAAACATTGCTCACACCAAGCAGCCTCGTGCACCCGGCATCACGCTCCTTCTTCATCGCTTCCCAAACCTCGGAGTCCGCATCAGTCCAGCCATAGCCCGAGGAGGGCCCATGCAGCACGTAGCTGTCGACGTGATCAGTCCCAAGATGTTCCAGCGAACTGGCCATTGATTGCGCAACTTGCTCGGAGAGTTTGGCCGCAGGGTCGTAGGGCAGCCGGTGATCCTGGCCAGGTCGGTAAGTAAATTTCGTCTGGAGAAAAAGATCGTCGCGCGTCACCACCCCCGCATGATAAGCCGCCGCCAACCCCTGCCCCACTCCAGCCTCGAAGTAATGCCGGCGCTGGTTAGCCGTGTCGATGCCCCGAAATCCCGCGCGCAGCGCCAATTCCACCAGCGCCGCAGTACGCTCTTCCTTCCACGCTGTCCCGTAGAGAAAATCAGGAGCCGATGAAGCGCGAACAATTGGCATGCCGCTATTCTGCCACGAGCGTCCGCCATTTAAGACTGTGTTAGCTTTATAGCATCGCGGGCCCGTAGCTCAGTGGTTAGAGCCGTGGACTCATAATCCATTGGTCCCAGGTTCGAATCCTGGCGGGCCCACCAGCGCTTTCTGCTGCATATCTTTGCCTCCTGGCGCCTTCCTGGCTTACCATCTCGGCACTGCTCTGGTTTGCGGAGATCTTCGGGCAATGTGACAATGGCTGTATGCAAAAATCCTTCACCACCGCAATACACCTATTGGCGGCCGGGATGCTGCTGGGGAACGCCCTGGCGCAACAGACTCCGGCAGCGACAACTCCAGCAGCTTCTCCGGCCCCGGCCACTTCGCCCAAGGCGCAGGCGCCAGCGGCGAAGGCGCATTCCGCGACTGCCGCAAAGAGAACATCAGCAGCTCCTCTGGTTCTCAAAACCGAAAAAGACAAGTTCAGCTATGCCCTCGGAATGAATCAGGCTAAAAGAATGAGTGAGGGTCTTAAGAAACAGTCGGTCCCGTTCGATTCCGCGATCTTCCTCCGAGGGATGAGAGATGGTTTTGCCGGTGGCAAGACGCTGCTGACCGACGAGGAAGCCCAGGCCGTGATGACTGAAATGCAGAAGCAGATGCACGAGCAACAGCAGGCCAAGATGGAGCAAGCCGCCGCAGTCAACAAGAAAGAAGGCGACGCTTTTCTCGCTGCTAACAAAGGCAAAGAAGGCGTAGTCACATTGCCCAGCGGGTTGCAATACAAGATTCTGACGGCAGGCACGGGGCCGAAGCCCACCACAGGCGATTCCGTGGTCTGCAACTATCGCGGTACGCTGATCAACGGCACCGAGTTCGACAGCTCGTATAAACGCGGACAGCCGGCGACGTTCCCCGTGACTGGGGTGATCAAAGGCTGGACCGAGGCGCTTCAGCTTATGCCGGTCGGTTCGAAGTGGCAGCTGTTCATCCCGCCCGATCTGGCTTATGGAGACCGCGGCGCGGGCGCCGACATCGGCCCTGGCTCCACTCTTATTTTTGAAATCGAGCTGCTCTCCATCAAGGATAAGAGCGAGACTCCTGAAAAAAGTGAGGAGAAGAAATAGAGCGTCGGGTATCGGCTTCGGGCTTCGGCGTTTGGGAGCCTGGAGCCCGGAGCCTGACAGCCGAAGCCCGTATAATAATACTTACTGACTGAAGGACGTGTATGACGCATAACGTTTTCTGTGTGAAGTTGAAACGAGAAATGCCTGGGCTGGACGAGCCGCCTTTCGACAACGATCTCGGCCGCAAGGTTTATGACAACGTGTCCCAGGAAGCGTGGCGGATGTGGACTGAACACTGCAAGATGCTGCTCAACGAATACCGCCTGAACCCCGCCCGGCGTGAAGATCAGGAAGTGATCGTCAAGCAGATGGACCAGTTCTTCTTCGGGGAAGGTTCCGCGCTGCCTAAGGAGTACGTGCCGCCGGCACAGAAGTGAGGATTGTTTCGAGGCGCAGCGACGGACAGCAGGTTCCTCTCTTCGCTCACTATCGCTCCGCTCTGGTCGGAATGACAGAGCGATTCATAGTTCATCATCAGTAATCCAATCGAACTTAATCCAATCGAACCGGCCCGCCTGCTATCATTTCGGCCATGTCCACGGCACAAACCTGGGATCCGGCGACCTATGCGCGTAACGCGAGATTCGTATCCGATTTAGGATCGCCCGTTGTCGAGTTGCTTGCACCTAAGCCCGGTGAAAGGATCCTCGACCTTGGTTGCGGAGACGGAGTTCTCACGAAAAAGCTAGTGGATCTGGGCTGTGAAGTGGTTGCCGTCGATTCGAGCCTTCCGCAGGTCGAAGCCGCGAGGAAGCTCGGTTTGAACGCGCACGCCATCAGCGGCGAAGACCTGCCATACAACGAAGAATTCGATGCCGTGTTCAGTAACGCGGTGCTGCACTGGATTAAGCGCGCGGATCCGATGATTGCTGGAGTGTATCGGTCTTTGAAACCGGGCGGCCGATTTGTTGCTGAATGTGGAGGCCACGGTTGCGTTCAGAAGATCCGGACTGCTCTGGTGCAAGCACTGGATCGCCGCGGAGCCGATGGCGAGGCTCGCGTTCCGTGGTATTTCCCCACACCCGGCGACTACGCTACGAGGCTGGAACGCGCGGGGTTTCGCGTCGATAGCATTGCGCTGATCCCGCGTCCAACTCCCTTGCCGGGCGACGTCGTTGGTTGGTTGGAAACGTTTGCTCTCAATTTCTTCCAAGGCTTCTCCGACGAAGCTCGCACCGAGTATCTGCAGGAGGTTCGGATGGTGTTGGAGCCGCAACTTCGCGATGCCGACGGAACCTGGGTGGCCGACTACGTACGGCTGCGATTCGCGGCCACCAAGGCCTGAGAATGGTAGGCGAAGGATCAGCAAAATCCCTTGAGGGATGGGAACTTGGAATCCCACGTTTCGCAAAGAACGCGAAACATGGGGCACCCGGCCTTTTCAAAGATTCCACCTACGGATTGAAATAGCGATCGTTCGCCATGCGGATGAAAGCCGCTTCCGAGGCAGGAGATGAACTGATGCGCCAATCAGCCTCCTTATTGATGTCGAACCATACGACACCTTTGATGAGCGGGAAACGAGTGCGAAGCGTTGGAATTATGTTGTCGATCCATTTTGCTTTATCCCCACCAGCCTCAGCGGAAGCCATCTCTCCAATCAGAATCGGTTTCTTCTTGGCTGCCAGCAGCGGGTAGATGTTTTGAAATACCTGCTGGAAGGTTTGCCAGCCGCCGTTCGTCGTACCCCAGTTGTAGCCATCGACGCCGGTCCAATCGACGTAGGCATCGCCGGGGTAGTAGTCCATCGTAGTGCGGTTGCCTCCAGGGGTATCGGTAACATTTGGGCACCACGCCCAAACCACATTCTTCGCGCCTGCGGCGACGAACAGGTCGTGAATGTGTCGATAAGCGGAAACGTACAGGGGAGCGTTGTTTCCGCTCCAGGCCTCGTCGCCGTTCATCTCGGCAGCAAAGTCGAGAAAAAACCTCTTGCCGAGCGCCTTGGAACCTTTGGCACGCGCGAGGATCGTGGCGTCGAGGCTTCCATCGGCGATCCTTGCGAAGTCGATTTTATGCGGTTCCCAACTGATGAGAGGAATGCGTCCCGCGGCCAAATCGGCCTGGGTGACGCTTCCGGTCCAATCGGCGTCCCACGAGTAGTAGGCGAGGTGAATGGCGGGTGTGCGCCCGAGCTTTCGCGTCGTCTCTTCGATGCTGCCCGCGCCATAGAATTGCCCGAGCAACGCACCCGATGCGGGCTCGAGAATAGATGTTCGAACAGACGATCCACGCGACTTCTGGCTTGCGGCATTGGTAGGCACTCCGCTCAAAGCCAGCGTGACAATGCCTGCCAGACAGACGACTAAGATCAAAGGCTTGGCCATTATCTCCATAGCTTAATACAAGCAGCTTCCACAGGATGAGAAGGGTCAGGAGATCGGAATGACATTCTCATTGGACTTCGTTTAGGCTGCGGGGTGGAACAATGCAAAGTCTTATAGCGGAGGAACGACTTGCGCTCTATCCATCGATTGCTGGCTCACGGTTTTTTGATTCTCGTGCTTTCAGGGGCTGGGATCGCCGCCGGCGCTCACTCTGATCTTTATGTTTCGACCAACGGCAACGATTCGAACCCGGGGACGATCGACAAGCCGCTGCGCACGATTCAACATGCCGCCGACATTGCGAAGCCCGGAGACACGGTTAATTTGCGGGCGGGTACGTACTGCCAGCAGCTCGCGGTGAACGTCTCCGGAAACGCCGAGCAAGGGTTCATCACGTTTCGCAGCCAGCCCGGCGAGCACGCGATTCTCGACGGCGGTTGCCTCACGCCCCCAGCAGGCCAGCACAGCATGGTACTGCTGACCAACGTGAGCTTTGTGCGCATCGAGGGACTTGAGATACGCAACTACCGGACCAGCGACTTCGGCAGCGTTCCGGGGGGAATCCGCGTATTCGGAGGCGGATCGCATATCGAACTTCTGCATAACAACGTGCATCACATTGAGCAGAACTCGCCGCGGCAGTTGCGGCCGGGCAGCGGGGCCAACGGCTTTGGTATTTCTGTTTACGGCACCTCCGCGACCACTCCGATCAGCGACCTGATCATTGATGGCAACGATGTGCATCACCTCAAGACAGGATCGAGCGAGTCGCTGGTGGTAAACGGCAACGTGGCCGGATTCCGCATCACGAAGAACACGGTGCACGACAACAACAATATTGGAATCGACGTGATCGGCTTCGAACACACGGCACCCGACCCCGCCGTCGACCGCGCGCGCGACGGCGTGGTGAGCGAGAACCTCGTGTATAGCATCACTGCGAGAGGCAATCCGGCGTACGGCGAGACCCCTGACTCCGACGGCATCTACGTGGATGGTGGAACTCGAATTCTGATCGAGCGCAACGTCATCCACGATGCGGATTTCGGCATTGAGCTCGCCAGCGAGCACCGCGTGGGGAGCACGAGCCACATCATCGCGCGCAACAATCTGATTTATTCCTGCCATGCTTCCGGATTCAGTATTGGAGGCTATGACGAAAAGCGCGGCACCACCGAGGACGTCGTCATTGTGAACAACACGCTTTACAAGAATGACACCTGGAAGACGGGGCAAGGCGAGTTCCTGATGCAGTTCTACATGCGCAACAATGCTTTCAAGAACAACATCGTCTATGTGGGCGACCACGGAATAGCCATGACCAGCAAGTCTGGGCGCATGGACGGCGGTGCTCCCACGGTGACGATGGATCACAACATCTATTACTTTCCTTCAGGTTCGAAAGCTGTGAAATGGTCTTTCGACAAGAAAGATTACCCGAGTTTTCAGGAGTATGTTGCGGCGACGGGAAATGATCAGAATTCGCGGTTTGCAGATCCGCAATTTGTCGATCCCGATGCGCACGACTTTCATCTCCGGTCGGACTCTCCGGCGCGAAATGCCGGCGAGGATTTGGGATCGGCGATGGTTGGCGATGAGGATCTGGACGGTCATCCCCGGGTGCAAAAGAAGAAAATCGACATTGGCTGTTACGAGATGCCGTAGCGCCGAGCGGCTGGAAAACCGCTAGCTGTCTTTGCGATAGAGCAAGTCGCGCATGGCTTGCCTGCGCGCCTCGTTCGCTTCCTTCAAAGTCTTGCGCTCGTCGGCGTCTGCGCTGCGCTTCGTAACAGCGTCGGCGTTTTCAGGCGCGCTGCAGGCGGGACAGCGGTTGGCGAAGCCGGTTTTATCCGGTCTCAATTCGAACTCTTCTGAGCAAACCGCGCAGACTCGGATGGGGAACGCCATGCTCAGCCTCGACTAAAAGTGCTCTGTCTTTCCTTCGAGCAGGTTGAGTGCGTGCGGAATCAAGTCCATGACCGCTTCCAGGGATTCGACCGCACCGCCGGGGCTGCCGGGCAGATTCAGGATCAGAGTTTTCTCGCGCACTCCGCACACTCCGCGGCTCAACGCAGCGAACGGAGTTTTCTTTACGCCTTCGAGGCGCATGCGCTCGCCCACGCCATCGATCAGACGATCGCAAATCGCTTCAGTCGCCTCCGGCGTGACGTCGCGCGGCGCAATTCCCGTGCCGCCGGTGGTTACGATGAAGCGGACTTCGAGCGCGAGATGAACCAGAGCATTTTGAATCTGCATGGAATCGTCTTGCACGATTTGGGTCGCGACCACGCGAAAACCAAGCTTCTTTAAGAGCTCGGCGACTGCTGGCCCCGAAACATCCACGCGCTCGCCGCGGGCGCAGGAATCGCTGACCGTGACCACGGCGGCGGTGAGAACAACCGGGCCGGGGTTTCCGTGCGACGAAGCCTCAATTGTCGAGGAGGACATCTTCTTCCTCTTCCCGGCGCCCACTGCTGCCGCTCGAACCGGAGCTGCCGGCCGCGGGGCTCGCCGTCGCGCCGGTGTCTTCAGAGCTGGCAGGCTCGCCGCCGCCATCGCGCTGCGATTCGTCGAGCAGCCGCAAGCCCTCCATGAGCAGGCCCTGGGTGTTGAGCTTGGTGGTTTCCTGATCGGTCTTGCCTTCGAAGTTCAGTTCGAAGTTGCCGCCAGTCCAGCGCAGAACCTTGAAGACGGCTTCATCACCAGTTAAAGCTCCGTAGGTCGCGTGCTTCACCTGGCCTTCGACAAAGAAGACCTCGCACTTGTCGCCTTCGTGGTTAAGCTTGAGCTGGCAACTCTTGCGTCCCATCTCGAGCGACTGCATCAGGTCAATCACATTCATCTGCGAGAGGTTGCCGCGCACCACGCCGTCGGAGGGCGCAGTCTTCGCCATCTTTTCGAGCGCGATGCGGTCGACAGTGCGCTTGATGCGGCGCGTGGCTTCTTTCAGGAAGAAAGGTTTGGGCAGATAGTCGTCGGCAGCATCCTGCGGCGAAAGCCGTTCATCAATGTCAACCCGGCTCGCCATCAGGATGGCGGAAAAATTTGCCGTGGCCGGCCGGCTCTTTAACCGCTCGACCAACTGGCGGCCATCCATGCCGGGCATGCGGTAATCGCAAACCACCAAGTCGGGGGGATCGTCGACCGCCTTGAGCAAGGCATCAGCCGCGTCGCCAGCAGCCACGACGCTCGCAAACGGAGTAAGCGCCTGCTGCAGCATTCCCAACACCATTGGGTTGTCGTCGACAAGAAGTAGTTTTACGTCGTTTGCCATGGAATCGGTTTGAGGGCGCGCTGCTTCTTATTTCTTTGCGCGCCGGTAGTCTCCGCTTTTGCCTCCAGTTTTGCGCTGTAAGACGATCTCGCGAATCTCGATTGCTTTATCCATCCCTTTCAGCATGTCATAAATCGTTAGCGCTGAAATACTTGCTGCTACGAGGGCTTCCATTTCCACGCCGGTTTCGGCGGTGGTTGCTACTTTGGTGGTGATGGCGACGCCATTTTCGCACAGGCGTATGTCGACGGCAACGTCCGCCAGCGGGAGCGGGTGGCACATCGGGATTAGCTCTGCCGTGCGCTTGGCGGCCATGATTCCGGCCACGCGCGCTACTTCGAGAGGATCGCCTTTGGGATTGTTTGGCAGCGCCTTCAGGACGGCCGGTTTGATCTGCACGAAGGCGCTGGCCTCGGCTTCGCGCCGGGTGGGTGTTTTGGCGGAGACATCTACCATGCGGGCGCGGCCGGCGGCATCGTAGTGGGAGAGTTTCTTCGGCATGCGGAAGTTCTATCTTACATGGGATGAAGGCGCGGGAGGGCGGTCCGGCGGGTAGGCAGTGCTGACTCAGGACGGCAGTGTGCGCAAGGGAGATCCCTCGTCCCGCTGGAGAAAACGCGGGCCTTCGGGATGACGCAGGAAGGCCGCAACGTCGAGGATTTCAGAGTGAGCCCCGGCCCATGATTGCTACCCAGTCGCCTACTTTAATTTGCTCGAGATTGGGCGGGATGACTATGTAGCAATTGGAGCGGGCTTGGGCTGCGACGTCGCCTGAGCCTTGCCAGGGTACGAGTTCGACCTCGGCGTCTTCGTACTGGCCGGAGAGAATTGCGGGGAGGAAGCGCGTTCAGTCCTGGCTTGACTCGGATTTCGGATTTCAGGCGGGCGTGCAGGAAGGTGAGCGGGCTCGGGGACATTCCCGCCAGCGCTTGGAGCATGGGCCTGGCAAACAGTTCGAATGTGACCATGGTCGAGACTGGGTTGCCGGGCAGGCCGAAGAAGTATTTCTGCTGCGTCGGGACTCGGCCGAATACTACCGGCTTTCCCGGTTGGATCTTCGCTCCGGTGAAGAAGAACTCGGCTTGCATTTCTGAGAGGACCTGTTCGACAAGATCGTAGCGCCCCATGGAGACGCCACCGGTCATGATCAGCAGCTCGGACTGGAGGCCGTCTTCGATCAACTGCCGCAGGCGGCGCGGTTCGTCGGGGGAGATTGGCAAGAGCACGGGGGCTCCGCCGGCTTGCTGGATCTGCACTGCCAGCGAATAGCTGTTGGAGTTACGGATTTGCGTGGGGCCAGGTTCGGCATCGACTGGCACAATCTCATCGCCTGTTGTCAGTACCGCGACGCGTGGGCGAACGAATACTTCCAGTCGTGATCTGCCCACTGACGCTGCGAGGGCTATGGCGGCTTCGTTGAGGTGGGTGCCGCGATCCAGCAGGAGGCTGCCGCGTTTGGCTTCGGCTCCTTGGGCAACGACGTTTTCGCCCGAGGCAACGCTTCTTGCGATTTCGACGAGTTCGCCTTTTTGCGATGTGTATTCAACCATGACTACCGCGTCTGCGCCCGGCGGCACCGGAGCGCCGGTCATGATGGAGAAGGCTTCGTCTCGATTCAGAGTGGATGGCGGTTGCAGCGGGCCCGCTTTGATTTCTCCCACCACTTTCAGCTTGGCTGGGAGCGTTGCCAGATCGGCTGCGCGTATTGCGTACCCATCGCGGGTGGAGCGTGGGAAGGGAGGGATGTCGCGATCGGCGGCGACAGGCTCAGCTAGGACTCGTCCGGCGGCGTGCAGGAGGGATATGGCTTCGTTGGTCCCTGTGGGCAGGCGCGCGGCATGGTCTTCGACGACGCGGCGGGCTTCTTCGAAGGTTAGGACGAGGGATTGGGTTGGCGGTGGGGCCATGGGAAGATGATAGTGCAAGGAAAGGTCGCGCAGGCGCCAGGGAGCAGGGTCGATTGCTCAACATGCTGCACGGGCTATAATTGCACGCACGAATGGCCCTCACATCCGGCACGAAACTCGGCCCCTACGAAATCGAATCACCGCTGGGCGCGGGCGGCATGGGCGAAGTCTATCGGGCCCGCGACACGCGGTTGAACCGTGACGTTGCGGTCAAGATTCTGCCCGCGTCGTTCTCGGCAGATCCCGAGCGCCTGCAGCGGTTCACGCAGGAATCGCGCGCGGCGGCCGCGCTGAATCATCCCAATATTCTTTCGATTTACGATATTGGCGAGGCTAACGGCGCGCCTTATGTTGTTTCCGAGTTGCTCGAAGGCGAAACGCTGCGCGACCGGCTGCGCAATGGTCCCCTCTCTTCCACGCGCAAGGCTATCGACTACGGGCAACAGGTCGCGCGGGGGCTGGCCGCTGCGCACGAAAAAGGGATCATTCACCGCGACCTGAAGCCGGAGAACCTGTTCATCACGGAGGACGGTCGGGTAAAGATTCTCGACTTCGGTCTCGCCAAGTTCACGCGCCCCGAGGTCAACGTTTCCGACGACGCACCTACAGTGCAAGTCGCCACGGAAGCCGGCACCGTGCTGGGGACAGCCGGTTACATGTCGCCTGAGCAGGTGCGCGGCAAGGCGACCGATGCGCGTTCCGACATTTTCTCGTTCGGGGCGATTCTCTACGAGATGCTCTCGGGAAAGCGCACGTTTCACGGCGACTCCGGCGCCGACACCATGAGCGCGATCCTGAAAGAGGATCCGCCTGATCTGAACGAGACCAATCGCAATATCTCGCCGGCGCTCGACCGCATCGTGCGCCACTGCCTGGAGAAAAGTCCGGCGGAGCGGTTCCAGTCGGCGCGCGACGTGGCCTTCAATCTAGAAGCACTCACAGATGTTTCGACTTCTTCGCGCGGAGGCGTGAAGGCGCTGCCAGAGGAAAAACCGGTCCGCCGTTGGCTTGTGCCGGCAGTCGCTGGATTGCTGGTGCTCGCGTCCTGGGTGGGAATTTTTCGTTACGCGCGGCACACAGCGGCCAGCGCGAATCCCACGTTTCACGAAATTACTTTTCGCAACGGCACGATTCAGCAGGCGCGTTTTGCTCCCGATGGGCAGACAATCATCTATGGCGCGGCGTGGGATGGACGGCCTCAGGAACTTTTCACGACGCATTTTGACAGCACCGATTCACGATCCATTGGGTTTCCGACCGCGCAGATCCTCTCCATCTCTTCCAAGGGTGAGATGGCGATCATGCTGCACCCTACGAGTTTCGGGCTTTCCCAGTTTGGCATCCTGGCACGGGTTCCGCTGGCCGGTGGAGCGCCGCGGGAGATCCTCGAAGGCTGTTACGGAGCCGACTGGACGCCCGATGGCCAGTCGCTGGCGGTGATACATCGAAACCCCACGGGAACAGGTGGCGAGAATCATTTGGAATTTCCTGCCGGGAACGTGATCTATGAACCCGCAGGATGGGTAACTGATGCGCGATTCAGCCCCAATGGGGAGTTCCTCGCCTTTGCGGATCATGTGAGCACTGGAGACGATGGCCGGATCGTCATCACGGATGTGAAAGGGAATCGCAAGGTCAGTTCGTCATTCTATTCAACGGTGTGGGGCGCGGCCTGGACTCCGAACGGTAAAGAAGTCTGGTACTCGGCGGCGCCAGGCGGAGCGGCGCGCTCGATTTACGCGCTCGATCTGTCCGGCAAGGAGCGACTCGTCTATCGGGCGCCGGGCGGCTTGACCCTTCACGATCTGAGCCGCACGGGACTTGTGCTCTTGACCTCGGACAAGACTCGGATCACCCTCTCGGCACTGCCGCCGGGTGAGATGCGCGAGCGCAGCCTGTCTTGGTTTGACTGGTCGCTGCTGACTGACATGTCGCCTGACGGTAGAACGGTTGTCTTCTCGGAAACCGGAGAGGCTGTAGGCGCGGACTACAGCATGTATCTTCGCAAGACCGATGGCTCCCCCGCGGTTCGATTGGGGGATGGCGGCTTCGGCTTTCTGTCACCCGACGGGCAGTGGGTCCTGGCCGCGGATCGATCTCCCGCCAGGCTCGTGCTATTGCCCACCGGAGTTGGGGAGCCGAGAGACCTTACCGGCAACAAGGTGGACCACTATGATCCCGCCTGGTTGCCAGACGGAAAGTCTATTGTCTTCAGCGCCGCCGAGCCCGGGCACGGGCCGCGCACTTATTTGCTCGACATCCAGGGTGGAAGTCCGAAGCCCATTACACCGGAAGGAACTGTCG
Source organism: uncultured Acidobacteriaceae bacterium (assembly GCA_963743115.1). Taxonomy (GTDB): domain Bacteria; phylum Acidobacteriota; class Terriglobia; order Terriglobales; family Acidobacteriaceae; genus Sulfotelmatobacter. The sequence continues at coordinate 289,234 of CAVUOM010000003.1, read as the reverse complement.
GCGGCTTTATCACGCCAGACGGCAAGTGCCTGCTGGCTCGGGATGCCAAGGCGCAACATTGGCTCTATCCTATTGCCGGCGGCGAGCCGCAACGATTCGGCTACGACCCTAAACAGGACGAGATCGTCATGGGCTTTACCGAGGATGGAAAGAATCTACTAGTGAGAACGCGAACCGTCCCAACCCAGATTTTCCGCGTTGACATCGCCACCGGCAAGCACGAGCTTTGGAAGGAAATTGCACCGGCAGACCCGGCCGGCGTACAGAGCATCGTCTCGCTGAATTTGAGCGCCGATGGAAAATCGTACGCCTACTCCGTGCACCGCATTCTCTCCGATCTGTATGTGGTGGATGGGCTGAATAAAGCCGGATTGAAGTAAAAGCCGCCTCAAGCCTGCTCAAGATGCGTGGTCTCGTGAAATCGACAGCGAGCATCAATCCTTTGTGAATGATTGTCGACCGCTAACTAGTTTAGATCCGACTCACGATCCCTGAGCTCACCAGCACAACTGACGCAACAGGCGATAGCGCTCATTAAATGATTCCTTGAGTGATCGACGCCCCTCCCGCGAGCCTCGCTTGTCCGCTGCACCCCTGATACGAGCGTAAGAAGCAGCGTATTAGCGGGCGAGTTCCTGGCCTAAGACGGTGGGGTTGCTGGCGTATGAGAGGCCGACTTCGAGGTCGACTACGCGGTCGCGGACCAGTTCGGCGATTTCGCCGTCGAAGTGTTGCATGCCTTCGGTTGCGCCGGCCTTCATGGCGTCGAGCAGCGTCTTACCGTCGCGGTCACCTTTTTCGATGCACTCGCGGGTGCGGGCGTTGACTTTCAGAATTTCGGCTACTGGGACGCGGCCGCTGCGGTCGGCCTTGGGCAAGAGCCGCTGGCAGATGATGTAGCGGAAGCTCTTGGCGAAGCGTTCGCGCGCACTTTTCTGTTCTTCGGGCGAGAACGAGCTGACGATGCGCTCCACCGTTTTGGGTGCGTCCATGGTGTTGAGGCTGGAGAGCACGAGGTGGCCGGTCTCGGCGGCTTCGAGGACGCTCTCGATGGTTTCGCGATCGCGCATCTCACCCACCAGAATTACCTTAGGCGCCTGGCGCAGCGCCGAGCGCAGGGCGTGAGCGAAGCTGGGAGTGTCGCTGTGCAGTTCACGCTGATGAATGGTCGAGCTTTTGTGGTTGTGCAGGAACTCGATGGGATCTTCGATGGTGATGATGTGATAATTTTTTTCGCGATTGATGCAATCGAGCAGCACTGCGAGGGTAGAAGACTTGCCGGATCCGGCAGGGCCGGTGACGAGCACGATGCCATCGCGCAGCTTGGCCACGTCCGAGAGATGCTCCGGCAGGCGAAGCGAAGCAAAGTCGGGGATGGCGGTTGGGATTACTCGCATCACAACGGCGCAACTGCCGCGCTGGATGAAGATGTTGACGCGAAACCGGGCCACGCCGGGCAAGCCGTAGGAAATATCGCAGGATCCGTGTTCGCGCAGAGTGGTAACCGCCTGCTTATTGTCGCCGATCAGGTCGGCGGCAAGATGGCGGGTGTCATCGGGCGTTAGCATGGTGAGTCCCGGAACCTGCACCGGGATGAGCTGGCCGTAGACCTGCACCTGTGGAGGCCGTCCGGGAGAAAAGATGAGATCGCTGATCTTTTCGGCGGCGCGCAGCATCGCGCCCAGCAGGGCGGGAGTAGCCACTTTGCCGCTGCCAGAATAACCTTCCAATGAAACTGCAATTGCCGCGATGCCAGGTGTTGCCAATTCCACTCCTCGCACAAATCCGTGCTTATTCTTAGGGAATTGCACACACCACAGACGGGAGTCCGGGCCAACCGAAGTTGACCTGATACCTATACTTTATCGCGCGGGCGGGCGAAACGTAAGGACGGGTAGGACAACGCCCTTAGTAACCAGAGGCAGTTCTCAGTTCTCAGAAACCCCTGGGGGCTTCGGCCGGGCGGCTCACCGACGAAAAAAAGGGCGACCGCGGGCCGCCCTCTTCGATCTGAAGCATACGACTTAGTTTTTGGCGCCCTTCTTTTTCGTGCCGAAGCCTGTCTCCACTGGGGCGCCGATGCTCGTCAGCATCTGCTTGGCCACGTCGGCGTAGGGACCGGTGGGCGCAAGCGCGAGGTATTTCTGGAATGCTTCCGCCGTTCCCGGGGGTGCAACCATCTTGTTACCTTGCAGCGTGGCCTTGCCGATCATGTTCACGCCCTTCTGGTAATAGGCGTCTGCCTTGTTGGGGTCGGCGGCGATGCATTTGTCGAAAGCGGCGATGGCGTCATCGACCTTGCCGGCGTTGGTTAGAACGGCACCGATATTGAAGTAATAGGCTGCGTCGCCCTCAGGATTGAGTTGGGCCGCCTGGGTATAGGCCTTCACGGCGTCGTCGACCTTGCCTGACCTGGCGGCGGCATCTGCCATGTTGTTGTAATATGCCGCCAGTTTCTTGTTATCATCCGCATCCTTCTTCGTTTCCATGGCTTTCTGCTTGAGATCGATCGCCTTCTGGTAGTCGGCGACGGATTCCTGCAGGCGCTTTGATTTCTCCGCGGGATCGGTCTGTTTGGTCGCAGAGCCGCGATAGGCATCGGCGAGTTGCGCCCAGATTACATCGCGCGTCGCGTCGATCTGCGTAGCTTCGGTTAAGGTGGCGATTGCGGCGTCGTAGTCACCGGTCTTCATGGAAGCATTGGCGGCTACGATCTTATCGTTCAGGGTTTTAATCGTGCTATTTTCCTTCTTTACTTTCTCTTCGGCCTCCTGCTTCTGCTTGAGTTGTTCGGGAGTCAGCCCTACGCCCTGGGCGGCCTTCTGTTGCTCCTTCTGGAGGTCGAAATCGAGAGTGTTTTCGTCCAGCGTGACCGGAAATCCCTTGACTGGAAACAGTGCCTTGTTCGCCTTGAGGTCATCGGCATTCCTGTACAGGATGACATCGTACTTGCCGGCGGCAACGCCGAGAGAAAAATACTCGCCCTTCTTGTTGGTCTTGAGAGTGTATTTCTGGCCATTGTCCAGATTGTTGTAGACCACGATGGCATCCGCGATGGGCTTGCCATCAACGTCCTTACAAACGCCCTTGACTGTTCCAGACTGGGCGAAGACCGGGGAAGCACACAGTCCCAGTATTAAGAGAACAAAAGCGAACACGGCAAAATGTTTCTTCATCTTGGCCTCCCGGCGCAAACACTCTCGATGGATCGATTTCTGACTGGTTGAATGAGTATCGAAACGAGCGGATCTGTTTTCAGTCAACCATCAACAATCACAAAATTCAACGATCCCTTTCTCGACATGCGTTCTCGGCATAAGAAATGGGATCGGCCGCTCCCGCAGCCGCAAACGCCCGCAGCCGCAACACGCAGCTGTCACAGACGCCGCACGCCTGATCCTCGCGACTGTAGCATGACCAAGTTAAATCGAACGGCGCGCCCAATTCAAGGCCTAGGCGCACAATTTCAGCTTTGCGCAGGCGGATGAGCGGGGTGACGATCTCGATGGTTCCTGCCTTCGTCCCCGCCTTGATCACCTGGTTGAAGGCCTGATAATACGCCGGACGGCAATCAGGATAGCCGGAACTGTCCTGTTCGACGGCGCCGATATAGATCTTTTCCGCTCCCAGCACCTCAGCCCAGCTCACTGCCACGGCTAGAAAATGGGCATTGCGAAAGGGGACGTAGGTGACCGGAATGTCGTGGCCAAACGCGTGAGCGGCTGGGTCTCCGACGGGAACGGCGATGCGTTCATCGGTGAGCGCCGAACCTCCAATGGCGCGCAGAGCCTCGTCGCGCACGAGCAGTGTCTCCTGGATATTGAGGCGCTGGCAAATTGCCTGGAAAGATTGGCGCTCGCGGGTTTCAGTGCGCTGGCCATAGCTGACGTGCAATGCGGCCGCGGTATAATCGCGGGCAGCGAGTGCCGTGCATACGCAGGAATCCATGCCTCCACTGAGCAGAACGACTGCACGCTTGTGTGACCGCGTCATGGGATTGGATCGGTCTCCTAAACTCCCTTTACAGCCGGGTCCCAGATGAACTTGTGCAGTTGCAACCCCAGGCGGGCCGGAACGTCATCGGCGAGCATCCACTCGGCTAATTCCTGGGGATCGAGCAAACAGTGCGAACTGTCGCGCGATCCGGTCGCATCCTTGCGAAAAGCCGGGGAGAACAGAACCGCATTCACGCGCTGCGCCAGACGATTCCGATGGGTGAAATCGCGGGCAAATTCGTAATCCGCGCGGCCGCTCAACACAAACTTGATTTCATCTTGCGGGGTGAGGGTTTCGAGATTCTCGAGGTGGAAGGTGTCGGCTTCGCCCGAGTTCGGACACTTCACGTCCACGATTTTAATGACCTCCGTGGGTACCCGCTCGAGTGGACGTTCGCCGCTGGTCTCGAGCAGGACTCGATATCGGGCGTCGAGCAACCGCTGCATGAACGGTACCAGTTCGCGCTCCTGCAGCATGGGCTCGCCCCCAGTGATTTCGACGAGGCCGCCATTGGGGCTGAGATGCCTCACCTCGTCCCAGACTTCCTCGGAAGTCATCTTGCGTCCGCCCTGGAATGTGTACTCGCTATCGCACCAGGAGCAGCGCAGGTTACAGCCGGTAAGGCGCACGAAGATGCAGGCCAGGCCGGCGTGGGTCGACTCTCCCTGTAACGATTTATAGATTTCGGTAATTACCATTGATGCGGCAGCTGGTTGCTGCTATTCGCTGTATTTCGCTGTGGTGGTATCGGTCTCGAACACCGTCACGTCTTTTACGCGGACGCGGCCGTTCGTCACGCTCTTAAGCCGTGTATTCGACTCGTCGTAGAAATATTTGGCCAGATTTTCTGCCGAGGGATTGATCACGGTAAAAGGTTCGACGTCGTTGATCATCTGGTGATCGAGCCGTTCAATGATGTGCTTCATAACTTCGCGCAGGTCCTTGAAATCGAGCAGCAGACCGGCCTTGTCCAGCTCCGCACCGGCCAGCGTCACCCGAACCTTGTAGTTGTGCCCGTGCGGCTTTTCGCACTTGCCCTTGTAGTTGCGCAGGTAATGGCCTGCTGCAAACGTATCGTCAACCGTTACTTCGAACATGCAGCCCTCAGCGGCTCGGTGCGAATACAGGCCGAACCGTGTTCCATGGCGAAACGTCTATTGTAACGCGCATTGACGCTATGCAGCTTGACTGCCTGCCGTCTCTAAAGGTAGTTTGCCTATTCGTTTATTTCCTTGTCGAGGAGCACGTATGCGTCGCAACGTATTCGTCCTGATTCTCATCTCGTCAGTGGTCGCCGCCAATCTTGCCGCCCAGAGCAAGCCAGATACGCCGGAGTACGACATCAGGGAACATTACACGAAGTACGAGTACAGAATTCCAATGCGCGACGGCGTGCATCTCTTCACCTCGGTGTATGTTCCCAAGGATACTTCCCGCACCTACCCATTTCTGATCAACCGAACTCCCTACAGCGTGGCGCCGTACGGCGTGGACCTGTACCGCACGCGGCTCGGCCCGTCGCCTGAGTTTGACAAGGCGGGTTACATATTCGTTAACCAGGATGTGCGTGGCCGCTACATGTCGGAGGGTACATTCGTCGAGATGCGCCCGCACATCGACAACAAGAAATCCAAGCAGGATGTGGATGATGCCAGCGACCTTTACGACACCATCGACTGGTTGCTGAAAAACGTGCCGAACAATAATGGCAAGGCCGGAATCTGGGGGATTTCTTATCCCGGATTCTTCACCTCGGCCAGCATCATCGACTCGCATCCGGCGCTCAAGGCGGCTTCGCCGGAGGCTCCCATGACCAATCTTTTTATGGGCGACGACGCCTACCATGGCGGGGCGTTCATGCTTAATGCCAATTTTGGTTTCTATGTTTTTTTCAAGCCGCAGGAGAATCCTCAACTGCCGCCGAAGACTCCCGTGCCCTTCGATTACGGCACGAAAGACGGGTATGAGTTTTATTTGAACGTGGGTCCGATTGGCAACCTTTCAAAATATCTTGAAGGCAAGAGTGCCCTGTTCGACGACCAGATGCACCACGACACTTACGACGATTACTGGAAGGTGCGCAATCTCGCACCGCATATGAAGAACATTCACTGCGCCGTGCTCACCGTGGGAGGATGGTTCGACGCCGAAGACCTGCAAGGCCCGTTCAGCACCTTCCATGCCATCGACAAAAACAACTCCGGAATCTTTAACGCCCTGGTAGTCGGCCCCTGGGTGCACGGCGGCTGGGCGCGTTACGACGGCGAACATCTGGGGCGGGTGGAGTTCGCCGCAAAAACCGGAGACTATTACCGGAAGAACATCCTTTTTCCGTTTTTCGAGCAGTATCTGAAAGGCAACGGTGATGCGAAACTTCCGAAAGCCTACGTGTTTGAAACAGGAACGAATGTATGGAGACAATATTCGGCGTGGCCTCCAAAAGAGGCTGAGGCGAAGACTCTTTACTTCACCAGGGGCGGCGGGCTGTCGTTCGATCCTCCCGCTTCGGACGAGCCCTCTTACGATGAGTACGTCAGCGATCCGGCCAAGCCTGTGCCTTTTGTGAATTACGTTTCGACGCGCGTGCCGCAGGAATACATGCTCTCGGATCAGCGCTTCGCCTCCAGCAGAACGGATGTTCTGGTTTATGAAACTCCGGTACTGCAGGAAGATCTGACCATCGCCGGGCCTATTTCTCCGCGGCTTTTTGTTTCAACCAGCGGCACTGATTCCGATTGGGATGTAAAGTTGATCGACGTATATCCGGCCGATTATCCCGACAGCAAGTTCGATGCGCCGCGGCCGGAGGATAAGGACAAACCCTCAACCGATGTAGGTCCGCCCAGTTTCACCATGGGTGGATATGAGCAACTGGTACGGGGCGAGCCTTTCCGGGGAAAGTTTCGTCACAGCTTTGAAAAGCCCGAAGCCTTCACGCCGGGCAAGGTCGAGGAAATCAATTTTACGATGCAGGACGTAAATCATACCTTCCGTCGCGGTCACCGCATCATGGTGCAGATCCAAAGTTCGTGGTTCCCGCTCACCGACCGCAACCCGCAGACCTTTGTCGACATTCCCAACGCCAAGCCATCGGATTTTGTGAAAGCTACCGAGCGGATGTATCACGCCAAGGGCGAGGCTTCGGGGATCGTGGTGGGAGTGCTGCCCAGTCAGGAAGTGGTCGAAGAACAAAAATAGAAAATAGGGTCCGCCCAAGACATGGGCATTTCCACCGGACTCTGCGGTACAATGGCGGCCATTCGCCTCGCTACTGGGAGGTTCGACCCGCGCCTGCGGGATCATTGCGGGGCAATGAGGACTGGTCACGATGAACGTCCTGTTGCTTTCCATGCCGGATTCCTTCGAACATATGCCACCGGTCGCGATCCGCATGCCCAACGGTGCGCTTACGTCGCTGGCCGGAAACGTTGATCCGCATCACCGCGTCGCCGTGGCTGACCTAATTCTGGTTCACCGCCGAGTTCGCGAGACTGTCACGCGGCTGGTCCGCGAGCTTGAGCCGGAAGTCGTCGGATTTTCCATCATGACGTTTCAGCGGCGGACCGCCGGCCGCATTATCGACCTGGTGCGCGCGCTTAGGCCGGGTGTGAAGATTGTGGTCGGCGGGTATGACCCCAGCCTTGCGCCTGAAGCTTACGAAAACATGGGTGTCGACTATCTGGTGCGCAGCGAGGGGGAAGTTACCTTCCGTGAATTGTTGCGGGCGCTCGAACAGGGCTCCGGGTTTGAAAGCATCGGCGGACTTTCCTACAGAAACGGCGAGAGTTGGGTGCACAATCCTGCCCGCGCGCCGCACCGGCTCGAAGACAGCGAAATCCGGCTACCGAAGCGCGATGCGCGCGTGCTGGGTGGATACACTATGCTCGGCCGGCAGGTGGATGTAATTGAGACCTCGCGCGGGTGCACGTTCGATTGCAGTTTCTGTTCGATCATCGAGATGCGCGGGCGCAACTTTCATACTTACTCTTTCGACCGCGTCCTAGCCGACATTCGCGATGCCTACGATCACGGCACTCGAACCATCTTTCTGGTGGACGACAACATCACCCTGAATGTGCGGCGGTTCGAAGCGCTGTGCGAGGCCATCATTGCCGCCGGATTGCACAAAATCGATTACTTCGTGCAGGCCATGACCTCGGCCATCGCCAACCACGGCGAAACGCTTGCTCCGCTGATGCGGCGGGCCGGGTTCCGTTACGTGTTTCTCGGCATTGAAAATATTCTGGAGAGCGACCTGGAATTTCTGAAGGCTTCCGCCAAAAACACGGAGCGCAGCAATGGCCATAACACCGGCAACGCCACGCTCAAAGCCATCGATTACATCCGTCGCAACCAAATGTATGTCGTCGGCGGATTGATTGTGGGCAGTCCAGGGGACACGCGGGAATCGATTGAGGCGAACCTCGAATTTGCCCGGCGCTACGTGGACTGGCCCTACATTCAGCATCCGACCCCGTATCCGCGCACGCCGATGACAAAGGACTTTCGCGACCAGGGTTTGATTATGAATGAGCGGCTCGAGGAATATGACGGCACGACGGCCGTGGTGCGTACCGAACATCTGCCGGCTGAGGAGGTGGAGTTCCTGCGCTGGAAGGCCGAGCGCTGGATGAAGGTTCATCACATTCCTGCGGCGCTAAAGCATGACCCGAAATTTGTCCTGACGACAGGCTGGAAGATGCTGGGCCACACTTTCCGCGGTAGCTCAATCCGCTCGGCGCTGGGCCTCGAGAGCGACAGGAAAGTATTTGAACGGTATCGGGAGATTCGGCGGGCCGAGCGGGAGTACGTGTGACGGAAATGCGGTTGGCGCGTCTCCGCAGCAGTTGAGTTCAGTTCGATTTAGTTTTGTATTCCGAAGAACTCCTCCACCACGCGCAGCTCTGTAGTCTTCTTATAATTCGGCAGGCTCTCGATGAACACGCGACCGTACTGCTTTTTTAGGATGCGGTTATCGAGCAGAACTAGCAGACCGCGGTCGTGGAGCGAGCGGATCAGGCGTCCGAAGCCTTGTTTCAGCGTGATCACTGCTGCCGGCACCTGATACTGAAAGAAGGCGTTGCCGCCATCGGCGTCGATCGCTTTCACCCGCGCCGCAACGACCGGGTCGCTGGGCACGGCGAACGGCAGGCGGTCAATAATCACGCAACTCAGTTGTTCGCCTTGCACGTCTACGCCTTGCCAGAAAGATGAGGTGGCGAAAAGCACGGCATTCGCTGCGAGCCGAAACTCTTCGAGCAGCGCGCTCTTCGGCGCGTCGCCCTGGCGCAGCATGGGGAATTCTAATTCTCCCAGCAACCGCTTGTAAACGTCGTTCATCTGAGCGTAACTCGTGAATAGCACGAAGGCACGACCGCGCGTGATCTCCAGCAGCTTGCGGATTCGCTCCGCCGCCTGCGCCGCAAACTGCGGGGTTCGGGCATCAGGCAGATCGGGCGGGACATAAAATAGAGCCTGATTTTCGTAGTCGAAGTGCGAAGGCAGGACTGACTCGCGGGCATGCTCCAGTCCCAGGCGCTGCCGGATGTATTCGAATCCTCCGCCCACCGCGAGTGTCGCCGAGGTGAGGACGGCGCACTCCAGCTTCGACCATAGGCATTCACGCAGGATCGGGCCGACGTCAATTGGAGTGGCCTGCAGGAATACATTCTGCCGTCCAGTTTTCTCCGTGCCTCCGTGTCTCTGTGGAGAATTGCTTCTTCCGCCGCGCCGCTCGATCCAAAAGACGGTATTACGATCGTCGGACTCCATGGCGAAGGTGAGTTGCACTTGAATCTCCTGCACACGCCGCACGAAGTTGAAAACCTCCTCCGGCTTCTGCGGCAGGCCTTCGAGTTCGCCCGCCAGCCGTATCAGAGCCTGATTGAGCGCAAGGAATTCGTCCCCGTTTTCTTCCAGAAACTCGCGCCGCGTCTCGAAAGCAAAGCGCCCTTCCCCAGGCGGCAAGAGCGAAAAAAAGAATTGTGAGCGCTCGCGCAAACTTCCTAATGCTCCAGAAAGCGATGCCGAAAACATCCGGTTATGTTGCAGGGACGCTTCGACGTCGCGCGCCAGGTCTTCCACGCGCAGGTTGCTCACCGAGATTCCGAAATAGTTTCCTGCCACATCTTCCAGCTCATGCGCTTCATCGAAAATCACCGCGGCCGCTTCTGGCAGAATTCCCACGTCGGGTGCACCATCTGCTTGCAGCTTAATGGCAAGATCGGCGAAGAATAGATGGTGGTTGACGATTATAATGTCGCTCTCCATCCCGCGACGGCGCATTTCGGTGACGAAGCAGCGCTCCCATTCGCTGCACTTTTGCCCGATGCAGGCTTCGGCTCGTGCGTCCAGTTTGTGCCAGAGCGCGCTGGCCTCGGGAAGCTCCGCAAGTTCGGCGCGATCGCCTGTCGCAGTTGTCTTCTCCCATGCAGCAATCGCGCGATATTGCTCAATCTCTTCCAATCCGCTGAGCACCGGCTGATCGGTAAGGTCGTAGAGTTTCTTGCGGCATAAATAATTGTTGCGTCCTTTCATGTAACAGACGGAAAGCCGCCCTGGGCCTTGCCCAAGCTGGGCGGCCGAGTCCGCCGTCCCCGCGTTGTCTCCAAAAAGAGCACGCTCCAGAAACGGAATGTCTTTGTAGAAAAGCTGTTCCTGCAAATTTTTGGTGCCGGTGGAGATGATGATGCGCTTGCCCGAGCGAATCGCCGGCATCAGATAGGCCAGCGTTTTTCCTGTGCCTGTGCCGGCTTCCACAATCAGGTGCCGCTTTTCTTCCAGGGCCTGCTCGACCGCCTGCGCCATCTGTAACTGTCCACGGCGAAATTCATACGCGGGGTGAGTGCGCGAGAGCACTCCGCCGGGAGCGAAGAATTGGTAAAGAGATGCATCTTTTGCGCTGGTCGCGGAGCCGCCTGGCGTAACGGGAGACGCGGGTTGAGAACTTAAAGCCACAGGAGTCTCTATAATAAGGGTTCCCGGCTTTCAGTAGACGATTGCCCTATTTTGACCCAGCCCACCTACAACTCGACCAGCACTATCGCCACCACTGCAGCCGGAGTTCCGACGCTTGCCATCGTGGGCCGGCCCAACGTAGGCAAGTCCACGCTGTTCAATCGCATCGTCGGCTCGCGGCGCGCTATCGTAGGCGACGAGCCTGGTATTACTCGCGATCGCCTCTACGGCGATGCAGAATGGCGAGGGCGGCGCATCCGCATCATCGACACGGGCGGCATTATTCCGGATGACAAGGATTTCATTCCGGCGGAAATCTTTCGTCAAGCCCGGGTCGCCTTCTATGAAGCCGCAGCGATCGTCATGGTTGTCGACGGCCGCGCCCCGCTCGCCGGGCCCGACCTGGAACTGGTTCGCCTGTTGCGTAAGACCGGGCGTCCGCTTTTTCTCGCCGTCAATAAGGCTGACACCGAGAAGCAGGCACACATCGTCGACGAGTTCCATCGTCTGGGAATCAAACAGATGTTCCCAATTTCCGCCGAACATGGGCGCGGCATCGATGATCTGCTGGACGCCGTGTTTGCGGTCTTGCCGCCGGCAGAAGACCTAAACACCGGGGACACAGAGGAGCCACAGGAAGAACCACCTCGTGCAGGAGATGAATCGGCCGCCGAGCCTGAGCCCGTTTACGAAACCAAGGTCGCCATCATCGGCCATCCCAATGTAGGCAAGTCTACTCTCTTGAATCGCCTGACTGCTTCCGATCGCGCCATCGTCTCGCCCATTCCCGGCACGACGCGCGATGCGGTCGACGAAATCGTTGAACGCGATGGCCGCCGCTTCCGCTTCATCGACACTGCTGGCATCCGCCGCAAGGGCAAGACTCATCTGATGGCGGAGAAGCTTTCAGTGGTGATGGCACGCAAGCATCTCGAAGCCGCCGACATCGCGCTGCTGGTGATCGATGCCACTGAAGGCGTGAGCCAACTCGACGCCGCCATCGCCGGCTACGCCCACGAGAGCGGACGCTCGATGATCATCGTCGTCAACAAATGGGATCTCGTCACCGGCGGCGCGCTAAAACCTGGCCGGCCGTCGAAAGCCATGCGGATGCGGGAAAGCAAGCGCCCGGGCGACCGCGACGCCTACGAAGAGCGCCTGCGCCACGATCTAAAGTTTCTGAATTACGCGCCCATCGTTTTTGTTTCCGCAAACACCGGCAAAGGTACGGAGAGAATCTTCCCGCTGCTCGAACAGGTTGCCATCGAACGCCGCAAGCGTATCTCCACCTCTGCGATGAACCGATTCATTGAGACTGTCGATTTCGAACGCGCCTCGGTCCCCATGCGCTCACGCGTTAAAATTCTTTACATGACGCAGGCCTCGGTGGCACCACCGACTTTTGTGCTCTTCACCAACCGCGCCGTCAAGCTGCACTTTTCTTATCAGCGGTTTTTGGAAAACCAAATACGCGAGGTTTTCGGATTCTTGGGGACGCCGATATGGATAAAGAACCGGGCGCGGAATTAGAACTTCACTGGGTTAGCGCAGCACTCTCACTCCCCCGCCACCTCCCGATCCATGGTCAGCAACCCCACCGTCTGGACGCCTGCGTGGTGCGCCACATCGATCACGTCGGCAACGTACTGGAAATCGACGTCGGCATCGCCGCGCACGAAGACGACTTTCTCGGCGCGCCTCAAATAGATTTCCGCGAGGCGCGTTTCCAGATCCTCCCAGCGCACGTCCTCCTGATTGATTTTCACGGTCGGCGGCTGATTTTCCTTCGTCCACACCACCTGAATAATGACCGTGCGTGATTGCGACGATTCCGCTGTCTGTTTCTGATCCGGTTGCGGAATCTGGGCTGTCTCTCCCTGCTCTTTGTCCATCGACACCACGACCATGAAAACGATGATCAGCGTCAGCAGAACGTCGATCAGCGGTGTTACGTTGATCTCGGGTCCGCGCGCACCACGGCCTGCCATTGAGAACGACATAGAAAGCTCCCCGGCTCCTGTTTCGTCTTTGGCACGCGCGTGTCTGCAACATCAGACACCTGGGGAGGCGAGAGAGTTCCATCGCGCGGGGACGCGGGAGAAGCAGGCTGCGTGCCGGACGCCGGCAAACAGCGGATTCTCCTCGCTTCGCTCGGGGCTTGCCCTTCGGCTCAGCACAACCGCTCGGATGACAAAAGCCCGCGAGCCTTATCCGATCGGCTCGGGTGTGGGCGGCAACGGCGGAGGCTCTGGAGGACGCGGAGGAGCCGCACCCGGCACGCCCTGAGGCGCGGACGGAGCGGGCGGTGGGTAAAGCGCGGCGCTCAACGCGGGATAGCGCGCCGCGAAGAAATAGATTGAATACGCGGGAAAGAACACGATCACAGGCACCGAAATCAGAGCGATTACATAGAGAAAACCCGCCAGCAAGATGCAGCCCACCACGACCGCCACCGTTATCGTGTACGCATTCCAGGTGAGCCCGGCCGTCTTGCCGGTAACGATGGCAAGGATGCTGAACAATGCCGTAGGGATCGCGATGATCAAACCTAAGATCACCGTGGCAATTCCAACTATGATGCCCGCCCCGATGGCCATCACAATCTTCATTCCGATATAGGCGGCGTAGCCTCCCTTTTCAGACTTGATCATCCACCACAGCCGCCGCCATCCCTCCATCACGCCGATGTTTTCTAAAGCCATCTGCGGGATGACGAAATCCTTGGTCAACACGAAAATCACCGCCAGGGCCAAAACGAAAATCAGCACCGCAAAGAACAGGAATATCCCGCCTAGCACCAGCGGGACCATGTGTGCCTTCGGCTCCTTGAACCATCCCGCGGCAAAGGCAAACCCGGCTGGAATTCCAACCAGCACGGTGAGGCCACCCAGCGTAACCACCAGGTAGGCCAGCTTCCATAGAAAGTATCGCAACCCCGGCCCTTGCCTGCGGCTCCAGCCCTGGCGAATGTGGCACTCTTTTGCCATGACGCTGTCAAACAGAATGAAGCGCATCACGCTGCTTATGTACATCAGGATGATTCCCAGCACCAAGCCGGCGACGACCAGCACGGCGATCAGGCCGGCTAACAAGGCGGGATCGATTGCCGGCCAACCTGAATCCATAAAGTGGCGTGTGGCTCCCGGGTGTTGATTCCAGTTGAAGTTGTGACTGTTACATCCGCCGCCGGAGCCAAGCTCCCCGGCCAGCAAGCCGACCAGCGCCAGCCTGGTCCATTGGCCGAAGCGGAAAGGCTGGAAGAGCTGTTTCTTTGTGTGTTCAACGGCGGGATAGATGGCGTCCACGGCGGAGAATGTCAAGCGCGCACCTCGGCGTCAGTCGAATGTGGAGGAAGGTACTGCAAACAGACTGGCGGGTCAAATAAATTATCGAGGGGCGCCAAGGATCTTCTCCATGGTAAACAGCGGTGTTCCAAAAAGATCGTGCATGCCCTCGTCTGTACGATGAAAGCCGAATCGCTCGTACAGACGGATCGCCGAGTCGAGGAACGGAGTCGTGCTAAGGAACAGCCGGGTGCGGCCTTGACTGCGCGCCCACACTTCAACGCGTCGTAGAAGTCTGGTGCCAGCTCCCGACCCTCTGGCGTTTGGGAGCACGGCCATGCCGCGAATATAGATTGAGTCTCCCTTTACAACGGCAGCTACTGTGCCAAGCACGGCGCCCTCGCGCAGCGCCACCCAAACCGGGCCTTCCAGCATACGTGCGAGGATCTGGTCGCTCCCTAGCGCGGTCGCGGAGAACCCGCCGTCGGTGTAAAGCGCCCTGAACTCGACGAAGGACTCATGCAACACTGTGGCAATCGCCGGCGCATCCTCGGGGCCGGCGCGACGGATCTCGGTTTGCGTTGCTGCGTGCATCTCAGCACTTGCGTTTGCTCTCTGCTGCTCCCGCGATTCAGCCCCTCGCGACCGTCGCCGCGGTGCGCTCCAGCCACTCATCGAAATGCTTCAGGGCCAACTGGCACTGCAATCGGTGCCGCTCTTTCCGGTCGCGAATTTTCTTTTCCAGCGCAGGCAACAGATCAAAGGTAATATTCGCCGGTTGAAAGTTTTTGGCGTCTGCGTGAGTTACATAATGCGTGAGTGATCCAAACGCCGAAGCCCGCGGCGGCGGCGCCAACTCAGTTCCGAGTGCCAGGGCTGCCGCGTGCTGCCCGGCCATCAACCCGGTTGCAATCGACTCCACATAGCCTTCCACACCGCAAATCTGTCCGGCGAACAAAACCCGGGGGTGCGCTTTCATCTGCAACGTCTCCCGCAACAAAGCCGGGCCGTTGATATACGTGTTCCGATGAATCTGCCCGTAGCGCAGGAAGCGCGCATTTTCCAGTCCCGGAATCAAGCGCAGCACTCGCGCCTGCTCGCCAAACTTCAAATGATTCTGGAAGCCCACCAGATTGTAGGAATCCGCCCGCAGATTCTCCTGTCGCAACTGCACGACGGCATAAGGCATCCGCCCGGTGCGCGGATCCTTCAATCCCACCGGCTTCATCGGCCCAAAGCGCAGCGTATCGCGGCCGCGGCGCGCAATCTCCTCAATCGGCAGGCAGCTCTCGAAGTAATTCAGTTTCTCCCAATCGCGCTCTTCCACCGACTGCGCGGCCAGCAGCGCGTCGTAGAACCGGTCGTAGTCTTCCGGAGTCATCGGACAATTAATGTAATCCGCCGATCCTTTGTCATAGCGTGCCGCCATGTATACGCGGGACATGTCGATCGAATCCGCCTCTACGATCGGACTGATCGAATCGTAAAAATACAGATGAGGATCTTGTAGAGCGGCTGTCGTGCCCAGCATTACTGAGTCTTGCAATCTCCGCGGCCAGCGCCTCTGAAGTCAGAGGTCCGGTGGCAATCACGGTGATGTGCTGACCCGATTCCTCAATCGAAGTCACCTCTTCGCGGCGCACCGTAATCCGCGGCTCCTGCGAAATTGCCTGCGTTACCTTCGCGGCAAACGTTACCCGATCCACTGCGAGGGCATGGCCCGCCGGAACTGCGCACTCCCGCGCAATCTGCAACAACAGCGAACCCGCGCGTCGCATTTCCTCTTTCAGCAGCCACGGAGCCGTATTCTCGCTGTCTGACTTCAGCGAATTTGAGCACACCAGTTCGGCAAAATCCGCCGTCTGGTGGGCCGGCGTCGACCGCACCGGCCGCATCTCGAATAATTCCACGTCCACGCCTCGCTGGGCGCACTGCCACGCCGCCTCCGACCCTGCCAGCCCCGCCCCGATAATGCGAACCGGCGCGCTCAAGATGCCTTCCCTGCCAGCCGCCGCAGTGCGTCGTCCTTCAGCAACACCGGCAGCCACCGATCGAGGAACTCCGCCCCCAGAGATTTGTAAAGTTCGATCGCCTTCTCATTCCAGTTCAGCACCTCCCACTGCATTCCGTTGCAGTTTTCCTGCACCGCAATGCGAGCGACGAAAGCCAGCAACGCTTTCCCAATCCCTCGGCCGCGAAACGGCTCGCGCACAAACAGATCCTCCAGAAACAATCTCCGCCCCGCCCAGGTCGAGTAGTGGCCAAAAAATAGAGCGTACCCGGCAGGCTGCCCATCCCAGTCTGCAATCAGCGCGCGAAAACTGGGACTCGCGCCAAACCCATCCCGTGCGAGATCGGCTTCTTCGATCACACAAAGATCCAACTCGTGCTCAAACTCCGCGAGTTCGCGGATCAGAGCGTCCGCAGCAGCGCCACATCATCGATGGTAGCAGGACGAATCAGGAGCATCAGAGGGAAGAATACATCAGTGGCGGATCGGCGTGATGGGGCTCGCCGCACCGCAGACGGGCCTCAATGCGGGGTCAATGTCGATTGGCTGGCCACGGCCACCCAGTTATCGCCCCGGCGGACCCATGTGTCCGTAAAACGCTCCCGGAGTGCATAGGGCTTGCCGTTCTTCACGCCACTTTCGCGACACACGCCCGTGACCACAGCAACCATACCGTAAAAATGTATGCTCATCGATTCGTTCACAATGCGCACGGGATGAAGCTGCGAGCGACTGTATGCTGGCCAAATACTCCGCTTTATTCATCAGCGTGCCGTCATAATCGACGTAAATCAGATCGGGCGCGAGCAGCATCCGAAGTGCCGAGGCGTCTTTTTGTTGCACCGACTGGTTCCATGCGTTTTCCAGCGTCAGGATTCTGGCCTGCTCGCCCTCAGGCTGCGCCGTATCCTGGGCGTCGAATCGAGACGCCAGCAAAAGCAGCAGGAAAACAGAAAGCAGCTTCCACATTCCGGCTCTTCCTTTCACGCGCCAAGGGTCAACAATCCGCAGCGCAACGTTCCCCTGCTCATCTCAATGCGGGATGGGTGTCGCCTCGGCAGCAACGCATACCCAATGTTCACCCATCAGCATCCAGGTATCCACGAAACGCCTGCGCCGCAGGTATGGCTTTCCGTCTTCGATGCCTTTGGCCCGGTAAGTCCCAACCACGATTGCGGTATTTCCGAGCACTTGCACGCTCATCGATTCCGTTACGATTTGCTGCAGGTGCGACGAGTCCGACTTTACCCGTGCCAGGTACTCCGTCTTGGTCAATATCTTGCCGTCGTAGTCGACGAACACGAGAGCATTGTCGAAGATTGCACTCAGCGCCTTGACGTCTCCGCGCTCCTGCGCCTGGTCCCAGGCGTATTCGAGGGCAAGAATGTTCGAGCGGACACCGGAATCGCCATAATTCTGCGCCGCCACGAACAGCGACGCTGCAACAGTCAGAATGCGCGACATACACCGTGACTTTCATCGGACAGACCTCTACGGATATATCGGCGGCTCAGCCTCTTTCCTGTAGAAGGCTGCATCTCGCAAGGGCACGAGATTACGAGTCAGGCTTCGCGGCAACCACCAGCAGTGTGCGGAAAGGCTGCTCAGCCCATTGCCTCGAGATGCTTAAGTGTTTTCTAAGCTTTTACGGCAGCGAGGGATGTGCCCTCAACAGCGAGCTGTCCGAATGAAAGTTGCACGAAGCTCATTTACCTAGGTATTTCTGAAAGGAACAATCTAAAGAATCTGGCGTGCATCTCCCTCCCGCCGCGTTACGTGCTCGCGATCCAGGTACTCCAGCAGAGGAATAGCGTACTTTCGAGTCACTCCGGTCAACTCCTTGAACTTTGCCACATCGATTTTCGCCGACTTCGATTTGTAAATTGCCATCCGCCGCCGCAACTCTTCCAGCGCGCTGCGGTGAAAAACCAGTTCGTCGGAAACCTTGATCAGCACCTTGTCGCGCAGCAACAAAGTCACGATCTTCTGCGCCCGCACCTTGTCCACCTTGAGGCCGGCAATCACCTCACTCAGCGCGGGAACCTTCAGGCCTGCCGATGCAAACGCATCTTCGATCTTCGTTTTGATTCCGCCTCTTCATCCTTCATCACCACGCCATGCCCCGGCAGCCGCGCCAGGTCGCCGATCACTTCGAGTTTCTTCTCTCGAACCAGCATAAGGCGAAACCGCCTCGAAGACGTTTGAGGTCGCGTCCACCTGCGCACGCAATTCTTCTTTGCTGATCCCACCCACCAGAGGATTCTTCTTGTGAAAATCCAGGGCTGCGCTGACGATGTGCGCCTTCAACGCTTCGAGCGCAGGTAAATGCAGAGAACCGCCCGCCGGCCGCCAGCACGTCGCCCGCTCCGCATCGCGGGAGCCAGTTGCGCTTCGATCACAGCTTTCGTCCATCCAGTTTCGGCCACCAGTCGGGACATCGAGATTCCTTCATGATGACGCCGTGCGATTCGTGCTTTTAGAATCGCTTCCGCACCGCCGCTGGCCAGAGTTTCCAGGAAGTCGACTGGTCGCGCCATGCGCGGAATCGGTGCGGCATCCAGTACAACTCCGCCCCCAATCGTCACCACCGGCGAGAGTTGCCGGATGATGAACCGGTCTCCCGGCAGCAGCAGTGCGGATTCCGGCAGCTTCAAGCGTGCAAGTCCTTCCTCGCCCGGCGCAAGTTCCTTTGTCCCGAGCAGAGTCACGTCGACCACCATTTCCATGGTGTAGGAATGAAAGTGCACTCGCGCCCGGTTTTTCAGAGGACGCGGTGCCGAAGGCAACAATCGCAGCTTCACATCGGCCCGCCGCGTCGTTTCAAACGTTCCGGGAGGCGCGAGAGTCATCCCGCGCGACAAGTCCTGCGTGCTCGCCCCCGCCAGGTTCAGCGCGGTCCGTTGTCCGGCGATCGCCGCCTCCGCTGTCTGCCCGTGCACCTGCACGCCGCGCACGCGCACCCGCTGCCCGGTTGGGAAAACCTCCAGCTCGTCCTCGCGGCGTATCGTCCCAGCCACCAGCGTTCCGGTCACCACCGTGCCGAAGCCTTTCATGGTGAATACACGATCGATTGGCAAGCGAGCGAGCGCCAGCGAATCCCGCGGCTGCACCTCGGCAGCGGCGGCGGCGATGGCCCGCTTCAGTTCGTCCAGTCCCGCGCCTGTCAAAGAGCTCACGGCGACGATCGCGGCTGTCAGCTGGTTTATCCAGGAATGTCCCGCGCAGAAACTCTTCCACCTCCAGTCGCACCACGTCGAGCGTCTCCGCATCCACCGCATCGGATTTAGTCAGCACGGTGATGCCGCGTCGGACACCGAGCAGTTGCAGGATGTCGAAATGCTCACGCGTCTGGGGCTTGATCGCCTCGTCGGCCGCAATCACCAGCAGCACCAGGTCGATGCCGCCCACTCCGGCGAGCATGTTGCGGACGAAGCGCTCGTGCCCCGGAACGTCGACAAAGCCCAGGTGCAAAGTCTCGCCATTCGCGCGAAGTCAGATCCGTGTGCGCGAAGCCGAGGTCAATGGTGATGCCGCGCCGCTTCTCTTCCTCCAGCCGGTCGGCATCGATTCC
This sequence comes from uncultured Acidobacteriaceae bacterium, assembly GCA_963743115.1. Taxonomy (GTDB): domain Bacteria; phylum Acidobacteriota; class Terriglobia; order Terriglobales; family Acidobacteriaceae; genus Sulfotelmatobacter. Next base: position 269,415 of record CAVUOM010000003.1, on the reverse strand, counting down.
GGTCAGCGCCTTCACCAACGCGGTTTTACCGTGGTCGATGTGCCCCGCCGTGCCTACAATGATGGATTTCATCTGGTTCGCCATCTTACCGGAAAAGGCGGCTGCGACTGGGCCGGAAAGGCGGCTGTGCCCGGGAATCCGGGAGAAACACGGCAAAGTTGGCCCTACCCAGCCGCGCCGCTAAATGCGACAATAGAGTTTCCCCATGACCACCTCCATAACTTCTGCCTTCCCTCCGGAGACCCTCCGGCAGCATGGCCTCACTATCGACGAATACGAGAGGATCAAGCAACTTCTTGGACAGCGCGAGCCCACGCTCACGGAACTCGGCATCTTCAGCGTGATGTGGAGCGAGCACTGCTCCTACAAGTCGTCGCGGGTTCACTTGAAGCGCCTGCCCACGCGCAGCAAGCGCGTCTTGCAGGGACCGGGAGAGAACGCCGGCATCATCGACATCGGCGACGGCTGGGCGTGCGCCTTCAAGATCGAGTCGCACAATCATCCGTCATTCATCGAGCCGTTTCAAGGCGCAACCACCGGCGTAGGCGGAATTCTGCGCGACATTTTCACCATGGGGGCGAGGCCGGTGGCAGTGATGGATTCGCTGCGCTTCGGGCCCATCACAACCCATGCGGAAACCGCCGAGCGAAGCCTGGCTGCGGCTAACGCTGGCCAGAAGGACGTCCACCGCAATCATTCGATCCTCGAAGGAGTAGTGAGCGGCGTCGCTTCTTATGGCAACTGCTTCGGCGTGCCGAACCTGGGCGGCGAAACCAAGTTCGAGCCGTGCTATTCCGGCAATCCGTTAGTGAACGCTTTCGCCCTGGGCCTGGTTCGCAAAGACGAAATCTTCTACGCGCGTGCCGCTGGCGAAGGCAATCCGGTGATCTACGTCGGCGCCAAGACGGGACGCGACGGTATCCACGGCGCGACGATGGCGAGCGAAGAATTCAGCGAAGCCTCCGAAGCGAAGCGGCCGAACGTGCAGGTCGGCGATCCGTTTCTGGAAAAGTTGCTCCTGGAAGCTTGCCTCGAAGCCATGAAGACCGGAGCCATTGTTGGCATTCAGGATATGGGCGCGGCCGGCCTTACCTGTTCCACCTGCGAGATGGGCGGGCGCGGCGGCGTCGGCATCGAGATTGAACTCGACCGTGTGCCGCAGCGAGAAACTGGCATGACTGCCTACGAGATCATGCTCAGCGAGTCGCAGGAGCGCATGCTGCTGGTGGCGCAGAAAGGCCGTGAACAGGAAGTCTTTCGCGTTTTTGAAAAGTGGGGACTCGATGCGGTGGAAGTCGGGAAGGTTACGACTGACAACAAACTGCGCGTTCTGCAGCACGGCGAAGTCGTCGCCGAGATTCCGAATCAGGCGCTGACCGACGACGCACCTGTGTACAAACGTCCGCTGGAGCGCTGGGAGCCGCCCGTGCCCCGCGAAATGCCGGAGAACATTCAGCTCAGCGGCGCCGGCGACTTCACTCAAAGTCTGAAGCAACTTCTGGCCAGCCCGAACATCTGCAGCAAGCGCTGGGTCTGGCAGCAATACGACCACATGGTGCAGACCAACACGGTCGAGGCGCCGGGCGCCGGCGATGCGGGCGTGATTCGCATCAAGAATGCAAATCCCGAGCGACCACAGCGTGGCCTGGCGATGGCGCTGGATGGCAACAGCCGCTGGTGCTATCTCGATCCGCGGCTGGGCGCGATGCACGCCGTCGCCGAGGCTGCGCGCAAAGTGGCGTGTTCGGGCGCAACTCCGGTGGGCGCAACCAACTGCCTCAACTTCGGCAATCCCGAGAAGCCCCACATCATGTGGCAGTTCTCGCAAACCATCGACGGCATCACCAAAGCTTGCGAGGAACTGGAGATTCCCATCACCGGCGGCAACGTCAGCTTTTACAACGAGACGCTGGGCGAGGGCATTTATCCCACGCCGGTTCTGGGCGTTGTAGGGATTCTCGACGACGTGCATAAAACTGCAAAGATGCATTTCGCCGCGGCGGGACGCACGATTGTGCTATTGCGCGCCGGCGAAGCAGCCGATATCACCGATGTAGAGAGTGAGTTCGGGTCGTCGGAATACGCAAAGGAAATTCTGGGCGCGCTGTGGGGATATCCTCCAGAACTCGATCTGGAGAAAGAAGCCGCGCTGCAGAAGGCCGTGATCGAATTGATTCAGCAGGGATTGGTGGAGTCCGTGCATGACTGCAGCGATGGCGGATTGGCAGTCGCGCTGGCGGAGAAGACATTTGCGAAAGGCGTGGGCGCGCGGGTGAATGTCGCATCGAACGGACTTCCCGCGGAGTTTGCGCTTTTTGGTGAAGATGCAAGCCGCATCGTGCTTTCCTGCGACCCGGGTAACGTTGCGCGAATCCAACAGATGGCGGAGGAATACGGAATCGCCGCCGACGTGCTGGGAGAAACGATTCCGGAGCGGTTGGAGATTTCGCTGGACGGACAAGTAGGTAGTGTCCGCGCCGGTTTCGGAGTTAAGCGCTGCGTATGAGAGTGCTTTGGAATCAGCGCTGCGGACAGATCCCGAACTCATAGCGGCAGATTGAACGAGGTGTTGGCGGATGCTGACGGCTGAATGCTGAATGCCGAGAACTGATAAATTTCACGACGAGTGCGGCGTGGTGGCGATCTTCGCTCACCCCGAAGCGGAGAAGCTCGCTTACCTGGGTCTGCACGCTCTGCAGCACCGCGGGACAGGAGTCGGCCGGGATTGTTACCTCCGATGGCCTGACTTCCCGCGTCCACAAGGCGATGGGCACGGTCGCCGACATCTTCACCGAAGACGTGCTCTCGAAGATTCGCGGCACGCTGGCCATCGGCCACACGCGCTACTCAACCGCCGGCGATTCGGCGTTGCTGAATGCGCAACCGATTCTGGTGCAGTCGAATAAGGGTTCGATTGCAGTTGCGCATAACGGGAATCTGGTGAACGCGGTGGACCTTCGGGCCCGGCTGGAGCGTCAGGGATCCATTTTCCAGACCAACAGCGATACCGAAGTAATCGTCCACCTGATCGCGCTTTCGCGAGAGCACACGTTGCCGGAGGCGATTGCGGATGCGTTGCGCCGCGTGGAAGGCGCCTTTTCGCTGGTGCTGATGAGTCCCGACCGGATTATAGCGGCGCGTGACCCGCGCGGCTTCCGCCCGCTGGCGATGGGACGCATCCCGGCGCTGGAAGGCCAAAAACGCGACACGATCGTCTTCGCCTCGGAAACGTGCGCATTTGATCTGATCGGCGCCACTTATGAGCGCGACGTGAAGCCCGGCGAGTTAATCGTGGTGGGGCCGGAAGGCATCACGTCCCGTTTTTATTCAACGGACGCGCCGCAGTCGAGTTGCATTTTCGAGCACGTTTATTTTTCACGGCCCGACAGCATAGTGTTTGGCCGCGCGGTGCAGACCAGCCGTGAAGAGCTTGGCCGGCAGTTGGCGCGCGAGGCGCCAGTGGAGGCCGATCTGGTGGTCCCAGTGCCGGATTCAGGCGTCACCGCCGCCGTAGGATACGCGGCAGAGAGCGGCATTCCATTCCGCTTTGGTCTGATCCGCAATCACTATGTGGGGCGCACGTTTATCGAACCGAGCCAGAGCGTGCGCGACTTTGGCGTGAAGCTGAAACTGAATCCCGTGCGCTCGCTTCTGGAAGGCAAGCGCGTCGTGCTGATTGACGATTCGATTGTGCGCGGCACCACCAGCCGCAAGATCGTGCGCATGATCCGCAACGCCGGCGCGAAGGAAGTCCACATGCGCATCTCGTGCCCGCCTACGATTTCGCCCTGCTACTACGGTGTCGACACACCTTCGAAGAATCAGTTGATCGCCGCCAATAAATCGGTCGACGAAATTCGCGAGTACATTCGAGCCGACTCGCTGGCTTACCTCTCGCTGGAAGGTCTGAAGAAGGCTTGCGGCGAGGGTGAGAAAATCTCCTACTGCTCCGCTTGTTATACGGGCAAGTACCCTACGAACATTGTCGACGTGGACGAGATATCGCCAGCAGTTGTTCCACGCTAGCTATTTCCGCGCTTGCACCACGCGCGGAATCGATTGCAGATCCGGACGTATCCGAACATCATTCCAATCCTGCAACGACTGTCGCACTTTTTCTGAAATCGCTCCACTGATTTCCATCACGAGCCAGCCGCCGGGTTTAAGTGCCGCGCGCGCCTGCGGAATCAGACGCGTTATGACCTCCATTCCCGTCGGCCCCGCAAACACTGCACCGCGCGGCTCGAATTTGCGGACTTCCAGCTGGACCTGATCTTCTTCCGATTCGCCGACGTAGGGGGGATTGGAGACGATGAAGTCGAAGGCATAGCTCTCAAATCCCACAAGTAGGTCGGCTTCGTGAAATTGAATACGAGATTCGAGCTGATGGCGGGCGGCGTTGGCGCGAGCGACCTCCAGCGCAGCGGCAGAGATGTCGGTGGCGTGGATTTCAGCCTGGGGTAGCTCTTTGGCAAGAGCTAGTGCGATGCAACCGGACCCGGTGCCCACGTCGGCGATGCGAAGAGTGGTGTGGAGTCGGCGCTGCCCGGAGTTTCTCGCCGCCTCTTCAAGTTCGAGCACGCTTTCGATCACATGCTCGGTCTCGGGTCGCGGAATCAACACCGCGGGCGAGACGATCAGATCCATCCCCCAGAATTCCTGGTGGCCGGTGATGTACTGCGTTGGAACGCCGCGTGCACGCTCGGCGAGCGCAGCATCATAGCGACTCTGTTCCTCGAGAGTGAGTTCGCGCTCGGGATGCGCGTAAAGGTAGGCGCGGTCGCAGTTCGAGTGTGAACATCAAAAGCAACTCGGCGTTCAGACGTGGGGAAGGAACTTGATCCGCACTGAAGCGGTTGACGGCAGAGCCCAAAGTTTGTTTTAGCTGCACGGCATCATTTCACCACAGTCAAAGAGACCCGATGTAAAACGACTTTCGAGAATTCGGATTTCATCTGTCCACATCTTTGCCTTAACGGCGCAATTCATAGTCAAGGTAGATCATCTGGCCAATGTGGTGTTGCATATGGGCGGCGCAAACGACCACAATCTCGAGACGATTTTTAGCATCGGAACCGACCCCCGAGTATTCCTCCGACCAATCCTCGGGCGATTGCGTGCTGATGGTTTTCACAACCATGCCTACAGCGTCGTCAAAACGGCTGAGCGCCTCGTCTTTCGGCGGAGGAGTCGGATCGTTGAATTCGCGCGGCCGGTCGCGGACATAGCCGCTCCCAGCGATCTGCGTTCCGATGTAGTAGTTCAAGTTGCCTGTCAGATGCAGGACTAGATGGCCGAAGCTATTACCGAAAGGGAAAGGCTTTTGCCAGAATTGCCCATGGGTTAGAGGCGCGGCAAGTTCGCGAATCCTGGTTGCGTTTGCAGCGTAGCGCCTGATAAGAACCGATGTGAGCGTCTCGTTGAGTTCTGACATAGTCGCTCCTTTCGTGCCGGTCAGGGCACCGGTGGCGCTGTTAAACCGCGGTAGTTGCTTCCTGCTTTAGTTTTTCGGCTTGGTAGTGTGTAGTGAGCGCTTCGATCAACGGCTGAAGTTTTCCATCCATCACGGCTTCGAGTTGGTGGATGGTGAATCCGATGCGATGGTCGGTGAGGCGGTTTTGCGGGAAGTTATAGGTACGAATCTTCTCGCTGCGGTCGCCCGAGCCCACCATGGCCTTGCGCTCCTTGGCCAGCGCCTGCTGCTGCTTTTCCATTTCTATTTCGTACAGACGCGAGCGCAGCACGCGCATACCTTTCTCGCGGTTCTTGATCTGCGATTTCTCGTCCTGGCAGCTCACGACCGTGTTGGTGGGAATGTGCGTAATACGGACCGCCGAGTAGGTCGTGTTCACAGACTGTCCGCCGGGACCGGAGGAGCAGAAGGTGTCGATGCGCAAGTCTTTGGCTTCGATCTTAATGTCCACGTCTTCGGCTTCGGGAAGAACGGCTACGGTCACAGCCGAGGTGTGGACGCGTCCCTGCTGCTCCGTCGCGGGAACGCGCTGCACGCGATGCACGCCACTTTCATATTTGAGCTGTGAAAAAACCCGGTTGCCTTCGATGATGGCGATCACTTCTTTCAATCCCCCGGCCGACGATTCCGATGACGAAAGAACTTCAACCTTCCATCGCTGGGTCTCCGCATATCGTGTATACATGCGGAAGATTTCGGCGGCGAAAAGCGTGGCTTCGTCTCCGCCGGTGCCGGCGCGAATTTCGAGAATGACGTTTTTCTCGTCGTTGGGATCCTTGGGCAGAAGCAGAACTTTCAACTCCTCTTCGATAGCAGCGACGCGGGGTTGCAGCTTGTCGAGTTCTTCCTGGGCGTAGGCGCGCATCTCAGGATCTTTTTCGTCGGCGAGCATGGCTTTACTCTCAGCTATGCCACGCGTCAGATCCTTGTATTCGCGATACTTTTCGACCACAGGCGCGATTTCGCTATGTGCCTTCGCGGTCTTCTGGTATCTCGCCGAATCGTTGACGATATCCGGCGACGCCAGAGCGCTGGTCAGCTCTTCGTAGCGGGCTTCGATTTGGTCTAGACGTTCAAACATCGGAATCCTTACATAGCGCAGGTTGCTGCGCTTCGGTCTCGCGCGGGTTCTCTACGGCATTTTAGTAATATTGGAGGAGAAGAGGAAATATTCGCGGCGGAGCCGCTAGGCAATCACCAGCTCGCCGCCACGTTCCTTTTCCAGGGCCATGGCGTGGTCGAGCGCGACGATGGCGCACTGCGCCTGCTCGTCGGATGGAGGCTTGGTGGTGATGCGCTGCAACCAGAGGCCGGGCGTCGTCATCAAGGCAAACAAAGAACCGCGATGCTTAGCGGCGAAGCGGATGATCTCGTAAGAGACGCCCGCAATCACGGGCAGAAGCGCGATGCGCGCAGCGAAGCGTGCCCAGAAGCTGGTGAACGGAACCAGCATATAAAAACCGATCGAGATGAGCATCACCGTCATCAGGAAGCTGGTGCCGCAGCGGGGATGGAATGTCGAATACTTCTGCACCGCCGCGGTCGAAAGCGGGTCGCCGTTCTCGAAGGCGAACACGGTCTTGTGTTCGGCGCCGTGATACTCGTAGACGCGGCGAATATCCGCGAACAGCGACACTCCCCAGATGAACAGCAGGAACAGGATCAAGCGCACAGCCCCATCAATCAGATTGAACGTGATCTGGCCGCCGAGCGCCGGATCGACTTTCTTCAGTTCCGTGGCCGCCACGAGCGGCAGGTATTTGTACATGAAGATGAAGAAGCCTAGCGAGATAACGACATTGACTCCTGCCAGCCAGCCGCTGATAGTGGCGGCTTTCTCTCGGGCTTGCGTCCTGGTGGATTCAGTAGTCGATCGTTCCGCTTCGCTTCGCTTCGGCGGGACGGCTCCATCGGCTTCGCTCAGGGCAGGCTTCGCGGCCGTTACCACGTCCTTATCCTCCTTCTGCATCACGTCTTCGATGGCGACGTTGGCCGAGAAACGCAGGGCGCGGTAGCCGAGAGACATGGCGTAACCTAGCGTCATGACTCCGCGAACAATGGGCCAGGCCATCCACTTATGTTTGTCCGAGGGACGATCGAGCGCTTCGCGCATGGTCACGACTTCGCCCGACGGCTTACGGCAGGCGATTGCCCAGGCGTGTGGCGAACGCATCATCACGCCTTCGAGCACAGCCTGTCCGCCGACCAGCGTTTCCTCGCCACTTTCAAGCGCAGGCAGAAGCTGGACGGCCACCAGAAAACGCACGAAATTTCTTACAGAACGCACAGTCGTTAGATGCTCCCGGGCCAGAAAAGCGCCAACCGCTAGGTTATCACAGGCCACCGGTGGAGCTAAGCAGTGCGCTCTAAGCGACAGGAGAGCTTGGACTCATCAAGAGGGTCACCGAGAAGCGCTCGGCAATCCGCGAGTCTTTCGTCTATTCTCGGAAGTGTTTTGAAGAGCACGCGAAAACTTGCCGAGACCTGTGAGGCGATCGCCGCCACTACCAAGAAGCTGCAAAAGACGACCATCGTGGCCGACTACTTCCAGTCTTGCACCACGGACGAGGCCGCAGCATCAGCGGTGTTTCTCTCTGGGAGACCATTTCCCGTGTGGGAGGAGACGACGCTGCAGGTGGGCGGCTCGTTGTTATGGCGTGTGGTGGCGGAGCTTTCTGGAAAAGATGAATCTGCCCTGACCGCTGCCTATCGAAGATATGGCGACTTGGGTTCGGTGGCCGGAGAGGTTCTTGCGCAGCGATCCGAACAGAGCTTGAACGTTCTCGAAGTCGTCGACCGTTTCCGTAAGATCGCGGCGGCGCGTGGGCCGGCGGCAAAGACTGCGTTGGTACGCGATCTGCTGGCCCGGGGGACGCCGCTCGAAGCCAAATACATCGTGAAGATCATGACTGGCGATTTACGGATCGGGCTGAAGGAAAGTCTGGTCGAGGAGGCGATTGCAAAAGCGTACGGGGGTACATCCGCAGGGGCGTTGAAAGAAGTGCAGCGGGCAAATATGTTGGTGGGCGATATCGGCGAGACGCTGCGGCTGGCCGTAGGGGGCAAGCTCGCGGATGCGAAGATGAAAATGTTTCATCCCATAGGATTCATGCTGGCGAGCCCGATCGAATCGGCCGAGGAAGGAGTGAGCTATTTTTCTGAGGCGGTGGTCGAGGACAAATATGACGGGATTCGTGCCCAGGCGCACATCTCGAATGGAGAGGTGAAACTCTTCTCGCGCACCCGGGATGACATCACCGAGTCGTTCCCTGAGCTGCCTTGCGCACTTGCGGGTCTGCCGCAGGATGCGATTCTCGATGGTGAGATCGTGGCTTGGGAGGATCCGGGACGAGCCCGGCCGTTCAGCGTGCTGCAGCAACGACTCGGGCGGAAGAAAGTCAGCGAGCGGATGCTGCGCGAGATTCCTGTGGCGTATTTGGTGTTCGACGTTCTGTATTCGTACGGGGAGTTGCTGATTGACCGTCCGCTGCGGGAGCGGGGGCTGATTCTAGATGAACTGCTGGCGGCGGAAAGGGAAACAACTCACCACAGAGACGCAGACTCACAGAGTAAGGCGGGCCAAGGGAAGCTGGTCTTCGAGGATACGGAGCAGGAAACAGCGGCGGCAGCCCACGTCATCCGCGCCCCGCTGTCCCGTGCCAGCTCGCCGTATGAACTGGAAGAACTGTTTGCTGCCGCACAGGCTCGAGGGAACGAAGGCTTGATGATCAAGGACCTCGACTCGGCCTACACGCCGGGGAAGCGCGGCAAGGCTTGGTTAAAGATGAAGCGCGAGCTGGCCACGCTCGACGTAGTGGTGACGGCGGTCGAGTACGGACACGGCAAGCGCGTCGGTGTGCTCAGCGATTGCACGTTTGGCGTCTGGGAGGGCGACAAAGTGGTCAACATCGGCAAGGCCTACTCAGGACTCACCGACGCCGAGATTGGGGAGTTGACGCGGTGGTTTCTCAATCACACGATTGAAGATCAAGGCTTTCGCCGCACCGTCGAGCCGAAGATTGTGCTGGAAGTGGCGTTCAACAACATGATGCAGTCCGATCGTCATGACAGCGGGTATGCACTGCGCTTTCCGCGGATTGTGCGGCTGCGGCCGGATAAATCGGCGTATGAGGCGGATACGATTGAACGCGTGCAGGAGATCTTCGCGAAGCAGAATAAAAATTCATAAGCCGATTCGAGGCAACTTCTCGATCGCCCCTAATGGCTGTGGTGATGATGCTCTTCGGTCTCGCTCACGGGAATCACGCATCCATGCGCCACTTCGCATTCCACATGCTCGAACTGGATGGTGGTGTGGTCGATGCGAAAGTCGTGATGCAGGCACTCCTTCACATCCCGCAGGATGCGCTCGCTCACTGATGGCGGAATGTCGGCAATCGAGATGTGGCAGGAAAGTGCGCGGGTTTCCGAACCGATGCTCCAGCAGTGCAGGTCGTGCACGTCGTTGACGCCCTCGATCGAGCGAATCGCGATCTCGACCAGTTCAAGCTTCACGCCGCGCGGCGTGCCTTCGAGCAGAATATTCAGGGTCTCGCGAACAATGCCAAATCCCGACCAGAGGATCAGTGCACCAATCCCAAACGAGAGCGCCGAATCGATCCAGTAGTTATTCGTGACCAGGATCGCCCAGCCTCCGGCGATTACCGCGGCGGTCGACAGCGTGTCGCCCACTTCATGCAGCAATGCGCTGCGAATGTTTACATCGTTTCCGGAGCCCCGGCTCGAACGATACAACAGCAGGGCGATTACCCCGTTCATCACAACGCCAGCCCCGGCGACCCACATCATCACCGAGGCTTGAACGCGCTCGGGATGCTGCAGGCGGCGGAACGCCTCGTAAAAGATGAGGAAGGAAACCGCGACCAGCGACACCGCATTGACCAGCGCGGCAAGCACTCCCGCGCGGTGGTAGCCATAGGTCTTGGTCGAACTGGCCGGGCGCGCCTGCAGATACACCGCAACCAGCGACAAAAGCAGAGCCAGAAAGTCTGAGAGATTGTGTCCAGCTTCGGAAAGTAGAGCCAGCGAGTGGGCGCGGATCCCGGCCACCACCAGCAGCACGATGTAGGCCAGGGTGACGCCGAGCGAGATCTTCAGCACTCGCTTAGGACCGCCCGCGCCATGAACGTGAACGTGCATAATTTAAGTGTACGGGCGGCAGCAGCGGGGTTCAAGCGAGGATCAGTGACCAGTGATCAGCGGCCTGTGCTCAGTGAGAACCGGTGTTGCTGACCACCAACCACTGGCCACTGATTTTTAGCGCTTGAAAAGATTCTGCAGATAGCGGTCGTTGTAAACCGTAGTTGAATTCTGCACGAACTCCAGGATGCGGTACATTTTCTCCCGTGACTCCCGGCTCATCTCCTTGAATTGGATGGCCACGCCCGATCCAGGATGGATTCTGGCAACGCTGCCTTCGGTGCTCAGAGCGCCGTCATCAATGGAGAAGACCAGCTTCACGTTCGAACCCGGAGGCAGAATGGCGCTGGTTTCCACATAGCATCCGCCCAGGCTGAGGTCGATCATGTTGCCGAAGATCGGCCCGCCGCCGGACTGGGGATGTAACTCGATCGTGAGCCGGCATTTCATCCGCGTGTGCAGGCGCTGGTCTTTCTGGGTAGGTAGTTTTTGCTTCTCCAGATACATGCGGCGATCCGCCTGAGTCAGAAGTTGCTCGGCATCATTACCGTCGTCGGGGGACACGGCCATCCCCACGCTCAGTGAAAGAATTTCTTCTCCACAAACGTCGAACCCTGCCTGCCGGGCAAGGGGACGAATCTGCTCAACCTTCTTGGCCGCCGCGTCGGCGGGCAGACCCGGAGCAATCACCACGAACTCGTCTCCGCCCATGCGCGCTACGTAGTCGTACTCGCGGCAAGTGTCTTTCAGAGCCTGGGCAAACAAGCGCAAGACTCGATTCCCTTCCAGGTGCCCGAAGCGATCGTTAATTTTCTTGAACCCGTTCATGTCGCAGACCATCAGCGTGAGCGAGACGTTGTCGCGCTTGCAGCGCGCCAATTCGCGGTCCAGTTGCAAAAACAGCGACCGCGCGTTGGGCAGGCCTGTAAGGTAGTCGGTGGTGGCAGAGCTTTCTGCTTGCTGATATTTGAGAGCGTTTTCAATGGCCAGAGCCATCTTGCCGCTCACCGCCAGAAGAATGCGCAGATGGTCCGAAGTGAACGCGTCTTTCTCGGCGCGGTAGAGAGCAAGCACGCCGATAACGCCCGCTACTCCCTCCAGGGGCAGGGCCAGAGCAGAGCGCAACGTGCTGAACTTGTCAGGATCGTTCAAGTAGCCCGGCTCGACCGACGGATTTCCATTCACAATCGGCTTCTTATTCTGCGCCACCCAGCCCGAGAGCCCGTGTCCCACGGGAATCCGCAAAGAGGCAAACAATCGATAGTTGTCGCCATTCACGTACTCGGGGATCAACTCATCGCCGCGGCGGATGTAGATGGCGATCGCGTCGTAGGGAACGGTCATTTTAAGCTTCACGGAAAACACGGAGAGCGTTTCGCCCAGACTCAGCGATGCTCCCAAGTCCTGGCTCAACTCGAACAAAGACTGCGCCTCCTGGCGAGCCGCCGCGATCGAGGATAGGAAGGTTGCTTCGCGCCCCGGCGCATCGGAAACCGTAGCGTTCTCGAATCCCGCAGCTGGAGCAGGTCCCCGAGTGATCTTGAGGTCCGTCGGAAGAATCAGGCTGCCATCTTCCGCCGATTTCGCGAGAGCCAAATTTTCGAGAGTGCGGTAGCGTCGCTTGAGGACGTCCACCACCTTCGGATCAAATGATTTCCCGGACTCCGCCGTGAGCCGTGTCATCACCTCATCCAGCGGCATGGCGCGCCGGTATTGCCGGTCGGAAGCCAGCGCATCCAGATAATCGACCGCGGAGAGAATGCGTGCGCCAATCGGAATCTCTGCCCCCTTCAGTCCATAGGGATAACCTGACCCATCCCACTTTTCATGATGCGCGCGCACAATCGGCACAACTGGATAAGGGAAGCGAACTCGCTCCAGAATCTCTGCTCCCACCACGGTGTGAATCTTCATTTTCTCGAACTCTTCCGGAGTCAACCGGCCGGGCTTCGAGATGATATGTTCAGGAACCGCGAGCTTGCCGATGTCGTGCAGCAGCGCCGCGGCATGCAGGGCTTCCAGTTCAGTTCCTGTCATACCGAGTTCCTTGGCTACTTCGATGGCATAAATGCGGACGCGCTGCAGGTGATCATGTGTGGTTTGGTCTTTGGCTTCGATGGCCAGCGCCAGGGCCTCGATGGTTCGCAGATGCAGGTTCGCGATCTCTTCCACGTGCCGCTTTTCGTCCTCCAGCTTTCCCAAATACAAGCGGTAGGATCGGTAGATGAGGTAAATGGCCGGGACGAACAGCAGCGAACTCTCCCAGTTGAACCTGTGGTTGAACCAGCCAATCACACCGGCGATGCCGGCCCCAACCAGGTAGTAAGGGAAAGACCAGAAATAGCAATCCACCAGGATTTGCCGGAGAGGTTTTCCGTCGCTGACTGAAATCACAACCGCGATGCTTCCGGCGTTGACGATGAAGTACGTCGAAGCCGCCAAACACAGCACCAGAGGCCGGTTCTCAATGATCTCATTGGCCAGAGCGCTGTGGTAGACAAGGTAGGCCAGAGCCGTCGACAGCGAGCCCGCACAAACGTTGAACGTCAACTGGATGGCGCTGGGCCGGTTGGGGTGAATACTCTGCGCCAGCATCGAGACCGCGCCCAGCGTAAGCGCTTCCGAATAGCTCAGCTCCGCAACCGCCACCAAGATGAACAGGAAGTTCACCGAAAGCGTGCCCGTAATGCCGGGCAGCGTGACACGCAGCCGCGAAGCCAAAATCGCGATGCCCAGATAACAGATAAACTCTGCGATGTTCTTGCTGCTTTGGTGAATCGCGGCTTGCAGCAGAGACGCCATTCCAGCAGCGATCACCAGGCCGATGAAAGCCTTTGCGCCGATGGGCAGGCCTCTCCACGAGTGTGTGCTGGCGGACATTCGTCTGCGGGTCAGCGCGCCGTTCAGCTATCAGCGGGCAGGCGTCCCCTTGAGGTAGGATACCCAGCTAACAGGTTTAGTAACAATGATTTGTGGGCGCTGCCGGAAACTTCAGTAACACACGGAGTCGCCTCATTCGAGACAGCTTTCAGCAGGGGTAACCAGGAAAGTGTAACCAAGGAAACTCAACTGACGGCTTTCCCCCAGAACTGCCGCAGCCCGGCTGTGAGCAGCAGCGCGTCAAACACTGTCAACCCAACCAACACGGCCGGCAACGGAAGATGCGGGAACTGCGGCGCCAGCGTTCCGCGCAGCCCTTCACTGGCGTAAACAAGGGGATTCACCAGCACCACTTTTTGCAGGATGGGAAAACTATTCAGAGCGCTCCAGGGATAGTAGGTGCAACCAAAAAAGATCATCGGGGTCAACACCATGCTGAACATCAATCCGATGTGTTGCTGATTCACGCTGCAGCCGAGGGCAAGACCGCCGCAGGCGGAGAACAGCGCCACCAGCAAGGTAACGCAGGCAAAAGTGAGCGGACTATGCACCGTTACAACCACTCCCGGCCGCAGAATCACCCACGCCGCCGGAATCACCACCAGCCCCGCGATCACCGCCTGGAGAGTTCCCGCAAGCACTTTCTCAACCGCAACCCATGAAATTTCCATGGGCGCAAGCAGGCGGTCTTCAATCTCGCGGGTGAACTGGAATTCGGCAATCAACGGCATAGCTACGGCCCAGACGCCTGTGAACACCATGCTGATGGCCATGATGCCGGGAAGCAACAGGCTCTTGTACGCCTCCGGCATGTACCCGCTGCGCACCATGACGCGGCCGAAGATGAACACAAACATCAGCGGCTGCAGAAAAGTTTGCAGCAGCAGCACCACGAAGTTGCGGCGGGCAACATGAGCATCGCGCGCCAGCATGGCGAAAAACGTCTTCCAGTTCATTCCCGCAGACTCCTTCCGGTGTGGTGCAGAAACAGATTTTCCAGGCTGGGCTCGGAGATGTGAACGTCACGCAACTCCACGCCCGCAGCCGAGGCCAGGCTGGCGATCCCGGCAATCAGCGAACCCCCTTGGTCGGAATACAGGTCGGCGCCGTTTTGATCGTTGGCGCGCACCTCCCGCACTCCGGGTAAAGACTGCAGCTGCTGCAGCAAGTCGGCAGAGTGCTGGCCGAAACGTAGGCGCAGCAAATATCCGCCCGGCACTGAAGCCTTCAACTCCGCAGGCGTGCCCAGCGCGATGTTCCGTCCGTGGTCGATGATGGCCAAGCGGTTGGCCAGCGCGTCGGCTTCCTCCATGTTGTGCGTCGTGAGCAAAATCGTCTTGCCGGTCTGGTTGTACTCGCGAATGATCTCCCACAAAAGCAATTTTGTCTGCGGATCGAGACCAGCGCTGGGTTCGTCGAGGAAGAGAACCTGCGGATCGTGCATCATGGCGCGCGCGATGGAAAGCCGTTGCATCATTCCACCGGAAAATCCGCGCACCATCTGGTCGCCGCGGTCGCGCAGCTTGAACCTGTCCAAAAGACTCTCGGCGCGAGCTGCCCGCGCCTCGGAATCGAGACCGAAATAAGCCCCGTGAAACAGCAAAATCTCGCGCGCCGTAAGTGAAAAATCGAGGTTCGGGCGTTGCGCAACCACGCCAATCAGGCGTTTCACCGCGACCTGCTCTTTCCAGACATCGTGCTCACCAATCCAGGCAGTGCCGCCGGTTGGCCGCACCCGCGTAGTGAGAATTCCCACGGTCGTGGACTTGCCCGCGCCATTGGGTCCGAGCAGTCCGAAAACCTCGCCTGGGGCAATGTCCAGCGTGAGCCCATCGAGAGCAACGATCTCCGGCTTCGGTTGCTTCTTTCGCTGGTCGCGCGCCGCAGGCGGACCAGAGCTGCCCACTCCGAACGGTGGCGCAGAACTATAAATTTTGCGCAGATCGCGCGTGCGAATTCCAACCATAACCTATATCTCAACCGCTTTCCAGAATATGCGGACTTCGAGGCCCTTCGCTCAAGAGTTTTTCGATGTTTCCAGAGCAGTGCAGGAATGTCAATTCCTGCTTTTAGCACGGAATGCCAGAAACAAGAGAGTGGTGGCGGCGCGTGGACTCGAACCACGGACCTACGGATTATGAGACCGTCGCTCTAGCCACCTGAGCTACGCCGCCAAGTGCAACCAAGACTGGTAACAATTGAAACAGAGGTAACCAAGAGATGGGCCCGCCGAAGCAGGAGCCTCCCGCGCGCGGATCGAATCGAACACCCTCGCGCCCCGCGCCCAGTCCTTTGATTCTAAGAGCCACTGTAAAACAGTGTCAAACTGGGTGGCCGGCTTCTCGAACGGCGGCCCATCTCAATCTTCCCACGAGCGCTCGGCTTCCGGCTAGCCGACCTTCGCCCGGAAACGTCGAATGGTCAGCAATTGGCTCCACTCGACTATAATTGCGCGCACCATGACGCTGATCCCTGGCAGCAAACTCGGCCCTTACGAAATTCTAGGCCCGCTCGGCGCAGGAGGCATGGGCGAAGTGTATCGTGCCCGTGATTTACGTCTGGGGCGCGAGGTCGCACTGAAGGTGCTGCCGGAATCTTTTTCGCCCGATGCCGACCGACTGCGGCGCTTCGAGCAGGAAGCTCGCGCGGTAGCAGCGCTCAACCATCCCAACATTCTCGCCATTCACGATATCGGGGAGCAGGATGGTTCGCCTTTTATTGTCTCCGAGCTTCTGGAAGGGATCAGCTTGCGCGCCGAGCTGGACCGCGGCCCGCTGACGTCGCGCAAGGCGTCCGATTATGCTGCGCAGATCGCGCAGGGATTGGCAGCGGCACATGACAAGGGCATCGTCCATCGCGATTTGAAGCCAGAGAACATTTTTCTCACCAAAGAAGGGCGGGTGAAGATTCTCGATTTCGGCCTGGCAAAGCAAGCGCCGAATGCTCGTGGCGGAAAGAGTGAATCCGATGGCCTGACGATGACCAGCTTGCCGACGGAAGCCGGCATGGTGATGGGCACGGCCGGCTATATGGCGCCGGAGCAGGTGCGAGGCTCGGGAGTGGATTCCCGCACTGACATTTTCGCTTTCGGCGCCGTCTTGTACGAGATGATTTCCGGCAAACGAGCCTTCAGCCGCGATAGTGCGGCCGAGACCATGACGGCCATCCTGAAAGAAGACCCTCCGGAATTGAACGAGCTGGACCATCCGGTGTCGCCGGGGCTGGAGCGCATCGTCCGGCGCTGCCTTGAGAAGCAACCGGAACAACGCTTTCAATCCGCGAAGGACCTTGCTTTTGCGCTGGAAGCTTTGAGCGGCACGACCTCGAAGACAGCAGCGAATGCGGCCATCGCAGGCGCCGTTGGGAAGCCGCGCTGGCCGGTATTTGTAGCGGCCGCCGGAGTCATCGGCCTCGCTCTGGGAGCCGCGATTGCCTGGTACTTCCGCCCTGGGCCCGCGCCGGCGCCGACGTTCACGCGAGTGTCTTACCATCGCGGCGAAGTAATACGAGGCCGTTTTGCGCCAGATACAAAAACTGTCTTCTACAGCGCCAAGTTCGGCGGAGGAGCGCCGGATACTTACAGTATTCGCGAAGACTATCCGGCATCAACGCTAGCAGGTCTGGGCGGGGCCATGCTGCTGGCCATCTCACGGCAGGGTCAGATGGCAGTCCTGACGCATCCGAAATATTTCGCCCACTATGAATGGGGCGGTACGCTGGCCACTTCTCCTTTAGGCGGCAGCGCCCCTCGCGAACTCTTGGAGAATGTCTTTGATGCCGACTGGGGACCAGATGGAAACGAACTTGCCGTGCTCGACCGCAATAACGATAAGTGGAGATTGCAATATCCGATAGGCAAAGTGCTGCTCGAAGGCGAAGGCTGGATGAGCGATCTGCGAGTTTCTCCCGATGGAACTCAAGTGGCGCTGTTTCGTCACCCGCCGAATCCTGACGATCGGGGCGATCTCGTGGTGCTTGACCGATCGGGAAAGTTGCGAACTTTATCGACCGGGTGGGAATCCCTGGAGGGGTTGGCATGGGCTCCATCAGGGAAAGAGGTTTGGTTCTCAGCTGCGCAAACAGGGGAGCAGTGGTGCATTCACGCCGTCAGCTTATCGGGCAAGGAAAGAACGGTGTATTGCGGCACGGCGCCGACGCGCATCCTCGACATTGCGTCGTCGGGTCGTGCGCTCGTTTCTACGGAAGAAGCCCGCGGGACGATGGCCCTTCTGGAGCATGGGTCCAATCAGGAACGCGACGTGAGTTGGCTCTCCTACAGTTGGGGTCCGCGGCTGTCCAAAGATGGAAGCGAGGTGTTGTTCACCGATTTATCCGAACAGTCGGGCAACGACTACTCGGTCTATGTGCGGAAGAGCGATGGCTCTCCCGCGGTTCGCATCGCTGGAGGCGGATATGCCTCTGACATCAGTCCCGATGGGAAATGGGCCCTGGTACAACTCCCAGACGATCCGGCGAAGCGCATCCAGATTGTGCCCGTGGGGCCCGGGCAGGCTCGCGCATTGCACTGGGACGGGATGCAGCCGCGATGGGCCGAATGGTTCCCGGACGGAAAACATATTCTGATGGTAGCCAGCCAGTCCGGCCAGGCAGAGGCAGTCTACCTCACGGATATAAATGGTTCGACGCCAAAGCAGTTGTCGCCGGGAAACATTTCGTGGGGGGCGGTCGCGCCGGATGGACAATCTTTCATCAATGAGCAGAATGGGAGCGTGGCCGTCCATTCCATCTCGGAAGGCACCTCTAAGCCGATCCCCGGCATTCTGGTTACGGAAGGTCCAGTTGGGTGGGCGGACTCGAAGCATGTATTTGTGCAGACCGTCATCGCCTCGGGTCTCGACATTTATAAGGTCGACATAGAGTCCGGCCGGCGGGAATTGTGGCAGACCATAACTCCGAAAGACGCGGTGGGTCTGCGGCCCATGAATGTACCGATCGGAATTACCGCAGACGGACGCTGGATGGCATTCGGTTACCGCACGCAACTTGGCCAGCTTTACCGAAGCGACACGCTGAAGTGATCATGGCTGTGTTTCATGCTGAATAGGAACGCCGAAAATTCCAGACCTGCTGCTCAATCCGTGAAATCCGTCGCCATCATTCCCGCTCGCCTGGCTTCCACCCGTTTGCCGCGTAAGATTCTGCGTGAGATCGCAGGTAAGCCGCTTGTCGGTTGGGTCTACGAGGCAGTACGCGCCTCGGCCCTTCTTTCCGACGTGATCATCGCCACGGATTCCGAGGAAATCCTGGAAGCCTGCCGCAGACATGACTGGAAGGCGCAAATGACTTCACCCTCTCACCGCAGCGGGACCGAGCGCGTGCATGAAATATCAAACTCCGTGACCGCGGATGTTTATGTCAACGTGCAAGGCGACGAACCACTGGTGCGGCCTGAACAAATTGCCACCTTGCTCGAGGTAATAAAGGACGCGGCAGTCCAGGTGGGAACCGTGAAGACTCCATGTCCACTGGAAGAAATTCGTAACCCCAATGCAGTCAAAGTCGTGACCGCCCCGGACGGCCGCGCTCTCTATTTTTCCCGGACCACGATCCCCTTCGACCGCGACAACACCGGCCCGCGTTACTTCAAGCATCTTGGGCTCTACGCCTACCGGAAAGCTGCACTCGATCTTTTTGTGAGCCGGCCGGAATCGACTCTGGAAAAAACCGAGCGGCTGGAACAGCTACGTTTCCTGGAAAACGGAATCCCGATCTACGTCGGCGAAACGCCTTTCGACTCCATCGGCGTCGATACGGAAGAGGATCTGCAGCGCGTCGCGGAAATTTTGAAGAAGCGTTGATTTCCCGTTACTCGGTGCTCGCAACTCGCTACGATGTCCGCGGCCCTGAACTTTGAGTCTGTGCGCGGCCCCACGCCTCCGCCGCCGCCACGCGCTTGGCGATTGCCGGATGGGAATGGAACAGCCATTCCACCCATTTCGAAGGCGTGCGTTCGGCCAGGTTCTGCTGCGCCAACTTGTTCATCGACGAGATGAATGGCGCGACACTGGCGATCGATTCAAACGCGTAGCGGTCGGCCTGGCGCTCGTTGTAGCGCGAATAAGCATTGAGCGCAGGCATCAGGAGCAGCGAAAGCATGGTCGCAGTGAGGGCCAGCAAGGGCAGGTTGGCGAAATCGGAAAGCTCTTCGAACATGTGGTGATCGACGGCGTAGTGCAGCACCCAGTTTGCCACCCAGAAACCTAGCAAAGTAATTCCAGCCTGCACCAGAATGCTCTTCAAAATGTGCCGGTGAACGTGATGGCCGAGCTCATGGGCGAGGACCGCTTCGATTTCCTCGGGAGCGTAATTGTCCAGCAGCGTGTCGGCCAGGATGATGCGCCGCGTCCTGCCAAGCCCTGTAAGCGCCGCATTCGCCTTCTTGCTTTTTTCAGAAAGCTTCCAACGGTAGATTCCGCGCACGCGCGTGCCCGCGTGCTCGCTCAGTTGAATCAAGCGGCGGCGCAGGTCTTCATTGTCCAGCGGCTCGAACTTGTAAAAAATTGGAAAGAGTACGACCGGAGCAAGCTGGGCCAACACAATGAACAGCCCTATGAACAGCGCCCAGGTGATGATCCACCAATGCTGCGGCGATTCGCGAATCATAAAATACAACAGCTCCACCACAACCCCCGCCAGCACCAGCCCCACCAGAAAGCCCTTGACTTCGTCCCACAGCCACGAACGCAGCCGCTGCGTCGACAGTTGAAACCTTCGCTCCAGCCGAAATCCATAGTAGTCAAGGCCCAGGCTCAACATTTTGCTGATGAGGAGCAAAAGAAACAGATAGATGAAAACCGCCAGAGTGTAATTGCGGAATCCCTCACGCAAGGCAAGATCGCGCAGCCAGTCGGTCCAACCGGTGATCAGCAAAAGAATCAGGAAGGCGGAGCCGACGGCAAAATCAGCTACCCCTAGCCAGCGATGGATCCGGTTATAGCGGCACGCCTCCGGCGAGTCGTCTGGAGTCGAAGTTGGGCTTCCGGCGAAAGTCATGCTCAGATAGAAGTATCGCATTATCGTCGCGCCAAATGTGGAGATTCAGACGGATGAGGGAGCCCTCTATGCACCACTCCTAACAAAACTCTCCGCGGCCGTCAGGATTTCGTCCACCAACTCCGGCGACGCGGCCTCCGAATACGCACGCAGCAGGGGCTCAGTTCCCGAAGCGCGGAACAGGATCCAGGCCTCCGCTCCATTCTCATTCGTCGGCGCATCAAGAAAAAACTTGATGCCGTCGAGATTTTCTTTCTTCAGCACCCGATAGCGCCCCAGGCTCTGCGTGGTTTCGGCCTGCGCCCGTTGAATCGCGCTCTGCTTGATCTCTTCAGGAATGTGCAGATCGCGACGGCCGTAATAGTGCGGGCCGAACTCGCGTTGCAGGTCCGCAACCAGTTGGCCCAGCGGCTTGCCTTCCTCAGCCATTGCGTTCGCCAGCAGCAGGCAATTGAGAACACCGTCACGTTCCGGCAGAAAACGCGAGTAGCCGATGCCGCCCGACTCCTCGCCGCCGATGAGAACTTCATGCTCCATCATCAGGTCGGCAATGTACTTGAACCCGATCTGCGTTTCGTAAAGTTTGCGGCCATACTTGGCGGCAATGCGGTCGAGCATGCGCGTGGTATTGAAGGCGCGAACCACGTCTCCCGACCACTTCTTCCGCACCAGCAGCCAGCGCAGCAGGACACAGAATATTTTGTGCGAATCAACAAAGCTGCCGTCTTCTGCTACTGCACCGATGCGATCGGCATCTCCATCGGTGGCCAACCCGGCGTCGCACTTCTCTTTGACAACCGTTTGCTGCAAAAGAGCGACATGCGGGAGGATAGGCTCGGGATTGATATCCGGGAAAAGCGGATTTACTTCCTGGCGGATGGCGACGAACCGAACGCCTCGGTCGCGAAAGATCCCTGCGAGAACTCCTCTGCCAGAGCCGTACATCGAATCGATCGCGAACTTGAACTTGGTCTTGGCGATCAGATCCATGTCGGCAAAGCGGCAGACAGCAGCGATGTACTGCGTTTTGAGGTCGACCTCGTCGATAGCCGCCTTCGAACCTTGTGGCATCGCACCCGCGCGCAACTCTTCTTCAATTCTCTTCATGATGGCCGGCGTAGCCGACCCGCCAAACTTTCCTTTGAATTTCACGCCATTCCAGTTCCACGGATTATGGCTGGAGGTGATCATCACTCCGCCCGCAGCGCCGCCGTCTTTTACGGCATAGGAAACAGCCGGGGTCGGCGTGTAATCATCGGCCAATTTCACCGGGATACCCGCGCCGGCGATCACTTCCGCGCCCACTTGCGCCGCGCGTTGCGAAGCGAAACGCGTGTCATAGCCGATGATCACACCGTGCTGAGCATCCTCGTACTTCAAAACGTAGGAAGCAATCGCGCCGGCAACCCGGCGCACGTTATCGAACGTGAAGTCATCGGCGATGATGCCGCGCCAGCCGTCGGTCCCGAACTTAATTTCTTGAGCCATAGAAATTCAGTGCCCAGTGTCCAGTGGTCAGCGAATTCCCGGTCTTACTGGGCACTGACCGCTGGACACTGATCACTTTCTTAGACCAACTTGTGGAGCTTCTTCTCGTCTAAATGCTTAACTACCTTCCCGACGTCTTGCGCGTATTGGAGGGTGGTAATCAGCAATGCATCCGGGGTCTCGACCACCACCAGATTGCTCACACCCACGGCCGCGACAAATTTTCCCGGAGCATGGACGTAATTGCCGCGGGCATTCAGGACGAACATGTCGGCGCTATTGATCAGGTTGCCCTCGGGGGGGTTGCTCTTTGCCTGATGATGCTCGTGCAGCGCGGTCCATGAGCCCAGATCGTTCCATCCGAAATCGGCGGGCAGGCAAAAAATGTTTCCTGCCTGCTCGCCCTTTGCCGAACGCGGCTCGAGCACGGCATAATCGATGCTGATGTTCTCGCACCTGGGATATAGCCTGCGAAAAGTTGCCGCAAACCTTCGAGTTCCGAAAGTAGACGCAATCTCCTCGAGCAAGAAAGCGGTCTTGGGAAGATGCTCGCGCAGCGCGTTGGCCAGCGTGCGTGCGCTCCATAAGAACATGCCACTGTTCCAGAAATAATTGCCCGCAGCTACAAAAGCAGAGGCCTTCTCGGCATTGGGCTTTTCGGTGAAGCGCCGGACTCTTAGCGCGTCGCCGGTGAATGCACCGCCCACCTCAATGTAGCCATAACCGGTTTCTGCCCGATTCGGCCGGATGCCAAGGACCACAATGTTTTCCCCCGCGGCTGCGATTTCGGCGCCACGCTCGATCGTCGCCCGATAGCTCTTTTCATCGCCGATCACGTGGTCGGAAGGAAACATGCCAATCACCGCATCAGGATGCTCGCGCAACAGCAGAAACGCGGCGAGGCCAATCGCCGGTGCAGTGTTGCGACCTACTGGCTCGGCCAAAATTTGCGCTTTCGGCAATTTCGGCAGTTGCTTCAGGATCGCAGGACGAAGATCGTCGTTAGTAATGATCCAGAATTGCTTCGGCGGCGCGAGCGGTAACAGCCGAGCCACCGTCTGCTGGATCATCGTCTGTTTGCCATCGAGTGCGAGCAATTGTTTGGCGCGCCTTTTCCGGCTCAACGGCCAGAACCGCGTGCCGCGCCCGCCGGCAAGGATTACGGGATAGAAGTTTGAATTCTTAGCCACGTCTTCTCGGATTTCACTCGTTACATTCGCGTTTCCGGCTCGGGCAAAGATTTTCCCGGTACCCACGCTCTCAAAAACTCCAACGTCCACTGCGGCCGAACCGTGAACTTCCCCGCCGATGCCGGTACCACCACAGCATCGCCCTTTGCGAGAGTAACGGGCTCCGTCCCGGCCGCTTCTACAACTCCACATCCCTCCACCGCGACGAGGATCTGGACTGAACTCATGCCGAATTCGTCGCGCGTATTCAACTCTTGCGCATCCTTCAACTCAAACATATCCACGACGAAGTAAGGAGCCGCCACCAGCGGCGCCTGCCGGTTGCCGCTGCCGGGAACCTGCGTTGGAGCCGGCCTCACCACTTTTCCCGATGCGACTTTCAGCTTCACCGCGGCCATGCCATCTTTCAGGTGCAGCTCGCGAGGACGTCCGTAATCATACAAACGATAGGTAGTGTCTGACTGCTGTTGTGTCTCGACGATCACCGAGACGGGGCCCAGCGTGTGCACAGTGCCTCCGGCAACGTAAATCATGTCGCCGGTATAAACGTCTAGCCAATTCAACAATTCTTCTGCACGCTTTTCGTAGATCGCTTTCTCGAGTTGTACAACAGTCACGCCCGGTTTCAATCCCAGTGCAATCTGGGCTCCGGGCTTTGCATGGGCCACATACCAGCACTCCGTTTTCCCCCAAGGCTGACCTACGCGGCGCGCCTGCTCGTCGTCAGGATGGACCTGCACCGAGAGTTTCTCATGCGGAAACAGAAACTTCAGCAGCAAGGGGAACCGACGCGCATCGCGAGCGGCGTCACCTACAAGCTCGCGCTGGTATTTTTCGCTGACCTGTGCAAGTGTCTGCCCGGTCAGCGGCCCATTAGCAACCTTGCAGTCGTCTCCGGTGAGCCAGGCCTCGCCAATCTTTTCCTCGAACCGGCGATTCGGATAAATCGGCGACAGATCGTGCGTTCCCCATGGACGCGGATCGAATGCCGGAAGCATTAAGAGTGGATAAAGATTGCCCATGAACGAATAAATCTACACAAAGAAAGGCCGTTCGCGAGCGGACGGCCTCAGCCGAACCTAACTTCCCGTGAGCACTGTGTCTTAAAATACCCAGCTACAGCGTGGCGAAGAATTTGCACATGCGTTCCAGCCCGCGATCCAACTCCGTCTTCGAAGTCGCATAGGAAACGCGAATGTGGTCGCCGGTGCCAAATCCTTCTCCCGGAACCGTGGCCACGTGCGCTTCTCTGAGCAGCCTTCCCGCCACGTCTGCCGCCGACTTCACGGTGCCACGCCCCAAGAACGCCGAGATGTTCGGATAGGCATAGAACGCGCCTTCCGGCAGCGTGCTGGTCACGCCCGGAATCGAGCGCAATCCTTTAACCACATGGTCGCGAAGTACGATGTATTCCCGCCGCATCTGCTCGACGCAATCTTGCGGTCCCTTCAGTGCAGCCACGGCAGCCTTCTGCACAATCGACGTCGGATTCGATGTGGACTGGCTTTGCAGCTTCGACATCGCGCTCACCACCGCCGCGGGACCCAGCGCATAACCCAGGCGCCAGCCCGTCATGGCATAGGTCTTTGAGAGCGAACCCAGCACCACGATGCGCTCCTTATACTCGTGCAACGATCCCACAGAAAAATTCTTGCCTGTGTAATTGAGGTAGACGTAACACTCGTCAGAAAGAACCCAGATTCCGCGTTCGTGCGCGAGGCGCACCACTTCCGTCAGATCCTGGGCGCTCATCACCGCGCCCGAAGGATTCGACGGCGAATTCAGAATGATTGCTTTGGTCCGCGGCGTAATCAGCCGAGCCACCATCTCGGCCGTGACTCGGAAGCCTCGCGACTCATCTGTCTCGAGCAACACATTGTGGCCGCCGGCATAGCGCACGATGTCTTTGAACGACACCCAGTAGGGCACGGGCAAAATCACTTCGTCCCCGTGATCGACCAGCACCTGGATTGCGTTGAACAGCGCATTCTTGCCGCCAGTCGATGCGATTACTTCTTCCCTGCGATAATCGGAATCGAAGTCCACGGCATGACGATGCGCGATCGCATCGCGCAACTCGGGCGTGCCAGGCACGGCGGTGTACTTGGTGAAGTTGCCCTGTATGGCGGCAATGGCAGCGTCTTTGATGTGCTGCGGCGTGGCGAAGTGTGGCTCGCCGGCGCCAAAGTCGACTACGTCGATGCCCTGCGCGCGCAGTTTGTCGGCCTCGGCCACGACCGCCATGGTGGCGGAGGGCTCAATGCGGTTAATCCGGTCGGTAAGTTTTAGCGCTTCGCTGGTCGCAGTGGTCATGCCTTCTTCTTCCTTTTCTTTTCCCGCTTGTCCAAGTCTCTTTTGCCCAAAACTTCAATCAGACGCGCGTCCCGCAGCTTGTAAGCAGGATCAAGCTTCTCGCGCAGCTTCTGTTCCACCACTTCGGGGACCAAGCCCTTCACCGGTCCTCCCGCTTGCGCCACTTCCCGCACCAGGCGCGAGCTTACGTAGGAATACTTGTCGGCTGGCATCATGAAGACAGTCTCGAGCGTGGGCTCGAGTTTGCGGTTCATCAACGCCATCTGCAATTCATATTCGTAGTCGCTGATGGCCCGGATGCCGCGCAGGATGCACGTCGCATCCAGCGATTTCGCGTACTCGACCATCAACCCGTCAAACGTGTCGATGCGGACGTTCTTCAGATGCCCCGTTAGTTCCTTCAGCATCCCCAGCCGTTCGGCCACGCTAAACATCGGACTCTTCTCCGAGTTGCGCAGGATCGCGACCACGAGTTCCTCAAAAATCTTCGCGCCCCGCTCGATTAAATCGAGGTGCCCGTTGGTCGGCGGATCAAACGAACCGGGATAGATGGCGATTCCCTTATGCAATAGGCCTCACAGGAACAGGCGGGGCTGAATAGAGATTCTATGCGGGCGGGAGTCAGGATGGCAATTAAGGAATGAGCGCCGAAGGATTGTCATCCCGAGCGAAGCGAGGGACCTTGGTTCTTGCCCGCAGCGCTAATCCAGTGGCGGCGCAAGCAAACACCAAGGTCCCCTCGCGTTGCTCAGGATGACAGGCCCAAGAATTCTAGCGCTTCGCCGCTATCGGCACCCTCGGAGCTTCGGGAACGGCGCTCGGCATGGTTGTGACGCGCGCACCCTGCGGCGGAGTCTGTCCCGGAGCAGGGACTGGTTGCGCCGCCGCCGGAGATGCAGTCAGCCCCAACGCCTTGCGCACTTCCGTATCCAGCTTGGCCATGGTGTCTTTGTTGTCTTTCAGGAACTGGCGGGCGTTTTCGCGGCCCTGGCCGATGCGCTCGCCCTTATAGCTGAACCACGACCCGGATTTCTCGAGAAGGTTGTTGTTCACCGCGATATCGAGCAGGTCGCCTTCGCGCGAAATGCCTTCACCGTACAGAATGTCAAACTCGGCTTCGCGAAATGGCGCCGCCACCTTGTTCTTCACCACTTTTACGCGAGTGCGAGAGCCGGTCACTACATCGCCTTCTTTGATCGCTGCAATGCGCCGTATATCCACGCGCACCGACGAATAGAATTTGAGCGCGCGGCCGCCCGTTGTGGTTTCCGGATTGCCAAACATCACGCCGATCTTCTCTCGTATTTGATTAATAAAGATCAGGCAGGTGCGCGACTTGGAAACCGTTCCCGTCAGCTTGCGCAGTGCCTGCGACATGAGACGCGCTTGCAGGCCCATATGGCTGTCTCCCATTTCGCCGTCGAGTTCGGCCTTCGGCACCAGCGCCGCTACGGAATCCACCACCAGCACATCGATGGCGTTCGAGCGCACCAGCGCTTCCGTGATTTCGAGCGCCTGCTCGCCGTAGTCCGGTTGCGAAACCAGCAGGTTATCCACGTCCACGCCCAGCTTCTTGGCGTAGCCGGGATCGAGCGCGTGCTCGGCGTCGACGAACGCAGCCATACCGCCGGTCTTCTGCGCCTCGGCAATCACTTGCAGCGTGATGGTGGTCTTGCCGGAAGACTCCGGGCCGAAGACTTCGACCACGCGCCCGCGGGGAAAGCCCCCCACGCCGAGCGCCGCGTCAAACGAGATCGCTCCAGTCGAGATCACGGCGATGGGGACGATCGCTTCCTTCGACCCCAACCGCATGATCGAACCTTTGCCAAACTGCTTTTCAATCTGCGAAACCGCCAGCTCAATTGCCTTGCCCCGTTCATCCGCCATGGGAGTGTGGCTCCTTATTCAAGATCGCCGAACTATCGTCCAGAAACTAATCTGGCCGGATTATACACACAGACTGAAGCGAAACAAAGGCGAAAGTGAAATATGCCGGTGAAAAAGCTTCCCAAAATGGCTCAGCGCCGAGGACTAGTGATGGTTCCTGGCCTTTAGGCTGATCGCTATCTTCATCACCGCGCCATCCACGGGATCAATCTCGAACACTGCCTTGCTGGTGTAATGCGGACTGTCCTGCCGGTATTTGAAAACGCTGTACTCCTGAAAAATATCGGTGTCATACGGGGCACCGTACTTGGCCTGCACCTGCGCCACGGTGTAGCGGCGATCGGCCAGCTGCAGGACGAGGTAGGCATCTTGTTGTCTCTCGCTTCTCAGAGCCGAAATCTCAGAGAACGGAAAGGGCTGCGTCAACAGGTAGTCCACCACCATACTCTTGCGCTCGTGGACCATGCCTTCCCGTATGGTCCGGTCTATTCTCTTGCTTACTTCCTCCTGCAGCGTAAGGATGTCCTTCGCGACGCATAGTCTCTGATCCAGCGTGCACTCCGTCCGAACCTGCTGCGCGACGTAGGCGCGCAGTACTCTGGAGTTTTGCAGCACTGTCTCAATGCCTTGCTCTGGGGGTAGCGCGGCGGCAGCGGAAAGATAGGGAATCATGGCACGCCAGTCGAAGTCGTCCGCTGAGAACCTAGTCAGAACGCTGGAGCCGGCGGGCCCGTCGCCCTCCGACGCGCTCGACGTGGCCGGAGCGAGAATCGAGAGCACCAGTGACAACACAATCAAAAAAGGTGCCGGCTTGGTTTCAGTGAGCAAGGCTGAGATCACTAACTTCCGAATGCACGCTACCTCTGCAGCAGATCCACCGGCGCCGTAACATCATGCACGCGAAAATACTTAGCCAGCGCCGGATACTTCCGCGCCACGGCCTCATACATCGCATAAGCCACATTGCGGTAGGAAACATGCCCCGCTGGCGTGGTGCGCAGCTCCGAGATGTAGACGGCCTCGGCGAAGTCCATCTTGAACAGGGCACGCTTGCGGTAAGCCAGCGGAATCGCGTACTGCGAATTCTCTTCGGCCTCGGGCGCGTTGCGCGCGGCCAGCTTTTCGATTGCCGCTTGCGTGCGGCGCATGGCGGCATCGTAGCGGCCGCGCATGCCCGCATCTTCCACATCGAGCAGCATCTCGTAACCGTGCTGCGTGGTAAACCCCTGCATCACCTGAATGCAGCGACGGTGACGGTGCATGTCGCGGAATCCGCCCGTATCCATGAGGATGTCGAAGCGGAACTGCTGCCCAGCGCGAAATCCACGCAGCATTTCGTCGTGCTTGCCGCGATGCCGCAGGCCAAGATCGATGATCTCACGCCGGAATCTCTCCCCCGAAACCTGCAGCGCCTGCCGAACTTGCCGATAAGAATGGTGACAATGCTCGTAAAGCAAAGTGGTCGCAATCTCCACTTCGAGCGGCTCTTCATCGAGCAGGTCGACGATCGCCTTCGAGGGCGCAACCGGCTCGCTCTTCATCAGCTCGCGCGCCGCCTGCCGCAATTCACGGCGCGTTTCCATCTCATACGGATTCGGGTCGGCATACTTCACCAGCGTGGGCGCAACCCGGACCTCGTGCAGCAATTCCTGCTCAGCCCGCGCCCCGAGTTCGGCACTGACCTTCCGAATCTCGTCCACCAACCCGCGCAACGACTCCGTAGTCACGTTGTAAGCGGCCGACGTCGCCGCCTTCTTCAACGATTCGCCGAGAACCCGCACTTCCTTGTGCGTGTGCGAAAGCAGGTGGGCAACCTGGGTTTCAAGGGTCCGCGCGTTGACGATCTCTCCCAGAGAAGTATTCGCAGCTAGCGGCAGCAGATAGCGCGTGATGTCGAACGCCCGGGCTTTCAGCGTGCGCTCGTACGCCTCCTGCTTCATCTCGGCGGGCTTGGGAGTGATGCTGATCAGGTGCTGCGTCATGTGCGCCGAAAGCGCCTGGTACTCGGAGAAAAGAAAATCAAGCGTCTCGCCATAGAGCTTGCGGGCGTCGTCGTCAGTACCGAAATCGGGCATGTAGTAACCGCTCTTTTTGAAGTCCTGATAGCGGGTCGAGCGCTCCTGCCCGTCCCAGCGCTGCTCGTCGGCTAATTCGATTGCCGCGAGAATCGAGAGCCGCTCGACGGCTAGGGCGATATGCGCCAGGTCGGCAATCGAGCGGTGGCCATACTGAAAGTAGAAAGTGTTGAGAAACTTCTCCGCCTTCTGCGCGCTGATCTCGCGCAGCGACTCTTTCATCGATAACGAAGAGCGCGAATACTTCGCCATGGCGTAAGCCTGAATCTCGGGCTCAACGCCATAAACCGCGAAGACCTCGGTGGGAGTCGAGTCGGCCTGCGGCTTTTCCGCGGCGGCGGCGGGGCCTTCCCCGACCGAAGCTCGCATCGGCGACCGGTGCCCCGGTCCGGCCGGGACCAAGTCGGACGCAGATGAATTGTTATTGGAAGGCTCGGGCATGGTGATCACTTCGTTGGTCACAGTTTGAGGCATGGGAGTGTTTGAATGTTAATCGGCGGACGAACATTGCGCAATCCGCTAGTTAAGGATGATCTTCGCTCTTGCGCGTATAATTTCACGTTCCAACGAAGACTGAGCACCAAACAAAGACTCCACCGACCATCGGGAGAATCCTAAATGTCCCTTTCCGGACGCGTAGCGTTCGTCACCGGAGCATCGCAAGGCATCGGGCGGGCCTGCGCCCTGAAGCTCGCCACCGCGGGCAAAACAGTTGCCGCAGCCGCGCGTAACCAAGACAAGCTGAACGAACTGGTCAAGGAGATCACCACCGCAGGCGGCAAAGCCGCGGCCTTCGCCCTCGACGTCACCGACGAGGAACAGGTTAAGTCGGCGATCAAGGCTGCCATCGCGCAATTCGGCAAGATCGATATCCTGGTCAACAACGCCGGCATCACTCGCGACCAGTTGGTCATGCGCATGAAACGCGCCGACTGGGACGCCGTTATGCAAACTAATCTCACCTCTGCGTATCTCTGCATCCAGCAGGTCACCAGCTCCATGCTCAAGCAGCGCTGGGGACGCATCATCAACATCACCAGCGTCTTCGGCCAGATGGGGCAGGCGGGGCAGGCAAACTACGCCGCGTCGAAAGCCGGGCTGATCGGCCTCACCATGGCCGTCGCCCGCGAGTTGGGATCGCGCAACATTACTTGCAACGCCGTCGCCCCGGGCTTCATCGAAACCCCCATGACCGACGTACTCGGCGAAGAGTTCAAGCAGAACGCCGCCAAACAGATTCCGCTCGGCCGTGTAGGGTCGCCCGCCGATGTGGCCAGCGCTGTAGCTTTCCTCGCGTCGGACGAAGCCTCCTATATTACCGGCCACGTGTTGAGTGTGAACGGCGGCATGTTGATGGGATGAAGAAATTTTAACCGCCGAGTACGGGGGGAGCGCAGAGAAGAAGAACTTCAATGAAACTGGATTCGGCGAAAGCGCAATATCCTGGAAGTTCCTCGGCGTTCTCTGCGGCCTCAGCGGTGAAAAGCCTTTCGATTTCGCAAGCCGAATCGGCCGCCCAGATCTCCCAAGCCCGCGAATTATTTCTTGAGTATGCGAAGTCGCTAGGCTTCAGCCTCTGTTTCCAGAACTTCGACAAAGAACTCGCCGGACTCCCCGGCGACTACGTTCCGCCCGAGGGCCGCCTGTTGCTGGCCGAATTCGAGGGTCAACTCGCAGCCTGCGTCGCGCTCCACAGGCTAGAAACTGGGATATGCGAAATGAAGCGCCTATACCTGCGTCCGCAATTTCGTGGTAAGGGACTGGGACGCGCCCTGGCCGAGCGCATCATCACTGAAGCGCGCCAAATCGGCTACCAGCGCATGCGTCTCGACACGGTCGAGCCCGTGATGAAAGATGCAGTCGCGATGTATCGTAAATTCGGCTTCAAAGAGATCGCTCCCTACCGCCCGAACCCGATCGCGGGCGCGATGTACATGGAGCTGAAGTTGTAGTCCGGAGAACAAAATCATGAGGAATCTCTGCCCGCTTTGGATTATTTTCCTGCTTGCAGCTTCTTGCTTCGCCGCCGACTACAAGTCCGTCTCCTACCAAAGCGGCGACGAAACCGTCCAAGCCCTTCTCTACACTCCTGCCGGCAAAGGGCCATTTCCCGCCATAATCGTCATCCACGAATGGTGGGGTCTCAACGACTGGATCAAAGATCAGGCCTCGAAGCTGGCCGACCAGGGCTATGTGACTCTCGCGATTGATCTATATCGCGGCAAGGTTGCCACCACCCCTGACATGGCCCATGAAATCATGCGTGGAGTCCCGGAAGACCGTGCCAAGCGCGATCTTCACGCGGCTTTCGAATTTCTCCAGTCGCAGCCCAACGTCAGAAAAGACCGCATCGGGTCCATCGGCTGGTGCATGGGCGGCGGGTATTCGCTGGATGTGGCGCTGCAGGAACCAACGCTCGCCGCCGATGTCATCAACTACGGCCATCTCGCCACTGACCCCGACGCGATCAGGAAAATCAACGCTCCCATTCTCGGTCTGTTCGGCGGCCAGGATCATGGCATTACGCCCGATGACGTGCACAAGTTCGAGGCAACCATGAAACAGCTGGGCAAGAAGATCGACGTCAAGATCTACGACGATGCCGGTCACGCTTTCGAAAACCCGAACAACAAAACCGGTTATCGTCCCGATGACGCCGCCGACGCCTGGAAACGGACGGTCAGCTTCTTTGCGGAAACTTTGAAGAATTAGCTCGCGTCCGCACCGGGAACCGCTGCCCCGCGCCCGGATCCGACAAATCGTTTCTTACACACTGTTTAAGCTACGCATGCCCAGTAATGTCAAGCCCTAGGAAAAAAGTGCTTTGCATATGGCACTAATTTCCACTTGCCAGAAAATCCCGATCTGGTTACTATGTCGCATCCTGCAATGCTCCCCCAGATCAACATCGGCGAGACCATCCGAAACTACCGGCTGCAGAAGGGCATGTCTCAGGGAGACATCGAGAAGCGCACCGGCCTGCTGCGCTGCTATCTGTCGCGCGTAGAAAACGGCCACACAATTCCTTCGCTCGACACACTCTCAAAAATTGCCGGAGCCATGGAGATCGCGCTCTCGCAATTCTTCTCCGAATCCGGTCACAGCAACGGCTCCAAGGGATTGCCGCAACTCTCCGACGACGAAGTCCGCTTCCTGAGCCAGGTCCGCCGCTACGCCGTCAACCTCAATGACAGCGACCGCAAGCTGGTTCTCGCCATGGTTAAGAAGATGGCCTCGAATTCCAGCAAGTAGCTGCAACTCGCCAGCTTCGAGTCGCGAGCAAACGCAGTCGGAGCGTACATCGCGCCCGAACAAACTTCCCGCCAGAAATTAAGACCTAGGCAGACCTCAACGCGACCTGTTCCTCGGGACTCGCGACTCAGGGCTTGCAGCTGGGTACTTTCGTACCATGACCTCGGTGACCGCCGGGCACCTCGCCCTCACCACACCTTCTCACTACACTGTTGACTGGGAGATGCCTGAGTGACCACTGATGAAGAACTGAACCTGCTCGAGACCCAGCTTCGCCGGCTGAAGATCGAGTACGAGGTCTACTTCAGCAATCCGACCAAACGGCCGCCCACCGACGTCGAGTGGAAGGTGCTCTCCCTGCTGCGCAAATTTTCCGACGGCGGACGCATGAGCTTCTCCCAGCGCTTCCGCTACAACGAAATGGCCCAGCGCTACGCCATCTACAGCGATCTGTGGCGCAAGAAGTCGCGCATCCGCGAAGAGGGCTACCGGCGCCCGCAGGATGCGCTGCTAGCCGTCCAGGGAGTTCGCCCCGAAGTCGAAGAGCACAAGCAACACCACAACCCGGTCTACGGCTTGAGTCATGCCGCGGCCGCAGGAGCCGCTGGAAGCACATCACAGCCCTTCACCTTGCACAACGTGGATAACAGCGAGCACGAACAGGTGGAGCGCCTGTACAACACTCTGGTCGCGGCAAAAAAGAAGGCAGGAGAAAATGTCTCCGGCAACCTCGATTCCTTCAACACCTTCGTGCAGAAGAAGACCTCAGAAATCCGCAAGCAGTACGGCTGCCAGGACGTCGAATTCTCCGTCGAACTCAACGACGGGCATGTGAAGCTGAAGGCTAAGGCGAAGGCGTAGAAGAAGCCCATGAAGCGATTGCGACGCATACTGATAACGGTAGCCGTCACTTTCGCGGTCATCCTCGCGTGCGCGTTCTACGTCGGTCCCGTGGCGCTGTCGTTTTACGCGACGAGAAAAGCCGTGCCGGTCACGAGAGTCGTTCCGACGGAACTGAGGGACCGCACAATTTCGCAGGCTCCAGGATTGCGGCTGTCGTATGCTGGCTTCGATTTTGAGGTCCCCTGGAGCGATCTCGACGGCTCGAAGACGCAGCTCTACCCGAAGAACAATCCTGAGAAAACGATGGTCGTTCTCGTTTTCCGGTCAGGGCTCAGGATAATGGTAACCTCCCTCCGGCCGAGGGAGCTCTCCGATATGTGGGAGAAAAACTTTAAGACGCCGCCACGGAATATCGACGCGATCTTCGGCGCGGGATCTGCGAACTCCGACTACATCTTCACGAGGAATGTGTGGGCCTTCACTCCAGACAAGATGCACCATTGGACCGTGACGCCACCGATCTACGCCCGCGAAACAGTGCTGCTTCTCGCTAAGTCACTCATGCCCTCGAAGCCGGCGCGTTCTGGAATCTTTAATGTGCAGACGCGAGATTACATAGGGTTCCAGCAAGGCAACCTCGACAACCCCGAAGTCGCCCGGGACGGCGCTCTCGTGACTCTCTTCGCCAACGACGGCGGAGTCGAGCTCCTGTTTAACGCGGATCACTATGACAACCCCGTCGGACTTACCCAGCCCGAAATCAACCGCGTCGTTCAGACGCTCCGAAAGACACCGGCTCCCGAAGTGGCAAGCTCGGAAAAGTAAGCGGCCGCCCCGACTTCGAATGAACTCCTCTTTAAGTTCTTGCTAAAATCCGTACAGCCTCTCAACAATTAAGATCCAATGCCCAAAATCCAGCGCGCCATCCTCAGCGTCACCGACAAAACCGGCCTCGTGGATTTCGCACGCCAGCTCTCCGGCCTCGGCGTCGAACTCATCTCCACCGGAGGCACGGCCAAGCTGCTGCGCGATTCCGGTATCGCCGTCAAAGACATCTCCGAACTCACCGGATTCCCTGAAATGCTCGATGGCCGCGTCAAGACGCTGCATCCCAGAGTTCATGGAGGCATCCTGCATCGCCGCGAGAATCCCGCGCACGTCGCCGCCGTCGCCGAGCATGGCATCCAGCCAATCGACATGGTCGTGGTCAACCTCTACGCCTTCGAAAAAACCGCCGCCAAGCCGGGCGTAGCTTTTGAGGAGCTGATCGAAAACATCGACATTGGCGGGCCATCCATGATTCGCTCCGCCGCCAAGAATTTTCACGACGTAGCCGTCGTTACTTCGCCGGCTGACTACCAAGTGATCGCCCAAGAACTCACAAACGCCGGCGGCGCACTTTCGCTAGAAACCAAGTGGCGGCTCGCGCAAAAAGCTTTCGCTACAACTGCCGCCTACGATTCCGCGATCGCCTCAACCCTCGAGCGCGTTCCGGACATCAAGAACTCTCAACTCTCAGCCGCAGAAGCCTTCCCGCAAACCCTGCGCCTGTCCTTCCAGAAAACCCTCGACCTGCGCTACGGCGAAAACCCGCACCAGAAAGCGGCCATGTATTCCGACGGCTCCGGCGCAGGCGTAGCCAACGCCCGCCAGCTCCAAGGCAAGGAACTTTCCTACAACAACATCGTCGACCTGCAAGCCGCCTGGGATCTCGCCCAGGAATTCGATCCGGACGAGGCCGCCGTCTGCGCCATCATCAAGCACACCAATCCCGCCGGCACAGCGACCGGCAAGACTCTCGCTGAGGCCTATAAGCGCGCGTTAGAGTGTGATCCCGTCTCAGCCTTCGGCGGCGTGATTGGCGTGAACCGTCCCATCGACGCCGAGGCCGCCGAAGAGATGCACAAACTCTTCCTCGAAGTAATCGCCGCGCCCGCATTCGATGAAGGTGCGAAGGCACGCTTCGCCACCAAGAAAAATCTCCGCCTGGTCGAAGTAAAAGCCGCGCCCCAGAAGTGGATTCTGAAAAACGTCTCCGGCGGAATCCTCCTGCAGGACACCGACTCACGCCCGTTGCAAGACATCGACCTTAAGGTCGTCACCCAGCGCGTCCCCACGCCCGAAGAAACCCGCGCAATGCTTTTCGCCTGGAAGGTCTGCAAGCACGTTAAGTCGAACGCCATCGTCTATGCCCGCGATGGACAGACCGTCGGCGTTGGCGCCGGCCAGATGAGCCGTGTCGACTCCGCCAAGATCGGCGCCATGAAAGCGCAACTGCCGCTGCAAGGAACGGTCGCCGCTTCCGACGCCTTCTTCCCGTTCCCCGACGGCGTCGAGGAAATTGCCCGAGCTGGCGCAACCGCCATCATCCAGCCCGGAGGCTCGCAACGCGATCCCGAAGTAATCGCAGCCGCCGACCGGCTGGGGCTGGCAATGCTCTTCACCGGTGTAAGGCACTTCCGCCACTAGTTTCAGCCATCGAAAAAGTTAGTTCCTTTACCAAACTTGACACTCGCCCCCGCAAGTCCCCCCAGTCCCTGTACTTCCGCTTGCACCGCAGCCCTGTCCGGCGCACTGTTTTTCTGTAATCCTGTCCATACCGGGTTAGAATTAGGCACACTACCCCCGCCGGTTTGCATCCAAGTGGGTATGGTTTTGGGAAGCGCACACAGCTCTAATACGATCAGGTCTAAGAGAACCATTTCCGGTAGAATCGAGTCTGGCATCCTCAGGTCAAGCATGAATAGAATCTTTCACGGCGTTTTAGTGTTCTCCACCCTCGCAGCGGCCGCGGCCGCGCAAGCCAGTCCAACCAAGCCGGCGGAATCTCCTTCGGCGGATTCCAATGCCGCTCCGTCCAAATCGGCGCAAGCCTCGCCGCGCAAAGTGGACCGCGCCGTCGCCTATTACCACTACACGGTCGCGCACATGTACGAGGAGCAGGTCACGGTCTACGGACGCAGTGAGTTGGCGAACAAAGCTATGGAAGAGTACCGGCTCGCCATCGAGGCCGACCCCTCTTCTGAATTCCTGACCTCAGGCCTCGCCGAACTCTACGTCAAGACCGGACGCATCCGCGACGCCGTCCTGCAGGCGCAGGACATCCTCAAGCGCGACCCCAACAATCTTGAAGCCCACAAGCTGCTGGGCCGGATTTACCTGCGCTCCCTCGGCGACTTGCCCGGCGGCGGCAACGGCTCCGAGAACGTGCTCAAGCTGGCCATCGAGCAGTACGAACAGATCGTCAAGATCGAACCCAACAATGTGGACGATCACCTTCTGCTGGGCCGGCTCTACCGTCTGAACAATGATTTGCAGAAGGCGGAGACCGAACTCAAGACTGCTGTCCAGCTCGATCCCGACTCCGAAGAAGCCGTCACCACGCTCTCTTTGCTCTACAGCGATGAAGGTGACACCACTCACGCCCTGCAAGTGCTCAGTTCCGTGCCCGATGCCGGTCGCTCCGCCAAGCTCTACGCCGCACTGGGCGCGACCTACGAGCAGCGCAAGGATTACAAGCTGGCCATCGACGCCTACAAACACGCTATCCAGTTGGATCGCGACAACCTCGACGCTATCCGCGGCCTGGCGGAAAATCTGCTCAACGACGGCCAGATCGACGCCGCCCTCGATCAATACAAAGTGATCGCCGACGCCAATCCCGAAGACGCACAGACCTACCTGCGCATCTCGGAAATCTACCGCCGCCAGGGCAAATACGACGAGGCGCTCGACAGCCTGAAAAAAGCCCAGGCCATGGTGCCCGATGCCCTCGAAGTTCCTTACAACATCGCTGTGGTTTACGAGGCCCAGGCACGCTACGACGAAGCCGCAAAGATCTTGCAGGATCTGCTGAAGAAAACCGAAAAGGCCGACGGCAGCTACTCGCAATCGGACCGCAACAATCGCGGCATCTTTGTAGAACGCCTCGGCATGGTCTACCGTGACCAGGAAAACTATCCCGCCGCGGTTGAAGCCTTCCGCCAGATGATTGCTCTAGGCGACGACAACGCTCGCTCCGGTTACCAGAACATCATCGACACTTATCGTGACGCTAAGCAATGGTCACAGGCAACGGCTACTGCCAAAGAAGCGGTGCAAAAGCTGCCCAACGATCGCGAACTGCGCATGGTGCTCGATGGCCAACTCGCCGACAGCGGCGACCCTGAGAAGCCGCTCGCCGACGTGCGCTCCCTGCTCAAAGGCACGCCCGAGGATCGCGACGTCTACCTCCGGCTAGCCATCATGTACACCCGCCTGAAGCGCTTCAGCGACGCCGAAGAAGCGCTCGACAAAGCCGAGCAGCTCTCCACGAAGCCCGACGACAAGGAGTACGTCTACTTCCTCCGCGGCGATACCTACGAGCACGAAAAGAAATACGACGAGGCCGAAGCTCAGTTCAAGAAGGTTCTCGCCATTACGCCGCAGAGCGCCGCCGCTCTCAACTATCTCGGTTACATGAACGCCGATCGCGACGTCCGTCTCGAAGAATCGCTCAATTACATCAAGACGGCCGTCAGCCTGGACCCCACCAACGGCGCTTATCTGGACTCTCTGGGCTGGGTTTATTTCAAGCTCGGCAAGTACGACTTGGCCGAAGAGAACCTGACCAAAGCATCCTTGCGCATGGGTTCCGATCCAACCGTGCAGGATCATCTCGGCGATCTCTACCAGAAGACCGGCCGCCTGAAGCTGGCAGCCGCTCACTGGGAGCGCGCCGTCGAAGAGTGGAACAAAACCATAGCTCCGGAACAGGACGGCGATCTATTCGCGGCCACGCAGAAGAAGCTCGACGCCGCCAGGGTCCGTCTAGCCAAGGAAGGCTCGGGGAATCAGTAGCCATTGCGGAGTGTCCCACGTTCCCAATCGGAGGGTATCCTGCAGACCATAAAGGGCCCGGTCCTCTGCTTATCTCTCGCTGTCTTGGGATTGATCCCGGGTGCGAGCGCGCAGCAATCCAAAGAAACGGCGGCCGCTCCCGTGCCGGCGCAGATCGCCGCAGCCCAAAAGGTATTCATTTCGAACGCTGGCGGCGCAAGCCTTGAGGCGGTCATCGATGAGACGGTTTTCAACGGAGGCCCCGACCGGCCCTACAACGAGTTCTATGCCGCGATGAAGCGCTGGGGCCGATATGAAGTCGTATCCTCGCCCGCCGATGCCGACCTGGTCTTCGAAATCAGTTGGGCCCTCACTGATACGGGATTAAGACTCCCAGTACTCGGACAGCTGCGCCTAGTGATCATCGATCCGAAAACCCGCATCACG
This sequence comes from uncultured Acidobacteriaceae bacterium, assembly GCA_963743115.1. Lineage (GTDB taxonomy): Bacteria > Acidobacteriota > Terriglobia > Terriglobales > Acidobacteriaceae > Sulfotelmatobacter. The sequence continues at coordinate 230,575 of CAVUOM010000003.1, read as the reverse complement.
CTGTGGAATCTCACGGAATACGTGCGAGGAGCGCTGCTGCTGGGAAACCGCGACAAGAATTTCGATCAAGCGATGAACACGGTTGTGGCGCGCCTGAAGGCACTGACTGCCCCGCCGTCACCAACAGCAGGTCCATTACAGAAATAATCACGGGAAAAAGTAGCAAGTACCTAGTACCGAGTACCAAGTACCCAGTGAGACGTCGGAGCGGACCAAGATAAACGCGCTTTTGCTCGCAACTCGGTACTAGGTACTGGGTACTTCCCCCTGATAAACTTCAAAAATGCTGGCCGGCTACGCGGTGCAGGTGGAACAATCCCGCGGACGCCGCTTCGCTGAACCGCCCCATCCCTACCGCAACGACTTCCAGCGCGACCGCGACCGCGTCATCCACGCCCGCGCCTTCCGCCGCCTCGAAGACAAGACCCAGGTTTTCACCCGCCGCTACTCCGACCACTTCCGCAACCGCCTCACCCACACCATCGAAGTAGCACAGATCACGCGCACTATCGCGGGAGCGCTTGCCCTCAACGTCGATCTAGCCGAAGCGCTAGCCCTGGTGCATGATCTCGGCCATCCTCCCTTCGGCCACGCCGGCGAAAAAGCGCTCGACGCCGCCATGCGCGCCCACGGTCTCTTCTTCGACCACAACCTGCACGCCCTGCGCATCGTGGAAGATTTCGAACAGCGCTACGCCGCCTTCCGCGGCCTGAACCTCACATTCGAAGTGCGCGAGGGCATCATCAAACACTCCCGCGATTACGACGCGGCAAAGCATCCGGAACTGGCCGAGTATCTTCTCGACCAGCGCCCTCCGCTAGAGGCCCAGCTGATCGACTTAACCGACGAAATCGGCTACAACACCGCCGATCTCGACGACGGCTACGAAGCCCATCTGCTGACGCTCGAGCAAATCCGGGCAGGCGTCCCGGTTTTCGAGCGTTTCTTCCGCGAGGCCGAGCAGACCTATCCGAATGCGCAAGCCAAGCTGAAATTCAACGAAGCCCTGAAAGGAGTATTGAACCGCCTGGCGGGAGATTTAATCACCAACACGCAATCGCGACTGCAGCAGTCCGGGATAAAAACCCTGGACGACGTGCGTCAACACAAAGAGCGACTGGCCGCATTCAGCCCCGAAGTAGAAGCCGAACGCAAACAGATCAAAGATTTCCTCTACGAAAATCTCTACTACAGCGCATCGCTAGCCGGAGAAAAAGACGATGCCGAACGCATCGTCGGAGAACTCTTCACCTTCTGGGTGGAAAACCCCTCAGCCCTGCCCCATTACTATCAGGAGAAAGCAGCGCAAGAATCCCTGCCCCGCGTAGTCTGCGACTACATCGCCGGCATGACCGATCATTTCATCATCGAACAATACGAAAAGCATTGCGGCAGGTAGTAACCCGTGCAGTTGACGGGGACGAACGTTAGGTGAATATTGTCGGCATGGAACCAGCAGAAAAAATGGTCCAGGCAGTGATCAAGTTGGCCGTTATCGGGCTCGCGCTGATTCTCTGTCTAGCCTGCTTTATGGCCGGGCACGGATTCGCCGGTGTTGTCGTCTTTGCCGTTGGGATAGCTTTCGTCATGTTCGGCCTAGGAAGGCGCAAGACCCCCTGAACGCCGGAAAAGGTTAGCAACAGCCGCTTTACATGGCTGCTGACCTTGTCACCTCCCGCCTGCCACCGCCGCCACCACATCAAACAAAACCTTCGGCCCCCGCCGCACTTCCTCCACGCGAATCCGTTCGTCATTCCCGTGCTCGGTGTTGCCTTCCTCTTCGGTCGCTGTATAAGGACAAAAGCCATAAGCATTAATCCCCAGCGGCCGGTAGCGCTGGTTCTCGGTGTACCCGCTGGTGATGTGCGGCACCACCGGAGTACCCGGAAAATATTTCGCCGAGACAGTGCGGATGGCATCGTACAGCGCCGTGTTCGTAGGCGAGTAATTAGCCTGCCGAAACTCCGCATTCAGCGGTTCCACCGTAACATTCGGATCATTCACTACCCGCCGTATCTGCTCGAGCAGCGCCTTGGGGTCCCCTCCCGGCAGAATCCGCACATCCAGGTTCGCCCACGCTTCCGGCGGAATCACGTTAGTCTGTTCCGACCCGCCCATCATGGTCAGGGAAATGGTGTCGCGCAGCAGAAAGTTCAGCGACTCGTCTTTCTCCACACCCTGCTGAAATTTTGGGTCCTCGATCGCCTTACGTATATTGCGATACCACGCCGCTTCCTCCGGCGGCTCATAAGGCGCCATCTTGCGCAAAAATTCTTCCACCACCGGCAGCACCGTCAACGGAGTGTGGTAAGCCAGTATGCGGTTCAGCGCGCGCACCAGCCGGTTCGGCGCCGAATCCGGAATCGGCCGCGAAGCATGTCCCGGTCTCCCGTGCGCCACAACATGCAGCCAGAACGTAGTCTTCTCGCCCACATCCACGCCCACATATTTCACCTTTCCATTTTCCAGCAGGTTCTCGCCGCCTTCGTTGATCAGGAACTCTGCGTTCCCGAGCATCTCCCGCTGATGCGCGATGAACCAATCCGTTCCAGTCCCCCCGGCTTCTTCATCGGCCACTGCCAGGAAAATCACATCCCGGTCGAGTTCCACTTTCTCGCGCTTCAGCATCACCATCGTGACGAGTTGTCCCAGTCCTTCGTCTTTCATGTCCTGCGCCCCGCGGCCCCAGAGCCAGCCGTCTTTGATCTCGCCGCTGAACGGCGGAACCTTCCAATGCGCCGCATCGCTGGTCACCACATCCATGTGGTTCAGCAGGATGATGGGACGCTTGGCCTCCGCCGTCGTACGCGGCAGCCGCGCCCACAGATCGCCGCGTCCCGGCGTGTATTCGAAGACGCGATTCTCAATGCCTTCCTGATCGAGAATCTTCTTGTAGAAATCAACCGCACGCATTTCGTGGCCAGGAGGGTTGGTGGTATCGATGCGCAAGTACTCCTGCATCCACTGCAGCGCGAGATCGGAATACTGCTGCAAGTGCTCCGCGGAAATGCGCGACGAAGCCATCGCCATCGCCGGCTCCTCTGCCCGATCAGCAGATTCCGCAGAAGCTCGCCACGCTGTACCCAGCAGCACCGCTGCCGCCCCCAGCAAAACGACTCGCCTCGGCAGTCGTCCCCGGAGTTCTTTCCGCCAGAATCCCGCCCGCCAACCCAAATACCCCATCCCGGTCGATCCCAAAGGTACCCTCCCCGAACCCTCTCGATTCACGCAGTTTTTATATCAGGTTTGTGAAAATTACCCTCCCGGAAACGACCAGCGCTACCCCTCCCCCCGGACCAGAGGTACAATGTCTTTAGATATCAAGCATTTAGCTCCTCAACCCCGAAGCCCGGTTTGGCATCCAACCTGTAATAGAAAGGGCAGGCGTCGCCAGATTCTGGCGCCTGAAGTTCAGGCTTTCAGGCCTGCGTGGCGTCAGCGCCGGCCGGCAAGGCGATCATCGCTTGCTTCTTATATTGGTTCTTGTTGTAGGAGACGCAATCAAAATCACGCAACACGCCCGTTTCGGCGTGCCGGAGCGAGCCCCCAGACGCTCCCAACTCGGAGGAAGTTTCTTATGAACACTCGCATTCTCGCTACTTTGCCGCTGGCCGCCGTGCTCGCGTTTCCGGCCTTCGCGCAAACTTCGTCTACCCAGGATCAAAGTGCAACTCAATCCACTACCACCACTCAGTCCACCGACACCGCTACCGGCAAGCAGCCTCTGCAAGCGCCTGCCCGGGAGGGTTTCTGGGGACGCGTGAACCCGTTCGCCCGCAAGACGTATGTAAAGCGGCAGACCGACCCGATTCGCGACCGCGTCAACGAACTCGATGACCTGACCGCAGCCAACAGCAAGGCCATCAAAGACACCGACTCGCGCGCTCAGGCCGGCATCAAGCTAGCTTCTGACAAGGCCGACGCAGCCGATCAGCACGCCATCGACGCCGGCAACAAGGCCACCATGGCGCAGACAACCGCGCAGCAGGCCACCACCCGCATCCAGACCGTCGAGACCGTGGTCAGCAACATCGACCAGTACAAGGCCTCGAACCAGACCGAAATCCGCTTCAAGCCCGGCCAGACCATGCTGAGCAAGAACGCCAAAGACGCCCTCGACGAGATGGCGAACACGGTGAAGGGTCAGCGCGGCTACATAATCGAAGTGCAGGGTTTCTCATCGGGCAAAGGCCAGATCGCGATCCAGAACTCGCAGAAGATGGCCGAGTCCGTGGTCCGCTACATGGTGCTCAACCACGAGATTCCGGTCTACCGGATCTACCTCGTAGGCATGGGCAACGCGCCGGTTGAGGGTGCGGACGCCAAGCACATCAGCGGCGGGCGCGTGGAAATCAGCCTGCTGAAGAACGATCTGGAGCAACTCTCCAGCAATTCTTCGGCTCCGATGGCCGCCGCAGACCAGCAACAGCAACCGAAGTAGCTAGAGATTGCAAAAGCTAGGGACCAAGGGCGCCTCGCCCAAGTCCCTCCCCCAGAAAAGCCCTTCGCGCAAGCGAGGGGCTTTTTCGTGCGTGGACCACATCGCCATCTGTCCAGGACCGTACCACCACCACCCCCGTGTCATCCCGAGCGAAGCGAGGGACCTTGGTTTCCGCCTGCGTCACAATAAAGCCGTAGCGCTCAGCGATACGATCCTGGCTTGATCCCAAACTGATCAAGCTTCGACTGCAAGGTGGTGCGCTTCAAGCCGAGGCGCGCAGCCGCTCCATCCGGTCCGCCGAGCTTACCGTGGCAATCCCGCAGAGCGCGGAGAATACGTTCACGCTCCTTGTCGCGGAGGCTGACGCTGGAGCGTACACTGCCCTGCTCAACCACGGTTTGCAGTTCCGCGAGCGGCGCCTGCAGGACCGATCCCGGCGTCAGAATCACAGAACGCTCCACAAAATTCTCCAGCTCGCGAATGTTGCCCGGCCAATCCCACCGCACCATCATCTCCATGGTCTTTGAGGGAATGCTGCTGATCGACTTCTTCATCTGCGCGGCAAACTTCCGGACGAAATGTTCGATCAGCGGGCGGATATCTTCGCGCCTCTCGCGCAATGGCGGAATGAGGATCGGAAACACATTCAGCCGGTAGTACAAGTCACTGCGAAACTCGCGCCCTTTAACACTCTCCAGCAGGTCTCGATTGGTCGCCGCCAGCAGGCGAAAGTTCACCTTCAGAGTCTGCGTGCCGCCGAGCCTCTCGAACTCCAGGTCCTGCAGCACCCGCAGCAGTTTGGGCTGCAGGCTCAGCGGAATCTCTCCCACTTCGTCCAGAAAAAGCGTGCCCCGGTCGGCCAGTTCCAGGCGCCCGAGTTTTCGGGCAACCGCGCCAGTAAAGGCTCCCTTCTCATGCCCAAACAACTCGCTCTCCAGTAGGCCCGAGGGAATGGCAGCGCAGTTCAACTTAATAAAACTATTTCCCTCCCGCCGGCTCATGCGGTGAATCGCGCGGGCCACCAACTCCTTGCCCGTCCCGGTCTCACCCAGTAGCAGCACCGTGGCGTCGCTCGGAGCCACCTTGGCCACCTTTTGCATCACCTCTTTCAAGGCGCTGCTGCGTCCGACAATCTCCCCGAATCCCAGTTCCGTGTCGATCGTCTGCTCAAGGTAAAGCTTCTCCTCAGAAAGCTTCTCCTTGGCCAGTCGAAGTTCTTCCGTGACTTCCTGCAGTTGAGCCACGTTCTGATGCAGCGCCTCCTCCGCCCTGCGCCGGGATTCTTCGAGCTTCACTTTCTCCGTGATGTCGCGTCGGATGCCCCAGATGCGCACCAGTCTTCCATCCTCCACCGTCCCAATCATGCTATTCATGCAGATTTTGGCATTCCCGTATCTGTCAACCTCATGCGATTCGTGCTCTAGTAAACGGAAGCCCGAGCGGATGAACTCTCGGGCCATCTCAATGTTGCGCGGATCTTCCGGCAGCACACGCTCCGACATGCGTCGGCCGCGAAGTTCTTCCCCGGAAGCAAACCCATACATCGCAGCCAGAGCGTTGTTGCATTCCACCATGACGGTGCTGCCCAGGAAGCGCTGAATGAATTCGTCCTCGGGAAGATCAATCGGGATGGCCGGCCCCAGATTGTCCTGGTAAATGCCCTCCGAACTCTGAGAAACAAAATTACGATAATTCTCCTCGCTGCGCCGCAGGGCTTCCTCCGCCCGTTTGCGCTCTGTTATGTCGCTGCAGGTGCCCACCAGGCGAATTGGGCGTCCCTGTTCATCGTGAAAAACTCTCCAATACTCCTCCAGGACTTTGAGGCGGCCGTCCGCCATGACAATCCGATAGTCGACGTTGGACGCTGTATCCTGGTCGAGCGAAGCCTGAAAGGCTGCATCCACTTTCGCGCGATCCTCCGGATGGACAAATTTCACGAAGTCCGGACGCGTCGGGTGAAAATGGGTGGGATCAGTCTCAAAAATTCGGTGTGTCTGCTCAGACCACGTGACCTCAAGGCTTGGGAACTCGGCTTCCCAACTGCCCACTTTTGCCACCGCCTGAGCCTCGATCAGGCGGCCACGTTCTACCTCCAATTGCTTTGCGATCTTGTGCTGTCGCCGCTCACTGGTTCGGAGGGCTTCTTCCGCCCGTTTGCGCTCAGTGATGTCGCGGGAGATGGTAACCACATAATCTCTATCCAACTCGACCTGCCTCATGCTGACTTCCACCGGGAAAGTCGATCCGTCCTTTCGCCGATGGACGGTTTCCATCATGAAAGATCCCAACTCCCGCAACTCCTGCTTAATTTTCTCCACCGAAGACTCGGTCACCGCGGGATCAATGTCGAAAACCTTCAGAGACAGCATTTCTTCGCGCCTGTAGCCCAGCTCAGAGCAAGCCCGCTCATTCACATCCAGAAAACGAAGCGTCTCCGGATCAATCACTTTAATAGCATCATTGCTTTGGTCTACCAGCGTTCGGAACAGCTTCAACTCCCTGATCGTGCACTCATTCTCGCGCGCTTGCTTGCGCAGAAGTTCGTTGGCCTCACCCGCCAGCTGTTCCGCGCGCCGTTGTTCAGTCACATCGCGTGCCATGCCCCGCACGATCGGCGAAGCTACGCCTTCAGTCCGCAATGTGTTGTGGTATTCCCAGATGCGCCGCTCTCCCGATCGCGTCACCACTCCCATCCAGCCATGGGACTCGCCGGTGATCGCAATGTCTTTCAGATAAGCATCGAAATCGGGGCGGAACTCCGGAACGATCAACTCCCGCATCGGAATCTTCAGCAGTTCCTCTACGCTGTAGCCCAGCACCCGTGCCGGCGCGGGATTAACCGACAGCAGGCGCCCTTGCAAATCGTGGATGCACAGCAGGTCCTGGCTGTGTTCAACCAAATCCCGATACCAGTCTTCGTTTTCGTCGAGAGCCCGCCGGATGGGGTCCGGGTCGGCAAACCTTACTTCAGCGGCGCGATACGTCTTCGTCCCAGGGTGCAGATCCATAGCTGGCTTCCCTGCGGACTGGGCAAAACCGACTTGCTTGCGTGGATTCTATGTCCGTTGCGAGTGTGTCGAACGCACGCCCAGTGGCCCATAACGCAACCCAAGTCCGATTGCCGCGAAGTCTACCAGAAGGCGATCAGAATCAGAGAATAAATAATTTATAAGGATTTCATAAAGACGTCGACGAAGATCGCTCCGACGAGATAGAAACTGCCGCTCCGCGCACGCCGGAGAAAAGTCACATGTTCTAACAATTCAGGAGTCGCTCAGAAACGACGCGTTTGGCTCGCTTCCTCATCACACTGCACCACCATCCCTGCCCACGCATGTTTGACCCTGCGCTTCCCGCTCAACTAGACTCGCTTCTCAGCGAGGTCCCCATGAAACGTATCGCGTGTCCGTTGCTCTTTTCCCTATTTTTTGCTCTGATCGTGTTCGCCGAAACCGCAATCGCCTACGATAACGATAACGAAGGCCACCATCACGAAGACCTGACCGCCACCCAACTCGGTACCGTCACTTTCCCCGTTTCCTGCGACCCAGCCGTACAGAAATCGTTTGAGCGGGGTGTGGCTCTGCTGCATTCCTTCTGGTACGAAGAAGCGGAAAAAGAATTCGTCCACATTTCCGCCGAAGCTCCGAACTGCGCCATGGCCCATTGGGGCGTAGCCATGAGCCTGTGGCACCAACTCTGGAACGAACCGGACAAGAAGGTGATCGCCCACGGCCTGGACGAAGTTCACGAGGCGAAAACCACCGACGGCCCCACCACCCCGCGCGAGAAGGCATACATTGCCGCCATCGCAGCCTTTTATAGCGACTCGAAGAAGCTGGACCACGACGCTCGCGCCAAAGCCTACTCCGACGCGATGAAGAAGGTTTACGAGACCTACCCTGACGATCACGAAGCCGCGGTCTTCTACGCGCTGTCACTGCTGGCTTCCGAGCCGCACGACGATGCAACTTTCGCCAACCGCAAGCAGGCGGCTGCGATCCTCGAAAAATTATTCGCCACCGAGCCCGACCACCCCGGCGTGGCACACTATCTCATCCACGCTTATGACAAGCCCCAACTCGCTCAACTGGGCCTGCCCGCCGCCCGCCGTTACGCGCAGATCGCGCCGGCCGCCCCGCACGCTCTGCACATGCCTTCGCACATATTCGCCCGCGTCGGCCTCTGGCAGGACGACATCAACTCGAACCTCGCCTCCATCGCCGCCTCGCGCAAAACCGCTGCCATGGGCATGGGCGGTGAGGGCCACCAGTTCCACGCCATGGACTTTCTCTTCTACGCCTACATGCAAAGCGGACGCGACGCCGATGCCAGAGCGCTTATCGACGAAGTCAAGGCCATGCCGGTGATGCACGACATGTACGGCATGGGCTTCGATCCCCATCTCGCCACCGAGGCGAGCTTCGCAGCCTTATATCCACTCGAAATGCGCGACTGGGCCGGCGCGGCATCGCTTCCTCTGGCCAACGTCCCGGGTACCGCAGAGAACTCCTTCACGTACTGGGCCGAGCGATCGGTGCAGCTCACCTTCACCACCCGGAGGAAGTTCGTAAGGATGTCAACGCGATCGAGGTCATTCATCAGAAGTTCGTATCCGAGAAACAGAAGGACTTTGCCGAGACTACCGAGCACGATCTGAAGCAGGCTCAAGCGTGGCTGGCTTTCGCCGAAGGCAAATACGACGATGCAGTCGCGGCCCTGCGCCCCATAGCCGACAGGGAAGACGAGCTAGGCGACGAACCGCAAGGCATTCCCGCACGAGAGATGATCGCAGACATGCTGCTCGAGGCGAAACGTCCGCAGCAAGCCCTGGCCGAATATCAGACTGACCTAAAACTGAATCCCAACCGATTCGACGGACTCTACGGCGCCGCCCGCGCCGCCGAAGCCGCCGGCAAGCAGTCGGACGCCACCGAATACTATGCGCTCTTGCTCAAAGTCTGCGATGGATCGAATTCCTCGCGGCCCGAACTGAGCCGAGCCAGAGAATTAGTGGCGCAGAAATAATTTGCGAACTCGATCATCTGAGCGAAGAAACCATGGCATTCTTGATTTGCCGGAATCGATTGAGGTCGTAGATATGCAGCGCTCCTTGATCCGCATCCAGGGCGATGCCAGCGGCTGGGCTTGCACGAATTGCGGATGGACCTTCCCCATTCCCACCCTGTTGAGCGGAGACGAGGCCATGGCCGCTTACGACCGCCTGGCCGCCTCCAAGTTTCGCGACCACAAATGCGAAGCCCACACCGCGTTTCCCCCGCCGAGGGAACCAGCCAAAAAAGAGGCTGACACAGGTTTCGCTGAACGTGCCCGCATGCTTATCAAGCGGGGATACAAACCTAAAGTCGCAGTTGAACTCACGCTTGACGAGATGGAGATTGAGCACGGCCGCGACCGCGCCTTCATGGAAAAAATCCGTGCCGATGCCGAAGACTTCTTGTGGAAGGTCGGCAAGGGCCTCATCTGAATACAGCACGCTTGAAGATCAAAGCCGCGGTCATAGCGACGACTCCAAGCAACGCATTGTACTCGCGATGCTTCAGATACAAATCCAAAGAAAATCCCGCCCCAACCTCGTCGCGATTATCTGAACGCGGCTTAAGCCGCGGGAACATCCTCGGCACCCTCCGCGCGTATTCCTCAAACTCAGGAAACGTCCGCCGCAGAAATGCCTCTTCATCGCGAATCACAGGGAGATAGATCGCAAAGAACATCACGACGCAGCGCCGCGCCTACCGCCCAACTGCGCGCCGCCACAGCAAATCCCACCCCCATCAGCAGCGATCCCAAATAGAGCGGATTCCGCGTGTACGCATAAGGACCGGAAGTAGCGAGCGACTCGTTCTTGCGCACATGTCCCGAAGCAAGCGCCCGAATCAGAAGTCCTGGAACAACTACAATCGCTCCCAATGCCATCGACCGCCAGGTAGGCCGCGCCACCCAGAAATAAAACAGGGCAAACAGAAACCCCAGCGGCACGCGAATCCGCCGCGCGATTTGTGACCACTCAGCCATGGAATCATTTCGCTCGGGAAGGGTACGGCTTCAGCCGTGCCATCCGGCCCCATTAAAGATGCGGGCTTTAGCCCCTGAGGTCACCGCCCAGCAACTTATGTGCGGCCGCCATCACCTCATCACTCCCAATCGCCAACAAGCCCTCATCGGGATCCGCCCGTCGCGCATGCGAAGTAACGCTCTCCGCAGTCCGAAGCACGATGCTGCGCGTCCCGTAAGGCCCGTTGCGCGCCGGGTCCGTCGGCCCAAAAATTGCCACCACCGGAACCCGCAATGCCGCAGCCAGATGAAGCGGCCCAGTATCCCCTCCAATAAAAATCCGCGCGCGCCGCGTCAACGCAATTAACTCCGTCACCGAACCTTTCATGGGCCTGGCTCGGCCTCCGCTGGCCGCCAGCACAGCGCGAAAAAGATCCTCTTCGCCCGGACCGTAGTTAACCATCGGGTATATGCCCGCCTCGGCCAGCCTGCGAGCAACTTCCCCGTAGCGTTCCGCGGGCCAGCGTTTCGCTCCCCATCCCGCACCCGGATTCAGAATCGCAAAGTCGCGCACATGATTCTGCGCCAACTCCTCCTCGGTGCGTGCCTCGGTTACGGGATCGCAAGGAAGGTCGCAAGAAACATCCTCAGCCGGATGTTTCATTTCACCCCCGACGAGCGCCTCAGCCACCGAAAGATTCTGCTCGATGACATGTCTTCCGTGCGCCACCACCTTCCGCGTGTACCAGAGACTGGCAGGAGACTCGCGCGGCTCCGCGGCTCCATACACCGCACGCGCCCCCGACAACCGAGCCAGCACGGCCGACCGAATCGCTCCCTGCAGATCCACCACGGCATCGTAGCGCGCGTCCCGCACATCGTTCCAGACCGTGGCCGCCCGCTGCAAAGTCGCAATAGAAAACGGAAACTTCCCCCACGCTTTCAGGTTCACGCTGTGCACTTCATCGACCAACGGCCGCAGTGGAGACCGCGGGCCCCGCCGCGAAGATCCCGGTGCACACAGCAATTCGGCCCAGCGCTCCTCAATCAGCCAGCCGATGTAGGTCCGCGGAAACGCCTGCCGCAGCGCATGCACGGCAGGCAGAGTATGGATCACATCCCCCATGGCGCTGAGCCGGACAATCAGCAGGCGGTCGATCTTCGACTGCGATTCAGTACCGATACGATTCGACTCGACACCAGCAGCTTCGAGACTCACGGCCGCCTCGGCGACAGCCGCGAACGAATAATCTCGCTGGTGGAATGATCTTTAGTGTCGCCCACAATCGCGACCCGCCCGCCATATTCGCCGACGACATCGCGCTCCGGAACCGACTCGACCGTGTAGTCCGTACCCTTGGCCTGGATATCCGGACGAATCTCGCGAATCAGAGCGCGCACATCAAGCTCGGGAAAAACAACGACAGCATCCACATCGGCCAGCGCGGCAACAATTTCAGCGCGCTCCTCCTCCGGCATAATCGGACGACCCTCGCCCTTCAGCGCCCGCACCGATGCGTCGGAATTAACGGCCACGACCAGCTTTCCGCCCAGGTCCTTCGCGCCCCGCAGATAGCGCACATGGCCCACATGCAGCAAATCGAAATTTCCATTGGCGAGCACGATACGCTCGCCCGCGCGCCGCCACTCCTCCACGCAGGTGCGAAGCTGCGCGCGCTCAAGAATCTTATGATTGCTCATTGTTCAGTTTCCAAACGCGGCCCGGCTCAATTCAGTCAATGAGGTCTGGTCGCAGGCGGAGCCTGCTCGATCGCGCGCAACAACTCTTCCCGCGAAACCGTAGCCGTCCCGCGCTTCATCACCACAATTCCGCCCGCGTAGTTGGCCAACTGCGCCGCCTCTTCCGTGCTGGCTCCCGCGGCCAGCGCGGCGCTGAATGCCGCAATCACGGTATCGCCCGCCCCAGTCACATCCGCAACTTCGTCCGAACCAAAAATCGGAATGTCCACCGGCGCATGCCTCTGATCGAAAGCGACCATGCCGTCGCGCCCGCGCGTGATCAGCAGCGATTGCAACTTCATCCGTTCCATGATTTGTTGTCCCGCCGCCGTCAGCTTCTTCCAGTCCTGCCCAATGCGGCCGCCCAGCGCCGCTTCCACCTCGGGCTCATTCGGAGTAGCCGCAGTCACGCCCGAATACTCCAGCAGCCGGTAGCGTGAATCGAGGATCATAGGCACCAGCACAACTCTTCGCCGCCCGCTCTGGCGCAAAGCATTCACGATCGCCGGACTCGCCGATCCATAGCCGTAGTCAGAAACCAGCAGCGCATCCGAAGCCCGCAAATATTCCCGCGCCGCCAGAAACAAGCTCACGCGTTAAATGCTGGTTAGGAGGGTTCTCGGGCTCGCGATCCACGCGCACCACCTGCTGCCGCGAATTGTGCGTCATGCCCGCGAGAATGCGCGTCTTCGTAACCGTCGTGTAACTCTTATCCTTTAGCACGCCGCTGACCGGAATACGCTTGTGGCGGAAAAACTTCACCAGCATTCGTCCCGGCTCGTCATCACCAATGGCGCCAACCGGAAGCACATTCACTCCCAGGTCAGCCAGATTGTTCACCGCATTAGCGCCGCCGCCCGGCACCACCGTGCGTTCGCGGTGCTTCAGAATCAGCACCGGAGCCTCGCGCGACACCCGCGAGATTTCTCCATACACGAATTCATCGGCCACCAGATCCCCCAGCACCGTAATCGTGACCTTGGGGAACGCTTCGACAATCTTCTGCAGCCGGTCAACTTCCTTCAGATGTTTGGTCATCAGATGTCGTTGTGAAAGCAGTGGTCAGTGGTCAGTGTCCAGCGATCAGTGGCCAGTAAAGCCCGAGGGATTTGCTGACCACTGTTCACTGACCACTGACCACTGCCCTCGGGCATTTTCTCACGAGCGCCGCCGCCGCTCCTCAATCACGCGCAGCATGGTATCCACAGCGTTAGCCGCGTCGGCAAGTTCCATCTTCACCGGGACCACCGCCAGCGGCGCCAGCGCCGCCAGATAGCCGCCCAGATTCACCGCATCTTTCTCGGTGGTCACAAAGCCGCCAGCCTCGCTCTGCCGCTGCAGTTGCAACAGGTCGTTGAACGTCCTTCTCAGTGTAGGCATGATGATCGCGGAAGAAAGCCTCGGCCACGGGATCGATGCCCGCAGCCCGCAACTGCAGCAGAAAATTCTGCGGCCGCGCAATCCCGCAGAACACGACCGGCCGCGGCGGAACATTTTGAGGAGCGATCCCGCGCCGCACCCGCCAAACCATCTTGCCCGCGAGCGGAAACGATTCCGCCGAAGCGCCGCTGGTCAGCACCACGGCATCGGCCCGCCGCAGCGATCGCAAAGGCTCGCGCAGGCGTCCCGCCGGAAGCAAACGATCGCGCGCATCGTCCGGCGTCACCAGCACGATATCGAAATCGCGGGCCAATCCGCGATGTTGAAACCCATCATCCAGCAAATGAATCTGCGGACCGAATTGCGCCTCGGCGAAGCGCCCAGCCTCGTAGCGATCTTCCCCCACCACCACCGGCGCCTGCAGCCGTCGAGCAATCAGCAAAGGCTCATCGCCGAAATCCCGCGGCAGCCCGCCGGGATCGACCAGCAGCACTCCGCGAGTCTCGCGCCCGTAACCGCGCGAAAGCACATCGAAATTCGATTCCGCGCGCCTTCAACAACTCGCCCAGCAGAATGACGAACGGAGTCTTTCCCGACCCTCCGACCGAAAGATTTCCCACGCTGATCACAGGCCCTTGCAGCGCGCGCGAGCGCAGCCAGCCGCGGTCGTAGAGCGCGTTGCGCGCTCCGACCACGCCGCCGTATATCGCTGATAGCGGATTCCTGTTCATGGCCGCGCCAGCAACTCCTGTAGTTCGTCCGGCCGTCCGCGCCGTGGCTCCAATCTGCGATCGCATGGTTTCGGCGGCGCGCTGTCCCAAAGCTCTTCGCTCCTCATCGTTGGCCAGCAAGCTCCAGCAACACCAGCGGCAACTCCGCCGGACCGACAATCCGCACCGCATCCCGGCTCTGAAACAAGCTCACGATGTCGCGAAAATTTTCCGTGTGATTGCCCACCACGGTAGCCACGCCGTGCTGCGCGGGCTCAATAATGTTATGCCCGCCGCGCGGCACCAGGCTTCCTCCGACAAACGCAACGTCGGCCAGAGCATACAGCGCCGCCAGTTCTCCGATTGTATCCAGCAGCAAAACTCCGCCGGTCAAGGGCTCTCCATTCCACAGCGATCGCCTCAGGAAACGAATCGACATCTGCTCCAGCAGCGCGGCCACGGCGGCGAAGCGTTCCGGATGCCGCGGCGCGAGAATCATCACTGCCCGCGGATGCTGCACCAGCAGATTCTCAAATGCCTTCAGCAGCAGCGATTCCTCTCCCTCGACAGTGCTGCCGCACACCAGCACCGGCCCGGCTCCAGTTGCCGCAATCGACTTCCGCACGCTCTCCACAATCGCGGGCGGAGCCGGCGCAGGAACGTCAAACTTCAGATTTCCCGTGACCCGCACGCGTTCCGGCGCGGCTCCAATATCTCGCAGCCGCGCCGCGTCCTCCGGCGTCTGCGCCAGGAACAGGTCGACGTTGGCCAGCAATCTTCGCAGCAATCCGCGAAATCGCCGGTAACTCGGCCACGACCGGTCTGAGATGCGCGCATTCACCACCGCAACCCGCGCCCCGCTGGCATGCGCCAGCCGCAGGAAGTTGGGCCAGAACTCAGTCTCCGCAATCACCACCATTTGCGGCCGCAGCGCCTGCAGGTAAGGTCGGATCGCGAATGCGAAATCCATGGGAAAGTAAAATACGCTCGCTTCTCCGAAGCGTTTGCGCGCGAGCGCCTGCCCGGTGTCGGTGGTGGTTGAAATGAAGATGCGATGCTGCGGAAAGCGGCGTTGCAGTTCCTCCACCAAGCCGGCGACCGCCAGCACTTCGCCGACGGAAACGGCGTGAACCCAGATCACCGGCTCTTGTTCTTTCGGCAACTGAAGCCGCGAAGGCAGCCGGCCCAGCCTCTCCGCCAAGCCCTTGCGGTACTTACCGTGGCGCGCCATCTGGAAGAGCCAGTAGGGCAGGCTCACCAACATCGCCACCGCCAGCGCGACGCTGTAGAGAAAGCTGTAAAGAGATGAGATCAAGTTCAGCCATTCTAAACAAACTCCGGGCGCGGAAGCGAGATTGCGTTAGCCTCTATAATCAGAAGCATGCAGCCGCTGAAGGCGTGATTCTGTCGTGTGCTCGTCGTCTCATGCGCCGTCGCAGTGTTCGCCCTCTGCCTCGCGGCCAAAGACTTTGTAAAGCCCGCAGCACAGCCCGCGAAAACCTATCCCGCGCACGACGACCACACCGACGAGAAAGTTGCCATCGGCGCCGACCCCTACGACACTGCCGACAAGGCCAAGATCTTCTCCATAAACTTTCACGAGCACGGATTACTGCCCGTCTTCTTCGTCGTGACCAACGACGGCGACCAGCCCATCTCAGTCGCGAACATGCAGGTGACACTGACCACGGCGAACCGCGACAAGCTGACGCCGGAATCGCCCGACGATATCTACCGCCGCCTCACCAATCCTCACGCCAACACCGCCCCGCCGCTGCCACTTCCCATCCCGCACAAGAATGTGAAAGGCACCATCAGCCAGCAAGCAGATGGACGAGATCGAATCCTCGCGATTCGCCGCCAGAGCGGTCGAGCCTCACACCACGCAATCGGGATTCCTCTTCTTCGATGTGGAAGACATCGACGCGCCCCTGGCCGGCGCACGCATCTACGTGAGTGGGGTCAACGATGCCAAAGGGAATGAGCTGATGTACTTCGAGATTCCGATGGGGAAGTAGAGAGGCGTGCCGCATCGAAGTCTCAGCGAAGTGCTAGATCGTGTTGTGCCTCCGCTTGCTGAGGCGCTTGACCAGCACTCAGAATAAATCCCTATGACTTCGATTCTCGAAAACTGCGATCGCTATTCTCTTATCGGCATTTGCTCTCTGACATAACAATAGCAATGAGATAACTTCCGTGAATGCAATATTTTCGGCCAGACGCCCTCGAGTTTCGCCGCAACTTTCTGATGGGACGGTCGACCTAAGTCTCTTTGAGCGGAATAGTTTTTGCCAAGCAACTCCTTTGCATTCCAAGATTTTAGCCGGACCAATTCCAGGCAGATCTCGAGGGCGGCAAACCACTGATTCCATGGATATTTACTGAGAGTCGATCCGTGATTTTTCTGCATCCAGACCGCGGTCTGACCGCCTATCCATCGATCACCCCCGCTGCCTCTATAATCACTCGATATGTCGACCTCCGCCGACGCTTCCGTCGCCGCTCGCACCGCCTACGAGCCCGTCATCGGCCTCGAAGTGCACGTTCAGCTTCTGACGGCGTCGAAGATTTTCTGCTCCTGCTCCACGCGCTTCGGCGCTCGCGCCTAACACGAATGTTTGCCCGGTCTGCCTGGGGATGCCGGGAGCTTTGCCGGTGCTGAACCGGAAGGCGGTCGAATTCGCTACGCTGGCGGCGATGGCCTTGAATTGCCGCATCAATGAGACTTCGATTTTCGCGCGCAAGAATTATTTCTATCCCGACCTGCCCAAGGGCTACCAGATTTCGCAGTACGACAAGCCGCTCGCCGAGTTTGGATTCATCGAAGTCTCCTCAACACGAGGACCAGGATCCGGCACAAACGCCGAAAAAGAGATGGGATCACGCGCGTGCATCTTGAAGAAGACGCCGGCAAGAGCCTGCACGAGGGCTTTCCCGACTCCGACGAGAAAACTGCCATCGACCTCAACCGCACCGGCGTGCCGCTGATCGAGATTGTCAGCGAACCCGACATTGCCACGCCTGACGAGGCTTACGAATATCTGACGCGGCTGAAAGAGATCATCCTCTACACCGGCGTGAGCGATTGCAACATGGAGGAGGGTTCGCTGCGCTGCGACGCCAACGTCAGCGTGCGTCCGCGCGGGCAGAAAGAGTTGGGCACTAAGGCCGAGATCAAGAATGTGAACTCGTTCCGCTTCATCCGCGAGGCGCTGGTCTACGAGATCGCGCGGCAGGTGGAGGTGATCGAGGCGGGCGGCAAGATCGTGCAGGAGACGCGGCTCTACAACTCGCACGAAGGCAAGACCTACAGCATGCGGTCGAAAGAGCAGGCGCACGATTACCGCTATTTTCCCGAGCCAGACTTGCTGCCGCTGGTGGTCGACGAAAAGTGGAAGGCCGAGATCGCCAAGACTTTGCCCGAACTGCCGGAAGCGCGCCGGGCGCGGTTAACCAGGAATATGGGATCACCGAATATGACGCGCAGGTGCTGACGGTTTCAAAAGCGCTGGCCGATCAGTTTGAGGCGGCGGCGAAGGCGGCGAAGAATCCCAAGCGCGTGGCGAACCTGGTGCAGAGCGAACTGATGGGGCGTCTCAAAGCCAAAGGGATCGAGATCGAGTCGTCTCCGATTTCGATGAAGGGCGTGGCGATATCTGCCGATCTGGTCGAGAGCGGCGCCATCTCCGGCAAGATGCTCAAGGATCTCTACGATCTTTGCTTCGAGCGCAGCAAAGATTTTCCTGAGGTCTACGAAGAAGAGGGGCGCCCGCAGCAGTCCTCAGACACATCCGCGCTGGAGAAGATTATCGACGAAATTCTTGCCGCGAATCCCAAGCAGCTTGAACAATACCGGGCCGGCAAGAAGACCATGATCGGATTCTTTGTCGGGCAGGTGATGAAGGCGTCCAAAGGGCAAGCTAATCCGCAGATGGTGAATGAGTTGCTGGTTAAGAAGCTGGATTGAATGCGTGTCCACGATGTGACTGAAGTACCATCCTGGGTTGTGACTTTTGCCATCTGCTTCCGGGCTCCCGTTCCCGTTAGGATGAGGCTGGGCCTGTCTGTCCGGCTGACCGTTCGAGAGTTTTCATGAAACTCAAGCTTGACCGCATTATCAGCATTGCGACGCTTGTCGCCGCATGGTGGCGATTTTTCTGGTGTTGAAGAAGCCGACGCCGGTGGTGGTGCAGGTTCCGGCGGCGACCGTAGCAGCTCCGGCCCAGTCGTCTGGGCAACCGATGGAGCAGCGCGAACCGGCCGCGCAGCAGGCTTCGCCGGTTTCCAGCGGAAACTATGCCGCAGCGCCGGCGCAGACTCAGACAGCATCGCAGAATCAGCCAGCCGTTGCTTCCAGTCCTCAGCCGAAAGCTCAGCCTCAGTTCGGCTCTGACGGAATCAGCGCCTTGCTGCAGGCTGCTCAATCCGCGGGAGGTGGGGAACTTTCGCCGGACTCCGAAGTCGGCGATGGAGAGCCCAACATCAAAGATCAGCACGTGACCTACGAGGGCGACGTTGGTGCACGGACGGTTTCTCACCGAGATCGCGGGAAAAGACGTGTGGGTGACCATCTCCGGCCACATGGGTTCAAAAGATGGATACGCGACGTTCGAACCTACGGAATTTAAAGTGGGCGATGTCAGCGTTCCGGTTTCGCTGGTCAATCCGGCATTGCAGAGAAAGCTTGCGGAGCAGCGCGACAAGCTGAAACTTCCCAACTAGGACTGAGGGCGGCAGCGCATTCCTCGCAGCCACCTTTGCATACCAGCGGCCTGATTCTTTGAGGGTGCGCTGCTGCGTTTTGAAGTCTACGTAGGCCAGGCCGAAGCGCTGGCTGAAACCCTCCGCCCATTCAAAGTTATCGAGCAGAGTCCAGGCATGATAGCCGCGGACGTCGGCGCCGTCGGCGATGGCCCGAGCGAGCGCCTGCAGATATTGCCGGTGATACTCAATGCGGCGAGTGTCGCGAATCACGCCGCTCGCGTCGGGGCCGTCGTTGTAGGCGCAGCCGTTCTCGGTAATCTCGATCTGCGGACGGTTGAAGTCGCGCGTGATGCGCATGACCATGTCATAGAGAGCCGGCGGCCAGACCTCCCATCCGTTATCGGTTTTCGGACCTTGCTGGCCTCCCGTCATCTTCACGGGGAACAGCCACTGCTGCGTGTGGGAGATGCGCTCGAACGCGCTCGGAGCTGAGGCGATGGTGCGGTAGTAAAGATTGATGCCGATGAAATCGAGTGGCGCGCGCATCTGGTCGAGGTCGCCGGACTTGACGCCCATGGCAGTTTCCGAGGTGAACACCAGCGCTTCGGGATAGCGCCCCTTGAGCGCGGGTTCGAGAAACCACAGGTTGGTGACGGCGTGGGCGCGCTCGGCCGCGAGATGGTCTTCTTCGGAGTTGGTTGCCGGTTCACACGGCGACATGCTGAACGCGGTTCCAACGCGGGCGGAGGGTCGAGTTGCTTTCAATGCGCGAAAACCCGCGCCCTGCGCCCGGTTCACGGTATGCGAAGCGCGCAGGAAGTCGAGGAGGCTTTGGCGTCCGGGAGCGTAGGAGCCTTCGAGATAACCCCGGTAGGTGAACGCCAGGGGCTCGTTGAACAACATCCAATCGGAAACGCGATCGCCGAAGGCGCGCGCGGCGAGTTCGACGTAATCGGCGAAGCGAGAAGCGGTGTCGCGAGCGGGCCAGCCTCCGGCATCTTCGAGAGCCTGCGGCAAGTCCCAGTGATAGAGGGTGACAAAGGGACGGATTCGGGCTTCGAGCAAGGCATCGATGAGGCGGCTGTAATAATCGATCGCCCTTGGAATTCGCGGGACCGGAGCCGGTGGGCTGAAGGCGCGGCCAGGAAATCGAAAACCGGTAGCTGTTCAAGTTCATCGCCCGCAGGAGCGCAACGTCTTCGCTAAAGCGATGATAGGAATCGCAGGCTGTGTCGCCGGTGTCGCCGTTCTTGATTTTGCCGGGAGTATGCGCGAAACGGTCCCAGATGGATTCGCCCTTGCCGTCTTCGTTCCATGCGCCTTCGATCTGATAGGCGGCGGTAGCTGCGCCCCAGAAAAAGCTCTTGGGGAAGGCGATCTCGGAAGAGGAATCGAATTGTTCCGCATGCGAACTGACGGGAGCGGCGGAGTTCTGCCGTGCGTGCTGCATTCGACACACTGCAGCCCGAGAAGAGGCTGGTTGGCAGCGCGGCTGCGACGCCGGCGGCGAGAGCGGAGTGGGCAAATTCGCGGCGTGTCAGACGCAAAGTGGTCTTCGATTTCATTTCGGGCACGGAGAAACATTTTAAACTGGAAAGAGGAAAGCTTGCGCACTTAGGGCCAGGGATAGGCTGCGCGAACCTACTTCGGCATGACGATTGCAAACCTGTGATCGCCGAAGGAGCGAAGTCATGCACGTTCACGCCAATCAAATTAATCCCAATACCCAGACAGATGCTCTTTATGCCGCGGAGCGGGCTGCCGCGAAACGAGCTGCCGAGGGCACTCGAAAAAAGCTGCTGGAGTTTGCTTCAGAACTGGCGGGCGAGGCGGAATCTGAAGAAGGTTGCGTGGTAAAGCTGGGGGCGCGCGAGGAAGCCGAGGAGCGGTCGAAGCCGCGGAATGAGCAGAAACGCGATCAGGGTAATCCACGCAGCCGGAAGACAAGCAAGGAGCAGGTTGAGTCAGGGGACGCGGACACCCCTATTTCGGACTGGGCATAAACGCGTGCGTTGATGATCCAGCCTCCAATGAACCAGCCTTCAATGAACCGGCCTTCGATTCTCGTCGCTACGCCATGCTTTGGCGGCATGGTTTCGCAGAACTACATGTTGTCGGTAATACGGCTGATGAGCTGTGCGAAATCAGCTGAGTTTGACGTGGCACTAACGATGCTTGGTTCTGATGCGCTGATCTCACGGGCGCGAAGCACGCTGGTCGCCGCTTTTCTGGACAATCCCGCAGCTAGCCATCTGCTTTTCGTGGATGCCGATATCAGCTTTGAGCCGGAGCAGGTTGAGCGGATGTTGCGGTTTGACAAAGACTTTACCGGGGCGCTTTATCCGCTGAAGTCGATGGATTGGGATCTTGTTCCCCCGCGCTGTGTCGAGCGCGGCGAAACCTTGCGGCAGGCTGCGCTGTCTTATGTCGGAACTCTCTTGCCTGAGGCAGAGCGTAAGCAAGAGGGGGATTTTGTGACCGGACTTTATGCCGGGGGTGGTTTTCAACTGATTCACCGGAGTGCGCTGGAGAAAATGGTTGCGGCTTATCCGGAGACTCGGTTCAACCGGGTGCATGACCTTCCCATGTCGGGCTCGCGACGCGATGTGGTGCGGAGTTCAAATCTTTTCGCTCTTTTCGATTGCATCATCGACCCCGAGAGCGGCGCATATCTGAGTGAGGATTATTCCTTCTGCCTGCGCTGGCGGCGGATTGGAGGCGAGATCTGGCTTGATGCCGCCAGCAAACTGAACCACAGCGGTCCCTATGAGTTCGTCGGGGACCACGCCTCGCGGTTCTTTGGATACAAGTGAAGTGCCCGATATCTGTGATGGACGCGAGCTTTGCGACGCTGTCCCTGACTTCACTTCAAGTCCGACAAGTCCTCGAGCAGTTGCTGCACGTCGAATCCATCTGGCGTCACGGGTTGACCTTTTTTCTGCGCGAGGAAGTCAGGGCTGAGAATGGCGTACGCTTCATCGCAATAGGCCTCCCAGAAGCCCCATGTCATGGTTTGCAGCGCGCCCCAGGTGACAACCGTGAGACTGCGGGAATCGTAGGCAACGACGGGGACGGCGTGTCCGCCCCAGGAGCCCGGTGCGCCATCGCCTCCGGTGCCTGACGGAGGAACCGACCAAATCTGCTTATTGCTGGTCTGAGCCTGGGCGCTCTTGGGTAGGGCTAGTCCGATGTAGCAGCCGCCGAAGATCCAGGTTCCATCCATGATGTGAGTGTGGTTGGAGGGCTCGAGAGCCATGTAGGCCTGAATCTTGTGACCGGCGATTCCAGTTTGCCGCCAATAGTTCAGGACATCGATTTCCTGCGCGCCATTGTCGTTGGCTCCGGTCTTCGGGTTGTAGCCGGTGATGGCGGAATACGCCGCGATGATTTGCGCGTCGGTCGGGGTAAATGTTTTGGATTGGGCGTTGGCGGTCCACTCCATGATGAGGTGCCCGGCGGCGGCGCAGGTGCAGTCGCCGACCTGGGCGTTGTCCATCATGCCCCAGGGGACTTTCACCTTGGCAGTCAGATCGAGGCTGGGAGGCGGCGCAGGCAGAGCGGCGGTGGCGTACGTGGCGAACAGCAGAGTGCGCGGATCGTGGCGCGCCGGTTGTTTGCCGAGCTTCAGCTTGAGGGGATCGATTCGGGTTGGGTCAGGCTTCATGATGACGCTTTTGCGTGCGTCGGGAAATGTGGTGAGCATTTTTATGGACATGGCTGGGTTCCTTTCTGGTGAGCGCGATTGTGGCGCCGAGGGATCCGCGAGGATCCCGACTTCAGGATGAAATCATGGCCCAGTTTGGGGGATGGGGGAAGGCTGCGGCGCAAATAATAGAACCTGAGAGCGAGGTTGCAACCTAGGGATCGTGCTTTTTACGAAAAACGAACAAGGGCGTCCGTCGTGGCGCTGCGGCGGAGCTTCGCTCCCGGACGGCCGAGAGCCTGCTCTGAGCGGAGTCGAAGGGGCGGCTGTCCCTACATTCTCAGGCGGCTAGTTCTGCTGGCATTACCACCTTTCGGTCAAATCGCAACCGAAAAAGCTCCCAGACGAAAGCCATGACGTATAAGCCTGCAGCCATTAAGTAGAGGAATTGAAAGCCGAAGTACATGGAGTTGTATTCCAGTAATCCTCCGCACATGGCGCCGAAAAGATTTGCCGAGATCGCTCCCGATATTTCGCCCTTGCCTTTCAAGAGAGTCGAAAACACGATGCCGGAGAAAAACAGAGGACAGGTCAGCAAGCCGAGTGTAGCGAGCCGGCCAGTCCAGGTTGAAGGCAGTCCTCCGCTTCGTGCCACCCACCAACCCAGCATCAGCGACGCCACCAGGAATGCATACGGAACTACGGCGATGCTTATCTCGAAGCGCTGCACAATCAGGTTGGCAAAGTACGCCATCACCAGGATTCCGGCGATGACCAATCCAATCACCTGCCAGAGTTGCCGAAGGTCAGTCCGAGTTCTGTAATGCTCTTGGTTTCGACCAACATGAAACCGGCGCCCAGCAGAAAAAAAGGAACACTCCCAGGCTGCGGACGCCCGGGGAGAAAGCTGGAGGTCAAGGCCAAGGACAGCACGAGCACCAGTCCGACCATGACAAGGTAAGAAAACGGATAAATCCGCTGCGGCATGTAGAAAAAAGGCCAATCATCGGTGGAGACATCGGCATGCAGAGCCGGGTTCGCGTATGTGGCAGTTATGTTCGAGAAACCTCCAGCAGCAAGAAAAGCCGGGGGTGGAGATACCTGGCGGTCTTCGGATTCGAGAAAAACCACTCCGCCGTCATACCCTACCTCGATGCACAACGGCGGATTTCCATCAAAAGCCTGTTGGAGCATCAAGTAGATCTTGCGTCCCAACTGGTCGTGCAACATGGAGAACGCAAGCGACATGACGCCATGCGGCTTCAACCGCGCTCGCGCCTCACGCATTGCTTGCACGGTGTACACGAAGGAATCGAGGCGTACGCTTGAGGCCTGGCTCAACAAAGTATGCGAATCGAGCAATCCGAAAACGATTAAGTCATAGCGCCGGTCGGTTGTGCGCAGGAAGGAACGCGCGTCGTTGACCACGGCGTGCACCCGGGGGTCGCTGTAAGGATGCTCGGGATGACCCTCGCGCCCGAGCAAAAGAATGGCGGGATCAATCTCGATTGCATCGACGCGTTCGGCTCCGCCGCGCAGGGCAGCTGCCACGTCATTTCCGGTTCCCGCTCCAACCACAACGACGTCCTGGGGCTGGTGCACGATCTGGTAGGGAAGGTCGTAATAATCTCTGGCCTGACGGATGGCTGCGTTTGAGGGCAAGTTATCGGCTGTGTGCAGAAAATCGTAGACTCTTTGGTAATACTGTCCCGCCGCGCGGATTTCCATCAGGCCGCGTGCATTGTGGCCGACTTCAAGCAGCTGGTAAGGGGAATATATTCTCTGCAGGTCGGGGCTCAACGGCCATTCGAGGACGATCAACGCCAGTACTGCAACTCCGGCTCCGATCGCTAACATCGACCGTCGAGGAACGTAGAAACACAAAAGCACTGCGAACGCGATCAGGAACCAGACCGATGGCGGCGTCCAGAAAGCGCTCACCACAAACATCAGGAGCACTCCCGCTAGACTTCCCAACAGGTTAAACCCGTATCCGGTTAGCTTATTGCGGCGTTCGAGAAGGCAGCCGCACAGCTGTCCGACTGGTATGAAAGCCAGGGCGGTCAATACGAATACAACCGCCAACACGAAGTAGGTTTGAATGCCGGAGTACAAGTGTGCGGTTACGCGCAATCCCATGTTTAACTGCTCGCGAAAGGGCAGAATGTACAAACTCTGGAATTGAGCCCAGCTCATGCCGTAATGCATGGCGAGCATAAAAATGAACTGCCAACAGAGAAGCGGCAACGTCATGAACAACAGCACGCGCTCTCGCCGTCCCAGGGAATAACCAAGTCCCAGACCGGCGAAGCACGACAGCAAAGACAGGTTCTTGTAAAACGCAAAGAAGGGAAACACGGTTGCCTGCCACCGGATGATGGCCAACTCCAGAAAGAGACTCAGCGCCGCAGAAGCCAGAATGGCGAGCCCGACCCAACGTTCGGGAAGCTCGCTCCTCAGGAACACAGCCTGGTCGGAAGCTGCGCCTTCGAAACCATCTGTCGATCTCAGCAACAGCCGGTGGAGCAGCACCGCAAGCCCGCAGACGACGAATGCGATGAGCGAATACAACGGCACTTTCGACCACGGAAAAGCGCCGTGCTGCAGGTAGCTGCTGGCAAAAATAGTGATCAGAGGAGCCAGGCCTGTGCCCGCGAGTGCGAGAGCGACAAAACCCAGATACGAACGAACCATGTAAACGCCTCCACATCGGTTCTGGAATTGCGGGAGAAGATCAAAGATACAGGCTTCCTGCCCGGCGAATGAAGCTGATTCTTCTTCCCGAGAATGCCGTGCCATGTCGCAGCCCTGCGGCTCTTCGCTGGTAGGCTGGCCGAAGTACGGATCCTCACACGCGCGAACGACATCTGTTAACGGGACAGAGGGTCCTTCATATTGGTCAGGCGCGTAGGCCAGTACTGCCATGGCCGCGGCGTTTTCGCGGAGTTCGCTGGGGACCACCTTATCCAGCGTGTCGGCGGCGGAGTGGTGGTAGTCGAAATAGGTGCGGCCGTCTTGCATGACGCCGAAGGCGGGGACTCCGGCTTCGGACATGGCCTCGATGTCGGCGCCGGGAGGATAAGTCGTGGGCTGGAAAACTGTTGCGCCGATGCTCTGGAGCACGCCTTCCAGGGGGCCGAGAGCGTCGATGGCGGCCGGAGCGGCTTTCACCTCGAAACCTAGAGGATGGGCGGCGCCGGAGTCGCTCTCGATGGCAGCTACGTAGTGGGGGAAGTCGCTGGCGTATTCGGCGGTGTAGGCTTTGCTGCCGGAGCCTCCGGTTTCTTCGTCCATCCAGGCGATTACGCGGAGGGTGCGGGCAGGACGCAGGTGGAGGCGCTGGAGAACTTCGGCGGTCTGCATGGCCATGACTACGCCAGCTCCGTCGTCGATGGCGCCGGTGCCGAGATCCCAGGAATCGAGATGGCCGGAGACTACTACGATCTGTTCGGGATGTTCGGAACCTTTGAGGTCGGCGATCACGTTGTAGCCGGTTTCGTCAGGAAGCTTCTGGGGCGTCACAGTAAGATGCATGCGGACTTTGCCTTCGGCGGCGAGATGGACGATCAGGTCGGCGTCTTCGGCGGTGACGGCGGCGGCAGGGATTCCGGCGGGGAAGCTTTGCCCGGTGTGCGGGAGGCGATAGTCGGCGCTGCCTACGGTGCGCACCAGAGCGGCTACTGCGCCTAGATCGGCGGCGGCTTTGGGTCCGGCTCCGCGATAACGGACGGCCTCGCCGTAGGCGGCGAAAGCTAGTCCGCCAGCGGCCTTTCGCTTGTCGAAGAGTTCGTTGAAGAGGACGATCTTGCCGGCGACTTTGTCGCGACCGAGAGCCTGGAGTTCTTCGAAAGTGTCGACGGTCACTACGTCGGCGGTGAGGCCGTCGGCGGGCGTTGCGGTGCTTCCGCCGAGGGCGGTGAGGACAATCTTTTGGGTGGTGCCGGGCACCATGCCGGGATACTCGACCAGGGCGGCGGTTTCGGCGCCGCGAACCCAGTGCGGCACGGTGACCGGCTGGAGGCGGACATCGAGGCCGAGGTGGCGAAGCTCTTCGGCCACATATTCGGCGGCGGCGCGGGCCTGGGGCGATCCGGTGGGGCGTGGTCCGATGTTCTCGGTGAGGTGAGCGAGTTCGCGGTAGCCGTAGTCGTCACTGAGCGCGGCGGCTTTGATGGCGGAAAGCTGCTGCAGAAGAAGCGGAGGGAAATTCAGCTTGTCGGCCGCGGTGGTTTGTGGTGCCGACATCATTTGGGTCGCCGCGGGCTGCGCTCGGGGCGCGGTTTGGGCGACGGCGAACGTGGACACGAGTAGCCGGAGAGCGATCGAGGTTGCCATCAAAAAGGATGAGAGTGCGCTTGAAGAGAAAAGGGGCTTGGTCATAGATTAGGCAGTGTATCCGAGTGAGCAGTCTGAGGGAAAGTCGGCTGTGCTAGCTTGAGGCATGGATAAGAAAGAAATCAACTCGACGAAGCTGACAGTGAACTTCCTGGTCTGGATTGGCGGGGTGTTTATGCTGCTGCTGTTCGCGCTGCTGGCGCACTTCGTGTGGAGACTTTTCTAGCGGCTCGTCCTCGGGGCAAAAAAGCGGCCCCATTGCTGGGGCCACGTTTCAAAGAGGTCAAGGTGGTGGGTGGATGTCAGGAAAGGCGATGGAAGTTGCCGTCCCGCAAGGCGGGACGGCACTTCGGGAAATGTTGAATAGAGAATCGAGTGAAGGTCATTGCTGTGGGTTTTACGGCCTCTTTAGTACTTTCAGAAGAAGCATTTCCGGAGCCAAATAGGGGCAGCTGTTGATGACCGGGTCTCGAATCCGTAAGTGATTGACAAAAGGTGACTTAGGATGGCAGTGCTCTGCCGCGGAGACGGTTCGGGCGCCTGAGCGTAGCGCGGATGCGAAGTGCACAAGGCTGCACATTGATTGCACAGAATGGGGGCAATCTGAGCCGCCGGCGCCTCATTGGCGAACGGCGGCTCATAGGAATTACGATGGATTAGCTGTTACCCGCCACGGTACGCAGCTTCCCGGGCAGGAAGTGGTACGGGGGCCAGGGTCCGCTGATGGCCACTTCGCAGTTCTTGAGCTGCTTGGCGGCGGTGCTGTAACGGTTCTGGTATTTCTCGACCGACTTGGAATCGATGAGATGGGCGATGTCGATGAGCATGCCTTGGGGCGCTACCTTCTTGCAGCTCACTTCCTCTTCGAGCGGGTTAAACAGTTTGTGGACTTGCACCGAGAGGGCGCGGGCCTTGGTCTGGCGCTCGCGGTCGCGGGAAGCTTTGACGCGCAGTTTGGAGAGATAGTCGCCGCCGACGGTGTCGGGCAGGACGACATCGATCATGGCCTCGCGCAGCGAGCCGTCGGTAACCGTCAGCTTGATGTGCATCTCGGACTTGCCCCGGAGCCGTTCGACGCTCAGGCCGAAGGCGCGCCGGTTCACCCGGACGGCTTGGCGGAGGGCGTCGTCGCTTTCAAAGATGGTCCCGAAGCGGAAAGGCAGTACGGTGGAGTTGCGGAAGCAGCCGCTCACTACGCGGGCGTGCTCGATGGCGGATTTCTGATCAAGTTCGGTGGTGTTTTGGTCGAATTCGCTCACAATCACAGCAAACTCGCCGCTGGGATAGCTGAGGACTGGGGCTCCATTCACGCCTTGAACATTCTCAATTACGAAAGGGCGTCGGGAACGGGTGCCGTTAGGAAGGGTCTGGTGCTCGGTAAGGCAGTACGCGTACCACGCCATAATAAACTCTCCGAACCGGGACGGAGGCGGACCTACCACCTCTTATCTTGTTTTTTCGCAACCAGCTGAACTGCGAGTGTTGGAGTTTAGAAACGAGCGGTACAGGGTCTAGAAACTGGGAATGCTTTACTGTCAAGCTCCGTAATGGATATTACTTCGGAGTGACTCGAAAATGCAACTTTTTCGTGGCAGGAGGCATCGCTGAGGATTTTGCAGGGCGCGGCTGGATAGCAGGCCAAGGCGTAGCCCCGGCATGACTTACGGTCAGATTAAGGAAGGGCACCCGCATAAACAGGCGTCGCGGTGCGCGCTGCGTTCTTGTAAACCACGCCCGCTTTCATCACAAATACGACCCGCCGGACGGCCGTAATATCTTTCAGCGGATCGCCGTCGAGCGCGATGATGTCCGCCTGAAGGCCGGGAGCGATCGAGCCGATCTGATCGGCTATGCCGAGCGCTTCCGCGCCCAGGGAATTGGCGGAGACCATTGCCGCCATGGGGCCGACCCCGGCGTCGCGCACGCGGTTAATGAAGTCCTCTGAATTGCGACCGTGCGCGCCCGCTACCGCGTCGGTGCCGTAAACAATCTTCAGTCCGGGGATGCGGAGCGCTCGCTGAATAAATTCCTGGTGAGCCGGGATGAGAGCTTTCATCGCGGCAAAACTCTCTTCCGTGTAATAGGGTGGAGCGAGATATTTGTCTTTGTATTGGAGATAGGTTTCGAGCAGCAATCCGGCTTGGGGATCGAGATACGTGCCGCGTTCGGCCATTAACTTCAGATCATCGTCCGACGCTCCCAGGCCGTGTTCAACTTCCGTGCAGCCGGCAAGAGTCGCGGCGCGGACGGCATCTCTGTAGGCGTGTACGAGTGTGCGCATGCCCTGCTTCTTCGCTTCATCGCAGGCGGCATTCAATTGTTCCTGAGACATCGTCATCGGGCCGCGGGTCATCCCTCCGGATGCGTAGATTTTGATCAGGTCCGCGCCGGCCGCTTTTTGTTTCCGCACGAAGGCGCGGATTTCGTCGGGCGTGCCCGTCTGGTCACCTCGGCCCATGATCGGCTCGATGGCCGTGAGGATACGCGGGCCCGGGAGCAAGCCTTTTGCGATGGCGTCACGCAAGGGGACGTCGGCGGGAGATCCGACGCTCTGGACCGTGGTGAATCCCGCCATTAACGTTAGCCATGCATTCGAGGCTGCGGCATAGGTCGCTTCCGGCGTTGTTCCGCCCTGGCCGGCGTTTTTTCCATCAGGGCCGAAGCTCCAGGTGATGTGCACGTGCGCGTCGATCCAGCCGGGCAGGACGGTTAGGCCGCGCAGGTCGTAGTCGGCCGATTCGGCCTTTTGGCCATTGAGTCTGTCGACTTTGTCGACTGCGACAATCTTTGAGCCCTCGACGACGATGTGGGTATCGTGCAGAACGTGGCCCCGGCCATCAAGCACCGAGCTTGCGGCAATGACCATGCGCTTGTTCTGGGCCAGCGCTGGTGAAGGAGTTTCTTGAGCCATGGCGGAGACGGCAAGCATGCCGAGAATCACTAGAGTGATATTCGAAGATCGCATGGGATCTCCTGCGGTTCGATCCAAAGCGCGAACCAATTCTGCCACATTCCGGGCCAGGGCCTACCCCTACTCGTAACGCAGGCTCTCGACAGGATCGAGCTGGGCGGCACGGGCGGCAGGGACGGTGCCGAAAATCACGCCGACCACCGAAGAAACGATGATCGCGATGACCGCGGACCAACCGTTGATTGGTACGCGGTACTCGGTGAGGAAGCGAACCGAGTAAGGAATGGCGAGGCCGATGACGATGCCGGCAAGGCCTCCAATGAGCGAAATGAGAATGGCTTCGGCGAGAAACTGGAAGCGGATTTCGCGATTGGTGGCGCCGACCGCCTTGCGGATGCCGATCTCGCGGATGCGCGAGGTTACGGTGGCCAGCATGATGTTCATGATGCCGATACCGCTGACCACCAGCGTTACCATGGAAACCAAAAGAAGAACCCATGTCAGGCCAGTGGCGATGCGGTCCATCATGGCTAGCACGGCGGTGAGGTTCTGCACGTTGTAGACCGACTCGGCCCGATGGCGGGATTGCAACACGCGCTTGATCTGAGCGGTCGCCGGCACCACCATGTCAGCGTCTTCCATCGAGAAATAGACCATCTTGATGCCAGGTGTTTCGAGGAAGTACCGGCTGACGCTGTATGGAATCGCCATGGAGTTGTCGCTGACTTCGGTCTCGCCGAAAGTTTCTCCACTCTCTTTGAAGGTACCGATGACGGTGAAGGGCAGGCCGGTGAGCTTGATGATTTTGCCCACGGCCGCTTGCGGCGAACCGTAGATCGAGCGCGCCATTTTTTCCGTGATTACTGCGACTTTGTTGTGAGCCTGCGAATCTTCGCGATCGAAGAAGCGTCCCGAGACCACCGTCAGGTTGCGCACGAGCCGATACTCGGGATAGACCCCGAGAATTTGTACATCTTTCTCGTCGCCGTTGCCGATTGCGATGCGATCCCCGAGAGTGACGACAGGCGAAGCCGCAATCACGCCCGGCACCTGTTCCTGCACGGCCTGCACGTCTTCCACGGTCAGCGGATCGAGACTGGAACTGCTGATGTGCTGCGCGCCTTCGTACTCCGCCCAAATCTCGTTGGTGCCGATAGCCTGAATCTGGCCCAGGGCGTACTGCCTGCCGGTCATGCCGATGGTGACTACGAGGATGAGAGATGCGGTGCCGATCACCATGCCCAGCGCGGTCAGGATGAAGCGCACTTTGTTGCTGCAAAAAGTGTCGTAGGAGAAACTCAGGATCTCGCCCAAGGCCATGCTGGGTCGGGGATGATCAGGCATGAGGGCGGCGGCCATTCTGCTTAGATGCTACGTACAGGGGATAAGGGGCGCAAGAGCAGGAACCTCGGAGACTAGGAGGAAAAACCAACCGGAAGGGTTTGGTTGTGGCAAAGTAGAGGCTCATCTCTTCGAATCAGGTTTCGATTGGAGCGAATGCCCTCCTCTGCAACAACGACGGCACTTAACGCGGACGGACGGGGAAGGGCGGGGAACGCCCGGCGTTCGTTATTTTGGATGGTTGTGGTGGCGCTCCTGTTGCGGCTTCTCGTGATGTCGTTTCTGTATCCGGAGCGGACGGACCCGTATCGTGATCATTGGCGAATGGGGGGCGAGAGCGGCAGAATTGCGCGGTCGATCGCGCAGGGCGAGGGCTTCAGCAATCCTCTTTTTGGAAAGACCGGACCGACAGCGTGGCTGGCTCCGGTGTTTCCTTATTTGTTGGCGGGAATCTTCAAGATATTTGGCATTTACAGCAAAGCCTCGGCAATTGTGGCGCTGGCTCTGGACTGTTTGTTCTCGGCGCTGACCTGCATTCCGGTTTACTTCATCGCGAAGAAACACTTCGGAGCAGAGACGGCAACGTGGGCGGGATGGGCCTGGGCGTTCTTTCCATATGGAATTTATTTCTCGGCAGATTTCATCTGGGCAACGACTCTCACCACGCTTTTGATGACCATGGTCTTTCTCTCCGCGATTTACCTGGAAACCTCGTCTTCAGTTTGGCCGTGGGTAGGGTTTGGCGCGCTCAGCGGGTTGGGTGGGTTGACTGATCCGGTCGTGATGTCGGTGGCGCCGTTTCTGGGAGCGTGGGCATGGTATCGCCTCTATAAGAGTGGGCGGCGATGGCTGGCTCCGGGATTGGGAGCGGTGCTGGCTGTGACGCTGGTAGTTTCTCCGTGGTTCGTTCGAAACTATGTGACCTTTCACAAGTTCATTCCGTTCCGCAGTTGTCTGGGCCTGGAAGTTTATTTTGGCAACAATCAGGATTCGTGGCACTGGGGCCCTCCCGGCTACCATCCTTCGGATAACGAAAACGAGTGGCGGGAGTATCAGCAACTTGGCGAGATCGCCTACACTTCGAAGAAGTTTCACGAAGGGCTGGCGTTCATCGATTCGCACCGGTTTCTTTATGTGAAGCAGACGATGAGGCGAGTGGTTTATTTGTGGACGGGATTCTGGAGCTTCAGCCACCGCTATCTGCGAGAAGAGCCGGCCGATCCGTGGAATATGGTCTTCTGCACCGGGCTTACGGTGCTGACTTTGATAGGACTTCGTCGGGCGTGGCGCCACGACAAGAACATCGCCATGCCTTATGTCATCGTGTTCTTTTTCTTTCCTATCATTTATTACTTGACGCATCCGGAAGATTATTACCGGCGGCCGATTGATCCGCTGTACGTGGTGCTGGCGGCTTACGCGGCCGCATCGTGGGTTGCGGAGCGGAAGCGAAGGCGAGCGAACATGCCGCCCAAGGCCGCGATTATTGAGTGAACTTCATTCTCTCTGAGAAATATAAGACGCTGGCTATTCTGGTGCTGCTGACGGCCGGGGCACTGTTGGTGCACGGCTACCATCCCTATGCTGAGGATGCGGAGATTTACCTGCCGGGGGTGGAGAAGATTCTGCATCCGGGACTGTTTCCGGCGGGTCAGGAATTCTTCGCGTCGCATGCCAGCCTGACGATCTTCCCAAATCTGATTGCGTTTTCGCTGCGGGTAACTCACTTGCCGTTCGAGACCGGGCTTTTCTTGTGGCATGTGGCGTCTATCTTTCTTCTGCTGCTGGCGTGTTGGGAGTTGAGCAGTTTGCTTTTCCCGAGTGCGCGGGCGCGCTGGGGTGGAGTCTGTCTCGTCGCCGCGCTATTGACGATTCCAGTGGCGGGAACCGCCCTCTACATCATGGATCAGTATTTAAACCCGCGGAACCTGGCGGCGTTCGCCGTCATCTTTGCCGTGGCGCGCATTCTGGAGAAGAAGTATGTGCGCGCCGTGCTCTGGCTGACGTTTGCGGGAAGCGTTCATCCGCTGATGGCCGCGTTTGCGTTTTCATTCTGCTTCCTTCTCGTGATCGCGGAGAAATTTGAAAAGAGAACGGCGGCATCGAGCTCCGCGAATGCTCTAGCAGGCTTAGCCATCGTGCTGCCGTTTGGGATTTCGCTGGACCCTCCGACTTCGCCGGCTTACCACGCGGCCGCGATGCGGCATGAGTTTCACTACATTCAGCTCTGGCGCTGGTATGAGCAGTTAGGCATTTTGGCCCCGGTGGTGTTGTTCTGGTGGTTTGCGCGCATCGCGCGGGAGCGGCAATGGCATCGATTGGAACTCTTGTGCCGGGCGCTCATCGTCTATGACCTTGTCAACTTTTTCGCCGCGCTCATAGTCGATTTGCCGCCGCGATTTGAGAGTCTGGCCCGGCTGCAGCCGCTGCGCAGCCTGCATCTTCTCTACATTTTGATGTTCCTGATCATGGGCGGATTGCTGGGCGAGTTTGTGCTGAAGAATCGCGTGTGGCGCTGGCTGGCGCTCTTTGTCCCGCTGAGCGTTGGGATGTTCGTCGCTCAGCGAGATCTTTTTCCGGCAAGCGCTCACATCGAGTGGCCCGGGGTTGCCCCGAAGAATGAGTGGGCGCAAGCCTTCGTCTGGGTTCGTGACAATACGCCCGTGGATGCGGTGTTTGCGCTCGATCCCGATTTCATGCAGATCCGCGGAGAAGATACGACCGGCTTCCGCGGTCTCGCTCAGCGCAGTCGACTGGCGGACTTATCGAAGGATAGCGGCGCGGTCAGCATGTTTCCTCCCTTGGCCGAGGAATGGTGGGCCGAGGTGCAGGCGCAGACGCCGTGGAAGAGTTTTCGTGCGGAAGACTTTTTGCGTTTGAAAAACAAATATGGCGTGAGTTGGGTGGTGGTGCAGCAGCCGGGAGTTGCGGGGCTCGACTGCGCTTACCAAAATGCGGCCGTGCGAGTCTGCCGGATTCCTTCGCAGTGGTGACAGCGATGGCTCTCGCCACGAAAATCCAGTTTCCGGTGCGATCGATCATTTACAATCAAAGACAATGTCTACTGCCTCGGCCGTTCAAACCCCCGTCCGGCTGTTTCCCTATGAAAGATGGGGATCTCCGCTGCCTGAACTGGCCGGGCAATACCGCGAGAATCATCCTTGCCCGCACATTCTGCTGAAAGATTTTCTTGATCCTGACGTAGCGCGGGACATGGCGGCGCAGTTTCCTCAAGCTGCAAGTGATGCCTGGACGCAATACAAACACGCCAACGAAAACAAGCTGGGCATGCCCAAGCGTGAACTGTTTCCGGCGACAATTGGAGCGGTTACTGACGAATTGAACTCGCCGGAGTTTGTTGCCTGGGTTTCGGAGTTGACCGGAATTCCGAATCTGATGGCGGACCCCATGCTCGAGGGCGGCGGCCTGCATCAATCCGGGCCGGGCGGCTATCTCAACGTGCATACGGATTTTTCCATGCACCACTTCCACACTCACCTGCACCGGCGCGTGAATCTCATTCTGTATCTGAATACGGGATGGCAAGAGGAGTGGGGCGGAGCCATCGAATTGTGGGAGCGAAAGGATGGCAAGATGGCGCGTTGTGCGGCGAAGTACCCGCCGCTGCTGAATCATGCGCTCATTTTTACGACTGACGAGAGATCGCTGCACGGATTCCCTGATCCTCTCACGTGCCCCGAGGGGCAGTCGCGCAAGAGTCTTGCTTTGTACTACTACACAGTCGAGCAGGGCAAGAAAGTCACTGGACATTCCACCGATTATTTTGCGCGGCCGCAGGATGGCTGGGGGAAATCGGCAATGATCTGGCTGGATAAGAAGGCCGTCGATCTTTACTCGCGCGCCAAGGCGCGGTTCGGATTCTCCGATGAATTCGCCAGCAAGGTGCTGGGATTTTTGTCAAAGAAGAAGTAAGAATCACTCCTTCCGTTTGAACAATCTGTTTTACCAATTAAGAACTCTTATGTCACGCCGGGCGAGCGGTGCGCCGGGCGTAGTAGGTGGGATAGCCGGGCTCCAATTTTCGGCCCTTGTCGCTGAAGCGGGGCAGGTTGATCACTCCCGCCCTTTGGAACGCGAATTCCAGAGCGGTCGCCAGCACTCCGAATCCATATTTCACGCTGCGGCGGAAGTTGATGGATGAGGCTTCTTCGAAATACTTCGTGGGACAAGAAACTTCTCCGATGCGGAAGCCGAAGTGCACGCACTGGGCTAGCATCTGATTGTCGAAGACGAAGTCGTCGGAGTTTTCGAGCAACGGCAGTTCGGTGAGCACCTTGCGGCTGAAGGCGCGGTAGCCGGTGTGGTATTCGGAAAGTTTTACGCGTAAGAAAAGATTCTCGAACGCGGTGAGCAACCGGTTCGAGATGTATTTGTAGAGCGGCATGCCGCCGCGTAGCGCCGTCCCGCCGATAATGCGCGAACCCAGCACGACATCATAAACTTCGTAAGCGACCATGCTAGCCATCGCTGTAACCAGCAACGGCGTGTACTGATAATCCGGATGAAGCATGATGACCACGTCGGCGCCCGCGGCTAGAGCCTCGCGGTAGCAGGTCTGCTGATTGCGGCCATAGCCATAGTTGCGATCATGCTGGAAAACGAGCAGGCCGAGGCGACGAGCCAGGTCGACAGTCTGGTCGGAACTATGGTCGTCGACCAGGATGCGGATATCCACGAGCTCGGGCAGTTCTCCTACCGTGGCCTGGAGGGTTTTCTCCGCGTTGTAGGCGGGCATGACGACCGCAATGCGTTTTCCGTCAATCATGGGGGACGTTCCATGATACCTGACAGCAGCGTCTGCAGGCACGATTTTGCGGACTTGAGGTTCTGTCCAGCTCGGCGGCGGCTTGCTCCGGCTCACGCGCTATGAAAAACTAGAGATTCATTGATCTGACTTATGCCGGCGAAGCGAACACTTTTCGAGAAGATCTGGGATGCGCACCTAGTGGCGCAACCGGGCGGACGTTCGCCGATCGTTTATATCGATCTGCATCTGGTGCATGAGGTTACTTCGCCGCAGGCCTTCGATGGGTTGCGAGCTGCGGGAAGAAGGCTCCGGCAGCCCTCGCGCACTGTCGCCACCGTCGATCACAACATCCCGACCGAGCCACGGGGAACTCCCATCACCGATCTGATCGCGGCCAAGCAAATTGCGGCGTTGCAGGCGAACTGCAAGGAGTTCGGCGTCCTGCTGTTTGATATGGATTCGCCTGAGCAGGGGATTGTGCACGTGATTGGGCCCGAACTGGGGCTGACGCGGCCGGGGATGACCATTGTTTGCGGCGACAGCCATACCAGCACGCACGGGGCTTTTGGAGCGCTGGCCTTTGGCATTGGAACGTCAGAAGTGGAGCACGTTCTGGCGACGCAGTGCCTGGCCCAGCAAAGGCCGAAGACGATGAAGATTGATGTGCGAGGGCGATTGGCAGAAGGTGTGACGGCGAAAGATCTGGCACTGGGAATCATCGGACAGATCGGCACTGATGGCGCGACCGGGTACGTCATCGAATATGCGGGTGAAGCAGTGCGGGCGCTCTCGATGGAAGGGCGCATGACGCTGTGCAATATGAGCATCGAGGCCGGAGCGCGGGCGGGGATGGTGGCGCCGGATGAAATCACGTTTGCATATGTGAAGGGCAGACGATTTGCTCCGAGGGACGGCGAATGGGAGAGGGCAGTCGAATACTGGCGCAGCTTGCCGACGGATGAGGGCGCGGCGTTTGACAAGGTTGTGGAGATTGATGCGGCGCAGCTTTGTCCGTTTGTGACCTGGGGCACGAATCCAGGGATGGTTGCGCCGGTGACGGGACGCGTGCCAGACGTTGGAAGCCTGAAAGAATCCGACAGGCGCTCGACTGAACTTGCCTTGCAATACATGGGGCTGGAGCCGGGGAAGCGCATTGAAGACATCGGTATCGATCGCGTCTTCATCGGGTCATGCACAAACTCGCGCCTTGAGGATCTGCGGGCGGCGGCGCGCG
This sequence comes from uncultured Acidobacteriaceae bacterium, assembly GCA_963743115.1. Lineage (GTDB taxonomy): Bacteria > Acidobacteriota > Terriglobia > Terriglobales > Acidobacteriaceae > Sulfotelmatobacter. The sequence continues at coordinate 193,353 of CAVUOM010000003.1, read as the reverse complement.
TGGCGAAAGGTCATCACGTGAGCGCGAAGGTGCGCGCGATGGTGGTGCCGGGCTCGCAGACGGTGAAACGGGCGGCGGAGCAGGAAGGCTTGCACCGGGTTTTTCTGGATGCGGGATTTGAGTGGCGCGAGTCGGGATGCTCGATGTGTCTGGGAATGAATCCTGATATTTTGCAACCCGGGGAGCGCTGTGCCTCCACCAGCAACCGGAATTTTGAAGGGCGCCAGGGACGCGGTGGGCGGACGCATCTGGTGAGTCCGATGATGGCGGCGGCGGCGGCGATTGCCGGGCACTTCACGGATATTCGGGATTGGAAGTTTCAGTGATGGCGTTAATTCCTGCGGGGTCAGTGGAGACTGAGGTCCTTCGCTACGCCTGAAGAACGGCTCCGCTCAGGATGACAGTTCGGGGACAAAAACCGTCGCCTCAGGATGACAGGAGCAAGGGGTTGGGGATATGAAACCGTTTCGTACACATCGTGGGCGCGTGGCTCCGCTCGAGCGGGTCAATGTTGATACTGACCAGATCATCCCTAAACAGTTTTTGAAGCGGATTGAGCGCACGGGCTTTGGGCAGTTTTTGTTTTACGACTGGCGCTTCGCCGCCGACGGGAAGAAGAACGCTGGGTTCGTTCTGGACGAGCCGCGCTATGAAGGCGCTAGCATTCTGGTGGCGGGAAAGAATTTTGGCTGCGGATCGTCACGCGAGCACGCGGTGTGGGCGCTGGCGGATTTCGGTTTCCGCGCCGTGATTTCTTCTTCCTTCGCCGACATTTTCGCCAATAACAGCGCCAAGAACGGCTTCCTCACGGTGCGTCTGAGCGACGCTGAAGCCGCCGAACTGATGCGGCGATCTCGCGAGCTTGACGATTACCAGCTCACCATCGACCTGGAGCAATGCGAGGTGCGCGACGAACAGGGCTTTCGCGCGAAATTTCTCGTCGATGAATTCGTACGGCACTGTCTGCTGAATGGGCTGGACGACATTGGGCTCACGCTGCAACACGAAGCGGAGATTGCCGCCTATGAAGCGCTGCATCCGCCGCCGGCCGTGCTGCAATCGGCCGGAAAACAAAGCTGAACAGTAAACAACGGTAAACATAAGAAAAAACGAGTAAAGATTTGTAAAACATTCGCCCCGGTACTTGACCTCTCGCGGCGCGCAGTTGATGCTAGTTTGGCGGGGTTCTACTATTACATCTGCGTTCCAGTTCCTACCTGAACCTCTTCGGCGGGAGACGTTAGTCGTAAGACGATCGGCTGCCTACCGGGCAGAGGTGCCGCAACCGACTGGAAAATGAAACGTCTAATAAATGGCGTGTTCTACGCCGAGCTTGTGGAAAGGTGCAAACGAGCAAACCTGTGAAAACGATCGATTCGAGTTCTCTTCGAGAAGAACGGCAGTTTGCCGAACGCTTTCGCCTTTGGCTGATACCGGCTGTGGTGCTGCTGGTGGTTTGCGCATCGTTCTCCGGCTGCACCAGCGCCGACTCAAAACAGCAGAAGGCACAAGCCGCGGGCCCGCATGCGGTTTCGGTGGCGGTGGCCCAGGTTCAGCAGCAGGACATGCCCGTCTACCTGGTCGGGCTGGGGTCGGTGACTGCGTTTTACACGGCGAACATAAAAAGCCGGGTCGACGGTCAGATCATGCGCGTCAACTTCAAGGAAGGGCAGGTCGTGAAAGAAGGCGATTTGCTGATCGTGATTGATCCGCGCCCTTACCAAGTGCAACTGGAACAGATGCAGGCGCAGCTGTTCAAGGATCAGGCGACGCTGCGCGATGCGCGACTGAACCTGCAGCGCTATACGACTCTGATTCCCTCCGGCAGCATTGCACAGCAACAGGTGGACACGCAGCAGTCGTTGGTGGACCAGCTCGACGGCCAGGTGCGCACCGATCAGGCGCAGATCGACAACGCCAAGCTGCAGCTCGTCTACTGCAACATCACGGCACCATTTACCGGGCGGGTCGGGCTGCGGCAGGTGGATCCGGGAAATATTGTGCACGCCACCGACACCAATCCCATGCTGATCCTCACGCAATTGCAGCCGATTGCCGTGATCTTCACTCTGCCCGAGGATCAGTTGCCGACGGTGGCGCAGCACATGAAGAACTCGACGTTGACGGTGGAAGCCTACAGCCGCGACGATCAGACCAAGCTGGCGACCGGGAAACTGCAGACGATTGACAACGAAATCGATCCGACGACGGGAACCGCCAAGCTGAAAGCAGTCTTCGATAACAAAGACAACCAGCTTTGGCCCAACCAGTTCGTGAATGCCAACCTGCTTCTGGAGACGCGCAAGAACAGCACGGTGCTGCCCACGGCCGCGATCCTGCGTGGACCGCAGGGAGCATTCGTCTATCTGGTAAAGCCTGACAAGACCGTCGAAGCGCGCACGGTGACCATAGCGCTCACGCAGGGCACGACCACCGCGGTGCTCGCCGGCCTTAACCCCGGAGACACGGTGGTGACCGACGGCCAGGACAAACTGCAAACCGGCAGTTCCATCGAGCCGCGAAGCAGTGGCCCAAGCGACACCGCGCGCGGCAGGACTGTCCCGGGTTCGGGAACGGCTTCGGGAACTGCGGGATCAGGAATTCCGGCTTCATGAGTCCTTCACGTTTATTCATTCTCCGGCCAGTGGCGACCACGCTGTTGATGGTGGGCGTGCTGCTGGTGGGGTGGGTTGCGTTTATGCAGCTGCCGGTCTCTGCCCTGCCGGAGGTCGATTATCCAACCATTCAAGTCGTAACGTTTTATCCGGGGGCGGATCCCGACGTGATGGCTTCGTCGGTGACTTCGCCGCTGGAGCGGCAGTTCGGTCAGGTGCCCGGGCTGAGCCAGATGACCTCGACGAGTTCATTTGGCAGCTCCGTGATCACGCTGCAGTTCGGGCTCGACCAGAACATTGACGTGGAAGAGCAGCAGGTGCAGGCCGCGGTGAACGCGGCGCCAACGTACCTGCCGGCAGATTTGCCGAATCCTCCGATTTACAACAAAGTAAATCCGGCCGATTCGCCGATTCTCACGCTGGCGATGACATCGGACTCGCTCGCCTTGTCGAAGGTGGAGGATCTCGCCGACACCGCGCTGGCGCAGAAAATTTCGCAGCTGCCGGGCGTGGGCCTGGTTTCCATCAGCGGCGGACAGAAGCCCGCGGTGCGAGTTCAGGTGAATCCGACGGCGCTCGCTTCCTACGGATTGAGCCTGGAAGATGTTCGCACCGCGCTGGCCGAGGCGAATGTGGATCAGGCGAAGGGCGTGATCGACGGCGCGCGCCAGTCGTACACGATCGGCGCCAACGATCAGCTATTCCTCGCCGCGCAGTACAAGCCGATCGTCGTCGCTTATCACAACGGCGCGCCGGTGCGGCTCAGCGACGTGGCCAACGTGATCGATGGCACGGAAAACGATCTGCTGGCAGCCTGGATGAACCAGACTCCGGCAGTGATCGTCAACATCCAGCGCCAGCCCGGGGCGAACATCATCAGCGTCGTCGACCGGATCAAGAAGCTGCTGCCGCAGTTGCAGGCTTCGCTGCCCTCAGCGGTGAAGGTGCAGATTCTCACCGATCGAACCACGACCATCCGCGCATCGGTGAAGGATGTTGAGTTCGAGTTGGCATTGACCATCGTGCTGGTGGTCATCGTTATTTTCTTTTTCCTGCGAAACCTGCGGGCTACGTTCATTCCGAGCGTCGCGGTTCCGCTGTCGATTGTGGGAACGTTTGGCGTGATGTACTTGCTGGGCTACAGCCTGAACAATCTGACGCTGATGGCGTTGACCATTTCCACCGGGTTCGTGGTGGATGACGCCATCGTCATGATCGAGAACATCGACCGCTATCTTGAAGCCGGGGAATCGCCGCTGGAAGCGGCGTTGAAAGGATCGGGGCAGATTGGGTTCACGATCGTCTCGCTCACCGTGTCTCTGATTGCGGTGCTCATTCCGCTGCTGTTCATGGGCGACATTGTGGGCCGGCTGTTCCGCGAGTTCGCAGTCACGCTGGCGGTGACCATCCTGGTGTCGGCAGGGGTTTCTCTGAGCTTGACCCCGATGATGTGCGCCAAGCTGCTGAAGCATCGCAAGGAGGGCGAAAAGGGCCGCTTCTACGAGGTCACCGAAGATTATTACAACCGGGTTATTGCGTTTTACGGACGCACCGTGAAATGGGTGCTGAAACATCAAACGGCAACCCTGTTCGTAACCTTCGGAACCCTGGTTCTTACGCTGGTTCTCTACGTGGTTGTGCCCAAGGGATTTTTCCCGGTGCAGGATACGGGAGTGATTCTGGGAATTTCGGAAGCTCCGGACAATATTTCGTTTGATGCAATGTCGCAGCGCCAGCAGGAACTGGCGAAGGTGATTCTTCAGGATAAAGACGTGGAGAGCCTGTCGTCTTTTATCGGCGTGGACGGCACGAATACGACGCCGAACAGCGGGCGCATTCAGATTAACTTGAAGCCGCGCGATGAGCGTGATGCGGACGCTTCAGCGATCATCCGGCGACTGCAGCCTGAGTTGGCCAAAGTAGACGGAATCACGCTCTACATGCAGCCGGTGCAGGATTTGACGGTGGAGGATCGCGTGAGCCGCACCCAGTTCCAATACTCCATTGAAGATGCCGACGCGCAGGAGTTGGCGCAATGGACACCGAAGCTGGTGGAAAGACTGAAAGCGGCGCCGGAACTGCGCGATGTAGCCACCGACCAGCTCAACGGCGGGCTCAGGACAAATCTCACGATCGACCGCGATACCGCGTCGCGTCTGGGCATCCTGCCGCAGGCCATCGACAACACTCTGTATGACGCTTTCGGGCAGCGGCAGGTCTCGATCATCTTTACGCAGTTGAACCAGTACCACGTGGTGCTGGAAGTGCTGCCGAGCTTTGCCAAGACACCCGACGCGATGAACGACATGTACGTTCGGCCGAGCAGCATCACACCGACTACCGGCGCGCCTACTGCCAATGCTGCCACGTCGGCGACCAGCGGAGCCCCGGTTCCGCTTTCGACTTTCATACGGATGCAAACGACGAACACACCCCTCGCAGTTAATCACCAGGGACAGTTCCCGGTGGTCACACTGTCGTTCAATCTCGCACCCGGAGCCTCGCTGGGCGACGCCACGAAGGCCATCCAGCAAGTCGAGAAAGACATTCAGCTGCCGGCTAGCATTCACGCCTCTTTTCAGGGAACAGCCGCCGCGTTTCAGAATTCGCTTTCGAGTGAACCTTTCCTGATTCTCGCAGCGATCATCACCGTGTACATCGTGCTGGGAGTGCTGTACGAAAGCTACATTCATCCCGTCACGATTCTCTCGACCTTGCCCTCGGCCGGAGTGGGCGCGATCCTGGCTCTGATGATCACGGGGAACGATCTTACTGTCGTGGCGCTGATCGGCATCATCCTGCTGATCGGCATCGTAAAAAAGAATGCCATCATGATGATTGACTTCGCTTTGGAAGCCGAGCGCGAAGAACATAAACCACCGGAAGAGGCGATATTTCAGGCATGTCTGCTGCGCTTCCGCCCCATCATGATGACGACCATGGCGGCGCTGCTCGGTGGTCTGCCGCTGGCGCTGGGATCGGGAACGGGCGCGGAGTTGCGCCGGCCGCTGGGCATCACGATCGTGGGTGGTCTGATTCTCAGCCAGTTGCTCACGTTGTATACCACGCCGGTGGTTTATCTATGGTTTGACCGGCTGGGTCAACGATTTGCGAAGTACAAGATCGGCAATCCGATTCCGCAGGAGTTCCCGGCGGATTAAAGCATGAGTATTTCTGCTCCATTTATCCGGCGTCCGATTGGCACGTCGCTGCTGGCAGCGGCGCTGCTGCTCTCCGGGATTCTTGCCTTTAATTATCTTCCAGTGGCTTCGCTGCCGCGGGTGGATTTTCCTGTAATCAGCGTGGGTGCACAACTACCGGGCGCCGACCCGCAGACCATGGCTTCTGCCGTGGCCACGCCGCTGGAGCGGCAGTTCGGGCGCATCTCAGGCGTGAACCAGATGACCTCGTCGAGTCAACTAGGTTCGACCGGCATCGCGCTGCAATTTGATCTGAACCGGAACATTGATGCCGCGGCTCGCGATGTGCAAGCTGCAATCAATGCCGCTCGCAGCCAGCTTCCCGCCAACCTGCCGAGCAATCCCACCTATCGCAAAATCAACCCGGCAGACGCACCCATCCTGATTCTGGCGCTCACCTCGGACACAGTTCCGGTGGCGCGTTTGTATGACACGTCCGACTCGATTCTGGCGCAGAAGCTCTCGCAGGTGAATGGAGTGGGCCAGGTGTTCACATACGGTTCGGCGCCGCCGGCCGTGAGGGCTGAAGTTAATCCAATGCTGCTCAACAAGCTCGGAGTGGGCCTGGACACGGTGCGCAATGCGCTCAATCTGGCCAATTCCAATCGAGCCAAGGGACAAGTCGAGAGCGGAACGACCTCTCAAGAATTCTCCGACAATGATCAACTCTTTACGGCGGATGAGTACCGGCCGTTGATAGTCGCCTATCATAACGACGGCCCGGTGCGACTGGGAGACGTGGCGGATGTACAGGACTCGGTGGCGGACGTGCACAACCTTGGCCTGGCCAATGGCAAACCCGGAGTTCTCGTCGTTATTTTCCGGCAGCCCGGCGCCAACGTCATCGAGACCGTGGACCGGGTACGCGCGCTGATGCCTTATCTGCAGTCCTCGATTTCTCCGGCGATCAAACTGGCAGTGGTCTCGGACCGCACGATTACGGTCCGTGCCTCGGTGAAAGACATTGAATCCACGCTGCTGATTTCGATCGTGCTGGTGATTCTGGTGGTGTTCGTGTTTCTGCGGACGGTGCGGGCGACGGTGATTCCGAGCATTGCCGTCCCACTTTCGCTGGTGGGTACTTTCGGTGGAATGTATCTGCTGGGCTACAGCCTGGACAATCTGTCGCTGATGGCGCTGGCGATCTCCACTGGATTCGTGGTGGATGACGCCATCGTGGTGCTGGAGAACATCACGCGTTACGTGGAGCAGGGGATGGACGCGGTGCAGGCGGCGTTCAAGGGGGCGGCGGAAATTGGCTTCACCGTGATTTCCATGAGCCTGTCACTGGTGGCAGTGTTCATCCCGCTGCTGATGATGGGTGGGATTGTGGGGCGGCTGTTCCGCGAGTTCGCGGTCACCCTCAGCATTGCGATCGGAGTTTCGCTCGTGGTGTCGTTGACGACCACGCCGACGATGTGCGCCAAATTTCTGCGTCCGTCCGAATCGAACGAGCGGCATAACGTTTTCTATCGCTCCAGTGAATGGTTCTTCGACCGTATTCTGGCGACGTACCGGCATGCGCTCACATGGGTACTACGGCATCAGCCCGTGACCTTGCTGGTGACTATTCTCGTGGCCTGCCTGAGCGTGTACCTCTACATCATTGTGCCCAAAGGTTTCTTTCCGCAACAGGATACCGGGCGGCTTCAGGGATCGGTACAGGCGGCACAGGACATCTCATTCCAGGCGATGAGAGGCAAGATGGAACAGTTCGTGCAAATCATATTGAAGGATCCCGCGGTCAGCACGGCGGTCGGGTTCGCGGGTGGGGGTTCGGCGACCAATCAGGGCCGGTTCTTCGTCATGCTGAAGCCACTTGAGCAGCGCGGCCAATGCAAGACCCCCCACTTCTGGAACCCGTGCTACGTTAGCGTCGACGATGTAATCGATCGATTGCGGGGTAAACTCGCGGTGGTTCCGGGAGCTACGCTGTTCCTACAAGCGCAGCAGGATCTGACTATTGGCGGACGCTACGGGCAGGCGCAGTACCAGTACACGATACAAGGCGAGGACTTGAATGAACTGAACAACTGGGGTCCGTTGTTGTTGCAGAAAATGCGCAGACTACAGGAATTGCGCGATGTGAATACCGACCAGCAAGATAGAGGATTGCAGGCGCGACTGGTGATCGACCGGGACACCGCAAGCCGGTTAGGAGTGGCGGCGCAGGATATCGACAACGCGCTTTACGATGCTTTCGGGCAGCGGCAGGTCTCGACCATGTACCGGCCGCTGAATCAATACCACGTGGTCATGGAAGTCGCGCCGGAGTTCCAACAGACGACCGAGGCTTTGCAGAATATTTATTTGCGCTCGAGCACCGGCGCGCCGATACCGCTGGCGGCATTCACGCACTTCACTCCCTCCAACATGCCTTTGGCCGTGAATCACCAAAGCCAGTTTCCCTCGGTTACGATTTCATTCAACCTGGCTCCCGGAGTTTCTCTCGGGCAGGCGACACTAGCCATCGAAAAAGTCCAACAGTCCATCGGCTTTCCGGCGACGATTCAGGCAAGTTTCCAGGGCACGGCTGCCGCGTTCAAGGATTCGCTTTCAAGTGAGCCCGTGCTGATCCTCACGGCGCTGATTACGGTGTACATCGTTCTGGGCATGCTTTACGAGAGCTACATTCACCCCATCACAATTCTCTCGACGCTGCCTTCGGCGGGCGTGGGGGCCCTGCTGGCGTTGCTGCTGACGCACAACGAGCTCAACGTGATTGGAACCATCGGCATCATCCTGCTGATTGGGCTGGTGAAGAAGAACGCCATTATGATGATCGACGTGGCGCTCGAAGTGGAGCGGACGCAAGGAAAGACCGCCGGTCGAAGCCATCTACGACGCCTGCCTGTTGCGCTTCCGTCCCATTATGATGACCACCATGGCTGCCCTGCTGGGTGGTCTGCCGCTGGCGCTGGGCAGGGGCACAGGCTCGGAACTGCACCGTCCGCTGGGCATCACGATTGTAGGCGGGCTGATTGTCAGCCAGGCGCTTACATTATTCACGACTCCTGTCGTCTACGTGTATCTTGACCGCTTGCGCCTGGCATTGCGCGGCGGAGAGCGGAAGCCGATGCTGCAGGATTCTTCGGGCACTCCCACGCCGAGTCCGGCCCACTAAGCCGCTCGCTCGGCCGGTCCTGTAAAATTCAAGAAACTCCGGAGGCCGATTTTCGGCAGGCACGACGGGTGGCGTGCAACCCGTTTTCAATAGCGTCGCATCGCAGAGGTGGGCGCCGAAACGCCGGGAGCAATCTGTCTTCCTGTGGTCTGACGAGGCCGCGAGGCAACGCGCGACGGAATAGGTGAAGTAGAATACCCCCTTTTTCTTGCTGGAAATCGTATGATGGTGGTTTCGTTCGGGCACCTGATTGTCCCGGTGGCCGGTACAATCGTACTTCGCTTCGAACTTGGCTTTTCAATTTCTCGCAGGAGTCACGGATGCTTCAGAAAGCACTGATTTTGGTTTTCGCCGTCGCAGGGATTGCCGGTTGCGTCGGCTGCAGCACGACCAGCCATTATGTCTATGCCACCCTTCCGGCCGCGAATGAGCTGGCTGTCTACCGCGAGGATCCCTACTCTGGCACGCTCACGGAACTCGCGGGAACGCCCTACACGGTGGGAGATGGAGCTCACTCTGTGGTGATTCATCCGTCGGGAAAATTTTTGTATGTGGCGAATCCCGGTCAAAACGAAAACGATATTTCCCTGTTCGACATCCTCAGTAACGGCTATTTGAATGAGATCCCCCCACGAACGTCGGTTGCACCCGACGGCACGCAACCGTCCCTCCTCGTGATGGACCCAGCGGGCAATTACTTGTACGTAATGAACACAGCGTCGGATAATATCTCGGTCTTTTCCATCGATAGCGGTACTGGCGTGCTCACGCAGGTTCCTAATTCCCCATTTTTCATCGGTTTGACGCCGCTTAACATGGCGCTCACGCCCACGGGCAACTTTCTCTATGTCAGCGTCGCGGGAGGACAGATCGGAACGGACTATGGGTCGATCTTAGGCTTCAGCGTGAGTTCGGGGGCACTTCAACTGCTCAATCCTCCTCTGACCAGCGCCGATGGGGTCAATCCCAATGGACTCGCCATCGATCCTAGCGGCAGTCATATGTACGTGGCGAATACCCAGTCGAACTCGATTTCGATTTTCGCCATCAGTCCAACGAACACTCCGCCTGGCACCTTGCAAGAGGTCATCGGCTCTCCACTGGAGGACACCAACCAATATACTGATCCCCTTGCGCTGCTGCTGGATCCCAAAGGTCAGTATCTCTATGTGGCGAATCAGGGATCGAGCAATGTTGCCGTGTATTCGATCGACTCCACTACTGGGTTGCCTACGGCGCTCACCACTTCCACCAGCGCCGCCGCCTTCACCACCGAAGGTAGTCCTAGTTTTCTGGTCGAGGACCCGAACGGAAACTATTTATTCGTGGGAAACGAGGGCTCCTCTGCGGGAATTCAGGCGTTTGGCGTGAACAGCGGCAATTTAAATCCTCTCTTAACGTACGGTGTCGGGAATACACCCACTTCGATCGCCGTGGTTCAGTGAATGAAAACCAAGCACCGTTTCAGTCTGCGGACTGAGCCGGAAGAGCTTTCCCCGGCGCCGAGCACTGGACGAACCAGCCGGAATAGGTTAGTTTGCTGAGAGCGGCCACGCACGAATGTCCGCCATGAGCCGAGCTTGGGAACAGGCCGGTTCACGAGCGACGGAGTTTTCTGTTAACAAGCCGATGACATACAAAAACTCCAAACTCTGCGACAATAACTAATCCGGCGCGAGCCCCCCTGTGTAACCATCACGGGACTGAACATCGAATCGTGGAGAACAGCCCGATTCGGTCGGCTTGGGGGTTGATTCCGTGCCGAGACCCATGTCAGGACACAGAATCCATGAGGATTGCCAGCGCGGCAAGCGCCTTCCCGGAACATTACTACTCTCAGAAAGTTCTTCTCGAACGCCTCCAGGACTATTGGGGACCCGAACTCAAGAATCCGCTACTGCTGGCCCGGTTGCACCGCAACGTGACCGTGGATGGCCGCTACCTTGCGATTCCCGCGGAGCAGTATGTGGACATCAAGACCTGGGGCCAGGCCAATGACATCTGGATCAGGGTCGCGCAGGAGTTAGGAGAGAAGGCTCTCTGCCTGGCGCTGCACAATGCTGGGCTAGAGCCCTCCGACCTGGGTTGTCTGCTGTTCACAACCGTCACCGGCGTCGCGAGCCCTTCCATCGACGCTCTGCTCATCAACCGCATGAAGCTCCCGACGAACATTCGCCGCACGCCGATCTTTGGGCTGGGATGCGTGGCCGGCGCCGCGGGAATTGCCCGCGCCTCGGACTACGTTCGCGCTTATCCGAAACAGGCTGCCGCTCTGGTATCGGTGGAGCTTTGTTCGCTTACGTTGCAGCGTGAAGATCTGTCGGTAGCAAACCTGATTTCCTCTGGACTATTCGCCGATGGCGCTGCCGCTGTCATCGTGACTGGTCCCGAATTTGAAGCGCCGGAGCCAGAAATTCCCGGGCCCAAGATTCTCGCGACGCGCTCAGTGTTCTATCCCAGCACAGAGGAGATGATGGGCTGGAACATCTCTGAGAAGGGCTTCCGCATCATACTCTCCACGGAAGTTCCGACCTTGATCCGAGAAAACCTCGGCCGCGACGTGGACGCGTTCCTGGCGGACAACGGACACAAGCGAAGCGACCTGAAGAGCTTCGTTCTCCACACCGGAGGGCCGAAAGTGCTCGACGCTTCGGCGGACGCACTGGGGTTGCACAACGGCCAGCTCGATGCTTCGTGGGATTGCCTGCGCAAGGTAGGAAATCTTTCTTCGGCGTCTGTGCTGTGCGTACTGGAGGATGTGATGAAAAACCGGCGCCCTGAGCCGGGCACGCTCGGTCTGCTGGCCGCCATGGGACCCGGGTTTTGTTCCGAGCTTCTGCTTCTGCAGTGGTGAGGTCGCGTAGTTGATACATTCGACAGAGGTGTTTGTAATCGGCGGTGGCCCAGCCGGGCTGGCAGTGGCGATTGCGGCGCGCCAGCAAGGACTGCGCGTCGTGGTCGCAGATGGCGCCAAGCCGCCGATCGACAAGGCATGCGGTGAAGCGCTCATGCCGGACGCGATCGCCGCCCTGGAACGGTTAGGAGTTGCGGTGCCTGCCTCTGACGCTTGTCCGCTTCGCGGGGTGCGGTTCCTCAGTTCAGGATTGTCGGCAGAAACGGTCTTCCCTTCTGGCGCTTCCGGACTCTCCATTCGCCGAACCACGTTGCATCGCATTATGACTGAACGAGCTGCCGCACTGGGAGCCGATCTGCTTTGGCAGAGCACGGTCACGGGAATTTCAAACTACGGCGTACAGTTGGGCGAGCGCTTGATTCGCGCGCGCTGGATTGTAGGCGCCGATGGCGCCAACTCGCGCGTACGCCACTGGGCGAATCTCGAGGCCCACTCGCGAACCGGTCTCCGCTATGCTTTTCGCAGACACTATCGCGTCCAGCCGTGGACTGATCGCATGGAAATATATTGGGGAAAGCGCGTTCAGGGCTATGCCACTGCCGCAAGCGACGAACAAGTCTGTGTTGCGGTGGCTTCGCGCGATCCCAGGCTTCGCCTGGAAGAAGCTTTGGGCCAGTTGCCGGAATTGAACGAGCGGCTTGGCGGGGCTGAGACGGTTTCTGTCGAGAGGGGATCCGTAACCGCGAACCGCAAACTGAGGCGCGTCTGTCGACGGAATGTTGCGCTGATCGGCGATGCTTCCGGAACCGTGGATGCGATCACCGGCGAGGGCCTTGGCCTGTCCTTCAGCCAGGCCGTGGTGCTGGCCAGCTGTTTCAGGTCGGGAAATCTCGGTGGTTATCAAAACGCACATCGCAGCCTGGCGCTACGCCCGCTGCTAATGGCGCGATTGATGCTCACGCTCGATGGCCATTCCGGGTTTCAACAACGCACTCTCCGCGCCTTTCGCAGACATCCTGAAGTCTTTCGAAGACTGGTAGCTCTGCATGTAGGAAGTTTGTCGCCTTTTCACATCGCGCTCGACGGGCTCACCCTGGGATGGGGGCTGCTCACTGCATAGCCAGATGAAAGATGCCGACCAGGGGCTTTATCGAAGGCACGTGTGCGGCAAACTCCTAGCCGTCTCTGTATTTCTTGCAATTGCCGGCGTCGCTTCTGCCGCGCAGAGCGTGGCATTTCAGTTGGATCCTCAGCACACCACGATTAACTTCACGCTCGGCGATGCGCTCCACACGGTTCATGGAACCTTCCGCTTGAAGCAAGGCTCTCTGCGCCTTGACCGCTCTTCGGGTGATCCTGCTTCGGGCAAACTCACGGGCGAAATCATAGTGGACGCAAAAAGTGGTGAGAGTGGCAGCGGAATGCGTGACCACAAAATGCATCGGGAAGTGCTGGAGAGCGACCGCTATCCGGAGATTGCATTTCGTCCCGATCGCGTCGACGGGACTGTGGCGCTGTACGGAAAGTCTTCCGTGCGGGTGCACGGAATCTTCACCATCCACGGATCGGATCATGAACTAACCGTCCCAGCCGAGGTCGAGGTGTTTCCAGACCACTGGACCGCGACCCTTCATTTTGCGGTGCCCTATGCGAACTGGGGCATGAAGAACCCGAGCACGTTTTTTCTGCGAGTCAGCGAATCGGTCGACATTGACCTGACCACGGTCGGAACTGTGGTCCGTTGAGAGGCTGGCCTCGAAACGCCTGCGGCGCCGCGCGAATCAATACCCGTCAAGCGGCGAGATTCCCTTACCTTCGGTGCATTCGTAGCATCGTCCGGCTGCGAGATTCGTGAACTCTTCAGTTCGGCCGCTCGGCCAGAGAATGACGGCGCGCTCCACGCGATCGCGCTTCTCCAATCCAAACGAAACCGCGAGTTCGGACTGCGACAAATAACTGGAACCACTCTTTACCATGCGCGACTGATTCAAGCCGCCGGAAGCAATGCGGATGGTCGCGCCGATTCCGTCGCGGTTCGATTTGGTGCCGACCAGCCGAAAACGAATGCTGCGGTTGCCGGCCAGTTGGTCGTTTCGATAGAGGTACGCATGACCATTGTTGGTCGTCAGCAGCAGGTCGAGATCGCCATCTCGATCGAAGTCGGCATAGGCGAGCCCGCGTCCCACCTTAGGCTGCTCGAATGCGCTGCCTACCTCCGCGGCGATGTCATGAAAACTTCCCTTGCCGTCGTTTAGAAAGAGCTGCGGCGGCTGGGCATAGCCAACGTTACCGCGAATGTTGCGCACGGTCTCGTCGATGTGGCCGTTCGCCACGGCGAGATCGAGCCAGCCATCGAGATTTGCGTCGAAAAAAACGCATCCAAAACCCAGACTGTTCTTGGAAGCTAATCCCACGCCCGCCCGCGCGGCGATGTCTTCATATTCCTTTCCGTCGAATTCATACAGGCCGGTCATTTCGTTATCGAAGTTCGTGATGGCCACACCCGAGCGGCCGGAGTTGGTGAAATCGCCAATATCCACGCCCATGCCGGCTCGCGCTTTGCCTTCGCTGCTAAAGGCCAGTCCAGCCTCGACTGCCGCGTCTTTGAAAGTTCCGTTGCGCTGGTTTCGATACAGCTTGTTGGGCTGAGTGTCGTTCGCGACAAGCAGGTCGGGCCAACCACTCTGGTTTTCGTCCAGCATGGCAACGCCCAGAGATTTGGAACTGCTGTCGAAAATGCCGCTGGAGGCGGTAACGTCCTCAAAGGTGCCGTTGCCGCGGTTGTGAAACAGCCAGCAGGTTTCGCCGCGATACGCTTCCGGCGTGCAATAAGATTTGTGCTTGCCGTCGAGACTGCAGAACACGTCGTGCTCCGGCGACCACTTCACGTAGTTGCAAACAAAAAGATCGAGCCGGCCGTCGCGGTCGTAATCAAACCAGAGAGCGGAGGTGCTGAATGCCATGCGCTTTCCCAATCCGCTTGCGTTGGTCACATCTGTGAAAGTTCCTTTGCCGGTATTGTGGAATAGCCGGTTCTGCCCCACGCAGGTCACCAGAATATCCGGGAATCCGTCGTTGTCGTAATCACCGACGGCCACCCCCATGCCGTACATTTCAATATCCAGTCCGGCGTGGGAAGTGACGTCAGTGAAGGTGCCGTTCCCGTTGTTGTGATAGAGCCGCAACGTCGTGCGCCGCTGCTTGTGGGCCGGCCAATCCATTCCATTGATCAGAAGAATGTCTTGCCAGCCGTCGCGGTCGTAATCGAGAAAGGCGCAGCCGGAGCCCAGGGTCTCCGGCAGATATTTCCCGCCGAAGGCGCCGCTGTTGTGTTGGAACTGAATGCCAGCGCTGGAGGTGACATCAACCAGACGAAAGCCGGGAGAAGCCGCCGTCCCAGGAAGCGCGCCGAACGCCCCCAGCAGCGGGAACTGTGACACCGACGCCAGACTCGCCATGCCCTGCAGAAAAGATCTGCGGCTCACGGAACATTTCACGGAACGTCTCACGGAACGTTCACCAGCCCGGAGCGAATCGCGTAAACCACAAGCTCGGCCGTCTTGTGAATACCGAGCGCGTTCATAATATTGGCGCGATGCACTGCAACCGTATTGGCGCTGAGGTCGAGCGCGATAGCTATTTCCTTGTTCGACTTGCCATCGACAATCATCTGCAGGACTTCGAGTTCGCGCGGCGTGAGGCCGCCGCTGCGTTCGCCTTTTAGCGCCGAAGGTTGCTCGACCTGGGGATCGAAGATTGTTTTCCCGCCGGCCACGCGCCTGACGGCGGATCCCAGTTCCAGATTCATCGCGTTTTTTAGAATATATCCCCTGGCGCCAGCTTCGGTGGCTTGCCGCACCCAGGTGTTCTCCGAATGCATGCTGAGCATGAGCACCGCGGTCTCGGGCAAGTCTTCGAGAATCTGCCGCGTGGCATCGAGTCCGTTCATCTTGGGCAATGCGCAGTCCATGACCACCACTTGCGGCTTCAACTGGCGCGTCAGTTTGACCGCTTCTTCCCCGTCGCCAGCCTCGCCGACTACGACTATATCCGGTTCATCCTCCAATATCCGTCGAAAGCCGCGCCGGACCAGGCTGTGGTCGTCCACGAGCAACACACTGATCTTCTTTGTCATATTTCACTTTTCTGGTCTTGATCTTTTTCCCGAGGATCTTTCTTTCTGGGATCTCCGTCTCGCGACCCAACTTTCTCGCGAGGTACTGTCAGGTGCAACCGCGTACCTCCCGCGGCGGGAGTCGCAAAGATCAATCGCCCATCCATCAATTCCGAGCGCTCGCGCATGGCAACGAGTCCGATGCCATGCTTCGCAGGCCGCTGGTTGAAGCCTACACCGTGATCCTCGACTTCCAACTCGAGTGTCGTCGGCAGAAAACGTAATCGCACCCAGGCCTGTTTTGCTCCGGAGTGCCGCGCGACGTTGTTCAACGCTTCCTGCAGCACGCGGTAGATTTGCACCGCCGCGCTTCCGTTCACGTCGAACGGCACGCCCTGCTTCTCATAGGATATGGCAATCCCGGTCTGTCTTTCCACGGTGGGGATGTACCAGTCGAGCGTAGTCTCGAGCCCGGCCTCGTCGAGCATGACCGGATGCAGCGCCTGCGACAGGGTTCGAACCCGGTCGAGCGTCTCCTGTGCGATCTGGTTGACTTCCTGCAAGTCGCTGCGCAACGAAGAACCTACCGGAGCGTGAGTTCCGGCGCGGCCGAGCATCGATCCCATTGCGGTCAGAATCTGTCCAAACTCATCATGCAGTTCGCGCGAAATATAGCGCAGCGTGGATTCCTGCGTAGCGATCAGTTTCTGCGCCAGTTCGCTGCGCCGCTCGGAAAGCTCAGCCATGCGCGCGAACAGCCGCCGGTTCCACCGGATCATGGAAAATCCAGTCAACAGGATCGCTGCCAGAGTCGCGGCCAGGAACACGTACACCTGCCGCTGCACCCCGTTATAGATCTGAACAATTCGCTGCGCCGCCCGTTCTTCGTTCTCGCTGTTCTGCACCAGCATCCGAGCCACGGTCGTACTTAGAGCCGCCTGCCGGGCTTGCAAAGAAAGCTGGATCTGCACTCTCGCGTCTTTTTCTTTACCCGAACCAGCGAGCGCAAACACGCGGTCGACGGCATCCCAAAACTGGGTCAACGAACTGCTGAGCGAAGCGCTTTGCTCAGGCGTCCGACTGGTCGGGGCTAGGCCGGCTTCGAGGCGCATGGCATCATCCAGGTCAGTGCGAATGCGCTGGAACTGCGCCGACCAGGCTGTAAGCGGGTAAGGTTCGTCGTTGTCGATCATGTCGCGCATGGCGACCGCGAGCAGGTTCAGGTCATTCTGGATGCGGAGCAATTGCAGAGAATCCTTGCGATTGCGGTCGATCAGATCGGACTGAAGCTTGCGCAGACCGGACACTTGCCAGGTGATGTATGCGGAGTAGACTACGACTGCCGCGAGGGTGATGATCAGCCCGAGCAATAAGCCCACGGTTGGAGAGCGTTGCGGAGAAGACGGACGTGCCACGCCCCGAGGATACAACGCCCCGCCCAGACGTGTCACAATGCAGTAATAATGAAGCGAATCGAACTCTGGCGGAGTCCAATTAAAGATTGAGTACAGACCCTAAAGCAGCCCCAAAGCCCCCAAAAGTTCAGCGACTGCGCGCCGTTCTCCCAATCGTTTGGGAGTTGACTCGTCCGCGCGTCGGCCTGCTGAGCGTGGGCTTTTTGCTGATGATTGTGAACCGGGTCGCCAGCCTGGTGCTTCCCTACTCCACCAAGTTCTTGTTCGATAACGTCATCCCCAAGCACTCCGTGCACTTGCTCGACCGGCTCGTCCTGGTGGTGCTGGGGGCAACGCTGATCCAGGGAATTACGTCGTTCTCGCTGACGCAGTTGCTATCGAAAGAGGCGCAGCGCCTGATTACGGAACTGCGCCAGCGAGTGCAGAAGCACATTTCGCGGCTTCCGGTTGCGTTCTATGACGCGAACAAAACCGGGATGCTGGTGTCGCGAATTATGAGCGATGTGGAAGGCGTGCGCAACCTGCTGGGGACCGGCCTGGTCGACTTTGCGGGTGGACTGCTGACCTCCGCCATCGCGCTTGTGCTCCTGCTTCGCATCAGTGCGGTTATGACGTTGCTCGCGCTGGGATTCTTACTGTGCTTTGCTCTCGCTCTGACCAAAGCCTTCGGCACGATCCGGCCAATCTTCCGGGAGCGCGGCAAGATCAACGCCGAAGTGACGGGGCGCCTCACGGAATCTCTGGGCGGCGTTCGCGTGATCAAGGGTTATCACGCTGAAGAGCGCGAGGAGAGCGTCTTCGCAGGTGGCGTGAAACGCCTGCTGGAAAACATTATGCGCACGCTTACCGCAACGTCGGTGATGAGCCTCTCCGCCAGCGTGCTTTTAGGCGTGGTCGGGGCGGTGGTCACGTACGTGGGGGCACGCCAGATTATGGTGGGGACCATGTCGATTGGCGGCCTCGTCTCCTTCACCGCGATGTTGGCTTTTTTGATTGCCCCCATGGCGCAGGCCGTGGGAATTGGAACACAGCTTACCGAAGCTCTGGCGGGGTTAGAGCGGACCCAGGAAATTCTGCACGAACGTCCCGAGGACGAGGACCCAAAACGTTCCGTGGCGTTGACCGACATTCGCGGCACCGTGGAATTTGACGATGTAAGTTTCAGCTACGACGGCGTTCACGAAGTTTTGCATGATATTTCTCTCTTGGCGGAACCCGGTACAGTTACGGCCCTGGTGGGCTCGTCCGGCTCAGGAAAATCGACGACCATCGGTCTGATCTCTGCCTTTTACGTGCCGACCAAAGGCAGAATTCTCGTGGATGGCACTGACCTAAGCACGGTCCGGCTCGATTCCTACCGCACGCGTCTCGGGGTGGTTTTGCAGGAATCGTTTCTGTTTGATGGAACGATTCGCGAGAACGTTATCTTCTCGCGTCCCGGGGCGACTGAAGAGGAATTCCTGCGTGCCTGCCGAATCGCCCGCGTGGATGAGTTTGCCGAATCTTTCGCTGAGAAATATGACACCGTGGTCGGCGAACGCGGCGTAAAGCTTTCGGGCGGCCAGCGGCAGCGCATTTCGATCGCCCGTGCGATTCTCGCCGAGCCGCGAATCCTGATTCTCGATGAAGCAACTTCCAGCCTCGACTCGGAATCCGAACAGATGATTCAGCACGGACTTTCTTATCTCATGCAGGGCCGAACTACATTTGTGATCGCGCACCGGCTTTCGACTATCCGCCGCGCTGACCAGATTCTGGTGATGGAGCAGGGACGAATCGTGGAACACGGCACGCACGAACAGCTCTATGAGGCCCAGGGCCGATACTACGATCTCTACACCCGGCAGCATGGCCTGGAGCATAACCTCTTTCTCGCGCCGGGCGAGGGCGACACGCTTGAGGCAGACGGGAACGGCAGTGCCGGTCCGGCGCGCAACGGCGACGTCAAGCCCGCCGACGCCTTGCGTGTGCTCAAGGGAGAGGTTCGCTAACCTCATGAGCAGTCCCGGCCGAAGCTCGCTGAACGATGCACGTGCGATTCACGCGGACCAGCTTTGCCGCTATTACCGCATGGGCGAGACTCTCATCCGGGCTGTGGATGGCGTAACGCTTACCGTGGCTGCTGGCGAATTCATTGCTCTGCTGGGCAGTTCTGGCTCCGGTAAGTCGTCGGTCTTAAATTTGATTGCTGGCCTGGATCGTCCAACCTCGGGCAGCGTGATTGTTCAGGAACGCGATCTCGCGCAACTTTCACGCGAGGAACTGGCTAAGTATCGACTGCATACCGTGGGCATGGTTTTTCAATCGTTCAACCTGATCGCCAGCATGACGCTCGCGGAAAACGTCGAGTTGCCCATGCGCTTTGCCGAGGTTGATCGTGAGAAACGTGACGGCCGCGCACGCGAAGCGCTTGCTAGAGTTGGTCTCGAAGCGCGCATGAACCATCGGCCGAGCGAACTTTCGGGCGGGGAACAACAGCGGGCTGCGTTGGCCCGGGCGCTCATCAACCGTCCTCAGTTGCTGCTCGCTGACGAGCCCACGGGTAATCTCGACAGCCACACTGGAACCGAAATTATGAATATGGTCCGTGAGTTCAACCAGCAGTTGGGAATGACAGTGGTGATGGTGACACACGAGCGCGTTCTGGCCGAGCGCTACGCTCATCGCCTCATCTTCCTGGCGGATGGCAAACTGGTTGGCGAGGAGTCGAATTCAGCCGTCGCTGCCGGTGGTCGAGAGAACGGAGGGCGACCGTGAAACTTCCTGATCTCACCGAACTTGCCCTGCGCAATTTGCGCGAATCGGTTCTGCGAAATTCGCTAACCACCATCGGCATCTCTGTGGGCGTGGCCTCGCTGGTCGCAATGCTTTCTCTGGGAATTGGGCTGCAACAGCTCGCGTCGCGGCGTTTGATGAAGTCCGGCTTGTTCGATACGGTCGTGGTCACGTCGCGGCGGGATCTACGCAACTTCGGCCGCGACCGCGAAGAAGAGCGCAACGGTCCCGCTCCCGCCGAGAGCCGAATTCTCGATGAGCCTACTCGCCGGGAGATCGAGCGTTTGCCTAACGTGCTCGAGGCGTACCCTGACATTCGCTTTATCACCGAGTTGCGCTATGAAGATAAGCCGCATTTGACGATGGTGGCTGCGCTGCCTCCGTCTGCCCAATCGAACGACGCGTTCGAGGCGGTGCAGGGACATTTCTTTTCGTCGGACACGGCGCCGGAAGCGATTCTGCAGAAGGCGTTCGCCGAGGAGCTATTGGGGAAAACACCGAAGGCCGGCGTCGATGAAACGAAGGTGGCGGACCTGGCGGCTCCGCTTCTCGGCAAGGAACTGACCATGCGCTACGCCGAGCGTGAGGCGGCGCCAATTCCTCCTTTGAGGCCCGCGGATGGCAATCCCATGGCTCCAGCGGATCAGAACCTCGCCGGCGCCGCTTACTCCGTAATCTCGCGGGAGCAGAAGCTGAAAATTGTTGGAGTCGCCGATCTTGACCCCGAAAGCATGCGAGGGCCTACGCGGGCGCGGGTTTTTCTTCCGCTCAAGCTGGCCGAGAGTCTGCATGTGATGCAGCCTACGGACCTGCGGGAAATTTCGCGCGTAGCCGCCGATGAGCCGGTTTATTCCTCGGTGAGTGTGCGCGTGAAAAATCCCAGCCAGATCCAAACGGTAGAAGACGCGGTCAAGAAAATGGGCTTCAACACTTTCTCGATTCTCGACGCCAGCCGCAGCATCCAGCAATTCTTCAAAGTGCTGGACGTGTTTCTCGGAATCTTCGGCAGCCTGGCCCTCGCGGTTGCTTTCATCGGAATCGTGAACACATTGGTGATGGCAATTCTCGAGCGCCGCCGCGAGATTGGGATCATGAAAGCCATTGGCGCCAGCGACGGAGACGTGAAGCGGCTCTTCTTTGCCGAGGCTGGCGCCATGGGCATTCTCGGCGGCATCGTTGGAGTCGCGCTGGGCTGGGCGATCGGGCAGGTCATCAACCTGGGTACGAACATTTACCTCAAGAGCCAGTCTTTTCCGCCGGAACATTTCTGGTCGGTCCCGTTGTGGCTGGTGGCATTCGCCATCGTGTTTTCTTTTTTCGTGAGTCTCGCGGCAGGCCTTTACCCGGCGGGGCGCGCGGCCCGGCTCGATCCCGTGCAGGCCTTACGCTACGAGTAAACTGAAGCGATGGATCGTTCTCTTCGCATCATCCTGCTGTTCGCCGCATTCGCTGCTTCGCTTCCAGTTCACGCGCAAAGCCGCATCGACTGCAACGCGCTGAACAGCCGGATTCTGAAACACGAGATCCACTATTGCGTTTACCTTCCGGCCGGCTACGATGCCGGCGCAACCAGGCGTCCTCCGCAAAGCTATCCTGTGCTTTACTTCCTTCATGGCCTGGGCGACAACGAGCAAACTCTCTTCAACAGCGGAGGATGGACGCTGCTCGATGATCTCCGGCAGCAGCGCAAGATAGGAGAATTCCTCATCGCCGCACCGGAAGGCGGACGAACTTTCTACATCAATTCTGCCGACGGCTCGGTGCGCTACAGCGATTTCTTCCTACAGGAATTCATCCCGCTGATCGAAAGCAAATACCGCGTCAGCCGGGGTCGAAGGAATCGCGCGATCAGCGGCATCTCCATGGGTGGTTATGGAGCGCTGCGTTTTGCTTTCTCGCATCCGGAACTGTTCTCGGCAGTCAGTGCGCAAAGTGCAGCGTTGATAACAGAATCTCCGCGAGAACTCGACACTGCGGCTAAATCCGGCGCTCCGATGGGAAAGCTGCTGGCAACGGTCTTCGGCAGCCCGATTGATGTCGCGCACTGGCGAGAGAATAGTCCGTTCGTTCTCGCGAACAGGAATCAAGCAGCGCTGCGGCGTATGGCCGTCTACTTCAACTGCGGTCAGGATGACAACTACGGATTCGAAAAAGGCGCGGCCGCCTTGCATCAGCAACTGCAGGAGGAGAAAGTGGCGCATGAGTATCATCCCTACCCTGGCGACCACAGCCTTGGGTATTTCCTGGCTCACTTCACTGAGGTCATGGAGTTTCATTCGCGGGCATTCGGTCTTCGCTAGGTTCGTCCTGCGTTTTGCATCCAACCGCCTTTCCGCACAATCCAATTCACCTACTTAACAATCGCTTCATCAGGAGAGACCTCGACATGCCAGCAAGAACCGCCGTCTCCAACGATTGCATCGACCAGATTTTCCGCGAGGCACGGACCCACAATGTATGGCTTCCGCAACCGGTTTCCTCAGAGTTGCCGCGTCAAGTTTATGAACTTTCCGCCCTCGGTCCGACGAGCGCCAATACTATGCCCGCGCGCTATGTCTTCCTCACTACGACCAAGGCCAAGGAGCGTCTCCGTCCTGCTCTTGCGCCCGGCAATGTCGAAAAAACCATGGCTGCTCCGGTCACCGTCATCGTTGCCTGGGATACGGAGTTCCACGAGAAACTGCCAAAGCTCTTTCCCCAAAGAGATATGCGTTCCGTGTTCCATGGTAACCCCGCACTCATTGAAGCAACCGCGTTTAGAAATGGTTCACTGGAAGGTGCCTACTTCATACTGGCTGCCCGCGCGCTCGGCCTCGATTGCGGTCCGATGTCCGGATTCGACGCCGCCAAAGTCAATGCCGAGTTTTTCCCCGATGGCAAGTGGAAAGCGAATTTTCTCTGCAACTTAGGCTACGGAGACGGGACTAAGCTTTACCCACGCAACCCGCGCCTGTCCTTCGATGAGGCCTGCTTGGTTTTGTAGGCGGGGGTTCTGCACGTTGACGCGCTTGAGTTGCGCTGGAGTGACCCAAGCCCGCGGAACTGTAGTAAAACTGTAGTAGCCGGAGAGGTGGCCGAGTGGTTGATGGCTCCGGTCTTGAAAACCGGCATACCCGAAAGGGTATCGGGGGTTCGAATCCCTCCCTCTCCGCCATTTTTAAGATTTGAACTTCCTCAGCTGTCAGTACGGGGTCACGACGGCATCTTCGGGATAGCCCGGCATGCCGAACTCGGGGACGTCGAGACCTTCCTCTTCCACTTCCGGCGCTACTCGCATGCTCTTCGCCTTATTGACGACCCAGAAGACAGCGTAGGTTGCACCGAACGCCCAGGCGGCATAGAGAGTTGCTCCCATGAGCTGGCAGAGGAACTGACGGGTGTCGCCGTGCAGCAGGCCGGTCACGCCTTGGCCTGAGCGGCCCAGGTAAGATCCTGCTCCCACGCCGTTCCATCCCGCGCCGTAGGCGCCATCGGCAAAAATACCCACGCTGACCGCGCCGAGCCAGCCGCAGTAGCCGTGTACCGAAATCGCTCCGCAGGGATCGTCGATTTTGAGAATCCGGTCGTTGAAAAGAACACCGGCGCAAACCAGGCATCCCGCCAGTACGCCGATTACTACCGACGAAGTTGGAGACACAAAGGCGCACGGCGCCGTGATCGCGACCAAGCCTGCCAGCATTCCGTTGCAGGCCATGGTGATATCAGGCTTGCCGAACCAGAGATACCATAAGAGCATCGCAGCCGCAGAGCCCGCGACTGCAGCCAGATTCGTGTTCACTGCGACCACGGAGATGCGAAGGTCGGTTGCTCCCAGGGTAGAGCCGGGGTTGAATCCCATCCATCCAAAGAGCAAGAGGAACGTGCCGGTCACCACGTAGACGATATTGTGCGCGGGGAAGACACGAATCTTTCCGCCGGGACCGTATTTTCCGAGGCGAGGACCCAGAATGATGGCGAGAGCCATGGCGCAGAAGCCACCGACGGCATGCACTACGGTCGAGCCGGCAAAGTCGACATAGCCGTGACCCAGATTCAAAGTCGATCCCACTTGCGAGAGCCACCCTCCACCCCAAGTCCAGCAGCCGGAGATCGGGTAAAGGATCGCGCCGATGAAAAGTTCACAGAGCAGAAATGCCCAGAAAGTGATGCGCTCGCAGACGGCGCCTACAATTATGTAGCCGGCAGTTTCCATGAACACAACTTCGAACAGTGTCAGGCAGTTGCTGCCGGCATCGTAGGCGGGACCGGTAAGAAAAAATCCTTTGCCGCCGATGAATCCCCACTGGCCGCTTCCCACCAGAAAATGATTGAGCGTGGGGATGCCGCCAAGATTGGTGGGAGCGGCATTAATGGCGACGGCTCCAAACTGGAATGCATATCCGACCGCGTAATAGGCCAGGAAAGCGAACACGTAGGCCGCGAAATTTAGCATCATCAAGTGGGCGGCATTTTTTTTTCGAACCAGTCCGCATGTAAGCAACGCGAAACCGGCCTGCATGAAAAGGACGAGGTAACCCGTATTCAAGGTCCAGGCAAAGTTCGTGGCCACGCGGACGTGACCTACGCTGTCAGCGAGCTTCAGGGCGAGAGGCTCTTTCGCCGACTGAGCCTGATAGTCGTCGAAGGCCTTCTTATTGGCGGCATAGTCGGGAGCGGACTTGTCGGTGGGCTCCGCAACCACGAAGGGATTCCCGGCGGCGTCGACCGCAGAAGTCTTATCCCCCGTGGCGATGCCGGAAGGGTCTGGCTTGGTGCTGTCGTCTGCGAAGCAGGGCATGGCAAGCCCGACGAATAATCCAGCGGCCAAAACAAAGGCAGCACTGAACAACGCTGTCGCCCTTAATCTTGCCCATGGTAACGACAGGTGTAGAGAGCGCCTGCCGGCTCGCTTTCTCATGTCTGGTTGCTCCTGTTTCTGAAGGGTGGGCAATTCTCTGGCGAATCGTACCTGCGCTGGGACGGCGTCTGCAACTGCCGATGCCGTCGGACTTTCATATGGCTGGCATATATGTAGAGGCAAGGCCTGACCTGGGAAAGTGAGACGACCCGACGAGCGCTCGCGCGTTCAGTCGACAGTCTTCTCCCTAATCCGCAGACGATAAAGGTACGTATCTATTGAGTCCAATTCATATTTCTTATAGCGCCGATCACATGCTCCAATAACGCGCCCAACACTTTCGACCTTCAAGGTGGGTGCCGGATTCTCGATAGGTGGACCAACTGTGGAGGCGGGGGGACGTTGCAGTTGAAACGGTGACCCTTCGCCACCGCAGCGACCACTCGAGAGAAAACGCTCTAACGTGCAATGGTTTGCACACGAGGAGGTCACTTCAGTAACCCTACGTCATACATAAAGTAATCATTTTAAAGGCCTTAGTGGCACCTAGGGGCCATACCGCGTGGGCCCGGCATTTGCGATAGTACAAGTACGGGTGGCCAATGCTGGACCCCTACTAAAGTCATGCGGATAAACTGGCTTGGCGCGGTTCTCAAATGCAGGGTGGTCATTCTGCTGGCGGCGGTTGGTTTGTGCCGACCTGCTCTGTCACAAGAAGTCTCGGCCGCGCTGCTTCGCCCGGACGCGATGCAACCCGCCCCAATGGCAGCATCCCCGATGGTGACAACGTTCCAGCCGACGACGTTGCCCGAAGCTCCCAGCCATCGATTTTGGGACCGTGAGAATTGCGTTCTGTTCGCGGCAAATGCCGCCTTTAGCGCCGCCGATTTCGTCGTCACTAAGGACAATCTGCACGGTGGCGGACAGGAACTAAACCCAGTGACCCGCGTTTTCACGGGCAGCACGCCACGGCTGGCAATGAATTTCGCCGGTGAAACCGCCGGTGTGGTCGGACTCAGCTACATCTTCCACAAGACGGGACATCACAAACTGGAGCGCGCGATCTCGATGCTGAACATGAGCGCCTCAGGGGCTGCTGTAACCTACGACCTCGCCCATAGATAGGCGTAGATCGATAAGCTCAGATCTCCGTTGAAACAGCTCTGGTCGCCCTGACCCTGTCGTTCGCCTCTTCGCCCCGGCGCAGAATCCAGAGCAGCAGGAATGTCGCCGCCAAAGCGATCAGAAAGAAGACTATTCCACCTTTGCGGTGCAGTCTCCCTGTCAAGAAGCTGGGATCGACGTGGGTTGTGAGCATTGCGATGGTAAATATACGTAGCCCGTTTTTGGCGACAGAGAGCGGAATCGCCACCAAAATAATTAAGGCCTTTCGCCAGGCCGAACGCAAGAGCAACTGCGCCAGAACCATGGTCGTGACGATCAACATCGAACTGGAACGGATGCTGCTGCACTCGCGGGCAACCTCAACTGTCAACCCCGGGATGTGCACCAAAACGCCACGTTGCTCCACCGGAACACCTACGGCGGCGAAAAGCAGGTGAGCGGCGGCGGCGGAGCCTTGCTGCAGCAGATTCACGATCGGGTTCAACACGAAGTTGGGGAAAGGAACCAACCACAACAAGAAACAAAGAGGAAAGAGCGCACGCCTGGAAGCAGGCAAGCCGAAACAGAGAATAAAAGCTGCAATCCACCATACGACAAGTGCCAACATGTTCGCGGAAAGCTGCTCATCGGTGGGGAGCGACACCGCTCTCCATCTCATAAAGAAAGCCGACCAAGCCGCTGCGACCAGCAAGGCTGAACCAATGAGCAGGCTGAGCCTGCTATGAGCCTCGAACGGTTTCCAATCCATGAAAATCAGAGCGGCGCTAACGGGGAGGATCAGCAGAATATGCGTGTACTGATCGTCATGGAGGGCCAGAGCAAACGTAGAGAAGAGGGGAGACCACCAGATCGCGAGTGAGATTGCACCGAGAATGCAAAAAACTGGCAGAGACAACGATTCGAAAGTGGATTTGTGGTCGGGGGCACTCGGCACCAAGTAATTCTAACCCGCTCGTCGTGCACGGGCGAGCTTCCTAAGAAGCATGGCCTTTTGGCAGCCTACGGCACCACCACCTGCACGGCGCTCGAGTACTCACTTTCCTTCCCGTTTGAGTTCACCGCGGTCGTGGCGTAGTAGTAGGTCGTTCCATGGATGACGGTTGCATCCGTATAGTTGGTGTTGGGATCCAGCTTCGAATTGATTCTGGTGTAAGAACCGGTCGACGAGGTTTTCCGGTAAATGTTGTACCCCGTGATCTCGGGCGACGTGCTCGCGATCCAGGAGAGACTCACAAAAGCAAGGGTACCTGTACCGACCAAAGCTGAGTGGGTTGGGGAATCTGCAGCATCGCTGGCAAACGAAAGCGTAGCGGAGGGATTCCCGCTGGCCTGCGGCGTGAAGGCGACGTTGAGGGATACGTCCTTCCCGGCGGAGACCGTCAACGGTAACGGTGTGTCGAGAACCGCAAACTGCGAACTGCTGCTCGA
Source organism: uncultured Acidobacteriaceae bacterium (assembly GCA_963743115.1). Classification (GTDB taxonomy): domain Bacteria; phylum Acidobacteriota; class Terriglobia; order Terriglobales; family Acidobacteriaceae; genus Sulfotelmatobacter. The sequence continues at coordinate 165,866 of CAVUOM010000003.1, read as the reverse complement.
TACCGAGGAAATGATTACGTTGCCGCCACTGGCGCTCAGTTCAACGGTCCGCTTCTCTGTGGTTCCCACAGCCACTTCGCCAAAGTTGAGCGTGGCGGGGGTAATGGCCAGTTCCGGCTTACTCGCGCCGATGCCAGCGCCGGTAAATGTTATGTCCAGGTTCGGACCGAAGACGAGGGAACTGCCGCCAACCGCGCCCACCGCTTGCGGTTCGAAAGTGACGTCTAATTTCAGCTCCGTTCCCGCCGGCAGGGTCAAAGGGAATGTAGGCCCACTGACCGAAAATCCCGTACCTACGGTTTGCAAGCCGGTAACGGTTACCTTCTTCGGACTGGTGTTGGTTAACACGGTCGTCAACTTTGAACTCGCCCCCATTTCAACATTACCAAACGAGAGGTTCCGGGGACTCACGGTCACCGCCTGGCTGGTCGCGCCATCACCTGCCACTCCCAGGTAAAGGACCCGGTTGGAGGCATTGCTGTACAAAATGATGGACCCGCCGACCTCACCCTTCGCAGTCGGGGTGAAAGTCACGTTGACCGCGAGACTCTCACCCGCAGCCAGAACCTGCGGCAGATTCAGGGTCGAGACTTTGAATTTGCTGTCGGTCGTCTTCACTTCTGAAACCGTTACTTTCGACTGCCCGTGGTTGGTTGCAACAACGACAAGAGTTTCGGTCTGACCCACTACGACATCGGCAAAACGCAGGAAGGTTGGCGAAAAACTCATTTCTGGGTCGGCTGCCCGCACCCGTGGAGGCATCATCACAAGAATCGCCAGCGCCACTGACGAAACGGCAGTCGCGGACAGGAGTCGAGCCTTCGACCGGCGGGGTCGCATAAGCTAGACAGCTTGGCAAGGTTCGGGTAGGTACGCCTAGATGCCAGAAGGACATCCTGAGCAGGCCAGTCGCTGAAGTGTAACCGGCGACGGCTCATGGTGCCGACGATCCCTCAGTCCGCAGAAACTGGCTATGCGGCCGCCGGCCTCTTCACCACACCGGGGAGCTCTTTTTCACTGGGGGCGAGGGCGCGAACCTCCGTCGCCACGCAAATGATGAAGGCAGCTACGCTGATTTCGAAGAGATTCCGCTTGGTCAGGGTCATTGCCACGAACAGGGATTTGGCGAGGTTCAACTGAACGAGCCCTCCGCATAACAACGAAATCCAGCCGATGTAATAGGTAATCTTCCCGACTAAGTGCAGCCGCGCAGATCGATCCATGGTTTTACCCTCCTGGTTTGCGGACTTGACCTTCAAGAATGCACCAAAACAGGTGCATTTGAGAGGCAGCCGAAATTGTACACCGGCTGTCAAGTCCTCAGGTCGAATACTTGACCGAACTCGTGGTGCCGCCGGTCTGCGCCATCTAAAGGGCGCCTGCCCGGTCTTGGACCCTTGCTCGAGCCGCTGGGGGCTATTTCAAGCTGGCAGGCAAGCGGCAGAGAGGCGCCAACGCTGCCGAGGTGGAGGGATTGTCCTGCTTCGGGATCTTGGCAGGTGCTTCGTTGGATACGATGCTTGTGATCCCTTTGGAACTGATCGCCCGCACCACGTAATAGTACTTCGTATCGTTGACGACCAAGTCATCCACGCAGCTGGTGCCGGAAAGTGGCATGGCATTGAGCAAGACGGGGGACGGGTCCTTTTGTTTCACGCCACGATAGATGCAATAACCGGCGGCCGCGGCGTGCTTGGCGTCAGCAGGGGGGCTCGCTCTCCAGGAGAGGATCACCCTATGCCCTCCTGGGGGTGCTGTCGGCGCTCCGAGGGAGCCGAAGCTGGGGCAAGACAGAGGTGCGACCGGGGCAGGAGGGGGACTGGCCGTCCCGGCTTTCCGGAGCACGTCCTGCCGGAGCGCTTCTTCCAGCCGCTGGGTTGGCATTGGTCTGGAAGCGCTTAGGCAGCTTGTGCATCCGACCTGTAGCGTGCCCGCGATGCCAAGGACGACTGCAAGAACTTGATGAGTTGTTGACCAGACGCCGAGCCTATCGAGCATAGGATTGCATCCCTAGTTATACAACTCGCGCGAGGCAGCGATCAGTGCCGTTGTGATGACGGACTCGATGCCGCCGTACCACGCGGAATGCCCGACACTCCCGGCAACGACGACGAGTGAGCGGGGTCGCTCATCGTCACCATAGTACCCACCAGCCTACTTTGATTTCAGGGTTGAGTGTGAAATCCTGAAGTGCTCAAGGTGCGTCTTCTGAAAAATCGAACGGACCATGACCCAAAGGGAACAGGACTCTCCCGCGTCACCACTATTCAGCGTTGTCATTCCGGTTTACGACGATTGGATACCGCTCAACCAATGTCTGCAATCCCTGGCGCGGCAGACGGATTCGCCGCCTTTCGAAGTTATTCTTGTCGACGACGGCAGCGTAGAGGCTGCTCCAGAATTCAGTCGCCCCTCGTCCCACAGATTCCCGTTAACCATGATCCGACAATCTCACTCAGGGATTCCCTCTGCGAGAAATCGAGGTGTTCGGGCTTCCCGGGGCGGAGTGTTGCTGTTCATAGATGCCGACTGCAGACTTCAGACGAACTGCCTGGCCGCTCTTAGTTCAACCATCGCGCGCTCGCCCCAGCACGATTGCTTTCAACTCCGTCTCGTGGGGAATTGCTCCAATCTGGTGGGAAGAGCAGAAGAACTGCGGCTCATCACTTTTCAAGAGCACATGCTTCGGCCTGACGGCCGCATTCAATACTTGAATACGGCTGGATTCGCCATGCGACGCACCCGGGCGGATGCCGACACGGGAGTGTTCGATCCAGTCGCGCTCAGAGCTGAGGACACACTTTTGTTGGCCAACCTGATGCAGAACGGGAGGCTCCCATTGTTCGTTCCCGAGGCAATCGTTGAGCATGACATCCCGCTATCTTTGGTGGCGTGCTTCTGGAAAGATGTGCGGTCGGTTTATCTGGAGGGAAAGGCGTACAACATCATCGCTTCCAAGGGAGTAAGAATTCGAGTGACCCACCGGGAACGGCTGCGATTGCTTTCAGCCGCTTGGAAAACTGCCAGCCAGCCTTCGATCGGAAGATCAGCCTGGTTTGTGCTTGTGATCAGGCAGGCGCTGCAGCGGGTCGTTTCCTTTTGTTTCCGAAGTCTGCGAGTCGGGTCTCTCTCTCCCACATAGCGCGGTGCTGGCCTAGCATTAACTGCTTGTTTCTGTCAGGGCACACCCTGAAACTCCTGCGAATTTCGGAGCCGCAACCGAGCGGACGCACGCCGGAGATTGGCCGGATTCTTGTATAATGGAAGCAGTTTTCGAGGGTCGGCGCCTTACCTGTCCGTCTCTCACCTCCCTCCATCTTCTTCGGTCAGTGGCCAGATCGTCGCTCGAATGATATGGAGACGCGATCCCAATGAAGGCCGACATGCGAGGAATTGGCGTCTTGTTGGCGTGCCTGGCGGCCGCAGTCATGGTGGCGTGCTCGCACCCCGCCGCCAAAGTCTCCGCCACGTGGAATCCGAAGGCTGCTGCCGCTTACCTTGATTATCGGGAAGGCTGGTGGGCGGGATGGACGGGATCGGCCCGCGATCACGGCACCTTTTGCGTGTCGTGTCATACGGCTTTGCCCTATGCTCTTTCCCGGCCCGCGCTGCGTCCCGCGCTCGCAGAACAAGGTCCGTCCATCAACGAACGCAAACTAATCGAGAATGTCACCAAGCGCGTTCGCCTTTGGAAGGAGATTGAACCCTACTACAGCGATCAGGGATACGACCACAAAACCGCCGAGTCCCGGGGAACCGAATCGGTTCTCAACGCTCTGATTCTCGCCAGCCACGATGCCCAGACCGGGCAACTCAGTGACGATACCCGCGCCGCCTTCGACAACATGTGGGCGCTGCAACAAACCACCGGAGAAAATAAGGGCTCATGGCCCTGGCTTCAGTTTGACCAGGAACCTTGGGAGGCAAACGATTCCAATTACTACGGCGCGACGCTGGCGGCGATGGCGGTGGGGATGGCCCCTGGGAATTACGCGTCCGCGCCTGAAATTCAGGGCGATCTCGCGAACTTGCGCGAATACCTGAATCGCGAGCGCGCAGGACAATCGACAATCAATCGTGTTTTCCTGCTGTGGGCTTCCACGAAATTGCCTGGGATTCTCACGCCGGATGAGCAAGAAGCCATTATCCACGAAATCTTGAGCAAGCAGCAGGCAGACGGCGGCTGGAGGCTGGCTTCCATCGCGTGGAGGTGGAACGGATGGACCATTAAGTCACTAGAAAACATGTGGCTGCGCGAAGACGGGACCCCAATAGGAGGTAAAGGCGACGGCGTGGCCACCAGCTTGATGATCCTTGCCCTGCAAGACGCAGGCGTACCACGCGACAACGCGCAACTCAAGCGTGGTGTCTCCTGGCTAATGAGCAACCAGAACGCGACGGACGGATCCTGGCCGGCCTCCTCGGTCAACAAACGGCGACACAAGTCTTCCGATACGGGGCGCTTTATGAGCGACGCCGCGACCGCTTTTGCCGTGATCGCCCTGACTGACAACCAAAGGGCCGCGAGCCAGGTAGCGTCGGCGTCCAAGCATTGAGAATGTCCCTTCATAAACTACACAGGAGCGCATGAAAGACTGCAGAAAATTTTACATTGATGGGAAGTGGGTCGATCCGGCCAAGGCTCACGACTTTCCGGTCATCAACCCTGCCAACGAGGAGCCCGCCGCGGTCATCTCGCTCGGAAGTGGCGCGGATGTTGAGCGGGCCGTGGCCGCAGCCAAACGCGCTTTCGAATCGTATTCGGAAACCAGCGCGCAGGAGCGCCTGGATCTTCTGCGCCGGATCATTGAGGCGTACCAATCGAAGATGCCGGAGATGGCGGCCGCGATTTCGCAGGAGATGGGGGCCCCCAGTTCTCTATCCAGAAAAGCGCAGGCTCCAGCCGGACTCGCGCACTTGCTTGAAACCGTGAAAGTGCTTGAACACTTCAAGTTCGAAGAGCTCAAAGGTTCAACCCTCATGCGGAAAGAGCCCATTGGGGTGTGCGGGCTTATCACACCGTGGAATTGGCCGATGAATCAGATCGTCTGCAAGGTCGCGCCTGCCCTGGCGGCGGGTTGCACCATGGTTCTCAAGCCTAGTGAATTTGCGCCGCTCTCCGCCTATTTATTTGCGCAGATCCTCCATGAAGCCGGTGTCCCGGTGGGAGTTTTTAATCTCGTGAACGGCGATGGGCCCACGGTCGGCGCCGCTATCTCGTCGCATCCTGACGTCTCCATGGTCTCCTTCACCGGATCCACGCGAGCTGGAGTTGCTGTGGCCGTGGCCGCGGCTCCTACGGTGAAGCGAGTGACGCAGGAACTCGGCGGCAAATCGGCGAACATCGTCCTCGATGACGCCGACTTCGAGAAAGCAGTCAAGCAGGGTGTGCAGGAATGCTTCCGCAACACCGGACAATCCTGCAATGCCCCGACGCGCATGCTGGTCCCGCGTACCAAAATGGCGGAGGTGATCGTGGTGGCGAGGCAGGCCAGTGAGGCCACCAAGGTCGGGGATCCGCTTGCAGAAGACACGGGCGTTGGCCCGCTTGCAAGTAAGGCCCAGTTCGATAAAGTCCAGCGCCTGATCAACAAAGGTGTCGAGGAAGGCGCCAAGTTGATTGCCGGCGGTCCGGGCCGTCCGGAGGGGATCAGCAAGGGCTACTTTGTTAAGCCCACCGTCTTTGCGGACGTCAGGAACGATATGACCATCGCTCGCGAGGAAATCTTCGGACCCGTTCTTTGCATCATCCCTTATGACGACGAGGATGACGCGGTGCGAATAGCGAACGACACTCCCTATGGGTTGTCGGGTTTTGTAACATCGGGGAACAAGGAGCGGGCCATACGAGTTGCAAAGCGTCTTCGATCCGGCAACGTTCACATCAACGGAGCGAGAATCGACTTCGGTGGTTGTTTTGGCGGCTACAAACAGTCGGGCAACGGTCGAGAATGGGGCGAAGCTGGCCTCGAGGAATTCCTTGAGTTAAAAGCGATTTTTGGTTACGAGAGTCGTTCCAAATGAAACAACGGCACTGCCTGAATCGAAAGTGGATTTCGACGACACGAAGCCGAATAAATTAAGCGGGAGGAGTTGATGGCGGTTGGAGGCGGCTGGTCCAAGACCTGGACCTATTTCGAGGGAGCCTGGCACGAGGGCAACATCGGAATCATGGGTCCCCGCACTCATGCTGCCTGGCTATGCTCCGTGGTGTTCGACGGCGCTCGAGCGTTTGAAGGGGTCACGCCCGATCTCGAGCTCCACTGCGCACGCGTCAATGACTCCGCCAAAAAGCTTTTCTTGAAGCCGACGGTCTCAACCGAAGAATGGGTCAGGCTCGCGCGCGAGGGAATACGACATTTCGATAAGGATGCCGCGCTCTACATTCGTCCGATGTATTGGGCGGAGAAGGAAGGACCCTGGGTGCAGGCTCATGATCCGGAATCTACGCAGTGGTGTCTTTCGATTTACGAAGCGCCCATGCGTGCGCCCAAGGGTTTCTCGATCACGCTGTCTCCTTATCGCCGGCCAACGCTAGAGTCCATGCCAGTCGATGCCAAGGCCGGCTGCCTTTATCCCAACAATTCGCGTTCGCTTTTTGAAGCACACTCGCGCGGCTTCGACAACGCCATTGTTTGCGACATGTTGGGCAACGTCGCCGAACTCGCCACCTCGAATATTTTCATGGCGAAAGATGGAGTTGTGTTCACGCCCATTCCGAACGGAACTTTCCTGGCAGGCATCACCCGCCAAAGAGTCATCGGGCTGCTGCGGCAGAATGGCGTGAATGTCGTCGAGAAAACTCTTGCTTACCAGGATTTCGAAAAGGCAGATGAGATTTTCGCGAGTGGAAACTATTCCAAGGTGGTTCCGGTGACTCGCATCGGCGATCGCGTTCTTCCCTTCGGCCCGATCTACACCAAGGCTCGAGAACTTTATTGGGCGTTCGCGCATTCGTGATTCGTTGTGAAGCCTGAAGCCACATCTTCGATGGTCGAAGCGCTTACCCCGATTTGGCAGCGCGTGCTGCAACTCGAGTCCGTAGGTGTCGACGATAACTTCTTCGATCTTGGCGGCGATTCCTCGCTAGCGCTTCAGCTGTTTAACGAAATTGCGCAAGTGTGCGATCGAGAACTGCCCCCGGTCACGATCTATCAGGCGCCAACCATCGCCGGTCTAGCAGCGTTGCTGGAACAACCCACCACACCGCGCTTCCCCACTCTAGTGCTGCTGAAGCCGGGCGCTGAGAAGCCGCCGGTTTTTGTTGCCCACGGTTTGGGCGGCAGCGTTATGGATTTCTTCCAACCGGTTAAGCACATCGAAACAAACCATCCCATCTATGGGATGCAAGCGAGAGGAATCGATGGGCTGGACGAACCCTTCGCGAGCATCGAGGATATGGCCGAATTTTATCTTCGTGCGATCAGGAACTTGCAACCCCGCAGCCCTTACGTCCTCGCAGGCTACTCTCTCGGGGGGCTGGTGGTGCTGGAAATGGCCCAACGCCTGTCGGCGAACGGGGAAAAAGTGGCTCTGCTGGCGATGCTGGACGCATACCCGCACATCCGCTATCTGTCGTGGGGACAACGTGCGCGCCTCGTTGCACATCAGGCAAGACGAGGATTGCGCTCGCTTGCCAATCTCAGCGGAAGCGCGCCGTATCAGCCGCCGGCTGGGGTCTCGTTCACCCCGGCGACGCAACGCGTGCGGGACGGCGCGTATCTCGCCCTGACCCGCTACCGGCCTCGGTTTTACCCCGGCAAAATAAAGTTCGTGAGGGCCGAGACCGCATCGGCTTTCCCCGATGATGCCGCGGCAGTCTGGGCACCCTTAGCCGAAAAGGTCGAGGTTGAAACTGTACCTGGGGACCATCTCGGAATAATCGCAACTCACTACGAAGCTCTGGCCGCCGTGCTTTCCCGGTACCTCGCGGAAGCGTTCTCGGAGAAATAACAGCGTGATAAACCAAACTAGATAAATCAGGCTAGTTCGCTGCTCGCTTCGCACAGTGAGATTTCTTACTGCTGAATTCGCAGAGAGTTGTCGGCCAAGTTTGCCAACAAGGCCTGGAACTCCTGCAATGGCAGAGGACCACTGAACAGGAAGCCCTGGAACGAATGGCAGCCGAGACGAGCAAGAAAGTCTCGTTGTCCTTCCGTCTCCACGCCCTCGGCAATTACCGACAAGCCCATTGCTTTGCTCAGGGAAATGATGCTTTGCGCGATGGCGCCGCTGCTGGCGTCAACGAGAATGTCCCGGACAAACTCCTGGTCGATCTTCAATTGGTCCAGGGGCAAGCGCCGCAGGTAGGCCAAAGAAGAATAGCCCATGCCAAAATCGTCCAAAGAGAACCGTATACCGTGAGACTTAAGCGCGGTCATCTTGGCGATAACGTCCTCGAGGTCGTCCACGAACATGCTCTCGGTGAGTTCGAGCTTCAGGCTGCGTGGATTGGCTCCGGTTCGCTCCAACGTCGTCAACACATTTGGCACGAAGTCTGGGTTGAGCAACTGTCGAGCGCTGATGTTGACGGCGACCGTGAGATGGGCCGTTTCTTTTCGAGCCGTCCAAGCCGCTATCTGCCGGCAAGCGGTTTCCAGCACCCAGTCTCCTAACGACAGGATTAGTCCCGTTTGCTCGGCCAGGGGTATGAAATCGTCCGGCGGTAAAAGGCCGCGCTTCGGGTGCTTCCAGCGCAGTAGGGCCTCGGCCCCGATCAGGACGCCACGATCCACTTGCGCCTGATAGTAGAGTCGGAAATCCTTCGTTCTTATCGACTGGCGGAGGTCTTCCTCCATCGCGGCGCGGGCATTGACGGCAGCCTGCAAGGCTGGGGCGAAGAAATGTAAAGTGTTGCGGCCCGCTGCCTTGGCTTGATACATCGCGATATCCGCTTGTTGCAAAACTTCGTTGGTGCTGTCTTCTGGATTTCCAAAGACGGTGATTCCGACGCTGGAACTGCTGCGGCACTCGCGGCCATCTAAAAGATATGGCTGGTGAATGGTGGAGAGAATCTTTTCGGCGACCGTTTTGGCTTGAGCGGCTGCATCCTCGGGCGTTTCGCTAAGCTCCTGGAGCAGAACCACAAACTCGTCTCCGCCTAATCGCGCTACCGTGTCGGTTTCGCGGATGCTCGCGATAATGCGCCGGGCAACCTCCTGCAGCAGGAGATCGCCGATGTGATGGCCGAGGGTGTCGTTCAACGTCTTGAAATCATCGAGATCGACGAACAGCAGCGCTCGTTTGCGTTTGCTTCGGATGCTGGCGGCCAGCGTCTGCCGTAACCGATCCAGCAGCAGGCGACGGTTGGGAAGGCCGGTCAAAGGATCAAAGAATGCGAGATTCGTGATCTCGTCATGTGCTGCCTTGAGCTGCTGGAGTTCGCGCTCCCTCCTTCGCCCGCTTAAAACTCGCAATCGGGTCACGCCTCCTGCGATCAGCAGCGGTGTGAGCCCGCAGATGCCGATAAACCACCACGACCAGTACCACGGAGTCAGGATTCTGAAAGCAAACTCAGCCTCGTGCCCGCTCCAAATGCCGTCGCCGTCTTGTGCTTCTACATCCAGGCGATAGGCGCCGGGCGCGAGTTCTGCAAGCTGCAGATCCCTCTGCGTAGTCTCGGTCCAGGCTGAATCCGCACCCTTAAGCCGATAGCGAAACAAAATGCGATGGTCGTTGGAAACATTCAACGCCGAGTATCGCGCGATCAGAGAGTTTGCGTGGATGCTAAAGGACGGATTGTTCTGCCCGGAAACATCCTTTCCCCCCACCACCAGCCTGGTGAAAACAACCTGGATCGGCAATTCGGGCGAGACACGCGGACGGGGCTTGAATCGAGAGAGTCCCCCGCTGGTTCCAATCCATATTGTGCCGTCAGGTTCTTCGGCGAAACCGTTGAGGTCGCAATCGTTCCAGGCCAAGCCGTCGCTCGTATCGTAGTGGCTCCAGCGGGAACCATTCCACATGTCCACGCCGCGCTCCGTGCCTGCCCATAGGCGACCCGATGCGTCGAATTCAAGAAAGTACACGAGTCCATCGGTGCCAGGTCTCTGAACGGCCTTGTCGACCGCCAAACCGCCGCGCTTCAGATGGACGCGGTCGATACCGCCCCCGAAACGATACCCAATCCAGATTGTTCCGTTCGCGCCCGCACCCAGAGCGAGCACTTCCTGATTGCTGAGGCCGCTGTTGCGCGTGAAATTCTTCCAGCGCCCGTTCGCCAACACGAAAAGTCCATTTTCGCCACCGGCCCACACGCTGCCATCGCTTCCCTCCGCGACTGCCCAAATTCGTGTGGCTGGCAATTGCGAAACGCGAGAAAATTTCTGATACGGGGCCGTGGCCACAAATAGTCCGGCCTCGGTTGCAGCCCAAAGCCTTCGGTGATGATCGAAGCGCAAAGTGTAAGCGGATTTGCCCAAAAGACCCTGGGCATCGCCAAACCATTTCACAGCTCCGGTCTTTACATGAAAACGAGCTGCACCATGCGCTTCGGTGCCGATCCAGAGGTCCCCATCGGGGCCGCTGCGAACGCTGTGTACAGGGAAGCCGTCCAGCCCTTTAACTTTCTTCCACCCGATTCCGGATGGTCCGCTCTGCCCTCGCAGCAACCCGCCCTCGGTGCCAACCCACAGTATCCCGTCCGCCGGCGGCTGGATTTCATACACGATATCGCTCGCCAGACCGCTGGCAGTAGAGTAGCTTTCCCACTCCTGATACCCGCGCCACTGGACCAGTCCCCGGCCCGCCAGCCCGATCCATAGAGAATGGCGCCGGTCCTCGAAAACCGAATACACGGCTCCACGAAGACCGAAAGTGCGGTCTATCTTTTGCCAGTGTTTCCCTTCGCGGATCAGCAACCCAGCTGGGGACGGCAACAGGATCCGCCCAGCGGAATCGACACCGGGAACGCCGACGACGGTACTAGGAGTCGGGACATCGGGTCTGCGAAATTTGGTCTGGCCCGGAGGCAACACAAAAACGCCGGCATTCCTTGCTCGCACCCAGAGATTGCCGTCACCGTCTTTACGAATCACCATCACAGCAGAATCCGGAAGTCCGCTTTCGACTCCGAAGACGCGCGTGAAATCCAGCTCCCTGCGGCAGAGTTTCCGCCCGCATCCGTACCATAGGACGTCGCCATCCACCAAGACGGCGTCGACGCTTGGGCCCGAGGCTGCTGGGGACTGGGGAAATCCGCGGATGGCAAATCCATCCTCCCCGGGCTTGGAATAGAGTTCTTTCAGACCAGACTCAGTGCCGAGAAAAGTGTGCCCTTTCCCATCCGACTGAATACCTTGTGCCCAGCTGACTGTCTTGAAAGGGACGGGGAGTTTTTCGAAGCTGTTGCCGTGCAGGTGGTAGAGCCCAAAACTTCCGCCGGCCAGCAGAGAACCGTCAGGAGCTTCGCCAAATGCGGCCGCGGAGGTGACGGGAATTCCCTGTGCGGGCCCAAATCCCTCGAAGCGATCGCCATCGTAGCGAAAGATGCCGTTTTCCGTGCTGACCCAAACGAAGCCCTCACGGTCTTCGTAAATCTGTCGCACCGCAAGGTTTGCCAGACCGTCGGCGTTCCCGAAGGCACGGAAACTGTACTCCTGGGCAAAAAGAGTCCCTGCCGCGAGCAGCAGGACGGCCAGCGAGCGCGCGATTTTTGGACAGCCCACAAACCGATAATACCTTCTATCTTATTCAATCTCTTAGCCTAATTCCGCATCGGCCGGAACTGAAGTAACCGGAGGAGGTATCGAAATCCCGGAAAAATCAGCGACTTACGAAGTCTTCAATCGCGAGAGCGGTAACGTTCTGTCGCTGTGGTAATCTGCCTCCGGAACGAGGAGCAAAAGCATGCAAGCTAGGATTCGAGCCTTCACGTTTGCGTTGGTGGGCATCTGCACGATCGCGCCTCGAATTGCTGCGCAAACGCCAGCCTTGCCGCACCGCACAGTGATTGCCGCGAGCGAGGTTATCGATGGCAAGGGTCAGATACTCCATGACGTTCGAATCGCGATCGAAGGGTCGAAGATCGTTGCGATTGGTCCCGCGGTCGACGGGCCAGTGGACTATGACCTGCGCGGTCTGACGGTTCTGCCCGGCTGGATTGACGCACATGTGCACATTACATGGATATTCGGCAAAGACGGGAAAAACGCGGGCACGGAAGGAACCACGCCAGACGATGCGTATCGGGCGGCGTCGAATGCGTGGCTGACGCTGATGGCAGGTTTCACGACGGTGCAAAGTGTGGGCGCGCCGAACGACATCCCGCTGCGCGACGCTATCGCGAAAGGAATACTGCCGGGCCCGCGTATCCTCACGGCCAACGAACCACTCGAAGGGCGAGGCGAGGCAACCGGCACGCCCGATGAAATCCGCGCTTACGTGAGGGAACAAAAGCAAGCTGGCGCGGACCTGATCAAGATCTTCGCGTCGAAGTCCATTCGGCAGGGCGGAGGAATGACTCTTTCGCAGGAACAATTGAACGCGGCTTGCGATGAAGCTAAGAAGCAGGGATTGCGCACGCTTGTGCACGCTTACAAAGAGGCGGTGCGCGCCGCGACTCTCGCCAGCTGCACCGAGATTGAGCACGGTACGCTAGCCCCAGATGACGATTTGAAATTGATGGCCGAGAAGGACACCTATTTCGATCCGCAATGCGGGCTGGTCATCGAGAACTACTTGCAGAACAGGGAAAGGTATCTCGGCACCGAAGGCTACACTGCCGAGGGATTTGCTGCGATGGAAAAGGTCCTGCCCATGGATCACGAAATCGTCGAACATGCGGCCAAAACTCCGGGACTGAAGATGGTTTTTGGCACTGACGCCGTGGCGGGCGCGCACGGGCGCAACGCCGAGGAGTTCATCGATCGCGTGCGTGATTGCGGCATCGACCCCATGGCGGCGATGGTCTCTGCCAACTCGCTGGGTGCTGAGGCGCTAGGCCTTGGCGATCAGATTGGCACGATCGCTCCCGGCTTTCAAGCAGATATCATTGCGCTCGAGGGAGACCCGTTGAAAGACATCACTGCCGTTCGGCGCGTTGTATTTGTAATGAAGGGCGGCGTGGTTTACAAGAACGCCGCGCGCGGCGCGATCCCTGTCTATGCGGGCGTCCAGCCTTGATTCAACCTTTGAGTCTCACTCTGCTCTAAGCCAAGGCGTAGAGATACTCGACGAATGAACCGACAGCCGCGTCAATTCCCCCAACCTTGGCGTTCGTGGAGTCGATCAGATAGTACTCATTCGGGGCGTGTGCCCCGGTCCCGTGCCCCAGTCCGAAATGTCCAGCCGGAAGATGGAGAGGTTCGGAGGAGAAGATATATCCCGGCCAGGATCCTGCGGATCGAGGCCACAACACGGGATCCATCCCCAGCTTCCGGTAAGTCGCAATTTGCGCCTGGATCAGTTTCGAATCCTGCGAGGTCTGCGTCGGATCGTAGCCACCAGTCATATTCACTTCGATATCGCCGAAGCCATGTTTGGCGAGATGCTCTTTCAAAAGCGCGAGCGTGCCGGCAGCTGTCATGTCTGGCACCAGCCGCATGTCAATCTTCGCGACGGCGCGATGCGGCAGAATGGTTTTGCCACCCGGACCCGTGTAGCCACCAACCAAGCCTTCGATGTTGATCGTGGGCTTCGATTCGAGCAGCACGAGCGAGTCAAGCCAGTTGGTGTCGTGCACCCAATGCTCAACGCCGAGCTGCTTCTTCACCGTGTCTTCACTGCGGCGAGCGGCGACATCCTGAACCATCTTCATCTGTGCGGGAGTAAGCGGCTTGGCCTTGTCGAAAAAGCCCGCCACGGCTGGCGTGTGTCCATCGGACTCGACGAGTGTGTTGAGCGCTTGCACCAGGTGCCACGCAGGGCTATCCACCTGCGCCTCAAGGCTCGAGTGAACATCGTGTTTAGGCCCTCGTCCCCATCGCTCTCCACTGGAAACCAATTCGAGCTCAACCACTCCCTTCGCGCCTAGCGATATCTGAATACCTCCATCCGCATCCTGGCCCGCTTCCGGCATGAACACGCCCATGCATTTCTTCAGTGCATCGGTGATCCTTGGTTGGTGGATCACCTCGGGAAAATGGGTCGAGCCAATCTCTTCTTCACCTTCACAGACGAGCACGAGATTTACTGGCAGCTTCTTCCCCGCTGCTTTGAAGGCATGAAGCGCGCCGAGGAAGGCTGTTTCCGGCCCCTTCTGGTTCACGGCGCCTCGACCGACGCAAATCCTGCCCAAGCCTTCTTTGTCCACGATGCGCCCTTCGAGCGGCGGCGAAGACCACTCTGAAGGGTCAAATTGTTTTACGTCATACATAAAATAAATGCCGACGGTGGTTGCCGCGCCGGCATCCAGGATGCCGAAGACACCGGGCTTGCCCGATGTTGGGACAACTTCAACGTTCGCAAAACCCGCATCGCGAGCCAGTTGCGCCATATACTCCGGCCCCTGCGGATAGTTGCGGTTCTCGGCCGCGATCGAGGGCAAAGCGATCCAGTCCTGCAGCCGCTTCACATTCTCGGCATGCATCTTCGGTATTTGGCTCAGCACCGATTGGATGCCGGGATCATCCGGAGATAAACCAGCCGAAGAGAAAGCGGAGATGGGTAACGCGGCGAAGGCGGCTCCAGCAAGCGCGCCGTGGATGAACTCGCGACGATTGAAAGCGTTATGGCTCGAATCAGTCATTGCGTCCTCCATTTGAACGAATAGAAATGACTATCCTTGGTTCGCCTCACTCGATGCTAGAGAGAGAATCATCTGGTTTTTGTCGAACGTCATCATACCAGTTGGTTTCCGACAGACCAGCGATCTTTTCTGGTGGAGCGTTAGAGTCCTAGGGACTTGGAACTTCCAGTCCAACTCGTGCGGTTCATGAATGATGAGACTCAACCCGGTGCCGCGGTCTGGCAGTTTCGGAATGCAGAGGCCATTACTGAGGTGCGTCACGTCGCTATTTTTCCAACACCTTGCATGAGTCGAGGTACGTAAAATAGGAGACGTCGTGATCGAGCAACAAATCAATGAATTCTTTGGTGACACCGAATCCACCGGCTTTGGAACCGGTTGGTGGAGTGGAATATTGTCCGCCTTTTTTGGATTTCTTTCATTCGGAGGAGTTCTCTGCCTGCATTTTCCTGAGCTGCTGAGCTCTCCGGAACTGCGCCAACATTATCCAATGCACACCATGCGCCTTTTAATCCAAGGCCTCATCGCAGGCGCCATTTTTTTCGGAATCATCTCTTCGATTAAGCGCAAGAAAAAGATTTTGGCATTGACTGGAATGATGCTGGCCATCGCGGCAACGGCTTTGGGCGGATCAAGCGTTCAGATTAACGGCACTTTGCACAGCGGGCCCGCCATCGGCCTGGACTGGTTCTTGCTTGATTTGTTCCTGATGGCACTCATCTACGTGCCGCTCGAAAGACTCTGGCCACAGTATCCAAAACAGGGAACATTCAGGAACGAGTGGACTTTGGATGTGGTTTATTTCATGTCCACTCATCTCCCAATCCAAATCTTGTCTTTCCTGGTTTTGTTGCCCGCCACCCAGGCCACCAAATATCTTGGCGTTCCCGTTCTTCAACACGTTATCGCGCGACTGCCCTGGCTGTTGCAATTTTTTCTGGCCGTTGTGATTGCGGACCTTGCTGAATATTTCATTCATCTGGCTTTACATAAAGTGCCTTTTTTATGGCGTTTTCATGCTGTTCACCATTCTTCGAAGGCGCTGGATTGGATCGCGGGCTCACGTTCCCACTTCGTAGACGACACCCTTGTGCGGGGATTTATCCTCGTCCCTCTCATGTTTGGATTTTCGCAATCGATCATCCTGGCATATTTGATTTTTGTCACCCTGCACGCTACTTGGACTCATTGCAATTTCGGCCCCAGTGCAAAATGGATTGAAAAGTTTTTGGTCATGCCCAGATATCACCATTGGCACCACACTTCTCAAAAGGAGGGCATCGACAAGAACTTCGCGATTCATTTTCCCTGGATTGATAAGCTTTTTGGGACTTACTACTATCCCGAGGAGTGGCCGGAACGTTACGGTCTGGATGGCGAGGAAATTGCGAAGGGCTTTCTTGGGCAGACGATCGAACCCTTTACTCCGAGAAGAAAAAGAACTTCCTAGAAATCGAGCGCGGCCAATCGAACGTCCGCGGGAATCTGTTCGCCCCTTGCCGTCGCCTTCACCAGCCCGAGACGCTTCATGTATTTGACGGTCAACAATCCAAAATCATATTCGGATTCGTCGTGGCTTAGCCGCAAGAGCGTTTGATAGTGGTGGTGATTATTCTGCAGGCAGGCGCTGAAGGTCGCCGTCACCGGCAGCCATTCGCCAATGTTCATCGCGTTGTCACGCTCATCGTCATAGCGCCGGTATCCAAAGTTTCGGGTGTGGGTCCAGTAGTTTTGAATCATGTTGATCCACCAACCAAAAATTCGCACCCCCAACCACATCACCAGCACGAATTTCAGGCTTCCAACCAGCTTCCATAAGAGCCAGAAATTCGCGGTTTGTGCAATCACTGCGAACACCGGACTCCCCACCACCCGAAAAGTTCGCGACGTCAAGACGTCGTCGGTGGCCAGATTCTCCTGACACCGATATGGCAACAGACAGAGATATAAAGTCCGCCAAAGACCATCTCTTCCAACTTTATTGGGATCCCCATCATGGTCCGAATTCTTGTGATGCAACCGGTGGCGATTCACCCAGGTGATTGGATTTACATAGATCGCAAACGTGTTATTCACGATCGTGACGGCTTTGATAAACCATTCCTTATAGTCGAGGGCGCGGTGAGCGATTCCGAGATGAAGAACGTCGGCCAGATACAAGCCACCGAGAAACCAACAGAAAATAAAATAAGCCGCGCCTATCAACAACCCTTTCCATGGTCCCAAATGAGCTGGAGCGAAATACACGCAAGCCAGCATAAAGGAACCGATAATCAGATAGCCCACGAAATTGTATATTTTCACGATGGCTCCCTCGTCGGGATATTCAAGCAGAAATCGGAGCTCGTTTCAAATACAAGTCAAACTGGATGACATTCGGACAGGTCCTCCACACTTGGCCGGCGGGAAACGGTTTAGCGCGACATTCGAGATTGGACTCCTTGTTCGATTTCGGAGATTGCGATCGGAGCGAGACTTGCTTCGGACAATTTCTGATTCAGGCCTGGAAGTTTAATTTTCTTGAACCCGCTCCATTCCGCGATGGCTTTCTCGACACGCTGGCTGGCCTCGGTGTAAAGGGTTATCGCCTGTGAAGGCACTGCACGATCGCCACTTTCGACCACATGTAGTGCCGACACCAGATCGCCGAAGGCGTTCTGCAGACCTGAGGTCCGCCCGGCGCCTCCTGGCTTGGATACTATGTTCGATACAATGTTTGAAATTTCGGCTTGAGCCTCTGCCAGCGCCGATTTGACAGCCGAATCTTTCTCGCCAACCTTCTGCGCTACATCAGCCAGGTTTTTCTGTAGCGAAGCGATCTCAGCCAGTGCGCGCTGCGCTTCTGTGAGTTCGGCAAATATCTGCTGGCCGAGTTGCAATTGCTGGTGAAGGGTCTCGGTGGTGGCGGGGGAACGAGGATCCATCACCACTTCCAGGGGCTGAGTCTGCGCCTTTCCGCCGACGGTGAGTCTGACTGTATAGATCCCGGGCACCGCTTTGGGACCCCTGGGATTGCGGGATTCGGCTTCTTCATCCACGCTCGATCCTCCGGAGCTGCTCCAACTAAGATCCCAGATAAAGCGATGCATCCCAGAATTGGTTCCGAGCACTTCCGGCTTGGGGAACCAACGCTCGGCGATGGGAAGAGGTGGGTGCTTTTCAGGATGCTGGTTCTCCGAAGAGAATTTGTGGACGAGCTTCTGTTCTGCATCGAAAATCTCCAGCGAGACAATGCTGGCGGAAGACTTAAGGAAATAGTCAATGATCGCACCGGCAGGCGGGTTCTCAGCGGTCGGTTCCTCCGGCGGAAGTGGAGTGCCGGCGAAAGAGTCGTTATCAATCCGATACGCTCGCGCCGGATGGTAAAGCCAGAATGCGTTGTCCTTTTTGACCTCGAGCGCCTGGCGCAGCGGTGTGATGTCGTCGAGAATCCAGAAAGAGCGGCCGTGCGTAGCGACTACTAGATCCTCGCCGTGAATCGTAAGATCGCGGACGGAAGTCACCGGCAAATTAAGCTGCAACGACTGCCAATTGCCGCCGTCGTCAAACGATACGTAAACCCCCAATTCGGTTCCCGCAAAGAGCAGTCCCCTTCTCTCAGTGTCTTCACGAATGCCGCGCACGAAAGCATTTGCCGCGATGCCGTTAGTGATCAGTTGCCAGGTAGCTCCATAATCGTGGGTTCGATAGAGATAGGGCGTCTGGTCATCGAGCCGGCTGCGATCTACAGCCGCGTAGGCAACCGCGGGATCGAAATGCGACGCTTCGATGAACGAAATCTTGCTCCAGGTTGTCAGGCGGGGGGGCGTGAGGTCTTTCCATGTTTTCCCGCCATCGCGCGTGAGATGAATTAGCCCCGTATCGCTTCCTGCCCAGATCGTATCGCGGTTTAGAGCGGAGGCCGCGATCGTGAACACCACGCCATAGCCTCGTCGCTTCGCATTCTCTGTCGTCGTAGCTCCTTCAACTTCGTCACCAGGCCGCTGTGTCGATCCAGTGAGATCGGAGCTGATGGTCTGCCAGTGCAGCCCACCATCGATTGTTTTCATGACATACTGCGTCCCAAGGTAGAGCGTTGTGGAGTCAGCGGGAGAAAAAACGAGAACCGGCGTCCAAGGGTCCCTGTATTTACGCTGGTTGATCTCGGAACCAAACGCCGGCACCGGCCACGGAGTGACGTCCTGGCTGAGTCCGGTTCGCCTGTTGTAACGGATAACTGATCCGTAGGTTCCGCTCAGATAGATAATGTCGGGATCCTTGGGATCGGGCGCCATGTAGCCACTCTCGCTATCGCCGGCAGGAAACCAGTCGCGCGCAGTGATTTGACCGTGATCGGTGCGGCTGGGGACGGCGGCGCTTCCGCTATCCTGTTGAGCACCGTAGACAATGTAGGGAAACTCATCGTCAGTGATGACATGATAGAGCTGTGCCGTGGGTTGGTTGTACCACGTGCTCCAGGTCTGGCCGTGGTCGAGGCTGACCGTGGTGCCCTGATCCGTCCCGAGAACCATGCTGTTGGAATTCTTGGGATCGATCCAGATCTGGTGGTAATCGTCGCCGCCGGGCGCGCCGCGGACAATTGAAATTGTTTTTCCTCCGTCGACTGATCGGTAAAGAGCGACGTTCGGAATGTAGATCGCATCGGAATTCTGCCCGTCGACGGTGATGCTGTTGAAGTACCAGTCGCGGCTGGTAAGCCGAGGGTCCGCGTTCTCCAAGGCCCAGGTATCGCCCGCATCGTCGGAGCGATACAAACCTGCCTTCTTCGCCTGGATCAGTGCGTACACGCGTTTACCATCCGGCGCAACGTCGACTCCGATGCGTCCCCAATCACCCTCAGGCAGCCCATTGCCGAGGCGAGACCAGGTTTTGCCTGCATCCTGAGAGCGGTAGAGACCGCCACCGGGCCCTTCTATGGGGGCATAGGTACTCCAGGGGGGACGGTGCGCATTCCATGTGCCGGCAAACAACAGCCGCGGGTTTCGAGCGCAGATCGCCAGGCCCGAAACGCCAATTTGAGGTCCTTGATCCAGGACCTTGGCCCAATGCGCTCCGCCGTCGACGGATTTGTAAACGCCACGCTGCTCGTTTGGTCCATAGGCGTGACCGAGTGCACCCACATAGACGACCTTCGAGTCTTGCGGATCGATCACGATACGACTGATCTGGCGAGCATCTTCTAAGCCCACGTGCGTCCACGTGGAGCCGCCATCACCGGATTTATAAACTCCGTTACCGGAAGACAAGTCCGATCGGATATCCGACTCGCCAGTTCCCGCGTAGATCGTCTGAGGGTCGGATGGCGCCACTGCGATTGCCCCGATCGAGGCCACCGGTTGTTTGTCAAAGATCGGCGTCCAGACAGTGCCAGCATCGGTGGTTTTCCAGACGCCGCCGTTGACGGCGCCGAAATAAAATGTCGTCGAGTCGCCCGGAACTCCAGCGACGGCGACCACGCGCCCCCCGCGAAATGGGCCAATCAGTCGCCATTTTAGGCCGCTCATTAATTGCGGTGGAACCGACTGGGCAACTGCGCAGCCCGCGAGCAAAACGAGGAAGGCTGTGATGAAACTCGGACAGGACGACGACTTATGTTTGAACAAGTGGCAATCCCTCGCTGGCTAGCCAGTTTACCGGAAAAGGCAATGTTGGATGCACGCATGATAAGTGGGGATTCCGGGTTTTTGGAACATGCGAAGAATTGAAGGCCCTCGCAACAATGCACGACCAGCGACGCAACCACCCAAACACTAGCGTTTCCCGCTCAATCGAGTAAGATTTTTAGGGCACCGCGTTTGACTTTCGAGGTTAGAGCGCTTGGACAAAACCCGCGACCAGCAAACCCGCACCCAAACGAAAACGCGGCTTGTTGAGCAAATCAACATCTATCTGCATTCGTGCGACTACTCTCGCGCCCTGGATTTGTTGCGAGGCACGGCCGCCGAATTCCCTGACGATACGGAGCTGTCCGAACTGGAAAAGCTTGCCCATGAAGGCGTCAAGCGCAATGCTGAAGCCAACCGGCTTATCACCGAAAGCCAGGAACTCTTCGCCCAGCGGAAGTCCGCGGAAGCCATTCAGTTGTTGCGCAAAGCCTACGAACTGGATAAACGCAATGCTCTCGCCCGCTCGATTCTGGCCAATGCGTTGGTCGAGCAGGCGCATTCGGTTGTGGAAACTGATTGGCTGGAAGCCGAGACGCTGACCAATCAGGCGCTGGCCTTGAACCCTGCGCATCCCACGGCCAAGACCATCCTCAGCCTGATCGTTGCCAGAAAAGAAAAGAGCTCTGTGGAGGACTGGGTTGCGCGAGCCCGCAAGCTGCAGGCTTCAAGCGATCCATTTGCAGCCCTGGCTTGGGTTGCAGAGGGATTGGCCGTTCATCCCCACGATCCTAAGTTGCTGCTGATCCAGGATGAAATCCAGCGCGACCAGGATGCTCGGCGGCGCCTCGCCCGCCGCGGCGACCTGGAAGACCTGCGCCGCATGCAGCGCGAAATCGATGGCGCCACGGACGTTGTGGCGAAACAAGCTTTAGCCGCGCGCATACAAAATCTGGCCGCCAAGTATTGGACGGATGGCGAAATCCTGTCTATCGCCAACGCCCTGCTCCTCCGGTTGGGATTAGTCTCCCAGGAGGGTTCCGGCGCTTCGCCGCGCGCCAAGAGCGCGACCGTAATTCTTCACGTCCCACGCCCGAGCGTCCCGGAAGCTTCGCGCGACGCCACCAGCGAGATTACGCCAAGCCAGATTATGAGAGGCGCTGTTCCGGAAAGCCCGGTTTCAGCCCAGAACGTCCCGACCGCCACTTTTTCGCCGAACGAGGCTCAGCCCAGCAAAGTTTCGCCGAGCCTTGTTTCGCCGAGCCTTGTTTCGCCGAGCCTTGTTCCGCGAAGCGAGGTTCGTCCGCGCAAAGCTCCGCCGAGCATTGCGCCGGTGAGTTTAGTTCTGACCACTCCCGCGCAAGCTGATACTCCTTCTGCCGCCGAACCTTCCACGCTGCAGGCCAAAATCACATTTCCACGATCCCGGCCTAAGCAGCCAACAAGCCCGAACGCCACAAGGCTGGTCCTCGTCTCCGCCGCTGCGATAATCCTTACCGCGATAATCATGGTCGCAGCGACCTTTTTCTTCACGCGAAAACATTATACCCCGCCGGTAGCGCAGACCCAACCATCTGCTCCGACCGTTTCTGCTCCTGACGTCCCCGCCCCCACGCAAGCAAGTCCCGCGCAAACAACCCCAGTACAAACAAACCCCGCACCAGCACCGCCGACACAAACAACCCCCGAAGCATCTCTGCCGGCTCCGCGCACTTCTTCCGACTCGGCCGCGGAAAAAGTCACTCCCGAAGATCAGCCGCTCCCCGGCTCCGGTCACAACCTCGGCACGCTCCTAGTCGTTACGGGTCAAGACGGCGCAAGAGTTTCTCTCAACGGGAAACTTGAAGGGCAACTCACTCAAGCCGGCCAGTTGCGCCTGCCAAGTCTCGAACCCAAGGACTATGTTGTACAAGTCTCTAAGAGCGGCTTTCAGGATCCTCCCCAGCAAAAAATTCGCATTCGCAAGGGTGAGGAGGCCAGGCTCATCTTCAACCTTCAACCTCAGCCCCAACCTCAGCCGCAGCCGCAGCCTCGTCTGGCCTCGCTGACCATCCAGGGGGGCGTTCCCGGAACCACGGTTCTCGTCGATCAAACTCCCGTCGGCACCATTCAGCCCGATGGCACGCTCTCCGTTTCCACCGTCAATCCCGGAGACCATGCCCTCGAGTTGCGCAATGAGCGATTCAAATCGCGGCAGTTCAAGAAACACTTCGAAGCGGGCGGCACCATATCCCTCACTGCCGCGGATGCCGCGTTGGAAGCCGCTCCCGGCGAATTGAAAATTACCTTCACGCCCCCCGACGCCAACGTTGCAATCGTCAAAGGCAACCTTCTAAAAACGGTAAGCAGCGGCGTCCCCCTCAATCTTGCCCCTGGTACCTACACTCTTACTGCGCGAACCGCCGAAAGGTTCACGCGCTCGTCCACTCTCGAAGTCGTGGCCGGCCAATCCAAAACTTTGGACTTGTCTCTGGCCCCGAGCGGCATGTCGAACTGGGATGACCCAGGCGGCTGGAAGCGTGAGGGAGATTCTTTCACTCGCAAAGGCGGAGACTTCGTCCTATACAGAGTCGTTCCCGCCTCGGGCACATTTATTTTCTCCGCGATGCTCACCAAGGGTCATCTCCTGCAATGGGTGCTGAACTACAAGGACCCAAAGAACTGCGTCCTGTTCCAAATCGACGAGAATAACTTCTATCGCACGGTCATTCGCGATGGCGAGAAAACGGACGAGATCACAGTTTCCAATAAAGGCGACAAGAAAAGCTTCCGCACATTCGGAATCCGCGTTAGCCCCACGGGGATCATCAACCAGATCAAGAATGGCGACAGTTGGACCGTGCTGGATCGCTGGATTCAGCCCGGCGCTGATGTCAGCCTGGGCAAGTTTGGCTTCTACATACCTGGCAGCGACGAAGTAGCGCTCTCAAGCTTCGCTCACTACGGCGACTTGAACATCCGCTAGCCTAAGGCGCAGGCGTTCCATGCACAACCGCACGATGGACGCTACACGGACGTTGGCGGTATATATAGCTATGACCTTCCTGCGCCGCATCGTATCGCTCTCTCGCAGCCGCAAGTTTGGCCGGCATCCTGAGGTCAGATGGGCGAATTGCTGCTGTGGGATGATTCGAGGCTCCATCGCTTTGCTATTGCTGATGTCGCTGGTGCATCCGTCGCAGGCCTTCGCGGCGGATCCTGACCTGGAGACTGTGCTGACTGGCTCACGCCAGCGCATTGAGAAACTGGACTACCGCGTCACCGGGCGACTCGCGCGGATAGAGGTCGATGGCAAGCGCACCACCTACAAGTTTGTCGCCAAGGCTCACTGGTTTCCCGATGGTCTGCGTGTGCTGTGTGAGATCTCGGGGCCCGGCTCAGAGAAGACGAGCCTTCTTCTGCACATGAGCGCGAGTGGGCACCTGACCATCGAGGCGCTACTTCCTGGCGAGAAGACCGCTAGCGTTTTGCCATTCGAACATTGGAACGACTCCCTGGTGGGAACAGACTTCTCCTATGAAGACATGGTAGAGAGCCAGTTTTTTTGGAAGAATCAGGGACTTCTGGCCCCGGAGAAATACGGCGCTCGGGATTGCTTTGTCCTTAAGAGCACACCTGGTTCTCAGGACCGGACTCACTATGATTCGGTAACATCGTGGATCGACCGCAATATTTTGTTCCCTGTACACGCGGTGAAAACGCTTCGCGGGACGGGACAGCAGAAGGAATTCATCTACTATGGGCTGCGCCAGGTCGGGAACGTCTGGACGGCGATGCAAGCTGAGGCAAAGCTGCAGGGCAAGCCCGGCTCCTCGATTCTTACAATCGAACGTGGGTCGCCAAAGGCAAATCTTGGACGCAAGGACTTTGATATCAGCCAGTCCGACGCTAAAGAAGAGGAAGTGAAATAAATCGAACCGCCTAATTTGACTGGGCGATGTGCAGTGCTGGCAGTGGAGCATCCACGGTATTCACCGTCATGGGATCAACTCCTTCTCCGACTCCGATGTTGCCGGGGCCACGTATAAGCCAAAGGGCCACCAATTCCAGTCGCCGGCAAGTTTCAATAATGCCGGGCCGACAATCATCCGCACTACGGTAGCATCAATGAACACCGCCACGGCAAGCGTAAAGCCCAGCATTTGAACAACCAGAAAGCTGCCCACGGTGAACGCGGTGAAAACCGCAATCATAATTGCTGCCGCGCTCGTGATTAGCCCTGCCGTCCGCGCCAGGCCCTCGATTACCGCTGCTCTCTCGGATAGACCGCGCCGCCGTTCCTCAAGGACCCGGGCAACCAGGAAGACCTCATAATCCATGCTCAATCCGAAGACAATGGCAAACGACAGAATCGGGACGATCGGGTATACGGTGCCGGTCGGTCCGTCGAGCCCAAAGAGCCTGCTACCGTGGCCTTCCTGAAAAACGAGAACTAACGCACCGAACGAAGCGCCAACGGAGAGCAGATTGAGCAGAATTGCTTTGACAGCCGCAAATAAAGAACGTAATCCGATCAGCAGCGCCATCAAGCTCCCCAGTACGACACCAAGCACCACCTTCGGCAACCGCTCTTTTACGACCGAGTCATAATCTGCCTCGAGTGCGGGAACACCGCCGACGCGCAACACAGCGCCGGGCACGCCGGTGATCGCAGCGACATCGAGGGAACGCACCTCGCGTACCCACCGTATCTGGTCGTTCGGCGAACTATTGGAGGTAGGCAGCAGCTCGATCAAGGTAGCCTTGCCATCGCTGCGAAGAAAACTCTTGCGAATTGGCTCCGGCACATCGCCGACAGCGCTAGGGGTGTCGGACATGCCCGTGAGGGTCGGAAGAGATAAGACCTCTTGCGCTCTAGGGTCGCTTTGGAAGCGGCTGGTCAAGCGGCTCACGGCAAGCCAGCCGGCCGGCGAGAGCGGTGGAGACTGCGGCGGCAACTCCAGGATCACCCGCAGGGACGGCACAATACCCGATCGCCCCATGTGTTGAAGTGTGTGCAGTGCCTGCACCGATTCAGCTGCTTCCGGGAGCGCGTGACGGTCAGGAACCCCCGGAGAAATTTTCCGTGCCTGGGATGCAAGGATCAGCAGCGGAATCCCAGCGACAAGCAAAGCTACCCAGGGCCGGCGGGTTATGATCGTGCCCCACCGCACCCAGCGCTCATTCGCCGCGCATAGGCTCTCCCGCGTTTTGACTCGTCCGTCTGGGCGACGCACTCCGGCAGCATCGATGTGATGCCCCAGCAGACCAAGCACCCAAGGCAGAATAAACGTACACAGCATGACACTCAGAACGGTTACCAGCAGGCCAGCTATCCCGATGGAGCGCAGTTCGCTGATGGGCACAGTCAGAAGCGCTGAAAATCCGATGGCAACCGTCGTGGCCGAGATGATCAGCGTCCGCCCCGCTTGCCCGGCAGCGATATCGGCAGCACAGCCGGGATCACACCCTTCGTTCAACGCTTCGCGAAACCGGCTCACCATCAGTAATGCATAGTCGATGCCCAAGCCGAGGCCGAGCATGGTTGCCAGATTCTGCACCAGAATCGACAGCTGCAGATAATGCGCGAGTATCGCAGACGTACCCATCGCCATCGCGATTGAGAGTACTCCGACTCCCAGCGGCAGCAGCGCGGCCACGAGACTGCCAAATGCCAGCAACAGCAGCAACAGAGTCACCGGCATCGCTCGTTCCTCGGCGTGTTTGACGTCATCTGCACTGACCTTGCGAAGATCGAAGTTCAGTGGCGTTTCACCCGTAATTTCCAGTTTGATATTGGGGTATTGCGCCCTCAACTGACCTTGCATCCAGTCTGCTTTTGCCCTCAGTTTAGGTACCAACGCCTCGACATCTTTTTCCTGGGGGTCCAACCCGACGATGATCAAGGCCCCGCCATTGTTCCCCGTGAACAGGGGATCGGGCCAATCCAGACTTGAGACGGCGCCCGCGACTCCAGGCACACTACGCAAGGAACTGCTTAAAAAGCCCAAGGCTTCTGCGCCTTTTGCTGAATCCGGATCGGGGATACCGCTGATCACCAGAACCAGGCGGTGGGCGTACGGAGACTGGAAACGCTGCGCCAGTTCCCGATCAACTTTTTCGGATTCCGCACCTTTGACGTGAACAACTGTTTCCAGGCGCCGTTCGACTTTGTAGGAAAAGGGCAGCAGCACAAGCGCCATGGCAAACCCCGCCATCGCCAACCAGAATCGGTGCCGAGCGGCACCACAGCCGGTCTTCACGCTTGGCATTACCATCGAAGATCCACGTCGTTTCCTCGTGCGTCTGAGCGCAATGAGATGACCTCCGTGATCGGGCAGGTCCATGATATACGGTCAAACCGAATATTTATTGGGGTTCGGCCTTGAGCTTGGTCAACGATAAACGATAGAGGAGAGGAACTGCCCGTTGAACCCTTGTCAAACGAGGAACGTGGCTGACGTTCCCAGTCCGGGAGAGTTCAAGAACCGCTGCACCCGTTCTACTTCACTTTGACAAGCCTGCGCCCACGCTGACGGTGCCTCCAGGTGTCTTCAACGTCGGAGCATCGGCTAACCGAATATTTTTGCAAAAAAATGTCGCACGCCCTCGAATCTCTTGTGCTTCACGCGCGCCCGTTCTTCCGGAAGCGGGGGTGGCAGAGCTGCCATTGGGATTGGCGCAGGGCGAGTTGATAGCGGCAATGCTTCGGCAAGCCTATATGCGGGAGGTGTGAAGGTCAGGGTAGCCTCCGCTTTCGCGTGAGGCAGATCCCGCTGCCCGTCAGACAGCTCTGCCGTCTCCACTCCCGTGCCAGGCAATTTGGTGCCTGCCGTCGCCTCAGGGGAAGGTTCGGTTCCAAGTGGCGGTGAGGAGGGCTCATTGACGGAAGCTAAAGCAGTTCCTTGTGCGCTTGCGTCCACGTCTTCGGCTACCGCCGCGCCAGAAGCCAAAAGCACTGGGGGCCGCGGGGGCGGAGGGCACCCGCATTCGACCGGCAGGATGGTCTCATTCCCATTCCCGTCCGAGGACTCGGAGTGGAAGGCTGTATCTTCGCTCCTTAGCCGTCCCGCGTGAAAAACGATCTGATCCCGCGGCTGGAATTCATATTTTCCGTCTCCCATGAGTTCGTAAATAATTGCCGGGGACGTGTTGCCGGGAAGAGTCTTCACACACGTGTTGCCCTGCGAGTCGGCGCGGATCGCGTAGTCGAACTCTCCCGGACCACGAAGCAGAATGCGGAAATCCGGGGTGACCACTTCGTCCGAGGAATCGCCCAGCTTGATATGCGTCTCCAGAGCGCCGACACCGATTGCTAGCATCAAGTCGGGGCCGTTCCGAGAACGGTTGACCAAGACTGTGGAGCGCGGACATACATAAAAGTCTCCGCCCCGCCGCAAGCGCATCACAGTCGTGTCAGACAAGGCAGTGACGGAAGAGCCCGACGGGACCCGGTCAACTGGAACAACGTTGTTGTAGTCCACAGCAGTAATCGGAGGCGGCGCCGGCGGCGACTTTGCAACGATCGCATGCAGCTGCACCAACAGACGATTTCCGGCTGATTCCCAGGTGTAGTCCAATGGCTTGAGTAAATCGATTTCCACATGGACTTGCGGCGGATCGGTGGCGCTCAGTGTGAGACGAATTGCGCCAACATCCTGGCTCTTCACGGGCACGAGTTTGCTGGGAACAGACATGTTCGTGTTCGGCAAATCGATAACCAGACGCATGGGATCAGCAAGCTTGCTGATCTTCGGCTTCACCGGGTCCGTCGTTATAATTTCCACCGCAGGTGTGCCATCCTTCAAAAAAACGTTGAAGTGAACAACTGTGGCGACGCTCTGGGAAGCGGGGACCTCCTGGTCCGATTCGCGCTGCGCTGGGCTGCCCCCCAACAATTGCATAGGAGAGAACAACAAGGAAATTGCAGCCAGCAGAGTGGCAGCACCGGAACACACAATTCGACTCCGCTCCTCATCTTGTGTGTGGCGCTTTTGTAATCGTGCTCTCATGGCAGTGCAAAAGTTAAGGTGATGTTGGTTTCAAAGCTGGCGGGACGTCCATTGCGAGTCATAGGCTCAAATCGCCACTGCCTGACTGCATCGGCGGCTGCAGCCACCAGCCTGGGATATCCGCGCACCGGACTGAGTCGCTGAACTCTTCCATCCCCGCCTACTAAAACGTCAAGCACCACGATCCCTTGAATATGATGGGCTTTGGCCGCGTCCGGATATTCGGGCTCCACGCGGTCTACGACGCGTGCGAGGGCTGTTCGCTCGGGAACCATCCCGGGAGGTGGAGAGGGGGGCGCACTTCTTGCACTCGAATCATCGGAGGTCGTTGATCCGCCCTGCACTCCCGTATCTTCAAACACAACAATCCCAGAGTCATCGTCAAGTGTGTTCTCAATTTCCAAATCAGGCACACGGTGCTTTGCTCGAACTGACGGCGGATTTGAAGACTTGGGGACGGAGCGTTTCGCAGGAAGACGTTCGGCGGGAACCGGGATGATAGCCGCCGGCTTCACAGGCTGAATCATTGGCGGATTAGGAAGAGAGGCGGGCATTGGTGCGGACGCTGATTGTTCTCGCACGACCGCCCTGGAATTCCTGGCGAACAGGTGCAGTCCGTCGTGCGGAACGCTCCTGCTCAGGGCCCAACCGGCGAGAAGCAAGGTACCTGCCACGAGAGCGGCCAGCAGCGATTTTCGTGCTCCCAATGCGAGTGCGACTGCTTTGGCTTTTATGGATTCCGCGAGGATCCGCGAGGGTATTCTGCTGATCTCTTGCACCTGAGCCGGAACGCGCGCCACAGAGTTGCAGGCGAGTTCATCCACCCGCGCGATCGTGTCTGCGACGCGCTGCGACATCGACTGTATCGCCACAAGGTCGCCGGCCGTGAATGCATCCGCTTGAGAAGAGAAGGCGCCAAGCACGCCGATTCTGTCCTTCGCGGCGTTCAGCACCGAAACAAGCACAATGGAGCGAGCGCCTAGACTCCGGCACACCGCCGCATCGAGGCCAGGGAAGTTCTCGGAGTTACGACAATACTGCAACGCAGAAGTGCGCAGGCAAGCATCCACCATGCGGGGGTCTCGGCGCAAATAGGCGACGAACTCGCCAGAGGTAGCCCCGTTCAGGACACGGGAAACCATGTGACCACTGCGCACCCAACCGATGAAGGCGCCGGTCGCACAAGTGGAGAGTCGCGTTTGAGAAACAATTTGCTCCAACACCAAATCGAGCGCCATGTCCGCGCGCATGACCTGGTCGGCCGGTTCGCTTTCTCGTGCGCCAAGATTGAACCGGTGTGGGGATGGCGACCGGCGCGTCGGCGCTGAAGGTCTCGCCCCGAAAGATGTCGAGTCGCCGGGCGCGCTGTTCGCCTGGGAAGTATGATCCGCCGCCGGCGGGATTCTGCGCTCGGCCGCTGATTGACGCCGCGACTTCACAAGCACCTCCACGTCGCAGCATTCCGCACGGACCGAAAAGTCATCTGTTCCCTTGACGAACTGGAGACGAGGAGGAAAGACCCCGTGATAAAAGGGACGAACGAACCAGGGAGCGATACGGCCATGTCGGGCCAACTCCTAACGAAAATTGGCTTCCAAAGCACGCGTCCACGACGCTCCACTCGGCGCAAGGCGCCGGATGTTGCTCAAAAGGGTGGACCGGAAAGGAAGTCTATTTCAGAGCTTGACGCACGCTCTCTCAGGGGAGGCAAAACACTAGCGCCTAGTGTGCCACCCCCGCGACTTACATGTCAAGATCGTAAATACAGCCCTTCAAAAACCGCGTTCGCCCCCGTGCTGTTGGCCAGAAGCCCAATCACGGTGACCTCGCTTTCGATCGAGCAATCGCTGCGCCGCCTCCCGGCAGCGCTACTTTTGGGACGGTGCTGGCTTCTGTGCACTAGTCGGGCTTCGCCATGTCTGCGCGTCAGTGGAGATGTGCTTTTCAGAGCAGGCGAGTTGGCGGCCGCTGAGGTGGGCTGCAATCCGAGGAAACAGTGATCGCCACTCTTACAGTTACAGTACTGGGCCATGCTGTCGCACGGAAAAATGAGTGCTATGATCGCTTGCGCTCTTGAAGTCGACCGAGATTCCTAATGACACCTCAGCTTAGCTTGTTCTTCTTCAGCGCGGACTCTGCAGAACAGCCGGGTGGCAAGTATCAGATGCTGCTCGAATCTGCGAAGTTTGCTGACGAGCATGGGTTCGCGGCCGTGTGGACGCCGGAAAGACATTTTCAACGGTTTGGGGGGTTGTACGGAAGTCCCTCGGTTACCGGCGCTGCGCTTGCCGTCACAACGAAACGCATCTCCGTTCGAGCTGGCAGTGTTGTCCTACCTTTGCAGAACCCTTTGCGCGTGGCCGAAGAATGGTCAATGATTGACAATCTTTCGAACGGACGCGTTGCTATTGCTGCTGCCTCAGGATGGCACGCCAACGATTTTGTTCTTTCGCCTGATACCTACCAGAATCGCCACGCTGATATGTATGAAAAGATCGCCATCATCCAGAAACTTTGGCGAGGCGAGAAGGTGTCACTACCGAATGGGATGGGAGTCAAGACCGACGTCAACATTTTGCCAGAACCGATTCAACCGGAACTTCCAATCTGGCTGACTGCACAGTCAGATGATACTTTTGTGAACGCCGGCAAGCTTGGCTTCAATGTCATGACGGCGAACTTTTCGCTGAATCATGACCTCAAGGAACTCCTTCGGAAGGCCAAACTTTATCGCGACGCAATTCAGACTCATCATGGCCGCCGAGGGCATATCACGTTGATGGCGCACACCTTCGTTGGGGATGACGATGACGAGATAAGAAGAATAGCCGAACCAGCGATGGCTGAATATCTGAGGGTCAACATCGGGATGCAGAAAGATCATTCCGCTGGAACCAAAGATGATCAAGGGGCTTTGCGGAAAACGAGCTGGGTGCGTCCTGAACTTTCTCGTCTCAGCGATGAAGAAACTGAAATAATGGTCGAGTTTCAAGTGCGTAACAACTTACGCAGCCCGTTGAGTTTTATTGGGACTCTCGATCAATGCTCCCAGCAGGCCGATCGCCTGAGCGAAAATGGAGTCGATGAAATTGCTTGCCTCATCGACTTCGGTGTGGGTTTCAACGACGTTATGGCCAGTGTTCGCCGGTTGTCTTCTTTGCTGTCGTAGGTGACCCGGTTGTTCGGGCCAGGGCTTACAAGATTACCGAAAGACTTTTCAGGCCCCTGAATCCAAAGGTGGGAGCCCACTCGGGTCGCGGGCCGGCGAGCTTCGTCTCAGGAAAGCGCTGCACCAGGTTCAGGAGCGCGACTTGCCCTTCTAATCGCGCTAGCTGGCCCCCAATACAAGCATGCGGTCCCGCACTGAAGGCCAGGTGTTGATTGTTCAGTCTCTTCAGGTCCAACTGATCCGGCTCTTTGAACCGTTTTGGATCCCGGTTCGCCGCACCGAGCATACAAAGGACAGACCACTTCTTCGGTATGTGCTGACCGCAAATCTCGACATCTTCCTTGAGCACGCGAGCCGTGAGTTGTACGGGGCTTTCATAACGCAGGATCTCCTCCACGGCCGTGCGGATGATCTCCGGCTTCTCTCGCAACTCAGATGTCTCCTGCGGATGCCGCAGGAGCGTGTACATCCCGTTGCCGATCAAATTTCGAGTTGTCTCGTGCCCTGCGAAGAGCAGCGCGATGCACTGCGCATAGAGTTCTTCTTCGGTCAGCACCTCTCCTTCTTCCTCGATGTCGATGAGAAGGCTAATCAGGTCGTTGCCTTTATTGCGTCTCCGCTCCGCCACGGTCTTTCGGAAAAAATTGGTTAAGGCAATCAGAGCATCTTGCGCATCGCGGGCCTGCTCCACCGTGCGATCCGGACTGCCTCGAAACACCGCGATGGCGCGCGACCAATTGACGAATGTGTCGCGCAATTCCTGCGGTATTCCCAGCATCTCCAAAATGATGCGCACCGGCATGGGGTTGGCGAACTCGCGCATAAGGTCGATTTCGGAGCGATGCTGCAGCGGCTTCAGCATTTCATCAACAATGGCCTCGACTTGCGGACGCAAGCCTTCGATCGCCGCGGGTGAAAATCCCTTATTGAGGAGTTTGCGCAGCCTGGTGTGCTCCGGCGGATCCATAAAAATCAGCCACAAGCCGAGCATGCGCGCGAGTTCGCTGAATTCAGACTGGCTGCCCAGCGGAAGCGACAAAATCATTTGCTGCGAGCGCTTTGCCGATAATCGGGGGTCTTTAGCAGCCGAGGAGCACTCCGCATGGCTCACAATCGACCACAACGCCCACTTGCCGTCCACATCCAGGTAATGCAACGGGCCTTCCTCGTGCAAGCGGGCGTATGCGGGATAGGGATCCTGCAGAATTTCGTCGGTGAAAAGGACTTTCTTGGTCGGAACGATAACCTTGGGCAACCTGCACCTATTTGCAAGATCAGAGTTTCAGCAACGTGGGAAACGCTAAGTTACTGATGCCGAGTTTAACACCCAGGAGACAGCGCCTTGAAAAGCAAAGGTCGGATCAGGAGCCACTCGGCAGACGCTCCCAAATTAATTCGAAGATTAGAGTTTTCCCGTTCACTGGCGTCGGTGGTGTAACCAACGTGATTCGATCACCATGGAATTTGACGTTGCGGACCAGGTCCCTGCCTACATAGTTCTCAATGGATGAGATTTCGACGTGATGGGTTACCTTGTCGCCGCTCACCGTGTACCGTCCGGCATAGCCGAAAAATGTTTTAAACGCCTCAGCTTGTTCTTCGAGGGATCCTCCGCCGGAAAAGAGCGCCTTTCGCCCGCTGTGACTGATCATGGCGGCTATTCTGCCCTCATCGGTATAGGTGAGAAAACCGACAGGATCGATACCGTACGGCGTCTTGCTTCGCTCTCCGGTCGATGCCGTTGTGGAGGCGGACACCAATTTCCATGTGCCGACAAGTTTGTCCTTTGCGCTCCCGAACCTACCCTCTGACAATCCGGTATCCTCAGCCATCGTTACAATATCCTTGTTGTAATTCTCTTTCAGAGACAAATGATACCGGACTTCTTATTCAAATTCCTGATCGGTACCTTGAGAAGCGAGAGACATACTTGGCATGATCGTGTGAGAGTCTGCTGCAGCGTCCGGGGGAAAAGCGTTTCCCAAGGGTTCCGCAGAATGCGTGGCGCAAGCCCGAAAAACAATAGTAACTAGCGTATTTACATATATTTATGCAGTATGTAAGTGGCCCGTGGATTGCAGACTCAATACCAAAATCATTACCGTGTCAGGCACACTCGTGAGTGCCGGCGAGCGCGCACAAGACTACCATTGAAGTTGGAGGAGCGATCGGATGACCGAGAATCATTACAAAGACCAGGACACCCAAACCGCCTTGCAGGAAGTATTATCGTCTGTCTGGGCGAGCAGTCTTGGGATCGAGAAGGTTGGTATCGAGGACAATTTCTTTGAACTGGGTGGCGCCTCTGTGGTCGCCACGCAAATAGTTTCCCGGTTGCGTCAGATGTTTCAGATGGATTTGCCAGCGGTCCTCTTGTTCGAAACACCCACCATCGAGAAGCTTGCCCGTTACTTGACTGAACACGAGGCACGCCCCGGTCTGACCGAGAAGACTGCTACCCTTTTGAAGCGGATCGACGGCATGACCGAAGAAGAAGTGGCCCGCAGTTTGCCTTCGAAGTGAGAATTGTCAGAAGGTCATGAATAAGGATTCGTCCAAGGGCCGTGGTTTCTCTGAGCAAAAGCTTGCTTTGCTGGCCAGCCTGCTCAAGAAAGAAGGCGTCTCCGAGACGCCGAGCCTGAAGCGTATCCCTCGCGACGGCGAGTTGCCGCTTTCCCGCGCGCAGAGGGGACTGTGGCTGTTGGATCAGTTAGAACCCAGCAGCGCCGCATATAACATCCCAGTACGCCATGACTTGAAGGGCAGCCTTGACGTCACCGCCTTCGAGCGGAGTTTGAGTGAGATCGTGCGGCGGCACGAAGTGCTGCGAACATATTATCTGAGAGTCGATGGACGCCCTCTCCAGAGGATTGCGCCGCCTGAACTGCTTCGGATCCCGATCGTTGATCTGCAGGGTCTGCCCCGGGCCGCTCGGGAACAGGAGGTAGCGAGGTTAGCCGCAGCTGAGGCTGGGTTACCTTTCGACCTTGGCAAACCACCTCTGATTCGAGCCCGGCTGTTGAAGTTGGGGCCAGACGAGCATGTGCTGCTGCTTAACTTCCATCACATTGCCTTCGACGGGTGGTCGTACGGGGTATTCGAGAAAGAACTGGCAGTACTTTACGACGCCTTTCTCCATGTAAAAGGAGCCTCGCCACTGCCGGAACCGCCCCTTCAGTACGTTGACTTTGCTGCCTGGCAAAGACAATGGCTGCAGGGACAGATTCTGCAGGCGCAATTAGATTACTGGCAGAAGAAATTAAGTGGCACCCTCCCAGTGCTAGAACTCCCCACCGACCGTCCTCGTCCTGCCATCCAGACCTACAAAGGATCAATTTCTTATTCCGCGCTTTCGAAGAAGCTGACAGAGTCGCTCAAGACCTTAAGCCAGCGCGAGGGAGTCACCCTGTTCGCAACATTGCTCGGCGCCTTCAAGGTGCTATTGCACCGCTACGCAGGACAAGACGACATTCTGGTTGGCGCGGCCATTTCAGGCCGCAATCGGACTGAGATCGAAGGGCTGCTGGGATTCTTCGTCAACACGCTCGTAATGCGAACAGATCTGTCGGGCGATCCGAACTTTCGACAACTCTTGTGGCGGGTGAAGGAAACCGCTTTGGGCGCGTATGCGCATCAGGATCTGCCCTTCGAAAAACTAGTGGAAGTGTTGAACCCCGAGCGCAATGCCAGTCATAGTCCCATGTTCCAAGTGATGATGTCGATGCTGAACATGCCAATGGAGCCCTGGAGCCTGGCTGGTCTGCGGCACGAGCGGAAAATGATCGACAGTGGCACATCGAAATTCGACTTGACGCTGTACGTGATGGAAGAGCCACCGGGACTGGCTTTCATCTGTGAATACAACACTGACTTGTTCAACCGTGATCGCATCGAGCGAATGCTCGGACATTTCCAGATTCTGCTCGAAGGCATCGTGGCCGATCCTGACCGACGTCTCTCGGAATTGCCACTCTTGACTGCACGGGAACGGCATTGTTTGCTAACTGAGTTGAACAATACGAGAGTCGCTCACCAAGAGAACGTTCTGCTGCACGAGTTGTTCGAGGCGCAGGTCGAGAGAACCCCTGGCGCCGTCGCCTTGGAATATGAAGGCGATCGTCTCAGCTATGGCGAACTGAATCAACGAGCCAATCAGCTGGCGCATCATCTGCAGTCGCTCGGAGTGGGACCGGAAGTTCTGGTGGGACTGTGCGTGGAGCGTTCCCTGGAGATGGTGGTAGGACTGTTGGGCATTCTCAAGGCGGGGGGCGCCTACGTGCCGCTGGATCCTTCCTTTCCCCAGGCCCGCCTGGCCTACATGATCGCCGACAGTGGCATGCGCGTGCTGGTCACGCATCGCCAGTTGGACCAGAGCCTGCCCGAGCGCCCGGCATCCATCGTGCATCTGGATTCTGACTGGGAGAGGATCGCCGGGCAGGACACAACCCACACGAAGTTGCCGGAAACGCGTCCGAAAGATCTGGCCTACGTGCTCTACACTTCCGGTTCCACGGGGAAGCCCAAGGGGGTGGCGATCCCGCACTCGGCGGTGGTGAACTTTCTGCGCTCCATGCAACGCGAGCCCGGCTTCAGCTCACAAGACAGACTGCTGGCCGTGACCACCTTGTCGTTCGACATTGCCGGACTGGAACTCTACCTGCCGCTGGTCAGCGGCGGCACCTGCGTGATCGCCAGCCGCGAAGACAACTACGATCCGGCCCGGCTAATGGAGCGCATCCGCGAATCGCAATGCACGCTGATGCAGGCCACGCCGGCCACGTGGCGAGCCTTGATTGAGGCGGGATGGGAAGGTTCGAAGAACCTGAAACTGTTGTGTGGCGGCGAAGCCCTGCCCGGCGATCTGGCCGCAGCGCTGCTGCCCCGCTGCGCCGAATTATGGAACATGTATGGCCCGACCGAGACCACCATCTGGTCCACTATCCACCGAGTCATGTCTGCCAACGGCCCGGTACCGATCGGCCGGCCTATTGCCAATACTCAGGTGTTCATTCTGGACGGGCATCGCCAGCTGGTGCCCACTGGCATTGTGGGCGAGCTGTATATCGGCGGCACGGGATTGGCCCGGGGCTACTTGGCTCGCCCGGAACTGACGGCCGAGCGCTTTGTCGAGAGCCCCTTCGAGCCCAAGGCGCGGTTGTATCGGACTGGCGATCGGGCGCGCTGGCTGGCCGACGGAACGCTGGAATGCCTGGGCCGCGTGGACAACCAGGTGAAGATTCGGGGATTCCGCATCGAACCGGGCGAGGTGGAATCGGCGCTCGTCCGACACCCGGCGGTCGGACAATGTGTGGTGGTGGCTCGCGAGAACTCCCACGGCGAAAAGATCCTGGCCGCCTACCTGGAACCGCGGCCCCATCAGCCCGCGCCTCAGGTTAGCGCTCTGCGCCAGCACCTGGCCCACGATCTGCCCGCCTACATGATCCCTTCCGCCTTCATCGTCCTCGACCAACTCCCTCTCACCCCCAACGGAAAAATCGATCGCAACGCACTCCCTGCTCCGAGTTTCGATCCCGTCCGGATAGCTCGCGAATCGCTTGCGCCAAGGACCGAGACCGAGCAGGCGCTGGCCGCCATCTGGAACGAAGTGCTGAAAGTGGGCGGCGTCGGCGTCCACGACAACTTTTTCGATCTGGGCGGTCACTCGCTGCTGGTTATTCGGGCGGTGGCGCGGATCCGGGACGTGTTCGAAGTGGAGCTGCTGCCCTCGAGCTTTTTTGCCCATCCCACCGTTGCCGGCCTGGCCAGGGTTTTGGCTGAGGACAAGGGCGAGGGCGGAGGGATGCCGCGGATTGAGCGGCGCAATCAGGATGGTCCCAGTCCTCTTTCCTACGCGCAAGAGCGGCTGTGGTTCCTGGATCAGTTGGCCCCAAGCATCCCCGTTTATAACATCGTGGACGCTGTCGGTTTCGAAGGGAACTACGACGCGCAAGCGATGCAGCGGGCGGTCGACGAACTGGTGCGGCGCCACGAAACGCTGCGTACGGCTTTTTCCAGTGGCGACGGCCAGCCGGCCCAGATCGTCCTTCCAACCGTCGCCATCGCGTTTCCCGAGCGCGACCTCCGCCAACTACCGGAAAAGGAACGTGAGGATACATGGATTAGCCTGGCGCGCGAGCAAGGGCGGAAGCCCTTCAACCTGGCGCAGCCTCCTCTACTGCGCGGCACGCTGGTACGGTTGAGCGAGCAGAAACAGCTCCTGTTGCTGAGCATCCACCACATCATTGCAGACGAGTGGTCGATGGAGGTTCTGCAGCGTGAACTGCACCAGCTCTACGGCGCGTTCAGCCAAGGGGAGTCGTCGCCCTTTGCGGAGTTGCCGATTCGCTACACCGACTTCGTTCATTGGCAGCGCGCCTACTTGCAAGGGGACCTGTTGCAGAAGCAGGTCGCATTCTGGAAGGAAGCACTGCTTGGCGCTCCTACGATTCTGGAACTGCCCAGCGACAAGCCGCGTCCTGCGGTGCAGAGTTTCGCTGGCGCGGTGGAGGCCTTTGAGCTTCCCCGGGAACTGCTGGAGCGCTTGAAGCTGCTGAGCCGCCAGCAGAAAGCCACCCTGTTCATGACGCTGTCGGCCGGCTTCATGGCTCTGCTGCAGCGCTACACCGGGCAGGACGACATTTTGGTGGGCACACCGATCTCCGGTCGCACGCGCAGCGAGACTGAGGATCTGATCGGCTTATTCCTGAACCTGGTGATCTTGCGGGCGCAGTTCAGCGAGCAGGAAAGCTTCCGGTCTTTGCTGCACCAGGTGCGGCAGAGGGCTCTGGGTGCCTACGGGCATCAGGATCTACCCTTCGAGCAACTGGTCGCCGAACTGGCCCCGGAGCGCGATCTCAGTCGCACTCCGCTGTTTCAGGTGATGTTTGTCCTGTTCAGCACGGACGCTGCTTCCCAGGCATCGGATGTAGCAGGACTCGCGCAACTGGCGACGGGAACGTCGAAGTTTGATCTTACGCTTGCGGTTTCCGAGACGGACGCGGGCTTGCGGGGATTGATCGAGTACCGCACCGATCTGTTCGAAGCCGGCACCATTCGCCGCCTGTGCCGCCACTACGGAACCTTACTGGACGCCATCAGCCGGGATCCGGATCAGACCGTCTCAACGCTTCCCATGCTGGCCGAAGGCGAGCGTCAGCAACTGCTGGTGGAGTGGAACAACACGGCTGTGGCGCAGCCTGAAAACGATCTCTGTCTGCATCAGTTGATCGCAGAGCAAGCCCGGAAAAATCCCGATCAGGTGGCGCTGATCTTCCAGGAACAGCAGCAGGAACAGCAGAAAGAGCAGCAGCTCAGCTACGGGGAACTGAATCGACGAGCCAATCAGCTGGCGCATCATCTGCAGTCGCTCGGAGTGGGGCCGGAAGTTCTGGTGGGACTGTGCGTGGAGCGTTCCCTGGAGATGGTGGTAGGACTGTTGGGCATTCTCAAGGCGGGGGGCGCCTACGTGCCGCTGGATCCTTCCTTTCCCCAGGCCCGCCTGGCCTACATGATCGCCGACAGTGGCATGCGCGTGCTGGTCACGCATCGCCAGTTGGACCAGAGCCTGCCCGAGCGCCCGGCATCCATCGTGCATCTGGATTCTGACTGGGAGAGGATCGCCGGGCAGGACACAACCCACACGAAGTTGCCGGAAACGCGTCCGAAAGATCTGGCCTACGTGCTCTACACTT
Source organism: uncultured Acidobacteriaceae bacterium (assembly GCA_963743115.1). Lineage (GTDB taxonomy): Bacteria > Acidobacteriota > Terriglobia > Terriglobales > Acidobacteriaceae > Sulfotelmatobacter. The sequence continues at coordinate 126,726 of CAVUOM010000003.1, read as the reverse complement.
CCGGTTCCACGGGGAAGCCCAAGGGGGTGGCGATCCCGCACTCGGCGGTGGTGAACTTTCTGCGCTCCATGCAACGCGAGCCCGGCTTCAGCTCACAAGACAGACTGCTGGCCGTGACCACCTTGTCGTTCGACATTGCCGGACTGGAACTCTACCTGCCGCTGGTCAGCGGCGGCACCTGCGTGATCGCCAGCCGCGAAGACAACTACGATCCGGCCCGGCTAATGGAGCGCATCCGCGAATCGCAATGCACGCTGATGCAGGCCACGCCGGCCACGTGGCGAGCCTTGATTGAGGCGGGATGGGAAGGTTCGAAGAACCTGAAACTGTTGTGTGGCGGCGAAGCCCTGCCCGGCGATCTGGCCGCAGCGCTGCTGCCCCGCTGCGCCGAATTATGGAACATGTATGGCCCGACCGAGACCACCATCTGGTCCACTATCCACCGAGTCATGTCTGCCAACGGCCCGGTACCGATCGGCCGGCCTATTGCCAATACTCAGGTGTTCATTCTGGACGGGCATCGCCAGCTGGTGCCCACTGGCATTGTGGGCGAGCTGTATATCGGCGGCACGGGATTGGCCCGGGGCTACTTGGCTCGCCCGGAACTGACGGCCGAGCGCTTTGTCGAGAGCCCCTTCGAGCCCAAGGCGCGGTTGTATCGGACTGGCGATCGGGCGCGCTGGCTGGCCGACGGAACGCTGGAATGCCTGGGCCGCGTGGACAACCAGGTGAAGATTCGGGGATTCCGCATCGAACCGGGCGAGGTGGAATCGGCGCTCGTCCGACACCCGGCGGTCGGACAATGTGTGGTGGTGGCTCGCGAGAACTCCCACGGCGAAAAGATCCTGGCCGCCTACCTGGAACCGCGGCCCCATCAGCCCGCGCCTCAGGTTAGCGCTCTGCGCCAGCACCTGGCCCACGATCTGCCCGCCTACATGATCCCTTCCGCCTTCATCGTCCTCGACCAACTCCCTCTCACCCCCAACGGAAAAATCGACCGGAATACCCTGCCCACCCCAAATCAGGAACATGTCGAAGTGTCGCGTGCGGTCGCGGCAGCTTTCGATGCAATCGAGCAAATGCTGGTCCAGATCTGGTCAAGGATTCTGCACGTCAGAAGTATTGGCATTCACGACAACTTCTTCGATCTGGGGGGGCACTCGCTACTGGCGGTTCGCATCATGGCCGAGATCGAAGGACTCGTCAAGAAACGCCTACCCCTGGCTACCTTTCTACAGGCGCCGACAATCGCTGACCTGGCAGACGTGTTGCGGAAAGAAGATTGGAAACCGTCTTGGTCTTCCCTTACACCCATAAGGGCTGGCGGATCGAAGCCGCCTCTCTTTCTCATGCACAGCCATGGGGGAAATGTATTGGAATATTATACGCTGGCAAAATACTTGCCAGCCGATCAGCCCGTATATGCTCTTCAGGCTCGCGGCCTCGATGGCAACATCATAAAGGACCAATCCTTCGAGGCCATGGCTGCAGCTCACCTCGCTGAGCTGCGAAGCTTGCAGCCCGAGGGGCCATATTTCCTAGGTGGCTATTGCCTCGGCGGGCTGCTGGCTTTGGAGGCCGCCCAACAACTCGCTGCGGTGGGTGAGGAAGTGGCCTTGGTGGTTTTGATACAAACGATGAATCCTGCCTACGCTCGCTTTAGCCCTGATCTCACCGTATTTCAGCGTGGCTGGTATCGCGCGACCAAGCGCGTCGATCTGGAGTTCGAATATCTTCATCAAAAGGGAGCGAACCATATTCTCGAAAGGTGCAGACGCGCGTGGGACATCGCACGTGCGAGAACCGCAATCGCGTTTGACAATTCGACCGGAAATAGCCACAGACAGCAAAAACGCAGATCACTGGCATATACGCTAGAGATGCTCGCTATTGAGCATGAAAAAGCGCTCATAAGCTATGTACCGCGCTCGTACAACGGTCCAGTGATCCTGTTTCGCGCGAGCAAACAGTTATCGGGGCTAATGACAGATTATACTCTGGGGTGGAAGGGCCTTCTCAAAGGCAATCTGGAGATCTGCGAAGTACACGGTCATCAGGAAACCATGCTCAGCAGGCCGAACGTCTCACTTCTTGCAGAGAAGCTGACTGCCCAGCTTCACGCCGCTCAGAACAGCCTCCTAACCGCTCAACTCGCGGTCGACTCCATACATTCCGTCCCCTGACGTACGCCTCAGCCTATGAGGTGCGGCCTTTTTTTTTCGGTGATCGAGTGGAGGACAAGGAAGAACGGAGTTGTCCAAACAGATGAATGGCGCAGAAAGTTTGGTTCGCTCACTGGTAGCAGCCGGAGTCGAGACTTGCTTTACCAACCCCGGCACCTCAGAGATTCATCTTGTAGCGGCGCTTGATCGAGCGCTGGAAATACGCTGCGTGCTTGGCCTCTTCGAAGGCGTGGTCACCGGAGCCGCGGATGGCTATGCGCGCATGGCTGAAAAACCGGCATGCACGCTCTTGCATCTCGGCCCGGGTTTCGCCAACGGCCTCGCCAATCTACACAATGCCCGGCGGGCTCGAGTGCCGATGCTCAACCTCATCGGACAGCACGCCACTGATCACCTGCGCCACGATACTCCGCTTGACTCCGACATTGAGGGCATCGCGCGCCCCTATTCCAAATGGTTGCGGACGTCTTTGTCTGCATCCGAAGTGGGCCGAGACGCGGTGGAAGCGATCATCGCTGCTCGTACTGCACCGGGTCAGATTGCAACGCTGATCGTCCCCGCCGATGTGGCCTGGAGCGAAGGCGGAATCATCGCCGCGCCAGGCGCTTTACCCGAACCCCTTTTGCCCGCGGCAGCAGCGGTTGAGCACGCAGCCGCCATGCTTCGATCCGGTCTGCGAACTGCAATTCTGATTGCCGGAAATGCGCTGTACGGCGAAGGACTCACCGTCGCTGGGCGCATCGCTGCGGCCACCGGAGCCAAATTACTGGCTCCTTATCCGCTCACGCGGTTGCATCGCGGCGCCGGGGTTCCTCGGGTCGATCGTGTGCAGTACGTCCTCGAACAAGGAATCGAGCAGTTCAAAGACTTTCGTCAGCTAATTCTGGTGGGCGCTCAACCACCTGTCGCCTACTTCGCCTATCCGGGAAAAAGTAGTGAATTTACTTCGTCGCAGTGCCAGATCCATACACTCGCGAAACCCGGCGAGGATTATGTCGGCGCACTCGAGGCCCTAGCGGAAGCACTGTCGGCGCGCCGTGGTGAACTTACGGTGGAGAAAGCGGAGCGTCCCACGCTGCCAAGCGGAGAAATCACGTTGCCAGGACTCGCCGCAGTAGTCGGAGCGCTCTTACCCGAAAACGCTATCGTGGTCGACGAATCGATGACATCGGGCCGCGGACTGATGGCCGCAACCAAAGGAGCTCCGCCTCACGACTGGCTAGGTAACACGGGTGGCTCGATCGGAATCGCTTTGCCTCTAGCAGTGGGCGTGGCCGTGGCCTGCCCGAGTCGGAAAGTCTTGTGTCTGAGTGCCGATGGCAGCGGGATGTACACACTCCAAGCATTGTGGACCATGGCGCGCGAAGGCCTCCACGTCACCACGGTGGTTTTCGCTAACCGTGATTATGCGGTTCTCAAGCGTGAGTTTTCTTATCTGGGAGTAGGCACTCCGGGAGTGCGGGCCTTGGACATGTTCGAGATCGGACGTCCGGATCTCGACTGGGTGCGACTAGCGAAGGGAATGGGAGTGCCCGGCACGCGGGTTAATTCGCTGGATGGATTCGGGAAGGCGCTACGGGCGGGATTGGAAGGAGAAGGACCAACGCTGATTGAGGTGCCTTTGTAAAAGCTAAGTAGTCGATGATGCTGGAGTTAGTGGGTTCGTTTTGCAAAAAACGAACGTGTCTCGCCCCATATTGATGCGTTGACCACGGTTTCCCCAGAGGGTAAGATTCCGGCCTAATGGCGGCGGAAACTCCAATTGTCGGGCAGATTATTGGCCATTACCGCGTGCTCGAGCAAATCGGAGCCGGTGGAATGGGGCTGGTTTTCCGGGCTTCCGACCAGCAACTCGAACGTGACGTAGCCATCAAGGTGCTCCCACCTGGCATGCTTGCCGACGAAGCAGCCCGAAAGCGCTTCCGTCGCGAGGCACTGGCTCTCGCCAAGTTTAATCATCCCAACATCGGAACAGTTTACGAATTCGGCAGCCAGGAGGGGCTCGACTTTTTGGTAATGGAATATGTCGGTGGCGTGGCCGTCGATGCTCGACTGGCTTCCGGTCCGCTGACGCAAAAAGAAGTTTTGCGTTTGGGATTCCAATTGGCCGACGGTTTGGCCAGCGCACATGAGCATGGAGTCATTCACCGCGATCTGAAACCGGCGAACATGCGCTTAACCGAGGACAATCGCCTCAAGATTCTCGATTTCGGGCTGGCGCAGTTTGTGCGCCAGGAAACCGACCTGGGCATCACCGCGAGCATTAGTGACAGCAAAGACGTTACCGGCACTCTTCCTTATATGTCGCCAGAGCAACTGCGAGGAGAGTTGACCGATCAGCGCTCCGATATCTGGTCGGCTGGTGCGGTCCTGTATGAATTGGTGACGGGGCGCCGTCCATTTCCATTCTCGCAAGTTCCGCGTCTGATCGACGCCATCATGAACAAGCCACCGGAGATGCCGAGTGCCCTGAATCCGAAGATCTCGCCGGGGCTGGAGGTGGTAATTCTCAAATGCCTCGACAAAGATCCGGAACGGCGTTATCAATCTGCACGAGAGCTGCGCGTCGATCTGGATCGCCTGACCATGCCGATTTCGCAGGTACCGCTCGGCCCGATTCGAACGACCCCGATTTCCTCTCCACCTAAGACAAATGTAAGAAGCGCAGCCGTTCTTGTGGCCGTCATCGTTCTGCTCGTGGTTGCAGCGCTTTCGTACTTACATTTTCGGGGGGAACTCAAGGTAGCGAAACCTGCTGCTATACCGGTTAGCCGGCGGCGCACTGTTGCTGTCCTGAACTTTAAGAATTCCACGTCTCGTCCCGAGGCTGCATGGCTCTCGACCGCCCTCCCGGAGATGTTAATTACTGAACTCGCGGCGGGCGAGAAATTGCGGACCATCCGGGGTGAGGAAGTGGCGCAAATGAAGATGAATCTTTCGCTACCCGACTCAGACGCCCTGAATGCGCAGATTTTGTCCCAGGTAGGCAAAACCCTTGGTGCGGACTTGGTGGTGCTCGGCTCCTACGTGGACCTGCCCGGCGGCAAGCTGCGTGTCGATCTTCATCTGCAAGACGCGGCAGCGGGTGAAACTTTGCTTTCGGTGAAGGAGACCGGGGACGAAAGCGATCTGTTTGATTTGGTCAGCCGTGCCGGAACCCAGTTACGAGAAAAGTGCGATGCCGGACAGCTAAACTCGCAAGACCAGGTTGGCGTCCGCGCGGCCTTACCATCGACTCCGGAGGCTTCAAAACTCTACGCGGAAGGCTTGGCAAAGCTGCGTGTCGGCGACGCTATCGCAGCTCGTGACCTGCTGCAAAAGACCGTGGCATTGGACCCGAACCATGCCTTAGCTCACTCTGCCTTGGCCGCCTCTTGGGCACTGCTTGGGTATGACGAGAAGGCGCGTCTATCGGCAAAGAGCGCCTACGAACTCTCCACATCGCTCTCCCGCGAGGACCGATTGCTGACCGAAGCCCGGTACCGCGAAACTTCGAAGGAATGGGACAACGCAGCCGAGATCTACCGAACCCTTTTTGGGTTCTTCCCCGACAACCTGGAATACGGGCTGCTTCTAGCGCGCGCGGAAACGCGCGGAGGAAAAGGCAAAGAAGCGTTGGCGACTGTGGAATCGCTACGGCGCCTGCCGACGGCAGGCGACGATGCGCGAATCGACGTGGCTGCTTCCGAAGCGTCGGCGTCGCTCGGAGACTTCAAGCAGGGCGAGGCTTTTGCGGCGCAGGCAGCGCAGAAAGCGAGGACCCAGAACGCAAGACTGCTTCTGGCTCGTGCGCTGTATCGGCAGGGCTCGAGCCTCGAGAACCTGGGCGACACCGCCGGGGCAATGACTGCCGTCGAGGAGGCAAGCCGCATCTACCAGGCGGTCGGCGACCGCTACGGCTTTGCCAGCACACTCGAAGTGACGGGCCAGGTGCTGGTCGATCGCGGCGACTATCCCGGTGCGCTCGGCAAATTCAACGATGAACTTGCCATTGCGCGCGAAGTCGGCAATCGGAAAGCTGAAGCCTCCGCTCTTAACAACATGGCGAACGTCCTCGGTCAGCAAGGAGATGCGGAGCAAGCTCGGAAAATGTATGAAAAGGCTCTCCCCATTTTCCGCGAGATAAGCGACCACAACAACTACGCGATGACGCTGATTAACATAGCGGGCATTATCCAAAACGAGGGTGATTTGGCAGGAGCCAAGAAGACTTACGATCAAGCGCTCACACTTTTGCGTGAAGTTAATGATCAAAACGGCATCGCATTGTCACTGACGGGTATTGGAACGGTGCTCGATGCGCAAGGGGATTCGGTGGCGGCCAAGAAGACGTTGGAGGAGGCCGCGGCTCTCGATCTTGCTGGCGGACAAGCCAATCCCTCCGGCGACAAGCTCATCGACCTTGGGGATGCGCTGCAACATCTCGGTGATCTGCCGGGCGCGCGGGAAAACTACAAAAAGGCTTTAACCCTCACCCGCGCCGCCGGGGATAAGAGCATGGCAGCCTACGCCCTTGCGGGCCTGGGAAGCCTGGACCTGAAAGCGGCTGATTTCAAGCAAGCGCGCGAGGATTACGAGGAGGCTCTCAGCCTCCGCAACGAGTTGGGGGAGAAAGATACAATCATCTCCACTCGTGTGGCGATCGCCGAACTGGCCATCGAAGAAGGCCATCCCGATGCGGCGGAAGTATCCTCTCGGGAAGCCCGCGACGAGTTTCAGAAGGCGCGCAAAAATGACGAACAGATTACAGCCAGCGTCGCGTTGGTTGGAGCTCTGCTGGCAGGCGGCAAGACTGTCGAAGCCTTGAAGGAAGTGAGTAAAACCGTTCCGATCGCTGCAAAAAGCCAGAATCTAAGTGTGCAGCTGGCATTCGCTACCGCCAGAGCGCGTACCGAAAGTGCATCTCAACAAACGGGCGCTGCCAAAACCCTCCTCAAAGAGGCCTTGGTCAAGGCAACCCGGTCAGGCTATGTTGGTGACCAACTGGAATCTCGCCTGGCGTTTGAAGAAATAGAGTTGAAATCTGGGAAATCTGCGGCCTCCCGCGCTCGCCTCGAGCAGTTGCAGAAAGATGCCAAAGAGAAGGGATTCGATCTCATCGCGCGTAAGGCGGCTGCGCTCTAGGAAGTAGCCCGTTCGGGGAGGTGACACCCGGTCCATTGAGACGCATACTCTTGCCCCAAATCTCTGCAAGCTCCCCCCAGCTTGCGTGGTGTTCTTCCGTCTTCAGTTTGAGGGCTTTTCGAAATAGGGAGCGGGCTCACTACCTAGGACGACGATCGGAGGAAACATGCTCGCCAGACTTACAAAACGCGTCGCGTTTCTTACCCTTGTCATCGTACTGGCCGCGGGGACCTTGGCGTCGCAAACGGTGCCGGCCCAAAACTTCATCACCGTCGATTATCCGGGTGGCACGCTGAATGAGGTGCGCCAGATTAACAACCATGGGGAGATGGCAGGCCGATACGTCGATGCTGAAGGTGTCTATCACGGTTTTGTGGTCCAAAACGGCGTACTTACGCCCATTAATTTTCCGGGTTCTCTGGGGACCGCAGTTTGGGGACTCAACGACAATGGGGATCTCGTGGGGCGCTACGCCGACGCGAAGGGGATCACTAACCACGGATTTTTATTCAGCAACGGCCTGTTCACGACCATCGATCCACCGGGCACGACTCTGACGTATGCCGAAGGGATCAATAATGTGGGTCAGATTGTGGGCTTCTTCACCGACACCAAAGAACAGACACACGGCTTCCTCCTTAGCGCCGGCGTTTACAGCATCATAGACTTTCCCGGATCCATTCTTACTAACATTCTGAAGGTCGACAATGTGGGAGCCATGGTCGGTTATTACGACGACTCCGACGGAAATGAGCACGGTTTTCTTCTCCTGGACGGGAAGTTCACTTCGTTCGACTATCCGGGTGCGTTTCTCACCGATGGCTATGGCATTAACAACGGCGGCCAGATTGTTGGCGGTTACTTAGCCACCGAAGCTTCTAACGAACTGGGATTCGAAGACAACAACGGCACCTTCACGATCATTAATTTCCCCGCCGCGGTTGGTGGCCTGGCTGTCGAGGATATTAATGACGCCGGGCAGTTGGCCGGTGCATACGTCGACGGAACAGGCTTCGAACACGGATTTGTTTCGGCCACAGGTCCGTTTGCCTATGTGGCCAACATAAACAGCGACACCGTCTCCATGATTGACATCCCTACTTCTTTGCCGGTAACCGCTATACCCGTGGGTTCCGGACCCTGGGGAGTTGCAGTCTCACCTGACCAGACACAGGTTTACGTCAGCAACAATCACGGCAACAACGTCTCGGTAATCAACACAGCGAGCAACACCGTCGTAGCCAGAATTCCAGTTCAATCGTCTCCCTTTGGCCTGGCTTTCACTCCGGACGGAACTTCGACCTATGTGGTGAACGGATCTTCCAACAGTGTTTCGGTAATCAACACGGCTTCTCAAACCGTGGTGGCCACGGTGCCGGTGGAGAGCAGTCCGGTTGGGGTGGCAATGGCGGTCACATCGCGGGGGATCTTCGCCTATGTGACGAATTCCGCCTCCAACACGGTCTCTGTGATCGCGGTAGGAACCATCCCTGCGGTTGTGCACACCATCAAGGTAGGCTCCGGGCCGCGTTGGGTGGCGGTGAGTCCTAACAGCAGCCTGGCTTACGTCGAGAACGCGGGGAGCAACAACGTCTCGGTGATTTCCGTGGCCAACAATACCGTGACGGCGACCATTCCGGTTGGAACGAGTCCATTCGGCGCCGCGTTTACGCCAGACAGCAGCACGGCTTATGTGGTGAACAGCGCTTCCAATACGGTTTCAGTGATCGACACCACCTCCGCGAGCGTGGTGGCTACAGTGACAGGTTTCGACAATCCGGTTCATGTCGCCCTAACAGGGGATGGCGCTTCCGCCTATGTCACAAACCTGAACGCTAATGATGTTTCCGTAATTACAGCCACAAGCAACACGGTCACGTGCACGGCAACGGTTGGTTCGGCTCCGATCGGTGTCGCGATTGCCTCACTCCCTCCCGCTAGACTGCAAGTCATGCAGCCGTTGAGCCCGACTCTGCCCAATGTGTTTAACTTCGAAACGAACAACTTTACAGTTCAGTACCCGCCCGGCACGAGTTTCTCCAATGTGAACATGACTGTTACGGAGGTCGAGCTTACACAGGCCCAATTCCAGCAGCGTGTAGCAGGCACTCAATTCGCCAATGCTACGTGTATTGTTTACGCGGGCGCGGGAGGCAACTGCGTGGACGATCAGGTGACGTGTTCGGAAAGTGGCAGCCCGATCACCTGTCCGAGTGAACCCACGCCCACCATCGCGGTGCAGACCACCTTTGATACATCGCAAGCCATTATTAATCCCGGCTACCTCACCACTCCCATCGGCGAAAATGAGTGGACCAACATCTTTGTCAGTTACTCCGACCCCAGGGTGAAGGCGAAGACCACCGGCTTCTCGGAATTTGTCGCGGTTGATTTAGGCACGACCAACTCCCAGGGAGCTGGAAATATGACCTTGCTGGCTCCGCTCCGCGCGACCGACCCTCGGGTGTTCGGCGCTGGCGCGGAAATTCCCGTAACCTTCGAGCTCACGTCGATTGCCAATCCTAGCAAATCCATTACGGATGCCATAGCCAACCTCACGATCGTAATGGTGAGCAACGCAAGTGGCATGCCGGAATCCACGGAAGTCCTTGCCCTGAACAATGCTTTCGCCTACGAGAGCGGGATCGGCTATAAGTACCAAGTCAACACCAGCGGATATCAGGCCGGACAGTACGTCCTGACGATTTACGGGAATGCGTTTGCGGCACGGCAAGTCACCTTCACCATCAAGAAGAGAGTTGCTACGACCTGCGTCATCAATTCCTCGTCGAATCAGTTTTCCGCAGGCCAGTCCACCACCTTCACGGCGGTCGTAAGGGTTCCATCGTCAACTGGCACACCGACCGGGACCATTACCTTCGTCGACAGTGCCAACTCGCAGTTCGTCTTAGGGACAGCACCCCTGGTAGCAGATGCAGCCTCGATCAAGGCTGTGCTGCAGGCGCCACCGCCACGCCAGTGGATAGGAGCCGTGTATCCCGGGGACAGCAACTTTCAGGGCTGCAAGTCGCCCTACATCCCAGAGGATTACGGGAACAATTAGAAAATTGTTGTGATTGACGATTGTCAGAAGCCTCCGAAGTCCCATCCAACACCGGTTTGGAATGACTCCCGCCGCTTGGTCACAAGTACTGCGGCGATCCTGAGCTTTGCAGCAACGGCATTGCTGCTCGGCTGCGGAGGCTGGTCTTCATCAACGACCGAAACACCGACCGGCCCAGGCACCACGGCAGAGTCACACATGGTCAATCTCTCTTGGACCGCGAGCGCGTCGTCGGACGTATCCGGCTATAACATCTATCGCGCCACCTACACGACCTCCTGCGGATCCTTCTCCAAGATCAACTCCATACCGAACACCAGCACCTTGTATACGGATTCGGAAGTCACCGATGGCACCTCCTACTGCTACGCCACTACCACCGTAAATACGAAGAACGAAGAGAGCGGCTTTTCGAACGTTGCAATCAACGTGCAGATCCCTCCGCCGTAGCGTCAGAATACTTCGTCGAATTCCCTACGGCCCACACTCACCGCAGAAGTAATAACCGGACCCCGCACAGTCAGGCTGGCGCGATTACGCTCACGGTCCGGTCAACTGCCGAGGTCGCCCCAGGTTGTATTCGTTCGCAAGCGGCTCGTGGAGGTTCAGTACCCGCAAACCACCATTGCCGACGAACAGCGGCAAGAATTCGGGCATTTGGTGGAAAGCACAATCCGTCGCATCGAGTCGGCGGACTTCCTGCCGCACAGCGGTATCCGCTTCCCGCAGAATCCCTGCAGCAGCTGTCCCTACGTTGGGCTTTGTCTTGGAAACCGGCAAATGGCAGACGCCAGCTTGGTGCGGTGTCCAGGAGCAGACAGTCTTGATTGGCTTGACGAGCTTAATTGCTGAGAATCCGCCCATGCCGCCGAAGCTCAATCGCCGCCGCGCCCTGTTCGTACTGGGCAAGATAGATGAGACTCTGGCGTGGGAACAACGGAAGGAGACAGAGCGCGACGCCAAGTTCGTGGAACTCGGGCGCTATCTATGTGAGGTACGGGCGGGACAGTACTGGCGGCTGGAGGACCTGAAGTGCTTCGACGAGTTCCTGAAGAGGCGGTTTCCAGAATCGAGAAGGAATGCGTACCACCTGATGTCGATTCACGAACACTTGCCGCCGCAGGGGAGAAAACAGCTGAAGGAACGAAGGAACTGGGTTGGGCGAAAGGGCCGGAGCTGGCGAAGCTGGCGAAAAAGGACGGGCAGCACTTCGATTGTGCAATCTGGTTGCACCGGGCACGAGAAATGCCTCAGAAGCAGTTCAAGCAGGAGGTTGAGAAGGAGCTGACGGGGCGGGAGACGGAACCGTGGGAGATTATCTACTTCAAGCTGTACCAAAGCCAGATACCTGTCATTGAGAGGGCGATCGAAACTGCGGCTCTGATGTTGGGGAGCGACCGATCCCGAGGGTACTGTCTGGAAATGATCTGTGCAGACTTTCTGGCTGGGGCGAACCTGGACGACGGAGATCCGGAGATGCTGCTGTTCTCGATGATGAGATTCTTCAAGTTTCTGTCCGGAGAGCAGAAGCAGGCATTTCTTGCATACCTAACTGAGAAGGCTTCATGAGTTCACTTGGCCCGAAGCCCTTGCGGCTGGATGCAATGTCGTATGAGAGGCTGCGGCAACAGGTGTTAAGTCGTGATGGCTGGAGGTGTCAATCGTGTGGCACGATGTTGAACCTGGAAGTCCACCACAAACAGTTTCGCAGCCACTCGCGCCTCGATACGGAAGAGAATCTGATCACGCTGTGCAATGCTTGCCACGGCTCGGTCCATCACCGCGGCGACAGTTCTTAGCGGGTCAGCGTCCTCAACGTATTGGGGCAAACCCCGCCATCTTCGTGAGTTCCCCTTTGACAACTTTTCCAGTTGGGGTCAGCGGCATCGAAGGGACAAGCAGGATTTGGGACGGCCGCTTGTATGGGGCAAGATGCCGTGCGGCGTGTTGTGCCAACTCTGCCTCTGTGATTGGCGACGACGGCGAAAGTTGCACAAAGGCGATGACTTCCTCACCACCTTCGGTCCCCGCAACTGTCCGCCCAATTACTGCAGAGCGCACGACGGCCGGATGCGCATTCAGCACCGCCTCGACTTCCGCCGGATAGACATTCTCCCCAAAGCGAACGATGAGTTCCTTGGTTCGGCCAACGATAAATAGGTATCCGTTTTCGAGGCGGGCGAGGTCGCGGGTGTTGAACCATCCCTCCGAATTGATGGCCGCGGCTGTGTCCTCCGGGGCGCGGTAATAACCTTTCATGACATTAGGTCCGCGCACCCACAATTCGCCGACCTCTCCGTCGGCCACCAGCTTTTGATCGGATCCCACCAGCTGAACTTCGACTCCCGGGAGAACCCTGCCCACTGAGGTGTCAGTTCGCCGCTCGCCCACTACGGCCTGGGAAATGTTCGGCGAGCATTCCGTGACCCCATATCCATTGTGGAGCACCGTGCCAAACAGGCTCTCCACCTGCGATTTCACCGTGGGCTGAAGCGGTGCGCCGGAAGATGAAATGATGCGGAGAGCGGGAAACGTGAGCGACTGCAATCCCTTCAGCTTTGCGTAGTCCGCCAGAAGCGAGAACATGCCAGGAGCGCCCAGCACGACCGTCAACCGCTCTTTCTCGAGCGTAGCCAGCGCCGCTACCGGGTCGAAGCGCGAAGCCAAATACAATGTCGCACCGCTTAACAGCGCACCCAGAAGGACAATCGAAAGCCCGACCGCGTGCGACATCGGCAGAACCCCGTAGAGCCTGTCATCTGGACTCAGAGAACGGATCTTGGCAGACGCTTCCGCCACGAACAGCAAGTTCCGGTGCGTCAGCATCACACCCTTAGGCAACCCAGTCGTGCCAGAGGTGTAAATCAGGGCCGCCACGCGTTGCGAGGGCTCAGGGTCGACTGGTTCCGGTTCGACCCTCTCATTGAGCGGACCCAGTGCTATCGGACCCAAACCCGCAGCCTCTTGAACGACAGCGCCGTGCCTCTTGGCGTGTTCGCGGGCCTGCGGCGACACGCTCGTGGTGTAGATCACGCATCGGGCCCCACAGTGGTCGCGAATCTCATCGAGTTCGCGCGCCGAGAGACGTGCATTCACCAACACCGGCCACGCATCGATGCCGGCGACCCCAAACAGGAGCGCCACGAACGCACGGCAGTTCTCGCAGACAATCATGACCCGGTCGCCCGGGCGCACTCCCGAGTCGAGGAGCCATGTCTGAGTTTCGGCGACTACGGCCGCAAGGTGCCGATAGGTCCAGATCCCCGACGCTTCTACCAAAGCGGGCTGATCCGGCGAACGCTCAGCCCACGGCTTGATCACGTCGCTGATACGGGTGGGAAGGTTCATTGTCCGGTTAGTCGCGACTGACCACAGGCGATTTCGCGCAGAAACATCGCTAAAAAATCCCAGGATGTCTAATCTTCAGCGCAGGGCGGAGCGCTTTCGCGGGCTTGAATCATGCAGGACTGCCATCGCGGGAAATGCCGTGGCTTCTCCCTTTTTCGACACCACATACTGCAGCCAGTTCCGGTAGATACTCATGGCCGAAGATCGCCACGTGCTTTTCAAGCCGCCGACCAGGTCAGCTTCCGGAAAACCTTCCATAAGTTCTTCTCGCCGATCGGAGAGGACGATGTCCCGAAAGTCGGTCAGACGTTTCGCAGCTGTCGCATCGAAATAACCCTTCGGCATCGAGGGATACGTTTCTCTCTCCGCTCTGAGAAATCGTTTTATATCTCTCCGGTATTCCTTGAGCAGAGTCTGCGCGCCGTATTCCGGATGCCCCTGGAAATGTAGAAACAGGCTGCGCTTTTTCTTCTTCACGAACGAGTCCACGCCGCCTTCGGCTGATTGAGTCAGCACGGAATACCCGCATGCATTCAGCGCCTCCGCTTGCACTTCATTCCATCGAGAATGCGGGAAGCGCACCCGCTCTCCGTAACCGGCGGTTAACTGGTGCGCGGCTGCCCTGGCAAACTCGAAGACACCGAACTGCTTGTCACTCAACGGATGGCGGTTGATGCCATCGGTATGCAGGACTCCCGCGTGCGCCGCCAGGCACGACAAGATCGTCGACACGGTATTGCTTTCCGCCCAGTCCAGAACCCCCGCTAATGCAGACCAGTAGGGTTCGTTCCGTAAGTTGGCCTGCCGCGGCTCAGTGCCGGTCATGATCGCAGCGTCGAACCGGCTGTTCAACAAATCTTGAGTACTGAAATAAAAGCTGCTGAGACGCTGCTCTCCCCTCTCTGAGCGAGGCACGCCGGACAGCGAGTGCAGCTTGAGGCGAATTGGAATCTCGCCGGATGCTGCATCCAGCAGCTCAAAGAACTGGATCTCCGTGTCCTCGAGGGCCGCATCCGGCATGTTGTTCAGAAATGCGATGCGGACACCGTCCGTCCCCAAACCGTGGCTTTCGCCCGAACCCACCAGGCGGCAGCTCTTTCTCTCAGCCCAACGCGGCGGAACCCGTCCACCCTCGATGATCAATGGCATAAGGTTTCCCTTACCTCAATACCCTTTCCGACTTCACCGTCATACCCTCGCCTTGTCCAATGCCTGACCCAGATCCTCAAGAATATCGTCGATATGCTCGATCCCCACGCTAAGGCGAATCATCTCCGGGGTAACTCCTACCTTCACCTGCTCTTCTGGCGTCAGCTGACGGTGCGTGGTCGACGCCGGATGACACGAGAGCGACTTGGCGTCACCCATGTTTACCATGCGCTTGAAAAGGCGGAAGGCGTTGAAGCACTTACAGCCGCCCTCGTAGCCGCCTTTCACTCCAAAAGTCAACAGTGAGCAGAAGTTCGAGCCTAAATATCTGTGAGCCATCGGATACAGCGGATTATCGGGAAACCCGACGTAGTTCACCCACTCGACCATAGGATGATCGCGCAAGAATTCCGCTACCTTGCGGGCGTTGGCCACGTGGCGCTCCACGCGAAGCGAAAGCGTCTGAATCCCCTGGAGAAACAAGAAACCGTTAAACGGAGAAAGGGTGGCGCCGGTGTTTCGTTGGCAGACAGTTCGGCAGCGCGCGACGAAAGCAGCGTCGCCGAAATGATCAACATAAACGACTCCGTGGTAGGCAACTTCCGGCACGTTCAGCATGTAAAACTTTTCCGGATATTTTCGCCAGGGAAACTTGCCGCCATCTACGATCATCCCGCCGATACTGGTACCGCCGCCTCCGATGAACTTTGTCATGGAATGAACGACGACATCGGCTCCGTACTCGATAGGCCGCAACAGAACCGGCGTAGCCACCGTGTTGTCAACCACCAACGGCACGCCATGCTTGTGCGCGACCTTGGCGAGTCCTTCGATGTCTGCTACGTTTCCTGCCGGATTGCCAACACTCTCGCAGTAAACCGCCCGCGTATTTTCGTCGATCAATTTCTCGATGTCTTCGGGCCGATCGGTTGCCGCAAAACGTGAACCAATTCCCCGCTTCGGAAAGATATGCGCGAGAAGCGTGTAGGTCGCGCCGTATAGCTGCGGCGTCGAAACAATGTTGTTCCCTGCCTCGGCAATGTTAATCAGCGAATACTCGATCGCCGCCATTCCCGAGCTGACGCTGAGTCCGTCGACTCCGCCCTCGAGGGCCGCCACGCGCTTTTCCAGGACCGTGTTGGTAGGATTGCCGATCCGGGTGTAGATGTTTCCTTGAACTTCCAGATTAAACAGAGCAGCGCCGTGCTCCGCGCTATCAAACTCGAATGCAACCGTCTGATAGATGGGCACGGCCACGGCCTTGGTCGTGGGGTCGCCGTCGTAACCTGCGTGGATTGCGAGGGTCTCCAGCTTCATGCGTCCGTCATTCCCCATTTAATCGGCCCATTTTTCACTTCGCGGAAGTAGCGACGCTGCGAACCGGAACCGACGCCGGTTCTTTTGCGACCGACTTCGCCAGGGCGCGCGTCAGCGTGCGAGCCGCGAACCCAGCTCCAAAGGCGAAGCGCATAACTGGTCCAAAGGAGTTAGCGGCCGCAACCCCCGCAAAGTAGAGACCAGGCATCGACGACTCAAAAGTCGACGAGAGCACCGGAGATCCCCCGACGGCCTTGAGCTGCGAGCGGATCTCCGGATTGAGAAATTTCAAACGCTCCAGATCCACTCTGTAACCCGTCGCCGCAATGATGTGTTCCGTCACGATCTCCCGCATACCGCCGTCCGCTGCCCGAACGCTGAGATGAACTCTGCCGTCCTTGATCTCGGCGCCTTGCGGCTTGCATCCCAGATGCAACGGCACCTTCCCGACCACTTTGTCGCGAATAAACCATCCTCCCGAGGGCCCCAGGGTCCTTCGCACAGCCTCCAACCGAAGACGCTCTGGCAAATAGTAAAAGGCGCCCGGAGCATCCGCAAAAAAGCGCGAGCGCATGCCGGGCCCAAGCCCCGACTGTGGATGCCTGATCTGCTGCCACTGTGATCGTGGCTTGCCGGTAGGCTGGCTATGGAACTTCAATTCTTCGCGGCGACTGACAAGCTGTACGTTGGCACCGGCCTCATGCAGCAATCCCGCCAAGTCCAGTGCGGACGCTCCACCGCCGATCACGACAACCTCGTGCCCCCGGAACGGCTCGACCTCTCGATGGCGAGCGCTATGCGAAAGCAATTTTGCCGGCAGGTGCGCTAGATTTTCAGGAACGTACTCGAAGTGAGTAATCCCAACCGCCAGCACTACCCTGCGGGTTTGAAAAGTCTCTCCATCCTCGAGCCGCAAAAGGAATCCGCCGCTCACACGATCCACGCTCACTACAAGCTTGTCTTCTAACTCGGGCACCATGCGGTCACGGAAGGCAAGCCCATATGCGCTAAAGGTATCTAGGTGCACCGGCACACCGGCATCGGCATATTCAATACCGCGTTCCGCGCAGAACTGGCGCAGAGTGAACGCTTTTTCCGGGTCGTAGATGTCTGATGCAAACCCATCTGACTTGAGCATCATGCCCTTCGGCATGTGCTGCAGCCAGCTATCCATGGGACGACCGAAGATGCGGAATGGGATGCCGCTGCGGCGGAAATGCGCAGCGATCGACAAACCATACGGACCTGCTCCAATGATCACAGTGTTAAGCATAATTCCAGGAAAAGGCCTTCCTCGGGGGATAGTAATCGGGTTCGTCTAGTCAATTTGGGGGGTATTCAATAATCCTATCACGACCCACCCACAGGGCAATAGGACGAAAATCGCCAATCGTGCGCCTGTAACCCGTTTATTAACAATGGTATAGACGAAGGCAGATTCGGCCTCCACCAAAACCAGGCGTGGATCCGGCGCCCCAAACACCCTCCCGTGATCCCCGTCACAGACCTTGGGTTGCGACATCGCTTAGCATCGCATGAAGGAGTCAGTATGCTCTCTCCAATAGTATTGGCCTTAGGGGCGTTCTACACGGTCGTTGGAGTGGTGACCGTACGACGAGCATACAGGCCGACCTGTCGTGTCTGCCTCTTCCGGCAACTCTGCCCTAACCGCAAAAGTGAACATCTCAACTCCGCGGGCAAACCGTGTTGGGGTCGTGACCAAACCAAGGAGTGAACTGTGCACTCTGCCGCCGTTTGGCTGGGGCAGAGCGCTACCCTGCTACGGCGGAGACACTCGACTTCGAAGTGCGAAGTCCCCACACAGCCAGCAAAGCCTGAACGGCTTTGTGCCTGAACGCCATCACCCCAATCGCCGTCCCGAGCGTATTAGTAATCAGGTCGGTCATGCCGGAGTCCCGGGTCGGAAGAAATGCCTGCAGGACTTCGATAGTCAGACTGACCGCGAATCCAAAAGCGATAGTAAGCTCTGCGGAATGTTCTGCCTTTCGGACCTGATAAAGATAAGCATAAAAAAAGAAGCCCAGAGGAGTGAAACCCACAATGTTGACAGCCACATCCTTCCAATAATGCCAGCCAGGATGGAATTCATTCCAAGGTCGTTCTAGAAACTGCTGATCTAAGACGAAGAAGCGCTTCGGAATAAGAAGATCGGTCGCCGGGTCGACCTGGTTGCGGACTACATTTCCTTTCCCTTCATCGAAAAGATAGCGGGCAACAGCGCCCTCGCTCTTAGCCGAATCTGGTTGCCTGCCCTTCGTCCAGTCCACAAAACCCTGCGCCACCTCAGAGCCCGAAAGTTTGCGATCGTAAATCGCGAGCCCTTTGAGCCGTCCGGACCAGTTAAAGTTCGTTCTTGGAGCGCTGCCGATCACGATTTGACCCGTCAAATCCTGATTTGAAATGACGAAGTCTGGAGTACTCTCGAGCAACCCGCCATCCGCATACGTGGCCGTGCCCGCCTCACTCGAGGTGATCGTGACCAAGACCGGTTTAAGGTCGCTAAATACTTCGCCGACGTAGATCTCGGATTTGCTGACAGAGCTGCCCGGACTCTTGCGTTCCAGCTCGAGGCCGCCTCGAAATTGACGTAGTGCAAACAGGACGACTCTACTCTCCGGCGAGTAAAAAGCGAGAATCGCGCCTGCGGAGTCGATTCGTCTCGGTTGCAGCCATATCTCCAGACTGCAAGAATTATCTCCCGGCGCCGCTTGAGCCTTGAGCGGACTCGCACTCACGATGCTGCCGTGCCGCCCAAAAAGAAGACCGTTCTCATTATTCAACCAACTGACTTGATTCAAGGGAGCATGAAACGGCCACAGCCCCGCCACCAAGATGCCTAACAGAACGAGGGCACACGCTGCACGCAGAAGCATCCTCATTCAGCCAGGACCAACAGGCTGTACCCGCCAAGCACGCGCACCGTCAAATCTGGCGCCAGGGCAAAGCTGATTTGTCGCGGAACCCTAGCCATCTTTTGGATAAACAGGTCTCCCAGCTCGATGCATCGCGGAGTGTAGAAATAGTCGACGATTGTGTATCCGACATCGGTTATGGTGCGCAGGGCGGTTTCTTTTGTGAAATAGTGCAGATGCGCGTGGTGATCCCGACGAAGGAGCAGTCCGTTCTTCCGCAGAACTGCCTGGACCGAGAGATCCAGCGGGATGTGAAACAGCTTCTGCTTGGCCTTGGACCGGACAGACCTCACCAGTCCCATATAGTCCTCAACGTGTTCGAAGACGTCGAGCATTAACAGCAAATCAAAATAGGTGTCGCACTCGTCTTTTCGTATGTCGCGCATGCGAAAGCGCAGATTGTCGTTGGCGCGGCCTGCAGACATGGCCAGCGCATCGGGAGACACATCGTATCCCCAGCACACACAGTCCGAAGGAAGATGCGGTTGCAGCTCGGACAGCACCAAGCCTGCGCCGCAGCCTACGTCGCATACTGTTTTCGGCGCCAGCTTCTGCCGCTTCATCATCCGCTGGATTTGCCGCACCTTGAAAGGCGATTCCTCCGAGTGCCATGAGGGATTGTGTTTCAGGTAGCTGCCGTCTCGATAGATCGCACTTTCGGCGTCGACACTTACCAGGTTGCCAGTATCCACGGCAGTGTTTTGTTTCAGAGGAAGAACCGTCATGGCATATCTCCTAAATTCACTGGATTGCTCAAAAGCCTCTCTTGATTGCCAAATATGGGATTAGCGCTATTTCAGCTAAGCCAGGGAAAGGGTCCCCGGCACTGAACACTGCTTCCGTATTGCAGTTTATCAGCGAGCGGAAATAGCTCTTCCAATCGGTATCCCCGCTGAGAATTCCCATCAACGCGGCGGGAAGGTCCGTGGTTGTGCGCACCCATGCCACGCCTGAACGGCCTTTGCAAACTGGCACGGGCAGACCAACCTGATCGGCGTAGAGCATGTAACTGAAGTCCACACCGGCCCGGGCTCCGAGACTGTGATATCCCCACGTTCTGGCATTCACGTCGAGCAGCTTGTATTGGGAATCCCGCGGGTCGAGTTTGTACTCCAGTTCGACCAGACCGTAGTAATCGATTTCGCGCAAGAATCGCTCGGAGAGCTCTTCGAGAACCGGAATGTCCACACTCTCGACGTAGGTGCTGGCTCTTCCAAACTCAAGAGGGTGTTGCCGGGTACGCCGCACAACCATCTTTCCGACTGCTTCGCCTTCGCGGAAAAATGCGCAGTAGGAGAATTGCTGCGTACCGCCGCCCGGAATCAACTCCTGTACCATGATCTCTCCATCACCGGCCAGGTCAGATGCTTTTTGAAAAAGAGTTTTCAACTCAGCGTGGCTGTTCGCCCGCCATGCCTTCGCCTTGGTGGCATAGAAGAAGTGCTCCTTGATCGCAGGCTTGATCGCGAACGGAGGCGTGGCGCTGTCTAGTTCGGCTAATTGGTCAAGATTTTGCGGATAATGCGTGGCAGGCGTCGGAATCTTCAGCTTCTGTGCGAGTCGATAAGTGTTCCTCTTGTCCCAAGCCCACTTCACGCTTTCCCAATCGGGGGTTGGAACTCGGAACACTTCGCTGAGTTCTGAACGGTAGCGCGATAATGCGGCAACGAGTTCCTCCCGGGTCGGGTACAGAACCCAACCATCCAAGCCCAGCCGCTTCCCGAGATCGAGCAGGCTGTCCACCGCAACCCGCTGGTCGTGCAGATTCGGGAGCTTCACAAATTTCGCGCAGTAGCGTGAGTACCGGGAGATTGAAAGCTCGTCATCCACAACGCACACCGGTACGCCCTGTCGACCGAGACTGCGAACGATTCCCAGCCCCTGGTAGTCACCTCCGATGATGACCGCCCCGACAGTGCGGTCCACCACCTTGACGTTGCTGGGTTTCGGCACGGGTTGAGTCAGGGCGCCCATGGCCTTAGTTGCTTCCGTTCCTCCGAGTTATGGAGCGAACCAATTCAGTCGAGGCGAACTCGGCTCCCGAAACAAAACCAAGCAGCGGCCCGAAGCTCCATGCCGCAGGTTTACCGACGAAGTGCAATCCAGGAATCGATGACTCCAGTCCGCGCTTAAGGACGGGGTAGCCGATCACCGTTTTCACTTGCTTCGACAATGCCGGAGCAAGGAACGGATATCGCGAAACGTCGACTCGGAATCCTGTCGCGAGCAGCGCATGATCGACGAGCCGCTCCGACCCGTCGTCCAGTTTAAGTCGAAGTTGGCTGCCCGCGACACTCGCCGAGACCACCTTGCGCCCCAGCGTGATGGGTATTCCCGCAATTCGAGGTTGCAGCCAGCCGGCGCCGGCGGGCCGGATTGCTCGATAGGCGGCGCGATCCTGGACGACTCGGGGGAAACGACGGAAAAGATGAGGCACGGCGACGAGGCGGCTGAGCCCTGCCGGACCAACGTCGCGCTTCGAGTACATTATCTTGGAAATCACACCCAGATGATGCAATTTCGCATGCAACCCCACCCAATTCAGATGATTCGTGCGAGCGATCACCTCGACCGGAATCCCGAGCTCTTTAAATAATGCAGCGGATTCCAAAGCGCTTTGCCCAGCGCCAATCACCACCACGCGCTGACCTTTGAACTTCCCTAGATCTTTGTGCTCGCTCGTATGGGAAGCCAATGCAGAAGGAATGCCGGTGAACTCAGCGGGCTTGCTCGCAAACGGGCTGATGCCGCCTGCCACCACAACACGCCGCGACGTGAATTCCTCGCCATCCGCCATGACGATTTTGAACCCGCGCGGGCAGAGATCCACACTACCGATGTGGCGCTTATCCAGGCCCGGGACGGCTTTGCCCTGATACCACCGACCGTAGTTGACGAAGCGCTCGAGCGGAACCGGCTTCGGAACATGATCACCGTTTTCGCGACAATAAGCGTCGAGCGTCAGCTCTTGATTGGGGTCAGCAATATGCGAGGCCATTGGATGGGATCGCAGACACATGCCGGCGGGCATCTGGTTCTCCCAGAATGCCATCGGTTCCCCGAATACTCGCGCTTCAAGCCCCGCGGCTCGCAGATATGCCGCCGAAGAGAGTCCATAGGGACCTGCCCCGATGACTGTAATATTGCAATCTGAAGAATTATTATTCACGACCTTGCCCCTTATTGATTCTTGCCCAATTGATTCTTGCCCAGGTGCTGCAACTCCCGTCTGGCGATGCGCAATCGACAACTGAAAATCGGGAGCCGCACATTTCTATTTGCATGCGGTACTAGATTAGACTTCGGTATGGGGGAATCTAGCCGATGTGCTTGTATAAAAGCATTCCGACGGTCTCTAAGACGAAATCTGGCGCAACCTGAGCGAAACGACGAGCTACGCTCTCTTGCCAGGCACTTTGCGGCAATTGCGGACCCGGCGCCGGATACCGCCAATAGGTGAGTGTAGTTCGAGTTGCCCCCCAGTGTTCCTTGAAGGCAATGAGACCCAGATTGTCAGTGTCGGATCGGCCCATGTCAAGTTCTTCGAGCCCCCTGTCCTTCGCCTCCTGAATCGTCTTCCAAAACAAGAACGCCATCCCTCCGAGTTTGTTGAGCGATGCAATGCTGCCACCGTACTTATAGACAACACACTTCCTGTTGGACAGAGTCAGAATGCTGGCAACCGGCAGGTCTCCCTTGGAGGCAACCCGAATCTTGAGGTCCTCGCCAAACGCAGTAATTAGCCCTCGAAACCAACCCAAAGGTTGAGGCGGCAGGTTCTGCCGCCGGCGAGTCGCCACCAGAAGCCGGTAGAACTTCTGAAGCAGCGCCTCTGAGTTTCCTTCTTCATATTTCAACTCTTCACGTTCCGCACGTCGAATCTTTCTCTGCACACAGTCTTTGTGGAAGTCGTGAAACAGCTCTTGTGCCCTCTTGCGCAGGTCAAGCCTGTGAAATTGATAGGTTAGACTTTCTCCGAATCCGGTACAGCTGCTCGGTCGATGTGATACTGGCCTGATCTCAACGTATTGCCATTTCCGTTGGACTAGATCTCGTTTCACATGCAGAAGCATGGCGTCCAGATCCTCTGGAGCATCTATCAATGCCTCACAATGGTCAGAAAACGGCAACGACACAAAGCGCCGGCCAGTCAACCAGCTCTTGACTCGGCACAACACCAGCCCATTCGTCAGCCTCGTCCCCGGCGGACAAGTGGTAATGACAGCGGGTTCGTAACCGTAGACTGCGTGTAAGGCTCTCAGCCAGTTCGTGCTATGGAAGACTGAAGACCGAGGGTGGCTCTCCACAAGGGCCGCCCAGCGCTGATCGCACAGAGGGTTAATTTCGTACACAGCAGGCGCAGAATGCTCCAATTCCACCTTCAACGAATGCGGGACGTCTTTGGATGTGGCAACGACGCTCCTTACTCCAACATCAGAATTCGATCGGATTGGACTCTCTATTTTCATTTGTCCCCGTTCGGTCCTCAGGGCCTCGCGGGCTGTAACGCCCTCTTGCCCCGAGTCTTGCTGAAAGCTTTCTCATAGGCAGCGAGAAGGTTCTGCACGGAGTACTCCCAAGCTAGCTCTGTCTCGATGCGTCTGCGCCCGAATTGTCCCATCCACTCTCGCTCCTCGGGGTGGTCCAACAGCCATAGAAGCTTTTCCGCAAAACCCACCACTCCATCGTCTCCATTGCTGTACAAAGACGCTTCTTGGGCACTGAACCGTCCCTCCGTCCCTTCGAACTGTATGATGGGTTTGCCCAAGGCCATGTATTCCATAATTTTGATCATGGTGGACATGCTGTTCATCAGGCAAGGCCTGTCCGGATTGACGCAAACGTCCGCGGTCGAAAGGATCTCCAGCAGCTCGGCGTCTGGGACATATCCGGTGAACGTCATTATGTCTTCCAGCTGTTTGTCCTGGACCATCGTCCGGAGGATTGGCAGTTCCGGCCCTCCTCCGACACAGGTGAAACGAATATCGTGGCGTCCCAGATTCTTGACGCGCAGTGCCACGTCAATGAGAATGTCCAATCCATCCTGACTGTTCATCACTCCGACATAACCAACGAGGTAACGCTTGCCCTGCTTCAGACTCGGATTCGGCGCAACAACTTTGAACGTCTCCCGACTGGGGCCGTTTCGCACAACAAAGACGTCGTCCGCTTGCATGCCTCCGCGCGTGATCGCGATATCTCGATAGCTGTTATTAGTGGACATCACAACATCACTGCAGCGAAACGTACTCTTCTCCAGCCACAGCAGCACTTTATAAAGAGGGTCCTTCTTCCCGTACTTGGACAAATACAGCTCAGGGTTCACATCGTGGTGGTCGAAGATGTACTTCACGCCAAACGGTTTGAAGGAGAGGGCCACCAAGAAAATATCGTCCGGAGGGTTACAGCCCTGAATCACATGAAAACCATGCCGGAGGTAAATCCACCACGAGTACAAAAACTCCCAAAACAAAGCGCAGGTGTATTCGCTAACGTATCCCCAATGGCCGCTTCCCTCCTTGGCTGTCGGATGCCGATAAATGCGCACCCCTTCCAGGAATTCATAGCCTTCCTGAGCGTTTCTATTTCTGGGGCACAATACAATGACCTCATATCCGGCCGCCCGCAAGGAGAGCGCTTGTTTCCACACTCGGGGGTCTAAGGGAACAGGCGAGTTCTCCACAATAATCAGGATCTTCTTTCGCACAGGAACATCTCTCCTAAACCGACTCATACAGCCCGGCCAAGGCGCAAAGCATCGTTGCTTGTCCCCAGTGAAGGGTTGGGGTCTTGTTCACCAGCCATGGCGAATACCGCCGGTAATAGAAGTAGCCGGTCCTGTCCTGCATATGTTCGATCGTCCATCGAGCAACTTTCATCGCCAGAGATATGCTTTCCGGATCGCGGTCGCCGAAAAAGACCAACGTGTCGATGGCCTGGGAGCAACATTGAATGTCGATGGGGAGTGTTTTGTAGTTGTAGTATCGAGGAGTCCCATCCGGCAAGAAGAAATTTCCTTTCCAATATTCATACCCTGCGTCCATCGTCGCCGTAAAGCGATCGTCTCCAGTAATCTCGAGGTAGCGTTTGAAGCAGTCGAGAACATAGCCAGTATGGAAGTTATCCACCCAGTGCGAGTTTGTATATTCGGCGTAATACCAGGATCCGTCTGGCCGTTGGTGTTGGGCGGTGTATCGGAAAGCCTTCTCCGCTAGCTCCCTATAGGCTTGATTATGATCGTGGGAATCGGTGCGTACCAACAAACTCGCGGCCAGCGTGTTCGCGTTGTGAACCTGACTGTTCAAGCCCGGCACGTAACTGATGCAGAGCCCGTCTCCGTAGGGATATGTATCGTAATCGCGGAGAATATGCTCGCAGGCGCTAACGGCAATCTGTAGGTATTGATCCCTTTTGAAATGTTCATACGCATCCAGAAACGCATGGCCGATCAAAGATGTCCACACAATCGTGGGGACTCCCTTCGGTAGGTAAAAACCCCTCGACTGATAATCGAAGTGGTTACCCCAGCAGGCCCCGCTGTATCCTTTGGATTGGTTATCGATCAGCCACTGCAGAGCCATCTCTGCCTTACCCGCCCACACTGGATCGCTGGTCGTCTTGTGAAGGCGCATGAAACCGCGCGCTAGAAACCCCATGCCTTTGCTCGAGTGTTCCTTGGTAATTCCTAACACTGGGCGCAAATTCACGGGGAGTCGCCTCACCGACTGCTGCAGCACGATACGCAGAAGCTTGGTGTCGAAGGTAAAGGGACGTAAGAAGCGGGCGCTGAGACCGTCGAAGGTATCGTAGCCCTTGTAATCATTCTCTTCCAGCCAGCGTGAGAGTCGCTCAATCGACTCGTAGATAAATGCCTTTGAAGCCGTGTTCGCTCCTTGGGCCGCGCGCCGCTTACCAGCAGATGCCGTCATAACTGCCATTCTTACTACCCCCTTCGATAACTCGCACAAAATCTATTAGGAATTGGCCTTCGCATAGCCGCTCCGGCACCGTCTTAAACTCGGGATCCTTGTTCCCGATCACGACGGTCTGAGCGTGATTCAAAACGGCGTTAATGTCGCCGACCATAAGTTTGGATATATGCGGAATGTGGTTCAGAATGAAATCCCGGTTCGCGCCCACCAGACTCGCTATATTCACGTTCTTGTCATAGATGCGTAAGTCGTACCCCTTCCCAATCAGGCGTTCGATGACGTCGATCAAGGGGCTTTCTCGCAAATCGTCCGTTCCTGCCTTGAAACTGAAGCCCAAAACTCCCACCCGTGTGTGCCCCTTTGCGGTAATGAGCTGCACGCCGCGGGCAATCTGCATTTCATTGCTGGGGAGGATGGAAGTAAGAATCGGCAATTGCAAATCGTGCATTTTGGCCTGATAGGACAGCGCCCGAAGATCTTTGGGTAGGCACGACCCTCCGAAGGCAAATCCGGGTAACAGGTAAGCAGGAGAAATATTGAGCTTATGATCCTGACAAAAAATGTTCATGACCTGGTGCGCATCGAGGCCCAAAGACTTGCAGAGATTGCCGATCTCATTGGCAAACCCGATCTTGAGGGCGTGCCAACTGTTGTCAACGTACTTCACCATCTCCGCAGACTCCAGGCTCGTCCTGATCAGCGGCGCCTCGAGCTTTTTGTACAGAGCTGCCAGGATGTCGCCGCTGGCTTGATCCGACTCACCGATGACTGTCTTAGGCGGGTAGCGGAAGTCTTTCACCGCCGAACCCTCACGCAGAAATTCGGGGTTGTTGCAGACCCCGAAATCGATTCCGGCTTTCTTTCCTGAGAACTCTTCCAAGGTGGGAATCACGACCTTATGCATCGTGCCCGGCAAGATAGTGCTGCGAATGACGACCGTGTGCCGAGCACTTTTATTCTTCAGTGCCTCGCCGATCTGTTCGCAAATCCGTCGTATATATCGCAGGTCGAGATTGCCGTTTGGCTGACTCGGCGTACCCACGCAAACGAAGGATAGTTCCGTCTCGCGGATCGCTTCGACTGGATCGCTGGTAGCGCGCAGCCGGCCCGTCTTCGCGGTGGCAGCAATGATCTCGCCGATATCTGCTTCAATGATGGGAGATTGTCCACGGTTGATCAGATCGACTTTGGTAGGGAGGGGATCGACACCAACGACTTCATGTCCATCATCAGCGAGACAGCCCGCCGAGACCGTTCCGACATAACCCAGTCCAAAAACGCTGATTTTCAAAATCCGTACACCTTTCGCTTTATGCTATCAGGCCTAGAACTTGTAATCTGCTAACGAGTGAGGTGACCGCCGCCAGGAAGTTTACGAAGAGGAATTGACTCTGCTATTTCCCACCCCACACGAGTTTCAACGCTGTCAGTTCACAACACCCTGCTCGACGGCAACACTAAGACGACCGTCTACGGCGCTTGCATAGGCGATCCGCGCCCGCTCACTGCCTTCTCCCTCGATTCGTACTCCTTCATGATCCTCCACAATTCTCATGCCAGCCCGTTGCCTCCACCATTTGTTTACTTCTCCCGGAGTCGCGATCCACGCTCCTCGTTCTTGTCGCAATTCGGCCAAATGCGCAAGCAGCGCCTCGTAGACTTTCCTCTCCGGGCCGGTTGCGGCATAGTCCGGATGGACGATGAAACTGAGAAGCCCATGTTTTTCCAGAATGAGTTCAATCTGGGTCTTCCAAAGATCGGTGTTGTAGGCCTGAAGGATGTGAAACAACGTGTAGTCTTGAGTCGCAGTCACCGGAAGTTCGAGCAGGTTGCCGACGAAGTACGGCATCACCGTACAACATCCTCCTCGCTGCGGATCGAGGTGCGCCACGTTGGGCACTGACATATCGTAGGAAAACTCCAATTCGCCAAACCATTCCTGCCGTCGATACAAAACTGCGCCGCGAAACCCTTCAGCTCCCCATTTGCGCCCGTAGGAATTAATCTTGGCGACTCGTTCCGTAAAATATTCGCGATTCTTGTACAGCCGCCCATCATGATTCAGATCGTGCACGGCTACTTCGAACCCCCGCCTGGTAATCGAGTCCAGATAAGCAGGGGGCACTTCATATCGCTGCTCGGGCACTACTTGGAAGGATGCCTTAATGCCGTAAGCGTCATCGATATCCATCAGCGTGCCGCACAAGTCTCGCCCCTGAGCCCTTTCCACGTCATGGGTCATGATCGCGGAACTCGGGGCACCGTCAGGCCAGAACCAAATAAACGGGATTCTCTCTACATTTTGCGATTTGAGCGAGAAGACCATCAGGAGCTCAAACAGGTCATTCACGGTTCGATCGACAGGCCAGTGGGGAAAGGAGATGCGGTCCCAGCCCTTTAGGCGCGCTCTTTGGAGGTGCTTTCTAACGCCGACAGGCATGAGCGGGCGCACACAGTAGTACGCGGCCGCAAGCAGCGAGTTCACCGCCGAGTTTTCGTTTCGGGCTGACGACGGATACAACTCAAATCTCAGATTGTCAACGACCTCCTTCACGTCGAAAGGCAGGTCGACACTCCCTCCCTCGATCTTCACCTCGTGAACAACGTCGCTCACCATCCCGGCACCAGAGCCGTTGTGCAAACCCGAGAGGCGACCATAACAGACGTTGTCCGGACCAAAGTGGAAGTAACGCCGCTCCGCCGAAAGGGGTCCTCTCAGACCGAACCGGGCATAGCGCTCAGGACATTTGAAATAATCGAGAAAAGAATCGTTCATCAGTTGCTTTGGCCCCGGGACTCGAATCAGCACCTCCGCCTGGAAGTGCATGGCAGAACGACAGGCCGCATTCGAGCCTTTCTCCTAGGTTTCTTAATAGTTCTTAGGGGAACACCGGGGGGATATATTGATAAGAGATATCGCACATTCCAAGCCGCAAGTCAATGCAACTATGGGGGTAGAACTCAGGGTTCGCGATGCGTGGCTCCGGGTTCCGATTATTGAGCATACTGATGTGCGGAAGCCGAAATCGGTGTCCCTGCCGTCACGTATCCATCGATTAACTCTGCAATGCGTCGTTGACCGTGCACGTTGACATGCACCAGGTCTACAAAGTCTTCGGCCCCAAATTGATTACTCCCGTCAATATATGGAATCCCTTGGCCGTCCAGGTACGACAGCAAACTCTGATGCGCCCTTGAGAACTCAACATGGCAGCGAGCTGCATATTCTTTTGAGGAATACGTATCAATCAAGGTCTCATTCACGGGAGTGACGAAGATAACGAGCTTATCGTCGCTGCGCCTCAACAGGCTGTTTAGTTCCTGAACCCACGCGAAGCTGCGCAGGCTGCCGAACGCGATTTGTTGCTGAAAGACCTGGAAACGCCGGTGTGCTAAGTCACCGTCCTTATCCCACACCCGGTCCCTGTACGGATCCACGCCAAAGAACTTCTTCCGGATAAGACAGTTCATCACGATATCAGGGTCAAGGATCACTAGCGGTCTACGTATCTCAGCAAGCAGACTGGACACCGCGCCGTGGCCAAGCAAGCGGTCAAAGCGCCGAGCCTGATTGCCCGAAGGGTTTTCGAGTTGATTAAACTCAAGGAAGCGGTTTGGCATGATGTCTAGCACCACCGTTGCTCCCTTCATTCCGCTTGACGTCAGCAGCTGCGCCGCGTTCAGAAAATCCGGTGGGTCCGCTCCTTCCAATGCGCCATTGAACACCTTCTTCCCCCTCCACTGCTGCAGGAGAAACGGAAACGTCTGGTTGGAAGAATCGACATACGAAGAAGCGAATACCGAGTCCCCGAGGATGACGAGACCGGTCTTGGGAAGGTCCGGGTCCCATAGCAAGCGCTCGTTCGGATTCTGGTGCGCACGCCAGTCCACCAGATGCACAAAGACGGTGTTTGCCAACGCTACGATTCCGTAAAGCAGCACGGGAAACAGGACAAGCTTCGCCACTACACGTTGCGCGTCTGCTGGAAGCTTTTTAGAACTGGAAATAGACGAATCCGACATCATCGTGAGCATTCAGATAAACCAGTGCCAGAATCAACGCGTAGTACATCGACCAACGGAACCATATTGGCTGCTCTTGGAGTCGGACTGTTTTACGGAAGGCGCCCCCCAGAAACCATATCGCCATCGCAGCCCCAAGCATAGCAAAATCCCGCGCCGACCCCCCATTCAGGATCGCGCCCATTACGCCACCTCTCACAGCAGTCGCATAAGAGAGTCGCGTAGCCGCGCGGACAAATAAATGCGTCGCGATGTACCAACCATCCGCAAATGAACGAGCTCGGAAGAAAATCCAGGCGAAGGCAACGAGTTGAAAAGTGACAATCACTTGGAAAGCACGCCGCCATGGGTGATTCGCGAGCCCAATTTTACGGTACACTGCCTCTCTCCATGGCTTGAGCAGGACAGACGATGCGAGGTAAACCCCGTGCAGCAGCCCCCATGTTATGAAAGTTAACGCAACACCGTGCCATAGACCGGAGAACAAAAACGTGACCAGTAGCGCGCCCACCACGCCAACCTTCCCCGCGTTACGCCATTCAATCTGCAGGGGCTTGAAGATGTAATCAAGAATCCAACGCGAAAACGAAATATGCCAACGCCGCCAGAAGTCCGGAATCGAGGTGGCAAAATACGGAGAATTGAAATTCTCAGTAAGCCGGATATTGAACATCCGAGCTACCCCCAAAGCCATGTCGGTATAGCCTGAGAAGTCTGCCAGAATCTGTAGGGCATACAGGTAAGTTGCTGAGATCAGGCTAAGACCGCTATACCCGTGGGGGTCGTAGTAAACGGCCGTCACGAAGGGTGCCAGCCGATTCGCCACGGCGACTTTTTTGAAGAGGCCCCAGCAGAAGAGCAGAATCCCGCTTCGCACGTTCGTATAGTTGAATGAACCTAGCGACTGCAGTTGGGGAAGCAGATCGCCGGCACGTTCTATGGGGCCCTGGAGCAGCTTTGGGAAAAAACCGAGGCAGAGAGCGAAACGACCGAAATGATGCTCCGGCTCTGCCGTCCCGAGATACACATCGACCAGGTATGAGACTGCCTGCAGCGTGTAGTATGAAACACCTAGCGTTGAGAACCAATCCATGCCTCCGGTTGGAATTTCGAACCTAGGCCCTATCAGTCGAAGAATGGGTCGCAGATACTTAATGCTACCCAGGATCGCCACCTGCGCCGCCACGCCGGCCCACAAATATGTCCTTCTTTTAACACCGCTGCTTTCGGCGGAAATTCTGCGGCCGAGCCAGTAGGAGGTAAGGACAACGAAGGTCCAGGCGACCAACAACAAAGGCATTCGCAGCGCCGCATAGAAAGCTATACTGGCGCTAAGAAGGACAGCCCATCGCCACCTGGACGGCGTCAGCTGATAAGCCGCCAAGACAGCGGGAACGAACATGAAATACTGTAAGGAATCGAAGTACAATGGATTGAACTTTTACCCCGCGCCTGACTCCGCACTGGCCGAGCCCCACTCGTCTACTGCAGTTTAGAGTCGAGCAGACGTTGCAGGTCGCCAAGGTTTTTCAACTTGAGCACCTCTACGTTTGAGAATCGGACACCGAAGGCTTTCTCGACCGCAAGAATAACGCTCGCATGACTAAGAGAATCCCATCCCGGCATCTCCGCCGCCAGGGTTTCGGCCTCTATCGGCCAATCGTCCAATTTCAACTCTTGTAGAATCACACGTTTCAGGTCGGGTTTAATCATCCCTGCCACACCTCGGATCTGTGCCTTTCCGTCATCAGTTTTTCCCGGCTTCCCTTCCTGCTCGGTTTTCCTGCTGAACTTTTTATCAACCACCGGGGCGGGACAAGGTACACCTTGGCGATAGTAATGGCGCTGGCCATACCCGCTTTAATAATCTCCAGTCGCAGCGCCTTTCGGTCGGGCTCACTCGTGATTGAGGTCTCCGCTATGACTGCCACATGCTCGCTTCCGAGTTCCGGGTTTTCCTCTCCAATGGCTACTACCCGCCCCGGAATAACGCCCTGAACTGCCCCCACGGCATCTTCAACGTCTTCGGGGTAAACGTTATTACCAGCTACTATTATGATGTCCTTTTTTCGACCGATAACGAACAGTTCCCCGTGATCCTGAAATCCGTAGTCACCGCTGTAATACCATCCGTCGCATAGGACTTCCGCAGTCTTCTCCGGATAGTTCCGGTAGCCACTAAACATCGTCGCAGAGGTTATCGCGATTTCACCTACGCTTCCGGGAGGCACGTCAAATCGATTCTCGTCTACGATTCTGACTTCGCACCCTTCGATTGGCTTTCCGGACGACACGCAGATGCGAGCGGGAACCCCGTCGGTCACAGGTTCCGCCTTCCCGCGCGCCAAGCTGGTTCTATCAACGGATACTACCGTCGGCGCTATGCCTATAGGCGTTTGGGTGACCGCGAACGTCGTCTCTGCCATGGCGTAGCAGGCGGACAACGCGGTAGGCCGCAGCCCGTACGGTTGAAATCGCTTTAAGAAATTTTCATGGCTTTCGTTTCGAACCGGCTCACTGCAATTGACGATAAGTCGCAAAGACGAAAGGTCAACCTCATGAAGATCCTCGTCCCTAACCTTGAAGGCCATCATGTTGAAGGCGAAATTCGGTAGCCACGTCACCGTCGCGCGCTCCTGGGTGATGGCTTCCAGCAGCAGAGACGGAGCCATCACCCACTGAAACGGATCGATCTGAATGCTCGGGATCCCGAAGATTAGCGGGAGGTGAAACGCAGCGATCAATCCCATGTCGTGGTAAAGGGGCAGCCAACTCACGATTTTGTCAGAGTTCGTAAGGGAAATGGCCTCGGCATAACGCTTCACATGTTCCAGCACAGCGTTATGCGACAAAAGGACCGGTTTCTGCAGGCCCGTCGTCCCCGAAGAGTGCTGTAACAATAGGGGATCCGTAGGAATTAGTTGCGCCGGGTGCTTCTGGAGCAGTTGGCTATCTTCACGGTGGGCCTGCCATTCCGCCGGGAAATGTAGTCCTTTAATTGTGCTGCCGGAACCTGTGACAAGGGGTTCCAGGATTGGCTGCAGTTCCCGCTCAGTGAGGATCCAGTCAAGGCCGGAACGGCGCGACATGCCCTCGATGCCTTGCCGGAACTTATCAGGATGGAGGCGGGGATTCGGATAGGCCAAAATTGCCGGAATGGCGCCCGCCGCGCAAGCCGCCAAGTATAACGGATAGAGTTGGGTATTGTGACGCTGGATAATGGCGCAGACATCGCCGCGCCGAACCCCTCGCTCCATTAAACACGATGCATATTCCTCCGCGGCCGCTACCAGCGTGGAAAAGGTCCACCGAAAAGGGGCCTCCCCCGCAATCCAGTGGATGATTGCCTCGGAATTCGGGCGTTCAGCGGCATTCTTGCACCATCGGGACCACGCCGTTTCGTGTTCAATTCCAGGCCCCAGTGGCGTACGGAGACTACCCATGTACAGGTTTCCGTTGAGACTGTCCATTATCGTGGCTCCGCGTAGTATTTTTTAAGCTGCGGAAATCGGCCCCGCGTTTGGAGATCGGATCCAGGGAGCCCAAAAACCGGCGCTGACGTCACTTGAAAATCTCGCCCGCGAGGTGCGTCTCTGGTAGTGAATGATAGATCTTTGGCACAATAATCCAGTTCCTTCATCCGGGGCGGAGCTTTCATGCCCTCTTCAAAGTTCTCTTGTGCTTCGGGGGCCTTCTACATATCCAATGTTTTTCACATTCTCGCTCCTCTATTGGCGTAGCCCGGATATTTAAACAGTGGTGGCGGGAAATCGTTCGGGGTTACGCTGGACTCTGGCAGGCTTGTAAATCTAGTGCCTCTTATTACCATAGCCGAGTGGCTTCCGTTTTTCAGGACTGCGTTTATATATACGTCATAATCGCCGTCCTGTATCACTTGCAAGATTGGCTGGTTATCTCTGTCTATCAGTTCAACCGCATGGTCATCAAAGTTCACGTCGTACCCATCAGGAACTTCGGTTGACACTTGATTGTCGCGGATTATTTCTGTGTATTTCGCCGATGGTGAAAGGGCAACCTGTAAATCCCAGTGCCTTCCAGACCACCAAGTCTTGCGAATCCTTAATTTAATTGGATTTCCAGGAATTCTAAACATGCCACTAAAGTCCATCCCGTCGCTCAGCCGAGCAATAGGTACGTATGTCTTAAAGCCCATCGCATTGAGACGGAACGTATCCTGTGAGTGCGGTGAAATCATTTTTTGAAAAGGACCTCGCACCGGATCCCCCCACACCCACGACAACCAAGCGACAAGTAAAATCACTCCAATTATGGAAAGCCAGACCCTTTTAGCGTTTCCCTCAGCGGCCATGGCTGCATACCCCGGAAACACACTGAGCCCTGTCAAGAGCAGCGGGAACCAAAATTCCCGTAAGAACTGTTGGAAAGTCATGAGAAGTGGCGGCTCCCTTCTTGGAGATTAATTGTGCAAGAGCAGGGAACGTGTGGCAAATATGCAATGACCCGAAATCATTCGGACTTGTCCTGAAAGCCGGGAGCAGGTCAGTATGGGGGGCTCAAACTGCCAAGGTGAGCCCTTT
The DNA here is from genome assembly GCA_963743115.1 of uncultured Acidobacteriaceae bacterium. Classification (GTDB taxonomy): domain Bacteria; phylum Acidobacteriota; class Terriglobia; order Terriglobales; family Acidobacteriaceae; genus Sulfotelmatobacter. The sequence goes on along the minus strand of CAVUOM010000003.1, from coordinate 92,094 downwards.
TGACTCGGGGAGAACGGTCACTTTGGTCCGTACTACGAGTGGCCATCGGTACACAAGGGAAATTCCTCCCATTTTTCGGAACTCAGAGGTTCTAATTCTTGTCTTTTGTGTACCTTCGTGCTGTTGACCACGTGCGGATAGGTGGTTACCCTACGACTCACGGGCATACTCTGCGGATCGGGCCCCTTCCCCCTTATGAAAACGATCATCAAAACCGTCTGCTGTCTTCTGATTCTTAATCTTTCGGCCTTAGCTGCCAACTATACGGTCAAGCCCAGCGGCGGAAATTACTCCACCATCCAAGCCTGCGCCACGGCCATGTCTGCTGGTGATACCTGCACGGTCTACGCAGGGACGTATAACGAGAACGTTACTGTATCGGCGGGGACTGCCGGCAATTACAAAACCATTACCGTGAACGGTTCCGATGTAGTGAACGTCAGTGGCGGATTCACACTGAATTCCCACACCAAGCTGATCGGCAACTGTACGGCGCCAGCGGCCTCCGGCACCTGCGGATTCAGCGTTAGCCAGCCCTTACAGAGCGGGGGATGCGTCGCGGCCCCGGACGGCTCGACCGACTTCTATATCACCAATAATGTGTTCTTCCAGTGCGGCCTGGGCAACGACGTGGAAATTTCCTTTCAGGGCACGAACGGAGTTTCCTACGTCTACATCCAGGGGAACACGTTCAGTTATGGGTGTGGAACGTCATCTGCTCCCAACAACTGCGTAGCGCTCGGTCTGGCGGGCAACCACATTTTAGTCGAGAACAACGATTTTTCTCACTTCGGTATCGTGGTAGAAGCCTACGGCCAGTACGAAGTCATTCGAAACAATAACTTTCATAACGTCTATGAGTCTGAATGTGGCTCTGCTTCTGGCAACTGCCACATGGACATGATTTACGCGGAGCGCAGCAACACCGCCGCGAGCGACCTGGTGCAGCACCAGTTGTGGGAAGGAAACACAGCAACCACTGTCGTAGGAGTCGATGGCAAGGGACTTTGGACCGCTGGCGACAATCCTAATGGGTGCGGAACGAGCTGCTTCAATGTGATTGGCCGCTACAACGTGTTCGCCCATTTTGGTTCCGCAACAAACACGCAGACCAGCGGCTTCCTGAACGTGAAGTATTACAATAACAGTTGGATCGACCCCGATAACGGGTCGCTCGGCTCCCCGGCTTCTACTAGTTACCGCGATGGCAGCTCGACTGGTGGAGCGGAGATTAATGAGTTGTACTATTACCCGCACGCTGTGCAGTCGTCGTGGGATTGGTCCCCCTATTCGCTGAACGACGCTGGGGACCAGCCAGGCTTTACTGCCGGGGGGAATATGGCGTTCTGTTCGTCTTCTCCTTGTTCGTTTTCGGGATCAGGTGGCAGCCCAACTGCATTTCCCAACGATAGTGTAGGAGTATTCACCCCGAACATTATGGCCACCAGCGATCCGCTGGCGAACTACTCGGGTGGAAACTTCAATCTTGCTGCTGGCTCACCGGCCCTCAACGCTGGAACTCATCTGACGACTGTGGCCGCAGGAGATTCTGGCTCGGGAACCTCGTTGGTTGTGACCGACGCCGCTTTCTTCCAGGACGGCCTGGGATTGAATGCCGCTGGTGTGCAAGCAGACTGTATCGCGGTTAACACGGCCTCAAACCACGTCTGTGTTACGGCGGTCAACTACTCGACCAATACACTGACGCTGGCCAATTCGATCAGCCGCTCATCGGGTCAGGGCGTGTATCTCTACAGCAAGTCTGATGGCACGCAAGTGTTGACCGGGACCGCTCCGAACATTGGGGCGACATTTACGGGTACCTCATCGGGCAACCCACCCCCCGCCCCCCCAACGAACCTCTCGGCTATTGTTCAATGACCTTCGGCCTCGCATGATCGGAGCTTCCGTTCCCGCTTCGGCTGCGAGGCTTGGAGCACTTCCAAAGCCTCTACAACAGGGAGGATCCGCGCGCCTGATTCCAAGGACCATTGCACCACCTGCTCAAAGAAGCCAGGAGTGCACCCGAACCGGCTGGGCGCATCACAAACATCGTGAGTCGCAAAAATCAGCCATCCGCGGGCTTGGGCATTCTGATCGATTAAACGCTTCACCGCCTCGGGGTTTTCGCGGCTCTGTTCCAAGAAAAACGCACAAAGCAAGTTGAGATCTGTAGTTCCGGAGTTGAATGTCTGCCCTCCCGCGTGATGCCGAAGAAAAAAGCGTCCCGCGCGCAGCCCGCCCCCGCGACAGCATAAGAAGTGCCTGCCGGCGATTTGCTTCACGGGCAGCCGGGGCCCGCTGAAGGGGTAAGAGAAAGTTCGGAATGCCGTCCCGGGGAGCACCTCATTCAGGGCCTGCTGGTTATCGAGGATTGCTTTCTCGTATATGTCAGGAGGGGTATTCCAGGAATGGCAATGCCCGAAAGTGTGGCATCCGAGTTCGTGACCCAGTCGTGCAAGTTCTTTGAGATCCTCCGTCTGGTACATTGGCCCCATGTGAGATTGCTTTCCTGCAAGGCCCATGGACACGTAATACGTTCCGAGGATGCCATACCGTCCCAAGATCGCACTGGCGTTGAGGAACGCCGATCGGGGGAAGTCATCAAAAGTAAAGGAGATTAGCGGAACAGAGGTTCTTATGGCGAGTTGCCTTCCGAATAGGACCCTGGTTGCCTCCATTGCAAACCGCACCCGTGCCTTGGCGAGGTAGCTGGACGCTGATCTCTGGGAGTGGGTTGCTCGCTGGCTCACTTGTATTCTCCAACAGGTTCAGCAGCCGGGCTCGTCGCGATTCGTCTAGGGACGACCTCGCGCAGAAGCCCTGCCAGTTGGCGCAGGGGTGCACAGCCCCAGTACAGCAGAATTACGGTGCCCACATACAAAGTGACAAATACTGATGAAGTAATCATGATTGTCTCCAGCGCGGCCCCAACCCCTGCTGGAGAAGACCCGATTAGCGTGCCTCGGAAGATGGCGGCTGTTGCAGCACCCGCGAGCAGCGACGCAGCGGCGTATCGCCAGACTGCGGCTATCAAAAAAGAGACACCCAATCCGATTGGCCGCCCGGCATACCAGAAGGCAGGAACCACGAGCGCACAATAGGATACGCTCCACGCAGCGGCAACCCCCTTTGGTCCCCAGCGCAGCGCCAACACAAACAAGGAGGCGGTGATCGCGAACTCCACGATCGTCCAGCGAAGCCAGCGTCCCGGCTTCCCAATCGAGAGATGGATCCAGCCAACAGTGCTACATAGCAGCATGACTCCGATTCCCGGCCCGAACAACTCGAAGATTCTGCCGGATTCCGCCCATTTGGGTCCGAGCACCAGGCGCACCACATCCTTGCCGACCAGCGTAAGATCGGCCCCCACGGCCATCCCTATGAAGGCAACGACCCCCAGCGTGTTGGCGAGGTATCGCTTGAGGCGATCAGGGTCGTGATTTGACCGACTCAACGCCGAGAGGGCAACATTGTCGAGCGGCGAAGTCAGCTGGCTAGCCGAAAGCGCGAACAGGTCGTAAGCTTTCTTATAGTATCCCAGGGCCGCCGCGTTGAATCGCCAACCCACCAGGAGGTTGTCAAGGTTTTTGGCAAAATAGTTGACACTGAATCGGCCATAGACTTTTATGGCGAATCCTAACAAAGCCCGTGTCCCAACTCCCCTCCGTGGCAGGCTGGGAACCCAGCGGCAAAGCCAAAAGGCCCCTATCGTGCCGCTTAGTGCCTGCGCAACAATTGCCCCTACCAGAGACCAGTATCCCCACCCTCTCAGCGCCAGCAGAGTCGCGGTTGCAGTGTAGACAACCAGAGCGACCATTTCGTTGGCCGAAACGGAGGCGAACCGCATTGCGCGTCTGAGGAGGGCCAAGTGTATAGTCGCAGCTCCGCCGAAGAAGATTGCTATCGATATCCCAATCGTCACCCGCGTAACGAGGGGATTTCGGAAAAAGTGAGCGAGCAATGGTCCCGAAGCAGCAAACCCGAGGGTCAGGATTAACCCGATCGCATTCGTGACCCAGAAAAGATTACTGGCAAGATAGTGGTTCATCTCCTCGCGTTGAATGACCGCCTCACTAAAACCACTGGTTCCGAAGCTCTGCAGCAGCAGGCTAAAGGTGGTCACCATTGCCACTACGCCAAAATCGGCCGGCATCAGCATCCGGGCCAGGACGATGGTAGAGGCCATGCGCAGGGGAAGTGACAGCGTCGCGGCGGACAACGTCGCAGCCGCGCCCCGTACGGCGAGGCGTTTCAATTCCCGATCTTTCGCTACAGGGTGGAAGGCGCCCGCGGCATCAAATGGGATCAGGACCATTCCTTACGCCACGGCCCTGGGGTCCCATTGATGGTTCAATCGCTCCTCAACAGGCATGGGGCGTGCGTGCTCCTTTTCCAAACGAACTGCCACTTTCCACATTGGCATTTTCTTCGTTTCTGCCGGCCGCAAAAGTTACCCTAGTTTGACTAGCTCGCACACAGCACCTTGGTTGGCGAGGGATCCGGTTTGGGTCCTCGCCGCACAGCCCAATCCAGGACTTGAGTGGTCCTTTGCGCCTTCGCTTCCCAAGTCAGGGATTCCCGGGCATAGGTCATTCCTTGCCGTCGTAAGCGATCCAGAAGGTCGGGATTGCTGGCGAGATCCGCCAAGATTTTTTCTATCCGGGACACGACATCGTTTTCATTGGTTAGCGGCACCTTGTAGCCTACGTCGGGATGCACGATGTCACCGGGGCCGCCGAAGTCCACAACCACGGGTACGGCGCCACTCGCGAGCGCTTCAAAAACCACTCCCGCGCCGTTGTCGCGAATGGATGGGAACACTAATGCATCTGCAGAGCGCAAGTAGCCCAGGACTTGAGCGTGACTGACCCAGCCGCAGAAAGACACAGACTTCTCGATGCCAAGAGATCTGGTAAGTTGCTCGAGGCGGTTTTGTTCCGGCCCGTCGCCGACGACTATAAAATGGGCCAAACCATTCCGTAAGAGCGGAGCGGCCCCCCGCAAAGCAAGATCGCAGGCTTTTCGAGGAGTTAAGCCACCAACGAAAATCAACTCGAGTTTTCCACCGGCTGCCGAATTGCGAGAGTCAGCAACACAGAGGGAGCTTTCGATACCGGGCTCCGGGATGAAAAACATCTTATCCTCATACGCACCAAACTCGGAGTATGTTTGGGACGAAGCAGCGATAATCGCTGACGCGTGGCGATACGTGGACCGCGCAAAGGGTAGAAATCGATAGAGACTCCTTAAGCTAAAGATCCACTCTTTTTCGTTCTGCTGTCGAAAGCCGGCCGGCCACGATAAACCACCGGTGACCGGACCAATGACGAACGGGATAGGGCCATTGCGCAGGAAAAACGCGAAAGGACTCGGCAAGACCGATGCCATCGGGAGGAGGCGGAGGACAACGTCGAACTCCCCTGCAAAGATGCGGCGCCGCAACTGCCGCCAGGCGCGCCATTCAAAAGCAATAGAAAATGGGTAGCGGAAAGCTGTCAACATCTGGGTGGCGGGGTTAGACCTGAAAATGTTTCGATAGCACCAAGCGAAAATCCGATCAGGTACGGCCGTTTGAACCACTTCGATCGCCTGAAACGGCGCCTCGGCGCGTCGCAGATCTTCCTCAACCGACGATCGGGCGACGAGGGTAACATCATGAAGTTGGGCGAGAGCTGCCGCATGACGGTAAGTAACGCGTGGAATGCTTACGCGATCCGGATGACACTCCGGCCCTAATAGCAAAATTCGTAAGCGGCTCAAATATCCTCCAAATTATTTTGACGCCTTCTTGCGCGGTCCGGCAAAAGCTCTCGGCAACGGAGTAGTTCCGTTCGCTCGGCGAGAAAACGGGCCGACTGACAGCCTGGCGAGGCTCTTTTTCGCTCCAACCATCGGAGACTATACGGGGATGCGGGTCGCAACTTCGTTGGTGTAATCTCCCGCTCGCGCCGTTGACCGGCTGCGCCGCGGCGCAGGATTCGGGGGGCTTGCCCCTTTCGGAGCACTAAGGAGGGCCCAGAGCATGGCAAACCACGTGACCGTCATCATCCGGAACGGCGCCTCCGTTAAGCCTTCGATCAGCACAGTGACAAAAAACGCCAGACGAAGGCCGCCGGTGGTGGGATCCCAGCGCATCCCCGCGACGATTTTCCGGTACCCGTCAATCAGGAGACAAGCAAACAGCGAGACGCCAATCCAGCCCAGGTTTAGGTAAACTTCCAGGTAACCATTGTGAGCCTCTTGGAAGTCGTACCCGAAAGTGCGTACCATTTCGACCAGCCGTGGTCCGACCAGGAAAGTCTCGTACCCGGCTCCGAGCCAGTGGTTTTGGAGCAAGGTGGGAAGGAGATGCCAGATCTCCGTGCGACCTGAAAACGTTGTATCCCTCCCCACCGACTCGACAAGAGTAGGTGCGACGAACAAAGGGACCAAGGCAATGCATAGTGCCGTAGCTACCAAAAGATGTACCCTCAGCGGTTTGGGGCGCTTCGAGGGCCGACTGGCTAAGATCATAACGCCGGCGCCCAGAACCAGACAAACGGTCGAGGTCAGCGAAAGACACTTATGCAGCAGCCATGCGTCGATTACGATGGTCGTGCCGAAGGCCAGCAAGCGCCGGCCGCGGACTGCGCTCTTCCGGTCCCGATAGGCTTGAAGCAAGCACCACAGCAACCCCAAACCTAAGATCAAGCAGATTTGCCCAAGCTGGTTCTTCTGCACGCTGACGCCAGTGAATTCGGGTGCGCCGCCTTTGGTGTATCGCCGCCCCCAGACCGGGTAATAGATACCGACAAGAACCGATAGCGGGATAAGAAGGAATCCAGCGCGTGTAATGACCTGTCTGATAGCCAGCACCGGAGCATCATCGGTCACCACGACGAGGATTATTAAGACGTCTTCGATACCCTTGGTCCAGTGCTTCAACGTGACAAAAGGAATATCGGACCACATCATACTCATGGCCGCGTAAGAGTAGAACAGCAATATCGGTATGTTCCCGCGGAGCAGTGACGCAACCTTCTTTTGTCTGAAGAAGAGCACGATCAGGGCGAGCGCCAATAGAATGAAGGAGACGGCTGCGTCGAACGGACTCGAGTAAACCCCGTCCTTTATCTCTGGCGGAGCCATTTCCAGCCATGAGGAAAGTGGGCGGGAACTGATGATCAGCAGGTAGATAACGGGAATCCACACTGCCTTAGAAGTTCGGGCTTTTTTGTCCCGCACGAGCCAGAAGAGGCCCGCTATTCCGATGTAACAGCACAATGTGGCAATTAACTTGGCCATGATGCGAAGTGGCTCAGTGTCCTGGTACGTGAACAACGACAGCGATTCTTGCAGTCGGAAGCAACACGGTAATTCTAACGTTGACGCGAATGCGCGGACAGGCTCTGATCTTCTTGCATGGCGCGGACGTCCTGCTCGCCAGCATCGGACCGCTCAAGGTCCTCACTTCGGCGGCCGTCGAAATTCCGGTGGAGCCAGGAGATCCGGCAAATATCCCAGAGCATCCTGAAAGAGTCCGTGATGAGATTGACTTTGGAACCGGGCTGTGCCACCCAGTTGACCGGCACCTCAACGACGGAGAGCGAAAGTCGGCGCGCGATGAAAAGTATCTCGACGTCGAAAGCAAAGCCTACGGTCTTCTGTCGGGCGAAGATCGCCGCGGTTACCTCACGCCGGAACATCTTGAAACCACACTGGGTGTCAGCAATGCCACCCAAGGCCAATAAACCGGTAAAGAACGCGAACGTGCGACCAATGATGCGTCGATGGACCGGCGTCTTGACCTCCGCCTCACCCTCCCGGACGACTCTCGAGCCGATCGCCACGTCGTAGCCCTCGTCGACACGCGCGAACAGCTTTGGAATCTCGCTTAACGGGGTCGCGCCGTCAGCGTCCATGAAGAGAACAAAGTGGCCTTTCGCGCTAAGCGCCCCGGTGCGGACCGCGCCCCCCTTGCCCATGTGCGCACAAGCAAGAACGCGGATCCGCTGGTCGGTTTCCTCGAACAGCCGTCCCAACGCCACCGTCCCGTCCCGGCTGCCGTCGTCCACCACGATGACTTCGAATTCGAGGTCGTGCGCTTCGCACCAGCTGACGGTCTTGCGCAGCGTCTCGGGCAGGCGCGCCTCTTCGTTAAACGCGGGGATGACGATCGACAACCTGACGGCCTCGGCCCGCCGTTGTTTCAACCCTTCAAGTACCACTGCTATCTTATTGCCTCCTATTACTGGGACTGGAGCTTTGCCGCCGCCAACGGTACGGCAACCTGTTTGTCCTTTTTTGGCCGCCAATCAACCGTTCTCCTTATCCCGTCCACCGCAATACATACGAGGATGGAAAGAAAAGGAATGAGCGGCACGCTGTATCTTGCCTGCGCGAGAACGACCACCGAAACAGCTACGAGGTATGCGATCAAAAGAAGCACTGGGGCTACCGCATTGAACAGCCCGTTTCTCACTGCCATCACCAGGCCCGCCATCGCAAGAAAAAGATAGGGCACTTCCAGAATCAAGTTAAGCCTGGTGGACTCTATCGTTTTACCCCTGAACCAGAAGTTAAACAGATTGGCGCCGACGCATTTCACGAAGAGGATCGGAGACCTCCGATACTCACCGATAACTCGATTAAGAAGATAATCAGAGAATCTAACTTCGTCTTTACTGGAGTAGAAATCCTGAAAGTATCCGAGTGCCTCTACTTTGAAAGGGTAACCGAGATCCTCGGCCAACCTTCTACGCTCACGCGCACCTTCCCGGTCAACCAGTGCCCAGCTCTCCGCACCAGAGTAGTGCGTGTTGTTATAGAGGCCCGCGTGGGCCGATATTCCCAAGACCGACGCAGTCGGTACGAACTTTCCGACGAGTGAGTAGTTGCGAATGATCCATGGAGAGAGAACCGTAGCAGCAGCGATCGCCATGATGGCGCCGTTCCGGCAGAGACTCAACCATGATCGCTTTGGTTCAATCGCCGCAAGATAGGCTAGCAGCAAAACGGGGAACAGTAACGGAGTACTCCTGGTCAACACCGTCGCGCCTAATGCGGCCCCACTCAACAAGTAATCGAACCATCCGCGGGTCTCAATCGCCCTGTACACCGTTAGCATAAAGAGGACAAGAAAAAAGGTGAATGCCGCTTCGACTCCTCCACGGCTCTCGGCAATGAGTGTTCCAGGATGGAAAAGGAACAGCAAGGGGGCGCCCAGGATTACTACATTGCTGCCGGACACTCTACGGGCTAGCAGCGCGATCAGCCCCGCCGTTGCGAACGTGAAAAGCATGTTCGCAAGCTGTACTGTCGTCAAATTGTCGCCAAATATCCAAAAAAAAACGGCCAGGAGAACCGGATATCCCGGCTCCCGTGAGAGTGTCCTGGCAGTGTCCGGATAGACTCTGTATCCGTGACCCGCCGCCAGATTTTCCGCGATTTGTTCGTAAGTGTCGACGTATCCGTCCGAATTGTATAACCGGTTCATTCGGCCGGACACCTCGGGGATCAAGACGAAGAGAAGTAATGCGTTGAGAGCCACGATGGAGATCGCCGCAACAATCCAGGGCCACTTAAGTCGATTACTCGTCGGGTTCTTCTTCAATCCCAATTGCATATTCGCTGTCAAAGTTCCCATCTCGGTTTATACCGCTCCTCAATTTCAGATTCGAGGTATCGCCCGCCCTCGACGGAATCGGTAGCATTCTCCCCGCTCCTTCGCGAGATCTGCCCACGTTTGGAGCATTCGCTCCTCCCGGGCGCGAACTCGACAATCATCTTGTGTCGATGAAAAGGCGGTGAATCAGCTCTACTGTGAGGAGGGTGTGAATCTCACTGGTGTAGTTTTTCCCTTCCACTAGATGACCGCGGACGACTGCCTCAACGGCGCGGCGATCCCAGTATGGTCGGGAAAGCGTGCGTTCATCAAGCAGCATCTCGCGTACATACTTTGAAAGGGCGTCTCGATACCAGACTCGAAAATGGTAATACTTATGCCGGCCGAGGAAGAGCCGCTCCAGATGCAACCACGAGACCAGGTGGTCGGCCCGGGCTGCAAGTGGCGGCATACCGTAGTCGTATGCATATTCCGCCTTGAAGGTCAGCTCTTGATAGGCGTGGACCAGGGCTGCGGTAATTCCGATGGAGCTACTGCTGGCGCGGTCCGTCGCTATTTGCCGAAGGGCGGGATTGCCTTCCGCAATCAGGCGTAAGCGCACCTCGTTGCTTATCAATGCCGACTGAGGCGCCCTGTAATTGGTACGCACGAAGTCGTTATCCAGGTATGGCGTGCGCAGGGTGAGCTGGGTGTGCTCGAGTGCCGCCAGTCCGTAATGAAACCAAGGCGCTTGACGAAAGGCAGCGAATGTAAGGGGGTGTGTATCGGTTGCGGCACGATACGTCTCGACGCCGGCGTTGACGTGGGCGGCAAAGTCGGGATGGAACAAACTCGGCGTCACTCTCGAGGGCTTGAAAGCTCTCAACCGCAGAATTATCTGGTCGCCATAGTTCCCGGTCATTCTTACGGGTGCAATCGTTCGCGCATTCTCGTTCGAATAGAGGACGGGGGCGTGGTTAACGCTCGTGCAGCCGTCCGTCAGGTACACCGTTCGTTCGGCATATCTAGCGAAGTTCCCCAGCAGATCGGCCCCGGCTACAATTACACGGTGCGGCTGCTCGCAGGCGCGAGCGACCCTCCGCGCGATGATCACATCCCGATTCTCATGGAATGCGCTACCGAAGGTGTAACACGGAAGCGATCCCGCCGGGCATTTCTGCCATGCCATCACCATTCGGGTGTCGAATCCACCGGTCAACGACATCCCGATACGCTCACTGCCTTCGAAATAACGTGGCAGATTGCGGGTGAATACGGACTTTAGCTCTTCATAGTATGTCTCGTGTTCTAGTGGTGTCTGTTCTTCCCATTCCCGCGGCTGGAAATAAAAGGACTTTTGGACAGAGGCGTCCGGCCGGAAGGTCCACGCCGATCCGGGAGGCAGAACCTTGACGTCCTCGAACAGCGAACGATTCTCAAGCACACAACCGCACGAAACCAAGTCCCCCAAACCCCGGAGGTCAACCCGCCGCAGTTCGGGACACACAGCCAAAATGGCTTTGGCTTCCGCGGCGAAGTAGAACGCATCAGCGGATTCGTGATAGTACAGGCGGTGCATTCCATATCGATCATTGAATAGCAGCGCGGAACCCCGTGGACGATCAACCAACAGCCCCTGGAAGCGGCCGTTCAGACTTGCCGGAAATGCGTGATCGTCGTGGCACCGTTCGAGGAGGTATCCGGAGCCATCCTGCCCATCAGACCGGACCGCCATGGGGGCCGAGGAGGAGCACCTTGAGTAGTCTTCGCCCGAGAAGACGAGCACGCTTTCGTTGCGCCCGTCACGGAGTGGCATATTTGCCGAGAACGAACCCTCGCGAGCCACCCAGCCGACATACACCCCTAATTCCTCATCGCTCCAGGTTCCGGTGACATAAAAGGACTCGTGCTGAAGCCCTTCCACCATCCGCAGCAATCGAGGCTCCGCCTGCTGCCGAGGAATCCGCGTAATTAAACCGACGATTCCGGGCATTATCAGGCGACTTCGGTCGGACCGGCTTCCCCCAGCCGGACTCTGTGGTTGTACCACGCTCGTCTGAGGTCGCGAAGCTTGGTGAGGACCGGTTCTGGGCAACGATCAGCGAGTCTCTTGTGGAAGCCCAGATGCAACGCCAGCCAGCCCAGGTGGGTCAATGGAACGTGGTAGCGAGGCACGTCCATTCCCCCAAATCCATTTACTTCTTTGAAATTGCTTAAGCTACTCGATTTTTCCTTGCCGTATAGGAGCTTTTGGTAAACCAGAAAAGGTATGCTTCTCGCGGCGCAAGAACGAACCGCTTGTGCAAGCAAGGCGTTGGTTGGGCACTTGTCGCGGTATTGCGTTAACGAGAGAATATTCATCAAGTTCGCCTGGGTATGGGTTTCGTCATGAACTAGTTTGGCAAAACCAATGAGTCTTTCCTCGAAATATGCCCCGATGAAAACGCTGCTATCAAGATGTGTCGCTTCCGCTTTATGCACTGTCTCGAGATCCTTACCGTAATGCGGGAAATGCCGGCCTTGGCGAACCGGAGATTCGTTATAGATTTCCCAGATGCCTTTGACGAGAGCGTCGTCAAACGGCACTTCCCAGACTTTCACACCCTTCTTTTCTGCTTGTCGTACCCTGCCGCGAGGCGCGAAGCGTATTTGCTTTGTAAACCAATGATCAAACGTAGATACGGGAAGAACGGCCAGGTTCTCCCACTCCATGGGATAGGAGTATTTTGGCTCTCGCTCAGTAAGCCTTTGCATGAAGGTGAAGATGTCTACGCGGGTTCCGCAGCTCTTAAGCGCCTTCACCATCGGCTCCGGGTCATCCAGGAATCTATGCCTGTCACCGTCCACGCGGGCGATCCGTAAGAACCGTCCCGTGATTCTGATTTTTCTGCCACAGACACTGATCACACGCCCTCCGGTTTCACATGCCCCGCTTTGGCATTCGTTCTGTAGATCTCTTGCCGGCTATTTTTAAATCATCTTTGAGAAGTTTCAGGCCCATCGGTGACTCTCCATTGCGACTACAACGTAATCAGTGATTCTTCGATCAAAACACGCGCTGGCCGCCACTCAGTCAGGGGATTCTCGTGGTACTTGCCAAAATGACGTGCCGGGCAGGATTGAGGCTAGCCCCGGCGCAGCTTGCTAGGTCGGTCTCTGCCCCACAAGCTCGATGCCAGCAAAACCGAGAAGCCGGGCGAAGTGGTCGCAGAGCTTTATTAAGTACTTTATAAAAACGTGTGCGCCGAGCAACCCTAGGAATGGCAGGGCAATAATGTAAGCAGGAACAGCTATCAAGGATTTCATCGCATTTTTCATCCGATTGACAGGATGCCCGTGAAACTTGCTGCCACGCATAAGGGCGCGTTTCAACAGGTAACTCAGCCGGCATCGTGAGGGCGGGACGACTTCAAAAACGACCGCCTCTTCACACCAAATGAATACCCGACCTTGTTCCATTAGTCTCCGAAAGAAGTCTATGTCGCTTCCGGCGGTCCCAATTTCAACACGGAACGGTGCTTCGTTTTTCGGCAAAATTCGCCGCGAGAAGAGCACATTCCCGGTACGTGTCTGCGACCACTGTAATACCATGCCTGTCGGATGCGATGGCCTTTCGAAAAATGCTCCTTTCGTGACCCAAGCGGGAGGAGCGCAGTCAAAATAGGGTCTGACCGGCCCCAGGACGCCATCCACATCAGCGCCTTCACAGGTCTGGAATAATTTGAGAAGCCAATCCTGAGCCGGGTATTCATCGTCGTCGACAAAGGCGATGTAATCTCCATGTGAGTGCAACACCGCAGCGTTGCGGGCACACGCAATGTTTTTCTGTGGTTCCACGACGAATGTCACGGGATGCCCGCCGAGGGACGTAAACCCGGATACGGTGTTTTTGGCTGAGGCCTCGGCATCGTTGTCCACGACCACCACCGAGTAGGTGAAGAGGTCGCCGATCTCCTGTGTGTCCAATGCGTTCAATGTTCGGCGCAGGTATTCAGGCCGCTGGAATGTGCAGATACAGACGCTGATATGCGGAAGTTGGGATATTGATGACATAGGTTCAGACGTGCAATTTCATTTTTCTCGAGGCCCGAGCGGCCTTCTTTCGGAAGACTTCCGCCCCCTTTAGGATCGGCAAAGCACGGCGAACTAGTTGCCCGTTGACCTCGAATCCAAACACTCGGGGGTTGACTCGACGTGCGCGAATACACTCCAGGACGGTCCGCTCGGTCACTGCGGAGTCAATGTCCATTGCCATCGCCAGCGGAAATGATTGTCTCTGAGTGTGGAAGTCCAAGCCGACAAAAGGAATGGCACCGACACTTCGCTGTAGATCTTGCGCGATGCGATTGGGTGCAAAGCCATCGTACTTTCGATTCCACACCTCGATTCCTGCAAGTGCCTCTCCCCAACTTGGCTCGAAACGCTGCCAAGCATTTCTTCGAAACGGATGCGCAAGCACCGCTACGCCACCCGCGTCCTTAACTCTCTGCAGCGTCTCCCTCGTGGGCAGATTTTCGCCTAAGAACGGAACGTCACCCCACACTAGAATGTGGACCTGATTCGAAGCATCGCTATACTCAATGCCCGGAATTATCAAGAGGTCCCCGGTGCTGGCTGCGTCGCACAACTCACGTAGTTGGCGTAGTCGTTCGGGTGAGAAACCGCGATCATGTTCGGTCATCAGCAGAACACGGTAGCCAGCGCGACTGAACTTGTCACTCAATGCTTCGAGCGTATAACTACCGTCGTAAGACAGGTTAGAGTGAACGTGACAAGCGGCAAGGACTCTCACGCGTAATTAGCCTCCCGCCTTAAGTAGGTTATTTCGTAACGTATAAAAACAATCTGCAAAAAACACTTTCTTGTCGTCACTACGCCAGTTGTAATAACGCTCACTGCGGCTAGTTTGCAGAATCGTGCGCAGTGCTTTCCAGATCGAGGGCCATTCGACCATTGCCGCGGATCTTGGGCCACGGATAACGAACAGCAGGTACATAAGTTCGCGGCCAAGGTTGCGGCAGACTAGCCCTGGTGAGGCGGATTTGGATGTACCGACGTGCGAACCGTGGGCGAGCGCCATGGACGCGCTCCAAGCCGGATATTCCAGGCCTTGGCGGCGGGCTAGGGCCATGCTGCCCCAAGGCCGGCCATTCAGTTCAACAAACCATGCTTCGCCCGACTGGTCTCGCAGCAGCTCTACCATGAATAGCCCTGCCCACTTCGCATTGGCAATGAGGGCCTCAGTCTTCTGTCGTATGCTTTCATCTACAGGTATCGATACACAGGCAGAGGCGCCTGATCCATGAGGGTTCATCATTCGTAGGCGACGATGAGCACTCCAGGACTGGACCCCTTCCGGAGTTGCAAGTCCAAACACACCTTCTCCAACTCCAATGATGTATTTCTGCAGAAGCAAGGGTATGCTTTCATTCCACTCTCGAAGAGCCGCTTCGAATTCGTTCGCGTTTGCACAAATCCGTGTCCTCCGGGCTATTTTCCTCCCATTCCGCACTGAAGTGCACTCTACGGGTTTCAGAACAAGAGGAAAACCAATCTGTTCGCCGAGGGCCATAGCCTGATCGATCGAACTGGCTACACCTGTTTCGGGGACTTTGAAACCGGCTTCGCACGCAAGTCGGGTTTGCAGGCGCTTATTAAGTGCGAGATCAGCGTTGGGTTTGCTGGGACCGACTAGGATCCAGCTCTCGTTCGGAGCCAATTCGTTACACATCCACAACGCTGTATCATCCAGCGGAAATAAGAGTATTGGGTCGTCATGCCGATCGCCGAACGAGTTCAGCACCGACGCTGTATCGCGAAGGGCTTGCGCCATATCCTGTTCGGGGGGACAAATCTCGTAGCAAACGACCTTGCGACTGTGCCGCAGCGCTGAGCCGTGCCCGCGGCGGGCGATGCTCGTAACGTTAAAACCGGCATCAAGGAGACTCCATGCAACTTCTGGTGCAGATAGAGCCTCGGCAAATGCTATTACGACGGTGGCTCGTCCTGTACGCATAGATAGGTCTTCTTAGGATTTCAGGCGGGTATGGGGAGATGGTGACGCGATAGAGGGATGTCGCCTAGAAGTCGAAATAGACCTCCGCCCGTCAAGAACTCGAACTCAACCGGGTTGGTCGGATGCGTCTCAACTTCAATAGTAATATCGCGAGACCTGGAGAAGATCTGCAGGAGCCTTTTGGGTTCGAGAGGCGGCAGAGCGAACAGACAATCGACCGTTCGATGGCTCCTTCGCAGCATCAGTTTTGAATAGCACCTGAACATAGAGTTGCGAATTCGCTTCTCTCCGGATTCCCGGGAAAAATGCGGCCGCAGTATCGTTCCAAGAGGAAGCAGCTTGCCCAGAAGCACGTTTGCAGCCAGGTGCAAATGGTGGTGTCCGTCGATCCGTCGCGGTGGCGCGCCGTACAAACGATCGTACTCAGCCAGTTGCGACGACACGACATATTCGAATGAGCGAACCAACCCCGGGTGGAAAAACGGGCGTGAGAACGGACTATGAAGGAAACGCGCAAGCCTGGCTTGGTGTTCCACCAGGTCGCTCGTAATGGGAACTTTGCTAAAAGGAGTATCCAGGTTCAAATGGAGCCCGGTGTCGATTCCGCGGTCGCGCGCCACGGCAGCCGCATGCTCGGAATCTTCCATGAATACCATCGCACTGACTGATGAAATGGAGCCACGTTCCACACAGGCGAGGGCTCGGCTTGTGGTGTGCGCGTCATAACCCCAGTCGTCAGCATTGATAATCAGCATCCTAGAAGTTCATTTCGCTGCATTCACTCGCAACGATTTCCATTGCGCTGATAAGAATTTCAGGACCTATGGCATCCCTGAGCTAAACCGCAGCGGGAGCTAAATCACGCTGTTGAGTTTGCCGGACTGTAAGCGCGAAGTTGAGGAGGGGCCAGGCGGTTGCCCGTGCGGGACTATCCAGCAACTTCGTCACTTCATTGATGTCGAGGAAAGAAGTGTCGGCGCAGAAGGCCTGCAACTCGCCTCTCGTGGTCGTTCCAAGCACGCCGTTGGACCACTCGCGGAGCGGGACGTTGAAACCCTGCTTTTTTCGATCGATGATTTCATCGGGCAACAACCCGCGAACCGCCTTCTTGAGAAGATATTTTGTTCCTCCGGATCCGAGTTTCGCCTTAGCGGGTATGCTAAGCGCGAGTTCGACAAACTTGTGATCGAGAAAAGGTACACGGGCTTCGAGGCTAACGCCCATGCTCATTTTATCGACGCGCATCAGCAGCAACTCAGGCAGGCGGAGGTTCAGGTCTAGATATGACATCCAGTGGAAATCGGACTTGTCCCACGCCTTAGTGAGAAACCGCTCCCGGATCGGCGAAATCGCATCCCATGAAGTGAGATCACGGAACCGGTTCCGCAAGTCGGGGTGGAGTAACCGGAGTTTCTGGACGTGCGTAAACGCTTCCTCACCGCCCCAAAACACTGGCTCGCCCCTAGCCCCTCGTCGTAGCCACTCGTAATGGACGGTCTGATCCCTGCCGGCGGCCGCCAGTGCGCCCAAGCCGAGGCGCTTGATCACGGAAGGTACGGGAAGGCGGTTGGCGTTCTGTAGTTGTAGAAACCGGAGCCAGAGGGGATAGCCACAGAACAGCTCATCGGCGCCTTCGCCCGCCTGGCAGACGATGCACCCGTGCTCTCTAGCCAACTTCGATAAAAAGTAGATGGGGAGGCAAACCGGGTCCGCTAGAGGCTCGTCCTGGAGCCTGGCCATGGTCTCGAGGAATCCGATCGCATCCCCGGCGTTCAACAAGATCTCGTGATGAGATGCGCCGACTCGGGCGGCCGTGCGGCGAGCGTATTCCGTCTCGTTAGGAGCGGACGCGTAATTGCCATCGTACCCGACCGTGAAGGTGTGTACTTGCTCGGTCTCGCCCTCCGAGAACAGAGTCGCATTCGTACTGGAATCGATTCCGCCGGAAAGGAAGACGCCGATTGGAACGTCCGCCATTTTCCGCAGGCGGATCGAGGTTCGGAGCTCGGCCATCAGGCGCTCGATAAGCTCGGGCTCCGGAACGCCTATGAGCGGGTTCGTATGTTCCCAGACATCCCAATATCGACGTTGCTGAACGTTTCCGTCCGGTCGGACCCGTAACCACGTCCCGGCCTCAAGTTTATGGATTCCCCGGTACAAGGTGCGCGGTGCTGGGGTCGTGAGGAACGAGAGATAGTGGAACAGCGACTCTTCGTCAATGTCGCGACTCTGGAGGGGATCGGCGAAGAGTGCCTTGATCTCTGATGCGAACGCCAGTCGGCCGTTGTCCAGCGTGTAATAGAGCGGCTTTATGCCGATCCGGTCGCGGATGAGCCACATCTCGCGGGAACGACCATCCCAAATCGCGATTGCAAACATGCCGCGAAACCGGCTCAGGCAGTCGATGCCCCACTCTTCAAATGCGTGGACGATGACCTCGGTATCGGAGTGATCGGTTTTCCAATGGCGCGGCCGAATGCGGTCGAGCTCCTGACGGAGCTCGGCGTGATTGTAGATCTCGCCGTTGAAAGAGACCCAGAGGCTTCCATCTTCATTACACATCGGCTGGTCGGCCTCGGGGGAAAGATCTACGATCGCGAGCCGGCGGTGTCCCAAGCCGACGTTCAAGGCATAGTCGATCCAAAGCCCGGCGCCATCCGGCCCTCGGTGAATCATTTGATCGCGCAGACGGGTGAGATACGGCTTCGTAACCCGAAAATCGCTATTCTGAAATCCCAAAACGCCGACTATTCCACACATGAATTTACCTTGCCTTCTGGGTGTAACTGGGACGGTTTGACGTTGTCGTCGACAACGGAGCGGTTACGGCGAATGAACCGGCTCAGGCGTTGCATTTGCTCTCGTCGATGGAAAGCAATCAGCTCGGGTGATACCGGACGCGGAACTTGACGGACAACTGCCCAAAGATAGCCTGCGGCAAGGGCCAGCCCTCCGGTTAGAACAGGTGGTAGAGCCATTTGACGGGCGGTCCTGAAGAGCTCCCACATCGGGTGATTGCCTATTGCGTAGTCTTTCATGCCGTATTTGAAGCGTGACTTCAACGGGCTGCGCCCGGCGGTCCCTATGGCGCGATGGTGCAAGCAACTCTTTTCGGAAAATGTCCTAGTCTTCCAACCCTTCATTCGCGCGGTAATCACGGCTATGAGATCAATCGAGCCGCCCTTCACCGGCACGTATCCGCCAACCGCTTCAAAGCATTCGCGGCGAAACACCTGGCATGCTCCTGACACGTGCTCGATGTTGACGAACTGGTAGTCGTAGGTCCCACCCGACAACTCCCGAAAAGGCGTTCCTACCAAGCCCAGCGCTTGATCGGCCGACAATTTCTCGAGCAGAAACGCAAAATAGTCGTTCTCGAATGAGATGTCGGCGTCCAGGCTGACGATTACGTCGCTCGCGGTGTCGCGCACTTTCGCGTAGCCCGCATTGAACGCGTGAACTTTGGCGGCGAAGTGGCGTTCAGTGCGCTCCGGCATACGTACCAGTTCGATCCACGGATGCCGTGCCACGTACTTCTTCACGATGTCATCGGTCCCATCGCTCGAGCCATCGCTCACGATGACCCATTTCCGTGGAAGCACCGTCTGGTTAGTCACGGACTTCAGCGTCAGTTCAATGAACTGCGCCTCATTCCGCGCCGGTGTGATTACAACGTATTTGAGAACCTCGGACATGCTTACTGGCATCACAGATGAACGATTTGTTGGAGCGGGGGACTGGAATCGTCCAGCCTCTCCGGGTGGTCCCCGGCGCATCGCTCTCTATACTTCCCCCGCATGCTCCTATCTAGGTAGAAACAATCTGATCTCCGGCGCCGCTACTTAAGTCTGGATGAAACACTCTCGTCTCGGTCTCGTCGGAGATGCCGAGATACATCAGAATTGAATTGGACGGGCAGTTGCGAGACACGCGTCGTCGGAAGCGGATTGATACTAGATAAGCCTCGCGAATCTATCAAAATGAAAGCTCATTTATGCAGTCCGTTCCGCTGTTGCGAGAGAAGCTGCATCATGCTCGACGTGCTTGCGAGCCGTCATGGACGTGAAGTCAGATATTTCTGCTGCGACTCGGGCCTGCTGTTCCGCCTTAAGCTGCGGGAACATCGGCAGGGAAACGATTTCCGCGGCGGCCTTCTCTGCTACGGGGAAGTCGCCAAGGCTGTAATGCATGGACGCATAGGCTTTCTGCAGGTGTAGCGGGATGGGATAGTGAATTCCCGTGCCGATGCCGGCTTTCTTGAGATGCTCCATGAGGCCTTCGCGATCGGCGGTCCGGACCACATATAGGTGATAGACTGCGCGCGACCACGACGGCTCGCAGGGTGGAACCAAAGCGCGGTCGACCGCTTTGAGCAGGCGCTTGTACTCCGCCGCGCGCTCGCGGCGCTGGGCATTCCACTTCGCGAGATACGCTAACTTGACGTGCAAGAGACCGGCCTGGATCGAGTCGAGACGGCCGTTGTAGCCTTCGACGTCGTGATAGTACTTGGTGGCCTGGCCGTGATCCCGGAGCATCTTCATGGTTTTCGCGATGGTCGCGTCGTTCGTCGTGGCAGCGCCCGCTTCGCCACAGGCTCCCAGATTTTTTCCGGGATAGAAGCTGAATGCGGCGGCTCGTCCCATCGAACCGGCCTTCATCCAGCGATTGTGCTTTCGAGAGAAATATTCGGCGCCGTGCGCCTGGCAGGCATCCTCGATCACGGCCAGCCGATAGCGCTCAGCGAGCTCCAAGATGGGATCCATGTCGGCCATTTGCCCGTACAGATGGACTGGAACCACGGCCGTAACCGGGCGGCCGCTGCGGCGGCTTATCAGTTTCGCGGCATCGTCGACGGTGCATTGTTTCTTTAGGTATTCTTTGAGTTTTGCCGGATCCATGTTGTACGTCTGCTCGTCGATGTCGACGAACTCGGGCAACGCGCCGGCTTGCGAAATCGCTTCCGTGGTGGCGATGAACGTGTGCGGTACTGTGACCACAACGTCGCCGGGCTTCACTCCGCTGGCCATGAGGGCGAAGCGCAGAGCGTCGGTGCCGCTGCTAATCGCGACCGAATAGCCCGTGTCGCAGAAAGTTGCGAAGGCCTTCTCAAATTCTTCAACCATAGGACCGCCGATAAATCCGGCGGTGCGTAAGGCTTTGCGGAAAACCTCAGTCAACTCCTGCTCGAGTTCCACGTGCGGAGTAACCAGATCAAGAAAAGGAATGCTGCTGGCCGTGCTGGTGGGCGTGCTATGAGAACCACTCACTTTGAAACCTCCGTAATCTTGTCGATATAACGCAGGACTTTTGCTGGATTACCAACCACGATGCTGCCCGGCGGTACGTCTTTGGTGACAACGCTGCCGGCTCCCACAATGGCGTTTTCACCGATACTGATGTTCGAGAGAATCGTGGCTCCAGAGCCAATCGACGCTCCCTTCTTGACTATCGTTCGCTCGACTTTCCAGTCGGCCTCGGTTTGCAGGTTCCCGTCGGCGGCTGTGGCTCGTGGATAGCTGTCATTGATGAACATCACGCCGTGGCCGATGAAGACGTTGTCCTCGATAGTTACGCCTTCACAGATAAATGTGTGGCTTGAGATTTTGCAGCGCTTGCCTACGCTCGCGTTCTTCTGGATTTCGACGAACGCCCCGATCTTTGATTCGTCGCCGATCTCACAACCGTAGAGGTTGATGAATTTGGAGAGTTTTACGTTTTGCCCCAGCTTCACGTCTGGAGCGATGCACTGGTAGGGATTCATCGGCAGTTTTTACTCTGCATCGACACAAGGCCGTTGCGGCTCGTTGTACCACGCTACAGAATTGGTTGCAGCGGTTGCCCTAGGCAGCACTTTCGGCGGTCCGGCAGGCGTGATTTTCGTTCCCGCTCGTTCCGGTGCAAATGTGTTGCGGATCCAAAGTGGAATCCCGCTTTGCGTCACTGCGCGAAGAGTTTTCGGATGCAGGACCTTGGCACCGAGGTGTGCCATCTCCTCTGCTTCCTGATATGAGATCTCAGCGATTGTGGACGCATCGGGCACCAGGCGTGGATCGGCGGTCATCAGGCCGTCCACGTCTGTCCAGATGGTTACCTCATCGGCGTCTAGAGCGGCGCCGAGAATCGTCGCAGAATAATCGGAACCGCCGCGCCCAAGCGTTGTGAGTACACCCTCTGCGGTTGCTCCAATGAAGCCAGTGACCACGGGCACGACTCCCTTCTGCACGAGGGGACGCAGGCGATCCTGACAGAGGTTCCGGGTCACATCCATGTGCGGGTCGGCGGCACCGTGACAGGAGTCGGTTTGGATGAGCGCAGTGGCCTCAATGGCCTCGCTCGCCACCGCGTGCTCCCCCAACACCGCCGCGACGATAGGAGCGGATAGACGCTCGCCAAGACTGGAAATCGAGTCGCGCGTCGGCGGCGTCAATTCGCGCACGCGCATTGCGCATTGGCAAAGCCGTTCGGCTTCCTGGAAAACCCGATCCATATCGTGCTGGATGCGACTTCGCTCCGCAGCGGAATGGATGAGTGCGTTGACCACCGCCTCATGTCGCTTGCGCAATGCATGAAAGATCGTTGCTACGGAATGCCGGTCTCCGAGCGCGGATTGCGTGGCTGCATCGATCAATTGATTGGTAACTCCACTCATGGCAGAGACGACCACTACCACATCACTCTCGCGCGACGCGTTGCGAATGATGTCGATCACCCGCTCGATCGCGGACGCATCGCCCACCGATGTCCCGCCAAACTTCATGATGCGAAGCGGCTTCCTCACGGCATTTGAAAGTCGGTTACTCACAGGTAGATTTACTTCCGCCCCCAATCGAGCCCGACGGCGCGGCCCTTCGCTGGAGCCATCATGGGATGGGAGGATTTAGCCGCCGACGAAACCGGTTTTCGAACAGACTTGGAGTACCACGCACTCTGTTTCTGGTAATTGCTGACGCACTCACGAATCAGCTCCGGTTCGTCCATCGGAATATCGTGATAGGCCAACCGCAGGAAAGGGCTTTCTGCGTCCCTGATCCACTCCTGCGGGAACAGTGCGATCGTGTCTTTCTCGGTAATTCTCAGAGTTGCTTTCACTGCCTTGCCGGACAACGCGGCGTAGAGGGCCGCGGGGATGTCGCGTCCCGGCCCCAGGCTCAAATGTCCGACTTGAGTCGACCGGGGATTGATTTCGACAAGGTATGCGTTTCCAGTTTCCGACTCGAGCATGAAATCGAAACCGTAGAATCCGGAAAGACAGAGTCGGCGAGTCATTTTCTCAGCAGCAGCCGACATTTCCGCGTTATTGATCCAGCGCACCACCGTGGCGTGTCCTTTCGAACTCGCCTTATTGACCACCTCAAAATGAAGGCTCGCGAGGACGGCGCCCTGCCAGCAAAGGAGGGCGCTGGTGGCTTCGCGGCCGGCCACGAATGCCTGCGCATTCACCACGGGCCGACGACGCAGTAGTGACGGCCACACCAGCGTCTTATCCTGGTCGACCAGTGCCCGCTTTACGGCCCTGGCTAGTAATGGAGGAGCTTGCAGTTCCTTAAAGAAGCGTTCGGCTTCCGTCAGAGTGCGTGCGATTCTTACGCCATCCCCGCCTGAGGTGCCGTCCGCTTTGAGTACTGTCGGAAGACCTGTGCAGGCAATCCACGTTCTGAGGTCATCGATGTTCCGCAGAACTCGCGTCGGAGGGACGCGCAGACCCTCCTGATGGGCCATGTTCATAAAAGCAGTTCTTGCATTCACCACCGGGAAACTTTCCGGACTGCCAAGCGACCGCTCGATTGCGGCACAGATCGAAGATTCGACTTGCCCGTTGCGTTTTTCGCGGGTATAGAGACGGTGCAGGTGCTGGGTAGCAAGGTCATCCCCTGAGACAATGAAATCGGGCTGGGTGGTTGCGATGGCACGTGCAAACGAAGTCAGCGGCGCCAACCCACGGTAAATGTGAATTCGACTAACGGCTTTTGTCTTGCGCGCGGGGTGAGACGTGGGACACACCATCTCAACCCTGCATCCGGCGTTGGCCAGGGCCATCGCGAGGCGTGCGGTCGGGTACCAGCAAGAAGTCGTAGCTATAAGAACAGTGGGTTTCATGATTTCGTTCTTGGTCTGCACAGGAAAGTTGAGCAACCCGGGCGAAACGAATGGAAGGGAATCAGAGGTAAACTAGTTCTCCCCGCTTGCCGATTGACTGGTTGGCTGCTTCGAGCATCCTAACCACTCGAAGCCCGGCTTCACCGTCGTTGATCGGGGTCTTGTCTTTGGCAATACAGTCGACGAAGTAGGACAATTCGCGGGTCAAGGCTTCGACCTGCTCGACCTGTGGCGCCCACATGTCGCCGGAGCGGTAGTGCACCAGCAAGTCATAGAGTCCCTCCCTACTGGTGACGTTGACTCCCTTGTCATAAATCTTGATCTTCTCGTCGGCTTCAAGATCGTTCCATACCAGCATTTTCTTTTCCCCGCCGATCAGGGTGGTGCGGACTTTCACGGGTGAAAGCCAGTTCACGTTGATGTGGGCAATAACTTTGTCGGGGAAATAAAGCGTAAGGAAAGCTACGTCTTCGTGTCCGTTGAGGTGCGTCTGGCCGGTGGCGGAAATGGCTTCGGGAGTCTTTTGGATCAAATGGTCGATGATCGACAGATCGTGGGGAGCGAGGTCCCAAACCACATTCACGTCGTGTTGAAACAGTCCAAGATTCACGCGAGTGGAATCGTAGTAATACAGCTTGCCCAGTGCCCCGTCCTGCAAGAGCTGCTTGATTTTTGTGACCGCGCCGGTGAACAGAAAAGTGTGGTCCACCATGATTTTCAGATTCTTTCGCGCGGCCAGTTCGATCAGTTCCTGCGCCTGGTCGGCATTGCTGGTGAACGGCTTCTCGACAAAAATGTGTTTGCCGTGCTGAAGGGCTGCTTTGGCCAGTTCATAATGCGTCCAGACCGGGGTCACGACGGCGATGGCGTCGATTTCAGGGGAGGACATTAATTCCGCCGCATTGTCGGTCACGAGCACGTCAGGATAGGCCTTCGCCACTTTCTTTCGCGCGGCGGCGCTCTTGTCGCATACTGCTACAACTTCGGCTTCGTCCAGGCGGTCCAGGTTCCGAACCACGTTCGGCCCCCAGTACCCATACCCTACAACCCCAAACTTCACCATAGCTTCACTCCCATTCCTAAGCGTTGCGTTTGCGTTTCGAGGTCTGGCGAGACTTGTGACCATATTTGGATTTAGAACGGATCGTTAATGCGAATCGTTAAATTACAGATCGAATCAGGGAGGACTGGGAAGAGAAACTTTTCTAGTGTGCGCCTTCGCCGAGCATAACTGCCCCAGGCGTGCGCCAGAGGATCTTGATATCCATCCATAGGGACCAGGTGCGCGCGTAATGCAGGTCGAGGCGAACCATGTCGTCGAAGGTCACACGGCTGCGTCCGCTGACCTGCCAAAGTCCGGTGATTCCGGGCTTGGCTTCGAGCAACCGGCGGCGGTGCCAGATGTCGTATGCCTCGACCTCGTAGGGCACTGGAGGACGGGGCCCGACCAATGACATCTCCCCGTTCAATACGTTGATGAATTGGGGAAGCTCATCCAGGCTGGTTTTTCTCAAGAAGGCTCCCACGCGAGTGATCCGGGAATCCTTCGTCAGTTTGTAGACGCCTTCACCGTTGCCGTTCGACGGATGCTTATCGGCTTTTCCAGCGATCAGCTTTTGCACATACTCTTTGTGGACGGAGGCGTCATTGTTTGCATACATCGAGCGAAACTTCAGAAAGACGAAGGAGTTGCCATGCTGGCCGATGCGACGTTGCCGGAAAAAAATCGGTCCTTTGGATGTCGCTTTGATAGCGATGGCTGCAAACAGGATAATCGGCGAGAAAAGGATAAGCGCCAGCAGGCTACCCAGAATATCCATCATCCGCTTCACTACGCGGAAAGTCTTCCGGGCATCCTCCCGCTGGGAGAGATCGGGATAGAGTGTCGGGTTGCTCGGCCCCTGCGCTTCGTTATTCCAGTCCTCCGGAAAAACGTGGAACGAAAGACTAACTTTATTAAATTGCTCAAGAGTTAAATTCTTGCGCAGCGTCTCCGTAACTCTGGCGATGATCGTAGTCGGAACCGAACTGCTATCGCCGGTGGCGATTTCGGTGAACATGACTCCGACCACGCAGTGGTTGGCATACCATCCGGTGACGTCGGTGTCGCGCGTAGAACCGGAGAGCGCTGTAAGGATTTTGCCGAGAATCTTCCCATTTTTCTCCGACGGAAGGCGATCGCCCATGTCGAGAAGGAGCAGCATGAAGGGCTTCCGCGAGCGTTCGCTTCTCTTTCTTTCGAGCGTGATCATCCGTCGAAAGGCATCGGCGTTCAGAATGCCATGATCTCCCAGCGACGAGGCCTCAGGGAGCGGGGCCAAAGATAAACTATTCGGACCAGAGCGTTGTGAACTCATGATTTCCTCGCTTGATCGGGCTTGCTTCTTGGGTAGAGCCAAGTGGCCTGCGGTTAACTGGCGATTGACGGGGAGGGGTGGAACTAGAATATTTCGGCCACTTGCTTGGGCTGCTTAATCCTTGGGTTGGTCAGCTGGGGAGCTGTACCGTTGATAATAATCAGTGTGCGCTGCGTTTGTGCTGCTGTTCACCAGCGCTCCCAGCAGCTTCGATTTCTCGATCGCCTCGAGACCACGCTGCAGTTGGCGCTTCTCGGTCGTGCCATTTCGCGTCACCAGCAAAATTCCGTCCGCCAGCCGGGACCACATGCTTGCATCCCCCAGCGGCAGCACGGGGGGAGAATCGATGACAATCCAGTCGAACCAAGCTTCCAACTGGTTCATTAAGGGCGCTAGCTTGCCTGATTGCATTAACTCAAGTGGATTCTGTGGTGCAGCGCCTGCGGGCAGGACCCAAAGTCCCAAGCTCTCCAGCCGGTAGAGGTTGATGCCTTCGGTCTGTCCTGAAAGCCACTCGCACAGGCCCGGAATCCTGCCCAGGCCGAATCGCGCCGCCAATGTCGGCCGCCGCAGATCACCTTCCAGAAGCAGCGTTTTCTGCTGTTTCCTTCGAGCCAGAGTACAGGCGAGGTTGGCCGCGACTGTGCTTTTGCCTTCCTGGGGGATGGTGCTGGTAATGAGAATCTTCTTTAGAGGGCGGCTCTGTCGAAGCTGACGCAAACGCACCCCGAGAAAACGAAATTTCTCCGCGCCCAGGCTTTCCTCTTTGCCCACCGCGACTAAACGGCTGTCCAGGGGGATGGAGACTTGCAGCACCGGACAATGCTCCAGATTGTCGGGCGTAGAAGACGCCGAGGTTGGCTCGATTAACTCCGCCCGGGCAGTCTGATCAGTGGCACCGCGCATTTTCTGCTCAGTGGACTGGAACATCTCGGTAGCAGAACCCGGGCTGGGTGACTTTCCGCGGGCCGGCGACTCGGCCGCATCGGCTTGGCGCATCTTCTGTTCCGCGGTTCGCAGAAGCTCGGCCGCGGAGAGGGGACCGGACGACTCGACCCGGCCCTGCGGCTGACCTGCACCGGCCTCACGCATCTTTCTTTCAGCGGCTTGCAGAAGCTCCGTAGCCAGGGAGAACCTGGGGGTTTCGGTCCCTGAACTCTCTGATTCCGCCCTCTGTAACGCGTCAAATATATTGCTCATGATTTAAGTTGCTTAACGGTTTTACTAACATTCCACTCGTGCTCGTTGCCGGGCCAAGTTCAGGGAAAACGTTGCTCGCGCTCGAACCGCAGCGTCTTTTCTTCCCGCGCTTGTTCCGCCTGCAGGCGGGCATACAGCTCAAGCAACGACCGGGCTGCTTTCCGCATATCGAGTTCATCAGCTGCTTTCCTCTGCTCCACCGGAGGCGTTTGAACCCCAAGGCGGAAGTCGGTCGCGATATCGTCGATGATGTCGGGGCTCACACTCGGCATTTGCCGGGCGTAAGCCGCGATCAGCGCGTTTTCGCAGACGGTGTTGATCAGTCTCGGCAGTCCTTGAGAGTGCTGATACACCGCGGCGATGGTCTCTGGCGGAAACAGGGCCGCTGGATAAGGACTCCCCGCAAGATAAAGCCGGCGCTGGATATATCCCTTCGTCTCCTCCGAATCGAGTGGGACAAGCCGGGAACGCAGCGCGATTCTCTGCTTCAGTTGACGCAGGGCAGCGGAGTCGAGTTTGTCATCCAGCTCGGGCTGCCCGACGAGAAGAATCTGTAACAGTTTCTCGTCCGCAGTCTCGAGATTGCTCAAGAGCCGGATCTCTTCGAGTATCTCTACCGAGAGATGGTGCGCCTCGTCGACGACGAGAACCGTCGTCAGTTTCTTTTCGCTGCGCGCGATAACGTAATGCGCAATCTGCAGCAGAAGTTCACCTTTGTTCTGGCTGGTGCCAGGGAGTCCCAGATCGCTGACGATGTACTGCAAGAACTCGATCGGGGAGAGGCGTCCGTTGAAGATGTAGGCGTATGCGACATCCTTGCTCTGCTTCAGCGACTGCAGCAGGCAGCGGAGCAGAAGAGTTTTTCCCGTTCCCACCTCTCCCGTCAGGACGACGAACCCTTTGCGCCTTCGAACACCATAGTAAAGAGCGGCCAGAGCCTCATTGTGCCTCCCAGTGGGAAACAGGAACGAAGGATCGGGAGTGATCTCGAATGGATTGCGTCTAAGGTTGTAAAAGGCTTTGTACATGGGGAATACCGCTAGCCGCGGAAGTAACTGAACGCCGAGCCCAGTAAAATCGTACCAGATACGAAAACTGCCGTCGCCCAACCCAACCACAGCCGCCGGCGCTCATCGCGCTCGTCTGCCGCAGCCGCAAGGGCTGGAATTTCTGAGATCACCGCAACCGGCAACAGCGACTGCAATTCCTTCTCGTCGTAAATGCGGTCGTCCATCATCTCGAATGCACCGGCCACGACAACGCCCAGTGCCAATCCGATTCCCAGCCCCATGCCGCAAAACTTAAGGCGATTGGGGAAGTTGGGTTTCGAAGGCAGGCTTGGAGGATCGATAACCCGGAAGCGCTCACCCTGCTGGAGCAATTCCATGCTGGTGGCCATCGCGGACTCATTCTTTTTCTTCAAGAGGTCGTCATAATTCGCTTTCGACTGCTCATACCCGCGGGTCAGATCGGAGAGCTGCTGCTCGCGCACCGGCTCTTCATTCAGTCGCGCCTGATAGTCGTCCATTTTTGCTTTGAGCGCGACGATGGAATGTTCGCGATTGGCGATCTCGACCTGGTTGGATTTCAACTGGCTCTGGATCTGAGCCAGCAGGGCCGCCTGCGTCGGATCCATACTCCCCGTGTCGGCAACCGGCTCAGTGCTGTTGGCCTGAGCGGCGCCATTCGCTTTAAGACTGGCCAAGAGCTGGTCTCGCATTTTCTCCGTCTCCGCGATCTGTTCCGTCACTTTGCGCACGTCGGGGTGGCGGTCGGTATAGCGCGACCTGAGATCGGCCAGCTGTGCCTGGAGTTTGTCCAGTTCCTGGTCGAGAGCGGGCAGTCCGGCAGGGGCTGTTCCGTCGGAACTCTTGGGTGTCCCCTGCAGGGCACGGTATTGGTCGGCCAGCGTTTGCAGGTAAACGTGCTGTTGCTGGGCAGCATTCAGTGAGTCTTGCTCATTCTGCAGTTGGGATTGCAGCCCGCTCAGAATCTGAAGGTTGCTGGCCAACTGACCTGGCATTTCGCCTACGTGCTGCCCTTTGAATTCGCGCACTTTCTCTTCCTGGTCAGACAGGGCTTTCCGGGCGGTCTCCAATTGGTTCTCGAGAAACGTTGTGGTGTCCTCCGACTGCTGCTGGCGCACTTCCAGATTCTCGTTGATGAAGAGGTTCGTCAGTTCACTGGTAACCTGTTGGGCCATACGGGGATCACGCGATGAATAGGAGACATTGAATGCCGTGATCTGATTGCGCGCGTCTCGCACGAGTTCAATATCGATATCCTTGCGCATGCGCTCGACCTTCTGATCGGGTGAGGGCTGGGAACGCGGGGCGGCATACAAGTTGAACTGATCGATGATGTGCAGGAGCCGAGTTCGGCTGAGAATCTGCTGGGTAATGCTTTGCATCCGGTCCTGCAAGTCATCATTCACGTTCGGCGTGACGTAATCCTTCGGCATGGTGGGTTCCTCCACCAGAATCAGCGTGCTGGACAGGTAGCGCGGCGGGAGCACCCAGCTCGCGCCCCACACGATCGCCCAACCCAGGAAAAGCGGGATCAGGAACTGCATGTGGCGGCGGCGCACAATGCCGAGGTAGCGCTGCAGGTCAAAGCCTTCCGAACTTATCTCTTCGAGATCGTCAACCATAAATTATCTTCCCAGCGGTCGGGAGAACTGATAGCTAATCGAAACGAATTCGCGATTGGTGTCAGGAGTTGCGGCCAGGACGGCCACCGTGCTGTAATCCTGGTGAAGTCGCGTGTAGCCCAGCTGTACATTGAGGTGCTGGCCAAACTGTTGTTGCAACGAGGCGGTTCCAGAGACTGTGTGTCCGTTACCGCTATTCAGCGTTGCGGCGGCCAAGATGTCATTGTCAGCATAGCCGCCCGTCACCGATGCGCTCAGCATCCGTGAAAGTTGTTGATGGATCGATGCGGTGGCGCTATCCATCTTCACCGCCCCGATCAGGCCGCCACCACTCGATATGAGATGCGCATAACTGACGGCTAGGCTGCTCAGGCGTCCCTGCCAGCCCAGGCTGCCACCAGCCGCCAGATTCCAGCTTCGGGAAACTGGCGTGGGCGAGGGCACGGTCACCGGGCACGGCGAAACCCCGTGGGTCGGGCATGTGGAAAACTGCGGGCCGCTGTCTGCATATTGCGGCCCACCGAAGACGGAAATCGAGAATCTCTTCGTCGGATACACTGTATAGAAAAGTAGTAATGCGTGGGTTTGCGTCTCATTGTTTCCCGGCGCTAGATACGGATAAGACACCAGCCGTTGGTACTGGTAGGTCGCGCCGAAGTAGTTGATCCTCGAAACCCGCACCGCATAGAATGCCAGTCCGCCCTGCGATGCCGAATCAAAAAGGCCGGGAACTTCCGACTGGTCAGGATAGTGCAAATTGGTAAACGTTCCGCCAGCGCCGACCATGCTGTTCGCGGCGAATTGGTAGGTGATACCGGCGTTTCCGGAGTTGGAAAGTTGGTCGGCAATCGGTGCAATCACTGACTGGTTGGGCACTTGAGTTCCGCCGGAAACAACTCCGGCCGTCCCTAGATCGGGCTGGTTGAATACGCTGGAACTTTTCTGGAAGCCGTCCCGCGCCGAGAACGTCACGTGCGGGCTTAGACGATATTGGAAATTGATGGAAGCGTTCTGGTCCGCCTGGTTCAGAGAACTCTCGCGCTGATAGAAGGTGAACCCGGGCGCGTAGGCCAAAACCAGGTGAGATCGGGTCGTCGTCTCGTCGAGTGCGACCGTGGGCCATACCGAATAGCTTATGTCGCTAACCGGATGACCATTGACCGGCCCCACTGCGTTGTCCGTATATGCGCCGGTGAACGCCAGTCCACCACGGAGATAGTTCGAGCGTTCATGAGAAGTAAGCACGATTGGATACGACTGACCGCTTACGGGAGGCGGAGTCGGCATCCGGCTCGAGCTATCGTCAACGCTTGGGGATGCATCGCCGTTCGTGGACGCGCCGCTTGCCGGGCCCGTGGCCGCCGGCACGGGGACAGGGCGTTGCTCGTCCTGCGACCAGGCCGGCACGCCGATCAGCAAGAGCGACCCCTGCAGGATCAATCCCAAGCAGATTGTGTCGAAGCTTCTCATTCGTTGCTAGCTGCTACCGGTGATTACGGGACAATGATCGTGTCGCCGGGCTGAAGCTTGATGTTCTGTGACATATTCTTGCCCTGGCTGACTTCCTTGTAATTAAACGGGATGCGGGACTCTCCAGTGGGGCCCTGCCGGAGAACGTAGATGGATTTCTGTTTTGCAAAATCGCGGAACCCGCCGGCCAGAGCAATCGCATCCAGCACTGTCAGAGAATTGACTACCATATACGATCCCGGCTTAACCACTTGTCCCAGAATGTTAAATTTCTGGCTGTTGACCTGCTGCACCATCACCGTAACTTCCGGCTCCGAAATGTAATTCTTCAGCCGACTGGCGATTTCTTTTTCCAGATTCAGCGGCGTCAATCCCGCCGCCTGTACTTCTCCCACTAGCGGCAAGGAGATTTTTCCATCCGACCGCACCGGGATCGAACGCGAGATATCCGGCTCTTTCCATACATTGATGGCCAACACATCGTCGTTTCCAATGACGAAGGTATTGTCGTGCGGCTTCGCTTGCTTGGATGCGTCGGCATTTTGCGCGGCCGGGGCAGCGTTGGAGGCCGGTGCAGTTGCTGCGCTTCCCGATGCTGCCTGCGCCCAAAGCCCGCTCGAGATCAGAAGACACGTCGAGGCTGCAATCAGTGCGGACCTGCAAAACCTGTTTGTCTTTGTCACGGTCATGGCTGCTCCCTGAGGCTTCTCGGCCCTGATGGTGGCGGCTCGACTCAACTTGCTTTTCCGTTCCCCTTGACCTGAACCCCGCCGGTGAATCTCACCTCCGGAAAAGTCGAAGGGTAGGAATCTGAAGCGTTCATGTGGTACTGGTCGATTTTGTACAGCATTGTACGGTAGCTTACTCCCAACAGCCGGGCGGCTGCTTTCCGATTCCAGCCAGTCTTCTCGAGAGCCACGGCGATTGCGTTCCTCTCGGTTTCCCACTTAACGCTTTGAATGAGCGACTTCAGCGATTTCGGGATTGAAGCGCCCACACCGCCTTCAATTTCCTCGGGTACACGCGAGGATGGAACGTGACTGAAGGGTTGCCCGTGGGCCGTGTTGCCATTGCCGCCGTTGCCTCCGGAAGCTGGTTCGAGCCCGCTCAGGCTGAGTTGTTTGTCGCCTGCGACCAGATAGCGTTTGACGAACACCTCTAACTCTTTGAGATTTCCCGGCCAGGAGTGATTTTGGCAGGCAGCAAGCGACGCTGGAGAGAATTCGCGTGCAGGAAGGCCGTAATACCGGGCCAGCCTGTGCATGGAATAACGCAAAAGAATTTGGATTTCGTCTTTGCGCTGGCGCAGAGGAGGAACATGGACGGTGAACGCGCTGAGACGGTAATAAAGATCGGCGCGCAGCCGCTTTTCCGCGAGCGCGCGATCGAGCTTTTCGCTGCTGGCGGCGAGAATGCGGACATCGACCGCGACCGGTTGGTCCTCGCCAGCGCGGACAAATTGCTTGTCCTGCAGCACCTGGAGAAGCCTCGCTTGCAATGCAAGCGGCATTTCCGTGATTTCATCGAGCAGAAGCGTGCCCTTCTCACCCATTTCAAGTTTGCCCAGGCTGGCCCGGCAATTACCGGTCGAACCGTTCGAGGGAGCATGCTCTCGGCCGAATAATTCGATTTCCAGCAGGTCGCCCGGCATCTCCGCACAGTTGACTCGCAGGAATTTAAATCCCGAGTAGACGGAAAGTTGGTGGATCAGACGGGCGACGGTGCCCTTTCCACTTCCGGGTTCTCCTAGAATGAGCACGGGAACATCGGCCTGCGCGAGCAATTCCGCCTGCGCGTGGATTTTCTGCATAATCGGGCTGACGCTGAGGAAGAACTCATCCTCACCCAATGATTCAATATCTTCGCTCGCCATTTCCGCTTTAGCTTCGTCATCTGACGAGCCGAGCTGTCTCTTGATTGAAGATTCCAGTTGCGCTTCATCAAAAGGCCGCACCAGGACGTCCTTAGCGCCCAGGCGGATTGCCTCTTTCTCTCGCCCCGCGTCCTCAAGGTGGCAAAGTACGATCACTGAAAGATCAGGACGCAGCCGGCGTAGCCACGGTAACAGGTGCAAGGTATCGGCGTCGCCGCGAGGAAGATCGAGGAACAAGAGACTTGGTGCCGCATCGGATTGCACCCGCTCCATCGCGTCCCAGCCATTCGCGGCGGTTTCCAGATGCCAGGAGTTGGAGTCGGCGATGGACCAAAGCAGGCGCAGGACGGCCGAGTCCCTGCTTACGGCCAGCAGACGAACGGTCTCAGTTGTGTGTGGAGACATGAGTGAGGGATCCTTACCTACAGAAAGAGGGGTTGTTTCTGCGAACCAACTTTGGGGGGAGTTTCAGGCAGGTTCTACTTCGTAACCTTCTACGCGAACCGACAGCGATCGCTGGATCGCGTCGACGGAGATAATCAGTGTGCGGTCTCCATTGCGCGAGACCAGGATGCCTTCAAGGCCGTCGAGCGCTCCGCTCCGGATGCGTACGCGCTGTCCGATCTTGAGGAACGGATGAGAAGACCAAGGCAGCGGCCCTTCAATCACGCTTCGGACTGAATCGATTTCTCCGTCCGGAATCGGTGTGCCCTCGCCCCGTGCGCCGACGAGCCCGAAGACTCCGTCCACGCGAAGAACGCGCAATCGGTCGGCTCGGTTAGGAACAAATCTGGCGAACACGTAGCAGCGGAACAGCGGCACCTGCACTGACTTCTTGCGGTCACTCCAGCGATGCACTTCGGTGACGAGCGGCAGGAACGTTTTCACCCCTCTCTCTTCAAGTCGCTGCGCCACAATTTTCTCGTGGCGGGGACGGGTCTGCAGCCCATACCAGTTTTCAGTTTCCGCTTCAACCAGCGGAGCCGGATTCGGTAATGCCAATGACAAGCTGCTGACGGCCATAGCTTCGCCCTCTAAGTCACTGCTGGCAGTGACCCCAAAACTAACCGCAGGACTGTCGCTGTCGAGATCTCAAACGTGAGATCCAAGGGGGATTACCACTTTGGGCAGGAAACTGGGGGGAAAGCTAATTTCCTGCTAGTTCAACGTCTCTAATTTCTCTAACAAATGATTACTCTGAACTGCGATTTCGACTAAACAGCTTGGGGAAGATTGAGCGCAAATACGACACGCTCATAATCCCTACTATTTTAATAGTGATTGTAGCATTGCTGGTTGCCTTGTCAACGGAATCATCTCGCTGACCTTATATCAGTGCCGAAACCAAACGGGCGGGGGAAACCAGTATCTAACTGACAGCTGGGCTTGCTTCAATGAAAAATATCCTACATGGGTGCGCAGATCGCTGCAAGGGGAACACCCACCCATCTCCATACTTCTCATAGAATCGTAGGTGTAGTGTCTCTAGATATAGAGAATCCCATACCAGAGAACTATTTCTCTAGCGGTGGTCCACTTAGATAGCTCAAACCGCTTGCCAAAGGCTACCAATTCAGCCGCTTTAGAACTACTGTAAGACATTGATTATACGATACATTACCGTCTTCTGCGCGACGAATGCTAGCTTCGACGTCTTTCGACTAGATTCGCCTTCTTTCGAGGGGAGACCCCGGGCAATCGATCATGTGCAATAACTTGCAACCGCGCTAGATTGATTGCAACCCAAAGGAAACGCATGGGTTGCATTGTTAGTGAGCTAGGCGATAGAATCATGCCGCTTTTCATTACGAATTCTCACCCCAGAATTCACGCAACGCCTTGGGAATCATTCGTGGAACTCTAGGCGAGAGGGCCAATGTTCAGCGATTCGGACCCTCGGAAAAACAAAATCCGAGTGCTTGTTGCCGACAGCTCCCGAATTCATACTCACCTGCTCGCGGACGCCTTGAAACGCGATCCGCTGCTGGAAGCGATCCCTTTCGACTCAGATTCCCGCAGCTTGGTCGCTGCAATGATGGGTTTGGATATCGAGGTACTGGTAATCAGCCCCAGTCTCGACGAGCAACCCACGCGCGGGCTCGAAGTTCTGCGCGAGCTGCGCGCAGTGCGTCCCGTTCGGGCCGTGGTCTTGCTGGATTCTTTGAAGGACGAAGCGATTCTGGATGCGTTTCGCGCCGGAGCGAGAGGCATATTCAGCAAAAGTCAGCCTCCCGATGTGCTCAGCAAGTGTGTGCGCTGCGTTTATCAGGGTCAGGTATGGGCCAACAGCCAGGAGCTGGCGCTGGCCGTGGAAGCTTTGGCAAGCGCTCCAAACGTGCGCGCCGTGAATGCAAGCGGGATGAGCTTGCTTTCGAAGCGGGAATTGCAAGTGGTTCGCTGCCTGGCCGAGGGGATGACCAACCGCGAGATCGCGGAGCGCCTGAAACTCAGTCAGCACACAGTTAAAAATTATCTGTTTCGAGTCTTTGACAAACTCGGCGTTTCCAGCCGCGTTGAACTTTTGTTCATGACTCTAAGCCAGGCTGGCTCGGGCGCATCGCCGGCGCTGGGTGAACCCAAAGGTCCCGGCCTCAGCGATGAATTCGCAATACTACAGAAGGCGGCCGAGACTGGTTTGCCGGCCGCGCAACTGGCCCTGGCGCAACTCTACCTGGTTCGCCGGAAGGATCCGCAGGACGTTGTTCACGCCTACATGTGGCACCTCATCGCGCTGGAACGCGCATCGCAAGGCGGGAAACATATTACGGAGATGCTCACGGCGGAGCAACTCGATGAAGCCCAGGAAAAAGCACGCGCCTGGCTTCTACGCCTGAAGGAGATTTCTCCAGCCACCAGCGCCGCGACTAAGACTCCAAAAGCGGATCATTGATCCATCGGGGATTGAACGAAGCGAACACGAGCGAGTCGCCGGTTGATCGCGGGGAGGATCCGACTGCAACGAAAACGGCGTGCCTGATTCGGCACGCCGCTGGATATTATTTCTGTTTACGGCTATTTGGTTTCCGGCATCGACGCTTGCCGACGTGACCGCAAAACCATCGCTCCGAAGCAACAGAGACCGGCTAGCAGCAGGTACATGAGAGGCGTCCCACCCTCGGGAACGCGTGCGTATGGAGATGGGGGTGGAGGTTGGGGTCCGCAAATTCTTCCGAACCCGCACGAACCGCCACCATTTCCGTAGCCGCCGTTGCCGCCGTTTCCATAGCCGCCGTTGTTACCCTGGTTGCCTTTGCCATTATTGTTGTAAAGGTCATTGCCGGAGGTTAGTGCAAAGGCTAACAAGTTCGGCAGTCGGTAGTAAACAACGCTGTGTGCCGCGCTAGTTGCTCTACTGCTCGCCGGGCTTTGTCCGAAAGCGGAAGGGAGGAAACACAACAACGAGGCGAAAGCTACAAGTCCTGATAATTTGTACACCGGCTTCACGAGTACATCTCCTTCGGGGGAGAACACGGGGGGAGGGCCGGACACCAGACCCCTGCTACAAATAACTACATGCTCACTCTAACGCGAAACTAAAAACTGTCAAGACTGATAATTTCTGCGACCGGTTGCAACCTGTTGCAACTGTGCGGTTCGCTCATTGTTCTCAGCAAGATGAGGGTCAGACACTGATCAAGGAATCGGGCTTCAACCGGTGGCCTGAAGATTTTCGATTTCGGTAATGGGACGCTTGCATTCGATGGCAACGGCGAATCCAGACCCAGATTCTAGCCGCTCCACTCGCACAACCTTGCCCTTACCCAATAGTCGGATGGGGTGGCGTAATCGAGGGTCCTCCAGGGCCATCGTCAAGCTCACGCGAGTACGAATCGGAACCGGATCGTTAACTCTTAAAAGCAGGCCGCCGATGCTTATGTTCCTGCTGATTCCCGCGACTTCCCGGACCGCACCTCCGGAGGGAAAACTAAGCGCGACAGGAAATTCGAGATCGAATCGGCGGTGCCTGCGCTGTTTCCACTGGAGCGCGTCGAAATCTTGGGGGGAGCCCATAAATATAAATAATGAGTCGAGAAAGTGGCGTTCTAAACCGAGCCAGCTTCCGGCGGGACTACTACGGCGCCGGAATCGCCGCTTGAATAATGTTGGAGTATGCGCTCTCGCCACTCGGATCTACCGCCGTGGTCGCGTAGCAGTAAGTCGTGCCATCAGCCACCACGCTGTCGGTATATGCCGGGTTGGAACTCGGCGAGGAGCCAATATTCGTATAGGAACCGCAGGCACTCCCCGAGTAGATTGCGCGGTAGACGTTATAGCTGGTGACGCCGGTTGTGGCGCTGGCCGTCCACTTCAAGTTGACAGTATGTACAGGAGCCGCCGTACCGGTGCCCGTCAGACTTCCCGCGGTCGGCGTATTGGATGCGGTACTGGCAAACGAAGCCGAGGCTGAGGCAGTTCCGCTCGCACCGGGCGTGAACTTCACAGTAAACGTAACCGGCTGAGTTGTTGTAACCGTGACGGGAAAGGTCAGACCGCTGATCGAAAACTCAGAAGGATTGGTGCCGCTCAAGCTGACCGAGGACACAGATACGCTCGCACCGCTGGCACTGAGCGTCCCAGTTTGAGTTCCGCTGGTCCCGACGACGACGCTTCCAACGTTGACAGAACTGACAGCCAATGTGCCTGCGCTTTGCGCAACCGCAGATCCAGTCAAGCTTATGCTCAAGGTGGGATTTGAAGCATTCGAATCGATTGCGACGCTTCCTGGGAAACTGCCCGCGGACTCGGGCGCAAAGGTCACCGTGAAGGATGCGCTTTGCCCCGGGGATAAGGTCATGGGAGCAGACATTCCGGAAATACTGAAACCTGTGCCAGCAACCGTCACCTGTGAGACCGTCGCATTTTCGCCGCCAACATTCTTCACCGTTTCGGTTTGCGCCTGATTCTGACCAACACTAATGTTGGTAAACGTCAGGCTCGCAGGGGTTGCCGTGAGGGTAGCAGGTGCTACTCCGGTTCCGGAGAGAGCAATGTCAACCGTAGTGCTCGATCCGCTTATGGTGAGCGAAATGTTTCCGGTGCTGGCGCCTGCAGCGGTCGGGGCGAAAACCACGCCAAATGTCGTGCTCTGGTTTGCCGCCAGGGTCAGTGGCAGGCTCAGACCGGTATAGCTGAAACCGGCACCGCTCACCGTCGCCTGAGAAATGGTGAGACTGTCCCCGCCAATGTTCTTGAGGGTTTCAGTCTGTGTTTGATTCGTGCCCACCTGCAGGCTGCCGAAACTGAAGCTGGTTGGAGTCGCGGAGAGGCTGCCCGCAGCCACCGCCGTCCCGGAAAGCGCGACGCTCAGCGTGCTGTCCGAGCCGTTGTCGGTGAGTGCCAGAGTTCCGCTG
This sequence comes from uncultured Acidobacteriaceae bacterium, assembly GCA_963743115.1. GTDB lineage: Bacteria > Acidobacteriota > Terriglobia > Terriglobales > Acidobacteriaceae > Sulfotelmatobacter. The sequence continues at coordinate 53,494 of CAVUOM010000003.1, read as the reverse complement.
GCACTGCCAGCGGACTGGGGCGCAAAGACCACGCTAAAGGTCGTGCTTTGCCCCGGGATCAAAGTCAGGGGAAGATTCAAGCCGGTGGTACTAAAACCAGGCCCGGTAACGGCCACCTGGCTGATTGTGAGGTTCGTTACACCCGTGTTCGACAACGTATCGGACTGGGCTTGGCTGGTGCCAAGCTGCACATTCCCGAAGCTGACGCTGCCCGGTCCGGCAGTCAATGTACCAAGCAGCGGGTTCTGCGTACTTTGCACGTTGGATTTGCTCGTGCTCAGACCCTGGCACCCGACCATCGTAGCCAGAGCCAGCACAACCACGAGCACGTTCCAACGAGTGGGGAGGTGACCCATAAGTGATTGACGAAGCTGTGTTTCGTCCACTCCTAGTTGAAAGGCTAGTGTGAGCTTGGACAATCATTCGGGAAAGTTCCGAAAGGGCATGCGGGAATAGGCCAGAGGGACTACGCCTCGGCTGGAGGCTGCACTACCTCCTCCTTGCCCTAACGACAAGGGATACCCGCCAGGATTGGCAGTCGCTGAGCTGTGGTTTTTGAACCTGAATCGAGGCTAGCCCTTTAGCTGGCTAATTCGATCATTTTTGAGGATGCGCCCCGCCTAAGACCAGTTCGCACAGACCGTCGACGAAGTCAGGCGTCAGCTTGCCGTGCCGAATTAGGAATCGCATGTAGATTGGACCATAAAGGGAATCAAGAATCAGGTCCATGTCCACATCCTCCCGGAGTTCGCCGCGTAGAATCCCACGCCGGAGCGTGGCGTAGGCCTCCTGGCGGCGCGGCCAGAGGAAACGCTCACGGAACGCGGCAATTAGATCTCGATCGCTCTGGCCCCCACCGAGAATCGCAGAAACAATCCGTCCTCGCCGGCTGCAGAAAATCTTGATCAGCTGGCGCATCTGCTGGCTCATGTCGGTGCGGACCGAGCCGGTATCCGGGAAGTGGAGCTTCCGGGTTGTGCTGCTTGCGAATGCATCCGCGATGAGCGCCGCCTTGTTGGACCACCAGCGGTAAACCGTTGCCTTGCCGACGCCGGCGTGCGCTGCCACGGCTTCAATGGTCAGTTCGGAAAAGCCATTTTTCCCCAGGAGCTTCAACGTGCTGCGCAGGATGGCCAGTCGAGCCTGCTCACTGCGCGGGCGGCCGGGAGGGCGCTTGCCGCGGCCTCTGCCGCGTTTGCGATGACCCGAAGACTGCTGGCGCATGCCCTTACCCTACCATATAATCGAAGCAATGCTTTAGAATCCAATACGCTTAGTATCGAATCTAAAAGCGTCTGTGGATTCCTCGTCGCGTCCGGGCGGTGCAGCCTCTTTAATTTTTGTTCATTCGAACTCTCGGAGTGGTGCCTAACCAATGTGGATTGTTGCGTTAGCTCTAAGGCGTCCCTACACCTTCGTCGTAATGGCGATCGTCATCATTGTTCTGTTTTTCGTTACGCTCATCCGCACTCCTGTCGACATTTTCCCGAACATCGATATTCCCGTCGTCTCAGTGGTTTGGTTCTACACGGGCATGTCGCCCCAAGACATGGCCGACCGCATCGTAGCCAACTCGGAGCGCGGCATCACTACCACAGTCAACGACATCGAACACATGGAGTCGCAGTCGGTCTACGGCCTTGGCATCATCAAGGTTTTTTTTCGCCCGGGCACCAACGTGCAAGGCGCGATTGCGCAAATCACGGCCATCTGTCAAACCACAGTGCGCGGCCTGCCGCCCGGCACCACGCCGCCTCTGATCATTTCCTATAGCGCTTCCACCACGCCCATTATTCAGCTGGGCCTGAGCAGCAAAACTCTGCCCGAGCAGGACCTCTTCGATTTAGGCCAGAACTTCCTGCGTAATTTTCTGGCTACCGTGCCCGGCGCTGCTACCCCATATCCTTACGGCGGCAAGATTCGCCAAATTCAGGTGGACCTGGATCTGCCAAAGCTCCAGGCCTACGGGCTCCAGCCCAATGACATTGTCAATGCCGTCAATGCCCAGAACATCATCCTGCCGACGGGCACTATCAAACTGGGTCCGACCGAATACAACGTGGAGATGAACGGAACGCCGCAGACCATCGCGGAACTAAACGACCTGCCGGTCAAGACTGTCAACGGGGCCACACTCTACATGCGCGATGTTGCCCACATACGCGACGGTTTCGCGCCCCAGACCAACATCGTGCGTCAGGATGGGAACCGCGGCGCGCTGATGTCGATGTACAAGAACGGCAACGCTTCCACCCTCGACATTGTTAAGGGCATCAAGAACATCGTTGTGCAAGCGGCGCAGGCCCTGCCGCCGGAGCTGAAGATCACTTCGCTGTTTGACCAGTCTCTGTTTGTGCGCGCTTCGATCCAGGGCGTGTTGCGTGAGGGTTTGATCGCAGCGGCTCTTACCGCCGTCATGATCCTCATCTTTCTTGGCGATTGGCGCCCTACGATCGTCATTTCCATCTCCATCCCGCTGTCGATTTTTGTTTCGATCGTCGTGCTGGGCGCGATCGGGCAGACCATTAACATCATGACCCTGGGCGGACTGGCACTGGCCGTTGGCATCCTGGTGGATGACGCCACGGTGGAAATCGAAAACATCGAGCGCAATCTCGCCATGGGCAAGGAGATGAAGCAGGCCATTCTTGATGGCGCGCAGCAGATCGCCGTGCCCGCCTTCGTTTCCACGTTGAGTATCTGCATCGTGTTTGTGCCCATGTTCTTCCTGACGGGCGTGGCGAAATTTCTGTTCGTGCCCCTCGCCGAAGCGGTGAGCTTCGCCATGCTGGCCAGTTATCTGCTCTCGCGAACCCTCATCCCGACGCTGGTCATGTACATCATGCGCGGGCACGAGCATCGCGCCGAAGTGCCAAAATCGTCGCTCGGGCGCTTCCAGCGCGGCTTCGAGCGAAAGTTTGAGGAGTTCCGGCGCAGCTACGAGCAGCTGCTGGAAACTACCCTTGAGCATCGCGGCGTCTTCGTGGCTTGTTTCCTGGCTTTTTGCGTGCTTTCGCTAGGGCTGTACACATTTCTGGGACAAGACTTCTTCCCGCAAGTAGATGCCGGCCTGTTGCGCCTGCATGTGCGGGCACATCCCGGGTTGCGCGTGGAGGAAACCGCGCGACTGTGCGATGAAATCGAAGCCGTTCTGCGCGACGAAATCCCCAAGGGTGAATTGCAGACGGTTCTCGACAATATCGGGCTGCCCAACTCCGGCATCAACCAGTCCTACAGCTCCAATGGAACCATCGGATCGAGCGATGCCGAAATCCTGATCGCGCTTGATCCAGAGCATCATCCTCCCACTGCGGGACTCATGCGCCATCTGCGCGAAGTGCTGCCGCGGCGCTTTCCCGGGGTGGAGTTTTTCTTTCAGCCCGCCGATATCGTTACCCAGATTCTGAACTTCGGTTTGCCTGCGCCCATCGACGTACAGGTCGTCGGCACGGATATGCAGAGCAGCTATCTGATTGCCCAGCAGATTGCCAACGCGATGCGGCACATTCCCGGCACCGCAGACGTGCACGTGCAGCAATTGCTTTCACTCCCTACGCTGCACATGGATATCGAACGCACGCGCGTCACGCAGGTGGGGCTAACGGCGCGCGATGTGGCGCAGAGCGCACTGGTTTCGCTGAGCGGCAGCTTCCAGACCACGCCGAATTTCTGGCTCAACCCGCGCAACGAGGTCACTTACAATGTGGCGGTTCAGTCGCCACAATACCGCATGACCAATTTGCAAGACCTGATGGATATTCCGGTGACTTCGCAACAAGGCCCGCAGTTACTGAGCAACCTGGTACAGGTGACTCCGGTGGCGCGCCCGGCCAGCGTAAACCACTACAACGTGCAACCCGTCATCGACGTTTACGCCAGCACTCAGGATCGCGATTTGGGCGCGGTCGCTGCCGATACCGACAAGGTGCTCAAGACGTTCGACGGCAAACTGCCGCGCGGCACTCATCTCATCGTGCGCGGACAGGTCGCTACCATGCGTTCGTCGTTCTTCGGGCTGGGCGTCGGATTGATTGGCGCCATTCTGCTCGTCTATCTGTTGATCGTCATTAACTTTCAGTCGTGGCTCGATCCTTTCATCATCATCGCAGCGTTGCCGGGAGCCTTGGCGGGAATCTGCTGGTTCCTGCTGCTGACCCGCACGACGCTGAGCGTGCCGTCGCTGACCGGCGCGGTCATGTGCATGGGCGTGGCCACCGCCAATTCCATCCTGATGGTCAGCTTTGCGCGCGAACAGCTGGACGAAGGTATTCCCGCCGTTCAGGCCGCCGTCGCTGCCGGATACACTCGTATGCGTCCCGTGCTGATGACCGCGCTGGCTATGATCATTGGCATGGTTCCGATGGCGCTGGGCTTTGGTGAAGGCGGCGAGCAGAACGCGCCGCTGGGCCGCGCCGTAATCGGTGGACTCCTGTTTGCCACCGTCGCTACTTTATTTTTTGTACCCAGCGTGTTCGCCATCTTCCACAGCCGCCGGGAAGCCAAGCGGGCGCGCCAGGGGTTAGCGTAATCGGGAGTGGCTCAAATAGTGAATCGGAGTCGAGCATGAGCGCAGAGAACGAATCTAAACCGGATGCAACGCGAGCCGGGCAGAGTGATGCTGCGAGTCCGCAGCAACCGATGCCAAGCGAGGAGCATCACGCGCTGAGCGCACAGGCCCAGCGCGACGAGGAGATCGCCGCAATCCAGCAGCACGCCCGGCATCAACCTCCGGCGATCCAGAAACCGCCCGACGTTCCGCCCGCGCCACCGCGTAAAGCCCTGACGGTGGTGGGCGTGGCGTTGCTCGTTCTGCTGCTGGCGGGCGCACTCACTCTCTGGGACCACGTAAGCCACGAGCGCGCTTTGGCCAAGGAGACAGAACGCGAGACTGTGCCCACCGTCGCCGTGGTTTACCCGCAATTAGAAAAGCCGGACGAGGATCTGGTTCTTCCCGGCTCTCTGCTGGCTTACGTGGAGTCTCCTATTTATGCCCGAACCAACGGCTACCTTTTGAAATGGTACAAAGACATTGGCAGCCAGGTCACTAAAGGCGAGTTGCTGGCAAAAATCGACACTCCTGAGATCGATCAAGAACTGAACCAGGCTCGCGCCACGCGTCAGCAAACTCTGGCGCAGATGGATATCGCCAAAATTACCACCGACCGCTGGGACAACCTCCTCAAGACCGATTCTGTCTCCGCGCAGGAAGCGGATCAATACGCAAGCGGTTACAAGCAGAGCCAGGCAAACCTGGCCGCTGCTGAAGCGAATGTCCGGCGCCTCGAGCAGTTGGAGGGCTTCAAGGACGTCTACGCGCCATTCACCGGCGTGCTCACACGCCGTAACGTCGACCCCGGCGCGCTGATCAACGCGGGCTCGGGCACCGTCGGCACCGAACTGTTTCGCATGGCACGCGTCGATCCCTTGCGGGTTTATACCAGCGTGCCACAAGCGTACTCGCCGTTTATCAAGATTGGCTCCAAGACCGCGGTTACGTTGCAGGAGTTTCCCGGCCAGAAGTTTTTCGGCAAGGTAGTGCGCACGGCGGAGGCTATTGATCCATCTACGCGCACTTTGCTGACAGAGGTTGATGTACCGAACAAGGATGGCCGTTTGTTGCCCGGCTCGTTCGGGGAGGTGCACTTCTCGGTCGGCTCCGGCGTAAACAAGGTTACGGTTCCCGTGAATGCAATGCTGTTCCGCGCCGAAGGCCCGCGCCTCGCCGTCGTCGGTCCCGACGCCAAGGTGCAGTTGCGTCCCATCAACATCGGACGCGACTACGGAACGACGCTGGAGATTCTCGGCGGAGTTTCTCCCACCGACCAGATCGTGATCAATCCCGCAGATTCGCTCGAAGAGGGCCAACAGGTGATCGTGGCGCAGAAGCCGCCCGCTCAATCCCCGCCACCGAGCCAGCAGAAAGGCAGCGGATCGTGAAACGAGCCGCAATCTCGGCAGCTCTTGCGCTGCTTGGATTTGCAGCGGGATGCACCGTGGGTCCGCGGTACAGCCGTCCGCCGGCTCCAGCCCCCGCGCCGGATGCGTGGAAGACGCAACCTCCCTGGCAGCAAGCCGCGCCCAAAGATGCGATCCCCAAAGGCCCGTGGTGGCAAATCTACAACGACCCGGCGCTCAATACATACGAGCAAGAATTGCTACAGGCCAACCAGTCTCTGGTGGCCGCGCGCGACCGTTTAGACCAGGCACGCTCGCTGGCACGCGTAGCCACTGCCGGCATGTTTCCACAGCTTTCGGCTGATCCTGGCGCGTTACGGGAGAACGCCGGAGCCAATCGCCCTCTGGACGGCCAAGCGCCGCCCGTCTCTGGGTACACGCAGAACGTCTACACGATTCCGTTTTCTTTGAGCTATGAGGCCGACCTTTTCGGACGTGTGCGGCGCAACGTGGAAGCGGCCAACGCTTCTCTTCAGTCAACGGCCGCCGACCTTCAGAATGTGCAGCTGGTGCTGACTGCGGAACTGGCTGCCGACTACTTCACGCTGCGCGAACTGGACGCCGAGTTCGACGTAGTGCAGGAGTCTGTCGACTACCAGAAAAAAGGCCTGAATCTGGTGAAAAATCGCCACGATGGAGGCATAGCCAGCGGACTTGAAGTGGCGCAGCAGGCCGCGCTGCTTGACTCCACAGTATCGCAGCTGGCTCTCGTACAGGAATCGCGCGCGCAGTATGAACACGCCATCGCAGTGCTGGTGGGCCAGCCAGCTTCCAGCCTCAGCCTGCCCGTTGCGCCGTTGCATGCTACGCCGCCGCCGGTGCCGCTGGGAGTGCCCTCTGACGAATTGGAACGCCGGCCTGACATCTCTACGGCAGAGCGCCTGATGGCCTATGAAAATGCGCAAATCGGAATCGCCCGTTCGGCCTTCTATCCACACATCACGCTAAGTGGTTCGGGAGGATGGCAAAGCCGTGATCTAGGCTCGCTCCTGAATGCTCCGAGCCTGTTCTGGTCTCTTGGAGCGGATGCCTTGGAGCCCATCGTCGAGGGCGATCGAAATCGCGCTAACCTCGCCGCCGCCCGCGCGGCTTATGACCAGTCCGTTGCCAACTACCGGCAGGCCGTGCTCACGGCGTTCCAGGAAGTCGAAGACGGAATCAGCAATCTGAGTACGCTCTCCCAGGCCCTGGCCACGCAGGGCGCTGCCGTCAACGACGCGCGCCGCGCACTGGTGATCGCCAATAATCGTTATATCGGCGGAGCGACCAGCTACCTCGACGTGATCAATGCGCAGACAACGTTGCTGGCCAGCGAGCGTCTTCAGACACAGCTGCTCGGCCAGCAGATGGTCAGCTCCGTTTATCTGGTCAAAGCTCTCGGCGGCGGCTGGGACGCCAGCCAAATTAAAGACCAGCGAGTTCATCCGCAGGCTGGCCAGATCTTGCAGCCCTGATCCAGGATGGTTTGCGGGTTGACAATGGTTTAGCAGGAGCTTAGTATTATAGCTGAGGGAAATATCTCTTCTTACTCTTTCACGCTTGCGGCAGTAATTCAGCCCAGTCTGAAGCTTTCCATCGTTTGGCGTTCTTGAAAGAGTGATCGGAAATACACCGCTAACTGGCAAGGGACTATCGTGTGGTCCGCCCTCGTTTTGACATCTGCGTTTACGCGCGAGCCTGGAGGAAAAGAATCATGAAGAACACCAAGTTTCTTGTGAAAGTGAACCGCAGCGGCACTCGCGCTCCAGAATACGTGCAGCGCATTGACCGCACTCCCATCCAGACCACAACCGACCGCAAGCTCGCGTTGATTATGGGACGATTCACCGCGGAAGACGCGGTCAAGTCCATCCAGAATTCCCGCTGCAACCCAGAGCTAATCTCAATCCAGGTTAGCGCCTAGTTTCTTGGCACTGGCTTCGGCTCTCGTGTCCTTCAAAGGCACTCCCGTCTCCGGCCCAGTCCGTGACTGAGAAAGATTCAACTCTCATCGCCTGGCCGTAGTATTCTCGCGTGGAATAAATTTTCGGAATCTTTGCGATCGCGCGAAAGGGCCGGCACTGTGGCACAAGACGAAAAAATTGGTTACAACCGCTTCCTCCTTTTGGTAGCGGGACTGGGCGGATTACTGTACGGGGTCGACGTCGGCATCATAGCCGGCGCCCTGCCGTACTTGGAAGCCACTTCCGGTTTGAACGCGGGCCAGCTTTCGACCGTGGTAGCTGCCGTCCTGCTCGGCAGTGTGATCTCAACCCTGTTCGCCGGTTTGCTGGCAGACTGGATGGGACGCAGGCTCCTTATGACGCTCAGCGGCGTGCTGTTCGTAATCAGCATTCCGATGATCGCGCTCTCGCACGGTTATCAGCCTCTGATTCTTGGCCGTCTTTTGCAGGGCATCAGCGCCGGCCTGATCGGTGTGGTGGTCCCGCTGTATCTGGCGGAGTGTCTCTCGGCTTCCAGTCGCGGCAAGGGTACGGGCATTTTCCAATGGCTCCTCACGCTCGGCATCACCGCCGCTGCGTTCGTGGGCATGTATTTCAGTTTTCGCGTCGACGAGGTGGCGAAACTCGGCGATGCTGTCAGGCTCATCGCATTTAAAGACACGGCCTGGCGCAGTATCTTCTGGGTCTCGCTGCCACCCGGCATTCTGTTTGTGATCGGCAGCTTAATGGTCGCGGAGTCCCCGCGCTGGCTCTTTCGCCGAGGTAAACGCGATGCCGCCCGCTCGGCGCTGCTTCGTTCTCGGACCAGCGAGCAGGCGAACGTCGAACTCAAGGAAATGGAACAAGCTGCCGCCGCGGAGCAAGCCCAGACCTCAACCGGAACTAAAGTGAAGGAATCACTTCTTCGCCGAAAATACGTGATCCCATTTGTACTGGCCTGCGTGATTCTCGCGTGCAATCAGGCCACCGGCATCAACTCGATCATCGGCTATAACACCAACATCCTCTTGCAGAGCGGCCTTTCTGATGTTCAGGCTCATTGGGGCTACGTTCTTTTCACCGTGGTCAACTTCCTCGTCACCATTGGCGGCGTCATGCTGGTGGATCGTAAAGGACGGAAATTCCTGCTCACTCTGGGAACAGCAGGAATTATCGTTTCCCTTATCTGCACCGGCCTGCTCTTCCGCCAGACGGAACGTCTGCGCGTGGATTCCCGAAGCCAAGTTCAATCCATGGTCCAGCCAGACCAGAAGATCACACTGACCTATGACCAGAAACTTGCCGGGACGTTGCTAGGTGCCGGGGGCGACTTTGCCCGCCGGCTTGGCGACCGCACCACTCTGGTAGTCATCTATTCCTATGGCGACTTCCACGCCGCCACCAAGGCCGCCCGCTCCGACGACACCGCCGCGACCCCAATCGCCATCACGCGCGAGAGCTGCGTGCCCGCCAACAAAGTGGTCGCGTTCTTCTCGAATCCCTTCGGCGATCTCGATGCCGCGCGCCAGGCTCCGCTGAGAATCGACAACGCGCTGATCACTCCCTTGCCCAGCCAGCGCAGCGGATGGAAGGTCGCCATCACTCTCTTCGTGTTCATGGCGTTCTATGCCATCGGCCCGGGCGTGGTTGTGTGGCTCGCGCTTTCCGAACTGATGCCGACCCGCATTCGCTCCAACGGCATGAGCATCGCCCTGCTGCTCAACCAGGCGGTCTCCACCGGCATCGCTGCAGTATTCCTGCCCACGGTCGGCAAGTATGGCTACTCCACCATGTTTTGGGGATTCGCCGCCTGCACCGTGATCTACTTCATCACGGCCGCAGTATTCCTGCCGGAGACGAAAGGGAAGACGCTGGAGGAGATCGAAGCGCATTTCGAGGGCGCAAGAGAAAAGCCAGGCATGGCAACAGCCTGACCGTGCGACTAAAACGCGCCGCGCGCTTCTTACGCCCGCGCCTGACGTTCGCTGTTGGGCTTCGAACCGCTCAGCGCGAAAAATAAGATGTAGAGATAGCAGATCACAGGAAGCAAGAAGGCGTGATGAATTCCGATCCGGTCGGCGATCGCGCCCTGAGCTAAAGGCAAAATTGCTCCCCCCACGATCGCCATAATCATCACTCCGGATCCATCGCCCGTAAGCGGACCGAGTTCCGCGACACCCAGAGCGAAAATGCTGGGGAACATGATGGAGTTGAAGAAGCCCACCAGGATGATGCTCCACATGGCGAAGTGTCCTGTGCTCAGCATGGAAATTGTCACAAGTGCGGCGGCACACACCGCGCAAATGCCAAGCAGATGCCCAGCCTTCATCTTTTGCAACAGGCCTGACCCAATGAAGCGCCCGACCATCGCTCCACCCCAGTAAAACGCAACAAAACTCGCCGCAACTTTCTCGGTCAGTCCGCCGATCTCCGGCTGGCTGAAATAGTTCACCAGAAAGCTTCCGATGGAAACCTCGGCGCCGACGTATACAAATATCCCGATCGCGCCAAAGATCAGATTGCGATGCTTCCAGATGGAGTCGTTCACCTTTTCGCCGATCTGGTGCTGAGCCTGCGGAATTTTCGGCAACTTGAAACTGGCAATCGCGATCGCCAGCAGCACTAGCGCGATACCCAGCCCCACGTAGGGCATCTTCACAGTGGCCGCCTCGTGCAATCGATAGGCACGCAGGGCATCAGGCGCCAGCGCGCGTATCTCTTCTATTGTCTTTGGCGCCGCGGTCAGAATAAAAAGGCCGCCAAAGAAAGGAGCCAGAAACGTTCCCAAGGAATTGAACGCCTGCGTAAGATTCAATCGGCTCGACGCGGTTGCAGGGTTTCCCAACACAGTCACGTATGGATTGGCCGCCACCTGAAGGCAGGTGATGCCGGCTGCGAGGACAATCAGTGCCACCAGAAACAGTGGATACGACGGAACGCTGGCCGCCGGAACAAAAAGAAATGCACCGGCGCCCATGATCAACAAGCCCACTACCATCGAGCGCTGATAGCCAATCCAGTCGATGACCTTCGCCGAAGGTATGGAAAAAAGAAAATACGCTCCAAAGAAGGCGAACTGGATGAGCATGATCTCTGTGTAATTAAGGTCGAAAATCGGTTTCAGGTGAGGGACAAGAATGTCATTGAGACAGGTGAGAAAGCCCCACATGAAAAATAAAGTAGTCACCACTGCCAAGGGGACGGTATAGGATGTCGACCCTTCAGAAGCCGACGTAGCGGTGGAACTGCCGGGAGCAACGATAGCCATAGCTGTGGTATCCGTCCGCGATTAAGATTTCAGGCTTGTCGCGAACCGATCATAGCATCGCCGGCTGCCCTTCTGTAATTGGCGCTGAAGGACAGTGGTGTCTCGCAGAGACTCTTCTCAGTTCCTAAGGGGTGTCGGACTCGCGTGTTACTGCTGGATCTGAAGCTTCACCAGCCAGTTCGCCGGCTCGGGAAGGATGGCGAACGTCGGCAGCTTGCCCCGCACCATGGCAACTTCGTCGCAGTTGTGAAACCTGGGACAGACGTGGCAGTCCTTGTAGATCTTGTCGGGAAGATCTTCGCGTCGAGCCATCTCGAATCCCTGGCGCGCAAAAAATTCCGGAGCTCGCGTGAAAAGACAGATGCAATCCACCCGATGCCGCTTCGCTTCGGCCAGCAAAGCCTTCATCAGCCGGCTGCCTCCCCCTTGCCCTTGCGCGCGCGGTCCCACCGTGATCGAACGAATCTCGGCGAGGTGCGTGCCGTAAAGATGCAGCGCGCCGCAGCCAATGATGCGGCCTTCGTTTTCCAGAACCACGAAGTCTCTTACGTTCTCGCAAATCTCCGCCAGCGTGCGCGGCAGCAAAGTGCCGTCGCCGGAATAGCTGGCAATCAGATCGTGAATGTGCTGCGCATCCGGCAAAATAGCTTTACGCGTGCGCATGAAGATTGACCTCCTCGCGCAACGCGTCGATTTTCTTTCTCGCCGTTACAATCCCCTGCCGCACCCGCGCTGGCGCCGTCCCGCCCGCAACATCATGGATCGCCAATACCGCAGCCAGATTCAGGCACTCATGAAAGTCACAATCAAACACGGGATTCAGCGTGCGCAACTCATCCAGCGTCAAATCCTGAAGCTCGCACTGCTTTTCCACACAAAGCGTCACGGCCTTGCCGATCTGCTCGTGCGCAAGCCGCGATGGAACGCCACGCTTGACTAGATAAGTCGCTGCCGCCCACGCGTTCATGAACCCCGACTGCGCGGCCTCGTTCATGCGCTCGTGGTCGAACTCCACTGCTTTCATCCAGCCCGCGACTAACGGCAATAATCCGAGCGCAGTATCGGCAGCATCGAACAGCGGCTCCTGCGTTTCCTGCAAGTCTTTGTTGTAAGCCAGCGGTAAGCCTTTCAAAGTCACCAGCAGCGTCGTCGCGCTCCCGATGATGCGCCCGGTCTTGCCTCGTACCAGCTCCAGAAGATCCGGATTCTTCTTCTGAGGCATGGCGCTGCTGCCCGTGGAGTAAGCCTCGGGCAATTTCACAAAGCCAAATTCTTGTGAAGAAAAAATAATCATTTCCTCCGCCCACCGGCTCAAGTGCAACCCAAGGAGCGAGAGCACGTTGACGAACTCGAGCACGAAGTCGCGATCGCTGGTAGCGTCGATACTGTTCGCCGTCGGACCGGCGAACTCAAGTTCAGCTGCCATGAACGCCCGATCCAGCGGCAGAGTCGCACCCGCCACGGCGCCCGATCCCAGCGGACACACATTCAAACGCTTGCGGCAATCGGCAAGGCGGTCCGCATCCCGCAAAAACATTTCGACATAAGCCAGCAGCCAGTGCCCGATCAACACCGGTTCGGCGTGCTGCAAATGGGTGTAGGCGGGCATCGCGGCGCTGCCCGCTTGTTCGGCGCGATCGGTGAAAGCCGCGCAGACCTCGGCCAGTTCCTTCCGCAACTCATCGATCGCCGCTCGCACATAAAGGCGCAGGTCGGTGGCGATCTGCTCATTCCGGCTGCGCCCGCTGTGCAGCTTGTATCCGAGGTCGCCGATCCGCGCTACGAGCTGTTTCTCGACGAAGTGATGCACATCTTCAGCTTCATCGTCTTCCACGAATCCCTTGGACGCAGCCGCCATCTCGCCAATCTGCTGCAGCCCTTCCAGAATGCTGATGAGTTCGTCCGCAGACAAAACGCCAGCATTTTTCAAAGCGCGAGCGTGCGCCCCGCTCGCGGCGAGTTCATAACTCAGCAGCCGCCGGTCGAAATCAAACGACCGCTGCCAGCGTTCGAATTGCGGGTCCAGCGCCTGCCGGAACCGCCCCGACCACATCTTCATCGCGCAACCTCCACGCGCGCCCGCGCTCGCGTGCGCGAAGGCAGTCCGAGAATGCGAATGAAGCCGGCGGCATCTTTCTGGTCGTAGCCATCGCCCATGGTGAACGACGAAAGATCGGTGCGATAGAGCGAGTGCTCCGACTGGCGGCTCACCACCGAAACGTTTCCTTTATACAAAGACAGCGTGACGCTGCCGGTCATCTCCGCTTGCGTGCTAGCGACAAAGGCGTCCAGCGCCTCGCGCAAAGGCGTGAACCACAATCCGAAGTAAACGAGTTCCGCGTACTTAAGCCCCACATGCTGTTTGAAATGCGCTAGCTCTCGCTCCAGGCATAGAGCTTCCAGTTCGCGATGCGCCGCGATCAGCAGCGTTCCTCCCGGCGTTTCATAACACCCGCGCGACTTGATTCCGACGAAACGGTTTTCCACCAGATCAACCCGGCCGATGGCGTTGCGCGCCCCAATTTCGTTCAGCAACTCAACCAGCGACACCGGATCAAGCTTCATGCCATTGACTGCGACCGGAATCCCTTTCTCGAAGGCAATCGTCACCTGCTCGTCTTTATCCGGCGCCTCCTGTGGCGAGCGCGTCATCTGCCAGGTTGTCGCGAGCGGAGCATTCCCGGCATCTTCCAGTTCTCCGCCCTCATGGCTGAGGTGCCACAGGTTGCGGTCGCGGCTGTGAATTTTCTCGCGGCTCGCCGCCACCGGAATGCCGTGCTGCTCGGCGTAATCCAGACAATCCTCGCGCGATTTCAACGACCACTCCCGCCACGGCGCGATCACTTTCAGCTCGGGCGCGAGCGCCTGATAAGTCAGCTCAAAACGAACCTGGTCGTTCCCCTTGCCCGTGCAGCCATGCGCCACCGCCGTCGCTCCCTCGCGCAGAGCGACTTCGACTTGATGTTTTGCGATGACCGGCCGCGCCAGCGATGTGCCCAGCAGATACTTATGTTCGTAAACCGCACCAGCCTGCAGCGCGGGAAACACATATCCAGTCAGAAACTCCTCGCGAAGATCCTCCACGACCACCTTGCTCGCGCCCGTCGCATAAGCCTTCTCGACAACGGCTTCAATGTCATCTCCCTGGCCGACATCGCCCACCATCGCGATCACGCTGTAAGAGTAATTCTCCTTGAGCCACGGAATAATGATGGAGGTATCGAGCCCCCCAGAGTAAGCGAGTACAACTTTTTCAGGCATGAGCACTCCTCGCGGGCAGGCGATCGCCGCCGCCCAGCAGCAAATAGAGAATCGCTTTCTGCACATGCAGGCGGTTCTCCGCCTGCTCAAAGACCACGGACTGCGGCGAATCGATCACCTCGTCGGTCACTTCCAAACCACGGTGCGCCGGCAGGCAATGCATGAACACCGCATGGGGCGCGGCTTCCGCCATGAGTTCTGCATTGACTTGATAAGGCGGAAAAATCTTCGCCCGCTCATTTTCTTCCCGCTCCTGACCCATGCTCGTCCAGGCGTCGGTGTAAACCGCGTCAGCTTCGAACACGGCCTCGTGAGGATCGGTCAGCAAATTAATCTCGGCCCCAGTCTCCTCTGCAATTTCGCGCGCGGCGGCGACAATCTGCGGATTAGGGGCCATAGCCGGGCGGGGTTGCGACGCGAATCGAAGACCCCAGGCACGCGCATGTAAGCAGCAACGAGTGCGCTACATTGTTGCCGTCGCCCACGTAAGCGAGGCAGCGGTCCTTCATGTCACCAAACCGCTCGAGCAGCGTGAGGTAATCGGCCAGCGCCTGGCACGGATGCTCCACATCGCTCAGCGCGTTAATCACCGGAACAGACGCATGCTGCGCCATGCCCTCGATCGTCTGCTGCGAGAACGTACGCAGCACAATCAGGTCCACCCAGCGCTCCAGATTATGCGCCACGTCGCTCAACTTCTCGCGCGCATCGAGCCGCTCGTGGGTCTGGTCGACGAACATCGCCGTACCGCCCAGGCTCACCATTCCTGCCTCGAACGTCAGCCTGGTCCGCAAAGACGGCTTCTCGAAGAACATGACGATCTGCCGGCCAGTAAGCAGCCGTTGAAAATCAGCCGGACGCGACTTCATGATTCCAGCCAGATGCAACACCGCATCTACGCCGGCCGGGCCGAGATCGCGAGTCGAGATCAGATCCGGACACCAAAACACTTGCGGCACTCGCTCCGGAGCGGCCGCCACTCTACCTTGCATATGCGTATTCAACTTTGACTCCTTTTTCTGAACCTGTGTACCCGCAGGTTGCGACTTGTAACTAGCGGCGACTGACTGCCTCATGAGTAAGTAACCTCCGTACCGCACGACAGCTTGGTCAGATAGAACTGCGGCAAGATCTCGGCCTCATTTGCCGGCAGGATTCTCACTCGCCCCACGCCTTGCTTCAGCGCCTGTCCGCAAGCTTGCAACTTCGGCAACATGCCGCCGCTGATGATCGACCCGGCCGCCAGTTCCGCCGCCTGCTTCGTGCTCAGCCACGGCATCACGCTCCCTGCTGCGTCTCTTACTCCGGGCACGTCGGTGAGAAAGATCAGCGCGTTGGCGTGGCAAGCCGCGGCGCACGACGCCGCCATCTCATCCGCATTCACGTTGTAGTATTCGCCGTCGGCGCCCAGCGCCAGCGAAGCCAGCACTGGAATTCCTCCCTGCTGCCACAGAGCCTCGATCCAGCACGGCTCCGCAAAACAAATCTCGCCCACAAATCCCAAGTCGCGCCCGTGGACAAACTTTTTCCGCGCGCGGAACGTCATACCATCGCCGCCGCAGAATCCAATCGCCGGCATCCCTGCGGATTGAATCGCCGCCACCAGCTTCTTGTTGATGATCCCGGCCAACACCATGAGCGCCGTGTCCCGAGTCTCCGCATCGGTGACCCGCAACCCGTCCACAAACTCACTCTTTTTCCCCAGCCGATTCAGCATGCGGGTCAACGCGCTGCCGCCGCCATGAACCACAGCGACGCGGTGGCCATCCTGCGCCAACTCCGCAATCGACCGCGCGCATTTGCGCAGAGTCGCGGCATCCTCGATCGCCGCTCCGCCAATTTTCACCACAATCGTCACTGCAAACCCTCCCGCTCTTCCCACCCATACATCAGATTCATGTTCTGCACTGCCTGTCCTGCCGCACCTTTCAGCAGATTGTCCACGCAGGAAACCAGTACCAGCCGCCGGCCGTCTTCCGCCAGGCAAAAGCCAAGGTCGCAGTAGTTCGTGTGCAACGAAAACTGCAACTGCGGCAGCTTCGGCGTAGCAAATACTCGCACCCAATGTCTGCCCGCATAAAAATCACGCAGACAGGATTCCACTTCCGCCGGTTTCATCGCTTGCTTCAGGTGCACGTAGATCGTCGACAGAATCCCGCGCGGAATCGGTAGCAGATGCGGGGTAAAGGTCAGTTCCGCATCGTCCAATCCCAATTGCTCCACCATCTCTCCCAGATGCCGGTGATTGAACACCGAATAAGCGGAAAAATTGTCTGCCACCGAAACGAAATGCGTCCGCGACGTAGGCGCTTTGCCCGCTCCCGAAACTCCCGATTTCGAGTCAGAAATAATTCCGTGCTCCCGATCGACCAGGGCCGCCTTGAGCAGCGGCGCCAAAGCCAGAATCACCGAGGTCGCATAGCATCCGGGATTCGCCACCAGATGGGCGCCCGCAATGCAATCGCGGTTCAACTCCGGCAAGCCATAAACCGCCTTGGCAGTCAGCGCCGCAGCCGTGACTGAATCAGCATCCTGAAACGAGTAGATGGCCCGATGCTGCGCCTGTTTCAGCCGCCACGCGCCACTCAAATCGATCACGCGCAACCCTTGCGCGATTGCCTCCGGCACCAGAAACCGTGATGCTTCATGCGGCGTAGCCAGAAAAAGTAATTGCACGCCCTGACGTTTCAGTTCCGGCCACGACAGAGTCCGCAGCGGATAGCCTCCGTTGCCGGAGAGCTCCGGAAAAACCTCGGCTAAGTCTGCCGCGCCATCGCTGCCGCCCTCACGCCGCAGAAGCACAGGCTTCTCCAGCCGTGGATGCCGATCGAGAATGCGCGTCAGCTCGAGCCCAGAATAGCCGCTCGCTCCTAGCACCGCGGTCTTGAGCTTCGCTGACATCAGCCCAGCATCTCCTCGATCCGCGCCGCAACCTTCCTGGCAGCATCCTTGTCAGGACAAACAATCAGAATGGCGTCGTCGCCGGCGATCGTTCCCAAAACTTCCTCCCATTCCTGTTCATCCAGCGCCGCCGCGACCGGCTGGGCACTGCCTACGATAGTTTTCACCACCAAAAGGTTCTGCGCGGGCCGCACGTCCAGGACAAATTCTCGAACCAGCCGATGCACCGGAGGCAGCGCCAAACCCGCAGCGCCTTCGCCCTGAGGCAAGGCGTACCCGGCTGCCGTCTTGCTCAGATTCAGGTCGTGAATGTCCCGCGACAGCGTCGCCTGCCCCACCTTGAATCCCCGCTTGCGCAACGCCCGCTGCAAGTCTTCCTGGTTGGCGATGGGTCCATGTTTCAACGCTTCCAGCACGGCTCTCTGTCGCAGCGTTTTATTCATCATGAATATGTATTCATAATTATGAATAAATATTCTCTATCTTACAGGCCGCACCGTCCCTGTCAAGCGAAAACGCCCCCCGTATCGTTTTTAGTAATCGGCCCACGAGGCCAGCCGCAGAGGAAGCTCTCCGCAGCTCTAAAACCGGAGCCCGCCCCAAATCCTTGCTAGACTACTCGCGGTTGAAAAACAGCGAGTCGCCGAGGAGCCCCGCCCCATGAGCAAGCCCACGCTGACGGCCGAGTTGATTGCTGAGTTCCTCGGAACCTTCGTCCTGATACTCTTCGGCACAGGCGTAGTCGCCATGGTCGTCCTGTTCCCCTCCAACGCTCCCGGCGCCACGGTCCACGGCGGCTACACCAACATCACGCTAGGCTGGGGTTTGGCGGTAACCATGGGCCTCTACATTTCTGGAAAAGTGTCCGGCGGACATCTCAACCCCGCCGTCACCCTCACCCTGGCGGTGTTCCGTGATTTTCCCTGGCGCAAGGTCCTGCCTTATTCCATCGCACAGACGGCAGGAGCGTTCCTTGCCGCCGCTTTGGTCTACCGTAATTACTTGCCCGCGTTTCATCAGGTGGACCCTCAACTGCAAAGAACCGCTGGCGTGTTTACAACGTTCCCAACTTTTCCGGCTTTGCCGCAAGCGGGTTTTCTCGATCAAGTGATCGGCACGGCCCTGCTGCTGCTCATGGTGTTGGCCATCACGGATGAACTGAACGTTCCTCCCGGCGCCAACCTTGCGCCTGCGATGATCGGCCTGGTCGTAGTAGCCATCGGCATGAGCTTCGGCGGCATGCACGGATATCCAATCAACCCTGCGCGCGATTTCGGTCCGCGCCTGTTCACGGCGTTGGCTGGATTCAAAAACAACGGCCTCACTGACGGCGCTCGCGTGTGGTGGGTGCCAGTGCTTGCGCCGCTGCTGGGCGGAGTGGTCGGCGCTGCAGTCTATGATTTCGGCATCCGGCGATTTCTGCGCGCGTGTCAGCCGTCATCCCAGCCTTGAACCAGGAACTTCGGCAGAAAACAGGAGATTTCTTGCCTTACATTCTCTCTCTCGATCAGGGCACCACAAGTTCCCGCGCTCTTTTGTTCGACCATGACGGCGCAGTCCGATCCATAGCCCAGCGCGAGTTCAAACAGATCTACCCCGAGCCGGGATGGGTCGAGCACGATCCAGAAGAGATCGCGGCATCACAAATCGCCGTTGCCCTGGAAGCCTTGGCCAACGCCAACGCCCAGCCCCGCGACGTCACCGCCATCGGCATCACCAACCAGCGGGAAACCACCATCGTCTGGGACCGCACTACTGGTAAGCCCATCTACAACGCCATCGTCTGGCAGGATCGCCGCACCGCCGCTTTCTGCAACCAGCTTCAGTCGCAGGGCCACGAAAATCTAATCCGGCAACGCACGGGACTGTTGATCGACGCCTACTTCTCCGCCAGCAAGATCTCCTGGATTCTCGAACACGTCCCGGACGCACGCCCACTCGCCGAATCAGGCCGTCTCGCGTTCGGCACCGTTGATACCTGGCTGGTCTGGAAGTTGACGGGCGGCCGCGTGCATGTCACCGACGCCAGCAATGCGTCCCGCACTATGCTTTTCAATCTGCATTCCGGCCATTGGGATAGCGACCTTCTCGATCTTTTTCGAATCCCGGCGTCGATGTTGCCCGCAGTCCGGCCTTCCAGCGAAGTCTACGGAGAAGTAAGTTCGGTCCCAGGCCTGAACGGAATCGCCATCGCAGGCATCGCCGGCGATCAGCAGGCCGCACTTTTCGGGCAAAGATGCATCACGCCTGGTCTCACCAAGAATACTTACGGCACCGGATGCTTCATGTTGCAAAGCACCGGCAATCGCGCGGTCGCATCCTCCAACCGCCTTCTCACAACCGTAGCCTGGAGAATCGCCGACGCTACCCACTACGCACTCGAGGGCAGCGTGTTCGTAGGCGGAGCGGTCGTCCAGTGGCTGCGCGATGGTCTGGGAATTATTCGCAGCTCATCAGAAGTGGAAGCACTGGCAAATTCCGTTTCCGACAACGGCGGAGTGTATTTCGTCCCAGCCTTCGTGGGCCTAGGCGCTCCGCACTGGGATTCCTTCGCGCGCGGCGCAATCTTCGGCCTCACGCGAGGCAGCAATGCCGGTCACATCGCGTGCGCCGCCCTCGAAAGTATCGCCTATCAGGTTGCCGACCTGATGGACGCAGTTCAAACTGACACAAAGACTCCCCTCAAAGAATTGCGAGTCGATGGCGGCGCATCCGCCAATGATGCTCTCATGCAATTCCAGGCAGACACTCTCGGCGTACCAGTCGTGCGTCCCGCCATGACGGAGACGACCGCGCTCGGCGCAGCATTCTTAGCCGGTCTCGGCGTCGGTTTCTGGAAGGACCTGCAGACAGTTTATGAGATGCCGCGTGCGGAGCGACGGTTTGAACCAAACCTGCCGCCCTCCAAAGTGGAAGCCATGCGGCAGCGCTGGCGCGAAGCCATCTCCCGCGCGAAATCATGGGAGCAAGTACAAAAGGAATAAATTTCTCAGCCTGGGTCCAGTGCGACCGGACCTCGGCTGATGCCGCAGCAGTCGGATGAGCAAACACAACATCATCGTCGGTTTGGGCGAACTGCTTTGGGACTTACTTCCCGCTGGAGCACAACTCGGCGGAGCGCCAGCCAACTTCGCCTACATCACCTCTTTGCTCGGAGATAAAGGAATTCCAGCCAGCCGTCTCGGCCAGGATTCTCTGGGTGCAGACGCGATCCGTCGCCTGAGAGAACTCAATCTCCCAACCGAGTTCATTCAGAAAGATGCGGACCATCCGACAGGAACCGTGAAGGTCGAAGTGGACCGCGCCGGCCAGCCGCGCTTTGAAATCGCCGAATCAGTGGCATGGGATTTCCTCGAGTGGACACCGCAGTGGCAGAAGCTGGCGCAACAGGCCGATGCCGCATGCTTCGGATCGCTAGCACAAAGATCAGAGGAGAGCCGGATCACCATCCGCAAATTTCTGCAGGCCACGCGCAAAAGCGCAGTGCGGGTTTTCGACGTCAACCTGAGGCAAGACTTCTATTCCATCGAAGTCCTGGCAGAGTCGATGAAGCTGGCAACCATAGTCAAACTAAGCCACGAGGAACTTCCAAGAATCATGAGCTTGTTCGATTTGGAGATCCGCGAAGAAGAAGCCTCGGCACGAAAATTGCTTTCGCACGAAGTGAAGCTGGTTTGCGTAACCCGCGGCAGCAGTGGCAGCCTCCTGGTGTCCGCCGACGAATTCAACGAGCATCCGGGTTTCAAGGTAAAGGTCGCTGACACCGTCGGCGCGGGCGATGCATTCACCGCAGCCCTGGTGCACGGACATCTCCGCGGAACATCGCTTGCGCAAATCAACGAGACCGCAAACCGGGTGGGCGCGTGGGTGGCCAGCCAGCCCGGAGCGACGCCGTCCCTCAAGCCGGACGGCCTTGCACGTACCCTTGCTGAAATTAGCTAGAGTTTGCCGATCGCACCGTCCCCACTACTACCGCTTTTGGTTTATTCTGTCAGGTTTGGCGTTTGTCACTTAGGGGGCCCAGTGATCAGATCTAACGCATTTGTCTGTTTATTCGTCAGCCTCTCGGTCTTTCTGTTCATCGGATCAACCACCGCACAGCAAGTTCCAGAAAACACTTATCAGGATCTCCATTGGCGAATGATCGGCCCGCTTCGCGGAGGCCGCACCAGAGCCGCTACCGGCGTCCCCAGCCAGCCGAATGTTTTCTATATCGGCCAGGTCAACGGAGGAGTCTGGAAGTCGGACGACTACGGCCGCACCTGGACGCCGATCTTCGACCACGAGTCCACCCAGTCGATTGGCGCCATCGCAGTAGCTGCGTCGAATCCCGACATCGTTTATGTGGCCAGCGGCGAAGGCCTGCACCGCCCCGACCTCTCGATCGGAAACGGTATCTATAAATCTACAGACGCGGGAAAAACCTGGACTCATCTCGGCCTGCGCGATGGCTTCCAGATTCCCGCGCTCGCCATCGATCCTCGCGATCCCAATCGAGTCTTCGCGGCCGTGCTCGGCCATCCCTATGGCCCAAATGAAGAGCGTGGCCTCTTCCGTTCCACCGATGGCGGCCAGACCTGGCAGAAGGTGATCGCCAAAGACGAGAACACCGGAGCCTCCGACGTCGAGATTGATCCTTCGAATCCCGACGTAATTTATGCCTCCATGTGGGAAGCGCGCGAGGGTCCATGGGAGGACGGCAATCTATTCAACGGAACAGGTGGTGGATTGTTCAAGTCAACCGACGGTGGAAGCACCTGGCATGCTCTTACCAACGGTCTGCCGAAGGATCTGTCGCAAATCAATGTCGCCATAGCGCCCACGGACTCGCGCCGCCTCTACGCTACCATGGCCATGGCCTCAGGCAAGCTCGCCGTCTACCGTTCCGACGATGCCGGAGATAACTGGACGCAAGCAACGGATGATCCACGCCCCTCAGGCCGCATCGGCGGCGGCGATCTTGCCATACCCAAAGTCGATTCAAAGAATGCGGACATCGTCTATTGCGTCAGCACCGTAACCATGCGATCGACAGACGGTGGCAAGACCTGGTCCGGATTTCGTGGCGCCCCCGGCGGCGACGACTACCAGAACATCTGGATCAATCCCAACAATCCCAACATCATTCTCATCGTCAGCGACCAGGGTGCGATCATCACCGTCAACGGCGGTGCCAGTTGGAGTTCCTGGTACAACCAACCCACCGCGCAGATTTATCATGTAGCCGTCGGTGACACCTTTCCCTATCGCGTTTGCGGAGGCCAGCAGGAGAGTGGTTCGGTTTGCATCTCCAGCCGCGGCAACGACGGCGCCGTCACCTATCGCGAGTGGCATCCCGTGGGCGTAATCGAATACGGCTACGTCGCACCCGATCCGCTCGACACTGACATCATTTACGGCGGAGGCAGAAGCGAGGTCTCGAAATTTCACTGGTCGACTGGCCAGGTTCAAAATGTCACTCCTATTCCGCTCCGCAGTCCAAAATTCCGCACCGACCGCACCGAGCCCACGATGTTCTCGCCCATCGACCCGCACACCCTTTATTTCGCCAGCAATGTTCTTTTCAAAACCACCGACGGCGGAAACACGTGGGAGACCATAAGTACTGATCTCACGCGCGAGAATCCCGGAGTCCCGGCCAGCGTGGGCAGCCTCATCCCCAAAGGCGCGGACAAACAGCGGGGCGCAATCTACGCGCTCGCTCCTTCATTCAAGACCATCAACACACTCTGGGCGGGCACGGACGACGGCCTGATCTGGCAGACTCGTGACGGCGGCAAGAAGTGGAATGACATCACCCCAAAAGAATTGACCCCCTGGAGCAAAGTCACGCAGATCAGTGCCTCGCACTTCGACGACGACTCCGCCTACGCCTCCGTGAGCCGCTTCCGCATCAACGACGAGCAGCCCTACATCTACCGCACGCACGACGGCGGGAAGACCTGGAAGCTGATCACCACCGGCCTGCCTGAAATTGGGCCGGTCGACACAGTCCGCGAGGATCCCGTGCGCAAAGGCCTGCTGTTTGCGGGCACGGAGAACGCAGTCTGGGTCTCATTCGACGACGGCGATCATTGGCAATCTTTGCAATTGAATCTGCCACACACCTCCATGCGCGATCTGTGGATTCAACATGACGACCTCATCGTAGCCACGCACGGCCGCGCGTTCTGGATTTTGGATGACATCACCCCGCTGCGCGAAGCCACCGCTGCGCTCGCCGCCGCCGACGCCCATCTCTTTACTCCAGCGCCCGCCTATCGCATTCAGCGCGACACCTACACCGACACGCCGCTTCCGCCCGACGAACCCACCGCCGCCAATCCACCCGACGGCGCGATCATCGATTACTACCTGGGACACGCCGATTCTGCCCCCGTGACTCTCGAAATTCTCGACGCGCGCGGCCGGCTCGTTCGCAAGTTCTCCAGCACCGACAAGCCCGACGTTGCCGAGGCCGAACTCAAGAAACAACTCATCCCTCTCTACTGGCTGCGTCCTTTCCGCTCCTTGTCGACCGATGCTGGCATGCACCGCTGGGTTTGGGATCTGCACTATCCCGCACCCGATTCCACCCGCCATGACTATCCCATCTCCGCAATTCCCGGCGACACGCCGCGTTACCCGCTCGGCCCCACGGCTTTGCCCGGTTCTTACACGGCCCGGCTCACCGCGAATGGAAAGAGTTACACCGCGACCTTCACCGTCAAGATGGACCCTCGCGTAAAAACTTCACCTGCCAGCCTCGAACAGAAATTTCAGCTGGAAGGGCGCCTGGCATCGCTCCTGAGCGAGACTTCAAAGGCCGTAATGCAAGCCGGATCGCTGCACGAGGCGCTGGAAAAACTGAGCGAGCAAGCCACCGGCCCTGCCCACGACGCCGTGCAAACTTTCCAGACTAAACTCACAGCGGTGCTTGGAACTCCTTCCGGCTTCTTCGCGCCGCCTTCCGCTGACGTCACTCTCTCGCGAGTCAACGGTCAGGTCATGGTGTTATATGGCCAGGTCTGGCAGGCCGATGCCGCGCCGACGATGGCGCAGTCTGCAGCCACCAATGCAACCGATCACGACGCTTCGGATGTGATGAAGCGATGGGATATGCTCAAGACTACAGATCTTTCTGTGCTCAATCAGGCCCTCCACACGGCTAATTTGCCGGAAGTACAAATCGAATCGGACCCGCACAGTGACGAAGGAGGGATGGACGAGGAATAGTCGATCACTGCAATCTAACTCACCGCCATCTACAGAGCTTCCACGGCACTCTGCAGTTCTTGTGCGACCTGTTCCGGATCGCGGCCTGGAGCGAACCTCATAGGCTCTCCGATGCGGACACATATCTTCCACGGCGGTGCGAACTTCTTCCCCGCCTCCTTCAACTCGAACAATCCGTGAATCCGCATGGGCAGCACGGGAATGCCCAGATTATTTGCCAGCAGCCCAATCCCCGCGCGAAACGGATTCATCTTGCCATCCACCGTATGGCGTCCCTCAGGAAACACCAGCACGCTGTATCCGCGATCCACCGCCGCACCCGCGTAAGCGAAACTCTGCCGGAATCCAGCTTCGCGCGGCAGCGGAAACAGGTTTAGCAGCGAAACTCCCAGCGCCCACCGTGTGCGATCGTAAATCTTTCCGAAAAAGCCTCTTAAGGCAGCTGGCGTGTGCAACGCCTCCAGGTCTTCTCCACGAGTCGCGATCGCGATCCGGTTTCCCAGACGCGCCGGCATCGCTGCCTGCACGAACGCAAAATCCACGTCCGAAATATGATTGCAGACAACCAGCATCGGACCGCTCCACCCGCGCAGGTTCTCCCGCCCTTCAATCCGCGGCCAGCCCAATAAAATCATCGCCGGTTTCCCCAGCAAATAGTGCACCAGCCATCGCACCCACGTCACCGGCCAGCGCAAAACCCATCCCGGATAGTGATACTCCGCACGCGGCCGCGCCTCGCCGCGCAACATCTTTTCCACATCGCCCACAGTGCGCGCCGCACTGAAACGAGTCTCGCTTAGATCTACCTGGTACCGATCCTCCAGCGCGCTGATCAGCTCGACGCGGTCCAGCGAACTGAGTCCCAGGTCGGAATCGAGCGCCGCACCAGCACTCAAACCACCAAGGCATCTGCCCGTGATACGGCCGATCAATTCCGCCACAGGACTTTCACTCGTGCTCGCAACCTTCCCGCCGGGACGCAGAATTTCCTTCGCCGCGAAGTCAGCAATCAAATTCCGGCGCGGCTTCTGCGTGCTCGTCCGCGGAAAGTCTTTCTGCGGCCACTCGACCCACATCCCCATGCGCTGGAACTCAGCCAGCGACTGGTTCGCCAGCTCCACCACCTCAGCCACGCTAGTCATGTGTGCAATTATCGCGCAAAATCAAAACTGCGCAGGGCTCGGCGTTCCCTCCACGCTCAATTCCAACCACCGCGCAATCTTTTACTTCTGGTTGCCGCCGCAACGCGGCCTCCAAATCCTCCGGATAAATATTCAGCCCGCCCGGAGTCACGATCACTTCTTTCTTGCGCCCCTTGAAATAAAGATTCCCGGCGTCATCCAGCGCGCCCACATCTCCGGTGCGGTACCACCCGTCTTTATCGGTAACCTCGCCGGCCGCTCGCCCCTGTCCATCCTTATCCCAATACCCCGCAGCGACCCCGCCACCGCGAATCAAAATCTCGCCATCTTCCGCCAGCTTCACTTCCCGCCCCGGCAAAACCTTCCCAATCGATCCTTTCCCCAACCTGAACGGATGATTCACGCTGATCAGCGAGGTCGTCTCTGTCAGCCCATATCCCTGGATCGCGGCATAGCCAAGTCGATCCCAGAACTGTTCGGTTTCAGCGTCCAGCGCCGCGCCTCCGCAAATAAATGCCCAGAACTTCCAACCGAACTGCCGGCGAATCCCGCGAAAAATCCACCACCGGTGCAGGAAGTGTTTGCCTTCAGACTCCCGGAACCGCCGCCGAAAGCCTTCCATCTTTCCGTGATCTTCGAGATCGCGTTCGATCTTCTGTTTCAGCGACTGCAAAACTCTTGGCACACTCACCAGCACCGAAACCCGCTCGCGCCGAATCGTATTCACAATCTCAGACGGCCCAAACTCCTCCTGAAAAATCACAGTCCCACCCAGAAGCGGTGGCAGAAACATCCCCAGGAATTGCCCAAACACATGGCTAAGCGGCAACAAATTCAAGAACCGCACCGGATGCACCCAGCGCTCGTACTTCAAATACGCCTGCATCTCCCGCTCCAGCGGAGCAATATTAGCCAGCACATTTCCATGCGTGATCACTACGCCCTTAGGCTCAGCGGTAGTGCCTGAAGTAAACACAATCTGCAGAATGTCATCGCGCCCGACCGCGACGTACGAATCCGGCGGTAGCACCGGCGTCTCGCCGGCCAGGGTGCCCCGTCCTTGTCGAGTTCTTTGCGACAGAGCGGGGATTTTGATTTCCTCAAGGACGATCACCGGAACAGAGCCGGCAAAGATCTCGGTCGCATGTCTCCGCGAGCAAGCCCGGAGCTTCGCGCCAACCTGCCCCGCAACCCGCGCCGCGAACTCCGCGGACGCCCCATCATCCATGGGGACAACAACAACACCTCTCAGTGCGCATGCAAAAAACGCCGCGACCCACTCCGCGCAATTCTCGCCCCAAAGCATCACCCGGTCGCCTTTGCGGATGCCGCGCACCTCCAAGTCACCAGCGAAACGAACTGCCATTTCCAAAACTTGCCCGTACGTGAACCATTCCATCCGGTACCCACACCGCTGCCCATAAGCACGCTCATCGCGGTGCGCTTGAAAATTCGCCAGGAAAAACTCTGCCAACGATTCAGCCATTCAGTTGAATCCGCGTCCGGTTTCGCTACAGTCTAAGTTTAGTGGAAGAGGGAAAGCGCAGGCGGTGCGGAGCACAGGGTGCGAGGGAGGTCGGGCTGAGGAGCGGACTGGGGCGCCGCCCGGACTGTGGATTTCGTACGAAAAATAAATCTTCTTCGGCGCTGGCGTAAATGGCTGGACTGAGTGAAGAAGCCAGATTTCGGATCAAATTTTTTTCTTCCGATCCCTCGGAAAGCTGCGTCCAGCGCGGACTTCGCGAAAGCGTATTTTGCAAAATCCTGCTGTCAAAGAACTTAGATCTCAAAATCTTGAGAACAAACACCTTAGGACAGCAGAACTTGGCTTCCGTGGACCGTCATCACCTCGACTATGATGGCGCAATTGCGGAATGGAGGAAAGGTCAGATGTCACATTGCGGCTGTGGAAAAAGGGAAGCTGCTGCGGACGAATCGTGATTTTGTTCTCTCCAGGCCTAGTCAGTTTTGTAGAATATCAGGATCGGTATCGGAGGTACTCATGCTACCGCGCACTTTCGCGATGCTCGCCGCTCTTGCCTTTCTGAGTGCACCCGCCGCTCCTGCGCAATCGAAAGAGCATAACCCAGACGATCTGCTTGCTCGACTCTCGTATAACAGCACTTATGTCTGGGACGTGAGCGAGGCCCGTTCGCCGCAGATTTGTTTTGCTCTGTACCGCGACGGATATTTCCGCATATCGAGGAGATCGAGGCAGGTGCAGGACGGCACCGAAAGCCTCCAGGGCACACTACCCCAGGATCAGTTGGCGCGCCTCCGCACGCTGCTGAAGAACCTCGATTCCCAGACCGGGGTGGGCACGATCTACAAAGCCTCGGAGTCGCTCACAGCGGAGGTGATGCGCGAAGGAAAGATCATCCATTTTTTGTGGATTGATCCGGATCACGAGCGTCCGTTTCCGGATTCAGTGGCCCGTGTTGTCAACTGGCTGCAGGATTTTGCGCCGCAGGGCTCCTCACCTCTCACTTTGCGCGAGCTGAGCGATCAGCCAATCTGTCCGTCAGCCTCCGAAAAACCGCTGCATCCGGTGATGGCCAGTATCCAAGGCGTGTCGGAGGTTCCCCAGTGCGAGCCTAAAAGTGGGAATCGGTAATTCGATCCTCGTGGCTGCGATGTCCATTACACTTTAGGCGACGAGTGACGGCTCTTTCAGACTTCACTCCCTACCTACCCCCAACGCATCCGCCACCCGATTAATGTAATTGAACCAGGAAGCAATCAGCGTAATCTGCAATATCCCGCGATCGTCAAACCCGGCAGCCCGCAACCTCTCAATATCATCCTTCGAACACTTGGTAGCATCCTTGGTCAGCTTGACCACATAATCCACCATCACCCGCTCCTGCGGCGTAATGGGCGCGGTCGTGTAATCCTTCTCCAGCGCCTCCACCAGCTCTTTATCCAGCGTCACTCTACGCAGAAACTCTGCGTGCGACTCGATTCAATACTTGCACCGGTTCGTGACTGAGACCATGGTGGTGATCATTTCGTGCTGCCGGCGGCTCAGGGGAAGGTCAGGCGACATCATCGCCCCAAAGGCCGCGAAGGAGTGATAAAGCGCCTCCGGAATCAGCGTGTGCGAACCCACAATCGACGACCCGCCCGACTCATCGGGATGCACCGGCTCGAAATACTCCTTGGGATACATCCCCTTCTGCCCCTCCACCGCCTGCCGCAGCTTCTCATCCGCCTCTGACATCGGTATGGTTCGAATCCAAGTCATAATCGATCACCCTTCGTCCCGTAGTTTCCAGCAATTCCGCATGGCAAGGCTACACTGCGCGCACTCCCCTCCACATACCAGCTTTGTACTAGACAGCCGCCATCCTCTTATATAGAGGCGAATCTGCCGATCCGTTCGGTACCCGCTGTTGATTCCCTTGGTAACCCTTTCGTACACTCCCTTTCGGTAACCCTTAGTAACCATGCGGTTCTCCCCTCCCAGCCGTACAATTGCCCTTGTCCGACCGGCCATCTCCAAATAGGAGTTTGGCCGCGTGACTTTCTCCCGCGCGGCGCTTCCGAGGAGCCGTCATGAGTTTCTCGGCTGTATGTTTTTAAGTTAGACCAGGTTCTGGGGCTCGTACACATATGGCGTTCGGTTTCGGGTTCAACAAACAGAAAGTTCTCAGCGCTGCGGAGAAGTATGTCCAGCAGGGCAAGATGCAGAACGCCATCGCTGAGTACGAAAAGGTTCTCAAAGCAGATCCCAAGGATCTCACGGTCACCAATACCGTTGGCGATCTCTACTCCCGCCTCGGGGAAGCCAGCAAAGCTACCGAATGCTTCAAAGCTGTAGGCGATGCCTATGCCAACCAGGGTTTTACGGTCAAGGCCATCGCCATGTACAAAAAGATCAGCAAGCTCCAGCCCTCGCTCGAGAGTGTGCTGAAACTGGCTGAACTCTACACCCAGCAGGGACTCTTCAATGATGCCCGCGCCCAGTACCTGCAGGTCGCGGAAGAATTCCTGAAGTCCGGCGAACTGGACAACGCCGTCCGCATCTTCCAGAAGATTCTGGAAATGGATCCGGAAAACACCGCTATGCGCATCCGCCTGGCGGAAGTCTATGTTCGCCTGGGCAAGAAAAACGAAGCCTGGCAGATATTCTCCGCTGCCGCCGAGACTTTGCGTTCCAAGGGTTCGCTGCCCGCCGCCGAAGAAGTTCTGCAGCGCATGCTCACCCTCGATCCCGGCAACGGATACGCGCTGCTCATGCAGGGCCGTAATCTGCTCGAGGCCGGCGACGCCGAGGCCGCCATCGAATCGTTGCAGAAAGTCTCCGACCTCGATTCCAATCCAGACGGCCTCCGCGACCTGCTCAAGGCTTACCTGAAGACTGGACGCCTCTCCGATGCCGGCACGCTGGCCAGCAAGCTCCTGACGGTCCACAACGACTTGACCTCCATCTCGACCTTCGCCGACGCTCTCATGCAGGCCGGCCAGTTCGAGAACGCGCTCCAGGTTTACGACCAGCATGCCGAGCGCCTGCTGGCTGAAAATTCCGACAAAGTTCTAAAGAATCTGCATTCCGTCATCGGGCACGTGCGCGACAATCCAGCGTCGCTCGAAAAACTTCTCGATCTCTTCCATAAAGCGGGGGACAACTCTCATACAACGGAAGTCATCGAGCTGCTGGCGCACGCTTCGGTTCAGTCCGGCGACCTCTCCCGCGCTCGCGATCTCTATCAGAAGTTAACCACCATGGAGCCTGGCAATCCCCTGCACATGAGCAATTATCAGCAGGTAGCCAGCCAGATCAGCGGAGATTCCGGCGCTACCCTCATTTCTCCGGAGGAAGCCACCGTCATCGTCGACGAACTGGAAGCCACTTCTCCCTCCATCCATCAGCACTATTCCGATGCCGTCGCCCTCGCGGTTCGCTCCGCGCTCACCGACGCAGAACTTTTCATTTCCTACAACATGCCTGCCAAGGCTATGGGGCCGCTTCTGTCAGCCTTGCCTCAAGCGCCCAGCGACCTGCGCCTGAACCAGCGTCTGGCCTCTCTGCACACCCGGGCAGCCCGTTTCGCCGAAGCTGGTGTCTGCTGCCGCACTTTGCAGGACGTCTACTCCGAGGCCGGATATCCGGAAGAGGCTACCCGTTACGGCGAACTCGCCGATCGCTACCAGGAGCGCTCCGGCGTTGCACTTCTCACTGATTCTGTCGTCGAAGACGTCGCCACTGAAACCCAGGAGGAAATTTCCGCCCCGGCAGAAACCTCGGCGCCCTGGCCCGCAGCTTCGCCCCAGTCGACTGAAGATGCGGAGTTCGCGATTGTCAGCGATACGGAACAGGATCAAGCTGACACCCAGGAAGAAGTGCAAGAAGAAATTCCCGAAGAAGTTCAAGAGGAGGCTCAAGAAGATCAGGTCTCAGCCGTCGCCGAATCTGCCGATCCCGCCGAGATCGATCTATCCTCCGAGTGGGACGACTCCGTCGTCGTCGAAGCCGACGCTCCGGCTGCCGAAGCCGCAGAAGCCGAAATCACCGATGCAGTTGGCGCACACGAGCTGCCTGCCGATGAGGTCGACGAGGCAAAAGCCGCCGAGACCGTTGAAGAAATCCGCTTCTACCTCGAGCATGGCATGCCCGAGCAAGCGTCCACGGCTTTTGAAAAGCTTCAGACTGTCACCAACAACGAAGCCATCTTATCGGCCATGGAAGCTGAAATCCAGGCCGCTGCACAGCCCGCGCCTGCAGCAGAGCCTGCAGCAGAAGAAGAAGTAGCTCCAGCAGAAGCTGCTACTGCAATCACCGTCGACGAGCCTTCTGAAGAAATCACGATTGAAGAAGCTCCAACCGTCATTGAAGAAACTCCAGTTGTCGAAGAATCTCCGGCAGTGGTCGAAGAAGCTCCGCCTCCGCCGCCAGTTTCCCCGGCGAAACGAGCCGCTCCGCCGGTGTGGCACGCCAAGCCTGCCGCACCCAAGCCGGTTGTGCCCAAGCCGGTCGCGGCCGAACCTCCGGTAGCGCCTCCGCCCGCGGTTCTTCAGGAGTTCGTCTCCGATCTAGAATCTTCCCTGGGAGATAGTTTCCTGCCCGGAACCATTTCCCGCGAAGCCGAGCCCGCAGCCGGACATGCTTCAGCCCACGCTAAACCCGAACTTGAGCCGATCGGAAACGCCGCTCCCACTTCCTTCGGCGTGCCTGAAGCTGAAGCTGAGCCCATGGGCGAGTTTGTAGCCGATCTCGAAGCTTCCCTGGGTGAAGACTTCCTCAAGGGCGCTCCAGTTGCCGAGTCTGAGCCCGCGCCACTGACTCACCCTGCACCCCGCGTTGAGGCGCCCGCCGCATCCGCTCCAGCGCAGCAGCGGCCCGTGCCCACTTCCGCTCCGCAGGTCAGTGCTCCCATTGCCGCCAGTGCCGCAGCCGGCGCGGTGTCGTCCGGCACGGTTGCTCCGTCGCCTCAAATACCGGCCCCGGTTCCGCAGAAGCCTGCGCCTGCGATCGCGCCACAGGTTTCGCCCGGCATTCCCTCTACACCGCAGGCCGCCAAGTCCTCCCCTTTCGGCGAGGACGCCGGCGTGGATCTCGCCGAGATGTTCGGCGAACTCAAACACGATCTCGAAGTCGGGGCTTCCACCACCGAAGAGGATCCCGAAACGCATTACAACCTGGGCATCGCGTTCCGCGAAATGGGATTGCTCGATGAGGCTATTGGCGAGTTGCAAAAAACCTGCCAGGCCGTCGAGCGCGGACATTCCTTCCCACAAGTCATGCAGACCTACACCTGGCTGGCGCAATGCTTCCTCGACAAGGGCTTGCCTGAGGCTGCCATTCGCTGGTACCAGAAGGCGCTCAGCGCACCCGGAATCGACGAAGAAACCCGCACCGCTCTCCACTACGAACTGGCCGCCGCCTATGAAACAGCCGGCGACAAACCTTCCGCCCTGAAGCATTTCATGGAAGTTTACGGCCGCAACATCGATTATCGCGACGTTGCCGAGCGCATCAAGCCCCTGAAGTCGTAGAATAGCCCGATGGGTTTTGCCCCCAATTGTCATCCCGATTTCGCTCCGTCATCCCGATTTCGCTTGTCATCCCGAGCGAAGCGAGGGACCTTGGTCCTCGCCTCCACTACTACGATCGCCGCAGCGGAGCGCCCAGTGACCACCGATCCCAAGCTGCGCGTCGAAAACCGCGCGGTCGCGCCGCCTGCCGAGCCCTCGACCACGCAGAGCCAGACCACCACGAGCCTCCTCGACCCTCCGCCCCCGGACCCCGCACCGCAGCCCCGCACTGGCCTGCAACTCTGGCTGCACCGGACGTCCGTATTCCTTTTCGTATTGATTTGCGCCGTCGCCGGCGTCCTGCTCGTGATCCTGCCCTGGACCCCGGAGTGGACCGACAATTATCTTTTGCTCTCGTTTCCCTGGCTTCGCACTTTCGTCTCCACCGGCTTCTTTCGCGGCCTGTGCAGCGGCTTGGGATTACTCGATATCTGGATCGGCTTCGCCGAAGCCCTCCACTACCACGAACACAGCTAACGCCGAACGCAATGCGGCCTGGCCGATGACAAGGCCAGCCTGACTTAAGAACGTGAGTCTCACGATGACCAACAAGCTCAACCCCGCGCCTCTGGCTTACCAGAACGAGCCTTTTCTCAGCAGTCCCGACGGACGCATTCTCCGCATCCTCGCCGAATATCAGGAACCGCTCGCCCGTTTTCGCCGCGAGCAGATTCAGGACACGGTCGTCTTTTTCGGCTCGGCCCGTTTCCAGGGATCCGCTGCCGCCCGCCAGAATCTGGCGGCAGTTGAAAAAACTTCGAAAGCGCCCGCCGCCCAGCATGAAACCGATCTCAAGCGAGCCGTCGCCGCCGTCGATATGGCCCGTTACTACGAGGACGCGCGCCGCCTGGCCTACCTTCTCACCGAGTGGTCCATTCAGATTCCCGCCCGACGACGCCGCTTCGTCGTAACCACCGGCGGTGGTCCCGGCATCATGGAAGCCGCCAATCTCGGCGCCCACGAAGCCGGAGGCAAGACCATCGGCCTCAACATCAATCTCCCGTTCGAGCAGAATCCCAATTCCTACATCACGCCCGCCCTCAACTTCGAGTTCCATTATTTCTTCATGCGCAAGTTCTGGTTCGCCTACCTCGCCAAAGCGCTGGTGATTTTCCCCGGAGGCTTCGGCACCATTGACGAACTTTTCGAAATCCTCACGCTCGCCCAGACCGACAAACTGGCGAAGAAAATTCTCGTCGTAATCTACGGCAGCGAATACTGGCACCGCATCATGAACTTCCAGGCCTTCGTCGACGCCGGCACCGTCGCCCCCGAAGACTTAAACCTCTTCAAATTCGTCGACACGCCCGAAGACGCCTTCACCTTCCTCCGCGACGGCCTGACCGAATACCACCTGGGCGGCCAGCCAAAGAAAGAAAAAGAAAACGAAGTCCTACCCGAAATAGCCAAAACCAGGCCGTAGCTAAGAGGAGAAGAACAAAAATGAGTATTGGCAACGATCACTGAGGACGGCGACTCACTATGAAGACGATAGCAGCGAGAGCGTTAGGCTCCTCCTTTGTTACCGTTTCCCTGCTTACGTTTTTCGAATACAGGACGGCCTCGGCTGCCTTGTTCTATCTACTTTACCCGGGCTCCTTGCTGTCTACGCTCATAACAGGTGGACACGGAGGGACTAAGTTTGAGGACGGGATGGCACTGGTGGCTAGTCTCATCGTGAATACACTCGTATACGCTGTATTGTGTGCAGGCCTCCTTGCTTGCAGCAAACGGGCTAACTCCTGATAAAGCCACATTTGCCCCCTTGTCCAAAACTGATAGCTGAAAGCTGATGGCTGAAAGCTGCATCCTGTACTACATCACCGACCGTAAGGCCTTCCCCGGCGACGAGCCCACCGCCGCGTTCGACTGCTCGACAAAATCGCCGAAGCCGCCAGCCAGGGCGTCGACTACATCCAGCTCCGCGAAAAAGATCTCTCCACCCGCGACCTGGAAGCACTAGCCCGCGAAGCGATGCAACTCATCGGTGAAAAAAGAAAACTGACCACTGACCACTGGCCACGAGCCACTGCTCTGCTGATCAACTCCCGCGCAGACATAGCTCTGGCCACAGCAGCCAACGGCGTTCACCTCCGATCCAACGACATCTCCCCGCAAGAAGTGAGAACAGCGTGGAACAGATCGTGTGGCGCGGGCACTTCTGCCCGCGAAATTTCACAACGAAATCCGCTGATAGCAGTCTCCTGTCACAACCCACAAGAAGTAGCCCAAGCCGCGGCAAACCAAGCCACCTTCGCCGTCTTCGCCCCAGTCTTCGAAAAAAAAGACGCCCAACCCACCGGTCTGGAAGCTCTGACTCAAGCCTGCAGCGCAAAAATCCCCGTCCTGGCCCTCGGAGGAATAACCCTGCACAACGCCCAATCCTGCCTGCAAGCCGGCGCAGCCGGCATAGCCGCCATCCGCCTGTTCCAGGAAAATGACATATCCAAAATCGTCCGCCAGTTGCGCAGCTAAGAGGGTGGAGCAGGCTTTCAGGCCTGCGTGAAAAAGCACGCCGACCGTCGAAGGGCTTCAGCCTCCGGCACCTAACAACCCACAACCAAAAAAGCCACGCTGCAAAAGCAGCGTGGCCCTTTTTCCGATGCAACCTACTGTGCCGGCGTTGTCGGAGCAGCCGCTGGCGTACTCGCGGTCACTTCCGGAGTTGCCGTAGGGCTGATCTTCACCGTAGCCAGGATCTTCTCCAGCCGCTGAAAGACTTCCTTGCTATCAACATGCTTGCTGCCTTCGGTCTCGCTTCCCGTAGTCGCAACCTTGAGTGCGAACTCATAGCAAGCCCCGTTCTCGAACACGTGATAATACTTCGATGCTTCCTCGCGAGTCCCCTGGCTGGCAAGGGTTTCCGAGGACTGCAGTTCCATGTCGCCAACCATCAGCTTCGACGGCTGTATGGTCGCCGACGCTGGTGCTTCTGGATCCACGGGCGTCGCAGGCTTGGTCTCCGAAAACTTGCCGCACTGCTCCGCCGTCAGCGTCTTGTTCACGCTAACGTCGAAAAACGCCGCGGCCAGA
Source organism: uncultured Acidobacteriaceae bacterium (assembly GCA_963743115.1). Taxonomy (GTDB): domain Bacteria; phylum Acidobacteriota; class Terriglobia; order Terriglobales; family Acidobacteriaceae; genus Sulfotelmatobacter. The sequence goes on along the minus strand of CAVUOM010000003.1, from coordinate 17,762 downwards.
TCACCGTTGGGGTACACAGACGTGGGCAAAGTAACGGCTGCGATCGCAACTCCGCCGGGCTGCACGAAGTCCATCGGAACCGCATCAGACGAGACCAGCTGAGTCGCCGCATCACCCGTCTCGAGCGAATACCTGCGCGGATACTGGAACGAAACGCCGGAAGTCTTGTCCTCATAAGTCACCGTCACCGGCGCCTTTCGGACAACTTTCTTGTGCACCGGCTTAGCCGCAGCCGGCGCCGCGGGAACCGCTGGTGTCGCAATCGGCGGCAGGGGCTGTGTCATCGCCACCTGATTGCTTGAGTTCGTAGGTTGAGGTTTATCGCTCGAGCATCCGACGGCCACGGAACAAGCGATCAAGAGCGCGGCGAACACCAGCGTGCTGGTGGTTTTATCGAAACTGGTTTTAGCGAGATTAGTCTTGCCCCAGGTAACGGAGTCCAGGGTTGCCCGGTTACCGTGAAATGGCGTGGTGCGAAATGCCTTGGTCTTAACTGACAAGTTGCGAAACAGATTGATGCGGTTCATGGTTGGTCACCTCCTGCTGCTATGCAGCGCAAATGAGATTGCACGGAGGAGGCCAAGCATCCACGCACTGATTTAACAAGGGTTAGAACGACTGAAGACACAGGCGCTCGTGGCGTCGCAGACACGATGTGGACGGTGGGACACGGAACAGCACTCGGCTCTTGCTCACTCAAACTGCTTTCGAAGCGCCGCAAGCTGTTCCTGAACTCCGGCGATTTCCTCCCTGAGCTCCGCCACTTGACTCTCAAGAATAGTGAGGCGATCCTCTCTCGAAGGATTCTCGACTCTCGACGGATTCTCCGCAGCCCGCGCCGGTTCCGCAGGAACCGCACCGCCCGAGAACAACTGCATGTAGCGCGACTCTTTCGTTCCCGGCGGCCGCGGCAGCACCGCAACCAGCGGAGGCTGGCGCTGGCTGAGCCGATCGAGCGCCCCATGCACATCTTCCAGCCCCTCGAAGCGATACATGCGCTCCGCCCGGCCCCGCAGCTCACCCGGAGTCTGCGCCCCGCGCAGCAGCAGCACGCACAAGATCGCAATCTCCCGCCGGTCGAAGTTGAAAACTTCCTGTAGCCGGTGCTCATACTTCGGAACCCGGCTGTCAGCGCCGCTGGCCGGTCCCGCCAGCCGTTGTACCTGCAGCGAGTCCAGCGCCGCGCTGCACGGCGTCTTCGTCGAGCGTCATCACCGGATCGCGATTATTCTTCTGGTTACAAGCATTCACCAGCGCGTTCAGCGACAACGGATAGTAATCGGGAGTAGTAATATCCTTCTCAATCAACGCCCCCAACACCCGAACTTCCACATCACTCAGAGGATCCACGACGTCACCATCCATCCTTAGAACAACGCTGTCGGACGCCGCACCCACGGCCTGCCTTTTTCTTTGGAAACCTTCTCCACGTCATTCACATACGCTCCGGTTTGCGTAAGCACGTGGTGCAGATCGTTGCCCACGCTGATAAACGTGAAGCCCTTGTCCAGAAACTCGCCAACCCGCGACGTCCCAAACAGAAATAGTCCCAGAACCACTCCATTCTTGCGCGCGTGCTCAATCAGTTTCGCCGTGGCTGCATTCAGCTCGGGCGACGTGTACATGTCGGGAAACTTGTACTTCTCGAACAAGCCCATCGACATACACAGATCGTTCTGCCCCAGGAAAAGAATGTCGACTCCCGGCACTGCCGCAATCTCCGCCATATGCTCGATGCACGAAGCCGTTTCCACCTGCAGCGCCACGATTCCGTCCTTGTTAAAGTTCCCCGCGTAGCCGAGCAGCCCGGCCTTGTCCATGCTGCGCTGCGGAAAATAAACTGAGCGCGTCCCCACGGTAGGATACTTCGTGCAGCTCACCGCCTGGCGTGCCTCTTCGGCGCTGTTGATGTAAGGAATCAGTACGCCGTCCGCGCCCAGATCGAGCGCCTGCTGAATCCCCGGACGGTCGTTGTATGCCCCCACCCGCACCAGCGATTTGGCTCCTCCGTTCGCAATCCCGCTCAGCATCGCCGAAAGTTCTACGTTGTGCATGGGACCGTGCTGGGTATCGACCAGCAGCCAGTCGTAACCGCTGTGAGCCAGTTGTTCGGCGACCGTAGGACTGTGAGAATTGACGAACAACCCCAACTTCGGGATTCCATCGTGCAGTTGTTTCTTGAATTCAGAACCGCTCAGTGCAGGCGCTGCCATAAAGACATTCCTCCCAAAAGCAATTTGAATTTTGTAGTCTATCCCAGCCCGATGAGCGCAAAGTGAATGCCCAGCGAATTATTCGTCTGCAGCGTGACCCGCGGACATGAGTCACATTCAGCCGTTTCCTCGAGAACTGATCGCGCTAGAACGTTTGGCTCGCTTCCCATCAACACTGCCGAACTCGCCGATCCCTGACATGGGTTCTTGATATAGTTCCAACTAGCCCCGAGTCACATCCGGCGCAAGGAGCGAAAATGCGGCTGCTATTAAATTGGGTCCTGAGTGCTTTAGCCGTTTGGATTGTGTCGAAGATCGTGCCAGGGATTTCCGTCAGCGGCCCCGTAGCCGCTCTGATCGCGGCGCTGGTCATCGGCTTCATCAACGCCACCGTGGGAGTCCTGCTAAAAATTCTCACCTTCCCCCTGACCTTGATCACCTTGGGACTCTTCTGGTTCGTAATCAACGCCTTGATGCTGAAATTTGCGTCGGCTCTGGTTCCGGGTTTTCAGGTGCGCACATTCACTGCCGCATTCCTCGGCGCCATCCTGCTCAGCGTCGTAAACGTGCTGCTGAAGTGGCTGGTTTTTCCCTCGCAAGACCGTGGGTAGCAAATCATGGCGGCAGCTCATTCGCATCTCCAACCCGGGCTCGCACGCCCCATCGAGCCCAACCTCGTATCCATCCCCGGAGCCTGGTTCCTCATGGGCTCCGCCTCCGGTCAGGATTGCGAACGCCCCGCGCACCGCGTCTGGATCGACGCTTTCCTGCTCGCCGCTACGCAAGTCACCAACGCAGAATACGAACGCTTCGTGCGCTCGACATCGTCCGATCCGCCACCCTTCTCGCACGATCAGAATTTCAATCACCCCGAGCAGCCCGTCACCGGCGTCTCCTGGTTCGACGCAGATCGTTACTGCCGATGGCTAGCCGAGCAAACCGGCCGCCCCTACCGTCTTCCCACCGAAGCGGAATGGGAGCGTGCCGCCCGCGCCGATCTCGAGCAAAACGATTTCCCCTGGGGCAACGACCCGCCACAATCTCTGCCCGACTACGCCACGCGCTGGCTAACCGGACCCGAACCCATCGCCTGCTATGCCCCGAATCGTCTCGGTCTCTACAACATTTGTGACAACGTCCACGAGTGGTGCAGCGACTGGTACGATCCCAACTACTACGCCATTTCCCCCGACCGCAATCCCCGCGGGCCCGAACCTCCGCCGAGAAGCAAGCGCAAAGCCTCTCGCGGTGGATCATGGCGTCATCACGTCAAAGTCTCTCGCTGCTCTGCCCGTTCCAGCATCCCTCCCGAATTCCACTATGCCGACTACGGTTTCCGCGTTGCCTGCGACCTCATATAATCTTGTCAGTCCGAACCGGGCGAAAGCCCGGTGAGAACCCCGCTGTTTGCCGGCATCTCCTCCAAATCGAGGGAGCACAAATGTTCCGCGACGACCTCCTCCGCAACAAACGCATCCTGATCACCGGCGGCGGCACCGGCCTCGGCAAAGCCATGGCCCACCGTTTCCTCCAGCTGGGAGCCACACTCTACATCTGCGGCCGCCGTGAAGAAGTGCTCGAGGAAACTGCCGCGGAACTTTCCGACGCCACCAAAGGCCCAATCCATGCTCTCTCCTGCGACGTCCGCAATCTCGACGCCGTCGAGGCCATGATCGATTCCATCTGGAAAGCCGGACCGCTGGACATCCTGGTCAACAACGCTGCCGGCAATTTCATCGCCCGCACCGAGGAACTTTCCCCGCGCGCCTTCGAATCCGTAATCGGTATCGTTCTCCTCGGCACGCTCCACGCCACCATGGCCTGCGGACGCCGCTGGCTCAAAGCCGCCAACCCCGCCACCGTCCTCAGCATTTCCGCCACTTACGCTCCCGTAGGCTCGGCCTACGTTGTGCCCTCGGCCATTTCCAAAGCCGGAGTCGAGGCCCTCACCCGCAGCCTCGCCGTCGAGTGGGGCAATCGCGGCATTCGCATGAACGCTATCGCTCCCGGCCCCATTCCCACGCAAGGCGCGTTTTCCCGCCTCATGCCGCGTGCTGATCTCGAAGCGTTAGCGCTCGATCGCAATCCGATGCACCGCTTCGGCACGACGGAAGAGTTAGCAAACCTCGCCGCATTTCTAATCAGCGATGGCTCCGCCTACATCAACGGAGAAGTAATCCGCATGGATGGCGGTGAATTTCTCCAGGGCGCTGGAGAATTCAGCAATCTAGGCCGCGCCCTCACAGAAAAAGACTGGGAATCCCTGAAGCCGCGCAAAAAGTAAAGCGCGGCACATCCCCGATTTTGTCGCTGAAGGCTGGAGTCCGAACCCATCCCCGTGCATCCAACCTAACAATGGAGGTTCCTATGTACGTTGTTCTTGGAGCAAGCGGCAACACAGGTCACGTAGTGGCGAAGAATCTTCTTGCCCGCCAGCAAAAGGTTCGTGTCGTCGGCAGAAATTCAGCTCATCTACAACCTCTCGCGGCTCAGGGTGCGGAGATATTCGTCGGCGATGCCACCGATCCTTCCGCCTTAACCAAGGCCTTTCAGAAAGCAGATTCGGCCTATGTGATGGTTCCACCGAACCCCGCCAGCAACGACCCTCTCGCTTATGAAGAACGTGTAAGCGATGCCATTGCCGCCGCCATCAAAAGCGCGGGAATCAAGAATGTGGTTTCGTTGAGCAGCGTTGGAGCGGACAAGACCGACCGAACCGGGCCCGTCCTTGGCCTGCACCACCTCGAACAAAAGCTCAACCAGATCGATAGCGCAAACATACTCCATCTGCGGGCCGGCTACTTCATGGAAAATACCCTGCCCCAGGTGCGCACCATTCGCATGGCCGGCTCTGTGATCGGGCCCCTTCGCCCCGACCTCAAACTCCCCATGATCGCCACTCGCGACATTGGAGCTGCAGCCGCCGACGCCCTCCTAAATCTCGGCTTCCACGGCAAGCAGACTCACGAACTGTTAGGACAGCGCGATCTCAGCTACACGGAAATTGCCACCATAATCGGCAAGGCCATCGGCAAACCCAATCTCGGATACGTTCATGCGCCCGACGATCAGGTTCGATCCGCGATGGTCCAGATGGGAATGTCCGAAAAGTTCGTCGGACTACTTCTCGAAATGTGTGCCTCACTGAACTCAGGTTACATGCGGGCGCTCGAACCTCGCACGTCCCGTAACACGACGCCGACTCCGTACGAAACCTTCGTCGCCGAGTCGTTCGTTCCAGCTTATCAACAACAAGCAGCAGCCTAAGCGCCTCGCGCGCAGCACCAACCAATAAGGCCGCGCCCACTCCGGGTGTGGCCTTATTCATTTGGCCCCTCGAAACACAAGCATTCCACGCGACAGGCCAATTACCGACGTAATTAGAAGCTGCTCATCCGGCTGTGATTAGATGTGACTTAGGGTTGCGGACGGCAACGCAAGCGTATTCCAGGCATTCTGCGCGTCTTCCGGAACCAGGCTGGAAGGACGATTCGCCGCATAAAATCCAACCTTTCATAGCGGTCGTGCGCGAGCTTTGGCAGTGCGGTTCAAGGGAAAAACCATGTCAAAAAAGATCCTTGTGGTGGACGACTCCAAGACAGCCCTGATGATGGAGCGCGAGATTCTGGAGAAGCGTACGACCTACGAGTGCGTGACCGCGAGCGACGGCCAGGAAGCCGTCGAGAAGGCCCAACAAGAACGCCCGGATCTGATTTTGATGGATGTTGTCATGCCCCGCATGAACGGATTCGAAGCTTGCAAAATGATGCGGCAGCAATCCAGTACGCGTGAAATCCCAATCGTTCTGGTCACCACTCGCGGCGAAGAAGCTTACATGGAAGCCGGCTTCCAAAGCGGATGCAACGACTACATCACCAAGCCGGTGAACGGCGCCGAACTCGTCGCCCTTCTACAGAGCTATTTGGGCGAGTGAGGCAGCAAACCGCTGGCCCGGGTTTCCTAAAGTAGTTGAATCAGTGCAGCTGGATCAGTGCAAGAAGGACTTCATGAAAAGTGACAAGAGCAAAGCATCCGGGGCGAAGCCCCTCGCAGCCGATCCCACGACCGACGTGCGGCTCGAAGCGGCCCGCGAGAGGCTGGCAGAAAGCACAGGTCAAGAGGACGCAATCGATGGTCTGCGCGAGATCGTGGCCAACTTCCTGGGCTCTGAAGAAATTGGCCTGTTCCGCGTTGATCGCGGCGCTTCAACCTTCCACCCTTTCTGGTCCTTCGGAATCGACCTCGATAAATACGACCTGCTGCGGGCATTAGGCGATGCCGGTCTTCGGCGCGTGATGCGCGGCGAGTGCCACATTGAACTCGGAACTCGCGACAGCTCCGGCACCATGGCAAAGGCGCAGGCCTTCGTTCCCATCCGTTCGGCGAACCAGACCATAGCGATACTTGCGATATTACGTTTACTTCCTCAGAAGCTGGCCTTTGACCGGTCCGACATGGAATTGTTCAAACTTCTTTCCCATGAGGCGGCCCAGCCCTTATTTGGCCCAAGCCCCTATCCGAAGCCCGCGTCTGAGGGATCTGGAATGAGTGCATGAGCGAAAACTCCCCCAAATTTAATCCAGCTGTCCTGCCCGCGGAGTACATGGAGAAGTTCGAGCGGCCGAAAGCTAAAGAGCCGCGCTACTTCCTCTATCCCGGACAAGTCTTCGTAACCCGTGATCCCGTCACCATCTCAACCATTCTCGGATCCTGCGCCGCCGTCTGTCTCTGGGACCGGAACAAGCGAGCGGGAGGAATGAACCACTACCTCCTGCCCGAGGGCGTTGATGAAGGACCGAATCGCCTGCGCTACGGCAATGTTGCCAATCAGGAACTGCTGAACCAGGTGCTCGCTCTGGGATGCGAAATCCGAAACATGCAGGCCAAGATCTTTGGCGGCTCCAGCGCTTTCGGCGCCGATCCGTCGAACTCCGTGGGATCGAGAAACGTGGAACTCGCGGAAAAATTCCTTCGCGCCGCAGGCATTCGCGTCGTGGAAAAAGAAGTTTCAGGAAAGCGTGGACGCAGACTGGCCTTTCAGATTTCCGATGGCGCGACGACGATCAAGAATTTCGACCAGGTGTAACGAAGCTGTTGGGAGATTAAAAGCTGTTTCGTTGTTGGGGCATTCAGTCAGTCGCGCTGTACGCAGAGCGGCTCGGGAAGGGCACGATTTCAGTCGTGCCGTAAAGAGCCAGCAAAAATCCGGGCTTTAGCCCGACTAAGCTCGAAAGGAGGAACAATGGATTTAGCGGACTTTGACCGTGACGCGGTGCTCGCGTCGTTCCTCGTCGAGTCTGAAGAAGGCCTGGACACGATGGAACAAGCCTTGGTCCAGATGGAATCCAATCCCTCCGATCCCGAGCTCTTGCCCAGTATTTTCCGTGTCGCCCACAGTCTCAAAGGGAACGCAACCTCCCTGGGCCTGAGTGAACTAGCCGGCTTCGCCCACGTTGTAGAGGATTTGCTTGACGTCTTTCGCGAGCAGCAGGCGCTGCCCGGAGCAGACTTAATTTCTTTACTGCTGAAAGCCGTGGACGAACTTCGTGTCATGGTCTCCGCTGCCAAGGCTGGGTCCCAGCCTCTGACTGCGAAGCAACAGAAGATCAGAAAAGAAATTGCGCAGGAAGTCGAAAAGAGGTCAAAGAGAATCCTCTCCCCGAGCGGAGCGCGGGAATCTAGTTCAGCCGCGAAGATGGACTCGCTCCTCCCCGGCGCCAGTCCCCGCACCCTCCGCGCCGATGTCGACAAACTTGACCACATGTTGGACCTGACCGGTGAAATCGTCATCGCACAAGGCCGCCTTCGCCAGATGATCGAGCAGCTCGGCACCGAGCAAGGCCGCACCCTTTTGGAAATGCATCGCGAAGCCGAACGCCTGTACATGGACCTGCAGAGTGAAGTGATGAGCATCCGCATGGTCCCCGTCGGTCCTCTGTTTCGCCAGTTCGTCCGCTCCGTGAGAGACCTCGCCCGCAGCCACGGCAAAATGGCGCGCCTTGAAGTCATCGGTGGAGATGTCGAAGTCGACACCACCGTGCTCGAACAATTGAAGGATCCTCTGCTGCACTTGCTCCGTAACGCAGTCGATCACGGCCTCGAAACCCCGGCCGACCGTGAAATCCACGGCAAGAATCCCTGCGGAGTCATCCGCCTCTCGGCCGCCCACAGCGGCGGAAATGTTGTCGTGAAGCTCCAGGATGATGGCGCTGGATTCGACCGCGCACGCATCCTCGAAAAAGCAAAACGCCTTGGACTCCTGTCCGGCAGAGACAAAGACAAAGACAAAAACGAGCTCAATGACCAGGATCTGTGCGATCTGGTCTTCCAGCCCGGGTTCTCCACGGCTGAATCCGTCACCGATCTCTCTGGCCGCGGCGTCGGCCTCGACGTCGTCCGCCGCAACATCGAGGTTTTGCGCGGCGCGGCCGAGATATCGAGCACCGCAGGAAAAGGCAGCACCATTACGATCCGCCTGCCCTTGACCCTGGCCATCATTGAAGGCTTTTCGGTCCGGGTGGGCAGCGAAACTTTTATCGTCCCGCTCGAGCATGTCACCGAATGCACCGAATTGCCCGCAGAACAGCGCAGCCTCGAGGCCAGCGGAATCCTCAGCCTCCGCGGAAACGCCGTTCCCTATATCCGCTTGCGGCACATGTTCAGCGTGGCGGGTGAAACCCCGAAGAGAGAAAACGTTGTGGTCGTCAAGATCAACGAATTCCATGCCGGTATCGCAGTCGATGAATTGCTCGGCGGCATGCAAGCGGTCGTGAAGCCCCTTGGCAGGGCGTTTCGAACCCTTTCCGGCATCGCTGGTTCTACAGTTCTGGGAGATGGACGCGTCGGTTTGATCATTGACGTTCCCACTCTTCTGCGCGGAGTCATGCAGTCGGCTCTTCAGGCACAAGCTTAGTTGCAAGGCAGTCATTTAGAGATGGAGAGAGGTGAGGGACAATGAAGACTTGGCAAGATCGAAAAATAGGCACGCGACTCGGCGTCGTCTTCGGCGCCATTCTGCTGTGCGTAATTGCGGTCGGCGGATTCGGACTGACCTGGCTCGGCCGCCTGAACTCCGATATGGCGGGCTCAATCCAGAAGCGTTACAACACGGTTGAGTTAACCCGCCAGACCATCGAGCACTCAATCACCAACGCCCGCATCACTTTTCAATTGTTTGAGACTACCGACCCCGAACAAGAGAAAAAGCTGAACCAGTGCAAAACGACGCGATCAGCCAGGAAATCAGCACCCAGGTTGCGCAAATCGAAAAGACTCTCAGCTCTTCTCAGGAGCGGGAACTGTTCGAAGTCGTCACTCAGGACCGCGACGCCTACAAAGAGGCACGCGCAAAAGCCAAGAAGCTCCTGCTGGACAAGAAGCGTGACGAAGCGATGGCCGCATTGAGTGGAGACGTGATCCCTGCTCTCGACAAGTACCGCGCCACCTGGCAGAAGTTCATTGACCTTCAGACCGCTGCCATGCAGCAGACTATAAGGGAAAGTCAGCAAGCCTACGCCGTGGGGAGAAGTATTGCATTGCTGCTCCTGGTCGTCACTCTCGTCCTGGCCACTTTTGCAGCCATCAGTGTTACCAGGAGCATTACCACTCCGATCCAGAAATCCGTCGAGCACGCCCAACGCATCGCCGCCGGCGATTTGAGCCGGGAGATTGAGGTCACCAACCGTTCCGAAACCGGCCAATTGCAGCTGGCTATGCAGGAAATGAGCGGCCGCCTCTCCGGCATCATCCGCGACGTCCGTGAAGGCTCGGCCGCAGTCGCCTCTGCCGCCCAGCAAGTCTCTGCGTCCTCGCAAAATCTTTCTCAGGGAACCAGCGAACAGGCTGCTTCTGTGGAGGAAATGAGTTCCAGCCTGGAAGAGATGAATGCATCCATCACTCAAAATGCCGACAACAGCCGGCAAGTTGAGCAGGCCGCTGCCAAGGGAGCGCTTTCCGCGGAAGAAAGCGGCAACGCAGTGAAAGAAACAGTCGAGGCCATGAAACAGATCGCCGCCAAGATTTCGGTGATCGAAGAAATCGCCTATCAGACCAACCTTCTCGCCCTAAACGCAGCTATCGAGGCCGCGCGCGCAGGCGACCAGGGCCGCGGCTTTGCCGTGGTCGCAGTCGAGGTTCGAAAGTTAGCCGAGCGCAGCCAGCTAGCTGCCCAGGAAATCGGTGGCCTAGCCGGAAAAAGCGTCAGCGTCGCCGAACGCTCTGGTCGTTTGCTGGCCGACTTGGTCCCTTCCATCAAGAAAACTGCCGAGCTTGTGCAGGACGTCACTGCGGCCTCCACCGAACAATCCAGCGGTGTAACCCAGATCAACCAGGCCATGGCCCAGGTCGACACCGTCACGCAGCGCAACGCTTCCTCGGCGGAAGAACTTTCCAGCACCGCGGAAGAATTGGCTGCGCAGTCCGAACAACTGCAGCAATTGATGACCTTCTTCCGTGTTGCCGGGGAAAAGCTTGCCGGCGAACAGTTTTCCGGAGACAAGTTCAGCCAGCGTGGCGGCGACGGCAAACAACAGCGCATGATCATGCCCCTGAAGCCCGCGTTTAGAAACGATCCTGCGCAGCCCGGCCACGTCCGTCCAAACCACGGCAAAGCAACGGAAGAAGCGAACTTCTCTCCGTTCTAAGAATAAAGGAAGCCGCCGGAAAAGCCGGGCAAACGCGACGATGCCAACGGCAGAAATGTGAGGAACGAAACTATGCGAGCGTCGGATCAGGGGAAAAAGCAACTCCCCGCAAGCACCGTGCAGTACCTTACCTTCCTGACTGCGGGCGAGGAGTACGCCATCGCAATCGTGAAGGTCAGGGAGATCATCGAGTATGAGGCCGTCACCACCGTGCCCAACACTCCGGTCTGGATCCGTGGTGTCACCAACCTGCGCGGCAAGGTTGTCCCCGTGGTCGACCTCGCCGTAAAGTTCGGCATGCCGGCCGCAAGCATTTCCAAGTTCTCTTGCATCATCATCACCGAAGTGATGTTCCAGGGTGAAAGCCTCATCATGGGAGTTCTGGCCGACTCGGTGAACCAGGTCATCGAGCTTTCCGCCGACGAAATCGAAGCTACTCCGCCGTTCGGTACTCGTGTCAAAACCGAATACCTCCTCGGCATGGGAGCGCTGGGCAAAAAGTTTTGTCTCATCCTTGACATCGACAAAGTGCTCTCCGCCGACGAAGTGCTCGCCGTGACCGAGTCCACCACCAGCGAAGAAACTTCAGACGCCGCGGTCATCAATGCACCCGCTAAAGCGGCCAACCGGATCGGGACTGGAGCCTAACCGTGAGCGCCGGATCCGGTGCGGGCGCTTCTCGTCAGATCGATCCCAGCCTTCAGCAGCCACCGCAGCTCTCGGTCAGCCCCGCCCTGTTCCAGAAATTTCAGAAACTCATCTACGCCGAAACCGGTATCTGGCTGGGAAGCTCGAAAACCGCCTTGCTGTGCGGACGCCTCTTTCGCCGCCTTCGCGCCCTCGAAATTACTTCTCTCGAAGCTTATTACGAACGCGTTTCCCATCCCGACCAGTACGAAGAACGCGCCCGCATGATCGACGCGATCACCACCAACGAGACTCGCTTCTTCCGTGAGCCGCGGCAGTTCGAATTCATGGTGCAACAAGTGCTTCCACGCTGGCGCGCCCAGGCCGAGCACGGCTCGCGCCCCAGGCGAGTGCGCATCTGGAGCGCCGGCTGTTCTTCCGGCGAAGAGCCCTACTCCATCGCCATGCTGCTAGCCAAGCATCTTCCCGCCGAGCAAGGCTGGGACGTTCGCCTTCTCGCCACTGACATCTCCAACCGCGTGCTCGACAAAGCCCAACGGGGCATTTACCCCATCACAAAATCTGCGGAGCTTCCCGCTGACTTGCTGCACACTTTCATGCTGCGCGGAACCGCTGACCGCCAAGCCGACATGAAAGTAAAGATCGAAATCCAGCAGATGATCGAGTTCCGCCGTTTGAACCTGAACCAGGAATCCAATCTACCCGAAGGCCCTTTCGACGCCATCTTCTGCCGCAACGTTCTGATTTACTTCGATATGGCTTCAAAACGCAGGGTGGTCGCCAATCTCGCCCGTAATCTTATGGCCAACGGATATCTCTTCGTCGGCCACGCCGAAAACCTGAACAGCCTGTTCCCCGAACTGCGCAGCATCGAGCCGACCATCCTCATCAAGACGGAAGGAAGCAAGGAGCAGTGAAGACGAATCCCAACCCGCTTTTCTTTTCGGCCCCGACCACATCAGAAGAGCCAAAGCGCGAGCCCCGCATGCATGGCGACGGGCTGCACGTTCTGGTCGTGGACGATTCCGCGATGGTCCGCCAGGTCATGCAAGCCATCCTCGGCACCGACCGCAGAATCAGCGTTAAAGCCGCTGCCGACCCGTTGATCGCCTGGGGTAAAGATGCAGAAAGACCCGCCCGACGTAGTCATCACCGACCTCGAAATGCCCCGCATGGATGGCGTCACTTTCATCCGAAAAATCATGGCCGAGATGCCCACGCCGGTAGTGGTCTGCTCCGGCCTCGCTGCCCGCGGCACCGAACTCGCTCTTCGCGCCCTCGAAGAAGGCGCAGTCGAAGTCATTACCAAGCCCAAGGTTGGAGTGCGTGACTTCCTCCACGAATCCGCTGTCACTCTTCTCGATGCCGTCTGGAGCGCCTCTCACGCCCAAATCGCACGCCGCGCGAGGCCCGCTCTGCCGCCAGCCGCTCAGGTGCGTGTTGCGCAAGTGACGTCACCTCGCCTGACCGCCGATGCCATCCTCCCGCGAAAAAACAAGTCTCACTCCGCAGCCGCCCACACCGGAGTAATTGCCGTCGGTGCCTCCACCGGCGGAACCGAAGCTCTTCGTGTCTTGCTCGCGGCCCTGCCTACCGACTGTCCCCCGGTCGTGATCGTGCAGCACATGCCTGAGGTCTTCACTCGCGCCTTCGCTGAACGCTTGAACCGCGAATGCGCAATCGAAGTTCAGGAGGCCCGCGATGGCGACTTGCTGCAAACCGGCCAGGCGCTCATCGCTCCCGGCAATCGCCACATGCTGGTCGATCGCAGCGCCGGAGAATTAGTCGCCCGCATCATCGACGGCCCGCTGGTCTCCCGCCATCGTCCCAGCGTCGACGTTCTTTTCCGTTCCGTCGCAACCTGCGTCGGCTCGAAAGCCGTCGGCGTCATCATGACGGGCATGGGCGACGACGGCGCACAGGGCCTCTATGAGATGAAGGAAGCCGGAGCCGACACCATCGCCCAGGACGAAGCCACCAGCATCGTCTTCGGAATGCCCAAGAGCGCAATTTCCTGCGGCGCCGTCGATATCGTGGTCCCGCTGGAGCAGATCGCCAGTGCAGTTCTAAACCTGCGGAGTCGATCAGTGGGAAGGTAAGCGGACGAGCAGGGAAGCGTTAGGAGCTAGACCTGAGAACTAAGGGAAGAACCGCCAAAACATCAGCGACCAAACCTGGAACGTCACATGCTGCTTACTGGCGCCAACCCAGGTGGTCTTCGCGTCCTTCGAAGATGTGGCAAAGCAGATTTATGATCCGCTGCTTCAGCGTCGCGGGCTGCGCCTTGCCCGTTTCCGCATTCTCGGATTTCGTTTCCACCTTGCGTTCGGGGGCGGGAGCAGCACCAGCAGCCATGAATGTGATCTCCTTCTTAGACGGATTCTCAGAAAATCCATTCTAAGTTGCCTCTAATACCGGCAGCAGATCACCAACGGCATAGCACTAAAGCGTCCCGGCTCGCACCACTCGCGCCTCAGAACTCGAACCGCACCCCAAACTGGAAGTATCGAGGCAATTGCCCCGGAGCGTCGCCAGTAATTATCCCGAAAGCCGGATTTGTCAGTTGTGTTATGGAACTCCCCGCAGGCCCACTTCCCACAGCCGAATTCGGCTGCCCAAAGCGCGGGTGATTGGTGAAGTTGAATATCTCCGCCCGCACTTCCACCCGCATGCCTTCCTTAGGCACGAACGACTTGTAAAGATTCAGATCCGCATTGTGGATGCCGTCGACGCGCAAGTTGGAAAAATAGCGTCGCGCATTGCCCGGAATATTGTCACCCGGATCAGCAAAACAATTCGCATTGAAGAAAGTAGCCACCGGAGGAAGGTTATTGCCTACCGCTGCCCCGTTGGCTTGCCAGTTCAAGGCCACGTCGTGCATGCTGGTTCCGCTCTTGAGCTGGGAACAGACAGTGTCAGGACGCTGGCTGCCGTTGGCCAGAAGCGGATTGTTCAGGCCGATGGCCATGGGTTGCCCCGATTGTTGGGTGATTAGGGTTGCCACCGACCAGCCTCCGATCACCGCGTCCACCGCTCGGTTCATACTTCCGCCAATCCATTGGTTGCGGCCAATGGGCAGGTCTACAACCACGGCGCCCGCGAGCCGCTGTGGCGCGTCACTGGCGCCGATGCTATGCTCCGCCGACAGATTGTCCAGTTGTTGTGGCTGGCCCGCACCGAGCGCTCCCACCCAGTTGTTCCGGCCTGCTGAAGAATAGTCGGTTTCCTTTGATATCGTGTAGCTGCCCTCAAAGCTGACGTGGTGCGTGGTGCGTTTCTGGAAGCGAATCTGCAGCGCGTTGTACCACGAATTCGCGCTCTCCAGCATCAGGCCCTCGAAGTCGCCCGCGAATTGCGGGTACTTGTTTAACAGAGTCGACAAGGGCAGCACCGACTGGTTGTAGTTGGAATTCACTTCATTGAAGCAAGGGTTCGAAGGGGTCGGCGTGCAAGGGGTATTGAACATCGAGTAAAACGGGTTGCCGACGATGGTGTTAAGAAAGTTGGTGACGCAATTGCTGAGATCACAGTTCCCGATGCCGTTCCCTTGAGTCACATCGTTGTCGTAATGCACTGCCTGTGAAATCTGCGCCAGCAAAGACGATGGAATGTAATCCCGGTTGTTTGTGCCAGACCAGGGTAGATGCGTGCTGCGATTGGCAACGTAGTCGACGCCAATCACGACCTCGCCGGGCAGCTCTCGCTGCATTCCCAAGTTCCACTGGTAAATGTCGGCGTCCCGCGCCGCGGTATTGCCAAGATCGTTCGGGTTTTGATAGCCCCAGTTCGCCAGCTGGCCGTACTCCTTACCCTGCGGACCGGTAAAGCCGCCGGGAAACGGGTTTTCCAGACTCGCGGTGTTGGGGCAGGCGGGGCTGCCATCACCACAGACAAAATCGTTGTTGGTAAAAAACAGGTTGGCCGTCTTGCGGAACGCCGAGCCCGGATACTGGAAGTTTGTGGCCGGGCTCATTCCAAAATAAACGCCGACTCCGCCGCGCACCACCGTCTTCGAATCGAACGCATAGGCAAAGCCCAGCCTCGGTCCAATGTCTTTGCGGTACGTCGGAACCGTCCTCATGCTCGAAGTCGCGAACTGGGTCGTGCCGTATAACTCCTGCGTCGTTGGAAGACTCAGCCCGGGGATACTCTGCATGGTCGCCTGCGCGCTCATCGCCCCCTGGGCCGAGGCACCGGGCGGGAGACTGGTAAAGTTAATACCCACCCCGCTATCCGCCGTGAAATTGCTGAATTCGAGTTGGTTGTTGCGCGAAGTGTAAGGCGAACTCCACTCGTAGCGCAGGCCCAGATTCACCGTGAGCTTCGAATTTACCTTCCAGTCATCCTGGATATAAAACCCCGTCTCCAGCGACCGGTTGGCCACTGAGGGAGTCACTAGCAGCTGACTCGAGGCGTTGATGTTGTCGCCGTAACCAAATGCCAGGCTGGCCAGTGGGTTGCCCGAGGTATTTCCGGATGCATCATAGTCGTTGTTCGGAGTCGGCGACGTGACCTCATCCGTAAAAGTCAAGTTGCCGGTCGGGTTGTTCGGCTGCCAGAAATTGTTGTAGAAAATCCTCTGTTCCCCGCCAATCTTGATCAGATGCGATCCCCGGGAAATTACCAACTGCGACGAATAGCTCACCAGCGTGTGGCCAAATTTGGTGTAGATGCAGCACTGATCGTAAAGATTATTCCACGGCAAATTCCCCTGCATGTTAAACGTCGGCATCTCGTCGATCCCGTTGGCCTGCTCGAACACCGCAGGCAATCCTTGAGTGCCGGCCGGCAGCGAAGCGTTGAAACTCGAAATCGTAGGGATACCGGGCAACGACAGTTCATGCACCCGGTCGATCGCAGCGTGGCTGGTCCAGATAATCCGCGGATTCACCGTCCAGGCGTATTCGAACGAGCCGTTCTGCGCCAGGGTCACACCGCTCGCGATTCCGTCATTATCGAACCCGTCGCCTAAGGTCAGCGGAGTCGTGTAGTTGCTCCAGCCTCGGCTGTAGCGGCCGCTCACTCGGTTCTTGTCGTTGATCTGGTGGTCCAGCTTGATGTCGAACTGGTAATCTGGCCCGTTCGCTAGCGTTGTGTAGTTGTAGTTATAGAATTCGTTTGGGTTCGTTGGCTGCGGGAAGAGATTAAGCACAGCCATTCCGATGGGATCCCGTTCGCCCACCGGGATGATCCCTCCGTTCGCCACTGGCGGCCGGCACATCGTGGGGGGGTTCGTCGGCGGCGTACAGGGAATGAGAGGCTGCTTCGGGTCGTAAATGATATTCGTAAGCCCCGAGAAGTCGCCCATCCGTTCCGCAGCGGTGGGTACGGTCGCGACCCCGCTGGAGGCGCTCAGGTTTCTCACCTTCTCGAAGTCAACAAAAAAGAACGTTCTGTTCTTCTTGATCGGCCCGCCCAGCGAAAAGCCACCCTGGTCGCGCTTGGTGTCTGGCTTGGCATTGGGAGTCGGATCACCCACCACATACTTGGGATTGAAGAAATCGCGAGCGTCCATCTGCGGCCGCTGCAGAAAATACCAGCCCGTACCATGGAAGGCGTTGGTCCCGCCCTTCAGCACCATATTTACCACGGTGCCGCCGTTGTTGCCGAACTCCGCCGAGAAGCTGTTGTTCTGCACTTTGAATTCCTGCACGCTATCCACCAACGGCTCGTAGTAAACGTTGGTGTTTCCGCCCTCGCCCTGCTCCGGCGCGCTGATCAGGGCACCGTCCATCCGTATCTCGGCGGTCGCGTTGCGCTGCCCGTTGGAAGTGAAGTTCGTTCCCGAAGGATAGTTATCCGACGTGCCCGACCCTGCCACCTCGGTGACGCCCGCCGCCAGGAACGTCAGGCCGAAGTAGTCGCGGCCCAGCAACGGGATTTCGTTTATGTACTCATGCGTGATGTCCGTCCCCAGCGTCGCGTTGTCCGTGTCCATCAGCGGCGCGGTAGTCGTGACTATGACGCTCTCGCTCACCCCGGCCGGAGTCAGCGTGAAATTGAGCGAGGCCTCCTGATCGACCGCCAGCACCACGCCCGTCCGCTCTGTCGTCCGAAAGCCCTTTAGCTCTGCCTTCACCGAATACGTCGACGGCCGCAAACCGGTGAAGAAGTATTCACCCTTGTCGTCGGTGTGAGCCACGTTCGAAATATTCGTTCCCGCGTCCGTGATCGTCACGGTCGCATTGTGCACCACCGCCCCCGTCGCATCAGAGACCACGCCTCGAAGCTGTGCCCGGTAGCTGCCCTGGGCCGCCAC
>CAVUOM010000002.1:0-713885 GCA_963743115.1 uncultured Acidobacteriaceae bacterium | reverse complement strand
GCTGCGCGCAGAGCGTAAGGAGCTGGCGGTGGAGACGAGACCTGACAACCGACTGATGGCTAGGATATCCGCAGCCGCGAAAGCCATTTTCCCAGCGGCTGCGGCGGCGGCGAATCCGCGCCTCGGCTGCGTTGGCCTTCTCCTCGCATTGCTTCTCGTCACTTTATGCTTACCGGCTTCGCTGCGGGCGCAGGATGTCATCACCACTATCGCTGGAAACGTTGGTGGAGAGAACATTGCGGGGGCCAGTTTCAATCTGCCCACGGGCGTGGCCGTGGATTCGTTGGGCGATCTCTACGTTGCGGACACCAACAACTGCGTGGTGTGGGAAGTCACCAACGGAGTCAGCACGGTGATTGCCGGGATCCAGGGAAACTGCACGCCGGGCGCCGGTTCCGGCGCACTGCAATCGCTGGCGCATCCCATCGACGTGGCCTTCTGCGGCAGCAATCTCTACTTCGCCACGCACGGTTACGATCCGCTGCTTTCCGGGCAGAGCCTTTCAACGGCGATCGCCGGCGGCGTCTATGAAATAGAGATTTCGAACGGAACGTTTTCCACGCTGCCCATGCCTCCAACACCCATCAACTCCACGTCTCCGTTATTTCCCGTGGCCCTGGCCTGCGATAGCAATGGAGACGTTTACCTCGCCTCGTATTTTTATCCTCCGAGTGTGTTGCCCGCCGGCTCAGTGGATGAAATTCAAGCAGGCAACCCGACCACGAAGAATCTGATTCAGCAGCCGGGCACAGTCTATTCGGGGGTTGCCGTGGACAGCGACGGCGGCGTGTTTGTGCTGGCCACGACGGGAACGTCAGTGGGCTGGCTGGGAACCACGCTGTTCGGGGAGACCGGATTTATCGATCGGGTCAGCAATGGCGCAACGACGCCAGTTTTCACCGTCGACGACGGTTTTCCGAACACATCACGGCTGATATCCAACGGGCTGGGCAACTTCCTGCTCACCATTGCGGCCAGCGACACCAAGCCGACGGTTTTTGTGCAGGCCGCGCCCGGCAATGTAGTCGCCGGAAACGGGATCGCGGGCTTTAAGGATGGCGTCCAGGCGACGCTGGGCGAGTTGAACAATGCCACGGGGCTGGCGGTCGATGCCTGTGGATCGATCTATGTGGCGGACTCTGGCAATAACGCAATCCGGAAGATTCTGAATCCTGATACGGCGGGCACTTCGGCCTGCGCTTCGGGTGCGCCCCCAACCGGGCCTTTCCCCGCCCTCACCGCAAGTTTGAATATTGTGCAGGGCAACGGACAGATCACGGCGCCAGGATCGGTTACTTTCTATTCGACGGAGGGAATCCAGAATTGCACCACTCAGTGCACGACTGCACTCGGGGGCGAGGTGTTTTTCTGCTCGTTCTCAACCGCGTCGTACATTTCGGCAACCTCTACCGATTCGACTCCCTGCGAAGGCGGAGCTACGCTGGCAGCGGTTGCGGTCAGCCCCACGAGCGACACTTCGGGAAACGCCAGTGACCAGGCTCCGTTCCTGATCGCCGGCACTTACTACGTGGTCGCGGAGTACTTCAATCCGCCGTATCTGCCGGTTACGACGGGATACGTGAAGGTAACGGTTTGTGGGGCGAGTTGCACCGACTCGGGCGTGCCGAACATTCCCGTTGCATCTTTGCCCGTGGCACTGACGCCCGGAGCGCTGTCCGGGAACTCGAACGGTGGCAATGGGATTGTCGCGCTCGATGCCAAGAGCAATGAGTATTTTCTTAATGGCAGTGCAAGCACCGTGACCTTAGTGGATAAGAATAGCGGCGGCGGCACGATCATTTCCCCCAGCACCGTTCTCTCAACCGGCGGGATGCTCGGGCCAATGAGTAATCCTGCCGACATGGTCCTCGGTGCGGACGGCAATCTCTACGTCACGGACACCGGGAACAACCGCGTGATTCAGGTGGTCAATCCTTCGACCGCCAGCCCCACGGTCACGGTCATCAATATCGGATCCAGTGGGGGCACGCTCAATCCGCCGCTCACGGCGCCGATGGGAATTTTTGAAACCAGCGATGAGGTATACGTTACCGATATGCCGCCAAGCGGTCCGCGGCTCGTGGCTTTCCGGCCCGATGGCAGTTTTCCCACGACGATCCCGGTTACGCCGCCGGCGGGAACTCCGCCGCTGGGACAATTGCTGGGTATCGCGGTGAATCCGACCACACTGGCAATTTATGTGGCGAACTCAGAGGCGCCGGGCAGTACGTCGGGCGGCAGCATCATTAAGACCACGATTGGCGGAACGCCGTCTGTGGTAGCGATGCCCACGACCCTTACCTTGCAGTCGCCCTACGGGTTGGTGATAGATGCGGCCGGCGGTCTCTATTTTTCCGATACCAGCACGCACCTGGTCTACCGCTTGGATATCCACGGAAACGTGATCGTCGTGGCCGGCAACGGGACTGCGACCGAACAGATAGGAGACTCGCTGCTCGCAGAAACCGCAGTGTCGGCTGTGCAGACGGGATTGGCCAACCCCACTTGGCTTGCGCTCGACACCTCCAATAGCATCTACATTCTCGATGGGAGTAATTTGCTCTACCTGGACGTCACCCAGAGCATTGTGGATTTCACCGCAGAGGGAGAGTCGCAGACCATTTATGTGACGAACCCGGTGGCTGGGACGCAGGGCTCGGTGGAGATGGAGTTTGGATCACCTATATTAAATGGTGCAGACAGTGGTGACTTTAGCGTGGCCGCCGGAACCACGTGTTCGCAAACGTCCTCGACTCTTCTTTCCCCCAACACTTCGTGCGAGCTGGTGCTAACGCTCAATGCAACGGGCAACAACGCGACCGCGACCAGTTGCACACTTTCGGAGATCGAATTTTCTTTGGGCCCGCCACTGCCGGCCGGCACTTGCAGCGCTCCGCCGTCAGGTTCGATCGGGCAGCCGATCCAGGAGCAGACGATCCATCTGAACGCTATCGCCCCCCCAGCGGCCACGCTTCAAATCGTAGGCGCCGCCGCAACGGGAACTTACAACGTGCCCTATGGCGCGGTCACATTCACTGCGTCGGGAGGCAGCGGGCAATACACGTTTACAGAGAGCGGAATGCTGCCCTCCGGCATGATTTTAAGCCCGGCCGGAACTCTCTCGGGCACACCGACGCAGGGCGGGGCTTTCCCATTCATCGTGAATGTCAGCGATTCCCAGGGAGATACCGGCGGTCTCACGCAGTCGCTAGTGATCAATCCTGCCCCCACCACGACCACTTTAACCGCGACGCCGAACTCCCTCGGACTAAGTCAACCATTCACTTTGACCGCCACAGTTTTCTATAATGGGACGCCGGTCACGAGCGGCAATGCGGCCTTCTATGACTATAACCAGGTGTTGATTGGAACGGTGCCATTGAATGGCTCCGGGCAAGCCAACCTGGCGGCCACGAGTCCTGTGACTGGGGGCACCTACGCATATACCGCGACGTTCCAGAGCACGGCAAATCTGGCAACCAGCAGTGGCCCCGCGGACGTTACTGTGACCGGAATCGTCATCATCCCGACCATCATGGAAAACATTGCTGTCAGCGATGCGCCGACTTTCCCCGATATTCCGGTCAGCGAGACCCTCGAGGTAAGCGATCAAGTGACCGTAACGCCGCTCATCGGAGTCAACGGTGTTGCGGCCGTATATTTGTCGCCGGTCGCGCTCGGCTACGGCAACACATCGGGCACGCAGGCGGTCACGCTTTCGAATGTGGGGCAAGCGTCGCTCACGCTCGGAGGGTATGCCATCTCAGGTTCGGCGTTTAGCTACGGTAGTATTCTTTGCTGGAATGGTACGACGATTTGGCCGTCCACCCTGCCAAGCGGCGGCGCCTGCACGTTATTCATCACCTACAATGGAACGACTGGCGCCACGGGCACAGTGACGTTTACCGATAGCGCCGACCTGAGCAACGCGCTGCAAGGCGCGCAGCTCAGCCCCACGAGTTTTACGCAGATTGTTGCGCTGAGCGGTGCCGGCGCAAATACCACGGCGCCTCCTCTGTCGGCGACGGTCACGATTCCTACGGTCATGGAGAATATTGCTGTAAGCGACGCACCGACCTTCCCCGACGTATTCGATCAGGAGACGATCACGGTAACCGACCAGGTCAAAATTGCTATTCTGAGCCAGACCATCACGTTCACAACGCCGCCGCCGTTAGACGCGAAATCCGGGGACAGCTTCACGGTCGCGGCCATCGGTGGCGCGAGTGGGAACCCGGTGACTTTTAGGGTTGGCGCCGGCTCGGTGTGCACGCTTACTCTTCCCGCGACGTACAAAATGACCAGCGACAGCGGATTCTGCTATGTCGTCGCAAACCAGGCGGGCGGCCGCAACTACCCACCTGCACCTCAGGTTACGGATACCGTAGCCGCCGTTAAGACTGTTACGAAGATTGCGCCAACCGTGACGTTCACCGGTGCGCCAACCAACGCCGCGTACTTGTCCACCTTCAATGTGGCCACAACGCAAAACTCCGGAGTCACTCCAAGAATCACGTCGAAGACGACCGGTGTCTGCACCGTCAGCGGCGACCTCGTTACAATGAAGAGCGGTACTGGAACCTGCACCGTGGAGGCATCGTGGGCCGCAAACACTTATTACACGGCCACCAGTCTCACACAAACCACCACTGCGACGCTTTTGGGCACGAGCACGGCGATCACAAGCACCGCTACTCTGACGCCCAAGAACCCTCTGAAGGTAACGGTGTACTTCACCGTGAACAATGGGACGAGCACCGCAGTAAAGGGTAACGTGACCGTGACCGCCAGCAGCGGAGAGACGTGCATGGGGACGGTTGCCAGCGGAAAGTGCTTACTGACGTTCGCGGCTGCGGATGCGGGGCCACAGACGCTGACCGCGACCTACGTGGGCAACGCCGACGACAGCGCTAGCACCTCGGCCGTGTACCCGCCGACAGTGAACTGACGCTGCTCGTGAGCAACGGTGGTTCCTGCACAGTGATCGTAAGGTTTGCGCCGAGCAGTGCCAAAATATTCGGCGATACTTTGACAACCGTCTCGGGCACTGGCGTTGGGCTCGGACCGCCAACATACACTGCCTCCCGCAATATGACAGGCTGTTGATTCATTCGGGGAAGCGGGAGTCAAATAGTCAAATAGCGGATTTTGCGGACCAGTGACGTATACGAAATGTTTTCGCGGAAACGCACAAGGGAGATACGACTGCTCATCCCTCCGCCTCAGCATAGATTCCGCTCGCGGGACAGGTGCGTTGGTCGAACGCTTACGGTCGAGCGGCGCATAATCCATGAGCGTGACGATATCGCCTGCCAGGATCATGACATCTCCGTTCGCTGCCGAAGGCAACATCCAGCCCGAGCCAAATTCAAGATGCAGGTCACTGTAAGTAATGATTCTCATGCTCGTAAGAGAATGCTTGCTTGAACACGTCTTTCCCAGGTCCCAGACCCCCTCAGAGAGCGATTCGATTCAGCGCGCAGCCCGGTTCGTACAACTAGAAACCTGACATCCCCCGGATAGCTGAATAATAAGCCGAAACGCGAAGACCAAGTGTCATAGCTCTTCGACCGCAAATGCGGTGTGAAGCGCGGCCCTGACACTGGCCGGTGCCTGAATGCTCGCTCACGATCCTTGTTCCATTAGTTTCGACAAGTCTTCACGCTTGATGTCCCACGTTTCGGTTACGCGCCATGGATCGCCCGTCTCTAATGCCGCGTACCATGGCCAGTATGAGTCGCTCACCGGAACATAGGCCATGACAGCGCCGCGCCCGACCGTCCTTGAATTCCCGCTGTACCACACGAGCGCGATGCCTGGTGCAGCCGTGGCAGCCTTACGGAGTAGAGCGCGATTGCTCGGCATTTGAGTGTGAATGGGCTTGCCGTTAGCGACTTCCTCATAGGTCGGGGCTGCAAAGCTTCGTTGCGATACAACTCTCGACGGCACGAAAGGTGGGATCCTGATATTGTCTGCAGGCTCATTGCGGGGCTTGTTCCAGACGCCGAGCGCCCCGAGCGCCTTGCCAGAAAAGCCAAGCCACTTCGAGCCGAACCAGTTGTTAATCTTGATCAAGACGAGAGTTTCAGGCAAATGGCGTCGAACAATTCCGTTCACCACCTGCTCGACATGCCCGATGAAGTCTGGTGCGTCATCGAATTCCGGTGTCATTTTCATTTGTATTGGCCATATGCACCGCCGATGCTGCAATGAATCTCGGCGGATCAAGAAATCTGGTGCCAGCGGAGAGATTCGAACTCTCAAACACCTGTTTCTAAGACAGGCTGCTATTCCAATTCGCACACGCTGGCACTCTGGTGCACAGGGGAGGATTTGAACGTCCGCGTCCCACTAGGGGAAACCGGGTTACAGCCGGTCCGTTTCGGCCGGGCTCACGCACCTGTGCAAACTTGGCGGAAGGTAGACGAATCGAACGCCCACCGCTCATCACGATGCCCTGGTTTTCAGGACCAGTTGCCGGCCATTCAGCAGTACCTTCCGCGTGGCGGAGAGTACGGGAGTTGAACCCGTTAGCCTCTTGCGAGAGCCCTTGTTTAGCAGACAAGTGCCTTACCGTCCGGCCCACTCTCCGTCGAAATTGTCAAAAAACAAAGAAATTCTGGTAGGCCCGGTGGGATTTGAACCCACAAAAGGGCTGCTCTTGAGGCAGTTGCGTATGCCAGTTCCGCCACGGGCCTGAAGCTAGAAATTGTGCAGGAGTTAATAACTCAGTCGGGAAGTCGGGATGGACTGAGTCGTGATGGACTGAGTCGTAATGACGATCGAAATTGAAGCAGGCGCTTCACAACATCAACTTAGCATGAAACTGTTCGTAGTCCACGCGCTTTTTCGGAGGCAGCCCTGGAACAGAAGGCCATCCCCGACCGATGCAGATTCGGCGCAGCAGGGGCTATTCGAGAAAAAACCGATTCGTTTTCCAAAGAGACACCATCCCTAAGCCTTCGGCTTAGGTCGGTGCAGACTGTTCGGGGACTATCGAACACTGCTCGCACGAGGTCGTACACGATTCGAGTCCGTTCGAATTGTGTCCGATTCCGATTCGAACGGATATGAGTAATCTGAACCGCCACTTTAGTTTACTCAACGCTCGGCGCAGACAACCCTGTTCGTTTGGCGATTGACACGCTTACGCAATATGCGTAATAATGTACGCAATATGCGTAACTCTTCCGTGCTGACTGCGTTATTCCCACAGGTACGGCAGGGCGTGCTCGCGGCTACGCTCGGCCAGCCAGATAAGTGGTGGTATCTTTCGGAACTCGCCAACCGTTTGGGCACGAGTCCGTCGAGCCTGCAGCGGGAGCTATTATCTCTCGTGGCAAGCGGAATATTGGTGCATCGTCGGGAAGGCACGAGGGCTTATTTCAAGGCGGAGACCCAGTCCCCGGTGTTCCGAGACCTGCAGCAGTTGTTCGAAAAAACTGCAGGGCTGGCTCCAATCTTGGAGCAGATACTAAAGCCGTTTGGGAACAAGATTCAGAGTGCTTTTATCTATGGTTCCGTCGCACGAAGCCGGGAACATGCGATGAGTGACGTGGATGTGATGGTCATTGGCAGAGCAGGGCTTGCTGACCTGTCTCCAGCGCTCCGCAAGGCTGAGACGCGCCTGGGAAGAGAGGTCAACGTCTCGGCCTATTCCCCAGAGGAGTTTCGGGAGAAAATCAAATCGGGCGACCATTTCCTTGCCGCCGTTTTACGAGGACGGAAACAGTTTGTGAAAGGAGGCCAGAGTGACTTGGACGAGCTTGTTGGCAAATAAGGAAGCGCAGAAACACAAAACCTCCAAGAAGGAATTAGACAACATGCGGGCCCTGATCGCCCGCGACCTCGCAGACGCGAGTCTTGCTGGCCTTTCAGCAGACCGGAGATTCGCGACTGCCTACAACGCTGCGCTGCAGGCGGCGAATATGGCCATAGCCTGTGCGGGGTATCGGATCGTGAGCAAGGTCGGACACCATCGGGTGTCCTTGGAGAGCACTAGACTGGTGCTGGGTAACGCCGCGCACAGGTACGCCGACTATTTTGAGACGTGTCGACGGAAGCGAAATACTATCGACTACACTTTCTCCAACGTTGCGACTGACACAGAAGCAAAAGAGATCGTCGTCCAAGCAAAACAGTTTTACGTTGAAGTCGAAGACTGGATTACGAAAAACCACCCCCCGCTGAAAATGTGACAGTCGAGACCAGCCTAATCGACGCCGCCGCCATCACGCATGAGCTCACTCCCCAAGCTGCCGGAGAATCACCGGGTCCTTGATCGCCCTATCGTCTGCGAGCAAGAACGCTTTGCTCAAGATGATCGATAGAGTTGCATCCCCTTCGAACGGCAGGTACACCTGAGGCGTACCTGCACGCGCCTTCGCATCAGGCACGATGCAGAGGTATTGGTCATTCGGCTCCATCAGAATGTTCCCCGAGCCGAGGTGAATCTTGTATTGGCGTCTTGTCCCCTGAACCAGCAGAAACCGATCGCTCAGCATGCACTTGTCTGCAATCTTGAGCCGCGGAATCAGTCGCTCCAGCGTCTCACGTCGTGAGATGGCAGTCGCAGACAGCTCGCCAAACGAATAGTTCCGCCAATATTCCCCATACCGGGTCTCGCGTCCGCCGTCCTGCCATGCCGGATCGTTGCCGATGGATCCCACACCGACGAACAGATCGACGTCACGCATAATCTCCGAAAAGACCAGCGTCGGAACTTGATCCATCCGCAGCGGTTCGTTTACCTCGTCTGCGCCAGGACCGAACGCTCGCGCACGGTAGCCGCCACCCCCGGCATGTGCGGTGTTCAGCGCAGCGCCGGTTCGGCAGAAGCGGACTTGGTCGGAGGCCAGCCGAAGGTATGTCCCAGCCTCATTCGTGTCCTGCCCGTAAGCATCGCCGATGCCCTCGATCCAGAACTCCGCCCTAATCCCCCAAGCGGCAAGCTCGCGGCTAGCAGGCGGATACTCGTCATCGACCATGAGCCGCAGCTTGTTCTTCCAACGCCGCGCGCCGCACAGTGCATTGAATTGGTGCTGGCGAAGGATATGCGCCGCGAACCGGTTGGAATAGCGCTCCGTACGCCGCTCTGCATCGGTTACCAGGTAGACTTCGCGGTGCGCCTGCTTGAACGGCTGCACCATGCCAGACGATTCGATGCGTCGCCGCCACGCCACCACCTCTTCGACGTTTCGGCCCGCAGGATGCCACAGGGTGATCGTCGAAGCATCGGAAACGGCAACTGTCTCTGCTTCGAGATCCTGCGCTTGGCCTTCGATCATTGTCACGGCGACGCCGTCCACGCACCAGATCAGCCTCCGGCCGATCGTGCCCACCACCGGGTGGTCGATGTACCGCTCGCGCCATACGCCTGCAGGCCAAGTCTTCTGCTCTAGAAAGAGCCCGTCGATCCGCTCCTTCTGGGCCGAAATCATGGCCTGCAAATCCTTAATATCGCCCTGCAAATCCTTCCAATCCTCGGCACGTTCCTTCTTGACCGGAGCAGGAACGGACTTCAGCGACTTGCCCTTGCCGTCGAACCAGCTCACCTCAACATCGCTTCCTTTAACCTCGACCCTTACTTTGTAGTCGCCCAATCCCAATGCCTCCTCGCGGACGCCGACACTCGTGAGTCCACAATCCGGCACGCTCAGCTCTTCGATCTCCTCGCGCGGCAACTGCAACTCGCGCGCCGCCGCGTCGAACGCCTTCTCGACCTCCTTCTGCGCTGTGCCGAACCTTACCCGCACCTTTAGCATGGCCAGTTGCCCCATAGCCTCAGGACCGACCATCTCCGAGAGCGCGTAGACTGCTGCGTTTCCAACCTTCACCGCCCGAGGACCAACGCCCGGCACCTTTCTGTACGCCGAAAACGCTACCGCTGCCGCTAACCTTGCATCGCCGTCGCGCCGCTCTAGCAGCGGAAGCAGCCATAGAAAGCCTCGCAGGACGTTGGCGTTTTCGTCGTGAATCGTATCGCCTATTCCTCGCGGATCTTTTGCAACAGTGTGAGAACGGCCTTTCCCTACACTCGGCAGCCAAGCCTCCATCGCCTCCCGAAATGCCTCCTCGCCCAGTGTTGCTACCAACTCGCATCCCGTCTTCAGCCATTTCGCGGAAGGACGTGCTCCGGTGGCGGTCAGTGCGTGTCGCAACACAGCGACCCATCGATTCTGTTCAGCCTCGGGGAGAGCGGCAATATCTAGGTTCAAGGCATCGCTCCAACTTTCGCCAGGAACCAGGAAATATTTCGCTCGGTCGCCGATCCAACGTGTCAGACGAGCGATATCGCGTGGAGTTGTTCCGAGATGCGGTCCCAGAACGCGCGCCAGTCGCCAAAGCGTCAGCACGAAGCGCTCGCCCTCGGTGAGACTTCTGCCGTCGTCAGTAAAATTTCCAACTGTTTCCAGCAGCGATGCATCCGACTCGTCCGACAGCTTCGCCCCGTGCGGAAACGTATGGTGAGGCTGCATCGCAAGGTACAGAATTAGATCGAACAGTAGGGCTCTGTTTAAACTCACGGGCTCTCGCCCCAACCTGCTCACAATGCCAGTGAGGCTACTGCGTGATTTCCAGAAGGGCTCATCGTTATAGTCGAGGCTCGGGCCCAGCAAAGAAGCCATATTGCGTTCCATCGCAGCCATCAACACCATGCTGCGGGGGGACGTATCGAGCCCAAGAATAGCCTGCCCGGCTGCGAACGCATCCAGGTCCGTGCCCCACTTTACGACTTGGATCTTTTCCTCGAGCAATCTCGTCAGGAATACGTGCGCGGATGCTAGCGGAGAGTGAGTGAGCATCGCGTACCTGTCCGGTCCACACACAGTAGTCTCAGACGCGGGATCAGCCGGCAACATGCCAAGCAGGACTTTCAGAGGTACAAGCACCAGTTGGTCTCCGGCGGGAGATGGAGTTGGTGCCGCCTTCAATTCGCTTGGTTCATCTTCGTCACCCTGCAGCGGCAGTGCAGCACAGATCTGGTCCACCGTAGTGGCAAGCCGGTTGGCATCCTTCCCGCCGCCCTGCCGAAGTATGGCCGCGAATCGCCGTGCCGCTTCTTGAATCTCTCTATCGATCCCATGTTTTGCGGTGTAGCGTTCCAGAGACTTTGTCGCCTGTCCAATTGGCAGGCCGTAGGAATGTCCCGTCTCCGTCAGCCATTCGAGAAGCTGGAGCAGGTCCGTTCGATCGAGCGGCAAGCTACGCCTGAGTAGCGCCCCAATGACCGCAAGCGTTTTGTACTCGGCTCCGAGAACCGCTGACCAACCGGGAACACGAGCGAGATTGCTCCCGTGTCCATCACGAACCGCGTGATCGCGGATCTTCTTCCTGCTGGCGTGCCAGAACTTAGCCTGCACCACAGCTGCCTGCACGAGCAGTCGGCCTCGCTCAGGCGAACTGGCCAGCAACTCTCGTCCGCTGGGAAAATCCTTCAAATCTACATCTTGGTAATAGCGATCCGGAATGCTGGCAACCGCCTCCCTCACCCAGTTGCGTACCAAAGCGTGCTCCGCCGCCAAGGGGTCGTCGGCTGAAAATTGAAAAACCGGGGACCCGTCGGGACCTGTCACGTCTAACCACCCACCAGCGGCGTGAGCTTTATAAAGCTCACCGTAGTTTGCGGTCCAACGACAAACTCTTCGTCCAGACTCTCAGCCTGACGGTTGTCGATGAGGATGAAGAACGCATTTGTGGAGAATCCCTCAACTGCCAGCTTGAACTGTGTCTCCCAATCGAGTGGACGGTGCGATTTTAGCTTGCTGCCGTTCAGCGTGCGCTCTGCGTCCTGCGGCTGCACCAGGCCATGAAAGATGAGCTTGTCCTGCTGCCGGTTGAACTCCCGCACCTCGTGGTGCACACGCTCGCGCAGCAACTCGCGCACCGTAATACGCTCGCTGAGGAACTCCAGCGACAACTCCCACAGACTCTGGCCCGAAGCCGTCTCATCGCGAACGCAAACTTGCATTGGCGCCACCTCGGAGCGATTTTACCAGCGCGGCTGGAAGGCGGCGCGCCTTTCCAGAGTGGTGCCTGAGAGCCGTGTTCTTTGGAATCCTGAGAAGTTAGCTTCGGGGAAAAATACTACTGCCGATTGCGAGCGTCTTGCTGGGGACCGCGAGCCACAATGGCCCAAAGCGGCGGAATTGTGGATTCCTAGGTTTGGAGAGTGCCGATAGCTCGAACGAACCGCTGAACTACTGGATATTCAATGAATCCGAGCGGCGTAGCTCGCTCAGCCTCCTTGCCTTCTCAGTCATCAGCAAGTTGATTTCATCGAAGTGCCACGGGCGGAAATCATGTGTATCGACGCCGACATCCAAGGAAAGGGAAGGTGTGTCAGGGAGGCTCCCATGAGAATGTCCGTACAGGTGCCACGCTCCATGATGAGAGCGATTCCAGACCCGCATGGCGTAGTGACAGATCACGACAGGTTGGCCATGTATGGAGATTTCCGCAAGGTTGCTGAGCCAAGAGAACTCCTCGGTCAGCTTGCGAATTTGTTTGTCATGATTACCCGGCACCGCAAAGATCTTCTTGCAGCGAATCTGCTTGCGGTGCTCCAGAGCTTTCGCCTTGCTCCCGATGCAGAAATCCCCAAGGAAATAGAGGATGTCATTGGCCTTAACGGAGGCGTTGAGACGGTCGAGGATCGTTTGATCCATTTCCTCGACGCTTCGAAACGGTCGATCACAGTAGCGGATTATGTTGTTATGCCCGAAATGAAAATCCGCCGTGAACCATACGTTCGGCATGTCTCTTGTGAACTCCTTGGAGACCTAGCCCGGTCTCAATGATGCTTTGCGTTCCGCTGCGGAACGACTTGCTGCGCAGGAGCTTCCGGCATTGGCATCTGTTGTGACTGAGCGGCACTCGACGCTTCTGGCGTTTCTTGTCGCACGTTGGCAAACCACGTACCCAACGCGAATCCTAGTGCTAGAGCCGCACTGGCAACGACAGGCAGCCAAATAGCCCAGACCTGCTTTTCCAGCCTAACAAGGAAATCATCCATCTGCTGCGCCCTAGTAGTCATGCTCCGCAGGAGCGAGTCATTGGCGCTTCTGACCTTTTCGATCACTCCGATGTCAGGGTGAGCTACTTCTCGTAGCACGTTGACAAGTTGCTCTTGAACGGAGTTCATTTCAGAACAGGACTGGTCAAGCGCTCTGGCCGTGTCCGGCAGACCGGACTGCTGGAAGCACTGTCGCAGGCTCTCGCCCAGAAGCTTTGCTATGCGTGGCGGGTCCAAACCTGTTTCCAATTCCTTCGGCAATTGTGCAATGCGCGACTCAAGCCGTGACGTGTATGTTGCCAATCGCTTCTCGACTTCACCAGCCTTAGATAGAGCATTTTCCAGAATCTTCTGCAAAGACTTCCGTTCTACCGCGATTGCCGCGGGCGTTTCTCGCGTGAGAAGCGCCAGCATACCCATCGCTTCCAATACGCGGAGCACCTCGTCGTTTGGACTGAGGGTGCGAGTGTGCGCGATGACCCTGTAGTATTCCGCCTGCCGTGCAGCGGGCACCAGTCCTGCCAGTTCATCGAACAGGGTTTTGCTCTCGGACTCCGCGCCCTCCAGATTGAGGAGTTCCTGATCGGGGCTCATGGTAGGAACACCTCCTTTGCGCGGTCGAACTCGGAGAAGAGCCGCCGCCGGTAGCTTTCGGCACGCATCACGATCGAGGCACGCTTCAGTTCGTTGATCGCATTCTGCCTGGCAGCAATCTGGCCAAGGCGGATGCCGTGTTGCCGGGCGGGATTCTCAAGTTCCGCCAAGCGAAATTCCATGCGAATCACGGTCGGCGATAGCGCTTCGCGGAAGCGAATGGCTTGCTCAGCCGAGTCCCAATAGCTGAAGTCTGCTTGAGGACTTGTCGCATTCTGGACAATCAGATATTGCGCCCGACTCTGCAGTCGGTTCGCCCATGCGAGGACACTCTCAACACTTGCCGGGTCTGACGTGACAACACCCACAGCGGTGAAACGCGCGCCGGTAGCCGCGACATCCTCGTGCATCGCGTCGAACCAGTCACTCGCAACTTGCCCCGAACCGGCTCCCATGTCGGCGAGGATGATCGCTGCGCCGGATTCGAGATGATCGACGAACGTGTCGAGGCCGGCGGGCGTGTGAATATTCACCTTCGCTACTGACCCGTTGAAGAAGTGCTTGAGTGAGCCCCGAGCCTTATTTTCCGTGTCGAGGTCGAGAAGCGTGAATGGAATCTCATTGGCTTCGAACCACTCAGCCAGGGCGACCATCAGGCCGGTTTTGCCGACTCCACCTTTGCCACCCATGGTGAAAACGACTCGTTTGTTTCTTGGTTGGGTGTTCATCGCGATCCTCCTTGGCCGACGAGTTTCAGCGGCTCGCTTTCTTCGAAGTGAAAGTGTTTGGGTTTTGCCCTCTGCTCGACTGGCTTTGCCCTGAGCGCTGCAATTCGGGAGGCAACGTCTTCGGGATTCATGCGGGCGGTCACGGGCGATTGCGGTTCGAGCGATGGCAGTTCGTACTGCACCTGCTTTCGGTGTTTTGCGCGAACCTTGATGAACGAGTGAATCGTGCTGACGGCCACGTCGAGGCCGACACGCTCGTGAAGAATGCGAACGATGTCGCGATACGTGCAGCCTTTTCGCCGCAACTGGCGAATCAGCTCGCGGTGAGTTTCGAGTTTGGAGCGAGGTGGTTTCTGCGGGATCGAATCCAGCAGGGAAAGAAGCGTTGGGTCCATGATTTTCAGGCTCCTTAGCACCTGGCCATCACAGTCCGTTAACAGTCCGATAACCCGTCTCCACAGTCCGATAAGTGCCCTAGAGCGCTATCCGTACCGTTTAGTTTCAATCGGTTACGAACTCTAGGACGACTTTCACGGCGGTAACACGGGTTCAAATCCCGTCGGGGACGCCAGATTTATCAGTCACTTGCAAGTCCGCTCCGGTGTTTTGTGGGTCAGTACCGTCCGATAAGCCTCGGGGCTTTGTAGCTGTCTTGGCGGTCATCTTTTTTCTGATTGGCCAAAGCATGATGCGTCATCGCTTCTTTCGAGGTGGGCCGCAAACATCGGGACGGTCCATCGGACAATAGCAGGCACTGAAAAAGCGCTTGGGACGGCGCGCCGATTGCAACGTTGACGCCATGCTATCCAGCGAAATCCCGTACCCTCGTTACCGTGGTGACATTGGGCCCCTTGTTTGCAACGACTGAATTTTATATGCTACAAACGGGTAGATTGGAACTGTTCCTGAGATGTCACCTCTAAGACATTTCGAAGATCAATGGCGCAAGACTTGGTGCGCGGCGGTCGTTTTGGCTGCCGTGTGCTCACTTACTGTGAGCGTGGCAACACGCTATTCCTCCTCGTGGAATGTTTCGGCGCCCACGGTGAAGACCGTGCAGGCGCACGCGACGCCGGAA
Organism: uncultured Acidobacteriaceae bacterium; assembly: GCA_963743115.1. Taxonomy (GTDB): domain Bacteria; phylum Acidobacteriota; class Terriglobia; order Terriglobales; family Acidobacteriaceae; genus Sulfotelmatobacter. The sequence goes on along the minus strand of CAVUOM010000002.1, from coordinate 698,470 downwards.
ACGAAACGGCAGCGTCTCGACAAGGATGCGGCCAACTGGGTGCCTCCACTTGTTTGTTTCGATGCCTTGCGATGTCCCAGTTCTTACCGCCAAACCGCGCCGGCAGAACCTCCCACGCAGAACGTTCTTCTGGATGAGAACCTGTTTAATCGACCACCTCCATCCTCTGAATTTCTCTCCTAAGAGCTTTCACGGCGAGCCCCAGCACCCTTGATACGCAGGACTGAATTCTGCGTGTCGGAGCTTCACCTCAAAACCTGACAAGGCAGTAGAGGGCAGTAGGGGACTCCCACCAGTGGTGCAAGATTGCTGAAAAACCTGAGTAGACGGAGCCGCATCTGTGAATGCAAATCAGGGTCCCCGAAAGGAAAGAGGCATGCCGGTTGCACCTTTATTGACCGAAGAAGAGCTTGACACCCTGCGCCAGTTCGACACATGCATGGTCGCAAACGCGATCGAATCGTTTGATGTCAGGCTACGTAACACAGGATTTGCCGACGCCAGCGTGCAATGCATGTTCCCGGACGGACCTCCAATGGTGGGCTACGCAGCCACAGCCCGACTTCGCAGCGGTGAGCCCCCGATTGTCGGTACGTTCCGTGACCGCGCCGACTTCTGGAACAGCATTCTCGAAATCCCCGCGCCCCGCATTCTGGTCTTGGAGGACATGGATGATCCGCCCGGACGCGGTGCTTTCGTTGGAGACGTCCATGCTGCGATTCTGAAGGCTCTGGGCTGCGTCGGCTACTTGACCAACGGCGCCGTGCGTGAATTGCCTTCCGTGCGCAAGATGGGCATCGAGTTGTTTGCGGGAAGTGTTGCCGTTTCCCATGCCTATGCACATATCTTCGACCATGGAGCCAAGATCAACGTAGGTGGAATGGAAGTGCGGCCTGGAGACTTGTTGCACGGAGACCGTCATGGCGTTCTTACAGTTCCCGCAGCCATTGCAACCAAGGTTCCCAAGGTTGCGGAGGGACTGCAAAGTGCCGAGCAAAAAATAATTGACTTTTGCCGCTCACGGGATTTCTCGGTCGCAAAGCTGAGCGATGTTATGAAAACTCTGAGGTAAAATCCGGCTAAGGAACGTTGGTCTAAGGAAACTCGATGACTAGAAACCAAAACGGCTCCGATCAGAGGCGCACTCCTAGATCAGGGAGAGCGAGCTCTTATGCTCTTGCTGCTGTTTTGGCCGCGGTCGCTTTCGCTTTCTCGTCGTGTTCCGGACGCGGAAACGAAAAGGTTCATGCCAGCGGCCCTACGATCACGGTAGGTGTAACGAAGGTTGTGAAGAAATCACTCGGCCGGGAAATCACTTTATCTTCCGAACTGGTGCCCTTTCAGGAAATTGACGTTTATGCCAAAGAGTCGGGCTATGTGAAGAGTCTAACCGTTGATTATGGGACTCACGTAAAGGCTGGCCAGGTGATGGCGATTCTGGAGATTCCAGAGTTAGAAGCGCAGCTTCAGGAAGATCAGGCGGAAATTAAAAATGCGGTGAATCAGGTGAGCCGCGCGCAGCATGAGTTGTATCGTTATCAGGCGCAATACAACGCTCTTCACCTGCAATACACGCGTCTCAACGGAGTCTTTCAGAGCCAGCCCGGCATTGTCGCACAACAGGAAGTGGACGACGCGCAGGGAAAGGATCTGGCGGCATCCGCTCAGGTGGACGCTGGCCAGGCGGAATTGGAAGCGGCCCAGAGTCAACTCTCGGTGGCCAAGGCGAAGCTGGTTCACGATCAAAGCCTGTTCGACTATTCGAGGATCACGGCACCGTTTTCCGGAGTGGTGACCGAGCGGTACGCAAACCTTGGAACTCTGGTGCAGGCCGGAACTGGTTCGAGCACGCAAGCCATGCCCATCGTCCGGCTGTCCGAGGACGATCTTTTCCGGCTCGTGATTCCGGTTCCGGAATCCTACGTTCGATACATCCGTATTGGCGATCATGTGGATGTACATGTTCCGTCACTTGACCGCACTTTCCCAGGAAAGGTTGCGCGGTTTTCTGTGGATGTGAGGGAAGACACCCGCACCATGCACACGGAAGTGGACGTTGAGAATCCGCAACGAGTTCTGCTGCCGGGTCTGTATGCCGATGCAGAGCTTTCGCTCGACCGAAAAAACGATGTTCCGACTGTGCCGGTTCAGGCGTTGAATCACGAGGGCGACAAGACAACCGTCTTTGTGGTGAATCGGGATGGGGAGTTGGAAGACGAGTTGTGCAACTTGGATTACAGACGGCGAGCGATGCCGAAATTATTTCCGGATTGAATGAAGGAGAACAGGTCGTGGTGAGCGATCGCAGCGGGCTGAAGTCCGGCCAAAAGGTTCATCCGCAGGCGGTAGCCGTGATGCAGTACCACGAACAAAGCGCGCAGTGAAGCGCTGCGGATCTTGCCATTTGACACAGCGCGAATGCAACAAGGACAAAGTTTATGCCGGGCTTTTCAATTCGCAATCCCTACTTCATCATAGTGATCTGCCTGACCCTTCTGGTCATCGGCGTGACCAGCCTGGCGCGGATGCCGGTCGATTTATTCCCACCAATCAACCTGCCGGAAGTAGTCGTTGCTACGTTTTATACAGGCATGCCGCCGGAGGATATCGAGACCGATATTACCGATCCCCTGGAGCGATTCTTTACTCTGGCATCCGGGGTGGACCACATGGAATCGCGGTCCATGTTAGGGGTCAGTATCATCCGCGTTTACTTCCAGCCCGGAACCAGCGCCGATGCTGACGTGAGCGAGTTGTCCAATTTAGCGCTTGCTGATCTTGAAGCGTTTGCCACCGGGAACGCTTCCTCCCGTGGTTCTCAAGTTCGATGCCTCCAGCTTGCCCGTGGCCCTGGTGACCGTAAAGGGCGAGGGGCTCACCGAAACCCAGCTCCACGACTACGCCCAGTTTCAGATTCGCAACCAGATCGCAGTCGTTCCCGGCGCCGAAATTCCTGGCGTGTTCGGCGGAATCTACCGCCAGATCATGGTCTACGTTGATCCCTACAAACTTGCTTCCCGTCAACTAAGTGTGATGGACGTGGTGGGCGCGGTCAACGATTCCAACCTGATCTTGCCCGCCGGCGACGTGAAGATGGGACCGTTCGATTACTACGTTTACTCCAACAGCCTGGTTGACAACATGGACCAACTGGGAAAGCTCCCTCTGAAGGTCAAAGGCAACTCCTGGGTTACGGTGAACGACGTGGGCAAAGCGGAGGACGCTCATCAGATTCAATACAACATCGTGCGCGTCGATGGTCAGCGATCCGCCTATATTCCCATCATGAAGCAGGGCGGCGACACCAACACCATCGCAGTCGTGGATGGGGTCCGCCAACTCATCAAGCACCTCTACGACATTCCCCAGCAGATGAAGACGAGCATCGTCTTTGATCAATCGGTATATGTGAAAGAAGCGATCGACACCGTATTACATGAGGGCTTTCTGGGGTTGATTCTTACCAGCTTGATGATCCTGATCTTTCTAGGGAGCTTTCGCGCCACGTCGGCTGTGCTGCTCTCAATTCCTTTATCCGCGCTGGCCGCATTTGTCGTTCTGGCTCTTCTGGGCGGGACTGTCAACACAATGATTCTGGGCGGAATGGCGCTGGCGTTCTCGCGCGTGATCGACAACTCGGTCATTTCCCTGGAGAACATCTATCGCCATTTAGAAATGGGAGCCGCTCCCATGATCGCCGCCGAGGTCGGCGGCCAGGAAGTGAGCCTGGCTGTACTAGCCGCTACTTTAGTGGACGTAGTCGACTTCTTCCCCGTCGTTTTTCTCTACGGCGTTGCCAAGTTTCTCTTTTCGGCGTTGGCCCTGGCTTTTTGTCTATCGCTGCTCGCCTCGTTCGTGGTGGCGATGACGGTGATTCCCCTGTTCTGCTCGCGGTTCTTGAAGGCCATGCCGCACGGCGAAGTTCACGATGACAAGGAGTATCGACCCTGTCGTGCTGAACCCCTCCTGAATGGAGCGCTTCAACGCTCGTTTCAACCGGATGTTTAATAAGGTGCTGGATTATTACGAATACTGGGTGAGGCGGGCGCTTGTGCGTCCGGGGCTTACCGTCGCAATCTTGAGCGGAGTATTCCTGGCGAGCCTGGCAATTTATCCCCTGCTCGGACTCGCTTTCTTCCCGAAGACAGATGCCGGCCAGTTCACCATCAACGTCAAGGTGCCAACCGGCACGCGCATCGAGTTAGCGAACGAATACGTCGCGAAGGTGGAAGATTTGATCCGCCATGAAATAGAGCCCAGGGATTTCAAGCGCATTGTCTCCAACATTGGTGTAGTTCCGGATTTTTCCGCGCTCTATACGACTAACTCTGGGCCCTATACCGCAACCATCCTCGTGGCACTCAACGAATCGCACCATCTCAGCAGCTTCGAGTATATGGACCGGGTGCAAAAGGCGATGGCCAGCCAGTTTCCCGATATTCGCACATTCTTTTCCAGCGGCTCGATGGTCGACGCCATTTTGAATTCGGGTGCGCCGGCTCCCATTGACGTGCAGGTCAGCAGCCCTGATCTGGACCAGATCTATGGCATCGCGCAGACTTTGGCCAATCGCATTCGTGAAGTGCACGGCGTCGGCCAAATCTACATTCCGCAAGATATGAACTATCCCGCTTTGCGGCTCGATGTAGACCGCGTGCACGCCGGCGAGTTGGGACTCACGCAAAAAGATGTAGTCGACAACGTCATTACCGCGCTCAATTCGAACTACATGATCGCCCCCAACTATTGGGTCGATCGCAAGAGCGGCAACGACTATTACCTCACGGTGCAGTACTTCGAGCATGGCGACGCCGCCATTCACAACATGGCCGACCTGGGACAGATTCCCCTGCGCGATCCGGGCAACGGAGCAGGAATGTCTTGCGGCCCCTCCGGTCCGCCGCAGCCAAGTACGGGGCACTCTTCCTGGGCATGCCTCGGAGGAGGCAGACCGACTACCGTGCTCAAGAATGTAGTCGACGTGAAACAGGTCCTGACGCCGACCGAAGTGGATCACTACCAGATTCAGCGAGCCGTCGATATCTTCGTTACCCCGACCGGGGAGGACCTGGGACGCGTCACCAGTTCGATTCGCAATATTCTCGCGACCGAGAAAATCCCTTCCAACGTGCGCGTGAATCTGCGCGGGATGGTACAGGGGATGGAAGCGTCCTTTAAGAGTTTCGCCTTCGGGTTCCTGATTTCTTTTATGTTGCTGTTCCTGATCTTAACCGCGCAGTTCAAGTCTTTCATCGATCCTTTCCTGATCATGCTCGCGATTCCGATGGGATTTGTCGGCGTGCTGATCATCTTGCCGCTCACCGGAAGCACCTTGAACGTAATGTCACTGATGGGAGTATTGATGCTGGTCGGTATCGCCGACTCCAACAGCATTCTGATTGTCGATTTTGCCCACAATCTGGAGAAACAGGGAATGTCGCCGGCTGATGCAGTGATCACCGCGTGCCGCGTACGCCTCCGGCCAATTTTGATGACCTCTCTGGCAACCATTATCGGAATGATTCCGATGGCGCTGAAATTGGGGACGGGCGCGGAACAGTATGCCCCAATGGCGAAGGCCATCATCGGAGGCTTGACCTCTTCGGTCGTGCTTACCATTTTTATTGTGCCCGCGGCTTATTTGCTGATCTACGGCAAGCGCGGAGCCAAGGATGCGACGATCGCAGCACCGGAGACAGCGGAATGAAAACTTTATTGTCAACATGTCTCGCACTCGCGATGTCCACATTCACCCTCGCGCAAGGAGCGCCCGCTCTGGGAGCGCGCTTAAGCTTACCCGCGGCTCCTATGCCGCAACATGCGGCCACGCCAGCACCTTCAAGCGCACACATGGCTGCGCCCCAAAGCGGCGCTCCGCAGAGTAACCCTGGGACGCCCACTGTCCTTTCTCTGAAAGATGCACAGGCACTGGCTCTGAAGAACAATCCGCAAATCTCAGTCGCTCGATTGACTGCCCTCGCATCGCTGCAAGTGACGCGAGAGGTTCGATCGAATCTATGGCCGACCGCGGTCGTGGATCTCACAGCGGTGGACGCCAATGCCGGCGCACGCATCACAGCTGGAGAGCTGAACAATCCGACCGTTTACGAGCGCGCAGCCGGCGGAGCGATGGTCAGTCAGTTGCTCACCGATTTCGGACGCACGACGAACCTGATATCCAGCGCCAGTCTCGCGGCCAAGGCAGAGAACCAAAATGCAATTGCCACCAAGGAGCAAATCCTCCTGGCTGTGGATCAGGCTTTCTATAACTCTCTACAAGCCCACGCCGTCTTGACGGTTGCGCAGCAAACAGTCCAAGAGCGTCAAACTGTCGCAGACCAGATCGACGCTTTGTTCAAAAGCAAGCTGAAGTCTGGACTCGACCTGAGCTTCGCCAATGTGAATCTCGCACAAGCCAAGTTGCTTCTGCTGGACGCGCAGAACAACGAAAACGCCGCGCTGGCTGCGCTTTCTGCGGTGCTGGGGTTTTCCAATCTGCAGAACTTTCAGCTCGCGGAGGATTCAACCCCAATCACCCCTCCGCAAAGCGATGTGGATGACCTGATCGCCACAGCTTTTGCGATGCGACCGGAAATCCTGGCGCTGGAGTTTCAGTCTGAGTCGGCAAAGAAGTTCCATATCGCAGAACGCGACTTGCTCCTCCCGAATATTCGTGCGCTTGCCGCAGTAGGCGATACGCCGATACGAAATCCTCTCATCACCTCGAATTGGTATGGGGCGGCCGGTGTGAACGTCGAAATTCCGGTTTTCAACGGCTTTCTCTATAGCGCAAGGGCACGTGAAGCCCTGCTGAGAGCACAGGCTACCGACGAAAGGTTGCGTGACCTCCGTGATCGAATTTCCCGCGATGTGCGCACCAGTTGGTTGAACGCCAACACCGCTTTCGAAAGGCTAGGGGTAACAGAACAGCTCGTGGAGCAGGCCAATCTTGCCTTGAGCCTCGCGCAGTCACGGTACAACCTGGGCCTGGGTTCGATCGTAGAGTTGAGTCAAGCACAACTGCAACAAACACAAGCCGAGATCAGTAATGCAGAGGCTGGCTACGACTATCGACTCTTCTTGGCCGTATTGCAGTACCAAACGAGGGGATTCTGAGATAGGCCGAGCCCGATGAGAGTGGTGGCGCCGGTCGTTCTTTGTGTGCTGTTCTGCCCTTAATGCATCCGTAGTCGTTGTGTTTGCATTTGTCTATTAAGTACCCGCCCAGCGATCGATCATTCGTGTTCGTGGGCGGTATGATTGCCGATATGCTTCCATTTTGCCTCTATTTCGTCGCGGGCATCGTCACTGGATTCCATGTTTACACCTTGGCCCTGGCTGTGTACGGGGCCCGGCTCAATCCATTGGAACTCGTCTCCTTATTGGGATCGTTGTGTCTTTTGATTGCAGCTTATGTCAGCCTTTTTAAGCCGAATGTAGCGGCAAAGGTTGCGCTGCTCGCTTCGCTGATGATTTGGTGCTTCTACGGTCCAGCCATAGCGAAATCCGTCCGGACGAAGTTCGACAAACAGAGTTCTGTATTTTCCGATCGGCCTCTTTTTCCTTCCCCCGTATTCCGGAAGTTTCTTAGCTCGACCACGCTCTCGATGGAGGGCAAAGGAGGGTGCATCTCGTCGTACAGATCTGGCGCAGACTAGAATCCCTTCCCGCAAAACTCCGATGATATTTCCATACATAGCCGTCGCTCTTTTGGGTTTCGTCACGGTGTATTCCGCAATCGTCAGTTTCAAGCAACCTGTGAATCACAAGCTGAGGTGGATTTTCCCAGACGCCGCAAGCCAGTCGACACGAATGTTCGCTGGCGCTCTTACTGTTGCACTGTTGACTGGCTTCGCGTGGTGGCTGCGCGTCAGCGCCCAAAATTCTACGCACCGCTCATCGCGCTTTCTGATTCCCGAGGGATACACGGGATGGGTGCGAATCGAGTTTGAGGTGGAGGGCGCTCCGACGTTGCCCATGGAAGGCGGACAGTATGTTCTCAAGATTCCTTCGGGCGGGGTACTCCGAACGTCTTCCGCTGAGCAATATGGATGGGCCAAGGATCATTACTATTACTATTCCGCACAGGGAGTGCGCGCACTTCCAGACTCTGGACCTTCAGAGCTTATTTGGGGAAGATCAACGGGGAAGAATCTGGAGCGTCGGGCAAGCGGAAATACGAAGAGTTTTTTGTGGGGAATTCGCAGCAGTTCAGCGGAGGTCAGGTTACTCCCAGGTAACGGGCTATTCAGAAATATCGCAGAAGCAAATTCCGGCCACGCTCGAGAAACAATTGGCTGAACCCACTGTAGAGCGATCGGACCCTCTTAGAACGGATACTGTAGTCGACAATTTGAACACGAATCTAATAGCGAGCCCCCCTGAAAAAACCTTCAATGTGTTAGTCGCTATTTTGTTATAGTGCCTATCACATTGCCACGAGGTAGCGATCGAATGCTTTCGGGCAGTGCATGGGGGAACCGATGCCTCGAGTGAGAGCGGCGCAGCGAATAGTTGTCGACAAATATGAAAACCATGTGACAGTGGGACTTCGGGAGCGCAAGAAAGTCCGATTGCGCCAACAGATCATTGAGACCTCGATCAAACTATTTCGCACGCACGGTTTTGAGAACACCCGGATCGAAGACATCGTACAAGTTCTCGAGATCAGTCAACCCACGTTCTTCCGGTATTTTTCCAGCAAAGACGCGGTTCTGCGAGAGGTCGGGGAACGCGGATTCGCCTGCATAAGAGACCGGCTACGCTCGGAGTTGTCGACCAATGCGAGCACTGCGGAGCGCCTGCGCCGGTTGTATGTCCGCATGGCGAAAGAAGTGGAGGCGGACCGCAGGTTATGGCAGGCCGTTGTGCTTTCGGGCGCGATGGACCCGGTGCGTTGCTCCAATGTGCGTGGACACGAGGAAGCAACCGTTGGCCTGCTGCGAGAGATTCTCGCCGAGGGACAAAAGAGAGGCGACATTACAAATGATTTTCCCGTGGTTCATTTGGCGGAGTTCATGGAGGGCCTCTACAACACAGTCGTGCGGCAGTGGGCGGTGGATTTGACCGGACCGCACAGGCTCGCAGAGCGAGTGCGCAGCGCGGTAGAGTTTTTCCTTCGAGGAATCGAGCTCTGAATTGTTCGAGTGGTCCCGCTATTCTTAATTCGCGGACTAATCGGGGTTCCCCGAGAGGGAAAGAAGATGAAAGCTGCTGTGCTGCGCGACTTCAAGACTCCGCTTACTATTCAAGATGTTCCTCTTCCCAGAATCGCAGAGAGCGAAGTTCTGATCAAGGTTGAAGTTTGTGGAGTGTGCCACTCCGATTTGCACGTAGCCAACGGCGATTGGTCCCAGCTGGCCGGGATCGTCAAGAAACCGCTCATCCTCGGGCACGAAGTCGTGGGAAACGTTGTTGAGGTTGGTTCGGCCGTAGAGAATGTGAAAGCCGGCGACCGCGTCGGCGTGCCTTGGATCCATTGGACCTGCGGGAGATGCGAGTTCTGCCGCGATGGCAACGAGAACCTTTGCGTTCGTCAACAAATAACTGGTGTGACCGTGGACGGTGGCTATGCCGAATTTGTGAAAGCACCGGCTACTCACGTCGCCAGAATTCCCGATGATCTTGCCTCGGAGCAAGCGGCTCCTCTGCTATGCGCTGGGGTTACTGTTTATCGTGCCCTTAACCAGTCGCGCCTCACGAAGGGGCAACGCTTAGCAGTGTTTGGAGTGGGAGGTCTCGGGCACCTTGCGGTCCAGATCGGCTGTGAACTCGGAGCCGACGTCACCGCAATTGACATCAGCGAAGAAAAGCTCGTTCTGGCTAAGACTCTTGGAGCCTCCAAGACGCTGAACGCCGCATCTGACAAAGTTGTGCAGCAATTGCGATCGCAGGGTGGAGTTCACGTTGCCTTAGTGACGTCCGCGGCCAAAGCCGCCTATGACATGGCGTTTTACTGTGTGCGTCCCACGGGAGTTTTGCTGGCCGTGGGCTTGCCCGCACAGGATATTTGTTTCCCGCCCATCCTGATGGCGGCGGGAGAAATCCGGATTCAGGCTTCTGCTGTTGGCACGCGACAGGATCTGCTGGAAGTCCTCGCTCTGGGGGCCGCGGGGAGGGTTCACTGTGAAGTAGCAACACGACCTTTGTCCGAGGCAAACGAAGTCCTGGACAAGCTGCGCCGAGGGCAGGTTTCCGGCCGGCTCGCACTAAGCCTCAGCTCGTAGGTTCTTCGTCGGAGGCAGCACAAGCGTTTGACGTTAGTCGCTATATTGTGATATTGACTATCACTTTGTACAAAGCTGAACTTTCCGGCCGGGAGTCTTTCATATTGTGAATGCGAGGAAGTTGTTCGATCTTAGCGGGCGTGTTGCCATCATCACCGGCGGTTCGATCGGGCTCGGTCGGCAGATGGCCGAAGGGTTGGCGGAGATGGGAGCCAATGTCGTGCTATGTGCGCGCAAGAAAGAGCGCTGTCAGGAAGCGGCTGATCAGTTGGCCAGCTTGGGTGTAAAGACCCTTGCCCTCGGCTGTGACGTGAAAGATCCCGCCGCGATTCAGGAAGTGGTGGCATTGACTTTGCAAAATTTCGGACGCATCGACATCCTCATTAATAATGCGGGCGTTTCGTGGGGAGCCCCGGTCGAAGAGATGACGCTTGAGCAGTGGAACAAGGTCATGGACACAAACCTGACTGGAACGTTCCTGTTTTCGCAAGCCGTGGGCAAAGCCATGATCGGGCAAGGACTCGGCAAGATCATCAACATCGCATCCGTGGCTGGCCTGGGTGGCGCTTCTTCGGATCTGCAAGCCATTGGCTACCACGCAAGCAAAGGCGGAGTCATCGCCTTCACCAAAGATCTGGCGTGCAAATGGGCGGCGCACAATATACAAGTCAACGCCATCGCTCCGGGCTGGTTTCCCACGCACATGTCCAGCTGGATTCTTGAGCACCACAAGGAGTCCCTGCTGGAGAAGATTCCTCTTCACCGTTTCGGCGGGGACCATGACCTGAAAGGCGCGGCAATTTTTCTGTCTTCCGACGCCTCGGCTTATGTTACGGGCCATGTTCTTGTCGTCGACGGAGGTCAGACTGCCTGGTAATAGTCACCAAGCATGAATATTCCTCTCACGCCCGTCCGCTTCCTCCGTTACGCGGAGCAACAATTTCCAAATAAAACGGCGGTGGTTTGCCAGGATCAGCGATTTACCTACGCGCAGTTTGCCGATCGCGCGGCCCGGCTGGCCGGCGCGTTGCGCGCAGCTGGAGTCAAGCCGGGAGATCGTGTCGCCTTTCTCAGCATGAACTGTCATCGGCTGCTGGAGGCGTACTTTGGAGTCCTCGACGCCGGAGCCGTTCTGCTGCCGCTCAATTACCGTCTCGCATCTCATGAACTTGCTTACATCCTGAACGATTCCGGCGCGACCAAGCTTTTCCTGGCGCAGGATTTCGTCGGTCTGGTCGATTCCTTTCGTATGAAACTGACCTGCGTTGACTCCTACCACCTGCTCGATGCGACGCAACAGGCCGACTGGCTTGCCGCTGAGAGCTATGAACAGCTCCTCGCCTCCGCGACGCCACACCGCGCGGAAATTACCTCGTTTGACGAGAATTCTCTCTGCGAACTCTTCTACACGAGCGGGACCAGCGCCGATCCCAAAGGCGTGATGCTTACTCACCGGAACATCTATCTCCACGCTTTGTATATAGCTCTGTTCCACAAGAGCAAGTATGAAGACGTCTTCCTGCATACGATTCCGTTGTTTCACGCTAATGGATGGGGGGCGGCACATACTGTCACGTTCGTGGGAGCCACGCATGTCATGAGTGCGCGATTTATCCCGCAAGACATATTTCACCTGGTGGAGCGGGAGCGGGTCGGCTCCCTCAGCCTGGTGCCGATCATGGCGGCCGCGTTGGTGAATTGCCCAGAGCGTTCCAAGTATGACTTGAGTTCGCTGCAGTGGGTCACTATTGGGGGCGCCGCTTCTTTTCCCTCGCTGATGCGCGAGGTCGAGCAGAAACTTGGCTGCAAGTGTTTTTCTGGATACGGTTTGACTGAGTGCTCTCCTTCTCTTGCCACGGCCGAGCTCAAGCCAGATGTGGTGTGCGAACCCGAGGAGCGCTACGCGCTCCAATCCATGACTGGCTATGCCTATCCGGGAGTCGAACTGCGAGTCGTGGATTTCGAAGACAAGGATGTACCTCACGACGGCGAGACCATGGGTGAAATCATTGCCCGCAGCGACAGTGTGATGGCGGGCTATTGGCAGCATCCGGAGGCGACCGCGGAAGCCCTGCGTGGCGGGTGGTTTCACACCGGCGACATGGCTGTCGTCATGGAGAATGGTTACATCCTGATCGTCGATCGCAAGAAAGACATTATTGTCAGCGGCGGCGAGAATATCTCATCACTGGAAGTGGAGCGAACGTTGTTGACGCATCCCGCCGTGTACGAAGCTGCAGTGATCGCAGTTCGGAACGACAAGTGGGGCGAAGTCCCGAAAGGAGTGGTGATTTTAAGGCCAGGATCCGCCGCGACGGAAGCGGAACTTATTGAGTTCTGCCGCTCTAATCTGGCGCACTATAAATGTCCACGTTCTATCGAATTCTCCGAGACCTTGACCAAGACTGCGACTGGAAAAGTGCTGAAGAAAGAACTGCGGGCGAAATACGGGGACAAGGCAAAGACGCTTAGTCGGGAATTGTGACCGCAGCCACAAGGAGATGGGATGGACCTGAACCTGACTTCCGAGGAAAAGCAATTCCGCGACGAATTGCGGTCCTGGCTCACGGCGAATGTGCCCGCCGACTGGGCGGAGCGCCGCGAGGAATCACTGGAGTCTCGCTTCGAATATCTGCGAGCGTGGCAACGCAAGTTGTTCGAAGGCGGATGGGCTGGAGTTTCGTGGCCCAAGCAATATGGTGGCCGCGGTGCGAATCTGATGCAGCAGGTCATCTTCTGGCAGGAAATGGCTCTGGCCAGCGCGCCACCGATGGCCAACACTCTGGGGCTGGGTCTGATCGGGCCCACCATCATTGCGTTTGGAACCGAGGCGCAAAAGACCCGCTACCTGGCGAAGATTCTTAGCGCGGAAGAAATTTGGTGCCAGGGGTTTTCCGAACCGAATGCCGGGTCCGATCTCGCGTCCTTGCAGACCGAGGCGCGACTGGATGGCAATTTCTACGTAGTCAACGGCCAGAAGACGTGGAACAGCTACGGTTGGATTGCGGACTGGTGCGAGTTGGTGGTTCGAACCGATCCGAATCTTCCAAAGCACAAAGGGCTCACTGTGCTCTTGGTAGATATGAAGTCCCCGGGAATCAGTGTTCGTCCACTTCGCCAGATCACTGGAGAGAGCGAGTTCGCCGAGGTCTCGTTCCGGGATGTGCGTGTTCCCGTCGAAAACGTTGTGGGAAGCGTGAACCAGGGCTGGGATGTCGCGATAGGAACGCTGATGCACGAACGCGGCACATTCGGCGCCGGCTTGCAGATAACCTTTCGCCGCAACATGGAGCGCTTGATCGAGCTTGCCCGCGAGTCGCGACGGAACGGAAAATCTGCCGCGCAGGATCCTCTAATCCGGCAGAAGCTGGCACAGTGCTATGCCGAAGTTGAAGTTATGCGATGGAACCAGATGCGCGCCTTCAGCCGCATCAGTGCAACCGGAGTGCCTGGTCCCGAGGGTTCCATCCAGAAAATCTTCTGGAGCGAGTTGAACCAGCGATTGCAGCAGGTGGCGCAGGAGTTGCTCGGTCCGTTCGGCCAGGTTGCGGGTTCCTCGGAGTACTCCGTCGACAACGGTAGTTGGGCCTACGGATACCTGCGCTCGCGAGGCAACACCATCGAAGCCGGAACCTCAGAGATTCAGCGAAACATCATCGGACACTTCGTCCTGGGCTTGCCAAGGAGCTACTGAGAACAGGCTATGCAATTCGGACTGAACGAGAGCCAGAAGATCCTCAAGGAGAACGCGCGCCAGTTTTTTGCCGGGGAGTGCCCCATTTCGCACGTGCGGCACCTGGCTGAAAGTAAGCAGCCGTACGATCCAGTTCTTTGGTCTAAGATGGCCGCCCAGGGATACACCGGTATCATTTTTCCGGAGAAATATGACGGACTGGGTCTCGGTACGGTAGAACTCATTCTTCTGATGGAGGAAGCGGGCCGTGCGTTGCTTCCCGGCCCGTTCTGGTCGACTGTCGCACTTGCCGGTGCGGTGATCGATGCTGTCGCCGGCGACGAGCAGAAGACGGAGTATCTCGGGCGCATTTGTCGCGGCGAGGCGCGCTCGACTCTCGCCTTACTTGAAGCCGCTGCCTCCTGGGACTTGGCCGACGCGAATCTTGTCGCCGCCAATGGGAGGCTGACGGGCGAGAAGCTCTTCGTTCTGGACGCTGACGTGGCTAACTTTATTGTCGTTGCCGCGCAGTCGGGCGTTTTTCTGGTGGAAGCGCAGGCGCCCGGCTTGTCTATCACGCCGATGCCGGCTCTGGATCTCACTCGAAACTTCTATGCCATCCAGTTCCATAACACTCCTGCGGAGAAGCTGGCTGATGGAGCCAATCTTGCACATGCTCTCGATGTCGCGACCGCAGCTCTGGTTGCCGAAATGGTGGGCGGAATGCAGCGTGTACTCGACCTGACTGTGGACTACGCGAAGATGCGCAAACAGTTTGGCAAGCCGATCGGAACGTTTCAGGCCGTCCAGCATCAGTGCGCGGACATGTACCTCGAAACCGAGAGCTCCCGTTCAGCCGCTTACTACGCGGCGTGGGTCCTGGAGCATGACGCTCCCGACGCGGCAACTGCGACCTCCATTGCAAAAATGTACGCCAGTGATGCCTGCCGGGCTGTGGGGAACCATGCCATCCAGGTCCACGGCGGTAACGGTTTTGCCTGGGAGAACGATTTACACCTTTACTACCGCCGCGCGAAAGCGTCCGAGACGATGATGGGCGATGCGACGTTTCACCGCGAACGCATCGCCCGCCTCGTGATCGACTGTGTTGCGACCGCCGGCTGTAGCAGTGATCGGAGTTCACGATGAGCAATCTGGTACGGCTCAGCAGAGACAAAGAGAATGATATCGCCATCATCACCATCGACAATCCTCCGGTGAATGCGCTAAGCCCCGGCGTGCCGGAGGGAATTGCCAACGCCATCGAAGAGATCAACAACGATCCCTCCGTGAAAGCGGCGGTTCTGATCGGCGCGGGCCGCACGTTTGTCGCAGGAGCTGACATCAAGGAATTCGGAAAGATGACCTCTGGCAAATCGCGCGGCGCCAGCCTTCTGCCGCTGCTTCTCGGCATCGAAAACTGTCGCAAGCCAGTGGTGATGGCGATTCATGGCGCCGCATTTGGTGGAGGGCTGGAGCTGGCGATGGCTGGGCATTACCGCGTGGCCTCAAGCGATGCGCAGGTCGGGCAGCCCGAAGTGAAGCTTGGCCTCATTCCGGGTGCTGCTGGAACGCAACGCCTGCCTCGGCTTGCCGGTGTCACCAAAGCGCTTGAAATGTGTACCGACGGCAAACCAGTTGCCACAGCAGAAGCCTTCCGGCTTGGGATCATCGACCGCTTGATCGAAGGCGACCTGCTTACCGGAGCGGTGGCCTTTGCCGGCGAAGTTGCTGGAAGACCGATCCCTCGCACGCGCGAACGCGCCGAGAAACTGGGCACGGCTGCGGAAAACGTGGCGATAATCGCTTCCGCTCGCGAGCGAGTCCACAAGAAGCAACATGGTCTGAAAGCGCCGCTAGCTGCCATCGATGCGGTGGAAGCGGCGACCAAACTTCCTTTCGAGGAAGGTTGCGAGGTGGAGCGGAGACTGTTTACGGAGTGTCTGTTCTCCGATCAATCCAAGGCGCTCATCCACGTCTTTTTTGGAGAGCGCGAGGTGGCAAAGATTCCGGACGTACCGAAAGACACGCCCGTCCTGCCAATCCGAAGCGTCGCGGTCGTCGGTTCCGGAACAATGGGCGGCGGGATCGCCATGGTTTTTTCCAACGCCGGAATTCCCGTTCTGCTGAAGGAGGTCGATCAGTCTGCGCTCGAGCAAGGCCTCGCGAAGATTCGAAAGAACTATGCTACTTCGGTTCAGCGGGGACGCTTCACGCAGCAGTTCGTCGACGAGCGGCTGGCCTTGATTACACCCACTCTCAACTATGACAACTTCGGTGACGTCGACATGGTGGTGGAGGCGGTCTTCGAGGGGATGGCGCTCAAGAAGCAGGTGTTTCAAGATCTGGATCGCGCGTGCAAACCCGGCGCGATTCTGGCGAGCAATACATCCACGTTGAGCATTGACGAGATCGCCGGTGTCACCTCGCGGCCGGAGTCCGTAGTTGGAACGCACTTCTTCAGCCCGGCCAACATCATGCGCTTGCTCGAAATTGTACGCGGAAAAGAGACAAGCAAGGAAGTGATCGCCACCTGCATGCAGCTCTCGAAAAAGCTCGGCAAGATCGGCGTGCTAGTCGGAAACTGCCGGGGCTTTGTCGGAAACCGAATGTTTGGGCCCTATCGCCGGGAAGCCCAGTTCCTCGTCGAAGAAGGTGCGGAGGTGGAGGCCGTTGACAACGCGCTGGTTGAGTTCGGCATGGCCATGGGTCCACTCGCGACAGGTGATCTTGCCGGACTGGATGTTGGCTGGCGCATTCGCAAGGAATATCGCCATCTGGAAAAACCTGGTGTGCGCCAGCCCATCGCCGAGGATCGCCTTTGCGAGATGGGCCACTACGGCCAGAAGACTTTGGCCGGCTGGTACCACTATGACGACCAGCGCCGCGCTGCAACTGATCCGGAAGTGAGCGCTCTGGTGCGGAAGTGGGCCGCCGAAGCTGGAATTCCCCAACGCAAGATTGCCACTTCCGAAATGATCGATCGTTGTGTCTACGCCCTGGTGAACGAGGGCGCCCGGATTCTTGAGGAGGGTTACGCGCTGCGTGCGGTCGATATCGACATCATTTATTTGAATGGCTACGGATTTCCGGCGTATCGCGGGGGCCCTATGTGGTATGCCGACACCGTCGGCTTGAAAAACGTCTATGACCGCGTCTGCGAATTCCGCCAGCAACTTGGGGAACTCTGGGAGCCTGCTCCGCTGCTGAAGCGCCTCGCAGAAGCCAACCAGACATTTGCCGAGTTGGGTAAGGAACATGTCGTCAACGCGTAAGGCTGCAAATTATGAGCCGCGTCATTCTAGTGCGACATGCCCAGGCGTCTTTTCTGGAGCCAACTATGACAAACTCTGCGCCACCGGCGAAGAGCAATCCCGCCTGCTGGGAGAATACTGGGTACGCCGCGGAATGCTGTTCAGCCGCGTCTACTCGGGTCCTCGCGTGCGGCAGGTGCAGACTGCGCGGATCGTTGAGGAAGTCTACCGAAGATTTGGCAGGGAGTTTTCTGAAGTGGCTGTGATGAACGAGTTCGACGAATATCCGGCAGAAGCAGTTCTGAAGCTTGGTCTGCCGCAGGTGCTGGAAAGATCTGAGGAAGTACGCCATCTTCAGTGGGCGTTCGAGCACGCCAACGATATCGACGAACGAAAAAGAACCTTCCAGCAAATGTTTGAGGCGGTTATTGGCTTGTGGGTGAGTGGTGCGTTAGTGATCGACGATGTGGAATCCTGGCCGGATTTTTGTGCGCGCGTCGATCAAGGCATTGCAACCATCGTAAATAGCTCCACGCCAACCGGCGATTCCGTGGTTTTTACATCAGGGGGTCCGATTGGTGTTGCCATGCGTCGTGCCTTGCACTTGTCGCACGCAGACACGCTGCAATTGAGCTGGATGTCTCGCAACGCTTCGTTTACGGAGTTTCTAAGTTCGGGTGAACGCTTCACGCTCAGTGCATTCAATGCACACCCTCATCTCGAAGACGAGCGCTTGCTCACGTATCGATAGGAGGTTTCGCACTTCGGAGAGACTAACGACGAAGGGTTCGGAACCAATGATTGCCTCTTGTGATAATGCGGTTGCCGTAAGGGCCGGGGAAGAGCTTGATCTGGCGCGGCTCGGCGCCTACCTCGGCCGCCATTTCGATGGTCCCGGCCCGCTTGCGGTCGAGCAGTTCCCGGCGGGTCATTCAAATCTTACCTATCGTGTGACCTGGGGCAGTCGTGAATTTGTACTGCGCCGGCCGCCGTTCGGCAGCCAGGTTAAATCCGCTCATGACATGGGCCGCGAATATCGCGTGCTCTCCCGGTTGCGCGAGACATATCCGGTTGCGCCGAAAGTGATTCTGTATTGCGACGATCTTTCGGTTCTCGACGCCCCTTTCTACCTTATGGAGCCGATTCGAGGCGTGATCCTGCGCCGGGAACTGCCGGCGGGACTGCTGCTGTCCCCTCCCGTGGCACAAAAGCTCAGCGAGGCTTTCCTCGACAACCTCGCGCGCTTGCACGCCGTCGAGTACGACAAAATCGGCCTTGATGATTTGGGTAAGCCGCAAGGTTATCTCGAACGCCAGGTGAGAGGATGGATCGAGCGCTACCATAATTCAGCAACTCACGACCTGCCTGAAGTCGGAAGCATTTCCGCTTGGCTGACGCATCACCTTCCAGTGTCGAGCGACGCTACCCTCATTCACAACGACTACAAGTACGACAACGTAGTGCTCGACTCGAATGACATTACAAAAATCCTCGGAGTTTTGGACTGGGAGATGTGCACGCTGGGAGACCCACTATCGGATCTGGGCACAACCCTGGCCTATTGGACCGATCCAGATGACCCAGAGGAGCTGCGCGAGATCTATGCCGCTCCCACGACAATTCCTGGAACGTTGACGCGCGCCCATTTGGCTCAACGCTATGCGCAGACGACCGGCCGGGACATTCACGACATGGTCTTCTATTTGGCCTTTGCGCGTTTCAAGGTCGCAGTGATCGTTCAGCAGATCTATTACCGTTACGCCCGCGGGCTCACGCACGATGAGCGCTTCGCCACCATGCCCCAACGGGTCCCGATCCTGATGCGCGCCTCGCTACAGTGCGCGGAAAGCGGAAGTATATGATCGACTTCCGATTCCGCGTTTCGTCATCTACGGTAATACCGCACCAGCCACTCCGCGATGCAGCAGGGCTTGTCGGCGCCTTCGCTCTCGATCTTCACCAAGAAAATGATATCCACGAACTCTGCAGATTCTTTGACCGAAAGCAGGGTCACGCGGGCGCGAATTGCCGATCCCGCCCGCACCGCCGATGGAAAGCGCACGCGGTTGAGTCCATAGTTGACGCGTATCCCGACTCCCTCCCGGACCCGAATCGCCTGTCCGGCAAAATAGCTTACCAGCGAAAGCGTGAGGAAGCCGTGGGCGATGGTGCCGCTGTAGGGCGACTCCCGTGCCGCTCGCTCTGGATCGACGTGTATCCATTGCCGGTCTTCGGTAGCGTCGGCGAACTTCTGGATACGGTCCTGGGTGAGAACGAGCCAATCGGTCGGGGGCAGTTCGCGGCCTTCGAACTGTTTTAGCGAATTAAGATGGTTAATTTCGAAAGGGGGCATCGGAATTATGATGACCTTAACAGAAATTTCCGGCAAGACAAGAGGCTCAGCTTTTCTCTTTGAGGATGCGCTCCCGGCCCAGGTTTTCACTCCAGAAGATCTTACGGAAGAGCACATTGCGATCGGCCGCATGATCGATGAGTTCTGGGCCAGCGAAGTCGAGCCCAATCTTCCTGCTATCCGAGAGAAACAGCCGGGCGCTGCTCTGGCGGTCCTGCGGAAGTCCTCCGAACTGGGCCTTACTGGCATGACCATCCCGGAGGAATTTGGCGGCATGGAAATGGATTCGCCTTCGTTGATGGTCGCCGCCGAGCACATGGGACGCGACGCCTCCTATGCAGGCTGGCACTCCGCGCACACCGGCATCGGAACCCTCCCCCTCGTGTACTTCGGCACCCCCGAGCAGAAGAAAAAGTATCTGCCTCGATTGGCTCGGATGGAACTGCTCGCTGCTTATGCCCTCACAGAGCCATTGGCCGGTTCAGACGCTCTGGCCGCGCGAACTCGCGCCGACCTGGCTCCGGACGGCAAGCACTACATACTCAACGGCCAGAAAATGTGGATTACCAACGGCGGCGCAGCTGATCTGTTCACTATTTTTGCCAAAGTTGGAGGCGAGAAGTTTACCGCCTTTCTCGTGGGAGCGAGCCTTTCCCGGCGTCAGCAGCGGCGCCGAAGAACACAAGATGGGAATTCGCGGCACTTCCACCACTGCGGTTTATCTCGATAACGTGCCTGTTCCCGTCGAGAACGTTCTTGGGGAAATCGGACGCGGTCACGTCATCGCGTTCAATGTGCTTAATATCGGACGCCTAAAGCTTGGTCCCGCGTCCGTCGGCGCAGCAAAGAACGTGCTGGCCATCTGCATCAAATACGCGAAGCAGAGAAAAGCGTTTGGCTCCGCCATCGCTGAGTTCCGGCGCGATTCAGCACAAACTTGCCGAAATGACCATTCGGATTTTTGCAGCCGAGTCCATGACCTGGCGTGTAGCCGGGCTTATCGAAACCCAGATGCAGGCCAGGTCGGCCGAGCGGAAAGACAGTTCTGTCCACCGAGATGCAGGCCGTCGAGGAGTACGCGGCGGAATGCTCGATGGTAAAAGTCTTCGCTTCTGAGATGCTCGACTACGTGGTGGACGAGGGCGTCCAGATTCACGGCGGTTACGGTTTTCATCAGGACTATGCAGTCGAGCGAGCCTACCGCGATTCGCGCATCAACCGCCTCTTTGAGGGCACTAACGAAATCAACCGGCTGGTCATCATGGGCATGCCCTTGAAGCGGGCGGCGCGCGGGCAGTTGCCTCTTCTCGAAGCGGCGCGTGCGGTCTTGAACCAGAGCGAAAACCACAGTTCCTCGGAAAAAAAGCAAAGTGCTACGGAAACGGAAGAAGATCGCATCGTTCGCAACGCGAAGAAAATATTTCTCCTGACGCTTGCAGTGGCCCATGCAAAATACGGTGACCAGCTTGAGAAACAGCAGGAAGTCATCATGAACCTCTCCGACATCGCCATGGAGGTGTTCGCCATGGAATCCAGCCTCCTGCGCAGCAAGAAGCTGACATCGTCTGGCAAGGGCGAGAACGCCCTCGACATCAGTGCTGTATACCTGCGTGATGCTATTTACCGGATTGAGGGGTTCTCACGCACCGTGCTGAGCGCCTGCTCCGAAGGAGATATCTTGCGCGAGTACCTCGCAACTGTGCACACTTACGCGGATCACCTGCCGGTGAACTCCATCGCTCTTCGCCGCCAGATCGCGGCTCGGCTGCTGTCCAGTGAGCGCTACACGGTTTAACTTGAAAGGAAACCATCATGACATTCGTCAATCACAGATTCATCCTTGCTTCCCGCCCCGTTGGAATGCCGAAGGGTAGCGACTGGACCTATGAGGAAGAGAGGGTTCGTGAGCTGCGCGAAGGCGAACTGTTGATCAAGGTGTTATTTATTTCGCTTGACCCCGCTATGCGCGGCTGGATGAAGCAGGCCAGATCCTATGTTCCGCCCGTTGGCATCGGGGGAGGCGATGCGGGCTTTGGCCCTTGGCCAGGTGGCTGCTTCGAAGAATCCCCTTTTCGCCGTCGGAAAGTATGTCTCGGGAACTTTTGGTGTTCAGGAATATTTCATATCCGAAGGGAAGAGCCTAATCGAGCTTGATCCGCGTGTGGCGCCGCTTCCAACGTTCCTCAACGTGTTGGGCATGACCGGGATGACTGCGTATTTCGGCTTGTTGGAAACCGGCCAGCCTCAAACTGGCGACACTATAGTCGTCTCAGCTGCGGCTGGAGCCGTGGGCTCGGTGGTAGGACAGCTTGCCAAAATCAAGGGTTGCCGCGCAGTTGGCATCGCGGGCGGCCCCGACAAGTGCTGTTATCTTGTCAACGACCTCGGATTTGATGCAGCCATCGATTACAAGTCCGAAGACGTAACGGAAGCGCTGCGAAAGTCTTGCCCGCAAGGGATGAACGTCTATTTCGATAACGTGGGCGGTGACATACTCGAGGCTGCTCTCGCGAACCTGGCGCGCGGCGCTCGCATCGTAATCTGCGGCGCCATCTCGCAATACAACAATACTGGTCCGGTTCAGGGGCCGCGCAACTATCTCTCCCTGTTGGTTTCTCGCGCAACCATGAAAGGCATGCTGGTCTTCGACTATGCGGACCGCTATGCCCAGGCTAGGGAGGAAATGGCGGGTTGGATAGCAGCCGGGAAGCTCAAGTCGCGTGAGGATATTGTCGAAGGGCTCGAAACCTTTCCCGACACTTTTCTGAAGCTGTTCAGAGGAGACAACTTCGGCAAACTCATTCTCAAAGTCGCGACAGACTGATCGCACGGTTCGACAGTCGCAGGTTCCGGTCGCAGTTGCAGTCGATTTGTTTTGAAGAGGAGATTGAATGCCGTTTGCTGACAGCCAAGGAACGAAGATTTATTGGGACGAGCAGGAACAGGCGCGCCGATTTTGTCGATCATGGGCCTGGGCTACCCCTCCGCCATGTGGCATCGCACGCGGCCGGCGCTGTCCGCTTCCTACCGCACCATCGCACTCGACAATCGAGGCGCGGCAGAAAGCGATGTTCCTCCCGGCCCGTACTCGATCGCACTGATGGCTTCGGACGCAGCCGTCGTGCTCGACGCCGCCGGTGTTCGCAGCGCCCACGTTTTTGGGGTATCGATGGGTGGCATGATCGCTCAGGAATTTGCGTTTGCAGTATCCCGGGCGTGTGCAGTCTCTCATTCTCGGCTGCACAGCGGCCGGAGGAACGAACGCGCAGCGCGCCGAACCAGCCGCAGTCGAGATGTTGAAAGCCCGCACCTGGATGAGCCGGGAAGAAGCAGCCGAGGCTGCGGTCCCTTCTATCTACCACTCCGCGACGCCGCGGCAGTTAATCGACGAAGATATCGCCCAGCGTCAGCCGTGGCCGACCAGCCCGGCCGGCTATCTTGCTCAGCTGCAGGCAATACTTGCGTGGCGTTTCAGCCGCCTGCCCCAGATCACGGCTCCAACGCTCGTAATCACGGGAAGCTCGACCGCCTGGTCCCGGTAGGCAACGGGGAATTGATCGCGACACGCATTCCCGGCGCCAAGCTCGTCTTGATCGAACGGGCGAGTCATCTGTTCTCAACCGATCAACCCGAGGCCGCGGAAACAGCCATTCTCGAATTCCTGGCTGCGCAACTGGTAGGCGCAAAGGCGGGCGAATGAAGAGGGTAGGCCAGCAGAAACGGCGTATACCGGCCAGCCTGTGGTCCATCCGTCGATTGGTAGCTTAATTCGTTTGAAGCATACATGGTCATCCATAAAATTCATTTGATGAATCTGAAAAACGCAGCTACGCTCGTGCCCGATGCGGCGCGCTGAAGTGGGATGAGTGTGCCTTTGCGTAATTCAGACAACGCCTGAGCAAGGGAGGAAATATGGGTTTGGCACAGAGCAGCTTGGATGGACGTGCGGCCTCACGTTGCGGGGCATCTTCACGGAGGCGGTTTCTTGTCAATTCCACTATCGCGTCAACGGCATGCGTGCTTCTATGCTTCCTGTTTGCAACCTGTTTGGCACCCGCGCAGGGCGTTGGCTCATCGGGAGAGATTACCGGAACCGTGACGGACGCTTCCGGCGGAGTTTTGCCGAAAGCCACGATCAATGTCGTCGACACTCAGACCGGTTTGAAGCGCACGGCAACTACGAATGGCACCGGCCAGTTCCGAGTAGTCGGGCTCTCGCCGGCCACTTACGACGTTAGCGCTCAGATGTCGGGGTTTGCGACCGAGATACGAAGAAGCGTGACTGTCGCCATTGGACAGACGGTCACATCCGATTTCAGGATGAAGCCGTCACAGGTGGCAACCGTGGTCGAGGTGACGGACCAGCCGCCGGTGGTGGAAACGGAGCGAGGGAGCGAGGCCGACAGAATTTCACAACAGTACATCGCCGACCTGCCCATTGACCGGCGCGATCATCTTACGTTCACCTTGCTCGCGCCCGGGGTTTCTGATTCTACCCGGTTGGCGGATGACCAGGATTATCGCGTCAAGCAAACGCCCACCAGCGGTCTGTCGTTCTACGGCAGCAATGGTAGAGGAAAACAGCATAACGGTCGACGGCGGCGAGACCTCGGGCGATAGCGGTGGCGTGCGGCTGACGGTCAGCCAGGATGATGTGCAGGAATTTCAGATCAATCGCAGTAACTACGGTGCGGATCTTGGGGGAGCCACCGGTGCTTCCATCAATATTGTGACCAAGTCGGGCACCAACAATGTTCACGGCGGCATCCATGGTTTTTTCCGTGACGACGCCATGGACGCCCAGAATCCGTTTTCGTTCACCCAGGCATTGCAGCCCGGCCGGAGACCTTCTACTTCTTCAATCCCGACTCTCGGTACGCCGGTTAGAGGATCTTTGACGCGCCTAGATCTCGGCGGGACCCTCGGTTTCCCGATCAGGAAGAATAAGACGTTTCTGTTTGTTGCGTTTGAAGGTTTGCGGCAGAATGCGCAAAACGCAGTTCCTCGATTTGATCGACACAAATATTTTTCGTCCGACGACGGCACAGAACAACATCATCGACGGTCTGGAAGCGAACCCATCAACGGTACCTGTGGTCTGCCTGCCGGGTTTGCCGCTACCGCCGGCGGAATGCGGTGTTGCCCTCCAGAGCATTTTGACGGTGAACCCAAACCCCGGCGGCACGAACCCGTTCATAACCCCGGAACAGTCCGCGCTGAATGGCTTCCTTCTAAACCAGTTTGAGACCGAGGGCTGGATCTGTTCCCTTACTACATGTGGGGATATATCAGGTATTAGTGTGGATCACCGGGTGAATGCGAACAATGAGATCTCCCTGAATTACCGGTACGGGCACGAGGCAGAGCGCGATGACAACGTTGGTGTTATCGTGCTTACCGGCGCGGGGCGCGGCTTCTGCGCCGGCGCCGACATGTCGCTGCTGAGTTCCGTCGCCGCTCAGGGCTTGCCGGGCGGGGATCGAGAGGCTGTCTCGCAGTTGGGCAGTGCCTCTCTGCAACGCGAGGGAGTTCGGTCTGATTTCCAGAAGAAGTATTCTTATCTCCTTGGAATCGAGAAACCGATTCTGGCCGCCATCAACGGCCCGGCAGTCGGCCTTGGTCTGGTGATTGCGCTCTATTGCGATCTGCGCCTGGCTTCCGACGCCTCCCGCTTCTCGACCACGTTCGCCCAGCGCGGGCTCATCGCCGAGTACGGCATGGCTTGGATGCTGCCGCGTATCGTCGGGCTTCCCAACGCTCTCGACCTGCTATTTTCCGCCCGCCAGATCAACGCCGCTGAAGCTTTGCGAATGGGTTTGGTGAATCAAGTCTTCGCTGCGGAGAACTTTTCCGTCAAGGTCAACGAATATGCTGTCGATCTCGCATCGCGGGTGAGTCCGCGCTCCTTGCGAGTAATCAAGCGTCAGGTTTATGGGGCCATGTTTCAGACCTTGGCTGAGTCTTTCGATCTTGCCGTGGAGGAAATGGTGGCAAGTTTGCGCAGCGAAGATTTCAAAGAGGGCGTCGCCCACTTCCTGGAGAAGCGCGCCCCTGTCTTTAAGGGCAGATGATCCGCGGCAAGTTGGCCGTTTTCTTGTGCTTCAGGCGGCTTCTGAATTCTTCACCTTATATTTACTCAACTCCAGCCTGGCGATCAGCGCGCGATGTACTTCGTCGGGGCCATCGGCGATGCGCAAGGTTCGTATCGAGGCAAACATCTCCGCCAGCGGGAAATCCTCCGACACGCCTGCCGCTCCATGCATTTGGATCGCCTGATCAATAATCGCCAGCGCAATGTTGGGCACGACTACTTTAATTTGCGAGATTTCGCTCTTCGCTCCCTTGGCACCCAGTTGGTCGATCATCCATGCGGCTTTGAGAGTGAGCAGCCGCGCCTGCTCGATGAGGATGCGCGCGTTGGCGATCACATCCGCATTTCCTCCCAACTCCGCCAGCGGTTTGCCGAAGGCGACTCGCGCCAACGATCGCCGGCAAAGCAACTCCAGAGCACGTTCCGCTGCCCCCAGAGTTCGCATGCAGTGATGAATGCGTCCCGGCCCCAGGCGGCCCTGCGCAATCTCAAATCCACGTCCGGGCCCGGCGATGATGTTCTCCACAGGCAGGCGCACGTTGCTGAAGTTCACCTCACCGTGGCCGAAGGGAGCGTCGTAAGCGCCAAAAACCGGCATCATGCGCACGATCTCAACTCCCGGCGCAGGCAGCGGCACCAGGACCATCGAATGCCGTCGATATTTCGGCGCTGTGCAATCGGTCAGCCCCATGAAGATCAGCACGCGGCAGTGAGGATGCCCGACGCCCGAACTCCACCATTTTCGTCCGTTCAATACCACTTGCTCACCCTCAATCACCGCCGTGGCCTGCATGTTGGTTGCGTCCGAAGACGCTACACCTGGCTCGGTCATGCAAAAGGCCGACCGAATTTCGCCGGCCAGAAGCGGCTTCAGCCAGGATTGTTTCTGCTCCTCGGTGCCGTATTTAACCAGAACCTCCATATTCCCGGTGTCGGGAGGGTTACAGTTGAAAACCTCAGACGCTATCGAACATCGCCCCATCATTTCTGCCAATGGGGCATATTCCACATTCGTCAGCCCCGCGCCGTACTGTTTTTCGGGAAGAAAGAGATTCCACAGGCCCGCTGCCCGGGCTTTGGCTTTCAGTTCTTCCATGATCACCGGCTGTTTCCAGGTGCGCCAGTCTGCTACATTCCGCACCTCACTGCAGTACTTGGCCTCTGCAGGCAGCACATGCTCCTGCATGAAAGCGCCCAGCTTGTGCAGATATTCCTGGGAGCGGGGTGAGGCGGCAAAGTGCATGGTGGAAGTTACATTGTGTCCCGAACAAGCTACACAGCCTGGCAAAATTCATCAAATGAATCTTACGAATCCAGTAATATATGTTTCGTGCATTTAAGCCAGGTCGATCTCAATCTCTTCGTCGTGCTGGAAGCCATCTACCGCGAGGGCAACATTACCCGCGCCGGCCACCAGTTGAACCTGACTCAGCCGGCCATCAGCCACGCCTTGAAACGCCTGCGTGATCTCTTAAAAGATCCCCTGTTCGTCCGCCGCGGGGCACACATGATTCCTACTCCCTTTACCCGCAACATGATTGACCAGGTACGACAAGCGCTCCAGATACTAGAGGTAAATCTCCGCGAAAGTCACAAGTTCGATCCCACGCATACCCGCCGCAATTTCCACATCTCGCTCTGGGAATACGTCGGGACTCTGATCCTTCCTACTTTGCTGCAGCGTCTGGAGCACGAGGCGCCAGAGATGTCGATTACCACATCACGGGTAAAGCGCAGAGATCTGGAAGCAGAACTCTCGAGCGGCTCCGTCGATCTCGCCATCGACGTTCCCATGACGACCAGTGAACCCATTCACCAAGAGCGGCTGCTCGGGGAACCGTTCGTGGTGATGGCTCGCACCGGGCATCCTGGAATCTCGCGGACCCTTGATCTCGACAGCTACCTAGCGCAGCCCCATGTGCTGGTCTCCTCCCGCCGCTACGGCCCCAGTCTGATCGACGTAGAACTGAGCCGGCTTGGCTTCCGACGAAGGATCGCTCTGCGTTGCCAGCACAATTTTGCCGCCTGCCGAGTGGTCCGGGACACGGATCTTTTACTGACCTTGTCCCAGGGGCACGCGAAGATCCTGAATGCTGGGCTCGGCAACCGTATATATCTTTTTCCCGTGAAAACCGCTCAACTCGAGGCGCAGATGTACTGGCATGAGAGCGTGGAGAATGATTCCGCAAATCGCTGGCTGCGCCAGCAGATCAAGAGCGTGCTCAGTCCGGAACCCGGCGGGGCCGGAACTGGCCGTCGCGGGCCTCGCAATGGCAGGAGACCGAGCAGACGAAAGTAGCAGGACTGATCAAACTATTGCAGATCGAAGTTTGGAATCGCCCAACTCCAGCGACCGCAAGGTGCAGCGTGAGAACATCCGGCCAACTCACGCAAGAATCTGCCGAGCTACTTTTCTGTCCCTGATTGCTTCAGCATGAGTGCAGGAACGTCCTGCTGTTTCATAAGGCTGTTGTACGCCGCTACTTCGGTGGAGACGATCGCCTTCCATTTCGCCAGTTGTTCATCGACTGCCTTGCTGACCGTATCGAAAACTTCGTAGGACTGCTTTGTGGGAGCCGAGTCAGCACTGCCCACGACGCCACTCAAGGCCACCAGGTCATTGTTCAGTCGTACGGGGAAATTGAGCACATCCTGGCCGCTCTTGGCCTTGGTCTGGATTAGCGCTTCTTCCACCACGGTCATTTTTGTGTCGAGCGCTTTGCCGGCATCGGCAATCGCCTTGGCGCGGGGGTCGTCCTTCAGGCGCTTGTTGATTGCATTGATCTGCTCGCGAACATCGCGAATCTGAATGATGGCGTCGTCGGTTTCCGTGACCTTGTCACGGATCTTCAGCAGCAGATCGAATTGCTTGGCCAGGTCCTCGGGGCTGATCTTCAGCCGCGGATCAGCTTTGATCTCCAGCGGCGCAGTGTAGGTCTTGCCGAGGACCGTCAACCGCGCCTGATACGTGCCGGGCAACGCTTCGGGGCCGTCGGTGCTACCGCCCCAGAGCGGTGCATGCGGCACCTTGGTCGCTCCTTCGTAGCGCAGGTCCCACACGAAGCGGTTCAGACCGGCGTCGGCGGAGAGGCTGCCTGCGTTGCCGCCGCGGCTGAAGAAGTCTTCCTCTTCTTCGTCGCCTGGTTCCTCTTTTTTCTTGGGATACTTGCGGATGACCTTTCCTGAGGAATCGAGAATCTCCAGCGTGATCTTGGGGGCTTCTTCTTTATCTTTATCGGTTTTTTCGGTTCCGGTGGAAGAAGTCGAAGGCGTGGCTTCGGCTTTCGCAGAATCAGCACCAGCGCCGGAGGGCTTGGCCTGGTCTGGCTTCTTGAGGGAAGTCTTCAACCAGTAATCAATGACGGCTCCTGCCGGCGGATTCTTTCCGACATTGCCGCTGGGGGCAAAAAACGAACCACGAAAAACGGTATGACTCGCCACGGCGGGCGTGAACAGGTGAGCTTCCTGCTGCGGAATCGAATCTTCGTACTGCTCGAGCGGAGTGATGTCGTCGAGAACCCAGAAGCTGCGTCCGTGGGTTGCGACGACCAGGTCAGTGTTCTTGATCACCAGGTCGTTCACCGGAGCTGCCGGCAGATTCAGTTGCAAGCGGCTGCCAGCGCGCGCCATCATCGAAGGAAACGTAGACGCCCTGCTCGGTTCCGGCGAAAAGCAAATTCGGACGCCGCGGGTCAACCCTTACGGCGTGGACATAATCGTTCGCCGGAAGTCCCGCTACTAGCTTGGTCCAGGTCTTGCCGAAATCTGTGGTCTTGAAGACGTAAGGCGCGAAGTCGTCCGACTTGTGGCGTTCGACCGCGAGATATGCAGTGCCGGCGTCGCGCGAAGAAGCCTCGATCATACTGACCGTGCCCCAATCCGGCATGGCCTTGGGCGTCACATTCTCCCAGTGCTGGCCGCCATCGCGGGTGAGCTGAACCAATCCATCATCGGTTCCTGCCCAGATCAGATCCTTCTGCACCGGCGATTCCACGACTGAAAAGATCGTGTCGTAAACCTCGACGCCGGTGTTGTCCTTGGTAATGGGGCCGCCGGAAGATGCCTGTTTTGATTTGTCGTTGCGCGTCAGGTCGGGACTGATGATCGTCCAACTCATGCCGCCGTCGGTGGTCTTGAAGAGCACTTCGCCCGCGAAGTACATCGTCTTCGGATCGTGCGGTGAAAAGACGATGGGCTCAGTCCACTGGAAGCGGTGTTTGACGTCAGCGGCAGCCCATCCAATGGGATTCACTGGCCAGGGATTGATGGACTGCTCTTCGCCGGTGCGGTGATCGTAGCGCGTGATCTCTCCGCCGTAAGAGCCGGCGTAAACGATTTCGGGATCGGTTGGGTCGGGTGCGATGTAGCCGCTTTCGCCGCCGCCGACGTCGTACCAGTCCGGACGATCAATCGCGCCTTCGGCGCTCGCGCTGGCGATGGCCACGGTAGAGTTGTCCTGCTGGGCGCCGTAGATGTAATAGGGAAAGCGGTCGTCGGTAGTGACGTGGTAAAACTGCGCCGTGGGCTGGTTGTACTCGCTGGTCCAGGTGTCGCCGCCGTCGGTGGAAACCGTGGCGCCGCCATCGTTGCCGTTTATAAGACGCTTGGGATTTGTGGGATCGATCCACAGCGCGTGATTATCTCCGTGCGGGCGCGTGGATCGAGGCGAAAGTTTTGCCTCCGTCATTCGATCGGTACGCCGCGGTGTTCAGGATGTACACCGTATCTTCCGACTTGGGATCGGCGAAGATGTGCGAGTAGTACCACGCACGCTGGCGGAAGCGATGGTCGTCGGTGGTTATGTGCCAGGTATCGCCGCCGTCGTCGGAGCGATAGATTCCGCCTTTTTCTGCCTCGACCACTGCCCACACCCGGTTGGGATTTGCGCCGGAGACCGTGACCCCGATGCGGCCGAGAATGCCTTCCGGCAGTCCGTGGCCTTTCAGTTCTTTCCAGGTTGTGCCGCCGTCGATGGAGCGATAAAGGCCGCTTCCCGGGCCACCGCTGTCGAGACTCCACGGAGTTCGCCTCGCTTGCCACAGCGCCGCGAACAGGATGTTGGAATTGCTGGGATCAAACACCACGTCGATGCCGCCGGACTTGGCGTCTTTGTATAGCACCTTCTGCCAGGTCTTGCCGCCATCCTGCGTGCGGAAAATGCCGCGCTCTTCGTTGTCGGCAAAGGGATGTCCCAAGGCGGCTACGAAGGCGATGTCAGGATTCTTGGGATTCACGGCGAGACGTCCGATGGCATGCGTGTCGGCAAGGCCAACAAACTTCCAGGTCTTACCGGCGTCGATCGATTTGTAAACTCCGTTGCCGCCGACAATGTTGCCGCGAATGCACGCCTCTCCGGTTCCCACATAAATCACATTCGGATCAGACTCGGAAACTGCGATTGCTCCGATCGCCGGAGACGCATCCTTCGTTTTGTCGAAGATCGGTTTCCAGTTGAGGCCGCCATCGGTCGTCTTCCACACTCCTCCGGCAGTCGCGCCGAAATAATAGACGTTATCCTGGCCGACCACGCCGGCTACCGCGACCACGCGGCCGCCCCTGAATGGACCGACCAGGCGATACTGCAGACCCTTCCACGGATTCTTGTCCTCGCCTTCTTCCTTCTCTTCTCCAGCTGCCGCGGCCGCAGTCGCGGTCTGCTGGGCCGCCTGTTTCTGGGTGGAATCGGCGTCTTGCTTGGCTGGGTGCTTCTGCGCAAATAGGGGAGTAATCAGACTGGCAACCAAAAGGGCGAGGGTCGTCGTACGCAAGGGTTCGTTCCTCCGGAGACTCTGTAACCGATAAACTCAACAGCCACACATTCTCAACAGAAACACAGCCGCTGTCTAGCTTTGTGACTTTGTGGGCTCGCGTCTTCCGCCCGGTGGGAGTTCACTGAATTTCGACTGGCCGAGCCAATTGGGACGCCACAATCTGCCACTGGCCCTTGCGCTTCACGACCGCGTCCAGGTAGATGTAGCGGATGGAGCAACGCTGGCCGGCCTGCTCGACTTCATCTTCCTCAGAGCCGTGGACGACGGCCACGTTTTCGCCGAGCAGACGAATGTAGCGACCGGTAGAGATCATCGAAACGTATCGAATCGCGCCGGACTTCAGACTATTCAGCACGTCTTGCTTAGTCGACGCTCTGCCGGTTTCGTCGTATTGAACGTAGTCGTCGGCGAAGATGCGCGAGAGTTCGGGGAGGTCGGCGGCAATCAGGGCGCGGTCTCCGTCTTCGAACAACTTGACGATCTGCTGCTCGTCGCTTTCCACCAGTATCGTCCTTCCTCCAGCCGCTTCTTCATTCTTGGCGTCCTGTTAGTGTACAAGCTGGTATTTCAAGGAGGACTCTGTGATTCGCATGTCCCGCACTCTCGCGTTGCTGCTGTTCGTCACGATCAGCATTACCCGTTGCCTTGCACGCTCAATCTGTCTCCGCAAATCCCGACAGGCCCTTCGTGGTCGAGTACTACTACAAAGCCAAGTGGGGGCATGCAGACGAGTTTCTGAAGCTATTCAAGAAAAATCACTACCCGGTGCTCAAGAAGGAGATGGAGATGGGGCGGATCGCGAAGGTCTGGATGGATCAGCCGCGCTACCACACGACCGAAGACGGGCGCTGGGACTTCCGCGTAACCATTGTCTTCAAGAATGCCACGGTGGCCAACGAGCCGTTCGATGAAGCGGCGCTGCAGAAGCAGATGTACCCCGATCAGGAGACCTTCCAGCGCGAAGAGCAGCGGCGGTTTGAGATTCTCGACGGGCATTGGGATTTGCCGGTGAAGACGGTGGATCTGGAGAAATAGTAACTCCGTCGAAAATCCCGATCAGTCGATGCAGAACCTTCGGAAAAGATGTTAAAGAAATCGTAACAATCTCGCGGGAAATCCTTTATGAGAGTCATTGAAATTTGGAATTAGACACGGCGTGAGAAGAGCCCATACTCTTATTCATGGACCCCTTACTATCAGTTGAGGACTCACATGTTGATTTGCTGCACGAGATTGGCGTTCGGCTGGCGACGGCGGACGGTTTCCACGAAGTACTGACTCGTGTGGTCGATTTTGCTTCTGCGCTGGTGAAGTGCGACTCCTGCCTGATTTATGTGCTGGAGGGCGACGAACTGGTTCTGCGCGCCTCGAAGAATTCCCATCCCGAAGTTGTCGATCGCCTGAAACTGCGCGTGGGGCAGGGCATTACGGGATGGGTGGCGGAACATCAGGAGCCGGTGGCGGTTTCGGAAAAGGCTGCAGCAGGATCCGCGATTCCAGTTTTTCCACGAACTTCCCGAAGATACTTACGAAGCATTTCTTGTCGGTGCCTTTGATGTGCCGCGGGCGCGTGATGGGAGTGATCAACCTGCAGCATCGCCAGCCTCATGTTTACCGCCGGCGGGAAATCCGTTTGATCTCGACCATCGGGTTTCTGGTGGGCGCGGAGATTGAGATGGCGCGGCTCGAGGATGCGAACTCCAACCTGTCGGAACAATTGCAGACGCGGAAAGTGGTGGAGCGTGCCAAGGGAATCCTGCAACGCGATCTTGGATTAAGCGAGGAACAGGCCTACCTGACATTGCAGCGCCAGAGCCGGCAGAAGCGTAAGGCGATGAAGGAAATTGCCGGAAGCGATTGTGCTGAGTGATGAGGTAAGAGGGAACTCGCCCGCTCCGAAGCTGACCTGAGGGAACGCCAAACGCACGACGATTGCGTCGCGAAGAACGCCTGCTCACGATGACAATCACAAAGAAAGCCCGAGAGCGGATCGGTTCGTCCACTCCCGGGCTTTTCGGCGGCTGAGCTAGCGGGCGGCGGATGCAGTCGAGGTTGCGACCGCTTGCGCCAGTTCTTGAGGTTCAGGCGGCACAGCGAAATGCAGTGTTAGCCCGGATTCCGGAAGCTGCATCGTGCTGACGAAGCTTCCGCTCGCCCTGGAAACTAGAACAAGCTGGCTATCGTCTGAAGGCCGCGAGTTTTCGGTATCAGCAACCAACAGCATGAAGCCTGCGCTGCCATCAACCTTGCGCAGGGTGAGCATTTCTCCCGGGCCGCCGGCTGCGAGTGTGAAGCGATACTTTCCTGCCGGCACAACAGCATTCTGCCAGCGTACTTCGTGGGTCAAGGTGAAGGTTCCGGCCGCATCTTGAGCGGAGGCGAGGCTGGGCGTGAAGTTCAGGGCGCTCAAGACCAAAACAGCGGCATAGACGAATCTGCGAATCGAGTTCATGGGATCTCCTGTTTTATTCGTAGTCTGAAGAGCACACTACCGGCGCGAGGCCGAATGGCGTGGGCTCAGATTGAAGTGGAGAGCAACAGGGTCAGGAGAATTGCAATGCCGCAGCAAGGCTGGCATGCAAACATCAGCTTCGCGGGACCGGCTACAGAGATGGTTTGCGAAGTCATTCCACTATCAAGGAAGTCTTCGCAGTGAAGTCCAACGCAAAATATTCATTTCGCTGATCGAGTGCACGCTCACCGCTTGATGGTGCTGCTACCCCGTTAAAGCGATTTTCTGCGCGTTTGGCTGCGGCGGTTTGCAAAACCGCCACCCGATGCGAGAACATACAAGGTTTGCACATCCATACAGATTCGTACTGAGGAAGCGTCCAAAATATGGCGACACGGAATAAGTCCGCGAGGACGGCAACGAAGACACCCCGCGTAGAAGTGAAAAGCGACGCGAGGTCCGAAGGGAAGGCGCGTGGCAGTTCCCGGCATAACGGTACGATCCAACCGGCGAAAGGGAAGCTCGGGGTGATGATCCCCGGCATGGGCGCGGTGGCGACGACGTTTGTCGCGGGCGTGGAGGCGATTCGCAAGGGACTGGCGAAACCGATTGGGTCGCTTACGCAGATGGGCACAGTGCGGCTGGGCAAGCGCACCGACGGACGCTCGCCGAAGATCAAGGAGTTCGTGCCGCTGGCCGGGCTCGACGACCTGGTCTTCACCGGTTGGGACATCTTCGAAGACAACATGTATGAAGCGGCGTCGAATGCGGGCGTGCTCGACCAGAGGCTGCTCGATCAGTTGAAGCCGTTTCTTTCGACGGTGACGCCGCGTGCGGCGGTGTTCGATCACAACTACGTAAAAAAGATCGACGGGCCGAACGTGAAGAAGGGCAAGACGAAGATGGACCTGGCCGAGCAGTTGCGCGACGACATTCGCGACTTCAAGAAAACCAGCGGAGCGAGCCGGTTGATCACGATGTGGTGCGGCTCCACGGAGTCCTACATCGAGGCGACCGCGGCCCATCAGTCCGTGAAGTCGTTTGAGAGGGCGCTGCGCGAGAACGACGAGATGATTGCACCCTCGATGATCTACGCCTACGCGTCGTTGATGGAAGGGGTGCCGTTCGCCAACGGTGCGCCGAATCTGACGGTGGATTTGCCGGTCATGCTCGAACTTTCGCGGCAGAACGAAGCGCCGATCTGCGGAAAAGATTTCAAGACCGGGCAGACCTTGATGAAGACGGTTCTGGCGCCGGCGTTCAAAGCCCGCCTGCTGGGCCTGAGCGGATGGTACTCGACCAACATCCTAGGCAATCGCGACGGGGAAGTGCTCGACGATCCCGGGTCGTTCAAAACCAAGGAGGAATCGAAGCTGGGCGTGCTGGAGCACATTCTGCAGCCCGCGCTTTATCCCGAGCTCTACGGGAATATTTTCCACAAGGTTCGCATTAACTATTACCCGCCGCGTGGTGATAACAAAGAGGGTTGGGACAATATCGATATCTTCGGATGGCTAGGCTATCCTATGCAGATCAAAGTCGACTTCCTGTGCCGCGACTCGATTCTTGCGGCGCCGATTGTGCTCGACCTGGTGCTGCTGGTTGATCTGGCGAAGCGCTGCTCGGCGCTGAAGGGGATCGGAATTCAGGAATGGTTAAGCTTTTACTTTAAGTCTCCGATGACGGCGCCCGGGCTGTATCCGGAGCACGACCTGTTTATTCAGTTGATGAAATTGAAGAACACGCTGCGGCATTTGAAGGGCGAGGAACTGATCACGCATTTGGGGTTGGAGTATTACGACTAAGGTTGTGGGCCGGCCGATCTACCACAGCGTCCTAAGCAGCGGACTTCGACGGATTTTCTCGTCGTGCGTGATCAGCGTCAGGCCCTCGGCGCGGGCTGTGCCCCCGATGATGCGATCGGCGGGGTCGCCGGAGAAGTCGCGGGGGAAGCGGGCTGCCAAGGTGGCTATCTCGGGTGTGATCGGCAGAACGGTGACGCCTTCGATCAGCAAGTTGAGCGAGGATTCAAGCGTGCCGTAACGGCGAATGCGTCCACGCGCCAGCATGGACGCAAGTTCCCAAATGCTGATTGCAGAAATTGCAATCCCTCCCTGCCGCCGGGCGCGGCGGATCGCGGAAGCAGCTGGACGCGAAAGAGACTTCGAATTGTCTACTGCCCAAAACAGGGCATGTGTGTCCAACAGAATCAAAATGCCGACTCCCACTCCTCCGGCGGATCGGCATCGAGGTCGCCGACCACTTCAAATACACCCTTCAACCTGCCGATAAAATCGTCCTTCGGTTCCTCGATAGGGACTAGTTTCGCAACCGGTTTGCCGCGCTTCGTGATCACCAGCGGACGCTTGGTGGAGCGCACGTCCTCCATTAGATTGAGGCACTGGGCCTTGAACACTGCAGCGGGAATTTCTTTCATGGACACATTGTAGCAGACATGGTCAAGTCGAGATGACCAGTAGGAGACTATGCCAGTTTCTTCTCCCGCTTGTATTCGTCAAACTTCTCCAGAAAGCGGTCGATGTCTTTCTTCTGCAGGTAGTACGGCGTCGACAAGCGCAGTTTATTTGGGTCGCCGCCGCGGATCCGCATTTTGTACGTCTTCCACATCCAGGTCTCCAAATCCATGCGCGGAACCGGTGGAACGTTAACCGTGACGATGGCGCATCGCAAAGCCGGATCGGGCGAGGTCCACGATTCGGCGCCACGCTTTTTCATTTCATCCAGCGTGTAATCGGCAAGTTTGCGGTGGCGGCGTTCAATGCGATCTAAGCCGATATCATTGGCCAGCTTGATGGAGGCTCGAAGCCCCCATAGAGCCGGCACGTTGGAGCTGCCGATGCGCTGGAAGCGTTCCGCGCGCAGCTTGGGATCGTCCCATCCTTCGGTGACGATCGTGTTCCAGAGGCGGTCGATGACCTCATCGCGCACGTAGAGGAATCCAGAGCCCTTGGGCGCTTGTAGCCACTTGTGCGGACTCGATGAGTACATATCGCAGCCGAGGTCCTGCACGT
Source organism: uncultured Acidobacteriaceae bacterium (assembly GCA_963743115.1). Classification (GTDB taxonomy): domain Bacteria; phylum Acidobacteriota; class Terriglobia; order Terriglobales; family Acidobacteriaceae; genus Sulfotelmatobacter. The sequence goes on along the minus strand of CAVUOM010000002.1, from coordinate 661,618 downwards.
TCAAGCGCATCATACCGGGCACGTGAGCGCCGTCGACGGCCGAGAGGATGCCCTTCGAGCGGGCAAGTGCGCAGAGTTCTTTCGCCGGCAGCACGACACCGGAGAATGTGGTGATGTGGCTGAAGAAGATGACCCGCGTATGGGGAGTGATGGCGTCGTTGAAGAGATTGAGAACCTGGGCCGCATCTTTCACAGGAAGCGGCAGCGTGACCTTCTTCACAACTATGCCATAGCGCTTGGCCTTAAGGTCCCATGGGTGCACGCCGCCGGGATGCTCTTGGTCGGTCATCAGGACTTCGTCCCCTGGTTTAAGATCAATGCCGTTGGCGATGTAGCTATTAGCTTCAGTGGCATTACGGAGCAGGGCAATCTCGTCGCGATGGCAACCGACGAAGGCAGCTAGGGGGTCGCGAAACTCGTTCCACGCGGCGTATCCCCAGATTGGGTAATCCTCTGGATCCTGCTGGTCCATTCGCTCAGTGGTGGCGTAGCCATCGAAAATGGCGCGCAGCACCGGCGCCGGGCTGGAGCCGACGGTGCCGTTGTTCAGGTAGATCTCGTCTTCCGGGATGAGGAACTGGCGGCGGATCTCGGCCCAGTAGGCGTCCTCGTTCCTGTCGAAGAGGGCTGGGTCGGGCAGGGTGGACGGAGCCTTCTCGAGTTGAGCGATGAGATTCCCGCGGAGAGTCAGGGTTGCAGCAAGTCCGGTGGCGGCAGTTGTGAGGAAGCGGCGGCGGTCTAGCAATGGCACCTCCCTGGTGAACGCAAGACAAGAAGGCGCTATGTTACGACTGGGCAGAGGAATCCTCAAGGGGGAGATGGCAAATCGTCCCCTCCGCGGCTCAAACCATACCTTCGGCAGGCCACATTTCGGGATAACCTCACCCGTCGCAAGCGCGTCTAAGAGAGTGGAAAAAACGGGGACGGTGTGCTTCGGACCGGGCGTATAATGTCGGCAAGAGTATTGTGGCCGCAAAGGAGTTCCCCATGAAGTTGCGTTGGTTGACAATCTCGGTGGCATTGGCGGCGTTCGGCGCGGGGCCCTGGACGTTGGCGCAGACACAGAATCCCGGTCAGACTCAGACACAACCTCCAGCTTCAGATCCTAACCAAGGCCAGCCCAAGGCTGGTGATATACAGAACGCACCGGCGCAGGCGCCCGCCGCGCTTCCCACGCAGGATGACAGCCAGATTAAGCACGACGGCGGCGAAGCCGACGTGGATGCGGTAGGGAACCGTAACGTGGGTTGCGGGCGCGGCGTGGGGAACTGGTATTCGATCGAGCGGCAGGTCGCCGACGGCCGCAGATATTCTCAGATGATCGAATCCCAGGTCAAACTGGTGAACGATCCGGTGGTCACCGAGTATGTGAACCGCATCGGGCAGAATATTGTGCGCAACTCAGACGCGCAGGTGCCGTTCACCATCAAGGTGATCGACTCCGACGTGGTAAATGCCATGGCGCTTCCCGGCGGATTCTTTTATGTGAATTCCGGACTGATCCTGGCCGCCGACGAAGAAGCGGAGATGGCGGGCGTGATGGCGCACGAAATCGCGCACGTTTCGGCGTGCCACTACGGTCGGGAGATGACGCGCGCGCAGCTCTTGCAGATGGCGTCAATTCCCTTGATCTTCATCGGCGGTGCGATCGGCTACGGAGCGTACGAGGCTTCTGGTCTTGCCATTCCGATGACGTTTCTGAAGTTCTCCCGTACCTTTGAGGCTCAGGCCGATTACCTCGGAGTCCAGTACATGTACCGCGCAGGCTATGACCCGTCGGCATTCGTTTCTTTCTTCGAAAAGATTCAGGCGATGGAGAAGAAGAAGCCTGGGACGCTTTCCAAGGCATTCGACACGCATCCACAGACTCCGGATCGTATTGAGAAGACCCAGGAGGAAATTCGCAAGATACTGCCCTCCAAGGCAGAGTACATTGTGACCACTTCAGAATTCGACGAGGTCAAGGCGAGGCTGGCGTCGATCGAGAATCGCCATAAAGTGCTCGATCCGAAGGATGCCAACAAGCCTAGCTTGCGGCGAACTTCGAGCAGCGACGGCAACAACCCGAACGGACAGACTGATGATGATCGTCCAACCTTGAAGCGGCGGGATGATTCGTCGAACTAACTGCAGGGCCAGACAGGAATAGTCGAACCGGCGGCCGCGGCCGCCGGTTTTTTGCGCGCAAGGGGAGCAATCTGGGCAACCGACTCAGCCTAGCACCAAAGTATGGCAGAATCAGCAGCCTCTGTGACCTTCGTCACAGCGGGTTGTTGCAGAAACGAAATAAGCTAAACTACGCTAGTCTGGGTGCAAAGGAGCAGGCCCTTCATGCCGGAGAACACACTCACCATCACCGACAACCGCACCGGTCAGACCTATACCGTCCCCATCGAAGACGGCACCATCCGCGCGATGAGCCTGCGGCAGATCAAGACGGATCCGGAAGATTTTGGACTGATGACCTATGATCCGGCCTTCATGAACACGGCATCGTGCCGCAGCAGCATTACTTATATCGATGGCGATCGGGGGATTCTGCGCTATCGCGGATATCCCATCGAGGTACTGGCTGAGCGCTGCACCTTCCTGGAAGTCGCCTATCTTCTGCTCTTTGGCGAGTTGCCAACCCAGATTGAACTCAAGAACTGGGTGCATGACATCACGCACCACACCATGCTGCACGAGACTACGAAGAAGTTTATGGAGGGCTTCCGCTACGACTCTCATCCCATGGTGATGTTTGTGAGCACAGTAGCAACGCTCTCTAGCGTATATCCGGAAGCCCGGAACGTGCACGATGCGAAAAACCGATTGCTGCAGATCAAGCGCCTAATCGGCAAGGCGCCCTCGATCGCAGGCATGTCATACCGGCACAACGTGGGATTCCCTTACGTGTATCCGGACAATGATTTGAGCTACACCGAGAACTTCATGAATATGCTGTGGAAGATGGTTGAGCCGAAATATGTGGCGAATCCAGTTCTTTCGCGTGCGCTCGACATCCTTTTTATTCTGCATGCGGATCACGAACAGAATTGCGGCACCAGCGCGATGCGCACGGTGGGCAGCGCCCAAACCGATCCCTACTTGTCGATGGCGTCGGCGGCATCGGCCCTGGCCGGGCCGTTGCATGGCGGCGCCAATGAAGAAGTCCTGAAGATGCTCGATGAGATTGGCACCAAAGAAAACGTGCCGGCCTATGTCAAGCGGGTGAAGGACGGTCACGGAAAGCTGATGGGATTCGGACACCGGGTTTACAAGAATTACGATCCGCGGGCCAAGATCATTAAATGGACTGCGGAGCAAGTTTTCGAGGTCACCGGTCGCAATCCGAAACTGGACATCGCCCTCGAGTTGGAACGCATCGCTCTCGAGGACGAGTATTTCGTGAAGCGCAAACTTTACCCCAACGTCGATTTTTATTCCGGGATCATGTACCAGGCGATGGGATTCCCGCCCGAAATGTTCACCGTGCTGTTCGCCATTCCACGCACAGTTGGGTGGCTTGCGCAGTGGCAGGAACTGGTGACGGATTCGGAGCAGAAAATCACCCGGCCGCGACAGATTTACACCGGGCCCGACGAGCGCGAGTTTGTAACGATGGAAAAGCGGACTGCGGCGACCGTTCCGGCACGCTAGGTCTTACGCCGCATGCTTGGTGGCGAGCGCGGCACCATACTCGCGTCGCTCGGCCGATGACGTGATGACCTTCATCTCTTGCCAGTCGTAGGGAAACTCTCTGCCGCAATCCAGGCAGGCTACGTAGGTTCCGGTTAATAGCGCAGCTTTAGGGCGCCGCGCCGCGCCGCGAATGGTTACCGGAAAGCTGTACCGGGAGTGCCGGCAACCGAAAAATACATCAATCAGTTTTGCCACCATGGAGCACCTTCCACACCCTAGGGTTAGTTTTACCTGGGTTGTTCTGAGTGTGCTGCCCCCCTGCGCCTAGCTAGTCTCAACACGCAACCACTCAAACGATTAGATTCATCCCGGCAAGGAATGGTTTCGCGTTCCTCCATGTGATATGTGACAGCTATGGACTAACCACCCCCAAGTCCCATATTGGGAGCCAGTTACAACTCCGCGGGTAAAACATTTGCGCACGGGGCCGGAGATGAAAACCAACGAGGAAGGCACGATAGAGGTCAGGATAAGACAAGTCAGGACAAAAAGGTGCGACCCGCAGCCCTGCCCGGAACGCTACGTAAGATTCAGGGCCTTCTTGATCGTCCCGCGCTCGTTTTGGATTTTTTCCTGCAGGAGCGTGATGGCGTAGATGAGCTGCTCGGGGCGCGGAGGACATCCCGGAACATAGATATCGACCGGAATCACCTGGTTAACGCTCTGCACCAGCGCATAGTTCTGGAAGACGCCGCCGGACGTGGCACAGGCGCCCATGGAAATTACCCACTTCGGTTCCGGCATCTGTTCCCACAATAGCCGGATCACTGGCGCCATCTTGTTCGAGACGCGGCCGGCAATGATCATGAGATCGCTCTGCCGTGGCGAAGGTCGAAATACTTCCGCCCCGAAACGCGCAATATCGAAGCGCGACGCCCCCATCGACATCATCTCGATCGCGCAGCAAGCCAGGCCAAACGTCATCGGCCAGATGGACCCTTTGCGCATCCAGTTGACGGCCGAATCGAGGGTGGTGAGCACCAGCCCTTCCGGCGTGGGATTGCCGAAGGTCAGATCCTTGACCACCTTCTTGCCGTTCTCGGAGTCGACGTAGGGGCCGAAATTCAGCTCGGGGGACATGCTTTCCCTATTTTACCTGTGCACCCGGCGGATTCCAAACGATCAGGCGGAAGCGTTCTTCGTTCGCCCGCTGATCCGATTCTGCCAATGAGTCCAGACAAACCAAACGGCACCCGCCACCAGCACAACTCCAATCACTGCATCGAACTTGTGAAAGTACTTGCCCAGCTCGCGCCAATTCTGGCCCAGCTTCATTCCGAGATAGGCCAGCCCCAGGCACCACGGCCACGACCCCAGAAACGTGTAGAGGTGAAACCGCGCGCGCGGCATGCGCGCCACTCCTGCCGGCAGCGCGATGAAGGTGCGAATCACCGGCAGCAGCCGCGCGATGAAGACAGCCAGATATCCCCAGCGCGCGAAGAAGTGATCGGCCCAGTCGAGCTCGCGGCGCGTCATCAGGATCCAATGACCATAACGCTCCACCAGAGGACGCCCCCCATAACAGCCAATCTCATACGCCACCAGCGATCCCAGGTTGCATCCGAGCGCACCCGCCGTCGCTACCCAAAGCAGCTTGAACGTGCCGGTAAAGACGAGATAGCCGGCAAACGGCATGATCAGCTCCGAAGGCAGCGGGATGCAGGCCGATTCAATCGCCATCAACAGCGCGACGCCGGCGTATCCGGTCGCACTCATCACGGAACTGATGAACGCGAAAATCACGGTTAGAAGTTTTTCAGTCATTTGAAAGCAGTTCTCAATTCTCGGTTCTCAGTTCTCAGTAAAACCCTTCGGCTCGCAGCCTGAGAACTGGGAGCTGAGAACTGGATTTTAAGTGTATCGGAAATCAGGAGTGGAAACGTGGTACCTAGAACGAGCCGTCCTGGGTGAAGGTGTAGCCGGGCAGCGCCGCGCCCTGCGGGGTCTTGGTCACTTTGACGCGCACAGTGGGCTGCATCCGGTGCGGCGATGCCCGCCGGCCTGAGCATCGCGTACTGACTGAACACTTCGTTGTAGACCTTGGTGACCAGATAATCCAGGCCATCGGCGTCGCTGCGCCAGACCTGCCCGAGCTGAATGGAACTTACGGCCATAGATTGTCTGAAGAGAGTGTGGACTCCAGACTACCGAGGGATATCGGTCGAGTCAATCATCGGCGTGGTTACCGAGGTCTCTGCTAAGATGTTGCCCTCATGCCCCGCGGACGCACGCCCCGACAACCCGCCCGCACCGGCCGCCAGGAAGGCATTCGTGCGAGGACGGGCGCACCTTCGGCAGGCTCTGGGCAGGCTCCTGCCCATCTCCGAACCGCAGCTCCGGCGGCAGCGCCGAAAGGCGGGAAAGAAAACCGGCAAAAGAGCATCCGCCTACAATCCCCTGGCCCCAGACCGCATTGCCGAGATCCTGAAGCGCCTCGACCAGATGTATCCCGAGGTCACCTGCGCTCTCACTCACTCCAGCGCATGGGAGCTTTTAGTCGCGACCATCCTCTCCGCGCAGTCCACGGACGCCAACGTGAACCGCGTCACGCCGGAGCTGTTCCGCAAATATCCGACGGTGCAAGCCTTTGCCGCGCTCACGCCCGAGCAACTCCAGCCTGACGTCCGCTCCACCGGCTTTTTCCGCAACAAATCCAAGTCCGTGGTGGGCGCGGCGAAGAAAATCGTCGCCGACTTCGGAGGCCAGGTGCCCGATGACATGGAAGACCTTCTCACCCTTCCCGGCGTCGCGCGCAAGACGGCCAACGTCGTGCTGGGCACGTGGTTCAAGAAGGCCGAAGGCGTAGTCGTCGATACTCACGTGCACCGCATCTCGCGCCGCCTCGAGCTGACCACGAACAATGACCCGCAGAAAATTGAGCAGGACCTGATGCGCATCATCCCGCGCGAAAAGTGGATTCTCTTTTCCCACCAGATCATCTGGCACGGACGCAAGCTCTGCATCGCCCGCAAGCCTAAGTGCGTCGACTGTTCGCTCGAAAACCTCTGCCACGCCGCCGACAAGACCTGGAGCACGGTGGACATGCATAAGAACGCTAAAGCGTAGCCTCGGTCGTTCTCAAGCTGCTTTCAAACTGACAGTGCACCTTCTGATAAACTTTCCCTTCGGCAGTCGTTCCGAAGGTCCAAGCCCCATGCGCATTTTGATCTCTTTGCTATCGTCATACTCATGAGCACAGTTGTCGCCGAAACCGTCGCGGCACAAACTCTCCCATCCCGCAGGCCGTCACCGATCCCAAGCAGATCGCCTCCAAGCCCAACGCGCAGGTCGAACCGCGCAGCCTGACCATCGAGAAGCTTTATATGACGCGCCAGGTGGGCCGGCCCACCTGGTCGCCCGACGGCAAGAGCATCGCCTTCATCTCGAATATGAGCGGGCGCAACAATCTGTGGCTCGTCCCCGCCGAAGGCGGATGGCCGGTGCAGCTCACGGTCAGCGACCAGCGCCAGATCCTCACCAGCGTGGTCGCCCGACGGCAAGTGGATCGCCTATCAATCCGATTACGACGGCGACGAGCAGTGGGATATTTTTCTGGTCTCGCCGAAGACCGGCAAAGTCGTGAACCTCACCAGCACGCGCGAGATCGCCGAAACCGATCCGACGTGGTCGCCCGACGGTCGCTATCTGGCGTATGTGGTTAAGCCAAAAACATCGGCCGCGTACGAGATCGACGTCTACGACACGCTGATGCGCGAGGTGAAGCACATCACCACGAACACGCCGCAGGACAAGGGAAATTCCAATCCCATCTGGTCGAAAGACGGCAAGTACATCGTCTACACGCAGGAGCAGGCCAAGGGTACGGACTCGAACATTTTCATCGCCGAAGTTGCGACGGGAAAGAGCACGCTGCTCACGCCGCATGAAGGCGAGCAGCGTTACTCGACAATGACATTTCCGCCGATGGCAAGCGCGTTCTGTTCACCTCGAACGCCGCCAACGGCTACGAAAATGTTGGCCTGCTGGAAATCGCGACCAAGAAGATTTCATGGCTCACGAAAGATAAATGGGAAATTCGCGGCGGCGAATTCTCGCCCGACGGCAAGCACATCACCTTCAGCGCCAACGTCGACGGCAACGAAGACATTTACCTGCACGATCTCGCGACCGGCAAATCCACTGTGTTGCCGATTCCGAAGGGCGTGAACGAGCCTGCGGGCGGCCATTCTGCTTTCACCAAAGACGGCTCGCGCCTGCTCTACTATCACAACGGCCCGACTGCGCCCGGCGATCTCTGGGTGTATACGCTGGCGACCGGCAAGTCGCATCAAGTCACGCATTCGCTCGTCGCCGGTGTGCGTTCCGAAGACATGGTCGAGCCTTATCTGGTGCACTATCCCAGCCGCGACGGCAAGTGGACCATCTCCGCGTTTCTCTACGTGCCCTTCAACATGGCGCGCAACGGGCAGAATGCCGCCATCGTTTACATCCACGGCGGGCCGACTTCGCAGACCATGAATTCGTTCAACCGCTTCGTGCAGTACGCGGCCAATCAGGGCTACATGGTGCTCGCGCCCAACTATCGCGGGTCGACCGGATACGGCAAAGAATTTCAGCAGGCGAATCTGTTCGACATGGGCGGCGGCGATTTGCAGGACGTGCTCGCCGGCGTCGACTGGATCAAGCAGACCGGCCATCTCGATCCGAAGAAGATCGCCGTCATGGGCGGAAGCTACGGCGGCTATCTCAGCATGATGGCGGTGACGAAAGCGCCTGACGTTTGGGCCGCGGGCGTGCCCATCGTTCCGTTCGTGAACTGGTTCACCGAAATCGAGAACGAAGATCCGGTGCTGCAACAGTCCGATCTGGCGACCATGGGCGATGTGGTGAAGAACAAAGCGTTGTACGAAGACCGCTCGCCCATCAACTTCATCGATCAGATCAAAGCGCCGCTGCTGCTGCTCGCCGGAGGGCACGATCCGCGCTGCCCGAAATCAGAGACGCAGCAGGTGGTCGATGCCATCAAGAAGCGCGGCGGCACGGTCGACTACAAGATTTATGAGAACGAAGGCCACGGCTTCGCCCGCGTAGAAAATCAGATCGACGCCTACCAACGCGTTGCCGACTTCCTGCTGGCGCATGTTGTCCCCGCCGATTGCAGTTGCTCGCTGACGGAATAAGCCGATTACATCTCCGGCAGCGCACGCAGGATGGCTTCGACCAGCCCGGGGATGGTGAACTCTTTGGCCTCAATGTCCACGCGCAGGCCAAGCTCGCGCAGAGTCGAGGACGTGACTGGGCCGATAGAGGCGAGTCGTATGCCGTCAAACTTCGCCTTCCGCGGGCCCACCAAAGCCACAAAATTGCGCACGGTCGACGAACTGGTGAACGTAATCACATGCGGAGCGCGCCGCGGATTCCCCAGCACGCTGCGCAGGCGCGTGCGCGAAGACTTCGGCACAACGGTTTCGTAAGCCTCCACCACATCCACATGCGCTCCAGCCTTGCGCAGTTCGCGCGGAATCACGTCGCGGGCAACCTTGGCGCGCACCAGCAGCACCCGTTTTCCCTTCACCCGTCGCCGCAGACTGCGCACCACAGACTCTGCCACGTATTCCTTGGGAACGACATCCACTTCGACGCCGCGCTGTTCGATCGCTTTCTTGCGTCGCCGGGCCGATGGCCGCGATACGCAAGTGCTTGAGCGCAGCTTTCGGCAGGCGCAGCTTGGCTAACCGCTCCCACATGGCCTCGACCCCGTTCACGCTGGTGAGGATGAGCCAGTCGTAGTCATCAAGATTCATCAAGGCGGAATCCAGAGGTTTGAAGCTGCGGGGCTTGCGAATTTCGATAAACGGAATTTCAAGTCACCGTCGCGCCCAGCTTGCGCAATTCACTCGAAAGAGCGCTGGCCTGATGTCGCGCCCGGCCGACGAGCACGCGCACGCCGGAGAGCGGGCGCCGCGCCTGGGAAGTGGGAACGGGCCGCGACTTCATTGCTTGTCCTTACTGTTCACGATCCGGCCCAGTTGCTGCTCCTTCATCAGGCGAGCAATGCCAGAAACGGCCGTGTCGTCGGCCTTCTCCAAAGATGTGATCATGTTCTGCTGATCCTCCCGAGTGCGATTCTGGCTGAGCTTGAACTTCGCCTCGATCTTCGTGACTTCGATCTCAAAACCCACAATCTGTCGAAGCATGCGCTCGCGGTAAGCATCGTCCAGGCTGGCCCACTGCGAGGCGTACGCAGGCTCGAAGGTTTGGATCAGTTCATGGAGGATGCCCTGCAACGCTTCCGGGGAGGAAAACACCTGCGCGTTTCCGTAAAGATGCACGGCGCCGTAGTTCCAGGTGGGGACGCTTTCGCGCACGGTGTAGTTGCTGGGCGAAATGTAGGAATGGGGTCCGTGAAAAATGGTCAAACACTGCGGCTGCTGTTCGAGATAACGCCAATGCGGATTCGCCTTGGCCACATGGCCGCGTAAGATGACTTTCTCTTCGCCCTTTTCGGCGCGCACGAAGATGGGCAGGTGCGTAGCGAAAGGCCCGGCCTCGGTGGATGAGATCAGGATCGCGAAGGGGTTTGCGCGCATGAACTTTATGGCGTCTTCATGGTCGCGCACGCGAAAGTATTCAGGAATGTACACGATCGATTCTCTTGCTATTGTCCGGAGGGGTCGGCCGCCGGTTTACTCCGGACGTGGAGCACCTTCTCAACCTCGGCAATCAAAACGCCGGCCTCATCCTTTACCTCTACCGTAAAGACGGGCTCATACTTCGGCAGTGTCTTCAGTTTCTCGCGAATGTCGTCGATCTGGCTATCGGAAAGACGAAACTCCGCGCGTACAGTTCCTCTGCCGGGTTTCTTGTAGCGGATGGACGCGGCCTTGTCCCAAACGATGTAATCGCGGCCCAAGTTTGCCATCAGCATCAGCATATAGAAGGGGTCGGTCATTGCAAAGAGCGATCCGCCGAAGTGCGTGCCGACGTAGTTCGCATTCCAGAAGCGCAGCTTCATTTCGACGTCGACGGCCTTCATGTCAGGGGAGATGCGCCGGATGCGAATGCCCATGCCGAGAAAGGGCGGCCAGAGGTTGATCCAGCGCCGAAGAGCACGCGAGCGCTTGGTGCCGCCGAGAAGTTGCAGGAGAACGCTGCCGTTTCTCATTTGAGATGATCGGCAATCATGGTTGCGGCGGGACAGCCAGGCCGCGGCCGTAGACGGCTTCGAGTATCTCGTCGCCGCCACGGTCGAGCAGGTTTTCGGCGACCGCATTGCCGAGTTGTTCAGGATCATCGAGGTCGCCGTCGCGGGATTCGCGTAAAAGCTTCGAGCCGTCGGGATCGGCGACGATGGCATCGAGATGCAGTTTGCCGCTGCGAATTTTGGCGAACGCACCGATGGGAACCTGGCAGCCTCCGCCGAGGCGGTTGAGCAGCGCGCGCTCGCAGGTGGTGGTGGCGCGGGCGTCGTCGTCGTTCAGAAATACGAGTTGCTGGCGCGTGGACGAGTCGTCTTCGCGGATTTCAATGCCGAGCGCTCCCTGCCCGGCCGCGGGACACATGATTTCGGCGGGAATGATCTGTTTAATCAATTCCGTTTTTCCCAGACGCTTCAGGCCTGCCGAGGCAAGAATGATGGCGTCGTATTCTCCTTGTTCGAGTTTGCGGAGGCGCGTATCGACGTTGCCGCCGCAGCGGATGAATGTCGAGATCGGGGCGGATGGCTTTCAGTTGCGCTTGGCGGCGCAGGCTGGAGGTGCCGATCCGCGCCCCGTGTGGCAGATCTACAACTTTCGAATAAAGTCGCGAGCAGAAGGCGTCGTGCGGATCTTGCCGTTCGGTGATCGCAGCGATTTCGAATCCCGGGGGAAGTTCCGTGGGCAAGTCTTTCAACGAATGCACGGCGAGGTCGACGCTGCCGGCGGCTAGGGCTTCCTCAATCTCTTTTGTGAAAATTCCTTTGCCAAATCCGCCCTTGGTGCCGACCATGGCCAGGGGGACGTCGGTGATCTTGTCACCGGTGGTGTGGATGATTTCGATCTCGACTTCATAACCGCGCGCGTGGAGAAGAGCAGAAATATGGTTGGCTTGCCAGAGAGCAAGTTGCGAGCCGCGGGAACCAATGCGGAGGTTACGCATCACTGCGTGATCCCATTTTTCTATCATGCGCCTTGCTAGACGCCTCTCCATCCCTGGCCTGCGATGCCGGTCCTTTTTCCTTGTCGTGCAGATCAAACAGCCTTCGCACGACATCTATTACCGTGGTCGCTTCCGCCTCGCGGGCCGCCGTCTTCAGCGTCGTGATTGGAGTATGCATGACCTTGTTGATGATGCCACGGGTCAGGGCCTCGACCGCCATTTCCTGTTCCGGAGTCAACGGGCCCATGCGGCTGCGCACGCGATCGATCTCCGCCTGGCGGATGGTTTCCAGATGATCCTGCAACGAAACGATGGTCGGAACCACATCGAGCGTGTGTAGGCGGGCTTCGAAACGTTCGATTTCGCTTGCGATGATCTGTTCCGCGAGCTCGGCTTCGTGATGCCGGTCCGCAACGTGACTACTGACGGCCTGCTGCAAATCATCAATGTCGTAGGCGAAGATGCCGTCGAGTTTGGCCATCTCCGGAGAGACGTCGCGGGGCACGGCAATGTCGATGAAAAACATCGGCCGGTTCTTGCGGCGGGAGAGGAACTGCTCGCCGTGTTCGCGCCGGAAAATGGCGTGCGGCGCCCCGGTCGAAGTAATAACAATGTCGGCGCGGTCGCAGGAGTCGTAGAGATCCTCGAATTTGATGGCCTGACCGTTGAACTTCTGCGCCAGCCCGATGGCGCGGTCGTAGGTGCGGTTGGCCACGAAGATGGAGGCGCAGCCGTGCGCCATCAGGTGGCGGGCTGCGAGTTCGCTCATCTTGCCGGCACCGACGATGAAAACGCTCTTGCCCTGCAGCGATCCGAAAATCTTCTTGGCCAGTTCCACCGCAACCGACGCGACCGATACCGAAGACGATCCTACGGCAGTCTCGCTGCGGACGCGCTTCGCCACGGCAAAAGCGCGGGTGAAAAGCTGATCGAGCTGGCCCCGAACGCATCCTACGGCGCGCGCTGTGGCGTAAGCCTCTTTCACCTGGCCGAGAATCTGGGCCTCGCCGACCACCATCGAATCCAGACTCGAAGCCACGCGGAAGACATGGCGCACGGCATCTTTTTCGTGGAACTCGTAGAGGTGTGGATCGACATCCTCCGCTTTTAGATGAAAATGTTCGTGCAAAAACCCTCGCAGATCAGCCGAGCCGTTGCTCGTGTGCGTGACTACTTCCACCCGGTTACAGGTGGAAATAATCATGCCCTCCTCGATTCCAGGGTGGGCAGTGAGATCGCGGCATGCATCGGCCAGGCGAGACTCCGGGATGGCAAGCCGCTCGCGCACTTCGAGCGGCGCGCTCCGGTGATTCACGCCAATGAGCTGATATCTCATGAGGCGGCAAACCTGTGGATGGTCGAAAAGTAATTCGCGGCCCAGGCCACGATGGCGGCCACAAAGGCGAATGTCGCCAGCACAGCGGCGCGGCGGCCACGCCATCCCGAGCTCCACCGGGTGACGACCATCACCATATACACGGCCCACATCAGGATCGACAGCAAAATCTTCGGATCTTCAAAGTCCACGTGACCATACGCCGACATCGCCACAACTGATCCGGTGATCAGACCGAGCGTCATGAAAGGAAAGCCGAGCAGCAACGATCGATACCCGATCTGGTCAATCACTTCAAGCGCTGGCAGGAAGGAAATCAGGCTGCTCGGTTTCTTGGCTTTCAGGCGGCGCTCCTGCAAAAGGTAAAGCAGGCTGGCGCCGAAACTCAGCACCAAAGCGGCGTATCCCGTGAAGATCAGAATGATGTGCGCAATCAGCCATCCCTTGTGCTGAACAAAAGACGTCTGCAGGACGGGCTGCTCATCAAGGGCCGCAACAAATGTTAGGAAGAACACAATAGGGAACACAACCACGCCCGGTGAAGTGGTGTGGTAAATGGCATAGATGATCATGAAAAAGGTCATCGAAAAGAAGGCCAGCAGTGACTCGCCGTTGTGCACGGAGGCCCAGACCACATGATCGGAGAGAAACAACTCGACCAGGGAAACGAAGTGGAAGACCATGCCCAAACTGGCGGCATGAAACGCGATGCGGCTGAAAAGGTCGCTGGTGCGGCTGAGCGCGAAGAAGGCGTAGATCAGCCCAATGAAGTAGCAAGCCAGCGCGAAGCGCAACCAAAGTAATGCCATAGGCTAGGTAAGTATCAGAGTCCGCTGAGTTTAATGCAAGTCCAGGCTAGAACCACAGGGACCCCATCCTCTTCCACCGATTATATTCTGCAGCGAGAGCGGGCCGGCGGAAACGGCAAGGGTCACCGGCGGGTGTGATCTGGATCACAACGCCCACCTAATGCTCGCCTGTAAGCTGCCGTATTAGTTCCACTTCTGCCTGCCGGTACGGCGTTCCGTCAGACCGCAGCACCTCGTGGAACCATACTGACGGCTGCTCCAGAACGTAGGGACGTTGCCATGAATCCCAAGGCAAGTAAGTCTGCGTCTTGCCTGCGACGAAACCCCAATTGATCGCCCCGACTCCCTCCTGCTTTGCGATCGGCAATACCGTATCAAACGTGCTGCCCTCCGAACGCGCCATGTATTCAGTGCAAATCACCGGCCGGTTGTATTTTTGTTTGAGCCACACCACTTCTTTCTTGAAAGACTCCGGCCAGTCGTAGTTATGAAAGCTGATAATGTCGGACTCACGCAGTTGGATTTCCTGGATCTCGCCAAGGTTTCCACTTTCGGACGACGTGTCGACGGTCCACACGCCGCTGGTGAGAGGCTGCGTGGGATTTGCTTCCCGTGCCCACGCGAACGCCTGCGGCAGAAGCAACGTCACCCGCGCGATCTTGTCCTTTTCCTTCAGCTCTTCATTGGGGTAGGTTTCGCTGCTAACGCCGCCGGGCTCATTCCAGATATCCCACGCGAGGATGCGGTCATCGTTGGCGAACGCTCCCACGACCCCCAGTACGTATGCTTTGAGTCGCGGATACTGGTTTGGGTCCGCCAGCGCCGTTGCGCCGGGACTCTGCACCCAGCCCGAGTTGTGCACTCCGGGAATGGGCGGATGCTGCGGGCCGAGATGCGGCGACGGATCCCAGCAGGAATCGAAGAGCACGAACAACGGACGGATGTGATGCCGCGAAGCGATGGTCAGGAATTGATCGATCCGTTTTCGAAAGCCAGCGGCATCCTGCTGCCAGAGCAAATCGTGCAGAAAGACGCGCATGGTGTTCATGCCCATCGCTTCGGCCCAGGTTAACTCCTTGTCGATCTCGGCGGGATCGAAGGTTGGCTCCTGCCACATCTCCAGTTGGTTAATTGCCGACTTGGGAATGTAGTTGCTGCCAACCAGCCAGGGCTGCTGGGCATACCAGGCGTTCGCCTTTTGCTCTGACCACCTTATTGTTTGCGATGATGCCGCGCTGCTACACCAGGCAAGCGCGATCAGCACTGTCGTCATGAAGCCGTACTTGAGTCTTTTCACTCTTAGAACTCCTCTCGCGAGTTCCGACGATCAAGAGTCAACCGATTCGCAAGCAAATCGACTCCAGAATGCTACTCTACCCCCAAACTAGCGAGCGCTTCTTCGAGCAGGATGGCGTCAATCACAAGCCGGCGGCCGTCGGCTTTCACGTCTTCCACTTCGTCGAAGGCGCGAAATAGACGAAGCTTGGCGGCGGCGTACTGTTCGGAATCCGTGAGCGGACGCTCGTGTTTTGCAGACCAGGCAGCCACCGCCTTTTCAGGAAGGAAAACGCTGACCGCATAGGTCACCTTGCGATCCGAAGTGACATCGAAAACGAATTCGGTCGCTGGCGCCTCGGGATCGCTGGCCAGCGCGGCTCGCTGGCCCACGAAGTAATACTGGTAGACGTATCCCTGAGTGCCGGCATAGGTCTTCAGGCGGCGGACGGTCTTATCCGGAGGCATGCGAACATTATGAACGGTCGCTGCGAGTTTGTCGCCGAAGGGATGCGAAGCCTGTCCGAAGTCACGTCACTCGGCTTCCTGTGCGGCCATCACGAAGGCCCGCAATTCTTCCAAATCTTCGGGCAGCATTCTGGCGAACTCGATCCCGTTCCCAACTTGCGGGTCGCAGGTGACCACAGTGCCCACCGCCAGCAGCGTCCCATCAAGCTGGAGGCTCATTTCGAGACTGGTCCCGACTGGAAATGGAAACATGGTTTCGATATAGCAACCAGCTTCGCTGAGGTCGGAGGTTGCGCCACGCTCAGGAACATCGCTGCCCGGCGCAAACAACTCTACCGGAACCTTCACTCTGACGCGCGGATGCACTCTTCGTTCCGGCCGCTGCTCCTCGCGGAAAGAGCGATCCCGGTCGCTATCTTCCATTGCTGGCGCCCCTGCGTAGACTTCGCACTCTATTTTAGCCGTGATGGCGGGCGCAGGCAGCATCTCCAATGGACGTAGCAGGTTCGGGCATGCCGTGCAGCTCCGCCTTTCCTGATAACCTCAATTCAGGTACGAGGAGAGCCTAAGTCGTTGCCGCCGATCATCAATGCGCAGGAAATCTCGAAGGCCTTTGGAGCCAATCCGCTGTTTCAGAACATCTGCTTCACGGTTTCGGAGGGCGACCGCATAGGTCTGATCGGCCCGAACGGCTCCGGCAAGTCCACGCTGCTGCGGATTCTCGCGGGCGACGTGACTCCCGACAGCGGCGAAATCGCCGTGCGAAAACGCATTCGCCTCAGTTATGTAGAGCAGGACTCGCAATTCGAGCCCGGATCGACGGTCCGTTCCGTCGCCCAGAGCGCAATGGAGCGAGCCGGGGTGCCGGAGTCAGAGCGGGGCACTCGCTTCGCCGAAACTCTGGGCCGGGCTGGCTTTGAAGACCTCGAAGTCGATGCCTCTGCCTTATCGGGCGGCTGGCAGAAACGGCTCGCGATTGTCGAGGCGCTCGTTCAGGCTCCCGACATCCTCCTGCTCGATGAACCTACGAATCATCTGGACCTGGCGGGAATCGAGTGGCTCGAAGCCTTGCTCGAGGCCGCATCTTTCGCCTGCGTGGTGGTCAGTCACGATCGCTATTTTCTGGAGAACGTTGCCACCGAAATGGCGGAGCTGAACCGGACTTATCCCGACGGGCTGCTGCGCGTTTCCGGAAGCTATAGCCGGTTCCTGGAGAAAAAAGAAGAATTCCTGCACGCGCAGTCCAAGCGCCAGGAAGCGTTGGAGAACCTGGTACACCGGGAGATCGAGTGGCTGCGCCGTGGTGCTAAAGCAAGAACAAGAAAATCCAAGGCGCGAATCGACAAGGCAGGCGAGCTGATGGGTGAACTCGCAGACCTGAATTTTCGGCGCCGCAGCGCAACCGCGCTAATTGACTTCTCGGCCACCGATCGAAAGACCAAGCGCCTGATCGAACTGGAAGACGTCTCCTGCGAGATTGCGGGCCGCACTTTGTTTGCAGGACTCAACTTTGTGATTACCGCCGGAATGAGGGTGGGACTAGTCGGGCCAAACGGCAGCGGAAAAACCAGCTTGCTTCGAATCTTGCGCGGAGAATCAGCCCCGGCAAGCGGCCAGATTCAGCGCGCCGACTGGCTGCGCATTGTTTATTTCGACCAGAGCCGCGAGCTCGACCCCGATATAACACTGCGCCGCGCACTGGCTCCGGAAGGCGATTCCGTCGTGTATCAAGACCGCCAGGTCCACGTGGCCTCGTGGGCGGCAAAGTTCCTGTTTGCGGGTGAGCAACTGAATCAACCGGTGGGCAAGCTTTCCGGTGGCGAACGGGCGCGGGTTCTGATCGCGCAGCTCATGCTGCAGCCCGCCGACGTTCTTCTGCTCGATGAGCCCACCAACGATCTCGACATCCCGACGCTCGACATACTCGAAGAAAGCCTGCTGGAGTTTCGCGGCTCACTCGTCCTGGTGACGCACGATCGCTACATGCTGGACCGCGTATCCACCGTGGTTCTCGGGCTGGACGGGCAGGGAAGAGCGGGGCTTTTCGCCGACTATTCCCAGTGGGAGTCATGGCTGGAAGAGAACGAGCAAACGGCGGGGAGCAATGCGCGAGCTACGACGCGCCTCTCCTGCATCGGCCGAGAGCACCCGGCAGTCTCCCGGGAAAAGGAAACTGTCATACCTGGAAGCGCGCGAATATGACTCCATCGAGCTGCGCGTTGCCGACGCCGAGCTGGTGCTGCAAGCCAAGCGCGAACAGCTTGAAGATCCCGAGATTGTCAGCGACGCTCCGCGCCTGGTGAATGCTCACGCAGAGATGGAAGCGGCTCAGGAAAAAGTGGATCAGCTTTACGCCCGCTGGGCTGAGCTGGAGAAAAAGAAGAATTGACTGCTCACGATGCCAGACAAAAGGCAATGATCGTGTTTCCGCGAGTTCCCGTACTTGCTTCAACCGTTTTGAGCAAGGCAGATTCCAGTCGTCGGGATCAGGCTTCATCTCGCAGGCCGCAATCTCCTCGTCGGAAGCCCCGTGATAACAGAGTTCGCAGACGCCCAAACCATCTTCGGATCGAACTGGCGGTCCAAAAACACGACAGGTCATGGGGCGGGATTCGTAGAGTTCACAATTCCCCGTTTCAGGATCGAGCACGGGGCAAGGCTCGTCATTCGCAAAATCAGAGAAACGTTGAGCCGCGTCGTCTCCCTCGTCCAAAACACCGCTGACTGGATCGCCGGGAAAATCGCCGATAACCGGGCAACCGACTCGCGAGCGCGTCTGCGAACGCCCTGTGCACGCTCGGGCGCGCGCAATTCCAGATCGGCGAGTCCTCGTCGCAACCGCAAGGCGTCGAGCTGATTGATCGGAAAAGCTCCGATGCAGCATTGCGTACACCCGGGGCGACAGACCAGCCACTCGCCGCTGCGGTGCGCCGCTTCAGCCAGCGCGGAGTCGACGATCTGAATCAGTTGCTGATCTTTGACCGAAAGGGCTTTGGCGTGGGGATCGGAAGCTGGCGAATGACGCGGCATGACGATAGCTGAATGATACAACTATCGGAAGACTTGTTATGCTCTACTCGTACCTCAGCGCCTCCACCGGTTCCATGCCGGCGGCTTTCAACGCGGGCCACATGCCCGAAATTATGCCGACGAAGGTAAGAATCAGGAATGCAGTCACCATCACGCTGAAATTTGTCCTCAAGAAGATGTCGCCCTCGTGATTTGCTGTCTTATACATATCGGAGTAGAGCGGCATGGGCGGGATCGTGTGTGCTAACACGACAGAAACCAGCATCCCCACGGCGCCGGCAACGAAGGTGAGCACCAGCGCTTCTACCAGGAACTGCAGCGCGATATCGCGATTACGCGCCCCGAGCGCCTTGCGCAAACCTACCTCTTTGGTGCGTTCGGTGACGCTGACCAGCATGATGTTCATCACGCCGACGCCGCCGACTCCTAGCGTCAATGCGCCCACGAACCCCAGAATCAACCGAAGCGCGATTCCGAATTGTTCGATGTCCTTGGTGTCATCCACCGTATCCCACTCGGGAGTCGACTTGTCATCCTTGGGATTAAAATTATGCCGTCGAGCCAGCACTTCCCGCACCTGCGCCAGCGCCGCCTTATGCAGCAGCGGCGTGACCGCTTGAAACACAATCATGTGGGGATCGCGCTCATCATTCACATCTCTCATGCTTTCGAAAGGCATGAACACGTTCTCGTTGTCCGGGCCGTTGTTTGATGAGTCCTGGATTTTAAGTTGCAGCAGTCCGATCACGTCCCAGGTTTCCCCGTTGATAGTCACATGGTCGCCCACCGGATCACGGCCGCCGAATACTTTCTTGGCGGCATTCGGTCCAAAGATAAGAACGTGACGGTGCTCGCTGAAGTCGCTCTCTTCGAAATAACGCCCTTCGGCAATATTCAGCTTGCGCAGCTCGCGATAGGGATACTGCACAGCTTTTGTCTGGACGGAGATTACTTTGTCGCCGTATTTGTAAGCGAACGGATCATCCCACTCCGCACTCACCAGCCGAACCAGAGGAGCTTCGTCGCGGATGGCCTGTACGTCTTCATACTTGAAGTGAATGCGCTTGCCGGCGCGTTCACCGCCGGCCTGCATACTGGTCTGACCCTCCCAAACCATGATGACGCTGTTTCCGATACCGAGAAATGCATTGAGCACGCCCTGGCTTACACTTTCGCCGTAGCCGAGCAGCAGCACCACCGTGGTCAGGCCCCATACGATGCCCATCATGGTCAGGATCGACCGCAGACGGTTGCGGGTCAGGGCATCCCAGCTTTGCAGGATCAGTTCTCTTATCTGCATTCGGCTACTCCTGATTCCGCTACTCCTGATTCTGCTACTCCTGGCGCAGGCATTCAATCGGACTGAGCGCCGCGGCGCGCTGAGCGGGATACATTCCCGCGCCCACTGTGATCAAACCAAGCGTCAACAGCGACAAGACAATCGCTAATGGGGAGATCACGGGATGCGGAACGAAATCCGGCAATGGCAGTTGGTTCATCGCTATGCAAGTCCCAACGCCAATGCCGATGCCCAGGGCCCCGCTGATCATCATCAGCGCGGATGACTCGGCGAAGAACTGGTTGCGAATGTCGCCCGCTGTGGCCCCCAAAGATTTGCGGACACCGATCTCGCGAGTTCGTTCCGTCACCACGATCAGCATGACGTTCATCACCCCGATACCACCGAGCATGAGCGTCATCAGAGCCACTGCTCCGAAGAAGACGGTCATAATGTCGAAAATTCGCTCCACCAGCTTCGACCCCTCCAAAGTATCCCAGATGAAAAGGGCGTCTTTGTCGCTGGCATCGAAGTGGTGCTCACGCCCCAGAATTTGATAAAGCTGATCGATCGCCTCTTCGTGATGGTCCGGATCGGCAACTTCAACCACCAGGTTGTTGATCCATCCCTTGAAGATACCGGGCCGCTCCTCAGGCGGAAAATCACGCGCCATGGCTGCATAGGGAACGAAGAGTTGAGTATTGTCAGGGCCGCTTCCGTAGCTGCCATTCTGCTTCTTCTTTTCGAGCACACCGATCACGCTGTAAGGTGAGCCGTTCATCATCAAAGTTTCTCCGATCGCGGGCCTGCCGGGGAACAGCTGGTCACGCGACTCGACCCCGAGAATAACCACCCGCCGGGCTTCCCGATCGTCATCTTCCGTCATCAACCGGCCTTCCTGCACCTTGAGCGAGCGGAAGCGTTGGTAATCGGACCATACACCGCGCACCGGACGCGACGCAGAGTTATAACGGCTCACTTCGGCGACGCTTCGCCTCAGCTCCGGGCTGACAGTCTTGATCAAATAGGCTTCCTGCTTGATCAGATAAGCATCGTTAATCGAGAGGCGAACGGGGCGCCCGGCGGCGTATCCCCCGGCTTGTTCACTGGTTCGTCCACCCCAGATAATGGCCAGATCGACACCAATCGTTTTCAGTCGTTCTTTTTGATCGCGGCTGAACCCCTTTCCGAGGCCCACGAGTAGAATCACGGACGTTATGCCCCAGATGATCCCGAACATCGTCAGGAAGCTCCGCAACCTGTGAGCCGCCATCGACGTGGCTGTCTGCTGTAAAACCTCCTTGATGTCCAAGGCCTCACATCCCTCCGTTTATTGGACCGAGCCAACGCGAAAGTGTTAGCCGAGACCTGAAAAGCTCTCCCCACCGCTTGCGAATCAAAAGGTACGCCGGATCGACTTCCCCTGTATATTCTTCTAGGAGTTCTGGGGTTTCTCGGTTGAACAGCACGTGCTACCCGCTTGCGCCGCTAGAGACTCTACGCGAAGTGCATGATGAAAGTTCCAGACCCATGCTTTATCGGCGTGGACGTTGGCGGCACGAAAGTCGCGTGCGGCTTGGTAGACTCTATCGGCGGAATCACCCACAAGACCCGCATTCCGATGGTGGCAACCGATGCCGCTGCCGGCTTAGCTGCCGTGACCTCCGCCATCGATTCAGTGCTCGCTGCGGCTGAGCATAAAACGGAGTTGAAAGGCTCAATCGCCGGTATCGGCATCTGCGCTCCCGGTCCACTCGATCCACGAACCGGCGTCGTCATCAACCCTCCGAATCTTCCGGGCTGGCGCAATTTCCCTCTGGCTGAGTTGGTGTCTAAGGCTTATCGCTTGCCGGTTCGAATCGATAATGACGGGAACGCGGCGGCTCTGGCGGAAGCCATATGGGGTGCTGGGCGCGGTTATCGAAACGTTTTCTGCGTCACCATCGGTACCGGGATCGGCACCGGCATTGTGTTCGACGGCCATATTTATCACGGCCGCACCGGAGCCGCAGCCGAGGGCGGCCACAACACCATCGACTATCGCGGCCCGCGCTGCGGATGCGGCAAGCTGGGTTGCATCGAAGCCCTGGCCTCTGGCCCGGCTATCGCCCGGCGGGCTTCGGAGAAGATCAATGCCGGTGGCCGCTCTTCTATCCTGGCATTAGCCGGAGGCCGTATCGACCAGATCGCCAGTGAGATGGTGGGTAGAGCCTACTGCGCAGGCGATGCGCTGGCCAAAGAGGTTTTAGAAGAGACTGCGATGTTCCTCACCGTGTGGCTGGGAAATGTCATCGACCTGCTCGAACCCGACGTCATGATTGTCGGCGGCGGCGCAGCTTCCATGCTGCGACCTTTCTTCGGAGAAATACGCGATCGGTTGTCCGGTTGGAGCGTCAATTCGCGTTGCCGGGAAATCCCGCTAGTGACGGCCCACTACGGCTCCGATGCAGGCATCGCTGGAGGCGCCGCGCTCTGCCGCGAACTCCTCCCACATAATTTGGAAAGCAAGGTCGGTGTCCCCGAGCAGATTTGAACCCGGGCGCTGCTATTGGCAAGCAGGCTGGCTTTCGCTTACCCTAGCGGCCTATGGCACTTTCCAAACTTCGCTCCCAGCTCGCTCCAAGTTTGATGATTCTTGAGTTGATCTTTACTGCTTCGATCTTTATTGCTTCGATGCTCGGCTCTCCCGCGGCTGCCTGGGCGCAGGCTCCGTTCACTGTGGAACAGGTCCTGAGTTCACCCTTTCCTACCAACCTTGTGGCTGCAGCGCACAGCAGCCGCGTGGCATGGGTGTTTGATGCCAAGGGAGTCCGCAACGTATGGATTGCCGACGGCCCGGACTTTGCTCATACCGCGCGCCCCGTCACTCATTACGACGCCGACGATGGCCAGCCCATTGCCAGCTTGCGTCTCACTCCTGACGGCAAGACCGTGGTTTTTGTCGTGGGCAGCGAACTGAACGGCGAGCAAGAGAGCGCGAACCCTGAGAGTTGGATCAAAGGCGCGAAGCAGCAGGTCTTTGCGCTGGATGTAGATGCTGAAACTAAAAACAGCGCACCCCGGTTGCTGGGTGAGATGGGTTGTCCCGAAGAGGGCTGCGAAGACATTGAGATTTCGCCCGACGGCCAATGGGCAGTGTGGTCGGCAAAAAAGAAATTGTGGCTTGCGAGTGTTGATGGAAAACAGCAGGGTAAGGAACTGGCTACGGTGCGCGGATCGTCGGATCAGCCGAAGTGGTCGCCCGACGGCAAACACATCGCCTTCGTCAGCCATCGTGACGGTCATAGTTTGGTTTCCATCTACGACTTCGGGGGCAGTTCAATTCGTTACTTGGCGCCGAGCGTCGACAAGGATTCTATGCCACGCTGGTCGCCCGATGGAAAGTGGATTGTCTTTGTGCGTACCGCAGGGGACGAACAGAAGATGCCGCTGATTCCTGTGCGCCCTGAGCCCTGGTCGCTCTGGATCGCCGATTCCGCTACCGGTGCGGCGCACTTACTATGGCGGAGCGGCGGCAAGCTCGAGGATTCTATCCCCGAGCTCACCGAAGATGCCTCGCTTAACGTCGCTGCCGACGGCCGAGTAGTGTTTGCCTCCGAGCAGGATGGCCGCAATCATTTGTACTCAATTTCTGCAGGCGGAGGCGCAGCCACGCTGCTCACGCCCGGCGATTTTGATGTGGAAGACGTGATGCTCAGTGCGGATAAGGCGTGGATAATTTATTCCTCGAACCAGGATGATGTCGACCGGCGACACTTGTGGCGCGTAGCCGCGGCAGGCGGCACGCCGCAGCAGTCGCTGACCGCCGGCGAGACGATCGAGTGGTCTCCGGTTCAAACCGGTGACGGCAAGAGCATTCTTTGCCTCGGTTCGACGGCAACCTCACCGGCCATGCCGTATGGGGTTACCGCGAAGGGCCGCGAAATGATTGCCAGGCAAGCCCTGCCGTCTGACTTTCCTTCGGCGTCGCTGATTACGCCCAAGCAGGTCATCTTCAAGAGTGACGATGGAGTCACGCTGCACGGCCAACTTTTTCTTCCGCCCAACGTAAAGGGGAAGGTCCCTGGGCTGGTCTTCATGCACGGCGGCCCCATCCGCCAGATGCTGCTCGGTTTCCACTACATGGACTACTACCACAACGCCTACGCCGAGAATCAATATCTGGCCAGCCGCGGATATGCGGTACTGTCAGTGAACTACCGGCTTGGCATTATGTACGGACGCGCATTTCGCGAAGCCCCGAACACTGTCTGGCGCGGAGCAGCGGAATACAAAGATGTTGTTGCGGCAGGACATTATCTGCAATCACTTCCCGAAGTTGACGCCGAGAAGATTGGATTGTGGGGTGGTTCCTACGGCGGATTTCTGACCGCCATGGGTCTGGCGCGCAATTCAGATCTCTTCAGAGCAGGAGTAGATTTCCACGGCGTTCACGACTGGAGCGTCTTCCTTACGGAGCGGCCCTACTTCGGCAATCTCGCGCTTCGCCCGCCCGATGCCGAAGCGGCGATAAAGCTGGCGTGGGATTCATCACCGGATGCCTACGTCGACACTTGGAGGTCTCCGGTACTGCTCATCCACGGTGACGATGATCGCAACGTGCCCTTCAGTCAAACTGTCGACCTGGTGCAGCGCCTGCGCGCGCAGCACGTGCCCTTCGAACAACTGATCCTGCCGGATGAGATCCACGGGTTCCTGAGGTGGCGAGATTGGCTGCGCGCCTACACTGCGACCGCCGGTTTCTTTGACCGGACGTTGAAACGCGGCGAGACCATCGGAACTGGCGACGAATCGGCAGGCAAATGACCGGAAGACAAAATCCTGCCGATATTCTCGAATGAGGGCGCGAAGACCAGGAAAGGTGTCTGGATTACGGATTCGACAAGGCGTAGACGATGATTCCGGCAAAACCCACTGAACTCCGCATCCCGCAAGGATTGCCTCTGTTCCTTCTGGTGCTCCCACTGCTCACGCCAATCTTGGCCGCCCCTTTTGCCCGCGCTCAGGATAACTACGAAATCCAGGTGTACGGCTCCGACCTGGTCGATCCCGGCCACACGATGGTTGAACTTCACAGCAACTTCACGATCGACGGCTCGAAGGCCGTCGTAGACGGCGTTTATCCTACCAATCACGCCGAGCATGAAACCGTTGAGATCACGCACGGATTCAATGATTGGTTCGAATGCGGTTTTTACATTTTTACTTCGATCACTGATGGTCAGGACTGGCAGTGGGTGGGAGATCACATCCGGCCGCGCGTTGCTGTTCCGGCGAAGTGGCACTGGCCGGTGGGCCTGAGCCTTTCCAATGAAATCGGCTACCAAAGGCGTCAATATTCGGTGGACACCTGGACGTGGGAGATCCGTCCAATCGTGGACCAAAAATTCGGCCGATGGTATTGGGCATTGAACCCGACGCTCGACCGCTCGTTTCATGGCGAAAGCGTGAACCAGGGCGTCGTATTTTCGCCAAACTTCAAATTCAGCTACGATTTCACGCCGAAAGTCGCAGGAGGTTTGGAATATTACGGTTCGGTGGGTCCCGTAACCGGTTTCGATACACTGTCACAACAAGAACACCAGATTTTCCCCGCGATCGACTTAAGTATCGCTCCGCAGTGGGAGATCAATTTCGGCCTCGGCGTAGGACTCACGGGTGCGACCGACCACCTGATTGCGAAGATGATTCTGGGTTATCGTTTTAATTTCTGAGGGTGCAACCGTAACTGGCGGACGCTGCAGCAGCACTATGGATCGCAGAAACTTTCTGGCTCTGCCGGGAACCGCGGTCGGCGCTGGGTGGGCACGGCGCGTGGGCTGGCATGGGGCGCAGGACGGTGCCAAGGCCGACATAACTCTTCACATCTCGCCTGTAGAGTGGGAAGTCGCGCCGCGGAAAGTAATCAAGACATCGGGATACAACCGCTCCGTGTACCGCACGTCATCGGCTCATCGATGCTGTCTCCTTCTCACGCAGCGAGTAGAGGTCAGGTCTCAGCGCGACGGCAAAGGCGGAAGAGCCAACTTCTGCTGAATTCCTGCGCCCTCGACAACGGTGTAAATGAAATCTGCTGCGACGTCCCGCAGGACTTCGGTTTCGCCATTTGGCCAGCGAATGCTTACTTCGCTCATCGTGTCGTTCGCCGCCAAACCGAAGTGCAATCGCAAGTCATTTTGCGAGAGGTAGCTGGCGCCGCCGCGCACTTCACTGAATTGCACCAGCGCGCCAGCCTTCACCGTCACGCGCGCGCCAATCGCAGCCTTGTTGCTTTTCATTCCCACCAGCTTAAACAATACCCGGTGATTCGGGCTGGCATTATGATTCATCAGGAGCGATGGCGGCTGACCCACGTTGAGCACCACAATGTCGACATTGCCGTCGTTGGCAATGTCTCCAAAGGCCGCGCCCCGCCTCGATTGCGGAGGCATGCTTGCCAGCACCTTGGAAACGTCTTCGAAAGTTCCATCGCGACGATTGCGGAACAGCAGCATCGGCTGTCGGTACGGTGTTCCTCCGGGAATCGTGTCGACCTGGGGATAGACGTGACCGTTGGCGATAAACAAATCGAGCCAACCGTCATTATCCATATCAAAGAACGCCGTGCCCCAGCTGACGAGGGGATAAGTTGCCTTCATCAGGCCGGCACGCACGCTGACGTCGGCAAAATTGTCTTTGCCCAGGTTGTGATACAGGGTTGAGCCTTGCTCAAAAAAGTTGGTGACGATCATCGACAGCCGGCCTTCGTGAAGATAGTCGCCCCAGTCGACGCCCATCGACCCCTGTTCCATGCCGTCACCGCTGAGCGCCACTCCATCCAGAAGTCCGACCTCCTCAAACGTTCCGTCGTGTTTGTTGTGGTAAAGAAAGTTCGGCCCAGCGTCGTTGGCCACATAAAGATCTGGCCAACCGTCGTTGTCATAATCGCCCCAGGTAGCGCCCAAGCCGTAATAATGGTGAGGATCATCCACACCCGCCTTCTTCGACACTTCTTCGAAGGTGCCGTCACCCTTGTTATGAAACAGTAAATCCGATTCCCCGAGCATGCCCCACGGACCGCACTGCACCAGCACTCCCTTGTAGCGACAGAAGCGCGGATCGTTGCCGAACTGCGGCAGGTTGTTGATATCCACGTGCACGTAACGCGAGACGAAGAGATCTACCCGGCCGTCCCGATCGTAATCGGCCCAAGCGGCTCCCGTGCTGAAGCCGCCGGCGCCCACACCGGCTTTTTCGGTTACATCTTCAAACTTGCAATTGCCCAGGTTGTGATAGAGCGCGTTGCCGCCGTAGCCGGTGACGTAAATATCCTGCAGGCCGTCGTTATCGTAATCAGCCACGGCCACGCCCATGCCCCAGCCCTTGTGAGTAAGGCCGGCGGATTCGGTAATGTCGGTGAAATGAATCTCGTTATTCTTGGGGTCGGCGTCCTGATGGTAGAGGGTAATCATCGGGTCGCCGCCGCGCCGGTAGCGTTCGACCGTGGAGCCGTTGACGGTGATGATGTCAAGCTTGCCGTCGTTATCGCAGTCGATCAGCCCCACCCCGCCGCTCATGGATTCGACGATGTACTTTTTGTCCGGAGAAGAAATGTGCGACACCGTCAGTCCGGCTTTCTGCGCGACATCTTCGAACTGCGGGAGAGGCTGTTCGCCAGGGCTTAGCGTCTTGGGTGACGATGAACTTGCCGGAGGCTTGGCTGGAGAAGACTGGGCGAGCAGCATCGCAGTCAGTAGCCATCCCATCCCCAGAGAAAGTGTCCACACGGAAAGCAGTGCTCGCATAGGCCGAAATCGATTATACAGGGGCTGGAGAAGTGGGAACTAAAGCTCAAAGTTTGAAACCAAAACGCGCGGCCACGTCGATCCGTGGTTTAGAATTTGGCATATGCGAATGCAAATGCGCGCCTGGGCGATCGCGGGAGCATGTTCAATTGGGTTGCTGATCACGCATGGTGCAGCGGCTCAGACGCAAGCTCCGCGCAGCGCGACGCCCCCAACCGTTGAGGAGATACAGCTGCATACAGACCTCGAACAGGCCGCGGAAGCGATGCACAAAGGCGACAATGAGGCTGCAGAACAAGCTCTGCGAAGCGCGCTGAAGATAGATCCGCATTCACTCGCCGCGCTGAACAATCTGGGAATTGTGTTGGCTCGCATGGGGCAACCTGCCGAGGCAATCCCGTTGTACGAAGAAGCGCTGAAATTCCATCCTGAGGACCCTGCGACAAAACGCAATCTCGCTATCGCGTATTTCAAAGCCCAACGGTACGCGCCAGCATGGCGAGTGCTTAGACCGTTATCTGCGGCCTATCCAACGGACTTTCAGATTCTCGACTTGGCCGGCCTGTCCTTGTTTGCTCTCGATCGTTATCCGGAAGCCGCCAGCTATCTGGAACGCGCAAACCAGGCCCAGCCCTCCGATCTGGAGACGCTCGACATGCTAGGGAAGGCGTACCTGCGGATGAAGGACTACAAGGCGCTTACGAGCGTGTTCGCTCGAATCATGCAGGTGAATCCAAATTCGGCGTCCGCTCACATCATGATGGGCACGGCCTACGATGAGATGTCGAATCGGCCGGAGGCCATCAAAGAATATCAAGCGGCCGAAGCCGCTGACCCGAACTTTATGGGAGTCCACTCCAGCCTGGGTTTTGAGTATTGGCGAGAAGGCGAGAACGAACTTGCCGAGAAGGAGTACCGGGAGGAGTTGCAGCACTTTCCCAGCGATCCGGTCTCGAACTGCATTCTTGGCCAGATCCTTCTGGATAAATCCCTGCCGGCAGAGGCGGAGCCTCATTTTCGAGCGGCTCTAGCGGTGAATCCCCGCTATGCCGAAGCTCTGTTTGGTCTGGGCAAGACGGAGCTGGCACTGCAACATCCTCGCGAGGCGCTTGAACCGCTTCGCAAAGCCATCCAGATCGATCCCAACTACTTTGAAGCCCACTTTGTTCTCGGCACGGTGTTGCGGCAGCTGGGCCAGACCGCCGAAGCGGCGAACGAACAAAAGATCGCGCTCGCGATCCAGGAGAAGGGAAGAGCGGCAGCTATCAAGAGGAACGAGAGCCAGTGAAGTCCCCAGAGGAGAGCAGTTAATGCTGAAGTAGCAGGGCAGGAAAAAACACAAGGCGCACGCCTAAGCGTGCGCCTTGTGGCAGAGGCTATGTGATCATCAGAAGGTGACCTTAAGACCCAGTTGCACGTTACGCGGAATATGATAGTCGTCGACCTGTCCAAAGGCCCCGGAGTCCACGTTTGTAACGACCGCGGCAGGGCTGCCGTGGTTGAATGTGTTGAAGGTTTCCAACCGAAGCTGCGCGGTGGCCCGTTCACCGAACTTTATGTTCTTGAACAGTGATGTGTCCCACCGCTCGAAGCCCGGTCCCAGCACCGCTCCGGGAGCCGAGTTGCCGAACTGTCCGACCGCGTCTGAAAACGCCGCGGTGTTGAAGTATTCGTTGACAGTTTTTGGACCGTGGGGATCACCCGATTGATTGGCGCGAGGGGAGATCGAACTGTTCCCGATACCAATGCCGCCAGGGTAAGTCGGACAAGAAGTAACGGTTGCCGTGATCGTGCAGGCCTGGTTCGAGGTGGTTTGTGTGACCAGTGCCCACGGATCGTTGTTCTGGGTTATGGTGAGGGACTGCCCAGACTGGATCGTGACAATACCGGAGAGTTCCCATCCCCCGAGCAGCCATCCCAAACCGCGCTGTTCCTTGAAGAAAGGCTCCTGATAGTAGTAGTTGATGGCTAACATCTGCGGTGTGTTCGTGGTGGATAACCCGTAGCTTTCCTTTAAGTCGTAGGTGTCCTGGGTTCCCAAGGCGCGGTCTTCGGGATTGGTGGTGAGCAGCTTCGACCAGGTGTAGGCTACGCCAACCGTCAGCCCGTGGCTGAGTCGCCTGTTCAGCGTGGCTTGCAGCGAATTGTAGTTGCTGGTGAAAACGGGATCGCGAGCAGTGATGCCACCGTAGCCGGCAAACGGAGCAATGGCATTTATACCGATCCCAGGATTGGCCACGCGAGTCGCCACTGTGGGCTGGTTGTAATCAATGTCGCCCAGCAGATGGGTACCCTTCGTACCGACGTAGGCAACTTCCGCCACCGTGTTCGGCATGATTTCGTGTTGCACCGATAGGCTGTAATCCTGATAGCTGGGAACTTTAAAGGTCGGCTGTTGGCCCGGGAAGCCCAATCCGGTTGTGGTCAGGCCGCTTGGACCGAGAGGAGCAGGTGGGATGACTGATCCCGGCGGCTGATAGTTGTCGAAGAGGTTCAGGCTTGAAGTTCCATTGTTGGTGACGGTTGTGGTTTGAACGAGCGGAGGATCGCTGAACGCGTTCTGTTCCCAAATACCGTTGAGAGTACGGTCATAGAAGAGGCCGTATCCGGCCCTGATTGCCCATTTTCCATTGCCGAAAGGATCATACGCCAGACCGAGCCTTGGACCCCAGTTGTTGTTCGAGTTGGGATTGACCCGGGCGCCGTAGGGGGAACAAGTCGCCCCAACCTCGGTCGGAATCGCCTGGGCAGTGGAGCACGTCGTCCCGGTGGGAAAGATCAGGCCATTGGCATAGGTTGCCGCATTTCCGCTGGCAAAGTCTCCGTTGGGAGTGTTCACCGAGGTCACAATTGTGGGAGCATTGGCCGCGTTGAAAGCAGCGGGGTCGAAGTTGAGCAAAGTGTGGTTGGCGTCGGTGGGCGACGGGAAATAACTGTAGCGCACGCCGAGATTCACCGTGAGGCGTGGCGTCACTTTCCAATCGTCCTGCACATAGAATTCGAAGTTCGTGTAGTGCAGGTCTGGAACCGTGTCTTTGCTTGGCTGCGAGTAGCTGTCAGCCTGTCCCAACAGGAAATTGGCGAAGGCGTCATTCCCGTTAACTGCACTGCTGAAGTTGAAGGTCGCCTCGCCGCTGGTGGCGTTCTCCGTCTTCGTCATCCACATCGACGTAACCCCAAGGCGCAGAGTGTGGTTCCCGTGCTGAATGGATAGGTTGTCGAATATGTTCTTATCGATGTTCCTCTCGAAGTAAGGCCCGTTCCCGTTGACTAAGCCTGTGTACTGCGAGTTGGCGAACTCGACATTAGGGGCGCGTCCATAGGGATCCTGGTAGGCAGTCAGCCCCGTGAGCTGACTAGTAAAGGATGGTGAATTGGCGAACCCGCTCAACCCCGCATTGATCGCTCCCCAGGAATCGCCGAACTCGACTTCGTTCACCACTTTCGGCGAGATGCTCATAGTAGCATTTGCGACCAGGTTACGGCCCGGAGCGTTGAGCGAAATCGCGTCCGATCCGGGGTAATTCGCCGTACCCCACAGCCCGAAAGGGAAGTTCTCTGGCACGCTGTCCTGCATGTAACGGCCATACAGGCGCACCTTGTCGCCAACGTTTTGGTCGAGGCGGATGATGTCCTGACGGAAGTTGTTCAACTCGGTATAACTCTCATCCAGTAGGTTGGTGCCTACGTTGGGCGGGTTGGGCGCGATGAACGCTTTTAGATAGGCAGCAGCATCTTGGCTGTAGCAGGTGGGGCTGATCGTCCAGGTTTCGTTCGCTCCCGTCCCAGCCGTAGTCACGCACCCGGCGGGGGCGACGGGAATAGGGGTAGTGTTCGTTCCGGTAATTTGGGCAGTGGTGAAAACGCCACTAAGTTGTCCCACCGTGGGCACATTGATTTCCGTGCTCCCGGGGAGACTCGAGTGCCGCCACTCCTCCGACCAGAAGAAGTAGGTCTTGTTCTTCGTCGGCTGATAAAGTTTGGGGATTTCGATGGGACCACCGATGGTGAAACCCCAGTCATTGTAGCGCTCAATCGGGGTTCCGTTTCCGGAAAGGCCCGAAACGTAACTGCTATCAGCAATAGACTGCCGGTTCTCAAAAGTGTTCGCGTTGTAAAAATTGTTGCGATTGAACCAATAGCCCGTGCCATGAAACTGGTTCGTTCCCGCCTTAGTCTGGACCACGATTTGCCCACCGCCACTGCGCCCAAAGGACGCATCATAGTTGCTGCGCTCCAGGGTAAACTCCTGAATAGCATCAATGCTTGGCGTGTTCAGCAGAGTTCCGTTCGACCCGCTGTCGTTGATGTCGGCGCCGTCTACGGTCCAGTTATTGGCGCCCATGCGCGCGCCATTTATGGCAATCGAGGTGTTGCTGGAGAGACCAAATCCTGGTTCATCGCCCAACTGGTTGGCGACTCCCGGCTGCATCACCACCAGTTGCTCAAAGTTTCGGTTGTTCAGCGCCAGCTGTGTTATCTGGTCGCCTGTGACGGTGCCGGATTGTTCTGCCGTCGTGGTTTGGATAGGCGTGTTTTCTGCCACTACTTCGACGGTTTCGGTGGTTTTCCCGGTCTTCAACTGCACATCCAGAGTGTGCTTCTCGGCCACGTTCAGAACAACTTCATTCGCCACGTAGGTCTGAAAGCCGGCGTTCTTTACCGTCACGGTGTACCGGCCCGCGGGCAGGTTCGTAATATTGAAATTACCGGTGCTGGTGGTGGTCACGGTGCGAACGTCGATGCCGGTCGCGTTGCTGTGAACCACGACCGTGGCACCAGCCACGAGCGCTCCGCTGGGATCGGTGACTGTACCGGTAAGCGTAGCCGCCAGCTCTTGCGCCAGTCCTGCTGTTGACAGGCCGAGGATGACTACGCAGACCACTAGCAATGAAGCCAGCCTCCGCGCAGTTCCGCACTCGTTCCCTTGTCCCAGGTTCCTACGCCTTCGGCACGTCAAATTCGTCATCGCAGCTCCTCCTGAAAGCACTCACCAACCGGGTTACAAACGGGCTCCTAATACAAACGAACTATGCTATATAGCACGCCATGTCCCATAGTCAAGGAAAAAAAGCAATAGCCTGAAAAAAGTGTTCGACTCGGCCTTCAGGCGTCCGTCAGGTTTACCGAAGAAAAACCCATAACGAGAAATGTTGGAACTCCACAGGAAGTCCCAAATCGGGAAATAACTGCGTTAAGTCTGCATGAATTACTCATTTTGGCCAGATTTCGCATTGCCCCACTCTTTGATTTGCTGGAGGCTAGCGCCGTTTCAGTCGCAATCGTGCTCCGACTCGCGGGTGAAGGGCCATCGAACGCGGTCCTTCAGGAATTGAGCTTTACATCAACCTCTCAATACGCTATATAGCATAAGGCGCTGAAGTGTTTGGCGTGAGTATTCGGCGGCGGCCAGCCATCCAAGAGATTCTGGAAGCGATAAACTATGTCTGGAAATCATCGCAATCGGACTCCCGCCTATAAAAGAATCCAGGGCGAGATCCGCAACCGCATTGCTTCCGCGGGCCTCAGACCAGGGGATCCGGTCGCGTCGGAGCGCGAACTTGCCAAGACCCACAAGGTGAGCCTCATGACAGCCCGCCACGCCTTGGCGGGCCTCGAACACGAGGGCGTCGTTGAACGCCGGCTCGGAGCAGGTACCTTCGTCGCCGTCCCCAAGATTCACTTCAACAAGTTGATGAGCTATACCGAGCAAATGTCGAGCCGTGGTTTGGCTCCGCGCTCGCGCGTGCTGGTGGCAAAGGTGATTGAGGGCGACCCCGAAGTAGCGGCTAGGCTGGGGCTGCCAGCGGCCAGCCGAGTGGTAAGGATCCAGCGTCTACGGCTGACGGGAGAAGACCCATTCGCCCTGGAAACCTGCTACCTGTCGGCCGCCGAATTTCCCGAGTTGGCCTCGGCCCCTCTGGGACGGAGTTCGCTGTTTGCGATTCTCGAGCATAGCTATGCCACGAAATTGGCATACGCGGACGAAGAAGTGGATGCGACATCAGCGGACACAGACGTTGCCGAACTTCTTAGCGTGCCTCGAGGAGCTTCAGTGCTGCGCATTCGCCAGATTATCTATTCGACCAAGGGAAAGGCTACAATTTATGTAGTCGGTTTCTACCGCTCCGAACGGCACACCCTGTTTATCCGGCGTTTCCGCTAAGGTGTCGCAGCGGGCGGCCCGTGAAAAGAGGCCACGATGCACCTAGCAGTTGCCATGATTCTCGCCAGCCTTGCAGGATCGGCGGGCGCTCCCAATCAGGCGATGCCAGCGCAAAACCCGCCTGGGTTCGTCAATACTCTGATGCCGCAACCCTCGCACCTTTCTACGCAGGAAGGGCGGCTCATCCTTTCACCCTCCTTGGCGGTCATCACTGAACACTACAGGGACGCCCGACTCGACGCCGCCGTAGCGCGCTGCCTTGAGCGAATCGAGATACAAACCGGCATTTCAATTTCAACATCTCAGTCCGCGAGCGTATCCGGCGCGCTGGCTGTCAGTGTCGATGGCCGAGGACAAGCGATCCAGTCAGTCGATGAAGACGAGTCGTATTCTCTCGACATTAGCCCGTCGGGCCTGCGCCTCCGTGCAACTACTGTAGTCGGGGCCATACATGGCCTCGAGACTCTGCAACAATTAATACAAACAGATGGAACAGGTTATTTCCTTCCCGCGGTGTCCATTCAAGACACTCCACGTTTTCGCTGGCGCGGCCTCATGATCGACTGCGGACGCCACTTCATGCCGGTTGAGGTTATCAAGCGCACGCTCGACGGAATGGCCGCAGTGAAGCTTAACGTCTTCCATTGGCATCTCAGCGAAGACCAGGGCTTCCGGATGGAGAGCCGAGCTTTCCCCAAGCTCACCGACCTGGGCTCCGACGGACTTTTCTATACCCAGGAGCAAGCCCGCGAGATTGTTGCCTATGCGCGTGAGCGGGGCATCCGTGTCGTGCCCGAGTTCGACATGCCCGGACACGCGAGCGCATGGTTCGTCGGCTATCCCGATCTCGCCAGTGCCCCCGGTCCCTTCCACATCGAGCGGGAGTTCGGCGTCTTCGATCCGGTGATGGATCCTACGCGCGAAAGTACCTATAAGTTTCTCGACACATTTGTTGCAGAGATGGCGGCCATCTTCCCTGACCACTTCATGCACATCGGAGGAGACGAGAACAACGGCGTAGAGTGGAAGGCCAATCCGCGCATCCAGGCCTTCATGCGCGAACACAATCTCCGCGACACAGCCGCCCTGCAGAATTATTTCAACCAGCGTCTGCTCAAGATTCTTGAGAAACACGGCAAGCACATGATCGGCTGGGACGAAATTCTTACGCCCGATCTGCCGAAGGACGTCGTCGTTCAGAGCTGGAGGGGCTTCGATTCACTGGCCGCCGGAGCGAAAGCGGGTTACAGCAGCATTCTCTCTGCTGGCTATTACCTGAATCTGATGAGCACCGCCGCAGCACACTATGCGATAGACCCTCTGCCCCAGTCGAGCGGCCTCAGCTCGGAGCAGCAGGCGCGCATTCTCGGCGGAGAGGCGTGTATGTGGGACGAGCAGACTACTTCACGGGACATCGACTCCCGCATCTGGCCCCGCGCGGCGGCCATCGCCGAGCGCTTCTGGTCGCCGGGCTCAGCATCAGATGTGGACGACATGTACCGCCGACTGGCCGTCGAGTCACTGCGGCTGGAAGCTCTGGGTTTGACACACATCTCGCAGGAAGCTGTGAGCCTCCGCCAGCTGGCGGGAACCCGACAGATCGATCCCCTCGTTGTCCTCGCGTCCGTGCTCGAGCCCGTCACCTTCCACGATCGCGCACACCAGCAGCACCCGAATCAGCTCACGCCACTCAATCAACTTGTAGACGCTCTTCCACCCGATCCGCCGTCGCGCCACAATTTCGAGCAACTGGTGAACGCCTATCTTCAGGATCCCGAAACTCGATCGCAGAGACAAGCCGAACTTACTGCCAACTTCAAGGCGTGGATCGCCGCGGAACCTGGAATTCTGCGCTTGATGGCTGCCTCACCCATCCTGGCGCGAGCAGAACCGCGAGTTCAGCAACTCACCGTACTGGGCACGATCGGCCTCGAGGCGGTGTCTCATCTTTCATCCGGACTACCTGCGACTGCAGGTTGGAAGGCTCAGCAACTGGCTCTTTTGGATGAAGTCGAGAAACCGCAGGCACTGGTTCGCTTCACGGTGATCAGTCCCTTGCGTGCACTCGTCAGCGCGGTCCCCGAAGCGGCTGCCAAATAATCCATCAACACAAAAGGGCAGGCTGGCTTCTCAGCCAGCCTGCCCAAGTTCTGGTTTTGTGTTCCTAGGCCTGTAGTAACTAGCGGCCCAGGCCCGCAGCCAAGGTTTTGACCATGGTTCCATTCGCATCGTCGTCTTTCAGCGCCCATACGTAGGCGCCGCCCAGACCTCCCGGGACTTTCAGGTTTATGTAGATCGTCTTCAAAAATACCGTGAAGGGATCGTCGTAGGTGTAAAAGGTTCCGCCGGTCGGGTCGTAAAGCGACACCGCGACCCTTCGCGGATCGAAGTAATTGCTGTAGCCATTCGACGTAAGCGTCGAGAGTGTCGAATAGGTGAGAAGTCCCGGAGTCAGCAGAGTGTCGCAACCCGCCGTGTTGCCGCTGAGGTCCGGACATAAGCCTGTTCCATTCGCCCAGAGGACAGGAGAGGGGGCGGTTGAGTTCTGATACAGGCCATGGTTCACGTTAGGCGCACCTGTCCAGCCGGCGCCGTAAAGAGGCATACCCATCGTGTACTTGTGCGGTGGCACGCCAGCCTTAAGATATGCATCTACCGTGTCGTTGATGTCGAGATCCTGGCCAAACAACGGATCCTGTGGAGAATCGAATAGCGGCGAAGCGTCATTGGTTTGCGTGACCCATGAGCCGGAATAGTTGTAGCCATCGATGGTGATGAAATCAACCTGCGCGGCAGCTTTGCGTAGATCAATGTTGACGTAGTTCTGCGAGCCTGCGGGCCCATCGAATGACAAGGTATATTGCTCGCCCGTGGTTTTGCTCAAGGTGTTCAGCTGACTGCGGAACTCTTGGAGCAGAGCGGTAAAGTTCTGCGTGTCAGTTGAGGTGGGGAACTCCCAATCGATATTGAAACCGTCAAACAAGCCGGGGGCAGTGATGCCTGCCGCGATGTTGCCGTTGATGAACATGTCGATGCAGGAAGCTGCAAGGGCCTGGCGCCCGGCAGCGGTGCTCGCGGCGCTGACGAAGGCCGCGGTATTCGCAGCAGACGCTCCTCCCAAAGACATCAGCACCTTCAAGTTGGGATGCAGTGCCTTGAGTTGTTGGATAGCCGCAAAATTTCCGTACAGCGGACCAGAGTAGGCGGTTCCGTTCACGCTGGGGAGGTATGGGGTCTGGTAATCAGCCCAGGTGTCGGCAATGGCGCATGCTGGCGTCGGACTCGTCGTCACATTGCCAAAGGCATAGATGAGGTGCGTCAGTTTATCGGCCACTCCATTCTGTTGCAGATTCGCAATGTTGTAACCAGCGTAGTAGATACTCCACTCTTCGAAGTATCCTCCGACAATTTTGCCTTGATTTTTGTTTTGTGCGAATGAGGGAGAGATGCATGCAACGAGGGCCAACAAAGTAAGTAAAGCCATTCGGAGCAGGCGCGGCAGGAGATGGATTGACATGGCAAATGCCTCCAGACTTCGTAAGGTACGAACCGCCGGAGTATAGAGCTATATAGCGGAAGTTGCAATGCCCTATTTTTGAGGCAGCGATATTCTTCACGATCGCCGGATCTGACACTGCCCGAAATTCAACACCAACGCAGAACAGAAATTAAAGGCAGGCCGACTTGTAAGTCGGCCTGCCTCTGGCGTTAATCCTTGCGCGGTCTCTCTACGGATTGAGATCACCAGCAATGGCCTTGGTCAGGTCCCCGTTCGGGTCGTCATCTTTGAGGGCCCAAACGTAGCCACCGGCGAAGCCATTGGATTTGATGAAGTTCACTTTGCACTGCACCGACTCAGCGTTGTCGTAGCTGAATGCGGTGGACGTGGTTGAGTCGAACATGCGCGCCGCACAACGTGTGGAGTCATAGGTGGCGGTGAAGCCGTTGTTCAGCAGGTTTACGATGGTGCCGTAGGTTGCCAGACCGTCCGTCAACAGGAAATCGCATCCCGCCGCTGGACTCGACTGGTTATCACCCGTCGAGCAATTCCCCACACCGTTGGCATTAGGAACCGGAGAGGTTCCGTTTGGAGTGAGAACTCCAGTCGGATCTGTAACTCCGGTTGCGTTCTGATACATGCCGCCATTGGCTGAGGTCAGGCCTCCGGCCCAACCCGCGCCATAGAGCGGGAAACCCATGGTGTACTTTGCCGCCGGCGCACCTTGCGACAGATAGTACTGCACCGTCGCATCGATATCGTCAGCAGGTTTTCCGTACAGCGGATTGGCGGTTTCGTCGTACAGCGCAGACGCGTCATTCGTGGCGTTGGACCAGTCTCCGGCATAGTTATAGCCATCGATGTTCATGTAATTCAACTCCGCGGCAACCGCCGCGATGCTGATGGTGTCATAACCGCCGTCGTTGCCCGAGTCTGCAGCCGCGCCCGGGGTTGACGGGCCCGCAGCCAAATCAGCCAACAACTGATACGTCTTTCCGGTGGTTCCGGTCAACGTAGTCAGTTCGTTACGGAACTCGGTCAACAACGCGGTGAAGTTGGCCGTATCGCTTGCGTTGGGGAACTCCCAGTCGAGATCGATGCCATCGAAGAGAGTGCCGCTGGAAACACCCGAGGCGATATTGCCCTGGATGAACATGTTGATGCAGGAGCCGACAAAGGCCTGACGTTGAGCTTGCGTGCTGGCTGCGAGATCGAAGAGCTGGTTGTAGGTCGGGGGATTCCATCCTCCGATCGAGATCAATACTTTCAGGTTGGGATTAAGCTGCTTAAGTTGTGCCAGCGCCCCGAAGTTTCCCTGTAGTGGGGCCGTGGCCGGAGTCGCACCAGTTACCTGCGGAACGACCTTCTGATAATCCGCATAAGAGTCGGCGAGCGCGCAATTCACGTTGCTGCCGTTCGCGACCGGTTTGGCAAAGGCATAAATGAGATGGGTGAGTACGCCGGCTACGCCATTCGTCTGCAGTTGCGCAGCATTGTAGTTGGCGTAGTAAGTGCCCCATTCTTCATACCATCCACCTACGAACAGATTGGTAAGCGCGGTTGTCGTGACGCTGACGGCTGAACTGGCGCCAGACGTGCCGGCATAGTCTGTCGCTTCAACCGTGAAGCTGTAGTTCGTTGAAGGCGAAAGTCCGCCGGGTGTATAGGACGTGGTGGTCGTAGTTCCGATCGCAGTCCCGCCTCGCAACACGGTGTAGTTGGTGATGGTGCAGCCACTAGGAGGAGTGACTGCATTCCAACTGAGGTTGGTGCTGGAATCAGTCGTGCCCGAGGCTGCCAATCCCGTTGGAGCGCTTGGCTTGGTGGTGCACGAGCTCGCGAGAGTAGTCACATTCACCGCAGAACTCGCGGCTGATGTGCCGGCTGCATCTGTTGCCTCTACCGTAAAGGTGTAAGTTGTCGAAGGCGTGAGACCAGTCACGGCATCGGAGGTTGTGGTTGGGGTTGCGATCGAAGCTCCGTTTTGCAGGACCTTGTAGCCGACGCTGCATCCTGCCGGTGGAGCGACCGCAGTCCAGCTCAGGTTTGTGCTGGATTGTGTCGTTCCGGACGCCGCCAGTCCAGTTGGAACAGCTGGCGCAGCCGAGCAACTCGAACAAGCCCCCGTGGCAGTCCAGGGTTCGCCGGTTCCGGCTCCGCCGTTATTGGTCGACGGATTCTGATTCTGCGTCCAAAAATTGGCAACGTAGTTTTCTCCGCCCACGCTCGCCGTCATGCCAGCGGTGTAGACGGCAGTGGCGCTCCACGCTGTTGCGCATGAGCCGCCACCGCCTGCCAGTGTCGTAACATTTAGAGCCGAACTTGCGCTCGACGTGCCGTGGCTGTCCGTCGCTTCCACGGTGAAGCTGTAAGTGGTCGAAGCGGAAAGCCCGCTCACGGCGAACGAAGTTCCGCTTGCAGTTCCAATCGAAGTTCCGTTCTGCAATACGGTGTAGCTGCTGATCGTGCAGTTCGCGGGCGGAGTTACCGCCGTCCAACTCAAGCTGGTACCGGAGCTGGTTGTTCCAGAAGCTGCCAATCCAGTCGGAGCGCTCGGCACGGCCGTGCAGGAGTTCGCCAGCGTGGTCACATTCACGGCCGAACTTGCGGCTGAGGTACCGTTAGCATCCGTCGCCTCAACCGTGAAGCTGTAAGCGGTCGATGCCGCAAGTCCGCTCACGGTGAACGATGTGCCGCCCGCGGTCCCGATCGAAGCTCCAT
The DNA here is from genome assembly GCA_963743115.1 of uncultured Acidobacteriaceae bacterium. Taxonomy (GTDB): domain Bacteria; phylum Acidobacteriota; class Terriglobia; order Terriglobales; family Acidobacteriaceae; genus Sulfotelmatobacter. Next base: position 621,467 of record CAVUOM010000002.1, on the reverse strand, counting down.
TCTGCAATATGGTGTAACTGCTGATCGTGCAGTTTGTAGGAGGAGTGTCCGCTGTCCAGCTCAGATTTGTACCGGAGCTGGTTGTGCCAGACGCCGCCAGTCCAGTTGGCGCGCTGGGCGTGGTCGTGCAACTGCCGCCACTTCCGCCAGTCCCACTCAGAGCGGATGTCTGCGGACTATTGGTAGCGTTGTCGGTCACCGTCAGGGTGCCGCTAGCCGCTCCTGAAGAGGTTGGGTAGAAATACACGTAGATCGGACACGAGCCGTTGGCGGCCACCGACGATCCACAATTGCTAGACAAGACGAATGGGCCGCTGACCGTGACATTACTGATGCTCACGGCAGAGCTGCCACTGTTGGAGAGTGTGAAGGTTTGCCACGCGGTACCGGTGTCGACCGCCGTGCTCCCGAAGTTGTAGCTCGTCGGACTCAGAGAGACTGTCGCTTGCGCCCACAGCGAAACCGACACAAAAACGCAGAGGAGGGAAGGGAAAAGTAAAGCACGCTTCATTGTGGCTCCTTTATTCGGGGGACGCTGCCAGCGCGGTCCGCCCGCGGTTGGATGATTAAAGGAAACAAGCCCAAGCGGTCGTCGCATCGAGATCTCTGTCGCGAGCGTTGGTTGTATGCAGCACTTGTGGAAGACTCACGGAGCAGTGGTTTATCGATCGCGATATTTTGCAGATCTGAAAAGAGCAAGTTCCAGCAAATCCATACGCCCAACTGCTCTATAGCATTTGCGAGAGTAGCGTACTCCCCTCGGTCAGCTGAGTCAGAAAACTTTTCTCTTGTTGCGCGATCCGAACTACAAATTATTCCGCGATCCGCTAACCGCTAGAAAGCGTGGGGCGTTCAAGGTGGGACCAAGTTGATTTCAGAAAATACGAGAAAGGCGATTATTGCGCGATCTTGTTACGGAAAACGAACTTGATGCGGACAACCTGGACGCTACGCGGAGGTGATGGTCGACGCGCACCACTTTTTTACGGTTGATTTTCTCGCAAGCGATTACCGCAGTCCGGCCGCAATCGCCTTCGTCAGCGATCCGTTGGCATCGTCGTCGTTCAGCGCCCACACGTAGGCGCCGCCAAGCTTCTTCTTCTTGATGTAAGCCGTTTTCGCCGCTACTGCCGCGGGATCATCGTAACTATAGAAGGTTCCGGTGGCCGCATTGTAGAGCGTCGCCCCCACTCTCAGCGAATCGTGCCAGGCGGTAAAACCGTATTTATTTGTAAGGTGCTCAATCGTCGAGTAGGTAACAAATCCCGCGGTCAACACAGTATCGCAGCCGGGCGAAGCCGTGGCTTTATTCGTGTTTCGGCAGAGCCCCGATCCGTCGGCCAACGGAACGGGAGCCGGAGCAGTCGCATCCTGGTACAAACCATAATTCACGTTAGGGACCCCCGTCCAGCCGACGGCGTACAACGGCAAACCCATCGTGTACTTGGCGGCCGGCACGCCGGCGCGGCGATAAGCTCTTACCGTTGCGTCAATGTAGCGATCCTCGGCATAAACGGGGTCAGCGGCCGTGTCGTAAAGCGAAGACGACTCATTGGTTTGGTTGTCCTGCGGTGCCGCGTAGTCGTAACCGTCAATGGTGAGGAAATCTACTTGCGCAGCAGCGGCCTTGAGGTCGATGTTTATATATTTCTTCGGGTTTGCCGGCGAATCGAACGTCAAAACATATTTCTTGCCCGTCGTCTTCGATAAAGCATTGAGCTGCGTCCGGAACTCTTTCAGCAGAGCGGTGAAGTTCTGCTTGTCCGTGGGGCCGGGAAACTCCCAATCGATATTGAATCCGTCAAACAGCCCGGGAGCCGTGACGCCGGCAGCGATATTGCCCTTCACAAACATCTCGATGCACGAAGAGGCCAGCGCGGCACGGCCCTGAGCGGTAGCTGCTGCGGTCACGAAGCCCGCAACATTGCCCGCCTGTCCTCCTAGAGAGATCAATACTTTCAGAGTGGGATGAAGTTGCTTGAGTTGCTGGATCGCGCCAAAATTTCCATAGAGCGGCGCGGTGTAGGGCTTGCCGTTGACACTCGGAAGCTTCGAATTCTGGTAAGCGGCCACGGGATCGGCAATCGCGCACGCCGGCGGAGAAGTCGGGGTCACATTACCGAAAGCGTAGATTAAGTGCGTCAGTTCGTCGGCCACGCCATTCTTTTGCAAATCAGCAATATTGTAACCGGCATACTGGATGCCCCACTCCTCGAAGTAGCCGCCGAAAATCTTGCCCTGCTGGCGCGCTTGCGCAAACGATTGAGCGACACATGCCACGAGAACCAACAAACCCGTCAAGAGCATTCGGAGCAGGTGCGGTATTGATAATCGCGGCATAGCAGCCATCTCCAGGATTCGCAAAGGATTGATCGGCAGAGTAATTAGTTGTCAGCTCAAAACCTGATCGAGCAGTTGGCGGACAGCCCGTTTTGCTTCAAGTATGGAATAACGATGGTCCATGGCTCCGGCCAGGTCGGTGTTAGCAAATGCAATGCGCCCAAACGGCGCGCTGCGCAGGATCTCGCGAGCGGCAGGTTGGCCGCCACTCCCAAAGAAGAACCCCGGTTGCGGACTCAGATAGGCGTGTCCCCATCGATTCAAGATGATTCCGGCGATGTCCCGCTTTGCGTCGAAACCCCCTCGCGTGAACATCTCGCTGAATTGCTCGCGGACTTGTCGTTCATAGTCTCTGAAAGACGTTCCCAGCAACTCAGCGCGGCCCCGGTTCCCCTGATCCTCGGTGGAAGATCCCGGGTATGAGTACAAAACTTTCAAGCTGAGTACGATCGGAGAGTCCGGACCGATCGTCGGGCTTTCAATACCAGTGAGTGCCTGCTTGCAAACCTCCATGTAGTTGCCCAACCCTTCAAACCAGCGACAACCGCTCATTCCCATTTTGTACAGAAATCGCCAATTTCTAACCGCAACGTTCACCATCATACAGGGCGAGCGGTAAAACTGAGCGTATGCTTGGCGCTGGGTCTGCGGAAGATCCTTCACGATGTGTTTCGTAGTCCAGCATCCGCCCGCCATCACAACCGAGCGCGCCTTGATGCGATACAACTTGCCTTTCTTTGAATACACGATCGAAACTGCTCCGGCTTTGCCGGCTTCCCCAACATGTTCAACATGGACCGCCGTAGACGACAGACGAACTCTCACTGCGCTCTCCGGAGTATCCAGAGCGGTGAAGTTCACGCGGTTCCGGCAAACTCCCTCCACGCTATGTGGACCATAGATCGCGGCGGGGATCAGAGTTTTCAGCATCAGCCTCGCAATTGTCGCGTTACCGCCGGGAAACATCTGATCAGAGCCACCATTTTCTTCCGGCAAAGGATGAAGCATTTCAAACGCGTAGTCTGAGTACGCAGATAAAGCATCAGGTCCCAAGCCAGCGCCACCGCCTTCCACCGGCGTGAGGAACGTGCGAATCGTTTCGCGGCTAAGACCGAAACGTTCCATATAGTGCTGTTCCAGCGTGATGGAATCGAGATACCGGGATATCACATCCCCTTCCACTTTCGGATGTTCGAACTTCGCGCCTCCCACTTCTTCGCCCTTCAGCCAGCGCAGCCATTCGGCTCGGGTTGCGTCCGAAACCGGAGCACCATCAAGTTTCTTTCCAAGAGGGTCCGTCAACCACATGCCTGGTGTCTGATTGAACTTTCCGCCAAACCAAAACCCGTATTGTCCGTGCTGCAAGCCCACCGCTTGATAAGGAGTAGTGCATAGCGGGAACTCTGGTTCTGGCCCGGCCCAGTTTTGATATTTCAGCTGAGGTGTTCGTAACCCGATAGACTCGTAGAATCTCGCCAGGAAGCTATGCGGGTATTGAATCTGATAGATGGCTGAGCCCTGGTGCGCGATGAGTCGTTTGCCTTCCACCAAAAACTCATTTTGCTTCGCCTCACCGCCGAAGATAGGATGGTTTTCGATGATCAGGCATTTCATTCCCGGGCCAGCACCACGCTGGAAAAACAGTGCCGTCGCGAGTCCGCTAATTCCACCACCAATGATCGCGCAATCGAAGATCTCCCCGGTATCGATGACGTCTTTCGGCAGTGGATCGTACACGCGGTCACGAATCGCATGACCCGCTTCGAGAACAGCCAGAGTGTTGCCGTTCGCGTTGCTGTAGTCGCCGACTCCGCCGTACCCAGTGAAGTCATCAGCCTGAGCCAAGAGCTCCGCCGGAGAGATGCCTCCAAGCAGCGCGGATCCGGAAGCCAACAAAGCGGAACCGAGAAAGTCGCGCCGCGTGATGCTCGTTTCCATGCCCAGCGACGCATCTTGGGCAACAGACGATTTCCGATGAGGAGTTCGTGAAATGTTAACTTGACCTCACTTTTCCCATCAGTGTACACCGGGCGCAAAGAGTGCAGCTGGGCATAACACAATGCGAGAGCGTGTCCGAATTGCCACCGGGTCCGGCAGTGACAGCGGTTTTTACGGCCCACGCTGACTGCAAACTCACGGGACGCATGTCAGTTTGCGATGTCTCGAACACAACTAGGGGAGTTTCCCGGCCAGCTACAAGATTTACTGTATGGGAGAGAAAACGCTGTTTTATTAGGTTCAAGTAACAAACGCCCCATCGAGCAGGTGCGGGTTCCTAAAGGGGGGACACCGGCACCTGCTTTTTTCTCTCATCCGTTGCTACCTCGAACTGTGTACAGCACGCGGAATCTCGAAATACAGATTGAAAGGGATTCGGCCGCTCGTAGTTAGCGGCTAGAGTTCTCGTTAGCACAGTCAGTTTGGAAGGAGGGGACGATGCTTTACTGGACGCTAATGTTTCTGGTGTTGGCACTGGTGGCCGGAGTATTGGGTTTTACCGGCATCGCAATTGCGGCTGCGGGTGTCGCCAAGCTGCTATTTTTCGTTTTCTTGGTGTTCTTTGTGATTTCGCTCGCCAGCCATCTCTCGAGCCGAGGCAGCGGAATCTAAACCTGCCCGCACCCCGGAGCACAAGGAGAGCGGAGCAATCTTCGCAGGTCGTAGTGGAACGATAGCTTGATGTCGGCTAAGAGCCTGCCGTCACCAACGGAGGAAAGCAGTGGAGCCAAGGCCGACGCAAATCATGAAGGAGATAAAAACCATGAAACTCACCACAGCAGTCAGGATATTCCTTTTGACTTCGCTTCTCGGAGGCAGCGCGCTGATCTACGCACAAGACCAGCAAACTGATTCCAAGCCCCCGAAAGAGGAACCTCGCCCCGAAGCAACCCAACCCGCGCATGAAGAAGCTGCGCCTCCGAGGCAAGACGAGGTCAAACCTCCAAAACAAGACGACCTGAAACCTCCAAAAGACGAGGACAAGCCGGCAAAAGAAGAAGCCAAACCGTCCAAGCAAGCGCAGGCGCAGGGAGCCGATAGCCATCATGGCCGCATTCCCGATGACAAGTTCCGCGCCCATTTCGGCCGTCAGCACACGCTTGTTATCAACAAGACGACTATTGTCAATGGCCAGCCGCGCTTCCAGTACTCCGGCTACTGGTTCACCATCGTCGATCCCTGGCCGGTTGGTTGGGCCTACACAGATCAGTGCTATATCGACTACATAGACGGCGAATATTTCTTGTTTGATCTGCTTCACCCAGGCGTTCGCGTTGCAATCACCGTTGTGATGTGACCACCGCTGCGCGTTGACCTAAGTGAGAAGACCCTCCTTTCTGCGATGCAAGGACCTCCAGATCGGAGGGCATCTTTTCGCTTGTCGGATCGCCTGCCGGATTGATACCAGGATCGATTTGCAATCAGCGCCGCAAGAATCTGTCCCAACCCTGCGATCCCGTGCAGCAACTAAGTTATGCATGCAACAAATTTCGAAGGCGCTGGATGGCCCGCGCCTTCTCAGGAGGAATCTTTTATGGCAGACGATATGGAGAAGAAGAATCAGCAGAGTGGTCAACCCGGGCAAGGCCAGCAAAGCGGTCAGCACGGTCAACAGGGCAGCCAGTCTGGCCAGGGTCAACAGAGCGGCCAGTCCGGCCAGTACCAACCGAAAAAGGGTGGGCAGACCCAGGACGAGAACGAAGAAGACCAGAACCGCGACCGGCAGCGCCGCGCTTCGTAGTTCATTCTTCTCGATGCATTGATCACTGATGCTTTTGAAGTCCCGGCCCCGTGCGGGTCGGGACTTCATCTCAATCAGGCGTGAGGATCGTCGGCTCGAGGCGACACCATAAACGCCAACTCTTTTGACGGAGCCCAAATGCCAGCACGGAAACGTAAGACGACTCGAGAACCTCTTCTGAATACCGTCGCCCGGAAACTTGGCCACGCAGCCGGCACACTCACCAAGGCGACCCAGGAGCTGACCGAAAACCTTGCGGCGTTCCCTGAAACCGTAAGTACGAGAGTGCGGGAGGCTGCAAATGCCGCCGCGCCTGCGGAGCGACCTCGGCGTCGCGCCGCTCGGACACGTCCGACGAGGGGTGGGGCCGCGTTAAAGAAGAAGCGAAAGTCAGGCGGACAAAAGCTGTCCCGACGCAGGCCAACAGCGCGAAGGAAGCACCGTTCTTGATGTCAGGCATCATAAGGCGCACCGGTTTCGGCTAGGAACCTACACATGCCCGCCCTACGCAGTAGGGGAAACGTTCACGGGAGAACCGGGCAACACAGTATTGGCGGCTTGCAATCGCCATCGTACAGTCCGGTGAGAGCAGAAAGTTGAGTTCTCCACAATGGCATACAAGGTTGCAGGACATCACGACACCAACCGTTCACCGTCCGCAGAAGATCTCAGACGCGCGTTCGAGACGGCCGTCTGCGAGATCCATCAGTCTGATCGCGCGGCCAAGACGACGCTTTGGTATCGGACACCCATCGTTCCACGTGCTAGATTCTTCGGAGTCTCTCAACCTGATGCGGAGAACCGAGCGTTGACTGTCGCGGCCCGTGCTCTGGCCCAGCTGTGGAAGGTTGAGCGAGGTTCATGGAGGAAGGAACGACTGTACTCCAAAGCGGCCGGGCCGGCTTGCTCTGCGCTCAAAACTCCGCAACTCAGAGTACCGGGCTTCGGCCCTGGATCAGGCGGATTAGAACCGCAATCACTGCCAACACCAGTAGGATGTGAATGAATCCTCCGAGCGTGTACGAGCTGACCATACCCAATAACCAGAGAATCAAGAGCAACACGGCGATGGTCCAGAGCATAGTCGTTTCCTTTCCGAAGCGGTGTGCATGTCCAATCAACTGCACTGAAGTTTACGTCCGCTGCTGCGTCGCTTGTATCCAGTGAAGACCGTAGCGGACACCCAATCTAGCTTTACTTCCGAGGGATTCCATCGTGAGCCAGTGACGTCGTTCAATAGATCTGAACGATGCCATTCCGCACCGCATAGAGAGTGAGAGCCGCGACCGAATGCAGATTGAGCTTGCGCATCAGGTTGGTCCGGTGAGTTTCCGCTGTCTTCACGCTGAGACTCAGAGCCGTGGCAATTTCTTTGGTGGTTTTTCCCTCCGCGACGAGCTGAATCACTTCGCGTTCCCGCGGCGTCAAAATACATTGTCGGGAAGCCTCGCCCTTCTCGTGAGGGCGGAAGTAACCCTCGAGCATCATCTGCGCCACGCTTGAAGTGAAGAATGTTCGCCGGCGCTGTAGAGCCTCCACGGCGGCCACCAGGTCGCGCCCCGCGTCCGACTTCAGCAGGAAGCCGCTCGCTCCGAGGTCGAGTACTTCCCGCACCATCTGTTCCGAGTCGTGTACGGTCAGGATCAGAATGCGAGCATCGGGGTTCGTTGCCAGGATTTGCCGGGATGCATCCAGGCCGTTCAGGTTCGGCATTCCGATATCGAGAAGCAGGACGTCCGGGTTCAACCTGCCCGCTAACTCAACCGCTTCGCGACCATCGCTGGCTTCAGCACAGACTTCCCAACCCGGATGGCTTTCGAGCAGGGAGCGAATACCTTTCCTTGCTACTTCGTGATCGTCCGCGATAAGGATTCGAAGCACGCTCAAGCTTCACCTCCCGGCACAAACAGGATCTCCGCGGCGAGTCCCCACTGAGAGCGGCCACGGGTAGTATGAGAATAGTTGCACTCACGGCCGGTCCGGTTTGTAGGGAAATAGTTTGAAAGGAACAGCACAAGCTGGCGCCGCGAGCTCCGCAAGTGCGCTCAATATTCGGGCGACGTTACTCAGGAAGCAAGGAGATTGCCAAATTCGTAATCCCTTGAGTTCCAGTATCTTAGGTCAACAACCTGAAGAGAAGCGTGGTGTAAGTTATTCCCAACAGAGATCGGAACTATCCGCTCAGGCGACAGTCGTCTCTGGCGTGCCGCGGAGTTGCGGCATCTGGATCTGGATGATGTTGTTCTTGATGGCGTACACCACCAGATCGCGGATGGAGTGCAAACTGAGCTTCCGCATAATGTTGCTGCGATGGGTTTCCACCGTCTTGGTGCTCAAGTTCAGCAGTACGGCCACTTCCTTGGAACTCTTTCCCTCAGCGAGAAGCTGGGTGACTTCACGTTCACGCGCGGTTAATGTCGGCAGATCCGGCGGCGCGTTCCGCGATATGGCATGCCCCTTCTCCAGGAAGCCCGCCAACACCAGGTCGTTTACCCGCGGAGTAAAAAACATTCGTTTGCTCTGCAAAGCTTCTACCGCCGCCACCAGATCGCGAGCCGCGTCCGATTTAAGCACGAAGCCGCGCGCTCCCGCATCCAGTGCCTCACGAATCACCTGATCGGAATCGGTGATGGTCAGTACTATCACTTTGAAATGAGGGTCGTGCTGCAACAACTGGCGGGTTGTGTCGAGGCCATTGAGGTATGGCATGCCTATGTCCACGATTACGACATCCGGTTTTAACTGCTTGGCCATCTCGACCGCCTCGCGCCCGTCGGATGCCTCTCCGCAAACTTCCCACCCTTCGTGCTTCTGAAGCAGCGAACACAAGCCTCGGCGCACAATTTCGTGATCGTCAGCCAACAAGATACGAACTTTCATGGCATCCTCCAGGTATAACCTCAGAGATAGCGCAAAATTCAGCACGAAGCGTGCGGGATTTGCGCCAGTGCTGTAAACACCCGATGCTGACTCACCGCCTCTACCGCTTCCAGTAGATCGCGGGCGGCATTCGACTTCACCACATATCCTCTTGCTCCCGCGTCCAGAGCCTCTCGCATCATCTGCGGAGAATCATGTTGCGTAACGAACAAAACCTCGAGACCTGCGCCCATTTGCCTCTTTTGCCTCTTTTGCATTAGCCGGCAGGCCTCCAGGCCGTTCATTCGAGGCATGGTGACATCGAGCACCACAATATCGGGCTGCAAAATCTCGACCTTGTCCAGAGCCTCGATTCCGTCCGAAGCTTCACCCACGACCTCCCAACCGGAGCGTCCTTCCAGCAGAGTCCGCAAGCCCTGTCTCACGATGGGATGATCGTCCACCAGCAGGATTCGGACTGCCATAAAGGATTCAGGCTTTCTGGAGGCAGCCTCGTAAAAGTCAATCGCTTCACGGCTGGCTCTATGATCAACTTTGCCACGTTATTGCGTACAAATCCACTCGAACCGGGTGGAAAGCAATTCCCAGCTGAAGCAACTTCAAAACTAGCATGGTACTACTGTGCTTCGAATACAGTGAATCCTGTATTCTCAGTCGGCATTCGAGATTCCTAGTTGCCCGTCGAGCCCAGTGATGGGAAATAGGTTCCAGCATGCAGCAGCACTTCGACGGCCTCGACAATTGAGCCCACATCCGATTTCGCACACGCCCCCCGGATGCCTGCCTTGCGAGCCTCCTCAGCCAGTTGTTTGGATAGATGAATCGTGACCATCAGGATCGGAATTTCGGGAAACAGTCTCGTGACTTGCCGTGCCACATCAAGCCCGTTTAAATCCGGCATCTGGAAATCCAGCAGAATCATGTCGGGCTGATTCTTTTCCACCCGTTGCAGCGCTTCTTTTCCGGTCCGAGCCTCGTAACAAACCTGCCAGGCGCTTTGCTGCTCGAGTAGAGCTCGAAGGTAGTGTCGAACCGCCGGGTTATCGTCTACCACAAGTATTCGAACCAAGCGGCGCTCCCTTCATTTCGTAGTCAAACTTAAGCGTAGCTGAGATATTGGATGAGCAAGACGCCGCCTCTCCAGACCCGGTCTGCCATTTAGTGCCCCTTGCTGTGGCCTTCCGCTTCATGCCTTTTCATCACGGTTCTGGCAGCGACTTCCTTTGCCCGGTTGCCGTACCGCCCAGACCGCTGCGCGCTTTCCTTGATATGTTCGTACTCCCTCTGCTCCTTCGCGCTCACACCGCGAAGATGCTTTTTCCCTGGCATCGGTTCCTCCATCCCAGCTCGATTTCTGTTCTCACAATAGGAGTTCAGCCGCGTGCCCGCAATACCGTGAACTCAGTAGGCCGCGAGGAGCCATCTGCGCAGCTTGCACTCGAAACGGCGTGGTTGGATGCAGGGCGCCGCAACACTCTCCGCTTCGGAAACAGTAGGTCGCGCATCTTCATCTTCGCCTTGTGCAGTTGCGATTTTGAATTGCCGATTGAGCAGTCCAGCATTTCGGCAATCTCATTATGTTGGTAGCCTTCAACCTCGTGCAGAACGAAAATCTTCCGGCAGCCGTCGGGGAGTTCCTGGATGGCGCGGCGCAATGCAATACGATCGATCGCGCCGGAGAGCTGGGGATCTGCTTTTCCGACGTCACGCCGCAGAGTTGGTGACTCTGGCGACATCGGCTCATCAAGGGATAGTATCGGCGGGGCCTTGCGGCGTCTGATCTTCATCAGAACCGTGTTTACTGCAACCCGATAAAGCCATGTAGAAAAGGCGGAGTCCCCGCGGAACGAGCCCACGCTGCGAAACACTTGCAGGAAAGCCTCCTGCGTGAGGTCCTCTGCCTCAGCCAGATCCTTCGTCATCAATAAACAAACGGAATACACCCGTTTCTTGTGAAGCTGAAAGAGCCTGGCAAAGGCGTGCTCGTCGCCGCCCTGTGCGCGCTGAACCAGGCTGTGTTCGGATTCTCGACGGGCTTCCTGCTGGCCCGGAACCAGATTTGCTTCTGTCGCGGAAATCACGCAAGTCGCCACTGTAGTTTCCTCCGATCAAACTAAAGTGCTGGTTGAATTGCTCTCGATGATTCCGGGAGCTTTCAACTTCCACTGAGAGAGTACCGACACCGCGCTTCGCGGCCCATCAGGATGCTCCTGTAATTGATTGCCAGACTTGCTGTACACTTCGGCCCCGACGTCGTAGTTGTTTTATTGCGTGGCAGTCAGGCTGAAACATCTTGTTCGTCCATTAATCCTCTGCGGAAACGAATCACAACCGTGAAGTCGTCAGAAAATGAAGAATGGTGAGAGCTAGGTGCTCCCACCATTCGCTGACGCGAAAGCTCCGCAAAAGCAGTCGGAAATTCCGGCCACTTCACAGGCGACCGGCCACGAGCAGCACAAGTAAGACGACGACCACCAGGCCCAGCCCTCCGCTGGGGTAATAGCCCCACGATCTGCTGTACGGCCAGGTCGGTAGAGCGCCGAGCAACAGCAGCACCAGCACGATCAGTAGAATTGTCGACATGAAAACCTCCGCTTTGTTTGGTTATCTTCTCTTGTTGAACACCGAGACCCGGCCTGCAGACAAACCGGGCCTCGGAACGAAGCCGTAGGGATTTTCGCTTCACCGGCTAGCGGCGGTGATCGGAGTCCCCGGCGCTGGTTTCAGTTCGCCGTGTTCCCTGGCTTGGCCAGAATATCGGCGGATGGCAGAGAGAAACGTTTGGCTTGCCTCCCGAGGCCGAATTTTTCCATTCAGGATGTCGGCAAAGGGCACAAATCTCCCGTAGAGAAGTCGAGTTTCATCTTTGTCCTGCGTGACGACGGACCCGTTCAGGTCAACTCCCGCAAAAATGCCACGGGCTCGCGAGTAGGTCAGTACTTCAGCTCTCATTTTCCAGTCGGTGTCGGCGGCGGCATCGCGCCCGACAGGACCCGCAGCCGCCGAAGCATCTGCGCCCAGCTTGAAGTGGCTCGATATCAAATGTTGCATTCCGTCGTCGTTGGTCACGATCATTACCAAATCGACGGCTTGACCGCCCAGCTGCAATCCCCAGCTTCCACCTGTGATAGTGATCGGTGCAGGAGCGCTCCAGACGCCGCTTTCGGTCCGGCACGTAGCGACTCCTTTGCCGTGACTGCCTCCGAAACCGACGGCGATCTTTACCATGGAGGGAATAACGGCCACGCATTTCGCATCGCTCATCACCTTGTCAGGAATGGCTTTGTCAGGGGTCGCCATAATTTCGTTCAAAACCTGAGCGGAAGCGTCGAGACGTTTGTCGATGTCCGACTGATCTTTGTTGTCATCCGCAGAAAACGCCATGCCGGAGCACAGTAAGAGTAGAAGACCGGCGCCGAGCGTCAGGAAACATCTTGGCAATGCGGAACTAATTCTTGTCATAAGAGGGACCTCTTCCTTGCTCGAAACGAGCAACAGTTCGAATGTCGTGCGGACTCAACCCTAACCTTTCAATTGGGCTTGTTCCATCCGGTCTTCGCTGTACAGCGAACCAGAATGTGCGGGAGAACCGGGGAAATCTTTCAGCAGACTACAGACTTGTGAGGCCAGTCAGGCGCGAGTACAGCTTCTTCAGGGATGGACGAAATCGAAGGCGGGTCGCACCAAACGCACATACATCGGCTCAGGACGCCATGACAGCACTCGGCTCCCGCAACACCAAACGAAGGGGAATGGTGAGCTCGACGAGGGTTCCGGGGTGGGCATTCGTCAACCGCAGCTCTCCGCCAAATTCTCTGGCGCGCTGTTTCATGCCTCCAATGCCAACTCCAACGCTGTCGGGTTGCAGTTCGGTAATTCTCTTTTCGACTCCCTTGCCATCGTCTCTTACTGCAACCACGATGTTCTCTTCTTTTTGAGCCAGGGTAATCCACACCTTGCTTGCTTCGGAATGCCTGAAGACATTGGTTAGCGCTTCCTGAACGATTCTGAAAACAGCGGTCTCTACGTCCACAGAAAGCCGCGGAAAATCGCGGGGCTCGACCTCGAGAGATATCTCAATGCCGCTGCGCTTTGTGAGCCCTTCCACGTACCAGGAAAGCGCCGAGAGCAAACCAACCTCATCGAGCAGGGGAGGATGCAGGAGGTGGGACATGGTGCGCACTTGCTGAATGGCGCGATCCACAATACTGCTGGCTTGAGTCCACTCTTCTTCTACCGGTCGGTCGGACTTCTTCAGCATCATTTTGTCCAGCACCATCTTGGCCACTGCAAGTTCCTGTCCTAACCCGTCGTGCAGATCGCGCGCCAGCCGGCGGCGCTCCTGGTCCTGCATGGTCATGAGCCGAATCGACAGACGCCGCAATTCGTCCGTCCTCCGATCGACCATTTTCTCCAGTTCCAGTGCGTTGTCGCGAATAGACTTTTCCAGCAGTTTGCTGTCCTGAATGTCGGAACAGGTTCCGTACCACTTCACGATTTTTCCATCATCCTCGCGAATCGGAAGTGCTCGCGCCCTGAACCACCGATAGACCCCGTCTTTAGACCGGAGGCGATATTCCGCTTCGTAATTTGCCCCGGATTCAACACAGCGCATCCAGTCAGTCATCGCTTTGTCTTTATCCTCGGGATGCACATAATCCAGCCATCCGAAACCATTCGCCGAAGCTGGGGTAGCGCCGGTAAAGTCATAAAACCGGTCGCTGATGTAATCCCTGGAGCCGTCAGCCTTGCGACTGAAGATTATGTCTGGCGCGGTGTGAATAATCGCGTCCAGTTCCTGATTCCTTCCTACCAGCTCCGTGTTGAGATACAGCAGCATTTCCGCCTTTCGAGCCAGCTCTTCCGTGCGTTCCATTACGCGCTGCTCCAGTTCGCGATTCAGGGTTTCGAGCTGCCGCGTTTTGCGGTGCAACTCAGCAAATACCCTGACCTTCGCGCGCAGCAGTTCCGCCACTACCGGAACAGAAATATAGTCGACGGCACCGTGTTCGTATCCCTTGAGCTGGTCCAGGTCAGTCAGATGCACCGCCGAAACGAAAATAATCGCCGTCCTCTGAAAACGAGGATGCTGGCGAATCATGGCAGCCAGCTGAAACCCATCGAGCTCCGGCATACTCACATCCATTAGCACCACAGCAATGTCGTTCTTCAGCAGAGCTTCGAGAGCTTCCTTCGCGGAAGCGGCCTTTATCAGGTTCTCGCCGAGTCCACCGAGCATGACTTCATAGCTCAGCAACTTGGCCGGCTGATCATCCACCATCAGAATGTTGACTTTCTCGTTCGCGCTCATGACCTAACTTGTCCTCTCAACCCAGGTCGCAGTCGCCACAATCCTACCTCGGCCCGCTGCTATCGATGCAGCCATGTACGCAGCGACGAGAGCAGTTGCTCGGTATTGACCGGTTTGGCCAGATACTCTGAAGCTCCCGCTTCGAGACATTTCTCGCGGTCCCCCTTCATCGCTTTTGCGGTCAGGGCGATGATCGGCAAGCGCCGGAACAAAGAGTTTCGCCGGATCACCTGCATGGTCTCGTAACCATCCATCTCGGGCATCATAATATCCATCAGCACGATCGCAATGTCCGGAGTCGATTCGAGCTTCGCAATAGCCTCCCTGCCAGTTCCCGCCGTGATCACAGTCATGCCTCGACGTTCGATCACGCTGCTAAGGGCGAAGATGTTCCGCACATCATCATCAACCACCAGCACTTTTTTCCCCACCAGGGCGTCGTCAGAGTGGTGCAAGCGATCGAGCAGCCGCTGCTTTTCCACGGGGAGATCGGCGACCACACGATGCAAGAACAACGCAGTCTCATCGAGCAGGCGTTCGGGCGACTCCACGCCTTTCACCACGACGCTGCGCGCCAGCGAATGCAGCCGCGCATCTTCCTCGGGCGAGAGTTCCTTTCCGGTAAAGACTACAACCGGCAAGTCGCTCAGTGACGGAGTGTCACGGAACCGCTCCAGCACGTCGAAGCCTGATATGTCAGGCAGACGAAGGTCAAGCACCACGCAGTCAAAGGGCTGCTCGCCGACGATCTCCACGGCCTCGGCGCCGGTGGCGACGACGGTGACGTCAATGTCCTCATAACCCAGCAATTCCTTGATGCTCAATTGCTCGGCGGGATTATCTTCCACCACCAGCAATCGCTTGCGACGGGGAGCGGAATATTCCTTGATGCGGGCCAATGCCTCCTCCAGTCCTTGCGGAGTGGTCGGCTTGGTGACAAATGCAAACGCGCCCCGCGCCAGGCCGTGGTGCCGATCTTCGTCCAGCGTCAACATCTGAACCGGTATGTGACGGGTTGCCGGATCCTGCTTCAAGTGGTTCAGCACCGTCCAGCCCAGCATGTCGGGTAGAAAGACATCCAGGGAGACCGCAGTCGGATGATACTCCTTGGCCAACGCCAGGGCTTCTGCACCTCGTGACGCCACAAGAACTTTAAAGCCCTTGTCCCGGGAGAGATCACACAACACGCGCGCATAGTGCGGGTCATCCTCGACAATCAGCAAAACCGCATCATCGGGCTGGAGATTGTCCCGGTCATCTGCAATCTTCTCGACTGGATGCTCCGCGACCCCCGCTACCGTCAGTTGCATCGGCGAAACCGACGATCGGAATTTTCCCTCGACCGGGGCCGCTACCGCGGTGGAAGGCCCCACATAGGTTTGCGGCAGGTAGAGAGTGAATGAGCTGCCCTTATCCGGGGCGCTGCGCAACTGGATTTCCCCTCCGAGCAGACTAGCCAATTCACGGCTGATCGCCAGCCCCAGGCCTGTGCCGCCGTACTTTCGGCTGGTGCCGGCGTCTGCTTGCTGGAATGCTTCGAAGATGATCCGCTGTTTTTCGAATGGAATGCCGATGCCCGTATCTGAAACTTCAAAGGCCACAACCGACGCTGCGTTGGCCAGGATCGGATGACCCTCGGTCCAACCGCCTCTGGCTTGCGACACAGACAGGCGGACACCTCCAACTTCGGTGAACTTAAAAGCGTTGGACAACAGGTTCTTCAACACCTGCTGCAACCGCTTCGAGTCGGTGACCACACTCCGGGAAAGGTGAGGATCGGTCTGCACCTCGAAACTGAGGTGCCGGTTCTCGGCCTCGTGCCGAAACGGACGTTCCACCGCATCCAGCATGCTGGCGAAGAAAACTTCCTCCGCTTCCACGGAGACAGTTCCAGATTCGATTTTCGATAGATCAAGAATATCCGTGATCAGATTCAACAAGTCTGTGCCCGCGCCGTGAATCGTGCGGGAGAATTCAACCTGCTTCGGTGTAAGGTTGCCATCCGGGTTATCGCTGAGCTGCTGGCCAAGCACCAGGATGCTGTTGAGCGGCGTCCGCAACTCATGAGACATGTTGGCCAGGAATTCAGATTTATATTTCGAAGTCAGCGCCAATTCTTTGGCCTTCTCCTCCAGGGCTCGCCGGGCTTGCTCGATTTCCTGGTTCTTGCGTTCGACTTCCACGTTCTGTTCGGCAAGCTGCTGCGCCTTCTGTGCCAGCTGCTCGTTAGTCTGCTGCAGTTCTTTTTGCTGCACCTGGAGTTCCGTGGCCAGTTGCTGCGACTGCTTCAACAGACCTTCCGTCTGCATGGTGGCCTCGATGCTGTTCAGCACGATGCCGATGCTGGCTGTCAACTGCTCCAGAAATGCCAGCTGAGAGGTAGTGAAACTGCTCAGCGAAGCCAGTTCAATAACCGCCTTCACTCGGTCTTCAAAAAGCACCGGGAGGACGATCACATTTCGCGGAACCGCCTCGAACAGGCCGGAGCGAATGGAAATCGTGTTTTGCGGCAGATCCGAGATCAGCATCCGACGTTTCTCCGCCGCGCATTGGCCGACCAGCCCTTCGCCCAGCTTCAACCGGCGCAGATGTCCATCCTCGCCGTCGCCGGCAAATGCCGAGAGCAGCACCATCTCCGCCGATTCTTCAGTTCCCATCTGATAGATCACGCCTTGGTGAGCGTTCACCAGCGGCGTCAACTCCGATAGAAGCATGCGTCCCACGGTGGTCAGATCACGTTGACCCTGTAACATGCCGGTGAAACGGGCGAGGTTTGTTTTGAGCCAGTCTTGCTCTGTATTCCGGTCGGTGGTGAGCCGGAGGTTGTCGATCATCGTATTGATGTTGTCTTTCAACTCGGCCACTTCGCCGCTCGCTTCCACCTGAATGGAGCGCGTCAGGTCGCCTTTGGTAACAGCGGTGGCGACTTCAGCGATGGCCCGCACCTGATTGGTAAGATTGTCGGCCAGCAGGTTCACGTTGCCCGTGAGATCTTTCCACGTACCGGCAGCGCCCGGTACGTTGGCCTGCCCGCCGAGTCGGCCTTCCACGCCGACCTCGCGCGCTACGGTTGTGACCTGATCGGCAAAGGTCGCCAGCGTATTCGTCATGTTGTTGATGGTTTCGGCCAGAGCAGCAACTTCGCCCTTCGCGTTCACAGTCAGCTTTTGTGTCAGCTCACCATTAGCGACGGCGGTCACCACTTTGACGATGCCACGCACCTGTTCAGTCAGGTTGGCAGCCATCACGTTCACATTATCCGTGAGATCCTTCCATGTTCCGGCAACTCCGGGCACCTGCGCCTGCCCGCCCAGCTTGCCTTCTGTACCCACTTCGCGAGCCACGCGAGTTACTTCGGCAGCGAAGGCGTTGAGCTGGTCGACCATCGTGTTGATGGTGTTCTTGAGTTCGAGAATCTCGCCTTTCACATCGACCGTGATCTTGCGCGACAAATCGCCGCGGGCCACGGCCGTTGTAACTTCAGCGATGTTGCGCACCTGCCCAGTGAGATTGCCGGCCATTGAGTTAACGGAGTCCGTAAGATCTTTCCATGTTCCAGCAACGCCGGGGACGTTGGCCTGTCCTCCCAGACGCCCTTCAGTGCCGACTTCACGCGCAACGCGTGTCACTTCTCCGGCGAACGCGTTGAGCTGATCCACCATGGTGTTGATGGTTTCCTTGAGCAGCAGAATTTCGCCGCTCACGTTTACTGTGATCTTCTTCGACAAGTCTCCGCTCGCAATAGCAGTGGCCACTTCCGCGATGTTTCGTACCTGGCCGGTCAAATTGCTGGCCATCGAGTTAACGGAGTCGGTTAAGTCCTTCCACGTGCCGCCCACTCCAGGCACCTGCGCCTGGCCGCCGAGTTTGCCGTCGGTTCCCACTTCGCGGGCAACGCGGGTCACTTCGGAAGCGAATGAGCGCAGTTGATCCACCATCGTGTTGATGGTGTCCTTGAGTTCGAGAATTTCTCCCTTCACATCGACCGTGATCTTGCGCGATAAGTCGCCGCGAGCCACGGCAGTGGCCACTTCGGCGATGTTTCGCACCTGGCCGGTGAGGTTACTGGCCATGAAGTTCACATTGTCGGTGAGATCCTTCCAGGTGCCGGCCACTCCAGGCACTTGAGCCTGTCCGCCGAGCTTGCCTTCGGTGCCGACTTCGCGAGCCACACGCGTCACTTCGCCGGCGAACGCGTTGAGCTGATCCACCATCGTATTGATGGTGTTCTTAAGTTCGAGGATTTCGCCTTTAACGTCGACCGTGATCTTGCGCGACAAATCACCACGTGCCACGGCGGTCGTAACTTCAGCGATGTTGCGCACTTGGCCGGTGAGATTGCCGGCCATCGAGTTAACGGAGTCCGTAAGATCCTTCCATGTCCCGGCGACGCCCGGCACGTTGGCCTGTCCTCCAAGGCGCCCTTCGGTTCCGACTTCGCGCGCTACGCGCGTCACTTCGCCGGCGAACCGATTCAGCTGATCGACCATCGTGTTCAGCGTTTCTTTGAGCTGCAAAATCTCCCCGCGAACATCGACCGTGATTTTGCGCGAGAGATCGCCGTTCGCAATAGCTGTTGCTACTTCGGCGATGTTTCGTACTTGACCAGTCAGGTTGCTGGCCATGAAGTTGACGTTGTCCGTCAGGTCTTTCCATGTGCCGCCCACTCCCGGGACCTGCGCTTGTCCGCCCAGCTTGCCTTCGGTACCCACTTCGCGAGCCACACGAGTCACTTCGCCGGCGAACGCGTTGAGCTGGTCCACCATCGTGTTGATAGTGTCTTTGAGTTCGAGAATTTCGCCTTTTACATCGACTGTAATCTTTCGCGACAGATCGCCGCGGGCCACAGCTGTGGTGACCTCGGCGATGTTCCGCACCTGAGCCGTCAGGTTGCCGGCCATGGCGTTGACGGAATCTGTAAGATCCTTCCACGTACCTGCCACGCCCACGACGACGGCCTGGCCGCCCAGCTTCCCGTCCGTTCCCACTTCACGCGCCACGCGCGTTACTTCAGACGCGAACGAACGCAACTGGTCCACCATTGTGTTGATGGCTTCCTTGAGTTGCAGAATCTCGCCGCGGACATCCACGGTGATTTTGCGGGATAGATCACCGCTGGCGACCGCCGTTGCAACTTCAGCGATGTTGCGCACCTGGCCGGTTAAGTTGCTCGCCATCGAGTTAACGGAGTCCGTCAGATCCTTCCACGTGCCGGCCACGCCCGGTACCTGTGCCTGACCGCCAAGCTTGCCGTCTGTGCCGACCTCGCGCGCTACGCGCGTTACCTCGGCGGTGAATACGCTGAGTTGCTGAATCATGGTGTTGACGATGTTGGCGGAGCGCAGGAATTCGCCTTCCAGCGGCCGTCCGTCAACGTCCAGGCGCACGGTTTGAGTCAGATTTCCCTGCGCAACGGCCGCGATGGCATGGGTCACACCTTCGGTTGGACGAAGCAGATCCTCAACCAGAGTGTTGATGGAAACCTCCATCTCGCCCCACGCTCCCCTGGATTCGTGAAAGCGCGTGCGTTCGCGTGTCCGGCCTTCTTTTCCCACTACCTGGCCAACGCGCTTCAGTTCTCCGGCCATCTGCTGGTTGGCAGCGACAATGGAATTGAAAGTGTCTGCAATTTTCCCCGCCAGTCCTGTCCAGGATCCCGGAAGTCGCACGGAAAAGTCGCCATCCCGCATGGTTTGCAGGCTGGCCAGGATCACGCTGAGATCTGCCGCCGTCGGTTGAGCGATCGGGCCGGAATTCCCGTTGCTCTTGTGTTTCTTGTCTTCGCTTTTCTTGACTTCGGATGCCGCGTCAGCGACGGCTGTCGCCGAGTCTTGGCTGTTTCTCTTCATAATTCTTTTCGTCTCCTGCAGGCCGCTGAACCATCAAAAAGCAGGGAAATCAAAATATCTACTTGAAATGTAAACCCAAGGAGGAATCCACAGGTGACCGATTGATACCACGAAGAACTGTAGGATGACCCTAGGGTGTTTCCTGTAGGTCTGATCGAGCCCCCGGCTGCCCGCTGAGCACTACGGCGATTCCTGTATGTCCCAGGTGTGTTCCGCACAATTAAGATTCCCCATGCGCTTGTTGAGTGTCCGGCTGATTGTGTGTCTGATCGTCGGTATCACCCTAGTTTCCCTGGGGTTCTCTTACTACGAGGTGGTGAGAGAGAAACGCGCATTGCGCAGCGACCTGGAACGGCGCGCGGAGGTAATCGGCGAAAGCGTTGCCAGCGATGTTGAGAAGACCTGGGTTGAGAAATCCCGGGTTGAGAAATCCCGGGTTGAGAAGTCCCGTGAAAGCGGCTCGGAGCGCGGACTGCAACGGTTGGTACAGCGCTTCGGAAACCGCGAACATTTACTAGGCGTTGCCGTCTATGACCGCGAAGGCGAGCTGGTGGCGCTTACCCCCGAGTTATCAGAAATCCTCACCGCGACTCCACAAAATGTAGCCCAAGTCATAGCCCAAAATAGCGGAGTGGGCTTCTTCGGCCGACTGGGAAATGATGCCGTACACATCCTTGTGGTACCACTGCACCGGGAGGACGAGACGGTGGGGGCGCTCGTGGTAATCCACGACGTCAGCTACATTCGGGCACAAACCCTTCGTGCGTGGCGTGAGGCCTTTCTGCGAGTGCTCGTCCAGATGTTCCTCATAGTATTCATTACGCTGCTGATCGTGCGCTGGAGCATCGCCGGTCCGATCGCGCAAGCCGCGCAATGGATGCGTGCGCTTCGCATGGGCAGAATTTCCTCGCGCCAGCAGATGCCAGATCTTGAACTATTCAGGCCGTTAGCAAGGGAAGTGGTCACGCTGGCAGAAAGCCTTAGTCAGGCGCGCAACGCGGCGGAAAACGAAGCCCGTCTGCGGGAAGCCTCACAGTCCATGTGGACGGCGGACCGGCTCGCGGTGCAGGTCCAGACTCGTTTGGACGGTGGCCGCATTTTTGTGGTGTCGAATCGTGAGCCCTACACACACCAGCGAAATGGGAAATCCATCGAGGTGGTGGTGCCACCAAGCGGCTTGGTTAGTGCTTTGGAACCGATACTCGACGCCTGCGATGGAACCTGGATCGCACATGGCAGCGGAGACGCCGACGCCGAAGTTGTGGACGCGCACGATCGGCTGCGCGTCCCTGTGGATGATCCGCGTTACACCCTCCGCCGGGTGTGGCTGAGCAAGGAGGAAGAAGAAGGATATTATTACGGATTTGCCAATGAGGGTCTCTGGCCTCTTTGCCACATCGCCCACACGCGCCCAATCTTCAGGGCAGAGGACTGGCAGCACTATCAGGAGGTGAATCGCAAGTTCACCGATGCGGTGCTGGAGGAAATCGAGGATACGCCCAAGCCCGTGGTGTTGGTCCAGGATTACCATTTTGCTTTATTGCCGCGGCTGCTCAAGGAAAAGAGGCCCGACGCGCGCGTCGCTATTTTCTGGCATATTCCATGGCCCAACCCGGAAGCCTTTGGTATCTGTCCATGGCAGCGCCAGCTTGTCGATGGATTGCTGGGAGCGGATCTCGTTGGATTTCACATCCAGTCCCATTGCAATAACTTTCTTCAAACGGTGGACCGGGTTGTGGAATCACGCGTGGACTGGGAGCACTTCGCCGTATCGCGACAGAACCACCGGACCATCGTCCGTCCCTTCCCAATCAGTGTGGACCTTACGGACGATGAGTCCGTCGAGAGTGAGGATTCTTCCCTCAATTACGTGCAACGCTCGGCATTGAAGCATAGCCTGGGCATCGAGGCAACGTTCTTAGGGATTGGCGTCGACCGCGTGGATTACACGAAGGGAATCCCGGAGCGCTTTCGGGCGATCGAGCGCTTTCTGGAAAAATATCCTGGTTACCGAGGCAAGTTCACATTCGTGCAGATTGGAGCGCCCAGCCGCACTCACATCAAGCGCTATCACGACCTGCTGGCAGAGGTGGAATCCGAAGCAGAACGGATCAATTGGCGGTTTCAGGCCGGGAAGTGGAAGCCCATTGTATTTCTGAAGCGGCAACACAGCCACGAAGAGATTCGGCGCTACTACTGCGCCGCTGACCTCTGTCTGGTGACATCACTGCACGACGGCATGAACCTGGTAGCCAAGGAATTTCTTGCCGCGCGGCGCGACGAACGTGGCGTACTGATCCTGAGCCAGTTCACCGGAGCCGCGCGGGAACTGCGGGATGCTTTGCTGGTGAACCCTTACGACATTGATCAGACCGCCGAAGCCATTCGCGCCGCCTTGGAGATGGAACCGGAGGAGAAGCAAATGCGCGTGCACCGCATGCGCAAGCTGATAAAAGAGCAAAACATTTTTCACTGGGCGGGGAGTCTGATCACAGAGCTTTGCGAAGTGCGCCTGGATGTGGCAGATCGCGCTCGAGAAGAGTTTCGTAGCAGCATGATCGCAGTCTGATCGACCAAAGGGAAGAGATGGAGGAGGACTTGTTGACGCCGCACGCAAAACCTAAGGTTGAATCTCTTCTGCAGGCGGTCGCCCGCGCTCCTGGATCACTGCTGATGCTCGACTACGACGGCACGCTCGCGCCCTTCCGGAAAGATCCAGAACAGGCATACCCGTATTCCGGCATTCCGGCGGTTCTGCAGGAGATCATTCGTACTGGCAAGACGCGAGTTGTAATCATCTCGGGCAGGGATGCGAAAGACGTTATCTCACTGCTCGGCGTCGAGCCGCTTCCTGAAGTCTGGGGGCTTCACGGTTTGCAGCGCATCAAACCCGACGGGAGCGCCGATCTTTCTCCCGTGGACGAACTCGCCGTGGAAGCGCTGGCGGCAGCCGACAATTGGTTGCGCCACCAGCATCTCCTCCACACCGCCGAATTCAAAACTGGAAGCATCGCAGTTCACTGGCGGGGATTGGATAAGGCCGAAGCGGAGTCGATCCGTGGGCGCGTGCTGCTGGGCTGGACACCGATTGCCAGGCAGACCCACGTGAACTTGCTGGAATTCGATGGCGGCATCGAGATTCGTGCGTCGGAAACAGACAAAGGCCATGCCGTCCGCACCGTCATGAGTGAAATGAATCCAGGCACTCCCACTGCTTATTTAGGAGATGACAATACGGACGAGCACGCATTCCAGGCCGTGAATGGCAGGGGCCTGAGCGTTCTGGTACGGCGAGGGTCGCGGCAGACCGCCGCACAACTCTGGCTCAGTCCGCCCGACGAAGTGCTCGACTTTCTGACGCGCTGGCTCGAGGCATGCCTGGTGCGAGACGCATCTAGCGCTGCGAAAGCGGTGAACGTATGACCAGCGCCGCGGCAATAACGCCGGTACCAGCGCCTGTAAAACCTTTTTACTTCAATACCTCTGCCCATCTTCTGCGTATTACCCGGCAGAAATCGAGCACGCTTGCCGAGTTTTTGGATGCACTGCGGGAGTGTCCGGAAGGCTCGATCTTTCAGCACACTTTTCGAACTCTGCAGGAACATCATTTCATCCGCGAGGGTTTCTCCAATGACTTCGCGCACTGGGCGCTCTCGGCCTGCAATGAGCCCAGCCTGGCGGAAGGATTAGCCAGCGTGGATGTGCGTGAATTCACCTCGGTCGAACAATTACGCGCACGGTTTCTCCAGATTGTTGAGGCCTTCCTTCAAAGATCCCCGGCCGCAGCCACGCGGATTGCCCGGGAGACTTTCTATTTCTGTGCATCCGACAGCGTCGTGATTCCGACCAGCTTCGTGGCTCATAACCTGCGGGAGTTCGCAGAAGGATTGCGGGGCGTGAGCGTGCACTCCGTTCATCATCACTTTATCGAGGCACGTCTTCGAATTAAGCTCATGTCGAACGATTTCTCGCAGTGGCTGCACGAGGATATGGGCTTGACTGAAACAGCTCGCCAACTGAATCGGATCGACATCTACACGCGCACGCTGGAGGATGTTCGCGAGCAGATAGTTCGAGTCGTGGAGCGAGCGCTGGCTTAGGCGCACACTATGGAACCTGTGGAACCACAAACCGAAAGTGAATTGGCCGCACCAGAAAGCCCATCGGACCAATCGACGGCTTCTGCTCCGGCCTCGCCCGTGCGCCGCGAGCGGCGAAAGCAACCCCGCACCTGGGAGACTCCCCCCGCGCCAGTTCCGCCGCCGCGTTTGGACGACTACCAAGGCATCGTCGGCGCGGCGGACATTGAGGAATTGAGGTTTCTCGCGCGCGAGTTGAAGGGGAAAACGGTGAAGATGGTTAACTCCACCGCGGTGGGCGGAGGAGTCGCCGAGATGCTCAATCAACTGGTGCCGTTGCTGAATGAGTTGGAAGTAAACACTCACTGGGAGGTCATCACGGGAGGAAACGACTTCTTCGAGGTGACCAAGGCATTCCACAATGCACTTCAGGGAAGCGATTACAAACTCACGCAGAACGCTCGCGACATCTTCATGATGTACAACGAACAAAACCGCCAGCGCATCCACTTCACCGAAGACGTGGTGGTGATTCATGACCCGCAGCCCGCTGCGCTCATTCGTGCTCGCTCGGACTCGTCGCGGCGGTGGGTGTGGCGTTGTCACATCGATTTATCTAACCCGAACGCGGAAGTATGGAGTTTTCTGCAGCCGCTCATTGAAAAATTTGATGCGGCGATTTTTTCTTCGCCGTCATTTGCCCGGCAGTTGTCAATTCCTCAGTATTTGTTTTACCCGTGCATCGATCCGCTATCCGAGAAGAACAAGGATCTCGAAGACAGTTTTGTTCAGCAGGTATGCGACGAGTTCGGGATCGACCGCTCGCGGCCGATCGTGACCCAGGTCTCACGTTTCGACCGCGCGAAAGATCCAGTCGGAGTCGTCCGGGCTTTCAAGCAGGCCCGGAAGTATGTGGATTGCCAGCTAGTGCTGGCCGGCGGCGGAGCCAGCGACGATCCTGAAGGCGCCGCGGTTCTCAAGGAGGTCAAGGAGGCTGCCGGCGAAGACCCAGACATTATTATCCTTGACCTTCCGCCCTGGTGCGCACGGGAAATCAACGCTCTGCAGCGGGCTTCGACCCTGATCGTGCAGAAGTCGATAAGAGAAGGCTTTGGACTGACCGTGACGGAGGCGCTCTGGAAAGGGAAACCGACCATCGCTGGGGCCGTTGGCGGCATTCCGAATCAGGTCATCCACAAGTTGACGGGGGTGCTGGTTCATTCCGTGGACGGTTGCGCTTATCAGATGCGCTACCTTTTGACCCACCCGGATTTTGCCAAGCAGCTCGGCGAGAATGGGCGCGAGCATGTGAAAGAGAACTTTCTGATGACAACAAACGTCCGACGATGGCTGCTGCTGATTCGGATCCTGTTAACCGGCGTCGGGACAAAATGATCTCGACCGACACTTGGCAGATTACGGCCTCGACTCGTCCTGTCCTTTCCCATCACTCTTTGGGATCGTCGCTTCCGCGTCCGCTTCTATGGTGACTTGCACCTCGGCGCCCTTTTTTAGGCGCACCTTGTCTCCATTCTCGTCGGTCAGCGTGTTTTCGACCCGGAGCTCTCGATAGAGATGATCGGCACCCTCCACCGCGATCTGGGCCTTTTCAGGTTCACTCGGGGGCAATGGTTTAATGATCTTTTCCACAGTTGCTGGCAGAGTGGTGCTTGGTTTTTCGCTCATAGAGGGCTCCTCATCGCAGCGTTCCGGCATGTATGGGTGCGTCCAGTCCCATACGTTTATACTCGTCCGTTCTGTGTAAGGTAAAGGCCGGGTGTTGAACACCCGGCCGGGGCCAAACTTCAACGAACGATCGACGATCAAGGCTTCGGCCACGACGGTACGGCTACCGCGGCCTCGCCGGTGCCGGTCGCGCCGCCTGCAACCTCTGTTGTTGTGCTGCGTGTCTTTGCTGCAATTGCTGCGTCTGCTGCTGGTGCTTCTGCTCCAGTTGCCGAGTCTGGGCGTCGCTGGCTTTTTGTTTCGCCAGTTTCTGGTGTTCCTGATCTTGCTTCTGTTGCAGCTTCTGCCTTTCCTGTTCCTGCTTGGCGTATAACTTTTCCTGCTGCTTCTGATATTTCTGGTCTGCCTTGGCATCCCCTGTGTTCGGCGCGGCGGGATGCTCCAGAGGCGGAAGATCATTCGGATGAACTGCCGGACGGGTTGAGGATTCCGCGCGCGGCTCGGCAGCGCCACGATGGTTTTCCGCTTTGTACGGAGCTCCCGCCTCTTTCGCCTCGACTACTCCGTGACCGCTAAATTCCCCAGGCTTCTCAGTGGCTGCAATCGGAGGTTTTCCGTGGTTCTCCGATGCCCGGAGTTGCGGGTTGCCTCGCGCAGCCTGCACATGTTGATCTTGCGCAGCCACGGGCGGAATATGCCTCTCATGTTCCGCCGCTTCCTCCTGAGGCGTTGGACGCGCATCGATCCCTCCATTGCCACCGTTGTAACTCACTCGACTAATCGTGTTGGTATTGATCTTAGTGTTGTAGACGTTGTGGATGTCGGTGACGTTCACATTCATTACGGCGCGGTTATAGAAGAAATGTCCATTGTCCCATCGTCCTCCCTCAAACCCCGTGCCGAAATAACCGAATCCATAATCGATCCCGCCGTAAAACCCTATTGTCGGTCCCCAATAACCTTCATGGAAGATAAATGACTCACCTCCCCAACCCCACCAGCCCGGAGTCCACAAGTAACCAACTTCCGGAGCCAGCACCCACGTGCCCGGCACCCAGAAGTAGTCGGCGGCATCATCATCCCAATACCAGTAACCGGGAGTCCATAGATAACCATCGCCGGGGCAAACTGGTTGCTCATACACCGGCAATGCCGGTGGGCCAACTGTGATAGCCACTCTGAACTGCCCGAATGACGCCGCTGACAAGCCCAGCATCACCAGGGCGAGCGCCAGCGAACGAATCGCTAATGAACGGATGGTTGAATTGATGTGCATATTATTTCCTTTTGCCCAATCATCCTTCGCTTGCCCGGTGCTGCTCTACCGCTGCGGGTTGCGCGGATCGAAAGGCGAAACACGAACCACGATAACCATGGAGCCTAAACGTTCCCCGATGCCTCTGCCCATCCACTGGAAACTCTATTTGTCGCTTGCAGCGGCTGTAGATTTTTCTCATCACAGATGGTGACCTGCCAACTGCAGACCACTTCTGCATGCGAGATCTAAGAATCGGCCGATGCTCTGTGGCGAACCGTCCGCAGGATTCGCTTCGGCCGCAGGCGTTACTCTCACATCATGCTGATTCTGATATAGCGCCGCAGATCTGGAAGTGACGTCAGCAATACGAATCCTGCCAGAAGCAAAGACGCTGCACCCACCATTTTTGTGATTGTCGATAGCGGTTTGTTCACGAGACCTCCTTCGTTAATACGGCTGGCGCTTGGATGTCTTTCTCGCACGGGAGGTAGCTTGAGAAAACATCGGGAGCAAAGTGTGAACCTATGGGAGCCTTTCTCCGCAGAGGTGCTTCGTAAGGCACCAAGGTGGCACAGAGTTCGTGCGGACTGATCAGGCCGTGGCTGCAGCACTCATGTTTTCTTCTAGCGTGGCCGCCTCCCGCGCTCCCGTGTGCCGTAGCACTTCTCTGGCCCACAGTGTTTTCGCGCTTTCCGCGCAAGAGATGTACACCAGGGCTCCGAGATCGCCGAGTTGATCTTCGAACTTTTCCGCTTCTTCCTCAGAAAAACCAAGACCCATCAGGGTTTTCGCATTCCCACAGAGTGCCGGAGTCTCGCGCGCCACCATGAGAGTGTGAAAAAACGCTTGCGATCGTATGAAGAAGCCTACGGTCGGAATCAGCACCGCCCCGAATTCCGAAAGCCATCCAATCAGTCCGGCGGTCGCCGCGCTGGCTTCCTTCTCGGCGTTATACAAGCTCGCGTTCCGCACGATCGATGCAATCGGATGGCCGGGAGGCAGCATCATACAGATGTTTTCGTTCTCAAAGCCGGCAAGGTTTAGATTTCGCACTACATCGGTCAAAGCGATGTCGCGAGGATAAAATCCATAAGCAGCTGCTGTGCTCTCTGCCATGTCAAGTGCTCCACCCTCTAATTATCGACAAGATACAGGCCCCACGTGCCTATGAAACTCCGGTGAATCATGTAGACTCCCTACTATTTTGGAGGATTACAGAAAAGAGTGATGGTTAAATCCAAAGATTCGAGCGGCAAAGGGATTTCTCGAGGGACTTTCTTATAGATGCATTGTAAGACTTGCCGGAGGTAATTCCCGCCGAGCTTTCCCCGCTGATGACGATGCGGTCGTGAGGGTCGAATGTCAGTCAGCCGCCCGGCGCTAACCCATGACCGCCAATCCACTATCCAGTTGCAATACTAGGCGAAGCAGTCGTTGTGGGCAATACAGCGAATTCCGTAGCATATTGAGAGCCTCGCTCCGGGGGCCAAGTTGCCCTCTCCTCGCAAGCATATTTAGTGGACGAAATCCACCACTGCCTGGCTGAAATCAACCAGCGTAAGTCAATCAAAAGAACGGAACTCTCTTTGATTTCCCGGGTTGAATCTAGTGACAGGAGTTCTGGGGGACACTATGAAAACCAAATTATCTACAACGCTTCTTGCCGCAGTGTTGGCGACCGCAATGGGGCTGGGGACTGGCACTTCCTTGTTGGCGCAGGACCAGTCGATCGACAAGCCCTCCGCAGCGGTGAGCGCTCCGATGGATCAGGCAGCGCCGCCGGACCAGACCGCGCCGCCATCGAATGCGCCGCAAGCCGAAGCGGGAGATCAGAGCGCGCCTCAGGCTGTCGCGCCTCCACCACAGCAAGATCAGGGTGCATACCAAGGCACAAACCAAGACCAGGCGCCTCCGCCTCCAGCGGGGCCCGCTCAACGACAGTTCACACCGTTGCCTCCGGACCAGTTAGATAAGCTGGTAGCGCCGATTGCGTTGTATCCCGATGCGCTCGTGGCGCAGATACTGGCCGCATCAGCGTATCCAACCCAGATTGTAGAAGCGGACCGGATGGTACGGGACTACCCGCAACTGAAGGGAAAAGATCTGGCCCAGCAAGCCGAACAGCAGGATTGGGATCCGAGCGTGAAGGCCCTGGTGGAGTTTCCCACAGTGCTGGCGAACCTGGACAGGGATTTGTCGTGGACCTCTGAGCTAGGGCAGGCCTATCAGAATCAGCAGGATGACGTGATGCAGGCGATCCAGTACATGCGTCACAAGGCTTACGACGCGGGCAATCTGCAGAGTACGCCTCAAGAGCGCGTCTATGAGGATGGTCCGAATGTAGACATCCAGCCGACTGACCCGGATGTGGTGTATGTGCCCACCTACAACCCGGCGTATGTGTACGGATATCCCGTAGGCCTGTGGCCTGGGTTCTATCCTTGGTGGGGAGTTGGATTCGGCGGACCGTACATTTCGTTCGGCATTGGCTTCCCACTCTGGCCGTTCTTCGGCTTCGGCTGGGGATGGCACGGATGGGGCATCGGCTGGGGCTTCCACGGTGGAATCTTCTTCGGCGGCCATCCTTATGCCTTCCGCAGCGGAGCGTTTTATAACCACGCCGCATTTGTGCACGGAAACTATCGAGGATTTTCTTCCGCGCATGGAGCATTCGGAGCGCGCGGATTTGCGGATCGCGGTGGGCGCGGGTTTGGCTCAGCCGCAGGTCACGGATCTGCGGGCGCATCTCGAGGCTACGCGGGTGCGTCGCACGGTTTCGCCGGCGGCAATCGTGGGGCAGGCGTTAACCGGGGCACTGAAGGGAACCGAGCCTTCGCGGGCAACCGTGGATTCTCCGGCGGCGAACGAGGTTTCGCGGGACGCGGATCAAGCGCGCCGCGCGCCGGCGGTTTCAACGGTAGCCGCGGCGCTCAGTCGCGCGGACCTGCTTCGCATGGAGCGTCAGGGCACGGAGGCTCAGGCGGTTCGCACGGTGGCGGACGCTCTAGCGGCGGACATGCCAGCGGTGGACACGGCGGAGGTGGAGGCCACAGCGGCGGCGGACACGGCGGCAGACGCTAAGTATTTCGTATAGTCGTCACCGTCCATAAATCGAAGGCCTCGCTCTCGCGAGCGGGGCTTTTTTTGTTTGGAAGCTCGTGGACCCTGAGGTGACATCACGCGTGCGTAACAGGCTCGATGGAAGGTTCGGGAGCCTCGACGCGCTTATGGGTCCGCCACTTCAAGAAAGCATCCATGTAGGTGTAGAACACCGGCGTAATGTAAAGCGTTACAATTTGCGCGAAGAGCAAACCGCCGACCACGCAAAGACCCAGTGGTCGGCGGGCGTCGGCGTCGGCGCCAAAGCCGATGGCGATGGGCAGGGTGCCTATAATCGTGCAGGCGCTGGTCATCATGATCGGGCGGAAGCGAATCATCGAGCCCTGGTAGGCCGACTCGCTGGCTGTGAAATCCCCCTTCCGCTCGAGGTCCAAAGCGAAATCGACCATCATAATCGCGTTCTTCTTAACGATGCCGATGAGCATGATCAAACCGACAAAGCCGTAGATATCGAGCTGCTCGTGGAACAGAGAGAGTGTGACTAACCCGCCGAAGGCCGCCGCCGGCAACCCCGTCAGAATCGTGATGGGGTGAATGTAGCTCTCGTAGAGAATGCCCAGCAGTATATAAATGACCACTACCGTCATGATCAGCAGAATGCC
Organism: uncultured Acidobacteriaceae bacterium; assembly: GCA_963743115.1. Classification (GTDB taxonomy): domain Bacteria; phylum Acidobacteriota; class Terriglobia; order Terriglobales; family Acidobacteriaceae; genus Sulfotelmatobacter. The sequence continues at coordinate 590,603 of CAVUOM010000002.1, read as the reverse complement.
CTGGCCGGCGATCGATTGCTGGAATGCCTGGGCGGTGCCTTGGAAGCTGGTGTTGATTGAAATCGGCAGCATGGAATTGGCCAACTTCTGCACGTCATTCACTGCTTGGCCAAGAGCCACTCCGGGTGCGAGGTCGAATGAGATCGTAACTGACGGAAGTTGCCCGGTGTGGTTGATGGTGAGGGGGCCGACGCCAGTGGTAAATTTCGAGACGGCCGCGAGGGGAACGAGTTGGCCGGAAGAAGAGCGGATATAAAGCTCCGAGAGCATGTCGGGATCGCTCTGGAACCGGTCCTGTACCTGGAGAACGACCCAGTATTCGTTATTCGAAGTGTAGATGGGCGACACCAGGCGTTGGCCGTAGGCGCTGTACAGCGCGTCTTCAACCTCCTGTGGTGTCACTCCCAGAGCAGACGCTTTGTCTCTGTCAACCACGACATTCGCCTGCGGATTCTTGATCTGGAGATCGCTGGCGACATCGGCCACACTCGGCAGCGTCTTCATTTTTGTCTCCAGCAACTGCGCGTACTTATAAAGCTGATCTGTTACCGGACTCGAGAGCGTGAATTGATACAGGCTCTTGGTGAATAGGCCGCCGATGCGAATCGCCGGAGGATTCTGAAGAAAGACTCGCATCCCAGGGACCTTGTCCAGCTCTGGTTGCAGCCCATGAATCACATCGTCGATAGTCATGTGACGTTCGAAGAGCGGACGAACGTACCGGAGCACAGTCTCAGCGATAGAAACATGGCCATAGCGGGCAATCAAACGATCGTAAGCCGGACTATCAGTCCAAGGACGGTCGGAACGGTTCTTCAAATGTAGGAAAGCGTAGCCATTGTTGAGGCCGGAGCCGTTCGAATCGGCGATGCCCGAATAGAACTGAACCACATTCGGGTCGGCTTGGAGAATACGATTGATAGCCTCCTGGTGAGCTTTCATCGCGTCGAAGGAAATGCCTTGATTGGCTTCGGTTGCGACGGAAATCTGAGCGGTATCCTCCTGCGGTAGAAAGCCTTTCGGAATCACCCAAAACTCCCAAGCGGTCCCCACCAGGATGAGAAAACCGAGAAACATCACCAGCATGCGATGCTGCATCGCCCGGCGAAGGCTCCATCCGTACCAGCGGAGCGATGTATCGAGAATGTCTTCCAATTTGCGATAGATCCATCCGTGCTTATTCTCATGTTCGGGGCGCAGGTAGTATCTGCAGAGCATGGGGGTGAGCGTGACGGAAACGAAGCCGGAAACCAGAACGGCGGAAATGATGACGACGGCAAATTCGTGGAGCAAGCGGCCTAAGACGCCGGACATGAAGAAGACAGGCAGAAAGACCGCAGCGAGCGACAAAGTCATGGAGAGAATCGTGAAGCTGACTTCCCTCGAGCCATCGAGCGCGGCCTCAAACGGTCCTTTATCCATCTCCTGGTGGCGCACGATGTTTTCGAGCATGACAATCGCGTCATCGACGACGAAGCCCACCGAGAGTGTCAACGCCAACAGCGATAGGTTGTCCACCGTGTAGCCGAGCAGGTACATGACCGCGAACGTGCCCATGATCGACATGGGAAGAGCCAGGCTAGGAATGATGGTGGCTGAGGCGTTGCGCAGAAAAAGAAAGATGACAAGAATAACCAGAAAAATCGCCAGCAGAAGAGTGAACTTGACGTCATTAACCGAGTCGCGGATCGGAGCCGAGCGATCGTATTCGACCGACAGGTTAATGGACGGAGGTACAACCGCGTAGAAGTGTGGGATGAGTTTTCGAATGTTATTGACGATCTCGATCGTGTTGGTGCCGGGCTGGCGCTGGACGGCAAGCATAATTCCGGGAACGTTATTGATCCAGTCTGCGACGTACAGATCTTGAATTCCGTCGTCGACCGTAGCGATCTGATCGAGCCGTACCGGAGCTCCGTTGCGGTACGCCACGATGAGCGGGCGGTAAACCGTGGCGTCGGAAAGCTGCCCGTTAGATTCGACGTTATAAGTCTTGTGAGCGCCATTCAGTGTGCCCATCGGCATGTTGACGTTGGCATTCTGAATGGCCTGCTCTACCTCGTTGATACCGATCTGCCGGCTGGAGAGCGCTTCAGGGTTTAATTGCACGCGCACCGCGTATTTGGCCGCGCCGTCGACACTGACCTGGGCGACGCCGGGCACCATCGAAATCTGCTCGGCCAACAGGTTTTCGGCATACTTATCGACTTCGTAGAGCGGCAGTGTGGGTGAGGTAACAGCCAGCAAGAAGATGGCCTGATCCGCAGGATTCACTTTTCGAAACGTCGGGGGCGAAGGCAGATTGGGCGGAAGCTGATTGGCGGCGGCCGAGATCGCGCTCTGAACATCGAGCGCGGCGGAATCTATGTTGCGGCTCAGATTGAACTGGAGGGTAATTTCGATGTTGCCGAGCGAACTGGTCGAGGTCATCGAATCCAGGCCGGCAATGGTAGTGAACTGTTTTTCAAGTGGCGTCGCTACCGAGGAAGCCATCGTCTCCGGGCTGGCGCCCGGAAGGCCGGCGTATACCTGAATCGTCGGGAAATCAACATTGGGCAGATCGCTGACGGCAAGGTCGCGATAGCCCAGAACGCCAAACAGAAGAATGGCCAGCATCACGAGGCTGGTCATGACCGGCCGGCGAATGAAAGGTTCGCAGAGATTCATCGCATTGATTCCAGCCCGGTCAGAGTCCCTTGGTGAAATATACTTTCGTGCCTGGAATTAGACGCACCTGTCCGTCCGTGACCACGGTTTCCCCGGGTGAAAGTCCTTGCAAAACTTCGGTTTCGTTATTCACCGTTTGCCCAACATTCACTTGCCGGACATCGACGGTCATATCCGGTTTTGTAACGAAGACATAATCGCCCTGCTGTCCGGCCTGAACGGCTTGTGAGGGCACGACCAGCACATTCTGTTGCTCGCCCAGCCGTAGCAGGATATTGGAAAATTGGCCTGGCCAAAGATGCTGGTCGTTGTTGGCAAATGAAGCCCTAAGAGCGATGGTGCCAGTGGCCGGATCCACGGTGTTATCGACGAATTCCAGAGTTCCCATTTCCGGCTTGGAATCGCCGGTCGGAGTGGCTTGAACGGGTAAACGAGAGCGCGTCATGAGCCGCTTGACGGATTCCAGGTACTGCTGCGGAACGGAGAAATTAACGTAGATCGGCGAAACCTGGTTGATTACCACCAGCACCGGGACGTCATTGGCCTTTACTGCTGCTCCCGGATAGACAAGCTGCGCTCCGGTGACACCGCTGATCGGGGCATAGATAGAGCAATAAGAAAGCTGAATTTTGGCCGTCTCGATGGCGGCCTCATCGAAGTTGATCGTGGCTTCGGCGGCAGTCGAGGTTGCCCGATATTGCTCGAACTGTTCTTTCGAGACGATACCTTCTTTGTAGAGCCCTTCGTAGCGCTCAAGTTGCGTCCGATCGAGTTGGGCCTGCGCGTTGTCTCTGGAAAGCGCCGCAGTGGACTGATCGAGGGCGGCATTGAAAGGCCTCTTGTCGAGCGTGAGCAGTAGATCTCCTTGGTGGACGAACTGGCCTTGCTTGTAATTTACTTCCTTGACGATACCGGCAACTTGCGACTCCACCGAGACGGTCTTGAAGGCCTGGCCGGCGCCAATGGCGTGCAATTGCACCGGAATCGTGCTCCGTTCGACTTTCGCAACCGTGACCGGCACAGCGGAGGTGTCGCGCGGCCTCTCAATCGCTCCACTGCCGCGCGATGCCTGCACGGAGCTGGCGCTGTCTCCGCATCCCGCAAGTGTCAGCGCGGACAATAATGATATAGATCCCAGGATCCTAAAAACTGTGGTCATGATCTCCAATTTCAATTCGTTATGTTAGACGTCCCCGACAGACTTACGGTAGCGCGAGACGCATCGAATGCGCACAACAAACTGAACAACACGCTGTACCACGGTTCGCAAGGTATATGGAAAACAATGATAGGCCAACTAGCCGATCGTAGATCAGGTCGTCACACGAACGATATGGAGCGCCTACCGGGCGTCAGTTCAATTATAGCTTTAATCCTCTCGATATAAGATGCCAGGCTGCAGGCGGTTCTTTCTGTCAGCATCCGTACCCGAAAGTGCTCCGGACAGACTGAGAAACCTATTCGTTTTCGAGTGTGACTTTCAGGGGTGCGCGAAGGCGAACCACAAATTGTCGCACGTAATTCTCCCAGTCTGTTTCCTCGGGAAAATCACCGCTCTTGCTCCACCCGGCACCGAAATAGTATAGAAATGGTTTGCCGGCCTGGGCCGCCGAAATGGCCAGTAAATTGGCAACTGGCGGCAAACCTTCGCTGGTCGGCGCAACGAGATCCGCTTGCTTCAGTTTGGACAGCGTGGCGCTTTCGATCGCGAATGCGTCGATTTTTCCTGGTATCACGATTGCGCACGCGATGTTTCCGCGGTCGCGATCGGCGGGCTGCCAATAACTCATCCAACCCATCTCTTGATCCTTGGCGATTACACCGTCGCCGGGACGCCGAGCGATGCCAATTCCGATGTCGAAGTCCGAGTGACGGTCCGCGGCGAACAGGCTTTCGGCGCGGGTCATGTTGGAACCGGCGTCGATGGTGATGCGCTCGGTTTCAGAAATTGTGTGTTTTCCGGTTTCCCAGGCATCGTAGGTCAGCTCGAATTCGGAGCGGATCGGCCCAGTCGCCACGATTCGCGCGCCGTTGTAATTGTTCGACACATAGTAGGTATGATCCTCCCAAATGCCGAGCCCGCCGCAACCCCGGCTCCGCCCAACGCGATAATCATCCAATCCTTCGCCGTGATCGTTGTGATAATCGTCCTTCTTGTACCAGTTGTTGATCACAAGCGCTCGCGTGCTCTTGACCCACACATCCACGCCACTGCTCACGGTGCCCTCGGCCGCAATCAGGTCCTGGTGGTACATGCGATGCGCAATGCGATCGCTCTCCCAGGCCATGTCGCGATAGCGCTCGTCTATTTGCCGGGCGTACGTTTTAACAATCGGTTGGGGGACTGCAGCCAGAGCGGAAGTGTCCAAGATGTAGTAGGTCCGGGTGTCCCCAGGTGCCAAATCCACCTGGAAAAGGAATGTGTCCGGCGCGTGCCCTGATTCGCTGGCATAAATCTGCGAATCGAGAATGCGCGACCCGAGGCCGTCCATCGCCGCCAGGTTTGTCGCACGCAGCCCCCGGCTGGCTAATCGAGAAAGACTCAGCTCTACCGTTTCGCAATGGCGGTAAAGATGGACTGAATTGGTCACCCGGATCGCCAGCGGCACGGTCTTTTCGAACACCGCCATCCGGTACAACTCGCTGCCTGCCAGCAGAAACGCGCCAACGCCATACACCTCGGTGGAGTTGTCTGCAAACGTTTTCGGGTCGGCCCCGATCGGTTGAACATGCGTCAACTTGCCCTCAGCGTCCACGCACTCGGCAAGCGCAGTCCACGCTCGGAGAACCGCGGGCTTGAATTTTGCGCCATCGAGCAAACCTTGATTCACGCCCCAAGCCAGAGCGTAGGCGTAAAAAGCGGAACCACTCGTCTCCTTGAGCGGATAACTCTGGGGGTCGAGTAAGCTTGAGTGCCACAGGCCATCGGGTTGCTGGGCGGTCAGAATCTTTTCTGCCATTTCCTGAAACAATTGCCGGAAACGCGCGCGGCTCGGATGGTTTGCCGGCAGCAACTGCAGCATGCGGACCAGTCCAGCCATGACCCAGCCGTTGCCCCGGCTCCAGAAAATTTTCTTGCCATTGGCCTCGCGCCGGTCGAAGTAGGTGCTGTCGCGGAAGTAGAGATGTTCCACCGGATCGGAAAGATAGTCTGTTGTACGCCACCAATTCTTCACCGCAAAATCGAGATAGCGCTCGTCGCCGGTGGCGGCGAAGACCTGCATCCACACCGGCGGCGCCATGAACAGCGAATCGCACCAGGACCACAGTTCGGAAACCTGGTCGTACGGCTGATGGAAATCCAGGGTTTGAACTGCCGGCGGCGCGGAGAGAACGGCATCGAGCCGCGTCCGCAAGGGCGCAATCATTTTCGGGTCACGGTAAAGAAAATAGAGACCTGCGTACGCCTGGCCGATGGCCAAGTCGTCGGCATGATATATGCGTGGGCCGGGCTCCCAGCCGTTCGCTTCGCCCATCGCGAGCATCGCATCGCGGTATTTCGGGTTGCCGGAGATGCCGGCCAGCGCCATCATCCCGGCGTCTCCAGCACTCTGCGTCCATTCCGTTGACGGGTGCACGGACGGATGCGCGAGCTGCCAATCCGCCACGCGCTCCATGATTAAAAGAACATCCGCCGGCGCGAGTCCTTCGTTCGGAGAATCCGCCGCCATTGACAATGGGATGGCAAAACCCAGAACGGCTATTCCCAAGATGCAGCGCCAATAAAAACCGGGCAGAAGAGCCTTCATCTTCATCAGGAGGTATTTTGAGCGGCGCCTATCCGCCAACTCTCCGCCTGGAAGCATACCGCGGAGCGTCAAGAATTTCGAACTGAGAAGCTATCCATAAACGGGGCGCGATTGCCCGGGTTGAACAGCTGCACGCAAGTTATGCCCGGAACGGACTTTCAATCGGGCGGAGCCAGAAGTTCGTTTCGGGGAGATCTCCTCGAGACCAGTTTCTGGATAGTTGCGTATGCCCAATGACTTGGGATTTTCGCTCCGACAGCAGCGCCTACTCGGAGAGAAAATCCTCCATACCGATCCAGAGCTGCGCCAGGAGTTGCAGATTCTTCTTGTAAGTACGCGTGACTGTGAATTCCTTTCCTCCCTGCACGCGGAGCACATACTCGCCTGTAGGTAATGGATGCATCTCCTCAACCATTGCCCCATTCACCAGCACAGATCGATGAATTCGCACAAACCCGTGCAGTTTGAGCTTTTCCTCCATGGTCGAGATAGACTCGCGCAGCATGTGCGAACCTGCAGTATGCAACAACAAGACATACTTTCCTTTGGCCTCCACCACGATAACGTCCGCCGCATCGATGAAGAGAACTCTCCTCTTGGCTTTGATCGCAATCCGCGCAGACGTCCCTATCGCAAGCGTCCGTGCAGGCCGCTTTGGCGGCGGCAGTTCTGCGCGCGCAGCTTTTACGACTTCGCTGATATGCGGATCGACGTTATCCAAAAGACCCCCATTACCGGTTTGGGTGCTGCTTCTGGGCCCGGAGTCTATCGTGACTGCGGCCTCGTTCACTTCGCCTCCGTCACTTGTTCCCGCGCTTCGTTGTACGTCCCGAACGTCTTCGCCATGACCTTGAGCGTGGGATAGAACTGCACGAATGTGTGCTCGACGGCGGCATGATCCTCGTGGCACGACCAGCAGGGGTTGCCTTTGGGCATGGCCTCAGCCGTTTTTCCGTCGGTGTTGAAGACGTAGTACGCCCACTTATCCGGATTCCGTACTGAATCTTTCACCTCAACGACTAGCCCCATCAGGTCGGTCTGATAATGGCCCTTCTGGTTGATGGAACTTCGGCTTGCGGCATCCCGTTCGTCGATCACGAACATGCTGTGCTCCGGCCACTTCCCTGAGTTCGCAAATTCGTCGTAAGCCCAGCGCTGCACGAAGACGTTGGTAAACAGCTCGTGGCCACCGGGGCCTGGGCTGTAGTTCATTCCATAGCCAGCGGAGAGAAACATCCATTCGCGGTAGTCGACAGGCAGGATGAGCTGGCCCTTCTGGTCATATTGGGGCCGGGGCGCTTTTCCTTCAGGCGCGGCGGCCAGTAGCGCAAGGCAGGGAATCAGAACTAGGGCAGAACACAAGACGTTTTTCATAGATCACAATGTGCTTGCGATTTTCAAATAAAGAACGTTGTTGTTTGCGCCAACTCCTTCTTCTCGAGAACACACCGGTCACATTCATTCGTGTTGCTAATCCGACTTGACTGGGTCCGGCGTTCCATCCGACCACCAGCCTGCGGGGACCATGAATACGTCGATTGGTTCCGGATTGCCGCCGAACTGCGGAGCCAGCATGACGGGAGAGTGCGACAGATCTGCTCCCCAAAGGGTACCGTCCATGAGCGGCGTGTAAAACATAAGGTGGGCGATCCAGTTCGGATGGCTGCCATCGTTAAGGTACTGCTGCTTCGACATCATGTAGCACATGGCTCCGGGCTCGAGGGGCGGCAGCTCTTGCTTTATGAATGCTTTGATGCCCTCGAGCATTTGAGCCTTGGATTGGCCAGCCAACACCATCTCCGTTCTTTTGTAAGTCAACGGCAGGATGGAGCGGACAGACGGTGGGTTGTAGCAGATCGGACCTCGCATCTTAGGGTTCCAGAAATTAACGCCATCGAATGAGCCCGTCCATCCTCGCTCCACGACGCATACGAAACCATTCTTGCCTTTGACTGCGGTTTCATAGCCATGCTGTCCCAGGACGAGGACGTCGGCATCGCGTGAGATGGCCTCCGGCGCCGCGCTACGCGCCAGGGCAATCTCGGCGTCTCGATCCATCAAGTACTGCTCAAGTGGAGCCATGTTGGGGTAGGGGCGTTTGGCGTCCTGTGCCCGCGCTTGCCAGCCCGCGCCCAGAATCACAATCAGTGCGACGCTCAAAGAGGCGATTGCCTGGAATCTCTTTCGGTTCATCACTTCCTCCTGTGTTGGCTGAATCCAACTCCGGTTATTATTCTGAGGGACAGACCCGATCATTAGTTCTCCGTTTTCTTTGTTCTCTTTTTAAATCAGTCCCAAGTCCGCTCTCGCTCGGTACGACTGTTACGCAATGCGACACCGCCGAACCTACAAACCGGTTGGTATGTAACATCGTCACACTCTCCCCTAGCACCGATGCGTTCAGACCCGCTTGCGGTTGCCCGGCGAGCGCAAGGACCGGAGCCAGTCCACGATATTTCTGATCCCTGCTTTCATCACTTTCGGATCCTGGGCATTCTTTGCCATCGAGCCATAGCCTTCGACCATCGCGATCAGCAAGCCGGCGGCGTCAGTGGGCTCCACGTCGCGGCGAACCCTTCCGTCGGTCTGGCCTTCTCGCAAAACCGAAGCAACGGCCTCCCGCCAGACATCGAAGATTGTTGCCAGCCGCTTCCGAAATCCCGCGTCCAGAGGTGACATTTCCTGCGCCAGGTTGATCAACTGGCAACCCCCGCGTACATCCGCGGGTCGAACGGGTATAGCTCGAACAGCGCGGATCAGCGCGTCGATGGGATCCTTGCCCCTCTGTAGCGGCCTCACCCACTGGCCGTAGTTGTAGGGAGCGATGACCTCTTCGACGACGGCGTATCCCAAGCCTTGCTTGCTTTTGAAGTAGTAGTACAGCGCTCCCTTGGTGACGCCAGCTGAGGCCAGAATCGTGTCCAGGCTGGCACTTTGGAAACCCGATTTGTAGATCTCGCGAAATGCAGCCTGCAGCAGGCGCTCCCGCGTGCGCTCAGGATTGCGCAGCCTGGTAGACCTGGGTTTCCGATTGTTGCGTGCTGCCGACATACCAACCAGTATGTAACGTTCAGTCACCAGGGTCAAGTTCAGAAGAAGTCTCCGGAAATCTGGAGTTTTGGAAATTCATATCCTGTTTGGAGTAGCCCTACGCGACAGGGTCACAGTCTTACAGGCACGCGACGCTACGCGCAGGCTAAACGCCTTAATCCGTCCATGGTACCATTCGTCATTTCATAACCGCGGACGCGGTCAGTGATGTAAACCACTGAAAAATCGATCAGTCGATGTTGGTTTACCAATTGCTGGCACTAACATTGTGCAAATGTTTGGCGTCTTGCTGCAAATCGACGCCGTGATTCGCGCGGCCCGGAGTTGTCGAGCACTGAAATGCAAACTGAGACGGCCACTGCTCCGCGGTTCTTATCGACGTCAGACAGCGCAACAGCAATGAACACTGGCGCGCAGGAATCGATGGGAAACGGCGACTCGCAAATGCAGGAAGTCCTGAAAGTCGCAGGGGAAGATCTGCGACAACTCCTGGGGCAGCGTGCCGAGATTACGATGCGAATCCGAACACTGAAGCAAACGATTGAGGGTTTGGCGCGCCTCTTTGGCGATGAGTGGTTCAGTGAAGAGCTATTGGAATTGGTCGGTCGGAAAGGCAGGCGACGGCAACTGGGACTCACCAAGTCCTGTCGCGCGGTGTTGATGGAGGCTAACCGACCACTGGATGCCCGTGAAGTATGCGAATTGGTTCGCCGACGGATCCCGCTAGTGTTTCTGAACCACAAAAGTCCGGCAAATGCCGTCACGACGGTGCTCAACCGACTGGTGGAGTATAGAGAAGCCCTTGCTGTGCGCGATGAAAACGGACGACGGGCTTGGCGATCGTGCAGTCAGAACTGGGCTAAGGCAGATGCTGATTAATCTGGGCGAGCCAAGATGTTCCCGCCTAAAATGAATTAACCTCTGCACCAACGGCTAAGCTCGGCGCTTCGAAAACCTGAGCGGCGCACTTCCTGAAAGAGCAGCTCTCACATAGGGGCTTTAATGCGCGAGGCAGATCTAGTGACGCCGCTGTGGTGCGTTTCGATCGCTTACTCTCGTACATACCAACCGGTATGCATGTTCGGATCGTCACGGTCAAACTGGTAGGAATCTCCGTAAATCTGGAGTTTGTGGAAATCCGTCTCCTGTTTGGAGTAGTCCTACACGCCGTGCTCGCAGTCTTACAGGTATGCGCCCTCATGCGTATGACAAACGCCGTGGGGCTGTCCAGTTGAGAGACGGCATTTCATAACTTCACAATCGAGCATTGTTGTAACCGATTGAAAACTCGACGCCAGCCCTCTGGCTTCCCAATTGCTCAACACTCACATTGTGCAAGTGTTCGCGTCTAGCTCGCTTTTCGGTCGCAACTCTCAATTTGTTAGTCGGAGGAGACAATGGACATCCGCAGCGTAAAGTTGGCTCTGGTTCTTCTGTTGGTAGTTTGTGTGGGCGGTGCATTGCCGATGTGGTCACAATCGGCGTCATCCGGCACGGTTTCCGGCTCAGTGACTGACCCGTCGAATGCAGTCGTGGCGGGCGCCGCGATTACGCTGACTGATACCGCGACCAATATCTCGCGAACCACTAGCTCCAATGCGACGGGGCGGTACTTCTTTGCGGACGTGACCCCTGGTACATACAGTCTTACCGTCGCCAAGCCTGGATTTGCCACCACGAAAACTGAGAATCAGATCGTGCAGGTTGGAGTCAACCTCACGGCGAATCTGGTTTTACAAGTGGGCGGAGCGAATGTGGTGGTAGAGGTGTCGACGGTCGGCAATGAGTTGCAGACGATGAATGCCACTGTCGGCAACACGATCGACAGCGTCACAATCGATAACCTGCCCAGCCTCGGCCGCGACGTCAGCACGTTCGTCGAATTGCAGCCGGGCGTAGGCCCGGACGGCAGCGTCGGCGGCGCAGTACTTGACCAAAACTATTTCTCTCTCGACGGCGGCGACAACACCAATGACATGGACGGCAGTATGAACGTCTACACCAAAAGCTACGCTGGCGATCCGACCGGTGGTGTAGCCACTCAGAATAACCTGGGAACAGGCAATGGCGGACCGACGGGCGTGATTCCGACTCCGCAGGACAGCGTCGAAGAATTTAAAGTGAATACCGCCGGCCAGACGGCCGACTTTAATAGTTCCGCCGGCGCCGAAGTAAAGATTGTCACCAAGCGCGGAACCAACTCCTGGCACGGCACAGGTTATGAGTATTACAAGGACAACAACTGGTCGTCTCAGAGTTGGCAGAACGATTACAACAACCTTCTGCAGCCCGGCTCTGCTCCCCTTCCCAGCTTCCATTACAGCCGCTACGGCGCGGCTATCGGCGGGCCAATTATCCCCAAAGAAATTCTGGGCGGGAAAACCTATTTCTTTTTCAATTACGAGGGCTTTAACTTTCCACAGTCGATCACACTCCAGAGAAATGTGCCATCAGCAAGCCTGATGGCGGGCGAGATCATTGACCCCGTGACGGGCACGGTTTACCAGCTGAAGACTATCGATCCGCTTGGCATCGGACTCAACCCGGTAGTTTCAAACATATGGAACACCTACGAGCCGGCGTCGAATGCAGCCTGCTATCAGCAGCTTTGCGACGGCACGAATGTGCAGGGGTTCGCGGGCAATATCGGCATTCCAATCACCAGCAAATTCGTAGCTGCGCGCCTTGACCACGATTTTTCGCCCAAGTGGCATTTCAATGCAACCTATCACTTCTACAAACAGACAGCAGCTACGACTGACCAGGTTGACATAGGCGGCTTTTTCCCTGGCGATACAAAGGGTGTGCCGGCTTCCCTCTCGCGTGATCCGGCGGAGCCAAGCATGTGGGCAGCGGGCCTGACCACCAACATCACCTCGAACACCACCAATGACTTCCATTACAGCTTCCTGCGTAACTTCTGGCAATGGATCCGCCAAGGGGATACGCCGCAAGTGGCGGGGCTCGGCGGAGCGCTCGAGATTATGAGCGGCCAAGAGCTGGGGCAAGCCAGCGATCTCGGTCCGTACGACGTAAACACCCAAAATACCCGTACCCGTTATTGGGATGGACACGACCAGTTAGTGCGCGACGACGTTTCCAACCTGAAAGGCAACCACCTGCTGCAATTTGGCGTTACCTATCAGCACAACTGGAACCAGCATCAACGTACCGATAATGGTGGCGGAATCAACTACGCCCCGGTTTATTCGCTCGGCATAGGGAACAGCGGATCGGGTCTCGCGAGCGACTTACCGATTTGCACCGCTACAACCGATATCCCCAATTGTGCCGCCCTAACCGCAGCGGCTCTAGGCGTCGTCTCCATCTCGCAGATCGCCTATACCCGCGCTGGAGCAAGCCTTGCTCTGAATCCTCCGCTGACTCCGGCAGAAGACACGCTCACGATTCCTTATTTCAACACCTATTTCAGCGATACCTGGCACATGAAGCCGACGTTCACCCTGACCTACGGCTTGGGCTGGACCTTGGAACAGCCTCCGACCGAAGCGACGGGCAAGCAGGATGTGCTGGTGGACGCAAGCGACACACCCATTTCAATGACTTCCTATCTGGCGCAGCGCAAAGCCGCAGCGCTAATTGGCCAGGTCTACAATCCCGAACTCGGTTTTGCGTTGGTACATAACGTTGGGGACGGCCACTATCGCGCCTATGACCCGTACTACGGCGAATTCAGCCCGCGGATCGCCGTGGCCTGGAGCCCGCACTTCGACGCGGATTCCGCCATGGGTAAAATCTTCGGCCATGAAGATACGGTGATCCGTGGCGGCTACGGCCGCATCTACGGCCGGTTGAACGGTGTGGATCAGGCGCTAGTACCATTGCTGGGCGTCGGACCCATCCAGCCTGTACAGTGTGTCAATAACCTCGGCGATGGTTCGTGCCCGTCTGGACTCGTAACAGCCAGTCCTTCGACTGCGTTCCGGATTGGACCCACATCCACGGGACCAAACTACGGCTTCACCGCTCCGCTCCAGACTGCCTCGAATCTGATACCCAGCGCAACCCTGCCGCAACCACTCTTCACAGGCATCAATACCACGGAGGGCAGTGCCAGCGAGGCACTGGACCCGCATTTCCGTCCCAACGTGTCCGACTCCTTCAACTTCACGGTTCAGCGCCAGTTGACCCGCAGAGTTACCTTGGAATTCGGCTACATCGGACGCAGAATCACTCACGAATACCAGCCCATCAACCTCAATGCGGTGCCGTACATGATGACGCTCGGTGGCCAGCAGTTTAAGCAAGCCTACGCCAACACCGTGCTGCAATACTGCGGCGGCATTGCGGGGCTGGCCGGCGGCGGTTGCGCACAGAACGCGGGCGCTGTCACCATCCAACCGTTCTTTGAAACAGCTCTTGGTGGCGCCCACTCTACATACTGCAGTACCCCTGTCAACATTTCGGGAACACCGGTCACACCGACAAGCTGCACCAATGCCGTGGTGCTGAATGAGGGCAACAACCTCGCCCTCGCTCAAGTTTGGAGTATCTGGAGTGACTTGGATGCCGGCCCAATGCAGATAGCCAACGGGGGCGCTCTCTCGGGGCCCACCATGCTGAACAACTCCGGCCAGTTCTCGTCTGGCGTTGCAAGTAATGGCAGCATAGGTTACGGAAACTACAACGCCGGCTTTGCCTCCCTCAAGATGGCTGACTGGAGAGGATTGACGTTGCAGTCAAACTTCACCTGGTCTAAGGCGTTGGGAACAGGAGGGGTGGTGCAGGCCTCCAGCGAGATCACCCCCGACGATCCGTTTAACTTGGGGACTACCTACGGCTACCAGGACTTCGACCGCAAGTTCGTCTACAACACGTTCTTCGTATACCAGCCCCCGTTTTTCAAGGGACAACATGGGCTCGTGGGACGGGCGCTGGGCGGCTGGTCCTTTGCCTCCGTGTTCACTGCCGGTAGTGGGTTGCCAGTTGAGATTTTCACCACGACTGGAGATGGCCAGGAGTACGGAGCTGGAGACAACGTGAACTTCTTCGGCAATGAGAACGCGATTCAGATCGCCCCTATTGCCCACGGTCATGCCTATTACAACAATCCCTCCGGCGGCCTGCCCGTTAATATGTTCAAGGCGGGCGTATCTGCCATTAATGACTTCCGCAATCCGATTCTGGGTCTGGATAACAAGGACGGCGGCAATGGCAACATCTTTGGCCTGCCCTACTGGAACATGGATTTCAGCGTCAGGAAGAACATTATGGTAACGGAAGGCATCAGCATGGAGTTGCAAGGTGTCTTCGCAAACGTTTTCAACCATAATCAGTGGCTCGATCCGAGCGCGACAGGAACCACCGGGCTCTTCAGTCCGTCACTTTTTGGCGCTCTGCCCGGCTCGTCGCAGGAACAACTCGGCGGCGACCGGCAGATCGAAGTGGGCTTCCGCGTGCGTTTCTAACTTACTGAAATTCGAGGCGACACGTCACGTGGCGCCTCGAATTAACCAAATTCGTAGCGCTTCCCTCGGGCCGCACCGCGCAGGTGCGGCCGCTGCCGCCCACTCCTGTGGGCCCGCAAAAGATCAAGTATCGAGTCTTAGGGCCTGGAAACTCCCAATCAAAAGGCGGACAGCCCCTCCAGTAGGCCGAGCTTTGACAGACGGCGTCCAGGAAGCGATTGCTATCGTAAAGTTGCTGTAAGTCTGTAAGCAGAGTCACGCGAGAGTTATTGAAGCATGCATTACAGGTTCGTTCAACTTTCGCATTGGTCCTTTCTCAATCGGAAGCTACATCGAATGAGAGCAAGGGGTGTCTGCGGGCAGTGGCGATGAATGGTCGCAGATCATCTTTGGTTACTGATCTGCGACGGAGCCGCGAAGCACCGTAATGGATGCCATCGGAAGCTTATAGAACGTTTCTGCGCCCCCGTTTACCTTCGACTTGGAGGGTGGGCCATCAGGATCTGCGTGGCCGCGGTCTCCCGACCTGAAAGATGAACCGTCGGAATCCGCGTGGCCACCTTCTCCTTCGTGCCATTTGTATTCAGCCGATCCGAACGTGATGCGATCCACCTGTCCGGTGAAGTGGCGGTCGTGCCCCGTTCCAGGATCGTTGAAAACAACCTTTACTGCGTGATCATTGGATTGGTCCCGGTTCACCAACATTACAGACCACTGTCCGTCCGGACGCTCGACTGCGTAGGCCGTGACCAGCACGGTTCCCGCAGCGTCGATTACGTCGCTTGAAGCTCTGAAGAGTTTGTGCGGAGCATCGATCGGTTGCACCCACTCTTTTGTAATCACCTGCGAAGCCATGTACTGAGGAGGATAGCCGATCAGGTTGTAATGTTCGTCAAGCAGGAGGAGGGGGTAGGCGCCCCAGTGGCCTGGAGAAGGCATGTAGTGGAAATAGTAAGTGGCCCCGGCGCCGGCCGTCATCATTGAACCAACGTAATCGGCGAGCCATAACGCGCCTTTCACGGTCGAAACTCCTGCTCCGCCGCCGATGTTGCCCTCGGTCATGAAAAACGGAATGTTCGGAGGCAACCCGTTATCTTTCCAAACCTGCACAATGTGTTTGACGTATTCCGGCTCCGGGTACAGATCGGCCCAAGAGTAGGTGGGCTTGTCCTGGTAGGGATAATGTTCGAAAGAGAAGAAAGCGAAATCGCTCAAGCGCCCGTGGGCCTTCAGATAATCAACGAATCGTCCGAGCCATGAGACTTTTCCGGCCGCGTCCGGCCACACTTCAACATCATCAAACGTTCCTTCGAAAGGCGGACCACCCAGCTTGGCTTCGGGAACGAGCCGGTGAATCGCGGTAGCGAATTGCACGTACAGCGCGCCATAGTCTTCGGGAAGTATGTGCTGCCCATCGGCCTCTTCCCCCATCTCGATCCAGGAGATGGGATAGTGGCGTTTATATAAATAGGCAATCTCGTTGGCCGCATCCTCTGGCGTGGAATACAACATGGCGATGGGAACCATGGCGGGAAGTCCGCGGGTAACTCCGCTGGTGAAGAAGAAATCAAACCCGACTTGATCTCCTCTCGATTCGTCCATATCAGAAGCTGCATGCCATGGATCAACCGAAGAAGGCCAGGTCACAGTCTGATTGCGGCTGGGAAAATGAGTGACGTAATCGTTGAACTCGCCGTCTGCCGAAAGAGCTCCGGCATAGAGTTCATTGATCGCATATCCCACGCAATTTCGTTTGTCGGCGGAACCGTGACTGTCACAGGTGTTGGAAGATTCCGTCATCCAGATGCGGAGATAGCGCACCGGGATCATCCAGGAAACCAGCTTCAGCGTAACCGTACCACCCTTGCCTTCGGTGATCGTGCCCAACGGAAAGGTTTGCCACGTGCCCTTGGTGGTCCCGTCGTAGAAGGGTTCCAGTTCGCCGGTCCAGAACTGAACCGAGTAGCGCTTCGCGTAAGGCTCGGCCCAGGCAATCCGAATGGCGTTGAGCGGGACCTTGCTGCCCAGATCGAGAATTACCCACTGCGGGTGCAGCGAGTCGTCTTCTCCGGTAAAGGCTTTTGTGAGGTACGGATTGCTCTTCCAATAAGATTTCGTATCGCCGTCGGTCAGCCGGGACCAGCCGTTTCCATCGCCGCGGCTGAAGCCCCGATGCGGAAGCGGGGCCGCCCACGAATGGCGGATCATCTCCGCAGTGGGTTCCGCATTGCCCACAAAGTACCCCTGTTGTTTTCCCGCATCGCTCCAGGTGCCGTTCGGGTTCCAATGCCAGGCCTCAACCATGAGTTCCGTGTTCTGGCGATAGGTCACGGTTTGCCATCCGGCGCCGAGAATCTCCTTGAGAACCGGGTCAGTGAGTAAATGGTCCGGCGTTCCGGTTCTCAGTCGATCGATCGCCGCACCGAGAGAGCGCACCGGGCTGAACGTGTTGGCAACGTGAGAGGGTGCAGCGTCAACCGTGATCGTCTGCGCGATTGCTGCGTTCGTTGTGAAACTCACGGCGGACAAAACGATTCCTATCCCGAAACAAACTGCAAGCATTCGGCCTTTGATGCTCGACACCATTACTGCCTCCATGCAGGTTCCTCCAAGCCGTCGCACTCAAGGAAAGACTTCGGCGCGATTCTAAGAAGAACGCGTACTTTCATCCAGCGAAACTGTTCGTTTCGCTTTAAGGTCCACTGCCTTACGCATGACCGTTTATCTCAGCCATAGCGGATGTGTCAACTCTTTTGTGCAGAACTGAATCGATTTAATACGCGAGCATCGCAGACGTTTGCGTTGGCGTCGAAAGGCTAGGCCTTCGGAACTGCGCTGAAGATCTCGACCAGGCGGTCCGCGATTATCTTGTCCTCGCCGTCCTTGAGCTGCCAGACCGCAAAGCCAAAACTGTTCGGGTCACTGGGATGGCCATGATGCTCGCCATGACTGTCACTGGAATTATCGCCAGAATGATTTCCACCAGCCGGCGCATCGGGATTGCGCCCCCGCATGCCGCTGGCTCCGGCTCCCATACTCCCGATACCGACGGGCCGAGTGTCGGCCAGTTTCTGCATGACTTCCTTCCCGGTGATGTTTAGCTTCGAGGGATCGATCTGCCAGCTGTAATGCGGCGTCACGTTTCCCAGAGCTTGCGGGTTGAACTGCCGCGGCAGCGCCGTCACTCCGAATTTCTTTACCGCTTCGGTGATCACCTGCGCGCGTTCGTCATACATTTTCAACGAAGCGTCGAGGTGCTGATTGACAAAGATTTCCAGCGCTTTCAGCATGCCGAAGATGGTCTCTTTGCCAACCTTGCAGCAGCGGCCAATGCGATCTTCCTGCGGGCTCATGTTGAGCAGGGCGTAATGGATCAGATCTTCTTTGCCGATCAGGATGCCCGCAGCCTGCGGTCCTCGAATATCCTTGCCACCGCTGAAAGCAACCATGTCGAAGCCGAGTGCCGGGTACTCCCAGAGCCGCTCTTTCGGCGGTACGTCCGCCGCAGCGTCGTTGAACGTATAGAGGCTGTGTGCCCTGGCGATTTCAACCGTCTCAGGTCCGCTGACCTGGCCTTTGTCAGAAAGAATATTGGTGAAGTGGATCGCCACCGTTTTCGGATTGATGGCAGCAATCATCTCTTCGCGCGTCTCGACTTCGACCAGCTTCGCGCCGGTCTGCCGGATCTGATGATCAAACGGATAGCGATGGCTCTTCTGGATGATGACTTCGTTCCTGGGGAAATTGCTTACGTCAGGAATGTCGCGCATCCGGGGCTCAAGGTCTTCGGTCATCATTCCCGCGTAGCCGACCACCATGGCTGCGGCTGCCCCGCCCGTCACCAGGCCTGTATAGCCAGCTGGCGATTTACACAAGTTCGCGATGAATTTGCCAGCCGCAATCTCGAGCTCATCGATCAGAACGAAGTGCTCGTTGCCTCTCCGGATCAGTTCCATGACTTCTGGCTGCATCACCGACCCACCGATGACGGTTACGGTGCCATTGATGTTGATGAGAGGAGTTACTCCCAGCTCGGCATAGATGTCGCCGGTGGAACCAAGGCCAGTGGTGATCGGTACGATGGGGCTGCCATCGATCGCGAGCGCGGACGGCTTGGGTTTCTTCCCGAAGATGCCCGCGGCGCCCAACCTGGCCGGAGCCAACAGCGAGCTGCCGGCGGCCCCGAGTGCGGCGAGAAATGAACGACGATTCCAACGCGACTTCAAATTCATTCGTAGCTTCCTTTCACGTCGTTCGCGACTTATTTATCAGTAACGGGGATGAGTAAATTCACCATCTTCGCGCTGCCTACGATTTCGATCAGCGAATCTCCCGGAATCCATTCCAGAGCCATGCAGGCGCGCGACGGAGCCTTGCCCGGAGAAAAATAGGTCCCGTAGATCTTGTTCAACGCGTCGTACTGCGCTTTATGGGCATCGAACCGCGCCTTGCCGGTGGGCATGGGGATAGTGTCGGCGAGAGGCAGACAAAGAAAGACCTGGAGATGGATGATGCTGTCCATGGTGCAGCCTGCCCGCTCGACCGACTTCTTAAGCGCGTCCATGGTGCGGGTGACGTGCTTTTCGAAGGGATCCGTTACCAGCACATGATCGTCCTTGGGATAGCCGTCATTGGAACCTGTGCCAGAGAAATAGTAGATGCCATCGTGTGTGTGGTTGCCGCCACCGGAGCGACGAGGTGTATCTCCGCCAGGTGCGCCAGCGGGTGTGGGTGCCCCAGCAGCAGGTGTCTGTTGAGTTGCGAAGAGTTTGAGCGCGCCAGTTACGAGAGCCGCCATCGCCGCGATCTTGCCGACAAAGTTGCGTCGAGTGTTCATTTGCACAGAATTCTCCTTCGGGTCTTCGGTTGAGAAAAATCTGACAGCCAGTAATGATAGCGCAGGGACGAGTGGTCTATGGCGGTTTCCGTCTCCCTTCCAGGGCTTACACCACGACACCTGCATTTCGCGGTTCCCGAGTGACGCGCCACCGGCAGCCACGCGGACTCCGACGACGTTGTCCCGAGTCGGATTCGAGGAGATCGCCGTTGATCTCCTTTAAGCGATTACCAACCCATTTGGCGCATCCGCTCCAGGATGAGGACGCTGTAGTTATTCATGCGCTCGGGCCGTCGCTTCAGCGGAGCCGGCAGAATCGCGGCGAGCCGCGCTGCCTGTTCCCGGCTGATACTCCGAGCCGCGATTCCTTCGTAGTAACGACACGCCGACTCCGCGCCATAAATACCAGGGCCCCACTCAACAACGTTGAGATAGATCTCCAGAATGCGCCGCTTGCCAAGGACGAATTCGGCCACCGGTACAAGAGTGAACTCGGCACCCTTGCGGAGCAACGAGCGGCCCGTTCCAAAAAATAGGTTCTTTACAAGTTGCTGCGTGATGGTGGAAGCTCCGCGAGTGCGACCGCCTTCCAAATCGTCTTCGGCGGCGATTTGGATCTGCTGCCAATCGAACCCGTGGTGCTGGTAGAAGCGCGCGTCCTCCGCGGCGATTACAGCGTGCTGGAGATCGGGCGAGATTTGGCTGAGCGGAATGAACTTGTAACGTTCGTGATAGGGCGTGTGGTGAATCCAGGCCTGCAATCGGCGCTGGATGTGTACCGCGGTTGTCGGTGGGTCGATCCACCGGGCGGCGACAAGAATCAGCGCGGCAAGCAACCAAGCAAGCACTGCGCCGATGGCAAGCCTTCGAACAAAGGATCGGAGAAGACGCTTGCGAAGCGATCTCTCGAAGTGTATGTCCGCCTTTTCAATCACACTTCAGGATAATAGCCTGCTGGCTACGCCGAGATCCTGCCTGAATACAAGGCCATCCCGACAACGGCGTCCATCCGCAGCGCGTCGAGCTGGTCAATTTCCTGCTGCGTCGTGATGCCGCCGGCGACCGCCAGCCGCCTCGAAGTGGCCAGCCTTATTGCATTCACGGTCCACATCGGAATTCCACCCATCATGCCTTCGGTATCGATGTGCGTGTAAAGAAAAGTGCCGCAGAAGGGTTCCAGTGCCCGAATCATGTCGAATGCGGTAACAGAAGTCTGTTGGCGCCAGCCGTCGATCGCAACCCGGCCGCCTCGCGAATCAAGGGCAAAGACGAGCGCCGCGGCGCCGAGCGCACTTTCCAGTGTAGCAGCGTATTGCGTATTGATCCTGCCGCTCTGCAACAACGCCGAGCCGAAGATGACCCGGCGCGCGCCCACTTCTAAAAGTTCTTGCGCGGTTGCGAGGCTGCGAATCCCGCCACCCACCTGGCAATTGAGCCGTTGCATAATTTGATTCACCAGCGGCCGGTTACTCCCCGTACCCCGAGCGGCGTCAAGGTCAATCACCTGCACCAATGGATACCCGGAAAAGCGCTCGATCCAATAGCCGAAATTGTCGAACTCAAGCGCTTTCTTCTCGCCCTGAATCAATTGCACAATCTTGCCGCCCATCAGGTCGATCGACGGAATCAGCATGGCCACCTCACCGGCACGCTGGCATGGTGCAGTTCGTGTTTCAGTTGCGCGACACTCTCGATACCGAAGTGAAAGATCGAAGCAGCCAGAGCCGCGTCTGCGCGTCCTTCGCGAAACACCTGGATGAAGTCGAGCCCGGATCCCGCCCCCCCGGAAGCAATAACAGGGATGGAGACTGCCTCTGCCACTTCGCGCACTAATTGGCAGTCAAATCCCGATTGAGTTCCGTCCCGGTCCATCGAAGTCAGCAGGATCTCGCCCGCTCCGCAAGCCGCCGCTTCCCGCGCCCATTGAATTGCACCCCGGCCTGTGGGCACGCGTCCACCCGCGGTGAACACTTCATAGCCTGGGTTGGCAGAGCGTCGGTTGACCTTTCTGGCGTCGACGGCGACCACAACTGCTTGCGAACCGAAGCGTCCTGCGATCTTGCCGATCAATGGAGGGTCGCGAACTGCGGCCGAGTTAATCGCGATCTTGTCTGCACCCGCGTCGAAGACCGCGGCAGCATCGTCGAGCTGTCGAATCCCACCTCCCACGGTGAATGGAACAAACAGCGCGCGCGCAGTCTCGCGGACAACGTCGAGCAGAGTGTGCCGGTTCCCGCTGGTCGCGGTAATGTCGAGCAGCACGATTTCATCCGCACCACTACGTGCGTGGGCCGTGGCGCACTCCGCGGGATCGCCGGCGTCCCGGAGATTCTTGAAACGTACGCCCTTCACGACGCGGCCAGCATCCACGTCGAGGCAGGCGATGATGCGCTTGGTCAACACATCAGACCTCGCAGAAATTCTTCAGGATCGCAAGCCCCACGTCTCCCGATTTCTCGGGATGGAATTGCACTCCGAAAACGTTCGATTGCTCGACCGCAGCGGTGAACTGCAGCCCGTATTCACTCGCCGCACTCGTTGCGGCAAGCACAGGCGCGTGAAAAGAGTGCGTGTAGTAGACAAACGAATCTTGCGCGATGCCTCGCAATAGCCGCGAACCCTTCTGCACTGTCAAAGAATTCCAGCCAACGTGCGGCGACTTTACCGAGGACGGAAATTGCCGGCATTTGCCTGGAAAAATGCCCGCGCCCGCAAGCTCAATGCACTCCTCACTGCCGTCGAAAAGCCACTGCATTCCCAAACAAATCCCCAAAAAAGGTTTTCCCGCCAAAGTTGCTTGCAGCAAGCCCTCGCGCAGGCCCGAGCGGTTCAAAGCTCGCAGAGAAGAAAAATGTCCCACTCCGGGCAGTACGATCTTGTCTGCCGCCATCGCGGTCTGAGACTGGTCAGTCACCACGACATCAGCCCCTAGGTAGTCAAACGCCTTCTTCACCGAATTCAGGTTGCCCGCGCCGTAATCCACGATGGCGATCACAGAAGCCCCTTGGTGCTCGGCAGCATTCGGCCCAGGCGACGATCGCGCGAGCATGCCACGCGCAGCGCTCGTGCGAATGCTTTGAAGAGCGCTTCGATCTTGTGGTGGCTGGAGCGTCCGTACAGTACGCGGGCGTGGACATTGGCACGAGCGCCGCGAGCAAAGCCTTCGAAGAAATCGCAAACCAGTTCTGCCTGTAAATCTCCGACTCGCGCCGCGCGTACTCTGGTATCGACCACTGCCGCCGCCCGTCCACCGAAATCGACGGCCGCCAAGCCGAGAGTCTCGTCCATGGGCATGACAAAGTATCCAGCCCGCAAAATACCGCGTCGATTTCCCAACGCGAGGTCGAAGACCTCGCCAAGAGCGATGCCTACGTCTTCGACGGTGTGGTGCTGATCCACCTCCAGGTCGCCCACGGCTTTGAGCTTGAGATCGAATCCGCCGTGCCGTGCAAACAGCTCCAGCATGTGATCCAGAAAGTGGATTCCAGTAGAAACGTCGTACTTTCCACGTCCCTCGATGGTGAGCGCAATCCGAATCTCAGTTTCGGCGGTCGCGCGATGCAGTCTGGCTTTTCTCACACGTTCACCTCACGATGTGCCCTGAGTTTTTCGACCACTTCGCGCAGGGCGACGATCAAAGTCAGGGTATGTTCGAGAGATCCGACGGTCAGGCGTACGCAGCCATTGCACGCTGGATCATTGTTCCGGTCACGGACCAGGATTCCGCGGGTGCGCAAGGCTTTAATGAATTCTGCATAAGCGGGACCGACACGCACCAGAACAAAGTTGGCGCGGCTCGGCCAGTAGTGCAGGTGAAGAGCTTTCAGTTCATGCTGCAATCGTTCACGGCCGCGCTGCACTTCGCTGACATAATGTTCGACGTAGTCCTGATCTCGAAGCGCCTCGGGCAACACCGCGAGCGCAACCGCATTGACGTTGTACGGCGAAGCGACGCGGCGCACCATGGCCATCTGGCCCGCATCTCCGGCGAGAATCCCGATGCGAAGACCTGCCAATCCATAAGCCTTCGAGAATGTTCGCGCCACGAAGAGATTCGCCGTCCGTGCCGTGTGGTGAAGGATGGTCTCTCCGTGAAACTCGAAGTAGGCTTCGTCCACCAGAACCGCGGCATGGGGCGCGGCGCGAGCGACTCGCAGCAGTACGTCGCATGGGACGGCCGTTCCTGTCGGGTTGTTTGGATTTGCCAACGCAATCAGACGGGTGCGTTCGCTGATCCGGGAGAGCAGATCTTCGAGAGGAAAGGTGAAGTTCTCGCTGGAAGAAACCTGGAC
Source organism: uncultured Acidobacteriaceae bacterium (assembly GCA_963743115.1). Lineage (GTDB taxonomy): Bacteria > Acidobacteriota > Terriglobia > Terriglobales > Acidobacteriaceae > Sulfotelmatobacter. The sequence goes on along the minus strand of CAVUOM010000002.1, from coordinate 566,578 downwards.
CACGCGAGCGCCCTCAGCTTGAGCGAAGATCGCATACATCGCAAAAGTGGGCACAACGATGATCGCTTCGTCCCCGGGCTCGAGATAGGTTGAGCAAAGCAGATGAATGGCTTCGTCCACTCCATTCGTGAGCAGGACCTGAGACGCATCGAGTCCGAGAAAACCTGCGACTTCGGCTTCGACCGGTTCGCGCTCCGGATAGCGGGCCAGCGCTTCGGCATCCAGCGAATGCAACCGCGCTAATACACTTGGCGAGCAACCGATCGTGCTCTCGTTGAAATCGAGGCGCAGCCCCTGACGGCCGGCCAGGGGTGGCCGATAAGCATGCAAATTCTTGACCGCGGCGCGGGCCTCAAGCATTGGCACACCTCACCCGCAACGATTCGGCGTGCCCGCGCAAACCCTCGGCTTCGGCAAGCACAATGGCCGCTGGAGCGATTCGATGAATGCCTTCGCGGGAGACTTCCTGGCACGAGATGATGCGAACGTAATCCAGAACGTTCAGGCCGCCGCGCACGCGTGCCATCGTTCCAGTCGGCAACACGTGATTCGGACCCGAGATGTAATCACCCGCTGACTGAGGCGTGAAGTCGTTCAGGAAAATCGAGCCGGCGTTTTGCACGGAGTGTGCCAGAGCTGCGGGAAGCGTGAGATGCTCCGGCGCAATACGGTTCGCGGTCTCGACTGCCTGATCGAGAGAAGCGACCAACAGGATAGCCCCGCGACGTGAAAGTGATTTCGCAGCAATTGGATTTGCCCGCGTGCGCGCCTGCACTTCGGCCTGCACAGCTTTGGCTAATCCGCGCGAACTTGTGATCAAGACGCACAAGGCATCGGGATCATGTTCCGCTTGCGCGACCAGGTCACATCCGATGAAAACTGGGTTGCCCTCCTCGCTGATGAACACGGCTTCGGTAGGACCGGCCAGGAACTCAATGGCACAGTCGAACGCAACCATCTTCTTGGCCGCGGTCACATACCGGTTGCCCGGACCGACGATCTTGTTGACAGGCGGGATGCTCCCCGTCCCATACGCCAGAGCAGCAATCGCCTGCGCTCCACCCACGCGATAAAATTCGCGCACGCCGAGAAATGCCGCAGCGGCCAAAGTCGCCTGGGCCGGACGCGGCGAAACCACACGAATCTGCGGGACGCCTGCAACCTGCGCCGGAATCACGGTCATCAGCAATGTGGAAGGCAAGGGATAACGTCCGCCGGGAACATAGCATCCCACCGATTGCAGAGGCCGCACCAACTGCCCCACACAAACTCCGGGATGGATTTCGCGGCGCCACTCCCGCGGTTTCTGCCACTCGCAGTAGCGGCGAATGTTATCCGCGGCCTGAGTGATAGCCTCCCTCAGCTTCGAAGGCGTTCTATGCCATGCCTCAAGCAGATCAGCCTCGGGCACGCGCACAGGTTCGTCCCTACCGAGCCCGTCCCACCGCGCCGCATAGCGGCGCAAAGCTCGATCGCGGTTGCGCCGGACATTACTCACGATCCGCCGCACTGCCGACTCAACCGCGGCCAGATCGCTCGCGCCCCGACCCCGCTGCTCCAAGGCACGCACGAACCGGTCTTTCTTAGCTCCTTCAAGAATGCGCATCACATTGCGCGGCACGGCGCTCATCACATCACCACCTTGTTCAGCGGATACTCGACGATCCCTTGTGCATTCGCTTCCTTGAGCCTCGGAATCAGAGTCCAGGCAGTTTGCTCCTCGATGATGGTATTGACCGCAACCCATTCGCCATCTGCCAAGGGCGCGACAGTCGGATTCTTCAACGCGGGCAGCAGGCCAAGAACCCCGGCCAGATCCGGTTTGCGGACGTTCAGCATCAGGCCCACGCGACCCTGCGCCGCCATGGCCCCAGATAGCATCACCGCGAGGTTTTCGATCTTGCGCCGCCGCATGGGATCGGCCCACGCTGCCTTGCTCGCGATCAGTTGCGTATTCGACTCGAGCACCGTCTCGATAATTCTCAGATGGTTGGCGCGCAGCGAACTCCCAGTCTCTGTAACTTCGACGATCGCATCCGCCAGCAACGGCGGCTTCACTTCAGTCGCGCCCCAGGAGAATTCAACCTGCACCGCCACGTTCCGGCTGGCAAAGTAGTTGCGCGTGAAATTTACCAGCTCGGTAGCAACGATCCGGCCCTCGAGGTCTTGAGGTTTCTGAAAGTCTGAATCCTCCGGCACGGCCAGCACCCACTTCACTTTGCCCATGCTCTGTTTTGCATAGATCAGGTCCGCAACGCGGACCACCTCAAGGCCGCTTTCCGCCACCCAATCGAGGCCAGTCAGGCCGGCATCCAGCGCCCCGTGTTCGACATAGCGAGCCATTTCCTGCGCGCGAATGAGCAGGCATTCGATTTCCGGATCGTCGGTGGCGGCGAAGTAGGACCGCGCGCTGGTATAGACGCGGAGGCCGGCGCGGGTGAACAGGCTGAGCGTTGCTTCCTGCAAACTTCCCTTGGGGATGCCCAAACGAAGCTTCATCACTGCGTCTCCTCCGCGGCGGCTATGGCAGTCGCACCCAGCTGCAGTTCCTCCGTGAAGCAGGACCTCGACCCCGTATGGCAAACCTTGCCCTCGCCCAACACGCGGACGCGGAACAGCACCGTGTCGCGGTCGCAGTCGGTCCAAGCTGCGATGACTGCCAGCCGATTGCCGGAGGTTTCTCCCTTGGTCCACAAACTTTTCCGCGAGCGGCTATAAAACGTGACGAAGCCCGTCCGCATGGTTATCTCCAGCGCTTCGCGGTTCATGAAGCCCACCATAAGCAACTCTCCCGTGCCTGCATCCTGAATCACCGCGGGTGCCAAGCCCTGCATTTTGTCGAAGTTGATCTCCATTAGGCTGTCCTTTTCCTCCGCCCCGGCACTTGGATGCTTGCGGCAGAAACAAAAAGCCCGCTGCGCGTTTGCGTCAGCGGGCTTGGATTTCCTAACAGTGCTCTTAGGCTGTTATCCGTAGTCCTCCGCCGACACGCTCATCGCATGATGGGAATGATGATGGTGACGGCGGTAGGTCAACGAGGTCATGACAAAACCAATACTAGGACGATCGGTATTTCTCCGTCAATCGAATTTCACAATTACGCGGCGGTAAAACTCAAAAACCGTGCGACTCGCCGATTGCTGCCGTATTGACATGCCTAAACATAACGCGCCAACTCGTTCTAGAAAGAGGGACTTGGCTGTTATTCCGTTTTCCCCCGGTCGAGAGTTGTATCGCGATCTTGCATTTTCCCGATCACTTCTTTGCGTACTCATCCCGGTGGTAGAAAACGGGGGATTAGGCAACTGAATCCTCAACCGCGCCGGGCAAGTACCACTTGAATGCCGTGCCTGGGCCGGAGTGTAATGCTGGGTAACGGCTCGACCGGATGATCTTGCGCAACCCGGATCTGAAACCTCTGCGCGATCGCCGCCAACACCAAAGCAGCTTCCATCGCGGCAAACGAGGCGCCTATACAAGCACGCGGTCCCCCGCCAAAAGGAAAGTAAGCAAACTTGGGAGCAGCTTTGGCCTGCTCATCCAACCAGCGGTCTGGATTGAACCTCTCGGGCTGTTCATAATATCGAGGGTCGCGGTGCATCACCCACTGGCTAGCCACCACAGTCGCTCCGGCGGGCACTCGATAGCCGCCAATCTCACAGTCTTTCGCGGCGTTTCGAACCACAGCCCAAGCGGGGGGGTAAAGACGCATGGCTTCCTTTACTACTCGCTCCGTGTACGGTAGTTTGGACAGATCCCGCATTCCCGGGCTTTTGCCGTTCAGTACGCAGCGAAGCTCTGACCACAGCTTTTTCTCCACCTCGGGATACTGCGCCAACAGGTACCAGATCCACGATAACGAGACCGCAGTCGTCTCGTGGCCGGCCAAAAGCAGGGTCATCACTTCATCGCGCAACTGCTTGTCCGTCATCCCACCGCCTTCGTCCTGAGCCTGCAACAATTCAGAGAGCAGGTTGTCGGCAATCTGGCCACTTGCTCGCCGCTGGCGAATAAGACCATACACAATGTCATCCAGCTGGCGGACTGCGCGCCGGTAACGCAGGTTGTCGGGAGTCGGCAAGAGGCGGAGTATGGGAGGCAGGAGCATACGTCCCCCCGAGCCCAGCTCCATCACCGTGTTCAGCGCCTCCGCAACTCGGTCTCTCTCGACAGTGACCTCGACATCGAAGAGAACCTTGGCCACAATTTCCAGCGCGAGACGCATCATGTCCTGATGAATGTCCCGCACTTCACCGTCCCGCCACGCCGCCATCATCCGCTCCGTATAGGCCACCATGGTGTTCCCGTAAGACGCGATTCTGTCCCGGTGAAAGGCCGGTTGGATAAGGTGTCGCTGCCGCAACCACGAATCTCCTTCGTTGGTTAAGAGTCCGTTGCCAAAGATCCGGCGGTTGACTTGGAGAGCCTCACCCTTGATGAAACTTCGGTAGTCATTGAGCAGAACCTGTTCGATAAGATCAGGGCGGTTCAGGAAATAAATGTGGCGGTTAAAGGCCCGGTAGTAAAAGATGTCGCCATATTGACGCGCCCACTGCGTATACAGTCCGAGCGGGTCTCTGCTTCCCAACGGGAAGTTTCCGACTATCCCGCGATTCCGAGGACCGGGCGGGCGACCCAGAGGCATCATAAGTTGATTGCCAATACTTCTCTTACCGATTTTGAATAATACTGCGGTTTTTCAAATTTGCGGCAAACGGCTCCAAGTGATTGAAGGGAAAATGCTTGAGGTTGGTTGCGGGGGGTGGATTTGAACCACCGACCTTTGGGTTATGAGCCCAACGAGCTACCAGACTGCTCCACCCCGCACCTTGATCATAAACAATGCCATCGGCATCGTCAAACTTGCGCCCCAAGGCCGCCGCTCGCCACGGACAGGTTCAGAGGTTAGGGTACCCAGCACATGCGCCCACGGCACACCGCGCTGTTTGTTTGGATTCTCCCCACTCGACCGCACCCAACAGGCTGTTCCCAACATCAAAACAAAACGCGTAGTTCTGTGACAGAAGATTTTTAGTAGACTACGAATCGATCGTTGCGCAGCGAGGAGAACTTATGGCTAAGAAGGATCTCAACCCGAAAGCACCCACCAGCGAGCGCGTGACAGTGAGCGCCCAGCCTCGCCTTCACCAGCGGGCTGACACAATTCAAGAGTACGGCACGGTTTCGCACATGTTGCCTCTCGACCTTGAGGAACCGGTTCGCCTGGAAATGACCGAGCAACTCAACCTTTTGCTGGCCGATACCATGACCCTGCGCGATCTCTACAAGAAATCGCATTGGCAAGTTGCAGGTCCAACTTTTTATCAACTCCATCTCTTGTTCGACAAGCATTATGGAGAACAGTCAGAGATCGTCGATACCATCGCGGAGCGAATTCAACTTCTCGGTGGGGTTTCGATTGCCATGGCTGCCGACGTGGCCGAAACTACCCGCATTGAGCGCCCACCACGGGGCAGGGAAGAAGTGCCGGTACAGATTTCCCGTCTGCTCGACGCTCACCAGATCATCATCGGGCACTGCCGCACCCTGGCTCGCCGCGCCGACGAAATAGGAGACGACGGTACCAACGATCTGGTCGTCAGCGACGTACTGCGCACCAATGAGCTCCAAGTCTGGTTCCTCAGCGAGCACCTGGTAGATGCGCCTTTAGTGCACGCAGAGCAGCCGCGCTTACGCAGTGTCGGCTAACCCATCACAAATGAATCGAGCAGGCTCTCACCGCGGAGCCTGCTCGTAAGTTGCCCCTGACTTGTCTCGGCCGGCTAAGTCCGGCTGCCCGCCTTCAGATTGTCATGATCGTAATATTCGTAGGCTGACATCGGTTTCTCGCCGCCCTTTTTCCAGGTACGCGAATCCTCGGGCAACTTGCCCAGCACCCTAGCCATTTCCCGGATGTGCATCGCCACCGTGCCGCAGCACGCGCCTATGAAGTTGATCCCAATATCGCGAGCCCGCGCCGCGTAGTCGCCCATCTCCTTCCGCGTAAGCTGCAGCGGATCCAACGCGTAAGGAAACTCCGGCAAGCTGGTGAAGTCAGGTTTTGCCTTCGGAGTGCGGTAGGCGACCGGCTGGCACGCCAGATAGCCTGATACTGCTTCGCGCATCTCCTCCATCGGCCCCAGAATGTTCTCCGGTGGCCTCAGGCAGTTCATGCCAACAATGTCAGCCCCGGCATCGAATAGCGCTTTCGCGGCGTCGGCAGCGCTCTTGCCGTCAGTGGTCTCATCTTTGTTCTCGAAACAAATCGTGACCATGGTGGGCAAGCCGGTCTTCTTCCCGCGTTCCACCGCGATCAGAGCCTCGCCAAGAAAAGAGAAGGTTTCACCGATAATGAAATCCACTCCTTCCTCGATCTGCACCGCCAACTGCTCGTCGAAGGTTCGCCGCACCCGGTCAGCAGCCGACGCGCTGCCCGGTTCGTACATCCAGGTAAGACTCAGGTTCCCCGCCACCAGGCACTGATCTCCCGCAACCTCGCGAGCAATTCGCACGGCGGCCCGATTCAAATCCTGCAGTCGATCCTCAAGCCCCACCGTCGCCAGCTTGTCACGGCTGGCGTAGAACGTCAGCGCCTGCAGCACTTCCGACCCAGCTTCGCGAAATTCCACGTGCAATTCGCGCAATGCCTCGGGATGCGTTAACACAACCTCCGGAGTGAATGGACCCGCACGCACCCACCCTCGCTTCTCCAGTTCCAGCAGATATCCGCCGTCGCCCAATACCGGTCCTTCCTTTAATCTCTCCAGAATCCCTTTCTTTTTCATGCTTCCTCCTGAAACGATTCCTGATGTTCTGATTCCAGTGGCTTTCTCCCAAAGACGTTATCCCGAGCGCAGCTGTTCTTCAGGCGGAGCGAGGGATCTCAAGCTCATGGCTTGGTCAGCGGGCCCGAACTACACGCCCGCTCGATCGAAGTTCGGTACGCATTCACGCTCATGCTGCCGCCTTGAACTGCCCCTTCTTCCAATCGCGCAGAGCTTGCCGCGCCGCGTTCCGCCCCGGCGCACCCGTGACGCCACCGCCGGGATGCGCTCCGGCTCCGCAGAGATAAAGCCCGCGAATCGGCGTGCGGTACTGCGCCCAGCCCGGCACCGGACGCATAAAGAAAAGTTGCTCCAGCCGCAAATCGCCGTGGAAAATATTGCCCTCGGTCAATCCATAAGTTCGTTCCAAATCCAGCGGCGTAAGAACCTGCCGCGCCACGATCGCGTTCGGCACGTTGGGCGCATACTCGGCAATCTTCTTCACCACGCGATCGCCAAGCAGTTCTCGCTTCTCATCCCAGTTTCCCTCACGCAATCTGTAAGGCACGTACTGCACGAAGCAGGTCAGAATGTGCTTGCCCGGCGGCGCCAGCGACGAATCCGCGTTTGATGAAACTACGCAATCCACCCATAGCTCTTCCGGAATCTCGCCAAATTTCGCAATGTCATAACAGCGCTCGGCGAATTCCAGTGATGGAACCAGCGTGTAAAACGTACGCTCCAAAGGTGTCGCCTGGGGCGAGGTCCCGGTAAACCGCGGCTCTTCCGCCAACACGAAGTTTACTTTCGCGCAGGGCCCATCCATCTTGATGCCGCGCACCGCAAACAGAAAATCTTCCGGCAGCTCGCGCGCCGCAACCATCTTCAAGAAAGTCCGCTTGGGATCGGCATTCGACAGAATCATCCGCCCGCGAACCTCGCTTCCGTCTTCCAGTACAACGCTGCAGGCGCGCCCGTTGCGAACCTCAATCTGCGCCACCGACGCCGAGGTTCGAATCTCCACTCCCAGCTTCTTCCCGGCCGCCGCCAGCGCCTGCGTGATCGCTCCCATCCCGCCCATCACGTGTCCGTAAAACCCCTGCAGTTCGTGCTCTCCGCCACTCAGTAAATGAAACAGCAGCCCGATCGCCGTTCCCGGCTGGTACGGGCCGCCATGCTTGCCGTACACGTTGTTCGCCAGAAACATCGTCTTCATCTTGTCGGATTCGTAGTTGTGATCGAGAAACTCTCCCAGACTTCCGGTAAGAAACGAAATCAATTGCGCAATCTCCGTGCTCGAAATCCCGCGAAACCGTTTGCCCACGCGAAACAAATCACCCCAGCCGCCCACTGTCGTCGTATCGATCTCCGGAGGCGGCTCCATGAAAAACGGCTGCAGGTAGCGCGCGAGCTTCTTCAGTTGATCGTCGACTTCAACGAACCGCGCCGCATCTTTCGCGGATATTTTTCCAAACTCCGCTTTCGCCCGTTCCCGATCCACCCACCACGGCACCACCTGCCCATCAGGGAAGGGAACTTGAATCGCCGGGTCGCAGGGAATCATGCGCAAGCCGTGATCGGCCAGCCGCAGTTCCGCAATCACTTCCGGCCGCAGCATGCTGGCAATATAAGAAGTGGTCGAAACCCGGCAACCGGGAGCGATCTCCTCGGTCACGCAACATCCGCCAACGATTTCGCGGCGCTCCAGCACCAGCGTGGAAAGTCCGCCGCGCGCCAGATACGCCGCCGCGGTCAGGCCGTTGTGACCGCCGCCAACCACGATCGCGTCATAAATAAAGTTGGAAGCCGTTTTCACCAAGACGGACTCACAGGTTTAGCAAGTTTGACTAAAAGTCACGCCGCAATCCGACGCGGAACCATACATTACTGTACTACTCACTAAAAATGAAGTTGAAAATTAGAACCGTCTCTTATATGCTTTCGTGACTTGGAGTCATTCATGAGCGGAATCGCCAGCAATCCCGTCGCACCTCCGCGTTACATGCGGCAGCACGCGCCCCGTCCGCGGTCCGAGGCCAAGCGCTCCCGCATCATCGACGCTGCCATGCGACACTTCGCCGAGAATGGTTACCACGCCGCCCGCGTCGGTGACATCGCGGCCGCGCTCGGCATCGCCAAAGGTTCCATCTTCCAGCACTTCGGCAGCAAGGACGGTCTGTTCTTCGAAGTCTACAAACGCGCCGTGCGCTCGTTTTCGAAATATCTGGATGCACCCGCCGACGTGCGTGCCGCCGGCTTCTTCGATGTTCTCTATTATTGGCTGGTCCGCACCGAACACCTGCTGCGCGAAGACTGGATTCCCTATCGCATCTCGCTGCTCGGCAACTACGGTACCGATCTGGTGTTGAAGCGTGAGATCAATCGCTTCCTCACCACCGAAGATCCCTACGGCACCGTCGCCTTCGTGCGCTTCGGCATCGAGCGCGGCGAGTTGCGCAAGGATATGGATGTTGAAATGATTGTCTCCCTGCTCGACTGGACCTTCGAACGCTTCCAGGACGCTTTGCTCACCGCCGAACTCGATCCCGGACTTTTCCGCAGGCAAGGTGAGATGCCGGAGAAAAAGGAAGCGCGCATTCGGCAATTCCTCGCGCTCTTGCGGGGCGCGGTCGGCGCCGCTCCCACGGCTGCGATTCGCGGTCAGCGGGAGATACGCAAGCTCGCCCCGGTCGAACTGGTCGCCAGGCCAAAGGCGCTGTAGCAAGCCGAACTGGCGCGGCACAAATTAGTGTAGAACTCAAAGTGAGAACAATTCAGATGATGCAAACTTCCATCGAGCAGATCCTCTCCAGCTACGACGACCACGCGCCGCTGTCGCAAGCCTCGACCATTCCTGCCGCCTGGTACGTCGATCCTCGCATCGCGGAACTCGAGCGCCTCAGCGTATTCAGCAAAACCTGGCAACTCGTCGCGCCGCACCGAACAGGTGAAAACGCCCGGCCAGTTCGTGAGCACCACGGTCGCCGGTGAGCCGATCGTCGTCGTCCGCGGCAACGACGGTGCTCTGCGCGCTTTCTACAATGTTTGCCGCCATCACGCCGCCGCCGTCGTGACCCAACCCTGCGGCCACGCTGCTCTCTTGCATTGTCCCTATCACGGCTGGAACTACGGCCTCGATGGCTCGCTCAAAGGCATGCCCGAGTTCGAAGGCGTCGAGAATTTCGATCGCGCGCAAAACGGCCTCGTCCCCATTCGAGTCGAAACCTGGGAGTGTTTCGTCTTCATCAACCTCGATACCCATGCCGCGCCGCTCGCCGAATTTCTCGGCGGCCTCGTCGAGCGCATGGCGCCTCTCGGCATCAGCAAACTGCATTACTTCGACCGCCGCACCTACGACATCAATTGCAACTGGAAAGTTTTCGTCGATAACTACCTCGACGGCGGCTACCACGTCCCGCATCTGCACAAGGGCCTGAATTCCGTTCTCGACTACAAGCAGTACACCATCGAGAACGAAGACCGTTACTGCCTGCAGTCCAGCCCCATGGTCGCTTCCGACGACGGACGCCGCCACCGGAGCCGCGCGCAAAGGCGACCGCGCCTGGTATTTCTGGCAGCATCCCAACCTCATGATCAATTGCTATGAGGGATACATGGACACCAATCTCGTAATCCCCGTCGACGTCGATCATTGCCACGTGATCTTCGATTTTTATTTCGGCGACATCAGCGACGCGCGCCGCGAATACAACGAGCAGTCGGTGAACGTCGGCAACCGCGTGCAGGAGGAAGATCTCGGCATCTGCGAAGACGTGCAGCGCGGCCTGAAATCGCGAGCCTATCGCGCCGGACGTCTTTCGGTCCGCCGCGAAGCCGGAGAACAATTATTTCACCGCCTCCTCGCCGCCGATCTCAAACGCGGCTTAGAGCCCAGTGTCCGCCGCCGCCGATTAGAATTGTGGTCTACGAACCCATGAAAATCCTCCGAAACATCCTTATTGTGATCCCTGCGTTCCTGGCTGCGGCAATCCTCACTGCCCAGGTCACCGCCATCCGCGCCGGCAAACTGATCGACCCCGACTCCGGCACAGTTCTAACCGGCCAAACCATCCTGATCCGCGACAACAAAATCGAAGCCGTAGGCAACAACGTAACCATTCCGTCCAACGCTAAAATCATCGACCTCAGCAGAATGACCGTCCTTCCCGGTCTAATCGACTGCCACACTCATCTCGCCGATGGCGCGCACGATTCCGAACCGATGAGTGTATTCCGAAAAACCGCCGCGCGAGCTGGCGCTCGAGTCCGTGCCCAACGCGCGAGTCACGCTCGAATCAGGATTCACCACTGTGCGCGATGTAGGCACGTACCGCGCTCTAGGAGATATTGCTCTGCGCGATGCGATCAATCGCGGTGACATCATCGGTCCTCGCATGTACGTCGCCGGCGCTTACGTCACAATTACCGGCGGCGCCGGCGCCGATACCGGCCTCGCTCCCGACATCACGCTGCCCTGGGACATGCACTACGGCGAAGCCAACAGCCCGTGGGAAGTGCGGCAAGTCATTCGCAAGCTCGCGCATGACGGCGTCGATCACATCAAGATTCTTTCCAGCGGCGCCGTCCTCGCCCATGGCAGCAATCCTCACTCGCAGGAATTCACGCTGGAGGAGCTTCAGGCCGCGGTCGACGAAGCCAGCCATTTTGGATTGCGAGTCGAATCGCACGCGCACTCGCCCGAAGGCATCAAGAACGCGATCCGCGCGGGCGTGGCCTCGGTCGAGCATGCGACCATGATCGACGACGAAGGCATCGCCCTCGCCAAACAGCACGGCACCTATCTCGACATGGATATCTACGACGAAGAGTGCATTCAGGAAGAAGGAAAGATTGGAAAGATGCCCGAGGACTTCCTCGAGCATGATGCCGCGCTAGGACAGATCCAGCGTGATAACTTCCGCAAAGCCGTCGCAGCCGGAGCAAAAATGTCGTTCGGCACCGACGCCGGAGTCTGTCCCTACGGCACCAGCGGAAAGCAGTTCGCCTTCATGGTGAAATACGGAATGACTCCCATGCAGGCCATTCAAGCCGCCACCAGCAACGCCGCCGACCTGCTCGGCCACTCCAATGAGATTGGATCAATCAAGCCAGGAAAATATGCCGACATCATCGCCGTAACCGGCGACCCGCTAACCGACATTCGCGCTCTCGAAACAGTTCAGTTCGTAATGAAAGAAGGCAAAATCTACAAACAATGAGCTCGGGAAGGGCACGACTTAAGTCGTGCCATCAGAGCCGAAAAATGAATGCGGCTTTAGCCGCTGAGGTGAGCTCGCCCTCACTGATGATCCCTCGCAATCGTCTCCTGCCAGGTCTTCGACTTAATCATCGCCCCATCCTTCAGCAACTCCCGCGTGTACTTGTAATAAAAATTCTTCTGATCAGTCGTAACCAGCAAGATGTCCACGCCAGGTCAGCGTGCGTCCTTTCAAAGTAAACACAGTCTCCGCTTCACCGCGCACCGAACAAGTCTCCGGATGCGCATCGTCAGCATCATAGGTCAGATTTTCGTAATCGATTTCTTTCCCCCAGGGATACTCGCCGCTTTCCTGTCCCTTCCAGTGCACGGTAGTCTTGTGGCGAGCTTCGTCGCGCTCGACAGTCCACTCCCCCGGCCACGGAAATCCTTCGCTCTTAAGATCGGTCCGTTCTTCTGATGGCTCGGGCGGAGAAAATGCAGGCGCAGCAACGCCGTGCTCAGGCACAACCGGCAACACAATGCGCGAACCATCGCTCCCGCCGAGTTCCAGACGAAGTCGTCATCGAGTAAGGCGTAGGCAGCATCATCGGCCACAACGCATTCGAAATCGCCACGCGAATCCGATGGCCCTTGGGAAACACCCACGAAGTCAAATGCATTTCAATGTCGAGCGGATAAACCTTACCCGGCTCCAGATCGCGAGGCTCGCTCATCGAATCCCGCTGCGCGCCGTTGATCCCTGCCCCGGTAATCTGCGTAACCGTTCCATCCGGCGCCACATCCGAGAGCCGCGCAAACCAGTCCGCCAGCGGCGCCGTAGCCGAAGCCCGCAACAAAGCATGCGGACGTCCCAGAATAGCCACGTCCTCCTGCAGCGGCGCTGAATCGTAAACCAGGCTGAACGCGTCCACCGGCCGCACATCGCTCAACAACTCGCCCCACCAGAATCCCGCCTCCACGCCAACCGACGGAACATACTTGAGCTGATGTGTATCGATCTGCCGCGGCACTCTCCGCCAGCAAGTGATTCGGCTGCAAAAATAAAGTCGATGCCCGCGCATTCTTCGGCGGCCACACATCCTCCCGCCTCCACTCCCCGGGCACATTTTCCAGACTCGGATCAGGCGGATGCCAGTGCTGCATATAAATCACCAGCCGCGGATCGTGTTCCACGCCGGTGTCGCGTCCCTTCAGCCAATGATCAAACCAGCGCACCGCCTCATTTCGCCACTCAATCTGCGGTCCCGGCTCCGCCTCATTCGGAAACGTATGGTTCCACGGCCCAACAATCGCCTTCACCGGCCCGCTCGCCTGCATCAGCATGTCGGTCACGTTGTCGCGATATCCATCGAGCAATCCGCCAATCAGAAAACTTGGAATCGTAATCTCTTTCAACGGACGCACCGCGCTCGCGCCAGAACGGCCCATCATGCTGATGTTTCAAATAAAGCAGCGACCACGGAGGCGTATCAAATCTCGGCCCCAGAACTTTTTCGTCGAGCGTATAATCCGGCGCGCCCGTCCATCCCTCCGCCATATCCATGTTCAATTCGAACTCATCGATGTGCGCCATGCCATCGATGTAATGCACATCATCATGAAACAATTCCGCCGTAGCATCCGTCGCCAGAATCGCCTTCAACCCCGGCGCATGCCGCATCGCCATCTGCAGAGCATTAAACCCGCCCCACGAAATGCCAAACATTCCCACATTTCCATTCGACCACGTCTGATGAGCCAGCCACGCAATCACCTGCTCGCCATCGACTTGTTCTTGTTCCGAATATTCCCGCTCCGGCGGTGCGCCTTCACTCGCCCCAAATCCGCGAATGTCCACCCGCACGCTCACATATCCGCGCCGCGCAAAATAAGCATGCTTGGGATAATCTTCCGCCGCCGTGCCATCATCTTTTCGATAAGGCAAATATTCCAGCAGGGCAGGGAACTTCTCTCCCGGCTTCGCGCCATCCGGCATGTAAAGCGTAGCCGCCAGCCGCACTCCATCTTTCATGGGAATCCACGCCTGCTCCATGCGAACCCCATAGGCCGGCGGAGAAGGCGGCTCAATCGCAAAAGCCGCAGACGGAAAGAAAATAGACGTAAGTGAACTGAAGAAGAAAGCCCAGACTATCCAACGACGTATCCGTTCTGATCAACGGATCTCCTAAGCGCATGTGTGTGTGAAAGAGAACTACTCCTGCGACCCCTGCTCCCGCCGCATCGCCCGCAGATCGATCCCCAACTGCTCCGCCTTCTTATAAAGATGACTGCGCTCCAGTCCCAGCGATTTCGCCGCCAGACTGACGTTCGAATGACTGCGCTTCAACTCCGCCAGGATCACTTCCCGCTCGAAAGCATCCACGCGCTCAGCCAGCGCACCCGACGAAAATGCAGAAGAGACCGCAACGCCCGCGATGCCCGCGCCTTTCGGCAACGCGATCTCCACGGTCGCAAGATCAACCTGCCCGTCGGTCGCCAGCAGCATCAACCGCTCCACCATGTTGCGCAACTCGCGCACGTTGCCCGGCCAGGTATACGACTGCAACGCCGCCATCGCCTCCGCAGTAAACGGAATCGGCTTCCATCCATTCTGCGCGCTCACCTGCGCCGCAAAATGCTCCACCAGCAGCGGAATATCTTCGCGCCGCTCGCGCAACGGCGGCAGCACCAGCGGAAAAACATAAATTCGATGAAACAAATCCTGCCGGAATTTCTCTTCCCGCACCCGCGCTTCCAGATCGCGATGCGTCGCCACCACCACCCGCACATCCACGCTCACCGGCTTGTCGCCGCCAATGCGCTCCACTTCTCCTTCTTCCAGCACGCGCAGCAGCTTGGCCTGCATAGCCAGCGGCATATCGCCAATCTCATCCAGAAAGATGGTGCCATGATCCGCCTGCTCGAACTTTCCAATATGCCGGCCCGCCGCTCCCGTGAACGATCCTTTCTCATGCCCGAAAAGTTCCGACTCAATCAGTTCCGCCGGAACCGCCGCGCAATTCAACGTCACAAATGCTCCGCCGGCCCGCGCACTGCGCTCATGAATCGTCCGCGCCACCAGCTCTTTCCCGGTCCCAGTTTCTCCCAGGATGCAAACCCGCGTCTCACTCGCCGCGACGCGCTCCACCTGCGCCATCACGCGCTGCATGGCCGCGCCCTGCCAGACGATCTCGTGCTTGCCCAGCCGCTGCTTGAGTTGCCGGTTTTCGCTCTCCAGCCGCTGCAGCTTCAGCGCATTCTCCACCGTCAGCAAAAGTTTTTCGGTCGAGATCGGCTTCTCCAGAAAATCCAGCGCGCCCAGCCGCGTGGCCCGCACCGCCGTTTCAATGTCCCCCTGCCCAGACATCATCACCACCGGCGCCGTCACTCCCTGCGCCTTCAATTCCTCGAGCAGCGCCAGTCCACCTTTTCCCGGCATCACCACATCCGACAGGATCACATCGAAATTCTGCGCCTTCGCCAGTTCCAGGGCCTTCGCCGCGTTGTCGCACACCGTAGCCTCGTGCCCAGCCAGCCGGAATGCCCGCGACAGGGAAGCCAGCGTGTTCGCTTCATCGTCCACAATCAGCAAATTTGCTTTTGTCGGCAACCATCCTCCGATTTTCTGGATGTACCTCATCCCGCGTTCTGCGCGGACTCCGCATTCCGCGGCAACTCAATCACAAACGTTGTTCCGCGCCCCGGCGCGCTCTGCACGCGGATGCTTCCCCCATGATCGCTCACCACCGACTGCACGATGGCCAGCCCCAGCCCGGTTCCGTGCTGCCTTGCTCGTATAATAAGGAGTAAAGATTCGCTCACACTCTTCCGGCGTCAACCCCGCTCCCGTATCCGCAACCTCAATCACGACTTCCGCCGCCATCGTCGCGCGTCCGCAGCGTCAGAGTTCCGCCCTGCGGCATCGCATCCATTGCGTTCAGCACGAGGTTTGAAATCGCCCGGTGCAACAACTCGGCATCTGCCGAGATCGCTCCCAGGTGGGGATCGAGCTGCAGGTCGCAATTGATCTTCGCACGTCCCGGTGCTTCGAGTTGCGCCTGAAAGAGTTGCACCGCGCCGCGAATCACTTCATTCACCTGCACCCGTTGCAATTGCGGCTGCGGCATCTTCGAAAACTCGCTGAACCTCGCAATGATCCCCTTCAGGTTCGCGATCTCCGCCAACAGCGTTCTGGAACTCTCGCGGAACACCTCCTCAAACTGTTCCGGCGTCTGTTGCCGCGCCCGCACCAGATTCTCCACCGTAAGCTGCAGCGGAAACAAGCGGATTCTTCAACTCATGCGCCAGCCGCCGTGCCAGCTCCCGCCAGGTCGCGACCCGCTCCGCCTGCATCAGGCGTTCTTTTTGCCCAAGCAACTCCGTGGTCATTCGATTAAAAGAATCGGCCAGTTGCCCGAGTTCGTCGTCGCCCAGCACATCCACTCGCACATTCCAATTGCCCTCGGCGACTTCCTGCGCGGCATGCGCCAACTGCTCCACCGGTCGTGTCACCCGCCCCGCTGCCCAACTGCTCAGCAGAATCGCCAGCAGAATCCCTCCACCACCGACCATCAACGCCGCCGAGCGTATGTGCCGCATCAACGCCACGTAGCTCCGCCGTGAATTCCCGATCAGCAATATCGCCAGCACTGGACGATCCTTGCCAGAGCCCGCACCCAGCAGCGGGATGGCATGAAACACCTCATCCTCCGCTTTATCCCCCGACCAATGCACCAGCGCGCTGGCTTCTTCTTTGGACTGCCGCACCGCATCGACCAAAGGTTCCAGCTTCTCCGCCGGCCGCCCAGTATCGGAGGCAGACTCAGACGGATCTACCAGCAACTCCGCCGCAAACCGCTCACCCCGGTTCTGATAAAGCAAGACCCGTATGCCCACCGGCATATCGATCCCGGAGAGAAAAGATTTGTCCAGACGACGCCCACCAATCACATAGACTGGACGCTCCCCAACCCGCGTGGCCCGCACCGCGAACAGTCCCAGCGCCGTTCCGTCCTGCAGTTCCTCTTGCTTAAGAAACGCTCCCTGGTCAGCCGATGCAGCGAACCCCCCAACGCTGCTGTCCGCGTAACCAAACTTCGCAGGCCACTGCGCAGACGAAATAATTGTTCCATCGCTTTCCACAAACTCCAAAAAGTCGAGTCCACTCTTTTCTGCAGTCGTCTTCGCTAATTCAAAATAAGGCCCGGCATCTGCCTGCGGACGATTCAACTTCACCGCCATCCGTCCCACATCTTCTGACGTCGCAATCGCCTCCACCCGCCGCGCCACGTCTTCGCCTTGCCGGTTGAACTCGCGCCGGAACTGCGTCACCAGCGCTGCCGTCCTTTCATCCTCGCTACGTTCAAACGCGCGCCGCGTCACTGCCGACACCAGCAACGTCACCGCCGCCACTGACAAGAAAACCGTCAACGCGAACACAGTAAGAAGTTTGCGGCGAAACATCATTGCCTTTCTTTTCCGCGGACCAACGCCATCCGAACCAGATTCTGTAGGATGCCACGGAATCGTTTGCATGATATCTCACCCTTCAGCTTCATCGGAATGAAATGAAAAGGCGCGGCTGAAGCCGCGCTGCTACTGTCCGCAAGCTCTCAGAAGGCAGCTTCCCCAGTTGTCGGTGAGTATTTCCGAAAGAGAAGGAAATGGCCCGTGGACCTGAGAGACCACACGCCCTTGGCCCCTGACCACTGATCACTATTTCCCCGGCCTGTTCTGACTGGCCAAATCCATGCCACGCAGGACATCATTGGCAAAAAAGAATTTCCCATCGGCCGGCACCATCATGATCTGCAGCTTGTCCGAGAGCCGCTCCGCCACAATCTTATTGATCAGCAGCGGATTGTCTTTTAATATCGCTGCCTCGCTGTGCAGCCGCTCCGCATCCGCCACCGCCGTCACCCGGATGCGATCCGCCTCCGCATCTGCCAGCAGCCTGCGCCGCTCGCCTTCCGCTTTGCTGTCCATCACTTTGGCCTGCGCCTCCGCGTCCGCCAGCAATTTCCTGCGCTCCCCCTCAGCCTTGCTGTCGATCTCTTTCGCCTGCGCTTCCGCTTCTGCGTTCTGGATCGTAGCTTCCTTGCGTGCCTGCGCTTCCAATCGGCTCTGCTGAATCTGTTTCTCCTTCAGCGGCAAAGTGTACTGCATAGCGTCCGCCTCACCCTTCGCCTGCAAAACGTGAACTTGCGCCTCACCTTCCGCCTGCTTCACCTGCTGCACCTTAGCTGCCTCGGCTTCCAGTTCGGCAATTCGCACTTCCTTCGTCTTCAACTCCGTCTCGACGCCCATGCGGTCGTTCTCCTGCTCCTTCAGCAGCAAAGTCTCGAGTCCCTTGGCATATTCGGGAGGAAGTTGGATATCCCGCAGCATCACCTCTTTCACCACAATTCCATCCGCCGCCAGCTTCTGCGTGATCAGGGCCGAAGCTCGCTGCCGCACTTCCTCGCGCTTCGCGGAAAAAACATCGCGCACGGTATAGTTCGGAACGATCTCCCGCCAAACACTTGCTACCGTAGGCGGAACAATTTCCTTCTCCACCGGACGCGGCAAATTTCCCTGGATATAATCCAGTCGCTTCGCATCCAGCCGGTACCGCACCGTAATCGCCAGCCCCAGCGTCAGTCCTTCCTTAGCCTGCACATCAAGAAGCTGCGGCTTTGGGGGAAGGCCTCCCGCGGAAGGCTTCGGAATCTCCGAATCCCCCGTAGTAAAAATCTGATCCCGAGTATCGAATAGCGCCACATCCTCCACCAGCGGCATCACCATATGCGCCCCCGGATAAAGCGTCCCCGGCACCGTTCCGCTCACGTCGCTGATCCGCACCCCAGCCATCCCGCTCGGCACCACCACAATGCTGAAAGCCACCAGCAGCGGTCCCCAGGCCAGCATCGCCAAAGCCAACGAAGTCCGCCACCGCACCGCCACCGGAGCTGCAGTGACCGCGCCTCCTGGAGTAGCCAGCAATCTCCGGTACAAAAATTCGCGATACAAATCGTAGGTGAGAATGCACACCGCCGCGAACATCATCCCCACGCCGCAAGTAATCAGCAAATACCGCAACGCCAGCATCGTAGTTCTCCTATGCGCCTCAGCGCTTCTGCTCTGCTTTCACCGGCACGGTCTGCGCGACGCTCTCTCGCGTGATTTGCGGGACACATTGTTGGACAAAGAACAGCCGGAACACCTGCCCGAAAATCAGTTCCTCCACCAGCAACGCCACCGCCACTGAAAAAATCAGGCCCGCCACCACCGCCATAAATGTGATCGCCATCTGCATAAAGCCTCCTGCGTGCTGCACGCTACATCGCAGGATGAACGCCAATCTTCGGCGCACTGAAAATGCAGTACTTACAACAGGTTATGGAATCGGTGAGCGGTGTCTAGCTGAAGTCACTGTGTCAGGCGGAACACAAAGCCGGAGGTGCTGCTGGCGAGAGAAAACCAATTGGCTTTAAGGCGCCCGGCCCCTGCCGTCTGGGGTAACGGCTCTGTGGGGTTCTGTGGGTTGGAGCCGGGCGATCTTCAACTACTCAGAACTAATTCAGTGCCAACAGTTTCCCACCGCGCACTCTCAATTTCCGTGACGGCCGTCATCCTTCTACGTGATCCTCATCACGAGGAAGCCTTCGCCGCAGAGATAAAAAAACCTCTAGTTCTTATCCTCCGTTCTTGGTTTTCTCCGTGTCTCTGCGCCTCTGTGGTGAAAAGCTTGTTCCGGCGGTCATTTGACTCCCAATTCCCCAGCCGCTATCGTTGCCCGCATGAACGTAGTCAAAGCCACGCGCCAGTTCGAAGCCTGGCTCGCCCAGCGCACCCGCATCGACCAGAAAGACCTGCGCGTGAAACACTCCAACATGAAGAAGGACTGCTTCATGTTCCTCCGCGCCACTTATTACCGCTGGGCGCAACTCTGGCCGCAAGTCTGTCCAGACCTCGCTCATGCCCCCAAAGTCCTGGCGGTAGGCGATCTCCATGTAGAAAATTTCGGCACCTGGCGCGACATTGAAGGCCGCCTCATCTGGGGCGTAAACGATTTCGACGAAGCTTGGCCCATGGCCTACGCCATCGATTTAGTCCGCTTAGCCGTAAGTGCTCACCTCGCCGCCGAGGCCGGACATCTCCCCGTCAAACGCGACGACATCTGCACCGCCATTCTCGAAGGCTATTGCGAAAGCATGCGGCAAAAAGGTTGCGCCTTCGTGCTCGAAGAAAGGCACGGATGGCTGCGCCGCATCGCCGAAAGCGAGTTGCGCGATCCCGTCCATTTCTGGCAGAAGATGGACGCGCTTCCCACCCTCAAAACTGAATGCCCCATCAGCGCCATCGACGCCATCGAGCACCTGATGCCCGGCCCCGGAATTTCCTATCGCCTCGCCCACCGGGTCGCCGGACTCGGCAGCCTCGGCCACGCCCGCTACGTTGCCATCGCCGACTGGCACGGCGGCCAAATCGCCCGCGAAGCCAAAGCCCTGGTCCCATCGTCCTCGCACTGGGCGCAAAGTATCGACGCCGGAAAAAACTGCGGTCCCGCCGAAATCCTCTACCAGACCATCATTAACCGCGCCGTCCGTTGTCCCGACCCCTTCGTCCGGCTCCGCGGTCGCTGGATCGTCCGCCGCCTCGGTCCTCACTGCTCCCGTATCGAACTAGCCTCCCTTCGCGCTCCAGACACCGAACTCCGCCTGCTCCACGCCATGGGATACGAAACCGCCAATATCCACCTGGGCACCACAACCGCCCGCAAGGCAGTCCTCCGCCACATCGACAAACAAAAACCAAAGTGGCTGCATCAGGCCGCCGAACAAATGCTCCAGTCCGTCCGCGACGACTGGCAAGTCTGGAAGAAAAAAGGCTACGCCTGATCCCAACGTAGTTCCGGCGTCCCGCCGGCCTTTGAGCCGTCTTTGATTCTGGGTGGAGCAGCGCTTCCAGCGCTGCGTAAAGCGGCCCATGTGATCAAGGGCTTTAGCCCCTGAGGGACATCTGCGTTACACTGTCTCGCCGCCATGCCGTCGCGATCCCACGATCCGAACCAAGTCCTAACCGAACTGGAAGCCGCCAAGAACCAATTCAGTCCAGGACAAGCCACGAAAATCGAAAAGCTCCTAACCAAACTCTCCAACCTGCAACTAAATGCCCACCAGCTAATCCGCTTCCATGAAGCGCTTCTATTCCTCCGCGCTTTCCCGCACGCCCAGTCCCAAATCCCCCGCATAGAAAATCTCCTGAACACCTTCCACCAGCACATAGAAAAACTCCGCGCGGCAAACGCCGATATGTCAGTGTTCGACGACTTCGACGCCTCCGGTATAGCCGGCACCAGCATGCAAGACACGCTCTCCTTCGACGTAGCGAAATGGCTCACCAGCCGTATCCCGCGCAACGTCGAAATCGACTGGAACGATTACTGGGACGACTACCAATCCGAGCGCGCCCGCGGCAATACCTGGCCCCGTTTCATTCCTTTGTTAGAAGAAGATGCCGACGTAGAAGCCAACATCCCATGGTCAACCTGGATCGACGCAGCGAGAGGCCGCCAGAACGCGCTCCCATGGCTGCTAAATCAATTCGCCAAACTCCCACTCCCCGCCCGCCAGCAATCCGAACTCTACGACTCGATCCAAATCCCACTCCGCTGGAACCTCGAAAACCTGAAACTCTCCCGCACCCGCAACTGGACCACTCCCCGCCGTTTCTACTTCCACCAATCCGCGCTAATCCAGCGCAGCGAAATCAATCTGGCGCAAGAACTATCCAAGCCTGCACCGAAACTAAAAAAACTCTCCCGCACCGCCGGAGAGTCCGTAATGCAATTCATCCGCGAAATCATGGTAGTCCGCTACCGCGAACTCTACGGCACCACGCTGGGCGACCCGAGCACAGCAGTAAGAGCCGACCTCGGTCGCGGCGTAACCATGCATTTCTGGGGACTGCCTCCGACCCGCCGTCTCCCCCTCCGCGCCTACGTGGCCGGCTACACCGAAAAAAACGGAGTCCCCATCAACTACATCGAAGCCATAGGCCTCTGCGAATGGATCGAGGTAGGCTTCAACACTTTCTACACGTACCGCCACGGCGAAACCGCCTGGATCTACGCCCAGGCACTGCGCTGCCTCCGCGCCCTGACCAAAGCCGATTGCATCTCAATCTACCCATACCAGATCGGCCAGAACAACGACGAAGCCATCGAAAGCGGCGCATTCTGGTTTTATCGCAAACTAGGCTTCCGCCCCGGCCGCCCCGATCTCGAAAAGTTGTGTGAACGAGAAGAAAAAAGAATCGCCGCCAACCCGAACTACCGCACCCCACCCCGCACTCTGAAACGCCTTGCCGAAACCCACATGTTCTACGACGTCGGAGCGCCGACAAATAATATTCTCGGCGGGAAAGGATTCGTATCAGGGCACGCCTTAAAGCGTGCCGAAGGCGTCGCTAAATCAGACCCGGCTTTAGCCGCTGCGGGCTCTGGCCCCTGGGATACCTTCTCCGCCCGCAACCTGGGCCTCCGAATCAACCGCCGCATGTCGCGCAAATTCAACGGAGATAGCCAGAAAATCCGCCAAGCCTCCGCCGCCGTAACCCAAGCCCTAAACCTCAACCCCACGCGCTGGACCCCTCTTCAAAAGCATTCCCTCGAAAACTGGTCCCTGGTCTTGTCCGAAATCCCCGACCTATCGCGCTGGACGCGCAACGAAAAAGAGCAACTGATAAGGATAATCCGCGCCAAGAGCGCCCCCAGCGAAATGCCCTACCTACGCCAGACCCAATACCACCCCCGCCTCCGATCAGAACTCCTCCGCCAGGGCTCGACCGCGTAGGGCGGGCGCCACTCGCGGACTTACTTCAAGCCCATGTCACCATCGTACTGTCGGATAACCCCGTAACACTCGCAGGCGGAGTCTTCAAGTTTGTTGCGGTTTACGATCTTCACCGCGCCGC
The DNA here is from genome assembly GCA_963743115.1 of uncultured Acidobacteriaceae bacterium. GTDB lineage: Bacteria > Acidobacteriota > Terriglobia > Terriglobales > Acidobacteriaceae > Sulfotelmatobacter. The sequence goes on along the minus strand of CAVUOM010000002.1, from coordinate 543,658 downwards.
GGGTGTACTCGATGAGCCCCTTCTTCTGCAAAATCCCAGCTGCTAGGCTCACGCTGGGCCTGTCTGTCCCCAGCATCGTTGCCAGAAAATCATGAGTGATGGGCAGCGCTCCTGAATCCACCCTGTCCTGAGTCATCAGCAACCATCGCGCCAGGCGCTGCTTTATCTCGTGCAGCCGATTACAAGCGGCGGTTTGAGCAACCTGCATACCCCGAATCGCGGCATAGCGGTTCAACAGCATTCGCAGGTGTGGGGTGGATTCCAAAACATTTTGCAGAGCCCCAACTCTTACCCGAAATCCGTCCCCTGTGATTTGTACCACCCCGCGCAGCGGCCCCCTGGTCAGCCCAACCGCCGCCTGTGTTCCCGTGAAGCCCTCATTGCCAACGATGCCAGCTTCCGCCGTTCGTCCATCTTTCATAACCACTACAAGAGATATCAAACCTCGGCTTAGGAAATAAGCGAACTCCAGTCTTCCGCCCGCCTCGTGAAGCACAAGATGGTTCGACAAGCGCACGTATTCAAGGTGGGGGCGAAGTGAGATGTACTCGCTATCGGAGATCGATAGAAGTATTTTGTTGCCGACTGGCTTTCCTGCGGCGTTCGTGCGCTCGCCAGACTGCACGGTTTGGAGGTTCTTACGCGCCACAAGCGAGAACCGAAGAACCTCCCGGACGCGGGGGCGAACTCACCCGCCGTGATCTGTGAAACAGAAACTACATTTATTCGCGTTTCGCCGAGGATTGTACAGGGTGCGAACCATACGCTTCTGTAGGGTATCTTACATTGGCCTCGCTGCTGCAGCGCGCCGGCGTCACGACCGCGCGCCTTGAACCCGGTGCCGAAATCAGGCGTTCCCTCGCCAAAAATTTATCCAGATATGTAGGCCGCCCGACAGACCGCCCAGATTGGCGCGAGTAAAGTGTTGTGCATTTCTCTAAGCATCTTCCGTCACCCGCGGACTTCGCGACAGTTTTTTGCTGTAGCCATTCAGTACGCCGCTGTGAAAGGAGAACGCTTCGTCCCTCGACGGCTGGCTCGTAGTAGCCGTGCACTCAGATAACGTCGGGACTCAGCGAAACGGGCGGCCATGAACCGGAAGCTGGTATGGATTGAGCAACCACATTTTGGGGGCTTTGGTTGCTCCGAGTGTGGCTGGCGGTTCAAGCCTTCTGGTCCGCCGGCAGGGGCATCTTTCGATGAAATGATGCGTAACTTCGAGCTGCGGCGTGACAAAGAGTTTGCCCTGCACGTTTGTGCCGATCACCCAAAGAACCGGGAGCACAAACCTTGAATAGGTCAAACCACCCCTTCACGCTCGCCAATATTTTCGAGGGGGCGCTCCACCCCAGTCTCTCCGTTCTTTGGAAGACTGGGGTGGGGCTTTTGATCCCGCACCTGCTAAAGTCATTCATATCGCGAATTCATGCCCCACCCCATCCTCCTCTACGACGGCGTCTGCGCACTCTGCAATTCTTTTGCCCGATTCATCCTCCGCCGCGATCGCAACGCCATCTTCCGCTTCGCCTCCCTGCAAAGCGCGTTCGCCGCTCCCATCCTCGCCCGCCACGGCGCCAGCCCCACCGATCTGGATACAGTTTACTTAGTCGTTAACCATGAACTCCCCGACGAATATCTGCTCCCTCGTTCCGAAGCCATCCTCTTCGTCTTAAAGCAACTAGGAGGTCCCTGGCGCGCACTCGCATCCCTGCTGCAATTTCTGCCCAAATCCCTCCGAGACGCCGTCTACAACGCCGTAGCCCGCCGCCGCTACCGCATCTTCGGCCGCTACAAAGTCTGTATGCTGCCGCCTGTTCAACATCGCAGCCGCTTCCTCGATCTTTAAATAGAAAGTCGCGGTTTTAGAGGGATAACTTTCAATTGGGCCCCCCGTCTAACCGACGTGCGTCTGATCAAGCTCGGAATCGTTCTGTTTGCTTGCGTCGTGCTGATCCTGCCACAACAGCTTTGGCCGCAGGCGGCGCAACTCAAGACTGTTGGCGCCGTTCTGGATCGCTACAAGCAGGCTCTGGGCGGCGTCGAGGCCATAGCGCATGTCCAGTCCGAAACCGTACGCGGCGAAATTGAAGGCACCGGCCTATCCGGAAAAGCGACCTTCGTTTCTTACGCAAAGCCGTTCAAGTCGATCCTTAAAGTCACCCACACTGACGGCAGCGAAGTCATCTCAGGATTTGACGGCAAAGTTTCGTGGTCGATCGATGCCCAAGGACCAGGCCTCGACAAAGACACCGCGCTCGAAGCCGTGCGCCGCGACGCCGACCTGCAATACGCGCTCCACCAGCCCGACTATTTCAAAAACCTCGAACTCGCGGGCGTGACGGATTTTGACGGCCGTACCTGCTACTGGCTTCACGGCACCACGCACTGGGGCAAAGACAACAATCAGTTCTACGATGTCCAAACCGGCCTGCTCGCCGGCTACCGTTTTCAGGTGGACAACAAGTCCGCAGCAGTCTCGACTTTAGTGTTTCAGGATTACAAGAACTTCGGCGGGCCCATGGTGGCGACGAAACTCATCTCGCGCACCGGCGACCGCATGCGGACTTTCACCGTCAACTCCGTCACTTACGAGCCCATCGCGGATTCTGTCTTCGATTTGCCACCAGCCGTCAAGGCGCTGCTGAAGTGATCGGAACTCAACGCGCCCGAGCACCGAAAATCACGACGGACAATTCACTCTCAAGTTAAGATAGTGCCGTCACGTTACAGAAAAAGTGTGCCGGCCCTTCGAAACGAGGTGACGTATGCGAACCGGATGGATGCCATTAATATCCTTGGCAGTCACGACTCTCCTGCCAATTAACGCGCGAGCCCAATGGAAGACACCATGGACCTACGAGGGCCCGAGAGGGGCCGAACACTGGAGCGAACTCGATCCCACCTACGCCCTCTGCAACTCCGGTATGGAACAGTCTCCCATCGACATCCAAAATGCAGAGAAAGCCGATCTGCCCGCGCTGCGCTTCAGCTCAACAAGTGGTCCACTCAAATACTTGCTCAACAACGGACACACCATCCGAGTGAACTACCACGACGCTCCGGGAACCGGAAACCTTCTCACCGTCGGCGACAGGCACTACCAGCTAACGCAATTCCACTTTCACCGTCCCAGCGAAGAGTTCATCCATGGCAAACCCTACGATATGGTCGCCCACCTGATGTACAAGGACGGCGACGGAAAAGTTGCGGGAGTCGCAGTTCTTCTCCAGGCCGGCAAAGCGAACCCGACCATCCAGCAAATTTGGGATCACATGCCCAAGACCGAGAGCAGGGTCTTGTCTGATTTCTCCCACGAAGAGCAGGCGGTCGCCGGAGTCGAGATTAATCCCGCCGGCCTGCTGCCACGCGACACCTCTTATTATATGTATATGGGCTCCGTAACGGCTCCGCCCTGCACCGAAGGCGTGACCTGGTTTGTGCTGAAGACTCCGGTCGAGGTCTCACCCGGCCAGATCAGCGCCTTCGCCAACCTCTATCCCCACGACGTTCGCCCCATTCAACCCCTCTACGGACGCATCGTGAAAGAGAGCCGCTAACACGGCCTGCCAGGAAAGGATTATGAGGAGGACGTCGCTGCTGCTGTTCCTCACACTTGCTGCCACGCTGTTCGCAACGGATAAGCCCGCACTCCTGCCAGACGCCGCTTCTCAGCAGGCCAGAAACAAAGCGGTTGCCGCGCGAGTGTTCGAAGAGATCTTTAATCAGGGAAAATTCCAGGTTGCCGACGAAATCTACGCCAGCGATTTCGTGAACCACGGCCTCCACAAAACTTTCGATCTGCAAGCGGATCAAGCTGCAGTGCATGCCGAGAAAAAAGCTTTTCCCGATCTCAAAATTACCGTGGACCGGATGGTGGCTGAGGGCGACCTGGTCACGGTGGTATGGACCTTCCGGGAACAAATACCGCCGCCGGATATGGACTCCCGGCGACGGGAGCCACAATCGAACTGCGTGGCATCACGGTCTGGCGAATTGTCGACGGAGAAATTCGCGAGGAGTGGACATCATTTGACGACATGCAAGCCGCCCGCCAACTCTTGACCCAGCTCAAGTGGCCGCTCCTCGGCCTTCTGGTCGCGGCGCTAATTCTGGTGTGGATCTTCTGCCGAGTCATCCTAAGACTGAGACTGACCAGGCTGGATGGCCCACCTGCCTGCCAGCCCTGATCAGGCCGGGTTTTTCATGCTACATCCTTTTTATTCGTATGTAGCGCGGTAACTCGGGTAGCGCTGCCAGAACGAGGTAAACTCCGAACAGGATTCCCACGAAGCCCACGACACTACAGACAACCACACCAGAGCTGACAACCGGATTGAGATTTGTCATATGCGAACGATGATCCTCCCTTCAGGGACTCGGTATCAGGCGTTCTCAGCGGGTGACCTCGGGATTTGCCCAAATGTCACGCGGAGTGGCGTTCTTTGAATTCTTCAATCTTGTTCTTAGCCTTTTCTTTTGTTTCATCCACGGACTGGCTGATCTTCTCCCGGTTCTCGGCGGCCTTTTCGGAAGCGGCTTGCTTGTGCGACTCGTGGATCTGCTTCGCGGCGTCTTTCGCGTCGCCCCAGGTTTCCTTCGCCGCGCCTTTGGCTTGATTCAGCACACCTTTATTCGCTAGGTTGTCGTTACCAACACTTTCTCCAACGCTCTGCTGCACCTTGCCCACTGCCTGATCGATCTTGCCAGTCACCTGATCCTTATTCATAAGTTCCTCCCGTATCTTGTGTCGTTGCGGCATTCTTCTGAATGCGGTTGAGGCCATCCTGTGCCTGAATCGTATCGCCTGTATTTCGCGTGAGCCATCGGGCGAACCGGGTAGACTGCCTGAATTTAAACAGCAGCCTGGTCGCACAGTTTCGAAACCAGGAAAAAGTCACGCGCTCTTGCGGATTTTCGCCGCCATCTTTTTCGCATTCGCGGCACGCGGTTTCGCGCGAGCGACGGCGACGGTTCTCTTTTTCTTTTTCTTTTTCTTGGCTGTGGATTTGACTGCAGGCACCAATTCCAGCTTGGGTTGGTTTCCCGCGCGATGGTGGCCATGCTGAAGCGGCTGGATGCGCGCAGCTTCTTCGTCCACTCGTAGCTGATTGGCGGCATATTTCTGCCGCTCTTCGTCAAGATATTCTGCGATCGTTTGAGTGCTCATGGCTGCGAGTGTCGCAGAAGTGTGTGATGCAAATCTGTTTCATTTTGGCCACTCTGGGACAGCCTCGGTTACGCGGATGCAGAGGTGGGGCAGTTCCCCTTTCGCAAAAATAAATTCTGAAGAGGCGAGTTCGGGTTCTTTGCTTTGCGTCGCCGGGAGCGTCCCTCTGGGTACCCCCTCCCCCCTGGGGTCTAGTGGAGTCATCGAGTTAGCAGGAAATTCCCCGCAAAATCCGCATGGCAAAGGACTTAGATACTAAAATCCATGAAACAAAGGACTTAGACGCGGGGCGATGCGAGTTCACCCGACCGTCACGGCCTCGACCATGATTACGCGATTTGAGGGCGCGCACAAGGTCAGATGTCACACAGGCAGGCTGTGGAAATAAAAAGCGGCTGGCCTTTCCTTCTACTCGAGTTGCGGGTGCCCCGTCCTCGTCTCTGCGCTTTTTGCAGAGACAGGGCGGGGATTTTGATCTGGAGCTCTCAACTGCGGCATGACCCCGAGTAGTTCCCGCTTCCGCGCCGTCCACTGAGACTCAATCTCCACCACTCCCTCGACGCCCGAGACGTAGTGGCGAAAACTGCTCCACGCCCACAACTCGGGGCTCGATACCAAACCTCTGCTCACCGGATTGCGATGGATGTACCGCAACTTCTCGATGCGCTTAGCCTCAGTCCAGAGTTGAAATCGTAGTAGCGCGCTTGCCAGAAAGGTCCGCCCTCAACCTCGCGCAGTTGCCGAGCAACATTTTGCTTCAGCATCTGCAGCGCAAGACAAAGCTTCGCTCGCTCCGGCTCAGTCACCAGCAGATGGACGTGCTCGGGCATGACTACATATCCCGCGACATAGAATCGGTACCATTTTCGGGCCTGTTCCAAGGTCTGCTCGAAGATGTCACATGCCCGCGGTGTTCCCAGGCGTGGTGCTCGTCGATAGCAGCTGAACGTTATAAAGTGGAGGCATCGCGCTTCCTGAAATCGTTTCAGACCCCAAGGCATGTACTCAATCGTAAGCCGGGTTCGAGGGAGTACCGTTCCAACTCGGAGAATAATTTCATCTCCGATTCCGAGAATAGGAAGAATGAAAAGGGAGTCAAAACCCCCGCCCTGTCTCTGCAAAACCCGCAGAGACGAGGACGGGGCACCCGCACTTTGATTTAGATTCTGAAATTCACAACCCAGACGGGATCATCGACAAGGGTGCCCCGTCCTCGTCCCTCCGTTCTTTGGAGGGACAGGGCGGGGACTTTGACTTCGCCTGCGCCTGATCGCAGACTCCCGGAGAGAAAGGGTGCGCCAGCCCCCGTACCGTTCCAACTCGGAGAATAATTTCATCTCCGATTCCGAGAATAGGAAGAATGAAAAGGGAGTCAAAACCCCCGCCCTGTCTCTGCAAAACCCGCAGAGACGAGGACGGGGCACCCGCACTTTGATTTAGATTCTGAAATTCACAACCCGGACGGGATCATCGACAAGGGTGCCCCGTCCTCGTCCCTCCGTTCTTTGGAGGGACAGGCCGGGGATTTTGACTTCGCCTGCGCCTGATCGCAAACTCCCGGACAGAAAGGGTGGGCCAGCCCCCAAATCAGGAAACCACCCGCGTCCCGCCGCCTTTACACCCCCACCCCCCGCCTGCTATCCTCACTAAGTCACCAAGATAAATCGAAACCAGAACAGGAGTGCACCAGGTTAGTGTTAGCCAGAGAGCAAAAGAAATCCGTAATTGACCAGTATCAGACGCACGCGACTGACACGGGGAGTCCCGAGGTTCAGATCGCCATCATCAGTGAACGCATTGGCCAGTTGACGGACCACTTCAAGACGCACCAGAAGGACCACGGCTCGCGCCGCGGCCTGCTCATGCTGGTCAGCAAGCGGCGTCGCTTGCTCGACTACCTCAAGAGATACGATTCCGAGCGCTATAAGACGGTCATTGGCAAGCTCGGCATCCGCAAGTAACCGGGAACAGGGTGGCCCATCTTTGCGCGCTTTTTGCGCAAAGGTGGGGGGCGATAAGGCATCCACCCTACGGTCTTCTGAAGAAGAAATTGTTCCCATCAACGTATCTGAGAACGCCGCCTTCGTCTGGAAGCCGGCCGGCCATTGAGGATCTTCTGCAACGTGCATCTTTTGAGCGCATCCCACCACACCAATCTCGATTGGAATGTACAGGCGCGCCCCACTCTCAATCAACCTGGAGCCGAATGTTCCTAGCTAAAAGCTAAAAGCTAGGAGCTAAGAGCTGTTCTATAAGGATGAAACATGAAACCAGAAGTTAGCAGCGTAACCGTAGACCTCGCCGGCGGCAAACAAATCTCATTTGAAACTGGAAAATTAGCTAAGCAAGCCCACGGCTCAGCCGTGGTGCGGCAGGGCGACAACGTCGTCCTCGCCACTGCGACCGCGAACGCCGACCCGCGGGAAGGAATTGATTTCTTCCCCCTAACCGTCGATTACCGCGAATACACCTATGCTGGTGGACGCTTTCCCGGCGGCTTCATCAAGCGCGAAGGCCGCATGAGCGAGCGTGAAGTGCTCACCAGCCGCCAGATCGACCGCCCCGTGCGTCCCATGTTCGCCGAGGGCTTCAAGTGCGAGACCCAGGTCATCGCCTTCGTACTCTCCGCCGACACTAATAATGATCCTGACGTGCTCGGGATCAACGGCGCATCGGCGGCGCTTACTTTGTCCGATATTCCGTTTCTTGGACCGATCGGCGCAGTCCGCGTAGGCCAGATCGACGGCAAGTTCATCATCAACCCCACATACGACGAAATGCGCGAGAGCGTGCTGAACATCATGGTCGTAGGCACGGCTGACTTCATCGTCATGATCGAGTCAGGCGCGAAGGAAGTAAGCGAAGAGACCGTGGTCGATGCGATTGAGTTCGGCCACACCGAAGTCAAAAAGATCTGCGCCGCTCTAAAAGACCTGCAATCGAAAGCTGGCAAGAAGAAGAGGGAAGTCACCCCGCCGGAATTCGACCAGGCCTATTACGACGCGCTAAAAAAGAAAGCAGGCGCGGAGCTCTCCGACGCGCTCGACACCAAGAAACATCCCAAGGCAGAAAGCCACATACTAGCCAAAGAGGTAAAGAAAAAGCTGCAAGCCGAAATCCCCGCGGATGATGAGAAAGCCCAGGCAAAGTTAAAGCAATACTTCGAGACGTTGCGGGAACGCATCTTCCGCGAAGAAGTAATCGAAAAGAAGCGAAGACCAGACGCCCGCGCCTTCGACGAAGTCCGCGACATCTGGATCGAAGCCGGAATCCTGCCCCGCACCCACGGCAGCGCCATCTTCACCCGCGGCGAAACCCAGGCCCTGGTAACCACAACGCTGGGAACGTCGGACGACATGCAGCGCCTAGAAGGCTTCGAAGGCGAAGCCAAAAAGCGCTTCATGCTGCATTACAACTTTCCTCCGTTCTCGGTTGGGGAGGTTGCGTTTCTGCGCGGGGCGGGGCGGCGAGAGATTGGGCATGGGGCGCTCGCAGAGCGGGCCGTGTCGGCTGTGCTGCCTACCGAGGAAGCTTGGCCTTACGCGATGCGCGTCGTGTCGGACATTCTGGAATCGAATGGATCGTCGTCGATGGCTACGGTTTGCGGAGCATCGCTTTCGCTGATGGATGCTGGGGTTCCGTTGAAGGCTCCGGTGGCGGGCGTGGCGATGGGGTTGGTGAAGGAAGGTGAGCAGTATGCCATTCTTACCGACATTGCTGGAGCCGAGGATCATTACGGCGACATGGACTTCAAAGTTGCCGGAACTCGCGACGGCATTACTGCGCTGCAGATGGATATTAAAGTTGCCGGCATTACTTCGCAGATTATGCGAGAGGCCCTGGCGCAGGCTAAGCGTGGGCGGTTGCATATTCTGGGGAAGATGGAAGAAGTTATTTCCACCGGGCGGGAGAAGATTTCTGACTTTGCTCCGCGGTTCTACACTGTACAGATTCCGGTCGACAAGATTCGCGATTTGATTGGGCCGGGTGGGAAGATGATCCGCTCGATCGTCGAGCAGACCGGAGTGAAGATTGACGTGGAAGATTCCGGGCTGGTGAAGGTTGCATCGAGCGATCAGGCTTCGGCGGCGAAGGCGCTGCAGATCATTGGCGATCTCACGGCGACGGCGGAGGTCGGGAAGACTTATCTCGGGAAGGTTACTCGTCTCGCTGATTTCGGGGCGTTTGTCGAGATCATCCCCGGCACCGACGGATTGCTGCACATCAGCGAAGTGGCGGAGCATCGCATTGGCGATATTCGCGACGAGTTGAAAGAAGGCGATCAGGTTTTGGTGAAGGTGCTGGCGGTGGAAGGCAACCGCATCCGGCTGTCGCGCAAGGCGATTCTGAAAGAACAGCGCGCCAAGATGGGCGGCGGTGGTGCGGAAGGCTTACCAGTGGCGGCTGGGGCCGAGGGCGAGTTTGCTCCGGTTGCGGCGGCGACGGGCACGGTGGTGATTGAAGGCGGCGGCGATTTTCCTGACGAAGCTGAGAGCGAGCCGAACTTCAACCGCGACGGAGCACCGCTTGTTAGTAGTGATCGTCCTCACGGCGACCGTCCTCATGGCGGAGACCGTGGCGGACGCGGCGGACGGCCTGGTGGCGGCGGGCGCGATCGTGGACGCGGCGGGCGCGGTGGACGGCCTGGTGGTGGCGGGCGGGATCGCGGACGTGGCGGACCTGGCGGCGGGAGACACTAGAAACTTCTTTGCCACGGATTTTCACGGATAAAACAAACGAATCATGAAAGGCCACGATACTCGTCGTGGCCTTTTTTCTTAGGCCAGGAATTTCGCGAGTGGCTCCCAATAGTGGGCTTTCCAGCCTGAGGCCAAGGTTTCTGCATCGCCTTTCGGGAAGCCGGTGTGATCGAATACGATCCTGGTGCCGGAGCCTTGCTCCACCAGTTCGAACTTCGCAATCGAATAGATACCGGGAGGCCAGTTGCCCGCTCGCCATGCTTGCACGATGCGCTGGTTGGGCACAAGTTCTACGTGGCGTCCTGTAATGTGTCCGCCGAAGAGGGTGAAGGCGCCTCCTACCTCGCGGCTGATCGCCGTCGGCGTGCTTCCCAGGCGCATGGACTGCATCGCTCCGCTAAGCTGAATGACTTTGTCGAACTGTTTGGTGTCAGTGAGCGCCTGGTAGATGCGCTGGCGATTCGCTTTGAAGTCGGTTTCCTGGTGAATGGATTCCTCGGTATGAGAAATCTCCGCATCAGCTCCGGCCCAGGCCTTCGTTGGGAGCAGAGCAAGTCCACTACATGCGATTGCTGCGGCGACGATCGCTTGCCGCCGCGTGGGGTCGGCCAGCGTTGCCAGATTGTTGCTGTCGCGCTTCATCGTTGGCATTGGCGTTGTCATGGTCGTCGTTCCTCCTGAATTTCTTGCCTTCAACTGTCACTGCATTAGAGGCGCGCGTGAAAATATGTTCAAGATAATATTTTTCTAGGCAGGCGAGCGCGCTGCAGGTCATACTTATGCGCCCAGAGAACGAGGAGGATCTATGCCTTACCCCACTGGTCATCGCGCCGCAGTAAAGAGGGACATCATTGACAGCGCGCGCAGGCTATTCAATCGTCATGGCTTCGAGAGTGTTTCTCTCAACCAGATCATGGCTGGTGTAGGCCTCACGCACGGCGGATTCTACAGCTATTTCAAAAGCAAGAGCGATCTGTACGCCGAGGTACTCGGATGTTTTTTCACTGATCCGCAGTGGAAAAGCTGCTGGGAAGGGGTGCATGTGGATCTGTCGTCGACTGACGTGGGGTCGCAGGTGGTTCGCGCCTATCTATCGCGCCAGCATTTCGAGGACGTCGAGAACTCCTGTCCGATGGTGGCGTTACCGACCGACGTTGCGCGCAGCGGCGTGAGTGCGAGGCGCGCTTTCGAGACCGTGTTCAAAGCGATGGTGAGTGTGTTGGAGCGGAGCCTGGCGCTGAATGGCCGACAGCGCCGTGCCACAGCGCAGAGCATAGCTGCGTTGTCGATCGGAGGCATGGTGGTAGCGCGGACGATGGTGGACCGCGCTCTGGCAGACGAGTTGCGCGCCGCATGCGCTGCCGTTGCTCTGAATCTCGGCGGGTGGGACAGGAAGAACGAATCGAGACACGCCAAAGCCAAGCGACCTCAAACCTCACGAGTGTAAGTGATTGGAACAAAGTGAGTGGTAAGGAGGACTCATGTACGAAGTGATTCTGAAGCGGTTTGAGAATCCGGATGAGGTGCGAACTTTTGAAAAGGGAAAGTTTGAACTTGTCCAGGTGGGTGGAATGACGATTGGACGCGCGACTTATCAGCCCGGCTGGAAGTGGTCGCTGCACGTGGGGAAGGCTGCGGGCGCGAAGAGTTGCATGGTGGAACATGTTGGCATGGTGGTGGCGGGGCGGGCTAAGGCGGCGATGGACGATGGCCGGGTCATCGAGATGAAGGCGGGCGACTTGTTTTATATTGCGCCGGGACACGACAGCTGGGTGGTCGGCGACGAGCCTTACGTCTCGCTGCATTTTATGGGCGCCAATGAATACGCGCAGCAGAAGAAATGATTGCGGGGAATATAATGCGGCCTCCCGGAGCAAAAGGTTTGAGTAGCGCTCACAACTGATGAATTCACAATCTCTCACCTTCTTTCTGGCGGTCGCGGTCCTGATCGTAGTTGGGATCACGGCCTTTGCGGCGAAGCGGCGCGGGCGTCCTTTTCTTGCAGCAGAGGGAGGCGCGGTCGAACGCTGGAGTACGGGGCAGCTTTTGCTAGCGAGCTTCCTCACGCTATTTGCGGAGTTGGCTTTCATTCGCTGGATTGCGGTGGAGGTGCGGGTTTTTGCTTACTTCAAGAACCTGGCGCTGCTGCTTTGCTTCGTTGGATTCGGTCTGGGATGCGCTCTGGCTGGGCAACGCGCGCGGTGGAAGTCCGCTCTGCTGGCATTTCTGGGGTTGCTTCTGATTGTGCGAATGCCGTGGCGGGGCGCGGAATTGCTGGAAGGACTCTCACAAAGTCTGGGAGGAGCGGGAGACATTGCGATCTGGGCGACGGGAAATAATTCGAACTGGTTGCAGTACGGGATGGCGGTGCTGGTGGCAGGGGCGCTGTTCCTGCTCATCGTTTCTGTGTTTGTGCCGCTGGGACAAACCGTGAGCCGGCAGATGGACCTGGCGCCGAGCGCCTTGCGGGCGTACTCGTGGAATCTGGTGGGCAGCCTGGTGGGCGTGGTGGCTTTTTTTGCCGTGAGCCTCTTGATGCTGCCGCCTGCGGTTTGGCTGGGAGCTGTGCTCATCGGATTTGCGTTTCTGCAGGCTTCGCGGCGTGACGTTGTGCTGGTCGCAAGCCTCATCATTCCCCTGGTCTTGCTGCTGCACGGCGAAGCTGGTCCCGACACCACGGTCTTGTGGACGCCGTACCAGCAGGTCCAATACACGCCGGTGCATACTCCGGATGGCGAAGTCTACGGCGGGCTGATGCGGGTGAACCATGCGCTTTACCAGAAGATCGTGAATTTATCCGATGAATTTCTGGCGCGGCATCCCCGTGCGATGAAGGAAGCGCCGGAGGAGAATCCATACAACCTGCCGTTTCGTTTTGCCGTGCCCGACCCGGCGGTGATGATTGTGGGGTCGGGAACGGGGAACGATGTGGCGGCAGCTTTGCGGCATGGCAGCCGGCTGGTGGATGCCGTGGAAATTGATCCGGCAATTCTGGGGCTGGGGAAGCGGAAACATCCGGAGCATCCTTATGATTCGCCGCGAGTGTCGATTCATGTGGATGATGCACGCGCATTTCTGAAGCGGACGAAGCAGAGCTACGATTTGATCCTGTTCGGGTTGCTGGATTCGCATGCACAGTTTTCCGATTATGCGAACATGCGGATCGATAACTTTGTCTACACGGCGGAATCGTTTCGCGAGGCGGCGCGGCATCTGACGCCGAATGGCGTGATCTTCGTGAAGTTTCAGGTGGACCATCGCTGGATGGGAACGAGGCTGGTCGAGATTTTGCAGCAGACGTTCGGGAAGGCTCCGGTGGTGTTTCTGGCGGAGTCGAATTACAGCGCTTCGGCGACGTGTTTTGTGATCTCGCAGGGGAACCGGGTGGAAGAGGCTCTGGGCGCGGATCCGCGGCTGGCGGGGTTTGTGCGCAAGAATCCGTTTGCGCTGCCGGCGGAGGCGGTTCCGGTTACCACGGACGACTGGCCTTATCTTTATCAGGAAGGGAAGTGGATTCCGCGCACATATTATTCGATTGGCGTGCTGGTGATTTTGATTGCGATTGGGCTGTATGCGCAAATTGGCGGAGTGCGGCGGAATGCGCCTTCGCTATTTTTCTTCAGTATGGGCGCGGGATTTCTTTTGCTGGAGACACAGGTGATCAGCCGGCTGGCGCTGTTCTTTGGGACGGTCTGGCAGGTGAACGGTATCGTGATTTCCGCGTTGCTGATCGCTTTGCTCCTGGCGAATGCGTTGGTCGAGCGCAGCAGGAAAGATTTGCCGCGGTTCTGGATTTGGGCGGCGCTGATTGCCGGGTTGGCGATTGCGTACTGGTTTCCATTTGAGCGGGTTGGCGGATCGCCATCGATTGCGGGAACGATTGCGGTGGTTGTGTTTTCCGTGCCCGTGGTGTTTGCCGGCATCCTGTTTGCGTTGGAATTTCGAGCGACGGCATCGCCGAGCGCGGCGCTGGGGGCGAACATGTTGGGCGCTGTGGCGGGAGGATTGCTGGAAACGCTTTCGCTACTGTTTGGAATGCGGGCGTTGTTGCTGGTCGCCGTAGGAGTTTACTGCCTGGCTGGCGTGGGCCTGTGGAGACAGAAGCGGACGGCTTTGGCTTGAGGTGCGAGAGTCAGTTTGTCTGAATCGGAAATATCTTTCTTAAGCTTGCCGGGGATTCACAAGGTTTTTTCATACTCAAACACAAATTGGCAGCCGTGCAGCACCTGTGCGATATTGACAGGGTGCGAGCAGCGTAGTGTGTGGTGAGCGATGACGCGCCGGGATGGCGAAATTGGCAGACGCAGCGGACTTAAAATCCGCAGGGGCGAAAGCTCTGTGGGGGTTCGATTCCCCCTCCCGGCACCAAAATATTTCTGATTTTCGGAGTGCGGACGCGAAAGATGAAGCGCGAATGCCAGTGGTGGCTACTTCGACGATCTCCGCGGAAGCGGCCAGCAGTCGGATAAGACTATTTGATACTGTGGAGCCGTGATGATGAAAAAGATATGTGCGATTGTTGTAGTTCTTGCGGGGTGGGCGGCGCTGGTTCCTTTTGGCGCAGGGCAGACTGGCGGTCGGGCCCGCGATCTTGGCGTGCCTTTCGATGGCGCACCGGGGCCGCTCAATGCGATTACCGATGTTAAAGGGGTGGAGGTTGGCCACACGACCTTGATCTCCGGAGACGGAGCTTTGAAGGTTGGCGTGGGGCCGGTGCGAACGGGCGTGACGGCGGTCTTCCCGCGTGGGAAAGATTCGAGCGATTCGGTATTTGCCGGATGGTTCACGTTGAATGGCAATGGTGAGATGACGGGTACCACGTGGGTGGAAGAGTCGGGCTTTCTCGAGGGCCCGGTAATGATCACGAATACGCATAGCGTGGGCACGGTCCGCGACGCCGTGATCGCGTGGCGCTTGAAACATGGCGGGCCTGACAAGGACGGCTATTCGTGGTCGCTGCCGGTCGTCGCCGAAACATGGGATGGATACTTGAACGACACGAATGGATTTCATGTGAAGCCTGAAGACGTTTTTCATGCACTGGATACCGCACACGGCGGTCCCGTGGAAGAAGGGAACGTGGGTGGCGGGACGGGAATGATTTGCAACGAATTTAAAGGCGGCATCGGCACGGCTTCGCGGGTGCTCGATGCGAAGCACGGCGGATACACTGTGGGCGTGCTGGTGCAGTGCAATTATGGACAGCGTGATCAGTTGCGGATTGCGGGTGTGCCGGTGGGACGAGAGATTGGAGGAGCGAAGGTCTGGGATGACGATGTGGGTTCGATCATTGTTATTGTGGCGACGGATGCTCCGTTGATTCCGACACAGTTGAAGCGCGTGGCCAAGAGAGTTTCGCTGGGACTGGGGAGGGACGGGAGTTATTCCGGCGATGGATCGGGAGACATCTTCATTGCGTTTTCTACGGCGAATGCGGGGACGGCGCTGGCGAACCATGCCACTCAAATCACGATGCTGCCGAATGATGACATCAATCCCGTTTTTCTGGCGACCGTGCAGGCTACGGAAGAGGCGGTAGTGAATGCAATGGTCGCGGCAAAAACGATGACCGGTGTCGACGGGCATACCGTAATGGCGCTGCCCCATGATCGACTGCGGGAGGTGCTGCAGAAGTACAACCGGCTGGCGAAGTGAGAAGATCGTCGACCAACGCGAGCCGGGCAACTGATGTAGTCTGTAGTTTCCGCGCATGAAGCTTCTACGAGGACAGTGGCTAGCGCTGGTGGCGTTGATTTGGTTGACCGGGTGCGCATCGATTGGTGCGCCGCTTCCGCCGTCGCTGGAGCTGCCACGGCCGCCAGAGGATCTGCGGGCGGCGCGCAAAGGCGATAAAGTTACGCTTACCTGGACCATCCCTCCGCGGACCATGGACCGGCAGCGCGTGCGCTATTTGGGACAGACGAATATTTGTCGGGGCCTGGATCCGACTCTTAAAGCATGCGGTACGCCTGTGGGCGAGGCCGCGCCACCAGCGGATTTCGCGCACAAGAATGAGCCGGGCAGCCAGAAGTTGACGGCCAGCTATACCGACACTTTGCCGCTCGACCTTCGGCTTCGCACTGCCTTCAGCTCGGCCACTTATGCCGTGGAAGTATTAAACCGCGAGGGCCGCGGCGCCGGATTGTCCAATCGAGTGCACGTTCCTCTGGCTGGAACTCTGCCCGCTCCCACGAGTTTCAGCGCCCAGGTCACGGCGCAGGGCGTCGTGCTGAAGTGGACGGGGGTTCCATGGTCTGTGCGGATGGACGACCCTCTGCGCCTGAGTTACCGCGTCTATCGCCGGGCCGAAGGCAGCCAGCATGAGATTCTCGTCGGCGAAAAGAACGTGGCCGATCCGAATCAATCGCTCACGGATCAGAGTTTCGAGTGGGAGAAAACCTACTACTACCGCGTCACCACCTTCACGGTCATCGCTCAGCCGGGAAAACCGGAAGTGTCGATCGAGGGCGACGATACGCCTGAAGTAAAAGTGTTTGCCGATGATGTGTTTCCGCCGGGCGTGCCCTCGGGGTTGCAGGCAGTGTTTTCCGGGCCGGGTCAGAAACCGTTCATCGACTTGATTTGGGCACCGGTTCCCGACGCGGACCTTGACGGATACAACGTTTATCGTCATGAGGAAGGTGGCACGACGTTCAAATTGAATTCCGAACTGGTGAAAACGCCGGCGTATCGCGATATGCAGGTGGTTTCTGGTAAGAGGTATTTTTATTCGGTGTCGGCAGTGGATTTGCGGGGGAATGAGAGTAAGAGGTCGGAGGAAGCCAGCGAGAAGGTGCCGTAGGTTGTCTTCGCAGGCGGATGAGAACGTACGGCGGTGGTAGAAATGCCTTGCGGGGCCCGTGGTGCCGCGGTGGTGCAAGGGATCCCCTCGCTCTGCTCGGGGCAGCCTCTTCGACTGCGCGTGACCGTCCTATCGGACGATCATGCTTCGCTCAGGATGACGGTAAAAAAGTTTGGAGGAATTTCCAGGTCTCGTGGTTAGATAGGACGATGAAATATTGCCGCTTTCAACTGAATGGTGAGGCTCATTACGGCTTGGTCGAGTCGGTTGCGGGACGGGAGTCGATTCTGCGGATTCTGCTTACGGCTCCGGAAGAATCCGACGGCGACGTGGAGGGTTTGCGCACTCGCCGGATCGAACCGGTTGCGCTGGAGGAGGCTACGCTGCTGACGCCGGTGCGGCCTTCGAAGATTGTGTGCGTTGGCCGCAACTATCGCGAACATGCGGCGGAGCTTGGCCACGAAGTGCCAAAAGAACCGCTGTTGTTCTTCAAGCCAAATTCGGCGCTGCTGGGGCCGGGCGGCGCGGTGCGGCGGCCGAGGCTTTCGGACCGCGTGGATTATGAAGGCGAGCTCTGCGTGGTCATCGGCAAGACTTGTTATCAGCCTCCGGCGGAGGAGGATGTGCGGCCATACATTCTCGGCTACACCTGCCTGAACGACGTGACGGCGCGCGACTGGCAGAATAAAGATGGGCAGTGGGCGCGGGCCAAGGGATTTGACACGTCCTGTCCGGTGGGGCCGGTGGTGGTGGAGGCAGCTGATCTTGATCCCTGGGCGGGGGTGGGGGTGGAGACGCGAGTCAATGGCGCGGTGCGGCAGTCGGGGAATACGCGGGACTTTATTTTTCCGCTGGATGTTGTCGTCCGGTACATCGCGCAGGTTATGACGCTTTTTCCGGGGGATCTCATTGCTACGGGCACGCCGCAGGGGGTGGGACCCGTCGTGGCGGGGGATGTGATGGAGATTAGCGTCGAGGGAGTGGGGACGCTGAGGAATTCTGTGGTGGATGAATAACGGCAGCAGCGGGCAGCGCACTGAAGGCGCATCCGGGGTTCGCGATTCAACGGTATGCTGCGAAGACTCATGCCCGTGATACGAATCTTACTGTCTACTGCAGGCGGAATCTCTCCCGCATCAAGCGTTGCAGGCGGGGTTTGTAGAGCAGATCGTAGGCCAGCTCTTTGTCGGGGAACATGGCGAGCGCGGCGCGCTTCGCGCCGGCTGCTAAGCTCGGAGGCTTCTTCTACGGTGAGGCCGGGGTCCTGGCTGATGACTGACGTTACCATGCTCATCATGACCTGCAGACGACGGATTCTTCGGGCCTCGTCTGCGTCTTGATCGTTATCATGCTGCGCTCCGGCCTTTTGTGCTGCCAGAGGTGGATTCTTCTCGTGATCCGCTGGTTCTCCGAAGTTCATGCTGGCCCCTTTTTTCGCTTCACAGCTTGTGCTCGCCCACAGCTTTAGATGTTGCGGTCGCAGCCCCGGTCGCGGCCGCTTCCAGCATTCTCCTCTGATCAGGAGAGAAAACAACGGCCCGAAAGTGCTGGCTGGGTCACTAACGTCATCTCAAGTTATAGAAATGTGGAGGCCGAAGGCACTTTTAAGGTGCGTGCGACGCGGCTTCTTCGGTGAGGGCTGCGACTTCTTTGGGGTGGGAGACGTAGACCGCGTGGCTGGCGCCCGGGACTTCAACCTTGTGGCTGTTGGCTCGAGTGGCGTACCAGCGTTCGAGGTCAGGATTGATGGCTCTGTCACTTCCGGCAACCAGCATCCAGCTCGGTTTGCTTCTCCACGCGGGCGTAGTAATGACTGCCCGGAAATTATCAGCTTTGTTCAGCACTTGCGACTTCGCCATAAAGGCAGCGCGCTCAGCGGGCAGGTCGGCAGCGAAGTACTCATGAAACTGCGCCCGGTCGAGGTAGGTGAAGCCGTCCGGCGTCTTCTTTATTGCGTTTGACTTGTTGAGGTCGCTGGGAAAACGCTTTCCATCGTCAGACTCGTTCTCTCCAGCATCTGGCATGTGGGCTGCGATGTACACCAAGCCGGCAACTGACGGGTCCGTCCCCGCCTCGGTAATCACGGCTCCGCCATAGCTGTGGCCGACCAGAATGCACGGTCCATCCTGAAGAGCCAGGACGCGCTTCGTGGCCATGACATCTTCCTGGAACGAGGTCTCCGGCTCCTGGACGATACTCACGTTGAAGCCGTCCTTGACCAGAATGTCGTAGACACCTTTCCAGCCGGAGCCGTCGGCCCATGCGCCATGCACCAGAACTACGTTCCGAATGTGATGGCCTTGTTTGGTGTTCTGCGCGGACAGCGCGCAGCAGGTTAACAGGAAGAATACGATGGAGAAGGATTGAGGCACTCCTCGCATGGCTACCTCCGACGGGTTGTGGTGCAGCTAATTATTTCGCCTGCAGGTAAGTGCTGCGTTCTTGCTATTGCTTGGCAGTCTGCTCGAGATCGTTTTTTAGCAGGCTGACTTCGATGCGTGTGCCAACGGTATGTTTTTCTTCGGCAGCATCGCCCATCCCGATCACGTAGATGCGGTAAGACGGAACTTCCTGGTTCTGGACCAGATAACGCTCGACGGAATCCGCCATCTTCTTTGAGTTGAGGATGGCAGCCTGGCCGCGGCCTGCGGAGAAGCCCTGCACTTCGATGATGTAACCGTGCTGACCCTTCACTTGTGCGGCCAGTTCATCGAGCGCGTCCTTAGCCTGCTTGCTCAGCACGGTCTGGCCGGGACGGAACCGAATCTCGGTCTGCGCGCCGGACTTGTACTGATCGAGGTTTCCGACCACGGTCTGGTCGCTGGCGATGCGAGTGTCAAGGGAGGCTACTGTCTGGTGCGCCATTTGAGCTTTGTTGGCGGCATCCTGCGCGTGTTCATCGGCGAGGCTGGCCTTCTCAGAAGCCAACTGGATGCCGTGCTGGGCGCGGGCATCGACTTCCCTGATCATGCGGCTGCTTTCGGCGGTGATCTCATCGAGTTCGTTGACCCGGTCCTGGATGGGCTGAACATGGCGTCGAACGTAGGCTTTGCTGGCGAAAGGATGCAGGACGAGCCAGGTGAGGCTGGGCTCGTCGCCGTCCCAGAAATCCTGTCGCGGCGGAGGCTGTAAGGGCTCACTGTGGTAGACCGCGATGGGTTGTGAAGGGGGAGCGGCCTGGTTCGCGGATGTTGCCGGCTGCGTGCTCGAACTCGAAGTAGTCTGCTGCGCCACGGCAGACAGCGCAAGCCCCATCGACAACAGCAGTGCTAAGAGTATGCGGTTCGTCATATCATCTTTCCTTCTGAGTGAAGGTCCCGAGAGCTCCACTCCAAAGCCCGAGATGCGCAAGGCTGCAATCTCGCAGTGGTATTGTAGCGCCAAAGCAGGAGAATTTCGGTTAATAAATTTGCCTCTCAAAGTGTGTTCTGGCCGGGCGGACCGGCGGATTGGGGCGAAAAGCCGTTGACTTTTAACCGGCCTGTTTTGCTCCCTAGGCGAGAGGTTTCGACATTTTGACGAGATGGCAAGGCATTTTAGGAGGGTGCTGATCGCTGGGAAAAGGCAGGGTGCCGTTTTCCACGTATCCCCGGCTGCGATAGTATCCGGGCAGTTCCTTCCGCAGATTCACGATGGTGAGGTCCATGAAACGGCAGCCGGCGGCGCGGCAGTACTGTTCGGCGGCGTCGATCAGGCGAGATCCCATGCCGGCTCGCTGGCGCGCGGGATCGACTGCGAGCAAGCCAAAATAACCGCGATCGCCGCGCGGCTCAACATAGACGCAGGCAACCAGCGCGCCGGACTCTTCAGCTAACAGGAATTTTCCTTTGTGGATAAGCTCCCGCACTTTGTCTGGACTGGTGCGGTCCGCGTCAATGAAAAAGCGTTCCGGACGGAATGCAGCGTTCACGAGATGCGCGATGTTTTCGGCATCGGCGGGGTCGGCGGTGCGGGTTCTGAGCTCGTCCACGCGAGAATTAGTTTACGCTGTAAATGGTGTGGTGGCTTGGGATCAGAAGTCCGACGACCGCGCCCACCGCGGCACCGATAGTAGCGCCAATCGCGGCCACAGTGCCTCTACCAATCACATTAATGCAGTCAGGACCCGAGCATTCGGGTTTCGCCGCACCTATCCCGGCACCCACTCCGGCGCCCACTACTCCGCCGATTATGATGTTGCGCAAATGGTGTTTGTTTTCCATGAGCTTTACTTTGCGAACCTCTTGTTTCGGGATGGTCTGTCCGCCTGCCGCATCCTGGTACAAGATCGCTGCTTCGGAGAAACTCACGAAGATTCCGGAGTGCTTCGTCGAGTTCATTGCGACGATCTCAATTTTCTGCCCCGGACGCAGGGCGCTGAGATTGGTCCATAACGCTCGATCGCCTTGCGCCCACGAAGCGCAAGCTATGCCGAGGATAAAAACCAGGAACCAGGTTTTTCGCATTTGAGCACACTCCCAAAGATTTCAGGATTGCCCGGCCGCCACTCGACGCGACGGTGTTTGGACCACTCACGCGGCCTCAAATCTAGGCTTTTTAACCTGCGAAAGCAAACCACTGCGAGTCCGCCTTCGAGCGAAAAGATACCAGGAAAGCAAAGGCCGCCTCGGAGGGCGGCCTTTGCTTCATCTAGAATTTCGGCTTGGCTCACGCCCCGGCGCGGGCCGCTCTGACTAATGGTGCCGCGGTGCGAGGAGTTTCTTCCGCCTCGCGAAAGTACAGCCGGTAAGAGCAGTGGATGCCATACATCACCGGGAACACCACCAATGCTGCCTGCCACCCCAGATGATGGCTGACCGTGTTCACCATTGAGGTCATGCCCGCGCTAAGAACGTAATAAGGGAATGATAGTTGAAAGATGCTCAGCCAGACGCGCCGCATTGCCGTGCCCTCGGCCAGTTTGATGATGCCGGCCACTGGAGCGGTCTGCCCGACCAGAAACGCGGCGGTTGCCGAGGCCAACATGAGCGGCTCGGAAGCCCATGCCGAACTTCCCCAGGCTGATCGTCCCAGCCATCCGGCATTCCAGATCAAGCTGGCCATGCTGGCGGCAAACGCCATCATGCACACATTGAACAGCATCTGTTCCGGCCGGAACTTGCTGCCCGGTTTCGGCCAGCACTGTACGACCGTCGACAGGCCGGCGATGGAGACGGCTTCAAGGGCGCTGAGATTCACCACTGCCATCAGCAGGAAGGGCAGGTTGACAGACATGGTGCCGTCAATGCCCGGCAACTTAATCTTCATCTTCGAGGTTGCTGCGGCCAGTGCCAGTATGGCCAGGGCGTATGCCGGGTGCACGGCGTGGCTTGCGAGGCTGGCGCACAGAGTGCCGGCAATCGCCGCCAGTGCCATCACCGCGATAAATGTTTTCGCCAGCCGTGGATCGCCCTTCACGCTCTCCTCCTTTCTTAAGTTTTATTCCGCACGGATTCTACTGTGCATCTCCGGTAAACAATATTGCGGAGTTGTCGCTGTTGAGCTGTGACGCTCCCCAAACCACGCTTGTCGCTTGATTGCCCGAGCCGGTGCTCGCCCCCCACACCACGCTAAAGGCGGTCAGGAGGTTGTCATTCCACGGCAACGAGGCGCCCCAAACCACTGAACTGCCGGTTACGTTGCCCCAGATGGATGAAAAGGCCCACGCCTTCGAGGACCCCCAAACGACACTGTGCGCGGCGACGCTGCCGTTGCCGTTTACCAGGGAAACGTTGCCAGATGAGGTGTTATAGACCACCGATGGAGACAACGCAGCGCCCACATTGCTCGGAGCGATGTTGTTCTCCCACAATGCGGACTGCATATTGAGCAGGCCCGAGCCGACTGAGAACACATCGTAATACTCATTGAAGGTCTGGTTGAGTCCGGGAACTGAGACAACAGTGGAGGTTGGAAAATTCCCGTACGTGGTTTGCATCAACAGCGCCTTCACCTGGTCTGGAGTGAGATTGCTGTTCGATTGCACAAGCAACGCAGCGGCTCCGCTGACGACCGGCGTTGCCATACTCGTGCCGCTCAGCGTGAAGTAGCTGTTTCTCCCGCTGTTGCCCGTAACCAGTTGAGCTGGAAATAATGCTTCCAGGGTGGCGCCGGGAGCTGCCAGGGAGACGATGTTGTTGCCCGGAGCCATGATGTCGGGCTTCACCACATGGTCATAAGTCGTGGGCCCCTTGGAGCTGTAACTTGTCATGATTTCGGCTGACGGCGAAGAAGATCCCGTGCTATTCAACGCACCCACCGTGATCACGAACGGATCGTTGCCCGGAGCGGTGATAGTTCCATATCCATCGCTGCCATCGACGCTCAGCCGGCCATAGTTACCCGCAGCGACCACGACTACGATCCCGGCTTTCCAGGCCGATTCGACTGCCTGGCAGAGAGGATCTTGGGTATAGCTGACGGAGATGCCGCGCCCGAGCGACAGATTGATTACCTGGATGTTGTATTTGTTCTGCAGCGTGATAGCTTCCTCGATGGCCGCGATCACGGTGCCGTCGGTGCCGGCGCCGTTGAGATCGAGCGCGCGCAGGTCAACCAGATTTATCGCGGGCGCGACTCCAGTGTAGTTTCCGTTGGAGAGGTAACCGTTGCCGCCGATGATTCCGGCGACGTGGGTGCCGTGACCGTACAGGTCATAATTTGCGCCGTTCGAATTGGAAGTTGCAGTGCCGGTAAAATCCTGGTGATACACCACGCGTGAGTGAGTCTGGTTAGAATTCCACAGATCGGGATGACTGTCGTTAATGCCGCTGTCGATTACGGCTACGCCAATGCCAGCTCCGGTGTAGCCAGCGTTCCAGGCAGAGGGCACATTCGTAGCCTGATCGGTGATTTCGTCCAGTGCCCGCAAGGGATGGTCGATGTTTACGGACACAATCTCGGAGTCCGCTTCCAAAGCAGGCAGCGCGCTCACCGGAACGGTGAGGGCCATGCCTTTGACCACATGGAGTCTCGAGTTCAGGTGTGCGCCGAGGCGTTGCACTCGACCCTCCTGCTCGGTCTGAGGATCCTGTTTGTACTGCACGATGACATTCACGGTCTCGTTCGCCGCCGCATGGGGCGCTCGCGCAGCGATGGGCGCGAGGTCCGGTGCGAACTTGCCCACGAAGTGGCCGTCGCCTCCGCTATTTTGGGCGACGGCAGTTCCCGCAACCAAAACGAGCAGCAAGCTCAGGCACTTTCCCCAAGCTGCGCTATGACGATGGTCTCGACCCGGGTTCTTAGATTTCAGTCTGTACATAACTCTCACCTTTCCTGTCTGGTGCGACGAATGCGGTGCGAATGAATGTCGTGCGAAATTGTGCTGTACCCACCTTCGGCTGTGCACGAGGGCTGCCAATTTATCGAGCGTAAGTGATTGTTATGATTGGAGATAGAGGAAGCCGTCCCGAGAGCTTTGGGCCACTCTGTCCTTCCATGCGGGGCGTGGGACAGTTTGTCCCGTAGAGTTTCGTCGTTTCGCGTACTTCGGTTTATCTCGAGTTGGCTGGGGATCGAAGGGCGATGCGAATCCGAACGTGGAGGATTTTATCGTGCGGTTGCGGTCTCGGCCTTCAGTGGCAACTGCGCGGCCGACAGCAACACTCGCGGCATCGCCGCCATTAACTGCCGTGTGTAGGCGTGCTGCGGATGGGCGAAGATCTGCGCGGTCGGTCCGCACTCGACGATCTCGCCTTGATGAAGAATCGCGATGCGGTCACAAATTCCGGCGACTGAGGCGAGATCGTGAGAAATGTAGAGGATCGCCATCCCGGTAGAGCGGTTGAGTTGACGAAAGAGCGCGAGAATCTCGGATTGCGTAATCACATCGAGAGCGCTGGTGGCTTCATCCGCGATAAGCAGCGCTGGACGGTGCATGACCGCCATGGCAATCAGCACGCGCTGCGCTTGTCCTACGCTCATCTGCGAAGGATGCTTACGCAAGAAATCGTCGTCAGTGGGCAGGGAAGCGCTCTGCAGGGAAGCGCGGATCGCGTTCGCACAGTCAACGGCCGTGCCCGACGCATGCGCCCGCCATGCTTCGTTGAGCTGGGTTCGGATCTTGAGTGCAGGGTTCAGAGAGGACAGGGGACTCTGCAATACCAGCGCAACGGCGCGTCCGCGCAGCGAGCGCAGTTCGCGTTCGGAAAGCTGCACGAGATCAGATTCCTGGAACCTTATTGTGCCTTCGACCTGCGCTTTTTTGTCGAGGAGCCCGAGAATCGCCAGGGCCAGAGTGCTCTTGCCCGAACCGCTTTGTCCCACCAGGCCGAGCACTTCGCCGCGCTGAATTTCCAGCCGCACGTCGCGCAGAACGGCCGGCTTGCCGGCGTAGCGCACCGACAGCTGCGCCGACAGCAGAATCTGATTTTGCAAAGCCTCGGACGACATCATTAATTACCTATGCAGTTCTTTAAAGTTAAGATCCGTGAAATCCGTGAAAATCCGTGGCAAAGAATTGTCGATTACTTTGCCGATACCGTAAGCCACTCCGCATTCCAGAAAGTTTGTGGAGACAGAATTACCGGAGCGGCGCCGTGCACCGCCGTCGATACAGCAGAAAGCGAATTCTTATTAATCAAAAAGATGAACGGCTCCTCCTCGACCGCGATCTCCTGAACGCGGTCGAAGGCTTCTTTTCGCTTCTTCACATCGCTCGAGGACGCCTGTGCCCGCATCAGCCGGTCAATCTCGGCTTCCCACGCGGTTTCCGGAGTCTTCTGCTGCGGGTTCCACTGGTGATTCTCCGAAGAACTCAGCCACACATTCATCTCGCCGTTCGGATCCAGGTCAACGTTGGTCAGACCCAGCAGAATCGCTTCGTAATCGGAAGTCTGGGTCATGCGCTCGATCAGGGAAGGGAAGTCGAGCGTAAGCACGTTTACGTGGATGCCGATCTTCTGCAGATCATCCTGGATCAGTACTGCCATGCGTTCCCGGGATTGATTGCCGGAGTTCGTGATGATGGAAAACACCACCTCGTTTCCGTCTTTGTCTTTGAGTGTCCCGTTTTCCATTCGGAAGCCTTCGGCCTGCAGTTCCTTCAAAGCCGCATCGGGACTGTAGGTCTGAGGCTTCAGTTTGCTGTTGAACCAGAATTTATTGGCCGGTGAGAACGGCCCGACGGCGGGTTGGGCGTGACCGTGGAAGACCACACGGCTTAAGTCGTCGCGGTTAATCGCTTCCGAAATTGCACGCCGGAAGCTGGCCGAGCGGAACCAGCTCTTTTTGTAGTCTGGTAGCGGCGACTTCGCCACTTCGTTGAACCAGAGCTGCTCGCTATCGAGCGACGGTCCTGCATCGTGCACAAGTTGAGGAGACGTCGCGGCCAGCTTGTCGAAATACTCGCTGTCGAGAGAGTTAATCAGGTCCAGTTCGCCGCGCTTGAAGCGCAGCATCTCCACGTCACGGTTGCGTTGGATGTCGAGTTCTATCGAATCCAGATAAGGCAGTCTCCGGCCCTGCTCGTCTGTCTTCCAGTAATTGGGGTTGCGCTTCAAAAGGACCGAGGACCCGGGCTTGTAGTCGGCCACCATGAACGGACCCAGCACGGCCATTTCTTTCTTTGGCGAATGCTCGGAGAGAATTGCGACCTGGTCGAACAGGCGATCGAGTCCGGCGACTGGGGCCGGAAACCGGATCGAAATCTGAGTCGGAGAAATCACTTTGGTCTCGACACTCCCCGCACCTGAACGGAAGGCATCGCCGGTCGGCGAATGCAGCGCCGGGTCCATCAATTGCTGAATGGTGTAAGCCACATCTTCGGCGGAGAATGGCGTGCCGTCGGAAAACGAAATGCCGCTGCGCAAGCGAAACCAGATTTGACGGCCATCCTTCGAGACCTTCCATGAGATCGCCAGACCAGGCTCGAGGTCTTGAGTTTGTCGATTCACCCGGACCAGAACCCCTCCGGTCAGATAACGGATGGCGCCGGAGGCATCGTCTTCAACTTTCAGCGGATCAAACGTCTTCGGTTCTGAGCGCAGACAAAACCTTAGCTGGCCGCCGCCTTGCGCCAGCGCTTGTCCCAGCAAAGATCCGAGGCAGAGAACCGCGACCGCGATTGCCTTCGCGCAGGGATTTACTAATTGCTTCAGCTTTTCTCTGCTGTACATCATGCGGCCAACTCCTCCTGCCTGGAAAGCAAAACCTGAAACGACGTCACTACCACCACCAGCAAAATCAAGGGCACGAACTTCCATGGTTCTTCACCAACCGAGACCAGTCCTTCTAACTCTTTCAACAGACTTCCCCACGAGGGCATGGGCTCAGCCACGCCCAGCCCGAGGATTCCCAGGTTGGCCTCACTCAAGATGAAGACCGGAATCGAAATCCAAAACTGCGCGTACAGCACGGGTTTCAAGTTCGGCACTACATGCATCCAGAACAGCCGTTGTCCGGGAAGACCCGCCGCCCGCGCCTGCGTGACAAAATCTGATGTGCGCAAAGATCCTGCCGTCGTGCACAACACGCGAGCCGCGGCAGTCCAGCCCAGAAGTCCGAGCAACAAAAATGTGACCAGCACCGAGACCAACGGAGATACATTCAGCGGCATCAGTGCCCGGGCCGTGATCAGGAGAAATAACCAGGGCAGCGACATAAACAAGTCGGTCACCGACATTGCCATCCGCGCCCAGATTCCGCCCAGATATCCTGCGAGTCCTCCAATCAACGCCGCCATCAGCGTTGAAAGCAGAGCCGCGGCCGGAGCTAACAGCAGAGAGATTCGCGTTCCGTAGAGTACGCGGGCAAAGCGGTCTCGCCCGATCTCGTCCGTTCCGAGCCAGTGCGTGCGCGATGGCGGTGCATTGGTCGCTTCCCGGTATTGCTTGGCGTATCCCGCGGGAGCCAGCCAGTTCGCGGCGAGCGATGCTCCGATTACCAGAACTAAAACTGCGCACGCCAGTTTGCGCCAGAAGTTCATGCTTCCTGGCCTCGAACCACATGACTGATTACATCCGCCCCGGAATTAGCCAGCAAGGTTACGAGTGTCATCAGGATTGTGATATTAACCAGCAGCGGAAGGTCGCGGGCCAGCGCAGCTTGCCATGCGAGCTGTCCGATTCCCGCCAGCCCACACAAAGCTTCGACAGGAATGGCCGCGCCTACGGCCAAACTCACCGATACTCCAGCAACGGCCAGCAGCTGCGGCGTCACCACCGGCACGACGTGCCAGAAAAGAATGCGAGCCTCGCCCAGGCCTTTTGCTCTTGCAGTAATGATGTGAGGCCGCGAATAGGCTTTCACCAGAAGATTTCGCGCATACCGGTATGTGTGCGGGAACACGATCAGCGCAATCGCTAACGACCCGGGCACATTCCACAACACCGAAAGCAGCGCCAGCACGGCGGCCGGAAGGCAAAGAAATGTTCCGCTCACCACCGTGGTCAGTGTGTCGTAAACCGAAAGCCGCAGCCACGCCGCACTCAATGCCAGGGTAAGGGTCAGCATCCACGCGAGTCCAAGTCCCACAGCCAGCAAGCGCAGCGTGAGCGGCGCGCGATCGCGCAGCAGCGTGCGCACCGGCTGTCCCAGGGCGAGCGAGGTTCCCAAATCGCCATGCGCAGCTCGATTCATGTAAGAGAAATAAAACTGGAAGACGTTGCGGTCCTGATTCCGCGCATCATGCAGGGCCTGCAGGCTCTGAGCATTCAGGTGCGGATCCAGTTCCCGCTCATCGACGTTGAAGCCCGGTGCCAGACGCACTAACGTTGCGGAAAGTAATCCTCCGAGAAGAACGATTGCGAGCAGGGCCAGCGCGTGCCCGGCAATTTTCCATCGCAGGCGTCGCATTTATTCTCCGGAGGCGCCGCGCGCACGAGAATCTTTGCCGGCGGCACCTTTCGCGTGGTGAGTCTGCTTCATGGAATACATGCGCCGGTCGGCTTCTGCGAGTAGTGCCTCCACGTCATAGCCGTCTTCGGGACAGAAAGCCGTTCCCACGCTCAGGCTAACAACGTCTTTTCCGCAGGTGTGCCGCCCCGCGTCGACCGCCGCTTCGTTCAAACGGACTGTCTTTTCCTCGACCGCTTCCACTGTGAGTCCGGGGGCCGTGATCACAAACTCATCGCCGCCCATCCGCGCAACGTAGTCATAACCGCGGCAAGCATCCTTCAGGCGCGTGCTGAACTCGCGCAGGAGTTTGTCACCTTCCAGATGCCCGAAGGAATCGTTGATCTTTTTGAGCCCGTCGATATCGCAGACCATCACCGCGAGCGAAGTCTTCATGCGCCGGCATCGTGTCACTTCCTGCGCCAGATGCACAAAGAGCGACCGCGCGTTCGGCAGCCCGGTGAGAAAGTCCGTGGTCGCGGAACTTTCCGCCTGTTGATATTTCAAGGCATTCTCTACCGAGAGCGCCACCTTCGAGGCCACAGCTAAGAGAATGCGGAGATGGTCTGCCGTGAAAGCGTCCGGAGTCGAGTGATACATCGCCAGCACACCCACGACGCCATTCAACCCTTGCAATGGAACCGCCAGCGCCGAAGCCAAGCTCACCGTCTTCGGGTCGGCCACGTAACCGGACTCCACTTGCGGGTTGCCATTGATGATGGGTTTGCAGTTTTCCGCGACCCAGCCGCACAACCCTTCGCCCACGCGGATTTTCAGCGACGACAAAACACGGAAGTTTTCGCCGCTCACCAATTCCGGCAGCAACCAGCCATTGCGGTTCACGAATACGGCAATGGAGTCATACGCAATCAACTTCCGCAGCCGCATCGACAGCACCGAAAGGGTCTCGCTCAAACTCAGCGAGTTTCCCAGATCCTGGCTTAAGTCGAACATGGCTTGCGCCTCTTGCCTCGCCGACGCGATCGAGGTCAGGAAGTCGGAATCGGTCTGCGGGTTGTCAGAGCATTTCTCGAATCCTGTGGCAGGAGCGAGGCCGCGCTCGACTCGCAGTTCTCTGGAGAATCCGCGAGGAACAAAGCCGTCTTCATAAGTTTGCGCAAGGCGTTCCAGATCCACGTAGCGGCGCTCCAGAACCTCCACGATCTTCGGGTCGAACCAGGTTCCTGCTCGTTCTTTCACTCGATCCATGGCTCGATCGAGCGGCATCGCCTGGCGATACTGCCGGTCCGAAGCAATGGCGTCCAGGCAATCCACGACGGCGAGAATCCGCGCACCGATGGGAATCGTCTCGCCGCTAAGCCCGGCGGGATACCCAGAGCCATCCCATCGCTCGTGATGCGAACGCACGATGGGAGCCACGGGATAAGGGAAGGCGACGCGATCCAGAATTTCAGCGCCCACCAGCGGATGCACCTTCATCTTCTCGAACTCTTCCGGCGTGAGCCGCCCCGGTTTGTTGATGATGTGCTCCGGCACGGCGAGCTTGCCAATGTCATGGAGCAGCGCGGCAGCACGCAGCGCTTCGATTTCATCTGGCAAGAGTCCGATCTCTTTCGCAATTTCCACGGCATAGGTCCGCACGCGTTGCAGGTGCGTGTGCGTAGTGTGGTCCTTGGCTTCGATCGCAAGAGCCAGAGCCTCGATAGTTCGCATGTTCAGCGAAGCAATCTGCTCCACGTGCCGCTTCTCAACTTCCACTCGCTCTTTCTCGGCTTCCAGCCGTCCCAGATACAGTCGATAGGAGCGGTACACCCAATAGATCACTGGCAGTACAAGCAGCGAGGTCTGCCACCCGGCGCGCTGGTTGATGATTCCAACCAGCCCCACCGCTGCTGCTCCTACAAGGTAATAAGGAAAGGACCAGAAGTAGCACTCCTTCCAAACCTTGCGGCTCGATTTATTTTCCGTCAGCGCGATGACCACCGAGATAGGCAGCGTATTTGCCAGAAAAAAAACGAGAGCCGCCATCATCAGCAAAATAGGTTTATTCGTCCCGACTCTCGGTTCCAGCCAGTGATAACTGACGTAGCACAGCGCGCTGGCGTTCGCCATCATGCCGAAAACATTGAACAGGACCTTAACCGGATCCAATCGATTCTTTGTGTGCCAGACGCTCTGTATCAGCGTGGCCGCGCAGCCGATCACCAGCGTCTCAGGCAAGCTGAGTTCCATGACGCCCAGAAGAATGAAAAGGAAGTTCACAGACATGGTGCCGTCGATGCCCGGCAACTGCACCTTCAGGCTGGAAGCCAGAATGGCCACGGCTAGATAACAGGCAAACCGAGTCAGGTCGGCAGATTGCCGGTGCCACAGGGCGTAGCCCAGCACCACCATTCCGAGCGAGACCGTGATCCCGACAAATAGTTTCGTCCGAGTCGACATTGCGTCGTAACTGCTATCGCAAGGGGAGGCGGCAGACTGCGTCCACGGCACGAGAAGTCACCCCCGCGCACACTTCGGGCGAGCCTGTTCAAGTGAAATGCTATTGCGGCTAAAGGGTTTTAAGTAGCTTACTTCAGTAACCTGAGAGTGATGTCCTTAACCCGTCTCGCGGCTCTGCGAGATGCGAGGTTACTTTCGTGATCATTCGAAGCCGCATACTCAATCCAACCCTTGTTCACTGTGGCAAGATCAACTCCAAACGCGCCGGATGCCACTAGTAAATCTCAATTCGCAGCCGCAAGGCCCAACGGTCGATGCCGGCACAGTCGGCGGAATCGCCGTCTTATCCGCCGATCTCAAAGGAAAAATAACTGGCTGCAATGAAGCGGCCCTGAAGCTCTTCCGCTGTACCGCCGCGGAAATCCTGGGCCAAACTCTGGCGGCCCTCATCTCGGGGAAGAACAACGCCGAGCAGAGTCAACTGCAGAAGACCATGCTGACTGTGGTGCTGGAGCACGGCCAGCATCGATCTTCACCTCCGTGTCAGAATAAAGCCGGCAAGAAGTTTACGGCCGAGTTGACCCTGACATTGCTTCGTGACGGTAAATCCGCGCCGGCGGGAATAATCGCCTTACTTTCGCTCTTCGAGCAAAAATCGATTTCCGGATCCGCGCTCACCAAAGCGCGCGAAGCAAAACAACAAGATCCAAAACATCAGGGCGTAGATGAAGACGAGTCCGCGCACACTATTTCGCGCGAAATCGACGGCACCAACCTCATACTCGCCAGTCCCGTAATGCACCGCTTCATGCGCATGGTGGACCGCGTGGCCGGCCATGCCGAGAGCGTGCTGGTCACCGGTGAAACCGGAACCGGCAAGGAACTCATCGCCCACGCGATTCATCAAGCTTCGAATCGGCGCAGCCGGCCCTGGGTCGACATCAACTGCGCCGCGCTGCCCGAGAATCTGGTCGAGAGCGAGTTGTTCGGATATGAAAAGGGCGCCTTCACCGGCGCCGATGCTTCCAAGCCCGGCCTGTTCGAACTCGCCGACAAGGGCACGCTCTTCCTCGATGAAATCGGAGAACTGCAGCTTCAAACTCAGGTCAAGTTGCTGCGCGTGCTGGATGGATCTCCTTTTTACCGGCTGGGAGGTCACCGCAAAATCACAGTCGACGTCCGAATCATCGCCGCGACGAACCAGGATCTCGACGCTGCCGTCGCCGCCGGCCGCTTTCGCCAGGATCTCTTCCATCGTCTCGGCCAGTTTCAGCTTCGCGTGCCTCCGCTGCGCGAGCGTCCTGAAGATATCGTCGCGCTGGCTGAGCACTTCCTCAGCCTCAAGAATCCCGGCAGTGCGTTCGCTCCCGATGCCGTTTCCGCGCTGCTCTCGCATTCCTGGCCGGGAAATGTTCGCGAACTGCGCAACCTCATCGCGCGTGTTGCCGTGGAATCACGCAGTCCTGAGATCCACAAATCGCAGATCACCGATGCCATGTCCGGCAATCCGGTCGCGCAGCGTCAGGCTGCTTCCATGCCGGTCGGCAATCTCGAGAGCATGGAAGAGCAGATGATCATTCGCGCGCTGGAGCGCAGTGGCGGCCATCGCAGTCAGGCCGCGGAACAGCTCGGCATCTCCCGCCGTACGCTCAGCCGGAAGCTGAAGGAATACAACATCAACGTGAATTCCGCCGACGCTGCGGATTCTTTGGCGTACGTCAGCCTCCAGCAGCAGAAATTTTTCCGCGCCCGCATCCAGCTTGCGGTTGCATTGAAGAATCAGCAGGGTGAAGAAGTTTGCGTTCAGGGTGTGAACCTCAGCACCGGCGGCATGGGCGTCGATGGATTGAAAGAACCGATGAAGTTTACCGGCCTGCTCGACGTCAGCTTTCCGCTTCCCGACAGTGAGGCTATTTTTCGAGCCAAGGCCCGCATCGTCTGGTTTGGCGGCGAAGGCCGCGTCGGCCTTCGTTTCGCCGTCATCGATCCCGCTCTCTTCGAGCAGCTGCAGCGTTGGACAAATAACAAGATGAAGAATGAAGGCTGGGAACTGCCTACCGGCCCTCAGTAGAACCACCCACAACTTCCCCTGTGATTCCTAATGCACGGGCGCCGGCTGTGGTGTGGCCTGCGGAGCCGTTGCACCAGGAGCGGAGAAATTAACTTTCGGGACTTCGCGCGATCCCGGCGAAGCTTCAAAGTAAGCTTCGTTCGGCTTGAATCCCGCTAACCCAGCGAAAAAGCTGTTGGGAAACTGCTGCACGTAAGTGTTGTAATCCCGCAGCGTGTCGTTGTAACGCTTGCGCTCAACCGCAATCCGATTCTCCGTGCCGGCAAGTTCATCCTGCAGGCGCAGGAAATTCTCGTTCGACTTCAGCTGAGGATAGTTCTCAACCACCAGCAGCAGGCGGCCAAGCGCCCCATCGAGCTGCCCGTTGGCCGCGATCTTCTCCTGCGGCGTGCCCGCCGAAAGCAGCGCAGAGCGCGCCTTGGCGATATCCCCGAACACGGTGACTTCCTGCTGCGCGTAGCCCTTTACCGTCTCCACCAAATTCGGAATCAGGTCTGCGCGGCGCTGCAGCACGATGTCAACTTGCGACCACGCCGCCTTTACCGCCTCGTTCTTGGCGACCAGCGTATTCTTCACGCTCACGTACTGGCCAGCAACAAACAGGCAGCCCAGTACTACGATTGCCACGATAACGAGCACTGCGATCAGAGCCTTGTTCATGACTTTCTCCTGAAAACCAGCATCCGCGAATTCTACTTAGAGCCGGCGGCACCCGAATCCAGCATTTTATCAACTACGGCCGCGACCTGCTCCAGCGCGACGAGATATCGCGAAAAAACATCGGCCACCTTGAACTTCTTACGGTCGGCCTTCCGCTCCCTTACGTCCAGCACTTGCAGAATCCCCGACGCATCAAATCCGATCTGCTGTGACAACGCCTGCACAGCCTCACGCTTGCCCCCGGGCGCATAATGGCCGAGCACGATAAGCGAGTGGCGGAAGAGCGTGGCGAACGACGACACTGATCGCAGCAGCAACTCCCACATGCGGGAGTCGTTACCCGAGGCGAGCAACAAATGCTGGCGCAAAAGAGTCAGTTTTTCGCGCAGCTCGTATTCCACCTGAACGCCATGCAGATTCGCCGGAATCGATAAGCCCTGTAGAACGTCTTCGCCGAAAAGAATACGGTGGTGCTGCTGCATGTCCAGTAACTCGATGGTAAACACATCGACGGAGCGCCTGATCTCGTCACGAGTCATGAACAAAGGCGGAGGCTGTTTCCGCGTGTTCCACCACTTCACGGCAGGGGCCAGCGCCTGCAACGCTGCAAATGAGCTGTCGCGAATCACACAGAACAAATTCACATTCGAGAATTCTGGATGAAAGTCGCCATCGACCGCCGATCCAAACAGGATCACGCTCTCGAGATTAGCTCCAGCTGCCGCGCGCAGGCGGCTGACAAACTCGTTAATAAGTTTTTCTGGAATCATTCGTGTCCTCACTACCAACTGCCGCTAGACCCACCGCCACCCGACATACCGCCCCCTCCAAATCCTCCGAAGCCGCCGCCCCCGCCACCGAATCCACCGCCACCCCAGCCGCCTCCTCCGGATCGTCCCCCGCCAAACATCCCTGAAAAAAGCATCCAGAAAAGCAAGCTGCGAAGCGGAGTAAAAAGAATAATAAGTATGACAATAATCAGCAGGATTACTCCGCCAGCCGACATCCCTTTGCCCGGCTGACTATCGGGCTCAACCGGAGCCTCCGGCAGCAGGTTGGTAAGCTGAACCCCGGCATCATCGGCGATGACCTTCGCGACTCGCGAAGTGACCAGCAGCAGACCCTCGCCATATTGCCCGGCACGCATGAGCGGCACCGCTTCCCGCGCAAAGTCACCCGTCTTCCCATCGGTCAGAATGGGCTCCAGCCCATAGCCAACCTCAATGCGATCGCGATGGTCGTCAATGGCATACAGGATCAGCACTCCGCGGTTAGTCGATTTTGTTCCCAGCCCCCACTGCTGGAATAGAGTGACCGCGTAGCTTTCAATATCCGAGCCATCGAGCGAGTGGATGGTCACGACCGCAATCTTGGCGTGAGCTTTTTGGTCAACCTGCCGGCAGAGGTCGTCCATCTGCGCAATCGAGTTCTGGTCAAGAACGTGGGCAAAGTCGTTGACGTAATCAGTGGCTTTGAGCTGGGAGACGGGTTCGGCCTGCGCCGCCAGAGCCAGCAGCAGCACGCCGGCGACGCTCAGCCACCATTTTGCGTGCCAACTCATCTGGAAGCAAATTGTACAGGACATGCGTCGAGCGAAGAACTGGACCATGCCTTCGGCGGAAAGCTCGCGCCGGGATCAGCAGAATGTCGCCAACCGTCGATGCCGCCGCGGCATCAGAATTCCATGCACCCTCTAACCTTCCGTTCCGCTTGGCTTCTTCCATTCGCATTGTTGTTGGCGAGCTTCACCGCCTGCTCCAACAATAACAAAGACAATCCCGACGAAATTCGGCAGCGCACCGCCGAAGCGACCGAACCATGAGGCGCGACACTAAGGCCATGGTCGAAGGCGTGAAGGAAGGCATGGGCCGCGACAAGACCGTCAACATCAACAAGGCGTCACGCGAAGACCTGCTGAGCCTGCCAGGTGTGACCGAGCATGAGGCAGACCGCATCATCGCCGACCGCCCATTCGGCGATGCCCATGACCTGGTGAGGCGCCACGTCCTCCCCGAAGCGGAGTACGACAAGATCAGCGACCGAATCAGCGCTGACCAGTAAGACTCTCTTTCGGTGACTTCCCGTGCGCTCCTGCGATATCATCAAAGGAATGCCTGTAACGCGACAGCAGCATTCGTTCCAGACCGATGATCCGCGCCTCCAGCCGATTCACGCCAAAGTGATGGCTCGCGAGCGTCTCGATGCAGCGACGCCCTCGCTCTCTACCGCACCGGCGATATTCTCGCCGTGGGCTGGATGGCCAACCACGTCCGCGAGCGCATGCACGGCGACAAGACGTATTTCAACGTCAACCGGCACATCAATCCCACCAACGTCTGCGTCGCAGCCTGCCGCCTCTGCGCCTTCGGCCGTAAGAAGGACGCTCCCGGCGCCTACACCATGGCGCTCGACGAAGCTTTTGAAACCGCCGCTTCCGGATACAGCGAGGCCGTCACCGAATTTCACATCGTCGGCGGATTGCATCCCGACCTGCCCTTTCAATATTTTCTCGATCTCTGCTCCGGCCTGAAGCAGCGTTTTCCGCAGGTTCATCTCAAGGCCTTCACCATGGTCGAGGTCGCGTACCTGTCGAAGCGCGCCAAACTCTCGATTCGCGAGACGCTCGAACAACTCAAGGCCAACGGCGTGGATTCGCTCCCCGGCGGCGGCGCAGAAATATTCGCCGACCGCGTCCGCCACATCATCTGCGACCACAAGATCGACGGCGACCAATGGCTCGACACCGCCAGACTCGCCCACCAGATCGGCCTGAAATCGAACGCCACCATGCTCTACGGCCACGTCGAAAACGACGAAGACCGCGTCGATCACCTGCTCAAGCTGCGCGCTCTGCAAGACGAAACCGGTGGCTTCCAGACTTTCATCCCGCTGGCCTTCCATCCTGACAACACCCCGCTGCAGCATCTGCCGAAAACCACCGGCATGCTCGACATCAAGCAGATCGCGGTCAGCCGCCTCGTGCTCGACAACTTTCCGCACATCAAATCTTATTGGCAGATGATGACGGCCAAGATCGCGCAGATCTCCCTGCGCTTCGGCGCCGACGACATGGATGGCACGGTGATCGAAGAAAAGATTTACCACGACGCCGGAGCGACCACGCCGCAAGGTATGCGCCGTGAAGAACTCGAGCGCCTCATCCGCGCCGCCGGCCGCGAGCCGATCGAGCGCGACACTCTTTACCGGCCCGTCACGCGCACCGAGACGTCGGTCACGGTCGCGGTGTAGAACTTTAGAGAGACCTCTCAGACAACAAAAAGGCCGGAGCAGGGAAAGTGATCTCCCTTTTCCAGCCTCTCGAAGCAAGATCCGCAGAACCTAAAGCATTACTTACAATTTCTCGTAGAACTCACACGCCGAACACGAAATATAAATCCCGCCCGGCACGCCTCGCTCACGGTCTTTCATGCGCTTGACGATGCGCGTAGTCTTGCCGCACTTGGGGCAATCCGTGCTCTTGCTGGTGTCCATCACCTTCTTACGGTCTGCAGTTTTTGCAATCTTCGCGCCTACCGCCATGGTTCGTTTCTCCTGATCTCTTTAATATGTGCGCAGCGATCCGCTGACTTTCTCGAACGGACATTTGTGGATGGGATATTTCAGAAAGCTGCTCAGAAAGCTAACCGGAAAATCCACTCTGGAAGATTCTTACGGCTGCGTCTTGTCTCTCTTCCGTACACGTTATTTTACAGTAATGTCGTGCCGCCTGTCTTGCGCGCTTAGTGTAGCGTTGACCCCATTCCTCGCCCCTGCTACCGTCATATGTTTGCCCTCCAAGGAGATTCATCATGCCTGCCATCAAATTTCGCGGTGTCGATTTCATCCAGTTTGATTCGCTCCTCACGGAAGAAGAACGCCTGGTCCGCGATACCACCCGCAAGTTCATCGAAGACAACCTTGTCCCCATCATCGAAGAGTGCAACCGCGCCGGCCGCTTCCCGCGCGAACTGGTCAAGCCCATGGCCGATCTCGGCTTCTTCGGCGCGTCGCTGCAGGGCTATGGCTGCGCCGGCATGGGCAACGTCGAGTACGGACTGGTAACCCAGGAACTCGAACGCGGCGACTCCGGCGTGCGCAGCTTCGTCAGCGTGCAGTCGGCGCTGGTGATGTATCCCATCCATACCTTCGGCAGCGAAGAGCAGAAGCAGACCTGGCTGCCCGCCATGCAGAAGGGCGAAAAGCTCGGCTGCTTCGGACTCACCGAACCCGGCTTCGGCTCCAATCCCGGCGGCATGCGCACCCGCGCCCGCAAAGTGGGCAACGAGTACATTCTCAACGGCGAGAAGATGTGGATCACCTCCGGCAGCATCGCCGACGTCGCCGTCATCTGGGCCAAGGTGGAAAACGAAAACGACAAGATTCGCGGCTTCCTCGTCGAAAAAGACCGCCCCGGCTTCAAGGCCGACGACATTCACGGCAAATGGTCGCTGCGCGCTTCGGTCACATCCGGGCTGTCGCTGCAGGACGTTCACATCCCCGAGTCGAACCTGCTGCCAAAAAGCGATGGCTTGAAATCGCCGCTTGATGTGCCTGAATCAAGCCCGTTACGGCATCGCCTGGGGCGCGATCGGCGCGGCCATGTCCTGTTACGACTGCGCCCTGCAGTATGCCATCTTGCGCAAGCAGTGGCGCGACCAGCCCATCGCCTCGCACCAGCTCGTGCAGGACAAGCTCACCTGGATGATCAGCGAGATCACAAAAGCGCAACTGCTCGTGCTGCAGGTCGGCCGCCTGAAAGATGCGGGCAAGGTCGAGCATCAGCACATCTCCATGGCCAAGCGCAACAACGTCTGGATGGCGCTCGAGTGCGCTCGCCTCTCGCGCGACATTCTCGGCGCCAACGGCGTCGCCGACGACTATCCGATCATGCGCCACATGATGAACCTGGAATCGGTGAAGACCTACGAAGGCACGCACGACGTGCACTCGCTGATCATCGGGCAGAGTGTGACGGGGATTGACGCGTTCTAGGGTATGTGTCGGGCGGGCGCCCTCGCCCGCTTGGCGGACTCACCCGAATGACCGTCAGGAGGTGGGCTTTTCCCGGGGCGGCTCTACGGCGAGAAACTCCGCGGCGAATCGCTGAGTGTAATTCTCCAATAACGTCTGCACGCGCTGCGGATCAGACGATCGCAAAACCAGCCCAGCATGGTGATGCTTCTTGATCCGCAAGAACACTTCCGGATCGTTGTACCCCGAAGTATCCGGATTCTCCTGCCGCGCCAGCGAAAGAATCACTCCCGCATACTCCTCGCGCACCGGAGGAAGCTTATACGTTCCATCCCCGCCAGCAACCTCGATGCGGGCCCACTCCCGCCACAAGTTGATCCCCGTAGCAGTCTCGACCATCTCGTTGATGTAGGCGCCGCCCACGCGAGCCGCACATTCCAGAAAATAAAAGTGCCCGTCAGCATGTGCCTGAATGAATTCCGTATGGGCCACGCCGCGCACCAGTCCCAGCGCCGCAATCAGATCACGATTGATTTGACGTAAGCCCAAGTCCGCATCACTGCCTCGCGGTATAACGCAGGTGGTAAAAATTCCTCCGCCCTGCGCCACATTCATCGGAGGCTTGCCGTACTTGCTCACGCTGGCAAACAGCACTTCGTTTTCTGAAACCACTGAGTCCACGTGATAGACCTCGCCCGGAACAAACTTTTCCAACAAGGAACGAAGACTGCTTGTCCCCCAGTTGTTCCAGCACCGGCCACAGCTCTTCAGCGGCGTGAATCTTCTTGATCCCGATCGCCGATGCCTCCTGGCGTGGCTTCAACACCCATGGTCCCGGAACATGTTCAAGGTAATAGCGGATGTCGTCGTGATTGAAGACCGGAACAAAATCGGGCACGCGCACATGGCGATCCAGCGCCTTCATGCGCATGGCCAGCTTGTCGCGAAAATAGCGCATGGTGGTCAGACCCATCCCTGGACTGCGCAGGTGTTCGCGCAGAGTCGCGGCCGTTTCCATGTCGTATTCGTCGAGTGCGACGATGCGATCAATTTTTTGCTCGCGTGCCAGGTGGGTAACAGCCTGCACAATGTCGGGCAGGGAAATCTCGACGGGAAGATAGAAAGTGTCGTCCAGGCTCTCCCGCGGCCAATCGGCCTCGCGCAACTTCTCCGCGGTAAGCAGCAGCACGCGGCAACCTTGCCGCTTGCACTCGCGCATGAATTCCTGTCCTTTCTCGTAGGTCGTAATGCAGAGGAAAGTCAGGGGGCGCGATTCCGGCATGGGATCCCTTTTCGTAACAGGGTTGAGAGAAT
Source organism: uncultured Acidobacteriaceae bacterium (assembly GCA_963743115.1). Classification (GTDB taxonomy): domain Bacteria; phylum Acidobacteriota; class Terriglobia; order Terriglobales; family Acidobacteriaceae; genus Sulfotelmatobacter. The sequence continues at coordinate 503,759 of CAVUOM010000002.1, read as the reverse complement.
ATCACGGCTGCCGCTGCCTGCGAGTATGCAGTTATTCCCATGTCTCCAGCCGTTTCTTTCAATCTCGTCGACGATTGGGATATATTCTCAGGCCGGTCGGAAATAGCTGGTCGTTAGGCCTGTTGGGAGACTCTTATGGGTACGCAAACTCGTTCAGATGGCAAAGCCCGCAGCTTCGGGGAGAACATTGAAAGCGACCTGGCGTCGCGATTTCTACGTGTAGTAGAAGTGGCGGCGATCGCCTCGGCTCACACCATGGGTCAAGGTGAACGCAAGCTCTCTGACCAGGTCGCCACCGAGGCGATGCGGCAGACCATGGACTCCATCCCCATGCGCGGCACCATCGTCATCGGCGAAGGCGAGCGCGACGAAGCGCCCATGCTCTACATCGGCGAGAAAGTCGGCGCCGACTTTCCCGATGGCCGCGAGGTGCCTGAGGTCGACATCGCCGTCGATCCCCTCGAAGGCACGAACCTCTGCGCCACCGGCGCGCCCGGAGCGATCACCGTGCTGGCTGCCTCTGAGCGAGGAGGCTTGCTGAACGCTCCCGACTGTTACATGGACAAGATCGTCGTCGGGCCATCGTGCAAGAATGCCGTCGAGCTCGATGCGCCCGTGGCCGACAATTTGAAGAATATCGCGAAGCGGATGGAGCGCGATGTGGAAGACCTGGTCGTGATCGTCCTCGATCGTCCGCGCCACGAAAAGCTGATCGCCGATATTCGCGCTGCGGGCGCGCGCATCCGCCTGATCGGCGACGGCGACCTCTCAGCCGGCATCGCTGCTGCTGTGATCGGCACGGGTGTGCATGCGGTCATGGGATCGGGCGGTGCGCCGGAAGGCGTGATCACCGCCGCGGCCATCCGCTGCCTCAACGGCTACATGCTCGGCCGGTTGGTGGTCAAGTCCGACCAGGAAGAGCGCCTCGCCCGCATGGGCATCAAAGACAAGAGTCGTATCTATGAGGCGGAAGACCTTGCCCCCGGCAAGCAACTCATCTTCGCCGCCACGGGCGTCACCGACGGCGCGCTGCTGAAAGGCGTCCGCTTCTTCGGCGAAGGCACGCGGACTTCCTCGGTAATCCTTACGCAACTCACCGGCAAGGTGCGCTTCATCGAGAGCATTCACCTCGAAAAGGGTCCGGACGTGAAAGTGAGGTTCATGTAGGGCGAAGCACCAGGTGATACCTGGAGGGCCGATGCAAAGACTTTGCACTGCGCTTGCATTCTTATCTCTTGCGTTGGGAGGAACTGCTCATGCGCAGAACTACTCCGCTGATATCGTCGATTTGGCTAAACCCGGCGCCCCCACACTGGCCAAGATCTGGGTAACCAAAGACAAGAAGCGAATCGAGTTTCAGCCCGCGAGCGGCGACCGGGCCCTCGTAAGCCACTTAGCGCCGGCGCCACCGGACAACAAATCTCTCGATGTGCACATTAGCGGTGTCGGCAAGACTATCATCCTCGATCTCGCAAACAAGAAGTCGGTTATTCTTGAGCCCGAGCAGAAGGCATACATCGACAGGAATTGGGGCGACCCTGCGCCTAGCGACTTATATAGGATGTATTTGTTTTTGCCTCCGTTGGTAAATCTCGAGGACGCTTGCGCGGAGTGGGTACCCATAGTCAATGGTGCCCGCTGCAAGAAAGCGGGTTACAAGTTGGTTGACGGCCGCCGCACAATCAAATACGAACTTACGGCCGGCCGGGACATTCTCAGCCTGTGGGTAGATACGCGCTTACACACTTTGGCCAAGCGTAAAAACAACTGGACAGACACGGAACTGCGCAATGTTCACGAGGGACAACAGCCGCCAAGTTTGTTTGAGATTCCGGCAGGCTATATGTCCTGGCCGCTTGGCATTGATGGGGTCGTCGGCGAACATCAGCCAGAGTGATCCCGTGGTCTCATTGGCTTGACGGCGCGGGTTCACAAATCTAGAATATCTACCTAGGTCATCATATGAAGACAATTGGTCTTTTCGAGGCCAAACAGAAGCTTTCCGAGCTCGTCGAACGCGCCAGCACGGGCGAGCAGATCGGCATCACGCGGCGCGGCAAACTTGCCGCCATGATCGTCCCCGTCCGGCCCCAAAAAAAGCTGGACGAGGTCTGGGCGGATATCGAAGACATTCGAAAACGCGTCGATCGTTCCAAGTTCTCCACAATCAAAGAATTGATCGAAGAGGGTCGGCGTTGAGCCGTTTTGTGCTTGATGCGTCGGTCAGTCTGGCTTGGTTTCTTGATCGGCCCGTTTCACGTCTAGCGGTTCGGGTCTGGCACAGTCTCCAACAGGGATCTCGCGCCGTTGTTCCTCCGCTCTGGCTTCTCGAGATGGCGAACGGGTTTGCCACAGCGGAGCGCCGAGGCGCCCTCACGAGGCCTGACATTGATCGGTGTCTGGCTGATATCGACGTATTGCTGGCCTCTTCAGTCGATTACAGCACGACTGTGATTTCGCTTCGGCAAGCATTTGCGGGCGCCAGCGGATTCCGCCTGACGGCTTACGATGCCGTATATCTTGAGACAGCGAGGACCGAGCATTTGCCAATCGCCACGTTGGATCGGTCCCTAGCCGACGCTGCGCGAAAGGCCGGGGTTCGTCTTTTCGCCTGAGATATCTGCTACTCTCTGTTTCAGGTACTCCTAACCTTTCTTCTGATCTTCGGGAAGCTCGGGGACCGGCGGAAACTCCTGCGAATAGCCTTTGAGCAGGCTCACCGTTACTTCGCTGCGGCGAGCGCCGTCGTGGATCCCGATCTTGTGGGGATGGCCCTTCGAGTATCCCTCCCACAGCGATACGCCGGCATAGGCGCCGTCCTTGCGCAAAATGTAATAAGTCATGTCGACGAAGCGCAGCTTGTTCATGTCGCCGTTGTAGATGTGGACGACGCGCTTGAGCGCGTCCATGCCGGCTTCGTGCGGAGACATGCCGTGGCGCATGTTTTCGACGATGGTATGCGCGCCGGCGACCTTGATGTTTTCCTCGCCACTGCCGGTTGCCCCGGCTGAACCTACGTCCTGATCGGTGTAGCAGCCTGCGCCGATGACGGGCGAATCGCCGACGCGTCCGGGAAGCTTGAAAGCTAATCCGCTGGTGGTGGTGCAGCCGGAGATTTCTCCTTTCTCGTTCAACGCGGAACAGTGAATGGTGCCTGTTGGTGGAAACAGAACCTGGCGTACGGCGGTCATTTGCAGTTCAGGCTCGATGCCGAGGTCAGCGGCGCGCGCTTGCAGGTTCTGGATGCGCTCTTGCCATAGCTTCGATTGTGGTTTGTCGGGATTCGCGTCGGGAGGCTGCCAGTGCGGATCGGCGAGGCCTGGTCCCCACCAGTCCTGGTTGGAGTGAATTTCCTTCCACAGTAACCAGACCTTGCGGGAGTGTTCGGTGAGCAGGTTCTCGCGCGGGAAGCCGGCGGCGACGGCGAAGCGCTCGGCGCCTTCGCCTACGAGCATGACGTGGCCAGTGTGCTCGAACACGGCCTTCGAAACGAGCGACACATTTTTGATGTTACGCACTCCTCCGACCGAGCCGGCGCGGCGGGTGGGGCCGTGCATGCAGCAGGCGTCGAGTTCGACCACGCCTTCTTCGTTGGGAAGACCGCCGAGCCCGACGCTGGTGTCGTTGGGATCGTCCTCCGGTCCCTGGACCACTTTGAGCGCGGCGTCGAGCGTGTCGCCACCGTTCTTAAGGAAGGCATAGGCGTCGTCGAGATAGTTGAACCCGTTGTTGGCGCAGACGATGATGGGGCGTTTGTATTGTCCAGATTGCGCGCCGTGCTCTTGGGTTGCGGGACCTTGTTTGGAACCTTCTCCCTGGGCTCGAGCTCCTACTCCGGCGGCGACTGCTCCTAGCACTGACGTCTTTACGAAATCACGGCGCGAGAAGGTCATGGGTTTCTCCTGGTTGTAGGAAACCGGGAAGCATATCACGCGGCCGCTGGGGATTTTGGGGCTTTGTCGCTCAAATCCGGTGTGGAAAAAATTTCAGATTGAATCCGGTTAATTATCTGGAATCAATGGCTTGCGGGGAACCGATCCGAAGAGATCCGGCTAAAATATTGATTCCATGGAGCTTGTCCATAAAATATTGCGGACACAGGAGTTAGATGCGTCCGCGTGGCGTAAGTTATTTGGAATCAGTGGTGCGATTTCTGTCGGGACTGAAAACATCTGGATTCTGACGGCAAAACCCTGTGGGGGAAGGAGTTAGCTTAAGCCCTATTCAGTTTTCAAGGAGCTGTTCTTTACTGCCTTTGCCAGAGCAATGATGAACCAGTTTGGGGTGAGAAGCAAGGTCAGATGTCACACGCGTCGGCTGTGGAAAAAGTGTGGAGGTAAGAAGCCCCTTCGCTGGATTGGAGCGGGCCGCGAAGGTCAAAATCCCAAAGCGTTTGCTTTCGTTGACAGTGGTTTCATATGCACGTAGACTTGTGCTGCACGCATTTATGTGCTTCTTATGAAGACTAATGTCACACTCAAGCTGGACGCCGAGTTGCTGCGCGAGGTTCGTGTACTAGCGGCGGAGGAAGACACGTCGATCAGCGCGATGCTTGCAGCGCGTCTGGAACAGATCGTGCGCGAGCGTAAAGCCTACCATCGTGCGCGCAGGCGCGCACTGGCGCGGCTACGCGAAGGAATGGATCTTCGCTGGACGCCTGCTCAATCACGCGATGAAATTCATGAACGATGATCTGTGAAGGCGGGCGATGGCTGAAAAATACTTTGTCGACACAAACATCTTGATCTACGCCCACGACCGCTCTACGGGAATCAAGCATGAGCGGGCTCGGCGGCTGATCGAAGGATTGTGGATGAGCGGGCAGGGTGTGTTGAGCACGCAAGTCTTGCAGGAGCTTTGCGTGAATCTGAGGCGCAAGGTTGCGCGTCCCTGCCTGTGGACGAAATCCGCCTGATGATTCGCGACTACATGAGTTGGGAGATCGTGATCAACACCCCCGAGGCCGTCCTGCAGGCGCTGGAGATCGAAGTGCGATACAAGACTTCTTTTTGGGATGCGCTGATCCTGCAGGCCGCGGAGCAATCTGGAGCTACGATCCTCTACTCCGAAGACTTGGCGGTGAAGCGGAAGTACGGGACGGTGGAGATAGTCAACCCGCTGACGAAGGGCTGAAGCCCGGCTGAGTCCTGGGAGCTATACGCGGCGCTGAAGCGCCGCTCTTCCACGGTGCTGCAGGCGTTTGCGGCGGTGGCGGAAGAACAGCGGATTCCTCACCGGGCTTTCGCCCGGTTCGGAATGACAAAGAGTTGAGTGAGCTTACACGGAATGATTATCCGCTGGCTAATCCGCGGTAGCGGCCCACCAGACCGGCGCGGCGGCTTAGTGAGGGTTTCGGTCGGGACGTCGGCGATGGAGCGCACGTTGTTGCTGTTCTGCTCGGAGCGGAAGCGCAGCAGGGCGGCGATGTTGCCGACCTTGTCGAACTCGGGATCGTCCTTGACGTAGAAAAGTTCGATGTCGTGGCGGATGACCCAGGGCAGGATGGCTTCGCCTACATCGACGACCTCTCGAGTCTGCCGGCCGCAGACCGGACAGAAGCTGACCAGGTGGGCGTCGAGGTGGCCGCAGCCGGAGCACTCGACGGCCTGGGAGTGATAGTTTTGGCCGACCAGCAGAGTTTGCACTTCGCCCAGTTCCAGCGAGTTGAGCACGCGGCGCAATCCGGTGACGCCGCGGGCCTGGTGGCGGGCCTGATTGAGGGTTTCGCGAACCACTTCCTGACAGCGTCGCTCCTGCGCGTCGGCAAAAATCTTTTCCGCGTGCGAACGGATTTCTTCGTTGCTCTCGTGAGCAACCTCGGCGGTAAAGCGGCCCAGCAATTTCTGCGTGGCGTAGGGATGCAGTTGCGGTTCGAACTGCGACCAGTGAATGTCCTGGCAGCCCAGGATCCAGTTTTCGAACATGCCTTTGTCTTTTTCCATTACCCAGCGCATCCTTAAGAAACTCGGCGACGAACTTGAAATGCTGACGGGCTTCATCGGCGACGCGGCGCTCGGCGTGGCCTGCATCGTAGCCGGCGAAGCCGTCGCCGCGGCCGCGGCGGGTTAGAGCATGAAAGAAATCCATACGTTCGGTTAATTCGCCCAGACGCAGATCGAACAGGCGGGCGCGATGACGATCGACCAGCACGATGCCGAGGCTGGGAAATGCTCCCAGCAACTGGGCGAGAGGCTTCAGGTGAAAATGGCGATTCACCAGAAGCTGCGTGCCGCTTAGTTGCGCCGGCAGATCGTACTCGCGCCAGAAGCCTTGCGCGCGCAGGCGAACACGGCTTTGGCGCGGGCGCCGTTGCCGCGCAGTGCCGTTGCCGCGAAGATCCTGCGACAGGCGCACGATGCGATCGAGATCGGCGCGGGCTGACTCGAACTTGTCTTTATCTTTGTTATTACTCTCATCATTGCTGTTGCCGCGTTGCTGCTCCTGGTTCTGGTCTCCAACTGGCGCATGGCTTCGCGCGCCAGATCCTTGGTGAGGATGGCCTCTTCCTTGTGGGCTTTGTTGCGAGGCGTGGTGGGCTGAAAGTAGAAACTGAGAGCGCAGGCTGACGGATCTTCAAATTGTGCCAGTTCGTGGATCTGTTCACGAGTAATCATTCCGTAAGTCCCACTTCCTTTCAAACCAGCCTTTCGAAGAAGTGGAAAGGTGATTTATGCGGTGCCGGTGTTGGCGAACCTCCCTTTGAATTGGCGGACGAGGCGGGGCGATTTGCGCAGGTGATCGCGCGCCGCGGCAATGGAGATCAACACGTCGTCGGGCGGAGCGCCGGTGATGGCGGAGATTTCGTCGACGCCGAAGCCTTCGATGGCGTGCAGGATGAAAGCTTCGCGATGGGCCGGGCTTACGTCGTGCAGAGCGGAGGCGATGAGGCGCATCATTTCATCGGAGCCGACGATCTGCTCGGGCGTGGCTATGCGGTCGTCGGCGATGATGGTTTCTTCGGTGATGGCTTCGTCGGGCTGATGGAACTGCAGTTCGGCCTCGTCGCTGGCCTTGACATTTTGTTTGCGAGCGGAATCTCCCGAGGTGCACGGCGCTGCCATTGGTGCCGTCGGGGCGCGAGAGTTCGTCGAGAGCCTTCATGGCCAAGCGGTAGAGCCAGGGCTCGAGGGCGAGGCGCTCCGGCTTGTCTTTGTTGTTGCCATCGCCTTCGCCGAGAGCGGCGGCGATGGTTTCGTCGATCACTTCCTCTTTGCTGATGGAATCCGGCGCGACCAGATCGGAGGCTTCGCGGAAATAGATTTCGCGTTCGACGAAGCGCTCGAGGCGGGAGAGATTCACGTTGACGTAAGAGCGCACGTCCTCGGCGGAAACCATTGCGGGAAATACCGCGGCCAGCGTCTGCTCAAAGGGCACGGAAAGATTGCGCCGCGCTGAGGTCTCATTCTGGCGGCGCGGCCACTTGTGGGAGGAGCGCAGCAGGTCTTTGTGCTTGTTGACCTGCTGCAGCAGATCTTCGAACGCGCTCTTCACCGCGGCCGCGGCGGTTGAGGCTTTGGCCTGGACTGCCATCTGTCCCGAAGGCAGGCGCAGGTTGAGGGAAACGCTGGTGCCTTCGCGGGCGGAAATTTCCTCGACCATGCCTTTCAGATGAATCAGTTCGGGGCGGAAGACTTGCAGGCGTTTTCGCAGTTTTTCGACTTGATGTTGGATATCTTTTTCTACGGCGGGAGTTTTATGAAGGCGGTAACTGATGTGAACGTTCATGAGCACCTCAAGCTTGCCAGACGGCGACGCGCAAACCAGTGCTTTCTTCGGCGATTGTACACCCGCAGAAGAGTGCAAGGCTGCAATCGAAAAAAGTGATTGGACAGTTCGACGGTTTTGGGAATTGTGAGAGCTGCGGCGAAAAATTCGGTGAGGATCGAAGGAAGCGAGCCAAACGCGCGATTATTGTGTCGCGAAGAGCGCGACACATCGCGCGGCTCGCATGGGTCCTTCGTTCGCGCAAAGAACGCGCTCTCTCAGGATGACAATCGGAAATCGCACAGCTGCCAGAATAATTTACAGAGTGGCGCTGGTGCAGATATGATCCGTGACTATGAAACTGAGAAATCTTCTGCTTCTTGCTGCTCTGGTCGGTTCGGTGTTGGGCTCAGGCTGCCTACGTCCTGAAAGAAGTCGATGCCGTCTATCCTGAGGCGCATGCGCTGTATCTGGATATACATGAACATCCGGAACTTTCTTCGCATGAAACTGCAGACGGCGGCGAAGCTGGCTGGCCGGTTGCGAGGGCTCGGTTATGAGGTGACGGAACATGTCGGCGGCACGGGAATTGTGGCCATCCTGAAAAACGGCGCGGGGCCGACCGTGATGCTGCGCACCGAACTGGACGCGCTGCCGGTGGAAGAGAAGACCGGGCTGGCTTACGCGAGCAAGGTTCACGCCAAGGATGACGCCGGGCACGATGTTCCGGTGATGCATGCCTGCGGACACGATCTGCACATGGCGTCGATCGTCGGGACGGCGGCGATCATGGCGCACAGCAAAGACACCTGGCACGGGACGCTGATGCTGATCGGGCAGCCGGCGGAGGAAACGATTGTCGGCGCCAAGGGAATGATCGACGATGGATTGTTCACGCGCTTTCCCAAGCCGGACGTGGTCGTGGCATTGCACGTGGGCAACGGGCTGCCCGCGGGACAGGTTGGAGTCACTCCTGGAGTTATAACACGAACGCGGACTCTCTGCGGATCACGATTTATGGCAAAGGGCGGGCATGGCTCGGCGCCGCATACGGCGATCGATCCGATTGTGATTGCGGCGCGAACGATTCTGGCGTTGCAGACGATTGTTTCGCGCGAAGTGAAGCCGGGAGAGATGGCGGTGGTCACCGTCGGCTACATTCAGGCGGGGACGAAGAATAACATCATTCCGGATCAGGCTGAGTTGGGGCTGACGGTGCGCACGAACAAGGCGGAAGTACGCAAGCAGGTGCTGGCCGCGATTACGCGAATCACGAAGGCGGAAGCGGAAGCGGGGGGTGCGCCGCGTCCGCCTTTGATTGAGCACTATGAGGCGACGGACTTGGTGTACAACGATCCTGCGCTGGCGGAGAGGATGCGCGGGGTGCTGGAAGCGGCGCTCGGCAAAGATAATGTGATCACGGAACCGGCGACGACTGCGTCGGAGGATTTTTCTTATTTCGTGGAGCAGGGGATTCCGGGTTTCTACTTCGGGCTGGGAGGCGCGGATCCGGAGAAGCTGGCGCAGGCTAAGGCTGCGGGGACGATGCTGCCGTCGAATCATTCTCCGCTGTTTGCGCCGGATGTGGATCCGGCGCTGCACACCGGGATTACGGCGGAGGTGGCGGTGTTGAGGAGTTTGCTGAAGTGATGAGCGAAGGGTCGCGATATGTGGGAGCACGATCAGCGGTTCGCGAGAGTCGAGATTTCCCCGAGGCCGAGCAGGTTAAAATCCGCAGTGACCAGCGTGAGGTTCAATACCTTGGCGGTTGCGCCAGAAAGCGGTCGGCAGGATCGTTGTGCTCCCACGGCAAGCGTCGAGCAGCCAAAGCGATTTCGTGCGTCAAAGGCGCCTCGTGGAACGTGGCGGTCGCCCGGCAACCCAGCCGCTAATATCTTCCGGCAGATCAATTCTCTTCTTCGCATGAAGAGTGAGTGCCTCCCATGTGCTGACCGGAGAGAGCCACCGTTCATTCTCTGGATTTTTGATTTCCTGCGCGGTTCTTTTTCCGAGCCGATCCGAGCCCTGCATACTCCATATCCAGATGTGCGTATCGAGGAGCAGTTTCATCGCGCAATACCTCCCACTCATCTTCGTCATTGGCGGGCGAGATGATGTCCCCCAGAATCTGATTTCGTCCTTCATCGAGCCAAACCAATCTCCCGGACCTGCCTTTGCGATACGGGTATACTTCGGCGACCGGCTTTCCGAAGCGCGTCACGAGAATTGGCTTCTTCGTCTTCTGCACCTGATCGAGCAGAGAGAAGCACTTGGCCTTGAATTCGGAGATGGCGACTTCTTTCATCTAACTATTGACCATGTCAGCGATATTGGTCAATATGAAAACGATAGGCTTCGCGTGGCCACGATCAGCGGCGCTTTAGCGCTTCGAGTTCTTCCAGAGTTCTTGGCCAGTCTGATCCGAGGAGGCGGGACAAGCTGCGGTCGGCTAGAACTTTGCCGGCGGTCTGGCAGCGGGCGCAGTAGTTGGTTTCTTTGTCGGCGTAGCGAATTCGCAGTACTTTGTCGCCGCAGCTTGGACAGGGTTCGCCGTAGCGGCCGTGGACTGCCATCCCTTTGCGGAAGGCGGTGACTTTTTCGGGGAAGGCGGCGCTGGCTTCGGTTCCGAGCCGGTCGATCCAGAACTGGAGCGTGTGGCGGGTGGCGGCGAATAGTCGCTCCCATTCTTCCGGCTTTAGTTTTTGCGTGAGGGTGAGCGGGGAGAGTTGCGCCGCGTGCAGGATTTCGTCGGAATAGGCGTTGCCGATACCGCTCAACAGGCGCGGATCGGTGAGAGCGCGCTTGAGTGTGTGATTTTCGGCGGTGAGCGCGGCGCGGAAGGAATCGAGATCGCTGGAGAAGACGTCGATGCCTCCGGCATCGAAGGAACGCAGGCTTCCTCGCCGCGCACAACGTGCAGGGACGCGCGGCGCTTGGAGCCGGCCTCGGTGAGGACGAGAGAGCCGTTGGGGAAATCGAATGCGGCCAGAGTCTGGCGGCCTGCCAGCTTTGCCTCGGGAGGGCGCCAGTGCAGGCGGCCGGCGATCATCAGGTGAAGGACCAGCCAGAGATCATTATCCACGCCGATTGCGATGCGCTTGCCGATGCGTCGCAGTTCGCGGACTATGCGACCTTCCACGTTCGCTAAGCGGCGGTTGCGCGGTTCGCAGGAGGAAGGCGCTCTGCAGGCGAATACGCTCAGGGGCTGGCCGACTATGCGCGGTTCGAGCGCGGTGATGTAGGCGGCGATGTCGGGTAGTTCTGGCATTTGTATCAGCTTGCACTTGGAGGCTGGGATTTGGCAACGTGGTGGAGGCGAGAAAAGCAATCGAGCTGCGCTCGATGGACGGACGAATGCGTCCGTCTCCCACATGACCTCATGAGCTTATTAGCTGACGTGCTTACTTGCTGATCTGGTCCAGAATCGCGCGGGCTTCCGCTGCGGGATCGGCGGCTTCGGTGATGGGGCGGCCTACTACGATATGGCTGGCTCCGGCGGCGATGGCTTCGGCGGGGGTGGCTACGCGGGCTTGATCTGCGTGGCTCGAGCCGGCGGGGCGGACGCCGGGGGTTACGATGGCGAAATTGTGGCCGAGTTCGGCGCGCACGGCCGCCGTTTCGCGGGCGGAGGTGACGATGCCTTTGCATCCGTTGTCTAGGGCCAGCGCTGCCAGGCGCAACACTTCCTCGCGCACGGTGCCCGCGAAATCCGACTTTCTCCATTTCGTTTTCGTCGAGGCTGGTGAGCACGGTGACTCCGAGCACCAGTAGTGCGGGGTTGTTGGCGTGGGCGGCTTCGACGGCGGCGTGGAGCATTTTGCCGCCACCGGCGGCGTGCACGGTCAGCATGCTCACTCCGAGCCGGGCGGCTTCATGCACGGCTGCGGCTACCGTGGTGGGAATGTCGTGATACTTGAGGTCGAGAAACACGCGCCGACCCGAGGCGACGAGATCCCGCACCACCTGCGGGCCTTCGGCAGTGTAGAGCTGCATGCCGACTTTATAGGTGAGGGCGGAGTCGCCGACGGCCGACACGATTTTTTGTGCGGCCGCCGCCGTGGAAACGTCGAGAGCCACGATCAGCTTCTCGCGGGCAGGATTGACGCCTGGATCGTTCGGGATGCGGTTGGTTAGAGTGGCCTGCATCCCGAACAGTGTAGTTCGTTTACTGGAGTTCCGCCATAGGATGGTTGTAGGCTACGGTCTGGTAGACCTGCCGGTGCTCGGTGCGGGGCTTGACCAGATCCAGGCGAACTCGCTGCAGCCCGCGCTGCTCGAACTGGAGCACCTGGGCGGCACCGAAGGAGAGATCGATGATACGGCCGGGTACGACCGGACCTCGGTCGTTCACTTTGACCACCACGGCCCGTCCGTTGCGCAGGTTGGTGACCCGGACATAGCTTCCCAAGGGAAGCGTGGGATGGGCGGCGGTCATATCGTACATGTCGAAATCTTCGCCGCTGGCGGTCGGTCTGCCGACGAAATATTCGCCGTACCAGGAGGCTGTCCCAACTTGATACGGTTGGTTTCTAAGGTTGTGGTTGCGGGTTTCGGGTTTGGCTGGAACTGCCCTAGTTTGGGCTGAACTGGCCTCCGAGTTGTTCGGTCCCTGAGCCGCTCCCAGTCCGACGACCAAAAAAGCGATCATCAGTCCATGAGCTATACGTCCACGCATTCAGTTCTCCTCGCATACTCAAAAGTCGTCCTAGCTAGGCTGTGTTGGTTAAGGTTATGTAAATGGTAGGGGGCTGGGAGGGGCTTGTCAACCCGAAAGTGCATGACCTATGGTGACGTGGTAGTTATCGATATCTCACGTAACTTGTTGTTAATCATGAGCAATAGGTAACAAGTCATTCAAAACAATTAGGTTATGTGTTTATCATATGGTAAATACTCAGAAGGGTGTAGTCCGGGTAGAATTTTCATCCTCAATGGATTCAGTGACTTAGGGGATATTCTTTCTAAGTTGTTTGCGGAGAGCATTTTAGGTACAAGAGTGCATACAGCAGCGCGCATTTTTCTTTGAGGATCATGGCCGAAAAACCACCTGTCGTACTGACCATCGCCGGGTTCGACCCCTCGTCCGGGGCCGGCGTGACGGCCGACATTAAGACGATTGCCGCCCACGGCTGCTACGGAGTGGCCTGCATTACCGCCCTGACGGTGCAGTCGACCGCCGGGGTTCGCCGGGTGGAAGCTCTGGACCCCGGGCTGGTCAGTGAGACTCTGGAAGAGCTGGCCGCCGACATCCCCATCGCAGCGGTCCATATCGGGATGCTGGGTGACGGGAAGGTGGTTAAGGCTGTGGCGGAGTTCCTTGGCCGGCGGTCGGGGAAGTCTAAAGCTGCCGAACGTAGTCCTCGATCCGATCCTTAAGTCTTCTTCGGGTGCGGACCTGCTAGATGCGGCCGGAACCAGGCTGCTGATCGAAAAGCTTATCCCGCTCGCCGATGTGATCACGCCGAATGTGGAGGAGGCCGCAGTTCTGACCGGTCTGAATGTGACCGATCTCGACGAAATGAGGGCAGCGGCGGCGAAGCTGCATCAGATGGGTTCGGCTGCCGTGGTGATTACCGGCGGACATCTGGAGAAGGCGACCGATCTGTTGAGTTTCACCGCGAAGAGCGGAGTCGAGGAAGAAGTATTCAAGGCGGAGCGGCAACGGTCGAATTCTACCCACGGCACGGGTTGCGCCTTTGCTACGGCGATGTCGTGCCATCTGGCGCTTGATCGCGGATTGGCCGAAGCGGCCTTGCTGGCCAAGACTTTCGTGACCGCAGCGATTGCCGCCGGACATCCGCTGGGGCACGGGACTGGACCGGTTCATCATCTTTATCGCATGAATCAGCAGCGGCGGGCGGCGGGTACGGGGAGCGAGTCGTAGACCAACGGCGCCTCGGGCGGCGAACTATGTTGCCTTCAACTCGGTAGGTGAGGACGGCTGACGGGACGCCGGCGCTACTCGGTGTCGGACGGTTTCTTCAGCAGGATCCCGGCTACGAACGATGCGGTTGCGGCCAGCAGCCATTCAATCCGCCACATCTGGATGGCCTGGAACTCGGCCAGATTCGATGCGCGAAAGAAGACGCTGACGCCGATCGCTCCCACTACACAGCCGAGGCCGATCATGAAGGCGATGAGCGAAGCAGTTGGTAGACCGATCCAGCGCTTGATCTCATGGAAATGAAGATAGTGCAGCCAGTCGGGGAAGGAAATCTCCTGCCAGGCGGCGGCGACCAGGCGCATAGACGACCGAAGGCCTGTGCCGGCCCGCGCTACGCTCCGCAGCAACAGACCATTTACCAAAGCGGACTCCGTGCTGGCGTGTGCGGTCGGACGGCGTAGGCCGCAGGCATGGCAGAACCTAGACCCGATCATGAACTCGGTGCCACAATCGGCACAGGCGTCTGCGAAAGCCGGGGCCGCAGCCGGGGGAGCTGCGACCGCCGGTGCTTCTAGCACAAGGGGGGACCGCCAGAATTCCTGCGGAGCTTCTTGAACAACTTCAGCCATATGTTAGGAACGTCTATTTTGGGAAAGGCAAGCCGACAACCAAAGCGCACGGTCGACTAAGGTGTTTTCAAGTCAGATACTTGCAGCTTTCCCCCAATCGCGTGGCAAGTAAGTCTCGCGCAATTATTACCCGCAAACCCGTAAAGATGCCCCAGTACCTTGGTTTTTTTCAGGTCTGGTTCAGCAAATTATAGGGTTCCGGCTTGAGATGTTGCGAGAAATTGTTAGGTTCGCCCAATAACATTTTTGGTTCGTCCCGTGCTCGGGAAACTCGGTTAAACTAAAGTCCAAAGGCTGGGATGCAGTCGAGTCTGATAGTGAAATGGTTGGGCGGCGGGAAGACGGTGTTCGGCCTGACCATCCTTTTTGTCTTTTGCCTGCTGAGCTCTCGGGCGGTCGCTCAAGCTCCGAGGGAAGGGGCTCTCCCAGCGACCGCGGCTAATTCCGAGGAACACGATCCGTTGGTCGAGGCGGCTTCCGACCATTTCTATAACCTTGAATACGACCGGGCGATCCAGGAGTTCGAGAAGGTACTGGATCGGCATCCCGGCGACCCTTCAGCCGTAAACCACCTGCTGACCGCGATTCTGATGCGCGAGCTTTACCGCATGGGAGCTATGAACAGCGGCGAGTATGCCAATGACAGCTTTATCGGGGAGGCGCATCGAGCGGCCGACCCTAAAGTTACGGAACGGATCAAACAGTTAGTGGACCGCGCCGAGAGCCTGGAAGAGCAGGAACTCAAGGTGAATCCGAATAACGTGGATGCGCTCTACGCTCGGGGCGTCACCCGTGCGCAGTTTGCGCTATACACCGCACTGGTCGAGCGCGCCTGGTTTTCTGCGCTGCGCAATGCGGTAGGCGCGCGCCGCGATCACGAACGGGTTCTGGAGCTCGATCCCCACTATGTGGATGCGAAGCTGGTCGTGGGCACGCACAACTACGTGATGGGCAGCCTGCCCTGGAGTGTGAAGGTCGCGGTGGCGCTGGTGGGGCTGAGCGGAACGAAAGAAAAGGGACTCGAATACCTGCGCGAAGTGGCCGACAGCAATGGGGAAAATAGCGTGGATGCCAAGGTGGTGCTGAGCCTGTTTCTGCGGCGCGAACATCGCTACGATGAGGCGCGCGTGCTGATGCACGAGCTGGCAGCGCGGTATCGCAGGAATTATTTGTTTCCGCTGGAGGAAGCTAATCTGCTGCGGGCGAGCGGCGATGCGCCAGAGGCTGCTGCGGCTTATCGCGAGGTTTGGCAGAATGGGCGGGAAGGGAAGTACGGCAACCTGCACTACGAGATGGCGGCGTGGGGTCTGGGTGAGCTGCTGCGCAGCCAGAGAGATTATGCCGGAGCTGCGGCCGCGTATGAACTTGTCGAGGAGGCTCCGGAGCCTGATCCTGAGACCCTGCAGAAGGCCAACCTGGCTGCCGGAGAAATGTACGACCTGCTGCAGAAGCGCGATTTGGCCATGAAGAAGTATGAGACTGTGCTTGCTGAAAACGGCGCCACGCCTCCCGCGGAAAAGGCTCGGGAGCATATTAGGGAAGCGTATCGGGAGTGAAATCGGGTTTTGTCCTGTACGCAGAACGCCCTGGAACTTTCTGTCTGCGATTGCGTATTGTTTTGTAGGGCGCGTTTTGGAGGCAGAGCTATGTATTGCAACTATTGCGGCAAAGTGATTCAGGACGATGCGGCGGTTTGTGCTTATTGCGGTACCCGGGTGGGAGCATCGATCGCGCGTAAGCGCCTGGTGCGGCCCCGGCAGGGAAGGAAGATTGCGGGTGTCTGCATCGGGTTCGCCGAGTACTTTGATGTCGATGTGACCGTGGTCCGGCTAGTGTGGCTGATCGCTTCATGCCTGACTGGCATTGGGCTGTTCGCCTATCCCATCGCGTGGATTGTCATGCCCGAAGAGCCGCTGCTGCTGACGGAGCCGGCGGGCGCGCAGCGTGCGGCGAATCCGCAGACTAATCCGTAAATCCCAGCATGGGACGCGATGCGCTGGGCTGTGATTAAATCCACTGATGCAGAGTATTGCCATTCGGCAAATCCGCAGCGGCGATGCCGAAATCGTCTCCCGCGTGCTGGGTGAAGGCCCTCCGCTAGTTCTGCTGCACCCCTTTCCGGTGAATCATGAATTCTGGCTGCCGGTGGCTCAGGAGTTGGCCACGCGCTACCGCATCATCCTGCCGGATCTGCGCGGGCACGGGGATTCTGGCGTCGGCGAGGGTCCGGCCACCATGGAGAAACACGCCAGGGACATTGCCCGCGTCATGGATGATGCCGATGTCGGCCGCGCTCCGCTGATCGGAGTCTCCATTGGCGGATATGCCTTGTTCGAATTCTGGCGGAGGTATCGTGGACGCGTGGCCGGGCTTGGTCTCTGCAACACTAAGGCGCCAGCCGATTCTGCCGAAGCGCGCGCCGCACGACTGCAGGCGGCAAACGATGTGCTCGAGCGCGGCACTGAGCCGTTTTTCGAAAGCATGATTCCCCGTCTGCTGGGCAAGACCACATGCGAGACGCGGCCTGATCTGGTTGACGGCGCGCTGCGTATGATGCGGAAGATGTCGCCGGAAGATGTGGCGCTGGTGCAGCGCGGCATGGCGGAGCGTGCGGATTCCGTGGATACATTGAAGACCATCAATGTGCCCACTCTGCTCGTAACCGGAGAGGAAGACATCCTGACCGGCGTGAACGAAGCAGAACTCATGCGGCAGCACATTTCGGGGAGCCAGTTGCGCGTGATTCCGAAAGCTGGCCATTACTCGCCGTGGGAGCAGCCCGAGGAAGCCGCGAAGCTGCTGCGTCAATTTCTGGAGCGGGTTTAGGAACGAGTGTTTTCCAAGTCCGCCCTTGAGCTAGAATCAGGGTCGTTATGAAGAAATCTTTTGCAGTGCTTGTTCTCGGGATATCTGCAATTTGCATCCCTGCCTTCGCGCAAGGTTCCACAGTTCCTCGTCCGCACATACTTGGTATCGATCATGTTTCGTTCTACACCACAAACCCCGATGGTGTGAAGGCGCTCTACGGCGGCACGCTTGGGCTTGCTTCCGCGGGACCAGTGGAATCTGGCGGGCTTGTGAGATACATGGTGGGCAGGCAGTGGATCGGCTACAGCGCCGCGCCCGATCCCAAGGCGACTGACCGTATGGATCACGTCGCCTTCACCACCGACAACATTGCGGCGCTCCGCAAGTATCTGATCGCGAACGGTGTGAAAGTGCCAGCGGTCGAAGGCCACGCCGACCACAGCCTGAGCTTTACGATGGCAGACCCGGAAGGCCATCGCATTGAGTTTGTCGAGCGCAGTGCGTTGGAACCGAATGCTCCGGCGGCCGATTCCGCGGTTTCGCGGCACATGATCCACACCGGCTTTGTGGTTTATCACCGCGATGCCGAAGACAAATTCTACCGGGACATTCTCGGGTTCCGGCTTTACTGGCATGGCCACGATAAGCCTGGCACTTCGGATGACTGGGTGGCGATGCAGGTTCCGGATGGCACCGACTGGCTGGAATATATGTTGAACCAGCCCGAACACATGGATCTGCAACTCACGGGCGTGATGAATCACATCTCGCTTGGAGTTGCCGACATGAAGAAGGCAGAGGCGATCATGGAATCGCATGGCTGGAAGCCGAATGGCGACGAGGAGGCGGAGATCGGCAAAGACGGCAAGTGGCAGCTTGACGTGTTTGACCCGGATCTGTCGCGGGTGGAGCTGATGGAGTTCAAACCCACGCAGAAACCTTGTTGCAACGATTTCACCGGACCGCATCCGACGGAGTGAGCGTGGTCTTACGTTTTGAGTCTTACGTTTTGAGAAAGATCCGTTTTCTCCAGAGGAACCACAGCAGGATCCAGCAGAACAGAACTGCACCCAGGGAGTAGATTAGCGAAGCGTTGGCTGCGCTCGCGCCTAGAGATACCAGCTTCGCCTCGGCCGCGTCATGCCACATCACCGGACCATTGGGGCCCTTCACGGTGAAGGAGTAGCCGGGACCGTATACGAATGAGTCGGCGACGAACCCGGCGATCGCATTCATACCGAAAACCAGAATCGGCATGGTCCAGGCGCCGCGCCACTTCCTCATCTCGAGCATCCAGTAGAGCAAGGCGAGGAAGACCAGAGCGAAGCCGCCGCTCAAGAGCACGAATGAACTGGTCCAGAGATTCTTGTTGATCGGGAACCAGAGATTCCAAACCTCGCCTGCGACCAGACCGAGGATTCCAACGTACAGCATCCGGAGCGCTTTTGTGGCTGGACTTTTCTGCGATTGCAGCCAGTAGCCGGTGAGCACTCCAATTAATGTGGTTGCAACAGCCGGGATGGTGCTGATGATTCCTTCAGGGTCGCGGGTTCCGTTGTAGAGATGTCCCATGAAGAGCTTGCGGTCGAGCCAGGCGGCGAGGTTGCGATCCGGGTCCATGAATGGGATGTCGCGGCCCGGCACTCCAAAGCCGGGAACTGGGGCGAAACGCAGCAGAGCCCAATAGCCGAGCAGACACGCGCACATCGCGATAAAAGCGCCGCGACGGTTAGACCACAAAACCAGGATCGCTGCCGCGAAATAACAGAGAGCTATGCGCTGAGTGACGCCTTCGAAGCGCCAGGTGTGTAAATCCAGGCCAATGATGGGAGAGGCATTCACAAAAAGGCCGATGGCGATCAGCACGAGGCTGCGCTTGAAGGCGTGCCACAAAATTTGTCTTCGCGACTCGCCGCGCTGCAGGCGGGCGGCAAACGAGAACACCATCGAGATGCCAACCAGAAACAGGAAAGATGGAAAAATGAAGTCGGCGCAGGTCCAGCCGTTCCAATCGGCGTGCTTGATCGGCCCGTAGGCCAGGTCGTCGCTGCCGGGGTTGTCGACCAGAATCATGCCGGCGACCGCGAGGCCGCGGTAGATATCGAGGCTTAGCAGGCGTTGGGAAGGTGGTTTGGCGGAGCCGGGGACGGCGGCGCCGGCGAGCGTCTGCGTGGCTGACATATCGCGAACAAATATAAGCGGGCCGGGAAGCGCTGTCACTTCGGAATCGCAACGTAATTTTGCCTGCTGAAAATGCGCTTCAAGGCCGATGAACGGTTCAGGACAGGCAACCAGCACGGGGGCTCGGCGATTTGCTACAATCCTCCCTCATGATTGATATGGAGTTGGTTGCGGCGAAGACTGTCGTGAATGCCAAGGGTGATGGCCCCAGCGTGGATGTGAGCGGAGCAGCCGGCCGGGTGTTTTTGCTGACCCTTGAGATTACACAGATTATCGAGCAGGAATCGCTCGACGTCGGCGTCTACGGTTCTGCGGACGGCGCCACTTGGGGAGCGAAGTCCCTGGCCGCATTTCCGCAGAAGTTTTATCGTGGGGAGTCGCCGCTGCTACTTGATCTGACGGCACATCCCGATGTGAAGTTCGTGCGGGCGCACTGGGATGTGGCGCGATGGGGGCGCGGCGTCGAAACCCCGATGTTTGAGTTTGGGGTGAGGCTGAAAGAGATTCCCGCCGACGTGCTGCGCGAGGCTGCCGCCGAGGCAAAGGCGGTATTAGGTGGTCGCTGATCACCGATCACTGATCACCAGCCGCTGACCACTAACCACTCTTGTCTTCTCCTTCCGCTATATTGATCTCAGGATGAAAATCAGTTCTCAGGTCATCGTGCGTCCGGCGCGCGACGTGCGCGGCGGCGTAAGCCTCCCCGGCGACAAATCCATTTCGCACCGCTACGCCATGCTGGCGGCGATCGCCGACGGGCCCTCGCGACTTGAAAATTATTCGACCGGTGCCGACTGCGCCAGCACGCTCGGCTGCCTGCGTTCGCTGGGCGTGAAGTGGGAACGCAAAGATGGCACAGACAACGTTATCGAAGTGCAGGGAGGCGGGCTGGCGCTGACGGCTCCGAATCGGCCGCTGGATTGCGGAAATTCCGGTTCGACCATCCGCATGTTGAGCGGCATCGTTGCGGCGCAGAACTTTTCAAGCGAGATGGCGGGGGATGAGTCGCTCTCGCGCCGGCCCATGGAGCGGGTGATCACGCCGCTTACCGCCATGGGCGCGCAGATCATATCGCAAAACGGCCGCCCGCCTTTGCGCGTCAACGGTGCGAAGTTGAGGGGGATCGAGTACAAGATGCCGGTGGCGAGCGCGCAGGTAAAGACGTGCCTGCTGTTTGCCGGGTTGCTGGCCGAAGGCGAAACCCGCATCGAAGAACCTCTGCGGACGCGTGATCATGGAGAAGTGGCGCTCAAGGCATTCGGCGCACAGGTCGAGAGTAAAGGCAACGAAGTGCGGATTCGCGGCGGGCAGCGTTTGCGCGGCATCGAAGCGCGAGTTCCCGGCGATCTTTCGAGTGCTGCGTTCTTTCTTTGCGCGGCGGCTCTTTTTCCGGGTTCGGAATTGACTGTTACCAGTCTTCTGATGAATCCGACGCGCTCGCTCTTGCTCGATATTCTTATGCAGATGGGGCTGCACATTTCCGTCACGCAGCTCGAAGAAGTCCATGGCGAGTTGGTGGGCACGCTGCAGGTCGAAGGTACGCGGCTGAAAGGCGCGACCATCGCTGGTGCTGCCACGGCTGCGCTGATTGACGAGATTCCGGTGCTGGCTGCGATCGCTCCTTATACCGAGCAGGGAATCGAGGTCCGCGATGCGAAGGAGTTGCGGGTGAAAGAGTCAGACCGCATCGCATCGATTGCTACCAACCTTCGCGCCATGGGAGCTGCGGTAGAAGAACGCGAAGACGGCCTGAAGATTCCCGGGGGACAGTCGCTGCACGGAGCGGAAATCGAATCCTTCGGCGATCACCGCATCGCCATGGCGTTCAGCATCGCGGCTCTGCGGGCGCAGGGCGAGAGCATGATTCGCGGGAGCGAATGTGCAGCCATCTCTTATCCGGGATTCTATTCCACGCTGGAAAGCTTGATCGAGCGCTGAGCACCCTTCGCGCTTCAGGATGCGAGTCCGCGTTGCGCCGATGAACTGGATCGCCGCTAATACCCCGGAGGAGCGCACTGGGCGCAGGTATGGTAAAGTAGTGCACCCAGGAATTCGGTCCTCGCCACCTTCGCAAAGGAGCCTGTCATGCCTACCCTCCGCGACATTGTGAAAGACCGCAAAGTTTACTCTATCGACGCCGCGCGCTCCGTGCTGGAAGCGGCGCGCTTCATGATGGAACATAATATCGGTGCGCTGCCCGTGCTCCGCAACGGAGAACTTGCCGGCATCTTTTCCGAGCGCGACATCATGAACCGCGTGGTAGCCGCGGGCCGCACTCCCGGTCACACCGCCGTCTCTGAAGTGATGACTGCCAACCCCCGCGCGGTTAATGTGGACGAGACCATCGAGGAATGTTTTTTTATCATGCATGAGTTCGGCTTCCGGCACCTGCCCATTGTGGAGGGCAAGGAATTGAAAGGGCTGATTTCGCTGCGTGACATTGTCCTGCGCCAGGCGGCCGAACTCGAACGACAGCGCCGCGCCTCCTGAGAGCGGGCTTCCGCTCTTCGTTTCGGCGAACTGCCGCGAATCTCACTACCGGGCAGGGACGACTTGCAGAGAACAACGAGGGTAAGTTGGCGGCGTAACTCAGTTCGCCGTGTGGGCCGTCGTGACCTGAAGCGTCACGGTGGCCACATCAGCGTTGGGAGGAACGTTGCTGGGCGCGGCACCGTTTGTATCGGCGCCGGTCAGCGTGAAGGTGTAGGTATTATTCGGAGTGATCTGGTCATTCAGGGATCTAGTGCCGACGTTGCCCCCACAGGCCGGCAGCAACAATAAACTTGTGGCGACCAACACTAAGAAAAATACCGCGAGCAGCTTTCTCCGGCCGCTACGGGGTCGCCACGCTCCCATCAGCAGCAGCCCGGGAACGGCCAGCCAGACGGCATAGAACGTGCGAACGTTCCACAGCTTCGTGCTGGTCGCGCGCCCGAAGGTGGTGATGGTGAGCGTGGAAGTAGCTCCCGTGCTGCTGCTGATGCTTACCGTCGGAGGATCAAACGAGCAATACGGCGCGCCGGTGACGATGGGAAAAATCGAAAGACAGGCGAGCGTGACTTGACCTGAATAGCTGCCGATCGGCAGCACGGTCACGGTCGTAGTGGCGGCGCTTCCCGCGGGCAGAGGGCTCGGAATCGCCGTCGTGGGCGACACCGACAGCGTGTAGTCTTCCGTCAAATCCGCTACACTCAAGTACAAAATTTGAGTTTGCGTTGTGGTTCCACCTGTGCCCGTTACTGTGACCTGGTAGGTACCCGCCGCCGTGGCAGACGCGCCTGTGCCGCCTGTGGTGGTGATGGTGAGCGCAGGACCGTCGGCTGGCGGGATCGCGGAGCCGGGACTGACCAGGCACTGCGGCAGATTCGTCGTGAACTGGTTCGACGTTACCGCACAGCTCAACGAGACCGGTTCATCGAAGGCCCCGATGGGCTCGAGGTCGATAGTGGCGGTTGCGGATCCGCCGGGATCAACGCCTATTTTCGGGGTGAAGGCTGAGACTGACAGGGTGAACTGTTGCCCGTGAGCGAGCGACACGGATGCGGCGGAGAGCGCGAACAGCAACGACGCGAGAATAATTGGGCGAACGGCCTGCCTGGGATTCACCATGAGCGGATGAGAACTCACTACTTCGATTCCTCCAACGGCGCAAAAGCTGCCTGAGCCAGGCCAAAACAATGCTGCCGGCCAATCAGCTGCAAAAGTAAAGTAAATTATGACGGATCTCCAGCAGAGTTCGCCAGAGAGAATCCCAGACAGAATCTTAGACTACACTTGTCACTCCTGCCAACCGTCGGGCCAATTAAGCGGGCCGGCACCAGTCCCTCCTGCCGGTCTTTTGCGGAACGCGCGCTCTTGACACCCGTCTCGCTCTCTGCTGTAGTGTCCGCCAACCTGCGCGTTGAATTCAAGCGCGAGGGGATGGCCGGTTCCAGGATTTGGTAGCGCAGGGCTCCGGAGTTCGCAACAGTATCAAGAATTCAATGGTCACGATCCGCGATGTCGCGAAGGAGAGCGGGTTTTCTTCCACCACGGTGTCGATTGTTCTGAACGACGCACCGCTGGCGCGCTATATCCCGGCGGTAACCAAGAAACGCATTGAGCGCGCTGCGGAGAAGCTTGGCTATCGTCCCAACCAGTTTGCCCGCTCGCTGCGCAGCAAGCGCAGCCACACCGTGGGAGTCATGGTCTTCGACATGACCGATCCCTACTGCACGCTGGTATTGCGCGGCATCGAGAACACTCTCTACCAGGCTTCGTATTTGCCCATCCTGACCGACGTCCATAACGAGCGCAGCCGCTTCGAACGTTATCTCGAGATGCTGCTCGACCGCCGCGTGGAAGGTCTGGTCGTGCTCGCCAACTGGCTGTTTCTCGATATCAATCTGCTTGCTGATCTGGAAAAGAGCAGCATCCCGACAGCGATTATCGGTTGCGAATTGAAAGGCGATGCGATGAGTTCGGTCATCGTCGACAACGAGGTTGGCGGCTACCTCGCGCTCGAGCATCTGCACTCGCTCGGCCATCGCAAGATCGCTTTTATCCGCGGACCGAAAACTTTGGGAGACAGTTCACCGCGTTGGCGCGGCATTCGCAACAGTGCCAAGGAACGCGGCCTCGAACTCGACTCCCGACTCATCGTCGATCTGCCCGAGTCGCGCGATCCGCTTTCCAGCTTTGAAGCCGGGAAAAAACTCACCGAGGATCTGCTCAAGCAGAAGCGGCCGTTCACGGCAATTCTTGCGTTTGACGATATGACTGCCTTCGGAGCAATGCGCGCTTTGGCCAACGGAGGCTTGCGTGTCCCCGAGCAATGTTCTGTGATTGGCTTCGACGATGTCGCGGCGTCGGCGCTTTGCACTCCGCCGCTCACGACGATCCGGCAGCCCATGGAAGCGATGGGAGCGGGCGCCGTAGGGATCGTGCTCGAGGGCATCAACTTGGTACTTGAAAAGCGGGAGGTGGCCGCGCACCATCGCAAGGTGGCGCCCGAAGTGGTGGCCCGGGAGTCTACGCGGAGCCTGCAGTAGGCAATTCAGACATTCGAAATCGTACGGCGGGCCGCATGGCGCGCTTTTTTCTTGACATAAGATGGCCAAAAAACGCACTATTCATACGATTTAATATGCGGTCCCGGGGTCTCAGCCCACCCGCAGTTGCCTTGGAGATGCTTAAGGAGTCTGTAGCCATGCCGCAGATGTCGGCATGGGATTGGGGTAACGCCTGCCTCCTGCGGTGCAAAGGAGGAGAAGCCTGACTATGAAATCTCATCGTGCGATATTGCCGATTAACCTGTTCGTACCGGGAGGTCGTCCATGAATGGCAGAAATGCAATTGTCAAGATCGTGCGGAACCTTCTTTCAGTTTCTGTTCTTTGCCTGTGCGCGGCATCGATCGCATTTGCCCAGGCCGGCCGCGGCAGCGTCAGCGGCCTGGTCACTGATCCAGCCGGGGCCGTAGTTCCAGGGGCGAAAGTAGTTCTGTTGAACCAGGCCACTGGAGTGGCGCAGCGCACCGTCACCAGTTCCGGCGGACTCTATACCTTCATATCCCTCAACCCTGGCGTCTATCAGGTCACCGCCAGCCAGAAGGGTTTCAAGAACGTCGCCCAAGACAAAGTGACGGTCACCGTTGATCAGGTCACTGAGGTCAACATCACGCTCGAAGTCGGCGCGATATCGGAGACGGTCGAAGTCACCCAGGCGGTCCAGTTGGTCGAGCCCAGCAATTCTACCGTCGGCCAGTTAATTGAGTCAGCCACCATCGACCGGGTGCCCCTGGTGTCGCGCAACGTTTACGACCTTATCCAGCTGAGTGCGGGCGTGAATGCAGTCAATGGCTCACCCAACTCGAGCGACTCGATGCAGACAGTTCAGAACATTTCGGTCGGCCGCCCGGGAGTGGATGTCTCCGCTGACACGATCAATGGCTCGCTCGTCGGATCCGTTTACTACATGATCGATGGAGCCCCGATCGGCATTGCCGAGAACAACTCCGCCGCGATTATTCCCGCGATGAATGTGCCCGAGGATGGCGTCGACGAGGTTCGCGTCGAGACCCAGAACACGCCGGCATCTTATCTGAGTGGCGGGGCGGGAGTCATTAGCCTGGTCACCAAATCGGGTACGAACAAGTTCCATGGCGACGGCTTCGGCGTATTTCGCCCCGACATTCTGGCGGCGAACGACTATTTCAACAAGCAGAGTCAGGTCCAGAACGGGCAGTCCAATACTCCACCCGCATTCCACCGTTATCAGGAGGGTGGCGCAATCGGTGGGCCCATCAAGAAGGACAAACTGTTCTTCTTCGCCGATTACGAAGACACGCAGCAGGTGCAACTCGAGGGCCTCAAGACCTACTCGGTTCCCACCAGCGCCGAGCGGACTGGCGACTTCTCAGCCCTTTTAAATTATGTAGATCCCGTGAACGGGCCCTCGCCCATCGTCATTTACGACCCGACCAAGCCCGATAACCCCGACGGGACGCGGCAGGCATTTCCCGGAAATATAATCACCAACCCCAATCCGATCGGCTTGCTGTTTCTGGCGAACATGCCGCACTGTAACTTCCCCAACCCCGCTACCTGCGATCAGGCGACGAGCGATGTCAATCCCAACTTCGCCCTGCCGGGGTTGGATCCGTTCAACGCACACCGATTCGATGTTCGTGTGGATTGGGTAGCGAGCGAAAAACAGAGGGTCTTCACCAGGTTTTCCTACGACAAATTGAAGTTCTCTACGGCCAACGTCTTTCCGAGTCCCGGGTGGGATCCTGATTACGCTCTGAACACCACGAACGGACGAAATGCCCTCGTGGCCGATGACATAACCTTGAACTCCTCTACCGTCCTGAACTTGCGCTACTCGTTCACCCGCCATTACGAGAAACAGGGCGGTCCGCCTTCGTTATTGAACACCGACATTACCAATCTCGGCACTGTGAACGGTACTCCGGTTGGCTTTCCGTCGTCACTGGCAGCGGAACAGGTCTTCAAACAGCTTCCCTTCATTATTTTTGGCGACGTAGGCGGGGGCGTTGGTGGCACCGCCGACTACAACAACTTCGTCTATGCCAGCGAGAACAGCGATGCCAATGCAACCATCACGAAGATCCATGGCAAGCACGAAATCTCGTTCGGTTTCGAATGGATGAAGCGCTACCTGAACGTCGGACAGCCACCGGCACCGGCCGGGTCTTACCTCTTCGACATCACTGCTACGGATCAGTCCGTGGCCAGCGCTAATGGCGGCAGCGATTATGCTTCCACGCTCATTGGCATGGGAACAACCCCAGGCAACGAATCGAGTGATTATCCCAACTTCACCAAAGATGTCTTTGCTGCCGAATCGAACCCCTACTACGCAGCGTTCATCGAAGATACGTACCATGCCACGGAGAAGTTGACCATTACGGCCGGCCTACGCTGGGACATCTTTGGAGGGCGCAACGAGCGTTATAACCGTCAGGAGTATTTCGATCCCAACGCAACCAACAGTGTGAACGGCGACTCGTACACCGGCGCTGAACTTTATGTCAACAGTGGCAACCGGTCCCCCTACACGACGAATATGCACGATTTTGGGCCTCGTCTGGCCTTCGCTTACCAGCCCGTGACGCATTTTGTGGTACGCGCCGGCGCGGGTATCTACTACGGGCCAACCACCCACAACGTTGGTGCCCCGGGCATGAACACCGATGGATTCTCTTCTCAGTCGACGTGGCTGGGAACCTGCTATAACGGCGCGGACCAAAACACCATCTTCACCAGCGCCAACTGCGGAACAAATGCAGGAAGTCCAACGGACGTTTTCGACGGCCCCTATTCTCTGAGCAACCCCTTCCCGGTCCCGCCCGGCACAACCGGAGGAATCGTGCCGATTTTCACCGCACCGCCGACAGGTCTGGCTAATAATTTGGGAACGACCCTACATTCCGTGTTGCGTTCGCAGCGCACGCCAGCTACCTACAATTACAACTTCGACCTGGAGTATGAGTTGCCGCATCAGGTGGTTGTCAGCGCCGCCTATGTAGGCAGCCGTGGGCTGTTCATGCCCCTCGGCAATGTTGACCTGAATCAACCTGACTTGGGCACGATTGCACGGAATGGTGCGGCGCTGTGCATCACGAATGATCCGAGCTGCAGCACCGCGCCCAACCCTTACGCTGGCCTTCCTGGCGCATTCAATGGTCAGGCGACGGTACCGCTGTGGTTTACACTCCAGCAATTCCCGCAGTTCGGCGACGGCTCTTATGGGGGCGGCGGTGTAATCATCAGCGGCTATGACGGAGGGGACTCCGAGTACAACTCTTTGCAGACCAAGGTGCAGAAGAGGCTGACCGGCCACTTCACCACTCTCGCTACCTTTACCTGGAGCAAACTGATGACCGACGACGGAAATCCTCCTCTTGGTTTCGTCGGCACTCACAACGGTGCGGCCCAGGATTGGAGAAATCTGGAATATGAGCATTCGGTCAGCCCACAGGACCTGAAGTTCTCATTCACCGGGCAGGCGTCCTACGATTTACCGGTTGGCCAAGGACGGGCGGTCAATCTGAACGGTGCAGGGAACGCGATTCTGGGTGGCTGGACGGTGAACGGGATTCTTTACCTCAGCGATGGTGTTCCCATCGCCTCGCCAGGTTCGGGAACACCCTTGTCGCCGCTCGGTCAGCGGGCCGATGAGGTCTGCAATCCCGCAACCGGCGCTCCGCATACCGCGAATGACTGGTTCAACATTAATTGTTTTGTTCAGCCCGGAACCGAGAACGGTGGGGCGGCCAATCCCTATATTCCGGGGACCGCGCCCGCCTATCTCTCCAACGTACGCACAAGGGGAGCGCGCGATTTGGACCTCTCACTTTACAAAACGTTCAAGATCACCGAAACGAAAGCGCTGCGCTTCGACATCTCCGGGTACAACATGACCAACTTCGCGCAGTATGGCTACCCCAACGTGATCAGCGTTGTCACCAACCAGCAGCCGGGGCAGAACTTTGGGTTGATCACAGGTAACGTGAACACCCCGCGCCAGTTTCAGTTTGGAGCGAGATTTACATTCTGATCTGACTGCAGATTTGAACCGCAAAGAGAAAACCCGGCCAGAGCGGCCGGGATTTCTCTTTCTAGGAAGGCTGGGGGCTAGGCAGGCTTGGAGCCGCTCACCCAACCCGCACTTGCTGGGGCGCTGCCACGGCTTCGAGCGCGTGCTCGAGGTCGGCGATCAGGTCGTCGGCGTTTTCGATTCCTACCGAAAGCCGGACCATCTGTTCGGTGACACCCATCTTGGCGCGGGCTTCTGCGGGAATCATGGCGTGAGAGGTTAATACTGGAATTGACACCAGGGATTCCACGCCGCCCAGGCTCGTCGCCAGCGTGAACAGTCGCATGGCTTCGCTGGCGCGGCGCGCGTCTTCGCCTGAGCCTTCGACCTCAAACGTGACCACGCCGCCGCCGCCGCTCATCTGTTGGCGGGCTATGGCGTACTGCGGATGACTCTTCAGGAACGGATAATGCACGCTTCGCACCTTGGCGTGCTCTGAGAGGAACTCGGCGACGCGTTGGGCGTTTTCGTTCTGTCTGGCCACCCGGACGGAGAGCGTCTTCAGTCCGCGCAGCAGCACCCATGAGGCGTGGGGATCCATGCAGTTGCCTAGCGTGGTTCGCGTATCCCAGATTTGTTCGATCAACTCGTGCCGCCCGGCCACCGCGCCGCAGATCAGATCGGAATGCCCGGCCAGATACTTCGTCCCTGAGTGCATGATTAGATCAATGCCGAATTCCGCGGGGTGCTGGTTGATGGGCGTGCCGAACGTGGCGTCGATCATGCTCAGCAGTTTATGTTGCCGGGCCACCGCCGCGACTTTCTTGAAATCGACTATGCGTAACGTCGGATTGGTCGGCGACTCCAGGTAGAGCAGCTTCGTGTTCGGACGAATCGCGCGCGCGTGCTGATCATAATCCGTGGTGTCGACGAAAGTGGTTTCGATTCCCAGCTTCGGCAGCCACTGCGCAAGAAACTTGTTCACGCCTCCGTAAATATCGCGCTGCGCCACCACGTGGTCGCCGCTTTTGAGCAGAGCCATGATGGTGGTTGTGACTGCGCCCATGCCGGAGGCGAAGGTTAGCGCGGCATCCACACCTTCCAACTTGGCAATCGTCTTCTCGGCAACTGTGTTGGTTGGATTGCCATAACGAGTGTAGTAATGGTCAGTGCCCGTGGCTCGAACCTGCTCATCGTTGTCAGTCATCTGGAAGGTGGAAGTCTGATAGATGGGCGTACCCAGGGGGCCGTTTTTCTTCTCCAGGTCCGCCGCGCCGTGCACCGCTTTGGTTTCGGAGTGTTGCGAGTGCCGTTTCATAAATACCTCGTTCCCTTTAAGACTAATTGGCCGTGAGCACTCTCGCAAGCCGAGCTTGGTGCGGGGCACCGTTTATAATTCCGGTTCCATGGATCTCGGCCTGAAAAATCGTGTCGCCCTGGTTGCCGCTTCCAGTCAGGGGATTGGCCGCGCTACGGCGGAGGCATTCGCCGCCGAAGGCTGCCGTGTCGCCATGTGCGCCAGGAATGCGCAGACTTTGCAGACCGCCGCGGAGACGATCAGAAAACAGCATGAAGTTGAAGTTCTTGCCGAGGCATTCGATGTAAGCGATCCCGGGGCAGTTAGCGACTTCGTCGCCGGCGTGGCTGCGAAATTTGGCGGCGTCGACATTTGCGTGACCAACGCTGGGGGCCCGCCGGCCAAAGGTTTTCTGGCTGCAACGCTGGAGGAATGGCAGCGTGCCCTCGAACTAAACTTCCTGAGCACGGTTTATTTCGCGCGCGAAGTTATTCCTCACATGCAGCGGAAGCGCTGGGGCCGCATCGTTACTATCACTTCGATCACCACCAAGCAGCCGGTCACCGATCTTGTGCTCTCGAATGCGGTGCGCGCGGCTGTGGTTGGTTTGGTGAAGAGCCTGGCAAACGAGTTTGGCAAAGATGGAATCCTGCTCAACAACGTTGGTCCCGGCTTCACGGCGACCGACCGGTTGAAGGAACTCGCCAAAGCCCGCGCTTCGGCTTCAGGCAAGAGCGAGCAGCAGATTTTTGAAGGCTGGGCGGCAGACGCTCCGCTGCTGCGGCTGGGTGAGCCTCGCGAAGTTGCGGAGACCATTGTGTGGCTTGCATCGGAACGGGCCTCCTACATCACAGGCCAGACCGTGTTGGTCGATGGTGGCATTTACAAAGGTTTATAGATTCTCGAAGGCTGCTTGCTACGGATTGTTTCCCGTACAATCAGGGGGCGGGCATCACGCTATGGCAAAGAAACTGAAGAATCGGACGACTGCCGTCGGCAGGAAAGCGAAAAACGCGCGGTCTCACTCGCGTGCGCAGCGCGCCGTCACCAAACACGCGGCCAGCAAGATCGAACTGCAACACATTCCGTGGCACACGATCCCGCTTGAAGACCTGAAGCCTCTTCTGCAGCGCCAGTTTGTCGTCGGCCAGGAAATAATGCTGGCGCGGGTGCTGCTGAAGAAGGGCTGCGTTGTCCCCGAGCACAGCCATCACAACGAACAACTTACCTATATCCTCGAAGGCGCGTTGAAGTTCTCGATCGATGGCCGGGAAATCGTGGTCCACGCCGGCGAAGTGCTGTGCATTCCCGCGAACATGCCGCACAGAGCCGAGGCGCTGGAAGACACGGTGGACCTCGACGTATTCAATCCTCCGCGTGCCGATTGGATGAACAAGACCGACCAATATCTGCGAGGGCGGAAATAATTTTTCATTCCATGCGTCCCTCCGCCACTTCTGAAAAAGGTTCCGCCCCTGACCAGGCCACGTTTCGTTTCCGCTGCATCGGGTGCGGATCGGTCAACGCCTCGGCCGCGCAGGATTTTCGCTGCGCGGACTGTGGCAACCTGCTGGAAATCACGGATGCGTCCTGGAACTCGCGCAACCCCACCGCTCTGAAGACCCTGTGGCGGGAACGCCGTACGTTAAATGAAGCCATCGACCTCAGCGGTGTGTGGCGATTCCGGGAGTTTCTTCCCACGCCACAATCCGAGCAGGAAATCGTCACCTTGCGCGAAGGCAACACTCCGCTTTACGAACTTCCGCAATCCTCGCGTCTCACCGGCGTGCCACGCCTTTACGCCAAACATCAGGGCCTGAACCCAACCGGCTCGTTCAAAGACGCGGGCATGACGGTCGCCGCCACGTTCGCCCGCCAGGCTGGATACCGCTGGGTAGCCTGCGCCTCTACTGGCAATACTTCGGCATCCATGGCGGCATACGCTGCGCGCGGCGGCATGCGCAGCCTGGTTCTGGTGCCCGAAGGCAAAATCTCATGGAGCAAACTCTCGCAGGCGCTCGATTACGGAGCGCTGACCTGCCAACTCCGCACCGACTTCGACGGCTGTCTTCGGCTGCTGCAAGAGCTTGTCCGGCAAGCGCCGGTCTACCAGCTAAATTCCATCAACCCGTTTCGTCTCGAAGGGCAGAAAACTCTCGCTTTCGAATTGCTGGAACAACTCGATTGGGAGCCACCGGACCACATCATCGTGCCGGGAGGTAATCTCGGAAATAGTTCAGCGATCGGCAAAGCTTTGCTCGAAATGCGCAGCGTGGGATTGATCGCACGCTTGCCGAAGCTGTCGGTGATTCAAGCGGAGGGCGCCAATGCTCTGGTTCGCACCTTGCGCGAATCGGGAGGCAAGCGTCTGGTCAGCATGCAGCCGGAGACTCGGGCCACGGCGATCCGCATCGGCAACCCCGCTTCCTGGGAAAAAGCGGTAAAGGTTCTTCAGGCCACGGGTGGCGCCTGTGAACAGGTCAGTGAAATCGAGATTGCGCTGGCCAAGGCCGAGATCGGCGCCGAAGGCATTGGGTGCGAGCCCGCCTCCGCCGTGACTCTGGCCGGTTTGAAGAAATTGCTGCAGCAGGGGTTTGTGAAGCCGGAGGAAACGGTGGTGTTGGTTCTCACTGGAAGCTTGCTTAAGGATCCCGACTACACCATGGAGTTCCACCGCGGCGATTTGTTTAAGGGCACGCCGTACGAGCAGGAGAGCGCGAAGCTGAATTCCTTCCGCCACCCTCCCGTCGTTCTTGATGCCAGGCTGGATGCGGTGATCAAAACGCTGGAGCAGCCAGAAAAATCCGACCCAACATAGCTTGACGTTCAGGAACAAGAGCGGAAATGTCGAAAAAGAAAAGTAAGAAGAAGAGCCGCCGCGCGACAGCGCTGCATCTCGCGCTTCCAGCTACGTCTGCCAATCTGGGTCCGGCCTTCGATGCCGCCGCCCTGGCTATGGATCTTTACATCACCATCGAAGCTCGCCCTGCGCCGGCCTTCTCCATTACGGTCACCGGGCGCGACCAGGAAATCTGCCGCAATCTTGAGCATCACCTCATCCTCAAGACCTACAGCGAGATTCTCCAGGCGCAAGGCCAGAAAATCGTTCCTCTCTCGCTTCGCATTAACAACGACATCCCGATCGGAAAAGGCTGTGGATCATCCGCCGCCGCGCGGCTCGCCGGCATCGCCCTGGCTAATCACTTCGGCCGTTTGCAGTGGAAGAATTCCCAGATCATCGGCGAGGCTTCGCGACGCGAACACCATGCGGATAACGCCTCCGCCTGCTGGATGGGAGGTCTTACCGTCGCCCGAATGTATGGCAAGTCCGAGGCCCAAGTGGTTTGCATTCGCCCGAAAGGGAAGTGGCCGCTTCTTTTGGCCATCCCCGATCAGGTGCTGTCCACTCAAGAAGCGCGCCGCGTGCTCCCGGCGCAGTATTCCCGCGCCGACGCGGTCGCGAACATTCAGAATTCGATGTTCCTGCTCGCGGCTTTCACGCAAGGCAATCACAAGCTGCTTTCGGCAGCGCTCGAAGACCGGATCCACCAGCCTTACCGCGCACCATTGTGCCCTTTGCTCCCTTGCCTGCAAGAATTGACCGGGAGACCGGGCATCCTGGGCGCAGCACTAAGCGGGGCAGGCCCTTCGGTCATCGTTTTTCTTGATCCTGCTTCTCCCGTCAAGAGAACGCGAACCGTAATCTCTGCTCACCTGGCGGGACGAGGACTTCACGCCGAACTGCTCCTTACGTCGATCACGCGGCGCGGTGGGCACCGCTGATCTGGCTTTCCTCAGCGCACCACTAAAGTGCTATTTACCAAAGAAGTAAAGCTGGATAACTTCACCTTTCCCCCTCAGGCGAAACTTATCCGCGGCGCAGGTGTTTGCGGAGTCAGGCATGGTCAGCGCTTCATCGGAAGCGCAGGCTAAGTTCCTAAAGGGATGAGGAAGTCTAAGATGCACGGTCAGACCCAGCCGGGTCAAGTCCAGCCGACGATCGCGCGAACGCGCAGTGTGCAGGTTCAACGGGAGATCCAGAGTTTTCTTCAGGCTCTGGATTCCTACCCCGCCCGCGTCGCCCGGGAGCCCGGCCTCAGCTTTCGCCAGCATTTGTGCAGCGTATTCGCCGCGGCTCGCGACCATCGACGCGACCCCCGCGCCCAACGGACGTAATCAGGTCTGGCGCCCAATCTACCGGCTGGCCGGAGGCACGATCCCGTTCATGCGCAGGTATTCCACCATCTGACCGTAGTGATCGAAACAATGGGCTGAGACACTTGTGGCCAGGCTCAGGCGCGTCACCGTTCCTTCTCCAAACGGGCTCTTCATCGGTTCCACCAAGTTCTTGTCATTGATGGTCAAGACAGCCTTGTGTACGTAAGCAAAGGAATGTTTCAGGTAGGTAATGATCTCCGCCTTGGTCTTGAGCGAGGCGGGCCCGGATTCGTCGCCCACGTCCACCGGGACTTTTTCGCCCAGAATCGCAGCCCCGAAAATGTAGTTCACCGCCGCCACGTGCTTCACTTGCTCGCCGAAAGTCCGCACTCCTTTGAACTCGCCGTTGCTGGGAGCGAATCCGAATTTATCTTCCGGCATCGCCTCCGCCGCTGGAACGAATTCGTGTTCCACGCTCGAAACTGAATGGTCGAGCACCTGTGTGACGGTGCGATGTTCGTCCTTAGCCTTCGGATTCTGAGCTGCGCCAAGCGTCGCCAGCACTAGCACGCAGAAAGCAAGACAGCTGAATCTCTTCGCCATGTTGATTCCTCCTTTTAATCCCTGACCACCGCGGGGGTCATCTTTAACTCACGCGCGGTTAAGCGATGCCGCAGAATGCTCGTCAAGCCTACCACCATTGCCAGGGCCGACCAGGCTAACGCTACAGGCACTCCCTTGCGCGCGGCTAACTCTCCCCACAGCGCGCTGCCGATCGCCATTCCTCCCTGCAGCACCAGCAGGTACATCGACAGAGCCCGCGCCCGCATCCATGACGGGCACATGGTTTGCGCTACAACATTGAAGCACGCGAGAATTCCAATCCATGCCGCGCCCGCGGTGAATAATACTCCACAAAGCCACCCAAAGGCATGCACCTGGCCTGCCGCAAGAGTCATGCCCGCGAACGCCACAGTCGCTGCCGCGACGA
This sequence comes from uncultured Acidobacteriaceae bacterium, assembly GCA_963743115.1. Lineage (GTDB taxonomy): Bacteria > Acidobacteriota > Terriglobia > Terriglobales > Acidobacteriaceae > Sulfotelmatobacter. The sequence continues at coordinate 469,066 of CAVUOM010000002.1, read as the reverse complement.
GTCCGTCCACCGAATACCGTAGCCGCAGACGTGGCAGCAGGGCTGCCCCAGCCAGTGCTCCCACGCCAAAACAGGTCAGGAGGAATCCATAGCCTTGCGCTCCATGCGGCTGGCAGATTAGCGGGAGCAGAGCGAGCAGGGAAGTTGCGCCCACGCTGAACGCTCCCGTACGGATCAGCACCGATCGCACCTGCGGTGCTCCGCGCACGTAGCGGACGCCCTCAAGGATCGCATCGCGCACCCGGCGGGTCGGCAGCGCTTCGTGCGGTGCGCGCCGCCAGCGGCACAAAAAGAGAATTACCCCAAAGAACGACGCCGCATTCAGAAGGAACGACCAGCCGGATCCCGCCGTCGCCACCACGATGCCGCCCAATGCCGGACCAACCGCGCGGGCCACGTTGAATCCTGCCGAATTCAGCGCTACAGCCGAGGCGTGGCGCTGGGGCGAGATGACTTCCGGCGTAATCGCCTGCCAGGCCGGATCATTCAAAACTGCGCCCACTCCCAAGACCAAAGTAAAGAGCAGCAGGCTCCACGGAGTCACCGTGTGCAGCAAAGTCAGCACACCGAGCGCCGCCGCTGCTGCCACCATCCAACTCTGGGTGAACAACAATAACCGCCGCCGGTCGACCATGTCGGCCAGCGCACCTGCGGGAAGCACCACGAAGAAAACAGGAACGGCCGCCGCCGCTTGAACGAGGCTCACCATCAGGGGCGAGGTGGAGAGCTGGGTCATCAGCCAGCCCGCGCCCACATTCTGCATCCAGGTTCCGGTGTAGGAAATTACCGCAGCAATCCACAACGAGCGAAACAGCGGTTCACGCAGCGGTGCCCACGCCGCATCGGCACGCTGAACCGCAGTGACCTCGACTGCCGGAACTGAAATATGATCAGCCACTCGAATGCTCTACGCTGTGTTCCCCCACGCCAAACGGCCACTCCCGGCTTCTCCAGGCACGAATCATGTAAATTGCCAGCCCGGCGAGCAAAATCACTACCGCGTACCGCATTTCCTTCTGCCAGTTCTCGCGACCGAATAGAATAAAAAGAAATCCGGCAATCGCGATTAGCGCCGGCAGCGGATACAGCCACATCCGAAATGGACGCACCACCTCCGGATGGGTTACCCGAAACACAATCAATCCCACCGCCTGCACCAGAAACTGCAAGATCAGACGAATCACCACGAGAGCGGCAATCGCATCCCGCAGCCGCAAGAAGCAGAACATTGCGGCGACAGCTCCCAGCGCTACCAGCGAAACGTATGGGAAGCGATACACGGGATGCACTTTGGCGAACGCTTTGAAATAGTTACCATCGAGAGCCGCGGCGTACGGAACCCGCGAATACCCCAGCGTCAGGGAAAAGACCGAGGCAAACGCGGCAACGATTATGAGTCCCGTGACCAGCCGCGCCGCCCACGGTCCATAAATCCTCTGCATGAACAGAGACACAACATACAGTCCGCTGTTGTTATGGCCCGCCTGCAACATCTCGCGCCACGGGACCACAGCCAGAATGCACACGTTCATCATTAGATATAGACAGGCGACCAGCAGAATAGAAAGCAGAAGAGCCCGAGGAATATTCCGCGTAGGATCTTTTATTTCATCGCCCAGGTAGCAAACGTTGTAGTAGCCCCAATAATCGTAGGTGGCCACCAGAAGCGCTCCGCCCAAGCCGCTGAAGAACGCGGGCGACAGGCTAAACGCTCCGGGGGGAAAATCAAACGCACGCGCCGCGTTGAAGTGGGTGAGCCCGGCGAAGATGATCCATCCGATCGTGCCCATCACGCCCAGCCACAGTACTTTCGAAAGCCGGCCAATCACGGTGATGCGCCGGTAGAGCAAAAAAACCGTGAACAGGCAGATGAAGATCGCAATCGCCGTACCCGGCGTCACGATCCAGCTGACCTGAAGTGAGCCGGCTCCGGGGATGCGCACAGCCGCCGTGTGTGCTGCATAAATCGTTTCGAGTCCGGGCCAGTAATAGGCAGCGTAGCCTGCCAGCCCGATGCATCCGCTGGCGATCGATAGCGGAGCGCTGAAGGAAAGTTGCCAGATAAACAGAAACGAAATCAGCCGTCCCCACTTTCGCGGCCCATAAATCTCGTTCAAATAGCGATATGATCCGCCCGACCCTGGAAACATTGAGCCCAGTTCGGCCGAGACCAACCCGTCGCACACCGCAAGCAGCGCGCCTGCGATCCAGCCCAACATGGCCTGCGGCCCGCCCATCGCGCCCAGCACCAGCGGCATGGTGATGAACGGCCCCACGCCGATCATGTCGATCATGTTGAGCGCCGTAGCGCTGCCAAGGCCCATGCCGCGGATCAGGCCAGGAGAACTCGAATCGCTTTGAGATGGAGCGTGCATTTCGGGATGAATTGAATGTCCCGCCGCTATGGAAGAAGCAATATCCGGCCGCTGACCTGCCGCTGCTCAAACCCCGCGTGTGCCTTGGCCGCATCCGAAAGCGGATACGTGCGGTCGATTCTGATAGAAAGTTTCCCGTGCTTTATCCAGTCAACGAAATGCTGCAAGTAGTGCGGGTATTCCTTGAAGTAGGGGCTGCCGTTGGTGCGGGTGAGAAACACCGATCCCTTTTCCTGCAGCTTCATGAGATCAAACGGGGGCACGTATCCGCTGGATTGGCCATACATCACGAGGTATCCACCCGGAGCGAGACTATCGAGGCTCGCCTCAAACGTGTCTTTGCCGACGCCGTCGTAAACAACATTGACCCCCCGCCCGCCGGTCATCCGTCTCGCTTCCTTCGCAATGTCAGACTGCGTGGAAACGATGACCTCGTCGGCGCCCGCCTCTCGAACAAACTTGGCTTTCTCCGGCGTTGAGGTAACCCCAATCACCCGTCCCTCGCGAATTTTTGCCATTTGACAAAGCAAAAGCCCAATGCCTCCAGCCGCTGCCTGGATCAGGCACCAGTCTCCCGGGTTCACTGGATAGGCAAAATGCGTAAATGCATAAGCGAGAAATCCCTGGTTCATACCCGCCGCCGCTACCTGTGGGCTGATGCCATCCGGCACTGCGATCAGCCACGCGGCAGGAGCAAGGGCATGCGTCGCGTACGAATCTCCAACGAACACGACGCGGTCTCCCACGCGAACGTTTTGGACCTCCGGACCTAGTTCTTCCACGATTCCAACTCCCTGGCTGCCCATAGTTGCTGGAAAGTCCGGCTCGTTGTTGCCCGCACGGCGGTAGAAAGCCTGCCCCACAAGTTCGCCCCGCCGCTTTTGCACATCCAGAAAATTAACGCTGACGGCTTCAACATGCACGCGAACCTGGCCAGGACCGGGAACCGGAGTGGGCACTTCTTCCAGTTGCATGACCTCTGGAGCGCCGTAGGCGTGAATACGAATAGCGTGCATTACTCTTGCTCATTCTCCTCGTTGCCATTTAGTCATTGGGTTTACTGACCCCTGACCCCTGATCTCTGATCACTGTTTCTCATGCCCCGCGCTCAAAAGATTTACATAAAGCCGTACTGCTCCCGGCACTCCCGCTGGCAACTGCCGGAAGAATGAGTAGCCTGTATAGATGTAAGTGCCCTCGCCATACTGCGCCTGTAGCAGCCCGCCCTTTTGCGCGTCCTCGCCCGGATCGTGGCAGCTCAGCAGGGCCTTGAAATGTTCATCCCATTTATCCATGAAATAAAGCCCACGCTCCTGGATCCAGCCATCGAAATCGCGAGCCGTGATCGTGTTCGGATAATGAAACACTCCATCTTCCGGCGCAAGAATCTCCACCGGAGCTTCTTCCACCGAAACCCGCGCCCGGCTTAGTTCCGCGGAATACGGCGTGAAGTGCCCATTGTTAAAATCTCCCACGCCGGTGTTGTATTGCACGACCAGCGTTCCGCCGGCGGAGACATAATCGAGCAGCTCCTTATTATTCGCAACTACATCTGGCTGCGTGTCGTAAGCGCGAATCCCCAACACAATCGTTCCGTATTGGCTTAGATTCTCGCTGGCAAGTTTTTCCGCCGGGATCAAGGTCACATCCATCCCCAGTTGCTGCAGCACGGTGGGAATGTCATCTCCAGCTCCCATGATGTAGCCAATCTTCAAATCATGCTGAACCTGCACGTCGACCATGCTCACGCGCTGCAGTGCCGGCTGGTAGTAATAGAAACTGCCCAGGTCTTCGCGCGTCACCAGCGTGTAACCTTCGCTGAACTTTTCGTTGTCTGCTTCCAGCACCGCGCGAATCTTTGCGCGACCTTCCTGTAATCCGGCGGGGAAGACCTTGAACTGGAAATCCTGTTTATTTCCGCGTCTAGCGAAGCGCACCGCAAGCTGGCCCGGCTCCGACCGCCATCCCTCAGGTAATTCCAGCTGCAGCATGCCTCGCGCCTCGTGCGCTAGATTGCTGGTCACGCCCACCGTCACGCTCGTACTTGCACCGTTGTGGGTGGAGATCACCTGCGTCCCCGGCTCCAGCGCAACCGAAAATGCCGGGACCACCGCCAGAGGGCGCGCGCTGGCCTTGCCAGCATCGTCCAGGAACTCTGTGACCACGGTTGCTCCGATGCTGTTTTTTACGGCTGCCCCGCTTGCGCCCGCAACCGAATAGTCTGCGCGTGCGCGCAACACCGGAGGCGGAAACGGCAAGGTCGCATATTTCTCGTTGTCGACGTGATTCAGACTATCGGTATCGGGATTGTCACGGTGCCAGTATGGCCGCGTATACTCGGCGTTCTTCGGCACTTTCAGGCGAAAGACCACCCGCGCGTCTTGCCCGGGCTGAACCGAAAACCGCTTCGTCTTGTCGGAAATTGTCGCCCAGCCTACGGGCACCTCGAGCTTTATGCCATCCATCATCAGCGACTGTTTTGATCCGTTGTGAAAATCCACCGCGGCCAGAAATTCCTGACCTGGCGAAACCGTGGTCATTGCGTCCGCTTCTTTTTTCAGAGCCACTTTTACCGGCGTACCATTCGCGTCCACGCGAGAAACGGTTGTCGCCTCAAGCGTGACGTGCAACGCTTCGTTGAGCGCAGTCTCTGCCTGCTCGCTCTTCTCTTCCAATCGCGCCAGCAGATCGGATTTTGCGCCTACGCTGACCGCACTCTTGCCGACCTCTGCACGGATCCGCTCCAACCCGGCCACCACTCCCATCAAAGGCGCTGCGGCTGCCGAAGAATCGTTACCTTTGGCATCTTCACCGGCAGCGGCGATCTTTTTTGCGATCTCAGTCAGATCTCGCCGCAACTGTGGAACCTTCGATTCCTCCGTCCCCAGTCTCGCCGCCAGCCCGGGTAGAGTCGTATCGAGACCGTCGAAGAAATCTTTCTCGTGCCCATCTTTATCGAGCTTCGCGGGCTCTACCGAATCCACCAGCTTGTAAAATGTGAACCGGTCACCCGGCTCCACAGTCCAGTTGCCTGAGCCCTGCGAGAGCTGATGCCGCAGGCCTCGCATAGCGAACTGCACGTACGAGCCGCCCAGATCCGCGTTCGGCGCTCCGGTATTCAGCTTCACGGTCCAGTTCGCATCGGGACAAGTCATCGCCCCAAACCCGCAAACGTTGCCGATGTACAGCTTCTTCGCCTGCCACGGCAGAAGACCTTGCGCGATCTGCTCGGGAAACCGTTTCGGATCAGCCGCCGCGCGGAATGCCTCCTGCGTCAGGATGCTCGAAGCCTGATGGTGCCCGTGCCCATCGCGCGGCGTGCCCGAAAACCTTGCCACCAGCACATCCGGACGAAACGTGCGGATTACCCGCACCATATCGGCGAGGGCAATGTCGTGTCCGCCCCACTTCGCGAAGGTCTCGTCGGCACTTTTCGAAAACCCGAAATCAGCCACGCGCGTGAACCGCTCCTGCACACCGTAGTATTCGTCCGCAGCCAGCAGTTCGAGGGTCCGGAGCACGCCCAGCACATCCGATAAATTGCTCCCGATCTTGTTCTGCCCACCCTCGCCCCGATTCAGAGTCATCAGCAGCACGCTCGCTCCGCGCCCGCGCGACTCCAGCGTGAGCATTCCGCCATCTTCATCGTCGGGATGAGCCACCGTCTGCATCAGCCGCGCCGTCGTCCCTAGCCGCCGCAGCATCAGGCGCAGACCCAGGATTCCTCGATCTTGAGGGAGCACAGGCGGAGTGCCTTGGTAGGGAAGCTGCGCAAAATCCGCGGGCGGGGTTTCCCGATTTTCATGGGCAGCCGCGCCGGCCGGCCGTGTCGAGCTTTCCGCAGTCTGCTGCGGCGAAGCCACCAGCAGAACCGGCAGCACGGCGAAAAGAAATATGAATGGGGATCGAGCGATCAAGTTGTGGACGAAAGGCTGAACGAATTGTCCCACACGCCTGGCAAGGTAGTGAGTTCTCGGAGATTTCACTCTAACAGGATGGGGCCTACCCCGCCTCCCACGCAAATTCTTTCCCCTCGATCAAATTAGACGCCGGCAAGAAGCAAGAGTAACCTCGCGCGCCAAAACCAGGATCCAATAACTGAGAACTGAGAAGTGAGAACTGCTTTACTGGCGCCCTTCCTTCAGCGCCTCCTGACACGCGCTGGCTGCAGTCAGTACATCGTTGAACGCGGTGTCCTTGCGCAAGTCCCTCAGGAGTGGGTCCTCCAGCAGCGCCGAATATGCGCAATAATTCTGCTGCACCGACGCCTTGAGCAAACGCAAGGCCGGCTCCGTCTGCCCGCAATACGCGAGGAGCGCGCCTACGTGATACCACGCTTCGGGGTCAGGTTCCATCATGGCCGATGATTCCGCTTCGCGGACAATGCGGTCCATGTCAGCCGGCCGCTGCGCCTGGGTGCACGCTGCCAGCAACTCGCGATGGTAGATCGGAGCCTTCGACATGTTCTTCACGCTCTCGCGCGCCTGCGGCACATTCCCCGCGGCCAGATGAAGGTATGCTGAAACCCACGCCGCCCACTCCGTGCCGGGGTCCAGATGGACGAAATCCATCGCTTGGTCGGTCTTACCCAGCTCCAGAAACGCCCACGCGCACGACCGGAAATTGGAGTTCCCAGGATCGAGCGATCGCGCCGTGTTGCACTCCTGTGTCGACTTCTCCTGCATGCCCGCATAACGCAGCACGTAGCTAAGCGCGAAATGCGCATCGGCGCTCTGCGGTCGACGTCGCACTAAGTCTGTGGCCGCGTCGTAGGCCCGGCCTAGTTCGCCCCGTTCCACGCGATGGGCAATCAAACTGCTCGCCGCATCGACCTTGTTCGGATCCAGGGCCAGCGCTTTCTCGTATGCGCGATTCGAACGCTGGAATACCTCCTCGCCGCCACCGCCATAATAAGAATCGTAATAGTACCTGTATCCGAGCGCATCCCACGCCGGCGCGTAGCCCGGATCTTCTCCGACTACATGTTCCAGCACCGCGATGGCGTCCTTGTTCTGAGCTACATCGTGGGATAGCGCGAGGCTATGCAGGTAAAGGTCGTACGCTTCCGGATTCTTCGGGCGCGACGCCGTATCCAACTCTTCTCCCCCGCCGCCGAGCACGGGCAACAGCCCCTGCTGCACCTGTGTGGTCAATTTATTCTGCAGGGAAATCAAGTCGTTGACTCCTGAGGTGACGCTCGCTTGCCACAACAGCCGGTCGTTGGTGACGTCGATCGCTTCCATGGTCACGGTTAACTGCTCACCCTGCCGCATGAAGTGCCCGGTCAGCAGCTTGCCCACGTGCAACTCCTGCCCTACCTTGCGGGGATCGAGGTCCACTTCCACATACTTTCGCGTGACCGACGAGGGTCGCACTTCGAGCGATCGCGAATAGGTCAGCACGCTCGTGAGTTCGTCGGCCAGCGCGAAGCGGAGATAATCCACGGCAAAATCGCCGTTCATATTCTGCAACGGCAAAACCGCGATCGCATTCGCTTCTTGCTGGCTCACCACCGACCGATGCTTAAACCAGTAAGCACCCACGGCCGCCAACACCGTCACCAGCACCGCGGCCGTTCCCAGCAGCACCCACAACTGCCACCGGCTGGCGCTGGCTCGGCCAAACGTATTGCTTGCAACCCGGAGCTTGGCGGGGTGCAGCCCGCTCTTTACCTGGCCGGACTCAGTCTCGCGCTTGAGTTGCAGCAGATCAGCTTTCATCTGCGTCGCGCTCTGATAGCGCTCGTTGCGATCCTTCTCCATCGCCTTGCCGATGATGCCTTCGAGCTCCACCGGCACTGTTGGATTCAATTCTCCCGGGGGAACCGGCTTCTGATGCAGCACCGCATCGAGCGTCATCAGCGAATTCTTGCCAGTAAACGGTTTCTTCCCGGTCGACATTTCATACATCACCACGCCAAACGAAAACAGGTCGCTGCGGAAGTCGATTTCATCGCTGCGCGCCTGCTCCGGCGACATGTAAACCGCGGTCCCGGGAATCACTCCCACTGCGGTCAGCGAATTGTCCGCTGCTGCTCCTCCATCGCTGTCGGTGCCAACGTTGTGGACGAGCTTGGCCAACCCGAAATCGAGCACCTTCACCTGTCCGCTGGGAGTCAGGAAAATGTTCGCCGGCTTAATATCGCGGTGCACAATTCCCTTGGCATGCGACGCCGCCAGCGCGTCTGCCACCTGGATGCTGATGTCGAGCACCCGCTCGGTCTGCATTGCCTGCCCGGAGATAGCTTGCTTCAGGCTCTCGCCCTCCAGCTTCTCCATCACAATGAAGGGATGGCCGCCGTTATCCTCAATGCCATGAATAGTGCAGATGTTTTGATGATTCAGCAGCGACGCCGCCCTCGCCTCCCGCGTGAAGCGTTCCAGCGATTTGGGGTCGCCCACGAGGTTTTCCGGGATGAACTTCAGGGCAACGTGCCGTCCCAGTTTCAGGTCCTCGGCCTCATAAACCACGCCCATACCACCGCCCCCGAGCTTGCCCAGGATGCGATAGTGGGATACGGTCTGGCCGATCATGAGAAGACCCAAGTCCCGAACGCGGTAATGTTAGGCCCGCTAGCGACTCCGGTCAACTGGCCCGTTTTGATCGCAATCGTTCCCAAACTGATAAATGCCCTGTCCTTTTGTGTGCTTGCGGGGGTTCGTGGTTGCTCCAACACGACTAGTATGATGCTAGCAATCTTGATTGCGTGAGGCGATTCCGATATGGCTCGGGGCTCTGGGAACTACTCTCCTGAAATGCAAGAGGCCATCCGCCGCCGCGCCACTGAGCTCTACCATCGGAAGGGAGCCGTCGAGGGTCACGACTACGAAAACTGGTACCAGGCCGAAGCCGAGATCCTCCGCGAGTCGGCCCCTTACCTGGTTCGCCGCGCCGTCGTTGTTAACGTGGAAGGCGTCGTCTACACCGGTGAATATGATTCGACCGCAGCCGAGGGCTACACCCCCGGCGAGTGGAAGCCTGGCGACCCCGTCCCCGTTCGCCTCGCCGGCGATAAACTCTATCTGCGCCGCCCCAACGGGCAGGAACTACAAACCACCATCGTAAAGAGGATCGGATGACGCCTTTTGTTCTGTCGTCCTTAGCGGAGCGAGAGGTGGGCGTCTTGCGGAGTCGAAAGCCTGCCCTGAGCGAAGCCGAAGGGGACCCCTTTCACTGCGGCGCTGGATCCAGCTCCGCTGGGAATTTCTACCACGGCTCTCTGGCCGGGATGGCCGGCGGCTCCTACTCGTCCACCCACAGCCCGGCCGAAGCACCCACCCACTCCAGATTCCGATTGTGATCGACGCCCATCATCAACCCACGCCCCATGCGGATAATCGTCAGCACCGCCTGCAACTGATCGAGCCACACATACATCACGCGCACCTCCGCTTTTGTTTCGCCAAGCGGAGTCTCGATCACCGGCTCAAAATGCAACCGCTCCTGCAGAATGTATTCCCCACGCTTCTCTGCCGGAATTGCCGCGATATCTTCGCTCGTGGGCGCAATCACTACCCCCAACCCGGCGAACGAATACAAAGGTTTCAAAGCATAGTTCTGCAAGTCGTCCGGAACCCGCTCCAGCTTATCCAGAAACCAGGTCTTCGGAACCGACTCATGTTGCAGATAAGGAATCGAAAACTTGCTGATGCGGAAATACCAGTTCGGATGGCCCGCCCACTCCACATCAAGATCATCGCGCCAATCGAACGCCAGCTTCACTTGTTTGCGCTGCAACTCGTCTACAATCGCCCGGTTATAAATTCGCCGGATCGGCACCTGCGCCCCGTAGCGTTCGTAATAAAGCTGCGACCCTTGTTTCGTTATGGCCTCAATGTCAACCGTTTCGATGCCCAGCATCTTTTCCGTCAGGAGAAAATCCGGCAGCGTCTTCTGCTCCTGCGGATGAATCTCCATCAGAACCACGTTCTCCGGATCATGCGCGCCAACAATCGCACGCTGCAGAAGTTCAGGGTAGGACGTCGCATCCAACCCGCCCAAGAAGAATTGCAGCCCCTCTCCTCCTTCGAACCGATTCAGTCCATACACGTCGATATAATTTTGCGCCAGCGTCACCTGATACGCATAAAGGGAAGGGAAGGCCTGTAACTCGACCAACTTGGGCTGCAACTCGCCGCGGGCGTCGCGCACCAGACCAAAATCCACCTGCACAAACATCGGATGCGCCGGCTCATTGGGAACGCGAAACTCCGCCGGAATCGAAGCCTCTGACCGCGCCCGGTAGTCGGGACTCTCCACCAGTTGGCGGATCAGTTCCTTGCCATTCTCGGCCATCCGGTCCAGCAACGCCTTGGGAAAGAAGCAAGGAGTCTCCGACAACCGGAACGAGACATGCGTTCCACAAGCATCATCAACCCGCCGCAGTAATGTCTGATATTTATCGGGAGTAAAGCTGGCGTTGAACTGCTTTCGGAGAAAAGGAATCATGATCCCTGAAAGTTGTCATCCTGAGCGAAGCGAGACACCCAAGAATTGGGCGTCTCGCGGAGTCGAAGGACCCCTATCAGCTAATAATCTCCCGAAGCCTGGCAAGGGTTTTCTGCACGAAGGGCCGCCCTAAGCTTCCACCAAAAACTTCCCATCCCGCATGATCTGCTCATCGTCCACCCAGATATTAAACTTCCGCCCCACCACATCAATATGAGTCGACGAATCCCATTCCGCCCCGGTGTGCGCTCCATAGGGATTCCCGAACGCGATATGCACTCCGGGATACTTCTCATCCTGCAGAATCTGCCCAATCACTTCCTTCAAATCGATGTTGGTTCCAATGGCAAACTCACCCACGCGGTCGCTGTTCTCATCCGTGTGCGTGTACTTCCAGAAGTCGTTTTCGAGTTCGCGATTCTCCGAGTGCGCTTCGGTGAGCCGATTCTTATTCATGTGCACGGTCAGCGGAGTCTCTCGCAAGCTGCCAAACTTGGCGCACAAATAGTCGCCCACCACGCCGTCAATCACGAACGTCCCGTTCACCTCGCCCGGGCTGGTGAATATTTCACCGCCGGGCAGGTTTCCCCACTTTTCCGGAGTGATAATCCCGCTGGTCTTCAGCCACTTGTAATTCGGATTCAAATCTGCAGTCAGGTCCGTCCCCGCATCGGTTTTGGCCCGTACCCGCTGTGCCTTTCGCACCATGGCAACAATTTTTGCGCTCAACCGGTCGACTTTCTGAAAATCTGCGCGCATGCCTTCCAGCATGATCTGCGGGTTGATGTTCACCATGTGAGCGTGCCGTATCTTCCGCCGGTTCACGACCTCGGTCATCTGCATGCGCGAGTGAAGTTCATCGCGCTGCGCCTGTACCGCAAAGAAAGAAACCTGGCTGGTCTCGAGATCCTCGATAATCTCGTGCGGTAGATCCTTCAGCGGACGCGGAGCCAAATCCTCGAGCACCCAAGCGTTGTACTGTGCACCCACCTTTTCCAATTCGTGCGTAATCGCTGCCGCGATCCCGAGCGTAACCTCATCGGTGATCACACAGACCTTCTCGTCAGGCCGCACACGAATGCACACGTTCACGGCATTGCGAGCCCCAAGGGTGAACTCAGGATCGAAAGAAATCTCATGGCGGGCGCCCCATCCTTGTCGCGGTGTTGGCGACAGGATGGGGACTTTGACTCGGCCTGCAGGGCTAGCTTCGTTTACAGGGATGCTCATCCTACTTTTCTAACGGCAGCCGGCTCGTCTTCGGCCAGCCCCGCTTCCGTCTCCTCAATAATGTAGTCGACAACTTTCTTCAAATCTCCCGTGTCCTGAAACACGCGCAGCTGCCGGTCGGCCCCGCTGCCCGTCTCCAGCATTTTGTGGATGTAGTTCAGTTCTTCGCGCGAATCCAGTTCATCCACTACGTCGTCCACAAATTCCAGATACTCGAGGATCAAATCCTTGGCCGGGACTTCCGTCTGCTTGCCGAAATCGATCAGCTTGCCTTCCATGCCGTAGCGCGCGGCGCGCCACTTGTTCTCCATCAGCAGTGCCCGCCGGTACAGCCGGAACCCCTGATTCGCGGTATGCAGCTTGTACAGCTTCGCCACCGTCGCCTGGATCAAGGCCGCGAGCGCAATCGTCTCGTCGGCGCGCATGGGAATGTCGCATACTCGGAACTCAATCGTATTAAAGAATGGATGCGGCCGGATATCCCACCAGATTTTTTTCGCATTATCGATGCAGTTGGTCTTGATCAGCAGCTTGATGAAGTTCTCGTACTCGCCCCAGCTGGGAAAGTAATCCGGGATGTTGGTGCGCGGAAACTTGTCAAACACCTTACACCGGTACGATTTCAGTCCGGTGTTCATCCCCAGCCAGAATGGCGAATTGGTCGACAAGGCCAGCAGATGCGGCAGAAAATAGCGCGCGTGATTCATCATGTGGATCGCGGTCTCGCGATCCTCAATTCCGATATGTACATGCAGCCCGAAGATCAGATTCGCCCGCGCCACCAGCTGCATGTCTTCGACAATGTTTTTGTAGCGCGGGTCCGGATGAATCTCCTGCACTTTCCAGTCCGCAAAGGGATGCGTTGCTACCGACGCCAGCCGCAACCCATTCTCCGCGGCCAGCCGGATAATATTGCGCCGCAGCAACTTTATTTCGGTTTTGGCTTCCTTGATGTTCGTGCAAACCGCAGTCCCCACCTCAACGACGGATTGGTGCATCTCGGCCTTGACCCGCTCCTGCAGGATCAGCTTGCCTTTCTCGAGCAGCTCGGCCTGAATATGCGACCGCAGATCCCGAGTCTCAGGATCGATGGTCTGATATTCCTCTTCAATCCCGATGGTGAAAGTAGGTGGCATAAGCTTCGAGACTTTGTCATTCCGAGCGGAGCGAGGAATCCCGGTTTCTGCCCAGAGCGCTCACGATGCGGGTGCCCCATCCTTGCGCGTTCTTTGCGCAAGGGTGGGAACCAGCGGCCTAAACAGTATAAACAATCGCCAAAACCGAAGAGACGCCTACTTCGCCGCTTTCCCCCGTTTCCGCTCGGTCACCCATCCTGGCTCCGGCTTGCGAGTTTTCTTCCCAGACGGCCCATTCAGAAAGCTGGCCCAGCGCAACTCCCTCGCCGGATTCTGTCCGCTCAAAGCCATCTTCACGGCCATCTCCGCTACAGCATTTACGATCCAGTCAAAATTCTCCTGACCGACGGAGGTAATCTCCGCATCCGGCGCCGGATTCAGGAAATCAATGGCATAGGGCACTCCACCCTCCACCGCAAACTCCACCGTATTCAGGTCATACCCCAGCACCCGGCATAAAGTCAGCGCGTCTTTTTCGATCCTGGCCCGCAAAGCCTCTGACGACGGCGGCGGATTCCCCTTCACATAGCGTTCATGATGCGGCGCCCGCGGGTCGTACTTCATGATGTGCACCTTCTCCTGCCCCACTACGTAGCACCGGTAATACTCTTCAAACACCACGCCATGCTGCAGCGTCATGCACAAATCACCAGTCTGGTTGTAATGCTGAAAAAATTCGTCCGGAGAATGGACGTGGTAAACATGTTTCCATCCTCCACCGGAATAAGGCTTCAGGAAAGCAGGAAAGCCGACGTAATCGAAAAGCTCCTGCCAGTTCAACGGATACATCAAATTCCGCATCGACTTGTCGGTGGTTCCCTCCGGATGCTTGTTGTGCGGCAGAATCACTGTCGGCGGAATCGCCACGCCGAGCTTGTCGGCCAGCGCATAATTAAAAAACTTGTCATCCGCTGTCCACCAGAACGGATTGTTAACGACGATCGTCCCGTGTAAGACCGCGTTCTTCAAATAAGCCCGGTAAAAGGGAATGTCCTGCGAGATGCGGTCGATAATCACGTCATATTTCTTGGGCTCATCCATCCGAATCCCGCCAATCTTCACAAACTCTGCCGAAACCCCCTCAACGCCCAGGGAGTTAATTTTCCCGACGACAGCCGGCGGAAACGTATTCTCCATCCCAAACAAAATGCCAATTTTCTTCACGACGCCATCTCCATTCCTAAGACACCGCGGCTGAAAGCCACAGCCTTTCACATCCAACCCTAAAAATACTTCCCCGCCATCCTCTGCCACAAGGGCCAGTCATGCTTCGAATTGTCGTTGTAAATATCGAGCCAGTGCGGCACCGCCTTGCCATTCAAAATCGCCGAGAGCTTCACGTTCTGGTCCAGGCACATATCCCAATCCGCCGAGCCCAGCACAATCTTCATTTGCCGGTAGCGGCTCAGAAACCAGTCGTCGTGCTGGTTCGGCAAATAATCCGGTGGACAATTGAAGTAGCAATCGTCGTCGTAATACCCATCCAGAAACTGATGAATATCGAACGCCCCGCTCATGCTTACGCAGTGCGTCACCACGTCGGGATGCTTGAAGGCAAAATTCACCGCGTGATAAGCCCCGAAGCTGCACCCGGTCACCGCCAGCCGTGGCGTCTGATTCTTCCACCGCACAAACGGCAGGAACTCGTGCAGGATGTAGCGCTCATACTGCAAATGCCGCAGCACCCGCACCTTGGGATGCACGCTCTTGTTGTACCAGCTCTCGCTATCGACGCCATCCGGACAAAACACCTGCAGGTCGCCGCGTTCAATCTTCGGGGCCAGCACGCCGATCATGCCACGATCTTCATACTCGAAAAACTTCCCCATCGAGGTCGGAAACACCAGCAGAGGCGTTCCCGCATGCCCGAAGACCAGCCCCTCCATATCCCGCTGCAGTTCCTGGCTGTATCCTTTGTGATATTCGCGATTCATTCTCTGGCGGACCGGCAGACGAAGTATCTTACCTGATGAGGAACCCCGCAAGACCAATTTTGTGCTCAGTTCCGCCGTTGCAAGCCCGCAAATGATATCGTGATACGAGATATGTCGTGGAGGTTGCCAAAACTGATCCCGCGCTCCGCGCCCATCATCCTTTTACTTCTCACTCTTGCCGCCGTTACCGGATTCGCCGCCGTCAGCCATCTCGTCGCGCGTTACAACGCCAATCAGCAGTCCCGGGGCCGCAAACTCTACCAGCAGGGCGTCGCCGATACAGCTGCCAACCGCTACGACGACGCCATCGACGCTTTCCGCGCCGCGCTTACCTGCGATCCCACCAACTCCCAGTATCAGCTGAGCCTGGCCCGAGCCCTTCGCGACAGCGACGATCCCCGCCGCCTCGACGAAGCAGAATCCTACCTCATCGCCCTCTGGCAGCGCGCCCCGCAGGACGCCGCCGTGAATCTCGCTCTGGCTCGGGTCGCCGCTCGCCGCGGTTCCATCGAAGATGCCACTCGTTACTACCACAACGCCATGTACGGAGTCTGGAACTCGAATCCGGACGCCAACCGCAGCAAAGCTCGCATCGAGCTGATCCAGTTTCTACTCAAGAAACGCGCTCCTGACAAAGCCGAATCAGAACTCATGGCACTTGCCACCGCTTTGCCGCCGGTTCCTGACGCGCATCTCCAGGCTGCCCAGCTTTTTGCCCAGGCGCAGGACTACGCTGGCGAACTGGCTCAGTATGAAGATGTTCTCCGCTTCGACCCCACCAACTCAGCCGCGCTGGCGGGAGCCGGGCAGGCGGCTTACCGCGCCGGCAACTACAGCAACGCCCGTCGCTATCTCCAGGAGGCGGTGAATACGAATCCGCAAGATGAAGACTCCCGGCAGCTTCTGGCATCCACCGAACTCATTCTGCGCAACGATCCCTTCGTCGGTCATATTTCCGATGCCGAACGCAATCGCCGCATCGCTGGCGCCTTTGCCCAGGCTGAAAAACGTCTCGAGGAATGTGCTCAGCAGAAAAACGTCGACCTGAAAGCGACCGCAACTCCAGCCGTGGCGTCCGGCTCTTCCTCTGCCTCAGCCCCGGCACCCGTGCCGTCACCGCTGCTTGCGCTGGAGTCAGTGTGGACTGAAGCCAAACCAGATCTGGCGCGTCTCCGCTCGCCCGCGGAAACCGATCTCCCTGATGCGATCATGGACGTGGTCTTCCAAATCGAACAACAGACCGCCGCGACGTGTGGCCAGCCGCAGGGCCTCGACCTCGCACTGCTTCTGATCTCTCAAAAGCGCGAGGCCGCCAACCAATGAGCAACGCTGCTCCGACTTCCAATGCTGTCGCCACGAGCTTCCAGGGGCCCCGGCGTTTGTTTTCGTCTCTTGAGGGCGTCTTCAACGAAGAAGTATTCTTCCTCATCCTCTGCGTCTTCATCGGAATCTTCTCCGGACTCGCCGTGGTCTGCTTCCGCCTCGCCATCGACTGGATCCACCTGGCTCTGCTCGGTCCGCTCCCCCAAACCCACAGCTGGCGCCTGTTCGCAGTCCCTGCGCTCGCCGGCCTGGTTGTGGCTATTCTGGTGATTCATGTATTCCCCAGCATCCGCGGCAGTGGGGTGAATCAGACCAAGGCCGCACTCTACATATTCAACGGATTCATTCCGTTCCGCACCGTGATTGGAAAATTCATCTGCTCGGGCATCGCCATCGGTTCTGGCCAATCCCTCGGTCCGGAAGATCCTTCTCTCCAGATCGGGGCCGGCATTGCCTCCGCTCTCGGCCGTCAGCTCGAAATTTCGCGCGAAAAACTGCGCCTCATGGCTCCCGTCGGCGCAGCCGCCGGTCTCGCTGCCGCCTTCAACGCACCCATCTCCGCCGTCCTCTTCGTCATCGAAGAGGTCATCGGCCGCTGGAGCGCCGGCATCCTCGGTTCGGTAGTCCTCTCTGCCGTCTCCAGCGTCGTGATCGTGCGCTGGTTTCTCGGCAGCGAGCCGCTGTTCCGCATTCCCGTCACCACCTTCAAGCGGCCCAGCGAACTTCTTGCCTATGCCGTGCTTGGCATCGTCGGAGGCCTGGCTTCCGTCGCCTTCGCCAAATCGATCGGCTATCTGCGCCCCCGCCTGAAGGCTTGGCCGCGCTGGACGCAATACTTTCAGCCCGCCGTCGCCGGACTCCTCATCGGACTCATCGCTTTCCTCGGCGCGCCCCAGGTGATGGGCGCCGGTTACGATTCCATGGACCAGGCCATGCACGGCCAGTTCGCCTGGAAAATCCTCGCCATCCTGGCCGTTCTCAAGATCGTCGCTACGACGCTTTCCTTCGTAAGCGGCACTCCCGGCGGAATGTTCGCTCCCACGCTGTTCGTTGGAGCTATGCTTGGCGGCGCTGTAGGTGACATTGAACGCATTTTCTTTCCTCAACTCACGGGATCCACTGGCACCTACGTCCTGGTCGGCATGGGCGTCCTCTTCGCGGGATTTCTCCGCGTCCCCATGACTTCTGTGTTCATGGTTCTCGAAGTCAGCGGCAATTACGAGATCATCGTTCCCGTCATCGTTGCGAACACTTTTTCTTACCTCATCTCGCGCAGCTTCGAAGATGTTCCCATCTTCGACCTACTCACAAGGCAGGATGGCCTCATCCTTCCGTCGCTGGAAGAAGACCGCGAAGAAGCCATACTCCGCGTCGAAGATGCCATGCTTCCCGTGCCTTCGGCGATCCTTAGTGCCGAGGACTACGTGGACGCCAACGCGCGCCGCGTGCAGGATTCCACCGACGAGGTGTTCCTGGTGCGCATGCATCCCAGCGGGTGGAGCACCATCAGCCGCGACCAGCTTCAGCGGTTTTTCCTCGAAGGCAAAGGAGAACACACGTTGGGTTCGGTGCTGCCACCGCAGTCGCTTCCCAGTTTGTATCCTGATCTTCCTCTCGATTCCGCCTTGCGTTACGTGAACGATTACCCGCTGGTGCCGGTGGTGAATCGCGCCAATTTCCGCAAGTTGGAGGGCGTGGTCACCCGCGGCTCAGTCTTCAAGCGATATGAAACTGACCGAGCGCCCGAGGGAGACTGAGCCTTGTTGAGACTCCCGTGCGAAGCCTGCCATCTTCCACACATGTGCAAATTCTTGCGTCTAGCCCTGTATTCTTGCCCGTAACTCGAATCCCAGACGCCCCGGTTTGGTATGCGGATTGCCGTGATACCTCCGGAAGCCGCGCCAATCGGCCATTCCGCGAGCTCTTTGCCATCAATATGCAGTTCCCCCGGATAGGATGATCTTATGAAGACCACAGTCATTGTTTTCTGCCTTCTCTGCGCAACTGCTGCGTTTGCCCAAAACGGCCCCATCTTGAGCAACACCCCGGCGCCTGTCGTGATGGCCGAGCACCCGCTGCACGCCTCTGAGCACTCCCTGGCGACGGAAACCAGCCTGTTCAGCGGTATGTCACCTTACACCTATGCCAAGGGCGAGGTTCCGCTGGCCGAATTGGGATCACTCCCGTACGAGACGCCTCTAGGTGACGTGGCCCGTGCTTATAGAAAAGAGCACGCCGAGGCGCCGAAAGCCACAGTAGTTCTGGATAAATAAGACGAGGGTGTGTCTGGAGCGGTTCCCGTCGAAAGATATTAGGGTTAGCCGGGTTCCCGCTCACTGGCTCAGCTTGATGGCCAGCTGCCGCTCCGGCTGCGTCATCTGGCTCCACAATTTTTGCAGATCGTCTTGCAGTGGCTGATTGTCTGGCTCTTTGTGCAGAGCCAGCGCAAACCAGCGATAGGCCGTGGGCAAGTCCCGTGGCGTGCAGGTTCCCGTCGAGTACAGCGCTCCCATCGAAATCATCGCCTTGGCATTGGACTCGTCCGCCGCCTGCTTCAGCAGTCGCAGGCCGTGATCACAGTCTTCCCGCACCCCGCGTCCATAGATGTAGCGTTCGGCGTTGGTCACGGGATCGATTGGCTTCGCCGCCGGAGGCTTCGCTATCACAGGTGCGGGGATTGCTGGCTTCGGCTTGGGAGGCGCCTCAGCCGTCGGAGCCGCTTGCTGGTCGGGACCAGAAGCCGCGGGCGGCGCAGCCGCGGCAGGCAGGTTGGGATCGACAGGCTGAGCTTGCGACGGAACACTCTGAGCAGGGCTGTTTGCAGCAGGAGCGGATTGCGAAGCAGCAGGAGCCTGTGTCGGAGTGGGAGGGGTTTGCGAAGCAGGTGCCGGCAGCGCAGTCGCGGGGGCGGTCTGAGATGGAGCGGGCTGTGCAGGCGCTTGCGCAGCTGGTTGCGTGGGAGTCATCGCGCTGCTGCCGGTAGCCGGAGCCGTCCCGTTATTGCTGATCCCGGCTGATGGAGGTGCGCTGCTCGGCGTTGCCGGGGCCGCCGCCGGGCCGGAATCCGAGTTCTGCGGAACGTCCGACGTCGGCTTCGGCGCCACTGTCTTCTTGTCCGCTGGGATCAGTCCATCGAAGCCCGCTTGCTTGAAGTGCAGATAGCCCATCCCCACGGCGAGTGCCAGCGCCACGACGATAAAAACCAACTTGCCCCAGCCCCGTTTCGGTTCTTCCTCATCATCCAGCAGATAGTCCACATTTGGAGACGGCCGAAGAGCGTCAGGCTCAGAACGCCGGTCGACAGCGGGTCCGGGAGTGCTTAAGCCAAGAAATGAATGCCCTGTGATCACCGGGCCAACCCTTGGCCGAACGTCGCTTGGCCGAAGATCGGTCGGTTGAATCTCTGCCGTTTTTATCTCGCTCGTGCGAGCCTCGGTGCGAAGCTGCGGCGAATGCGAGTCTAGGTTCGCTCGGCGGAATTGCGCAGGCTCAGCGACGGTCGATCCCGCACTTTGCGAAGC
This sequence comes from uncultured Acidobacteriaceae bacterium, assembly GCA_963743115.1. Classification (GTDB taxonomy): domain Bacteria; phylum Acidobacteriota; class Terriglobia; order Terriglobales; family Acidobacteriaceae; genus Sulfotelmatobacter. Next base: position 449,099 of record CAVUOM010000002.1, on the reverse strand, counting down.
TGTGGACTGCGCTGGAACAGGCGGCGCCGGAACTGACGCTGCCTTCGGCGCTGCAACGCTTTCCGGTGGCGCCGCTGCGGCTTGTGCTCGCCCGGCAGGCACAGTTGTTGCCACCAGAGATGCTCCGCACATTCCGCAAAAGCGGTTAGCCCCGTCATTTTCGTTGCCGCAGCGTCCGCAGCGCACACACCCTCCTCGACTATTCTGTTATCTAGATTAACTCTACTGCCCCTGGTTTCGCGAGTACGATGCTGATTCGGGAGGTTTCGACGGTCACCAAAAAGATGCTGCTGCGGCTTTATTATTTCTCGACTGGGAACTTGCGGATGACTCTTAATTTAGAGGCGTGCTGGATGGGTCCGATAGAGCAATCAGTCTACCTACCGGATACTCTTCCTGGGTAAGAGGAATCGCAGGCTCGGAGTTGACGATAGTGAGCACATCGCCGCTGTGAACTCCGCGCAGGAGCAGCCGATCACGCTCGACGCCCACGACTCGATATTTCTCGTCGAAAACCGACATCGCAACTCCCCGTTCATTATTAGATGCCAGATTCCATGCCCTGGATACCAAGGAATTCACTTCTCTCGTCGAAAGGTTCCAAAACAGAACGCAACGTTCCGGCGTTCCATATGCGAATTCAGCTATGCCGCTCCGAAGCGCACTGAAACGAGCTTTGAAACGCCGGGCTCTTGCATGGTCACACCGTAAAGGACCGGCGCGATGCTCATCGTCTTCTTGCTGTGAGTGATCAGAACGAACTGGGTCTTGATGCTCATTTCTTTCACCAGTTCGGTGAAGCGCCCGATGTTGGCCTCATCCAGCGGCGCGTCCACTTCGTCGAGGATGCAGAACGGGCTGGGCGTGTACTGGAAAATGCCGACCAGCAGGGCGAGCGCGGTGAGCGCCTTCTCGCCCCCGGAAAGCAGCAGAACGCTTTGCAGGCGCTTGCCGGGAGGCGATGCGACCACGTCGATGCCGCTCTCGGCGGAATTTTCTTCGTCGGTAAGCTTCATGAAAGCATGGCCGCCGCCGAAGAGCTTTTTGAACGTGACTCCGAAGTTCTCGTTAATCTTGGTGAAGGCTTCCTTGAACTTTTGGCGCGAGACTTCGTCGATCTCACGGATGGTCGCGGTCGTGTTCTCGATGGAAGAGATCAAGTCTTTGCGCTGGCCATCGAGGAAGCCGTGCCGCTCGGCAGTTTCGCGATACTCTTCGAGCGCCATCATGTTTACCGGACCCATCGCTTCGAGCTTGGCGCGCATCTCGCGGTGAGCCTGGTCGCAAGCGGCGAGTTCTTCACCGGCGACGACGCCGATCGTAGTGTCGGCCAGCAAAACGGCGCGCTCGATTCCCAGTTCGTTCAGACAGGTATCTGCCATGTACATGGCGTCGGCTTCCAGCTTGGCGGCTGATGCCTGCAGCTCGCCACGCCGGTCGCGAGCCTGGTCGAGAAGCTGGCGAGCCTGGTGGAGCAGTTCGTCGATTTCCGAGAGGCGCGCGCGGATCTGGTCTTTTTCGAATTGCAGCAGACCTTCACGAGCCTGGCCTGCGTTGCGCTCGGCTACGAAGTCGACGGCTTGCTGCTCGAGTTGCAGGTTTTCAGTTTCGCGCTGCAGCTTCTCTGCGGCCGCCGCTTCAATCTGAGAGACCAGAGCATGGAGGCGCTCGCTCATCTCAGCGAAGAGGGAATCGATGCGTCCGAGCACGGCGGTTGCCGAACGGTGACGCTCTTCGAGCGCCGCAACCCGCGCCACGCGCTGCGAACTGGAATGGGCGGCGTCTTCCCGACGCTGACGGAGCAGACCGAGCGATTCCTGAGCGGCCGCAATCTGCCGCTCGAGTTCGGCGCGAGTCTGTTCGAGGACGGCGATCTCTGAGTGACGGGCGGCAACAATCGACTCCTGCCCAGATTGCTCGGCAGATAGACGTTGCAATTCCGCCTGCGAAACGCTGACGCGCTCGCTGACGCGGGCCATTTCGGAATCGAGTTGCTGCAGCATGTGGCCGGAAGTCATCGACTGGTGCTCGGCTTCACGTTTTTCAGCGTCGAGACGCTCCAGCAGGGCAGTGAAGTCTTTAATTTCCCGGCCCAGCGTGAGCACTCGCATCTCTTCTTCACGCAGCGCACGTTCCAGGTCCTCCAGTTGCCGCAGAACTTCGCGAAGTTCGCGCTTCATCGAGAGTGGGCCTTCGGCGCGCTGTTTGCCGCCGGTAACGGTCACATTGTGAAAGCATTCCCCGGATTGCGAGAGAAAGAACGCGTCGGGATTCTCGAGAGCGAGCCCACGGGCGGTATCGGAGCCGGGGACGATGTAGCCATCGCGCAGCTTGGGAAGAATTACTTCCAGCGACTTCCCGAATCCGTCGAGCACGCGGATAGTGTGCTTCAACGGCACGATGGAAGCCGTGGGCGGAGCGCAGTGCGCTGCTTCGTCGAGAATGAAAGAGAATTTGGCCTGCGCGTCTTCGGGATGAACCAGGAAAGTAGCGCGGCCATCGACATCGCTGCGCAGCAGGCGTAGGCCTTCGTCGGCGGCATCCCAGGACTTGACTACGATGTAGTTCAACTCGTCGCGCAGGAAGTCTTCGACCACACGCTCAAAACGCGGTTCAACTTCAAGGAAATCCGCGAGCACGCCGACCGGGGCCAGGCCGCTCTGCATCACTCCCGACTGGAAAAGGCGGCGAACGGATTCGGTCGAATATCCATGTTCCGCGATCACTGCTTCGAGCGATCCTTTTTTACCAAGAGCCGTGGCGAATTCGGCGCGGAGCAGGTCGAGATGGGTCTTGGCTTTCGTTTCTTCGAGGCGCTTGGCTTCGAGCAGGCGGCGAAGCTGGCTGATCTCTTCGGTAATTCCGGTGACGCGTTGCGTGATGGTTTCGAATTCGAGGGCGAGTTGTCCGCGCTGGCCGCCGAAGGCTTCGACTTGAAGGTTGGCGGTGCTGATTTCCGTCTGCAGACGCCGGGCTTCGCGATCGGCGCCGGCGAGGCGCTCTTCGGCTTGCGCCAGCTGGTTGCGCAGCCGCGAGGCCGCCGAGACTGTGTCGAAAATGGCTACGCGCGATTCTTCCTGCTGATGTTCAAGTTCGGCAAGTGCAGTCGCGGCGGCTGCGGCTTCCTGCTGCGACAGCGCGAGTTCGTGTTGAGCGGCAGCCAGATCGGCGGCGGCTGACTCCAGCACTTGCCGGTTGGAATCGCGCTCAGCTTCGAGCGCGGTCAGCCGGTGACGGGCCTGGGCCAATTCCGCCTCCGCCGAGGCGGAACGGACTACGAGTTCGGCGCAGCGTTCTTCATTATGCTGGCGGCGGGCGCGGGCGCGATCGATTTCTAAATCGATCTGGCTGAGGCGCTCGCGATTCTCGCGCAGCTCAGCGTCGATGGCATAGCTGCGCTCAGTGCCTTCTCCGTGTTCGGACTCGAGTTGCCGGACGGATTCGGCGCGGTGCTGCATGTCTTCCGCCAAAGCATTGAGTTGGGTGTCGAGTTCAGCACTCTCGTGTTCAATCGCGGCAAACTTACTTGCCAGGACCACGCGCAACTGGGCCCGCATCTCGTCGCGCAGCTTGGCGTAGCGCTCGGCCTTGGACGCCTGGCGCTTCAAAGAATTCATCTGGCGCGTGACTTCGTCGAAAATATCGTTCACGCGGGCCAGGTTGAGCTTGGCATCTTCGAGGCGAGCTTCGGCGAGGCGCTTCTTGGTTTTGAACTTGGTGATTCCCGCCGCCTCTTCGAGAATTGCACGGCGGTCGGTAGGACGGCTGCTGAGAATCTGGCCGATGCGTCCCTGCTCGATCAAGGCATAGGTCTCTGGTCCCAGGCCGGTGCCCATGAAGAGTTCTTGAATGTCGCGCAGGCGGCAGAGCTTGCCGTTGAGCAGGTATTCGCTGTCGCCGGAGCGGAACAGCCGTCGGGCGACTACGATTTCTCCGGTGCGGAATTGTTGCTGATTGAATTTTCTGCGGCGGATCTTCAGCACGACCTGGGTTGCGCCGCTTACAGCGGCGGAAGTCGCGATCGGCACGATTGCGTGCACCGGAAGCGCGAAGACCGGTTCGTCGTCAGGGAAGGCGACCGCCAGCGTGTCTACTTTCGATCGCGGAACTTCTACTTCTTCTGTTTTGCCGGGCTGAGCATCTTCGACAGCGCGCTCGGTTTCTTCGGCGGCACGAGCGCGGACGGCGGCTTCGTCCCAGTCCTCAGCTGGCCTCCGGGACGCTTCCGCGCTTACCAGCAGTTCATCTTGAATGTCAATTTCGGTCGGTGCGTCGGCGTCGGCGCCGGGATACTCTTCGGGATCGATCAGTGTGAGTGAAACCTCGGCCATGCCAGTCGGCTTGCGGTCGCGGGTGCCGGCGAAAATCACATCTTCCATGCGGGAGCCGCGCAACGTCTTAGCAGACTGCTCACCGAGCACCCAGGAAATGGCGTCGGCAATATTTGACTTGCCGCAGCCGTTGGGTCCGATGATGGCGGCGATGCCGTCCCCGTGAAACTTAAGGTCGGTGCGGTCGCAAAACGATTTGAACCCGAGAATCTGAAGCCGCTTCAGTTTAAGCAACGTGAACTCCTTTGAGAAGCAGTAGCCAGTGGCCAGTTGTCAGTGGCTGGTCTTTCGCTTTGCTGCCTTGCCTGTTTACCAGACTGATACCCCCGGCGTAGAAACGATGCTTGCGCAAACCTCTGTTGTCCCGGCCTGGACCGGGTAGGCACAAATTGGAACTACTGTAACGGTGAAATTGGGGTGGGGTCAAGCAATATAACACTATATATTGTATGGCCTTAAGAGCGAGCGCGTTGGGTTGCACATGCATTGCAGCAGATCGATGGTTTGTGGGTAAGGGAATGACGAGGTGGGAGAACCGCGGGAGCATGATTATGGTAGCGCAACCGGCGATCTAAGGCAACGATTCCGGACTTACTGCTGTGAGATACGCCCCCTCGCTGCGCTTGGCGGGACAGCTGAGAGCCTGTCCTCGGCGAAGCCGAAGCCGGCCGTCCCGACCTAGGCAGGGTCGCTCTTTTACTCTGCTCCCAGCTTTTCGAAGAACAGGCAAATGGTTTCTATGCCGTGGTGGAAGTTGGGAATGTGGAATTTTTCGTTGGGGGCGTGGAGATTGTCGTCGGGCAGACCGAAGCCCATCATGACGCTGGGGATTTTTAACGCTTGATAGATATCGTTGACGATGGGGATCGATCCACCGCTACGAATGAACACGGTTTCTTTTTTGAATGTGTCGTGGAGCGCCTCAGTGGCAGCTTTGATATATGGGTTGTCGGTGCCGACAACGCTGGCCGGGCCCTTGCTCCACACTTTAATTTTGGTTTCGATACCTTTGGGCGTGAGCTTCTTCACGAAGGCCGTGTAGCGCTTGAGGATGTCGTCCGGATCCTGATTGGGCACAAGCCGCATGGAAACTTTGGCTGCTGCTTTGGCTGGGATGACAGTCTTGGCGCCGGCGGCGATGAATCCTCCGGGCATGCCGTGGACTTCGAGCGTGGGGCGGGCCCAGGTGCGATAAAGAACTGAATAGCCCGGCTCGCCGGTTAGAACTTTGGAGCCAACTTCGGTTTTTCTGTAGTGCTCTTCGTCGAAGGGCAGATGCTTCCAGGCTTTGAGTTCGTCTTTGCTGGGAGCCTTCACGTTCTTGTAGAAGCCCGGGATGAGGATTTTGCCTTTGGCGTCTTTCAGCTTCGAAATAATTTCAATCAGCGCAAAAAAGGGATTGGGAGCAGCACCGCCGTACATGCCGGAGTGCAGATCGATTTTGGCGCCGACGGCTTCGATTTCTGTATAGACGAGGCCGCGGAGTCCCACGCAGAGCGTCGGAAGATTCGGAGCGAAGAGTTCAGTGTCGCAAACCAGGGCGAAATCGGATTTCAGCTTGGCTTTCTGCTTGTAGACATACTCGGTGATAGATTCGCCACCTACTTCTTCCTCACCTTCAAAAATTACTTTGACGTTGACGGGCAGTTTGCCTCCGCCTGATTTCATCAACGATTCCAGAGCCTTCACTTCCATCCAGAGCTGGCCTTTGTCGTCGACTGCGCCGCGGGCGTAGATATTATTGTTGCGCTCGGTGGGATCGAAGGGCGGCGTCACCCACTCGTCGAGCGGATCGGGCGGTTGCACGTCGTAGTGGGCATAGCACAGCGCCGTGGGCTTGCCATGAGCGTGCAGCCAGTCGGCATAGATGAGGGGATGGCCTTTGGTCGGGATGACTTCGACATTTTCCATGCCGATGCGGCGCAGTTCGTTGGCTACGAAGTCGGCGGCTTTTTGCACGTCGGGCTTATGTTCTTCCAGAGTGCTGACGCTCGGGATGCGGAGTAGGTCTTTGAGTTCACTTAAGAAGCGCTGCTGATTATTGCGGGCGAAATCTATCGCGGGCGAGGCCATGGGTTGATCCTTTCTGTGCTGGAGCGCAACGGCGCGCAATGATGCGGTCGCGGAAACTGTTCAGTATACCGGAAGGAATTAAGCGGGGGGGCGCTTTGCTCGATGGAACGCCGACCCGACGCGAGCTTTTCTAGGTGGGAAACCTTGCTGGTGAGAACGGCGCAAGGTTGTAGCTGCAATCGATTCCAGCAATTACGTCCGCCATGACTCGCGCCGTGATTGGGGCAAGAAGAATTCCGTCGCGAAAATGGCCGGTGGCTACGTAATAGCCGGGAGTCGCGGTGGGGCCGAGAATCGGCAATGCGTCGGGAGTTCCCGGGCGCAGGCCGGCCCAGTCTTCGAGAATCTTCGCATTGCGCAGTTCGGGAACGATGGCGATCGCGGTGTGGTGCAAGCGCTGAATGGTTTCGACGTCGGTGCGCTTGTCGAATCCGGCTTCCTCTACGGTGGCTCCAACCAAAATTCTTCCGTCGCTGCGCGGGATCAGATAAACCTCTGGAGCACGATTACGTGCTTGAGCAGATTGCGTGAGGGTGAGAGCAGGCAGAGCATTTGTCCCTTCACCGGCCGCGTGGGAAAAGCGTGGGATGCGATCTGGCCCGACCACGCGCCCGCACAGTTGACGACAATTGGCGCGTGGAATGAGGTTTTGGTCGTGATGACGCCGGCGACGCGTCCGCGGGAGAGATTGATGGCTGTTACTTCTTCGCCAGATGAGATATCCGCCCCGAGGCGTTTTGTTGCTTGCAGTGCAGCGGCGGTAAGGGCGCGCGGGTCAACGCTGCGCTCGCGTAGATAGAAGGCAGGTTGGTTGAGAACGGCGAGAGCTGGCTCGAGGTCAGCCAGAGGCGCGGGAAGCTTCGCTTGTTTCAAGCATGGAGAAGAAAGATGCTCGGACGAAGGGAAGAGAATCGTGCCCTGGTCGCGCAGGTCAACCTTGATGCCTGATTCCACTTCCAGTTCGCGGGCGAATTCCGGATACATGTGCGCGCTGGCTGTGGCTAGCGGTTGCAGAACGGCGGGCGTTTCAAGCGGACAATCGACCAGCATCCCTCCAGCGGCATGCGACGCTTCGCGGCCGGGTTCTCCTCGCTCGACTACAAGGACGCTCGCGCCCCTGCGGCGAAGCTCGATCGACAGCGAGAGACCGATAATGCCACCGCCGACGACGATTACGTCCCAATTCCTCACCTCCGCATTGTAAAAGACTCTGTTACTTTCGTTACCCGTGTGGTTACCCTTCTGCCCCCTATAATCCGATCAAACCTACTGCATAACAATGGCTAAATACAGGCCCAACTCGTGCGCGGGAACTGCCGCGGCGTCGCCATGGATTTATGGTCCCTGGCTCGATCTAGTCGTCGGATGCGGAGCGTGGTCGGCTCCGCTGTTGCTGATCTCTTACTTCTCGATTGCTTCGAGCGCCCGTGCCTGGGCGGTCGCCTTCTACGTCCTGGCGCTGTTTTTCAATTATCCGCATTACATGGCGACCATCTATCGCGCCTACCATCGCGAAGAAGACTTCCACAAATACCGAATCTTCACGGTGCATATCACGGCACTGATCGTGCTGACGCTGGTGCTGGCGCATTCCTGGGTTCGAGTTCTGCCCTGGATCTTTACCATCTATTTGACCTGGAGCCCCTGGCATTACAGTGGCCAGAACTACGGCTTGTTCATGATGTTCGCGCGCCGCGCAGGAGCGAAGCCGAGTGAGGCGGTACGCCGCGCGCTCTACGGCGCGTTCATCGCTTCGTACCTGATTCTGTTTCTGGGTTTCCATACCGGGGCTTCGACCGACCCGCTTTTCATTTCTCTGGGAATTCCTGCCATCGTAAGCCGGTGGGAGCAGATTCTGCTGGCCGTGGCGTTCGTTGCGCTCGCGGGGTTTGGGCTGTCACGCCTAGCGCGAGAGACGGGCTGGCGGAAGCTGTTGCCTTCGCTGACCTTATTCTCTTCGCAGTTCCTGTGGTTCGTGTTGCCGGCAGGTATTTCGCTAATCAAGGGTTGGGAGATTCCGCAAAGCCGTTACAGCACTGGCGTGTTAGCCGTGATGCATTCCGCGCAATACCTATGGATTACCAGCTACTATGCTCGGCGCGAGGCTGCCGGTGAAGGCCAGCGCCCTTGGCGGGCGTGGGGGTATTTCGCTGTTTTGATTGCTGGGGGCATTGCTTTGTTCGTTCCCGGGCCCTGGCTCGCGAGCCGTGTGTTCCATCACGACTTCACGAGTAGTTTCCTGATCTTCACCGCACTAGTGAACATTCACCACTTTCTTCTGGACGGCGCCATCTGGAAGCTGCGCGATGGGAAGATTGCAGCACTCTTGTTGAGTTCGCGAGAGCGCATTTCCGATGCTGCTTCGGGAGCCGGAAGCCGGCTGTCTCAGGCGTGGAGCTGGCTTACCGGCGCGACCGCGGGCGCCCGCCAGTTGCGGGTCGGCGCTGCGTTGGTTCTGTTGTTGTGGGGAACGGTAGATCAGGCACGATACTATCTGTCGCTGCGTTCCGATAATCTGCGGGACTTGCAGCGCGCGGCCGCAATGGATTCTTTCGACACCTCGGTGCAGATGCGCCTGGCCCGGCGAGAGCTGGACGAAGGCCAGGCGCAGCTTGCGGAAGCGGCGTGGCGAAAGGCCATTCAAATCGACCCCGCTGACCTCGCTCCGCGGCAGGCGCTGCTGCGATTCCTCATTGGGCAAGGGCGCATTGATGAGGCTTTGAGTCTGACCGATGCTTCGCTGAAGTACTCGCCCAAAGATGCGAATCTCTTGGTGGATCGTGGTCTGCTGGCTTTGCGCTTGGGCCAACCCGATCAAGCTGTAGAAAGCTGGGAGCGGGCGATTTCTGTCGATCCAGGCCAGATGGCCGCGCACCTTTACCTGGCGAACGAACTCGATCATGAAGGCAAGACTCACGCTGCGGCCACGCATTACGAAGTGTTTCTCAACGCAGTTGCCCGGCAGCCGCGTGGGGCAACGTCCGGCGCCAGAGAAAGTGATTGCGATTGCGCTTCGCATGGCAGATTGCCAGCGGCGCGCGTCTGAGAAAACGCTCGCGATTCAGTCTTACGAATTAGCGGCAACCATTGCAGATCAGACCAAGCAGCCTAAGCTTGAAAGCGTCGCCAACGTGAATGAGGCGGCGCTGCAGGCGGATGACGGAAAACTGGGCCAGGCCCTTCAGCTTTACCAGCACGCGCTGCAATTGGATGATTCGATTGGCGACAAGGAGGCGAGTGCGGAAGACTGGCTGGCTTATGGACGCTTCCTTGATAACTCTGGGTTTCCGGCTCGACTGGCCTTCGCTTGCTTTGTGAAATCCGGGCTTGAGAATGCTCTCCCCGACGCGTCGCAAAAGCAGTTTCTCGCCAATGCCAGCAAGCGCGCCGAAGGCCGGGTCGGGTCTGAGGCAGCTGCGATCCGGCGCAATCCCGACCCCGTTCTTCAGGAAGCGTTGGCGCTTCGCCGCTAACCTTGTCCGGTCCGTGGTACTCCTTCAGAATTTCGCCAGCGTGTTTTGTGCGTTTGAGAAATGCTGCGATCCGTTTGACACTGCGGCCCTTGTGCTAAACAATTGAGTGGACCACGCTGTCAAGGCGGTTAATCCTCGGAGGAACTACATGCCGGAAGAAGGCGAACAGATACAGATTGAACAGCAGTCGACTGCAGGGAAGTGGATTCTGGTGATCCTGGCAATTCTTTTTGTCGCGGGTTCGGTGTATGGGTATGTGACCACGCAACAGCACGTACAGAAGCTGACCACGGACCTGAGTGCCAGCCAGGCGCAGGTTGCGGAGCTGCAAAAGAGAGTGCAATCTTCAGAAGCTCAGGAAGAGACGATCGCCCAAAAGCTGGGCATGACCAAGAAAGAACTGATGGAGCGCGCCGCCGCGCTGCAAGCGCAACAGAAGGTTGATGAGTCCCGGCTGGCGCAGCAAGAGAAGGACGCGAGAGAACAAATTGGGCAGGTAAGCGGGGAAGTGGCCGGGGTGAAGACTGACGTAGGCGGGGTGAAGACCGACGTGGCTTCCACCAAAGCCGATCTGGAAGCCACGAAAGCGAAGCTGCAGAGTGCCGTGGGCGACCTGGGAGTGCAGAGCGGCCTGATCGCCAATACGCGCAGCGATTTGGAAATTCTCAAGCATAGGGGCGACCGCAATTATTACGAATTCACTTTGCTCAAAGGGGCGAAGCCTCAGCCGGTGGCAACGGTGAGCCTTCAGCTTAAGAAGACCGATCCCAAACACGGCAAGTTCACGGTCAATGTGACTTCTGACGACAGGACCATCGAGAAGCAGGATCGCAATACCTCCGAGCCGATTCAGTTCTATTCGGGACGCGATCACTTGCTGTTTGAGCTGGTGGTGTGGACGGTGGACAAGAAGAAAGCAACGGGTTATCTGAGCACTCCGAAGGCCGCGCCCGTGCCGGTGACGGCCAATTGAATAGCAGCTTAGTCGATCGGCACGAATTTCACGCAGACCGGCTCTGAAACGTCGAGAACTTTGCCAGTCGGCGTGAGGCGGCCGGTTTTGGCGTCGATGCTGAAGACGACAATGTTGTTTGACTTTTCGTTAGCCGCGAACAGCAGCAAACCGCCTGGGGCAATCTCAAAGCTGCGCGGAGTTTTGCCTTTGGTCGATGCGTACTCGATCAAGGTCAGCGTCCCTTTATCTGGGTCGATGGCGAATACGGCGATGCTGTCATGGCCGCGGTTCGAGGCATAGAGGAATTTGCCGGAGGGATGAATCTGAATCTCGGCATCGTCGTTGTGCGCTGAGAAATCTTTCGGATACGTCGAAATCGTCTGCAACCGGCGCAAGACTCCGGCGGATCTGTCATAGCTGAAGACGGAAACTGTGGACTGGATTTCATTGACCACATAGCCGAACTTGCCGTTGGGACTAAACGCGAAGTGCCTGGGACCAGCCCCGGGATCGGCCTTGGCGAGCGTCGTGTAAATCTGCGGATTATTCAGAGTGAGCGAACCCTTGGCCCGGTCGAATCTGTACACCAGCGTTTCGTCGAGGCCAAGATCGTCCACGATGGCGAAGCGTTCGTCGGGCGACAGATCGATCGAGTGAGCGTGCGGTCCTTCTTGACGCTCGGGATCGGCGCCGTGGCCGGTGTGCTGGATAAAGGCTGTGGCTTCGCCTAGTCGTCCATCCTCAAGCACCGGGAATACCGCGACGCTGCCTCCGGTGTAGTTGGCCACCAGAACGTATTTTCCAGTTTTATCTACCGTGATGTAGCAAGGGTCTGCGCCTTTGGAGGCGACTTCATTCAACAGCGTTAGTTTGCCGGTTGCGTGATCAATCGAAAAGGCGCTGACCGCTCCGCTTTTCTGGCCTTGATAGTTTCCGGTTTCATTCACCGCATAAAGGAACCGGTGGTTGGGATGAACGGCCAGAAACGACGGATTGGTGGTCTCGGCAGCTACGCCGATGGAGCTCAGCTCGCCCGTCTCCGAATCGAAACGATAGCCGTAGATGCCCTTGCTGGTGCTGCCGGCCTCGGCGGTATAGGTGCCAACATATGCGAAATACTTTTTGTGCGACGCAGGTGCTGCGTCCGCGGAAAGAATCGATAAAGCGAAGATGAGGAGGGCCGCGAGGCCGCGGGGAGTGTGCCGAGTTAGTTTCATGGTTCTATGGAATCGCATTCGGACCTTTCGCGCAAGTGCGCGTACTTTTTTACTTCTGCGCGGTCACTTCGTAAGAGTGACCGGTACTGGTTGATCGTAAGGCTGGATGACTACACTTACGGCCCGCCGCTGGTTAAAATTTTCCAGGGTCACAGGGAAGCTGACAATCACGGTTCGCTTGACCTCCTCACCGGGCTGCAGCTTATCTTCCGGAGATAGAGCCGGCTGGGTATTCGTTTTCAGGGCCGGAAAGGCCTGGTAGTAGCGATCGAAATCGACAGCCGAAACTGCATCGCTACTTGCTATTCCGCCTGATGTTACAAGCTTTCCTTGAATGTCATGTACCCAGAGCGGCTTCTTGCCGGAGTTACGCAAGGTGAATGTGAGGGCGACGAGCGATGCGTTCTGCCCCGGCAATTCCACCGCGGTTACGGTGTCGAGCGATCCGGCGCCTTGCGGCTTGGCGCGTTGGAAAAACGATACGATGGCGACGATGATGAGTATCACTGCTGTCGTCAGTACGAGCGGTTTGAGAGGGGGCAGGTTGCGCTTGGCTGTGCCGAATTCGTCAGCGATGTTGATCGTGGGACCACGTTGCGGGCCGGTGGCCGCAGCGTCTGTTGGTGCGCCCGGCGCGGGCGGAGGAGGGGGAGCAGGATTCTGCGTTTGATCGGGCATGAGTGGTTCGCGCTTTCGGATTGTACTCCTAGCTTCGGAATTCAACTCCACTGATGCTTCATCGCCTTGGCGAATTGTTGAGCGGTCAGCGTGTTCAGTACGTCGTCCCTGGTGAGCCACGCGCGCCGCGCTTGCAGGATGCCATAACGGATTTTGTCGAGGTGCGAGGTGTGATGCGAATCAGTGTTGATTACGACCTTTACACCTTTCTGTTTCGCCTGGCGCAGGTGCACGTCGTTGAGATCGAGGCGGTCGGGGTAGGAGTTTAACTCCATTGCAACTTTGTGTTTCGCAGCCGAGTTCAGCACTGCATCCATGTCGAAGTGGTAGGCGTCGCGGCGAAGCTGCAGGCGGCCCGTGGGATGACCGATGATGGATGTGTTCCGATTCGCGATCGCTTTGAGCAGGCGGTCGGTCATCTTGGCCGGCTCCTGATTGAAGACGGAATGCACGCTGGCGATTACGAGATCCATCTGGGCGAGGACGTCGTCGGAAAGATCGAGGTCGCCGTCGGCCAGGATATCGACTTCGATTCCGGCGAAGATCTTGATGCCATCAATCTTCTCATTGGCGGCGCGAATTCGCTGGATGTGAGCGATGGCGCGCTTGTCGTCAAGACCATTGGCGAAGGCCAGGTTTTTCGAGTGATCAGTGATGGCCATGTATTTGTAACCGCGCGCCTTGGCGGCTTCAGCCATTTCTTCGATGGTGTTCTTGCCGTCGGTTTCGACGGTGTGCATGTGCACGTCGCCTTGAAGGTCGTCCAGCGCAATCAGAATCGGTAAAGCATGATTTGCAGCGGCATCGATCTCGCCCAGATTTTCGCGCAACTCGGGCGGGATGTAATCGAGCTTGAGTCTGGAGTAGATTTCTTCCTCGGTTTTGCCTGCGACCGGCTTTTCTGTTTTGAGGTCGGCGAGGCTGTATTCGTTTAGCGTGTAACCCATCTTGAGGGCGCGCTGGCGCAGGGCAACGTTGTGAGCTTTTGATCCCGTGAAGTACTGCATCGCTGCCCCGAATGACGCCGGAGGTAGCAGGCGAACATCGACCTGCATATCGCTGCGCAGGCGGAAGCTGATCTTGTTGTCGCCCTTTGCGATCACATCCATGAGAGGTGGATATTTGGCCACGTATTCGATGGCGCCTGCACGTTGCTCATCGTCGCAACAGGCCGTGCCGGTCACCAGAATATCCAGATCGCCCACGGTTTCGCGACCGCGCCGCAGGGAACCGGCGGGAGTGATTCGGTCGATGCCGGGAAACTTGGCGAGATATTCAGTCAGCTTATTGGCCTCGACCTCGGCGGCGTCGATTAAGAATCGGCCGGAGATGCGGCGGTAGTCTTCGATGGCCTTCAACAGCTTTTGCTCGTGCTTCTCGCCCATTCGCGGCAGCTCGCGGATCTTGCCTTCACGTGCAAGTTTCTCGACGCCGTCGACGTCACAGACTTTGTGGGCGCTCCAGATCAGCGCAATCGTCTTTGGTCCGAGGCCCTGAATCTTCAGCAACTGCAGCATCGACGGGTGATATTTCTTCAGCAGGTCGGCCTGCACGCTGAGGCTGCCGTCTTTGAACAGTTCCTGCAGGTTGATCAGCATTCCTTTGCCGATGCCCGGAATTGCCAGCACTTTCTTAGGTTCGGCGATGATGTCTTTGATCTGCTCGGTATTATTTTCGATGGCCTGGGCCGCATTGCGGTAGGAACGGATGCGGAAGGAATCCTGGCCGTCAATCTCGAGCAGGTCGGCGGTTTCGTACAAGATGTTGGCGATGGATTTGTTGTCCACGGACTAAAGATTAAACAAGATTGGAATGGAGTGCCAGCGGCTGAGGGGAAAGATGGGGCGATGGAAAATAGAACTACACATCGGCCGTGAGCCTGCTGCACGGCCGTGCGGCACAGAGAAGGCAGATCAACCGCGACGTCAGGCGCTCTTGCTAACGTTCGCGGCCTGTGGCCCCTTCTGTCCTTCGGTGATTTCGAACTCCACCGTATCCCCTTCCTGCAGGCTTTTGTAGCCCTCGGAAGTGATGGCGCTGTAATGAACAAAAACGTCGGGACCATCCGCGCGCCCGATGAACCCGTAGCCTTTCGCATTATTGAACCACTTGACGGTGCCTTTCAGACGTTCCACGTACACCCCCTTCTTCCGCACGTCCTGCACTCGGGGGGCCCCAGACGTGCCCGCATAGAATGCATTTTGGAGCGATTGGGTTTGGGGTGTCAAGACGAAACGGCGGGGGCCGAGACCGGAGGCGTTTCCGACGCTCGATGCGCTCGGCTGGGACAGCCGAAACTGCCCTGAGCGAAGCCGAAGGGCTGCAGTCCCCACATGAGCATCTTACTTTTCGCGAGCCTGATGATCCAGCCAGAGGACTGACGCTATCGTTTTGGCGTCGCGAATTGTGCGTCTTAATACCATGCGAAGTGCGGTGGCGAGCGGGACCAGGCGCTTGTGGATTATTTCGTCGGCTTCGGGGTGAGCTGGGCCGGCTTCGAGGCCGGTGGCTAGAAATACAGACATGGTTTCGGCAACGAAGCCCGGGCTGGCATAGAAATGGAGAATGCGGCGCCAATTCTTCGCGGTGTATCCCGTCTCCTCTAGAAGCTCGCGCTTGGCCGCGTGCAGAGCGTTTTCGCCCGGATCGATGCGGCCTGCCGGAAGCTCCCACAGATAGCCGTTCGCAGCGTGACGATACTGGCGTTCCAGCAGCACACGCGGCGTGGAACGTGCCTCATCGACAGCCAGAATTACGACAGAGCCGCTGTGATGAATAACGTCACGCCGGGCGCGGACGCCTCCGGGTTCCTGAACGTCATCGGTCGTCACCCAGAAGACCGGCCCACGATACACCGTGCGGGAAGAAATCAATCTTGCCTTGAGGCGTGAGCGGTAACCGGACTTAGCCGGCTTTGTCTTGGAGCGTGAACGCTTGGCCATGACAACAATATAAAGCACGGGATTCGGCTTTCGGCATTCTGCTATTCTGCCGGGCATGCCCGCGAAACAGTCGACAAAGCCGCTTATCACAATCGTCGGGGCGGGAAATCTGGCAAGCGCGCTGGCCGTTGCGCTGCGCGGGGCCGGATATCGGATCGACCAGATCGTTTCACGGAGGCCGGCATCGTCTTTGCGGAGGGCGCGGCGTTTGGCCCGCGAAGTTGGAGCTGCTGCGGTGGTGGCTGCCCGGGTGCGGATCCGAGCTGAGATTATTTGGTTCTGCGTTCCTGATGGAACGATTGCCGGCGCAGCAGCGTCCCTAATGGATGCCACTGACTGGCGCGGCAAAGTCGCGCTGCATTCGAGTGGAGCACTGACCAGCGAAGAGCTTGCCGCGCTGCGCGAGCGGGGAGCGGCGGTTGCTTCCGTGCATCCGCTGATGACGTTTGTGCGTGGTTCCTGGCCATCGCTCGAAGGAGTGTCATTCGCGATTGAGGGAGATCCCAAAGCGGTGCGTGCGGCTCGCGCCGTCGTTGCGCGATTACGCGGGCAGCCGTTCGCCATCGGCAAGCAGCAAAAAGAGGCTTATCACGCCTGGGGAATGTTTGCCTCGCCGCTATTGACTGCCTTGTTGGTGGCCGGCGAGCGCGTGGCGGGCGCCGCGGGGATCAATCGAAAATCGGCACGAGAAAGGATGCTGCCGATCCTGCGGCAAACTTTGGCGAACTACACGAGGCTAGGGGCGGCGTCGTCGTTCAGCGGCCCTATCGCTCGCGGGGATGTGGCGACGGTTGGGAGGCACCTTAAAGTGTTACTTGAGGTTCCGGAAGTTCGGGAGATCTACGTTGCTCTGGCTCGGGCGGCGTTGCGCGATTTGCCGGCGAAGAATCGCAGCGCTTTAAAGCGACTCTTAATCACGAGCTGAATAAGTGGCCGAGCTTTTCTTTCTTCGTTTTCAGATACTCTTCCGCGTGCGCGCTGGGCTCAACTTCGCAGGGCACGCGTTCCACAACTTTGACGCCGGCACGTTCGAGAGCCTCGACTTTCTCCGGATTATTCGATAGCAGGCGCACTTTGCTCACGCCGAGCGCTCTGAGAATCTGGCCCGGGAGGGCAAAGTCGCGCTGGTCGGCCTTGAAGCCGAGGCGCTCGTTAGCCTCAACCGTGTCCAGACCGGAATCCTGTAACTCATAGGCTTGTAGTTTCGCCATCAGGCCGATGCCGCGGCCCTCCTGCTGTTCATAGATCAGAATGCCTGCGCCCTCGTCGCGAATCATCGACAGCGCCATCTCGAGCTGCTGGCGGCAGTCGCAGCGCAGGGAATGAAAAACGTCTCCCGTGAGGCATTGCGAGTGAACCCGTACCAGCGGAGGAGTGGAGTGAACGTCTCCCATCACGAGCGCGACCGCTTCTTCAACCGGGCGGTCTCCATCGGGTTCTCCGCGAAATCCATAGATGCGGAACTCGCCCCAGCGCGTGGGGAAATCCGCCGAGGCGACGGGTTGAATTGTGTTGGCGCTCACAAATTGATTATAGCGGCTGGGAGCCGCGTCGAGAGTTTGCGCTACCCAAAGAACGCTCGCTCTGGATGCCAAATCAACCGCGCGCTTTGAAAGGGAAAATAGCGTCCTGCTTCGAGGGAATGGGAACTCCGTTGTGCGTGGCCGGCTGAAAACGCCAATTGTCGAGCGCCGCCAGGCACTTTTCGTCAATCTCCGGGCCGAGGCTCTGCAGCACTTTCTTGCGGACGATCTCCCCTCTTTCGTCGATCGTGATTTCAATAACCTCTTTGCCCTCGGAGTCCGGTCGCTGCCACGGGTAGACCACGGGATCGGACGTCGTGATGGGCAAAGCCGGACGAATCTCATCGCCATAGACTGGACCGCCGGGAACACTTCCGTAGGGAAGTCCTGCAGGCGCTCCATGGCCCAGTTTCGAGAGAGTTGCTGTCTTCGAATCGTCTTCAGCTTCGGATGGAGTGAGCGGGGTCGGCAAGGGAAGCTTGGGCGGCCTGGAAGTTGGCGTCCACGCCAGCTTCTGGTGGCCAAGGCGCTGATGGCGATAGATCTCAGTTGCGTGAGCTGGTGAACTGGTAGCGCTGTCGTCGGGGAAATTGGTAGAGAAATAGATCTGCGTGAGCACCTTACCGTTGCGCCCGATTGCGGCGGAAGATGCAGTCAGTAATTGCGGCTCCGGAGTATGCAGCAGCCAGGCGAACAGCAGGCCGTGAAACGCAAGTGAGCCCATCAGGATTCTGCGTTGGATTCTTAGTCCTGCGGGATTCAGTTGCCCAAACATCTTCGAGTAAACCCCTGACCCGCGTCGTTGATCTCCGCGTCGTTGATCTAAGGTTAGACGCAGAGAGGGGGAGTTCGTCAATATGGTTTGTTCAGTCGATCCCACCCCCGGTAACCGTCACGATTCCATCAGCAGGGAATTGCTGCCGGCCTTTGGTACGGAGGTGAGAACGCTGCTAAAATGAGTGCGTAAACTGGAAGTCCAACCAGCCACGTGGGGCTATAGCTCAGCTGGGAGAGCGCGTCGTTCGCAACGACGAGGCCGTCGGTTCGATCCCGACTAGCTCCACCAACTCTTTCAACCACTCGACGAGAAAATGCGAGACCGCCCGCAAACGCCCGTCCAACGCTTGTTCTCGACAGTTGCCGAGCGGACGGATACAATATCATCCAGACGGGTTAGGCCGGGCGTGAAGGATCGTGGCATGAATCAGCCATTTAACCTCGATGTTTCCTCCTTCCAAAAACTGTTGGAAGCGGCCTGGGTTCTGCAGTGTGAGCACGATCGTGAATTAAGTGAATCGCGGCTGATTCACTCACACCTGATCGAATCACACCTGATTGAATCACACCTGATTGAATCACCCGAGGAAGTGAATGTCCTCGAGGTTCCCTCTGACGCAGTTCCGTCCGACAAAGACGAACGAAACCCCGCTCTTGCGCTGCCTTCCCCGAGCAATGTTTTTGAACCAGCCAGAGCGGTTACCGAGGCGCACACCCCAAAGATTTACGAAATTTTGAATCCGGGTGCCTTTCCTAGCCGGGCGACAGTCCCGCTAATTTCCCAGCAAGCTGAAGTTGCCGGAGCGCTGGCTCTGGCGACGGACCGCTATGGCTCACCGCTCGCTGATCCAGTCCCCTTTGGCGCGGCGGATGTTTTAGACAAGGCTGCGCGAGGGAAGGTGGCCCTGGCCCAGATCAATCGGCGAATAACCTTTCATCTGGTGCGGTCCCAAGATAAATATCGGGTAGCTCTCCGTCTCGTGCCGGTCGGAGAAACATATGAACACGAGGAACATGCGCTAGCCCGGCGGACCGCATCCGTTTTGAAACGCGCGTCACGACTTTCGACAGCATACGCGGGGCCGGTTGCTGTGCTGGCGATCATGCTCGCGTTCGTATTTTCGCTGCTGGGAATTCATGGACCTTCCGTCACTGCTGTGAAAGCTGCTGACTCGCCAGCGTCTGACCATGTTGCCCAAGCCCAATCTGCTCTAACTCCTGAGAGCGCGGACTCTGCCACCCTGCCCCTGTTTAAGCCACCTGCGCTTGAACCGCCAGCGTCGGCGGTGCTCGAACCAAGCCACATGCGAGTAACGGACGCTGCATCCTCATCCCTTGTGGCGGGCCTGAGCCGCTTCGAAATACAAACGGTGAGCCGCCAAGCGCGCTACGGGGATGACGTTGCGGCTCTGACCTTGGCGATGGCCTATGAGATTGGGCGCAACGTGCCGCAAAGCTGCACGCAAGCGGCGCACTGGGTTGCCGTTGCCGCGGAAGAGGGTAATTCGGCAGCTCAGTACAACCTCGCTCTCCGCTATGTCTCCGGAGATGGAACTCCGACCAACCTTGACGAAGCCCGGAAGTGGTTAAAAGAAGCGGCAGGGCAGGGATATCAGAAAGCCCAGCTCACATTGGAAGCTTCAGGTTTGTAAACCCGCCGAGAAAGCTTTAAATGCTGTCGTCCGCCATGAGGAAGCAGTCGGTTCGATCGCGACTTGGCCTACCCATCTAAACCTCAGTAAAATCGGGCTTTTCCGGCACCACGACCGCTAACACAATTATGAGGCAAAGCCTCCGTTTTTGGGGACAGTGGGCTTTGTGCCGGTATATACTTTTGTTCAGTTTTCTTGTGCGAGTATTGGGGCACCTGATTCTGGCCTCAGGGCGGGGCAACTCATGCAGAACCGGAATCCGCGGTCTGATCCTCAAGATCGACCGAACTCCACAAACCAGCCCGGTGTAAGTGTTCCTGCAAAGGGCGACAGCTCCGGTTCGCACTTTCCGGTTGATCCCGACGCTACTTTAGTCGACTTTCCGCAAGCGACTTCTGATCACGAAGCGACTTTCGTCGACTCCGATGCCACCCTGGTGGATGTTGACGCTACTGTGGTGGACGCCGGCTCGGTTCGTGGTTCGCCCGCCCCGTCTTCCGGTCCCAGAAATGCCCGCTTCCAGGCTGCTGCTCCCATGCTGCAAAGCGGCGACGTTCTTGGCGGCCGCTACGAGATCCTGCAGATGCTCGGCGAGGGTGGGATGGGCGCCGTCTACAAAGCCCGCGACCGGGAACTCGACCGTTTCGTGGCCTTGAAGCTGATCCGTCCAGAGCTGGCTGCCAATCCCTCGATCCTGGCGCGATTCAAGCAGGAGCTTCTGCTCTCGCGCGAGGTCACTCACAGGAACGTTATCCGTATCTACGATCTGGGCGATGCCGATGGTGTGAAGTTCATCACCATGGAATTCGTAGAGGGGCAGGATCTGCGGTCGCTGATCCAGGAAAAGAAAAAATTTCCTCCTGAAGAGGCGGTCGAACTGATGCAACAGGTCTGCCGCGCTCTGGAAGCCGCGCACACCCTCGGCATCATCCATCGCGACCTGAAGCCGCAAAACATCATGCGCGATCAAACTGGCCGCATTCTGGTGATGGATTTTGGCCTGGCCCGCACGGTCGAAGGCGACGGCATGACCCAAACCGGAGCGCTGGTCGGGACCATGGAATACATGTCACCGGAACAGGCGCTGGGCAAGGATCTGGATCAACGCTCCGATCTGTACAGCATGGGGTTGATCCTGTACGAGCTGTTGACCGGCAAAATGCCGTTCAAGGCCGAGAGTGCCGTGGCCAGTTTGATCAAGCGCAACCAGGAGCAGGCCACTCCGGTTTCCGATCACGACCAGACGATTCCACGCGCGCTCAGCAACATTGTCGCCAAGTGCCTGGAGCGCGACCCAGCCTTGCGCTACCAGACCGCTGGTGAGTTCTTACAGGATCTGGAAATTTGGCAGGGCAAGAGCGCGGCGGCCACCTTACGTTTTCCCACCAGCGAAAAGCCCTGGGGGCAAACTATTCCATGGCACTGGATCGGCGGTACAGCGGCGGTCTTGGCGTTGGCGATCATCGGCTACGTGCTGCGCGCGGAATTGTTTGCGCCGGGCAAGAAGGCGACGGCAACGGCGACCGGGCCCGCGGTTTCGCTGGCCATACTGCCTTTTCGCAATGCCTCCGGCGATCCCAGCTTTGATTGGCTGGGGCCGAGTCTCGCCGAGATGTTGAGCACAGACGTGGGCCAGTCGGCGCATTTGCACACCATTGCGCCGGACCGTCTTCATCAAGTCCTCTCCGATTTGCGCATCAGCCCCGGAACTTCGATCGACCCCACCATGGTTGGGCGCATTGCCGAATTCAGCAACGCCGACACCATGGTCTTTGGACAGTATGCGAAATTTGGCGGACATATACGCATTGACGCGACCTTGCAGGATCTCAAGCATGATCGCAGCGTCCCCATTAAGATCGACGCCGTGGATGAAAAGGACATTCCCGGCGCAGTGGACCGGCTGGCCGCTTCGATCCGCAACAATCTGGCGTTCTCGACCGACGTTATCAAGGAACTGAAAGCTAGTTCCTTCCAGCCGAGTTCCCGCTCGGCGCCAGCGCTGCGAGATTACAACCAGGGGCTGCAGCTGCTGCGAGATGGCCGGAACCTCGATGCTATTAAAGCTTTCCAGTCTGCCATCAAAGAAGATGCACAATTTGCCCTGGCTTACTCCCGCCTCGCCGACGCGGACTCCGCGCTGGGATACGACGGCGATGCAGAGCAGGCTTCCCGCAAGGCAGTCGATCTTAGCCAATCGTTACCCATAGCTGAAAAGTATCTCATTCAGGCGACCCATGCGCGGGTCACAAAAGACAGCAAGAAAGCAATCGAGGCCTACGAGGACCTGGCCAAGAGCATGCCGAACAACGCCGACGTCGAGTTTGCTCTGAGCACTCTCTACACGGAGGCCGGTGAATACGACAAGGCTCGTGCCCAACTCGCGAACCTTCTGAAGTCCGACCCAAAGAACATCAAGGCATTGCGGCAGCTGGGGATTGTCGAAATCACCGACGGTAAGCCACAAGCCGCGCTCGAACCTTTGAACAAGGGCCTTTCGCTTACGGTAGAGATGGATAACCAGGAAATGAAAGCGCTGATCCTGCACGCGATTGGCCTGTCTTATAGTTCGATGAATAAGCCTGACGATGCCATGCGTAATTTTCAGGACGCCATGGCCATCAACCGCCGGCTCGGTCTCAAGCGCGGGCTGGCTACTAATCTTTTGGAGATAGCGAGCGTCGAGGACTCGCAGGGGAAACCTGACGCCGCTCTTGCCGGCTACAACCAGGCGCTTCAGATTCAGCGCGAGATCGGCATGAAGAGGGAAGTGGGCGATACCCTGATCTTCATCGGAGCGGTTTACCAGTCCAAGGGCGACTACGACAAGGCGCTGGAGAATTTCAAAGAGGCGCTGCAGATCCATCGCGAGTCTGGCGGCGAAAGCATTCAGGCTTTGTGCCTGAATAACATTGGGAACGTCTATTTGGGTAAGGGCGACAACGATAATGCCTTAATTTACCTGCAGCAGGCGCTGCAATTGCGGGAAAAACTAAAATCGTCCGACGGTATCGCTGAAACCCTGGCGAGTATCGGCCAGGTTTATACCAACACGGGGCGGTACGACGAAGCCCTGCCGGCCTTCATGCGCTCTCTGGATCTCCGCCGCCAGGACGGAAATACCCGGGGCGTGGCTGAAGAATCGCATGACGTCGGAATGGTGTTCGAGTATCAGGGCCGCCTGGGGGCCGCAGTAAGTGGCCTGCAAGATGCCGTGAAAGGCTACGAGTCGGTTGGTGACCACAGCAGCTACATGGTCGACTTGCTCAACGATCTGGCGGAAGCTCTAGCCCAGGCTGGACGCGGATCCGAGTGCGCACCCCTGCTGCAGGAAGCTCAGAAGATGGCAACCACGCTAAAGAATGAAATCGCTCAGGCGGAAATCCTCAACACTGAAGGAGACGTTGAGCGTTATCGTGGAGACTGGAAAGCGGCTAAGGGGTTTTATGACCAGGCTTTGCGCGCTGCCTCGCGCGGGACGGATCCGGATGAGGTTCTGATTTCCAAATTGCATCTTGCCGAAGCAGCGCTGGGTGAGGGGCACGGGCAATCCGTCGTCCGTGATTTTCGCAGCATGGCTCAGCAGGCCGACAGCCGCGGCTTGAGGTATCTCTCGCTTCAGAGTTCGCTGGACCTGGCGGAAGCTATGATCAGCAGCAAAGACTACACCCACGCCCAGCAAGAACTGCAAACTGATTTGGGCGCCAGTGAAAAACTGGGATCGCGATATCAAAGTGCCCGCGTACATTATCTTCTGGGCAACGCGCTTCGCCTGAGCGGCAATACCACCGATGCATCCGCCCAGTACAAGCAGGCCGTCAGCCTGATCGATGACATGCGCAAAGATCCCGGCGCCGAGAAACTGCTGGAGCGCGCCGATCTGAAAGCTGTGTATACAGCCTCGCAATTCGCGCCTGCCCAAAACTGATGCCCTGCTCCCTCGGAGCGGCGTGTAACCGTCCCCGTTGACAAAAAAGGCCGGGCCTTTCGGCCCGGCACGAGGTTAGTGGAATGCTAACGCCTTCTAGTTCGTGATCAGCGTCGGCCAGGTTGCAGTGTTGTTCTTCAAGTTAGGATCGGCATTGGCCACGCCGCTCACCGAGACCGAGTTTGTCATCACGGTATTGGCCTTTACTACCCCATTTACCGTGACCGTCACCTGGATCCCTGCCCCGACCGGATTTCCCTTGGTCCAGGCGTTGAGAGCACCCACGTTGCAGGTGATCGTGTTCCCGCTGATTGCGCAAGGCATTTTCGGTGTGACCGAACAACTTGGCGTTCCGCTGAGAGTGCAGGAGCCGGTAGCGTAGGTCGCGCTCGCGGCGGTAGCGTAGGAAGGAACGGTATCGACCACCGTAACTTCTTCGGCAGTGCTTGGTCCTGCGTTCGCCACTCCAATGACGTAGGTTACGGTCTGCCCGGTCTTGGCTACCAAGCCACCGAGCATCCCAATCGCAAGATCAGCGTTGCCAACCACCGTGTACGACACGGGCGTCGGAGCGCTGGAGGAGTTTCCGGCCACATCGGTTGCGCCTGCGAAGGTGAACGTATGCAGGCCAGTCGCGGTAGTCGGAACGAAGGCGCTGGCAGTGAACGATCCAGGCCCAGTCCCATTCGACGGCGTTACCAAGGTCCCGCCGCAGGATGCTATGCCTGACGCGACACTGTTGCTGACAGGGTCAGAGCAAGTCATCGAGGCCTTTACCGTAGCGCCGACAGCATAGTAGGTACCCGCAACAACCGGGCTTAGCGTGATCGGGCCCACGTTTGGCTTCGTCACGTCCACCCCGAAAGGTGCGGTGTTCCAACTCGCCAGGTTCGGACTTGTCCCAGTGCCGCTAAGATCGATTGACGCAGGGTACGCCAGCCCGAGGAATTCATCGCAATCGAGCGGGGCGTACAGCAGACTGTATGCGCCTTCTCCAAAGGCCGTGCCAGTTCCGGCGTTATCGTACTGGGTGAGGCTGCCAGAGACGTTGTAAGACACTGGTAGCTGCGCCGACCACGTTCCAGGACATGCAGCAGAAGTGATCGCGGTCTGCTCAGTCGGGAAGGAGAGAACAGGGTCGAGCACCACGCCTTTCGCCACAGCCCCGAAGCTGACACCAAGACCCTGAGCCGGTTCGAAGGTGGGCGGGCTTGGCGGCGGCGGGTTGCTTTGGAACGACACCGGAATCGAAGAAGGCTGGTTCGTCCACAGGGCAATTGTGGGCGTCGTAGTCCACTCAGGTTCGCAACAGAAGAACACCTGAGAAGATCCAGCGGGTTTGGGGGTTCCGCCAGGCTTCGTCGGACCGTCGATGATCGAAGTCATGATGCTGCGCGGACAAACTTGGCCGTACAGCGGATCGCCCGACGGGAAGTCGCAGCTTATAGAGTCGTTGAACTCCGCGACTCCCGGGGCCGTGCCGGGCGGTATCACGAGGAGACCTGCCCCGTTTACTGGAACTCCTTGTAGTGGATTGAGGTTGAATGTTTGAGTAAACACAATGTCTCTGATGTATTGAGAGGTGGTGCTTTGAGGCAGGTTGGCACCGCTTTGTGTTGGATTCGCCGTTGACGTGGCGGTGAAAGTATTGACCTCGCACAGAGGGTCATTGTTTGAGTCAAAGAGTCCTGTAGCAAGCAGGCAAGTAGTTCCACCCAGCGCCGTGCCGGCAACTAACGCCGCATACTGTGGCTGAGTCAGTCCACTGAAGCCGAAGTAAGGAATCGTGCCGTTCTGAACCACGAGATTGGTCTGGGGGACGTTGCTAAAGTCAAAGGTAGCCGTCACGGGGTTCCCCGCGACGATGATCGAAGCACTCTGATTCAAGCTACCGGGAGTTGAAGGATTGATTGGGGCGCCTTGAACTTGCTGCGGCGTGAAGGTCCAGCTAAGGATGTCTTGATTGAGGTCGTCGCCGCCGGTTGCCGCGGTAAAGCCGACGTAAGCGCTGCCGTTGGCCAGAGACAGCAAGGTGCTCAGATTGACCGGCACTCCTCCATTGAAAAGGTCGTTGCCATCCAGGACAACATCAAGGCATGGGTTCGACAGACAACTCCCCGTTGCAAGTGGTTGCGTAAGCGTGTAGGAAATCGTGGCCGTATGAGCGTACCCATCCGCGAGGTTGATGGGGGTCTCCGAGTTGGGAGCGTTCGGCAGGTTGTTGTTGTATGCAATCGTACATGAGTCGCCTATGCAGTTCGGGCCAGTTCCTTCGCTGTTGATCAGGACGGTGTTGCCGTTGTTAAAACTATCGCCATCATCGTAGGTTTTGAAAGCCACCGCCAGACTGTTCGAGATGCCAGGAGGAGGGCCCGATGAGCAGCTTCCCGTGCCAAACCCCATCCCGCAGCCGTCAGGACCCAAGGCAGAGGTTCCGGAACCTTGAATGACGAAAGCAATACCGTCGGCGGGCACGGGCGTGTTCGACCCACTCAGCTCAAACGTAAAGGTGGTGGAAAAGGCAGCGGAAACCTGCTGCGGGGCGTTGTACCAGACAGACCCCGCCGTGTAGACCGAATTTGGGGTAAGCCGTAGTACTTTCGCTACTACTGGCGGAGGTGTTGGAGGATTGACCACCGCGTACAACCCCGGGTACCCTGCGTCGCCATTGTTATTCGCGGTCAGGCAACTTGGGATCGAGGCGCCAGTAAAATCTGGACTGTAGTTGGGAGAATTCGGGCAAGGCGTCTGCCCCCAGGCGGCCGTACTTCCGACAGCCACCACTAAAACCGCGATCGCGGCAACAATAGCAAACCTCGTAATTGCTAGCTTCATAGATATCCTCTTTTCTTCACGCTGGTTCTTACCAGTCGTGCTTTCGGACTTGCGGATCTTCGTGGGCCTTGTGGGCGGACGCGGCGGACGATGACAAACACTCGACCTGGGAGACTGCAGTTCATCTCTATTGTGCTGTTCAAGACGCAAGACAGGTGGGGGACCCGTCGTCGACAATTTTCATGGATTTCGCGGCCAATTCAGGTTGCGAGTTGGGGGACCCGTCTCTCTGAACTTTTTACCGCTGAATCGTTTACAGCTTGTTGTTAAGCCACTGCTTGCGAAGAGCCGCCAAACGACTCAATGGCGCTAGCCTCGTCTTTCTGAATATCGAAAACTGCAGACAGCCGGGTCATCTCCAGCAAGTCGTGGACTCGCTTGGTCAGGTTGGCGAGTTTCAATTGCCCACCCTGGTTGCGAATCGTTGTGTGAGCCTTGACCAGTTCGCCGACCCCGGAACTGTCAATGTAGTTGACGCCGCCCAGGTTGAGCACGATCGCCTTTTGTCCTTTCTCTGACAGATCGCGAACAATCTCGCGCAACCTGATGTTTCCGTCGCCGAGCGTAATTCTGCCGCTGACATCGAGTACGGTCACCGGCCCCACCTGGCGGGTCGCTGCCTGCATCTTCACTGGAGTGGATCCTTGCATTCCCAGTCCGCGCCGGTCGAGAATTGTGCAGGCCGCCGTCGCCAGATCCTGCGATTCCGTGCGCACCACGATCAGCGAACGTCCCTCTTTGAGAACTTCGCGGAAGAACGTTATGTCCTCAGCGCAATCTTCGACGGCCGTCGGCTTCGGAGCGTCGTCGCCGTGTGTTCCCGAGCCGAGGGCAGAGCCCGCGCCTGCGCCCGCTCCGGCGCCAGTGAGCAGCGCGGCGGCGCCGATCCCCAGCGCGAATACCGTTCCGATGCCCGGAAGAAGCAGTGACGCAGCCACTACGCCGGTGGTCACGCCGGCAGCCCCACCAAGAAAGCCTCCCACAAATGTGCCGAGTTCCTTGGCTATCGTTTTGGCTTCGCTTTCCGACCGGGTCAGGAAAACGATGGACTCTTCAGGCACGCCTCGTTCCAGTAACTCTTTAACCGCTCCTTCCGCTTCATCACGCGAAGCGAATACTCCAATTGTCGTTTCCATATTCTCTCCGTTCCAACCTCAGTCGGTTCAACTCGCTTACCGTCAGCGCGCTGAACCCAAGGCTGGACGCGCCTTCTCAGCCGGTTCCCAATTTCCGGCCTAGCATTTTGTTCCGAGCGTAACAATTTGTCAAGACAAGAATATGGGGTTTCCTGTGTGAAAAACGGTCTTTTCCAAGTTTAGACCGGAACCGGTCAGGCCAGACCGGCTTAGACCGGAACCAGCCCGACTGGTCGGCCCGAGCGACAACGGTCCGACTGTGTCAGGATCCCGAGGGCTTAGCTACCGCGATATCTCGCGCCATCCAGAGGTTCCGCGAACCTCGTCCGGTCAGTCGGGAGTGTGGCCGAGGAAGTCTTCGTGTCCCTCGAACACCGAAGCTAGTTTCGTGATCCGAAACAGCTCCCGCAAGCGTTGGTTCAGGTTGACGAGCTTCAGTGTGCAATTCTGCCTCTTGGCCGACAGGTAGAGGCCCACGATGGCGCCCAGGCCGGAGCTGTCCATATAGCTCACATCGGTCAAGTCCAACACAATGCTTTCGCTCCCTGGAATGAGACTGCGGACTGTCGTTTGGAACAAGGCCGAGGTACTCGAATTGATTCTGCCGACACAGCGGACGATGGTCTCATCGGGCGCCTTTACCGTTTCCAGACTTAATTCTGAGATTGGGATAGGATTAGCGGCCATGACAGGCCTCCTTAGTTGGGAATCTGCGGACGACGATCGGCGCTCTCGGGGATGGGATGCGCGGGTTCAGCGCACCCCAATGACCCGCACAACTGGGGCAGGACTGAACGCCACCACAATACTCCCGGCAAGGCCGAAGTCAAGTTAAACCTGATTGGAAGTTGGGAACCTGCGCGATCCGGGCAGGTCGCCAGGCAAAGGTCGGGGGTGTGAAATAAGGTGATTTTTTGCATTCCCAAGGGTGAGAAATTCACCTATAATCCGCAACCGGAGCGCCCACCATGGCTGCATCCCTTCAGCTGCCCGCGAATCAACCCGAATCGGAAAAGTACTCCGTCGCAATTGTCACCGCGAAGGGGACCTCTTTTCACGAGATTGGCAGATACCTTGCGCCCACCTTCCGGACCGTGCTGGCCAGCACGGAAGAGCAGATTCAGGCCGCAGTGCATGACCCGGGCATACAGGGGATTGTGTTCGATCTCGACTGCATCGGGGAGGGAGCGCCAGATGGCACTGAGGTACTGCAGGAAATCCGCAGGCTGCGCGAAGACGTGGTGCTGGTGGCGATCACGGAATCGAGCAACAGCGAGATACCGCTGAAGGCCAGCCAGGCGGGCGCGGACGAGTTCTTCCTCGATTCCATGGACTTCAGCCAGTTGGCCGGCGTCCTGCTGGGAGCGATCGAGAAGCGCGCGCTACAGTTTGAAGGGCGCTGGCTGCTTGACCAGGTTGAAAGCAAGTCGGCGTTTTGCGGGCTAATTGGCGGCAGCGAGGGAATGCAGAAAGTTTATGGAGCAATTCAGGCCGTGGCCGACAGCAATGCCAGCGTGCTATTGCGGGGAGAGAGCGGCGTGGGCAAGGAGCTGGTCGCCCATGCCATCGTGCAGTCGGGAAACCGTCAGGGCAAGCCTTTCGTCTGCTTGAACTGCTCGGCCCTGCCCGAGAGCCTGATCGAGTCGGAATTGTTCGGCTACGAACGAGGAGCCTTCACCGGGGCGGAGGGCGCCAAGCCGGGGCTGATCGAGATGGCGCATGGCGGCACGTTATTTTTGGACGAGATTACGACGCTGAACCACCCGCTGCAGAGCAAGCTCCTGCGCATTTTGCAGGACCGCTCGGTGCAGCGCCTGGGAGGCCGGTCGTCCCGCAAAATCGACTTCCGCCTGATTACCGCGACCAACGATGATCTCGAAGACATGATGCACAAAGGCCGCTTTCGCGAGGACCTTTACTACCGCATTAATGTCGTACCGATCCTGATCCCGCCCCTGCGCGAGCGCGATGGAGATGTGCCCTTGCTCGCGGAACACTTCCTGCGCATCTACTGTACGGCCAATAAAAAGCCGATCAAGCAGCTGCAGCCCGACGTGATGCAGATCATGGAGGACTATTCCTGGCCCGGCAACGTTCGCGAACTGGAGAACGTGGTGCAGCGCATGGTGGTGATGAACGACGTCCCGGTGATCACCGCCCAACACCTGCCGCACCAGCTTCTACGCTCAAGCGCGGCCAGCCACGAGGCCATCCTGATTCCGGAAGAAGGGGTAGACTTCGACGCCGAGATGGAAAAGATCCAGATCGCCTATCTCAACGCCGCGCTTCGACGGACGGAAGGCAGGAAGTCTGCAGCCGCCACCCTTCTCAACATGGACCCGCAGCGCATGAAGTATCTCTGCCGGAAGCTGAATCTTTAGCCGTAGGACGCAAAACAAGGTTAAAAATTAACCCGGTTGCAGTTAACTATTAACCGAAATAGAATTACTCACTGCTCGGCCCCGAGTCCAAATCCAGCCATACCACTGCTAAGAATCTGTAATTATTGGACTTAGCGATTTTAGAGGTCAACCCCGCGGGTTTGGCACGGCTCGTGCTAAAGGTCAAGCCGAGTGATGGAATTCAATCGAAAACAAAAATTTGAGGAGCGTCCCATGACCATCCAGAAGAAATCCTTGATCAGCACCCTGAACACCACCAAGAAAGCCACCGTTGCCAGCAGCCTGGTAGGGGGCGTGTCGGCAACGTCCGCCACTAAGAGCCCTGCCAACCGTGTTGCTGCCAACCGTGTTGCTGCCAACCGTGTTGCTGCCAACCGTGTTGCTGCCAACCGTGTTGCTGCCAACCGTGTTGCTGCCAACCGTGTTGCTGCCAACCGTGTTGCCGCCAACCGTGTTGCCGCCAACCGTGTTGCCGCCAACCGTGTTGCCGCCAACCGAAGTGCCGCCTCGAGGTAAGTCTGTCGTGGGAAAGAGGCCGCGGCCGGGGGACCGCGGCCTCTTTTCTTTTGCTCTTTTTTTACCAGATTTTGCGACCGAGGAAATCGGTTGTGCTTTTCCAAGCCAGACGCGCTAAGCTGGATCGCTTTCCGTAGAGTCGGGCGGTCCCGATCATCCCTGGTCGGAGGTTTCCGTGCGGATTGGCGAGGAGAAAGTCTGCCACGTAGAAGTTGGGCGGGCGTAAGCCTTTGTACTTAGTAAGGTCAATTAGCCCCGGCGGAATTTGCGCGGAAACCGGAGCCACCGTCAGTACACGCCCTTCGTGCAAACCGAACGCGCCATCAATCTGGAATCGCGCGTAGGAATCCTGCCGCAACTTGTATATGTCGTGCTCGGAGAGATAGACACGGGCCCTCAAGGTGTTCAGGTCAGCCACCTCAATTAATTCCGTACCTTCGACGAGGTAGGTTCCCAGCCGATCGCTCACGCGGGGGGTCAGCACAACACCTGAGATAGGGCTTCTGAGATCGAGTTTAGCGACCTCGGAACAGAGCTCCTGAGTTTGCCGAGTCAGCCGGTCGCGATCCCCAGTCGCTCGGCCGAGATCGGCATAGTGCAGGAGGGCGGTCGCTGCGCGCGCGATGGCGACCTCATAGTCGGCTTGGCTGCGGGCGAACTTCGATTCTAAGGCCACGTTGTGCAATTGGATCAGCAGGGCTCCCGCCGTTATGGCCTGCCCCTCGTAAGCGTAGACCTTGGTTACTGTTCCGGGCACCAGGTTGCGAACTACTGCGCGATTTGATGCTTCGAGCATGAAGCGGCCATTGCCCGTTTCGTGCCATATCGGCGCCAGTGCGAGGGCAATGAAGAGTCCCGCCAATGCGGTCGATCGGCGGGGCGTAAACCAGGCCCGCACGCGATCTTTCTTGTCGAGATAAACGAATTTCATAAAGTTCACCAGGGTCCGAATGCGCGAGCGGAAGATCACTGCCGCCGTGCCAAGCTCGGGAATGAACGACCACTCAGGATTAAAGTGGCGGAAGGCGTTCCCGACGAAGCGCGCCATGACATAGAGGACTGTGTAGCTGTAAATTCCGGAGAGGACTGCGTATACAGCGAAACCCAATCGCCGGCGCTTAGGCACGTACGGAACTTCCACAGGCAACCGCCACACATACCTCCGTACCCAGGAGGAAACATAGACGGTTGAGGCCTCTTTCAGATCGATGATGCCCAGGATTTCGCAGAGCATGTGGTAGCCATCGAGTTTGATTAAGGGGTTCCAATTGATCAGAACCACGCCGATGCCCGTGATGAGGATGATGTTGTAGGCGAAGTCGTGGACTGCGGTTCCAGGTGGCGTGCCCCACCAAAGGGGCGTGGCAATGGCGCAAATCATCAATTCGGTCCACACGCCTGCCACGGTAATCATGAGCCGCTGGTGGCGGTCCCCGGTGACCATGCCCTCTGTGGTATCGGTAAAAAAGCAGGGGCTCAAGTAGATGAGGAGGAATCCCATGGCGGCAACGCCCCCACCATAATGCTTACACGTTAGACCGTGGCCGATCTCATGGAGTGCCATGACCACCGATGCCAAGAGCCAGAACGCGGCTATATCCCACGAGGTTTTGTCACCGAAGTTATAGAACTGAAGCGTGTCGCGGCCGATTTCACCCCAGTGAGTGACGAAGATGCCGGCCATAAAGGCGAAAGCGGCCAATGTAATGAGCGTGAACCACCAGGTGTAGAAGAAACCGATGCGCTCGTGTAGCCAACCGAGGAAACGATCAGGGTTGACGGCCGGGAATGCAATTGTTGAGAGGTCGCCCCATTTCTTTTTTTGTTTGAACAGCTTTCGCCGTTCTTCGGCGGTTTTCTGCATGAGGGCAATGTTTTTCTCCAGAGGAGTCTTAAACCAGAACTCAATGCTTTCTAGATTGTCCGCCAAGTCGCGAACCTCTGGCGCGGTGTATGGAATTCCTGTCTCATGAAAGTAAAGGTCAGAGATCTCCTCATAAGACCGCTGGCCGTCGAAGAGTTGAGCAAATTGCCAAATTTGAGGAGTGAAGTTGAAAAGAGCTTCCACGCCGGGCACAAAGGCGCGAACGACGGCCTGGCCATCCACGACATGCTGTTTGAAGACAACGTCTGGATGAATGCGCGGGTAGCGCTGGCTGACCATGCGCGCCGGTATGTCCGGCAATACTTCGTTCAGGGCTTCGGTGATGTTCATCGCAGATTTTCGAGGCTGACGCTTGCATCCATGCCGGGACGGAGCGGGCCGGGTTTGCCTTTGAGTTCCACTGCCACTTCAATGGTGCTGCTGGCGGGATCGACCACGGGACTGACTTCCACAACCCTGACCTGATACTTCTGGCCGGGCAGATCGGCAGTCGTCATGGGCAGTACCTCACCTTTTTGGATTCGCCCCATGAACCTCTCCGGCAAAGTGAACCGCATGTTCAAGGGGCCCTCGGCCGTAACCCAGAACAGACGCTCTCCCCTGGCAACCTGCTGCCCCTGGCGTATGTAGCGGCGGGCGACTACGCCCGAAAACGGGGCGCGAATCTGAGTCTTCTCCAGCTCAAGTTCAAGGGAACGCTGCGTCTGGGTGTCGTCGGTGAGCAATTCGCGGACCCGCCGCACATCCCAGGTTTCAGATTCCGCCTTGAACTTTGCATGCTCGAGTTGTTCATTGCTGATGATGTGAGCATCCCACATCTTCTGGGCGCGTTCGTAGTCCGCCTGCATGACTTTGGCTTCGGCTTCCCAGTTCCGCAAGTCAGCTTCCGTGCTGCGGGTCTTGGCGCGTGCGGCTTCCAGGTCGGCGCTGAGCTGCCGGTCGTCGAATTGCGCCAGCAAGTCTCCGGCGTGCACGCGGGCGCCCGCCTCCGACCGCAATTCTGCAATTACGCCGTCGCGCTGCGCCAGCACGTCGAGCTGGTGTTCAACAATTAACGGACCTGAAACGGTGAAGCTGCTGTCGCTTGGTGGAACGCTCGCGACTGGAGCCGGAGCCGGTGCGCCCGCCGGCGTCGGCGCTGGCGCGGCGGCCACTTCCATGGTTTTCTGGGAACATGCCAGCCCGGGCAGCAGAGCCGCACTCAGCAGGATCAAAGCAAAAGGATTCGGTTTTCTAGTTTGCATCGCGCACACTCCAACCGCTCACTCTCCAAACATTCATATTCCAAACCACGACCAGGCGCGTGAATAGATCCACAAGAACGGCTTGCGGAACAGGACGTAGCCGGCCGGATACCACCCCACGCGCACTTTGCCGCGTCCTTCCATGCCGGCGCGAATGGCGCCGTCGGGATTCGGAACCGCGACCCGCGCGAAGAACACGCGAGAATCACCTTGCAGCGTCCCCTTGGGACTGACGACCATCACGTCGCCGCGAAAAATCCGGGTGGGGAAGCTGTTGAGTTTGACCGAGGCGTGCTCGCCGGTCCGCAACTGCGAAGCATCCGTATCGTCGATGGCGACGTCCACGATTGCCCGTGAAGTGTCAACGATTTCGGCGAAGCTGTCCCCGTATTGCAGGCGCTTTCCCACCATGTTTTCGACGTGCGGAGTCGCTACCAGGCCGTCGATTGGTGAACGCAATTGCGTCTTGTCCAGCAGTTCCTGGTCCCTGGTCACTTCCGACTTCCAGAAGTCGGCCTGGACGCGCTGCACCCCGGCTTCGCTGCCGTCATTCGCCGCGAGAGAACGATTCATCTGCAGCAGGGCCATCTGGTACTTGGCCTGGGCCTGCGCCAGCACCGAGCGAGCGTCCCAATCAGCGAGGCTCGCGATGACCTGTCCACGACTGACATGGTCGCCTTCGCGAACGTTCACCTTGCTGACCACACCCTCCACTTCGGGCTGGATCTGCGCGGAGTGCAAAGGAGCCACCACCGCATCTCCATCGACCCGCAGCGGCAAGGGAACCGCCGCCAGGAAAATCAGGACAGCGGCCGCTGCCACGATCGTCAAAGTGCGGCGCCGCTTTTCCATGGCCATAAACTTCCGCTTCTTCTCCAGCACCGGCTGGAGCACGGAAATGAATGGCACCTCCTTGTACATCTGCGCATTGCGCAGCGCGACAGTGGCCTGTCCGGCGAGCACTTGCAGGATCTCGATGTGAGCGGGTGAAAGAAAATCTGGATCCGCGCTTTCAAGGCCCAGTACGCCAACACGGCCCGTGTCGTCAGTCAGCGGGATAGCATAGAACGCCCGCATTCCCGAAGTCGCGAAATAACTTTGGAATTTGGCTCGGGTTTCTTCGCGCGTGGCGTCAATTTTGTCGCCATGCTGCCGAACGTGCACGACTTCTTCGGAAAGCATCGTCCACCGAAGCAGATCGTTGAGTGGGGCGACGTCCGGTGCGCCCGCATCGACCTGCGTGACGCCAGTGATAGCGCTAAGTTTGTATTTTCCGCCATGCTCGAGGGCGACGGCGGCGCGCTCGTAAGGAATGACCGCCTGCGGCGCGTTGACGATGGTCTGCAAGACCCGTTCCAGGTTCAGCGTAGAAGTGATCTCGTGGCTGACAGTCACCAGCATCTCGAGGATCTCCACCTTGCGCTCAGCCAACAGCAGGCTGGCATTGCGGAGAGCGATGCTTGCGGTTTCGTTCAAACTGCTGAGCGCGAAGAGGTCGTCTTCGTCAAAAGGCTTGCCGTCGAGGCGGTTCACTGCTTCTACTACGCCGACTAGAGATTCTTTATCGAGCAGAGCAGCGACCGCGACGGACTCGACCCGTCCCTCTTCTATATTCAGGTTGCGGCGAACCAGCCGTTCGTCGCTCTGATCTGCAATCACAGGCTCGCCGTTGTCAGAGACGTCGCCGGCGATCCCCTCACCTCCTTTTTGTGTCATCCCTTGCCGGGTAGTCGGATCGTGGCCTGCCTGATGCATCAGTAGAAGGTTGCCATCGCCTTGCACCATCCACACGTTGACCGCCCGGCACTCGAGCGTCTCGCAAATCTTCGATCCAATCAGGGGAACGAGTTGATCCATCTCGATGGTCGAACTGAAAACCTTCTCAATATCGTAGAAGTGGGTGAGGCGGGTGATCGATGTCAGGGAGTGGTGGCGCTCGAGTTCGTACTGCCGGGCGGCAGCCAGCGCGGGACCGGCAACCTCGGCTACACCTTGCAGGATGTCGAGGTGCGCTTCCGCCAGCGGCTCATCGAAGCTGAGAATCTCAATAGCGCCGATCAAGGCGCCGTTGCCCATCAGCGGAAGATAGCCGAGAGAGTGCAGGGTTTTGCGGACGTTAAGATGAGCGTATTGCTCGCGGATGAGACTTCTGCCGGCGAACAGGAGGGGTTTGCGGCTGGCTGCGAGGATGCCGAGAGTTCCGGCATCGAGGGGAACGGTTTCATCCGGCGCGGCGTCGCCGGCCGTACCGCAGACGGTCCAGACTTCTCCCTCGGCAGTCTCCGAAACCAAGTAGACGTTGACGGCAGAGCCGGGCAGCAGGGCGGCAAGATCGCGCGCAATAGTGCGCGCCCTGGGGCCGACCTCTTGCGCCTCCAGAAGGTGCACCGATATCGCGGCAATGTCGAGAACCAGATTGGGGCTCTGAGTTGCCATGAAGCTCGCTGAGGTATACCACGATACTCTTATTGAGTCCTGGGGGAGGCAGAAGTCCCAACTTGCAAATTCGCGGAGCTTCTTCTAAGTTGACGGTGCACTTTAACAGAGGGTCGGGAAGCTGTCAACGGATTCCACCCCCTCCACGTCCCCTGATCATTTGAGGTGAGACCACTTTGGAAATCGAACTTCGCAGTCTGGGCCAGGTCAAGCTGGTCAAGTTGCGCGGCAAGCTGAGTCTGGGCGACGCGGTCGATCGCTTCCGCGGAACTCTGGACGATCTGATGGGCAGCGGCGACACCCGCATCGTGCTGGACCTGAGCGAAGTTCCCTGGATCGATTCCAGCGGAATCGGGTTGCTGGTCAAGATCCTGACTAGCGCCAAGCAGCGAGGCGGATCGATCAAACTGCTGAATCCTTCGAAATTTACAGTCCAGACGCTGAAGATGATCTGCCTGCTGGACCTGTTCGAGATTTTTCAAGACCAGCAGGAGGCCGTCGCTTCATTCGGTTAATTCGTCAGCTTGCCTCTATTACTATTACCCGACGACTGTCATCCTGAGCGGAGCCGTTTTTCAGGCGTAGCGAAGGATCTCCCGCTTAACCGGCCCAGCGCGCAAGCCAGACTGACCACTAACCGGCAGAATCATTTGCTGGAATAATCTTCACAACTGCGAGAGAATAATAAAGTTGTACCGGAGCAGGCTGTGAGCCTGGCATCCGGCGACCTTGTGACCCCTGTGGCCGCATTCAGCGGCCGGCACTGCAATCCGCGCCTCATTTATGGAGACATTACGTTCATGGCCACTACTACGATAGAGGTTGAAACAGCTGCGGGCAGCCACAGGCATGCCCGGCTGGAGCGCTGGGTCGAAGAAGTGGCGCAGATGTGCAAACCCGACCGGATTCACTGGTGCGATGGTTCGCCAGAGGAGTACCGGGCGATGCTGCGCCTGCTGATGCTGACTGGGACCGCGATCCCGCTGGATGAAGAGAAGCGGCCGAACAGCTACCTGGTCCGCTCGGACCCGGCCGACGTAGCCCGCGTCGAAGACCGCACCTTCATCTGCTCGCGAACTCAGGAAGAGGCTGGACCGACCAATAACTGGGAAGATCCGGCGAAGATGAAGGAGAAGCTTACGGGATTGTTCACCGGTTCGATGACGGGACGCACCATGTTTGTGGTTCCCTACAGCATGGGTCCGATCGGGTCATCCATTTCAAAGATCGGAGTAGAGATCACCGACTCGCCCTACGTCGTAGTCAGCATGCACATCATGTCCCGCGTGGGAAGCCACGTGCTCGATGCGCTCGGAGCTGACGGAGAGTTTGTTCGCGGACTGCATTCGATTGGCGCGCCGCTCGGGCCAAATCAGCCCGACGCGACGTGGAATTGCAACAAAGAGCACAAGTACATCTGCCATTTTCCGGAAACGCGAGAGATCTGGTCGTTTGGTTCCGGGTACGGCGGCAACGCCTTGCTCGGGAAGAAGTGCCACGCGCTGCGCATTGCCTCCGTGCAGGCCCGCGACGAAGGCTGGATGGCCGAGCACATGCTGATTCTGAAACTGACCAGCCCATCCGGCGAGGCAAAGTATTTTACCGGCGCCTTTCCCTCGGCTTGTGGCAAGACCAACTTGTCGATGATGATCCCAACGCTTCCCGGCTGGAAGGTCGAGACGATCGGCGATGACATTGCCTGGATGAAATTCGGCGCTGATGGCCGGCTTTACGCCATCAATCCGGAGTACGGCTTCTTCGGCGTGGCCCCGGGCACGAGCATGAAGTCGAATGCCAACGCCATGCTGATGATGGGCCGGAATACCATCTTCACCAACTGCGCCGCGACGCTCGACGGCGACGTCTGGTGGGAGGGAATGACCGACCAGAAGCCCGCCAAGTTAGTGGACTGGCTCCGCCGGCCCTGGACTCCGGCCTCTGAACGGAATGCGGCTCACCCGAACGCCCGCTTCACTTGCGCCGCGTCGCAATGCCCCGTGATCGCGCCCGAGTGGGAAGATCCAAAAGGCGTGCCCATCGACGCCATCCTGTTCGGCGGAAGGCGCGCGGGAATTGTTCCGCTGGTCACCGAAGCCTTCAACTGGCAGCACGGCACTTTCCTCGGCGCGACCGCGAGCAGCGAGACGACGGCTGCAATCACCGGCAAAGAGGGACGCCTGCGCCGTGATCCCATGGCAATGCTTCCATTTTGCGGCTACCACATGGGCGATTATTTCGCGCATTGGCTTAAGATGGGGGCGCGATCCAGCGCTTCGAAGCTGCCGAAGATTTTCTACGTCAACTGGTTCCGCCAGAATAAGAATGGCAAATTCCTGTGGCCCGGCTATGGGGAAAACAGCCGCGTGTTGAAATGGACCTTCGAGCGCTGCGACGAAAAGGTGCATGCAAAAGAGACACCGATCGGGCGGATTCCAGAGGTCGCTGATCTTGACACCAAGGGACTAGATATCAAAGGCGCTAATGTCGAGGAACTGCTGAGCGTCGACATCGAGGGATGGTTGGCCGAGGTGCCGTCGATCAAGGAACACTTCGCCCAGTTCGGCACCCATCTTCCCGAGGCATTGAATCTTGAAGTAAAGGCGCTCGAAGAGCGTTTGCAAGCCGCAAAGTAGCGCCAGCAGCCTGCCCTGTTTCGCCGAAGCCCCGAGCGAAGCCGAGGGGGAAGCCGAAGGGTTCCGCCGGCCCAGCGGAGGGCGAAAGCCCGCTGCATTTCCCGACCTTCAGTTGATGGACCAAGGCTCTTAAGCAGGTGCGGATGGTAGAATGCCGCCTGCCAGGAGCCAAATGAAAATCCGCGTCAACATGAACCGCACGCGCCACGTGCTGGCTGCGTCGTTAATTCTTACCTGCTTGCCCTTACGCGCCCAGGAACAGCATCCCCCGGAACAGCCGAAAGCGGTGCGTTTGACCTGGGGCGTGAAGATCCCCATGCGCGACGGCGTCAAGCTCAACGCCACGGTCTACCGTCCGAACGATCAACAAGAAGCGCTGCCCGTAATCTTCGAGCTGACCCCTTACATTAGCGACAACTATCACGGCCGCGCGTATTACTTTGCGCAACACGGCTACGTGTTTGCCCTGGTCGATGTGCGTGGGCGCGGAAATTCCGAGGGACAGTTCGATCCATTCCAGCAGGAGCCGCAAGATGGCCACGACGTGGTCGAGTGGCTGGCCCAGCAGCCGTGGTCAAATGGGAAAGTGGCGATGTGGGGTGGGTCGTACGCCGGCTACGACCAGTGGCTGACGTTGCGAGAGTTTCCGCCTCACCTGGCCACAATCGTCCCCGCGGCTGCAGCCCACGCGGGCGTGGATTTCCCTATGTTTAAAGGCATCTGGGGAGCGTATGACATGCAGTGGTTGACGTTCACCAGCGGAGTGACGTCGCAGCAGAATCTATTCGAGGAATCGTCGTTCTGGATCGAGAAATTCCGCGAGCTCTATTTGAGCCACCATCCCTATAGAGACCTCGACAAGATTGTGGGCGACGACAGCACCGTGTTCCAGAAATGGATCGCCCATCCCGCGTTCGACGCCTACTGGCAAAAGCTCGATATTAGCCCGGAGCAATATAAGAAGATCAATATCCCCATCTTGACCATTACCGGCGACTACGACGGCGACCAGCCCGGCGCCATGACGTATTACCGCGATCACATGAAGTACGGAACCGAAGAAGCCAAGGCGAAGCATTACCTGATCATCGGACCCTGGGACCACGCGGGCACACGGACCCCGAGAAAGGAAGTGGGCGGCCTGACCTTCGGTGATGCCAGCATGTTGGACATGAATGAACTGCATGTAGCTTGGTACGACTGGACGATGAAGAACGGCAAGCCGCCGGAGTTTCTCAAGAAGCGTGTCGCCTATTACGTAACCGGCGCCGAGCAGTGGAAATATGCCGACAGCCTGGAAGCACTTTCGAATGCGAAAAGAATCCTCTACTTGAATTCCAGCAACGGTGAAGCGAACGACGCCTTCCGCTCGGGCAGCCTGACCGAGGCGAAACCCACCGCCGCGAAGCCCGATCAATACGTTTACGATCCCCTCGACGTGCGGCCAGCGGAACTGGAAAAGGAAGACATCAAGAACAACATTACCGACGAACGATATGCTTTGAATTTATTCGGCGACGGCGTGGTGTATCACAGCCAACCCTTCACCGAAGACACCGAGATCAGCGGCTTCGTGAAACTGGTGGTGTGGATGTCGATGGACGTACCCGACACTGATTTCAGCGTGAACCTGTACGAGATTATGCCGGATGGCGAGAGTATCCAACTCACCGGAGACGCATTGCGTGCGCGCTACCGGGACTCCAATGTCACCGAGAAGCTGGCCAAGCCGGGAGAGATCTTCCGATACGAATTCAGTGGGTTCACATTTTTCTCACGACGAATCGCGAAAGGCAGTCGCCTGCGGCTCGTGCTGACCTCACCGAACAGCATCTACATGGAGAAGAACTACAACAGCGCCGGAGTCGTAGCGGAGGAATCGGGGAAAGATGCGCACACTGCACACGTCACCCTTTATCACGATGCTGATCACCCCAGTTCGCTGGAGCTGCCGCTGGTGAAATAGCAAAGGGGCGCCGGCCCAATCTTTGTTAAGCGCCATACCGGCTGAGGACGCCCCAGCTTTGCTGGTTTTGCAAAGCTGGGCACCACGGACCTCGCCTTATGGTTCTGATGTTTTCCACAACCAACGTGTGACATCTAACCTTGCCCGCTCAATTCAAATCAGCGATCATGGTCGAGGCCGTGACGGTCGGGTGAACCCACATCGTCGCGCCTCTAAGTCCTTTGCTTCACGGATTTTAGTATCTAAGTTCTTTCACATCCGGATTTTGACGGGAATTTCTTGCTGACGTGGTGATTCCAGTAGACCCCAGGGGGAGGGGGGTATCGAAACCAGACCCCGCAGCACACCTCAACAGCCCCCCGAATCAACCAGCCGCACTGAATTTATTTTCAAAAGGAATTCACAGGCAAGTCCAACCCGAGCGAGGTGCCTTTTTCGTTGCGCCCCCGCCGCCTTTTGATATAGTTCCCCCCTATCATGCCGTCTTCCGCTAGAGACGAGACAACGCACCCCACATCGACCGCGTCTCAACCTCTAACCCGAAATCAAATTCGCGGCTTCTGGGCATCCTGGGGCGGGTGGACGCTCGACGGCATGGATTCTTTTGTTTATGCCCTGGTCCTCGTGCCCTCTTTGCGTGAACTACTACCGCGCTCCGGCATTGCCGCCACCAAAGCAAACGTCGGGCAGTACGGGGGTCTGCTCTTCGCTCTGTTTCTGATCGGCTGGGGACTGGCGTTCTTGTGGGGGCCGATCGGAGATAAGTTCGGCCGCGTGCGCACTCTGATGCTAACCATTCTCTGGTATTCGGTGTTCACATTCTTGAGCGCGTTCGTGACCAGCGTGTGGCAGCTTGCCATTCTGCGTCTGCTCGCCGGCGTCGGCATCGGCGGAGAATGGGCGATGGGCGGGACATTTGTCGCCGAGGAGTGGCCGGAAAATCGCCGCCGCATGGGCGCGGGGTTTATGCACACGGGGTATTACGTAGGCATATTTCTGGCCGCGCTGGCGAATTACGGCATCGGCAGCCACTACGGCTGGCGTTCCATGTTCATCGTCGGTGGATTGCCGGCACTGTTGTTGGCTTGGCTTCGGCACGGCGTCGTCGAACCCGCTGCTTGGAAGAATAAAGAGAGTGTGGTCCGTTCGTGGGCCGTCTGGCGTCCTTTTGCGATTCTATTTTCGTCCGCCTGGCGCCGCCGCACCATTTTAAATTCTCTGTTCATGCTGGCTTCCATCTGCGGCCTGTGGGCGGGAACCGTCTACGTCCCCGCAGCGATTACAGCCCTCGCCGAAGCGGGCGGCCACGTGGGCCCGGCGGCCGCGCAACTGGCTTCCTGGGGCGTCATGCTGGTTTCATTTGCTACGATTCTCGGCTGCCTGGCCATGCCCTGGCTCGCGGAGCGCCTTGGCCGGCGCGGTGCGCTGGCCGTTTTCTTTACCCTGATGATGGTGTTTATCGCGCTCACGTTCGGCAAGGTTTTCTACCTCGGAGCGGTCGCGTTGCCGTGGTTTTTCGTATGTCTTTTCTTCCTGGGCTTCGGCGGAGCGAATTTCGCCGTCTACACGCTCTGGCTGCCTGAGCAATATCCCACGGAATGCCGCGCCAGCGCGTTCGCGTTCTCCACTTCATTCGCCAGATTTGGTGGGGCTGGAATTACCTTTCTGGTGGGAAGCGGTGTGCGGCACTATGGATCGCTCGGAACTCCGGTCGCGCTCACTTCGATCGCCTTCGCGCTTGGACTGCTCCTGATTCCATTCGGCGCGGAAACGCGCGGCCAGCCCTTGCCGGGTTAATCGCGCGAAGGCACTGCTGCCGGTTTGGACGGCGCGCGTCGGCAACTAGGCGTGAGAGGGAGGGCCAACCTTGCGGCGCAGCTGTTACCGCCAGCTACGCCGCGGTTCTTGCCCCGTCGGCCTTAGGAGGGTTAGGGACAAGCAATCCGCTTTCGGATTCCTCGACCGTGCGGTGAGCCAGAGGCTTCAGCCACAGCAACGCCATGAACGCGGCAATCAAATCGCAAGCGATCATCGCCCAAAAGACTCGTGACCACGAACCCGTCTTCAGGAACAACCAGGCGGCACCGGGTCCGGCAAATGCTGCTGCCACTCCCTTCGCGGTGTATACGATCCCATAGTTGGTGGTGGCCCATTTCTTTCCGTAGAGGTCGCCGGTGATTGAGGGAAACAACGAGAAAATGTTGCCCCACGCGAAGAAGCACAAGCCGGATAAGGCGATAAACCAGATGGGATGGCTGATCAACTGGAGCAGAGCAAATACCGCGACCGCCTCCAGGATGAACGATATGAAAATAGCGTTCTCCCGGCCGATGTGATCCGAGACCCATCCCCAGAAGGGGCGCGTCAATCCGTTCAGGATGCGGTCGATTTCGATCGCCAATATCAAGGCGGTCATGCCGAACGCCACGACAATATTATCCACATGGTAAGAGGAAGCCATGGGCTTGAGCTGGGCGGTAACCACCAAACCGCCGAAGGCCAACATGGTCATCATCAGGTAGATGACATAAAAAGACGGCTGCCGCAGCATCTGCAATGGGGTCAGGTCGACAGCCGAGGTATTTATTTTGGCCCTGATTTTCGCTTCTTTCTCTTTCCAGTTGGGCGGCGTCCATCCCACCGGCGGCCTGGCTAAGAAGAGGGAAGAAGCGAGAACGGCGACACCCTGAATCATTCCCCAGACGACGAAGGTGTGCTGATAGCCGGAGGTTTTCATCATCGCTGCAATGGGAGCGATGGTCGCCGCCGTCCCGATACCGAAAGCTCCGGCCGTCAATCCGACGCAGAGACCGCGATGATCCGGAAACCACTTCAGCGCGTTTCCAATGGCTCCGCCATAGACGATGCCGGCGCCGAGTCCGCCCACGCTGTACCAAAAATAGAGAGTGCCTATCGTCTCCGCGTAACCGGATCCGACCCAGCCCAGTCCTACCATGAACGCGCCCATGCCCAGCATGAATCGGGGACCGATCCTATCCACCAGGTACCCCTCGAAAGGTACGAGCCAAGTTTCAAGGGCGACGAATAAAGTGAAGGTCCACTGGACCGCGACCAGGGAAACGTGCAGATGAGCCTGAATGGGTTTGGTAAACAGAGTCCAGGCATACTGCAGGTTCGCAATCGCCATCATGGCGACGATGCCCGCAATTAATTGGACCCAGCGATTGGGAATGCGCGAAGGGTGGATAAGGGAATCTGGTGAGACGGTGGATGCAGCCATGGCAATACCTCCGTGACAGCTCGCTTGACGCTAACAGCGGACGTCAACAACGGACGCTAACCCGAGCACTGCAAGAATCTGAACTTTCCCCCGCGACTCCATTCCACACAGTCAGCTAACCACCTCCACCAACTCGCTAGCTGGACGGCGGGGTATCAGCCTCCACTTCGGTCCGGAACGGAATCACACCGGGAACCAGCCACTTCTCCCACATCTCATCGACTTTGCTCTGGAAGTAATCGATGTCGTCGTTGGTGAAGTGGGCGAATCTTCCTTGCTTCAGCAGGTAATCCCGAACAGGCTGCCGCTGGATCTTCTTGGCGGC
The DNA here is from genome assembly GCA_963743115.1 of uncultured Acidobacteriaceae bacterium. GTDB lineage: Bacteria > Acidobacteriota > Terriglobia > Terriglobales > Acidobacteriaceae > Sulfotelmatobacter. The sequence goes on along the minus strand of CAVUOM010000002.1, from coordinate 404,931 downwards.
AATCTGCTGCGTCCTGCCGGTAAGTTTTAGCACGCCATCTTCCACTTCGTAGAGCGGCCAAATGCCAGTATTGACGGCCAGTTCACCCAGTTCGTGGGAGATGTAAGGGTCGTAATCCCAACCCTTTGGGCAGGGATCAAGCGAATGAATGAATGTAGGACCGCCGATGGCCAAAGCCTTGCGCATCGAATTCATGGCCGCCAGTCCGTAGGACATGCAAACAGTTGCAACATAGCGGCATGTGGGATGGCCTGCCGCCATCATGCCCGCCATATTCTTTTTCCAGCGGCGATGCATGATTCTCTTCACCTTCCCGGGTGTGCTGAACGTGGTGTTGGCACCCCAGGGCGTGCTTCCTGAGAGCTGTATGTCGGTATTCGCGTATGACTCGTTGTCATACATCAGAATGAGGCAGTTGTAATCGGGATGCGTGAGCGTGGCGGAAATCGCTCCCACGCCCATGTCGGCCCCGCCGCCGTCGCCGCAGAATGCGATCACGTTGATCGGCTCCTGCTTCATCTTTCCCTTGCGCATGAGCACCTTCAGTGCCGCGGACGTGCCCAGGGCTGCCGAACCGCTGCTGCCAAGTTGGGTATGCATCCAGGGAAGCACCCACGAAGTGCTGTAATACGTTGTGTTCGCCACATACATGCATCCCGTGCTGCCAAGCACGATGGTGCGCGGGCCGGCGGCCTTGGCCATCATCTTCATCACCAGCGCTGACTCACAACCCTGGCAAGTGCGGTGCCCAGAGGTAAAGTATTCGTCCAGCGGGATCTTCTTAACGGATTTGAACGGATCTAATTTCTGGGTTGGATCAATCTGTACGTAAGTCGCCATAATTCTTTATCCTCTCTGAGGTCTGCGAAAATCAGAAAAAGCGGATTACTCTCGCAATCCGATCCATTGAGTTAAGGGAGCTGCCTTGCCATCGGCAGCCGCGTATACTGCATCCGCCATCTTCTGCACATCAGGCACGGTTACTTCGCGTCCGCCGAGCCCGCAAATAAAGCCCACCACCGGCGGCTTCTTGCCCGGTCCCGGATACAGCGCATGCCGAACTTCGCCTGCCAGTACGCCGCCTAGATAAGGTGAGCCAAAAGAATAGTCGCGATCAATCACTCCGACCGCGGCAAAGCGCTGCAGAGACTTCGACAATTCTTCCGCCGCGAAAGGACGGAACCATCGCATGCGCACAAATCCTACGCGCTTGCCTTGTTTGCGCATCTCGCGGATCGCCACCTTCACCGAGATCGACAGCGTTCCCATTCCCATGAGAACGATATCGGCGTCGTCGGTCATGTACTCCTCGAAGAACGGATTGCCGTAGGAGCGACCAAAGATACGCTCGAAATCTGCGTAAGCCTCTTTGATTACGCCGTAGGAGCGTTCCATCGCCGCGTAGTTCTGGCGGCGAATCTCCATCACCCAGTCTTCGTTGCCCTGAGGCGCGACAGTAATGGGGTTGTCGGGATGAAGCAGAAGCTCCTGGCGGTCATACGGCGGCAGGAACTCGTTTACCTTCTCTTGCGACGGAATTTTCACCAGCGCCTGCGAGTGGGTCAGGAATGCGCCATCGCAACTGATAGCGAGTGGCAGGAAGACACGCCGGTCCTCAGCGACGCGATAAGCGATGAGGGCCGTGTCCAGAGCCTCTTGCGCATTGTCGACCCAGACCAACTGCCAGCCCAGGTCGCGAACCGCCAACGCGTCGTTGTGCTCGACGCCGAACGCGCCCGGATCATCGAGCGCGCGGTTTCCGACCATGGCGATCATCGGGATGCGCAGCGCGGGAGTCACCGTCAGCGCTTCCATGGCATACATCCAGCCGACGCCGCTCGACCCGCAGAACACACGCGCGCCGCATGCCGAGGCGTGCTTTACGATTTCAAACTGCGAGTGCTCGCCCTCGGCGACGATATACTCGCAATCCATTTCGCCGTTCGCAACCAGCTTGCAGACGTACTGCATGACGGTGTCGTAGGGACGGATGGGATAAGCCGTGATCACGTCAACGTCGGCCAGCTTGCAGGCCACAGCAATGGCCTCGCTGCCGGTGATTAAGGCTGTTTCCTCGATTTTCTTTTTCTGTTCTTCGATTATCGTAGCAACTGCCATGACGGACTCTCCTCGTAAAGGGCGCTATGAATGATGGTTTATTTTCCCTGCGCGATCTCGAGCATCTCCGGGATCTGTTCCTCATATTGCCCGCGATAGCGGAACCCGTGCGAGCGTTCCGGCGGATGCTTGATCTTTTCTTCCAGCCACACTTTGTAACCGTCTTTGTCCTTGCGCCAGTCTTCCCACTGGCTGCTGTTGTCCTTGAATTCCGTTTCGTTGACCATGGTGACGCATTCCTTCACCGGGCACACTGCCTCGCAGACGCCACACCCGCAGCAGGCTTTCATGTTGGCGTCGTACAAACCTTCCGGCGTCACATCGAAACAGGAATCCGGACACTGCAGCCAGCACAGCGTGCACTTGATGCAGGTATCGAAATTCACCACCGGACGCATGGTTCGTGTGCTGAATTTCAAAAACGTGGGATTGCGGTCGGGCTGGAATCCACCGTGCGCGTGCGACGCGGGATCATCCATCTTGTGTCCCGCAGGAATGCTGGGGATGGCGATGCCTTCGCCCATCTCATGCCACTTGGGCAAATCAAATTTGTACGGCACTTCAGGATTGCCCTGGTCCGGAGTCACCGTGACGCTCGTGGTGCGCTCATAAGACTTCGCTGCGGACGTGGCTTTAAGTTCATCTTTCCACTCGTCAACGATCGCCCTTTGAACCGATTTCAAGCTGAACAGCTCAGGAAGGATCTTCGCAACCGCGCCCAGAATGCGCACGTCGGTGTGATCGTCTTTGTAAACCCACAAGCCGGAGAAGCTGACGGTGCCTTTGAGGATCGACAGTTGGTAAGGCGCCTCCTTGCGGTGGGCCATGGCGATGATGGCCTCCGGGCCCTCGCGCGAGGTCACGATCAGCGTGCCGCCCGGCTTCAGCAGGCGATTCACGGGTTGTAATCCGTACCACGCCCAAGACTCGACGCCTTTGCATAGCGTGTCGTCCACGCAAATCGTCACATCAACTTCCTTGGGTTCGTACTTCGCCATGCCTTCCTGCAGAGTTTGTTCGTCGGTAGCGACGATTGCGAAGCCCTTCGCGGGAATGCCGTTGCGCTCGGGACTGTCGCCGTAACGGCCAAAAGAAATACCCACCTTGCCTTCATGATGGGCGGCGAGCACGATGGCGCGGCTAATTCTGCCCGCCATGGTTTTCTGGAAAATTCCTCGATAAATAATCTCGATTGCGAATAACCGGCCCATGACAACCCTCCGTTGATTAGAACTTGCTTGTCACAATTTGTTGAGTACGATCTCTTCCACATCTTCAATATGCCGCCGCATGGCATCTTTGGCAGCCTCGGCATCGTGGCGCTTGATAGCGGCCAATATCCGCTTGTGGCCGGCCAGCGATTTCGGCGCACGCCCCTCTACCTGCAGGGAGCGTTCCCGGGTATCGCGCAGCAGATCCATGAGAATATCGAGCACCTTCAGCACCACACTGTTGCCAGAAGCCAGGGCAACGCTGTAATGGAATTCCGTATCCTCGGCAACTGCGGCGTCGCCTTCCGCCTGCTTCTCCTGTTGCCGTGCCAGAATTTCTTCCATCTCGGAAATTTCTTCCGGAGATGCATGGGTAGCGGCGCGTGCGGCCAGCGGCGGCTCGAGCATCCTGCGAAAATCCAGAAGCTCGCTGATCAGTTCCTGCCGCCGCTTCAGAGCGTCAGCAAAAGGATTCACCAACGATTCAGCGGAAATCTCGCGAACGATGGTTCCAGCCCCCTGACGCGGCTCAACCAAGCCCATCAGCTCCAGGCCTCGAATCGCATCCCGGATGGAACTGCGGCTCACGCGAAGCATTTCCGCCAGTTCACGTTCTGAGGGCAGCTTGTCCCCGGGCTGCAGCTTTTTCAGGATCAGGCGTTCGATCTGCTTGGCGACTTCTTCGTAGACTTTGTTCCTACGGACAACTTCGAAGTCGGATTTGATCGCGGCGGGCAAGGTAGATTTCCAAGTGGTCCGATAAGTGGACCAGCCGACGAGGGGAGTATACGCCCGTTGTCAAGCCCCCGAGCAAATATTTTTATAGGGTGGGATGAAAAAGGGCGATGCAGCCAATGTTAACGGGGTTGTCGAGCGCTGCTTCGGACCAGTAATTTCGTGCAGTTATACACTGTGCGGGTGCAGGTCATGGGAAGCCCTACACACTCACCCAGCTCGACGACGGCCCCCACCAGCGCTTCCAGTTCCATCGGCCGGCCGGCTTCGAGATCCTGCAGCATTGAGGTCTTGTGCTCGCCAACTTTTTCCGCGCCGGCAATTCGCTGATCGATGGAAATGGGCAGCTCCATCCCTAACTTGTTGGAAACGGCCTCTACTTCCTGCATGATGTTTCTGATAACTGAAGCCGTGCCTGGATCGCGGGCGATCTGGACTAACGTGGCGCGGGTGAGAGCGCTTACCGGATTGAAAGAGGCGTTGCCCAGAAGCTTTACGAAAATCTCGTGCCGGATGCGAGTGGTAACCGGACACCGAAAGCCGGAGGCCACGAGGGCCTCCGCAATTGCTCGAATGCGATCGGAGCGTGAACCGTCCGGCTCGCCGAGCGTAATGCGGTTGCCCTCGATGTGCTGAATCACGCCGGGTGCGGGAATCTCAGTGGCGAAGTAAATGATCGACCCGACCACGCTTGGAGCCGCGATTGCTGCCGAAATCACGCCGCCGGGGTCGACGCGCTCCAGTCGTAATCCTTCGTACTCACCGCCGAAACCCTGAAAGTACCACCACGGAATTCCGTTCTGCGTGCTGACGACGGTGGTATCCGGACCCAGAACCGGCTTCAACTGCGGCGCAAGCTGCGGCAGCGCGTGAGCCTTCACGCCGAGAAAGACAACGTCGACTGGCCCCACTTCTTCGAGCGAGCCGCGATGGCAGGGCGCGCCACGAAATCCCCCTCGCTGCTTTTCACCTGTACGCCGTGCTCCTGCATGGCGCGAAGATGCGGCCCGCGCGCAAACAGCGTGACGTCGAACCCCGCCCGCGCCATGCGTGCGCCGATGTAGGCGCCGATTGCGCCTGCCCCAGCGATCAGGAATCTCATCCTTGTTCACCCAGCTTGTTGACCTGGTCGTTCACCCACGCTGGCTATTCCCATGTTGATCATCCACGAGCGCGGCGGCGACGGCGCGGCGGCGAATTTTTCCCGTGGCCGTAGTCGGAATACTCTTCACCAGATAAATCTTTTTCGGACATTTGTACTCCGCGAGCAATTCGCGGCAGTGTTTGATCAGCACCGATTCAGTAGCCCCATGAGGCTCGTGCAAAACCACGGCCGCAGCCACTTCCTCTCCCAGCGTGGGATGGGCGCAGCCAAACGTTACCGCAGCCGCGACTGCAGGATGCCGCAGCAGAATCTCATCGACCTCATGAGGTGCAATGTTCTCGCCGCCGCGAATGATGATGTCCTTAATGCGTCCCGTCAAATGCAAATAACAATCCTCGTCGAGCATCCCTTCGTCGCCGGTGCGAAACCATCCGTTCACGAAAGCGCGGGCATTGGCTTCGGCATTATTCTCGTATCCGCGAAACACATTAGCACCCTGAATCACGACTTCACCTCGCTGGTTCGTTCCCAGGTGGTTGCCTTCTTTGTCCATGATGCTGATGCGAAGGCCCGCACCAACGCCCACGGAACCCGCTTTCCGATGGCGCGGGGGCAGAGGATTCGAAGTCATCTGGTGGGAGGCTTCCGTCATTCCGTAAGCTTCGACAAACGGCACGCCGAAGACCGCTTCGATCTTGTGAATTAGCTCGGACGAAAGCGGCGCGCTGCACGACCGGATGAAGCGGAGAGAGTCCGCCTCTGCAGGCTTGTGGTGAGTGCGAGCCATCAGAAGCTGGTGCATCGTGGGCACGCCGGAATACCAGGTCACGCGATGCTCGCGCACCGTCCGCCAGAAAGAGAGCGCATTGAATTTGGTGGGAACAACCACGGCGCCTCCGGAAAGCAAAGTCGCCATGGTGGAACCAATCAGTCCATGAATGTGGAACAGCGGCATGATGCAAAGCGAAACGTCTTCCTCGGAAAGGCCGTAGGTGTTCGCGATATTTGCCGAGGATACCGCCAAGTTGAAATGCCGCAACGGAACCCGCTTGGGTTTTCCCGTGCTTCCGCTGGTGTGCAGGATCAGCGCAATATCATCCGCCGTAGGGTTGGTCGCCGTGACCCCGGTGGGCGCACCCGTCAGGTGCACGTTGCCTCGTTCGTTCATTTCTACCGAGAACACCGGGATCTTGCGGTCCGCCGCGGCCGTCCGAACGAACTCCGCCCCTACTGGGGGACAAAGCAAAACCCGGGCATTGGTGTCGCCCAGAAAGAAATGGAACTCCTCATAGGGATACGCCGGATTCAAAGGGGCTGCCTTGCCCGCGATCGATGCCGCCAAAAAGCTCACGATGGCGGGCAAACCATTGGGCAATGCAATCGCCACTGCATCGCCACGGCGAATGCCGGCGGAAGCCAAAGCGTTCGCCATCTCGAGAACCTGCCGCCGCAGCGAATCATAGGTGACGTGCAGGCTGAGCTCAGGAACGATAACGGCGGTGTGACTGTCCGCGAAATGCAAAAGATCAAGTAGCGTGTCTACCGACTTTAGTGTCATTCTTCCTCGCCCCTACCTCCGGAATCATTAACCAGATCAAGTAGCGACTAGATCGAGTAGCCCGATGCGCTCAGGGCTTTTTTGAACTCCTTGAGGAAAAACTGCACATTATCTTCGGTAGCCAACGGTCCCATCACGCCGATGCGAAAGACTTTGCCGGCGAGCGGTCCAAAACCGCCGGCAATTTCAATGCCCGGACCATCCAACAAAAGTTTGCGGACTTTGGCTTCGTCAACCCCGGCGGGGACGCACACAGTATTCAGCGTCGCGATTCGGTGCTCTGCGGGAACGTGCATGCGCAGACCCATCGCCTCAATACCCTCGACGAAAGCTTTGTTGCTGTGGCGATGACGTTCCCACCGGTTCTCAATTCCTTCTTCTGCGATGACCAGAAGCGCCTCGCGTAAGGCGTAGAACATGGAGATCGGCGCGGTGTGATGATAGCGGTGCGACACGGTGGAATAGTCGTGAATCAGCTTGAGGTCTAAGTACCAGCTGCGCGAAGGTGTAGTGCGCCCACGCAGCCATTCCATAGCCCTCGGCGACATGGCCATCGGAGACAGTCCCGGCGGACAGCTCAGTCCCTTCTGCGTGCAACTGTAAGCAACGTCGATGCCGGTGCGGTCGAACTCTACCGGCACTCCACCAAGCGAGGTGACGCAATCGGCGATCACCAGAGCGCCAGCCTCGTGCGCAGCGGCACAGATTGCTTTGCCCGATTGCAACGCTCCCGTTGAGGTCTCGGCGTGAACATACGCTACGACCTTGGGCTTCTCGCGGGCGATGAACTCTCGCGCTTCATCCTCCGTGTAGGTTTCACCCCACGCTTTCTCAAAGCGCACCACGTCCGCGCCGTTGCGCCTGGCCATCTCCGTGAGCCGGTCGGAGAAATATCCATTAGCGAACACGGCGAATTTGGCGCCAGGCTCCACGAAGTTGGTGACGGCAGCTTCCATGCCCGCGCTGCCGGTTCCGGAAATCACCAGCGTGGCGCCCGCGACGGTTCCGTAAGCTGGCTTGAGCAACTGTTGAACGTCTCCCATGACCTGGATAAAGTAGGCGTCGAGGTGTCCGACGATCGGCTTCGAAAGTGCCTCGTAGACACGCGGGTGAACCATGCTGGGTCCCGGGCCGAACAGATAACGGCGAGGCGGTTGCAGGGCAGGGAACTGAAGTGCAGCGGGCTGTTCAATGGCGCTCATAGTCCTCTCGATTCGTACTGGATTGCGTCCGCGGATGTCTTAAGGAAAGGCAAGCCTCAAGCCGTACCGCCCGGCTGACAAAACGATTTAGGCCCTGGCCCCTGAGCGCCTGTTCATGCACCCCAAGGCTGGCGATGAGCCCGTCGTAGCGACAGTTAGATATTATGGCACGGAGCGGACGGATGTCACCGACCCCCCACGTTTGCAAAGGGAAACGCTAATCCGGCGTGGCCCCGGGGTCAATGAGTGCAATAGAGATTTGTCGCCAAGTGACTTCAGGAGCAAAATAAGCCTATGAACATCCCCCGTTTCTTCATTGCCGCAACGGCGATTTTGGCAGTGTATGTCGTTGTCGGCACTTCGGCATTAGCAGGACAGCAGCCTGATGTAGCGCCATCGACGTCAGGCGCCCATGAAAATCGACAAACACCTGCATGGACAGATACCTCCCCTCACAAGAGCGGCTTTGTGCAGGCGAACGGCGTCAGACTTCATTATCTCGATTGGGGCGGACAAGGCGAGACTCTGCTCTTTCTGGCGGGGTTGGGACACAACGCGCACATTTTTGACGACCTCGCACCGGAGTTTACAGACCACTTTCACGTTCTGGCCATGACCCGCCGAGGATTTGGTCAGTCCGATTGCCCCTCCACGGGTTATGACGTCGCCACCCGGGTCGCGGACCTTCTTGGATTTCTCGACGCCTTGCGGATCAAGCAGGTTATTCTGGCTGGACATTCTATCGCGGGGGACGAGCTTACTGCGTTCGCCGCTGCCCACCCCGAACGCGTCGAGAAGCTTATCTACTTCGACGCTGACGTAGATCCGGTAACCGACCCCAGGGCGCAAGAGATAAGGGCGGGGAACCAACCCGAGGCCCCGGAACTCCCGAAGCAGGCACTGGTTTCGTGGGATGCACTATTTCGCTTTTTGTACAGCATGCTTTCGATAACGCCGCCCAGCCGCGCGCTTGAGGCCAGCATGAGAGACTCTTTCCTGGTTCATCCTGATGGCAGCGTTGAGCGCCGCACGCCGCCAAACGTGTACCGCGAGATGATGAGAGGCTATGCATTCGCTCCGCTGGACTACACCAGGATCAAGCAGCCGACGCTTAGTTTTTATAGCGACCCGTCCACCGCTCCCGATCCTCAGCGACAAAAAGAAATAGCTGCGATGATGAGCAGTTTCATTGCCCGTATCGAGAAGAGCGGCCCTCAAATCCGCATTGAGCGGATCGCTGGCAGTCACCACTATATGTTTATTGACCATCAGGACGAGGTCGCTAGAAAGATGAAACTTTTTCTTGGAGTTGAATCGGATCGGGCCGAGCCAGGGAAACCCGGAAGTTAAACTGTTATAAACAGGCGACAGCGCTCATTGAGAATTACCGGTGAAAGGGCGCATACACCACCGAGGCACCGCGGCTAGTCAAAGTCAATCTTCTCGAATCCCAGACCCGGCAGCAGACTGCTGATCGTGGAAGACGCATTCTGCTGGGCGGTTCGCAAAATGCCATCGGCCAGTGCGGCCTCTTGCAACTGACGTTCCGCCTCCTGACGCACTTGCGTTTCCAGATTCGGGTCGGCAGGCACCAGCAGCCCGGTTTGCCTGGAATAGACTCGCGTCTTCCCCCTGTCGATCCGAGTCCGGAACACTTGCGCCGCCGGAAGATGCAACTGAATCTGCTTCCCATTCACTCTGACATCGCCCGGCTTTAGATCCGTGAAATCAATCGCGGCGACAACCTCGCCGTGCACCAGCATTAACAGCCGATCTCCCGCCAGAAAATCCGGGAAGATGGGGTTTTCTTTTGCGCCTGTCACCACCTTGGTCCATGGTGTAAACCACGGTCTCAAGCCGCTGCAAACGCTGAATACGATCGACCACCGTAGGCTGGCTTACATCGATACTGAGGGTTCTGCCTGTTACTGCCGACCACACATGGCTCAACAGCTCTCGTCCGGAACCGCGCGACAGCATCACCCATCCAATCGAGCCGACGGATAGTACGCCGAGGAAGATCCCGATGATGAGGGCAAACACGAACAGCGCGTTCGATCGAACAGGTTTTGCCAGAGCGCGGGCCCGCATCAGGATCGTGAGGCATCTCGCAAGGTTATCACTTAGCGGACGGGGGAACGCGGGCGGTTTCTCTGCCGATTTTTTCCACAGCAATGTTGTGACATCTGACCTTGCGCCCAAAATTAAATCGAGCGATCATGGTCGAGGCCGTGACGGTTGGGTGAACCCACCTCGCCGCGCTCCTAAATCGTTTGTTCTCTAGATTTTGACCTCTAAGTTCTTTGACATCCGGATTTTGCCGGGAATTTCCTGCTAACGCCTAGATTCCACTAGACCCCAGGGGGGAGGGGGTATCCAGAACTTGTCTCGCAGAGCGCGCCGTCCATCCCGCCGCAACCGCCTCAAGGGAAGTTTATTTCGAGGAGAAATCAACAGCCCGAACGGAACCGCTTCCTTATAGCTCACAAGCTGTGATTTCGATGGATCAAATCGGCGAGTGGTGTCCCTGAACGATCATCTCCTCTGCAACGCGACGGGCTTCGGGGAGGGTCGCTATGGCTTTGCGATCGATCTCTGCCGGCAAGTCCTTTTGGATCCTTGCCAATTCTTCGTCAAACAATCGGGTCACCAAGCTGGGAGAATGTTCGATCGGCTTACCATCATCGCCGGCAACTTTGACTTTATGCCGCACGCGTTGGGCAATCATCAGGCGATAGATGCGGTCGGTAGCCAGGTCTTCCATGTAGCCATCGAGCAGGCTCGCGCCCTTTCCGTTGAGCACGCCGTTGCGATAACGAATCACAATGCGCACCGCGGCGCGCGTCCCAGCAAGTGTGATTTCGCCCACACCCTTGGGGATGGGCCGCAGGTCGGGATGTGAATTGGGAAGCTTGGGTCGTTTCGCAATTTGATTGGGGTACGGAAACTGCGCAACCGCGATCTCGTTCTGATCGGGGTGACCAGTCCACGCTCCATCCATCAGGCAGTCGGCTTCGTTCTTCTTGTCTTGTTTCAGAGCATTCAGGGCGCGCTCGTTCAATTCCTTGTCGGTGCGGCTGGGAAAAAGCGCAGTCATGCCGCCAATAGCTAAGGCTCCGTGTTTGTGGCAAACCTCCGGCATCAAGGTGCGGAAGTTTTGAAAGAAGGCAACGTTGTGCGGAATAGTGTTGCGATCGGGCAGAATCCAATTCGGGTCCTCGATCATGAAATCGATCAGCGAGGCCATGTAATCCCAGCGGCCGAGATTCAATCCCAGGCAATGCTCGCGAAGATTAAAAAGAAATTCCTCCATCTGATAGGCCAGCGGGTGAGCCTCGACCAGCGCCATGCACTTGATGTAGTTCTTGGGCAGACCTTTCTGTTTGGCAAACACCTGGAACAGGTCGCGCCACCAGAAGGCTTCCTCGGCAGACTCGCTCTTGGGGATGTAGACGGAAAAGTTGTGCCACAGCGACTCGGGGTCGATCTGAAACCAGATCAAAGCCAAATCGAACAGGGAAGCGGACATGATCTCGTTTGGGATGACTCCGCCCTGGCTGACGTGCAAACCGCGGGGACGCACCCAGGTCACGGTTTTCGAGCGCTGCACCGTGACTTTCTTTTTCCGCTTCTTGTCGTCGTAGCTGAGTTCATATTTGTAGGCAGCGAGAGTATTTCTCACGCCCAGCATGGTCTGATCCCAGGCGTTCGCCATGGAGTCTTCCAGGTCGATCATGACCGCGGGCGACCCGGAGTTCAGCAACTTGACAGTCAACTCGGCGTCGTCGGCTGGGCCGGTCATCTGATTGCGCTGATCGGCGCACCAGTCGGGCAGTTCGATCCGCCAGTCTGAGGTAGTTGCTTCCGAGGCCGGAAGGTAATTCGGCGGATGCCCGCGATGCGACGACTGCAAGGCCTGGGCGCGTTTTGCAACCAACTTCTGCTGCCAGGGAGTGAACTGCTTGTGAAGAGGCACCAGGAAGTCAAAGAATCCCTTAGGCAGATCATTGTGGGGATTGAATCCCGCCGGCGCGTGATTCATAGTTTGCGAGGCGGTGTTTCCGGTATGCGATACCATAAGGATCAAATCAACTCAGCGGATGTGCTCAAGAGCGTCGTTGACCGCGCCCTCCTCGGGTTGGCACTCATGCTTCTCGAAATCGGATTGCAGCTGGGCTTTCGCTTTATCGGCGTCCACAATAAATTCCTGCCGGGTTCGGAACGCCAGTTTGCAAACATCACAATACGCAGTGTTCGGAGTGCTCCCGATGAAGCGGACGATTCTGAGCTTGCGGTCGGGCATGCCGACATCATGGCAGCGCGCTGTTGCGGAGTCAAATCGAGCGTGAGGGAACTTGGCCGGAGTTAAGTGCGGCGCGGTCCCGGCTGGTTGTCACGATTCGAAACGATTACTCCTGACTAAACCTCTTGACAGGCCGGGGTGATGTCAGAGTCATCGTCTTCCGTACGCTGAGAAAAGTCTTCTTGACAGGCTGCGTTTTAATGTGATAAACCCGCGCGTTGAACTGGTCCGCTCATCAGACCGGACAAGCACCCATTCGCAACATTTGGAGAGTTTTTTGGTTCGCCGCCCGAACGGACAGTGGAGAGCGCGGCTTTCATGTCCGCGTGCATCAAGGGCAGGTTCGCGTTGCAAATCGTCCCGGGAGAGGAAGCACATGCGCTCATTAACAAAGTTTTTCGCGCTTCTGGTTGTTTTCATCGCGACGGGTTTGCTGGCCCGCGCTCAAGGCACGCAGCCCACGAGCAAAACGGGCGATGCGGCTTCCGAGACTGCCACCAAGGCGGAAGTCAACCAGTTACGCAGCGAGGTGGCCGCGCAGCGCCAGACCATCGAGGAATTGAAAACTCTGGTGGAGAAGCTGGCGGCGGGACAGGTGCGGGCGTCCGATAATGCCCCGGCCAGCGGTGCGGCCCAGATTCGACCAGTGGCGGCGGCGCCGCCTGATGCTCCCGGCCCCGGCGCTATTCATCTGATGAATGCTGTTCTGGTCGAACCCGGTCCTGCGCCGGAAGTAGCCGTGGTCGATCAGGCGCCATCCGCTTCCGCTCCGAAGAAAGATATTCCTCTCACCGCAGGATGGAATGGCGAACACTTTTTCATCAAGAGCGCGGACGGACAGTTCAGCATAAGCCCTTATGGTTATGTGGATACCGACTATCGCGCCTACAAAGGCGATGGCGCTCCTTCTGACACGTTCATCCTGCGCCGCGCTCGTTTTGGTTTTCAGGGCAACTTTGGTTCTCACTTTAATTTTGCGCTGCTCACCGACGCTGCCAGCTCGACGGGATCGATCATACGTGACGTTTACCTTAACGTAAGGATAAGGCCAGAGTTCCAGTTCCAGGCCGGCCAGTTCAAGACGCCGTTTGCCCAGGAGTCTGGAACCGGCGCCACCAACCTGGACTTCGTCGAACGCGGATTTCAAGCCTTGTTGTACCCCTCAGCCGCATCGGCCTACCGCAGCCCCGGTATAGCCTTCCATGGAGATATCGACGGCGGTGTCATGCAGTACTGGGTGGGAGCATTCAACGGCAAAGGCTATGCCCAAGCGAACAACACGAATCAGCCGGAAGTAATTGGGCGGCTGCGCTTCTACCCGTTCCGGAAATCCAAAGATGGCTGGCTGAAGGAACTTGCCTTTGGCGGATCGGCTGATCGCGCGCGATCCAGGGGTCTTTCCGGGGATCGGAGCTTTAGCGGAAATCTGCCGGGCGGAGTTTATGATTTCTTCCCGCAGTTCGCCATCAACGGACCGATCCAACGTTACAACGGTGAGTTTACTTACATCAAGTCGGCGTTTGCTCTCCGTGGCGAATTCGATCAACTCAATATGTCACGCAACAACGTTGGCTCCGAGCAGGTTGGGGGGATTGGCTTCCTGAGTCTGCCGTCCATCATCGCCAAGGCTTGGGATCTTAGCGCGACCTATTTGCTGACGGGCGAAAAGCAACCGGAAAACGGCACCCCGCGGGTAAAGAATCCGACGTTCGGGCCCGACACTCCTGGTGGCAAGGGACGCGGGATCGGAGCGTGGGGAGTTGGTTTCCGGTACATGGGCATCCAGGCCAAGGAACCGGGCGCGGACTTCTTGAACTATTACACGCCCGGTTTTGTGCCCACGTTTAATTATCACACCGACGAGTTTACTTTTGGGGTCACCTGGTATCCCAATTATTGGGTTAAGTACCAGGTCAATCTTGGTATTGATCAGTTGAAGGAGCCGAGCACGATAGGAGCGGAGCCCCAGAACTATTATGTGGTCTTGCAGCAACTCCAGTTCAGGTTCTAGTCCGCTCCACATCGCGGATGGGACGGTTGACAAGTTCGGTAGATGCCGGGGCCGGCGCCAGGCCGGTCCTGAAGGGAAATCGGAGGAGGGAATTCGAATGAGACCGAGGATTCTTCTTACTATTCTTTTCACCGTGTTTTTTGTGCTTCTGAGCGGATGCGGCACTACGCCGAATTGCCCCACGTGCGGCACGACGATCAACGGTGTTTACTCGATCATCAACGTCATCCCCGTGCCCGAACATAATGCAACCGGCGAGCCGGGCGGTCCCTTCAACTCTTTCGACATCAGCTGGATATCGACTCCTCCGGCCGGAGGGTTATCGGGAGTAGACAATCTCGACTACATTTCCGACCGCATTGGCGTGGCCGTACAAGTCATCGATACCGCGCAGGATCTGGCGGTGAATTCAATTCAGGGCTCCAACGCTGTCGCCGGGGCGGGCAACGGAGCGAGCCCGTGTCCCCAAATCATCCCTACGGGACAGACATTGCCCGTGGATGTTATTCCGCCGATTGTCGATGTATTCGGCAATTTCACCCGTTACGGATGCAGAACAGATATGACCGGGCTGGGCGGCGCCACAGCCCCTACTTTCCACCTCATCACGGGCTTCGGCGCGAACCATAACTTCGGCGGATTCCCGGGTGCGCAGTGCTGTGCTTCCCGGGCCAATGGCGTGAATCCAATGTCAGGTCCCGACGGCCTTGAGGTAAGCGCGGACGGCAATACTTTGTTCGTCGGCAATGGTGACTCTTCCGTAGCCGTGTTCGATCTGACCACAATGAATCTTGGCACAAGTCCAATACCAACCCCACCCACCATGCTGGCCACTATCCCCACCGGTGTCGGGGCGGACTACGATGGCCCCCAAGGCATCTCCGGATGTATCGCCTCCTGGAATGGCGAAGCGGGATCGGCCACTGATTGTGGAGATGACCGCGCGGACGAAATGTCATTTGACAATGTACATGGGGTTCTCGCAGTTATTAACGGAGATCCAGGATTACCTTTCATCACGTTTATCGACATGTCGGGCGTGGTGGCGCGGAACCCCGCGGACACGCTGCAAAGGCAGCACTGTTTGCCGATTGATCAGACCCTGGCGTACGGCCCATACCCCCCGGGCTTCAATCCAGCGACTTATCCTCTTCAGGGCTCAGGCACCGGCGTGCCGCCGTCGATACAGCTGGACCCGGGTAACGGCGGGTCATTCAACCCCCCCAGCTGCATTCTTGGGCAGATTTATTACGACGGCGCAGGAGGCACGACCTCGAACGGAGCCGGTCTCACCACTAGCGTTCCGGTCGACACGGTTCTAAGTGGGGGTGTGCCCACGTTCCCCTGCCCGGATCCCTCCAACCCGCACGTTTTCAGCGGCGTTTCCGGATCGGCAGCGGCCGATGGTCCGGCGGGTCTGTTAGGCGTCGGAACTACTCCGAGCGGTGTTTCCTACACCATTCCCTGTCATCACGGCCCCATCCTCGACCAGAACTTGGGGACATTTTGCAGCCAAACGGCCCCCACCGGCGCCTGCGCCGGCGCCATAGCTCCAGCTGGTTTGGGCGGGATGGTCTGGGACCCCAACTCCGGTCTTCTGCTGCTTACGAATGAGAATTCGGTCGGCAACATCAACATTGGGAGCGTCGATGTGATCGATCCAAAGCTAACGGACACCACTTGCGGCGGGGTCTCCTGCGGACCTGTCGTGGTCAATAGCATCGTGATCCCGAATTGCATGCCGACCGGCGTCAGCAAGGGTCCGGGGAACAACTTCCTCGTAGGTTGCGCCGATCACGATGGCAAAGCATTTCCTCCCAACGAATACATAATTAGTTTCACAGCGCCGGGCACCGACATCAACTGCGTTACTGCACCGTTGACCAACTGCGTGGAGATCAACAACGTGGGCGGCGTGGACGAGACCTGGTACAACCCCACCGACAACAAATACTATCTGGCGGCGCGCGACATGCTTCCCAGCGCGGTGATGGGAGTCATTGATGCGGGCACAAACGAGTGGCTTTACAATATGCCGACCGGATCGAATGCACACAGCATATCGGTAGACCCGAAGACCAACCATGCATTCGTGCCGTTGCAAGCTGGCGCGGTCTGCTCGACGCTGGCTTCCTACGGTTGCGTCGGGGTTGCTGCCCAACAATGAGGCGGCGCTCGGTGGTATAGTCGCCTGAGGTACGAAGCTGGGAGAAGTTTATGGAGATTTGTCTTAGAGCGTCCCTGCGGAAGGTCGTACTTGTGTTGTCAGTTCTTGCCGTGGCGGGCATGCTGGCCGGCGCAAGCGAGGAAGCTGCACCCAAACCGACTGATGTCCCGGCAACCGTAATCGCCCACCTGCCTTTGCCGCAGGCGACCGGAAGCCAGATGCTGCTGCAGCGAGAGAACGGCAAACGCTATCTTTACGTGCAGCAAGCAGGAAAGCAAGGGTTCATGGTGGTGGATGTTTCCAACCCCGAGAAGCCCAACCTGTTAAAGCGAACTGCGGAACCGAATCAGTCGACCTCAGGCAATCTGGAAATAGTCAGCTCCGAGGTAGCCATCTCCGAGGCTCCGGAAAAAACGCCGACAACTCTCACCAGTAACCCCCGTCGTACGGAGGTTGTTCGGGTGCTCGATTTGAGCGACCCGCGCGATCCCAAGACGCTCGAGACGTTCAACAAAGTCACCAGTCTTCTTCCGGACGGCGGACACAGCCTGATCTTTCTGACCAACGACGAAGGCTTGTGGATCCTCCGCTACAATCATCCGATGCGGCTGGAGCCGGCGAAGAAAAAGCCCCCGTGCGATTCAGAAGCCGAAATCATGGCCATGCCGCCGGACTGCGACTGAGGAGTTTACCCGCTGAAGAGCGTCGTGAAGGTCAGCCTCTAAGGGGCTGAGCGCACTGTGCAGTCCTTGTCGATGGTCTTAATCGAGGTGACAGTTAACGTCACCGGAGCTGCCGAACCCACCTTATCCATCGCGTCGGAACTCGTGCTCATCGTCGGGGACTCGCTCCCGATCGCTTCCACTCGTTGCCCCAGGTAGTGCCGCAGTCTTATCTTGCCGGTCGCGTCAAGTTGATATGTCACAGCCGGATTTTGTTTCATCAGGATGTAGTCACCGCCGAATCGGCTCACGCAGCCTTGCAGGGTAACCTGCCCTTTGGAATCCTTCGAGTTCTGCTGGTTGGATTTATTGGGAGCGCTATCCTGTGCCAGGAGAAAGCTGCTGGAAAGCAGCAGAGCGAACAATAATGTTTTCATGGAGATTGCTCCTCCTAATAAGATCGGATGATCCTGCGATTGCGGCGGTTGCAATCAATCTGCGGTTGAAGAGCTTACTTGACGTGAGTTTCCTGGTAGTGCACTAACTTCCATTGTCCGGCGCGCTTGACCCAAAGTTCGCTGATGTACACACGCGAGAAGCGTATCTCCGACTTGGGCGGGAACTGCATGGTGCTTTCGTAGACCACGAAAGCAGCATCGGGCCCCAGAGGAGTTGCCTTCAGCCCCCACAGCGTGTAGTTGAAGACATTCGTGTCCGCAAGTTCGTTGATGGCTTGAGTCTTCGTCCGCTCGCCCCGGCCGTCGATTTCGACGCCTTCGTAGTCGTCGGCGAGGAGTTCGGCGTACGCTTTTTTGTCCTTCTTTTTCAGCGCCTCCCATTCCTGCTTAATCTTCGTATCGAACATATTATTCAATGCTGACGCCGCGGACGCGCTGCTGGCGGAAGGGCTGCTGAATGGACGGCCAGTTTTAGCTTGCGTCGTGGCCTGTTGCGCCAGACCCACGCACACCAGCCCCGCTATGCAAGCGATGACGAAGAAAGTTCTCACAAGTCCTCCATGGCCACCAAAGCGGATTGTGCACACGCTTGCAGCCAACGTACCGTAATCCTATTTCAATTGCTTGATTTTTTTTCTTACAGCCTCGAGCAGCGGCGCAGGCAGTTCGGAGTAGCCTTCCTGAACCGCATAGCCCTGGCCGTCCGTGTATAGCCAATTCAAGAGATCGCTTAAGGCGGCGGCCCGAGCCGAATCAGACGATGAAGTTCGCAGATAAATCCAGCTGAAACTGGTTATGGGATAAGTATCAGCTCCCGGAGAATTGGAGAGCGAGGCGGAGAAACCAGTCCACCCCGGCGCTTCTGCCGCCTTGCATGCCGCCGCCAGACTTTCAGTGGACGCAGTGACAAACCTACCGCTGGGATTCATCACCGCAGCCTGGGGAATACTGTTCTTCACGGCATACTGATACTCGACGTAGCCGATGGCGCCGGGATTCTGTTTTACCTGGTCTGCCATATCCGAACTGCGTTCCGCGGCTTCTCCAACTGGCCAATTGGGGGAAGCAGTGGTTCCGATCTGGACGCGAAACTTGGAACTCGCCTTGGAGAGAAACTCAGTAAATACGTAATTGGATCCCTTTCCCGCAGGGCGATTGACCACTTGAATCGGACGACTCGGAAGGGCGATCGTGGGATTGAGCTTCGCGATTTGAGGCGCATTCCATGTCTTCACACTGCCGAGAAAGATCTCGGCCAGCACCTCCCCTGAGAGCCGGAGTTCCTGGTGGATCTCGGGCAGGTTGTAGATGGGAACGATTCCGATGAGGACGACCGGCAGTTCGATCAAGCCCTCTTTCCGCTCCTTATCGGTAAGTTGAGCTTCCCCGGCAGCGAAATCACCGGCACCGTGAGAGATCTGCGCGATCCCGTCGCTGGTGCCGACGGTGAGGTAGCGCATCTGAAGGTTGGGATTGCGCTTGCCATACTCCTTGGCCCATCGGCCGTAGAGAGGTGCAGGCACACTCGATCCGGTTCCCACCAGGACGAGCGCTTGTTGCGCCTTGGCAGGAGCGATGCGAAGCCCCAGGATCAGAACGGACAGCAGCCAGGCATATGAGAGCGAACCGCGACCAGGAAGTCGCCGGGCAATGCCCGCGCCAGGAGAGCTTGCGGGTACTTTCATTGTGGTTCTCCCTGATCGCCGCTACACTGTTCAAAAGAAATCATGGTCTGGGCCAGCGGAGTACCGCGGCTCGCGGACGATTGTAAGTTAACACCGTTTTGGGCTGAAGAGTAGCACGAAGGCCGCACTGACTCATGCCGCATAATCACGATGAGTTTGAAAATTTAGCGCGCGAGCTGCAATCCGCACAGGAGACGGGCCGGATGATCGCGGTTCCCCCCTCTGCGCGCCCCGGTTTCGACCTCAACACAGCTTACGAGGTGGAAGCAACACTCAAACGGTTTCGCGAAGCTGCCGGCCACAGAGCCGTCGGGCGCAAAGTCGGTTACGCCAACAAGGCCATGTGGCGTGTGCTTAAACTTGAAACTCTGGTTTGGGCCCACATGTACGAGGACACGGTGCATTACAGCGACGGCAACTCCGGCGCGGTTTCAATCGCCCATCCTCGATCGCTGAAGGTCGAGCCCGAGATTGTTTTCGGCTTGAAAGATCGGGTAGAGGGCGAGAGTTCCGATGCGCAGGCTGCGCTTGAAGCAAGCGACTGGCTGGCGCTGGGATTCGAAATCATTGATTGTCCTTTTCCGGATTGGAAATTTCAGCCCAGCGATTTCGTCGCGTCTTATGGACTTCACGCGGCGCTCGTCGTCGGCGAAAGACTGCAAGTGCGCCCAGATCTCATCGCTAAATTGGTGGAGGACCTGCCGCGATTTAAGGCGCGAGTTTCGAAGAGCGGGGAGTTTGTGGAAGAAGGATCCGGCAGGAACTCATTGAAGAGCCCGGCTCTGTGCCTCGCAGAACTCGGTGCGGCCGTCGCGAAGCGCTTTCCAGACCAGCCGCTTGGCGCTGGTGAAATCGTCAGCTCGGGCACGCTTACTGCTGGACATTTGACCACGGGCGGCGATCTCTGGACGTTTGAGGTCGAGGGGCTCTCGTTGCCGCCTCTAATTCTGCGCCTGGTGTGACCGGGGGATCAAAGGTTGTAATCCTTTCGTAAGGATTTCCCCTTGGCAACGCTGCTAAAATCGATCTAAGCGCAACCATATAAAAGTATTTAAGGTGTTCATGTACCCCTCCCTCAGAGCCGGTGCCGTTTTGCTGCTCTGGGCAGCAGTGTGTTCACCTGGTCCGCTCTCCGGTCAGGCTGCGGGCGTGCCCTCGGTTCGGCGAGTGCGAGTGCTTGATTCCCGAAATCAGGTCGAAATCGAGATCGAAACCAGCGACCGTGTAGTTCCACAGATCAACGTATTAACTGGTCCCGATCGTCTGGTGGTGGATTTTGTCAACGCGGTCCCCGGCCCTCAACTGCGCAATCAGCCGGTGAACCGCGGAGAAGTGAAGAGCCTGCGCGTGGGTTTGTTCTCCTCGGATCCACCGGTCACGCGGGTTGTCCTCGATTTGAACGGTCCGCAGCGCTACCAGGTTTTTCCTTCGGGAAGGACTGTGATCCTCAAAGTTGGAGGAACCGCAGGCACGGAAGTTGCCAGATTGAGTGGTGTCCAAGGAGCGGCTCTGCAGAATGCCAATTACGCCGTCCAGGGTGTGCACTCTTCTGCTCCGGTGCCGCCCCCGATGAAGCCGCCGCTGGAGGTTTCATTTCAAAGTGGGATGCTGTCGATCAGTTCCGACAAAGCCAGCCTGTCAGAAATTCTTTCAGCGGTGCATGAACGCACCGGAGCAGAGATCGCAATTCCGGCGGGCGCAGAGCAGGAAAAAGTCATGGCCGAGCTTGGCCCGGCGCCTGCTCCAGAAGTTCTGGCGCACTTGCTGAATGGTACGCAATTCAATTTTCTGATTCTGAGTTCGCCAACTAATCCCGGTGGTTTGGACCGCGTTATTCTCACCGCGCGCCCGAATGGGCCGGTGCCAACTCCTCTGCCGCAAGCCCAATCCCTGACCAACGACGAAGATGGAGCCGACGTCCAATCCGCAGCCGCACCCGTGACCCGCACGTTGCCGCCGACTCCCATCCCCGCGAACGAAGTTCCCGCAAATAACGACCCTCCAAACTAAGAAACGACGTCTTCCCGGTTGATTTCCGCCGATGATTAGGGAGGATTGTCCGCCTCGCTGATTGGCGCATGCATCGAGGCGTCTCAGACTACGGTGGCGTGATCAGCCGGATCGGCACGGGGGAAGTTCCAGTTACGGTAGGATTCCCGGCGGCATTGTTGCTGCATCCGGAGACATTCAGGACGTATACAACGGGGTATCCATTGCCGTTGAGATATTGGAAGAAGACTTGCAGAAAACCGACGATCGTAACGTTCGGCTGGTTTCCCGAACCCAAGGCATTGCCGTCGTAGATTGGTATCGTGGCAATAGAGCTACTTGTGGTGACGATGCCGTTATTGGCAACCAGGCCGTCCTGCACCAGCGGATTATCAGAACCAGCCTGGATTTGGAACGGGAAACTCGCTGTATCGATCTGGTCTTGCCCATTGCCCAGCCCCTGCGCCGTGGCATGAGTTAAACACTGCACGGCAGTGCCTGTGTCGC
This sequence comes from uncultured Acidobacteriaceae bacterium, assembly GCA_963743115.1. GTDB lineage: Bacteria > Acidobacteriota > Terriglobia > Terriglobales > Acidobacteriaceae > Sulfotelmatobacter. The sequence continues at coordinate 383,220 of CAVUOM010000002.1, read as the reverse complement.
CATTCGCGCTGGAAGGTCTTATCGGGTTTTCGGTCAGATCGACTTGCGCGCCAAGAGCAGTTCCACATGCGTAAGTGGTGGTCTGATCACATCCTGCGATCGCCTCCTGGAAGGTATCGGCGTTGGCGCATGAGGGATAGGCGACGGGAGTGCCCTGAACTAAGGCCGGAAGATAGTGGACGGTGCCGCCAGTGCTAGTTGGCGGGTTCGCGATCATGTTCGCCCCTTCGCAGTTGGGTCGGCCCCGGTGACAGTCGGCAGTCATGATGAAATTCTCGCCGATTGCTCCAGTCGGAGAAATCCCCTGGTTGTAAATGGCGCCGGTTGCCGTACTCACAAATGGATTGCCGTTCGTAGGATCCGTGTTCGGGATGATCAGAGGCTTCACACATCGCGGTTGAACTGGAATCATGCTGCCCGCCACGCTGGCGGAGTTCGACGAATTGAATACCTCGGCGGTGGCAGTGGCGACGGCAGTGGTATTAGAGAACGTGCCGTGCGGCATCAACGTAAAAACGCGGGCGAAAAAGATTGGCAGCTTGCCGCTTGTAACCGTGACTGTAACTACAGGATTCACGCCGAAGGCTGCTCCTGCACCCGTGCAATTGGTGGTGGTAGCGCCTGCGCTTCCCCCGCCGTATTTCACAACAACGTCAGCGCTTGTCGCCGCGACGCCGCTGATCAGGTTCTGTTGAGCCACGTTGATTGCGGCCAGAGTGGCGGGGCTGCTGGTTCCGCCACAGATCGTCTGCCATGAACCGCTTACGTTACCCGGGTCTCCGGTGATGCCTGAGATGGAGATCATTCTCGCGGCGGTCAGGGCCGCGGCATCCGCGGCGCGCTGAGCTTCGGCCTTGGCCTGGTAAAGGGTGCCAATGTCGATAGAAAGCGCCGCCATAGCGATGATCGTCACCAAAGCCACCGTCACCAGCGCCATCGTGAATCCGCGCTCGCGCGAGCGTGGATTCGCGTGAGTTCGTTGGCGCTCGATTAGCGGCGGCAGCATGTGCGATTCCTCAATTCTCGTTAAATGCAGAAGCTGTGGTAGAGATGCCAGTCGGGCCGATGAACGTAATGCCCAGCAGACCAGTGACGCTGCTATATTGCCACTTGTATGGGTACCGAATGGTGACACAGGTGCCGACCAGATTTACTGTGTTTCCGCTTATTGTCTGTGTCTTGACGCAGCCCCGGTTGATGGTAAGGGTGAGGTTGCCGCTAGCCCCTCCCGAACAGCCCGTGGTCGTCGAAACCCAGGTAAGAGTGCCGCCGGTCTGCGTCGGAAGGTCGGGGGTGTTCAGGCCGCAATCGTTGAGCTTCTCCGATACCAGGTAGTTATCGACTACGTAGAATGCGTCGAGCACAGATGCGGGCTGGGCACCCGATGGACTGCCCAGATCACTGGCCGGATCAGCTGCGGCTACGCGAGCAGCCTCACGCGCCGCGTTGGTAAGCTTCTGCTTCAGGGAAATTGCGCCGCTGAAATCAAAAATTCCCACGACGAAGAGCACCAGCAAAGGCAGCGAGAGCGCGAACTCTACAATCTGGGAAGCGCGGTCATCGGCCCAGAGCTGCCGGAATGCCCGCACCTTCCGAACTAAATGATGAAGACAGTGGCTCATTGAGATTCCGCCCGCATTTGGGCCTGCGCCCGCAGCTTGATGGTCTGATTATCTAAAGAGCTGAACGGCAGCCAAAATTTGTAAGGATACTGGAAGCTGACAGAAACGCCACACTCGCCGGCACCACCGTTCGCGGGAGCCGACAACTCAATGTTATCCTCCTGCGCGGGGTTGCCATTGCCGTGCGGGTGGCTTACCCCCTGGACGCAAATGTTGCTCTCGCTGCCGTCACAGCTGACGACGCTCCCTCCACTGCAACTGGTCGCACTCGCGGTGGCAGAACAGGCGCACACCCCCGGCCGAATGGTCGGTTGCTGCAACTGAGTGGGATCAAGATGGGCGGCCTGCATGGCGCTTTGCACTGCAGTCCAGGCGTTCGCCGACGGATTATTCGAGCCCCCGCACGTCGTACAGACCGGTGCCACCGCGGCACGCGCGCCTTCCCGGGCCGCGCGTGTAATCGTTCCGTAAATGCGGAAGCCTTGGCCGAACCAAAGGATGGCAAGAAAGATCATGAAGAACAGGGGCAGAATCATGGCAGTTTCCGCGATCTCGGAAGCGTCCGCGCTTCGCGCGAAATCGCACCAGGTTGTCCGACCCGACTGTTTCATCGCTAACCTGCTCCCCAGATCTTCGTTCCCCAGATCTTGCCAACGCCGAAAAGCAAAGTTGTCAAGGCCAATGCTACGCCATAAGGCACTTTGAGGGATTGCGGATTATCGAGCGAAACCTCCGCCCCCGGCATCCGAAGCGTCAACATCGAGAGGAGCAGCCTGCCGATATTGCGCAGTGTTTCCTTGAATCGTCCCTTGTAAATCACCAACCCCAGGGCCATGATTCCGGCCACGAAGACCGAGCCCATCAGCAGATCCACCAGCACTTGCCAACCTACGAAGGCTCCCAAGGCTCCAGCCAATTTCCAGTCACCTGCGCCGAGGCTGCGGAGAAAAACGAATGGCAAAAGCACGAGCAACCCGAAGCCTGCGCCCAGCAGGGAAGCCTTGAGCCCAGCCCTGCCGTTCACCAGCACGTTCACCGAAACTCCAATCAGGAATCCCGGCACGGTAAGCCAGTTCGGAATGCGGCGGCTGCGCCAGTCCGTCCACCCGGCAATCAGCGCCAACGCGACCGCCAACCCCAGCACGACCGCTCTCAAGCCGGCCTCGATTCGCGCCGGGATCGTCTACTTCTCACCTCAATCTCCCGGAATGAATGCAAGGGCTCAACCTCCAACAACTCTCGACTACTGGGGAAATAGGCGGATCCTGCTTCGCACAACCAGAGGCCGAAAACCAAGCCAGACGGCCTTCTGCGGCGGATTTTCACACAGCGCGTTACCGAAGTCAATGAACCAAGAAGAAGGTTTCAAGAGTTTCAAGGTTGCAAGGCTTTAACATCCATAACGCAAGACTCTCTGCGAAAAGTCAAAGCTTGGGATGCGTCAACAACAAAGGCCCGGAATCTAATCCGGACCTCTTGTCATTGAAACTCTGAAACCTTGAAACCCTGAAACCCTGAAACCTTGCAACTTGAGCCTTACCGGTTGAAAGCTCCAGCTGCATTGTGCTCAGCCACGATGCGCTTGGCGCTGTCGGCGAGCGCTTTCGCCTGCGGAAGTAGATCCAGACCTTTCAGCACTTCCGGATCGGACTCCGCCCGCACCTTCATTCCCTCATCCTCACCAAAAGCATCCACAAAGATCTCGGCCTTGATATTGGACTTGATCCAGTCGTTGTTATCGACCAGGTCCGCCTGCGTGTAGGAAATATTGGCCTCGTCGAGCGACTTGCGAAAATCCTGCAGGATGGCGTCGTCAACCTGGAAGCTCTTCGCGGGATGATGATCCACAACGTAGCGCTTGGCGAAGTTAAAGAACGCATAGTGCTGCAGGAGCGTGTCCTGAAAGTGATTGCTCTTGATCGGAGGGATCACCACATCGGGCGTGATGCCGCCGCCGCCGTAAACCGTTCGTCCACTGTCAGTCAACTTCACTTCGCGATTGGCGTTGCTGCCCGACTCCGCCTCGCGGTTGTAGTAGTAATCGTAAAGGGAAATGTTGCTGTAGTCGCGCTGGATCAAGCGTCCGCTCGGCGTGTAATAGTGAGCCGTAGTGAGAGCTAGGCCCGTGTTCTCCGACAAGCGGATACACGGTCTGTACCAGGCCTTTGCCGAACGTGACTTCACCCACAATCAATCCGCGATCATGGTCCTGAATCGCTCCGGAGACGATCTCTGCCGCCGACGCGGTTAAGCGGTTGACCAGCACCACCAGCGGATAATCCTTACCTCCGTTGCCATGCTGCGCCACGTAACGTTTCTCCGCCGATGCGCGCCCGTGATGAGAAACGATGAGCTGGTTTTTCTTCAGGAACTTGTCGGCTACGCCCACGCCTTCGCTGAGCAGGCCGCCGGGATTGCCACGCAAATCGAGAATCAGACCCTTGAGATCGCCAAACTCATCCAAAGCTCTCGAAACTTCTTCTTCCGTGGTCTCGTTGAATCCGTTCACGTGCATGTAGCCGATTCCAGGCCGGATCAGGAAATGCACGTCCACGCTGTAACGCGGAATCTCGTCGCGCACCAGGGTGAATTCCATCGGCTTCTCCACGCCTTCGCGCGAGATGCTGATGTGCACGGTGGTCCCTTTCGGCCCCTTGAGCATGTCGGCGACTTCGGTGGTGCCCATGTTTTCCGTAGACTTGCCGTCAACAGCGATGATCACGTCGCCGGGATGAATACCGGCTTTATAGGCTGGCGTGCCGTTGAAGGGAAAAATCACAATGACCTGGTTATTGCGCGGCCCCACTGTCATGCCCACGCCGTAGTACTTGCCGCGCTGGTCCTCGCGCATCAGCGCGTAGGATTTAGGATCGAAGAAATTCGAATGCGGGTCGAGCGCGTGCAGCATGCCCGGGATGGCTCCGTTGTAGATAGCCTTGTCGGGGTTGACCGGCTCCGCGTAGTTTTCCTCGACGATCGAGTAGACATCGGCGAACTGCTTCAGGCTGTCTTTGACGTCGGAGTCGCTGTCGAGCGCCGACTGCTGCCCCGTGCGCTGGGCGAAAAGAATCCCCAGAAAACCGCAGGCAAGAAGAAAGAAGACTACGAGAAAGAGAGAACGGCGAGAACTACGTGCCATCTTGAATTTTCCTTCGATTGAGGGTTGTCGGACCACCCCAGCTACCGTGCCGAATAATCGCAGTATATCACTGCCTTAGACGGTCCCGGACCGGGATAGTTACCAACGGTAACCAGCACCAGAACTGTCTTTTCTGTCAGATGCAGCGGGAAGGGATTAAGGTATCCGTGAGCCACTCCCTAGTCATCGATCCCCGCTTTGCCCGGTGAAGGCGAAGCCATTGCTTCAACCCCGGCTGTTTGGCCCGGAGAGGCTGATTTCGCCGATGCCTCCGCGTGACTTTCTTTGGCCTTGGAGTGCGAACGAAGATTGCTCTCCTCATCGTCCTCAGGCCAGGATGGTCGGTAGTTTCTCCTGCGATGTGCAGATGAATAGTGCAAGCCGGGGAACGTCGCGACGGCCTGACCGACGCATCCGCCGATAAAGCCGAGAATGCCACCGCCGATGATTATTCCGCCGCTGACTGGGGTCCCGTTGTGAGCGCTTTGGTGCGCGCCGAGAGCCGCTCCAACACCGAACCCGATTGCCGCTCCGATCAGAATGTGACCGGGGCTGCCGTGATGCATCCAAGATGTTTGACCGCTTCCCCAGCGATATCCGTGCTGCGGTGGAAACGGAGTGCCCTGCCTTCGGCGGCTGAACTGAGCTAGTGTCTCGCCATCGCTAGCATCAGCCGAGATAGAGGCTGTCGGTGTGTATTGACTTCGCGCCGCTGCGATTGCGTCCTCCGCCGAGGCGGTGCCCGCGGCTTGCCTGTTGCTTGTTTGCCCAAATGCGAGGGACGCCACAAGAACCGATGCCAGCAGGAGATGGATGTGTTTTGTGTGTCTCATGAGCGCAGAGTAGCGCTCATTCAACGCCAGCGCTGGCAGTCTGGGACACTTTCTGGAGTGTCACAACGATTCGAGCGGCTTGCTGACGAACTCCACATAGCGCTGCAGTTCGTCAATGGAAGATTCCGCGATCAGCGAGAAGGGAATTGCGCGGCAACCGGTGGGCAGTTCGCTTGCCGTCAGCGAATCACACACCACCGCAGCGGCCTGTTTCAGTCCTCGTTGCCAGTTCGGCTTGCGGGCATCTCGCAACACCAGGCTGTCGGGATGGAAACCAGCGGCACTCAGCATGGTGTGCGCCAGCTTCAAGAAATCGGGCCACTTCGAGGCAACACCCACCAGAGCACCCGAGGGAGCGGGCAGCCACTGTCTTAGAGAGGATGGCACAGAGCGAAAACCCAGAACGAGAAGTTCGGCGTCGGCCGGCAGCGTTTGCCGCACCGTGGGTTCCCGATTGGAGAGCGTCACCGGAATACTGCCATCCAGGGCTTTCTGACAATCTTCCAGTCCGCAGCTCATCACCGGCAGATTCACAGCCTGCTGCATCTCCGTCGCTACGATTCGTCTGAGTTCTTCGTCGGGCTCGATCAATAGAAAATGATCGGGCGGCTGCAAGTCCAGCCACTGTCGGAGTCGAGAGCGTAGAACGGGCAGAGACACGCCGTGCTCGCGTGCCGCGCGGAACAGGCCAGCGATCATCTGATCCAGTGCAAGCCCGGAGGAGAGTGCGATCTCCGGCTTATTGGCCCGCACAAAAACACCGCTGCCCCGCCGGTTCTCGACCCAGCGGTCGCGCGCCAGTTGACGGTAGCCCGCGCTCACCGTGTTGGGATGCAGATGAAAGCGGCGCGCCAGTTCGCGCGTGCTCGGCAGGCGCTGGCCCGGAGCGAGTTCGTCGCCCAGAATGCCCAGCACGACCTGCGTCACCAACTGTTGACGAATGCTGACTTCGCTTCCCCGTGCGAACCAAAGCTGCATGGCCGACCATGTTAAAGGTAGCGAGGAGTTGTGCATAGTGCGGCCTGGCGGTTGCCGCGAAATGACGTTGAAGTTGCCGGAGCCGGGTCTCCGCGTTGCCGCCTTTGCTCCGCCGCATTATGATGAGGCCATGAGCTTTTCCGACACCATCTTCCTGTTCTTCCTGGCCCTTATTCTTTTTGGGCCGAAGAAGTTGCCGGGGATGGCTCGCCAAGCCGGCCGTCTGCTCGCCGACCTCCGGCGTGCCTCGAACGAATTCAAGTCGCAGATCGAAACCGAGATCGCTCATTTGGAAACGGAGAAGCCCACGATCCTGCCGCCCAGCCCACCGCCGCAAGGAACTGTCGCGAGCGTGACTCCAAGCCTCGCAGCCGACGATCCTGTCCCGCACCAAATCGAGTCGCCCGCCAGTTCGGACGTTCGCGCAGACCACTCCATTGAAGGCCAAGCCGCGAAAGACCCGGGCGTGCAGGCCCAGGCCGCGCCGGCCGGTTCGAATCCTGACATCGCAGCGAGTTCAACTACGGCGGCCGGGAGCATCGCCGATTCCGCTGCACCCCAGGAGTCGCATGTTTGATACTGCTGCCGAGGCCTCCGAAGAGCCCAAGCACGACTCCATGCCCACCATGGGCTTTCTCGATCACCTGGAGGAACTGCGCCGCCGCCTCGTGTACTCGATTGTTGCCGTGGCTGTGGGATTTTTCGCCTGCTGGGGTTTTCGCGAAAAAATCTACGCCATCATGCAGAAACCGATCATGGACGCCCTGAAAGCCAACGGCCTGACGGAAAAGCTGGTCTATCTGAATCCCATCGATCCCTTCAACCTTTACTTGAAGATTGCCGCGCTGGCTGGCCTGTTCCTTACTTCACCGTTTGTCCTCTATCAAGTGTGGATGTTTATTTCGCCCGGCCTTTACCGCAACGAAAAGCGTTATGTGGTTCCTTTCATGGCGTCGACGATTGCTTTGTTTAGCGCCGGAGGATACTTCGGCTACCGCATCGTTTACCCCCGGGCCTTGGACTTCCTGATCGGCTTTGGAAGCCAGTTCCAGCCCATGATCACCATCTCCGAATACACATCATTGTTCCTCAGCATTATCCTGGGCATGGGGCTGATCTTCGAGATGCCGATCCTCATTTTTTTCCTCGCGCTGATGGGCATCGTGAGCGCCGGCTTCATGTGGAAAAATTTCCGGTACGCGATTTTGATTATTTTCATCGTTGCGGGCATCGTTACGCCGAGTCCTGATCCCGGTAGCATGTGCATCTTCGCCGCTCCTATGGTGGCGTTATACGGCCTCAGCATCGGCATCGCCTGGCTCGTCCATCCCAAGCAGCGGCAAGCTCGGAGAGACAAACAGGCTACGTAAGATTCCAATGGGGCCGGCCGGAGTTTGATTTCGAGGTTCATGCAGTGATATCGAAAACGATCAAAGCCGAGGATAGGAACATAAAGGAGATCAGAGCAATCCTGAGAAAGAGCAAACCATGCGCGGTAAGCCTTCTTCCCATCCTCTTGCTCTCGTTCGCGGTCACCTTGTTGGCTTGCGACCGTGATAAAGATACCGGGCCGACGGCAGCGCAGACGAAGGCGCCCGCCGCTTCCGACGATACAGCTGCCACCAAACTTTCACTGCCATCCGACACCGGTCCGCCGCCCGCGATCGATTCTGCCCGCGCCTTCCAGTACGTGAAAGAAATCGTAGCCTTCGGACCGCGCCCCCTGGGCAGCGCAAATCATAAGAAGGTCGAAGACTATATCCTCGCTCATCTCAAAGGCGACGACGTGGAAAACGACACGTTCATTGCCGACACGCCTGAGGGCAAATTCCCAGTTCACAACATTGTCGCCAAGTTTCCCGGAACTAAAGATGGCATTATCGTGATCGCCAGCCATTACGACACCAATTATCCGTTACGAAAGACAACCTTCGCGGGAGCTAACGACGGCGCCTCCTCGAGCGCGCTGCTGCTCGAGTTCGCGAACCAGTTCCGCGGCAAAACTCGCGACGGATACAGCGTCTGGCTGGTATGGGATGACGCTGAAGAGGCTATACAGCCCGACACTGAGGTCAACTTCCTTGACGACAGCCTGTATGGCATCCGTCACCTAGCGGAGAAATGGGAAGCCGATGGAACCTTGAAGAAGATCAAGGCATTCCTGTTGGCAGACATGATCGGAGACGCGGATCTCAACATCGATCGTGATGGCGCTTCGACGCCCTGGCTCGAAGGTGTGGTGTATGAGGCTGCCACCCGGTTGGGTTACCAATCCCATTTCTTCGCGCGCACCCTGGGCGGTATGGAAGATGACCACGTTCCCTTCCTGAAGCGAGGTGTGCCCTCCGCCGATGTCATCGACTTCGACTATGGCTATAACAATGTCTTCTGGCATACGACGCAAGACACGGTTGACAAGCTCAGTCCCAAGAGCCTGGAAATTGTCGGCGTCACTATGCTGGAGACGGTCCGCATTCTCGACAAGATGGACCCGCTGCCGCCGAAGTGAGACCACGGCTCCCGCTCGCTTCGCGATGAGCTTTGCTCTTTTCCAGCATTTCGTTTCTAATGCACCCGATATGAGAATGAGAGCCTTCTGGGTCTGCTTCGTCCTGAGTGCCATCTGTCTTGCTGCCGCTCCTCCAACCGAAACCGATGATGAGGCCCGCATTATCCAAGTCGCCCTGGAACCCTCGCCGCTCGAAAGCAACCTGCAGCATCTGACCGATGAAATCGGCGGCCGCGTGCCCGGCACACCGGCCATGCAACACGCCATCGAATGGGGAGTGAGAGCCCTTACCGTGGCCGGGGCCGACAGTGTTCACACTGAAGGCTTCACCATCCCGAACTCCTGGTCTGAGGGCGCGACCGAAATGACGGTGACGGCGTTCTATGAAGTCGGCGACGCCAAGGTCGGAGGATTGCTGCCGACGGTATTCCGCGCTCATGCAGTGTCAGTGGCATGGGCGCCGGCTCTGGCTCCCGTGAAGCACGTGCCGGTGGTCGATGTGGGCAACGGCAGCGCTGCTGATTTTGCGAAAGCCGGAAACATTTCTGGCAAGCTGGTCTTGGTGCATTCAGTTGTCCTCAAGACCTGGGACGATCTTTTCGCCGAATATTCAAAAGCCCCGCCGGTAATCGACGCTGCGGTTAAGGGAAAGGCCAAGGCCATCGCGTTCATGGCCACGCGGGAACACGACATCCTCTACCGGCATACGAATTCAGCCGAGGGAGAAATTGACCGCATTCCCCAGGTGTTGGTGGCGCGCGAAGATGGCGAGCGCATGGCGCGACTGCTGGCTTCAGGGCATCCGGTGTGGGTCGATCTCAGCATCCCTAACCAAATTGGCGGCCCGATTAAATCGGCTAACGTGATCGGGGAAATCAAAGGCAGTGAAAAGCCCGACGAGTTTGTCATTCTCGGAGCGCATCTGGATTCGTGGGAACTCGGCACCGGCGCGCTCGACAACGGCTGCAATGCTGCTCTGGTCATCGACTCGCTGCGTGCGATCAAAGCCTCTAGATTGAAGCCGCGCCGTTCCATTCGCTTCATTCTGTTTTCCGGCGAAGAAGAGGGCTTGCTGGGCTCGCGGGCTTACGCTCGAGCGCATCGCTTCGAACTCGACAAAGCTGCCGGAGTCATCATTTACGATTCAGGAACTGGCAAAACCACAGGCTTTTCCGACGGCGGCCGCAAGGATGTGATCGATACCGCCAAACGCCTAATCGCGCCGCTACAACAATTCGGCTTGACCGACATGAAAATCGACATGGAAGGGGGCACCGATCACTTTGATTTCATGCTGGAAGGCGTTCCGACATTCGTTGCCGATCAGGAGGAGGCAAATTATATGGAAAACTACCACGCCGTCTCCGACACCTACGACAAGGTGGACTTCGTTCAACTCAAGAAAAATGTAGCCGAGGCTGCCGAGTTCAGCTTCGCGCTGGCCAATCTTCCGGAAAAGATCGGTCCTCGCTTTACTCGCGCCCAGATCGAGCAGAGCCTGCAAGAAAACCATAATGAGGATCTGCTTAAATCCTCCGGCTTGTGGGACGCCTGGCAGAGTGGACGCCTGGGCCGGGAGAAGTAAAAGCAATCAACAATTCTTCACTCTCCAGGGACGCCGTTGCTCTACTTCTGGATTCTCTTCAACCTGTTCGCGCTGGGCATGCTGGCGCTGGACCTGCTCGTCTTTCACCGCGACGGCCGGGTTATGCGTTCGCGCGAGGCGCTTGCCTGGAGCGCCATGTGGATCGCGCTGGCTGCCGCTTTTGCCGGACTGGTTTTCTTTTGGCAGGGCCGCCAGGTCACTCTGGAGTTCGTCACCGGCTATGTGCTCGAACTCTCGCTCAGCGTGGACAATCTCTTCCTCTTTCTTGTGATCTTCCGTTATTTCTCCGTGCCTGAGCAGCATCAGCACTCGGTATTGTTTTGGGGAGTTCTTGGGGCGCTCCTAATGCGCGGCTTTTTTATTCTTGCCGGTGTCAGCCTGATTCACCGTTTCCATTGGATCCTCTATCTTCTTGGAGCGCTACTGGTTTATAGCGGTATCCGGGTGGGGTTTTTCGGCGAACATCACATCGATCCCGCAAGCAACCCGGCGGTGAAAGTCTTGCGCCGCTGGATGCCGGTGACTGATGACTATCAGGACGGTCGCTTTTTTGTGCGGGGATGGAAAGGGAATCCTGGACTTTATGCCACGCCACTCCTGATTGTTCTGGCCGTTATCGAAACCACGGACCTGCTGTTCGCCGTTGATTCCATCCCCGCGGTCCTCGCTGTCACCCTCAACGCTTTCATCGCGTATACCTCGAACGTGTTCGCCATCCTCGGCCTGCGCTCCCTTTATTTCGCCGTCTCGGGGCTTATGAAAGCTTTCCGCTTCCTTCACACTGGGCTGGCCGTGGTGCTGATTTTGGTGGGTCTGAAGATGGTCACCTCAGATCGCTTCCCGATCTCGACGCTGGTGACGCTCGCAGTTGTGGCTGGAGTTCTGACAGCTTCCGTCGTTGCGTCGGTAGTGTTTCCAGAAAAAGCTTCCCGGGCCTAGCCGACGCAAAGCTGCATCGCCCATAGGCTATTATGGAATTCCCATGGCGCAGGTCACCATCCACGTCCCTCCTCGGCCATACCAGGCCCGCATTGAAAATGGTTTGCTGACGCGGGCCGGAACCTTGCTGGCAGAGTTGCTGCCGCAAGCCAGCAAAGTGTTTGTGGTTACGGTTCCGCCGGTGCACAGGCGCTGGGGCGCAAAGCTGGTGCGCTCCCTCACCTCGGCAGGCTTCAAGCCCCAGGTAATCCAGATGCCGAACGGGGAGCCTGCCAAGAAACTGCGCACGATTGAAAAGCTGGCCGAAAGATTGTCGCGGCTGGGCGGCGACCGCAAAGCGGTTTTGATCGCGCTGGGTGGCGGCGTGGTCGGCGATGTCACCGGACTGCTGGCATCGCTTTACATGCGCGGCGTGGAGCTGGTGCAGATTCCCACCACGGTTCTTGCCCAAGTGGATGCCTCGGTCGGCGGCAAGACCGCAGTGAACCTCGGGGCAGGGAAGAACCTGCTCGGAACATTCCATCATCCCCGTGCAGTGCTCATCGATCCGGAAGTCTTGCGCACGCTGCCGAATCGCGAGTTTCGCGCCGGACTGTACGAAGCGCTAAAGTGCGGCATCATCGGCGATCTCGATCTTTTTCTGCGCTTCGAACAGAAGCGGGCTCAAATCCTGAAGCGCGATCCGGTGGAGCTCGAAGGTCTCATCGCTCAATCGGTAAAGCTGAAGGCCGAAGTCGTTTCCGCTGATGAACGCGAAGGCGGCCTCCGGCGCGTGCTCAACCTCGGTCACACCATCGGACACGCGCTCGAGGCGGAAACCGGCTATCGTAGCCTGCTTCACGGCGAGGCAGTTGCCTGGGGCATGATTGCCGCAACTAACATCGCCCTCGCCGTAGGTCGCACCGACAGCGTAACCGCCGGCCGGATCGCCGACGCCGTCCTCAGCCTGGGCCGTCTGCCGGAGCTCAAAGTGAGCGCGCGCAAGATTCTCGCGCGACTCCAGGCCGACAAGAAGACGCAAGGAGGTGTGGTGCATTTCGTGCTGCCGCGGGAAATTGGGAAAGTCGAAATCGCCTCCGACGTGCCAGATAGCGTGGTGATCGGTGCCGTCGAAGAATTGCGCCGCCTGTCTCACGGCGGATGGGGAAACTAAAACCCCGTGGCTGAGCCCCAGAGACCGACCGTGGTGGGCGCCGCTCCGGAAGGCAATGGTGATGTTGCTTCCGCGGCGCGCGCCGTTCGCGAGATGTTCACCTCGATCGCTCCGCGCTACGACCTGCTCAATCACGTGTTGTCGTTCAACGTGGATCGCCTGTGGTGGCGTCGCACCGCGCGTTCGTTCTCGCTAATCCTCGCCGACCCTGACTCGCGTGTCCTGGATCTCTGCTGCGGTACCGGGGACATGACTTTTGCCCTGCGCAAGCAGGCGGGGAACTCCACCTCCCAGATATTCGGCGCCGACTTTTCCCACGCCATGTTGCAACGCGCCCGCTCGAAGTCTCTCGACAAAGTCTCAACCGGCAAGTCGGCACCACCGCACTGGGTCGAAGCCGACGCGCTCGTTCTCCCGTTTCCCGACCGGCACTTCAGTCTCGTGACCTCAGCTTTTGGCTTCCGCAATCTCGCGGACTATGATGCCGGCCTGCGCGAGATCGCGCGCGTGCTGCGGCCGGGAGGGGAATGCGGCATCCTCGATTTCAGCGAGCCCAAGGGATTTATCGGCAGTCTCTATCGGCTCTACTTCAAGCAGATTCTGCCACGCGCCGGCACCTTGCTTTCGGGCGTCCGCGGGCCTTATGCCTATCTCCCCGATTCAGTCGAACGCTTCCCTGAGCCGCAAGAGATGCTTGCCCGCATGAGGCTCGCCGGCTTCCGCGAAACAAGTTGGACACCCTACACGCTCGGCATTGCGGGTTTGTATCGTGGAAAGAAGTGAGAGTTATCGTAGCGGAAAAGCTATTTATTGTTTGCGCTCTCTGTCGATGCAGGAGTGCTCTTGAAGCTGTCCGCGAATGCGTCAGCGATCGTGTAGCGAATTACGTTCTCATACTCCGCGCCCAGGAAGCCCCGCAGCCGGTCCGTATTCATGATGTATTCGCCGGTCATATAAGACATTGCTTCCGGCGGAATCGCCGAGATCTGGCGCTTCCATAGAAATTGCAGCACCAGCCGCATGGCCCACTTTCCGGGAACGCGCACCAGCTTTGCCCTCGCCATTTCAATGCAGCGCCCGAAGGTAAGCGGTTCTCCGCGCCCAGCCACGTTCAGAATGGTCAGCCGCTGTGCCTCCGGATCGCGGTGCAGGATGTGCGCGATGAGCCGCGCCATATCGTCTACATGCACGAACTGAATCTTGTTGTCGAGGTACTGTTGCCCGCGCGGCAGCATGCACGGCAACCGTGTGCCCTCACTCCGCATTTTTTCGGCCCGCGCGCTTTTGCCGTTCGGCGTACCCCGAAACGCTCCCAGCAGATAATTCTCCACGCTGGCGCCCGCAAAAATATGAGGACGCAGAATGTACACGCTGCATCCTCGCAAGGCCGGTGCGCGTTGCTGCACTACCTCGTCGGATTGTTTTTTATGGACCGCGTAAGGCAGCGTGTGGGCCGCTATAACCGAGTCCTCCGTCGCGGGCCGGGGCAAGTTGGATCCATAGGCGGAAACGCTACTGGGAAAAATAAATTGCTTGATTCCAAAATCCCCGGTGCGATTCGCCTCGGTAACGGCCTCCATCACCCGGGCGGTGCCAGCCACGTTGATCTGCCACATGCGCTCGCCATCGAGCACCCCGGTGCGCACCGGGTCGATCACAAACGCAAGATGAACCATGGAAACCGGCTGGGTGTCGCGCAGCAGTTCGAAGAGCACGCGCGTGGAAGATTCCTCCCCCAAGTCCAGGCGCTCGAACTGCAGCGGAAGATCGGTTTGGGGCGGGTTCAGGTCCACCCCAATCACCGAGAAATCCCCGAGCAGCGGGAGCAGCCGGGAGCCCAGGTTCCCCGCGACACCGGTGACCACGACGACAGGTTTCGCGCTCGCCATCAGTCTGGCTTCGATGCCGGGGGCGTAGTCGGTGGAGGCTGCGCAGGTGGATTTGCGGCCGGCGGCGCGCCCTGCGGCTGGGTCGGAGGCGGAGTCATCTGGGGACGCGGCACACGCGGCTGCAGCCCTGGAGGCCGCCCTCCCATCGGTCCTTCGGGTCCGGCGGCCGGTCCAAAATATGCTTCGTTTTGCACCGCCTGGAACGAGTTCGTGTACTTTTCCATCATTTCTTTCAACCGCTCGGTCTTGAGCCGGTTATGGATTTCATTTTCGATCTGCGGGTCGAGTGGAAGAATTTCTTTGCTCACCACCTTGTAAACGTAATGGCCGCCATTGTCACTGATGACCGCCGATACTTCGCCCACCTTCAGATCAAACACCGAGGCGTGAGCCGGAGGCAGTCCTGTACGCCGAATCTTGGGTAGGTTCACCACTGGATTGGCAACTTTCGTGCCGGCCGCTTCGAACGCTTCCTTCTGCAGTTTTGCGAAATCTTCACCGGCACCTGCTTCCGCCCGCAGGGTGTCGGCCAGCTTGTTCATTTCCTGCTCGCCTTGCTCCCGCTTAGCCTGGTCGGCCGCCTCTTTCGCCTTTTGCTGCTCTTCGGTCAGCTTCTCCGGTTCTTTCCCCGCTTCCTTTTCCTTGTTCTCTGGTTCTGGCTGCTTGAAGCGCGGAATGAACAACCGGTCAAGGGAGAACTGTTCGTAGGCTTCAGGATTATTCTTGTAATACTCGGTGATCTTTGCCTGCGGAATTTTGTCGGCCTCTTCCTGCACGGTGCGTTGCAGTTCCGCGGTGAGGACGCGCATTTTAACGAACTTCATCGTCTCCGTGAATTGCGTGGTCTTGTCGAGTCCCTTCGCTTTCGCCGCCTCCGACAAGGCTATGAGCTGGGGAAGTTGGTTTGCCAACTGCCGCCGTTGCTGCGGAGTCAACGGATTCGGACCCGGTTGCAGCGCAGTAGTCAGCTTCTCGAATTGTGCCCGGGTGATCTCCGTCTTGCAGTCTGCCGGCTTTCTTGCAGCGCTTGTCTTGCTGGCGCCTGTCTTGGTCACCGTAGCCGATCTCGGCGTTGCCGGACACACGCCCTTGATGGTGAGCACGACCGCACTCTCGGCCACTTCTGCCGCCGCGGCAGGAGTCTTCGCAGCGGCCGGAGCCTGAGCCGGCGGCGTCCCCGGCTGCGCCTGTCCCCAGGCGAGCGCTCCCAGAAATACACACAGCAACCAGCTCTTATGCATAAAGATTCCTCCAGGATTGGTAGATCAGGAAGTTGCACAACTCGAACCTAGCATCGTAGCACAGAGCAACTTTTCCCAGAACCCCGCATCGCTGCGATTCTCTTGGCGCAATCCCGGTGAAGCGGCGATAATCCCATCATGTCCGGGACGCCCGCCCTTTATTCGCCCAATGCCATGCGCGCCGAGAAACGCGCAGTGGCTGGAAACTCGGTAGCGGCTGCAGTTCTGGTCACTGCCGGAAAGATCGTCGTCGGCGTCACCACGGGCAGCCTTGGAATTCTTTCTGAAGCCGCGCACTCCGCCCTCGATCTGATTGCGGCGCTGCTCACCTATTTTTCTGTCGGAGTCTCCGACAAACCCGCTGACGCCGACCACCAATATGGCCACGGCAAAATCGAAAATTTCTCAGCCTTCGTCGAAACCGGCCTGCTTCTGCTGACGTGCGCCTGGGTTATCTATGAAGCGGTCATGCGGCTGTTCTACCGGCACATAGAAGTCGAACCTTCGGTCTGGGCCTTCGCCGTCATGCTAATTTCGATGGCTGTCGACTGGTGGCGTTCACGCGCTCTCGGCCGCATCGCCACGAAGTATGAAAGCCAGGCTCTCGAAGCCGACGCGCTGCACTTTTCAACTGACATCTGGTCATCGGGCGTCGTCGTGCTCAGTCTAGTGCTCATTTTGCTGGGGCGCATTTATGGTCTGAATTGGCTTCGCGTCGCCGATCCCATTGCCGCCCTGTTTGTCGCCGGCGTCGTTGTTTCTGTGAGCTGGCGGCTGGCCCGGCGCACCACTGACGCCCTGCTCGACGCCGCTCCCGCCGGAGTCCGAGCCCAGATTACCGATGCGGTGTCGCGGGTGGATGGAGTGCTCGAAGTCGGTCGAGTGCGAATTCGTCGCGCAGGCAATCGTTACTTCGCCGATCTAGCGGTCGGACTGGCGCGCACCGTGACCTTCCAGCGTTCCGAGCAACTGGTGGAAGCAGTGACCGCCGCGGTTCGCGACATCCTTCCTGGCGCTGACGTAACGGTGCAGCCGCTGCCGCGCGCTGAGCGCTCGGAAAATATCTTCGACCGCATTCGCGCCGTCGCCACGCGTCACAACCTCAACGTCCACGACATCAGCGTGCAGGATCTCGCCGGACGGCTCCACGTGGAACAGCACGTCGAACTCGACGAACGCATGACGCTAAAAAGTGCTCACGATCAAGTCACGGAGCTGGAAGCCGACATGCGCCACGACGTGCCCGAGATCGCCGACATTCTCACCCACATCGAGAGTGAGCCAGCCACGATTGAAACCGGCGACGAGTTGGTCCGCGACGCGGAACTCGAGCGGCGCCTCAAATCATTGGCCAGCCAATTTCCGGAAATTGTCGACATGCACGACGTCCAGATCAAGAAAGTGCGTGGCCGGCTTTACGTTTCCTGCCATTGCACGTTTTCCGACGATCTTTCGCTGGCCAGCGTCCACGACATCCAGACCGATCTCGAAATCCGGTTTAAGCAGGCCGCGCCGGAGCTTTTCCGCGTATTGATTCATCCCGAACCCAGTACGGATAATCGGCGGTGAAATTTAGGAAACGAATCCTATGACAAAAGCCCAAACGACTTGGATTGAGAGGCAACGCTTCACCGGAGTCGCCGACAGCGGTCACGCGATTGTGGTCGACGGTGATAACGCGGCAGGGAACAGTCCCATGGAACTGGTTCTCATCGGCTTGTGCGGCTGCACCGGCTACGACGTCGTCTCCATCCTGCAAAAGAAGCGTGAGCCTTTTACCAGCCTCGAAGTCAGCGCTCAGGCTGAGCGCGCCACCGAACCACCCTTGGTCTATACCCAAATCAAGCTGACTTATCGCGTCGGCGGAAAGGTGTCGCACAAGGCAGTCGAGGACGCAGTTCGCCTCTCGAAAGAAAAATATTGTTCGGTCTCGGCGATACTCGAGAAGACCGCGAAGATCACCACTGAAATCGAATACGCGGATGCGTAAAACGTCGGATAAGCCAAACTGCTCCCCGCGAAGGTTTCCTTTTACCCAACCCAATACCTAGAGGATCGAAGGCCTCGACTCAGATCGCCTTGACCGGTTCCTCTCCGCTGCCTGATCATCGAAAGCGATTCGACGAGGCTCACTATCTCGAACGTAAATCCGCCAAACGCCCGCTCGCACCCACTGCGCGGTTACCTGTTCATCGCGTCGGCGGCGTTTCTCTGGGGAGTGTCCGCCGCGCTGGGCCGTGCCGTTTTCACGGGAAAGCTCGCTCTGGGTGCCGCTGCGCTCCGTCCCATCGACCCACTGATTCTCTCGCAGACGCGCACCACATTCTCTCTGCTGGTGTTACTTCCGCTGCTCGTCGCTTCCCAGGGATGGCAGCGCATCAAGCTGCCCGCGCGCGATCTCGCATACTGCTTCCTTCTGGGCACGCTCGGCGTCGCGGTCTCGAATTATTTCTATTACGTCGCGATCCAAAGGACGAATGTCGCCACAGCAATCATCGTGCAATACACCGCTCCCGTATGGGTTCTCTTCTATGTCGTAGCCCGCGGCCAGCAAAAGCTCTCGCTACAGAAAGTAGTCGCCGTAGCGATGGCGGTGACGGGGATTGCCCTAGTCATCGGCATCGTCGGAACCAATCCGGGCGAGGGACGAGCGCTTCGCCTCGACTCCTACGGCCTAATCGCCGCCCTCCTGGCCTCATTCTCCTTCGCCTTCTACAACGTCGGCGGACATCGCATCCTCGCCCGTTATGACCGCTGGCGCGTGCTGGTCTGGACGCTTACGGCCGCCGCGGCGTTCTGGCTCGTCGTCAACCCTCCATGGAAAATCCTCGCCGCCCACTACGCACCCGCGCAGTGGCTCTTCTTGTTCATTTTCTCGATGATCTCAGTGCTCGGAGCTTTCTCTCTTTACTTCCTCGGCCTGCAGCACCTCGAGCCCACGCGCGCCATCATCGCGAGTTGTCTGGAGCCGGTGTTCTCCATTCTTCTGGCCGCGATGCTTCTGGGCGAGGTCTTGCGCCCGGTCCAGACCTTGGGGATCGTCTTTGTGTTGGCGGCTATCGTAATCGTGCAGCGCCCCAGCCGACTGGGCGCAGGGGAAGAAGCTGCGGTGGTGGATCCGATTGAGTAGCTACCTCCCATTTTCGCGCTGTGTTTGAAATGTTTTCTCATTCGGTACCCTCACCCGCATTTGACAATGTTTTTACCTCTCCAGTCGTGTTTGTAGGTTAGCCTTGATATATCACAATCAGGTCACGAAAGCCTGAAACTGGATGCGCTTATGAGATTTCAGCGAATTGGCGTGCTTGTTTTTCTCCTGACATTCCTCACCCCTTGCTTCGCCCACCACATGGCGGTTGTGGTCAACAAGGACAACAGCGTGGAAAACGTCACAGCCGTCCACTTGTCCAGAATTCTCCGTTCCGAAGTTAAGAAATGGCCGGATGGCAAAGCGATAGTCCTGGTTCTACACAGGGGCTCCGAGGGAGAAACCGAAACCTTGGAGCATTTGAACAAGATGAGCGGAGAGGAATTGAAAGCGCTGATCGCCGCTCACAAGGACTCCATCGTGATGGCAGACTCCGACGCGGAGGTGCTCAAGATCGTGCAGACTACGCCGGGCGCCGTCGGCTTGGTCGATGTCCGCTCCGTCGATAACTCCATCAACGTGGTGCGGGTGGACGGCAAGTTGCCTATGGAATCAGGCTATCTGCCGCATTAGGGCCACGCGGCTAACGGTTGCTCCGCAGCAAATGAAAGTACTTTCGCGCCTTCTTTACATCGTGTGCGATCTGCTCCCGCAGCGCCTCGACCGATGGAAACTTGATTTCATCTCGCATGCGGTTGAGGAAGCAGATTTCGACCTCACTCTCCGGTGTCAGGTCAATCGGGTGAAAGTTCAACAGGTGTGTTTCAATGGCAAATGAATCGACGCCGAACGTCGGGCGATTGCCCACATTGGTGACGGAATCAAACTGCTCGACACCTACTCGCGTACACGTAATGTAGACCCCGTCTTTCGGCACAAGTTCTTCGTAACGCGCCAGATTGATGGTCGGCACAGTGTACTTCGATCCCAGCCCGCGCCCGCGTCCCGGCGCGCCTAGAATACAGAACGGACGCGCCAGCAGGTGCCGCGCCCGGCTCACCCGCCCCTCGCCGAGCAATTTTCTGATGTGACTGCTCGAAACCGGCTCGCCGCGCAGAGTCTGCTCCGGATAAACCTTGACCTCAAAGCCCATCTCCTGCCCCAGCTGCGCCAGGAGGTTCACGTCGCCTGCAGCTTTGTGCCCGAAGCGGAAGTTGAAACCCTCGTGCACCTCGATGGCATGCAGTTTCTTTTTGAGGATGCGCTCGGCGAACTGACGCGGCGTCATCAGCGAAAGATCACGTCCAAAAGGCAGGATCAGCACCGCATCAACGCCCGTGGCTCCAAGCAAGCGCAATTTCTCCGGCAAAGGAGTAAGCAGCTTCAGTCCGGAATCAGGCCGCAGGATGCGCGCCGGATGTGGCTCGAATATCACGGCAACCGCTTTAGCTTCACGCTGCGGCGCCCGCCGCACGATCTCGCCCAGCACATGAGCATGCGCCCGGTGTACGCCATCAAAATTACCCACGCTCACCAGCGACGGCCCAAATCCCGCCGGAACGTCCTCGAGTTTGTGAAAAACCAGCATGGCAGTGGTCAGTGCTCAGTGGCCAGTGGTCAGAAAGCCAGTGCCCCGCCGGGGTTTTACTGACCACTGATCACTGGTCACCGGCCACTGAACTTCAGATTTCAAACTCCAGCTTCATTCCGTCATAAGCCAGCCGCACATGCGGAGGCAGGCTTACATTCGTCGCCTCATGGGGCAGGTCGTGGCAAATGTGGGTAAAGAAGCCCCGCTTGGCCTTTACCCGGTCCACGATGCGCAGCGAATTCTCCACCGTCGAGTGCGTCGGATGGGGCTTGTGCCGCAGGGCATCCAGGAAAAGAATGTCCAGCCCTTGCAACTGATGGAATGATGCTTCAGGAATCTCGCTGTGGTCGGTGAGATAAGCGGCGCTGCCGAAGCGAAAGCCGTAAATTTCGGCCTCGCCGTGAATCAGGCGCACCGGTTCGAAGCGCGCCCCAAACAGCTCCACGGGACCATCAATCGGCCGCAACTCGAGTTGTGGCAAGCTTCCGTATTTGTAATCGGCATCGAAGATGTAAGTGAACATGCGGCGCAGAAACGCAGCTGCGTCCGGCCGCGCATAAAGCGGCAGCTTCGCCGGCTTGTGACGGAAACTCAGCGGCCGCAGATCGTCGATGCCTAAAATGTGGTCGGCGTGGGTATGCGTGTAAAGAACCGCATCCACCTGCGTGATTCTTTCCCGGATGGCTTGGGCGTAGAAATCGGGCGAGGTGTCGATAAGCACGACCTTGCTTGCGAACTCAAGCATGATCGAAGGGCGGGTGCGGCGGTCGTGGGGATCACTGGAACGGCAAACCACGCAATCGCAGCCAAGCGTAGGCACACCCATGGAGGTGCCGCTGCCCAGCACGGTGAGCGTGGCTTTCATGCGTTGACCTTCAAGTGTGAATGTTTATGGGGAACCCTCATCTTCCGCTGGTTCCCGTGGCCGACCCCGGCTGCGGAGGACGTGACAGTGCGTTGGTCACTTCCACATATGCCATGCGCACTTCATAGAGGCTGTTCTGCAGAAAGTTTTCTTCGGTCGGGGTCAGGTTGCCCTTGGTTTTTTCCGCAATCAGAGAAAGAGTATCGATGGTCTGTCGCGCGCCAAGAATGTCAACCCGCGGTTGTTCTCCTTGCTGGTGCATCAGTCCCAGCTGCAGCATCGCCGTCATATAGAGCGATGCCAGGAAGCGCTCGAAGGTCATCTCAAATTCTTTGGCGGAGCGTCCGCTCAGCTCGACTCTCGAATCGAGTTCTTGCGCGGATTCCCGGTACGCATCGGCCTGCGCCTGTTGCTCGGCGACAGTCGGCGGCGGCGGAGGTGCACCTTGCCCCAACATTCCATCTCCCTCGGCCGGAAAACCCGGAGTGGCGTCGCCAGCAGGCGCGGTTTCCTTGGCAGCGGCCGGAGGCGCGGACGCGGGCGCCACAACCTTCGGCGCTTCTGCTTCCTCGGGAACGTCTTTGCGCAACTCTCCGTCCTCGGTGAACAACCGCCGGTCGGTTACGGTGAAACCTGATTCTTGTTTCTTCTCAGCCATATGTCTGTTCCTAAATTATTGCATTATGGAATGGTGCAACGAATCCTCCGCCTGCCCCAGCGCGACGCTCTCCAGCGGCAACTGGACCACTGTAGCCTTGGCGCTTCCAATCGTCACTTCGCGGCCCGGCACTCCCACTTCGCGGCGAATATATCCCAGCGCAACCGTGCGATCACCAGACGGCGTAGGCACAGTGGCAACGCTCGTGATTTCGCCCACTTCTTTTTCATCGGAAGTGATCTTAGCAGCAGCCGCGATTGCCGCCGCGCCTTCCAGCAGAAACCCGGTAAACTTGCGATGGACGTTGCCGCGAGACCGAATGCGCTCTACAATTTCCTGCCCCACGTAGCATCCCTTGTTGAAGTTGAGCGCGCGCATCTGCTCGGTTTCCTGCGGCAGGTCGCGCTCACGAATGTCCACTCCATAAAGTGGAACCCCGGCCACGATGCGCTGCATTTCCAGCGCCTCGCTGCCCGCGGGCGTGGCCCCAGCAGCGAGCAGAGCCCGCCAGGTTTTGTAAACATCCTGCGGCGCGAGCCAGATTTCGTAAGATTCGTGCTGGGCATCCTCACCGCGCACAACGGTGCACTCGACGCAACCGCAGTCGCACTTGCACTGCGGAGTGATCATCTGCAGAGGCTGCAACTCGGGCACTCCAATTCCCGCAGCGTTCAGGACGGCGCGTGACTTTGGTCCCGTCAGCCCCAGAGCGGTCTGCTCCGCGCTCATGTCCGCGACTTCCACGTCATCCATGATGATGTAATGATCGAACGTGGCTACGATCTTTTCGACCTGGCTGCGATCTGTTTCCACCACCAGCTTCTCACCGAGGTTGTAAACGACCATTTCGCCGAGAATCCGGCCCTGCGGGTTGAGCAGGAAGGCATACACACCGCGTCCCGCGGCGAGATCGCGAATGTTGTTCGTGACCATGCCGTTCATCCAGCGCACGCGATCTGCTCCGCCGAGCGAGACCCGGGCGCGGAAGCCGAGGTCATAAACTCCGCAACCGCCGAGCAGAGCGGCAAACTCCACATGAGGATCGGCAGAGCGCGCCGCCGTCATGGCCCCGCGGTATTCTGTGAGCGCGAGCGGCCGCACTCCATTCCCGGGATGAGCCTGCAGTGCGTCTTGTAGCGGAGTGGTGAACATCGAACTATAGATTATAGCGAACGGCCCCGCGATTCATTCGCGGCCCAGTGACAACCTACTCATTCCGCTCGGCTTGTGTTAGCTTTTCTGCCGTGGACCGTAATCCTGAGCACCCGCAACCGCCTTCCCGAAAACGCATCGCCGTCATCCCCGGAGACGGGATTGGCCAGGAAGTGATCCTGCAAGCTCTCAAGATCATCCGGGCGTCGCGAGCCGACGTGCAGCTCACCGAATTTGATTGGGGCGCGGACCGTTATCTCCGCGACGGCATGACCGTCCCTCCCGACGGCTTCGCCATGCTCGATCGCGACTTCGATGCCATTCTAGCTGGTGCTTTCGGTGATCCCCGCGTCCCGACAAACATCCATGCCCGCGAGATTCTCCTCGGCATGCGCTTCAAGATGGACCTCTACGCCAACGTGCGGCCAGTGCGTCTGCTCGACGCAACCTTGTGTCCGCTAAAAGGTATTGAGCCGAAGGATGTAGATTTCGTCGTGATCCGCGAGAACACCGAGGGCGTCTACACCGATGCGGGCGGAGTCTTCAAGCAGGGCACGCCGGATGAAATCGCGATCCAGGAAGATATCAACACGCGCAAGGGCGTCGAGCGCATCATCCGCTACGCCTTCGAATATTGCGAGAGGCACACCAGGCTCGACGGCTCGCCCCGCAAGCGCGTGCTCATGTGCGACAAGTCAAATGCCATGACCCACGCGGGCGGCTTGTGGCAGCGCGTCTTTAAGGAAGTAAGCGGCGAACATCCCCAGATTGCGGCGCAGCACATGTACGTGGACGCGCTGTGCCTGCAGATGGTCCGCGATCCCCGCGGGTTCGATGTGATCGTGACCAATAATATGTTTGGCGACATCATCACCGACCTCGCCGCCGGACTGCAGGGTGGGCTGGGCATGGCCGCCAGCGGAAATATTCATCCCGGGATGACGTCGATGTTCGAGCCGGTACACGGCTCAGCACCGCCGATTGCGGGGAAGAACGTGGCGAATCCGTTCGGCGCGATTCTGACAACGGCCATGATGCTGGCGCATTTGGGATTGACGAAAGAAGCCGAGAAGATGGAAGCGGCAGTGCTCGAAGCCGTGCGCCAGAAAAAGACCACGCAGGACATCGGGGGGACCCTCGGAACGAGGGAAGTTGGCGATTGGGTAGCGAACGTGTTAGTTGCGGGTAAGCTTTAGGACTTCCTGCCTACCAGCAGCGCCAACTCCCTCCACTTCCATTGACAATCCACATCCACGAACCCGATCTCGCGCAGCCATTGCAGTTGCGTTTCCATATCCAGCAACTTGTTTGAGGGGTCTTCAGTTTCGACGGTGTACCTGATCGAATGCAGGAATTCCTCGTGCAGGCGCGGTGTTGGCGAGGCCACGTGTTCCAGATTGCAGAATACCCCGCCGGGGTTGAGCAGACTAAAGATTTCCGCATAAAGCGCGCGCTTACGCTCGTGCGCGAGGTGATGAATCGCGAAACTGGAAACGACTGCATCGAACTTGCCCAGTGCCGGTAGCGGCTGGTCGAGATTGTGGGCAACCACTTTGACTGAGGAATCTCCGGCGAAGCGCTGGGCCACGGCTTCCAGCATGGCAGGCGAGAAATCGACAGCCACAGATTCCACGCCGGCTGCGGATATCCAAGATTTCACCAGGGCGAGCAGCCGTCCGTTTCCAGTGCCCAGATCAAGAACGCAGCGTGCAGTCTTCGGAATAAATTCCAGAAGCACGGATTCGCCTTCCATGCGGTGAGGGATGGAATCGGCGCGCTCCAGATAGTCGCGAACGTGGCCGGCGGAAGTCCAGAGGTTTACGGGGGTATTCGTTGTTATGTTTGGAGTCATGTTTGTCCTTGAAGAGAGTATAGGCAAACAGGGTAGACTCGTTCCTAATGGATACCGTTAAGCTGCTGCGCACGAGGTCTCTCGGGCCGCTTTTCGCGGTTGTTCTGCTTTTGGGGTTGAGCTGCGGTCTTTGCGCGCAGGCGCTGGATCAGACTCCGCCGCCTCCCGCCCAGGCAACTCAGGATCAAACTCAAAAGCCGGCGGACAAGGGTGTCCAACCCACGCAAGCGCCCGCGCCGGAAGACAAAGAAGTCAAAATCACGCCGGAAGAAGCCGAGGAACTGTTTCACTCCGTCGACGAGATTCTTGCCTTCGATAGCAAGCAGACAGGATTGCCGATCAAGAAGGAGGTCAAGCGCCGGCTCACCAGCCGCGACGAGGTCGTTGCCTATCTCACCAAACACATGAAGGATGAGGACGTAAAGCGGTTGCAGCGCTCGGAGCTGGTGCTGAAGAAGTTTGGCCTGCTGCCGCGCGATTTTGATATGGAGAAGCTGCTGGTCGACCTGCTGCGCGAAGAAGTGGCGGGCTACTACGATCCCAAAACCAAAACTGTGAACCTTCTGGATTGGGTTCCGCTCGAGGAGCAGGAGCCGGTGCTGGCGCATGAACTTACGCACGCGCTGCAGGATCAGGCGATCGGCCTCGACAAATGGATGAAGAAGGGCGACAAGGACCTGGGTGAGATCAAGAAAGATCCTACGCCCGAAGATATCGAGAACGACGAGATCGACGATGCGCGCGAGGCCGTGATCGAAGGCCAGGCGCAAGCCATGATGTTTCAATATGCCCTGTCACCAACCGGACGCTCGATCGCCGATTCTCCGGACCTGGTGGAAAGCATGGAATCGGAAACCTTGACCGGGACGCCAAGCACCAAGGTCTTCAACGACGCTCCCATTTTCATGAAAGAGTCGCTGACGTTTCCCTACAGCTACGGCATGGAGTTTGTGGTGAAGCTGATGGCGGCCGGCGGCAAAGAGAAGGCTTTCGCCGGCGTGCTCGCGAATCCTCCGCACACCACGCGGCAGATCATGCAGCCGGAGACTTATCTTTCGGGGGAGAAGATTGAGCCCATGCCGGTGCCGGAGTTCAAGCGAGACTTCAAGAATTACATTAAGTTTGATATCGGCGCCATGGGCGAGTTCGATGTAGCGGTGCTGATCGAGCAGTATGCAGGGAAAGAATTGTCCAAGCTGATGTGTCCGGAGTGGCGCGGCGGTTATTACTACGCGGCGCGGCCGAAAAACGACGCGACGGCGCCGCTCGGCCTGCTCTACGTATCGCGCTGGTCGAGTGCCGAGAGAGCCGCAGAGTTTGCCGGAATTTATGCCCGGTCGCTCGCGCAACGGTATAAGAAGACGGACGAGGTAATCGATCACTCATCCGCAACATCGGATTCGACGCACCCGAAGAATAAAGCCGAGCCGCTGAAAGGGCGGCACGTCTGGACTACCGAAGAAGGTCCCGTAGTGATCGAACAGAAGGCTGACACCGTGCTGGTCAGCGAGAGCCTGGATCCGGCAACGACGGAGACGCTGGAGAAGGAAGTCTTCCCGAAGTAAGCCCGACGGTCTCCGACCTCAATTGTTTTTCTTCGGCCTCTTTTTGGCCTGATTTTCCTCCGGCGCATCGCCCAGGAAGTGCTGCACTCGAGCGGCGATTGTAAATTGCCGGTCCGCGCGCTCGACCGTCAGCGTCCGTTCCGTGCCGGGCGAACCCCCGAGCATGGACCAGACCTGCCCCAGCGTGGACCCACGGACGGCGATTCCATCGACTGCGATAAGAAAGTCGCCCGCCTGAACTCCATCATCGCCTTGCGGCACGGAAGGTTTGCCCTCGAAGTCTGCGATGCCGAGGATGGTGAATCGTCCATCGTCCTCGGGGCGCAGGATCAGCCCGACGACGTCGAAATCCGGAACGTCGAACAACCGGCCAATGTCGAAATAGACGGTCGAGTGCGCATAGTCGAGGCCGACGCGGTAATTCAATAGAGCCTCGGAGCCGAGCAGGCCAGCACTGGGGCCGCCGGTCCGACTTGGAAAGAGCGTCGGCTGATCGCTGGGAAATTCAGCCACTGCCACGTCGGTGAGGAAGAGAGGACCGAACTGCAAGCGATCCACGCGCATCAACTTCCGCATCGCTTCGTCAGCCGCTCCCGAAACATTGGCCGGCCCGATCGCGCCTGTCAGGTGCGGCCAGTCGGGGTGAGTCGCGGACAGCTTGTCGAATAACTCCCCTGTAAGAAAGCTAATGGGCCTACCGACGTCGAGGCCGAGGTTGTACTTCTTCCGGTTAATCTGGCAGGGCACCTGGATGAGACCATTCTGCGGGTTCACGGTCACCTTCGTATTCACGCCGTTGAATTTCAGACTGCCGGGTTGAGCGATGGTCAATCGGTGCTCGGGGAAATCGATGAGCACGTCGTAGTTGCGCAGGATGGAAGAGGGCACGTTGATCTCGGCCTCGAGTCCGGGAGCGATTGGGGCTTTGTCGATCGGCGATGCCCAAGCCTGTTTGATCCCCGTTCCGGGAGTTTTTCCCCCAAGAGGGATCGCCATGCCGGCGATATTCATCTCCAACGGAGGAGTGGCAGAGCACAGTTGTCCGTCACACGAAAAAGTTCCAACCGCCAACCGCCGCGACATGTAAAGATCGGGATTCCCGTTGTCAACCCAGGCAAGAACACGCTGAGTTGTTCCATCCGAGAGTCGAAGGTCAACATCGATGATGACGCGGTTGTGGCTGAGCTTGAAGGGAACGGTGACAGACTTGGGCTCCGGCTGGGACGCGAGTTTGGGCGTGCTCTGCGCGAGGGCTGCGGAGCAAATAAGCAACAGGGGGACGGCCGCCGTTAATCGCATGAGAAGATTGTAGCGGGTTCGAAGGAGTGCGCCGGGGGACAAAAGCCAGCGCGAATGGTCTTGTATAATCACGAGTTCGACTTACCCGCGCGAAGATTCCTGCAGGGCGCGAACTCTGGAGGTTTGGTGGCACAGGCGGAGATTGGGATTATCGGCGGCAGCGGGCTTTATGCCATGCCGGGGCTGATGAAGTTGAAAGAAATGCGGGTGAAGACACCGTTTGGCGCGCCATCCGACGCCTATGTGTGTGGCACGCTCGAAGGACGCAAGGTGGCGTTTCTGGCGCGGCACGGCCGCGGACACCGCATTCTCCCCACCGAGCTGAATTTCCGTGCCAATATTCACGGCTTCAAACAACTTGGAGTCGAGAGGATTGTTTCGGTCTCAGCAGTGGGATCGCTGAAGGAAGAACACAAGCCGCTTGATTTCGTGATCCCCGACCAGTTCTTCGATCGCACCCGTCATCGCGTGGATACGTTTTTCGGTGGTGGAGTGGTGGCCCATGTTGCTTTCGCCGATCCAGTCTGCGGTGAACTCGCGGGCGTGGTCGAGCGTGCTTGCAAAAAGATCGGCGTGACCGGCAAGCGCGGCGGAACGTATTTGTGCATGGAAGGCCCGCAGTTTTCAACCAGGGCGGAGTCGAATGTGTATCGCAGCCTGGGCATGGATGTGATCGGCATGACCAACCTGCAAGAGGCGAAGCTGGCGCGCGAAGCGGAACTTTGCTACGTCACGGTGGCCATGGTGACCGATTACGACTGCTGGCATCCCCATCACGATTCGGTGACAGTAGATCAAATAGTTGCGGTGCTACTGAAGAATGCCGAGAACGCGACGAAGGTAATTCGAGAAACCGTAGCAGGAATGCCGCGCGGCCGGTCGTGCAAGTGCGGCTCGGCGCTCGCGCATGCAATCCTGACGGATCCCAAGAAAATTCCGGCCGCGACGAAGAAGAAGTTGAAACTGATTATTGGAAAATACGTGAAAGGTAGTGGCCAGTGATCAGTGGTCAGTGGCCACTAATCTTCAGCATCCGCGATTCTGGCTGGCCACTGACCACTGATCACTGAGGTTAAGATGAGCATTGTCGTCGTAGGTTCGGTCGCGTTTGATGACATCGCGTCGCCTTCTGGCAGTGTGAAGGGCATTCTGGGCGGCGCGGCGACTTACTTCTCGCTGGCCGCCAGCTATTTCACCCAGGTCCGGATGGTCGCGGTAGTGGGCGACGACTTTGGCCCGGAACATGAAAACGTCCTGAAGAAGCGTGGCATCGATACGCGCGGCATCGAACGTGCCGTAGGGAAGACATTTCGCTGGGGCGGAACCTATGCCGAGAACCTGAATGAAGCGAAAACAACCTTCACTGATCTGAATGTGTTCGAGAAGTTTCAGCCAAGGATTCCGAAGGAGTACGAAGACACAGAGTTTTTGTTTTTGGCCAACATCCAGCCGACGCTGCAGGCCAACGTGCGGCGCAAGATGAACGGCGTCCGTCTAACCGGATGCGACACCATGAATTACTGGATCAAGGGCGCGCGCCAGGAGCTGGCCGAAACCCTGAAGCTGGTAAATGTGTTGCTGATTAACGACACCGAAACCAAGATGCTGGCAAATGAAACGAACCTGCCACGCGCCGCGCAGAAGGTGTTGGCCATGGGGCCGCAGGCGCTGGTGATCAAGCACGGCGAATACGGCGCGACCATTTTCTTTCGCGAAGGTGCGTTCGGCATTGGACGTCACCCCTTTCGCGCGCCGACCTTGCCGCTTGATGAAGTAAAAGATCCCACAGGAGCCGGCGATTCTTTTGCCGGCGGCTTTATGGGATACGTGGCGTCGCAGGAAGAATTGAATCGCGAAGTGCTGAAGCGGGCGCTGTTCTACGGCGGAGTGATGGGCTCGTTCGCGGTGGAAAGTTTTGGCACCGAACGGCTGCAGTCGCTCACCCGCGAAGAGATCGACGCGCGCTTTCAGATCTTTCGGGAACTTACCCACCTCGAATGAAGCCGCAACCTCCCCCGCCGAAGCCATATTCCGCAATTGAGATCGTGCGGCTCGCGTGGCTGGCGATCTTCGTCTCTGTATTTTCCTTCCTCTTTTACTATCGGCACGGAGACGTGCTGCTTTACGGCGATGCCGTGGCGCACATCAACATCGCACGCCGCGTTTTCGATTCGAAAACTCCCGGGCTCTTGCAGTTGGGAACGGTGTGGCTGCCGCTGCCGCACCTGCTGATCATCCCGTTCATCGTGTCGATGAAGATGTGGCAAAACGGCTCCGGTGGCTCGATTCCGTCGATGGCGGGGTATGTATTTGGCGTGATGGGAATATTTCGTCTGATGCGCGGAGTGTTGAAGGGCAATGGCCAACTAGATTTGGTGGCGATGATTGGGCCTTGGGTCGCTGCGTTCGTCTACTGCGCGAACCCAAATCTCATCTACATGCAATCGACCGCGATGGGAGAGTCGCTGTATCTGGCTTTCTTTATATGGGCGGTGGTCTACTTTGCCGAATTTGCACGGGGAAAGGAAAAGGCGCTTACAAAGTGCGGGCTGTCCCTGGCGGCGGCATGTTTGACCCGCTATGACGGATGGTTCCTGGCAGCGGTTCTGGTAGTGGGAGCCGTGTTCATCGTCTTCCAGACCCCTAAACTACCTGAGGATCGGGCATCTCGATCCCTGGTTCCCTCATCGCGTCCTGCTGTTTTGAAATTTGTTTTCTTGGCAGCAACCGCACCGGCGCTTTGGATCGCGTACAACGCCATCGTTTACCGGAATCCTCTGGAATTCGCGAATGGCCCTTACTCCGCAAAAGCGATCGAACAGAAAACGGCGACCATGAATCCGGCGAAAGGGAACTTGTTGGCTGCCGGGTCGTATTTTCTGAAAGCCGCGGAACTCGACGTGGCCGAAGGAAACTGGGGCCGGTTGTGGCTGGCGCTGGCGCTGCTGGGAACTCTGGCCGCGGCGTTCGGCGGACGTGGACGCGTTGCGTTGCTGCTCTGGGTCCCGCTTCCTTTTTATGCCTTATCCATCGCGTTCGGCAGCGTGCCGATTTTCGTGCCGACATGGTGGCCATTTTCCGAATATAACTTGCGTTACGGCCTTCAGCTCTTGCCTGCCTTCGCTGTGTTTGTGCCGCTAGGGATCGCTTGCCTCATCCAATCGGCTGCGAAGCTTCCACGCTTTGCCGTTTCGTGGAACCGTTGGACAAATACCGCAACATTCCTGACCATCCTAGTGCTGGTGGTCGCAAGTGATGGCATGATCTGGCGCGCAGATCCGATTTGCTATCGTGAGGCCACGATCAACATGCGCGGGCGCGTCGCCCTGGATCGGCAACTTGCCGGCTGGATCAAGTCACTGCCGTCGGATTCCACGCTGCTGATGTACCTGGGCGAGCACGCCGGCGCGCTCGAGCAAGCCGGTGTTCCGTTGCGGCGAGTCATCAACGAAGGCAATCATCGCGTGTGGAAGCAGCCGATTGATCCGGAAGGATTGTGGGAGCGAGCGCTCGCAGATCCGGCACAGTACGCAGACTTCCTGGTCGGGTTCAATGGCGACCCGGTCTGGACCGCGGCCGAAAATCACCGTTTGCCTGCGCTCGTCGAAATCCACACCACCGGGCAGCCGCCGGCGGCGATATTTCAGGGACGAGTGCAGACTCGCAGATAAGAGCGGTCGCGGTAACCTAGCAGGTTAACGCTGGAACCCGCTGGAGAGAGACCATCGCAGTGATAAAATCCGCCCATCCGAACCGATCGGTAATTCCGTTTGTGAAAGCCTGCGCGTTCGGAAACGATTTCCTGTTGATCGATTCAAGGAACGTTGAAGACGCCCTGGCTCCCGCTGACATGGCGGCGCTTACGCGGCGCATGTGCGATCGCCACGAAGGCATAGGCGCGGACGGGGTGGAGTGGATGTATCCGCACCCTGCAGCGGATTTGGAGGTTCGGCTGATTAACGCCGATGGCTCCGCGGCCGAGATTTCCGGCAACGGCACCCGCTGTGTCGCGGCGTATGTTTGCGCCGAGCAAGGCAAAGAGAAGATAGCGATTCAGACCGGAGCTGGCCTGAAGACTTGCACGCTTATCGGACGCAGCGAACTCGATTATGAGTTCGAAGTCGACATGGGCAAGGCGGTCGTGGGCGCAGAGCTCGCGCTAAAGCTCAGCGCGGGTAAGGTGAGCGGGATTCCTGTTTCGATGGGGAATCCTCACTACGTCATGCTTGTACCGGAGTTTTCCCCGAATTGGCAGCACGAGGCCGCCGAGATTCAGCGCAGCGGTGAGTTCAAGCGGGGCGTGAACGTTGTACTGGTTGCGGTCGATGGAAGGCACGATGTGAGGGCGCGCTTCTTCGAGCGTGGAGCGGGAGAGACGCAATCCTCCGGCACCGGTTCCTGCTCAGCGGCAGTGGCAGCGATCGTGGCCGGCCTGGCCGAATCGCCGGTGCGCGTGCATACTCCGGGTGGGATACAAACGGTGCGTATAGAAAACGATCTGATATTTTTGCGTGGGACGGCTCGCTTGGTGTGCCGAGGAGAATTTTATTTAAGTTGAGCCGCTTATTGGTTCGCACTCCCATCTGTACTGGTCGCAAAACAGGTTCTGGACCCATGTCTTCTCCAACCACTCCTCGGATCAAGCCGCCAGCCCTTCGACCGGGAGCTACGGTCGGCATTGTGGCTCCGGCCAGCAACGTTAAGCGTGCCGATCTGGAGGCAGGATGCGAAGGCCTGCGGCGCGCGGGTTACCACCCGATTTATTCCGACGCCATTTTCGATAAAGACCTTTACTTCGCAGGATCGGTCGAGCGCCGCGCCCGCGAACTGGAAGAAATGTTTGTGCGCGAGGATGTGGAAGCAATCATCTGTGCTCGCGGCGGCTATGGCGCGAACTATCTGCTCCAAGTCCTCGATTTGGAAAAGATTAAGACTCACCCCAAGATTTTCGTCGGCTATAGCGACATAACCACACTGCTCACGTATTTCTCCGACGAAGCGGGATTAATTACTTTCCACGGACCCATGGTGGCAAAAGATTGGCTGCACCCAGATGGCGTCGATCTGGCTTCCTGGCAGGCGGCGCTCGCAGGAACAGTGCCTTGGGAACCCCGCCTGGATGCGGACTCTGGAGCGAAAGCATTGGTAGACGGTGCGGCCGAGGGAATTCTTTACGGCGGTTGCCTCTCGATTCTGGTAGCTTCGCTGGGAACGCCCTACGAGATCAAGACGGCCGGCACCATCCTCTTTCTTGAAGACCTGGCGGCGAAGCCGTTTCAAATCGATCGCATGCTCGTGCAGTTGAAGCTGGCCGGTAAGCTGGATGGAGTGCGGGGAATTGTGTTCGGCGAGATGCGGGATTGCATGCAGAATGCGAATCAGGGATACGCACTGGAAGAAGTGGTTCTGCGGGTCGTCGGCAAATTGGGAGTTCCAGTGGCCTATGGGGTGCCGTCAGGACATGTGACGTCGAAGAACATCACGCTGCCGATTGGCGTGCAGGCTGGCTTGACCGTGCGCGGGGGACAAATAAGTTTGAAGATTTTGGAAGCGGCAGTGACGTGCGACAGATGAGTACTTCCTTTTCATCGCGGCTGAAGCTGGAGAACCCATCATGAGGAGTCCGGCACTGACTTTGGTGGCCGGCTCCGGCTTGGTGGTGCCGGCCTATCTCGGTCTTTTCCTCACGGGTACTCCCACGCTTTTCTGCCCGCTTCCTTTTTTGACCGTGACGCCCGCCTTTGTTCTTTCGTCGCTGTTGACGGGGCAGTTCACGCGGGCCGCAGTGCTCGTCCCGTCGTTGCTGTTCTTTGCTTGGAATCCGGGGTTGTTTCGGGGCCAGGTGCGGGTGCCAAAGCGGAGCTTGGTGCTTCTTGTTGTCGCAACACTCTTCAGCGTGGCCTGGTTCACGGGAGGTTGGAAGTACGGATTGGAATATCAAGGCCGCCAATATACTTATATCATCTGCATTATGGACGGCGCGTGGTTGGCTGCCTTGTGGGCCATTCTTGTCGCCTGCTGGCGCCGAACATCGTTCGCCGGGAATCTGCTGTTTCACTGGCTGCTGTTCGCTTGGTTAGGCTGGTATGCATTTCCGTATCTCGGCGAGCTGCCCTGATCTTCCACCAGATTATGAAGGAAAAAAACCACATTCATCTGATTGGCATTTGCGGCACGGCGATGGCATCGCTCGCGGGCATGCTCAAGCAGCGGGGCTTTCGCGTCACCGGGTCGGACGCGGCGGCCTATCCTCCAATGTCAGATTTTCTCTCAGAGCTGGGGATTCCGGTGGCTCAGCCTTTTGATCCGCGGCATCTGGAGCCCCGCCCCGATCTGGTGGTCGTGGGCAATGCGATATCGCGGGGGAATCTTGAACTCGAGCAAGTGCTCGACCAGCGCATTCCGTTCTGCTCGCTGCCGCAATTGCTCCACGATGAGTTCCTGCGCGGCAGGGAAGTGCTCGTGGTTGCAGGAACGCACGGAAAGACCACGACCACCTCAATGCTGGCGTGGATTTTTCATACCGCAGGCATGCAGCCTTCGTTTCTGATCGGGGGCATCGCGGAAAACTTCGGATCGAGCTTCCATCTGGGTCAGGGAAAGCATTTCATTCTTGAAGGCGACGAATACGACACGGCATTTTTCGACAAAGGACCGAAATTCCTGCATTACTTTCCCGATGCCATCATTCTCACTTCGGTGGAATTCGACCACGCCGATATCTACAAAGATCTGGATGCGGTCGAGACAGCCTTCAAGCGGCTGGTCAACCTGATTCCACGGCGCGGGCGTATTATCGCTTTCGACGGAATCACCGGAGATGCGGTAGAGCGCGCCAGCTTGGAACGCTGTCTAAGCAAAGCGTTTTGTCCGGTCGAGCGTTATGGTGCCGGGCCGCGCTCGAACTGGCGAGTGACGGACCTGAAATTTGAACCCGGGCGCACTTCGTGGTCGGTCGAGCGGGATGGAAAGCCTTGGGCTGATCTTGAGTTCCCACTGGCGGGTGAATACAACGTGTGGAACGCAACCGCAGCGGCAGCGCTCGCTTCCGCCTATGGCATTTCAAAAGAGGAGATCGCGGCGGCGCTGAAAACTTTCAAGAGTGTCAAACGCCGCCTGGAAGTGAAGGCGCAGGTCAATGGCGTAACCATCATCGACGATTTCGCGCATCATCCCACGGCGATTGCGGGCACGCTGAAGGCGCTGCGGGCGCGTTATACAGGTTCACGATTGTGGGCGATTCTGGAACCACGATCGAATACGCTGCGGCGCCGCGTGCTCCAGGCAGACCTGGCCAGGAGTTTGGCGCTGGCGGACGAAGTGATCGTCGCGGGCGTGTTCCGCTCGGAAGCACTCCCGGAAAATGAACGGTTGGATTTACCGGAACTGGCAGCGGATATCCAGAAACATGGCAGCCGTGCGCGTTTGCTTCCCAGTGCGGAAGAAATCGTTCAGACCTTGGCTCCGGAGATGCGCTCCGGCGATGTGGTGGCTATTCTTTCGAACGGCGGCTTTGGTGGAATCTACGAAAAACTCCCGGCGCGCCTGCGAGCCTTGGCAGGAGATTCAGAGAACGTCGAGCGGGCGAACGTGGCGGGAAAACGATGAAGCTCTCCGTCGCGCCGGGAGTCGCAGCGCACCGAACACTTCGATTCGTCCTGCTGCTCTGGATTGCCTCGGCGCCAGCCTACGCCTCCACTAGCTACACCATCACTCTTGCGAATCCTGAGCAGCATCTGGTCGAAGTACAGGTCATACTTCCGGAAGGGCCGGCGCAGCGGGAGTTGCAGCTTCCAGTCTGGAACGCGTTGTATCAAGTGCGTGACTTCGCGAAGTGCGTAAACTGGGTACGCGCGAAAGACCGCGCTGGCCGAGCGCTCCCAATACGCGCATTGAACCCGAGCCGCTGGCTGATCACCGGCGCGAAGGGTGGCGCTGTGGTTGATTACCAGATCTTTGTCGATTCGCCGGGGCCCTTCGGTGCCGAATTCAATTCCCACCATGCCTTCTTCAATCTGGCGCAAGTTCTTATGTATTCCGTGGAGGCGCGAAGCTCTCCGATCGTCGTGCGTCTCAACCAGGTTCCCGAGGGATGGCTCATCGCGACGCCGTTGACGTCGATGCCCGAAGGCAGATTTGGCGCAGAGAATTATGATCGCCTGGTGGATTCTCCGGTCGAGATTGGAGAGTTTAAGGAATCCGATTTCGATGAAGGTGGTGGGCATTTTCGCGTGATCGTTGACGCTGAGGCCGCCGACTACGATATGGGCAAGCTTGACGCCATGCTCCACAAGATTGTGGCGGCCGCGACCAGTTGGATGGACGACCGTCCCTTCGACAATTACATGTTCCTTTATCACTTTCCGCGCGGACCGGCCGGCGGCGGCATGGAACATTCTTATTCCACCGCCATCGCCGTTCATGCGGACGTGCCGCTGCAGGCTCCTGAAGTACTGGAGTCGGTGACGGCGCACGAGTTTTTTCATCTGTGGAACGTAAAGCGCATCCGCCCGCGGACCCTCGAGCCGGTCGACTACACGCGCGAGAATTACACGCGGGCCCTGTGGTTCAGTGAGGGATGCACCAGTACCGCGGCTGACATCATTCAGTTGCGCGCCGGCCTGCTCGACGAGCGCCACTTCGAACGGCAACTGGCCTCAGGAATCACCGAACTCGAGCGGCGTCCCGCGCACCTGACCCAGTCGGCGGAAGAGTCGAGTCTGGATGCGTGGCTGGAAGGTGACGCGTACTATCGTCGTCCGGAGCGCAGCATTTCGTATTACAACAAGGGTGAGTTGCTCGGCGTCGCGCTGGATTTGGCGGTGCGCGAAGCCAGCAACGGTCGTGCGTCCCTGCGCGAAGTTTTTCAGTGGATGAATCAGAATTACGCGAAGAAGGATCGGTTCTTTCCTGACTCGGACGGCGTTCGCGAGGCTGCCGAGGCCGTGACGCATGCCGATCTCGGATGGTTTTTCGCCAAGTATGTTGCCGGGACGGATGAAATTCCGTGGGATGATTTCTTTCGCGGCGTTGGATTGCGATTGATCGAGGGAAAGAACGTGATCGCGGATGCAGGGTTTGTCGCCTCGCGAAACTTCGACGGTCCGATGATCGCGTCGGTCACTGCGGGCAGCGAGGCGGAGCGCGCCGGTCTGCAAACCGGCGATACCATTCTGGAAGTCAACGGCAAGACCGCGGGAGACGAATTCTTCCAGGAAATATCTCAGCTTTCCGCCGGCGACACGATCACGGTTAAGGTAAGGGGCCGGCGCGGTGGCGATCGCGAGTTGAAGTGGAAGGTGGGAAGCCGTGAGGAAATCTCGTACGAACTCAGAGATGTAGATCATCTTATGGCGGAACAGCAGGCCCGGCGATCGGCGTGGTTGAAGGGCGAGGCGCAGATTCCGCACGAAACCAACCCACATTAGAAGCTCCATGGGGCAAACCTAATATGATCCGCACCGTCGCGATGCTGGCGTTCTGGGCACTGGCCGCGCCTGTGGCGGCGCTGATCGGGTTCCCATGGACGTTTATTTCCGGCGATGTCAGCTTGCTCTATCGCATGTTCATGTTTGGCGCGTGGAACGGCGTGCGGCTGACTGGAGTAAAAGTGCAGACCGTCGGGCTCGACAAACTGGACCCGGCGCGCACTTATATTTTTATGTCGAATCATGTGTCGAATCTGGACCCGCCGATTACGATTCCTTTGATTCCGCGGCGCACTTCGGTGCTGGTGAAAAAGGAATTGTTCAGCATTCCGATCCTGGGCCGCGCGATGCGCATCGGCTCGCTGATCCCGGTGGATCGCGGCAATCGTGACGCTGGTATTGAATCCGTCCGGATGGCGAAGCAGGTCTTGCAGCAAGGCATCAATATGAGCATTTACGTGGAAGGGCATCGTTCGTTCGATGGCAAGCTGCTGCCCTTCAAGAAGGGACCGTTCTACCTGGCGATGGAGTGCGGAGTGCCAGTGGTTCCGGTGACCATCACGGGCACGCATTACCTGATGCCGAAGGGAAGGTTTGCGATCAAGCCGGGAGTGGCGACTGTGATCTTTCATTCGCCGATTGAGCCAATCGATTTCGGCAGCCGCGAGTGCTTGATGGAGAAAGTGCGGACGGTGATTGAGAGTGGGCTGCCGGAAGAGTTTCGGCAGCGTAGTGCGTCGGCCTGAGTGCTTCACTGTCTCACTCCTTCGGTGTTTTGGCCCGCAGAGCCCGCGCCATCTCTGGCAGCTTGGGCAGCAACGCGGAATACTTCAGCCACAGCTTGTGATCTACAGCCGGAGCGCCGCTGACAAGCGCTCCCGCGGGAATGTCGTGGGCCACGCCGCTTTGCGGCGTGACAATCGCGCCTTCCCCGACTTTGCAGTGTCCGACCACTCCGACCTGGCCAGTTAAAATCACTCGCTTGCCGATTTCCGTGGAGCCGGCGAGGCCTACTTGCGAGCAGAGCAGAGCATCTTCGCCCACCTGCGAGCCGTGGCCGACCTGCACCAGGTTGTCGATCTTAACTCCGCGTCCGATCCGGGTTTCGCCGACGCTGGCGCGGTCGATGCAGGAGTTCGCCTGAACTTCCACATCGTCTTCAATGACGACCGGAGCCGGCTGAGGAATCTTGTGCCAGTGTCCGTCGTAAGTTTTGGCGAAGCCGAAGCCGTCGGAGCCGATCACGACTCCGTTCTGCAAGAGGACGTTGTTGCCGATGCGGCAGTTCTCGCGCACTACGGCGTGCGCGTGGGCAAAGAAATTCTCGCCGATCTTTACACCGCGATAGATGACAACGTGCGCCAGCAGCACGGCGTGGTCGCCGATCTCGACGTGCTCGTCGACGACGACGTAAGGGCCGAGGTGGGCGCCGCGCCCGATCTTCGCCGTGGGATGGACGACCGCCGTCGGATGCACGCCCGGGGTATAGCGCAGCGGTTTGTGGAAGAGTTCGAGGGCGTGGGCGAAGGCAAGGTAAGGATCTTTGGCGCGCAGCATGGCCGCGGGGATGGCAGGGAAGTCCTCGGCAACAATTACGGCTGAAGCCTTGGTGAGCCGGGCTGCGGCGGCGTACTTGGGATTGGCGACGAAGGTGAGTTCCGAGGGGCCGGCTTGCTCGATGCCGTTGAGGCCGGTGATCTCGATGTCGATGATCTCGGAATCGAGGGAGCTGTTGTCGAGGCGCGCGTTGAGGGCGGAGGCGATTTGTGAGAGTTTCATGGTCGATGGATGGGACGCGGGTAAATCGTACACCAGTTCCGAATGATGGCCATCCGCCGATGTTTACCTTTTTATAACCGACCTTTCCCTCGGTCTTTCCTTCGTTGCTTCTTTGGGAGTGTTAAACGGGGTCGGTTCTTGATGTGGATTTCTCTGCCGAAATAAAGTTGCTGAGCCTCCTGCGAAAGGAGGTGTTTTGGGGTCCGAGGCGGATCGGGCGGGATTTTTTTTATTTCAGTACCGCCGAAAGGCTCGCCTGGCGGGGGTTTTGGAAAGCGGATCTCGCAAAATCTTGTTGTCAAATAACTTAGGTCTCAAAATCTAGAAAACGGACGACTTAGGGCGGCTCGAATCGGCCTCACTGGACCGTCACTGCCTCGACCATGATTACGCAAGTTCGATTGTGGGGCCAAGGTCAGATGTCACACGCAGGCTGTGGAAAATGCGAGGGGGCGAAATCCAGAGGGATTTGTATTTGCGGCGTCCCACCCTTTCGCAAACACCGCGAGAGGATGGGCCACCGCGGCGATTTTGCCGCCCGAACAATGTAGGATCGCCGTTTGATCGGGGGCGCGCTTATTGCACGGTGAGTGCGAAGGTACCAACCGAGCCCGAAATCGATCCGGCGGTTACATTTACGGTGACAGTGTATGTGCCTGCGGGGGTGCCAGGATTTGGTGGCGGTTGCGAGCTTCCACCGCCTCCGCCACAGGCAGGAAGCCCAATGATCAAAAGCAGAACCAGCGATCCGAGCAGCTTAGCGCAGGAGCGCCTCTTGCTCGCCCCCAGTACGACCATGCCACCGAACGGCACAGCTATCCCGCCCAGCATGGCGAAATAAAAGGGCCGCAGTAGCGGTTGAACCGTGGCAACCGAAGGAGCGGTCGTGCTCACGGTGATTGTGCCAGTTACGATGTTATTCGGCCCGTTCCCCTTGATCGAGGTCGGGCTACAACTGGCCCCGGCAGGCAAACCTGTGCAGGTGACGCTGACCACTGTGGTGAAGCCGGTTGAAGCGATAATGCCGAGGGTCGTTGTTCCTGACCCGCCGGGGGTAGTGACGCTGACGTTTGCCAAGCCGGAGACTGCAGTGAAACCTGGCTGAATCGTGAAGGCTACTGGCTGCAAGCTACTACTGCCATTGAAGCTGGCGTCTCCCGCGTAGCTGGCGGAAATGCTGTGATTGCCGGCGTCAAAGTTGACGACCCCTGCTCCGATGGACGTGTTGCCCTGGCTGTTCAGGGCGACGGGATTAGCAACGGGGTTGAAGATCTGGCCGGGCAAGCTGCCGAACGTATCCGTGAAGGTGACATTTCCCGTGGGCACTCCCTGGCCTGAGGATCCCGCGACATCTGCGCGCACGAACAAGAAGCTGCCGAATGGCAGGGACGTGCCGCTCGACACTGAAACGGTTTGACCGTTGTTATTGATAGTGAAGTTGGACAAGGTCGTGGTACTGCCCTCCGGGGTGACCGTCACCGTCACCGTGTTGGAGTCGCTCGGGGCGAAGACGCCCGAGGGCGTACTTGTGCCGTTACCCGCGTAGTGTGCGTTCACGGCGTAGGGCCCGCCCCCGGGCAACTGATTCGTGGATGCGGAGATTGTGCCCCCGCTGAGGGTGAAGCCACCCACGCTAGTTTGATTGGTAGGCGAGCCAGTAGGCCCAGTGGCTGCAATCAGTGAGACATCTCCGGCGGGCGTCCCTGTGCCATTCGTCGGTGTCACAGTAATCTGGAAACCCACAGCTTGGCCGTGCTGGATCATGGTGGCGGTGGTGGCCGCCAGAGTTGTCGTGGTGGGGCGGAAAGTGGCGGCAGCCCACTGGTTTACCAGATTCATGCCATCGAGCGAACCCAACCCCGTGGCTTGGTCATAACCGAGTCCAGCTTGGTAAGGTGCGGACGAGGTTCCATAGCCTGCCTCACCGGGAACTGCATTGCTGCCTACAGTTACGTCGTTAAAGACGCAACCGGTAGTTGGGTTGAGTGCCGGAGTCCCGGAGGCATTACAAGCGGTCCCGGCCACCTGCTGGGCTGCGGCCAGGGGGTACAGCACATAGTTAGCCAGTCCTTGGCGGGCTCCGGTAGGACCCTCCGAATTATCCATCTGCTGATCCACCAAAGCCATAATACCGG
This sequence comes from uncultured Acidobacteriaceae bacterium, assembly GCA_963743115.1. GTDB lineage: Bacteria > Acidobacteriota > Terriglobia > Terriglobales > Acidobacteriaceae > Sulfotelmatobacter. The sequence goes on along the minus strand of CAVUOM010000002.1, from coordinate 341,899 downwards.
CGAAGGAGGGCGTCGATGCCGATGTGCCGCCAATTGCATAGAAACTGATCTCACCCTGGGCATTCGGAACGCATGACCCCTGAAAGCACAGCAAGTAAGGATCGTGTCCGGCTGCAGCGGTGAAGGCGACGTCCGGAACATTCCGAGCGCCGTTGCTAGGAACTCCAGATACCGTCGCAGGCGACTGGTAGGTCGGCTGGGGGAAAATTGTGCTGGCACCGCCTCCACCGGCCCCGATGTTCGCGCTGGCGCCGCAGCTGGAAGCGGGACAGCTCTCATTCCAGACATCTTCGGGAATGTAACCGCTCGCCGATCCGAGGTTGGGTTGGTTGGTAGAATCCCAATACAGAGAAGCGTCGGCGCCTTCATCGAACATTGTTCCACCTACAGCCGTGGTGAACGGAGTTGAGGCGGGCAAAGTGACCGAGATCGGGCCGGTTGCCACGGTTTCAGTGTTCGGGTCATCACAACCTTCGCCTCCAGCGTCGCCACTGGCGGCCATAAAGCTGATCCCCTGGGCGGCGGCCTGCTCTGCCATGGCCGAGTCGGCACTTGCTTCTCCCCCGAACTCTGCCTCGCAGCCCCCGAAGCTATAAGTCATCACATTCGTGAGGTTGTTTTCGATGATATAGAGCTCGGAAAGGACGACACCGTCGGTGGTATTTGTAACTGCGGAATTCACGAAGAAAACGACCGCCCCCGGTGCGATCGCACCCGACCAAGATACATCGAGGGTGCCTTCGATGTCGTCTCCGGGGACATCACCCGGGTCCGGGCCATTGACGATGATCTGCAGGTACTGGCCGTTCGTTTCGAATACATCCTGGAAATTCGCGATGTCTTCGGGAATGATGTCAGACCTGCCCACGACACCAATGGAAGTGCCAGCGCCGCTTACTAGGAGGTTGCTGAGATTGTAGATGACATTGAAGTCGCCGGGCGCCAGCGCGTGCAAGCCGTTGCCGTCCGTGAACTGCGGCCGTTGGCCTGGCAGCCACTTGGCTTCAATCCGTTTTTTTGCGAGCCGGTAGAGTGGCTTCCTTACAAAATTGTGCAGCGAGAAAACCCCCGCAATGGCTGGCGTCAACGCTGTTGGGATGGAGGGGTCGCCGGAGTTGGCCCAGTGCTGCTCGCCGTTCACCACATATTTGTGAATGGTGGTGTGGAACGCTTCCTGCACCTGGCTGGCGGAGCCGGAGAATTCCAGTACGGTGCGGCCCTTTGTGGTGCCTACCTGAAATCCGTGCGATTGCAGCCATGCGGTGATGGTCTGCATGTCGGCATCGGTGGGGCCGAACTGCTTGCCAAATTGTTCCGGCGTCAGCCATTTGTGGTAGCTGGGCGAGGCTTTGTCCTGCTGGTCGTCGAGAAGCTTTCGCAGCGCGGATTCCTGCTGCGGGCTGCGCTTCAGCACCAGGAGCATGCGCTGCATGGGAAGCGTGGCCGGGGCTGTGCCCAGATCGAATTGCGGACGCGCCAAGGGATACGTGTTGCCGTGCAGCACCGTCATTTGGGATTCGTCCACCGGTTGCACGATCAACGGGGCTGGCGTTGTCTGCGCGGCCTGTTGGGCAGCGGAGCGCTGCACAAGCGATAGCGCGCAGAAGAGGATAAGTGCGATGAGGGTGATAGCGGATAATCGCGTCGACGCGGAGGGACAGAAGACCTTCATGAGACACCTCTACCTCGGAATGTGGCTGATGCAAGAATCAAGGATCAAAGACCAGACGGGAAGGGAGGAAGGAAGTAGTCCCGGCTGCTCTCGCCGCGCGGAAGGTTGGCCGCGCCCAGATCACAGGTTTTACCTCAAGCCTGAGAAGATTGCAATACCTAGAATCTCATTCCTCGAACATGGGGACCTGGCGCTGGTCGTCGGTGGGGCCGCGTCTGGGGCGCCGGGTGGCGCCGATTACGGCTAGCACCGTCAACGATTCGAGGGCGGTGCGGGGGACGAAGATGCGCTGCGTGTTCGAGCGCTGGTCTGGGGGATTTACCAGATAGCCTTCCGGCAGATTTTGAGTCAGGTCAGAGGGCATTAAGCCCTCGAGGATTTCATTGTCCTTGAAGCGGAGGCGGACCCACAGGCCTTCGGAGCGGGGGCGGGTGGTGAAAGTCTTGCGGGTTAGCGACTCGGAGTCGCCGAACTCGCGGACGAAGTAGACGCCTTTGATCTCGCGCAGGTCGATGGCGATTACGGTGCCCGAGGTGTTGAGCAGCTCGAGTTTGCCCTCGGTGATGAATTGCGCGTGGGAAACATAGCCGGAGATGGAATCGCGATCCATCTTGCGGACGATTACTTTCTTGTGGGTCGAGGGCATGGTCGAGCTTCGGGCTTCGGCTCTCGGGCTTCGGCAAGGCGCGCTGGTTAAGCCGGAGCCCGATGGCTGAAGCCCGACAGCCGCCTCATTCTCGCACTAAATGGGAAGAAATCACTGGAATCCACGTTGGCAGTAGCCAAAATATAAACCTTGTGTTATTCCTTTAAGTTGCTTTGTCTCAACTAAAGTCTGTTTAAGTGCTTTATATGTAACGGCTTGAGTCTCGGCCGGTGTTGAAGGAATGAGTGTGGGCCCCAGCAGTCTGTGGAAATCTTGTGGAGAAGCGTTGGATTTAATCCCGCCTGGCCGTGTCCGGGATGTGCAGGAAACTGCGGTCGCCGGGAGCGCTTGAAGTCGGTTGTCTTGAAGACGAATGGCTGATTACATTTACACGATGGAAATCCGGTTGACGCCGGATCAGATGAAGGGCGTCAATCTGGTGCAAGAGATAGCCCGGGCCGCGGGCATCACTCTTTATCTTACCGGCGGGGCGATTCGCGACATCATCAGCGGGTTTACGATCCGCGACCTGGACTTCACGGTTCAGGGCAATCCTCTCAAACTCCAGAAGGACTTTGAGCGGGCGGGCGCACAGGTGGCCGGCCACGATGAAGACGTGCGCACCCTGTTTCTGGTGCTGCCGGGGAATGTGCGCGCCGAGATTGGGATGGCGCGGACGGAAGTTTACGAGAGGGTGGGCAAGGCTCCGGTGATTGCGCCGGCCAGCATTCAGGAGGATCTGCGGCGGCGCGACTTTACGGTGAATGCGATGGCGCTGTCGCTGAATGAGGGGTCGCGGGGGCTGCTGCTTGATCCGTTCAACGGAGTTGCGGATATCGAGGCGAAGCTGCTGCGGATTCTGCACAACTACTCGTTCGTGGAAGATTCTTCGCGGCTGATTCGCGCTACGCGCTTTGCGGCACGCTTTCACTGGCCGCTCGAGGAGCGCACGCAGCTGCGCTATAACGCGGCCAAAGAAAACAACTACATTGAGCACATCTCGCGCAGCGCGGTGGGGCATGAGATTGCGCAGCTGGCGCATGAAGATGATCCGCTGAATGTGGTGAAGGCACTCGAGAAAGAAGAGTGGCTGAAGGTGCTGCATCCGCACTGGTCGTCGGCCAAAGTGGACACCAACGGGCTGGGGCAGTTGATGAAGACGCGGCAGCAGATGGTGGACTTGGGCTATACGGTTGATCCGTCGCCGGCGGTGATGCACTTTCTGACTGCACGGCTGTCGGACAAAGACATTTCTGATTTACGGCGGCAGATACCGCGCAAGGATTTGGTCGAAGCCTGGCGCGATATCGAGGATCACGCCAAAGAGTTGGCGAAGCGATTGACTGGGAAGGAAGCGGCGACGCCGTCGCGCACATGGAATCTGCTGTCGTCGGCGCGGCCTGAGATGATTTTATTTCTGGCGGTGACGGCGCGGCAGCAGGCGGTGGCGCAGAAGATTAAAAATTTCCTGACCAAGTGGCGGCAGGTGCAGCAACGCATTCCGCTGCCGGAGATGACGGAGTTGCTGATCACGCCGCAGTTGCCGGAGTATCCGAAGATTGCGCGCGATGTGTTCATGCTGCTGCTGGACGGAAAACTGCGTTCGCGGACGGAGACTTTGAAGTTCTTGAAGCCGTTTGCGCCGCCTCCACCGCCTCCGCCGCCTCCGCCGCGGCGTGGGCGTGGGCCGAAAGCCGCGGTGGCTGCGCCGGTTGCGGTTGCAGTGGGGAAAAAGGGCGAAGTGGCGAAGGGCAAAGGGAAGGCTGCGCCTGCAGTCGCGCCTCCGCCGGTTGCGCCTCCTGCGAAGGCTAAATCCAAAGGGACGCCGCCGGCTGCCACAACTGAGGGGAAACCTGCGAAGCATACCGTGAAACCCGCTGCGAAAGCTGCTGCCAAGGCGGCTGCGAAGCATCCCGCACCATCGAAGAAAACGGCTCACAAACCGAAGCCAAAGGCAAAGAGCAAGAAGCGATAAGACTTTCCGAGTCGTCTCGGTGCCGGGTAGTGTTCTAATTCGCCTTCCCACAGGTACCAATTTCACGCTCATCCGACCTCAGGCGGGCATATAATAGTGGCATGCCTCGACCGCTTCTCAGTGCGGCGTTCGTGCTGGTGCTGGCCGGTGTGCCGCTCTCGGCGCAGCACGGTGGTGGGCACGCGTCTGGTGGCGGGCATGGTGGTTTTGGCGGGTTTGCTTCGCACGGAGGTGGGTTCTCCGGCCACTCTAGCGCTCCAGCTTTTGGCGGCGCGCGTGCGGGTTCTGGTTTCGCGACTCGTTCGTTCGCCCCTCGCTCCGCTTCGCGTCCAGCACCCTCCTCTCGAGGCTTCAACCGGGGTTTCAATCGCGGGTTCAACCGTTACGGTGGCGCGCGGTTCGGGGCCTACGGGGTCGGAGGCAATTGTTACTACTACGGCTACGGGTGTGTAGGCGCTTACGGTTATCCGTGGGGATATGCGGGCGAGATTGATCCGTATTGGTGGTGGGACAATGATTCGTCCTCCGACCAGGATCAACAATACCAGACTGGCCTGGCGAACGAAATGAACCAGCAGAGTCTCGACGAGCAGAGGATGCGCCAACAGGGCGATCAGGATCTCTACGCGCAGTGGGCGCCGCCGCGGCAACGAAGCGAACACGCGGAACTGAACGAAGCGGCGCCGGCCACGGTGCTGGTTTTCCGAGATGAGCACAAACAGCAAGTGAAGAATTACGCGATCGTGGGGCAGATGTTGTGGGTCTTCGATCTGCAGCACACCCAGAAGATTCCGCTCTCTGATCTCGACCTTCCGGCAACCACCAAGGCAAACGACGAGCGCGGTGTGGATTTCCAGTTGCCCGGCGCACATGAGGGACAGTAGTTATTGGCGCGAAGCCTTCCGGTAGGAAACACCCCATAAAAACGCCCCATAATCTGTGGATAACTTCGCGCCTGCGCGATCACCTTTCCCGTTAGAATGACGCCAACGTACAATAAAATCGAGGTCTATGTCCCAATTCGTCCACCTGCACCTGCATACCGATTACTCCCTGCTGGATGGCGCCTGCGACGTTGAGAAACTTTGCCAACGTGTGAAAGAGCTGGGCATGCCTGCCGTGGCGATGACTGACCACGGGAACATTTTTGGCGCCGTGCATTTTGTGAACGCTGCAAATCACGCGGGTGTGAAGCCGATCGTGGGTTGCGAACTTTATATCTGCAAGAAAGACGATCACAACATCGAGCGCACCCCGCCAGAGGGCGATACTTACAACCATTTGCTGGTACTGGCCGAGAACGAAGAGGGCTACCGCAATTTGGTGAAGATCACGTCAGAAGCCTCGCTGCACGGTTTTTATTACAAGCCGCGGGTGAGCAAACAATTTCTGGCGGAGCATTCCCGCGGATTGATCGGGCTTTCGGGATGTCTCAAAGGTGAAGTGGCAGAGCGGTTGATGGAAGGGAAATACGATGCCGCACGCGCGGCCGCAGGAACCTTTGTCGACATTTTCGGGAAGGACAATTTCTATCTCGAGATTCAGGATCAGGGACTGGCGATGGAGCACAAGATCCATCCCGGTCTGTTCCAGCTGGAAAAAGACCTTGGGCTGCCGCTGGTGGCGACCAATGACAGCCATTATCTCTGCGAAGACGATGCGCACGCCCAGGACGTGATGCTGTGCATTCAGACCGGCAAGTCGATTCACGATGCCGGGCGGATGAAGTTCGAGGGCACGCAGTTCTTTGTCAAGAGCCATGACGAGATGTACCGCGTGTTCAAGGACTCACCGGAAGTTTTGAGCCGGACGCTCGATATCGCCGAGCGCTGTAGCTTGCGGCTCGAAAAGGTCGCGACGCCTTTCCCGCAATTTGAAGTTCCTCCGGGATACACGATTGACAGCTATTTTGTGCACGTTACCCGGGAAGGCTTCGCGCGGCGAATGGCGGCGCTGCGGCCGTTGCACGAGCAGGGCAAGCTGAAGCATCCGATTTCAGACTACGAGCAGCGGTTGGAGCGGGAGCTGGCGATCATCCAGCAAATGAAGTTTGCCGGATACTTCCTCATTGTGTGGGACTTCATCCGTTATGCGAAGGAGCGTGACATTCCCGTGGGGCCGGGCCGCGGATCAGCGGCAGGGTCGCTGGTTTCCTACGCGCTCGGCATCACTGATCTCGATCCGCTGCAGCACGAGTTGCTGTTTGAGCGCTTCCTGAATCCAGAACGGGTTTCGATGCCGGATATCGATATCGATTTCTGCATGAACCGGCGAGGCGAAGTCATCAACTACGTTACGCAGAAATATGGGCGTGACAATGTGGCGCAGATCATCACCTTCGGCACCATGGCGGCCAAGGCGGCGATCAAAGACGTGGGCCGCGCCATGGACATTCCTTACAGCGATGTCGACCGCATCGCCAAGATGATTCCTACGCAGCTCAACATCACGCTTGACCAGGCCATCGAAGATTCACCGCAGCTGCGCGAGGCCATGGAGAAAGATGGTCAGATTCGGGAGCTGATCCAGACTGCTAAGAAGCTGGAAGGGATGGTGCGCAACTCCGGAGTTCACGCTGCGGGCGTGGTGATTTCGCCGCGGCCTTTGACTGAACTTGTCCCGCTGCATCGCACCAAGAACGAGGAAATCGTTACAGCCTTCGACATGGTTGCCATCGAGAAGATGGGTCTGCTGAAGATGGACTTTCTCGGGTTGACCACGCTTACGATTCTTACCGACACGCTGAAACTGATCGCGCAGACGCGGGGAACGCCGATTACGCTTGAACAGATTCCGCTGGAGGATGCGGCGACTTATCAGAAAGTCTTTCATAAGGCCCTGACTTCCGGCGTCTTCCAGTTTGAATCGCATGGCATGCGCGACGTGCTGCGGCGCTATCAGCCGAACTCGATCGAACATCTTACCGCCTTGAATGCGCTCTATCGTCCAGGGCCCATGGCAATGATCGATGACTTCATCGAGCGCAAACAGGGACGGCGCAAGATTGAGTATGAGCTGCCGGAGCTGAAAGAGATTCTGGAAGAGACGCTGGGCGTCTTCGTTTATCAGGAGCAGGTCATGCAAGCGGCGAACAAGCTTGCAGGCTACTCTCTGGGCGAAGCCGATCTGCTACGGCGGGCGATGGGCAAAAAGAAGCAGGAAGAAATGGCGGCACAGCGCGAGCGTTTCATTCAGGGTGCGGCGCAGCGCAAGTTTCCGCCGAAGAAGATCGAGAAGATTTTCGACCTCATGGCGCAGTTTGCGGGATACGGCTTCAATAAGTCGCATTCGGCCGCTTACGCGCTGCTCGCTTATCACACGGCGTATTTGAAGACGCATTATCCCGTGGAGTTCATGGCGGCCTTGCTGACATCCGTCACCGGCAGTACGGATGATGTGGTGAAGTACATCAATGAATGCCGCGAGATGGGGATTGCGGTGGAAGCACCGGATATCAATGTTTCAGATGCAAACTTCACGCCGCACGGTGAAGCGATTCGGTTTGGCCTGGCGGCGGTGAAGAATGTTGGCGGCAATGCGATTGAATCGATTGTGGCGGCGCGGAAGAAGCTGGGCCGATTCAAATCGATTTACGAATTCTGCGAGAACGTCGATCTGCGGCTGCTCAACAAGCGCGTACTGGAATCGTTGATCAAGAGCGGAGCTATGGATTCGCTCGGCCGGCGCGCCCAGGTAATGGCCGTGCTCGATCGCGCTATGGAGCGCGCCCAGAAAGCACAGCGAGACGCGGAATCCGGACAGCACGGGCTGTTCGGCGTGTTTCAGCAGGAAGAGTCCGAAGCCAATAACGACAGGCTGCCCGATATTCCGGACTGGGATGAACAGGCGCGGTTGGCGGCGGAAAAGGAAATCCTCGGATTCTTTATCAGCGGGCATCCGCTGGAAAAATACAAAGACAAGCTGGCCGACCTGCAGGCGCTGCGCATTGATGAGATTGCCCTGATGACGAGATCGACCGGCAAGGACGAGACCATCGCAACGGCCGGAATCATCGGCAACGTGCGCGTGCAGAAATCGAAGCGCGGGGAGTTCTATGCGCAGGCGACCCTCGAGGACATGTCCGGCTCGATCGATATGATTGTTTTTCCCGAGGCCTACAAGCGACTTGGCGATAAGGTGAAGCTTGAAGTTCCTGTGCTGGTTAGGGCTGGAGTGAGAATCGAAGAAGGAACGAATCCCAAGATTACGGCCGCCGAGATTATGCCATTGGAAGACGCTAAAGTTCCGCTGCCGCGTGCGATCCGCATTCGAGTGCCGCTCGAAACCGCGGGTGAGGCCACGGTGGACGATCTTTATACGCTTTTCACGCAGCGCAAGGGCGCTGCACAAGTGTTATTTGACGTGGAACGTGCCGGGGATTTTATGGTGGTGATGGAAGTGGAAGGTTATAATGTGCTGCCAGATCGCAGCTTCATCGCCCGCGTCGAGCAGTTGTGTGGGCGGGGCAGTGTCCGCGTGATCAATTGAGACTGTAATCGGATAAAGGTGCTTACGTAAACGCATCCGGCAAAACCGTATTCATCTAGACATGGAAGCCAGCGATAAGGCGCAGCAGGAACTGGAGCAGATCGAACGCCAGGTGGCGCTGATCGAGGCTTCTGCAGGGCAAAATGACGAGACGCAGCGCCAGCTGGCAAAGCTCCATGAGCGCGTCCATATTCTGCGAGAGGAAATGAAAAGCCTGCAGACTGCCTGGCAAAAGACGGAACTGGCACGGCACCCGCAGCGCCCGCAGGCGCTCGACTATATCGAGCGCGTGTTCACCGACTGGAGCGAGATTCATGGCGACCGCGGGTTCGGCGACGATCCCGCGATTGTTTGCGGGATGGCTCGCTTTCACGGCGAAGAAGTTCTCGTGGTAGGCACACAAAAAGGCCGGGACATGAAGCAGCGCGTGTACCGCAATTTCGGGACGCCTCATCCCGAGGGATATCGCAAGGCGCTGCGTGTGATGCAGGTCGCGGAGAAATTTCGCAAACCGATTTTCACGCTGGTGGATACCGATGGCGCTTACCCGGGAATTCACGCGGAAGAGCGCGGGCAAGCCGAGGCGATCGCCTACAACTTGCGGGAAATGGCGCGGCTCGAAGTGCCGATCATCGCAACTGTGATTGGGGTTGGGGGCAGCGGAGGAGCTTTGGCGATCGCCGTGGCCGACCGCGTGTTGATGATGGAGAATTCGATTTATTCAGTGATTTCGCCCGAGGGCTGCGCCGCCATTATGTGGCGGGATTCCACGAAGAAAGAGTTGGCCGCCGAGGCGATGCGGATTACGGCGACGGATCTGAGCGAGTTGGGCTGCATTGACGATATCGTGCCCGAGCCGGAAGGTGGGGCACACCGGGATTACGAAGCGGCGGCGAACTTGCTTGACGTCAGCCTGCAGAAGCATTTCTCGGAGCTGAAGAAAATCCCGCCCGCGGATTTAATCGTTTCACGATACGACAAGTTCCGCACCATTGCGCAGTTCTTCAAGACCGAATAGTGAATCCGCACTAGCTTTATTTCTTGCCTCTCGTTCCCATATAGGTTCCTCGCGGCTTCGGGCGGGCGATTTGGCGTGCCGAGAGGGCGCTATCGCCGTATAATAATCTGTTTCCTCCAAGTTGAAATTCGGGCGGAGTATTTCCAGAAAGATCATTCCGCCGCAAATCGAAGGAAGGTGTAGGGATGGCCACTACGGATGTTGCGCCTCAGGGTACCGGCGGGCAATTGGGGCGCAAGCGCATCGTCAATGACATGAGCATTCAGGTTGCAACGGTGAATGGCTCTGGCTCTCAAAGTTCAAATACCGTACTGTTGCGGGCGATTTTTCAGATGGGCGTGCCGGTTTCGGGGAAAAATCTTTTTCCCTCAAACATTGCCGGTCTGCCGACCTGGTATACGATTCGCGCCAACAAAGATGGCTACATCGGCCGCAAGAAGGAAATCGATTTCCTGGTGGCCATGAATGCGGAGACCGCGCAGGACGATGTGATGTCGCTGGGGGCCGGAGCTTCCGTGTTGTACGACGAACCGCTGGCCCTTGAGAAGCTGCGCGACGACCTGATTTTTTATTCGGTTCCCTACGACAAGCTGGTGGCAACCGTTTGCCCGGAGGCGAAGCTGCGCAAGCTGGTCAAGAACATGGTGTATGTGGGCGTGGTGGCGCAGCTCCTTACCATTGACATGGGCGAGGTGGAGAAGGCGATCCGCAAGCAGTTTGCTGCGAAGGTGAAAGCTGCCACCCTCAACCTGGCAGCGGCTCAGGCTGGATTCGACTATGCCAAGGCCAGCTTGCAAAAGCGCGGAGTGTTCTACATCGAGCGCATGGACAAGACCGCGGGCAAGATCATCATCGACGGCAACTCGGCCGCGGCGCTCGGCTGCATGTTTGCTGGGTGCACCGTTGTCACATGGTATCCCATCACGCCATCGTCTTCGTTGGTAGAGACGTTGATCGATTACATGAAGGAGTACCGCATCGGGCCGGACGGCAAAGCCACTTTTGCGATTGTTCAGGCAGAGGACGAACTGGCTGCGATCGGCATGGTGATCGGCGCCGGCTGGGCGGGAGCGCGCAGCATGACTGCGACCGCGGGCCCGGGCATTTCTTTGATGTCAGAGTTTTCCGGTCTGGCTTATTACGCGGAAATTCCGGGCGTGATCTGGGACATTCAGCGCGTTGGTCCTTCCACTGGCTTGCCCACTCGCACCTCGCAGGGCGACATTCTTTCCACTGCGTTTCTTTCGCACGGCGATACCAAGAACATCATGCTGATTCCGTGCTCGGCGGCGGAATGTTTCAGCATGGCCTCGGATGCCTTTAACCTGGCCGAGCAGTTCCAGACGCTGGTCTTCGTTATGTCCGATCTGGATCTCGGGATGAACAACTGGATGTCCGATCCTTTCGAGTATCCGACCACGCCGATCAAGCGTGGCAAGGTTCTCAGCAAGGCAGATCTCGATAAGCTCGGCGGCTTTGCCCGATATAAAGATCTGGATGGCGACGGCGTAGGATACCGCACGCTGCCGGGAACGAATCATCCTGCCGCAGCCTACTTTACGCGAGGCAGCGGGCATAACGATAAATCGAACTATAGCGAGCGGCCGGACGATTACGAAAACAATATGGAGCGGCTCAATCGCAAGTTCGAGAGCGCACGCTCTTTCGTGCCTCGCCCGGAGATTTTAAAGGGTACGAACGCAAAAATAGGGATCATCGCCTATGGGACTTCACATTGGGGCGTCATCGAAAGCCGCGACCAGTTGCGCAACGAGTATGCGATTGAGACCGACTACTTGCGGCTGCGGGCTTATCCCTTTACGCGTGAAGTGCATGAGTTCATCGAGCAGCATGACCGCGTCTACGTGGTCGAGCAGAACCGCGATGCGCAGATGCTCAGCCTGCTGAAGCTTGACCTGAAACCAGAACTGACTACTCGGCTGCGGAGCATCAGCCATCTCGATGGGCTGCCTCTTGATGCACGGTCCGTGACCGACGAATTGAGCACTATGGAGGGCAAGTAAGATGGCGACTACGCCTGCTGAACCAAGATCTCCGGAACCGAAGACGAACCATATCGGCTTGACGGTAATTGATTACAAGGGCGGCAAGACTACGCTCTGCGCGGGCTGCGGCCACAATGCCATTTCCGAGCGCATCATCGAGGCCATGTATGACATGGGCGTGCAGCCCGAGCGCGTTGCAAAGTTGAGCGGGATCGGCTGTTCCTCGAAGAGCCCCGCATATTTCATGAACCGCTCGCACAGCTTTAACTCTGTGCATGGACGCATGCCGTCGGTAGCCACCGGCGCGATGCTGGCCAATCGCAATCTGATTGCGCTCGGCGTGAGCGGCGATGGCGACACGGCGTCGATCGGCATCGGGCAGTTCGTTCACCTCATGCGCCGCAACCTTCCTCTCATCTACATCATTGAAGACAACGGCGTGTATGGCCTGACCAAGGGGCAGTTCTCGGCTACGGCCGATCTGGGGTCGAAGCTGAAATCGGGCGTGATCAATGATCTTCCGCCGATCGATACCTGCGGGCTGGCTATCGAACTGGGCGCGACGTTTGTCGGACGATCGTTTTCGGGCGACAAGAGGCAGTTGAGCGCCATGCTGAAAGCCGCCATCGCGCACCACGGCACCGTGATGCTCGATGTGGTTTCGCCCTGCGTCACCTTCAACGATCACGAGGGTTCGACCAAATCCTATAAATATGTGAAGGATCACGAGGAGACTTTGCAGGAAATAAGCTTTGTGCCGCACTTCGAAGAAATCGATGTGGAGTACGATCCGGGAACGACGGTCAGCGTCACCATGCACGATGGATCACATCTGCAACTGCGCAAGCTTGAAGAGGACTATGACCCGACGGATCGAATCGCTGCAATGACCCGTCTGAGTGAAGCTCACGACAAGGGCGAGGTTCTGACCGGACTGTTTTACGTGAACACGAAATCGCCCAGCTTCCTCGATATGCTGAACATGGTGGATGAGCCGCTGGCCACGCTGCCGGAATCGGTGACCCGGCCGGGCAGGGAAGCGCTGGCGGCGGCGATGGAAGAACTCAGGTAGCGGGGCTCTCGCGCTCGTGGCCTACTTCGGCGCAGTTAGGCTCGCCGGCTCAAGACCCAGACCCGCTCCGTAATATTGTGCCAGGGCATGTCGTTCGTCTTCCGTGAGCAACCCCGCAATAGTGCGCATGGGCATGTTAATGTCGTTAGCCCGGCTCCCGCTGGCGAACGCTTCCAGCTGGTTCAACACGTATTCGGCGTTCTGGTTGACTAGCAAAGGAGCCCCGGGGCGATAGCCGACCGGACCATGACAAGACTGGCACGGCGGAATGCCGCGTTCTCCATCTCCGAAAGAAACCATACGCGATGCGATGCCCACGTGCGCGGGATCGGGCCGAGACTGCGGAAAGACTCGATTGTCCTGAGGATCGGCGAAGGCGGGCAGCTTCGCGAAATAGGCGACCACATCCACTACGTCCCGAGACGAAAGAGAATCCGCGATTCCGTTCATGACGCGCGAGGTGCGCTTATGCGATCGGAAATCCTCAAGCTGTTTCCAGATTGCCAGTCTATCGATGCCAGCCAGGTTCGGCGTGTAACCGACGGCGCTGAAACCTTCCGCTCCGTGACAATGGTCGCAACGCCTGGCGAGAAGCATTCCGCGCAAAGCGTCTCCGTGCGCAACGGCGGCGATGTTTGCTGGCGTCCATTCCACGTAGGACGGAATCCGAGGCGGCGGGTTGTCTCGCTCTTGAAGCAAGAGAGCACTGGCAGCCGTGCCGGCAGCCAGGGTAATTGCAAGCGCGATAGCCGCGGTTAGCCGCCACGGAAAACCTCGCTCGAAATGCGCTGATGCTCTAATGCGCCGCACAATTGCCTCTTTCTTCCGACTGTAAAGCAGGGAACTGTTCGCGGGGAACGACTTTCAACTCGGACCGCATAGCGTAGTGTCCGGCTCCGCAAAATTCGTGGCAAGGCATTTGATATTCACCCGGATGCGGGAACTGAAGTTGCGCCTCGCTGATCGTTCCGGGCAAGACCTCGACGGTGTACCCGCTGCCATTGATGGCTAGCGAATGGACCACGTCAGCGCTAGTGATGCGAAGATGGACCGGGACCCCTGCGGGAACCAGAATGCAATGCGGGACAAACAGGTATTGCTGAGCGATCATTCGCACGGTGACCGAGCCATCTGGATCCTGCTCGGTTCCCAGATTATTCTCGGCGAACTCTCCCCCCAGGTGAAGCGACAAAGGATCGACGTGACGCGAGCCTTGCAGAAAACGAATCACAGGAACGTCGATCTGATAGTAGCGGGTGGCCGGGATCAGACTCAGAGCCAGCACGGTCAGCAAGAACGTTCGTATCTTTCGCCAGTTCACAGTCGGTTTGCCCTTAAGCCGCTAAAAGTGTACCCGCGCTCCAGCGCCTGAGGTAAGTCTTTTTGCGCCGGAAGCTAAGCCTCGCCGAGTTCCTTCAGCACCGCGCTGCAACGCTCGCAGACCGTGGGGTAGGTCTTGTCCTCGCCGACGTGGATTGAGTAATTCCAGCAGCGTTCGCACTTGGCGCCGTCCGCCTTCTTTACCTCGACATGGACCTGCCCTGTGCCGTTGCCCGGACCGGAAACGAGCGTCACGGCGGAGACAATAAAGAGGTAGCGCAGTTCGCCCGCGTAGCGAGTCAGTACCGAATAGACCGGGTCGGGAGCAGCCAAGATAACCTGGGCTTCGAGCCCGGTGCCGATCAGTTTGTTGTTGCGAGCTTCTTCGAGCGCCTTGAGCACCTCGTCGCGCACCGCGCGCAGTGTCGCCCAATCGTCGTCGGACTTGGAATCAGCCTCGGAAGCGATCTCGCGAGGAGAAGGGAACGATGCCAAGTGCACACTTTCCTCGCGTTGCGCGGCGTTCGGCAAATATTGCCAAACCTCTTCGCAGGTAAAGCTCATGATAGGAGCGAGCAGTCGCACCAGCGCCTCGCCGATTCGCCAGATCGCGGTCTGGGCGCTGCGCCGCGCCTCCGACTTGGGCGCTGAAATATAGAGACGATCTTTGAGCACGTCGAGGTAAAAGGCGCTCAAGTCAACGATGCAAAAATCGTTCACGCGATGATAGATCTTGTGGAACGCGAACTCGTCATACCAATCTTTCAGGGCGACCGCCAGCCCGGCGGTGCGGCGCAGTATGTATTGGTCGAGAGCTTCCATTTTGTCAAAGGGGACTGCGTCAGTATTGGGGTCGAAGTCTCCGATGTTGCCGAGGATGTAGCGAAACGTGTTGCGAATCTTGCGGTAGTTTTCCGCGACCCGCTGCATCAACTGCTCGGAGCCGACGACGTCTTCGCGAAAGTCGACGGACGCCACCCAGAGGCGCACGACCTCCGCGCCCATGCGATCCGCGATATCGACCGGGTCCACGTCATTGCCGCGCGACTTCGACATGGCCTGCCCTTTTTCGTCGAGAGTCCATCCCGGCGTGACGACGCCTTTGTAGGGCGGTGTTCCGTGCGTACCCATGGCGCAGAGAAGAGAAGACTGGAACCAGCCGCGGTATTGATCGCCGCCTTCGAGATAAAGATCGGACGGCCACGGATATGTCGGCTCATCGGCAATCAGCGCGAGATAGCTCGCGCCCGACTCCAGCCAGACATCGAAGATGTCAGTTTCTTTTTCGAACTCGGTGCTGCCGCAGTGCGGGCATTCGGTTCCTCCGGGAAGAATGGAGTCGGATTCAGACGTAAACCAGGCGTCAGCGCCGGAGCGCGCAAAAAGTTCAACTACCTTGCGATTGATGGCGTGATCATTCAGCGGCTTGCCGCATCTTTCGCACAGGAAAACCGCGATGGGAACGCCCCATACGCGCTGCCGCGAGATGCACCAATCCGGGCGCGTGGCGATCATGTTCGAGAGACGTTCCTCGCCCCACGCCGGGTCCCACTTCACATGCCTGATCTCTTCAAGCGTCCGCGTGCGAAGGGTGTCATCCTTCGATTTTCCGCCGGGCATCGGAGTTTCCATCGAGATGAACCACTGCTCTGTAGCGCGGAAGATCACGGGATTATGGCAGCGCCAGCAGTGCGGATAAGAGTGGTCGGTTTTCTCCGCATGCAGCAGAGCGCCACGGCTCTTGACCAGGTCGATGATCGGCTGATTCGCTTCCCAGACGCGTTTGCCGGTGTACTCCGGCAGGCCGTTGCGCAGGATTCCTTTTTCATCGACGTTGCTGGTGGCGTCGAGACCGTACTTGATGCCGGTGATGAAATCCTCGGCGCCATGGGAAGGCGCGGTGTGGACCACGCCGGTTCCCGTGTCCATGGTGACGTACTCAGCCAGTACGCCGAGGATCTTGCGATCGAGAAACGGATGCTGGAAGTTCAGGTGCTCGAGTTTGCGGCCGGGAAAATGCGCGAGTTCGCGCGGATCTGAAAGATTACATTTCTCCGCAACGTCTTTTGCCAGCTTCGAGGCAACGATGTAAACCTCGCCGGTGGATTCGAGCGCGACATACTCTTCATCGGGATGAAAGGCCACAGCCATGGACGCGGGCAAAGTCCAAGGGGTGGTGGTCCAGATGATGGTTGAGACTTTTTTCCCCGCAAGGGCGGTATCAATTTTCGCGGGATCATCGAGCAACGCGTATTTGACCCACACCGTGGGGCTCGTGTGATTTTCGTATTCGACTTCGGCCTCGGCGAGCGCAGTCTCATCGTGCATGCACCAATAAACGGCGCGCAAGCCTTTATAGACAAAGCCATTCTCGTAAAAGGAGAAAAATGTCGACAAGACCACCGATTCGTACTGCGGGTTCATGGTGGCGTAGGGCCGGTCCCAGCGACCGAAGACGCCGATGCGCTTGAACTGCTGGCGCTGCAAATCGAGAAACTTCTGCGCGTACTTGCGGCATGCCGCGCGCACGGCGATGGGGCGCATCTGCAGCTTCTTGCCGCCGAGTTCCTTGTCTACCTTGATCTCGATGGGCAAGCCGTGGCAATCCCAACCGGGCACGTAGGGCGCGTCGAATCCCGCCATGGTCTTCGACTTGACGATGAAGTCTTTCAGGCATTTGTTCAGCGCCGTCCCCATGTGGATCGGTCCGCTGGTGTAGGGCGGGCCGTCATGCAAAATGTAGGTGCTTTTAGCCGATCCTTTGCGGGCTTCGCGGATGCGTTCGTAGATCCGCATCTCCTCCCAGCGGGCCAGCATTTTGGGCTCGTTCTGGGGCAGGTTGGCCTTCATGGGGAAGGCGGTTTTAGGCAGGTTGATGGTAGCTTTCAGGTCGAACGGCACTCGGTTGGACTCTCCCAAATGATTGAATCTTTTCATTATACCGGGATCGTGGCGGGGAACGTCCATGTGCGCTGGAATCGCAATACTCCGGGGAAAACCAGGGGGAACCCGCTTGCTTACTGGTGCGAGCGGCAGGTAGTACATTCCCGACCGGAACTTGAAATACACTTCGTAAAGAGCGACAGAAGGGGTACAATTTCATGTACAAGCGAAGGTTCGGGAGCTTGACGCCACCTATCGGTGGGGCCCGACCCGGTTATGGAAACTAGGGAAGAAAATTAGAGGCAACTCGTTGGAAAGACGGCTCATCTGTGTAGGTGGGACGTCTTCACCAAGCTAGCTCGTTCAGGAAAGTTCGTTCACCACCCACAAGGAAAATCGAACCCGGGAATAATGGCATCCACTGAAGTCAATCCGAGCGTCGCTCCGAAAGCTGCTGACGAGCCGGAGCTTCATCTCCTGCTGGCCCCCGACACTTTTGAGCCTCTGTATAAGTCGCTTTTCCGCGGCCTGGACGAATTCTTCTTTCCCAAGAAGTTACCGCCGCTGAAGCTGGAATCGAAACCCATCCCGGTCAAGGATATCTGGGGCTTCTACAACTATAAAAAGAACGGCGCCCTGGGTTCGACGGTTGCCCACGTCATCGTGATCGCATTGATTATCGGCGCAACGATTCTGGGACGCCGAATGGTGACGAAGGTCGAAGCCAAACCGCAGGTGACCGAACTGATCGATCCCGGTGATTACACACTGAAGCCCGCCAAGACGCAGGCTGGCGGCGGTGGTGGCGGCGGCGATCGCGATGTGTTGAAGGCCTCCCAGGGAAAACTGCCGAAGTTCTCGATGAAGCCGCAAATTACGCCGCCAGCCGCAGTGATCCGGAACCTCGATCCGAAATTGGCGGTTGACCCCACTGTGATGGTGCCGCCCGACATTAAAGTAACCGCGATGAATAACATGCCGAACCTTGGCGACCCGAAATCTACGGCAGTCATTCCGTCCAATGGCACCGGAGGAGGCAGCGGCATTGGTGAAGGCTACGGAGGCGGCGTTGGTCCTGGAAACGGGCGCGGCGTTGGGCCTGGTTCGGAAATGGGTATGGGCGGCGGCGTTTACCGCGCCGGCCGGGGAGTGACTCCGCCGCGGCCGATCTACTCGCCCGATCCTGAGTTCTCCGAGGAAGCTCGTAAAGCAAAGTATCAGGGCGTTTGCACTCTGATGATTGTGGTTGATACCGACGGTCGCCCCACCCAGCTTCGGGTGGTGAACTCTCTCGGCATGGGATTGGACGAAAAGGCCCTCGAGACAGTCAAGACCTGGCGCTTCGAGCCCGGAATGAAAGACGGCCACCCCGTGAAGGTCGAGATGGCCGTGGAAGTCGATTTTCATTTGTACTGAGACGCTGAGCTTTCAGTTCTCAATTCCCAACGAAAACCTATTCCTTTCTCAACACGGCAAAGTGCAGCAGCACGCGCTGGCTGAAACCCAGCCTCTCGTAGAGTTCAATCGCGCGCAGATTGTCGCCCCGAACATGTAGAACCGGAGTTTCCCCGCGGCTGCAGATGCGCCGCATCACCTCAGCCATCAGGATTCGCGCGTAACCGTGGCCCGTGTGTTCAGGGTGGGTGCAGACGGCGCTCACTTCGGTAAAGCCGGGAATCTTGAGCCGCTCGCCGGTCATGGCAACCAGCTTTCCGTCGAGACGAATTCCCAAGTAGGTGCCCAGTTGGTGCGTGCGTTTGCCGAACGGACCGGGCTTGGTGAGCGCGGTAAGCGCCATCATGTCGGTCGAGTCCGCATCGCCAAGTTCAACGATTTCCGGCACAGTAGAAGAGGATCGTCGGACGGGAACGCCGTCGCCCGCGTAAACCATTTCCGGCATCGGGGCGCCGGCAATGAAACTCCAGCCGGCCTGCGGCTGGTACGGCGCCTCCAGGAACAGTCCGATCGTCGCGCCCGTGCCCACCAATCCCGCGAGAGATTCATAGCCCTCGGGCGTGGGTTCACGAAACGCACCCAGCGGCGAAACCTCCGGCACAAACCTGCGCGCGTGGTTGAAGGACTCGGCGAAACCGGCCTGCCGCGTGGTCAGCGCCTTCCAGATGATGTTGTCGAGGGGATGCATGCGCTTTAGGCCTGACATTCTGATTGGAGCGATCGGAGACTCGCTGGGACACAGTAATTCTGGAATGCGTGATCACGCTATCCGAACCTTGCGGGCAAAGCCAAACCGTTCGCCTTTGTTTATTCCTTCAAATCCACATGCTGAACATCCTCGATGGCGTGCCCGAGGAAGCGCTCGCCGAGGCGCCGGAATTTCTCCACCGAATCTGTTGCGAAGAACTTCAAGCGCGGAAGCTTTCGGCGTTCTTCATGGACGGTGCGGGTCAGCGGGAGAAGCCGCTCCAGGCAGTCGGCGACGGCCCGAGCCGTCGATTCGGCGGAATCCACGATGCTCACATGGGGTGGCGCCACGCGATGCAGAAGCGGCTTGAGCAACGGGTAGTGCGTGCAGCCAAGGACCAGAGCGTCCGCGTCGTGAAAACCATCCGCAAAGCCCTGGTCCAGATAAATGCGCGCGACCTGCTCGGTGACGGGATGCTCGACCCATCCCTCTTCGACCAGCGGAACCAGCAACGGGCAAGCCTTCTCCCGCGCCTCGAGCCCCCGCGCCTCAAGAGCCTTCCGGTAAGCGTGGCTGCTGACGGTGGCCTCGGTGCCCATGACAACGACTTTCCGGTTCTTGCTGACCGAAGCGGCGGCCTCGGCCCCGGGCTCGACCACCCCCACGACCGGCACATGCGCCGCCTCCGTAATGCGGTCAAGGGCTAGTGCAGTTGCGGTATTGCATGCGATCACCAGCAACTGGGCCCCGTGAGCCTCGAGATAGTGTGCGGCTTCGACGGCATAACGCGCCACGGTTTCGACCGACTTGGAGCCGTAGGGAAGGCGGGCGGTATCGCCAAAGTAGAGGTAATCGGCGTCGGGGATAAGTTCAAGTAAAGCTTTAAGAACCGTAAGGCCGCCGACGCCGGAATCAAATACGCCGATGGTGGGCCGCCGCTGGGTCATGGGCGATGGAACCGCATCACGATAATACCAGCGGGGAACAATGGGAACGGGAGTCAGGGATGACCAGAGATGTTCCTCGGGAACTAGGAACGCTTCGCAACCGTCGAGCTGGAACCCGTAGCTTCGGCGAACTCAGAGCTTCTTCCGCAGCATACCCCCGGCGGAATCGGCGCCCCGTGCGGGCAAGTGCGCGGATGACCAAGGAAAGTACAAATCTTGTCCGTCGCTTCGAGCGAAAGGATGTGCTCGAACTTGCAGGCCTGCTGCTCGATTTCCGATTCGCTGTCCATGGCCAAGCTGTCGGTAAAAAGCCTTTCGGCGAGTCGATGGCGGCGGATGATGCTGCCGGCCCGCTCGCGCCCGCGAGGCGTGAGCTCGACGATCAACGTACCATCGCCGATCGAAGCGGCAACGGGCTTAAGCGCGTCGTGGCAAGGATTCACAAACGGCTTGTGATCGTGAGGATGAGGCGGATGAGGCGCCGAGAGCACGAGTCCCATCTGAATCATCTTCTCGATCGCCAGACTCACCGGCAGCGCGCCGTGCACTTCCATGCGTTCGACTTCTGCGATCTCGCCGTGCTCGGCCAGAACCCACAATTCTTCGAGCACCTCATCGAACTGCTCCTCGTCGGCCATGGCAAAAACTTCCTGCGACTCGATCTTGCCGTGATGGAATTCGACGCGCCGGTCGGCCAGGCGCGCCACCACGGGATCGTGCGTCACCATCACGATCGTCCGCCCCTGCTGGTGAAACTCGCGCAACAGGCGCAGCACAATCTCTTCGTTGACTGCGTCGAGGTTGCCGGTAGGTTCATCCGCCAGAATAATTTTCGGATCGTTGATCAGCGCACGCGCAATGCACACCCGCTGCTGTTCGCCGCCCGAAAGCTGTGAAGGCACGTGATGGGCCCGGTCGCCCAGCCCAACTCGAGTGAGGGCTTCCATCGCCTCTTTCTCATCCGTCATGCTGTGAAAGTACTGCGCCAGCATGACGTTCTCGACCGCGGTTAGAAACGGAATGAGATGAAACTGTTGGAAAATAAATCCAATCTTCTCGGCGCGCACACGATTCAAGTCCGCCGAAGACATGCCAGCCACATTCTGATCGTCGAGCCAAATCTCGCCGGACGTCGGACAATCAAGGCACCCGATCAGGTTCACCAGCGTCGATTTCCCCGACCCCGACGGGCCCATGATGGAGAGCCATTCACCCCGCGCCACGTGCAGAGAGATGCCATCGAGCGCATGAATCGCGCCGTTCTGCTTTCCCCTGCCGGTCGCTTGCTCGTTCCCCGCAGCCTTCGCGGGATAGAGCTTGGTCACATTCTTGATCTCAATCATGTCACTCTCCCCGCAGGATGACCGCCGGCTGCACCCGGCGCAACAGCCAGATCGGGAGAACCGCCGAAAGCAACGTCACTACTATGCTACCAGCCAGCACAAAGGGCAGCACACCGAAACGTGGCAACACGGGAGCGTGGAAGTTAACCCGCCCGATCCAGGCGGCGATGCCGATGCCCAGAACAAATCCGATAAGTGCGCCGCTCGCGCCCAGCACGGCCGCCTCCGCTGCGAAAAAGCCATTCAACAACCGGTCGGATGCACCCAGCGCCTTCATGATGGCGAAATCGCGGCGACGATCGAAAACCCACCCCATCAAAGTGGAGAGCACACACAGCGCAGCCGTCAGAATAATAAGTGCAGCCGCGGCCAGTAGCGTGGCCCGGGTCTTGCCAAGAACCCGCGCTTCGCCTTCCATGATTTGCCGCACCGGACGCACGTCGGCGGCCGGTATCGCCTGCTCGAGTTGGCGCATGATGCCTGAAATCTCTTCCGACGATCCGCTGGCCGCGACCTCGATGGTGGAAGGCTGCACACCGGTCCAGGAAACGAAGTCCGCCAGCGAAACATAAACGCGGCTGTCTTCGGCAGCACCGGTCCGCACCGTTCCGGCAGATGTGAGGTGAATGGTGTGTCTCTGAAAACTAAGATCGAAAGCCTGGTTCTTCGGCGATACGACAGATAGAGCGCGTACCCCGACCAGCGCCTGTTGCGGCGCGGAAGGCCAGTTACTCACCGACCACCAGCGATCAAGTTGCCGAACCCGATCAAAATCGGTACCTGCCACGACAACCGGCTGTCCATCGCTGGTTCGTGCCACTACCAGGCTGAAGGGCGCGACCACACCGCGGCCAGCGAGAACGGATTCCACCTGCGTCAAAGCGTCTGCGGGAAGGGAAGCGCCATCCTTTCCGACGAGGACGATGTTGGCGCCGTAGTTACGGAATTCCCGCCGCAGTTTGGCTTGCACATCGACATAAAGATTCAACACCGCCGTGGTGACGCTCGCGGCCACGACCATGGCCACCAGCGCCGAGAGCGCGCGTCCGCGGCGGAGCACCGCGGCCCGGACCAGCATCCGCACAAACATGGAGGTATGTGGTGCCTGCGCGCGGCCGGCTGCAACGTCTTGCGCGGCATGCGAGAGGTTCATAGTTCACCTCGCAGGGCGAATACCGGGTCAAGCTTTACTGCTTTGCGAATGGCGGCCGCGCTTCCAGCAAACGTAACCACCACTGCGATCGACAGAATCACCGGGAGAAGAACGGGCGGAATCGCGATCTGAGAATCGAAGATAGATCGTCCGATTTGATGGGCGAGCAATCCGCCGGCCGCGAAACCCACCAAGCCGCCGAGCAAAGCCAGCAGCGTCGCTTCCGCAAAGAAGACAGAGGCAATCGCCAGCTTTCCTGCGCCCAAAGCCTTCATCAGACCCACTTCCGCGCGGCGCTCAAAAATGGCCGTGGCCATGGCGGCAGAAACGGCCAGCGCCGAAGCAAACAGCGCCGCCAGCGTGATCAGAAAGATCAGTCCCTCTATGCGCGTGAGAACTGCACCTTCGTTCTGCGCAACCTGGCGAATCTGCTCGGCGTGCGAATGGGGAATCGCTTCCTGCAGCTGAAATGCAATCGACTGCGGATACGGCGAGCAGTACCAGCGGTCATAGACTGGACCAGACATGCTCTTGGGGTCGCGGCGGGCCAGAGCGTCCTCAGGCTTGGTGAGCGCGCTGACGTAGACACGGCGAACCGCACCCGGTTTCGCTAGAAGCCGCTGTGCTAAGCCCAAGGGCGCGACGATCTGATCGTCTTCGGGGCCGCCTGTCGACAGAATACCGCTCACGCGGATTGTTTCACCCGGAGCATGCGCAACAGGATAGGGCTCGCTTAGCCAGACCTCATCACCCGTCTTGAGCCAACGCTGCTTTGCGAGTCTTTCTCCAACTAAGACGTCGCTAGAGTCGTCATTCGGCCAAGCCCCGGAGACTCTCCACCAGGGATTAGTCGTACGAACGCCGGTGGTGAACGCTACGTTGCCGTAGGAAAGCTTCTTCGCAAAATAGGTTCCAACGAGCGTTTCATTCTGCATGAAGTCTGTGTGCGCACGCATGACTGTGACCTTTACCGGCAACATCGGCGCAAACCCGGTGATGTTGTTATGCCAGAAAGTTCCCTTGATCTTCGGCAGGTCGGCTTCGTTCAGAAAAGCCCCATCGCTAGGCGGTTTCAGGTTCACCCCGCCAATTTCCACGTCCAGCGTGTCTTCTTCGGGAGTGACTAACAGATTGGCGCCGATGGTGCGCAGCTCGCGATTAATTTTGTCACCGATGTCGGTGGCGACCGCGATCATCGCCGTCGCCACAGTCACGCCGAGCGTGATGGCTGCGCCAGCCAGCAATTTGCGCCGTTTTTGGCGACGGAAGGATTCGTAGACGAGCCGGGCAAACATCCTCTACTGCTTCTCGAACATGTGGCCGCCGGCCACAATGTCCGCCTCTTGAATAATCACGGAGTCGGCAGTCTCGGTCGCCCTGAGTGGCACCGGATTGCATCCGCCCTTCCCGCCCAACGATTGCGGATTAATCGGCGCGGCGCAGTTCTTGCAAATTATCAGGTTGCCCGACTTGTAGAAACCCACCGACCCGCAGATCTCGCAGGCATCGAAAACCGCGGCTACTTTTCCGTCCGGCTTCTGATAGAGCCAGAATCGGATCTCCGTGCCGTTCTCCTGCGCCTGGTAGCGGTGCAGGTCGCCATCCGAAACCTGAGTGACTGGAATCTTGACCTGACCGTTCGTGAAGGTAACTTCGGTGGCCGGTGACAGCGCGCTCACGCTCTTGGCATAAATAAATTCGGCCGTGACCAGCACGATGAAGATGAAGGAAAAGCCGTAAACCGAAGCCATCCATAAGCGCTCTTTGCGAGCGGTCCAGGCCGCCTTGCGCCGCTCCGCCGCCGATGCGAGTTCGGGGACGGCCTGACGCCGCTTGGCATCGAACAAAACCATCAGCGCCGCCAGGGCGATAATTGTGACAAAGAAGAAAAGATCGTTGCGCACGATGGGTCCGATGATGGCCATCTCGCGCTTCGATGAGGCAATCACGCCGCTCTCCGACAACTCGTGCAGCCCCGCCACCACCAACTGCAGCGCAACCAGAAACAGGATCGCTGTCGTCACCCGGAAAAATTTCTGCAGGTTAATCCGCACGCTACCCTTCACAAACATCACACCGAAAGCAACAGCTGCCATTACGCCGAGCAGCGTGCCCAGAAAGCTCATCAGCTCGGTGGAGTTCAGTGAGACGGCGGAAAGGATCAGCACGGTCTCAGCGCCTTCGCGCAGCACCATCAGAAACACAAAAAAGAACAGCCCAATCCAGGCATCGTTACCCGCCAACAGGCCAACCTTGCCCTCGATCTGTCCTTTCAATTTGCGCCCGGTCTTCATCATGAAAATAATCATGGTGACGACGAAGAAGGCGGCGGCCAGCATGACCCAGCCTTCGAAAATGTCTTCGTTCCAGTTCAGCCGGGAAATCACGATCGCCACGCCAATGCTTCCGAGGAAAGCGGCGCCCAGAGCGGCGTAAACAGTCTTGCGCAGATCATTCCGGCCAATCTTGGCCAGATAAGCCAGCGTGATGCCGACGATCAGGGCGGCCTCAACCCCTTCGCGCAGCGTGATGATGAAAGCCTGAAGCATTTATGAGTGACCTGGAGTTCTGAAAACGATCCTGCAAATGATCTTGAAAATGAATTTCAATTTCAACTTCAAGGATATGCCGTCAGCGGCAGACTCGTCAATCCGCGGCGTCACAAACGAGCGTGATCTGCATCACACGGCGATATCCGGGATTAAGCGGGTCTCGCGGCGCCCAACCCGGAGTGCACGCGATTGCACACTCGGATAAAATCACTCAGAATATCGGGAGCTGTCCTGGCTGTTCTGAGGTCGAAAACCCTTATGCCTGCACGCAAGATTCTCAAGCCCGTAGCTGCCATAATCGGGGTCGTGCTTCTGGCCGGCTTGGGCGGCCTGCTCTGGGTTAAGTTGGGCAGACCGGGTGCACGCTCAAAGGTCAACCCCAACGACATAATTCTCAGGCTGAGCGGATCGAACACGATCGGAGAAAGTTTAGCTCCTGCGCTGGTCCAGGAGTTCCTCAAACAGCAGGGTGCGACAGACGTTAAAACCATCCCCGGGGATCGCGATGACGAAGTTTTTGTCAGGGGAGTTCTACCCGGGGATCGCGCTCCCAAGGCAATTCAAATTCATGCCCACGGCTCAGCTACGGCCTTTGAAGACTTGGGCAGCGGCCAGGCTGATATCGGAATGGCTTCTCGAAAAATCAAATCTGAGGAAGCGGCGCAATTAGCCAGTCTCGGCGACATGGCCTCCGCGGAGTGCGAATACATCGTCGGCCTCGACGGGATCGCGGTTATCGTCAGCAGAGCGAATCCGGTGCGAACGCTGTCGAAGGATCAGATCGCGCAAATCTTCGAGGGTAAGATCGGGAATTGGCTGCAAGTAGGCGGAACTGACGGCGCTATTCACCTATATGCCCGCGACGACAAATCCGGAACCTACGACACATTCCGAAGCCTTGTGCTCGGCGACTCTCCGTTGACGCCCTTCGCCAAGCGCGTTGAAGACAGTCGCAAGCTTTCCGATTCCATCGCCCAGGATCCCAACGGGATCGGTTTCATCGGACTGGCATACGTTCAGGAGGCGCGAGCCATCGCTGTTTACGAGAACGGGGCTGCGCCGCTTTTGCCGACTCCCTTTACCGTGGCTACTGAGGACTATCCGCTCTCGCGGCGCCTATTCCTTTACACGGCCGCGCAACCTCGCAAGGAACTAACTCGCAGATTTGTGGACTTCGCTCTTTCCAGCATAGGGCAAAACATCGTCGCAGAAGTCGGGTTCGTGGGCCAGAACGTCTCGGCGGTGGCCTCTGCTGGCTCGACAGCCGTGCCGGCAGACTATCGCCGTCTCACCAGTGGCTTCGAACGCTTGTCACTCGATTTCCGTTTTCGTGAGGGCAGTTCGCAGCTCGACAACAAAGCCGCGACCGATCTGGCTCGTGTGGTTACATTTGTTACGGACCTGCATTATAGCGGCGACAACCTGGTGCTCCTGGGTTTCGACGATAGCAAAGAAGCCACCGATAATCTGTCAAAAGCTCGGGCCGCCGCTGTGGCGAAGCAATTCGAACAGCGCGGCGTGAAAGCCGCGACAGTGATGGGATTGGGCTCGCAAATTGCCGTAGCCTCGAACGACACTCCTGAGGGACGACAAAAAAATCGCAGGGTGGAGATCTGGTTGAAAAGGTAGGAACGGTTCGGCCTACCGCTGATCACTTTCGCGAACCGGTCACATCCTTCACAATCGCTTCAAAAACGCGTTCGCCTGATCCAGCTGCGGGAACAGCCTCTCTTCCGCTTGAAACTCCGCCGAATGCACGCACCGCCGGCTCCCGCGCAACCTGACGGGATGCTTCAAGTGCAGCATCTCGTGGTAGACGATGTACTCCACGGCATACCGTGGCACAGACGCCTGATCAAAGATGCGGCTGATGACAATCGCATTATGCGCCGGATCGTAATGCCCGAGGATGCGTCGGGTCTTGGTCGGGCTCCAACTCATTCGCGGCCGTCCCAGCAGTCCATGAAAGAATCGCTGGTTCAGATCCTCAAATACAGAGTCGAGATCGTAGACGTGGCCTTGAGGAGAATGCAGTTGCTTGCGCCCGCGCATCTGCCGCACCAGATGGGCTTTACTCACAACCTCGTGGCTGGCCACATATTTTCGATAGCGAGCTGCATGGCCTCGATCAATGGGCTTGCGGTACATCTTGGCCAACAGAATGTGGGCAATGGCTCGCACCACGGCATCAGGCGCCCCTTCCAACAGATCAGAGAGCCTCACCAGAAGCCTGCCTTTGCGCAAGCGAATCGTATTGTTGACGTTCGCAAAAGCGA
This sequence comes from uncultured Acidobacteriaceae bacterium, assembly GCA_963743115.1. Lineage (GTDB taxonomy): Bacteria > Acidobacteriota > Terriglobia > Terriglobales > Acidobacteriaceae > Sulfotelmatobacter. Next base: position 314,405 of record CAVUOM010000002.1, on the reverse strand, counting down.
AAAACTCGATCTTCAGTTCAGGCGCCGAGGCGCCGGGCCGCAACTGCCGGTGCTCTTCATGAAAGATTTCGAGCAGTCCCTCGCGCACAGTGAGGTCAGATTAGCACGACATGATTAGCACGATACGATTGGCACAAGCACATTCACTCAGACTTGCCAGCTGCCGTCTTCGAGGCAAACTTCTTGTGCTTAGCCGTATCTTCCTGCTCAGCCAGCAGCTTGCGATGGTCCTCCACCGAACCATCAAGCGTATCGAGGGCTTCGGTCAAAGCGAATTCGTACTGCTTGGCTTCTTCCGCGGAAACACCGGCCGCATCCCTCAGCGCCAGCAGCTTGGCCTGGAACTCAGTGTCGGCGTCGATGATCACCTTCAACGGCTTGCGAATGTCATTCTTGCGATCGACATAAGTGTCGATGTTGTCGTTCAGTTCGTCATAGATCAGCAGGAAGTCATCCAGCTTGTCATGCGTTTGCTGCGGCCGGTCCTTCGTCTTGGGATCGCTGCGCATCTGCTCCAGACCGACCAGGCGCGCCCGGGCAAACTTTACGTAAAGAGAAAGCCGTTGCTGCGGCTCCCAACTGGCATCGCGGATCTGGTCAATCTCCGCCTGGGTGAAGGGATCCCGGTGACGCTGAGCTGGAGCCAGCGCAGCCATCATCAAAAGCACTCCCAAACCAGCACAAACTCGAATTCGGCGGATCCTCATTTCTTCTTGTCAACTTTCGGAAACATGGCAACCAGCAGATCGTCCCGAATCTTCTGCAGGCGGTCGATCGTATTCTGTATCTGCGCCTGGTCCTCGTGGGAAACAGCGTGACTCATGTCGTTGAGCTTACGCACCATCTTGCGGATAGCGATCTCGCTCTGCTTTTCATGCTTACGCGACTGAATCGCATAGTCGCGAGCCAACTCGGAATAAGCGACGACGTCGGCCAGTGCCGCCCGCGCCTTCTCGCTGTCGCCGGCAATATACAACCGGTCCGCATCGCCCAGTTGCCGGTCGCATATGCGAATGCACAACGCGGGACGATCGCCGACGGCGATATTGGCCACTCGTTCTTTCAGTTCTTCCACCGAAGGTTCGTCGCGGCCGCGCAGAAGGGACGGTCCGACCAGCGCGGACAACGCTAGGACCGCGATCACGGCCAGCCAGAATCGTGAATGTCCCATCCCCAACAATATTGGCTTCCCGCAGGCTACCGTCTCGGTTCGATGGCGATCAGCCGATGTTTCGCCTGCCACTCCTGATCAGGATACTTCCCACCGGCATTGTTAAGGAAGAGGTGATAGTTGGCGGCGGCTTTCTTGAAGTCCCGCAGGTGATCGTAGGCCGAGGCTCGCATGAAATATGTCATCGGAGTCTCAGGCAGCAGTTTGGCTCGGGCATCTAGCGCACGAATGATGACGGGGTAATCCTTGTTGTCGTTGGCCGCAAATGCAAGGTCGTAATACGCGCCTCCGAAGTTGGGTTTCAGCGTCACTGCCGTGATGAACTCCCGCTGGGCTTCGGTCGACTTCTTTTGCCATAACAGAGCCTTGCCCAGCCCGTCATGCAACTCCGCATCGTTGGGGTGCGCAATCAGCAGCGCGCCGTAGGCCGCCTCGGCCAGATTGTTTTTTCCAGCGGCCGCATACATCTCCGCAAGATCGCGCCGCGTCGCTTCGTCACTCGGCGCCAGCTTCAGCCCGGCCTGCAATTCTGCAATGGCAGCGTCGGTCTTGCCCTCGGCTGCGAGCACCCGCCCCAACTGGATGTGCACCGCAGCCGACTCCCCATCGGCCGCCAGCAGCTTCCGCAAATATTCTTCCGCTTCAGGAAACCGGCGCCCGCGCATGTAGATGTTGGCCAAACCCATGACCGCATCGGTCGACCGCGAGTCGAGCGCCAGCGCCTGTTTATATTCCTGCTCAGCTGCACCAAACTTATTTTCCTGCTCAAGAAGTTCTCCTGCGGAAAGATGCGGTTCAGTCTCCTTCGGTTGCAGCGCTGCCGCGCGCTCGTATGCCGCGAGCGCCTCCTCGGGTTTCGCTTTTTCGATGGTCTCCCCGAGTGAAAGCCAGGCCCGGTATTGACCCTCGGCCACGTGGCTGGTGGGTTTCAACTGCGTCGCTGCCCGCAGAAATTGCTCCGCGTCAGGTTGCCCGGTCTTGGCCAGTTGCAGCCCGAGATTCAGGTTCGATTCAAAAACGTCCGGCTTAGCCGCTACTGATTTGCGGTAAGCCGCAATCGAGTCGTCCAACCTGCCCAACTCATTTTCCACAAACCCAAGATCGAACCATCCCACGTAGCTCGCAGGTTGGCGATCGAGCAATTTCCGAAGCAGAGGCTCCGCCGCAGCATAATCTCGTTTTTCAATCGCATCTTCCGCCTGAGTAAGTTCGGCGGGTTGAGCCGGAGAATCTTCATCCTCCACCCGAATGTGATGCACCGACCGGTGACCCTGGGGTTTCGATGAAGATGAAGACTGCGATGAAGCCTGGGATGAAGCCTGTCCCGAAGGCGCGCCGGCATCCTGTGCGACCGAGCACAAGCCCGCCGTCAACATCAACAGGCAGCCCGCAAAAACTCTACTTGCTCGCATTGGACCGCGCCGCTCCATGCCCCTGTCCCTGGCCATTGCCCGCGCTATTCCCGTTCAGGAGTCGAGCCAGATATCTGCCGGTATAAGAACCGGGCACCTTCGCGATCGCCTCTGGCGGACCCACTCCCACAATTTTCCCGCCGCGCGCTCCACCCTCCGGCCCCAGGTCGATCACCCAATCCGCAGTCTTGATCACTTCCAGATTGTGTTCGATCACCAGGATCGATCCCCCTGCATCAATAAGACGGCGGAAGGCTGCCAATAGTTTGCTGACATCATCGAAATGCAGCCCTGTCGTGGGCTCATCAAAAATATAAAGCACACACCGACGTCGCGCTCTTTCTTCCGGCCGCCCCGCCGCTGGCCGCCCAATCTCGCGACCCGCGGGCTGCAGATGCGCTGCCAGCTTCATGCGCTGCGCTTCTCCTCCCGACAAAGTTGTCGCCGATTGCCCCAGCCGCAAATATCCCAGACCAACTTCTTCGAGCACGCCCAGCTTGTCGGTCAGCTTGGGCACTTCGGCGAAAAACTTAAGCGCCTCTTTCACCGTGAGGTTCAGCACTTCGTGAATATTCTTTCCGCGGTAGCGCACGTCGAGCACCTGCGATTTATAGCGAGTCCCTTTGCACTCTTCGCAGATGAGTTCAACGTCGGCAAGAAACTGCATCTCCACCGTAACCGTGCCGTCGCCCTGGCAAGTCTCGCAGCGTCCACCAGGAATGTTGAAAGAAAAATGCCCGGAGGCAAAGCCACGCTTCTTGGCCTCAGGCAGCGAAGCAAAAAGCTCGCGGATGGCGTCAAACGCCTTGATGTAAGTCACCGGATTCGACCGCGGCGTCCGCCCGATGGGAGACTGGTCCACCAGCACCACTTCGTCAATGAACTGATCGCCCTCCAGACTTTCCCACGTCGCCGCGCCGCGCGCCGCTCCCAGGCTCTGCTGCTTCTTGGCTTCTCCCAGCGCCTGATAAAGCACCTGATGCAGCAACGTCGATTTCCCCGATCCCGAAACTCCGGTAATCGCCACCAGCATCCCCAACGGAATGCAGATGTCCACATCCTTCAGATTGTTTGCCCGCACGCCCTTGATCCTGATCTGCTGCGTTCCCGGCTGCCGCCGCACGGCCGGTATCTGAATGCGCAAATCTTCCGCCAGATAACGTCCGGTAAGCGATGCGGGATTCCGCACAATCTCTTCGTACGTCCCCGCAGCCACTAGCTTGCCGCCGTTCTCCCCCGCTCCGGGACCGAGATCGAGAATCCGATCGGCCGTCCGCATAATGTCAGGATCGTGCTCCACCACCAGAATCGTATTCCCCAAATCGCGCAGGTCTTGCAAGATTTTGATCAATCGGTGCGTGTCGCGGCTATGCAGCCCGATAGAAGGCTCATCCAACACGTAGAGCGTCCCCACCAGCCGCGATCCCAGCGAAGTAGCTAGCTGAATGCGTTGCGCCTCGCCACCAGACAGCGTAGACGAGAGCCGGTCGAGTGTCAGATATTCCAAACCAACGTCGTTCAGAAAGCGCAGCCGCTCGCGAATCTCCTGCAGCAACCGCTCCGCGATGTCGGCTTCTTCCGGGCTCAACTGAACCCCAGCAAAGAACTTGGCCGCGTCCTCGACCGTCATAGCGCAAACTTCACAAATGTTTTTCCCGTTGATCTTGACCTGCCGCGCTTCCAGCCGAAGCCGCGTCCCGCGACACTCGGGACAAGTTGAATACCCGCGATAGCGGCTCAAGAACACCCGAATGTGCAGCTTGTACTTTTTCCGCTCCAGATAGGCAAAGAATCCGCGCACGCCCAGGAATTTGCCGTCCCCGTCGAGAATGAGCTCCCGTTCCGCTTCGGCAAGCTCAGCCCAGGGCACATCCAGCGGAATGCCTTCCTGCTTGGCAAACCGCTTCATGTCCGTAAACACCGGCCGGTACTTAGGCTTATTCCAGGGATCGACAGCGCCTTCGCCCAACGATTTCGTTTTGTCCGGGATAACCAGGTCGAGATCGAAATCGATCGTGTTTCCGAACCCCTGGCAGCGCGGGCACGCGCCATAAGGATTGTTGAAAGAAAACAACCGCGGCTCCGGCTCTTCGTAACGCAGATTGCAACTCTTGCATTCGAAACGCTGCGCGAACCGCAACTGCCGCACCGGCTCATCAGCATGAGGTGGCAGGTCGAAAATGACTTCGCCCGCTTCCCGGTACGCAGTCTCGACCGCATCCACGATGCGCGATCGCGACTCTGCTGAAATTGTAAGCCGGTCGACCAGCATAAATACCGGCTCATCAAAGCGAATATCCAGCAACGATTCGGGCGTCGAAAACTCAAACACCTGCCCCGCTTGGTACAGTCGATTAAAGCCCGCCTTGCGCAACTCGAACAGGCGCGTCTTAAGCTGGTCCGTAAGCCCCGAGTCCGCTGCCGCTTTCTTGCTAAACTTGCGTCGGCGTGCAGCCTTCTTTTGAGTTTCCTGCGCCGCAGCCGCGGCAGGCTGCAAAGGAAAAACCACCTGCAATCGCGTTCCCGGATCCAGAGCCAACACCGCATCTGCGATTTCATCGACGGTATCTTTCTTTACCTCACGGCCGCAGTTCGCACAATAAGTGCGTCCTATGCGGGCAAACAGCAATCGCAGATAATCGTAAATCTCGGTCGCCGTCGCTACCGTGGATCGCGGATTGCGCGTCGTGTTCTTCTGCCGGATCGCCACAGCCGGGGCGATGCCATCAATCGAATCCACGTCCGGCTTCTCAATGCGCTCCAAGAACTGCCGCGCATACGCCGAGAGCGACTCCACGTACCGGCGCTGGCCCTCAGCATAAATAGTGTCGAACGCAAGGGAAGATTTTCCCGAACCCGAGACTCCCGTGACCACGGTCAAGGTATTATGCGCAACCTCAAAATCGATGTTCTTGAGATTATGGACGCGTGCGCCGCGAACGATAATGCTTTCCGTGGGTAGCAAATCAGACATCGGGTAAAAGTTCCGGCAGCAGAGGCCATCCCTGCCGGGAGTGTTCCCAGCATCTTCAGAGAGCCCTGCCGAATCTTTTATTATAAATCAGGGATCTATTTAGAAAGGTAGCGATAGCTGCCGAGCGTCGGCAGAATGCAGCCTACGGAGTAAGCCGTGGATAATGCGAAGGAAAATACCAAGCCTGGAGGGGCAAAAGAGAAGTTCGCGGAAGCCTAATGCGGGATCCTAGTCCTGATCCTGATCGCGCCGCTTTCCATACCGCAAAGCCAACCCAAAACCAAACACCATAATTCCAACGGGAGGAACCAAGAGCACCAGAATCGCGCGATTCAGCGCCTGTTGGCCCTCCTTGGGCGTGCTCCGGGCAGTCGCATTGCACATCGCGCAGCCCTGGCCGAAGCCGGGTATGCTGCAAGCGCAGAGCACCACCAGCAGCGCAACAGCTCGAGCCTCGCCCCAAAGAAGCTTCATCGCGATTCCCAATTCTACTTCACGCCCAACCGCAGAATCCGGTCCGCGTCCGGAAAGAAAAAGAAGTACATGATCACAAACAAGCCTGCCACTCCGATCACCAGCATCCAGCGCATCAGCGCCGTCTCAAACTTCAAGTGCATGAAGTAGGCAATGATCAACGCCGACTTGATGATCGACAACACCAGCAGCACTTCCAGCATGCGCACCGGCTCGAATATCTGCCGGTAACCGAGCCACACTTCCACCCCGGTCAGAAACAGCAACGCACCCCAAACCCAGAAATACTGCCCTTTGCTATCGTCGTGCGCAGCCACATCGTGCATAGGATTTTTCCCTCTTCTAACACTAAATCTTCGTCGACATCAAATACACCAGCGGGAAAATAAACATCCAAACCAAATCGACAAAGTGCCAATAGAGCCCCGCCACTTCAACATCGTGCGCATCGTAAACCTTCGGCTTCAGAAACAGAATCACGCTGGCCACGATCAGACCAATCAGCAACGCATTGACTAAGTAATGAAAAACGTTGTCCGACGGAATCAGAAGAAATCCCGCCAGCCACAGCCCTGCCAGGATCGGCAAAAACCATTTACGCAGCGCCACCACGCCCAGGTAAATCACGCCGATGGTCACGTGAAGCATGTGCATCGCAGTGAGGCCAAAGAACGTCGCCGCGAATTGCGGCACGCCGGTGGAGATCTTCGCGTACTCGGAATCCAGCTGTCCCGCAGGCTTCGGAAACGCCGGCAAACTCAACCCTTCGTGGATCAAATGAGTCCACTCTTTCGCGTGCAGAATGATGAAGGCGGTTCCAAACGCCATCGTGGCCAGCAGCCACAGCCGCGTCCAAACCCGGTCGGCACGCTGCGCCGCAAACACGCCCAGCACCATAGTCAGAGAACTCGACAGCAGACAGGCCGTCATCACCGTCGCATTGATGATGCTCTCCTTGCCAAACGGTGTGGGCCACGCTGTATAAATACGGTTGTAGCTGAAGGCAAACAGCAGGGCTCCGAACGTCAGTGAGTCCGAGGCCAGAAACAGCCACATCCCGACCTTCTTCGAATAAGCCCCGAACAACGGCGCTTCATATTCCCCGGAAACTCCGTGCTGCACAGCAGCGGCGTCAGCCATCCTCTCGTTTCCCCTTTCCCTTATCGTACAAACGCTAGCAGTGCGAAAACGTAAATCCACAACACCGCCATGAAATGCCAATACCAGGCCGCAACATCCACCACGATCCGCCGGTCTTCGATCGGCCTATGCAGCAGGGAAGTGATGCCCGCCCACGACAAGGCAATGATCCCTCCCAGCAGATGTACCGCGTGCGCGGCCGTGAACAGATAAACGAACGAACTGTCCGGATTCGTGCTGACAAAAAATCCCCGGCTTCTCAGGTCAGCCCATGCAATCCCCTGTCCCACCAGAAATGCCAAACCGAGAATCACCGTCACGCCCAGCCAGGGAAAATTTCGTTCGTTCCCCAGAGAAACGCCTGGGATCGACCGCACTGGAGCCAGTGCCGCGCGCCGCGCAATTCCGCGCCGAGCGCCCTCCATGGTCAAACTGCTGATGAGCAGGACTGCAGTGTTGATCGCCAGCAGCAACCAGGGCAACTGCACTCCGCCCCAGTCGCGAAAGTAAGTGCGGCTCGCGTCGTCAAACGTCGGCAAGCCCCGCCGCACGATCAATGCACTGGTCAGCGAAACAAAGACCATGCAGATGGTCGCGATGGCGCAGATCATTCCCAGCCGCGCCCGCCGCAACCGCACTCCGTAATTCGGAGAGCCATCTCCGCGGCCCTCATCGCCGCCGCCACCCAAAGGCGGCGCTGGCGGCTGCTGGCCGTGCCCCACTTGATCAATCGGACGGGTTGGAGTGTAAGTCGCCACGAATACTAAGCCGCTTCAGTGCCCCGCCGGAACGCTCACCGGGTCCGTCTGCATTACATAATCCTTAGCCGCGCCGGGAACTCCATACTCGTAAGGACCGTGATAAACCACCGGGGTCACGCCACCGAAGTTGTCATGCGGAGGAGGCGTCGCGGTCGTCCACTCCAACGTAGTAGCCTCCCACGGATTGTCGCTAGCCTTCGGCCCTTTGAACATGCTCCAGAACAGATTGATGACAAAAATAAACTGCGCCGTAATCGTTATGATCGCCGCGTAAGTCATGAACTGATGTATTGGCATCAGCTTCGTCAGATACGCCACTTCCGTATATTGCGAGTACCGTCGCGTCCCTCCGGCAATGCCCAGATAATGCATCGGCATGAAGATCGCGTAGGTTCCAATCAGCGTGATGAAGAAGTGCACTCGTCCCCAGGTTTCATTCATCATCCGCCCAAACATTTTCGGGAACCAGTAATAAGTAGCCGCAAACATCCCAAAGATCGCAGCCACGCCCATGATCAGGTGGAAGTGACCTACCACGAAATAAGTGTCGTGCAACTGGATGTCAAGCACCGGCTGCGCCAGGAACGGTCCGCTCAATCCGCCGGAGACGAAGAGGGAAACGAACCCGATGGCATACAGCATCGGAGTCTGGAAGCGAATCCGCGCCTTGTGCATCGTTCCCAGCCAGTTAAACGTCTTGATCGCCGAGGGCACGCCGATGCACATGGTCAGCAGTGAAAAAGCAAACGCGGAATACGGGCTCATCCCGCTCATGAACATGTGGTGGCCCCAAACCATGAATCCGAGAAAGCCAATCGCGAGCATGGCATACACCATCGCTTTGTAGCCAAAGATCGGCTTGCGCGAGAAGGTAGACAGAATCTGCGAGGTCACGCCCATGCCCGGCAGAATCGCGATGTAAACCTCGGGATGCCCGAAGAACCAGAACAGATGCTGCCACAGCAACGGCGAGCCGCCCTTGTGCTGCATGATCTGTCCATTCACCACCACCAGCGGCACATAAAAACTCGTGCCCAGGTTGCGGTCCATCAGCAACAAGATCCCCGCCGAGAGCAGCACGCCGAACGCCAGCAGTCCAAGAATCGCCGTAATAAACCACGACCACACGGTCAACGGCATGCGCATCATAGTCATGCCCTTGGCCCGCATATCGAGCGTGGTTGTCAGGAAATTCAAAGCCCCCATCAGCGATGCCAAACAGAAAATCGCGATGCTCGTAATCCACAGATCGGCGCCCAATCCTTCACCTGGACCAGCGCTTGGCACCGCACTCAACGGCGGATATCCCGTCCACCCATGCAGCGGAGCTCCACCGGTGACAAAGAACGCCGCGATAATCACCACAAAACCGACGAAGGTCGTCCAGAACGAAAGCATGTTCAGCACCGGAAACGCCATATCCGGCGCCCCAATCTGAATGGGCAGAAAGTAATTGCCAAACCCGCCCTGAGGAGCCGTAGTCAGTACGAAGAACACCATGATGGTTCCATGCATGGTGAGCAGGCTGAGATAGGTTTCCGGCTTGATCTCGCCCACCAGAGGCAAAACGGCGTTGGGCCACACCAGGTGGATCCTCATCAGCAGTGACAGGAACATCCCCACGAACACTGCCGTCAGCGCCAGAAAGAAATACTGCATTCCGATCACTTTGTGATCGAGGCTGAAGATGTACTTGCGAATAAAACCCTGAGGAGCGTGCGCGTGCGGGTTCTCCATGGCAACCATTTATTGTTTCTCCGCCTCCCGTGCCGCCAGCCACTTTTCGAAATCTTCCGGGCTGACGACGTGTACCATGCCGTGCATTTTGTAGTGACCCAGGCCGCAGAGTTCGGCGCACGCAATTTCATACTCGCCAATCGCGGTCGGCGTGAAGTGCATGTGAATGTTGAGTCCAGGCACCGCATCCTGCTTGAAGCGCAACGAAGGCACAAAGAAGCTGTGGATCACGTCAACGGACCGCAAACTCAAATCGACCTGGCGACCCACCGGAACATACATCGTGCCCGTCACCACATCGTCTTTCGCCGCCGGATCCGAAGTGTCCAGCCCCACCGCAGCCTCACCACCCGCTGAGGGATCCATCAGCTTAGGGCTCGTCGCGCCATATTTTCCGTCCGGTCCCGGATAGCGGAAATACCACGCGAACTGCATCCCGGTAACCTCCACCTGAACCGCACCCGGCCCCGCCGGATCCCAGCGCTGCGCCGCCCACACGCTGCTGCCCATCAGGTTTAATCCGACGAACAGAATCGTGGTCAGTACGGTCCAGATGATTTCCAGCTTCACATTGCCGTGCGAATAACTCACCGGCGGCGAGGAAGGCTGTTCCCGGTATCGCCATGCGAAATAACCAAGAGACAGTTGAGCCGCCAGGAAAACAATCCCCATCAACACCAGCGTGAGGGCGAATTGTCCGTCGATGAACCCCGCCGCCGCCGAAGCTCCAACCGGCAGCCACCAGGTTTTCGCCACAAAAAAGTAAGTGCTGGTCAGAGTGATCAGCCAGATGACGACCAGTAACGCGAGGCCCATTCCCCAGTCCTCCCACAGCGAGAGCAACAGTCGGCGGCGAGTTTACCACAGCCGCTTGAGGATATCGCAACCGAGTTATGAAGCAGTGTGCCAAAACGGTTATGGGGACAGTCGCCATCGCTGTCAGATCGAGCGAAGGTGATCATCCTCACGCCGGAATTAGATCGGTAAAGACAAACTGATCATGCACAATCGTCTCGCCGAGCGAAATCGGCAGAACGGCATTCAGCATCGGCCCCGCATAAACAAACGAATGAAACTCCCCGCGTTCGCCACAGGGGTCCACTCCCTCCGGCAACGCCGCAAGCAGGGCCTCATCAAACTCGTGGCCGGCAAACGAGCGATTAAGTTTTCCCGTATCAATGCAAGTCAACTTCGCTCGCGTGCCCGATGCAATCATCTCCTCCGCCAAAGCACGGGTCGGCAACCCCCACACGGGAAATACTGGCTCCAGTCCCGTACCTTTCATCTGTTTTTCCCGGTAAGCGCGAACGTCCTCGAGAAACAGATCACCAAACGCAACGCCTTCAATCCCTTCGTCAACCGCCCGCGCGCAGGTTTTCGCCATCAACAACTCATACTGTTCATTCGAGCAAGGCCAAGGCAACGGCACCGCCCAAAGCGGAAGCCCCGCAGCGGCAGCCTGCTTCTCCACCAGTTCTTTTCGCACCGCATGCATCGCCACCCGATCAGCCTCTTCGTTGAAAGTAGTTAGCAGCCCGACCACCTCATACTCACCACGCTGCCGCAGCACATGCAGACTCCAAGCGCTGTCCTTCCCGCTGCTCCAAGATAAAAGAATCCGTTTCATGACTTCGAGCACCAACCTTACCTCTGTCATCCTGAGCGAAACAAGAGCTTGCGCGCATAGCGCAAGCTCTTGTGTAGTCGAAAGCCTGCCCTGAACGAAGCCGAGGGGACCCCTTGTGTCCCCGTGCCGCCTCCGGCTTCGCAAGGCGTTTGTAGCACATCACTACGTCTTCCGCGTTTGTCTCAGTCGTTCCACCGTCCCCAAAGAAGTCCGCAGGTTAAAATCATTCTCATGCCAGCCAAGTCCCAAGGCCACGACACCCGCTACGTCAAGATGCAAAAGAACAACTGCTTCGTCTGCGGCATGAGCAATCCCGACGGCATGCGCCTCAAGTTCACCCTCGACGAAGAGCGCCAAACCTTCATCTGCCGCTTTCGCCTGGGCAAGCGCTACACCGGACCCCCCGGCCACTGCCACGGCGGCATCATCGCCTGCATCCTCGACGACGCCATGGGCAAGGTGAACAAGCTCCACCACGTAATCGCCCTGACCCGCGAAATGACGATCGACTATCTGAAGCCAGTCCCGCTGCACAAGCCCCTGCGCGTAGAAGGCCGCGAAGTCAAGGTGCTAGGCCGCACCCACATCAACGCCGCCGAAATCCTGAACGAAAAGAACGAAGTCCTGGCCCGCAGCCGCGGAACCTTCATAGCCATCGACCCCGCAAAAATGTTCGCCAAGTACGTAGAAAGTTAGACAGGACCTGGAGGACACAGTGAGTGAAGCAGATGACATGTTCGTCGGTTTCCCCGCCATGCTCAACGCGGAGGACGATCCTCATCTTTGGAGATCCGTCCTCGCTGTGCTGCTCGACGAGTTCTCCTACCGGCACCCAAAGATTGAGAAGGGGACGGAATGCTTTCTGCAAATCGGAGCATGTTCTCACTGGTTTCGCCCACATCAATCTCGCTGGACTGCAGCCGGCGGCTTTGCGTGGCCGATTGGATACCTGGGTGGGGACGGGTTCCTCCACCACGGCCTGCCAGAGCTTGATTGGTCGGTAACGTTCCAAATGGTGAAAGGGAGCTGGCGGCCGGTAGGCAAGTTTTCCGGGAAGAGAAAGCTATTGGTGCGCGTGGCGATTCCAGCGAGGACCACAAGGCACAAGCAGGCTGCGATCCACACGCTTTGGCAGCCCGCGAATAAGATGATTTTTTACGGGTTTCGCAATCTGGAAAACGGATGGCAATGCGTTGCGAACTCTGAGGAACTGGTTTCTGCGGCAAGGGCAAAAGGCATCCAGCGTAAGTCCAAAACACGCACTCGGCGAAGGTCTACCTAAACAGACCTTTGCCTGCTTGCCGCGATCTGACGGAGGGGTACCGCGAATCCCAAACGCGCTGTAAAATAACAAGAGCTTCGCCGCAGCCCGAAAGCCGAAGCCGCACTCAGAAAAGAGTCCACCATGTCGCAGAACAACGGCACCAACACCAGTCTCCGCCTGAAAACCGGCCTAGCCGAAATGCTAAAGGGCGGCGTGATTATGGACGTCACCAACGCCGAGCAGGCCTCCATCGCTGAAAAGGCCGGAGCTGTGGCGGTAATGGCGCTGGAGCGCGTCCCGGCGCAGATCCGCGCTGAGGGCGGGGTTGCGCGCATGGCTTCGCCTAAGAAGATTCGCGAGATCATGGCCGAAGTCTCCATCCCGGTCATGGCCAAGTGCCGCATCGGGCATTTTGCCGAGGCGCAAATCTTGCAGGAGCTGGGTGTCGACTACATTGACGAATCCGAAGTCCTCACTCCCGCCGACGAAGCTCACCACGTCGACAAGCACGCCTTCAAAGTCCCTTTCGTCTGCGGCGCGCGCAATCTCGGCGAGGCCCTGCGCCGCATAGCTGAAGGCGCGGCCATGATCCGCACCAAGGGTGAAGCTGGCACCGGCGACGTTGTCCACGCCGTCAAGCACATCCGCCAGATTGTGCAGGAAATGAAAATCCTTACCGTGCTGGGCGAAGAAGAACTTTACGCCAAAGCCAAAGAGCACGGCGCGCCTTACGAATTGATCAAGATGGTTGCGAAAGCAGGGAAGCTGCCGGTGCCAAATTTTTCCGCCGGAGGCATAGCCACTCCCGCCGACGCGAGCCTTGTCATGCAGCTTGGCGCCGAAGCCGTCTTCGTAGGCAGCGGCATCTTCATGAAAGACTCGACGAACTTCGCTGATCCTGCAGAAGCCGAAAAGCGCGCCCGCGCCATCGTCAAAGCCGCCACGCACTTCAACGATCCTAAAGTATTACTTGAAGTCAGCGAAGACCTGCAGGGAGCGATGAAGGGACTCGCGGTCGCGGGACTGGATGAAGCCCACATGCTGCAAACCAGGGGATGGTAAGGATGTTACCGCGCTACTCGAACGCCTTGGGATGGGCTCGCCTTAATCGCGCTGAGTCGCATGATTGATGAAACCGAAATAGACACGCCTCCTTCTCTCAGTTGTGCCTCCTCGGGCAATCCCTGTATTGCGCCTCCCCGGGCAGGGTCCCACAATCGAATCACATATCCATCGGCCGAACTTACGTTTCAGAAGCGATCTCGCGCCGCTTTGTGATGGCTGATGAATAGGAGGTTCTTTATGCGACATCTACTGTTGTTTTCGGCGCTGCTGCTTTCCATGTCATGGGCGGCCGCGCAAACTTCTCCGAGCCAGGGAACGAGCGGGAATACAGGCCAGGAGACCGTCAAGGGTTGTTTGAGCAGCTCCGGCGGAAACTACATGCTGACCGAAAAAAACGGCAAGACTTTCCAGTTGACCGGAGACACCTCGAAGTTGAGCGAGCATGTGGGCCACGAAATTAAGGTGACCGGCACTGAAGGTTCGGCCCCGGCATCGTCGAACGGCGCGATGAGCGAAGCCAATCCAACGCTCGAGGTCAGCACCTTCAAACATATTTCGAAGACTTGTGAGGGTGCCAGCGCCTCGCACTAGCTACTCGAAGTCGCAACTCGTAACTCGTCACAAACCGAGCCCCATTTCGCGCGCTGGCGAGGAGTGGGGCTTTCTCTTGCCAGCCGCCGCTACTTCGTGGGCAGAAACTCAATCTTCACGTCGTGGCTGGCGGGCTTAAAGTCGAAATCGGCGGTCACGAACACGCGGTCGCTTGATTCTGCCGCTAATTCCACGCCAAAAGCGTCCACATAAGGGACCTGGCGTTTCACCTTGATCAGCGCCGCGCGCACCGCTCGCTCTCCATCCGCCGGAACCAGTTCAAACCCAAATGCGCTGAGCCGGGAGAGCACCAACTCCATCGCATTCCGGCCGTGAGCCTTGCAGGTGATGCCTGCAACCTCGCCCCAATGAGGGGCCGCAATCATCGCCGCGCACCTTCCCGCCAGATGAGACTTGATGATCTCGGCCACGCGTGCCGCGCCCACGTCGTCGTCGAGGTAGCGCAGGATCGCGCTGGAATCGAGGACGTAGGTTACCATTTATTCTTTTCCCGACGCCGCTCGCGCTTCAGTTCTTCGGAGAGGGAAGGCTTGCCGGAAAAAAGCCCGCGCGTCCTGTCCACCAGTTCTTCCGACACTGGTTCGAGGACGATGCGCGATCCTTCTTGCGTGACTGCAATGCGGGTCCCAGGCTTGATTCCGAGCAACTCCCGCATCTCCGAAGGAATCACGAATTGTCCTTTTGTGCTTACTGAAGTAATCTGTCGGATCATGCTTACATTGTAGCATGGGGTAAGACGTGGGAGAGAGAGCAACTGCCGACGCCCTCTCATGCCTCCCAAAGGGAAGTGAACCCTTCGGCTACGCTCAGGGCAGGCTATGGGGCACCCCGGCGGTATTCTGTAAGTTCTGTTGAGGAAACTCCCTGCGGCTTCAATGGGTGATCGCCAGGGTCCATGGGTCCTTCGACTGCTCAGGATGACAAAATTTTGGACGCGTATTCCCAAGGTGCTCCTTAGCTATCCCTTGCCCTCGTAAGCGCGCTTCAACCCCTCGACATCAATCTTGACCATCTTCATCATGGCCTTCAGCACGCGCTGCGACTTCTGCGGATCTTTGTCTCCAAGCAATTCGCCGAGCGCCTTGGGAATGATCTGCCAGGAAACTCCAAATTTGTCTGTCAACCAGCCGCATTGCATCAATGCTCCGCCTGCGGAGAGCTTCTCCCACAATTCATCCACTTCCTGCTGGGTTTCACAATCCACAAAAAACGAAATCGCCGGCGTGAACTTGAAATACGGACCACCGTTCAGCGCCATGAACTCTTGTCCCTCGAGCTGGAACCTCACCGTCATCACCGACCCCTTAGGCCCCGGCCCGGCGTCGCCATAGCGCTGAATCTCTCCAATCTTCGAATTCTTGAAAATGGAGGTATAAAAGTTAATTGCGTCTTCTGCATTGCTGTCGAACCACAAAAACGGCGTGATCTTCTGCATGGATCATTCTCCTTCGACCAATATTATCTGGTGCCGTGGCCCTTTTAGAATCAAGTGATCCCGCGTTGGCCGAATGGGGCTGGGTACGCTTAAAAATATCGCGAGACTATTCCAGTTCCCAGCCGACTCTATTCGCCCCTTTTTTGATCTCCTCCCGGATGTCGACCCGCCTGCTGCGAGGTGAACAAAATGCAGAGAACCATAAACACAGCGATCGCCAAAGACGAAGCGATACGGCTGAGATTGAGCCCGCCGCTGGCCACCGGCTTGGTGAGCGTGTCGCCCAAGGTTGCGCCCAGGGGCCGGGTTAAAATGAAGGCCGTCCAGAATAGGAGCGTGTGCGACATTTTTGTGAAGAAATAGGCCGCGGCAACCAGGGTAAGGGCTCCACTAAAAACCAGCGCTCCGCGCTCGTATCCCACGCCCGGCGTATCTGCAAGCCAGTCGCCCAGTGCCGTGCCCAGGGTATTGGAAAACAAAATCGTGATCCAGTAAAACATTTCCACTTTCGGTGCAGTGATGTCGCGGAAGGAAATCGACCCCGCCGACAGCCGCCACAAACCCAACACCAATGCCAGTGCCGCCAACAAGATCAGCGACCCTCCCTTGTAACCAACCCCTAACGACCGGTCGGCAAAATCCGCCATCGTGGTGCCGAGTGTCGTGGTCGCCACAATGACAGTCCAATATAAGAACCGGTGAAACGATTTCGCCTTCATCTGGGCTGTCACCGCGACGATGAAGCACAGCAGGAAAATGATCGAACTCAGCGCATACCCCAGGTTCAATGTCATGGAGAGCGCATCTCCACCCGTTTCGCCCAGAGTGGTGGCGGCAATTTTAATAATCCAGAAAGCGATCGCAACCTGCGGAACCTTGCTGGCGGTGGCCCAGGCGCGATCCTGGCCGGCAGCGTCGCCCTCGTATTGAAGTGAGGAATGGTGAAGACTGAATGTGGTCGAGGTAGAGTTCATGGAACTAACAGATGCAACGATGGCCTCGAGCGATGCATCCGAAGCCGTTGTCCTGACGCCCACTTTGTGTTCCGCGGTTCCGGTAAAATCAGATTCAAATGACCATCGGAGTTCTGGCCCTGCAGGGCGATTTCGACGCTCACCGCCGCCGGCTCGAAGAGCTGGGCGCCAAAGTTGTGCTCGTAAGAAAGCCCGAGCAGCTGGACGAAATCGACGGCCTCGTCATCCCCGGAGGCGAGAGTGGCACGTTCTTGAAATTGCTGGGCAACGAAGGCTTCGAAAAATTGAAGGAATTCGTTCATGCCAAGCCCACCTTCGGCACCTGCGCCGGCGCAATCCTGTTAGCCACCGAAGTGGAAAATCCTAAGCAAGCCGGCCTGGGAGCCATCGACATCGGCATTCGCCGCAACGCCTACGGACGCCAGCTCGACAGCTCTATCCGCGAAGGCCGCTTCCTGCCCGAAAGATCAGAAGATTCGCCGCTCGAAATGGTCTTCATCCGCGCCCCTAAGATCGAGCGCGTCGGCGCAGGCGTGGAAGTGATCGCGATGGAAGGGCTCGACCCGGTCGCCGTGCGGCAGGGAAGAGCGATGGCCGCGACCTTCCATCCCGAGTTGTCCGAAGACACGCGCGTCCATCAGGCCTTCTTGGACCTGATCAACGCCTCTTTGCCGGACACTCCTATCCGCCGCCGTTGATTTTGTTCGTGATGGTGGTAAGGAAGAACGAAATCCGAGCAAACTTTTTGCTTGACAAGCTGATCCCGTAACTGTAAGGTTACACATTATGCGTCACCGTTCGGTTACATATTCCTCCGAAGCTACGTTCCGGGCTCTGGCCGATCCCACTCGGCGTGCCGTCCTCGACCTTCTGCGGCGGGGCAGCCAGCCTGCCGGAGAAATCGCCGGC
Source organism: uncultured Acidobacteriaceae bacterium (assembly GCA_963743115.1). Classification (GTDB taxonomy): domain Bacteria; phylum Acidobacteriota; class Terriglobia; order Terriglobales; family Acidobacteriaceae; genus Sulfotelmatobacter. Next base: position 296,850 of record CAVUOM010000002.1, on the reverse strand, counting down.
GCCTTTCCCGTCTCCCGTCCTGCGATTTCCAAACACCTGCGCCTGCTGCGCCGCGCGCACCTCGTGCGCGAGCACCGCGAGGGCCGCCACCGCGTCTACCAGCTCGATCCCGAACCTCTCCGCGCCGTAGATAACTGGCTCGACCAGTACCGCCACTTCTGGAACGTCAATCTCGCCAGCCTGAAACAATTCGTCGAAGCCGAACATGCCAAAGAAACCCGGCAAGCTGCTGCAAAACCGAATCGCAAAACTTCAAAAGGAGATTTCTGACATGAAGTCGCTACGTATCGCCCTTCCGCTGCTCCTGCTTGTCGCTGCAACCGCCGCCCTGTCGCAAACCGCCGCCCAGAAGTCATTCGACCAGATCAAGTCCCTCGCCGGATCGTGGGAAGGGAAAACCTCTGACGGTAAGCCTGTGCAGGTTTCTTTTCGTGACACGGCAGGAGGTTCGGCCTTGATGAGTGAAATCCATGGCCACGGCCCCGAGAACATGATTTCCATGTTCCATCTCGACGGCCCCAACCGTCTCATGCTGACGCACTACTGCGGAGCCGGCAATCAACCCCGAATGCTCGCCAGCACTTCGGCCGACGGCAAGACCGTCACTTTCGACTTCTTCGACGGCACCAATATCCCCAGCCCCGAGGCCGGCCACATGCAGCGGGTAATAATCGCCATGCTCGATTCCGATCACCACACTGAACTTTGGATCTTCAAAGACCACAATAAGGAGATGAAGGAATTTTTCGATCTCCACCGAAGCGAAATCGCGCAGAAGTAATTGGACGCGGCCAACAACTGCGCACAACCACAGCCGATGAACCACGAACTGAGCTGGAACTGAACCAGAAACCGAAAGAGGGCTGAACTATGGCAACCACCGCAATTACTCCCGACCAGGATGCAATCGTTGGCGAGATTTTCATCGCTGCGCCGCCTGCGCGCGTCTTCCAGGCCATCACCGATCCCGAGCAAATGCCGCTGTGGTGGGGCGCGCGCGGGCTCTATCGCATAACCGCATGGAAAGCCGATCTTCGCGTCGGCGGCAAGTGGTCGAGTGACGGCATCGGCGCTGACGGCAAACCTTTCCGTGTCGAAGGCGAATATCTCGAGATTGACCCGCCTCGCCTGTTGGTGCACTCCTGGATGTACAGTTGGGGGTCGCAGAAAACCGTGGTGCGATGGCAGCTGGAGCCCCAAAACGTGCATGGATTGCACCCCAGCGGTCCCCGAAAGGCGGGCACGGGAACGCTGGTGAAAATACTTCACACAGGATTTGCCGGCGATCCTGTGGGAGCCGCCGGTCACGCCGACGGCTGGAAGCGCGTTCTGGGATGGCTGAGTGGCTTTGTCGAAAAAGCGGAGACCGTCGACACGCGCGCTTAAGGCGCTTGCTAGTTATGCCTCCAGCGAGCCAAACCACCCCGAACTAACTCCACACCCCTGTCATCCTGAGGCGCGGAGATCCTCGCCCAAAGGCGAGGATCTCCCAACGAAGGACCTGTGCACTTCGCCGGCAGCGGGGGCGCTGCTGACAAGTCCAAAGGTCCTTCGGCCCGCAAAGAACGCGATCCCCAGGATGACAAGGCTGTTACACGGGCGATCCCAAGTGGAGCGGTTTATACTGTGGACATGTCCGCCGCCCCACACAAGACCTTCTATCTCGAAACCTTCGGCTGCCAGATGAACGTGCATGACTCGGAAAAGGTCATTGGCACGCTGGTGCACGAAGGCTACCGGCAGGTGGAGACCGTCGAGCAGGCCGACTTGATTCTGTACAACACCTGCTCGATCCGGGATAAGGCGGAGCAGAAAGTCTTCCATCGGTTGGCGGACTACAAGAAACTGCTGTCCCAGGGCAAGAAGTTTGGCGTGCTGGGCTGCGTGGCCCAGCAGGAAGGCGAAAAGATTTTCGAGCGCGCCCCGCATGTCTCACTCGTCTGCGGATCGGCCAGCTATCGCAAACTGCCGCAGATGCTGACGCAGTTGGAGACCGCCTCTCCCACGGAACCCGACCTATTTGACGAGGCGTCATCCCGAAGCCCCGCGCTTTCACCAGTGGGGCGAGGGATCTCGCGTGCAGAGACCCTGGTCCGCATCACCGGACTCGACGATCGCGAGACCGATAAATGTTTCGAAACCGAGTTCACGGCGCGCACCAATCCGCATCGCGGATACATCACCATCATCGAAGGCTGCGACAAGTTCTGCGCCTACTGCGTGGTTCCGTTTACGCGCGGTAAAGAGCGCAGCCGCACGTCGGAGTCGGTGCTCGCCGAGGCGCGTCAGATGGCCGATCTGGGATATACGGAGATCCAGTTGCTGGGTCAGAACGTGAATTCGTATAAGGATCCGGCAGGGAAGCAGACCTTCGCTGAATTGCTCGTGGCGGTGGGCGAGGTGCCAGGGATTCGGCGGGTACGATTTACGACTTCGCATCCCCGGGACTTCGGCCGCGACATTATCGAAGCCATCGACGCCGTCCCGACACTCTGCGACCACGTACATCTGCCGGTGCAAAGCGGATCGGACCGCATGCTGCACGCCATGCAGCGCCTCTACACCCGCGAGCAATATCTCGAGCGCATTGCCTGGATGAAAGCAGCGAAGCGCGAGATCAGCATTACGAGCGACGTGATCGTCGGATTTCCGGGAGAGACGGAAGCGGACTTCGAGCAAACTTTATCATTGCTGGAGGAAGTCGGATACGATTCGGTCTTTACATTCAAGTATTCTCCGCGACCGAACACGCCGTCGCTGGCTTTGGAAGATGCGATTCCAGATGAGGAGAAAGCGCGGCGTCTGGAAATGCTGATGACAAAACAAAAAGAAATCCAGATCACGCGCTACAAGAAATATATAGGAACAGTTTCGGAAGTGATGGTTGAAGGAAGAAACGAATCGCGCGGGCAGTGGATCGGCCGCACTTCGCAGAACAAGACGCTGAACTTCACGGCGCCGGACGCGACCGCTCCCAAGGTGGGAAGCTACGTCCCAGTGAGGGCCACAGCCAGCTTTCCCAACAGCCTGGTAGGCGAAATGGTGGTATAAGAACCGAAGAACGCCCGGCGGCCGCCGCCAAGGAGGACACGATGGAGGTCGAGATGACGATCCGTGGACTTTTGATGGATCCAGTTAGCAATATGCCGATCGTGATCCTTAAGGATGTGGCTGGGGAGAGTGTGTTGCCCATCTGGGTGGGGGTTTACGAGGCGAATGCGATTGCTTTGGAGATGGAGAAGGTGAATACGCCGCGTCCGATGACGCATGACTTGATCAAGAATGTGCTGACCGGGCTGGAGACGCAGGTGCATAAGGTTGTAGTCACCGAACTGAAGGAAGATACGTTTTATGCCGTGATCTGGCTGGAGCGCGGGGGCGAGGTGATTAGCGTGGACTCGCGTCCTTCGGATGCTCTGGCGCTGGCGCTGCGGGTGGATTGTCCGATATTTGTGGATGAAATCGTGCTGAAGAATTCGAAGCAGGCCGCGAACATGTCGGATCGCGTTACAGCGGAAGAGCTGCGCAAGTATCTGGAAGGGCTGAACGACGAGGATTTGGGGAAGTACAAGATGTAGGCTGGCGGCTCTCAGCTGTCAGCTCCTAGCAGGAACAAACTCGCCCGCTGTGCGCCAGATCTTTGCAACTTTACATAATACCTGTTATCGGACATTGCACCTGCGGCAATATCCCTCAGCGGCTAAAGCCGCTCGTTCTACAGCCCAGTAGCGGCACGGCTGAAGCCGTGCCCTTCCCGATCCTTCAGCGCGGCTACTCGGTTGGAAATACAATCTTCGGGTGGAAGAGCGTGCCCGCTATGCGGGTGGCTATGGCGATGAGGTCGCTTTGGCCTTGGAAGACTTTTACCTGGCGGGCGCGGGAGACGTCGGGAAGGTTGACGGTGCGGCCGCTGCGGATGCGGGCGGCGGTGGGTTCGTCGGCGGTGATGGATGGCAGCTGCGGCAGGAGTTGGCGGGGGTGGACGAAGAGGGCGGCTATGCCTTCGTGGTTGGGAGCAGCAGATTCCTCTGCGGCTGGCGCCGCTTCGGAATGACAAGGGTTAGCCGATGCCGCCTCGGAATGACAATCCTTTGGTTGCCCCTCATTTACTTGTCCCTCACCTAGTCGTCCGTCATTTATTTGTCTCTCGATCTGTTCGAGGGTGTGGGCCTGGGTGATGTCGAATTCGGCTACGGCGGTGCGGCGCAGGGATTCGAGGTGAGCGCTTGAGCCCAGGAGTTGGCCCATTTCGTGGGCTACCGAACGCATGTAGGTGCCCGAAGCTACGCGGGCGCGGAAGCGGGCGCGGTCGCCTTCGACGGCGAGGATGTCGAATTCCTTGATCTCGACCTGGACCGGCTTCAGGACTACCTCCTTTTGTTTTCTTGCCAGTTTGTAGGCGGGGACGCCGTGGATCTTCTTGGCGGAGAATGGTGGCGGGACTTGCTCGATCATGCCTTTAAATCCCGCCGCTAGTTTCTGGAGTTGCTCCAGGCTTAGGGTGACCGATTGTGCTTCGCCCACGGGCTCGCCATCGGCATCGTAGGTGTTGGTGGCGAAGCCGAAGCGGATCACGCCTTCGTAGGTTTTCTCGGATGTGGTGTAGAACTGCGCCAAGCGGGTGAGGTTGCCGGTGACGAGCGGGAGGACTCCGGTGGCTAAGGGGTCGAGGGTGCCGAGGTGGCCGACGGAGCGTTGCTGCAGGATGCGGCGGACGCGGTTGACCACGTCGTGAGACGTCCAGGCAGCGGGCTTGTCGATGATGATGACGCCGTTCATGAGAGGATTATGGGATTGAGTCATTGAGCCATCGGGTCATTGGGCGATTGAAAATCTGTGGGAGGCTGACTCTGCTTCTCAATCGCGCAATGGCTCAATCGCTCAATCACTAAATTAACAGACTTCTTATGCTTCCCCTTCGCGACGACCAGCCTCGGTATAGCACTCCCTGGGTGAACGGTTTCTTGATTGGGCTGAATCTGGTGATTTTCTTCTTTGAGTTCACCCTGGATCCGCGGAGCCTGGAGTTGCTGATCCGGCAGTTTGGCGTGGTCCCGGCGCATCTGGCGGCGTTTCTTGCAGGCTCGCCCCGGTACCCGCTTCCGGCGATCGTGCTTCCCTTCTTCACGTCGATGTTTTTGCACGGGTCGTGGCTGCACGTTCTCGGGAACATGCTGTATCTCTACATTTTTGGGGACAACGTGGAGGACTACCTGGGACACTTCAGGTACCTCGTGTTTTACCTGCTCACGGGATTGGTTGCCATGGCCACGCAGGTGGCGGTGAACCTGCATTCGACGGCACCGACGGTGGGAGCCAGCGGCGCAATCGCGGGAGTGCTGGGAGCTTATTTCGTTTTGTTCCCACGGGCGCGGGTGCTGACATGGGTTTTTGAACTTCTGATTCTGGTGATTTGGATTCCGGCGTGGATTATTCTGATCTACTGGTTTTTCCTAAATTTTTTGAGTGGGACGGCGACCATGCTGGCCATCCACAGGCAGAACATGGGAGGGGTCGCGTTCTGGGCGCACGTCGGCGGATTTATTTCCGGGGCGTTGATGATCAAGCTGTTTCCGGAGCGGTCGCGGCGGTATCCGTATGCTTACCAATAGGGTTGGTTCACAATCAAAAGTCAAAAGCAAAATCAGGGGCGTTGAGATCGTCCGTTGCACAAGCCGACAGCATTGGCAGCGCCGGCGACTTGCATAGGTCCATCGGCCCGCAAAGTGCGCGGGCCTCAGGATGACAACGCTTTTTTTCTCGACGGCACGGCCGCTTGGTTACTTCTTTGGCCGCGATTCTGGAGGGACGAGTCCCGACAAACGGTAGTAGACGACGAGCTGGCCGTAGTGTTCGCCGGAGTGTTCGATGAAGCCGTAGGCGAAATCGGAAATGCGGACCTTCTGGTTGGCGAAGGGGTCGACGATGAGGTCGGACATTCCTTTATCGCCTTTGGCTTTGATGGCGGCAGCGCCGTCGGCGAAAGCTTTTTTCACGAAGGCAGCAACGTCGGCTTTGGTTTTGTATTGATCGCGTTTGGGGTCTTCTTCCGCCGGCGGCTTCTTGCCCAGAGCCGCGTTGGTGAAGAAATAATTGGCGTTGGCGGCGTGGAGGAGTTGCTCGGCGAAGGTGCGCTGGGCGGGGGTGGGTTTGAAGTCGTATTTGTCCTCGGGAAAATCTTCGGCCATGGCGATGAGCTTGCGGCCAATGTCGTTCCAGGCCGCGAGCAAGGCCTGCGATGGACTGTCAGCGGGCTTTACGGCTCTTGGCGCCTTCATGGCATCTTGCGCGTAGGCCGGGACGGTGAGAATGGTTGTGGCGAACATTGCGGCCGCGAGCAGCAGATTATTTCGCATGGTTCCTCCGGTGTGGTCTGATCGGCGAGCGCAATCTTAGTCTGAGTTTTTATTTGTGTAAACGCCGGAGCTGTGCGCGAGTACATAAATTCCTAAACACAGAGGGCACAGGGGTTCACAGGGTAGAACTGTTTTGTTATTGGATTTTATTTGGTGGCTGCGTCATGGGCACCGCCTGGGCAAGTTTTGGTCTTCACCAGAGGTAGAAAGTCGGACGGGGTCGGATCTGTACCGGTCGAACTGGGGAGAATGTCCCACATGGTAAAGGTCACAATCAGACCCTCGTTTGGAAACACCATCAGGTGCTCATCGCCGACCCCGCGAGCCATCCAGACGTACTCTGTGGAATCTGGCAGTTTGGACAACCACCATTTGAAGCCGTACTTAAACGCCGGTTCGTCGGTCTGGAAGTAGGGCGTCAGAGACTCTTTCACCCATTCACTGGAGACGATCCGCTGGCCATCCCACATGCCGTCGCGCAGATATAAGTAACCGATCTTCGCCAGGTCGCTACCGTTCAGATACAAGCCGCCTTCGGTGTCCACGACTCCCAGATATGAGCGCTTCCATTCATGCCTGATCCCCAGCGGGGCGAATAGATATTTCTGCCCGTAGTCATCGATATCCTGACCGGCTTCTTTCTGAAAGATATAGGCCAGCATTACCGTGGCTCCGTCGTTGTAGTTCCAGACCTTGCCGGGTTCGGCGACCATGGGCTTGTCGATCGCGTACTGCACCCAGTCATCACTGCCTTCCATCAAGCTCGTGTCGTTTTTTGGATCGCCGCCGTTGATGAAGCCCTCGGCGTCCCATTCGAGACCCGACGTCATGGTCAGCAAGTCGCGCAGGGTCATGCGGCGCTTGCGGTCGTCCACATTTTTCACTTTGGATGTATCGAAGTATTTCAACACTGGCGTATCCAGACCAGGTTTGAAGTGCCCGCGTTCAATGGCGGCGCCGATAATGACCGACGTGACCGTCTTGCTGACCGACTGCATCGTATGCAGATCGGTGCCGTGATAATAGGGGTGCCAGTAGGGATCGAAATAGTTGTACCGTCCCGTAAGGCGCTCGTTGTACGGGCCGCGTTCGGCGGCTTCCTTGCCATAAATCTTTGCGTAGTCATGCGGGTAAGTGCGTTCGAAAACCTTCTTGCCACAGCGGAAGACGGCAAAGCTGTCCGTCATCTGCGAATATTTCCCCGAGGCCATGTCTTTATCGAGCCTGAGGAGAGCCTGGTCATCCAGTCCGACGCTGGCGGGGCTGGCGGTTGCCCAGCCTTTAGTTGGCCAGAGGGTTTCATCCGCTGGCTGCGTCGCTGTCTTTTTGCCGAAGAGCAGTGCGGTTGAAGCCAGAACGATGGTTCCTGCAAGGGCGACGAGCACGCCGCGTCGTTTCATGGTGCTCCGTTTTGAATCGAGTCCTAAGTCAAGGGCAACATCAACGGCACATCGAAAGCGTCGCCTTCATGGCGTCTTGCGCGTGGGCCGGGAAAGTTGGAATCGCGACGGCAACTAGGGTTGCGGTGAGAAATGGCGCCTTGGTCATGACTGATTGCCTCCGGATTGTCTGATGGACCGGCGCAATCTTAGTCGGAAATGTCTTCCGAGTAAAATGGGGCGCCAGTTCGGGTGGGGTCGTACAGTGACGATGCGCGGGAGATCCTTCGCTCCGCCTGAGGAACGGCTACGCTCGGGATGACGCCATTCAGGTACTGGACGCGGTCCACCGAACTTAGATCCCGTTGGGCCGCTGGCGAATCAGCGAGAGGAACTCGGAGCGCGTTTCTTCTTCGTTGCGGAAGCAGCCTAGCATTGACGAAGTGACGGCGGCGGAGTGCTGCTTTTCTACGCCGCGCATCATCATGCAGAGATGGCGGGCTTCGATGACTACGCCTACACCTTGCGGTTCGATTACTTTTTGAATGGTTTCGGCAATCTGGGTGGTGAGACGCTCCTGGATCTGAAGGCGGCGGGAGAACACTTCAATCAGGCGCGGGACCTTGCTTAGCCCGATCACCTTGCCGTTGGGGATGTAGGCTACGTGCACTTTGCCGAAGAATGGCAGTAGGTGATGCTCGCAGAGGCTGAACATTTCTATGTCTTTGACGATGACCATTTCGTCATAGGTAACGGTGAAGAGCGCGCCTTTGAGCAGGGCTTCGGGATCTTCGGTGTAGCCTCGGGTGAGGAACTGCAACGACTTGCGCACGCGCTGGGGAGTTTGCTGAAGGCCTTCGCGTTGCGGGTCTTCGCCCAGGCGGACTAGCATTTCCTGGACCAAGTCTTCGAAGCTGGCGCTGGTTAGGGTTGGCTGTTCGGTGGTTTTCATCGGCATTGTTCCATTCTTTCGAATAATCGGTCTTTTTATAATCGCGCAATCATCTCAGGGGCTCTGATTTGCCGGCGTACTCGAAGGAATTCATCATGGTTTCTTCGAGCCTCACTCTTTCCAGATGCGCGTGGTGGAAGCCACGCTGCACTATTTCGTAGATCTGGATGCAGAGATTTTCGGTGGTGGGCACCTCTGTGGTGAATTCTTTTATCGTGTTCAGGTTCTCGTGGCCGTAGCGGGCGAGCACTTCCCTTTCGATGAAGCCATCGAGATCGGTGAGGTTGCAGACCATGCCGGTGGCCGCGTCGACCGGGCCGCTTACCGTTACTTCGACGGTGTAGTTGTGGCCGTGGCCGTACGGGTTGTTGCACTTGCCGTAGGTCGACTGGTTTTCTTCATCCGACATGGCTTCGCTGTGCAGGCGGTGCGAGGCGGAGAAGAGATAGCGGCGCGAGAGATGGGCTTTCATCTGCTTGCCCTGAGAAAAACCTTTAACACAGAGGGCACGGGGGCACACAGGGTAGGACTTTCGTTTCGCTTCATGCTTCTCCGTAGAAATCTACAAACAGGTCTGGCGTTTCGTAAACCCGTACACGGTGCAGTTTTGCGCGCTCCAGTTTTGTGGCTAAGCGCTGCCAGATGGCGATTGCGATATTTTCCGTGGTGGGGATTTGATGCGCGAATTCGGGGACTTCTTTGTTCAGGAAACGGTGGTCCATGGCGTCGAGCACTTCGCGGTGCATGACTTCTTTGAGCTGTTTGAGATCGACTACGAAACCGGAGCGCGGGTCGACTTCTCCTTTTACGGTAACTTCCAGGGTGTAGTTGTGGCCGTGGCCGTTGGGGTTATTGCACTTGCCGAAGATGCGGCGGTTTTCTTCCGGAGAGAACGCCGGGTTGTGGTAGTAGTGCGAGGCGGAAAATTCGGCTTTGCGGGTTAGGTAGACCATAAAGCAGTTGCCAGTTGTCAGTGGCCGGTTGCCAGTAAACGCCTTTCATCTGAGTATTCGCGGCCCTTCCAGGCTACTGTGCCAGTCGCGTGTGCGCTTTTCGAGCGCAGCAGGAAGTAGGAAAAAATTGGAAGTCCGAACACTGCTAGGAGATTTGCATCCCAGGCGAAATGCGCGCGGCGGATTCGCTTGAGAAAGAAACCGTACATGATTACGGCCAGGGTCGCCGCGAGGATCGCTGGTTGCCGGCTTCCGCGCAGAGTTTCGGAGATGGCGATGGCGGCGCTGGTCGTGATCAGGACGAACTCGATTGTCCGCAATGCGGCTAGCCTTGCTGGTGTGGGGAATAAGAGTGCGAGGTTCTTGGTCCAGCCTTCGCGGAGTTGGGCGAAGTTGCGATACATGCGGGTTTGGACGGCATCGGCGGCGTAGCGGAAAGACATTTTTCTGCCGAAGTGTTTTACGGCGCGGGCCAGGGCCACGTCTTCGAGCAGGTTTGCAGCTATGGCGGCGTGTCCACCGACGGCGTCGTAGGCCTCGCGGGTGATGAGGATGTACTGGCCGTTGGCGGCTGCTGCGGGAGAATTGGGATCGCTTACTTGCGATGGGCGATAACTGGCGGCTAGTTCGGCGAAGATGACGGGCATGACGGCCTTTTCCCAGAAACTTTTTACGATTTGTTCAGGCGAGTAGGAGAGCAAGGACGCGCCGTGGCGCTTTGCTTCTTCGAGGCTGCGGGCGAGTGAGCCTGGCAGGTGGATGGTATCGGCATCGGTGAAGAGCATCCACTCGCCGGTGGCGGCTTTGGATCCGGCATTGACGGCATTGTTCTTGCCGGTCCAACCTGCGGGGAGCGGGCCGGCTTCAATGACGCGCACTTGCTGACTTGAAAATGATAGAGCGATCTCGCGGGTGCGGTCGGTGGAGTGGTCGTCGACTACGATGATTTCAAGGGGCACGCCGCTCTGCGTGACGAGTGACTGGAGACAGGCGCCCAGACAAACGCCTTCGTTGCGCGCAGGGATGATGACCGATACCGCGGGCCGAGTGGAGGCTGGAAGTGTCGCGGGCATACGCCGAATCCTTTATTATAGCTGGGTGCGACGCATCTTCTGCTTTACGCGAGTTGCCGGCGCGGTTGCACCGGCCTTCCTCATTATTATTCTATTTACCACCGCGGCGCTGTCGGGCTGTTGGAGCGGGTCGCGGCCGTCGCGGATCGGTTCGGCCGCTCCGGATTTCACCGTGCGCGACTCTGCCCACACGGTAACGCTGAGTCAGTTGAAGGGGCAGGTGGTGGTATTGAATTTCTGGGCTACCTGGTGTCCGCCATGCATCGAGGAAATGCCGTCGCTGGTGCAGATGCAGGAACGGTTGAAGCCGAAGGGCGTGACCGTGCTGGCGGTGAGCGTTGACGCGGACGAGAATAACTATCGGCGGTTTCTGCGGGAGCACAATGTGAATCTGCTCGCAGTGCGCGATCCTGACCAGAAGAGCAATGAATTGTATGGAACCTTCAAGTTTCCTGAGACCTACATCATCGACCGCAACGGCGTGGTGCGGCGGAAGTTCATTGGCGCAGTGGACTGGACGGATCCCGAGGTTATGGATTTCCTGGGGAAGTTGTAAATTTGGCTTGGCTCCAGGCATGAATGGCTGGAACCTCGGGGCTGAAGCCCGCCTTGTCCTGCACCTCATATCGCAGCGCTCAAAGCGCTGCGCCACCCAAAATCACAATTTCACGTTGCGCAGGCGGAGGGCGTTGGTAATCACCGAGACTGAGCTGAAGCTCATGGCTGCGGCGGCGAAGATGGGGCTGAGCAGCAGGCCGAAGAATGGATAGAGGACTCCTGCGGCGATGGGGACGCCGATGGCGTTGTAGACGAAGGCGAAGAACAGATTTTGGCGGATGTTGCGCATGGTGGCTTGGCTCAGCTTGCGGGCACGCAGGATTCCGGTGAGATCGCCTTTGACCAGCGTGATGCCTCCGCTTTCCATGGCGACGTCGGTGCCCGTACCCATGGCGATGCCTACATCGGCCTGCGCGAGTGCGGGGGCATCGTTGATGCCGTCGCCTGCCATCGCGACTACTCTTCCCTGCCCTTGCAGCTTGCGAATGATTTCCAGCTTTCCTTCGGGTAAGACTTCAGCTTCGAATTCGCCGATGCCTAGGGCCTTCGCGATCGACTCGGCTACGGCACGATTGTCGCCGGTCAGCATGACGATGCGGATTCCGAGGGCTTTGAGAGCGCGGAGCGCATCGGGTGTCGAATGTTTTAATCGGTCTCCGACGACGAGGTTGCCAACGTAGTTGCCATTGATGGCCACAAAAATCGGCGTCCCGCCTGGCGCCTTTCCGTAAATTAAGCCCGCGCCGGGTTTCAGCGCACCGACTTCAGCCATCAGGGCCATGTTGCCGACGGCCACTCGTTTGCCGTCTACGACGCCCCTGATGCCTTTGCCAGTGACGGAGTGGACCTCCTCCGGATTGGAGAGCTGCAGGCCTTGACTTGCGGCGGCATCGACGATCACGCGAGCCAGGGGATGTTCGCTGGCTCGCTCGAGGCTGGCGGCGAGACGTAACAATTCGGGATCGTCGACGAACGCTTGCGAGTAGCTTCCCAACTGGGGTTTGCCTTCAGTGAGCGTTCCGGTCTTGTCGACGACCAGCGTGTCGACTTTTTCGAGAACCTCGAGGGCTTCGGCATTCTTGATGAGAACGCCGGCGCGCGCGCCGCGGCCTACTCCCACCATGATTGCCATGGGCGTGGCGAGTCCCAGGGCACAGGGGCAGGCGATAATGAGCACGGCAACCGCGTTGATGAGTGCGTGCGCGAAGTGCGGCTGCGGACCGACCAGCAACCAAGCGAGAAACGTGATTGCGGCGACTGCGACCACGATGGGCACGAACCATTTCGCTACGCGATCGGCGAGTTGCTGGATAGGAGCACGGCTGCGCTGCGCCTGGCCGACCAGTTGCACGATGCGCGCCAGCAAGGTGTCGCTGCCAACGCGCTCGGCGCGCATGACGAATGAGCCGGTGCCGTTGATGGTGGCGCCGATGACTTTGCTCTCGGGTGACTTTTCGATGGGAATAGATTCACCGGTGATCATGGATTCATCGACGGTGCTGCGGCCTTCGAGGAGGACGCCATCGACAGGGATTTTTTCTCCCGGGCGGACGCGGAGACGGTCTCCGGGCTTGACCTGCGCCAGCGGGATATCCTTCTCACTGCCGTCCGGGCCAAGCAGGCGCGCGGTTTGGGGAGTGAGATCGAGGAGCGCGCGAATGGCGGCGCTAGTGCGGCCGCGGGCGCGCAACTCTACTACCTGGCCGAGCAGGACCAAAGTTGTGATCGCTGCGGCGGCTTCGAAATAGACGTCGGGATAACCACCCATGCCGCGTAGAGATTCGGGGAAGATCTGCGGCGCCAGCGTTGCGACCACGCTGTATCCATAGGCCACGCCGGTGCCCATGCCGATCAGGGTGAACATGTTGGGACTGCGATTCACGAGCGAGCGCCAGAAGCGCTGGAAGAATGGGAAACCGCCCCAGAGAACGACTGGGGAGGCGAGGAGGAATTCGAGCCAGGGAAGACCCCAGCCCCAAAGAAAGAACTGGTAGCGGTATCCCGCGAGCGTGCCCACCCGCAGCACAAAGAAACCCGGCCAGATCATGCTTGCCATCGCAATGGTTAGCAGCGGCGCGGTGAGGACTGCGCTCACCCAGAAGCGGCGGGTCATGTCGCGCAGTTCGGGATTTTCTTCGTTGGATGCGGTGACCGTGCGGGCCTCGAGGGCCATGCCGCAGATCGGGCACGCGCCAGGCGCTGACTGGACGATTTCGGGATGCATGGGGCAGGTGTACTCGGTGCGTAAGGACGCGACCGGTACGTCTGGTTCTAGCGACATTCCGCAGGAAGGGCATGCGCCCGGTTTGTTTTCGCGGACCTCGGGGCACATGGGGCAGACGTAGGCTGCGCCGGGGGATGGCGCTCGCTGCAAGGGCTGAGGCTCGATTGGGTGGGGTCGATGGTTCGCGAGTGTTGCGGCCTTCGCGGCGCCCAGCATGACTAATCCCGAGGGGCGGGCGGGTGTGAGGGTGAGATATTTCGTGGGGTCTGCTTTAAATTTGTCCGCGCATGCCGCGCAGCAGAAGTAGTAGTTCGTCCCGCTGTCCCCGTGAACGTATTTAGCTGTCGCGGAGTTTACATTCATCCCGCAGACGGGGTCGCGTTCAAGCGCGGCGGGTTGGTCCGATGGGTTCGTGGACATTCAGGCGCTTTGCTCTTCAGGGGCTAAAGCCCACATGATCTGTACAGTCTACGCGGCGCTGAAGCGCCGCTCTTCCACGTCACTGCACGCTGTTGACGCGCACGTACGCTATCTCTTCGATGGACAATCCTTTATATTGGATTCAGCCCGGAAGATTGACCAGGCATCTGCTTTCATCATTCGTAGGCAGCAAAGGATTATCCCATGACTTATCTGGATGTAGTTTTCCGCTACGGCGCAGCGCCCGGCGAGAAGGAATTGCGGGCAATCGACGGCATGCGCGAGGTCTACGGAGTGCGGAAAGTGGATTTCAACGAAGTGGAGCGAACCGTGCGGGTGGAGTTTGACGCCTCTCGCTTGAAGACGGAAGCTGTGGCGCGACTCTTGCGCCAAGCCGGAGTAGACGTGCGGGAACCTTTGACGCTGGCGTAAAGCTTGCCAGCGAAAGCGAGGGTGGGGGAGGGCTTCCGCTGGCGCGATCTGGTGAATGCAAGGGGCGCCCAAGAGAACCTCTGGCCGAAGTCGTCCTTGGAACGCCCCGTTGCGCGCCACTTCGTCTGGTTTTTTATAAGCACATAGCATGCCGTCTCTAAGCCGCTCAAAATACAGGCGCGTTCCCTGCCCTGCTTTGTAGGAATTGCTCTGGGCCGGGAAAGATTTACTTCGGGCGCTGGACGCGGCTTAGCTAGAAAGAAAAAGTGGGCCTGTGGAAAGGTCGAAAGCCCCGAATTGTCCGGCATTCCGCGCACATAAGCAGAAGACCTTACAGGAACGGTTGGGGCAAAGTTCGCAGCGGGCGCGTCGCTTCGGTTATAATTCTTAAGCAAGTTTTCCTGCCAAAATAAAGTCTGCGCCCTTAGCTCAGCTGGATAGAGCGTCTGGCTACGAACCCATTCTGGGCGTCTAGCCCGTAGCAGCCCAAAGCATAAGTGACTGAAAACACTGGCAGGCAATGCACCGGGAACTGTGCTCCGTTATGCTGGGCTGATACCCGCAACCCGCATAGTTTGCGCATAGGCGGTACAATCGCGTGCTTGAATTAGTTGCTGGGGGAATATATGAAACAAGTCATCGTCACAATGCTGGCGCTTGTTGTCGTTGCGCCTGCGCTTGGTAAAGATGATTGGTACCCCGTTTTTGGACCGGACGGGAACCATCTGATTGTTACCTGCAAAGTAGCGTTACGGGTGCTCGATGCCAATCCTGAGGCCGAAGGACAAACAGGCACAAACCAAGATGCCTATGATGAGGGCCACTGCCAAGGTTTGGTAGAAGGCGTCGCCAGTAACATAAATTCCGAAGACGGTGCCGATTTGGCCAGTGCCCGCCCCTCGACTACCCAGTTGATTCGGGTTGTTCAGAAATACTTGGAAGACCACCCTGAAGAGCTATCAAAGCCCGCCGTATGGTTGATTCGTGTGTCCCTGATAAAGGCGTTTCCGAAGAAGCCTTGATTTTACCTTGCTTGGCGGGTACGCAGCGCATTCTTCGTGCCTAGTCCGGCAATTCGTAGCTGTTCGCGTGCTTCCGCTTGTGGTTGTGGTCGTCCGCCAGCCGTGAGAACAAGTCCTGCGTCGCCTTCTCCTTTGTGATTCGGCTTCCATAAATTCGGTTCGGGCCGAGGAGAAAGGTATCGGGAGCTTTTGCTGGGCAATGCGGACAGGTGACCCTGTCCCACGTTTCGTGTTCAGGCGCGTGAACCTCGTGCTGGCCCTCTTTAATCGCTATCGGACAGAGTGGATTCGCTTCGGATTTGTAGGGTTCTGTCATACGCCGATTCTACACGCGGCTGGGCGCGCCATCTTCTGCGTAACTGATAAGCAGAACCGTAGTGCCGCCCTGCTACGAGCAGCGAATGCGACGGATGGAGAGAATATTGCAGTTGGTGCACGGGCAGCCCTGCCCCTGAATCTTCCTGATACGCAAACAAAGCACTTAAACCACGCATATTTCCCATCAAAATATATTTTGCGTTTCGGCCAAAAAGCTCCGAGAAAACGGTATATACCTCCGGAGGGAAAACAATTCCATGGCGAAAACATCAGGCATAAGCTGGACGCACAGCACTTGGAACCCGTGGCTGGGCTGCGACAAAGTAGCGCCGGAGTGCGCGAAGTGCTATATCGACCGGATGCTGCGGAAGCAGCATCGCAGGCCGTGGGGAACGCTGTACCGGACGAAAACCTGGGGCGAGCCTGCGAAGTGGCAGCGAGAGCTAAGGTCGAAGAAAAAAGCGCGGCGCGTGTTCACTTGTTCGGAATCTGATTTCTTCCACGTCAAGGCTGACGCATGGCGAGCGGGCGCATGGGACGTTATCCGCGACACTCCAAATCTGGTGTACCTAATCCTGACCAAACGCCCGGACCGCATCGCACGGCACCTGCCTACGGATTGGCCATATCGCAACGTCTGGCTAGGCGTGAGCACCGGCTGCCAGCAAACCCTCAACAAGATGGACACGCTATGCCGGATTCCGGTGCATCCCGAAGCAGTGCGTTTCGTTTCGGCAGAGCCTCTGCTGGAGTCGCTAGTGCCGGGAATCAATCTGGACGGGTTTGGCTGGGTCATCGCAGGCGGCGAGTCCGGGAGCGGGGCAGAGTACCACTGGGACCGCACCGGCAACTGGCGCAAGGAATTCTCCACGGATGGACGGCGCTACATGGCAGCGGAGTGGGCGGAAGAACTGAGAGATGCGTGTGTGGCGAGAAATATTCCGTTCCTGTTCAAGCAGGCGACAGCGCCACAGTCGGGCATGGGGACGAACCTGCTAGGCTGCGTCTGGCACGAATTCCCACCAGCGCCCAACGGGTTGCAGTGGGAGATGGAGAAACACGAATGGAATCTGGTGCAGATTCGGGATTACAAGGAGCGTGCGGCGTGATATCCCCCCAAAAAGTTTGCGAATCTGATAGAATCTGCTCAAACATTGTCGAAGTTCTCAACCCTTGAGACTTCGGCGGAAGGGACGGTCAATGAGCTACCCAGCGATACCTCCGAAGTTGTCGCCCTAACTAGGGCAGGAGAATATCGCGCATGACCGTTCCGTCTACACCAGCAGCAGCAACACCACGCCCAACCACAGCCACCCGCAAACCGAAGGCGCGCCCGGTGACCGGCAGAGTTGCCGGGCGCAAACCGAAGCCGGTGACGCTGGCTGACGTGAAGTTCACGGACGCGCAAGGTCGCAAGCTGAGGAAGTGGATTGCCCAAAATACTCCATCGCCCGTAACCCCCGGCGCGTCCAGTACCGCAAGAGCACTCTACGACCAAGAAAAAGCCGAATTTCCCATGCTAAGCGGCAAACCACCTCACGTGTGGAATGCAGCTAAGAATGCGTGGGAGATGGGATACTGGTTTGGAGGCACCCGAACGGAAGTCCGCCAATACATCAAGGAAACCACAGTGGACGAATACGAAAAAGAGCGCAAGCTGGATGAGGTGGAGCACGCGCTGGACGGAGGCGCGGCATGAAGTGGATTTGGCACGAGTCCGACAAATCCTCCCAGCTTGAGCGCTACTTCCTAGTCCCGGACGATTGGGAGGACACTGCTTACCCGCTTCATGCAATGGAATGGTGCGCGTCAGTGACGCTCGTCGGTTGGGGCGATGCGAGTTCAGGTTGGATTGCTATCGTAGAGAACGACGAACTGGACGTTGACTTTATGAGTGAACTCTGCCCCACACGCGGGGAAGCAGAGCGCTGGGCAGAACTGGAAATTCAACCGGAACGGATACGCATACGCTTGGTCGAGTTGGCGTTAGATGGAGAGTGGTAAGTTTGCCAATCAGTTAACGTCTTACAGAGTTATAGCTTTACACTGATTTGCTTAGGTTTAGATACCTTAGATTCCCTAAAGTTAACTAATATCCAAAGACAGCAATGCGGGATTTTGACGGTCCAAATCCGACGTTTTAGCCATTGATTTCAACAGGTTAGCGGACATTTCCGCTTGCAATTCGACCGCCAACTATATTTTGCGCCAACCTACTCAAAGCTACTCAAACGACTACAATAGCTCCCGGCAACTAACGGAGGTGGGCTGGGTTAGCGCTGAACACGGGATTCCGGGCGCGAGTCGAAGTGGCGGAACGTTGCTCCTGCCGCACACCGTTGCGCTGTTAGGTGGCCGCTCATCCATCGCCGTTGTAGTGTGACCCGTGCTGCGCGTCCTAGCCACGGAGAGCCATAATTCTGCCTTGCCCCGTCCCAGACTACCCCTTGACCGTCCTAGAGTCTCTAACTGCTGACTTACTCCCAGAGAGGCTCTGGTCTGCAACCAAACGGGCTAACGCAAACCTACTCTGTCCTATAAGTTGCAGGTAACTATGCGCGGGGTATGCGGATGTTTTCGGATGGCTTAGGACAGCTTGGAACATGGGTTCCTGCCAGCGTGGTTGCCCCGTTTGCATGGTAGGTCTGCGCGGCAAGCTGGACTGATTCGTCCCAACGAACGACGTGACCACACTTACTGCACAGGACGTTCGCCTGAAGGTAGGGCCGTTCTGTGAGTCGGATACGTTGCATGACGGGAGATTGAAACGGGAGACTACGGGCATCTAAGCCAGTAGTCCCCCGTGTAGGAGGCACGGATCGAGCCGGTTTGTTCCTGACTCTTCCATCCGGCTCGGCCCGTGCGCCTATGACACAGAAGAATTCAGGTGAATCACAAAAAGCCAGCGATTGACACTGGCCCATGCACTTTGCTTGCAGCATTGCGCTCGGCGGGTGCAGCTAAAGATTACATGCCGTTTGTTCCCGGAACCGCACCCGCCTTGGAACCGCGACCGCGCAACTGGCCACGCGAACTCCCGGAAAACGGCAACTGTGATACAGAACTCTCATTCCCACGTAAACGTTTGCAACGCCGAAGCTGGTAAGCCCGCACTTATGCTGACCACGCTATTCTGTGCTGGCTGACCTTGCTGTGCCGATTCCGGCTGCAATTCGTTCTCCAGCATTTGCTGCGTGGACGTAATCGTGTTCGTTTCGTTGAAAGTTGGCGGTGCGGGCACGGTTTGCTCAACGTTGGCGGCTGGTCCGGGATTGCTCATTGTGGTCCTCCAGAGCACCGGCACAGGTTCAACGGCGCGAAGCACTTCCAACACACCGGCTGCAACTGCCGCGCCGGTTCGTCTCGCTGATCGTCCGGTTGATCCTCGAACCAGAAATCAGTATCACCTGAGCCGTCCTGCTGGACAGTGGCACCGTAGGGATTTCTAAAAAGTGGTTTCATGTAGTGGCCTCCAGGATCGCATCAGAGCAAACTCGTTCAGCGGAATTCGCGATACGGTCGATCATGGAATTCATGCGACTCACTGTGTCGGAATCAGAGCGCGGCAACAGAGTGCCAAGGCAATGTTCTGTGATCTCGCGCAATTCGCGCTGGCGCCGTGTGCTTCCTTTACTGATCTCGGCCTTCCTCTGCATGCGCTCCGCGCCCAACTCCATCACGTGTTTTACAAAGTGCAAACCCGCTGCCTCTAGATCAGCAGGCGGCGAGAATCGCTGAACGTCTCGGTCGAGCTGCGCGTCAATCGGAATCGGGCAGAGTTGGTCAACCATCGAATCAAACTCAATCGCCGCGATGGTCGAATCGGCTGCATTGCCCGAATGCTTGCGCAGCGCCTGCGGTTCGTCCAACACCGGCAAATCGGGCGCTGGGCGCAGTGGCGGCGCAATCTCGTTTATGTCACCCAGAATTTCGTGCTCTAGCCAGTTGTATTCTTTTGCCATTTAGTTTTCTCCTGTGCCCAGAAACGCACCAACGCTGCGCGGCACGACGTTACCGCTGGCGACTACATCAGCAGCGGACGCACTCAACCGGCTGACCAAATCCTTGGCGCGCAAATGTGCCTCGATTTTCTTGTGAAAGTTTTCCTGAGCCGCGTTCCTGCGACCAGTCCATGATTTCTGTTCTTCGTCCAGAGCCGCGCACGCGGCACTAGCTTGGCGCACGTCATCAGCAGCAATAATCTCGTCCATCATAGCCGCTTTCAGCGGGTCAACCGGCGCTGGCGCTGGAGCTGACACAGGCTCCGACTCAGTTTGGGGCGGTTGCTTGCGGAAGGGATTGAGATTCATCCGGTTCCCCTTTCTTTGCGGGTTCCCATAGTGCAACCCACCGCAAAAGATCTGAACAAAATTCGGGCCACTCCAGCATCTTGTGGAAAATCGTCATCGCGTCGGGCAAGTTCAGCAGTTTGGCGCGCCGGTATGCCTCCTGACTTTTTTCTTGGTTAATGGGGTCAGGCTGAGCCGCAGCCGCGTCAAACATCTGCATAACATCGTCCAGACTAGAAACCGGAATCTTGAAGTCATCCACGCCAGAGTCCGCGTCTTGCTTGACTGCGGCTGCTCTTGCTTTTGCTTTCTCAACTTGGCGCTGGCGCACGACGCGCAGACCGGCAGTAGCAGTCTGCTGCATCCCGCGCACGTCGCCATCCGTGACGGCTTGCGCGTGGGCGCGTTCCAACCTGTCGAGCCAGATTTGCTCATCCGGTTCTAGCGCCTCAGTGGACTGCTGGCACAGACGGCGCGCATGACGGCTCAGCGCAAACTTGGAGACGGAAAATCTTTCAGACACGCTGAGCTGGCTTTCCCCACTGTCCAGCAAATCGTCAATCTCGCGGACGTTCGGACTGGTACAGATGGAGCACGGTTTAGCCATGGGCCACCTTGCTTTCATAGTGGCTGATGAACTTGTCTAAGCTGGACTTCCGAATCTTTATCCAGCCCCGCCCAACCTGAAAATAAGGCAATGCGCCTTTGTCCATGAGCCTGCGGATTGTGCTCACGTTGAAACCAGTGGCGGCTGCAACTTCGCGCAGGCTGAGCATGGGGTCGCAGATGATTGCGTCTTGGCGCGCCTTGGCGTACTGAGCTAATCTGGTCATTGGGTAACTCACTAGTACACATATAACTCAGTGACGGGAGAAATGCAAGCGGAAGTTACTAACTGCACCGGCGGGCAGGGGGTCAGGTTGCCAACCGAAAACCTACCAGCGCACAGTCTCAGGGAGAGGCAGGCGGAGGGTGTAACCAAACGCCCCGGTTACGGTCTTTTGGGCCTTTCTTGGGCCGCGAGTGGCCGCGAGTGGCCGAAGCGTGGTGCCGAGCGAAGTGACTGAGAATTAGTCCCACACTTAGTTACGGTTAAGTTACGATCTAGTTACAGTCTGAGTTACGGTTCTAAGTTCTTTCTTATCTTATAGGTTACGGTAGTTACACTCTTTTCTTATGTGTGTGTGAGTAAAGAATGAGAATAAGTGGTGTATTGGTGCGGGAGTGAATTACCTATAGGATGTAGGAAAATAGCGTCCTGAGCCGTAACACCGTAACCGGCACGCTGGAAACAGTCCCGGACCGGCCCAAAAATGTTCCTGTTTCCAAACCAGCAAGCGCTTGCGCTTCCGTGCTCCGCTCTACTAAGCTTTGGGAAAGGTTTGCCCATGACTGAATCCGAATCCCGCACTTTGACCACGGAAGCCTCGACTGACCCCAAAGCCGTGACCACTCCGCGCTCCCGCGCCGAACTGGCGGCGCTGAAGGTCGCGGTGTACGGGAAGCCCAGCAAACAAGCCAAGCCGAAGCCTTGGCCGGGGACGGCCACGGAGTACGCGCTCAAGGTGCGCGCTGATTGGACGGCCAATCCCGGTAAGGCGAAAACCTTGACTGCCGCTCTGAGACAAGCCTGCCAGCGCTACGTGCAGAAGGACGACCAAGCGTTTACCGTGCCATCCCTGCGCGAACTGCTACGTAAACACGATCAGAAGCGCAGCGGAAATCCGCTCTAGTCGCGGCATCTCCCGCG
The DNA here is from genome assembly GCA_963743115.1 of uncultured Acidobacteriaceae bacterium. Lineage (GTDB taxonomy): Bacteria > Acidobacteriota > Terriglobia > Terriglobales > Acidobacteriaceae > Sulfotelmatobacter. Next base: position 275,124 of record CAVUOM010000002.1, on the reverse strand, counting down.
CAACCTTTGACCCAACGTTGACCCAACGTTGACCCAGCCCATTTCCTCTTTCATTTGTGCGATGCTCCATCGCATGAGAGTTTTTCCCCGACAGCGCGTTGACCCTGTACTGGTCACCAGAGAATCAGCGGCTGAACTTCTGAGCCTAGATTTGGCGACCTTGGACCGGCTGATTGAATCCGGCGAACTGCCTATCGTGAAGCAGGTAGGCGGTAACACCCTCATTGCTTACCGGAGTCTGCTGGTCTACGCCGGGATTGCTAAATGGTATTTCCGGGAGGTTGTTGACGCGTAGCGGCAAAGAGAACCGGGGAACTGGCCCAACCCTGTCAGGCTACCAGTTCCCCGGATAGAAAGTACGCGATGCCCCAAGATAGCGCGGAACTATGCCTGACGCAAGAGCCACTTTCCCCTAGTGAGTGGGAAGTTTTGCAAGACCTTCTGCGCTTCTGCGCGGATGGACGACGGCGTTTCCCGACTGACTATGAAATCTTGTCCATGATTGCCCATTTCGAGTCAGCCATTTATCGGCAGTTGGCGCAGGTTGTTCAATGACCGCCGCTGCTGCAATTCCCGTTGCTGTTCCGGCTGTGGAAACACTGGCGGCTCAAATCCATGGCGCGCTGACCATCCTGCTAGCCCCCGGTCAAGTGGTCGAACTACGGATGCCTGAAACTCATAAGGGTGTGGGTTCGGGATATTTTGACGATTTTGCAAAGATGGCGTCGCGGGCGGCTGAGTGGTCCGGGGGATGCCCAGCGGTTTACTTCACGTTGAATCCAGTTCAGCCGGAATTGCTTTCGCGCTCACGGAATCGCATGAAGTACTACGCAAAAATCACCACAGCGAACGCTGAAGTTGTTTCCCGTAGATGGCTGCCCGTGGACGTTGACCCGATTCGCCCCGCTGGGATTTCCTCCACTGACGCGGAACACGCTTCCGCGCTGGCCAAAGCGCAAGAGTGCAAAGCATGGCTTACCTCGCAGGGATGGCCATTGCCGCTCGCTGGAGACAGCGGGAACGGCGCAAATCTGCTCTACCGCATCGAACTGCCAAACGACGAACCCAGCCGCGTGCTGGTGGAACGTGTCCTCGCAGCGCTGGCTCAGAAGTTCACGGACGCGCAGACCGAAATAGATACCGCGGTCGGAAATGCCGCCCGCATCTGGAAAGTTTACGGGACCGTCGCAGGCAAGGGAGACGATACCCCCGACCTTGGCCGTCCGCATCGTGTTTCGAAACTGCTGGAAATTCCCGCTGATATTCAGCCGGTCACGCGGGAACAACTGGAATCAGTCGCAGCGCTGGCACCTGAACCCGTTCCCAAGAAAGCCAGCAAGAGCCATGCCCCAGCATTGGACGTTGCCGCTTGGCTGGCAAAACACAGCCTTGCCGTGGCATCGCAGGCACCGTATCAGGATGGAACCAAGTACATTCTCAGCGTATGCCCACTGAATCCCGACCATGAAAAAAGTGCCTACGTGATTCAGTTTGGGAGCGGTGCCCTGAGTGCCGGTTGCCTTCACGAAAGTTGCGCGGAACTGACATGGCAGAAATTGCGGGAGATGTATGAAACCACGCCAGATTGGCAGGACCAGTTGCAACGCACCAAGTCCGGGGAACTCAAACCCTCAACATTCAACGCCGATTTGTTCCTGCGGCACTCCCCGGAGTGGCAAGGCGTTCTGACCTACAACGAACTGACGCTGTATGTCGAAACCGACCAGCCCCCGCCGTGGCCTGCTTACAAATCTACGCGGGAGTGGGATAACGACGACACCACCAGAACGTTTCTATGGTTGCAGGGGCACGGCGTTGGAATCACTTCTCCCGTGCTCACTCTGGCAGTGGTCAAGTCCATTGCGCGGACGAACCCTTATAACCCGATTCAGCGTTACTTGGCTGCGTTGACTTGGGACGGAACGCCCCGTCTTGATTCATGGCTGCACGATTATTTGGGCGCTGAGGCTTCGCCGGTCAATGCCACCATGGGCGCGAAGTGGCTGATTCAAGCCGTGGCCCGCGCCATGGTTCCGGGATGCCAAGCAGATGCCACACTGGTGCTGATTGGCCCGCAAGGACTCGGCAAGTCTTCCACGTTGCGCGTTCTTGCCGGTCCCTACTTCGTGGCCGATCTTTCAGACCTTGCCAGCAAGGAATCGAAGATTGAATTGTGCGGATGCTGGATTGCGGAATTAGGGGAATTCATTACGCATCGCAGCGAACTGGAACGCAAAAGTTTCTTGACGCAGCCGGTCGATACCTTCAGACCGCCCTATGAAGTGGCTGCCAAGAAAGTTAAACGCACTTGCGTGTTCGCGGCCACGTCCAACGACAGTTCGCCCCTGACCGACAGTTCCGGGGCAAGAAGATACTGGTCCGTAACCTGCGGAGTGACGCGTCTGAAGGCAGACATTGAAAAACTAAAGCAGGATAGGAACATGATTTGGGCGGAAGCTGTCATGCGGTATCAGGCGGGCGAACCGTGGCACGCTGACACACCAGAATTCGCAGCCGCGCTCACAGTGGAGCAGGAAACCCGTTACGCCGGTGGACCGTTTGACGATGTAATCCTGCCTTGGCTGTCGAATCCGAAATCTAGAATTTTCGATGGTAACCGGGACCGCACGGCGCTGCGCTTTGATTCCTTTTGCGACCCATTCACGGGTCAGTGGTCAACGACCTTGAACGATGTTTTGCTTCACGGCTGCGGAAAGGCGCAGCACGAAGTCAATCAGCGCGACCGGCTAATCGCCCGTGATTGCTTGGTACATGCGGGTTGGAAGCTGAAAATCAGCAAGAACGCAGCCGGAACCGTGACGCGGTTCTATGTGCGGAACGGAAAAGAAGCATGAGCAAACGAGCAAACAACAGAACTGAAGCAATCGCCAAAGCAAGAGCGCGTGTAGAGCGCTCCATTGAACCCAGACAGTGCAACTGGCTGGTTGGTACGCCTCCAGATTCTTACGGATTCGCCAGCTACCGCTGTGAATTGCAAGTGCTGGAAGGGACGCCACCCAGAGGATTCGTGCTGGCGACGAATCACGCTGCTGTGGCTATAAGCATGAACTATCGCGTGCTGGAATGCTGGCTCTACTGCGAGGTGCTATGACCCCGTTGTTTACGGACGAAGAACGCGTGCAGATGATGCGCGACCACGAACAGCGCGAGCGGGCAGAACAAGTCCGCAAGCACGCGGAACTCGTTGCTAATCGCCAGTTCGTTTACCAGTCGCGGACTTTAGAAGAATGGCAAAGCAGAGCCACGCCACAAACCCGCGCCGAAAAATGCGCCAGCGACCGGCGCGTGCTGGTGCAACTTGTCGCGGAGTTCCCGGACGTAAGCGCCGAGGAATTGGCGAAAGCGTCCGGGCGCAGCACGTCGTGGGCGCGGAAAGTGGCGCGGGAAAACGGAATCGTGCTGGCCAAGCCAGTGCGAAGGACAGTTCAACAACTTAAAGGAGAAAAACGAAATGACAAAGCTTAATGCAGACAACGAAGATTTGGGCGGCTTTCCCGGCCTAGCAATCCCTGACGAAGTGCGCGGCAAGGGCGCAGAAGAAATGCCCTTCATGCCCACTCGGTACGAACTGCTGGTGTTGGTAAAGCACTGGATTGAAGTTGCTTGGGATTATGACTTTGCAGAGTGGTTCTTGCTTGAACAAACCAGTAGCTTCGGTCGCAGGCAAGAAGCATTTGCCGACAGGCGCATTAGCCGAATCGCGGAATTGCTGGGCGACGAAGCTGTAAACGCAGCCATCAACGAAGCAGCGGAATTTTACGCGGCTAATTTCACCGGCTTGACCTTGAAGGGGTGGAAAGCCTACCGGAACGGCACGATAGACGAACAAGAGGCTTTCCATGTGGAGTCGCGTGCGGAGATGGAGAGATGGCAGGAAGAACGGGACAACAAACTGTGCACTTGCGGGCACCGGCAAGAGAACCATTGCAGACGGGGCACAGTCGGTTGTCTGAGCCGTGCCCCAAACCACGGGGAACAGCACAGCGTAGACCATTGTGCGGAGACTGACTCCTGCTTATGTCAAGGGTTCCGTGAAGCTGCAACCGCAGCAGAGTTGGACCGGCTGGAAGCAGACATGACCGATGACCAGAAAAAATTCGCAAAGAAACTGGCCTTGAATGGCGTCCCGATTGAGCAGATTTGGGAAAGGGTTTTTGGGAACCCCAGAGGTAAGCCGTGACCGATGACCAGAAAATCGCAGCGGTAGAACTGGCCTTGGCTGGGGTCAAGGTTGAGGATATTCGCGCCATGGCTGGAACGTTTTCATACGCCAGACGCACCGGGCAGCCGCAGGAAAGCGCGCAGGATTTCGCCGCCCTACTTGATGATGAAGAGTTTGAAGTGCTGAACCGCGTGCAGCTTGCTCTGGGAATGGACACGCTGCACAGGATTTGCACTGAAGTGCTGGAAGAATTCGACAGCGAGAACCCTTGGGAGTACCGCTTTGACTGTTGGACAGCGAGAAGACAGCGAGAATTACTGGAGAGGAAGCCATGACCGATGACCAGAAAATCGAAGCAGTAGAGGCAGCGCTGGACTTAAGCGCGGCAGAAGCAGAACTGGAGACAGCGCTGGACCGTTTACGTATTCAGTTTGGCGACGACATAGCCCAAAAACTTTGGGATGAAGTATGTGAGCAAGCTATACGGGAATGTGAGGCAGAAGCATGAACGAACTAATGCAGAACGTGCTATCCGCCGTCCGCAGTTGCGACGTGGACCGCCTGCCCCGCGTGCTGGGGATGCTGGCGGAGATTTCCGAAACTTGCAGGGCAAGGCTTGCCGGTGCGGGCACACCGGCACAGACTCAGGACGAACTTTTGACGATATCGCAGGCTGCTGAACGGCTGCAGGTATCCCATGCCTACCTGTACAAAAACACGAGCCTTCCGTTCCGCAAGAAGTTGGGGCGCAGTTTGCGATTCAGCGCGAACGGGATAACGGAGTACCTGCAGAGACAGCGGTAATTCTTTTTTCTTGACAGCCTCATACCTAGGCACTACATTAGGCACTACATTAGGCACTACATTAGGCACTACAGAGGGTGTGATGTTCATTCGGAAAAAGAAAATCGACGGGAAGACCTACCACTACCTAGTTAAATCTGTGCGCGTCAACGGCAAGCCCATGCAGAAAGTGCTGGCTTACCTGGGCGTGCATGACAGCGTGGAATCCGCTTACAAGAACGCAACCGGCGCGCAGCGCCGCAAGCTGGCAAAGTTCAGAGGAAAGGAAGGAAAACAATGAACTCGGAAAAGCGGGAACGTGGACGCGGTCGCCTCTACCACCAGCGCGGAAGCGCGTTCTGGTGGATGGCGTTTTACAAACACGGCAAACAGATACGCATGAGCACGGAGGAGACGGACGAAAAGAAAGCTGAGCGCGTGCTGAAGCTGAAGCTGCAAGAACGGGATGCTGAACTAGGCGGGGGACGGAAGATGATTACCCCGGCGCAGCAGCGCATTACCGTCAACGAACTGCTGGACGCGCTCTTAGTCGATTACAAGCTGCGCGGGAAGTCCGGGGCACGTCTGCTCAGCAACTTGAGACCGTTGCAGGAATGGTTCGATTGCCGCGCCATGGAACTCACCAGCACGGAAGTAGACAAGTTCATCGAACACGCTCTGGCCCACGGCAGACGCAAGGGGGGTAAGGACAAGCCCAGCAAACCCGCGTCAATCAATCGCTCCCTGCAACTACTCTCGCAGTCGTTCAAGCTGGCCATCGCCAACGGACTGCTGACTACTGCCCCGCGCATCCGCAAGCTGAGTGAACGGGACAACGTGCGCACCGGCTTTTTCAGTGACCCGGAAATCCGCAGAGTGATTGCAAACCTGCCGGTGCAGTTGCAGGACTACGCTTTGTTTGGCTACTTGGTAGGCTGGCGCAAGTCAGAAATCGCTTCCCTGCTCTGGTCGGAAGTCTCAGGCGACGTAATCCGGTTGCGCGCTTCGGATTCCAAGAACCGCGAATCCCGCATCGTAACTTTCGACACGGGAGAACTAGCGGAACTCATGGCACGCCGTCAGGCAGCTCGTGGGGACTCACCTTATATCTTCCACTGTGGCCATAAAGACAAGCAGGGCAAACTCATCCGGCAAGGCGAACCGATTCAAGACTTCAGGAAAAGCTGGGCCAGTGCGTGCAGTTTGGCAGGCGTCAGTGGAAAACTGTTTCACGATTTGAGGCGCACTGCGGTCAGGGAGATGCTGCGCTCTGGCATCCATGAGAGCACGGCACGGAAGATTTCCGGTCACAAAACCCCGTCCATGCTGCAACGCTACAACATTCAATCTGAGTCCGACATTCGGGAAGCGATGCAGCTACGCGAGACGCGGATTGCAACCCAGCAGCAAGAGAACCGGCTGGCAGTTCCGCCGGTCACGAAACAGGTTCAGTGAAAGGGGGCACTCATTGACCCTTGTTCTAGGGCGAAGGCCCTAGCCGGGGGTTTTGAGTGTAATCGCCTGTTCTCAACAGCCATTGCATATCGGGCCGATGGGCGTAGACTTGTGTCGGCGCAGGTATGACGATCCAACACAAGCTGGTGTTGCTCACGATCTCAATTGGCGCGCCCTTAATTTTGTGGGCTATGCTCTACCTGATTGCACGCTACTCCGCGCTCAATATGCGGCTGGTTGTGCCGTGGATTAGGACCTTACGTTGGCTCACATGGTTGACGACGATGGTGCTGCTTTTTATGGGCTTTGTACTGCCGTACTTCCCTTACGGCTTCCTGTCTCTGTGCGTTTCATTGGGCGTGATGTTGATTGACACTTGGGCAATCAAGCGGTTCGCTCCCAATCATCGTGGAATCTGGCCGCGATTCGGCGTACAGTGAACGGAGCTGTCACGCTGCTTGTCGCTAAATCGCTATAGCACTCAATTACCGTTCGCCAACGTTCTCTGGCAACTTCTAAACCTAGCCGATATTTTGGTCCCATGAAGCATGTACTCGGCGTGCGCATGGCGGAGGCCACGACGGGTGAGTTCGCAGGATGCGTTCCGTAGCATTTGTTGTCTTGAGATCATGCGTTCGAAATTCGGGCGGAGCAGTAATGTGCCTTAGATTGACTCCATCCGACTGAAAAATGGCTGTCGGCAGTTGTGGAAATGGGACCGGTCGAGGGAAGAGACTTGAGAGGGGACCGGGGAGCGGAACGGGCTGTTCGCCCTCTATGCAGGGTATGATCGGTCCCGCAACGCAAAGGTGCGACACTGCACAGATGAACGCCAGAACGAGTGCAAGTAGTCGCCAATTTCGAAACGGCATAACGTCGAACATTATAGTCCCGAGCGGATAACTGTCGTAACATCCCGATTACACTCACTGACCCCGGTGTCCCAGAGAAGAGGAAGTTTGCTACAATGATTTTTCGGCTCGTCGATGCATTCGCGCATAGAATACGCATAGTTGGCCGGAGTAACAGGGGATGGGCGAACGCCAGTCCGTTGCATCCCGTTGTCTTTGTTACAGTTGAAAACCTGCGCCCTTAGCTCAGCTGGATAGAGCGTCTGGCTACGAACCAGAAGGTCGGGAGTTCGAATCTCTCAGGGCGCACCATCTTTTATCTGATTTAATTCCTGTTTCTTTTGCAACGCGAACTGTGGAGCGGATTGTGGGCGAGTGTCCTCGTAGATAACAGGCGCGTGGCGCGAGTTGGGTTGCGTCCTTGGGATTTTCTGTTAGTCTTGGTCAGCCCTGTTGTTGCCTTGGTCGCTGTTGCTGTCACTGACCGGAGAAGTCCTCCGGAAACTCGGGTCGCGCGCCATGTCGAAAGTCAACGAACAGGATGTATCCATCCTGTCTTCGTCGAAACAAGGTTTGATATATCTCACCGCCAATGATTGGGCATTGGTCGCCGACAAGGCGAGCCGAGTCCGATTCAAGAAGGGCGAAGTTCTGGTTCAAAAGGGTAAGAAAGGCTTTGGAGTCTTTCTTCTGCTCAAAGGAACCGCGCGAGTGCAAATTCCTCCGCAAACTCCGACGCCGGTGATTGGGCCGGGTGAAATTTGCGGAGAGATGTCATTTCTGGAAGATGCTGCGGCCAGCGCGAACGTGGTCGCCGACAGCGAGGTGGAAGCTTATCATCTCGACCATCCCACTCTGCAAAGCCTGTTTGAGTTGTTTCCTCACCTTGCGTCACGTTTCTACCGGTCTCTGGCCACGAACCTGTCGCGGCGTCTGCGGGACGTGATCGGGCCGCGTTCCGAGGCTACTGTGCAAAAACGTTCATCTTGACAAGGTTGGGTCGCCAGCGGACAATTGGCGCCGCTCGGTAGGGTTTCTTCTTTTAGCGCTTTCCCATCGGGCTTTCCCTCCCCCCAAAAAGTGCTTTTGAACTACCGCGTTGTCGTTTTGCGCTCATAACGATTTCACAGGTCCAGCGACAAAGACCATTGATAAATAAAACGCGAAAGAAGGCCGTCTGCGCCGATGACGGACCGCCGGATAGAAAATTCAGGAGGAACTATGCAACACCGGATCTTACGCTCGTTTCGGTATTTCTGTTTGCCAGCCCTTGTGCTTTTCCTGGCGCTCACAGCGCAGGCCAGCAGCGCACACAAATTCAGCGCACTTTACCAAATCCTGAAGGTCACCGAACACGGTGACAGCGTGGAAGTACAGGTGTCGCTACAAGTATTCAACCACAGCGGGGCCAACGTGACAGGCGCCACCATCTCACTGGTGAGCTCCCTGATGACTCTTTCAGTGGGGCCGGTGTTTGAGTGGGAGAAAGAGGAGGTCCCGTTCACCAATGTGACGCTGCCCTACAACGCGCACGTCAAGGTCTTAGTGCCTCCTCTGGTCGGAAGCTTCAGAATTCCAGCCGACGAATACGCGCAATGGCAGAAGGGCGCTGGGCCGAGATTTGTGATCGCTTACCAGGATGCAGCCGGAGAGCAGCAGAGTTTCAGAGTCGATACGGCACCCGCTCTATAGAAGGACGCGGTCGCGAATTTTGCGGAGCGAAGCCGCTGAGACACGCGGCTCTCGCGGAGAAAGCGGATTGCTAAAGAGCAATTCCAGCCGGTGCTTAGCGCCGATGAAAAGATAAAAGAGAGGGATATCAACATGCGTTACTTCAAGCTGATGGTTTGCACCGGAATTGCGCTGCTCCTGGTGGGAGCGGTTAGCGCGCAGGAAGACTTTATCAATGTTTTCGCCGGCGGCGGACCGAATGATGTCAAGGCAATTCTTGCGCCGGCGTACCTGCCGACGAACGTCGCTCTCGACAGCTCCGACAATGTCTATTTCAGTACAGGGTATGGAAACTACCATCGGATCTGGAAGATCACGAAGGCAACGGGCATCTTGACTGTGGTCGCGGGAAGTTATTCCTACGGTTATGACGGCGACGGGGGTCTGGCGACTAACGCTTTGCTGGACACCCCGCTGGGTCTCGCGATTGATCACTCCGGCAACATATTCTTTGCGGACCAGGCTAACTGCATCGTCCGCAAAGTGACGGCCACTACAACGATTATCACCACGGTGGCCGGCACTCCCCAAAGCTGTAAGACGGGTACCGGCGCGACCATCGGCAATGGGGGTAAGGCGACGAGCGCCTACCTGGATAATCCGCAGGGCGTGGCCATTGACAAGAATGGGAACCTTTTCATCTCCGACGAGTACAACCATCAGATTCGAATGGTGTCCTGTGCGACGGTGACGAGCAGCGGCGCCACCTGTACCGCCAATTCTGGGCAGACAACGGGCGACATTTACACCGTAGCCGGGGACGGAACGGCCGGCTACAACAGCGACGGCATCGCGGCTACTTCGGCGGAACTCTACTATCCGTATGGGGTCGCCACGGACACAGCTGGAAACCTGTATATCGCGGACGAGTATAACCAGCGGGTGCGCCGGGTGGCTTGCGGAACCGGGATCAGTTCGTGTACGGCTCCGTCGAGTGAGACCAAGGGTGACATCTACACTTTGGCGGGCACGGGAACGGGCGGTTACAACGGGGACGAGGTCGTGGCCACGACGGCCGAGTTGTACTATCCGACGAATGTGTCCGTGGACAATGCTGGCAATCTGTTCATTGCCGACTATTATAACCAGCGCATACGCGAAATATCTTGTGCAACAACGACCAGCAGCGGAGGGGCGTGCACGGCTTCGACGAATGAGACCAAGGGAGAAATTTTCACAGTGGCAGGCACGGGCACGGGAGGCTACAACGACGATAGCCAAGCGGCCACGGGAGCCGATCTAAGTACGCCGGTAGGGGTGACGGTGGACAGTGCGGGAGATTTATTCATCGCCGACGAAAACAACTATCGCGTCCGCGAGGTCGCCTGCGATGTGAGCACCCTTACGTGCACGCCTCCAACTGGCGACACGAAGCAGTTCATCTACACCATCGCGGGAACTGGGGGCGTCACGTTCTCTGGCGCCGCGGACAACAACATTCCCGCAACTGGCGCAGTGTTGAGCTACCCGATCGGAGCAGCTTCGGATTCCGCTGGGAATATTTACATTGCTGACCAATACAACTGCGTGATCCGGGAAGTGAGCACCGCGGGAGAAATCACGGTGTTTGCCGGCACTCTGGGAAGTTGCGGCTACAGTGGCAACGGCGGGGCCGCGACGAGCGCCGAATTGAGCTATCCCTATCGCGTGGTAGTGGATAGCAAAGACGACGTTTTCATCGCAGATTACAACAACTGCGCGATCCGTAAGGTAACCGGCGGAACTATCAGCACCGTGGTGGGCAAGAGCCCCACGACGGCCTGCGGTTATGAAGGGGACTCGGGACCCGCAACGGCCGCCGAACTTAATTACCCCACCGGCGTCGCTCTTGACAAGTCGGGAAATCTCTACATCTCGGACTACTACAACCAGGTGGTGCGGGTTGTATCCTGCTTGACGGTGACCAGCACGGGCGGCACCTGCACGCCCAAAGCGGGCGAGACGGCCGGTGACATCTATACGTTCGCCGGCAACAACAAATTGGGGTATGGATACTCCGGTGACGGCGGTGTGGCTACAAACGCTCAGCTGTTCTACCCCTGGGACGTAGCGGCGGATGCCTTCGGAAATATTTATATCGCAGACTACGACAACAATCGGGTCCGCAAAGTGAATACATCAGGAATCATCTCCACGCTCGCCGGAAATGGTGCGGGGGGATACGAGGCCGATGGCGTGCCTGCGACCGATACCTCTGTGTCCGCTCCGACGGGGGTTGGGGTCGACGGAGCCGGCGATGTTCTTATCGCCGATCAGAACAATGAACGGGTGCGCCTAGTGGACGGAGAAGGGACCATTCACACGATCGCGGGTAATGGAAGCGCCGGCTTCGGCGGCACTGACGTTCTGGCAACGGCGGCCGAACTCTATACTCCGCGGGGCGTAAACGTTGATCCGTCAGGCAACATCTACGTGGTCGACTACCAGAACGATCTCGTGCGGAAGATCACTGCGCCGATCACACTCAACTCTTCGGTGCCGAGCATAACCTTCGACACGCAAACCATCAACACAACCGGTGACGCCGTGGCGTTGACGCTGAGCGCCAACGGCACCGCCGACATCACCAGCATCACGCCCACCGCGGGATTCCTTGAGGTGGACGATTGCCCTACCTCGCTGACCAGCGGCTTGACGTGCCTGGTCAATTTGCGGTTCTCGCCAACGACAGATGGAGAAACCAACGGCACGCTAACCGTCAAATACAACGGTTTCCTGACGTCGTCGCTGGTGGTTCCGTTGCAAGGCGAAGGATCAGGCCTCAGCATCAGCCCGGTGTCGCTGGCCTTTGGAACCCAACTCATCACGGCGACCCCGGTGACCAAGACGGTGACGGTAACAGGAAAGACCACTTATTCTGCCACGTCGGCCACGCTCGATGGGAGCGCGGCTTTCACCATCGCCAGCAACACCTGCACGGGCGCGATCACAACCAGTTGCGTAATCGGAATAACTTTCACTCCGACATCGGCAACGCTGGGCGCACTGAAGAACACGCTAATCATCCACGACAACGATCCCACGAACCCGCAACTTGTTGCCCTCACGGGAACGGGCACCGAGGTAACCCTGACTCCGACCACGCTGGCTTTTGGAACGGTGGCTTCTGGAAGCAAGGCGCTGTCGGTGACAGTCAAGAACGTGGGCACCACCACACTGAGCTTTAGCAAAGCTCCAACCATAACTGGCACGGGAAGCGCGAACTTTGCCGTGCTGCCCTACAGCGCTACCGGACCCCAGAGCACCTGCCTGAACGGAACGGTGACCCTGGCTCAAAATGCAAGTTGCACCTACACCGTGCAATTCACTTTTGCGGGCGGAACCACGGCCTTCACCACCAACCTGAACATATTCGACAACGGCGGAGGCACGCAAACGGTGGTGATGACGGCTACCGACTAAAAGCGGATAAGCTTGTTGCATGGGGCGGGGAGCCAAACCGGCTCACCGCCTTTCTTTATTGCCAGCGTTAAACAGATTGAATTGTGTGGGGCCCGGTGGCGCGAGTGAACCGAGCCCCAAAATAAGAAGCGTCCCATGACTCTTTCGAGTCGCAGGACGCCCGAACAGCCCTCCCCAAGAACTGTTCAGGCCCAACCTTAGCGGCAGCGCAACCCTTTTGTGAATTGCGCTCGTGTGCCACGCCATGGCACGAGACGGCTACGCCCAGAACATCCAGAAGAAGTGTTCGTCCTGCTCCTCGCCGTCTAATCCGCGATTACCGCAGTAACCCTTATGCGGGGATTACCGTTGACCCCTACTGGTCCGCCTCCTTACATTCTCCACAGGGGGTCGTATGAAGGATATTCATGAAGTATTGCGGCAGAAGCAGACCAAGTACGCGGCACTGGGGAAGCAGATTGAGATGCTCCAGCAGGCGGCGGAGAAGCTGCGTGAAGTGGCTCCCCTGCTCGCGGAAAACGACGAGGAAGATAACGCGGTATTGATGGAAGTCGATGAGAGTTCTGACAGCATGGCGGCCAAGGCGGGCGCGTCTGGTTCAGGCGCAGCGGCATCAAAGGCAGCCCGGCCTGCGGCACCTCGCTGGCCATAATCTCGCCGTTGTAGGGCGGGGCATTTAGTTATGACCCTTCTGGCATTGCTGGTTTCGACTGACGATTCTGCATCCGAGATCCTGGGCCGGGTTCTTCCGGCCATGGGGATCGTGGTGGAGCGTTTCAGCGATCTCCCGACTGCGATCGACCGCCTGCAGCAACAACGGTTCGACGCTCTGGTGGTTGACTTTGACGACCCCGACGCCGCTGGTCAAGTGCTGGATGAAGCCCGCAGGCTGAATTCGGGCGACTCGCCGGTCAGCGTGGCGCTGGTCGCGGAACCCGCGAAAGCGCGCGCGATTCTCAGCAACGGGGCGCACTTCGTGCTATACAAGCCACTCTCCGATGACAAGGCCAAAGCCGGCCTGCGCGCTGTAGCCGCGCTGTTAAATCGCGAACGCCGGCGCGCCTACCGAGTTCCCGTGCAGGCTCCGGTGGAAATTACGCTGCCCGATGCTCGGAAGGCCGAAGGTATTCTCCTTGATCTGAGCGAAACCGGCATGGACGTTCTCACGGCTGAACCACAGGCTCCGGGGTCGCTCCTGAATTTTCGCTTTCAGTTGCCTGATGGGAGCCTTGAAGTGGACGCTCACGGGCAGGTCGCATGGGCGAACCTGAACGGCCAGACCGGAGTCCATTTTCTGGATTTAGAAGAGTCGATGAAGGCTCAGCTTAAAGTCTGGCTGCATGCCGCCGCGGTGATGAACGGTGCAAGTCCCGACGAGGCCGTTCCCCACTGCAAGCTCACCGATTTGAGCCTGGGCGGCTGTTATCTGGAGAGCGAATCGCCATTTCCGGAGCGGGCTCTCGTCGACCTTTGCCTTAAAAGCGGAGACGTGGCGGTGCACACCGAAGGCATGGTGCTGGTCACGCATCCCGGACACGGCATGGGATTGGAATTCCCTTCCCGCACGCCGGAGCAGCGAGCCCAGGTGGAAAATCTGATTAACTTTCTGCGCAGCGGTCCGGATTCCACGCCGGAGCTGATTATTTCTCCGCGCGCTCTGACTGCTGACCTGAGCCAATTCGAGCACAACGCGCAAGCCGCCGGCGACTCGGCCGCGGAGCCGCTGGAAGATCCATTGCTCGAACTGCTGCGCCAAGGGTCTTCTCTGCAACAGGATGACTTCCTTGACGAACTTCGCCGACAACGCTCGGGCGAGAGTGTCGCGACCTAGCTCGCTGTTCGTCCCCTCCGGGTTTTCTGGCCGATCCGTCATTCCTGTCATTCCTCTGTGATATTCAACCGTTACTTTAAGGCATACCTCTCGCGGCAGGTGGCTTGGGGACTTCAAGGAGCAGCGCAAAGGGCAGGAAAGAAACTGGGCAGCGAGGAAAACGGAACGCGCGAGAGGCTCGGGCGAACTGTTTTCGGAGGGCGAAGAACCCGCGCCCCGTCTCTGACGTGGGCCCTCCACCTTCCGTGGTCTGTTCCACCCTATGGGAGTACGGTAGCTGATCGCTGTTGCGTCACGGTTTCAGAAATATTAAATCTAGGTTAAATGCGGTGAGCAAGTTAGCTTGTCCTGCCGTGCGTGAAGGGCGAGATCCCGGGGATAAGCTCCGTGCACTGATTTCGCCCTTGTGCGAACATGTAGCCGACACGCGGGGCGACTCGGCGGGGAAGCTGGTGGGGGCGAAGCTGGCGGCAAACATAAAGTCCGGAAAGGAACTGAGTTCTGACAATGCTGCGAGCAGCTGCGCGAGAAACGCCTCTCGCGAAGCGCGCCGCAGCAGCCTGGCCTTTGCGCCGCTTATGTCGATCGCGGTTGCGGCCTTCGCGGTTGAAATTCCCTTCTTTTTTCTCGGAACACCCTCCGGGCACGATGTCGAATTCCATTTGTACTCGTGGCTGGAGGTTCTCTCGCAATGGGAGCTGGGCATCGTCTATCCGCGCTGGGCGGCCTTGGCGAACTTCGCCTACGGCGAGCCGCGCTTCATCTTCTATCCTCCGGCTTCGTGGACGCTAGGCGCGGCGCTCAGCGCAATCTTTCCCTGGACGATCGCCGCCAGCATTTATATCTGGCTGGCCTTGTTGGCTGCGGGCGTGTCCATGTTTCTGCTGGCGCGGCAGTGGCTCGACCGGCGCGACGCAACCTTCGCGGCCGTGCTGTACGCCGTCAATCCTTATCATGTGGTGATTGTGTATTGGCGAAGCGCGTTCGCCGAACTCCTGGCGAGTTCTTTGCTGCCCCTGTTGCTGTTGCTACTGTGGCGGACTGACGAAAAAGGCCGGCGCATCACCGTTTATCTCGCGCTGCTGCTTGCTTCCGCATGGCTGATCAATGCACCGGCAGCAGTGATGATCCATTATTCTCTGGCCCTATTGATATTGGTCGTTGCATGGCAGCGGCGCTCGCCGCGCGTCCTGCTGGTGGGAGCGATCGCCATAGTTCTTGGCGCAGCACTGGCTGCAGTTTATCTGTTGCCTGCGGTCTACGAACAGAAGTGGATCACCATCGCGCAGGCTGTTTCCGCCGGGTCGCGGCCACAAGACAGTTTTCTGTTTATCCACACCACGGATGCGGACCATGATGCCTTCAACCACCTGATTTCCTGGATTGCAGTCGGCGAAATCCTGCTGACAGTTGTGGCGGCCTGGGCCGCGCGCGGCTGGCGAAGCCGCAACCGTACGCTTTGGTATTCGCTTGTGACGTGGGCCGCAGCATGCTCCGTGCTTATGCTGTCGATCACAAACGCGTTATGGAGGATTCTCCCCAAACTGCAGTACATGCAATTCCCCTGGCGCTGGATGCTATGTCTGGGCATTCCCTTCACCTTGCTGACCGTGCTTGGTCTGCGGCGGTGGACCGTTCGCGTCGCGTTATACCTTGCGCTGCTGGCTGTGCTCGCCTTCGGATGGCGCCACTTCCAACCGCCCTGGTGGGACAACGCCGGTGACCTGCGCGAAATGCAGGACAACATGGAGTCCGGGGAGGGCTACGAGGGCGTCGACGAATACACCCCGATTGGCGCTGATCCTTCATCAGTTTCGAAAGACGCTCGCCGCGTGGCAGTGGATGGTCCGGCCCATGCTGCGATTCATGTTTCTCAGTGGACTCCGGAATTCAAACTCTTCACCGCAGAGATGTCAGCACCGGATAATCTGGCGTTGCGGCTGTTCAACTATCCAGCGTGGCGGGTTAACGTGAATGGGCGTCAACTGCACCCCGGCGTGCGCGAGGGCACAGGGCAAATGCTAGTTCCCGTGCAGGCAGGCGCGAATCGAGTACAGATCAGCTTCGTGCGCACCTGGGACCGCACGGCGGGTGGGTGGATATCACTGCTCGCTTTGATTGTGGCCTTCGTGTTGTGGAAGTTTCCGTCTTCCAACGGATGAACCTGCGCCGGACGAGCCTCGTGAGTTGTTACGATGAAATGGTGATGCGAAAAATTCTCATTGCAACTTCGAATCCGGGCAAGCTGCGCGATTTTGCCGGCGCGGCTGTGGGTTGTGGGGTCGAAATCGTGGGCATTCCTGACTTCTCTTCCCTGACCCCAGTTGTTGAGGATGGACTCACATTCGAGGCTAATGCACGCAAGAAAGCGGAAGGCTACAGCCGATATGTCCCGGGAGAAATGGTCGTAGCCGACGACTCAGGCTTGGAGATTGATGCTCTGCATGGCGCTCCCGGCGTGCACTCTGCCCGCTACGCTGCCGACCAGCCCGAAAAGGCCGACGCCAACACTGATGACGAGGCAAATAACGCGCGGGTCTTGCGCGAGCTAAAGGGCGTTCCGCCCGCCCAGCGCACGGGCAGGTTTGTCTGCGTGCTGGCTGCGGCTCGTGACGGCAAAACACTGGCGACGTTTCGCGGCACGGCGGAAGGAAAAATCCTCGATGCTCCAAGCGGCGCGAACGGCTTCGGATACGATCCCTTGTTCTATTTTCCGCCGATCAAGAAAACCTTCGCTGAACTGAGCGCCGAAGAGAAGTCCCAGTACAGCCACCGCGGCGCGGCGTTCCGGGAGTTCCTTCACTGGTGCAGGCGTTTTTGCTGACGGTTGACGACGTGGCGACTCCTTCTTGACTTCGTTTCTCCGGCGGCTGGATAATAAAAAGTTCTTTTGTCAGTGCCGGACCGTTAAGGTCGAGTCATCCAGCAGAATCATACGAACTCATAAGGAGCGATTCGTGGCGTCAGCAGCCAGTTCTACTGCTCCCGTTGTCGCAAAAGCTGTAACCCATGGTGTGGCCCCTCTGCGTGCCGGCCATGGCGTTTCGTTTTTCTTGCGCCGCCTGCATTCGCTTTCTGGGATCGTTCCCGTCGGCGCGTTCTTGTTCGAGCACATTCTGATTTCCAACTCCACGGCAATCAGCGGGCCTGACGCCTATGCCCGGCAAGTAAGTTTTCTGGCAAATCTTCCGCTGGTCTTCTTTCTTGAACTGTTTGGTATCTGGCTGCCGATTGCGTTCCACGCGCTCTACGGCTTCTACATCTGGTACCGCGGAGATGGAAATACGATGGAATATCCCTGGACCGGCAACTGGATGTACACGGCCCAGCGCTGGACCGGCGGGATTGCCTTCGCCTACATCCTCTGGCATACGTGGACGATGCGCTTTACAGGAGTCGATCTGCACGCTTTCCCGAACGCTTCGTTCGGCAAGGTACAGGAAGAGGTTCTGCAGACTCCGTTGTTCCTGTTTTACGTTGTGGGCTTGGTCGCGGCTTCGTGGCACTTCGCCTATGGCATCTGGCTGTTCTCGGCGAAGTGGGGCATCGTTTCCGGTGACAGGGCGCAGAAGCGGTTTCTCGCGGTGTGTGTGGTGTTTTTCTTTGTCCTATCCGGCGCAGGGCTGGCGAGCCTGGCTTCGTTCCGCTCGCGCCCGCAACAGCTCTACGAGCCTGGAACCACGGCAATGCAATCGGCCCAAGCTAGGAAAAATCAGGCCGCGAGCAATCAGGCTGCAAAGAATCAGCCCGCTAAGAATTAAGAATATGGAAGGCCGGTAGACCAACAGATGGCAGCAGTTCCCAAAATTATCGTGATAGGCGGCGGCCTCGCCGGACTCTCCGCCGTCATCAAGATTGCCGAGATGGGCGCGAACGTCGATCTCTTCTCCATTGTTCCGGTCAAGCGTTCGCACTCGGTGTGCGCGCAGGGCGGAATTAACGCGGCCAAGAACCTGAAGGGCGAAGGCGATTCGACCTGGATTCACTTTGACGACACGGTCTATGGCGGAGACTTCCTCGCGAACCAGCCTCCGGTCAAGGATATGTGCGAGGCCGCGCCCGGCATCATCGACTTGCTCGACCGCATGGGTGTTCCCTTCAACCGCACGCCCGAGGGTCTGCTCGATTTTCGCCGCTTCGGCGGTACCTTGTATAACCGCACTGCCTTCGCCGGGGCGACGACGGGCCAACAGCTTCTCTATGCTCTTGATGAACAGGTCCGCCGCTACGAATCCGAAGGCAAGGTGAAGAAGTACGAGCACTGGGAGTTTCTCTCGGCCGTGCTCGACGGAAACCGTGTCTGTCGCGGCATCTGTGCCATGGATCTGCGCAGCATGGAAGTCCGCACCTTCCCGGCCGACGCGATCGTCATTGCCACTGGAGGTATTGGAGCGATCTTTGGCAAGTCCACGAACTCGGTTGTGTGTACCGGATCGGCGCAGTCGGCGCTTTATCAGCAGGGATGTTTCTACGGGAACGGAGAATTCATTCAGGTGCATCCCACCTGCATTCCCGGCGAAGACAAGCTGCGCCTGATGTCGGAATCGGCGCGTGGCGAGGGCGGACGCGTCTGGGTTCCGAAAACGCAAGGCGACAAGCGCGATCCGAAAACCATTCCGCCGTGTGACCGCTGGTACTTTCTCGAAGAGTGGTATCCCAAGTACGGCAACCTGGTTCCGCGCGACGTAGCGACGCGGGCGATCTTCAAGGTCGTCTATGAATACAACCTCGGCATCGACGGCAAGCCGATGGTCTATCTCGACCTGACTCACATCGACCGCAAGATACTCGATCGCAAGCTGGAAGGCATTCTCGAAATCTACGAGAAATTTGTGGGCGACGATCCCCGCCACACGCCCATGAAGATTTTCCCGGGCATGCATTACACCATGGGCGGCTTGTGGATCGATTTCAAGCAGGCCACAAACATTCCTGGCATTTACGCCGCCGGCGAATGCGAATATCAGTATCACGGCGCGAACCGCCTGGGCGCGAACTCGCTCGTATCGTGCATCTATGGCGGAAGCATCGCCGGACCCAACGCCGTGAAGTATGCGCGCGGGCTGCAGTCGCTTCCTGACGGCAACGGAATTTTCGACGCGGAAAAGAAGAAGCAGGAAGAGAGCAATGCCCTGCTCATGAATAATCAGGGCACAGAGAATCCGTTTCGCCTGTGGCGCGAACTGGGCGAGTTGATGACCAAAGATTGCACGGTGATTCGGTACAACAAGAATTTGCAGCAGACTGATGCGAAACTGGTCGAGATGCTGGAACGCTCCCGCAAGGTAAACCTGAGCGACCGCACGCAGTGGGCGAACACCACCGTGGTCTTCGCCCGCCAGCTTTACAACATGCTGCAGTTGTCACGAGTGATTGCGCAAGGTGCGCGGTTGCGCGATGAATCGCGGGGCGCGCACTACAAGCCGGATTTCCCCGATCGCGACGACAAGAACTTTTTGAAGACGACGAAAGCATATTTCGCTCCGGATGCCGATGAGCCGAAGTTTGAGTTCGAGCCGGTGGACGTGTCGCTGATCCCGCCGCGACCGAGGAAGTATGACGCGGTAAAGTAAACTGAGATGCTCTCTCATTCGGAGCGAAGCGAAGGACCCATGCAATTTGTCGGCGTCGGCAGAGTACACGGGTTCTTCGCTTCGCTCAGAATGACAAGGCAGTTAAGAGCTAAGAATTAATGGCTAACAAATCCGTCATCCTCAAAATCAAGCGCCAGAACACACCGACTTCCAAGCCGTACTGGGAAGAGTTCGAACTCGCTCATCATCCGGGCATGAACGTGATTTCCTCGCTGATGGAGATCGCTGCCAACCCCGTCACCCGCGAAGGCAAGGCGACCACGCCCATTACTTACGACTCGAATTGCCTCGAGGAGGTCTGCGGATCCTGCGCCATGCTGATCAACGGTCGCGCCCGCATGGCCTGCTCAGCTTTAATCGACAATCTCGAGCAGCCAGTTAAGCTCGAACCGTTCTCTAAGTTCCCCGTGGTGCGCGATCTCGCTGTCGATCGCAGTGTTCTCTTTACGAATCTAAAGATCGTCAAGGCCTGGGTTCCCATCGACGGCACTTACGATCTCGGTCCCGGCCCGCGCGTGTCGCCGGAAGAGCAGGAAGCGGTATATCCACTTTCCCGCTGCATCTCCTGTTGCTGTTGCATGGAAGCCTGCCCGCAGTTCAACGAAGAGACGGGCTTCGTAGGCGCGGCCACCATCGCGCAGGTGAGGTTGTTCAACACCCATCCCACGGGCAAAGAACTGCAGCGCGAGCGTCTGGCGGCGTTGATGGGCGACGGCGGCATTCAGGAGTGCGGCTACGCCCAGAACTGCGTGGAGGTTTGCCCCAAAGATATCCCGCTGACCCGCGCCATTTCCGAGGTAGGCGGCGCGGTCATGAAGCAAGCCATCGGTGACCTTTTCCGGCGCTGATTTTTGTCACTTTCGCCCTGAAAACACAGTTCTGATAGTTCCATCGGGCGCTAACTGCTTGCTTCAAGGGCACATGCGTTGGTCGCAATCCCGCGCCCGGATGGCGTTTCGCGTGCTCGTATCTACAAGGAATCACGCTCGCGCAAGCTGCGGGTAACCAGCGGTAACCAGGCGAAGACAATGTCCGCCGGAACTATGGTAACCAGGTTCCGGCAATCAGCGACTGGGACGCTTGACACGATGACTTACAATGTCCGGGCGGTTGTGGGTTAGGCCGCTTTGGAAGATTACGGAACTCATTGAGAACAAGACCACAACGTCAAATAATTCTTCTGGCCATGCTGGCTTGTCTGTGCAGTCCGCTTTTCGCGGTGACTGCCACGGGTGTGCATAAAGTCCATCACCGCCGGTTCCCGCGGCTGCATTGGACGTTGTGGCATCCCATGTTCCGTCCCACTCACGAATCCCTCTTGGCGCAGAACGCAGAAGTTGACCGGCTGGAATTGCCTCGCATTCAGGACGACGACGAGTTGGAAGCGCTGAAGGCTAGCGGAGCGCTGCAGCCCATCATCGCGGGTGAAACGCTGCGCTTCGATCCGCGCCTTGATCCTTCGCGCCGCTACTGCCGTCCCTGGACCCGCGACTTTGTGCAGGATATCGCCCAGGCTTATTACAATCGTTTTCACGAACAGATTCAGGTGAATTCCGCGGTGCGCACGGTGAAGCTTCAGAAGAAACTGCGCCGGCATAACCGTAATGCGGCTCCGTCTGAGGGCGACACGGCATCGTCCCATCTTGCCGGTCTTACGGTGGACTTGCAACGGCGCGGCATGACTCAGGAACAGATTCACTGGATGGAACACTACCTCTTCTACATGAAAGCTCTTGGCCTGGTTGAGCCCGAAGAAGAGCGGCATCAGTGGGTGTTCCACATCATGGTTTCAGGCCGGTACGCGGATTGGCGCGAAACTCAGGACATCATTCCAGTCGATCGCCCGGAGCCCTCCACAGTGACCGCTGAAAGCCGTGCTGAATAGTCACTTGCTTAGTCACTAACAAAGTTCCTTACAACGTTCCTCAGAGGGCATATTGCGCTTCGCCGTTGCCAAACGACCAGTTCTCCCACGCAACTTCCACCAGATTGATCATCAGATCTTGCTTCCGTAGGCCGGGATTCTCCGCCAGGATTTCTGCCATGCGCTGGAACAGCTTTCGTTTCTGCGCCAGCTTGCGCCCGGTGGAGAGCGTAATCTGCACCATCACAAAGTTATCCGTCCGCTGCACGCCGAGATACGCGGGATCGTAGATCAGACCGCCAGCCGGATGCTCAGTTATAACTTGGAACCGGTCCTGCGCGGGCGCATCCAAGGCCTCCACCAAGGCTCGGTGCACGCCGTCGGCCAGCGCCTTTCTATATTCTTCGGTCTTGCCTTCGCGTAACGAGATTCGAACCAGTGGCATCTATCCCTCCCAAGAGTTGTGACTTGCGCTAGACAATGGATGAATCTGCTCCTCAACGCGATTCATGGCAGAAGATCTAGCGTGCTTTAATGGATCATGGTCGTTCTGATGGCCGGCCTTCCTGGCAGCGGAAAGACTACGCTTGCGCGCGAACTCGCTAGTAGCCTGCGCGGCCGGGTACTTAATAAAGATGAGATCAGGCACGCTCTTTTTTCCGCCGACGAAGTCGAATACTCTTCCCGTCAGGATGACTTCTGCCTGCATCTCATGCTTGAAACCGCAGGCCAACTCTTGCAGCGAGATCCCAACCGTGTTGTCTTCCTCGACGGCCGGACGTTTTCTCGCCGCTACCAGATCGACAACGTCGTGAGCGCTGCAGCCGCGCTGCACCAGAGCTGGCGCATCCTTGAGTGCGTGTGTGCGGAGGAATTAGCGCGCCAGCGGATCGAGGAGCAGGCTGCCTCGGGACACCATCCTGCCGGCAATCGCAATTTCCAACTCTACCTTGAAGTGAAATCACGATTCGAAGTCATCACTTTGCCCAAAACCGTGATCGACACCGGCCAGGCGCTGCCAGCCTGCATTGCTCAAGCCCTGGCGGCTCTACGCTAATTGTTATTTCCGAATCGTCTTTCTTACACGCGTTAAGACCTATACAATCGTTGACTTGCCCGCAGAATCATCCGCTGCGCGCTACATATATGACCCCTTCTAAAATGCTCTTCTCGTGCCTAGTTCTTGCCGCCTCGTCGGCGGTTGCCCAATCCACAAACCCCTCAGACATAACCGTCAGCGCCAAGGCTCGCGCGATTCAGGAATCCGCCATCGTGGTCGACACCCACGCTGACACGCCGCAGCGTTTTCTCGACGAAGGCTTCGACATCGGCTCGACCGATCAAAGCGATGTGGGGCACATCAGCCTCGAGAAAGCCCGTCGCGGTAATCTCGGCGCGGAGTTTTTTTCCATCTGGGTGGACCCCGGAACTAACGAGGGCCATTTCGCCAAACACACATTCGATCTCATCGACTCTGTCTACGAGCAGGCCGCGCACCATCTCGACCGCATGATGATGGCTTTCTCCGTGGCCGACATCGAACGCGCGCACAAAGAACATAAGCTCGCCGCGCTCATGGGTATCGAAGGCGGACACTCGATCGAGAACGACATGCACCTGCTGCGCGATTACTACCGGCTCGGCGTGCGCTATATGACGCTCTCCTGGTCGAACACGAACGAGTGGGCGGATTCCTCCGGCGACATCAACGATCCCAAAGTAGAGCACCACAACGGCCTCACTGGTTTCGGCAAGCAGGTCGTGCTCGAGATGAACCGGCTCGGCATGATGGTGGATATTTCACACGTTGCCGACAAGACTTTCTGGGACGCGATCGCCACCACAAAAGCTCCGCTCATCGCCTCGCACTCTTCCGCTCGTGCGCTGGTCGACGCGCCGCGAAATATGACGGACGACATGCTGCGCGCCGTCGCCAAGAATGGCGGCGTCGTGCAGGTGAACTTCTTTTCCGGCTTCGACGCTCAGACCTATTGGGATGCGTCCAGGGCTCAAGCCAAGGATCGTGACGCGGCCATCGCAGCCCTCGTCGCAAAAAAGAAAGCGGAGGGACAGCCTGTTACTTACACGGATGAGGACCGCATCGAGCGCGAGTGGACCGCGAAACTTCCGCGTCCGCCTTTTCACGTTTTGATCGATCATATTGATCACATCGCAAAAGTCGCCGGCGTCGATCACGTTGGCCTTGGCTCTGACTTCGACGGCGTCAGCGGCGCTACTCCGCAGGGCATGGACTCCGCTGCCGACCTGCCGAAGATCACGCAGGCCCTGCTCGATCGCGGATACAGCGCCGACGACATCAAGAAAATTCTTGGCGGCAATATTCTGCGAGTCTTCCGCCAGGTCGAGACCGTCAGCCGCGAAATGCAGGCCGAGTCCCACTAACGCCAGCGCTCACGAGCTTCTCTGTCGTACAATTCAACGTTGCAATGCAACGTCACAATCCAATATTGCTGGTAAGCCACCGCGCCAAGTCCATGCATGTGCAAGGAGCAATCATGCGTAACGCTTTTCTAGTTTCCGCGCTGCTTTCGATGTCTGCCCTCGCAGCCTGGGCGCAGTCGAGCACCCAAGCCGCGCCTCCAGCCAAGCCGGCCGCCGGAGCCACCACTGTTCACCATGCGGCCGCAGGCCCGCCCACGGCGATTATCGACACTACGGTGGGCAAGTTGACTTGTACTCTGTTCCCCGACAAAGCCCCGATTGGAGTCGCCAACTTCATCGGCCTCGCCACCGGAACCAAAGACTGGAAGAATCCCGGCAGCGGAGCTACCAAGCACGGCGTGCCCCTCTATGACGGCACCATTTTTCATCGCGTGATCGCCGGCTTCATGATTCAGGGGGGCGATCCCAAAGGGGATGGAACGGGCGAGATAGGGATTGATTTCAAGAACGAGGTTTCGCCTGACCTGCTCTTCGACAAGCCCGGCCGTCTCGCCTATGCCAATGCCGGTCCGGGTACCAACGGTTCGCAGTTCTTTATCACCGAAGAAGCCCAGCCGCATCTCAACGGAGGCTATACCATCTTCGGCCAGTGCGACGAAGCCAGCGTGGCTCTAGTGAAACAGATCGCGCACATGGCTACCGACCCGATGAACGACCGTCCCTTCCGTCCGGTGAAGATTATTCACATTTCGATTGTCCACAGAATTCCGGTTGCGAAACCCGCAGCCTCGGCAAAGCCCGCGGCATCTGCGCCGAAACCAGCAGCAAGTCAGAATTGAAACATGTGGAGACAGGCGCCTCGACTGTCCTCCGTAGCCACGAAAAACAACCAACGACTGAAAGGACTCCATGACCCGCCAACCCGGACTCTACGCGACATTTGAAACCAGTGAAGGCAACATCGTCTGCCGCCTCTTCGAAGCAGACGCGCCCAAGACCGTAACCAACTTCGTCGAACTCGCCGAAGGCAAGCGCGAGTGGACCCATCCCTCGACCCGCAAGAAATCCAAAGACCGCCTTTACGACGGCACGATTTTCCATCGCGTGATCCCCGACTTCATGATCCAGGGCGGTGACCCTCAAGGCACCGGCATGGGAGGCCCCGGCTACCAGTTCGAAGACGAGACCAAAGGCTCGCCGCATAAACTCGACAAGGCGGGCAAGCTAGCGATGGCTAACGCTGGCCCCAACACCAACGGCTCGCAGTTCTTCATCACAGTCGCGCCCACGACCTGGCTGACCGGCAAGCACACAATTTTTGGTGAGGTCATAGAAGGCCAGGATATCGTCAAGAAAATCTCCGAAGTCCCGCGCGGGCGCAATGATCGCCCGAACAAGGATGTGGTGGTGAAGAAAGTGACGATCGAGAAGGTATAAGCCGGAAAGGGCCGGTGCAACCATGCCTCAGTCAGCGCCCCAACTGATTTGCCCGCGACTGATGAATAGCGTCTTGTGGATTGCCTTTTGCGTCACGTTAGCCACGGCCGCCTCTAAGAGGTCGGTTGCTCAGGGCCCTCCGCGAGTCCTCCCGGCGCCGGCGCACGTCGTTGTCGTGATCGAGGAAAACGAACCTTACTCGCAGATCATCGGATCGTCGCAAGCCCCTTACATTAACAGACTGGCATCAGAAGGGGCTCTGTTCACGAACTCGCGCGCCATCACTCACCCAAGCGAGCCGAACTATCTAGCATTGTTTTCGGGTTCCACTCAAGGGATCACCAATAATTCGTGTCCGCACGCCTTCCCGGCCGCGAACCTGGGAAGTGAACTCATCGCCGCGGGCAAGACATTTACTGGTTTCTCCGAAGGCCTGCCTTCCTCTGGATCCGAGGTCTGCAGCAAGGGCAAGTACGTGCGCAAACATGTTCCTTGGCCGAACTTCTCCAACCTCCCAGCGAACGCTAATCAACCGTTCACGAGTTTCCCGGCGAACTTCGCCGACCTGCCAACCATCTCCTGGGTGATTCCGGACCTAGTAAATGATATGCACGACGGAACGGTTCAGCAGGCGGATAACTGGCTCAGAACCAATCTAGCGAATTACGTGGCGTGGGCACGCAACAATAACAGTCTGCTCATCATCACTTGGGACGAGGACAATGGTACGTCAGTGAATCAAATTCCTACAATCTTCGTCGGCCCCATGGTCAAGCCAGGACAATACAGCGAAAAGATCGACCACTACAGCGTGTTGCGCACCCTGGAAGCAATGTATCGACTACCCTACGCGGGCCAATCCGCTTCGGTGGAGACGATCAAGGATGTTTGGCAATAACACAGTGGAACTGCACGCCCTGCGTCCCTATACTCCAATCACTCCCACCAACTCTTTAACCGCCGCCGCACTCTTATCCAACCCGGCCTTCTCTTCCGCCGTAAGCTTGATCTCGATGATCTGCTCAATCCCCTTCGCGCCGAGCTTCACTGGCACGCCGACGTAGAGCCCGTTGATCCCGTACTCACCCTGCAAGTATGCAGCACAAGGCAGAATCTTCTTCTTATCTTTGAGGATCGCCTCGACCATCTCGGTCGCGGCCGCCGAAGGCGCGTAGTAAGCCGAGCCCGTCTTCAGATACTTCACGATCTCTGCTCCGCCGTCGCGCGTCCGCTGTACCAAAGCCTCAAGCCGAGATTTCTCAATCAACTCGGTGATCGGAATGCCCGCCACCGTGGAGTAGCGCGGTAGAGGAACCATGGTGTCGCCGTGTCCGCCAAGCACGAATGCGGTCACGTTCTCCACGCTGACTTTCAACTCGTCGGCGATGAACGCGCGAAAGCGCGCCGAATCCAGCACCCCCGCCATCCCGACCACGCACTCACGCGGAAATCCACTCAGCTTGTAGGCCGCCTGCGCCATGGCGTCCAGCGGGTTCGACACAATAATCAGAATGCAATTCGGCGAATACTTCACCACTTCGCCCACGACGGCCTTCATGATGCCGTAATTGGTGTTGAGCAAATCGTCGCGACTCATCCCCGGCTTGCGCGGAATGCCCGCGGTAATCACAACGACATCCGAATTCGCCGTGTCTTTGTAGTCGTTCGTGCCGGTGATGTAAGAATCGCGTTTCTCGATCGGCATCGCTTCGAGCAAATCCAGCCCCTTGCCCTGCGGCACGCCTTCGATAATGTCAATGAGGACAACATCGGCGAGTTCTTTCGAGGCGATCCAGTGAGCCGCCGTCGCGCCCACGTTGCCGGAACCTACGATCGTCACTTTCTTTCGCATTTATGAATCCTTTCAGAAAAGTGAGCCATTTTGCGATTGCGTGATTTTGCGATTGAAAGTCAAAATCGCATCATGGGGCGACCACACTAACAATCGCTCAATGACCCGATAACTCAATCGCTCAATGGTCTACACCAGCACCGCCGCGCCCATATTCTCAATGATGGAGTCCGCGAATTCGCTGGTCTTCACCTTGGTCGCGCCTTCCATCAGCCGCTCAAAATCGTATGTAACTTTCTTCTGCAGAATCGTGCGCTCCATCCCACCCTCAATCAAATCGGCAGCCTCATTCCATCCCAGAAAACGGAACATCATCACCCCCGACAGCATCACCGACCCGGGATTGATCACGTCTTTATCCGCATACTTCGGAGCCGTGCCGTGCGTCGCCTCAAAAATGGCGTAGCCATCGCCAATATTTGCTCCCGGAGCGATGCCCAGCCCGCCCACCTGCGCCGCGCAAGCGTCCGAAATGTAGTCTCCGTTCAGGTTCGGGCAAGCCAGCACCGAATATTCATCCGCTCGCGTCACCACTTGCTGAAAGATCGAGTCGGCTATGCGGTCGTTGATCATGATCTTCTTCTTCCACTGACCTTTGCCGTGCGTGGCATAGATGCGGTCAAGCACGTCTTTCACTTCCTGCTCCACAGCCTGGCGAAAGGCAGGCGGAGCAAATTCCATCCCTGGCTCAACCAGCTCAGCATTCTGCGCCACCGTCAGGTTCGGACTCTTATCCTTGTTGTCGACGATCCAACTCTCGCGCTCGGTGATTACCTGGTCGCGAAACTCTTCGGTAGCCAGTTCATAGCCCCACTTGCGGAACGCGCCCTCGGTAAACTTCTGGATGTTGCCCTTGTGCACCAGGGTCACACTCTTGCGGCCGGTCTCGAGCGCATGACGAATCGCCATGCGCACCAGGCGCTTAGTTCCGGTGATCGAGATCGGCTTGATTCCGACGCCGGAATCCAGCCGCACCTGCTTCTTGCCGCCCTTCAGCATGTCTTTGTTGAGAAACTCGATGAGTTTCGCGCACTCTGCAGTTCCCTCTTCCCACTCGATGCCGGCGTATACATCCTCAGTATTCTCGCGGTAGATGACCACATCCATACGCTCCGGATGTTTCACCGGAGACGGAACCCCCTTGTAGTACTTCACCGGACGCACACAGCAGTAGAGATCCAGAATCTGACGCAGCGCAACGTTGAGCGACCGAATGCCGCCCCCGACGGGCGTGGTCAGCGGACCCTTAATCGCGACGCGAAACTCACGAACGGCCGCCACCGTGTCATCGGGCAGCCAGGTGTCGAACTTGGCTTTTGCTTTTTCTCCGGCGAACACTTCGTACCACGCCACGCACCGCTTGCCCTTGTAGGCTTTTTCCACCGCCGCGTCGAACACCCGCCGTGACGCCTTCCAGATATCGCGTCCAGTTCCATCGCCTTCGATGAACGGAACGATCGGATTATCCGGCACCTCATACTTCCCTGCCGCATAGCCGATCTTCTTTCCATCCGACGGAACGGCCACGCCGTTATAAGAGCCCGCCATTGTCATCCTCCGCATAAAGTCCCGAGTACATATTTGAACTCACCATTAAAGAATAACCCATAGAGAATAGCCATGGGTCCGTGCACCCGCTAATTCCCGCCCCACTTCTCTGTGTGACCGCCATCACCACCGTCTCGTCCCAAAATATTTGCGTACGCCCACCGACATGTAGCGTCCCCATGGCCCGTTGTTGCCCTGATCGGCCGGACCCAAATTGGTGTCGCGCGCGCCCAGGCGGTCGAACAGAAAGTGCTGGGTCACGCGAAACTCAAATCCCTTGCCGATGTAAACCGCCCCTCCCCATGAGTGCTCGATGCCGATCGCATCCGGCGACCAGGTGTACAGCGTGTGCGGAATAGTCTTGCCAAACAGGAACGACGGCGCGCCAAAGACCATGAAACGCCGCAGTTGCCCCCGCCCAAAGGGACGCACCTCAAGCATTCCCGAGATCATATAGCGTGCAAACATGCTGCATGGGGCATTCACCCCGCCATATTGTCCGGCGTTCCCTGCGCAGATGCCTGGGTCGATCTCGTTATGCGGCGGGGCGAGATCCAATTGTGCCCATCCCCACAGCATGTCGCTGGGAAAGAACATTCGTGCCTGGGGTTTCGCATCCTGCGAAGCGCTCGCAGGCGCCGCAGTTTGCGCTCTGCCCTCGATTGAGATTAATAGGGGAAGTGCAAGAATCAATGCCAACGTTTTCATCCAGCCTCCAGAATTTGGTGTTGCTCGAGAAGAATCCGCAGCTTTCGGGACCCCCAAACTTCCCTTAACCGTGCTGCGTATATTCGACAATTAGACGGGGGGCGGAACATTGTAACCTGCTGGCGATGCGTATGATTTCGATCGACTCGGCTTGAATCCAGGTTTACTTGAATTTAGGTTTACTCGAATCCAGGTTTGGAAGAACAGATTTAAGAGAAAAGATCGAAGGTCAACAGGTTTGAAAAAACAGATTTACAGAACAGGCTTACAAAAAGCGGGTTCCGGAAACAACGATGGCCGCCGCACCCCGAGGTGTCTGCCAGTCACCTTCCAGATTTCATATCCAAGATTTAGATTTATTCCATTCGTAGGATTACTAAGAACGCCGCGCAGTCAAAAGGACTTACGGTGCAACCATCTACGGTTTGGCGGACCGATTGCTATGTCAGCCTGCAGCAGTCCCAAAAGCCCATGCCCCAGGAAGTGTCTGTCTCTTATCAGGCCATTAAGAGCAAGGTGTACCGGTTAATCGACGCCTTGGTCGTCGGCGAAAAGACAGAGGTTGAGGTGCAGGACTCTATCCGCCGCTGGTGGGATCTCATTCACCCCGCTGATCGCCCCATCGCCCAAAAATATCTGCTGACTGTTCTGGAGCGCTCCGGTCAGGCGCTCGATGCGATCGAGGAAGGCTTGATGGACGTAACTCACCTGGAGTCGATCACCGCCGATTCCTCCAAGGCCCTCAAGTTGGTGGATAGAATCGTAAAGCAGACTACCAAGCCGGCCTCTCTCAGCACCACCGCCTGAGCAAGACAAAACTGAGCAAGACAAGCTGAATACAAACTGGATAAGACAAACATTTTACAAATTGCTGCCTTGCGGCGTGTGCTCGAGCCCGGTATGCTCACTCCAGTTGAAACCCTGTCGAGTCTGGAGTGACCAATGAAATCTTCCTACTTTCGTTTCCTCTTCTCGGTTCGTGGCTATCTTTTATCGGGAGCTCTGCTGATCATGGCTGGATCTTTGTTCGCCGCCTCGGGAATCTACACTTTCACGCTCAACTCCATCGATGGCACCCTGGCTCCGCTCGCCAACTACAAAGGCAAGGTGGTTCTGGTCGTCAATGTAGCCAGCCAATGCGGCTACACCCCTCAATACAGCGCTCTCGAAGCGACGTACGAAAAATTCAAAGACCAGGGCTTCGTCATTCTCGGCTTTCCCGCCAACAATTTCGGCTCCCAGGAACCCGGCACCAACGAAGAAATCAAAACCTTCTGCACCCGCAAATACAGCGTAACCTTCCCCATGTATTCGAAGATTTCCGTCAAAGGCGCAGACCAGGCTCCGCTCTACGCCTACTTGACCAAAGACACGGGGCCGGCCATCGCTGGCGAAATCAAATGGAACTTCACCAAGTTCCTGGTCGACCGCAACGGCAACGTTGTGCAGCGCTTCGAACCCGCAGTTACGCCAGATTCGAGAGAAGTAATCGCTGCCATTGAGAAGCAGTTGAAGGAGTAAGGGGATCCAGCATGAACCTGATCCTAGGCGCAGGGTATGCTGTAGCAGGTCTAGCTCTGGCTTTCTGGGCTTCGCCCTTGTCACGCCGCTACAACGCTTGGACCACTGGACTGCGCCAGCGGGATCCTAACGTTAACCCGCCGCCAACTCCGGAATGGCGCGCTCGTAATGCCAAGATCATGACAGCTGTTTTTCGCGTGGCGGGAGCGTTCTTTGTTCTGCTTTCGATCGTATATCTCTTGCCGTTTATCAGCACTAAACCGCACTGAACTCGGCACAGCCCTCTACAGCGTCACGGATGTTTTTGTCGTGTCCCTCGGCTAGCCGTATACTTGGCAGGGCTCGGTCAAACCTGTCGACCCGATCCTCAGTTTCAAATGGCAACTGGCAACTGCCTCACGCCCCATGGACTTCGACCAACTCCAAACCTTCCTCGAAGTGGCCCGCCACGCCTCGTTCTCCCGCGCGGCGGAGAAGCGTTTCCGCACCCAGCCCGCCATCTCCTCCCAGATTCGCGCGGTTGAAGACGAAGTGGGCGCCAAGCTCTTTGACCGCTCCGGCGGCAAAGTCTCCCTCACCGCAGCCGGCAAGTCTTTCCAGAAATACGCGCAGGAAACCCTCGACGCTCGTAAGTCCATGCTCACCTCCCTCGCTGAAATGGAGCACGTTCCCCGCGGCGCTATCACCGTGGGCGCCAACGAAGGCACTTGCCTGCACATCCTTCCCGAAGTCTTCGCCGATTTCAAAAAGCAGTACCCCGACGTCTCGGTCAACATCAAGCGCGCCGACTACGCCAAAGTTCTCGAATCGGTCACCGACAACTCCGTCGATTTCGGAGTAGTTTCCCTGCCCGTTAAAGACAACCGCCTCACCGTAGTCCTCATCCATCAGGATGAGCTGGTCATCATCGCTCCGCCGCACCATCCGCTGGGTAAAATGAAATCGGCTTCCGTGGGAGACCTGGCCAAATATCCGCTAGTCCTCCCCAAAGCCGGCCACACCCGCGACGCGCTCGATGGCCTGTTCCGCGAGCGCAAGTTGAAGCCGAACTACAGTATGGAACTCGATTCCAGTGAACTTCTAAAGCGCTTCGTAGCCGCAGGCGTGGGCGTAGGCTTCATCGCCCGCTCCAACGTGCAAGAGGACGTTCGTGCTGGCGTCCTCGTCGCCATTCCCATGGCCGACGCCCAACTGCCTCGCGACCTGGCTCTCGTCTTCCGCAAAGACAAAGCTCTCAGCCGCGCCGCACTCGCCTTCATCGAGATTGCCAAGAAACACAAATCCAGCGATGTATCGACATCCAGATCGAAGTAGATGAAGCGACTCTCCAAACAATTTCGCGCGCACCTCCTGCTCTCTTCCCTGCTGCTCGGCCTCTCGGCCGCCGCTCAGACCTCCGGAGGCGCCCAGCCACCTTCCGCCTACAAGCTCATCGAAGTCAAAGTGACTGGCAGCAAACGCTTCACCCAGCAGGAAATCGCAACCGCCAGCGGATTGCCCGTCGGCACCATCTGTCATGAGGAAGATTTCAAGAAAGCCGCGCGCCAGCTCGGAGAGACCGGAGCATTCGGCGTCATCAACTTCACCTACACCTACTCCTCAGCCGGCACCAGGCTTGAGTTTCAAGTCACCGACGCCGACCAGTTTGTCCCCGCCCACTTCGCCGACTTCGTCTGGTTCACCGACGAAGAACTGCGCCAGAAGCTGCACAACCGCATTCCTCTTTTCAACGGAGAATTGCCCACCAACGGCCGTATGCCCGACCAGGTCTCGGACGTTCTCCAGGCCATGCTCGTCGAAAACGGTGTCCCCGGCCGCGTCGAATACCAGCGCACCAACGGCAAGGACGAGCGGCTCCAGTCGATCGACTATAGCGTCGCCGGCGTGAGCATTCGCATCCATCACGCCGAGTTTCCCGGCGCGGGAGCTGCCGACCTGCCCTTGCTCCAGGCTGCGGCGGAGAAATTATCCGATCGCGAGTACTCCCGCGATTACATGGCCAACTTCGTCGAGCACTCTGTGCTGCCCCTCTACCATGAGCGCGGATACCTGAAGGCCTCGTGCGCCACGCCCCAACCCAAGGTCGTCAAACTACCCGCCGCCGATTCGACCGACAACAAACAGCCACCAACCTACGTCGACATCACGTTCCCGCTTACTCCCGGCATCCAGTACAAAGTCACGCAATGGGAGTGGTCGGACAACCAAGCAATCCCCAAAGACCAGCTCGATCCGTTCATTCACGCCAAGACCGGGCAACCGGCCAACACAGTTCAGCTGGCAAACGATCTGCGCGAGGTCCAAACGCTCTACGGCTCACGCGGATACATCCTGGCCACGATCAAGGTGAACGCCGAATTCGACGACATAGCCGCAACCGTCTTCTACCATCTCATCGTCCACGAGGATTCTCTCTACCACATGGGAGATCTGGAATTTCGC
This sequence comes from uncultured Acidobacteriaceae bacterium, assembly GCA_963743115.1. GTDB lineage: Bacteria > Acidobacteriota > Terriglobia > Terriglobales > Acidobacteriaceae > Sulfotelmatobacter. Next base: position 241,519 of record CAVUOM010000002.1, on the reverse strand, counting down.
GGAATCGACAACAGCCTCACCGCCCGCCTACGCGCCGCCTGGAAGCTGCGCCCCGGCGATATCTATGACGCTACTTACCTGAAGCAGTTTCTACCGGAGGCCAGAAAGCTGCTCCCACCCACCCTCGACTGGAGTGTCGATCCCCACGTCACCGCCATCACCCGCGACAAAACCGTCGACGTCGACCTGCAATACACCGCCAAAGCGTCTCCCTAAAGCCGCCGAGGGATCGATCTCCCATTGGATATTGTCACTCCGACCCCTTCCAACCCCCGCCAAGCGGCGAGAAGGGCGGAGGAATCTGCTTTCGATTCGACCACTACAACTCCGTGTAGAGCGAGCAATCTTCGCGTCGTAGGGATCTCCCTTGCGCACACGGCCGCCCCCGGTGGTTTGTGCAACCTCCGGCGCCCTCAATCATCTATGACGTTAGCGTAATATCAATGCACCGGCGGCAATCATCTTTTCATGCGAGCCGTCAGAAGCACCCAGGAGAATCAAACATGGTTAAGGATTCGCGGTGGTTCCCGGCGATAACCGCAGTCATCTTCGCCGCGACCATATTGTTCAGCATCTGCGCCTTCGCCGCCAGCAAGCAGACCTTTACCGGCGAGGTCGGCGACGCCATGTGCGGCCGACAGCACATGGAGGGCACGGCCGCAGAGTGCACTCGCGCCTGCGTAGCCAAAGGTTCCAAGTTCGCCCTGGTAGTGGGCGATAAAATCTACGTCCTGAACACCACTGATAAGGCAGCTCTGGCCACGCTCGACCAGCAGGCAGGAAAGAATGCCACCGTCACCGGCACGTTGGACGGCGACACCATCACAGTCGGCTCGGTGGTTGCCGCGAAGTAAGGACTAAGGAACGACGGCCATGTGATGACCGAGCTTCGCGGCTGTTCGAAAATCCGAAAAGCCGCAGGCTTTTTGTTGACCGGGGTCGAACCTGTGGTAGAGTGTTTCGGATTTGCCCGGCGCCCTCCCCCTAATCGGACCGGGCATGGTGGCGGGAACCGCGCCCGCGGTTTCCGCCATTTTTTCTCTCCTCACGCGAAATTCATATTTCCTTTACAAACCATTGTGTTAATGTGCATTCTCAATCTCAAATTTTTTCGTGCCGGAGGTAAACAGCGTTGGGTAAAGACATGGTTCCCAAGCGGATGTTCTTCACCAAAGGAGTTGGGAAGCACCGCGAGCGGTTAACATCCTTCGAGTTGGCACTGCGCGACGCCGGCATCGCAGCCCAGAACCTGGTCCGCGTCTCTTCCATCTTCCCGCCAAACTGCAAGATGCTCGCCCGCAAAGAAGGCGTGAAGTATCTCAGTCCCGGCGAAGTGGTATTTGCCGTGGTCGCCGAAAACTCCACCCACGAAGCCCATCGCCTGTTAGCCTCTTCGATCGGCGTGGCCATCCCCGCCGACAAGAACACCTACGGATATCTCAGCGAGCACCACTCCTTCGGTGAGACAGAAGACGCGGCCGGCGAATACGCCGAAGAACTAGCCGCCGAAATGCTGGCCACCACCCTGAACGTAGAATTCGACCCCGACCGTTCCTGGGACGAGAAAAAACAAATCTACCGCCTCTCCAACAAAATCGTCCGCACCGCAAATGTGACGCAATCCGCAGTAGGCGACAAACGCGGCCTCTGGACCACAGTAATAGCCTCAGCGGTACTGATCTTCGACTAAAGAGCCATGTAGGGACAGCCGCCTCGGCTGTCCAGTCGAGCGGAGCGAGACTTCGCTGTCTGCGCAGGAAAGAGCGCCGGGGGGAACAAGCGGGTGGAGCAGGCCTTCAAGGCCTGCGTGTCAGGCCAGCTTTTCGAGATGGGCTTCAGCCCCTGAGGTACTTTTTCGCCATCTATCCTGATGCCTTACGCCCGCTGGAAATTTCAGAAGGTGTGCGCGACCGTGGAAGAGCCGCGCTTCAGCGCCGCGCCAAGCGTTCCGAATGATGCCGGGCTTCAGCCCCTGAGGCGGCCTTCGCGACCCGACTCACGACCTACATGTTATAATTGCACTTTAGTAACCCCTCAGCCCTCCCAAATGTAATCTTCCGTTAACAGCATTCCCGTATCATAGAACTGTACATAAATACCTAATAAAGCAAGAGGAATGTGTGGATCAAGATACCCGCAGACAAAAGCAGCAAGCCCTAATAACCGAGCTTCTGGAAAGAAAAATCCGCCTGCACGCCCAGCAACTCTACGACAAGCGAGGCCAGACCGAAGGCTCCGCCCTGCAGGATTGGGTCGAAGCAGAATCTCAAGTCCTGGAAAACAGCATCCTCGCGCCGCTCTACCGCAGGACGCGTGAAGACAACGGCTCATCGCCCGACGTGCAGGAAGCCGGAGCCTAACGATACTCGTGTAGGGACAGCCGCCCTCGGCTGTCCAGACGGCCCAAGTTCATCGGCCGCAGTGCATCAACCGGCTCACTTCCTAGCCGAAGTCGTTTTCGCTTTCCCCACCTTACTCCCCTTCTTATCCAATCTTTCCAACACTGCAGCCACAATTAGCGGCAACCCCACCGTAGCGTCCACAAACACTTCCCCAAATCTCCCACCCTCCGCCGGAGGCACAAACTTCCCCCACGAAATCGCCTCGCTATAAGGACTGCCCGACAGTCCTCCCCAGTAAACCGGCTCCGGACAAATCCGCAGCCCATAGTGATACCGCTTCAGCGGAATATTCTCCCCCAACCGCCGGTGCCGCAATTCGCAGAATGGACCAAACTGCTGTGACCAGTTCCGCGGCACCCCGCCGCCAATGGTCATAATTCCCAGCTTCTTCTGCCGCAGCAAAGTCGCAGCAAAGTGCTCGAGATCAAGAAAAGGATCAAACCGAATCTTGTGCCGCCCCGTCGACTCGCGCAGCCGATTATTCAGCGCCGTATCCAGTCCCATCTCCGAATCGCTGAACGCCGGGACGAACACCGGAACACCCTGATCATGTGCCGATTTCAAAATCCCACGCTCCCCCACGTTCTTCGCCAGGTAAGCCCCAATCGCGTGATTCAGCTTGTAGGAGCACATCACTTCATTGTGATCCCAACCCTCCAGCACCCGCGACATCACTTCTTCCACGTCGTCCAGGTTCTGCTCCGGCTCGAGCGTGTCGTACACCCGGTTGTAACCCTGCTCGTAAAGTTCCTCGTCCGAAACCTCCGGATTCGCCCGGAAGTGCGCCCGCCCCGTAGCCTCCACCAGCCCATGAGCCATCAGCGCCCCGGTCGAGACCACAGCATTCACAATGCCGCGATCAATCAACTCAGTCACGATCAGCCCCTGCTTAGCCACAGTCATCGCGCCCGACAAAGTCATCACGACGAAACAATCCTCATCACGTGCCATAGCCTCCAGCACATCGGCCGCCTCACCCAGTTGTCGTCCCGTAAAGGCAGTCTTAGACATAGCCCGAACCAAATCGTCGATCGACTTCACTTTCCCGAGATCGAGCGGCTCCAGCGGAATCAGCCGGTCCTCAATCGGATTATGCAGATGCCGATCCACTCCATCACCAGCATGTCCAGAATTACCATGAGACTTCCCCGAAGAATGCCCGCCGCCATGATTGCCCTGTTTCAAGATGACGCCTCCAATTCAACCCGTAACTCTTCCGAGGAATTACTTTACAGGAATGTCAGCGGGTCATGCCATGCGAAGCCAGAAGCCAAGGGACCCTCCCCCGTCGTTGTCATCCTGAGAGGAGCCGCCTTTCAGGCGGAGCGAAGGATCTCCTTCATTTTCGGCCAATCGCGCGAGCACGGGGCTGGGGTGCCCCATCCTAGTCGCGCTCTCTGCGACTAGGGTGGGATTCCACGGCCGCCATTCCCTCGGGATCCTGATCTCCCACGCCACACCCTGATTAGCCGTCTTCCAGATGCTATATTGTTCGCGAGGAACGAAGCGTGCCCCCTGACAAATTCCGCGTAGCCCTGGTGCAGATGTCGGCAGGCCCGGATCCCGAGCAGAACCTGGAAAAGGCTCTAGAGCGCGTCTCCGACGCCGCCGGACGTGGCGCCCAGGTCGTCTGCCTCCCCGAACTTTTCCAAACGCAATATTTCTGCCAGCGCGAAGACCACTCCCTCTTCGATCTAGCCGAACCCATCCCCGGCCCCACCAGCGAAAAGCTGGCCGCTGCCGCCCGCCAGCACGGCGTAGTCCTGATCGCGTCGTTATTCGAGAAGCGCGCCCCCGGCATCTACCACAACACCGCCGCCATCTTCGATTCCAACGGATCCCTCAGCGGCCTCTACCGCAAGATGCACATCCCCGACGACCCGCTCTACTACGAAAAGTTTTATTTCACTCCGGGCGATCTAGGCTTCCGCGCCCACGATACCAGCGTCGGACGCCTCGGCACGCTAGTCTGCTGGGACCAATGGTTTCCCGAAGGCGCCCGCCTGACCGCTCTCCAGGGCGCATCCATCCTCTTCTATCCCACCGCCATCGGATGGCATCCCGCCGAGAAAGCCGAGTTCGGCACAGCCCAGCACGACGCCTGGCGCACCATTCAGCGCGCCCACGCCATCGCCAACGGAGTCTACGTAGCAGTAGTCAACCGCGTAGGCTTCGAAACCGGCAACATCCGCGGCAAGTCCACCCCCGGCCACGGACTGGAATTCTGGGGCGCATCGTTTTTCTGCGATCCCTTCGGCCGCGTCCTCGCCGAAGCCTCGCATGACCGCGAAGAAATCCTCATGGGCGACGTCGACCTGAAGTCCCTCGAAGACATCCGCCGCAATTGGCCCTTCCTGCGCGACCGCAGAATCGACGCGTATGCGCCCATTTCAAATCGTTTGCTAGATGGACGGTGAAATGTAGGCACTGAGTGTCACCATCTGCTTTGGTCGACTAGCGGCGAAATCTTTCGGAGCGATTGGCTTTTGCTTCGGAGTCGCTTACCATCGCTGCCGATATGCGTTTCTTCAACAATACTCCCGACGACTGGCAAAGGCTTGATTGGCAGATCCTTCGCGATGGCGGAATCCATCTTTACTGGCGTCGTGAATACTTGAGTGAGGACACAAAATGGTTCGCGAACCATGATTACGATGTGTTCGAACTGGATTGCGAAACGTGGAAATCACAAGACGAAATGTTTTCTGACCTGGCTCGGGTGCTGCGACTACCGGATTACTTTGGGCGCAATTTCGATGCCCTCGATGAGTGCATCGCGGACCTGCCGCTCACTGAGAACCGAGGAGCAGTGATAGTGTTGATGAGGTTTGATGCATATGCGGCTGGCGCTGGCTCCGCACCCATGCCGAGACTAAAGAACGAAGCAGAGGTTGTTCTAGACATCATTGCTAGCGCTTCTCGATCCCACCTCCTAAGTGGGAATCGACTACTCGCACTAGTCCAAACGGACGACCCCGAACTGCGCTTCGGAGCACTTGGCGGGAATAGTCCCCAGTGGAACCGTCGCGAATGGTTAAACGCGAATCGGCGTTCGAATCCGGCACAATAAACCCATGCCCCGATCCAATCATTCAAGTAATACTTTAAGTGTCGCCCCAGCAACCCACTACCGCATGCCCGCCGAGTGGGCCCCGCACGCCGCAACCTGGCTAGCCTGGCCGCACTATCACGGCGACTGGCCGGGAAAGTTCGAACCCATCCCCTGGGTCTACACCGAAATCATCCGCAATCTAGCCCGCCACGAGCGCGTCGAACTGATAGTCAACAACGCCGCAGTCGAGCGCCAAGCTCGCAAGATGCTAGACCGATCCAATGCGCCACTAAAGAACATCCGCTTCCACCGCTGGCCCACCAACCGAGTCTGGCTCCGCGACTCCGGCTGCATCTTCGTAACAGAATCGCTAGGACAGAAGGATCGGGAGGGGCACGACTTCAGTCGTGCCGATGAGAAGCAAGAAAAGACTTTAGCCCCTGAGGGTCATTTGCGAGCCGCAAACTTCCGCTTCAACGCCTGGGCCAAATACTCCAACTACCGCCAAGACGAAAAAATCGGCGCTCAAATGGCCACCACTGCCCACGCCCAAGAAATCCGTCCCACCCACCGCAACACCCGCGTAGTCCTCGAAGGCGGCTCCATCGACGTCAACGGCCAAGGCACCCTCCTAACCACCGAAGAATGCCTGCTAAGCAAGATCCAGCAACGCAACCCAGGAATGTCCCGCAAAGACTACGAAAACATCTTCGCCAACTACCTCGGAGCCCCGCACACAATCTGGCTAGGCAACGGCATCGTCGGCGACGACACTCACGGCCACGTCGACGACCTGACCCGCTTCGTAGCCGCAGACACGGTCGTCACCATGGTCGAGCCCAATCCCAAAGACGCAAATCACAAACCGCTCCGCGAAAATCTCCGCCGTCTCCAATCCGCGACCGACCAGAATGGCAAGCCGCTGAACATAGTCGAGCTCCCCATGCCCGCTCCCGTAATCTTCGAGCACCGCCGCCTCCCCGCCAGCTACGCCAATTTCTACATCGCCAACGGCGTCGTGCTGGTCCCAGTCTTCAACGATCCCAACGACCGCATAGCCCTCAACACGCTGGCAGCCCTGTTCCCCACGCGAGAAGTCGTCCCAATCTATTCCGGCGACCTGGTCTGGGGACTCGGCACCATGCACTGCATGACCCAGCAACAACCATCTCCGTAGCAGATCTTAGGAGTCAACCCTTTGCCGGAAAGCTGAATCATATTCCCAGCCGTGAATTGTCCACATCGAGGGCGACTGACTACAATCACCTGAGGCAAGGCAGGTGATCGCCTCATGATTGCAGAATCCTGATATTCAGAATCGCGATGCTCACGATCATGAGGTTTCAAAAATCACTGCGCTCGAAATCAACCCAGCGAGGATAAATAAATGAACGTATCTAAGATTTTTGCGTTAGCCGCGGTGGCCGCAATCTGCTTCGCAGTTTCTACTCCCAACACTCAAGCGCAAGTGCAGGTCGATATCGGAGTCGCACCGGTCTGCCCCTACGGATACTATTCAGTCCCTCCGTACAACTGCGCCCCCTACGGCTATTACGGCCCGGAGTGGTTTACCGGCGGCGTCTTCATCGGCGCGGGGCCGTGGTTTCATGGTCCTGCAGACTTCCATGGTCACGTAAATAACCATTTCCATCCCGACCACGGCTACCACGGCCCCATGCCAGCCCGAGGTGAGAGACCCGATCCAAACCGCCATCTCGATAAGATTGCCCACTTCAAAGGCAACGAAGTGCGCGACGGACGCGGTCACGTAGTCGGCAGAAAGTAACATCATCTGGACCAGGAGAGCTGACTGTCTCAACCATTCGCAGCGAGCGAGAGATCGACTCTCGCTCGCCTTCTTTTCTCCACTAATCGATTGTCATTCCAAGCGAAGTCCGAAGCTGATCTTCGTCGGCGAGACGAGCGAGAGCCCGCCCGAGGCCAGGCCGGGTAAAGCTGAGCCCTGAAAGCTACTTCCTATACTGCGTGGGCGACGGACCTTGCTCCAAAGTCTTCCGATCCCAGATCCAACCCTCGCGCGTATAGCTGGCAAGTTCGAAGTCCTGCGTAAGTTCGAGCGCGTCCACGGGACACGCGTCCTCGCACAAACCGCAGAACATGCAGCGGCTCAGGTCGTAGGTGAAGTTGGTAAGTTCCTTGCGGCGGGTCTGCTCGTTGCGCGCGCTCGAGACCACGATCAAATTCTCCGGGCAGGCAAGCGCGCACAGATCACAGGCAATGCACATGGTCTCGTCGGTATCAGGATTCACGTTCAGCCGCGGCGCGCCCCGGTAGCGTTCCGCCACCTGCGGCCGCTCCATGGGATATTGCTCGGTATAGATTTCCTTCGGATCCTGATAGCGGAATGTGACCTTCAACCCCTGCAGAAGGTCAATCAGAAAAACTTTGCGAAACAGGCTCTGCATCCCCATAACGCGCCTAGCATAACAGGTGCCAGTGGTCAGTGGCCAGCAGCGAGTCGCCAGAAACAGCTCTCAATATTCTGTCATCCTGAGCGAGACTGCTTCGCAAATGCGAAGCAGTTCCGAAGTCGAAGCCTGCTGAGCGAAGCCGAGGTCCCTTCCGCCATAAACAGCTCTCTATATTTTCATCCTGAGCGAAAGAACTGCTTCGCAAATGCGAAGCAGTTCCGAAGTCGAAAGCCTGCCCTGAGCGAAGCCGAAGGGGATCCCTACCCTGTTCCCAGTTCCTGCGCCGCCTAAGGGAATTCTCCCCGCGCAAACTGGGGCGCGGGAACTTTCCCAGCCCATCATCCGTACTTAAAATCGGAGGATGTTATGCGAGCCTATCTCGCCAACTTGACGCCCCGAGGCCGCATGCTGCTGGCCGTGCCCGCACTCGCCATTGCCTACGTGGTCGTGACCATCGTGGTGCCAGCAGCGATTCGAGCCGTGGTTCCCGACCTGGTGCGCTCCTTGCTAAGCCTGATGTAAACGTGCCGGCAGCGTGGGGCCCGATCGCCTGCCGAACAGACTCGGGCAGCAATTGAATCGCACAGCGTCAGTGGTACTCTGCTGCGTGGACCTCTCCGTGTCTCACAATCCTTAACAAGCAACGACGAACTCTGGATGGAGGAAGCCCTGCGCTGCGCCCAGCGCGCCCTCGAAGCCGGCGAAGTTCCGGTGGGCGCTGTAGTCGTGTACGGAGACCGCATCGTCGGCCGCGGCTGGAATCGCAACCTCACCGACCGCGACCCCACAGCCCACGCCGAGATCGTCGCCCTGCGCGAAGCCGGTGCCACTCTGGGTAACCATCGCCTCTCCGGCTGCGACCTGTTTGCTACAATTGAACCGTGCCCGATGTGCGCCGGAGCCTTGGTGCACGCCCGGATCAAACGCCTCGTATATGGAGCCGGAGATCCCAAAGCGGGCGCCGTGCGCTCAGTCATGCAGGTGCTCAATCACCCGCAACTGAACCACAAAGTGGAAGTCCGCAGCGGCGTCTTGGCGGGCCGCAGCGCAGAACTACTGCAAACGTTCTTTAAGATTCGACGTTAAAGTTCTCGGGTTCACTGGCCACCGACCACTGGCCACTGACCACTGCTTTCCGGAGAGATGCGTGAGTGGTTGAAACGATCCGCCTCGAAAGCGGACATACCTTAACGGGTATCGGGGGTTCGAATCCCTCTCTCTCCGCCATATTTTCTTGCTTCACTCTGAGTCGGCGCCTGCCCTGATACCGGCAATCAGGACCCGGTCGCCGATGACCCATCGCGGCGTCAACCTTTAGGTTACTGAAGTCACCGCAGCTACCCATCCTCCGGACCTGAACTTCGGTTAGCAACAAACATTCCCATTCTGGGTTTTAATGAACACGCCCGCGGAGTGCGGGCAGGCGGGGAGATGTTGCCGTTTTTGGGGCCCCGGCACAAGGAGAAATATCTATGTCTCTTCGTTCAACATTTCGCAATCTGTTTGCGGCTGCTTTAATCATGCTGCCAATGGTCGCTGTGCCTGCCGCGCAGGCGCAAATCGGCATCGGCGTCGCTATAAACGTTCACATTGCTCCTCCGGTTCTGCCGGTGTATGAGCAGCCACCGCTGCCGGCGCCGGGGTATCTATGGACTCCCGGCTACTGGTCCTACGGCGACGCGGGCTACTTCTGGGTTCCGGGCGTGTGGGCACAACCTCCCGTCGCCGGCCTTCTGTGGACGCCTGGCTACTGGGGCTATGAAGGCGGAGTGTACGGCTGGCACGGCGGCTACTGGGGACCGCACGTTGGGTTCTACGGTGGCGTTAACTATGGCTTCGGCTTCGGCGGCGTCGGCTTTGTTGGCGGCGAGTGGCGCGGCGGAGTATTCGCCTATAACAGTGCCGTGGCAAACTTCGGAAGCGTACACGTCACCAATGTGTACGAGAACCGGACCATCGTGACGGAAAACACCATCGTCAACGTGAATCACGTAAGCTTCAACGGCGGCGAGGGCATTCAGGTACATGCATCAGTTGCGGAGATGCAGGCGGCCAACGAGCACCACTTCGAACCTACTGCAGACCAGGTGCAGCACGAACACTTTGCCTCGCAGGACCGCGCGCAGTTGGCGTCAGTGAATGGAGGACGTCCGGCGACCATGGCGAGCGCGAACGTAAACGCGTATCACCAGGTCGCGCAACAGCACGCGCAATCGCAACCCATCTCGGCTGCCGATCGCTCGGTGGGACGCAACTACAATCCGAATACCCGCGAAGCTAATCAGGACCAGCGCATCGCCAACGGCCTGCGCAGCGGCCAGATGACTTCCGGTGAGGCGGCCCGCGCCGAGCAAACGCAATCGAACATTGACCAGCAAGTGCACAACGATCGTGAAGCGAACGGTGGCAAGCTCACCGGTGCTGAGCGTCAGCAGATCAACGGCGAGCAAAATGCCGCCAGCCGTCAGATCTACGACGAAAAGCACAACGGGAATACCGTAACGCCGAACGAAGTCGATGACCGCGAAGCTAACCAACAGCAGCGCACCGCTGAAGGTCTACGCACCGGCCAGATGACCTCCGGCGAAGCGGCCAGAACCAACCAGAACCAGGCCAATGTTGCCGAGCAAGTGCACAACGAGCGCACGGCCAACGGAGGCGCGTTGACCAAGCAAGAGAAGCAACAAGCCAACAAGGAAGAAAACAAAAACAGCAAGCAGATCTACAACGAGAAGCACAACAACAACAAGACGAAACCTGCCAAGGAACGCAACCGATAAACCAGCAGGAACGATAAGTCAAGATGGAACGGCCGCCTTTGCAGGCGGCCGTTTCCATTTTGCATCCATCGCCGCCCACTTGAGACATATGACGTCGTCAACTACTCCTTGCGGTCATTCCACAGTTTCGAAGTGCGGGGATTGGACGCCAAGGGCGGTCAGTGCTTCGTCCACGGTGCGCACGACATGCAGCAGGGGCCGGCTCGACTCTCCGGCAATCTGGAACATGCGCATCAACCCGTATCCATCCGTCAGCGGGACTACGATAAATCTGGGATGGTCGGTCAAACCCGGAGTAATGGGTTTGCGCATTGCCAGCCTGCGCAGGAAGTCGGCGGCCACAGCAAAGTGGGTAGCGGCTGAAAAGTCCCAGATGCCCGCATGGGCGCCGGTAGCGATCCAATTTCTGCCGAGGGCATCGTGGTATTCCGCGGCAGCTTCATTCGTGAGTTCACCCTCGAACCGGGCCAATAGGATCTTATTGACCGGGTCGAACTCGAAGCGATACGACATGATGGCACCAATTCTACGCGGTTCTGTCAGCGAGTTGCTGGCGAGCGTCTTCGATGCTTGGTTCGATGCAAATGATTGAGCATGTCATCGCGGCACCCTGCCACGAACCGCCGCAATGGCTTCGTGCAAGCTATCAAAGATGCGGTCAGCACCAATGGCTTCGGTCAGGTGATGACGGTCAAGATCGGGCTTCAGGTCCGACTGCACGTGAGCAAAGACGAGACCCGTGCCCTGAGCGGCGAGATCCTTCTGGAGTTCGCAGACAACCCGCGCAGCAGTGAAGTCCACGTGCGTGATGGCCCCGGCGTCCACGATCAGCCAGTGCAATGGTGAAGGCGCAGAGGCGGCCAGCATCCGAGTTTCTTCGGAAAAACGATTGGCGTTGGCGTAGTAGAGCGGCGCGCTGAACCGATAGAGAACGAGACCAGGTTCCGTGACCGCTCCAGGAACGACTGGATCGAGTTGCCAGAGTCCTTCATCAGTCTGTTCAAGCACCGCAGTGTGCGGACGATAGCTTTGGTGAACGATGCGCAGCAGCGACAAGCACATCGCGAGCAGAATGCCCTGCTCCACGCCAACAAAAACCACAACCGCCGCAGTTGTGATCGCCAGCATGTATTCGCCGGGGCTCTCGCGGCGGATGGCGCGTAGTGAGCGCAGATCGATGAGACGCATGGCGATCGTGAACACAACCGCACCAAGAACACACTGAGGAAGAAACTGCAGCGGACCGGTAAGGAAAAGAAGAACTAGAACAACCACTCCCGCCGTGGCGAGGTGGGCCATCTGGTTGGTGCCGCCGACACTCTCGACCATAGCAGTCTGGGTAGGGCTTCCATTCACAACAAAGGTGCCGCTGAAAGCCGCTGCAGCATTGGCTGCCGCAAGGCCGACGAGGTCGGCGTTTTCGTCGAGTTCCTGATGGTGGCGGGTCGCGTAGGCACGCGAGGTGGCTGCGCTCTGCGCAGCGATCATGAGCAGACAGGAGCCGGCGACGGGAACAAGCGTCTTTACGTCTCTCCAGCCCAGGTCAGGCAACCCTAAATGGGGCAAGCCTGAGGGCACGGGGCCGAGAACGGCGACACCTCGCTGGGCCCAATGAAACATGGCGCTGGCCGCGACTGTCCCGGCAACTGCCATGAGAGTACCGGGAAACTTGGGGGCGACGCGATAGCAGAGCGCGATAGCGGCTACAACTACAAACGAGATCTCCATCGTCAGCAGGTGAGCGTGTGGCAGCGACCGAAGCACTTCGACGAGCTGAGCGGGCGTGCGGCGGCTGCGGACATTGATGCCAAGCATTTCACCGAGCACGGCAATGCCAACCTGAAAGCCGACGCCAACGAGGAAGCCGAGGAGAACCGTTTGAGACAGGAAATCTGCAAAGAAGCCGAGCTTGAGCAGGCGAGCGAGCAGAAGAAAGATGCCGGTTAACAGCGCCACCAGGCCCGCGAGTGCGACGTATCTCGCACTGGCCATCGGGGCCAAACCGGTGAGGCTACTCGCAAGTATGGCCGCAGTGGCGGAATCAGCAGCTACGACAAGATAGCGCGAAGAACCAAAGATGGAAAACGCAACCAGGGGAAGCAGAAGCGTGTAGAGGCCGGTAATGACCGGCATGCCGGCGATTTTGGTGTAGCCAAGCGATTGCGGAATGTTCATGGCCGCGAGCGTAAATCCCGCGAGGAGGTTCTTCGGTACCTCCGGCCATCGAAAAGGCCGCAACCCTTGGAGGATAGAAAAGCGATTTGCGATGCGATTGCCTCCCTGGAATCGGAATTATTCAGCGCAGATTATGGCCGATACCCGTCGCTTTTCCACTGCTTAAAAAGATCCAGCTGCTGAGCGCTCCAGTAAGGGCCGCCGGGAGGCATCGATTGGTTTTTCAGGGTGTCCTCGACCGCTCGAGCATTGCCGTGATCGTTTGAAGCATCCGACATATAGGTGTAGTTGTCGAGCAGAATGTTGTGTTTGCCCATGTGCTCGATATCAATCTGCCTGAACAGCGGCTTTATGTCCTTCTCGAAAGAAACTGGCATTCTCTCTCTCCCTTCCTAAACCTGTTTCGTCCTGCTGGGCTTTGCTTCGGATGGCTGGCACTGGACAGCGGACGGCCAAGTTTAAATCAGTCTGCTATTAATCCAGAAGTGGGATGCAACAAATCTAGCGGAGTAAAGCGGCCGTGCGGGTCAGTTCGGCGATCTACCTTCGGATAAGACTAACGATGAAAGGGTGCACCTTGACGCTCTAGGTGGGATTACTTGCGGCTTGGGGTCTCGCGGACTTCGGCGAGAGCGTGATGTTCGGTCGCGGGGGGGCTAGGGTACCTGCCGCTTCGACGCTTCTGGCGGCTATCAGATCGCAGCGGCAAAGAACGCAACGCATGGCCACGGCATAGACAAAGTGGGCGTAGGCACGGCAGTTGCTGTTCATGCAAACTTTTGTTGTCATCGCGCTCGACAAGGTTACAGCGCGAAGGTAGCACAGTGGGCCGCGCAAGCGGACGCGGATTTTCGAAACCGTCTGATCAGATTTTCTTCTCGTCTTTTCTTATCATTTGAACTCTTGTCATGGAACCCGACCCGCCGGTTGCTGAGCGGTTTCACTCACTTCTTTTTCGCGGACAAGATGCGCTCGACCTGCAGCAGATGGTTCAGGTCGTGTCCGGCAATCAGGCGCACAATGTGCTCAATGGTCTCCTGCCCGCGCTCGGAGTGCATTCCATAATGTTTCCACTGCTCGGGGGTCAGCGTTTTGAGCAAAGCCAGGTTCGCTTCGCGGGCCACGCGGAACTGCTCGACCGACTTGCGCGGATCGCGCTTCTCGTAATGCAGACTGGTCACCCAGGCATCCTGATCGAAAGCCGCGACGGGAGTTCCAGGCGCGCCCAGAATCAGCCGCAGACGGAACCCGATTGCCACTTCCGCATCAGCAAGGTGCGCTGCGATCTCGCTGACTGACCACTTGTCCGGAGCCGGGCGCTTGCGCAATTTGCTCGTGGGCACGCCCTTGATTGCACGCTCGAGTTTCTTGGCGGTCGCCGCCTGAACCGCCATGGGCTGCTTCCCTTCAGAGTGGGTCATGATCCGCTGGGTGTACTGCTGTGGGGTTTCGTTCATCTGTATTCTCCGAATGAACGATATTGTAGCCGATTGCAGACAGGAAAAAGCGGGGCAGATTTCTCTGCCCCGCTTCGTCTTGCTCCTCAGCGAAATATGTTTTCAGCGGCCTCCGCCGTGGAAGCCTCCGCCGCCACCATGGAAACCCCCTCCACCACCGTGGAATCCTCCAAACCCACTGCGCATGCCTCCCGACGCCATCGCAGGTCCGGAGTGGAACGCTCCGCGCTCGGCTCCAACTCCCGTGTATACCCCGTGGGAATAAGCGAGGCTTGTCGCATAATGCGGACCCGGCCCCCAGGCGCGGACGTTGCTCGCATTAAACGTGTGATAGAAATGTCCACCGTAGAACGGGGCGCGGTAGACCAAGCCCGGCGAGTAGAATCCCCAACCGAACGGGCTGTAATAGATTCCGCCCCAGGGCATGAAGGTGTACGCCGAGAACCACGGGTCCCAATACCATCCGTCCCAACCCCATCCCGGACCCCAGAAGCCAGCGCCCCACCAACCTGGACCCCAGCCGTCGGCAACCACAATCCGTGCCGCATCTACATTGGCTTCCGCCACGTAGTCGGAGCGCAGACTGCTCCAGCGATAAAGGTCGTCCGCGCTTAGGGCTTTCTTGTCGAACTTCTCCGCCTTCTCAGGCGCATTCGCGGCCACAGTCAATTCGTGGCTGCCCTTCACCTTGATTTCCTTGTCGCCCTCCTGGACCATGGCTTCGCCATCGAACACGCGGATTTGATTCTGTTGGGAATCAAAGTCGTAGAGTCCGGGCTTCATGATTCTGGCAGTGGCGCTGCCCTGCACGATGCGGAGATCGTTCTGCGGATAGATCTGGTCGACTTCCACCATGGCATGGCCATGGGTCAGATCCAACTCCGTGTCAGTGAGACCAGCCGCAACCATTTTCACCGAGGTGTTGTCGCCAGCGCGCAGAAACACACCCGGAGTCAAAAGTATTTCCGCCTTGCCCCTTTCTGTGTTGAGCGACTGGCCAGTTTCGAGGGTAGCGTTTCCGATCGAGTTGTGATCAATACTTTGATCCCCGATATACGCCTGCCCCTCGACATAATTCAAAGTTCCCGGCACAGCTGAATTTGGGCTCGCACTAGTTCCCCATGCGGGCACAGATAGAACCGCTGCCAGGAACAAGATTGCTAGCCCTTGTACCTGTAACAGCTTCATAACGCATCCTCCTACCAATTCATTACCTTTCGCTACTCTATTAGATGGTCGGAAGCGCGGCTTCGATGCCCGCGCTGAGCCAGCGCCCCAGGCGGTTTTGCACTGCGCTTCAATTCAGTAGTTGGTGACTTGTTCGGTGTGGCGTCGCAGATACCAGCAAGGCACATATCCCGCATGCGGGAACAGCGCATTGACGCAGGTTTCCGGCTGCGGCGGATGGAAGATGAACTGGGTCTTGCCACTTTTCTGTGGTATCGCGTCGTAGTTGGTAACCGCGATTTGTGCGAAGGGCTGCCGATTCGCAGCGACCCGGTAGCGGAAGAGACCGTAGTCGACTGCATAAGCCAGCGTCGTGAGAGCCAGGGCGGATGCGATAGTCACGATGACCACGCGCTTTAGCCAACGTTTGATTCCAGCACTCAGCACTCAGGTCACCGGCGTGTCATTATAATCGCTGGCTGGCGGTGGACGAGTCGCGGGCAGGCAGCCGTTTGTCCGATTGGGTTCGTCTCCCCCCTCGTTGACAACTCCCCGCTTCGACAGGCAAACTACCACGTCTGCTGATTACGGGCTGCGGACAGCGCCTGCGGGCAGGCAGTCCGGGCAATCCAGAGGATAGGAGCGGGTTTCGACACGTATTCATCGGCCATGGAGCAGACAGTCTCCTATACGCTCGATTCCACTTTGGAAACCGTGGAC
Source organism: uncultured Acidobacteriaceae bacterium (assembly GCA_963743115.1). Taxonomy (GTDB): domain Bacteria; phylum Acidobacteriota; class Terriglobia; order Terriglobales; family Acidobacteriaceae; genus Sulfotelmatobacter. The sequence continues at coordinate 225,334 of CAVUOM010000002.1, read as the reverse complement.
CATGCGGAAGAAAAAGCGACCCGCATTGCCACGGAGTTGGGTTTTGGCGAAGACGAGGTGATGCAGATCTCCATGGCGGTGCGCGAAGGCGCGGTGAATGCGGTTTTGCACGGCAACGCCTACGCTCCCGACAAGAAGGTGATTCTGGCCTTTCAGCGCACTCCTGAGGATCTGGTCATCACCATTCGCGATCAGGGCAGGGGCATTGACTTGGGCTGCATTCCGAATCCTCTGGCGCCGGAAAATCTGCTCAAGACTTCAGGACGCGGCATTTTTCTTATGCGGTCGTTCATGGACGTGGTGGAAATCCGCCCGTCCCAGACAGGCACGGAAATAAAACTGATCAAACACGTCCACGGACGATCCGCGGGCGTCAAGGAGGGGTCTCAGTGAGCATGAAACTTAGCACTCGGCAGGTAGACGGAGTCACCATTGTGGACGCCAGCGGCCGCATCACTCTCGGCGAAGGCAGCGTCCTGATGCGCGACACCGTACGCGACCTGCTCGCCAAGGGCAACAAGAAGATCGTGTTGAACCTGGGCGACGTCAACTACATCGACAGTTCCGGCATCGGCGAGCTGGTCAGCGCCTTCACCACCACCAAGAACCAGGGTGGCGAACTCAAGCTGCTCAACCTCACCAAGAAGGTGCACGACCTGCTGCAGATCACCAAGCTCTACACAGTCTTCGATGTGAAAGAGGACGAGACCGCCGCAGTCAAGGCCTTCAAATAATCTTGCTGTTGATTCGAAAGGGCGCGGCTTGAAGCCGCGCCGCAGAATTGTGCCCGGGAAGGGCACGGCTCCAGCCGTGCCGTCTGCCTCCGCCACCAACTCCTTGTCATCCTGACGAAGTGGAGTCCTCGGCAAAGCCGAGGACTCCCAAGAAGGATCTCTGCACTTTACCAGCGCTGCCAAAGAACCCATCGGGCTGGCTTTTGCCTGTGTCGGCGTATTGGCGAGTGAGCGTAATCGCCGATTTCGTCAACCGATCCCACTTAAATGCGAGCCGTGCGATTTCGCCCGTCCTCGCCCCCTGGGCGTGCGGGCGCTGCCTAATATAAAATCCTTCACATTGACGGCCGTTCCGTGGCGCGCATACTCTGGAGTGCGTGACTTGGAGTCATCGGATCGTGAGAGGAAGTCTTATGAATCGAGGATGGAAGACCGCGTGCCTCATCGTCGCGCTATGGGCAGCGACAGGGATTGCTTCGCAGGCGCAAACCTTCACCAACCTGGCCACTTTTGACATCACGAACGGCGCATACCCCTACGGGGTGCTGGTCCAGGGACTGGACGGGGACTTCTACGGAACAACGAGGCAGGGGGGACGCCAACTCTGCATCGGGGGCTGCGGCACAGTATTTAAGGTCACCCCTGGAGGCACGTTGACGACCACGCACGACTTCGTCGCAACTGACGGCTACTACCCGGAGGCCGGATTGGTACTCGGTATGAACGGAAACTTTTATGGGGCGACGGAGTACGACTCTCAATGCGAGAGCACATTTTTTGAGATCACCCCGGGAGGCGCCCTAACAACCCTCTACCAGGACTGCACGGATGATCAACGGTATATTACTTCATCCTTGGTCCAGGATACCGTTGACGGAAACTTTTACGGGACAACTTTAACCGGTGCGACGAACCTGGTCAGCTCCACAGTTGCCGGATGTTCTGACTATTCTGGCGATGGCTGCGGTACAGTATTCAAAATCACTCCAAGTGGCACTCTGACTATGTTGCACAGTTTTTGCAACTTTAAGGGCTGCCCTGATGGTGCGGTTCCGACCGCCCCTTTGGTACAAGCAGGCGATGGGCTTCTATTTGGCACCACGACCAGCGGCGGCGGAGACTACTGTGGCCTCGGGACGTGCGGCCCTGGCACCGTCTTCGAGATCGGCACCGAAGGGTCCTTTAAGGTCGTGCACGAATTCCTCACCACCGATATTGATGTCGATCCTGTGGCTGGGCTTGTGTTAGGCAGCGACGGCGATTTTTACGGTACATCAGAACTCGGCGGCCACAGTTCCTGGGGAACGATTTACAAGATCACAGCCACCGGCACCGTGACGACACTACACAGCTTCGATCTGGCGGACGGTGCCTCTCCGACGGGGACTCTGATACAAGCGACAGACGGCAACTTCTATGGCACGACAATGAAAGGAGGTCCGTTCAGTTGCCTTGCCGGTGGCGAAAACGGGTGCGGCACAATCTTCGAGATAACCCCGGATGGAACGTTTACGACCCTCCACAGCTTCGACGGGACCGATGACGGGCAGTTTCCATATGCTGGCTTGGTGCAGGGAACCGATGGAGATCTCTATCGAACGACCCATGGCTTTATCGGAAGTCATCGATTCGGCACAGTCTTTCGGCTGTCGCTGGGTCTCCCTCCTTTCGTTAGAACCCTACCTACGGCTGCCTATCCAGGGAAAAAGATCTTCATCCTTGGGACGGGCCTGACGGGCGCGACCGCGGTCAAGTTCGGCGACAAAGCCGCAGAGTTCACAGTAGTCTCGGCGACGGAGATCATAGCCACCGTTCCGAAGGATCCGTGCATGGTCATGGTCCAGGTCGTTACGCCCAGCGGCATACTGTCGAGCAACATCCCATTCCGAGTTTTCTGATTCTCTTGCACCGGGGGCCCAGCCTCACAAGATGCCGGGCCAACGACGCCGCTCGACTGGCGCAACATCGCGATCTCTAACAACGTCGGCAGTGTCAGTATCGCGGACGCCATCTGTTCGCTACGATGCCCAACAGCCGCCAGAAATTCACAGCCCATCCCTGTGACATCTAACCTTGTCCCCCACCCTCAACTCACTCGATAATTGCCCCAGCAAAGAGAGTAAATTCGGAGCCAGCAAAAAGGAACTACAGGGCCAAAAATCAACCTCTAACTCCTTTCGCGCCGCAGAATTGGTCCCGGGAAGGGCACGGCTCCAGCCGTGCCGTCTGCCTCCACCACCTTGTCATCCTGACGAAGTGGAGTCCTCGGCGAAGCGAGGACTCCCAAGGAAGGATCTCCGCACTCTGCCAGCGCTGCTAAGAACCCTTCGGGCTTCTTCTGGATGCCGGTTCTATCCCGCGCGGCATTCGGCATCAAGAGCGGTCAATGAGTGTAAACGCCTAATTACAGCAATCGTCGATTCCGTCTGCCGCCTTGACTCTCGCATCCCAAACGGACTACAGTTGGTTCCTCCTTCCCCTGTGGGATCGGCTCTCGCGCGTCGCGGAGTGCCGCATCTTGCGTCCTCTAAGTAACCGGGCCGCGTTCCAAGCAGAACCACTCGCCACGTCAGAAGGTTTGAGGAGGATCACTCATGCAAAGCCAAAAACTTTCTATCGGATTCGTCGTGCTTTTGGCGATCTTTGCCGTGACCATCCTCATGACGGCCACGAACGCACCCGCCCAAGCGGATTCCCTTTCCATCATTAACCCGGACTTCTCGGCGGTGCCGATTGTGTGTGCCCTCGACTATGCCTACCAAGCTACCGGAGGAGGGGACTGCAGCGGGCCAATCGACCCGCAGCAGGACTTCAACAGCGCTCCCGGCTTCGGCTGGACCATCGTTCCTGTATCTCCCCCGGTCGGTGGCGGCACTGGCGCCGGCCTCACCGACTCCACCAGCAACTTCTTCCCGCCCCCGTTCGCGGGACTTCCGTTCACCCAGGCAGCGTTCTTGCAGAACAACAGCGCCGCGCTGTGGCAGACGATCGGAGGCTTCAGCGCCGGAGGAACATACACTCTCAGTTTCTACCTCGGTTCGCGCTATTACAACGGTGGCTTTGACGGCAACCAGACCATCCAAGCGCTGATTGGCGACAAAGTGATCGGCACATGGACGTTAACTAGTTTCACCCCGTTCACGCTCCAAAGGGCGTCGTTCACGGTTAGCACAGGCGGCGATCAAACACTTAAGTTTGTTGGTCTGGCCTCCGGAGATCACACCGCGTTCATCTCCGACGTGGCGATCACCCGCTTCACGCCACTAGTCAGTTTCGACGGGACCGACGGTTCACAACCTCTGCTTGGCTCTCTCGTCCAAGGCATCGACGGAAACCTGTACGGGATAACTGACACAGGTGGCAGTTACGGCTGTGGCACGGTTTTCAAAATTACAACCGGGGGAGTCCTAACCACGCTATTCAACTTCCAGGGTGATGACAACGGATGTAACCCGGATGGAGGGCTGGCCTTCGCCGCCAACGGAGACATTTACGGATCGACCACCAACGCCGGCAGCGACGGAGGTGGCACACTCTTCAAGGTCACCCCACCAGGCGCGCTGACCACGGTACTTGGTTTCGATTACGCCCTAGGGGGCAATACTAATTCAGCGCTGCTTCAGGGCACCGACGGCAACTTCTACGGAACCACCGTCAACGGCGGCGCCAGCGGCTGCAACAAAGGCTGCGGCTCGATTTTCAAAATGACTCCGGCAGGCACACTCACTGATCTCCATGAGTTTGATTTCACCGACGGCTGGGACCCTAAAGACGCACCTCTGATTCAAGCCACAGATGGAAATTTCTACGGAACCACTGCCGGTGGGGGCAGCCATACTTGCCCCTCCCCCGCTATCGGCTGCGGCACGATCTTCAAAATCACTCCCGGAGGCACGTTTGCGACGCTGCACAACTTCGACGGCGGCGACGGGTCCATCCCTTTCGCCGGAGTGATCCAAGCTGCCGATGGCAGCCTTTACGGGACAACTAACCAGGGTGGTGCTCACGGCGATGGCACCGTCTTCAAGATCACCCTGGGCGGCACGCTGACGACGCTGCACAGCTTCGACGGGACTGATGGCTCCGACCCCTTCGGTGTGCTGGTTCAAGGTACCGACGGAAACTTCTATGGGACAACCAATGCGGGTGGCGCGAATGGTGATGGAACGGTATTTGAAATCACCCCTGCAGGCACGCTGACGACATTGCACAACTTCGACGGCACAGACGGCGCGGGCGCTCAAAGCGGGTTGCTCCAAGCGACCAACGGCACATTCTACGGAAACACATTCGGAGGCGGGGCCAATGGCGACGGCACAGTCTTCAGCCTGTCCACGGGTCTTGGTCCGTTCGTGACCTTCCTGCCTGCAGCTCGTCCGGTCGGAGGCCTCGTGGAAATTCTCGGCCAAGGATTCACGGGCGCAACCGGCGTCTCCTTCAACGGAACTTCAGCATCCTTCACCGTCGAATCCGACACTTACTTGACCGCAACCGTTCCCGCCGGTGCAACCACGGGCTCTGTGACTGTGGCGACGCCCAGCGGCACCCTCACCAGCAACAAAATCTTTCGCGTGACGCCGCAGATCTCCAGCTTCTCGCCGACGAGCGGCCCAGTTGGCACCAGCGTGCTCATCACCGGCAATAGCCTCCTCGGAGCGACCGAAGTCGTCTTTGCATGTGGGAAGTTTGCAGCCTTCACCGTGAATTCTGACAATCAGATCACGGCCACCGTGCCCGCAGGCGCGATGACCGGAGCGATCAACGTCGTAACTCCGGGCGGGCATGTGGGGAGCTCCACCAGCTTCACCGTGACCCCGTGATGCTTTGAAAGCGCTCGAAACAAGAGAGAGTGAGAAGCCGCCTTTCGCGAGGCGGCTTTCTTATGTTTAAGGTTCCTAGAGGTTCTTGACCGCCCGTTAACTGGTGTTAAATTCCCTCTCTAACAATGTCGGCGATGTCAAGCGCCTTTTGAGCGCACTGCAGCATGCACTCGAAGAAGAGCGCCATTTCGCTCTCGTGGGTGGTCTGCGCTTTCCAACCTGGGCTCGCTTCTAATCGTTGGGGTCAGGAACTCAGTCCGACCCAGCCATCTCTTCGATCACCTATTGCGATCATGATTACTTGTTCAGACTCCCCCGTGCCGTCAGCGGACCGACTCCGGGATGCGTCATCAACCGCCGCGTTACCGGACGCTTCTCCACTTCCTCTTCTGGCGCCCGCGTCAGTTCCTTGATCTTCGGGTGAGTTGGTCGAGTAAACCGAGCAAGTCCTGGCGTCGCTGCGTGGCCCAGGAGCCAACACGATCGACTCCAGTTCCTTGCGGCCGGCTGGCCGCCACAGCGCCTTCTTGCGTCGCAAGCCTTCGTTGAGCGCGACCACATGCAACTGATTCATCACTCGCGCGCGCATCTGCACCAAACGATGCCGATGCCACAGCACTTGCCGCAGATCACGATTGGCCGCGTCCGGCACCCAGATCCGCGGAAAGCGGTCGTCCAGCAGCAACCGCAACGACAGCTGCGCATCCTGCCGATCCGTCTTCTGCTTGCGCACTCGTTTCGTGCGGATCTCGGCGGCATCCCCAATCCACAACTCAAACTGCAAGTCCCGCAGCAACCGCTCGAGCCAGCGCGCATGCCCACTGGACTCCATCCCCACCCGCACCTTCAGACCTTGCTCTTGCAGCTTGCGATAGAACTGCTCCGCTTCTTCGCAGTGAAGCAAGCGCCGTTCACTCAGCTCACCCGTGTCGGTATCTACTAATGCAATTTGTTGGAAGCTCGGATGATAATCACACCTATAATCAGCATGTTCGGCTCCTTTCCTCCGAGCCCTTTGGTTGGTTTGCGCCTCCAAAGCTTACTCGGGCCTGGGAGCCGACATTGTTATGGAATCATTACACTCATTGACCGGGTTCCGGACTACACCCGCGCACAACGCTCGCGGCTTCCCTTCACCCCAATTTCCGCCATATACTGCGGGCTGTTCGCCGGGGGCGCCGCAATCGCGAGTGGAAACGCCGTTAGCTGCGAAGCAGCGAGAGCGATCCATTCCAACGGGAGTTCGGCCGCATACACGCCTTCTAAGAGGACCAATGGCAGAGACGTTCGAAGCATACCGAACTCGAGTCCTAAGCTATCTTGGCAATCAGGAGCCCATCGGTGTCCAACAAGCCACCCCTTCCCAGCTCGAGCGTCGACTGCGCGATATCGCCCCCGAGCAGTTGATGCGGCGTCCTGCACCTGAAAAGTGGTCAATCGCCGAGATCGCAGCGCACTTGGCGGACGCGGAGCTGGCGATGGGTTGGCGATTGCGAAACATGCTGGCGAATCCGGGCGTGGCCCTGACGTGGTGGGATCAGGACGTATGGGCAGAGCGCTTGGGTTACGCGCACCAAGCGGCGAGGCATTCGGCGGGGGTCTTTCGGGCGCTGCGCGAGAGCAACCTGCGACTGTTGCAGTCGGTCCCGCGCGCACGCTGGGTGGAGTTCTACGGAGTCCACGAGGTACGCGGACGCCAAACCGTCGAGGAGTTCGTCCGCTTGGAAGCGGCACACGACTTGAACCATCTTCGGCAGATCGACCGCATCTTCGGTGTATGACCGGGCAGTCGCACGTGCAAGCGAGTCACCGAGATAGTATGGCGGACGCCGTCCGTTCGCAACGATGCCCACTGCCCCCAGAAATTCACAGGCCCCCTGTGACATCTAACCTTGCCCTAGGTCTCGAACGCACTCCATAATTGCCCCAGCAAAGAGAGTAAATTCGGAGCCAGCAAAAAGGAACTACAGGGCCAAAAATCAACCCCTAACTCCTTTGTTATCCGGATTTTGACCTCTAACTCCTTTGCCCTGCGGATTTTACGGAGAAAAACCCGCTACGGCGATGATTCTAAAGACTCGAGGGGGGAGGGGGGGTACCCCGTTCGAAGAAGGTAAACAGTTACCAAACCGTAAACAATTCAAACCTAAGCAAAGCCCAATGAAGCTACCTTCCCAAAATCCCGAGATCGCCGTTTCTCGGTACTCGGTACGCGGTACTCGGTGCTTCTACACATTATTGTCAGCGCTCGTGCTATCCACAGCGGCCTCCGCCTCCGACTGCCTCCCCATCCGCGAAGCGAAACAGCACGTCGGAGAAACGAAGTGCGTGACGGGAAAAGTCCTGCGCGTGAAAGTCGGCGCCAGAGGCGTGCACTTCGTTGATTTCTGCGAAGATCAAATGGCTTGCCCGTTTACAGTCGTGGTCTTTCCTCACGACTTAAAGGACGTAGGCGACGTCCGACGCCTGGCGGGACAGGTCATCGAAATCCATGGCCCGGTAAAACTCTACGACGGCCGCGCCGAAATCATTTTGAACCGCGTCAGCCAGCTGACCGGCGGCTCAACCCTGATTCCACCGCTGCCTAAGAATTACGATGTGGAGAAACAAGGCCACTACAGCGCCGGCCGACTGCATCCCCCGAAGAAGCCCGCAAAGACTTACTCCACTCCCAACTCCGGGGCAACTTATGGCAATGAAACGGATGTTGGCGGAGATCCGCCGCAGTGAAGTCCGAATGTACATAAACAAAGCAAATATGTACATTGCATGCTAAACTGTATTTGTGACGAAGAGGAAACGCACTACGACCACACGAACAAATCGATCGGACAAACACTTCCAATTAGATGCGATCAAGATCAAGCGCGCCCAAAAAGCTCTGCGAGCCAAGACGGAAACGGAAACCATCGAGCGAGCGCTGGACCTGGCAATCTCCGAAGAGCGGAGCAACCGCCTGGCTCACGAGGCTAGTGCCCGCTTTCTCAGGAGCGGTATCGTCATCGAAGACGTCTATGGGAACCTGGACGATTAGATGCAGCCCGCTCTGCTCGATGCTTCCATCTACGTTTCTGCCTTGCGCAGCGAAGCGTCCGCCATGGCGCTCCACCGTCTCATCGGCGGGACAGTTTTATGGCTGAGTGCGGTTGTGCTTGAGGAACTTTATGCTGGAGCGCGTGAGCGCCATCGACAAGCGGTCGAGCAATGGGAGCGGGACTTCGGTGAAGCGGGGCGGATTCTGGTGCCGAATTTGAGCGACTGGATCCGCGCCGGAAAGGTGCTGCGACTTCTGGCGGACAAGTACGACTACGAGAAGATCGGACGCGGCCGACTCACGAACGACGCGCTGATTGCGGTGAGCGCTGCGCGAATGGGCATTCGCGTCATCACCGCCAACGAAAAAGACTTCCGAAGACTCGCCGAATTCCATCAGTTCGGCTGGCAGTTGGTCACCCTTTGAAATCGTCCTCACACCATTCCCTTCCTCAACTCCTCCAGCGGATACCGCGTCCCGCGCCAGATGATGCCATCATTCCACAGCGCATGGCACATGGAAAGGAGCAAGGTATACACAAATAGCATGGTGCTAACGGGATGCAGCAGGAAGTAATAAGCCGGAACCCCGGAGCGCCACGACATGCCTACATAAATTGAAAACATCGATGCCAGCGCGATCGCATAAGGCAAGCGCTCCCAGCCGTGCGCCAGCCAGACGCCAAGAAACGGCATCAGATTCAGGAACGCTAGGCCGAATGCCGAAATCAGTGTGCGCCACCACTGGAAAGACAACACAGCGAAAAAGTTCTTGGTCAGATTCTCGACGACCCCTCGCGCGCCGCGCGCCCATCGAATCGAAATCAGATCTTCGCCAAAAACATTGCGTTGCGCGAAGCCCGCGTTCTTCACCACTTTGCCCAGTTTCATGTCATCGAGCACTTCCATCCGCAACGCTGCGTAGGTTCCCACCGCTTCATACGTGCTGCGGCGAATCAGGTTGAATGCGCCAACGCCCATATGATCTTTCGACTTCGGGTCGGCCACCTTCCACGGTCGATGTCCGAAAACAAACATGGTCTGAAAAAAAGCAATCATCATGAACTCGCCCGGGCGTTTCATGATCATTTGCGGAAACACGACCACATGGTCAGCATGCTCGGCCTCTGCATAAGCCAGAGCGCGCCGCAGCGAGTCCGGCTTGAACTGCACGTCGGCGTCGGTAAACAGCAGCCAATCGCCCTTCGCCTCGTTCGTCGCCGTCCACATCGCATGCGTTTTCCCCAGCCAGCCCGAGGGCAATTCGCGGTGATGAATAACCCGCAGGCGACCATGCACGGCGGGACGAGCCGCAACGCTCTCCATGATCTCGCCGCTGCGGTCGGTGGAGCGGTCGTTGACCGCAATCACTTCGTAGTTGTCATAATCGAGTTCGAGCAGGCGAGTCAGAGACTGCTCGATGTCGGCTTCTTCATTTCTCGCCGGCACAATAATCGACACCAGCGGATTACCGGATGCGGCAACCGGATTGCGGTTCCATTCAGGTTTCGTGATGTTGGCGACGCTCGGCATACCGATCGCAGCGTCGATGATGCGAGAGAACCAGGCCAGCGCAAGAATCGTCCCTGCAATCCAGTGAAAGTAATGCATCCCGGCTAGGTCTTGCCTACCTCAAGAGCGGCGCCGCTCACGGCTGGCGCGAATTTCATCCCGTAAAACAGTATGACAGCAGAGATCACCATGGCGATAACCGGAAGGATGAATGCGGCCTGCAGCGAGCGCCGGTCTGCAACCCAGCCCATCATGGTGGGCGAAGGAACATCACCCAAAATGTGGATGATGAAAATGTTCACCGCCAGCGCCGTGGCGCGAATGTGAGCATCGACCGAGTTGATCACTGCAGCGTTCAGCGGCGCTGTATTCAGCAGAAGAAAAAACGCGGCGAGCGCGATGGCAGGAATCATGGCGTGGCCTTTGACGAACAGCGCGACAATCATCACTGGAACGCCGAGCGCCATGCTCGCTGCTGAAACCAGATAATAAGAACTCTTCATGCGTGGCAGCAGATAGTCGCCGAGCCATCCGCCGGCTAAAGCCGCGACGATTCCGTCTCCGACGATGATCAATCCGAACGTGAGGTTCGCGGCCTCCAGCGTGTAGTGGCGCTCACTGTACAGGAATTGCGGCATCCACACCTGAATGCCGCCAAGAGAAAACGTCATGGCCGCCATGCCGAGCGTGGAAGTCAGGAACGCGGGATTGCGCGCTAACCCGAACAGCGTTGTCCGCTCCGGAGTGCCTTTCAGCGAGTCAAACTGCCCGCGCTCTGGCTCTTTGAGAAACATGACGGCGATCGCCAGCAGGAATCCTGGACCGGCCGCGATATAGAACGGAAACCGCCAACCATACTGCGGAGCCAGATAGCCCCCGAGCAAATATCCCGCGGCCGAGCCCACGGGAATCGCCAGATAAAAGACGCCCAGAATCCGGCCACGCTTCTCCTCCGCAAAAAGATCGGCAACGAACGTCGGGGCAATTGTGACGAAGGTTGCTTCGCCGATTCCAACCAGCGTGTGCCGAATCAGCAGCTCTGTGTAGTTATGAGTGAACGCGGTGAGCAGCGTGAGCCCGCTCCAGAAGATCGCGCCCAGCACGATGATGAACTTGCGTGAATAGCGGTCGGCTAGCGGACCAACGAACGGCGCGGCCACCATGTAGAACCCTAGGAATGCGCTGGTAAGGTAGCCGATCTGCGTCTTGGTCAGATGGAACTCGTCCTGCACCAGCGGCTGCACCGCGAACAGGACGTTGCGATCCGCATAGTTCAGCAGATTAAGCGCGGTGAGTACGATCAGCGCAGTGCGGGGTTGCAATTTCGCGGAGGTCACGGTCGAGCGAATATAGCACGGACGCGGACCGCGGGCTTCGCGGAAGGAGAGTCGAGCTGCGCTCGACGGACAGCCGAGGGCGGCTGTCCCCACATTGGATAGGAGTTTGACATCAGCGACAATTGTCGCTATCATAGACGACAAATGGTAAACGAATTGCGTGCGGTGGTGAAAGAGCTTGGCGGCCGAACCGTCCTGGGACGCACACTCAACAACCAGCGCGATCTTTGCGAAGCCATCCGCACCGGGTTCCCTCCCGCCGTAGTGGAACAGCTGATGCAGGCTTCCGGACTTACGCTCAAGGAGTTGGCAGACGCTCTGGACCTCTCGCCGCGCAGCTTGCAGCGCAGACGCCGCAGTGGACGGCTCGCCCGCTTCGAATCCGATCGGCTCTACCGCCTGGCCCGAATCGTCGCCCTGGCGCAGCACAGTCTCGGCGACCGCCACAGTGCCGCGCGCTGGCTGAAGCGGGCCAATCGCGCGTTGGGCGGCGCCGCTCCGATCAGCGCCGTGGACACGGAATTAGGCGCTCGCGAGGTCGAAAACGTGTTGGGACGGATCGCCTACGGCGGCGTCAGTTGAGGCGAGTCTATCGCGTGCTGCGCAAGTTGTATGCGCGCTCTCCGCTGGATGGCGAAGGTGCTTATCTTTATGGTGGGCGCTGGTCAAGTCCGGGCACTCGTCTCGCTTATACCTCCGAGCACCAATCCCTGGCCATGCTCGAATATTTCGTTCATCTCGATCCGGACGATGCCCCGCCGGATCTGGTTCTGGTCACGGCTGAACTTCCGAACGATCTGCCCGCCAAAGTTATCGCTGTCGATGACCTTCCATCTTCGTGGCGGAACTCACCGGCGCCCGCTGAACTTGCCCGCATCGGAGATGAATTCGCAGCCGAGGTCAAACATTGCGTCCTGGTTGTGCCATCGGCCCTAGCCCCTCATGAAAACAACTGGCTGCTGAATCCGCGGCATCATGACTTCCGCCGAGTGGTTGTGCAGAGAGTCGAACCGTTAAGCTATGATCCGCGCATGTTTGCTCCGCAACGCCGCAGACCACGCAAGGGCTGAAGGTTTTCTACTGTTCCTTTTGCGGCAGTGGGCTGCTTGGCTTCAACCAGTAACCGACGACCATTCCCACAGTAGCGTAAGCCCAGCGTTTGCTATCTGGGCTGAATCCGTGCGTCAAAATGATGAAGAGTGATGCACCCAAAACAGCCAGGGAAACTGTGGCTTGCATAAGCAACCGCCTAAGTGGGCCATTCATTGCGGGATCTGCGCCGGCAAGCATGTTGGATGTTCCAAACAGCATCATCGCACTTGCAATGAAAATAACTAGACTCACGGTGCTCATGGTTTACCTCGCTCTTTCCGCCCTTGGCATGGTTTAAATCAAAATCAAAGTCGCCCACTAGTCTTTTTCCCGCGCGGCCAGCGTGCCACGACAGTCGTCGATATCCCGCCGCGCGGACGGAATTCTCCTTTGACCTCGGCCCACACTGGCCTCGCCCACCGCACCACATCTTCCAGCACGCGGTTCACGACGTTCTCCTGAAAGATCCCAAGGTTGCGGTAGCAGTGCAAATATTCTTTGTACGATTTGAGTTCCAGACAGACTTTGTCAGGCTGGTAACGCAGCGTGATCACGCCAAAATCCGGCAGGCCGGTTTTCGGACAGACAGAAGTAAACTCCGGATCGTCGATCACGATTTCATAACCGGGAAACTGATTCGGCCAGGTTTCAATCTCAGGGAACTTCGAGTCGAGCCCAGCGGCGGCGTGCTCGGGCGTGTAGCGGCGGGGTTTCGGCATAGGAGCATTGTAGCGGTTGAGGGCGGGGCCGCGCGTCATCCCGCCCAGAACGCTCAAACTTGATCGCTCGCATCCACCCCCCGCTGCCCGCATCTAACCAAGCAACGGCTGGAGCAGACGGCATTCTTTCGCGGCGGTGCGAGTGGTAAATTAATCCTTGCAGTAGTGCCCGCCGCAGCCTAAAAGATAACGAGTTGGCAGGAACCAACCACAATTCGAACGGACGTCCCGCGAGCAAACGGCGTACCTGGCTGAGTCTCGGAGCTATTGCCGTCGCGCTCGCCATTATCCCGGTCTTCACGCGCCCCGGACCCCTGCGAGTCCGCACCACCACAGTCGAACGCGGACCGATCCGCAGCCTGATCTCCACCAACGGCAAAGTCGAACCCATCCGCAACTTCGAGGCGCACTCCCCGGCGGCGACTACGGTGAAACATTTGTTCGTAAAAGAGGGCGACCACGTTCGCCAGGGTCAGTTGCTGTTGCAGCTCGATGATGCCGACCTGCGCAGCCAGGCCGCCCGCGCCCAAGCCCAGATCAAAGCGGCTCAGGCTGATGAGGCTGACGTCGATACCGGCGGCACCCGTGAAGAAATCCTCACGCTCGATACCCAACTCGTCAAAGCCCGCAGCGCGCGTGACGCAGCCCAGCGCAATCTGGACGCTCTTCGCCGCCTGCAGCAGCAAGGTGCAGCTTCGGCCGGCGAGGTCAAGCAGGCTGAAGACGCATTGCGGCAGGCTCAGGCTGACACCACTCTGCTCGAGCAAAAAAAGAAAGACCGCTACTCGCGACCGGAGGTTGCCAGGGTTCAGGCTCTGGGAGCGGAAGCCGAGGCTGCCTACGACGCCGCCGAAGATGCACTCCGCAAATCCAGTGTGCGCGCTCCCTTCGATGGCATCGTCTATGCACTGCCCGTCAAGCAAGGGGCTTACGTGCAAAACGGAGATCTGCTGCTGCAGGAAGGCGATCTTTCGCACATGCTGGTGCGCGCCTTCGTCGACGAACCTGACATTGGCCGCCTCGCCGCGGGAGAGAAAATCGAAGTCACCTGGGACGCTCTGCCCGGACGCATCTGGAGTGGCACCATCGGCACCGTTCCTTCCACCGTGAAACTTCGCGGCGCGCGCAACGTCGGCGAAGTCACCTGCACACTCGACAACCACGATCTGCGCCTGCTGCCGAACGTCAATGTCGGCGTCACCATCATCACCGCCGAGCACAGCGGCGTGCTCACGCTGCTGCGCGAGGCCGTGCGCATGGACGACACCAAACCTTACGTTTATCAGGTCGTCGACGGCGAATTGAAAAGGCGCGAAGTGGAAGTCTCCCTGCAGAACCTTACCCAGGTCGAGATCACGGGCGGCCTTCCCCAGAATGCCGTAGTCGCCCTGTCCTCGGCCGAAGCCAACAAGCCCTTAGTCGACGGCGCCCGCGTGAGAGTGGTCCCCTAGCCCATGCCGTGGATCGATAACGATCATTCTAATGACGACTTTTGTCATTCCGAATCGGACGACAAGCCCGGTGAGGCTTGCCCTGAGCGACGCCGAAGGGAACCTGCTTTTAAGATCGCGCCCAAGGCTCGCCTACTTGTCGTGCTCCTGCCGTTGATCCTGCTCTTGCCGATCGTGAATGCCGCCGAATCACCTGAATCCCTTCTCGCCGCTGGCCGCGTCGATCAGGCTATGCAAATTCTCGATCAACAGATCCGCACGGCGCCGACCGCGGAAGCCTACAACCTGCTCTGCCGCGCCCAGTTCGAACTCGACAATTGGGACGCCGGCATCCCCGCCTGCGAAAAGGCCGTCGCTTTGGCCCCCGACAACGGCCTCTATCACCTATGGCTGGGCCGCATCTACGGCGAGAAGGCCGATCGATCCGGTTTTCTCAGCGCCGCCGGCCTGGCAGGGAAAGTTCGCTCGGAGTTCGAACGCGCCGTTGAGTTCTCTCCTAACAGCTGGGAGGCTCGCACCGACCTGGCTGAGTTTTATCTGGAAGCTCCCGGAATTGTCGGCGGCGGCAAAGACAAAGCCCGCGCCCAGGCTGAATTGCTCGTCGCACTCAATCCGTCGATGGCGCACTGGGTGAGGGGACGCATCGCCGAGAGAGAGAAAGACCCGGCTGCGGCGGAGCGGGAATTCCGCGCCGCCGTCACTGCGAGTCAGAATGGCGCTCGTGCCTGGCTCAATCTTGCCGGCTTCTATCGCCACGCCGACCGCTTTGAAGAGATGGAGCAGGCGCTCCACAGTATGGAGTCCAGCCGCCTCGATCATCCCGGAGCGTTTGTGGATGGTGCCAGCATGTTATTTGGTGCAGATCGTGATTATCCTCTGGCTATTAAGCTCCTGCGCAGTTATCTCGGCTTCTCCAACACGGCTGAGGAGGCCCCTGTCTTCAAAGCCCACTATTTACTCGGCGAGTTGCTTGAGAAACAGGGCGACGGCCCCGCCGCCGCTGAAGAGTATCGCATGGCGCTCTCCATGGCTCACAGCTTCCGCCCAGCCCAGGATGCCCTGAAGCGCGTAACTCGATAAGAGATCGAGTGCTGCTGTCTATGGGATCAACAAGATAGGAACCACGCACGATTTCGACGCTAGGATTTGCCGGTGCTTCCGGGAGTGATCATGCCCGAAAGGTTGCCGATGCTGTTGCGGAGTTTGCTCAAAGTCTGAGATGCCAAGTTGCCGAGAGGATTTCCTTTTTCTTCGGCATCGCTGAATCCCGCTTTTTCCATTTGCTTGGCGGCGGCGCTGAATCGTTTGGAACTGATCTCGTCCATGTCAATGAAACGGAAAGCCTGCGCCAGCGGCATCCCATCCGCTCCGCAATGCATGAATTCGATTTGCGCCGTCACTTTGCCGAACACGGTGCCTAAATCCATTTCCCCCATCGTTCCCTCAGGAATAGGACCGTTGGTAAGAACGGCGGAACCTCCCGTAAGCGAGAGCCGCCGGATTACTCCAACATGTTTCTTGGCATCCACGGTGAACAACGCCCGCTCATTGTTAGGGACACGTATGCGCGGCGGGCGATTATGCCGGTTGGGCTTCTCGGACTTGTTGGCCATTACTACCAGCATTACAACTAGACCGGGATCGGTCAATGTTACTTAAGTTCTGCGAGTAATCCCCACGCTGAACTCACACGTCTACGTCGCACCCACGCGCCGCGTTACCTCAGCATCGCCTCCGATCAGGAATGAGGCGGGCGCCAAGCGCTTTTGGCGCCGAGGCTATGACTTTTTCTCCCCTTGTCCTTGCCTGTTTGTATTAACTGTGGTTAACTAATGAAGATAATCGCTGGTTAACAGATGAGAGCAGTGACTCCTTGCCACTTCAAGGCAGAGGCGTGGGGCATTCATGGCGCGGGCAGCGACTTTTGTTTTGCTTTTAGTGACGGTGGCCTGTTTCCTTCCGGCGAAAGCTCTCGCACAAGGGGAAACCACCAGCGCCATCGTTGGCCAGGTGCGAGATACAACCGACGCGGTTGTACCGGGCGCCGCTGTCACGGTCACGAATCACGAGACCGGCCTGAAGCGCAGTGCCCGGACCGATGACGCTGGACGGTTCAACTTTCCGCAGCTAAAGCCGGGCACTTATTCGGTCAGGGCAGAAGCGCAAGGCTTTGCACCACAGCAAAATGACAACGTGATTTCTGGACTGGGCCAGAAGCAAACTGTGGATTTCACCCTCAAGGTAGCGCGCTCGAATGAAGTGGTGGAGGTGAGCAGCGAGGCCCCACTCATCAATCCAGAAAACGCCAACACATCCACAACCCTCACTGCTCCGGCACTGGAGGACCTGCCGAATCCAGGAGGCGACCTGACTTACCCTTTACAGTTTGTTCCTGGAGCCCTGATCAATACGGCCGGCAGCGGCAACGATTTTGTCGGCGGCACGAACGGGTATGGCAACGTGGAATTCAACGGGTTGCCCGCCCTCTCTAACGGCTACATCGTCGATGGGCTGGAAACGAATGACCCGCTCACCAATCTCAACAGCGGCCTCTCAACCAACCTTGTCCTGGGACTGAATTCGATCTCAGAAGTGACGGTCAACACTCTTTCCTATTCCGTGGATCAAGGACGGTACGGAGCATCCCAGGTGAACTACGTCACCAAGTCCGGGACGAATCGGTTTCATGGAAATCTCTATGAACTGTGGAATGGCTCTTTGCTGAATGCGGCGGACTACTTTACCAACGCGACGCCGGGAAGCCGCAAGCCGGGAGCGACCGTGAACCATTTTGGAGGCAGTGTCGGCGGGCCGATTGCGCACGACAAGCTTTTTTTCTTCTTCGACAGTGAATGGGTGCGGATCGCACTGCCCATCGTCACGCCCACCATCGTTCCCAGTGCGGCATTCGAGCAATACGTGCTGCAACAACTTCCTTCTGCCTCGGTCTCGTTCTATCAACAGATGTTCTCCCTCTACGAAAACACTAGCGGCACGCCCACCGCGATACTTAGATGCCCGCTCGGCGCCGCCGGAGATGGTTGCGCGAACCGGCAGAGCGTCTCCCATTCCAGCGATGATCACGAACAGGTGCAGACGGCCCGCGTCGACTACAACATCAACCCGAAGGATACGGCCTGGTTTCGATTCCAGTCCGATACCGGTCTGCAAGCCGCCTGGACGGACCCCATCAACCCAGTGTTCGATGCGTTTTCCCCGCAGCCACTCTATTCTTTCGCGGCAGGACACACGCATGTGTTCTCACAGAACCTGGTGAACTACTTCAATCCCGCATTCTCCTGGTATGAGAGCCTGTTCGGGCCAAGCAACCTGCAGCGAACACTTTCCGCGTTTCCGGTTGTGTTGCAGGGCACTGGCGCGAATGCCTTCACGCCCATCGGAGGCCTCGACAACACCTGGATTCAAGGCCGGCGCGCATTCCGCTTTTTCATCAATGACAACCTCGCCTGGAGTCGCGGCGCTCATGAACTTCGCTTCGGAACCAATACCCGTATCTTTCGCCTGAACGACTATGACTTCGGGGAAGGCACGGTTCCGACCGTGACCTACGCGAATTTGCAGCAATTCATAGACGGAGTAGCAAATACCGCGTCTGAGACATTCCCTTCAAACCCAAATGAGCCGTTCAACTTTCTCAATCTCGATGTCTACGCGCAAGACACTTGGAAAGTAACTCGCAAACTGACCTGGACGTTCGGCCTGCGCGACACCTTCAACTCCAATCCGCTGAATCCTCACGATCAAGTCGCCCGTCTTCGCGGCTCTTTCAATTCCATCTCTCATGATGTCAGTCAACCGCTGAACCAGACCATCCAGACCCATCTCAGTAATCTGTTCTCATCTATACCAATCGCAATACTGCAACCGAGGACGGCGATCGCATGGCAGTTTGAGCCAAAATCCGTGCTCCGCAGCGGCTTCGGAATTTTCAGCGACATCCTGCCAGGCACGGTGGCTGACCTGATCGGCACGAATCCGCCCTACGATAAGACGTTCCAGGGAGGAGTGCTTGGCACTGTCGGCGGTACGGCGATCGCGCCGGGAGTGCCCAACGGCGCAGTGGGCGCACTCGTTGCCGCGAATCAGACTTTTACTTCGGGATTTCCCCAGGGCCAGCCCTCGCTCCCACCAGTTGCGATCACGGCTATTCCAAATGGCGAACTCCACGCGCCCTACTTCATGGAATGGAGCCTGGGGATGGAGCATCAATTTGGAACGAGGGCTAGTTTGCAAGCGCAGTATGTCGGCACGCGCGCCGTGAACCAGCCGTACTCAACCCAAGTGAACGGTTACCAGACTGTATGCCAGGGTTGTTTTGCACCGTTCCCCTACATGCAGCCGACCGATGCACGATTCGGAGCAGTAACGCAGTTCTCCACCGGCGCGAACAGCCACTACAACGGTCTCCAAGTGACTGCGATGAAGCGGCTCAGCCACGGCTTGCAAGGACAGGTCAACTACACCTTGAGCCGTTGCATGGATACTGCCTCAAACGGAGGGTTCCTTCCGTTCTCCGCAGGAGGAATTCTCTCGCCTCTGCCGGGAGATCTGGCCCGCGATTATGGCCCGTGTGACTATGACATCCGGCACAATCTCAACGCGCAGTATGTGTATCAGTTGCCGATCAGAGTGCGCAGTCGTTCTCTCGGCTATGTGCTCAACGGCTGGCAGATTTCTGGAACCGCATTCTGGCACAGTGGAGTTCCGTTCTCGGTGCTGAGCACGCCCTATTCAGCGGCCAATCCAGGCACTGGGCTGCAAGAGGGAATTGTGCAGGGCAGCGGGCCGCAGTTTGCCAGCGTCGTTCCCGGCGTGCCGCTGTATATGCATCGTCCGATTCCGGGCATAACGCAAGCCGGAACGCTGCAGTGGCTCAATCCGGATGCTTTCGTGTCGGCGGTCGATCCCACTACCGGGCAGTGCTACGGCGGCGACAGCGCCCAGAATTGCCAATTCGGAAACCTCGGCCGTAACGCACTGCGCGGTCCTGATTTTCTCTGGAGCGACTTCTACCTGACGAAATGGCTTCCCTTGAGCGAGCACGTGAAGCTGCGGTTTGAGGGGCAATTCTTTAATGTTTTCAACCATCCGAATTTTGCGCTCCCAAGCATGGTTCAGGCCGGCATTCCAGGAAATCCTTCCACGCAGAGTGGATTTGGAGCCCTAACCTACACGACCTCCCCGCCGACCGGCTTGCTGGGAGTCGGGCTGGGTGGCGATAGCAGTCCACGCATGATCGCCTTCCAGGCGCGGTTGGAGTTCTGAGCGCAGACGGCGATTGGATGAGCCGGCTAACCGGAAGCCATCCGGTTTCCACTAGCGAAATCGGTGCTCCTACGTCGGGATAATAAGGGCGATCCACGCGAGTTATAACGCAGTGACGGAACGACGACCGACTCACCCTTATCATTTCTCTCGCATCAGATTGTCCGTAGAATCTTCCATACACGACAATACCGTGAAAGAGCGGCGCTTAAGCAGCCTGCCCTGAGTGGAGTCGAATGGGCCGCGTAAAGCGGCAAAATTGGGCGCGGGCTAGCCCTCGCGTTTCGTAAAGGCGGAGAACAATGAAAAATAAATCATGGAGTAGCAAGCGCATTCATAAACTCGTACTGGCGTTGCTCGTCCTCTTGCCAGCTTCCCTGCTGGCCGAGCCGGTCACGCTCCACCAGGCCGTCGAACTTGCGCTGAAGCATGCCACCGGCATCAGCATCGCCGCCGACGACCAACAGCATGCTGCTGCCAGCTACCGCGAACTTCGCAATAGCTACATTCCCCAATTGAATGCAGGAGCAGGAATCGGCTGGTCTGACGGCTTTCCGCTGAGCCTCGAAGGTGCTGCTCCTTCGCTCTTCAACGTAAACGCCCAATCCGCCCTCATCAATCCCGCGCTGAAGGATTTCATTCGCGCCGCGCAATCCGAGATCACAGTCAGTGCTCTTCACACCAAGGACGAACGCAATCAGGTTATTCAGGACACCGTATTGAGCTTTGCTGAACTGGCGAAATGGGAGCAGCGTTTGAGCCGCCTGCGCGAAACCATCGCCGCCGCAGAACAAACGGAAAACGCCGTTGCGGAACGCGTCAAGGAGGGTGTGGACAGTGAAATCGATGGCAGCAAAGCCCGCTTGTGGGTGGCGCGCCTCCGACTGCGTTTGGCAGAAGCGAGCGGAGCAGCCGACGTTCTCCGTGAGCATCTTTCCCGCCTGACCGGATTGCAAAACTCCTCTCTCGAAATAGATCCCGATTCCGTGCCGGCTCTCCCCGCGTTAAAGTCCGAGGAGGATTCTCTGGTCAAGGCCACCGACGCAAGCCCGGTGGTTCAGGCCGCCGTCGAACACGCGCGCGCGCAATACCTGCGGGCAGCGGGAGAACACCGATCCCTTTGGCCGAGCGTGGACTTCGCCGCCCAGTACGCCAACCTCGCCGACTACAACAATTACGAGGCCTATTACAAACACTTCCAGCCTAACAATGCTACCGTCGGCGTGGCCATTCATCTCCCATTCTTGAATCTCGCACAGCACGAGCGGGTCAAAGAGGCTGAGTCGGAAGCGCGCAAAGCGACCACGCAAGCACAAGCCGCTCGCAACCAGGTCTCGGAAGAAACCTTGCGCCTCGAGCGCTCCGTCACACAGATGCAAGCCGCCCGCGAGGTGGCCGAACTCCAATACGAGATCGCCCAGAAAAATATCGAGGCCACCCGCACTCGCATGGACTCCGGCACCGCCAATCTTCACGATCTCGGCGATGCCCAGGCTGAAGCCAGCGAACGTCTAATCACATTGCAGGATGTTACTTTCCAACTCGAACGCAGTCAGGTCGCGCTAATGCGCGCCACCGGAGGTCTGGAACGCTGGGCCCTCGGCGCCAAATAGTCACCCGATGCCTCTTTTCATCCATTCGCTGCATCAAACCTTGTGTTCAACGACGAACCTGCATAAACACTGGTTTTTCAACACACAAGCCGCCTTCGGATGATAAAATTGAAGCTCACCCAATAT
This sequence comes from uncultured Acidobacteriaceae bacterium, assembly GCA_963743115.1. GTDB lineage: Bacteria > Acidobacteriota > Terriglobia > Terriglobales > Acidobacteriaceae > Sulfotelmatobacter. The sequence continues at coordinate 203,611 of CAVUOM010000002.1, read as the reverse complement.
GCCTCTTAAAACCTTATTCCTGAATCCGCCATCTTTTGAAAACTTCGACGGCGGCGCCGGCTCCCGTTGGCCCGCCACCCGCGAGATCGAGTCATACTGGTATCCGGTGTGGCTGGCTTATCCGGCTGGGATGCTGGAGGGGGCTCGCTTGCTGGATGCGCCTCCGCACTATATTTCGGCTGAGCAGACCATTGAGATTGCCAAGGACTATGAGTTTCTTGTTCTGTTCACCTCGACGCCCGGCTTCCCTGGCGACATCGGCCTGGCTCGCGCCATTAAGGCTGGCAATCCGAAGATCAAGATTGCATTCGTAGGACCGCACGTGAGTGTGCTCCCGGAGAAGTCGCTACGCGATTGTCCGGCGATCGATTTCGTGGCTCGTAAAGAGTTCGATTACGCCGTGGTTGACTACGCCAAAGGGAAGCGTCTGGAAGACATCCCCGGTGTTTCATTCCTGAAAAACGGCGAGGTCGTGCACAACCCGGATGCGCCGCAAATTCAGGATCTGGATGCTCTGCCGCACGTCACCGACATTTACAAGCGCGATCTCGACGTGACTCGTTACAACGTGCCGTTCTTGCTAAACCCCTACGTTTCTCTTTACACCACGCGGGGCTGCCCGGCGCAATGCACGTTCTGCCTGTGGCCGCAGACTTTGAGCGGACATCCATGGCGCAAGCGCTCTACCGACGACGTGGCCGCCGAAATGGCCAAGGTCAAGCAGTACTGGCCGGAAGTGAAGGAATTCTTTTTCGACGACGATACTTTCAACATCCAGAAGGCGCGGACTATCGAGCTGTGCGCCAAGCTGAAGCCGCTGGGCCTCACCTGGTCCTGCACTTCGCGGGTGACTACCGATTACGAAACCCTGAAAGCCATGAAGGAAGCCGGCTGCCGGCTGCTCATCGTCGGGTACGAATCCGGCGATCAGCAGATTCTGAAGAACATCAAGAAGGGCGCAACTGTTGAGCGTGCGCGCCAGTTCACTAAAGATTGTCACAAGCTGGGGTTGGTCATCCACGGCGATTTCATCATGGGACTTCCCGGCGAGACTCACGAGACCATCAACACCACAATTGCCTTCGCCAAAGAGTTGGACGTCGAAACCATTCAGGTTTCCGTGGCCCACGCCTATCCCGGCACCGAACTCTACGACTACGCAGTGAAGAACGGATTCATGGTTGGCGACAACAAGATGGTCGACGAAGGTGGTCACCAGTTGGCGCACATCCAGTATCCCGGACTGCCGGCCGATGAAATTCTTTCCGCCGTGCATCGCTTTTACGATGAGTATTATTTCCGGCCCAAGGCAGTGTTCCGCATCCTGAGGAAGGCAGCCTTTGACAGCAACGACCGCAAACGCCTTTACAAGGAAGCCAAGACCTTCCTGAAGCTGCGTGCGGCGCGCAACAAGCTGGTCAAGCAGCATGGCGAAGAGGCCGCGGCCGAACTCGCCAAGGCCTAAGGTAACCAATAAAGGCTTTTCACCACAGAGGCAAAGAGACACCGAGGAAACTGTTTTTATCGTCTTTTTCCCTCTTTCTTTTTCTCTGTGACTCTGTGTCTCTGTGGTGAAAGATTCTAAAATTCGCTCCCTAAACTTCCAGTGAACTTTCGCAAGTATCTTGTGCTAGCCGGTGTCACGGTCTTTGCCGCGGCCGGAGATTCCATGCTTTCGCACGGGATGAAACAAACCGGCAATATCTCTGTCCATCACCTGCAAGGTGTGATCCTTGCGGTGCTCAATCCCTGGGTCGCGGTCGGCATTTTTCTTCTGCTCGCGTTTTTTGCCACCTACATGACGGCGCTCTCCTGGGCCGATCTCACTTATGTTCTGCCCGCAACGTCGTTCGGCTACGTGCTGCTTGCCCTGGTGGCCAGGTTTGTGCTGCACGAGCACGTCAGTCCGATGCGCTGGCTGGGGATTGCTTTGATCACCGGAGGTGTGGGATTTGTAGCTGGGGGCCCGGAGCTTACGAAGCACGGGCACCACGAATCCGGCGCAGTGGAGGCTCCTGAGAGCGTTGGCACGGTCGTCACTGGAGTCGATCCATGAGAGCCCCGAGGAAATTCGCTGAGGAAGCAAACCAAACGCGCCCTTCGCGGCGCAAAGAACTTTTGCTCAGGATGACAATCAGATGAAAGCCCTCTACACCTGGAGCGCGATCCTCGCGATCGTCTTCGCTTCCGTGATCGGCGACGTGCTGCTGGCCCGCGCCATGAAACAGGTTGGCGATGTCGGCGCTTTGTGGAGGCGCACCGGACTCGGTGTAGTGATCGGACGGACGCTCGGCAACCCCAACTTTCTCTTTGGTGTCACAGCTATGGCAGCGGCATTCTTCAGCCTGCTGTTCGCGCTTTCCTGGGGAGAAGTCAGCCTGGTCGCTCCCGCCGCCGCTTCCCTCACATTCATCGGCAACGCCGTCGCCGCGAAAATCTTTCTGCATGAGAAAGTCGATCGGCGGCGATGGATTGCGGCTGGTCTTGTAGCCGCGGGTGTGGCGCTGCTGGCGGGATAGGCTCCGAACCTTTTGTCATTCCGACACACTGTTACTAACGAGGCCTAGAATATGCACGTGCTTCTGGTCCACCCTAAAAGGCGTTAGGAACCGGAAGAACGCGGTCCAGAAGACGCGGAAAAGACCAGCTGACGATTCGCGACACGAGTGCGCCGAAAGCATTTAGATAATTTGACCACCATCAAACGAATTGCGGCTTCTCCGTTGGTTATTTTCGGAACGGCATTCCTGACCCGTCTGGCTAGCGCCGCGTTTATCCTCTCTCGGTACTCTGGGCCTCAACTTTTGTTTGCGGCGAATGAACCGTCACACATTGCAGCGGCACTCGCCTCTGGCCTGGGCTTTTCATCCCCCTACGACAAAGTCCCGACTGCGGCAACCGCCCAGCAACCTCCGCTATATCCGTTAGTGTTGGCTGGTGTATTCAAGGCATTCGGAATCTATACCGTGCAGTCGGCGTGGGCGGCGGTGTTAATCAATGTGCTGGCTGGTGCGGTCACTGCCCTATTGCTTTACTACGTTGGAAGACTTCACTTCGGTGAAACGGTTGGCATTGCGGCGGGATGGCTTTGGGTAATTCCATGGATGTACCGAATCCGAACATTCGTGGTGAGTCTGACGAATGCCTACTTAGCCGCGTTAGGGCTGACCGTTCTGTTTTTGTGGGCTCCGAGTACCCTCGAAACGGACTTGGGATGGTTCGGCCTCGGCGTCTATTCTGGGCTGCTGGTTCTGCTGCAGCCCTCGCTACTGACCGTTGTTCTGGTTTATGGAGGCTGGCTCGCCTGGTCGAAGAAGTCCGCTTCCCGGCAAGTAGGGATCGCCATCCTGGGACTTGTCCTGGCGCTGCTTCCTTGGACCATGAGAAATTACGTGACACTCGGACGCTTCATCCCGGTTCGCGATAATCTCGGGCTGGAACTTTGGCTTGGGAACCGGCCTGGAATGCAGGGAACAGTCGATTACAGCGGTGATTTTCCTGATCGCAATCCCAGCAACTATGCACGGCTGGGAGAATTGCCTTTCATGGATCAGAAACTAGCCGAAGCAAGACAGTTTATCGCGCGCGACCCAAGGGGGTTTGCCAGTCGCGTACTTCGGCGCATGGTCGAGTTTTGGTATCGGCCCTATTCCTTTCCGTGGCTCGTGGTAGGGATGGTGGGATGGTTCGGAGCAGTTCTGGCAATGTGGAAGGATAGAAACCGATGGGTCTGGCTGCTCATGATGGGGTCGTTTCCGTTAGTCTATTGCGTCACTCATAACTTTCCCACTTACCGGCACCCGATAGAACCGGTTGTAATTTTGCTGGCGGCATATGGCGTCACGGAAATCAGCTCTCCAGCAGACCAGAAACAAGAGAGCGGGCATAAGCTTTCTTCAGGAAAGCAGCCTTAGAAAGCCTCACCTCCGGGGCGTCACCAATCTCCAGTTCCCTCGCAGGATCTCTGAGAAATATCGTGAGGCGTCGGGGGACCAGATCCGCGTCGAATGACCGTCAACAGGAGATCCCACGCTAACACTCGACTTTACAAAACTTTGCTTTCATATTCGCCCACCTCGTCAATCGCTGCATCTTCCCGCCGGGGCCGCGCATCTGTATTAGGAGGACGTTAAGTTTCTGAACTCACCGTCTCGTAACTTTAACAACGATAAACCTTTCTAACAATTCTATTCCAAGGAGACTTGCTAAATGAAACTTCCAAACTACGTGGCATTTCTTTCGATTCTTGCCCTGCTGATCCCACTGAGCGCGTTTGCGCGAGAGAAGAATCAGCATTCGATCGATATCCCCAACTCGGTGCAGGTCGGGGGTAAGCAACTCGAAGCCGGGAGTTACAAAGTGGAGTGGCAAGGAGCTGGCCCCGAGGTGCAAGTGACCTTCCTGAGCCATGGGAAGGCTGTGGCGACCGTGCCAGGAACCTTGAAGACGAACGACAGCCAGATAACGGCAGACGCGATCCAAACCGACTCGGCGAAAAACACGCTCAACGAGATCGACTTCCGCCGCGACAAGGAAGCCTTGGTGTTTCAGAGCGGGATGTAAATTTCTTCACGCTGGCTGCCTCATTCTTCGCGCTCTGCGGAGAGTGAGGCTTTTTTTCTGGGCATACTCAAGCAGATTTATAACGTGCCGTTCACTTTGTGAACAGGCGCATCAGGCCCGACGCGGGAAGATCGGCAACGAGAAATCTCGCGCCCTTGACTCCAGACGCCCGCATGAGCGCTTCCGCCGTCAAATATCCGCTGCGGACCGCGCCTTCCATGGTGGCGGGCCAGCCGGTAGAGGTCCAGTCTCCGGCGAGGAAAACTCGGGGCCACGCGGTCGACTGCTGGGGACGGTAGGCGTCGATACCGGGGCGCGGCGAGTAGGTGGCGTGAACTTCTTTGATCACGGTCGACTTGATCAGATTCGCAGACCGGGCCTGCGGGAAAAACTCGCGGACTTCTTTCAGGGCTAGATCAACGATCTCGGCGCGCGACTTGTCGATGAGGCTTTTCGAGGCGCTGACCACGAGCTCGATGTAGCTTCCGCTGGCCTCAGGGGCTAAAGCCCGGTTCTCAGTAGGAGTCTTTATGGCACGACTGAAGTCGTGCTCTTCCCGATCACGCCGCAGCAGCCGCGACTTATGGAACATCCATTGAACGGTGCGGTCGAGGAGGACAGCGTGGTCGAGGTCGGTGATCTGGCGATCAAACCAGAGATGGATGCCGGTGATGGGAGAGGACTCGAAGTGGGCGATCTGGTCGCGAAGCGGCGCCGCTTCTGGATTCTTGGGCAGCACGCGCTCCAGGGCATCGAAGGGCAGGGCGAGGACCAGGTAATCGAACGCCATTTCGCTTTTATCGCTCAACTGAATGCGCACTTGCGACGAGTCGGGAGAAAACGTTTCTAGCGACGCGCGGAAGTGGATCTCGCCGCCGCGGGCGCGAATGTAGTCTCCGGCGCGGTTGTAGAGATCGGTCAAGGGAATGCTGGGAACGCCCATGTGGCGCGCTGCGGGCGACTTCATCGACTCGCGCACGACCTGGGCCGCGGCGGAAATCGAAATCAGGTCGAGATCTTCGCTCAGCGCGCTGACCAGGATTGGTTTCCAGAAGCGTTCAATCGCGTTCGCGGTTTGGCCGTGCTGCTGACACCAATCGAGAAACGAGCGGCCGGTGTCTGGTTGCGCAGTCAGGGTTAGGTTGGCGATGGCGCGCGAAATCGTCAGCTTGTCTTTGGCTGACAGAAACGGAAAACGCAGGAACGATGGTGCGGTGTGCAGCGGCGCCGGAAGCGGTGAAGCGCGCATCACGCTGGCGCGGCCGCCGGGCTCGATGAAAGTCATTTCGTCGAACCAACGGATTTTGTCTTCGACGCCGATGCGGCGGTAGAACTCGATCAGGTTGGTGCAGACGCGAAACAGGACGTGCTGGCAGTTGTCGACGACCTCGCCGGTGCCGGGATGCTCGTAGGAGGAAGCGCGTCCGCCGAGATATGGGCGGCGTTCGAAGAGAGTGACGCGGAAGCCGGAATCGGCGAGGGCGCAGGCGGCGGCGAGGCCGGCCAGGCCGCCGCCGGCTACGGCTACGGTGGGTTGGGTGAGGTGCTGGATCATGCGTGATTTTTTAGCAGATTGGCAGCAAGATCGTCGGCATCGCGAGAATGCCTCGCATTGCCGCAGGCGCCGCAGACACGCATGGGGTCCTTCGCTTCGCTCAGGATGACAGACCCTTTTGTGGGCATCAGGTTAGGCGCTGCAGGAAACCTTTCCCCAGGACGCGGAGTTTTTCGCTGACCGTTAGGCTTACTTTGCCGTTGAAGACGTCGTACTGGCGCTCGGCGATTTTTTCGAGCAGCTTGCGATAAATGTTGACCAGCACCCACAGGGCGGGCTGGCTGTCTTCAGAAATGTAGGGAATCAGTTGCTCTCCGGCCTGGTAGAGCTGGCGGGCGCGGTCGGCTTCGAGCGCGAGCAACGGACGGAACCGGGCGGCGTCGGGCGCGGAGAGCAATTCCGCTGCTGAGAGGCCGAACCTGGCCAGATCTTCTTCCGGCAAATACACGCGGCCCATGGCGGCGTCTTCTTTTACGTCGCGAATGATATTGGTGAGTTGGAAGGCGAGGCCGCACTGCTCGGCCAGGGGCTCGGCGGCGGGATCGCGATATCCGAAGATGTGGATGCAGACCAGGCCCACGACTGACGCTACCCGGTAGCAATACAGTTTGAGATCGTCGAAGGTTTGATACTGGATGGTCAGGCCCGGAACCGCAGCATTCGCAGCTGGCACGTTCGGGATTTCGACTTGCGGATCGGCGACATCCATCGCGGTTCCTAACGCGAGTTCGTCGAGCAGGCCCGCCGGGATGGTGTATCTGCGCTGGGCGTCGGTCAGAGCCAGCAGAATCGGATCGTCGGTGGGCTCGCCTTGCTGCACGCGATGCAGCGCGTCGAGCCAGGTATCGAGTTTGTAGCGGCGTTCCTCGAGACTGAGGTTGGGGTCGTCGGCAATGTCGTCGCAGCGGCGCATGAACGCGTAGACGGCGCACAGCGCCTGCCTTTTGCGCTTGGGCAACACCAGAAACGCGTAATAGAAATTCTTGGCGTTAGTGCGGGTGATGCCGCGGCACACGGAATACGCCATGGTGAGCTGGGCTGGAGCCGGAGTCCACGGAATGAAAACGGGTTGTGCTCCCGCACTCATACTGCGTTCCCCAACGATTTCCCCAGGAGCTTCCCTAACGCAGCGCGCCCTACCAGGGCCAGCTTGCGGGTTTTGGAGATTGCCGGACGGTGGCCGAGCACGGCGAAGTTCTGGCGCTCGATGGCGTTGAGAATTTCCTGGCCGCCTCGGCTGAAGAGTTCGATATCGACCGCTAATTCGCCGTCTACTTTGCCTACCAGCGGCAGGCCGCGATCGAACCATTGGCGGGCACGCTCGACTTCAAATTTCATCATCTCGCGGAAGCCTGGGGTGTTGCGCTTGTGCTGGATATCTTCCTCGCTCACCGAGTAACGCCGCAAATCTTCCAGAGGTAAATAAATTCTGCCCTTAGCGTAGTCCACGCTGACGTCCTGCCAGAAGTTGGCCAACTGCAGGGCGGTGCAGGTGTAGTCAGAAAGCTGCTGGCGCTCGCCATCGTGATAGCCGCACAGGTACAGGACGAGATGCCCTACCGGATTCGCCGAGAAATGGCAGTAGGCGAGGACATCGTCGAAGGTTTCGAAACGGGTGACGGTCTGGTCCTGGCGGAAGGCGATCAGCAGATCGGAAAATTCGTGCTTCGGAATGTCGAACTTCCTGACGGTTTCGGCTAAGGCCACGAAGACCGGATGGCGCGGTTTGCCGTCGTAGCAGGCGTCTAATTCTGTTTGCCATTCATCGAGTAGGGCAAGGGCAGCGGTTGCGTCTCCCACCTCGTCGCCTAGATCGTCGGAGATGCGGCAATAGGCGTAGACGTTCAGGAAATCCTGACGCAGCTTCTTAGGAAGAAACCAGGTTGCTACGGAGAAATTTTCGTAGTGGCTGCGAGCCAGGCGGCAGCAGTATTCCTGCGCTTTTTCGAGAGATGGTGCGGAGTGCGGGATCGCATATTCGGCGGGCAGGCGGCTCCAACCGGAGGAAGATGCAGGCGCAGTTTGAGCTTCATTGGCGATCAGGTTCATGTAAAAAGCGTCCTCGCGGTCGGGCAAAATCTAGAGCGTCGTGAGAATTCCCTGCATCGCCTCGGGAGGCGCCCGCGTGCATGGGGTCCTTCGCTTCGCTCAGGATGACAGTTCATTTTTTTGGCGACCGCCGGCGATCCTACCGTCAATCAGTGGCCGGGAATGATGGCGGTTTTGATGTCGCCGCCGCGGTTCAGCATGTGCCGCAGCACCTTTTGCAGGCTCGACAGCGGAGCCTCGCCAGTGATGTAGTCGGTGGGGCGAATTTTCTTGGCCGCGATCAGGCCGAAGGCGCGGCGCACTGTCTCCGGCGTGTGATGGAACGTGGCTTTCAGCGTGATCTCAGAATAGTGCAGACGATTGGTATCGAGTTGCACTTTAGATCCGCTGGCGCATCCGCCGAAGAAATTTACGGTGCCGCCTTTGCGAACCATCTCTACCGTCCATTCCCAGGCGTCGGGACGACCGACCGCTTCGATGACTACATCGCAGCCGCGTTTCTGCGGAGTCAGCGTGCGAACCGCCTCCACCACATCGGGCACCTTGGTGGTCTGAACGATCTCATGGGCGCCCATGTGCTTGGCGGCAATTACCTGCTCGTCGCGTTTTACCACGGAGATCACGTTACAACCGATGGCTCGCGCCACCTGTACAAACATCAATCCAATGGGGCCGCCGCCGATGATGGTAACCGTATCGCCGATTTCAACGCCGGTTTCGTGCAGGCCGCGCAGCACGCAGGCCAGAGGCTCGGTCATGGCCGCGTCTTCAAAACTCACACCGGGCGGGATGACCAGCATATTGGCTTCGACAATGCGACGCGGCACGCGGATGTATTCCGCGTAGGCCCCGTTGTTGAACAGCAGATCTTCGCAGAGATTTTCCTGGTGCTTCGAGCAATAGAAGCACATCTGGCACGGGGCCGAATTCAACGCCACCACGCGCATGCCCTTCTTGAAGCTGTGCACGCCCTCGCCGACTTCCTCGATCACTCCGGCCAGTTCGTGTCCGAACAAGGCGGGAGGCACAATCATCCGGGCGTGGTAGCCGCGCTGATACACCTTGAGATCGGTGCCGCAGGTTAGAGCGACCTGTACCTTGACCAGCACCTCGCCCTTTTCGACGCGAGGGATGGGTACCCTTTCAATCTTCAGATCTTCTTTGCCGTAGAGAACGGCAGCTGTCATTTTTCCATTCACTGCTTGCTTCCTTCCCGGGACTCACGGTTCCAGGCGCTGCCCGGCTGAATCACGATCTTCATCGACGAGGGCTGCGGGTGAGCGGCGAGTTCCAAAGCCTGCGCACTCTCCTGCAGCGGAAACCGATGGCTGATCAGCCGCTCCAAATCCATCTCGCGGTTCATCACAAAACGAACTGACTCTTCCTGCAAATCGACCGAGGCGCTATAAGAGCCGACCAGCGCCTTCTCATCCACGCAAATCGCTGCCGGATCCACCACCACTTCCCCGCGCTGGGTTTGCGCAAACAACAACACCCTGCCACCGGGACGGGCCGCATCCATCGCGGGATGGATCAAGCCATTGCTGGCAACGGCTAAAATTACCGCATCGGCGCCGCGACCTTCGGTCTGTTCCCGCATAGCCCGAACCGCATCCTGCTGGGATGCGTCAATTGTAAGCTCGAAACCAAGGCTTTTAGCTATTCTAAGCCTCTCAGGATACAAATCGGAAGTAATAACCATGGCCCCTGCCTTCCGTGCCAGCACACTCAGAATGATGCCGATGGGACCCTGCCCGATGGTCAGCACGGTCTCGCCTGGTTCCAGGCGCAGGGCTTCGATTCCCTTCATGCAGGTGTTCACGGGCTCCACAAAGCAGGCTTGTTCAAAGGAGATGCCGGCGGGGATCTTGACTGTTCCCTCGTCGACAATCCAATCCATCACGCGAACGTATTCCGCGAAACCTCCACCGGAAGGCTCGAAGCCGGCGGTGCAGCCGACTTTTTTGTAAGTTGGACACTGGGCGAAGGTCTTATGCCGGCAGTAGTAACACTGGCGGCAGGGGATGTGATGAAAGACTACAACCCGGTCGCCGGGCGCGAACTTGCTCACGCCTGCGCCTACCGCTGCTACCACGCCGGAGGTTTCGTGACCGAAGATGCGGGGCGCTGAGTGGGAGCCGGAGGCAATCTTCTTTAGATCCGTGCCGCAGACTCCGCAGGTATGTACGCGCAGGAGCAGTTCTCCGGCACCGATCTGGGGCACTGGAACAGTCTCGAGGCGGACATCGTTGACTCCCCGGTAGACCGCAGCCAGCATGGTTGCAGGAATCGACTGGCTTTGGTCTTCGATCGCGACTTGTCCTGCAATTCCCATCTTCGCCCTGATGAACTCCTTCCATGAAGTCCTTGGGTGAAATCCTTTGATGAATTCCGACCGCGATAGGCTTCAGAGCCGTCCCGTGTGTTATTTCGCTGAATCTCCTGTCTGTCTCGGATCGGTATTCTTGAACTCGACGTGCACCGTCATGGAATCCAGATACGGAGATTCGGGCGGCGTGAAGTGATAGGCCTTTACCTGCAACACAACATAGAAATTATCCACTTTCATAATTCGCCTGGCCCCAACGGGAACCAGCGCGAAAGTCGAAGGCCACAGCCGGCATATCGCGTTCTTCGCTTCATTCTTCGGATCATCCGACGGGTTCGGCGATACCAACAGGACGTTGCTGAAAATGGGGTGCAGCAGGTCTGCCATGGTTCCCTGCCAGGATGTGATCTTGGTATCGCCCTCCGGTCCCTCGGGAATAATTGAGAAGGCATAGCGATCGTTGCCACCGAGGTCCTTGATGCGCTGGCGGAAAAGCGGGTCCTGCGGGGTGAGCTTGATGTCGAAGCTGTCTTCCACGACACGGGTTGAGCCCTGGCGAAAACTTTGTGCGTATACTTCAGTGGCGGCCGACTGAGCAGTCAGAGGCATTGCTGTGCACAGGATCACGAGAAACAGTTGCGGTGGTTTGATGCGTAGTCTCATTCGCGACCTCCTACGTGCAACCCGCCAGCGGCCGCTGGTTGCGGCTCGGGCTTCGGCGTGGCTGGAGACGTTGCAACTGGGCTGGGCGCACGGCGTAATTCTTGCCGGTAGTGCTCGAGATGCTCGCACAGCACCGTTGCCGCCTTGCGACAATTGGCGGCCAGCATGGCGGTGCGGCGCCAGAGCCACGGCCGGAGAACTACAAAAGCTGCGAAGCTTGCGGTCTTGAAGCACCCGTTGGCGTCGATGAAGTTGGCCGTCTCGGGCATTTCACAATTCAATTCGTCGGAAATAACTTTTGTCGCGGCGAATGCTATGCCGTGGGCTCTGGCCGCCGCTGCCACGCCGGCCGCTTCCATATCCACGGCCTGGGCTCCGTAGGCCTGGGCTAGGCTTGCTTTCTGTTGTGCTCCCACCACTGATGCGAACGTTAGTAGCGAAGGTCTTTCTTGTGTTCCTCGTTCCAGTCCGGGTGCGCCTTCGATTTCGATACGGCTTCCGTCGCGGGCATCGATTACAAACGCCGGCATGAAAATATCTCCTACTCGCAAATCTGCATCGAGCGCGCCGGCGAATCCCACCGATTGCAGCAGCGCCGGACTGTACAACGCGGTCGCTGCTTCGGCTGCGCGACGGGCGGCTTCGACGCCGATTCCGCCGCATACGATCACTATCTCGTTCCCTTCAAAGAAAACAAACCTGCGGCCGTCGTACTGCCTTTCCACGCGGCTCAAACTTCTGGTGAGCCCACTAACTTCGCGCTCGAGCGCGGCTACGATGGCGACTTTAGGCATATCCGTTGGCCCGGAACCACTCGACGGCGCGGCGCAACGCGGCATCGGCGGGGATAGTCTTCCATCCTAATTCGCGCGCGGCCTTGTCGGAGGTGGCCCACATCTTTTTCTTTCCCATGCGCACCGTGTCGACGGTGGCGCGCGGTTCGCGGCCCAGCAGCCGGCCGGATATGGTTTCATCCACCGCGCCCGCAGCGTAAGCGACAAAGTAGGGCAGCTTCACTTTCGGCGAGGGCAGGCCCGCGATCAAGCCCAGCTTATCGAGAATCTGCTTCAGCGTCAGGTTCTCACCGCCGAGAATGTAGCGCTCGGCGGTCTTACCTTTTTCCAGCGCCGCGATGTGTCCCCGCGCGCATTCCCTTACATCTACCAGATTCAGTCCCGTCTCCACGTAGGCGGGAAACTTTCTTTTGAGAAAGTCGACGACGATCCGCCCGGTCGGAGTCGGCTTGACGTCCTGCTCGCCGACGGGCGTTGTCGGATTCACTGTTATCACCCGCATCCCGCTACGGCCGGCTCCCATTGCCACCTGCTCAGCCATGAACTTCGAGCGTTTGTAGTGACCAATCATGTCGGCGAGTGAAACTGGAGAATCTTCGTCGGCCGGATGCCCGTTGCCGGTGAAGCCCATGGTGGCAACGCTTGAGGTGTACACCACGCTGCGCACGCCGTTTTTCCGCGCTGCGGCAAGAATCGCCCGCGTTCCCTCCACATTCGAGCGGTACATCTCCGCCGGATTCTGCACCCAGAGCCGGTAGTCGGCGGCCACGTGAAAGACTACTTCGCAGCCGGCCATTGCCCTTTCCAGGGACGCTGGGTCGCGCAGGTCTCCGATCGCGGTCTCGGCCTTTAGGCCTTCTAGATTCTTCAGATTGCTGGTGGGGCGCACCAGCAGCCGCAAATCGGCTCCCTGCTCGACTAGAGCACGAGTGACGTGGGAGCCTAGAAATCCGGTCGCGCCTGTGATGAAAACGAGCATTTAACATTTAGCAATCAGCGTGCATTCAGCACTCGGCGGTCAGCTGCTTGGCGGCCTGACGCCGTTCTCAATCTCCCGAAGCTCGCCTTTCAGCCTCGGATACCTGGCGACCAGCCTCGCAATATCCTTCAGTATCTTGGCGCCCGTTTCTGCGTCCACCATAATCTGCACGTGGTCGTGGCCAACACCTGCGGTAAATCTCACATTATCGGGCGTCTTGGGTTCATCGTCCGATGGCTTGGCGCCTTCCAATGCGCGCTTTAACAATGGTAACTCCGTAATCTGATCAAGTATGGATGGGGGCAACACGTCGACATGGACAAGAAACCTGAAGAACTCACGAACGACGTGTTGCCTGTACCACTCGCCCTCTTCCGACGACGTACTGATTACAACCTCAGGAACAGGTCTGTCCATTTCTCCCACGAATTCAATAACCAACGTTGTACAACTTGGCGGAAGCGGGCCGGCAAAGGCTAGATAGGGTAAAGCAAGGCCCAGAAGTACGACAGCAATCAAAATTGGTCTCATTGGCTTTACCGCTATTGCCCCAACCGTGGACTCTGTGAGCCATCAGGCAACGTTTAGTCGCCGATTGCTAGTTGCCAATCGCTAATCGCTCTGTTTCTCCATCACCTTGGCATACGTCGTCAGCGCGAGCAAGGGGAAATACTGGCGGTAGAGGTGATAGTTCAGATAGAACACCCGGGGGAAGCCGGTACCAGTGTAATGAGGCTCATCCCACGATCCATCTTCTTTCTGGGTGCGTAGCAGGTAGGCAATAGCGCGAGCCACGGAATCGCTGCGCGTGTCGCCGACCGCAAGCAGGCCAAGAATTGCCCACGCGGTTTGCGAGGGAGTACTCGGCCCCACGCCGTGCAGCGCCGCATCGTCGTAAGAACCGCAGGACTCGCCCCAACCGCCATCCGGGTTCTGCATCATGCGCAACCACTCTGCAGCCTGCTGGATGAAAGGCTCGTGGTTGTCCATGCCAATCGCTTCCAACCCGCGCAGCACCAGGAACGTCCCGTAGATGTAATTCACGCCCCAGCGCCCGAACCAGCTTCCGTCCGGCTCTTGCTCGTCGCGAAGAAACTGAATGGCTTTTTTCACCGCGGGATGGTTTTTGTCGTAGCCGTAGGCTGCCATCATCTCGAGCGTGCGGCCGGTGATGTCAACCGTCGCCGGATCCAGCATCGCGTTGTGATCGGCGAAGGGCACGTGCTGAAAGACCATGCGGTCATTGTCTTTATCGAACGATGCCCAGCCTCCGTTCTTGCACTGCATCGATAAGACCCAGTCGATTGCGCGTTGCACCGACTCCCGCTGGTAACGTCCATTGGGATGCTCCACCCGGCTCAGCGCCAGGCAAACCATGGCGGTGTCATCGACATCTGGATAAAACTCGTTGTTGAACTCGAAGTACCAGCCACCGGGCTTGCCCGTCTTGTTCTTGATTTGCCAATCGCCCGGATTCCGCACCTGTTTTTGCAGAATCCAGTCGGCGCACTTCACCATGCGGGGATCATTCGCCGCCACTCCCGCTTCGGCAAGGGCGAACATGGCGTAGGCCGTATCCCACACCGGAGACATGCAGGGCTGCATGCGGAAGGTGTCGCCTTCTTCGATGCCTAACTTCTCGAATTCATCCAGAGCCCGGATCACTTGCGGGTCATCGACTGAGTAACCCAGGCACCGCATGGCGATGGTGGAGTTCATGATCGATGGATAGATTCCCGCGAGCCCGTCGCTCATCTCGAAACGCTCAAGCATCCATTTCTCCGCGGTCTTTAGTGCAATCGAGCGCAGGGGCCGGATGTGCACCCGCTCAAACCAGTGCGTCATGCGGTCGAGACAAAGAAAGAAATTTCGCCAGGACACGAGCTTTTTCGACCAGCGCAGGTGCATGCGAGACTTTTGCATGCCGCCGACGAACAGCTCTTCAATGCCCATCTCTCGCGGAATTTTCTTGAACGGCTTCTTGGCGTAGCAGATGGAGAGCGGCACCAGGATGGCCCGCGACCACGATGAAATCTCGTACAGGTTAAACCAGAACCAGTTGGGAAACAGAACGATCTCGGGCGGAATCGCCGGCACTGCGTCGTAGTCATACTGCCCGAAGAAACAGAGATAGATCTTGACGAATGTGTTGGCCTCGGTAACACCGCCGAGTGCCAGGATTTTCTTGCGGGCCCGTTGGAGCACGGGATGATCCGCCGGGTATCCGGCAAGCTTCAGGCCGAAATACGCCTTCACTGAAACGCTGATATTCGACAGCCCCGTAGGGTAAATGCTCCAGCCGCCGTCTTCGTTCTGATGCTGAATGATCCAGTTGGCAGCCTTTTGGAAGCGCACAGGATCGACCGTTCCCAGCAAGGTGTGCAGCACCAAGTAGTCCGACTCGAGCGTGGTGTCGGCTTCCAGTTCTCCGCACCAATAACCTTCCTCGTGTTGAGCGGAAAAAAGAAGCTTGCGGGCGGCGTGCATGGCAGCGCCGACACGACTGGCTAGCCCGTCGATTTTGCCGAAGCGAAGTTGGGGTGCGGAAGTAGTACGGGGATCGGAGGAGTTAGTGTCCATCTCCATCTATAAGCGGCTCCGTTAATCCGCGGTGGCGCTGGCCGGAGCAGCGGCGATGGCTTCAACAATCTCCGGCGGCAGCCCGAAGCGGACGTTTTCCGGCATCACTTCCAGTTCCTGCACGTTGTCGAAACCCTTGGTGGCCAGAAACTTCATCGTTTCCTCCACCAGGCACTCTGGCGCTGAAGCGCCGGCCGTGAGCGCGATGGTTTTCACGTCGCGCAACCACTCGGCCTCGATGTCTTTGTAGCTGTCGATGAGATGCGCATTTGTACCCAGATTGCGCGCCACCTCGACCAGACGATTCGAATTGGAGCTGTTCTCCGAGCCGACGACCAGCAGCAGATCAGATTCCGAGGCCACTTCCTTCACGGCAACTTGCCGGTTTTCCGTGGCATAGCAGATATCCTGCGCCGCCGGGCCTTTGATGTTAGGAAACTTTTTCTTGAGCGCCGCGATAATGTCTTTGGTCTCGTCCAGGCTAAGCGTGGTCTGCGTCAGATACGCGACGTGATCAGGGTCGGGCACGCTCAGCGATTTCACCTGCTCGGGATTTCCGACAACCTGGGTCACCAGCGGAGCCTCTCCCAGCGTTCCGATTACCTCATCATGATCGTGGTGGCCGATCAGGATCAGCGAATACCCCTCTTTGGCAAACTTCACCGCTTCGACGTGCACCTTGGTGACCAGCGGGCACGTGGCATCGATTACGCGCAGTCCGCGCCGGGCGCTGTGCTCCCGAACCTCGGGCGAAACTCCGTGCGCGCTGTAGATGACGCGCTCGCCGTTGGGGACTTCATCTTCGCTGTCGACGAAGATCGCGCCCTTGCCGCGCAACTCATCCACCACAAAACTGTTGTGAACGATTTCCTTGCGAACGTAAATCGGCGGGCCAAAGGCCTCGAGCGCAATACGGACGACGTCGATCGCACGCACCACCCCGGCGCAGAACCCCCGCGGCTTGAGCAACAACAATGTCTTTCCCTGGCTATTTGGCACTATCAAACTCCCGTTCTTGTGATCGTCTAAACTGATCAGCCCTAGACCGGTTAAGATGCAAAAATCTAGGCCTGAAACCTGTACGATCAGGGTACACGAACCCATTGAGGCGATAGTAATAAACTACCGGAAAGTACCCTTCTGGTCAACGTAAGCCACAGAAACGGCGGGGATTAGCAGTGAAGGGGGAGAAGTAGAGGGCGAACGGCGTGAGACTAGGACAAGCAGTCGGTTACACAGTCATATACGGCGTTTTGGGGATTACCTCTTCAGCTTGCGTGAGTCAGTGGGTTGCTTGGATGGGAGGGTCGGCTCGATGGCAACCAGCCGCACAACCGGCTTGGAGCCGCGAGCAATAACAATGTCCTCGCCCCGCAGGGTCCGGTTGATGAGCTGCAACAGGTGGGCCTTGGCGAAGGTGATAGTGACAATAGCCACGGTTCAGCTCTGAGCACTTTAACGGCACCCTGTCGTAATAACTTTAGCTCCCGTCGCGGACCGCGCATCTTATCCGTTCGCCTTGATCATCTGTTCCGCGTGCTTGCGCGATGTATCGGTCAGCTTGGCCCCGCTCAGCATGCGGGCCACTTCCTCGGTGCGCTCTTCGCCCACGACAAGGCGAATGCTGGTACGGGTGCGGCCGTTGCGGTCTTTCTTCTCGATTACGTAATGCTGATCGGCAAATGTAGCGATCTGCGGCAGGTGAGTCACGCATAGAACTTGATTGGAGCGCGCCAGCGCTTTCAGCTTCTTTCCTACCGCTTCGGCGGCGCGGCCGCCAATGCCGGTGTCGATTTCGTCGAAGACCATGGTGCGTGGGTTGGCTGAACCTTGGCGCCTCTTGCCAGGAGTTGGATGGAGCCCAGCTTCCACGCTCAGCTTCAACGCCAGCATTACTCGCGACAATTCCCCGCCCGATGCAATGTGTTCCAACTGCCGCATGGGCTCGCCGGGATTTGTCGCAATCATATAAACGACCTCATCGATTCCCGTTGCTGCCCAGTTCCCTTCTTCTTCGCTGGTCGTCATCTGTATGCGGAACGTCGACTTCATGGCGAGATCGTTGATCTCGGCCTCTACCAGCTTCTCCAGCTTGCGCGCCGCGTCCTGCCGAGATTTCGATAGCGCCCGCGCTGCCCGCAAATACTCCGCCCCGGTCTTCGCCAGGTCGGAGCGCAATTCGCGCAGGATCTCGTCTTTGTTTTCGATCTCCGAAAGCTTGCGCGCCACGTCAGCTCCGAAGGCAATTACGTCATCAAGAGCCGGACCATACTTGCGCTTCAGCCGGTCGAGCACGGCGAGCCGGTCTTCGACCTCCGCCAGATGCTCCGGCGAGGCATGGATTCCTCCCGCGTAATCCCGTACCGTGGCTCCTACATCTTCCACACTGATCCGTGCCGTTTCGAGTGCAGCCAGTGCCTCCTGAAACCTGGGCTCATATCGCGCCAGGTCTTCAATCTGCTTCTGCGCCGCCCGCATCGACGCAGTGGTAGAACCGTCACCCTCGTATAGCAAATCGAACGCCTGCATGGCCGCGTTGTAAATCTTCTCCGCGTTAGCCAGAACGCGCTTTTCGGTTTCGAGGCGCTCGTCTTCGCCTGCTTGCAGTTTGGCCTCTTCGATCTCGCGCTTCTGAAACATCCACAGATCCACTAACCGCAAGCGGTCCTGTTCACCGCGCTCCAGATCGTCGATGCGCGCCCGAATTTCCTTCCACGATTCGAATGCAGCCGTAACTTGCTCGAGCTGGCTTCCGGCAAATGCGTCGAGTAATGCCAGGCGCGCCGGGGCATCAAACGACAGGATCGATTCGTTCTGCGCATGAATGGTCGCCAGATGCGGCGCCAGTTGCCGCAGCACCGCAACGGTGGCCGGCTGATTGTTCACGAAGACGCGGCCTTTGCCTCCGGCAGCGATTTCACGGCGCACTATCAGGGTTCCGTCTTCCGATTCGTCCAGACCGTTGTGCTCCAGCACTTTTTCGATCGCATCTCCGGCGCGGCCTTCGCACGCGAAGACCGCCGACACCAGCGCTCGCTCCGCACCGGTGCGAATCACTTCACTCGATGCTTTTTCTCCGAGCAGCAGGGCCAGCGCATCAATCAATATGGATTTTCCGGCGCCGGTTTCTCCCGTCAGCAAGTTAAGCCCAGAAGCGAACTCCACCGCCGCGTTGTCGATGACCGCGTAGTTCTCCAGCCGCAATTCAACCAGCACAGGCCGCCCTCAGTCGACGATCAGGTCGATGATGTCGAAGTTTTGCGCAGCATAGCATGAAAGGCAGTGTCCAGTGACCAGTTGTCAGCTGTGGGTATGCGCCGAAACGGGTTTAGCGGTGTGCTCTAACGGGAATCTTGTCGACGCCGGGTTCGAGTCAACAAATAGAAAAGCCACGGCCGAAGCCGTGGCTCTATAAAAGGCCACATCACTAGCCGGCCTTCCGGTACTTATCTGCGCTTTCCTCTGTGGAGCCCGTGGTGATCACCTGCTTCCGACGCTCCCTCAGCCTGTCCTGGAACCGATCCCAGCGCGGCCCGATTCCAACCGCGCTCTGGCTGATCACAACCGAATCGGTGCTGGAAGCAAAGCCGCCCTCAGTGAACGCCCCCGTATCGACGTTGCCGGCCGCGGAGTCCGCCGTCCGCGCAGAAGGCGATTGTCCCGGCATCTGTTGTGTGGTCGGAGTAACGTTCCGGTCCGTCCCGGCGCGGTGCATCACCGGATCCGCTTCCCACTTCGATCGGTAGCGCCCTTCATAGTCCGACCACTGCGCATCGGATTCCAGGTCCACTTCCTGATAAGGCGGAAAGCTTTCCACCTGCTTCTTGTTTAGATCGACGCGAAAGTCGTCCTTGTGGTCGGCGGACACGCGAAGCCGGTCCGCGGGGACAATAAATTTCTTGGTCGTCAACCATCCCCCGGTGTCGACCACCACGTAGTGAATGAGTCCGGTGAAGTGATCCAAGATCACATCGTCGATCTTGCCAAGTTTTTCATCGTTGAGCCCATACAACTTGGAGCCTCGAATGTCTTCTGTGGCATCCGTGAAGCGATAGCTTCCCAATAATCCGTGCTTAGCCATGATTTCCCCTCCTTAGAGATCCCTTACTGACTTAAACGCTCCCCTTAGATGTCAACAGCGATGCCGGGGTATATCAGGAAAGTACATCGGGAAAATAAATTATGAAGCCGGCGTTCCGGGTCCACATGGACGTTATTCTTACGATACGTCCTGCAGAGAAGTTCGCTTCGATCATCTATAATCGCCGCAAGGTATCCCAAAACTACGATGCATCTTCCCTACTTTGCAGCTTTCGTCGGCGGCGAAATTGTCGAACTCGTTTCCAGTAGCGGTCCCGTCGCCAAGTTTGTCCTCCTCACCTTGCTGGTGTTCAGTTTCATCTCATGGGCCATCATTCTCACGAAATGGAATCTGCTGCGCCGCGCGCGCTGGCAAAGTGGACGCTTCCTGCGCGCTTTTCGCAAGGCACAGCGGCTGCAGGATATAGCGACCGTGGCGGATCAGTTCCGTCCCAGCCCTCTGGTGGGGGTTTTTGAGGGCGGATTCCAGGAATATAAACGCCAGTTGTCGGCGCATGGAGCTGCGCTTCGCAGCCTGACTGCGGTGCAGCGCGGCATGCAGATCGGAGCCTCGGAAGAAATCACGCGCCTCGAGCGCAACGTTCCCTGGCTCGCCATTACCGCGGCCGTGACTCCGTTCATCGGATTGTTTGGCACGGTCTGGGGCATCATTGACGCCTTTCATGGCCTGGGCACGGCTGGCGGCGCCACGCTGCGCGCGGTTGCTCCGGGCATATCGGAAGCTCTCATCACTACCGCCGCTGGACTTGCTACCGCTATCCCTGCTGTCATCGCTTACAACCTGATCGGCAGTTCCATCCGCAATTTCGCCGCCAGCGGCGATGACTTTGGACTGGAAGTGCTAAACGCCATCGAGAGCATTCAGCCGCAAGCCGCACCAGAAGTGAGGCGCTGATGGCCTTCACTTCCTCGAACGGCCGCACGCAGACGGCTCTTGCCGACATCAACATCACCCCGCTGGTGGATGTGGTTCTCGTGCTGCTGATCATCTTTATGGTGACCGCGCCGGTGCTCGAGTCCGGCATTGAAGTAAACGTGCCCAAAACCCGCACCGTCAAGGAAATCACCGAAGAACGTCTGGTGATCACCATCAACAAGGATCAGCGCGTGTTCCTGGGCAACGAAACCATCAACATCAACCAGATCGCTGCCACGCTGCGCCAGAAAATTCGCGATCCTCGCAACCAGTTCATCTTCGTCCGCGCCGATGAGGATGTCCCATTTGGAGCTTTCGCCACGGTTATGGATGCGGTGAAGCAAGCGGGCATCACCAACATCAGCATTGTCACCCAGCCCCTGGAAGAACATGGCGCAAAACGCTGAGATCTTCTTCGAACACGACAACTGGGGGCGTGCCCTCGGATGGTCGGCGGGGTTCCATGTCGGGGTGACGGCATTGATCGTGCTCTATTCGGCGATTTTTGGTGCATCCAACGGAGCGAGCTGGGGCGCGGGCGGCGGAGGCAGCGCCATCGGCGTCAGCTTAGTCAGCACAGTTCCCTTGCCCGCCAATCCCACGCAGAGCCAAAACGTTGTGGCTAACGAATCCAAGGGCCTTACCCAATCCAAGCCCAAGGTTGAAGAGAAAGCGCCCGACGCGATCGAAATTCAGGGCAAGAATTCCAAGATTAAACCCAAGAATCCTCCCACTCCGACAAAGTCGAAACCCGAACCGGCCCCTGAGGAAGAAACGAACCAGGTTGCCTACGGCGAAGGGGGTCCGGTCAGCGGCCCTTACGGCACCTTCGCTGCCGGCGGCGCGAAAGGAGGTTTCGGCGTTAACGGAGGAGGGGGCGATTTCGGCAGCCTTTATGCCTACTACGTGCGTGTCATCCAGCAAAAGGTTTCGGAAAATTGGCTGAAGTACGAAGTCGATCCCGGAATTTCTACCGCGCAACGGGTTTATGTAACTTTCGACATCGCGCGGGATGGCCACCCCTTCAACGTGCGGGTGGAGCAATCCAGCGGCGTGCCATCGCTCGACCAATCGGCGGTCCGCGCCGTGCAGCGAATCGATACTTTCGGACCGTTGCCCCAGGATTACTCCGGCAACAAGGTTTCGGTGGAATTTTGGTTTGATTACAGCAAAAAATAAATTTGCCGCCCTACAGCCGTGCCGCGGCATCCATAAAAGCTATGCTGGGACTTATCGTAAGAACGCAGCATCTACCTGAATATTCCTGAAGTCTAAATTTGTAATTATCATGGTTCGTGGTCAATCGTAACTTGCCAATGAGAACATATCGGGGTACGATACTCTCGTATACGGTATCTTTTTATCCGGGTTCGCGTAACGGCTCCGCACGGATGGACGACACACAAAGACGAGGCTTGACCCGAACCGCCGCACCGATTCTGAGCGGCTTGCTCATTCTGTTCGCTTCCCTCACTTCTTCCGCCTGGGCTCAGGATTGGGTCCGCACTGGTACTTCTCTGGGTGTCGAAAAGGTTCGCCTTGCGGTACCTGACTTCAAGGCTTCCACCGGCGACCCACAGAACGCCGCCCTGCTGAAGACATTCAACGACACGTTCTGGAACGATCTGGATAACTCCGGCGTGGTCGAACTGGTGTCGAAGAGCTTTTATCCCTTGCAAGTTCCCGGCCAGCCCGCCGACGTCACCTTCGATCTCTGGAACGTCCCTCCGCCCAACGCCGCCATGCTGGCTTTCGGAAACCTTGGCGCCTCCACCGGAAAAATCACGGTCCAGGGCTGGTTGTATGACGTCAAGAACACCGGATCTCCGCAGGTGCTGGGCAAGCAATACACGGACGTTGCTACCGACGCCGGCGCTCGCCTCATCGCTCACAAATTCGCCGATGAAATCATCCTGCGCCTGGGCGGCGGCATCCCCGGCATTGCCGAGAGCAAGATTTATTTCGTCAGCGACCGCTCAGGCCACAAGGAAATCTGGGTGATGGATTACGATGGCTCGAATCAGCAGCAACTCACTCATCTGGGATCGATTTCTCTTTCACCGCGTATCTCGCCCGACGGTTCCCGGCTGGCCTTTAGTTCCTTGACCAAGTCGGGCTGGGACATTCTGATGTATTCGATGGATGTCAACCGGCTGGTCAGTTTTCCCCATTTCGGCGGCACGAATCTGTCGCCTGCCTGGTCGCCGGACGGCACCCGCCTGGCATTCTCATCTTCGCGCACCGGGGAAACCGAAATTTATATCTGTGATGCCAACGGAGCCAACCTGCATCGCATGACGGCCAACAAGGGCCCGGATGTTTCGCCGACCTGGAACCGCAAGACCGGTTCCCAGATCGCTTTCGTCAGCGGCCGGCACCGGATTGCCTCAGGTTTATACCATGGAAGCCGACGGCACCAACCAGCAGCGCATGACCGACCAGGGTTATGCAGTTTCGCCGAACTGGGCGCCCAACGGCCAGTTCCTGACGATGGCATGGACGCGGAAATATGGTCCGGGCGATCCCGGCTCCTCTGACATTTACTTGATGGACATCGCCAGCAAGCAGTGGGTGCAGCTGACTCACGATGGCGGGCGCAACGATTTTCCCTTCTGGGCCCCGGATGGCCGCCACATCGTCTTTCAGTCGAGCCGCTCCGGGAAAGAAGAGATCTGGATGATGCTGGCCGATGGCACCAAGCTCCATCAACTGACTTTTACGGGACGCAATTCGCAACCAGACTGGAGTTGGAAATAAAACGCTTCGTCGCAAGTTGAAATCGATTTTCCGGTCCGCAGGAGGATCTAAACGTGAAGAGGAAGAACATGAAACATCAAACCTGGAAAGTACTCGCAACCGTCACCGCTCTGGCCGCCATTCTCATGCTAGGTGCTTGCAAGAAGAAAACCGCGCCACCGCCGCCACCGCCGCCACCGCCCCCGGCCTCACCTACTGCTTCCATCTCGGTGAGCCCAGATACGATTGAAGCTGGCCAGTCTTCGACTCTGACCTGGCAAACCTCCAACGCTACCGACGTTTCCATCGATGGCATCGGCGCCGTTCAAGCCAGTGGATCACAGCCCGTCAGCCCTAGCGCCTCCACCACCTATCACCTGGTGGCCAAAGGCGCTGGCGGAACCCAGGAGGCCACGACGCGCCTCACCGTCACCCAGCCGCCTCCGCCGATGGCAGCGACTCCATCGCCGACCGACGAGGATCTGTTCGGCCAGAATGTCAAGGACATCTACTTTGATTACGACAAGTCCAACATTCGCGCCGATCAGGAGTCTTCCGCGCAAGGCGACGCGCAGTTCCTCGGCCAGCATCCCAACATCAATTTCACGATTGAGGGACACTGCGACGACCGCGGCTCAACCGAGTACAACCTGGCCTTGGGCGATCAGCGAGCCTCGTCAGTCAAAAGCGCTCTGGTAGCGGCGGGTGTCAGCGCCAGCCGCATCAAGACCATCAGCTACGGCAAGGAAAAACCGTTCTGCCTGGAAGACAACGAATCCTGTTGGCAGCAGAACCGCCGCGGCCACTTCGTCTATCAGAAGTAGCCGGGGATTTCCCAGCTCAGGGGCGGAGCACCGTCTCCGCCCCTGACTTTCCTTGTTCCCAACTAGGTTCCTGAATATCTTCCCAACCTATATTGCCCCCAACCCGTCTAAAATAGACCGCAGGAAACTTACCCTATGACACTACGACGCGGCTCTACTGTTTTCGCTCTGCTGTCTGTGTTTTGGCTGGCTGTTACTCCGGCGTGGGGCGTCAGCAAGGAAATCATTGAACTGCAAACCCAGGTGCAGCAACTGCAGGAGCAGATGACCGCCATGCAGCGCAGTTTCGACGAGCGCATGGGCGTCATGAAAAACCTGGTCGAGCAGGATACGGACGCGATCAACAAAGTCACCGGCTCCATCACCGCTCTGCAAGGCACGTTGCAAAAACAGCAGGGCGACCAGGCGACGCACGTCGACCAGCTCTCCGGCCAGCTCCAATCGCTGAATGACACGCTAGACGAACTCAAAGCTCGCTTAGCCAAAGTCAGCAAGCAACTGGAGGATATGCAGTCGTCGCAACAATCCCTCGCCGCGCAGCAGGCCCAGCAACAGGCGCAGGCCCAGGCTTTGGCTCAGGCTCCGCCGCCCGATGTGCTTTACAACAACGCGTTACGGGATTACAACGGCGGCAACAACGATCTGGCTACGCAGGAATTTTCCCAATACCTGAAGTTCTATCCCAACACCGATCTCGCCGGGAATTGCTACTTCTATCTGGGCGAGATTCAATTCCGCCAGGGAAATTATCAGCAGGCCGCCCAGAGCTACGATCAGGTCGTGCAAAACTATCCGGCAGGAAACAAGACGGCTTCGGCTCAGTTGAAGAAAGGCTTTTCGCTGATCGAACTCGGCAAGCAGGATGACGGAGTCACCGAACTCCGCCATGTAATCCAGCGCTATCCCAAATCCAACGAAGCCCTGCAGGCTCGCGAACGTCTTCGCAAGCTGGGAGTCGCACCAGCAGGGCGGTCTGGACAGTAGCTTGCTCGGGAACAGGACTAATGATTATGAATAAAATCTCTGAGAACGATCCCGACCGCGCCAAGGGCGCCACAGAAGGCGAAGAACATCATCACGATGGGAACCTCGCTCTCTCCGAACCACTCGGCCACCGCGACCAGGATCCGCTGATAAAAGATGCCGACAGCGACTTCCCCGAGCCCGGGAACAGTCCTGAACATACAGGGGAAGCCAGCAAGAAGAAGTGATGTTACTGGTCACTGGTCACTGATCACTGACCACTGGCCACTGCTTCTAAATTGCCATAGCGCCGACTTCTTTTTCCACTTCAACGATGTCGACCATGACGATCGCGTCCCAGGGGCAGCCGTCGAGGAAACAGCCGTCAGGACCTTTGCTGAGGCACTTCTTGCAGCCGATGCAGAGAATGGGATCGACGGCGATGCGCCCAAACGGCGTGCTGTCTTCATCCGCCACCCAGAACATGCAGTCTTCCACCGGACAATATTCCACGCAAGCTGGCGAGCCGGCGCATCCGGTGCAGCACTCGGTAATCACCGCCAGTTCCTTCGGTTTCTTTTTCCGAGGCGTGGTCAGGCCTTTGGACCTGGGTTCAGACTTCATCTCGTCGGGAACCATGCCGACGGCTTTGGTGGCGCCGGGTGCAGGAGGCATGGCAAGGATTATAACCCGAATTGCTCAGCCTGCAGCGTTACGATGGCTCAAAAAGCCTGCCCAAAATGATACTCCGCCTTGCCACTTGTGACAGTCAGCACAATTTCCACGCGTCCAATTCTGCTATAGTGAACCCCTCGAAGGAGTATCCAATGGCAGGAAAAAGTCTGAACCGGGTTCAACTGATCGGAAATCTTGGGAAAGATCCAGAGATTAAGTACACGCCGCAGGGCACGCCCGTGGCCAAGCTGACCATCGCTACCAACGAGCGCTTCAAAGACAAGGCCGGCGATTGGCAAGACCGCACCGAATGGCACAACGTCGTGCTCTGGCAGCGCCTGGCCGAGATTGCGGGCGAATATCTGAAGAAAGGCGGCAAAGTTTACATCGAAGGCCGCCTGCAAACCCGCTCCTGGGACGATAAGACCAGCGGACAGAAAAAGTACATGACCGAAGTCGTAGCCAACGACCTGATCCTGCTCGGCGGACGCGGCGAAGGCAGCGGCGGCGGAGACTTCAAAGAAAGTTCACGCGGCGCATCAGCCGGAGGGGGCAACAACTTCGACCAGCGCACGCCGGAACCCGAGCACGCAACGGCGGGCTCTGGGCCGATCACGGACGAGGACATTCCGTTCTAGCATTGGACGGAGCCTTCCATGGCCGAACAACTAGCTGACAAGAAATGCGTCCCTTGCCGCGGCGGCGTGCCTCCGCTCAAAGGCAAGGAACTCGACGCGCTGCACAAGATCGTCCCCAAGTGGAGTGTGGTCAACCAGCATCACATCACTCGAGCATTCACCTTTCCCGATTTCAAGCAAGCGCTCGATTTCGTGAATCGCGTAGGCGCTCTGGCCGAGGAGCAAGGCCATCATCCCGACATTCTGCTGGCGTGGGGTAAAGCCGAAGTCACGATGTGGACTCACAAGATCGACGGCCTCACCGAGAGCGACTTCATCATGGCCGCGAAGATCGATCGGATTCTCGGAGCGTAGAGCGGTTTACGTTCCCTTCCCCACCCGCATCGCCAGCACCCACAACGCTGCAGGAACCAGCATGACCAGTCCCGTCCAGGTCGCGACCGTGCGAGCAGCAACGCCGGCGTCGAGCAGGCGTCCACAGAAGTAAGCGCCGGCAGCGATCGTCAGCATCGAAAAGCCCAGGTCAGCCGAAAAGACGCGGCCACGGAAGCGGTCTTCCGTATGCAGCTGTAAAAGCGTCGTGGAAAAAACCCAGACGGTTGATCCTCCGGCATGGGCCAACATCGCGCAGGCGCTGGCCATCCAAACCGTGCGGCTGACCCCGAGCGCTCCGTATCCGACGGCGATGATGAGATAGCCAAAGAAAATTCCGAGTTGCAGCCGACGGTCGCTGCGGCCCGCCCAGCGCGCCGAGACCAGCGGGCCAACGAGTGCACCAAGGCCGCGTCCTCCGAGCAGGATGCTCATGCCGAGCATCGCTCCGCGTGCCGTGTCGATGTTGTGCCAATGCACGGCAAACTCATGCGCGCCCAGCACGGTGAAGATCACCCAGCTCGGCCCAATCATCAGTTCGCCGGCTTTCGCAAAGACAGTTGGAAGCAGCGTGCGATGATTACGTACGTAGCGAATGCCTTCCAGCACGGGAGAAAAGTCGACCAGATCGCGCGGACGCAGCGGAGCCGCAGACTCGGCGTGCGGCTCGGCAAAATGCATTCCGCCGATCAGCAAGGCCGATGCCAAAAACGACAGCGCGTTGAGAATGAACACAGCGTCTCGCCCGAAGAAAGCCGCAACCACTCCTCCCACCGAAGCGCCAATCAACAGGTTCACCGACCACGTGGCCGAAGACAGCGTGTTGGCGATCAGCACTTCTCCGCGCGCAGCAATATTTGGGATCACCGAGTTACGAGCCGGTTCGAAGAACGCGGCCATGACGGTCTCGGCCAGCAGCAGCGGATAGACGAGCCAAACCGTGGAGCGCGAGCGCACCAGCAGCATGGCCAGCACCACCACGACGCGGACCAGGTCGGCTGCAATCATCACGTGCTTGCGGCGCAAGCGGTCATTCACCACACCTGCCGTCGGGCCCACGAAAGTCTGGGGCAATACTTGAAGCACAAGAGCCAGCGCCACAGAACTGGCACGCCCAGTCAACTGCAGCAGCAATGTGTAGATGGAGAGTGTGTAGAACCAGTCGCCAATCTCGCTGACAATCTGCGCCATCCAGAGCCGGCGAAAATTGCGATTGCCGCGCACCAGCCTCAGGTAGGATCCGAGCGAAATTGATGGGGCTGCGAGCTCTGGTTGGGTTTGCATGAGAACGGCCTAGGTTAACAAAGATCGGGCTTAGGCTTTCGAGGTTGTGGTCTTTGACTCGTGCGTGCAGAACTCCACCTAGGTCGGGTTACGAGGCAGGACGCAGTTTGCGCTTGAGGTCGTCGGCGATCTGCTTGCCATGGAAGCGGCCGTTCTCGATGAAGATTTCGTTGGTGCTCGAGCCGGCAACAATCACTCCGGCCACGTAGATACCGGGCACATTGCTCTCGAGCGTCACCGGATCGCAGACCGGACGGCATTGCTCCTCAGACAGCTCGATGCCCATGCTGCGCAGGAAGTCGTAGTCGGGATGGTAGCCAATCAAGGCCAGCACGAAATCATTCTTCAGCCGGATCGGGCCGCGCGGCGTGACGATGACGACGTGGTCGACGCCGATCTCCTGCACGCGGCTGTCGAAATAGGCGACGATATCTCCGTTCTTGATGCGATTCTCGATGTCGGGCTTGATCCAGTATTTGACGTGGCGGTGCAGTTGGCTTCCGCGATAGACCAACGTCACGCGGGCGCCGTGACGCCAGAGATCAAGAGCGGCAATCGCCGCAGAGTTCTTGCCGCCGATCACCAGCACATCCGTGTCGTAGTAGGGATGAGCTTCGGCGTAATAGTGCGAGACCTTGGGGAGGTCTTCTCCGGGCAGGCCGAGTTGATTGGCCAGATCGTAGTATCCGGTCGAGGCGATCACCTTGCGGGCGCGGTAGTCGTGGGGCCGGCCGGCGCGGTCGGTGGCCGTGATGCTGAAGTTTCCGTCTTCACCCATCACCGTTTTCACCCACTCGTACTGGCGAATATCGAGATGGTAGTGCTCGGTGACCTTGCGGTAATACTCGAGCGCCTCCTCGCGAGTGGGCTTTTGCAATGCGGTGGTGAAAGGGATGTCACCAATTTCGAGCAGTTCGGGCGTGGTAAAAAAAGTCATGCCTGCGGGATAGTGAAAAAGTGAATTGACCAGACAGCCTTTGTCGAGGACGATGACTTTCAGACCGATCTTCTGCGCCTCAATGGCGCAGGCCAGGCCAGTGGGCCCTGATCCGATGACCAGGACATCGGTGCGCATCTCGGGATGCGAACGGAGTTGGGGCTTAGGTTGAGTTTCAACTTCCGCGGCGGCGAGAAAGTGAGGCATGAAGTCCGTGGCGCCTTGCATCGGCCATCGAGGCACGGGTAGAAGCCGATGATTTTAGCATGCGCCGAAGCTGACTTTCTTACAGACGGGTTAAACGGAACCGCGGCAAAAGCGGACGCTTGGTCCGCGCTATAATTTCCGGTTGCTTCATCCATCGCGCTCTAATCAGGACCTTATGGCAATCTCCGCAGAACCGGCGGGTCGCACGCGCACTGAATCCGACAGCATGGGGCAGATCGAGGTCCCGGCCAACGTCTACTGGGGAGCGCAGACCCAGCGCTCGCTGCTGCACTTCAACATTGGGCGCGACACTATGCCTCCGGAGATGATCCGCGCTTTTGGCATCCTTAAGAAAGCGTGCGCTCTGGTGAACCAAGACCTTGGCAAACTGCCGGCTGAAAAAGCCAAGCTGATCGTGCAGGCTGCTGACGAAGTAATTGCGGGCAAGCTGAACGACCAGTTTCCGCTGCGCATCTGGCAGACGGGCAGCGGCACGCAGACCAACATGAACGTGAATGAAGTCATCTCGAACCGCGCCATTGAGATTGCAGGCGGCGTGATGGGATCGAAGAAGCCCATTCATCCCAACGATGATGTGAATATGTCGCAATCGTCGAACGACACGTTTCCGGCGGCGATGCACATTGCTGCGGCATCACAGGTCAAGAACGTGCTGATTCCCGCGATCAAGAATGTGCATGATGCGATCGCAGCCAAGGCGCGGGAATTCAATGACGTGGTCAAGATCGGACGCACTCATTTGCAGGATGCTGTGCCGTTGACCTTCGGCCAGGAGTTTGGCGGCTGGGCGAGTTTGCTGGAGCGCGATATTAAGCGGCTGGAACAGGTGCTGGATGGACTCTACGATCTTGCCATCGGCGGAACTGCTGTCGGAACTGGGCTGAATACCCATCCTGAATTTGCGGAGCGGGCTGCAAAGAAGATTGCCGAGCTTACGGGACTTCCCTTCCGCTCGCATGGCAACAAGTTCGCCGCGCTTTCGGCGCATGATGAAATCGTGTTCGCGCAGGGCGCGATGGAAACGCTGGCGGCCTCGCTGATGAAGATTTCGAATGATATTCGGTGGCTGGCTTCGGGGCCGCGTTGCGGGCTGGGTGAGATCTCCATCCCGGAAAATGAGCCTGGGTCTTCGATCATGCCGGGCAAGGTGAATCCGACGCAGTGCGAGGCGATGACCATGGTGTGCGTGCAGGTTCACGGCGCTACCGCCGCGGTGGGATTCGCCGGGTCGCAGGGTAATTTCGAACTCAACGTTTACAAGCCGGTGATCATTTACAACTTCCTGCATTCGGTCACGCTGGTCGCCGATGCTTGCCACGGATATGTCGAGTACATGATCAAGGGCATCGAGGTGAATCGCGCGAAGGTGGATTGGTACGTGAAGAATTCGCTGATGCTGGTGACGGCACTGGCGCCGAAAGTGGGATACGACAAGGCCGCGCAGATCGCCCACACTGCGCTCGTGGAAGACAGCAGCCTGCGCGAGGCGGCGCTGAGGCTGGGCTATCTTACGGGCGAAGAGTTTGATCAGCTGGTGCGGCCGGAGAAGATGACGCGGCCGTAGTGGATATCGGCGCGAAAATAAAGTTTGGAGCGTGGTTGTGGCGAGCGTTCGATCGATCGCTCGTGAACTGAAAAGTGTGGTAACCCCCTCCCCCCACCCCTCATTGAAATCATCACGTTAGCAGGAAATTCCCCGCAAAATCCGGATGTCAAAGAACTTAGATACTAAAATCTAGATAGCAAAGGACTTTGGGGCGCGGCGGACTGGCTTCTGCCAACCGTCACGGCCTCGACCATGATCGCGCAACTTCGGTCGTGTGCACAAGGTCAGATGTCACAACCTGCTTGTGGAAATTCTTACCGGTTCTCGACGCGAAGGCGATCTTGCTCGCTCCTCTGAGGCGTCATCCCGAAGACCCGCGTTTTCTCCAGCGGGGCGAGGGATCCGGCGTGTAGCGCTCCCTCTTTATCCACTGGGGTGCTGTTCATTCGTCACAGACTTGAGGGATGGTTGAGCTGTACAAGAGTTCGCGACGGCGGTCTAGCTCCGCGCGAGATCCCTCACCCGGCTGAAGTGCGCCGGGTTTCGGGATGACGCCTTCGGACGGGATCAGTCTTCGGCGCTTGTATCCGGGAACAATAAGGATTCAGTATGCGGAAACCTAAGCAGTTTTACGTTTCCATCATGACGAACCGGCCTCGATCTCATGTGCTTTATACGGGCATAACGGGCGACGTTAGCCGCCGCGTGTTTGAACACAAGAACAAGCTTGTTCCGGGCTTCACGAGCCGGTACAACTTGACTCGGCTGGCGTATTACGAGTGTTTCTTTTATCCTGACGCGGCCATTGATCGCGAGAAGGAGATCAAGGGCTGGCGACGGAGCAAGAAGATCAGGCTCATTGAATCGATGAATCCCCATTGGGAGGATTTGGCGGAACAGTGGAGCGAGGTCTACAAGCCGACAGTAACGAACGATCCGCGCGAGATCCCTCGCCCCGCTGGAGAAAGCGCGGGGCTTCGGGATGACGCCTCTGAATAGAAGAAAACACTAAACTGGGATCGCTTGAGGGTCACTTCTTCAGCAGGCTGGTGTGGCTGGCGACGCATTGCCAGCGGCCGTCGGTGTATATCCAGGTGTCGGTGAAGCGGCCGACGTGCTCGTAGGGCCTGTTCTCGTACATGCCTTTGGTGCGATAGATGCCTACCACTACGGCTGAGTCGGAGTACATGTTGACCTTTACATCTTGAATCGACAGGCTCGTGGGTTTGAACTGCGGGTCTTTGATGTCGGCTAGGAATTTGGCCTTGTCGCTGACCTCGCCATCGTACTCGGTGTTGATGAATTGGCTGCCGATCATGGCATCGAGAACGCGGGCGTCGCGATTCACCTGGGCTTCATTCCACAGGTGTTCCATGATCAGGATTTTGGTTTCTTGTGAGTCGTCTTTCGACTTCTGGGCTGCGGATTGGCTCATTGAAACGAGGGCCAACAGCAGGCAGTAGCATGTGGTACGGAGCATGGCGTTGCTCGTCCGCCACATCCCCACGTGGGGCGGACGCTCGGGGAAACATAACAGTCGGTTGCTGGTTCGGGATATAGAAATGCTGGCGGGAGCGTTACGAACGTACCTCGGGGGCTGAAGCCCTATCATCCGCGGTGCAACTGGACGCAGCGCTGAAGCGCTGCGCCACCCAAAATCTGTACCTTTTAAGAGCTAAGCCGGCGAGACGCTGGCGCCACTCTCTAGAAGGCCCAGCGTAGGAGCGCGGCGCCTACGGTAAATCCAGCGCCCACTGACGCCATCAGGACTAGACTTCCCTTTTTCAGCTTGCCCTGCTCTACGGCCGTATTCATCGCCAAGGGAATCGTGCCTGCTGTGGTGTTGCCGAAGCATTGGATATTGACGATTACGCTTTCCGGGCGCAGGCCCAGGCGTTCGGCGGTGGCGTTGATGATGCGCAGGTTGGCCTGGTGGGGGATGAAGGCGTCGATATCGGAACCCGTGAGGCCGTTGCGTTCGAGCAGCTTCAGGCAGGCTTCGGTTTGCTTGCGTACGGCGAATTTGAAGACCTGTTGGCCGTCCTGGTGAACGTAGTGCATTTTCTTGTCGACGGTTTCGCGGGTTGCTGGATTCAGGCTGCCGCCGCCGGGCATTTGCAGGAAGCATCCGCCGGAGCCGTCAACTTCGTGGATGAAGTCGATCAAGCCGACGGAATCGTCTTCGGCAGGTTCGAGAATCACGGCGCCGGCGCCGTCGCCGAAGATCACGCAGGTGGCGCGGTCGGCGTAGTCGATGATTGAGGACATCACATCAGCGCCGATGACGAGGACTCGCTTGTGGGTTCCCGTGGCGATGAATTGCGCACCCGTTTGTACGGCGTAAACGAAGGCGGAGCAGGCCGCGGAGAGATCGAATCCCCAAACGCCCTCGGCGCCTAGTTTGTGCTGGACGAGGCAGGCGGTCGAAGGAAAAAACATGTCGGGGGTGACGGTGCCGACGATAATGGCATCGAGGTCGCTGGGCGCGATGCCGCGCTGTGTTAACGCCTTCTTGGCGGCTTCCACTGCGAGGTCGCTGGTGGCCACGCCTTTTTCGACGATGTGGCGTTCGCGGATGCCGACGCGGGCCAGGATCCAGTCGTTGGTGGTGTCGACCATCTTTTCGAGGTCGGCGTTGGTGAGCAGCCGAGGCGGCACGTAGGTGCCGAGGGCGCTGATTTTGGCGCGAATCGGTGTGGTCAATTAGAGCTCCTGAGTATGAAGGGAGTATTTTGCAGGATTGGAGGCAGAATGTCTAACGGAGGCGAGAAACGCGTGGCAGGGGCGGCAATTCGCCGCGGGAGTTTTCTTTGAGGGTAACGTCCGAGGCCGAAAGTCCCTTCGAGCCGGAGACGCTGCAAAGATGCAAGGGGTCCTTCGACTCCGACTTGCGCTCCGCTTCGCGGAACGCAAGTCTCCGCTCAGGATGACAACTTGGGTGAGGTGCGGGAAATGCAAATAAGCCAGGCACCGGGGGCCCACTGCACACGCAAGAGCCCGTTACCGTTGCTTCCTTCCGGACCTGGCGGGGTTGGCGAGAGTACGTCGCGTGAGACCGATGCCTGACCTGAATCATTCTAACAAACGTGCGCACGGATTCCCGTCCGTGGAGGCATGTCGCAGCGGTGCGGGCAAGGGACCGGTGACTTTTGGTGCAAGAAAGAGGCACGAAGGCCTTCCCTTCTGGATGGGACTTGTCGAACAATAGAGGCTGAACCCGGAAACTTAAACAAAGCAGTTTGGAGGCGGACGAGCTCTGAGCGCCTCGCGACTTTCGATGCCACAAATCAACCGACAACTCGAATTGAACCCTCTGTCCCTGGCGATTAATCGATACTTCGAGTTTTCTGTCTATTTGCTTGTGCTGGTGGGGTTTGGGACATTGGCGAGTACTGGTGGTCTGGATCTTCCGACCATGCTGCTCGCTGGCGCGGCGCTGGCCTTACGTGGCTACATGTTGGCTACGCGGAAAAGCGTCGTCATTTCGGAGCAGTGGACTACGCCGTTAACCATCGGATACTTCGTATTCTACGGAGCCGATTATCTTCTTATCTCGCGCAGCTTTCTGGCGGCTACGGTACACCTGGTTCTATTCGCGGTGGTGGTGCGCACATTCTCGCTGCGGCGCGATCGCGACTACACGACGCTGGCGATCCTCGCCTTCCTGATGGTGTTGGCGTCGGCTGTGCTGACCGTGGATAGCGTGTTTATGTTCTTCTTCGCGGTCTTCATGCTGATGGCGGTGGCCACGTTCATCCTGATGGAGATGCGGCGGTCCGGCGAAGCGGCGCGGTTTCAGGCGCGACACTCCGGCGATACACAGGAGCACCGTCATCTAGCCTTCTCGTTAGCGCGGGTCACGCCCGGACTGGTGCTGATGATTCTGATCGGCGCTGCGGCGATGTTCTTCCTGTTGCCCCGTATGTCGGCGGGTTATCTGGGCGGCTATTCGTTCGGCACCGACTTTTCGACGGGCTTCAGCGACCAGGTACAACTGGGCCGGATCGGGCAGATTCAGCAATCGGATGCGGTGGTGATGCATATCCAGATTGACGGGGATCGAGACGGCAGGCATGCGTTGGCTTGGCGCGGGGTCGCGTTGGCGAATTTCGACGGCAAGAACTGGTCGAATCCGCGTCAGCAATATGTGCTGTACCGGGACGCGGATGGAGGCTTCCGCATTCCCCTTCTCGGCCAAGGAGTTACCCGCGCTTGGACTTCGCCCTATCACCTGATTCACTACCGCGTGCTGATGGAACCGATTGGAACCAACATTTTCTTTCTGGCGCCTTGGGCGCGGCGTATAGAAGGAGCGTATCGCACGTTGCAGATTGACACCGGCGGAGCCGTGTCCGATCTGGACAGCCAGCGCTCGGTGAGCATGTATGAGGCGGACTCAGATATCTCAACGCCTGCTCCCGCGGAACTTCGAACGGCGGGAAACAATCTTCCGCAATTTGCGCCGGCCTATCTGCAACTCCCAAAGCTCGATCCGCGCATTCCGCGTCTGGCGGCGCAGATCGCGGGTTCCGCCTCCAATAACTACGACAAAGCGGTTGCGGTGGAACGATACTTGCAGTCGCATTACGCCTACACGCTGCAGTTGCCGCGCTCAGCGGTTGCCGATCCGCTGGCTAACTTTCTTTTTGAGCGCAAGCAGGGGCACTGCGAATACTTCGCTTCTTCGATGGCCGTGATGCTGCGTACACTCGGCATTCCATCGCGCGTGGTGAACGGATTCCGCAGCGACGAATTCAATGATGTGACGGGATACTACGTGGTGCGGGCAAAGAATGCGCACTCCTGGGTAGAAGCCTACTTCCCCGGTTACGGATGGGTCACGTTCGATCCCACGCCGGGCGGTGCGATTGAATCTCCGCAAGGCTGGGGGAGGGTGATGCTCTACCTGGACGCTGCCGCGTCGTTCTGGCGGGAGTGGGTGGTCAGTTACGACACCTCGCATCAGTACGTTCTAGGACAGTCGTTGATAACGGGGACGCGCGGTTTCTGGGAGCAGGGCCGGATGTGGGCGCGGCTGCGGTATGAGCGTCTGCTGAATTGGGCGCGGCGAAGCCAGCGAAGCGTCGGACATTCGCCCGGGCGCTGGTTCGCGATCAGCGTAGTGTTGGCGTTGCTGTTGCTGCTGCTGGGAAACGCTGGGCGGATAATCCGGATGATGCGTACGAGACGGTTGCAGGGCTCATCCAGAGCGATCGCCGAACCAGGCTGCCACGATGTGGTATGAACGGATGGCTCGTTATCTGGCGCGGCGAGGATTGCAGAAGCCGGAGACGCAGACGGCGCAGGAATTTGTTCGGGTGATCGAAAATGAGCGGCTGCGGATGCGGGTCGGGAGATTTACGGACGCTTACGAGTCAGCGCGATTCGGGAATTCATCGGACGACGCGCTGCGGCTACCGGACTTATACGAAGAGGTGGAGCTGGCTGCTAAGAAGTGATATGCGAATTCCTGCCTCAGGCCGCAGCTCAATCGCTAGAAATGCCACACCACGCCACCGCCTACAAAATAGTTGTGCTGGCGGGTCTTACCGGTATCGGCCAGGGGCAGACTCGGAGTGCCGGACCAGAAGTCTCGCACATCGAGGCGAATAGCGAACTGGTGCAAAACTCTGACGTCGAGGCCGAATCCTCCTTGAAGCACCCCTGAGGTCGTGGAGCTGCCGGGGTTTGGGCCGTAGTAGATGAGATCTTTGTTCTCGCTGAAGTGGGCGAAACCCCCGCCGAGACTCACCCAGGGCGACACCGCGGTTTCAGGAAACAGATTCAGGCGAGCCGAAGGAGTAACGAAGATCTGTTTGTAATTTTTGGGAACAACGTCGTCGCCGGAGCCGAGCTTTTCATCCAGATTGAAGACCGCTGGCACTTCTCCCGAGATGGCAAAGACGGGAGTGACGAAGAGGCGGCGGGCGTAGTTGACTTCGAAGGTCAGTCCCTTACCGGAGCGGACAACAGGATTTTCATTGGTCGCGCCGATGATGCCCTGATCGCTGATAAAGATGCGGCCGATCAGGCCGGTCAGCTCGTTTTTCTCGTCTTGAGCTGCTGCGGAGCCGCCCAGTATGCACATCATTATTGCCAGGACTGCAATTACGGCCTGTTTCCCAGACATTTCCCCTCCAGGATGCGGGACTCACAGTTTTATTCGGTAACGCTTAGGGTAGCATGAAGCGCAAAGTTTTCATCCACAGGTTGTGTATTTCGTGGTCCCTACCGCTGGATGGTAAAGAGATGCATGCAGCGTGGGAGGCGGTTGGCCTGGGATCTCGGGCGGAAAATGTTAAAATAGTGGGATTGCATGTCCTCGAAGAGCCTCACTGTCTCACGTTCCCACGAAAAAACTATCGACAGCGCGTCGACTAAGCGTGAGCAGGTTACAGGTCCGCAGAAAATAGGGTTCGTCAGCCTCGGCTGCCCCAAGAACCTGGTCGACAGCGAAGTGATGATGGGAATGCTGGCGCGGGCGGGGGCTGAACTTTCGCCCCGGGCCGAGGACGCCGACGTAATTGTGGTGAATACCTGTTCGTTCATTGAGAGCGCGCAACAGGAGTCGGTGAACACGATTCTTGAGATGGCTGGTCTTAAGACTTCGGGGCGGGCGAAGAAACTGGTTGTCGCGGGCTGCCTGGTCGAACGGTTTCGAGATGAAATCCGCAAGAGCATTCCGGAAGTGGATGCGGTCGTGGGCACAGGGGAGTTGCAGAACATTTTGGCGGCTACCGGAATTATCCCGCCCGCAGCAGCGAAGTTGTCGCACAGCGATTTCCCGTTCGTGGTTCTACCTTCGCGAGCCGAGGGCGATGCCCGGGCGGCGCAGGGTCGGTTCTCGCGAGAGCAATGGGACGGGGCGATTGCGGATCTCCCAAATTATTTATACGACGACGAGACTCCACGCATTCTGGCTACGCCGAAATCCACGGCCTACATCAAGATCGCGGAGGGTTGCGATC
Organism: uncultured Acidobacteriaceae bacterium; assembly: GCA_963743115.1. Classification (GTDB taxonomy): domain Bacteria; phylum Acidobacteriota; class Terriglobia; order Terriglobales; family Acidobacteriaceae; genus Sulfotelmatobacter. The sequence goes on along the minus strand of CAVUOM010000002.1, from coordinate 165,911 downwards.
ATCCTTGCACGTTTTGCATCATTCCGCAGTTGCGTGGGCAGTTTCGTTCGCGGCGCTTCGAGTCGGTTGTGGCTGAAGCGGAGCGGTTGGCACGGAGCGGCGTGCGCGAAGTTACGCTGATCGGGCAGGATACTACCTGCTACGGTGAGGATTTCGGCTTGAAGGATGGTCTGGCGCTGCTGCTTGAGAAACTGGCAAAGATTGAAGACCTGCGCTGGATCCGGTTTCTCTATGCTTATCCGAACAAGATCACGGGCAAGCTGCTGGAGACAATTGCGTCCTCGGAGAAGATCTGCTCCTACATGGATGTGCCCTTGCAACATGCCTCGGCGCCGGTGCTGAAGCGCATGAAACGCGGAGGCGGAGCGGATCTATTTCTGCGTTCGATTGCCAAAATGCGGCGCGCGATTCCTGGCCTGATTTTGCGGACCTCGTTTATCGTGGGTTTCCCGGGAGAAACTGAGAAGGAGTTCCTGGAACTATGCGATTTCGTCCGCGAAGCGCAGTTTGACTGGATGGGAACTTTTTCCTACTCCGATCAGGAGGGCGCGGACGCGTATGGACTGGACAAGAAGCTTTCGGTCCGTGAGATCGAACGGCGGCGCAAACATTTGATGAACATTCAGCGGCAGATCAGCAAGAAGAAAAAGAAGGCGCTCGTGGGACAAGAGTTGGATCTACTGCTGGAGGGGACGTCGGAAGAAACCGATCTGCTCATGGAAGGACGCACTTCGATGCACGCTCCTGAAATTGACGGCAAAGTCTTCGTGAACGATTTTCCGGCAGAGACTGAGCCCCAGCCGGGCGAGTTTTATCGTTGCCAGATCACAGAGGCGCACGACTATGATCTGGTGGCGAGGATCCTGTAGCCAGCTGTTGGATACCGATTCTGTGCTTTGACTCAGCGAAACGTTGGAATTTTCCCTGACCCATGCCTCGCAAACGTACTCTGAAGCTCCGCTGCCCGATCTGCAAAAAAACGGTGAAGAGCGGCGATCCCGAGTTTCCCTTCTGCAGTGACCGTTGCCGCACCGTTGACCTAGGTAAGTGGGCCAGCGGCGCCTATGTGATTCCCTCGCCGGTAACCGATGCGGATGAACCGATTCGAGAGCGCACGCCGGAAGATGTGGACGAAGAGTCGTGAAGGAAACTGGGAAGCCCAACGGTAGCACCGACGTCCCGCCGACTCCCGCGATAGCATCCCGACAAACTCCCATGTGGGCTACGCTGGTCGCCACATTTTTCGGGATTGGACGGCTGCGGCCCGGGCCGGGGACCTGGGCCTCGGCGGCGACCGTGTTGTTGTGGACGGCACTGTGCCACGCGCTCGCACCTGGATTGCGAATCCCAGTCGCAATTGCCTTGGCGTTGCTTGTCGTGCTGATCGGAATTCCTGCGGCCACCCAGGTCGCGCGAGGTTCGGGGATAACGGATCCACAGTTTGTGGTGATTGATGAGGTTGCGGGTCAACTGGTGGCGTTGATCGCGGTGCCGTTCGCGTGGAAATCCTTCCTGGCGGCCTTTATACTTTTTCGTGTCTTCGATATCGTCAAGCCGCCTCCGGTGCGACAATTGGAGGCGCTTCCCGACGGCACTGGGATCGTATTGGACGACGTGGCCGCGGGTCTTTACGCGCTGGGAACAATGCATCTCTTGTTACACTTCAGTCTTCTAAGATAGTGTTGGCTAAAGCAGTACGAGTCCTTTCCTCATGGGATTTTCCGAGCGCATCCTGGGCAAGAAAAACGTGAATGGCGGCCCACACATTGAGTCCGTCTCGCCCGTGCTGGCGCTGGCGGGAGGCGAAGTCCGCATCACGGGTTCGGGATTGCGGCCCCAACAGTACGAGCGTCCACGAGTGCAGTTCGGCGACGTCGAGGGCGGAGTCGTAATCAGTTCGGATTCATTTCTCGTTGCCCGCGTTCCTGAGGGAGCGACTTCTGGTCCGGTCGTAGTGGCGGCCGATGGGCACGTGAGCAATGCGCAGACTGTGAAGGTGGCCGTCCCCATCGCCGACAACCTGCACCCCGTGACCAATCCGGCGCTCGACGCTCAGGGCAACATCTACGTGACCTTCTCTGGTTCGCGAGGTCAGAAGGTTCCCATCGCGATCTTCAAGATTGATACCAACTACGCCGTGAAACCGTTCGTCGCGGAGATGATGAACGCAACCTCGATCGCCTTCGATCGTCAGGGACAGATGTATGTTTCGTCGCGCCATGACGGTGCGGTCTATCGCGTGACACCGAATGGAAGCATGTCTACCTATGCCGAGGGCATGGGAGTCGCTACGGGAATTGCTTTTGACAAGAATCAGAACCTCTACGTGGGCGATCGCAGCGGCACGATCTTTAAGATTGGTCCCGACCAGCAGGTTTTCGTGTTTGCCACGCTGGAGCCGAGCGTTTCCGCCTACCATCTTGCTTTCGGTCCGCAGGGCGATTTATTTGTGACGGGGCCGACAACATCGAGTTTCGATTGCGTGCATCGAATTGATCCGCAGGGGACGGTCCACACGTTTTACCGCGGCCTGGGACGCCCGCAGGGATTGGCTTTTGACTCGTCGGGAAATCTGTATGTCGCCGCGTCGCTCTCTGGCAAACGCGGAATTGTGAAGATCACTCCCGAGGGCAAAGCCGGCCTGGAAGTTGCGGGCCATGGGCTGGTGGGGCTGGCTTTCGCCCCGGGCCGCAGCGTGATTCTCGCGACCACCGATGCAGTGCATCATCTCTCGTGGAATATTCCCGGGCTACCGTTGCTGCCGGAGTAGGGCAGTACCCAGTACCTAGTACCCAGTTCCCAAACGATCTGACACGCATTGCCGCGCACTGGGTACTAGGTACGGGGTACTGAGAACTGCCTTCATCATTTACACTTCTAGCCGTGAATGCCGAGATCATCGCGGTCGGCTCCGAGTTGCTGACGCCTTTCCGCACGGATACAAATTCTCTTTATCTCACCGAGCAGATTAATCAACTGGGCGTTGAAGTGGTTTTCAAGTGCGTGGTGGGCGACGATCTCAAACGCCTGGTTGAGGCGGCGCAGCACGCGCTGTTCCGGTCTGAGATCGTGATTTTCAGCGGTGGTCTCGGGCCCACGGAGGATGACTTGACCCGTGAGGCGGTGGCGGAAGCCCTGGGCGTTTCCTTGCGGCGCGATGAAGCGGTTTTAGCCGGTATCGAGCAGCGCTTCGCGGCGCGGGGCTGGAAAATGTCAGCCAACAATGCGAAACAGGCGGACGTTCTCGAAGGAGCGACCGTGCTTCCCAATCCCAATGGGACTGCTCCCGGACAGTGGCTGAGCGGCAAATTTGACGGGCGCGAGCGCATCGTCATACTGTTGCCCGGACCACCGCACGAACTGAAAGCTCTGTTCGAGGCGGAGTGCGTTGAGCGGCTGCGGGCGAAGTTGCCGCGCGCGTTCCTGGCGACTCGGGTACTGAAGGTCGCGATGCTGGGCGAATCCCATGTGGATGCGCGGGTGGCGCCCATCTACAAGCGATTTGGCGACGTGCAGACCACAATTTTGGCGGGAGCGGGAGAGATCCAGCTGCATTTCAAATCGCGCGCCGAGACCATGGAGGCGGCTCAGGCGCGAGTGGATGAAGCGGCGGACGCGGTCGAGGAAGAACTCGATGACGCAGTGTACTCGCGAAACGGCGAATCGCTCGAGCAAATCGTCGGCTACTGGTTGCAGATGCGTAACGCCACTCTCGCTGTGGCGGAATCGTGCACCGGCGGCTTGCTGGGTGAGCGAATTACATCGGTCAGTGGCAGCTCGCGGTACTTTGCCGGGGGCGCGATCGTCTATTCGAACGCCGTAAAGACCGATCTGGCGGGAGTGCCCGCCGACATGATCGAGCGGCACGGCGCGGTGAGCCGCGAAGTGGCGGCGGCGTTGGCTGAAGGTATCCGCTACCGTTGTGAGTCGACTCTCGGAATCGGCATCACGGGTGTGGCCGGACCTGGCGGAGGAACTCCGGAGAAGCCTGTGGGACTTGTGTTTCACGCTCTTGCCGGCGATGGCGGGACGGAAGTGATCGAGCGGAATTTTCCTGGTGATCGTAAGCGCATTCGCTGGTTCGCGACGACCCTGGCGCTCGATATGGTGAGAAGGAAGCTGATGTGAAGAAAGCGGCTTGCTGCCGGCTTTGATTTTATGCGGCTTTTCGTTGCTCTCGACATCGACGACGCTATCCGCGAACGCATCAGTCGCTTTATCGAGGGCGTGCGCGGGTTTGCAGAGGAGGCGCGGTGGGTTCGCCCCGAATCGTTGCACGTTACGCTGAAGTTCATCGGAGAGAAGTCTGAACAAGAGGTCGATAAAATCCAGCGCGCACTCGAAACGATTGAGGCCAGCAACTTTGAAATGAGCATCGGCGGCTACGGATTCTTTCCGGGTGCCCGAGCCCCGCGGGTATTCTGGGTGGGAGTTGAAGGCGGCCCGAAATTGACTTCTCTGGCCGCAGCGGTAGATGAAAAGCTGGCGGGGCTCGGCATTCCGAAGGAGGAGCATGCTTTTGCTCCGCATCTGACGCTGGCGCGGGGCGCGGGAGGCTCGGTTTCGCCGCGCAAGCAGAAGAGCGATCATCCGCACCCGAGCTTTCAGCAGCTGCAGGAAAAGCTGGCGGCCCTCTCTGCGCCAGATTGTGGCGTGATGACGGCTCGGGAGTTTTTCCTGTACCAGAGCAAACTCTCTCCCGGTGGCTCAAAGTATACGAAGCTGGCAAGTTTTGATTTACGGTAGCCACATCCGGCAAAGGAAAAACACTATACCTTGCGAATGCCTTTAATTATTGCGGCTTCGAGCTACCTGCTGGGATCAATCCCCTTCGGCTATCTGCTGGTGCGCATCTTTCGCGGTGAAGATGTGCGGCAAAGCGGCAGCGGGAATATCGGGGCGACGAACGTTTCCCGCAAATCGCCGGCGCTCGGAGTCGCGACGCTGTTGCTGGATGCGCTGAAAGGTACTGCCGCCGTGGCTCTGTCCTATGTGGCGGCTGACCGCATGGTCGGCGGCCCTCCTGCCCTTGATCTAGCGGCGCTTGCCGCGTTGTTCGCTGTTGTCGGCCACGTGTTTCCGGTGTGGCTGAAGTTCCGCGGCGGTAAGGGAGTCGCTACCGGACTGGGCGCCTTCGCGCTGATCGCGCCCAAAGCGGTGCTGATCGCAGCAGGCATCTTTATAGCGGTCGTCGTGATCTCGCGCTACGTTTCCCTGGGGTCAATCGTTGCGGTTGCGGTCTTTCCTTTTGTGGCGTGGCGTATTCGTCAGTTTGATCTTTCTCCTAAAGGGCTCGCTCTGATCTCGCTCGCGTCCTTGCTCATTCTTGTAAAACATCGCGAGAACCTGCGGCGCCTCTGGGGCGGCACGGAAAGCCGCGTAGGAGCGAAGAGCGCGTGAGCAGGATCGCAATCATCGGCGCGGGAGCCTGGGGGTCGGCGTTGTCGATCATTCTTGGTCGCAAAGAGAGCCATGCGATTCGGCTGTGGGCTCACGAAAAGGAAGTCTGCGAATCGATCTCGCAACGGCGCGTCAACGAGAGATTTCTTCCCGGTCAACAAATCCCGGCGGGCGTGACGCCCTGCGACGACCTCGCCGAAGCGCTTGAGGGCGCGGCCGTTGTGGTGAGCGTGATGCCCTCGCAACACTGCCGTCAGCTGTTTGAGCAGATGCGGCCGCACCTGTCGTCAGAAACCGTGATCGTCAGTGCGACCAAGGGGTTGGAAGAAAAATCCTTTCTGCGTATGACTGAGGTGATCACGCAAGTGGTCAAAGGCCGGGGCATTCCGGAGCCCAGGATCGGCGCGCTTAGCGGCCCATCGTTCGCGGTGGAAGCGGCGCGGGGAGATCCAACGGCAATCGCCATTGCTTCACAGGATAAGGAACTCGCGCGCTTCGTCCAGCAAGAATTCAGCAGTGCCAGTTTTCGCCTTTACACGAACCAAGACCCTGTCGGAGTGGAACTGGGTGGCGCGCTGAAAAATACTGTGGCCATCGCCGCCGGGGTCTGTGCGGGTCTTGGCCTGGGACACAACTCCGCAGCCGCCCTGATCACGCGAGGTCTGGCTGAGATGACGCGGCTGGTGGTGGCTTGCGGAGGCAAAGCGGAAACTATGGCCGGCCTTGCGGGCCTGGGCGATCTGGTGCTGACTTGTACGGGCGGCCTCTCGCGCAATCGCAGCGTGGGCGTTGAGCTGGGCCGTGGACGCAAGCTGCCCGAGATTCTCACCGGGATGCATGGCATGGTGGCGGAAGGGATCTTCACCACAACTGCGGCGGTGGGGCTGGCGCGGGCTCGGGGAGTCGAGATGCCCATCACGCAGCAAATGCACGCCATTCTGCATGAGGGCAAGGCTCCTCGCGAAGCGATTCATGACCTGATGACCCGGAGCAGCAAAAGCGAAGCTCCCGGAGCGTAACGCACCGCCGCTGGAAGAATCTGATTCGGTTTCGCGCCAAACGTTTTCTTGCCAAACGTTTTCTTGCCAAACCGGCACCAGGCGTGCACTTTGAGTGGTACTTTGGTAACGGCAAATCTCGCGGTTTTCACCTCCGGACATTCTTTCGACATTAAAATTCTATAGATACCCGTGAAATCCGCCGCCAGTTCGATCGACGGCGCTTCCGCACTGAGCCAGGGGAGCGACCTGTCTTCCAACGCACCTAATCCGGCGCGCATCCCGATTCTCTACGTAATCCTCGGCGTGCTTCTGGTGATCAGCATCGTGCCCATGTATTTCTACTCCTCGGAAGTGGAGGCGATTAACCGGGACCGTCTGAAGACCAACGAAATGCTGCTGCAGAACACAGTCACGCGGTCGCTGGCCGACGATCTCTCGCAGCACGAGCGTTCCGTCCGGATGATGCTGGCCAATCTTTCGTCTGCGATTCAGGTGGCGAGCGGCGGCGATATCGGCAACAAGAACATCGAAGCGCCGGAGTTGCGTGCACTGTTAGAGAACTTTGTTTCGTCCTCGGATGAACTGGCCTACGCTACCCTGCTGAATTCTGAGGCTAAGGGAATATCGGCAGGCCGCATTGCGCCGGACGCCTTTCTTCAGCGCGAGTTACAGCATGCCTACGATGCCGCCCGCGATGGTCGCGCCTACAACGGCCAGGCCCTCCAGGTGGAAGACGGCAAGACGGCACGCACAGTTGTGCTGGTGAGCAGTCCGGTCAGCTATGGCGGACGTTTTCTGGGCATGGTCGGCGCGGTGGTGGATCTGCAGTTCCTGATTCGCCGGCTGCAGGAAGTAAGCGGCGGAGGTCTGATTCCCTATGTCGTGGACGCGCAAGGGCGGCTGGTGGCTGCCGGCACTTCGCAATACATAACCGGGCAGGATATGAAGAGCCTGGAGATTGTCCGCAATTTTGTGGACGAAGGGAGCAAGGCGCAACTGGCCGCCACCAAGGAGTTCGGCGTGCGCGAGGGCCAGAACAATGTTGAGATGCTCGGAACTTACAGCCCAGTGACGGCGCTCGACTGGGCGGTGGTGGTGCAAAAACCGCAATACGAGGCCTACCGCGGAGTCGCTGAGATGCAGCGTACAGCGCGCCTGCTGGCCTTGTTGGCGGTGCTGGTGAGCATTGGCATCAGCATCTTCGCAGCCCGGAGGATTACGAATCCGCTACAAATCCTTACCCGGTCTGGCCGAGCCCTGGCGCGCGGTGATTTTTCGCAGCGCGTACACTTGCGGAGCCGTACCGAAATCGGCGAACTGGCGGAGACCTTCAATACCATGTCGAGAGAACTTGAACAATTCGTCGAAGATCTCAAGCGGGCAGCGGAAGAGAATCGCGCCCTGTTTCTGGGCTCGATCCAGATGCTGGCCGGCGCGGTCGACGAGAAGGATCCCTATACTCGCGGCCACTCCGACCGGGTCACGCGCTACTCGCTGCTGATCGGCAAGGAGCTTAAACTGGCCACTGATTTCATGGAAACGCTGCAGATTTCCGCGCAGCTCCACGACGTGGGAAAGATCGGCATCGAAGACCGCATTCTCAAGAAGCCGGGCGCGCTGACCGCGGAAGAATTTGAGGTCATGAAGACTCACACCACGAAGGGCGCCAATATTCTGCGACCTGTCACGCAACTTGCCGAAATGCTTCCCGGCATTGAACTGCATCACGAGGCTCTCGATGGCCGCGGCTATCCTTACGGCCTGCAGGGAGATCAAATTCCGCTGCTGGCGCGGGTGATCGCGGTGGCTGACACGTTTGATGCCTTGACGACCAATCGTCCCTACCAGCACGCTCACACTCCGGAAGAAGCATTCAAAATTATTCAGAACCTTGCCGGGAAACGGCTTGATCCTGAGCCGGTGGCGGCATTGATTGCGGTCTACGGACGAGGCGAAATTCGCATCCAGCGGCTCTCGATCAAGAGAGCTGTGGCAGCTCCGGATGCGGCTGCGGTTGATGTTCCCGCCGCGCCTGCCCCCGCGCTGGCTGCTCCGGAAGCGACCAACCTCGAAAGAACTCGCGTCTAACTGCCTCTCGTCTCTCTTTGTTCTCCTGTCTTGTTCTCGCCCGTCTTGTCCAACCAACGGCGGTCTGGCCGTGCTGGCCACTATAATCAGTTTCAGGACCCTTCATGATTCAAACGTTGTTCGGCAATACCGAGGAAACGCAGCCGGGGCTCTTCGAGCGCATGAAGCAAGCGGTTACGCGCACGCGCGAGAACCTTGCCGAGCGCATTGAGGAGGTTGCCTTTGGAAAAGAGATCGACCGCAATACGCTCGACGATCTTGAAGCGACGCTGATCGGCGCCGACCTGGGCACTGCGACCACGCAGGAGGTGCTGGGCAAGCTCCGAGACAAGGCTGACCGGAAACAGATCAAGGATGTACAGGAGCTGAAGCGGCTGCTGAAAGAGGAATTGCTGGCAATTCTGAGTGCGGCAAATACTCGGCCGGTTCAAAGAGTTGACGGTGCGCCGGAAGTGATTCTGGTAGTGGGCGTGAATGGTACCGGCAAGACCACGACCATCGGCAAGTTGTCGCAGGTATTCCGGTCGAAGGGCAAGAGCGTGCTGCTGTGCGCCGCGGACACCTTCCGCGCAGCGGCTATTGATCAGCTGGAAATCTGGGGCGCACGCACGGGCACGGAAGTGATCAAAACCAAGCCCGGCGGCGATCCCGCGGCGGTGTTGTTCGATGCGTTGCAGGCGGCGACGGCGCGGAAGACGGACTATGTGATCGTCGACACCGCCGGCCGGTTGCACACCAAGACGAGCCTCATGTCTGAACTGGAGAAGATGCGGCGCACTGCACAACGCATTATTCCGGGAGCGCCCCAGGAGACGCTGCTGGTCATGGATGCCACGACCGGGCAAAATGGCTTACAGCAGGCGCGCCTGTTCACGGAGTCAGCGGGTGTTACCGGCATCGTGCTTACCAAGCTTGACGGCACCGCCAAAGGCGGCGTAGTGGTCGCCATTTCGCGCGAACTGGGACTGCCCGTGCGATTTGTCGGAGTGGGCGAGAAGGTGGGCGATCTGCTCCCGTTCGATCCGAAAGAATTTGTGGATTCGCTGTTCGAATGAAACCGTTTCACCACGGTCCCCGCTAATATGCCGGACCAATCCACTGACGAGCAGTTTCTGCGCCGCGCGCTTGATTTGGCGCGCCAGGGGGTCGGATTGGCCTCACCCAATCCCTATGTTGGGGCTGTTATCGTCGATCAACAAGGCAACATCGTAGGCACTGGCGCTTATACCTACGATGGCGTTAAACATGCTGAGGTGCGCGCTCTCGAAAGCGCGGGCGACAAGGCGCGAGGGGGCACGCTTTACATTAATCTCGAACCACATTCACACCAAGGGCGCACGCCCCCGTGCACGGAAGCTTTGATCGCCGCCGGAATTGGTCGCGTGGTAGCCTCCATGCCTGATCCCAACCCGAAGGTGAGCGGGCGAGGTTTTGAGCACCTGCACGCGGCGGGCGTCCAGGTGGAGGTTGGACAGCTGGAAGCGGAAGCTCGAAGATTGAACGAGGCGTTCGCGCGCTACATTTGCCACGGCGTCCCTCTCGTGACGTTGAAGTCTGCCATGACGCTTGATGGCAAGATCGCTCCACCGCCTACCGCTGTAGCGAAACAGACGCCAGGAATTCCGACCGGCGGATGGATCACCGGCGAGGCGGCCCGAGCAAACGTTCAGCAACAGCGTCACCAGAGCGACGCCATCCTGGCGGGGGTGGGGACGATCCTGGCAGATGATCCGCTCCTCACTGATCGCAGCGGCAATCCGCGACGACGCCCGCTGCAGCGCGTGGTTCTGGATTCGCATTTGCGCCTGCCGCTGGAGTCGCGTCTGGTGCAGAGCGTGGAAAATGACGGCGTGAGCAAGAAAGATGTGCTGGTGTTTTGTTCCTCACCCGACGAAAAGAAAAAGGCCGAGCTGGAGGCGCGTGGCGTTCGCGTCGAGCAGCTTCCACCAGACATGCAGGACGGCCGCCCCAATTTTCGCGCGATTCTCCGCCGCCTCGGACAACTTGAAATTACCAGTGTGATGATCGAAGGCGGATCGGTGGTGAACGGCGCGGTGCTCGCCTCCGGAGTCGTAGACAAGATTTTTCTGTATTACGCACCAAAGATTCTGGGCGCTGCATCGGTTCCATTCGCCGCGGGCGCAGGCTCTCACCAACTGGACGAAGCACTGCAGGTAAAGCATCTCCAGTTGCATCGCTTTGGAGAAGACTTTGCGATAGAGGGGTATCTGCGCGATCCGTACCAAGAGTGAGATCGCTCGCCCCTCGCCCACCATGGGTTTATGATATTTGGTTCCTCATTGAGGTGCTCATGTTTACTGGCATCGTAGAAGAAGTAGGGCGGGTCACGCGCATCGAACAACACGGCGAAAACCGCCGCATCACCGTCGCTGCCAAGAATGTTGCGAAGGAACTGAAGACTGGCGACAGCATCGCAGTGAGCGGAGTCTGCTTGACCGCGCTCGAAATCCAGTCTGGCTCGTTCCGCGCCGATCTGGCTCCGGAAACCTGGGACCGCACGTCGTTCTCGCGTATCCATGAAGGCGCGCTGGTCAACCTTGAGTTGCCCATGAAGGCCGATGGCCGATTCGGCGGTCACATCGTGCAAGGCCACGTGGATGGCGTCGGCAAGCTCATCGCCCTGGACCGTATTGCCGATTCGGAAAACTGGTGGTTGCGCATTGAGCTGCCCCACGACGTGGAGAAGTACACGGTCTACAAAGGATCCATCACAATTGAGGGCATTAGTCTCACCGTTGCAAAACTTGAAGGCAGGAACTGCACCGTTGCCATCATCCCTCACACCGTGGAGATGACGAACCTCAACTCGCTACGGCCCGGCGATCCCATTAATCTGGAAGCTGACCTGATCGCAAAATATGTCGAGAAGATGATGGGCAGAGAACCGGCTGACACCGGCCTCACCGTGGAGGAGTTGGTGCAGCAAGGGTTTTGAGTGAATGCGATGTGCCTGTGTGGCTTCGAACTATGGCCTTGAACTATGGCCTCCGCGGAAGAGGAAAAATACGACCGGTCACGACTGGGACTGTGCTCTGACTGCACCCACGCCCACCGAATCAGAACTGACAAGGGCTCGATGTTTCTTCAGTGCCGACTTTCGTTCACCGACTCGCGTTTCAAGAAGTATCCGCGCCTTCCGGTTCTCACTTGCGGCGGCTACGTTAAACACTCAGGCTCGGTGACTCCGCCGCCCTGATCTTCGAATCCCAGTTTCAACTCGTCCAATTCAAGGAACTCCTGCACGATCGGCTCAGTGGATTTTTCCAGTTCCGCATAAGTGCCAAAGAAAATCGATTTACCTTCGTATAGAAACACCACCCGGTCGGCCAACTTCTGGGCGAGACGCATGTCGTGCGTGACAACGATGCTGGTCAGGCCAAGCTGTAGCTTGAGCCGTTTGATCAGATCGCCGAGCAGTTGCGCCATCAGAGGATCCACCATGGTTGTGGGCTCGTCGTAGAGAACACATTCCGGCCGCGCCGCCAGTGCCCGGGCAATGGCTACCGAGCGTTTCATGCCGGTCGAGAGATCGGAGGGCAGCAAGTCGCGCATCTCCTGCACACCGACCATTTTCAGCAATCCGTCGACGATCTCGTAAATCTGATCTTCGCTTAAGTCTCCGCTTTCGCGCAGGGGGAACGCCACGTTTTCACCGACTGTTAGGGAGTCAAACAGCGCTCCATTTTGAAAGACCATGGTGACTTTTTTTCGTATGGCCTCCATCTGGTGTTCGGAAAAGTTCGTGATGTCCTCCCCGGCGACGATCACCCGGCCGGAGTCAGCCTTAAGGAAACCAACAATCAGCTGCAGCGAAACTGATTTACCCACGCCGCTGCGCCCGAGGATGCAGACGGTCTCCCCGGGCATGACGTTGAAACTGACGCGGTCGAGGACCTTCTTGTCGCCGAAAGCTTTGGAGACTTCGCGGAATTCGATATAGGGTCGCACAGGATCGGGCATTGGGATCTCTCGAAAGTCAGTCCTCTTTTCGCCGGGCGATCAGGCCCGTGGTTTTTCAGCCTCCAACTCCTCGGGCGTATTCAAGTTGCGGAAGATGGCGGATGAAAATCCAGCGCCTTCCAACTCTTCTTGCTCGATCACTCGAATATGAATCTTATCGAACAACCGGTCGATCCTGTTTTGCCCCGCCAGCAACGCACGCTTCGCGACTTCGCCAAACTCCCTTCGATAAATAGCGCACAGCGGCTGCCTGCGGCCGTCACTGCGTGGGACGATCACTGCGGCATCGGGCGCGCCCCGCGCCTGAGTAACTAAATATTGCAAGAACGCCCGCGAGATAAATGGCATGTCGACCGCGAGCATAAGGTTGAGTTCGGTCAACGAACCCAGCAACGCCGCATGAATTCCACCCAAAGGTCCGCAGTCCCGGAATACATCCTCAACCACCGGAGCAAACGCTGCAAACTTTTCCTTACTTCCCACGATCCACACGCCGGGAACCACCGAGCGAGCCAGGTCGAGCGCCCGCGCCAGTAGCGGGCGGCTCTCATACTCCACAAACGCCTTGTCCGCACCCATGCGAGTGCTCTTGCCACCGGCTAGAACGAAGGCACTCACGTCGCGGGCGGACCCGTTTTCCACGGCACGATCATACACTTTGACCCAGCCACTGAGCCCGGTAACCGCGCTTTCCCGCTTCCAGAACATTTTCCACAGCGTAAGTATCTGCATCAACTCGCTTTGTCTTCCAGTTCATCGGGTGACCGACACGAAAGTAACCTACCCAAGAATTCGAAGGCGGGAGATGATGGGTTTCGGGCGCTCCCGTCAGGTCCGGAAGTAACCATCATGCCGCAAAAAATCATGGATGTTCTTATGCTCGGGCGCTGCTCCCACGAGTTTTCCTGGCCGCGGCGCGGCGCAGACGGAGACTATTATCAGGTTTGCCTGCTGTGCGCGGCCGAGTACAAGTATGACTGGACCACCATGCGCCGCACCCAGCGCGTGGATCACGCCAAGCCTGAGACCGTGGCCCGGCGCAGCCACACGCGGGAAAAGCGGCCGTCTTGGACGCCGCGTGCCCGGCGCTTGAAGCTCGACGTAGCGCTACGGTATCGCGTCAACAGCACCAGCGCGTGGCATGAGGGCATAATCGACAATCTGAGCCAGAGTGGGTTGCTGTTTCGGGGTCCGCAGCAGTTGCCGGTGAATGCCTTGATCGAGATGGTCTTCGAGATGCCAGAAGAAATCTCCGGCCAGAAGAATCGCAACGTGCTTTGCCAGGGCCGCGTGATGCGCTCCAAGAACAAGCAGGGCAAAGAAACCCAGGACAAAGACACCGACGACGGCACAGGCCTGCTAGCGGCCTCGATCGTCGACTACAAGTTCATCCACTAGAACGCTCGGACCTGCGAACGCTCTTCCCAAGCGCTGTATCTCCTGTTCAATAATCCGCACATCAATCAGTACATCCTCTCGCTGAAATCGCGGACGAACTCGCGGACGAACTCGCGGTCTCGATCAACTTCGTCGTACACTCAGGAAGCACAGTCAGTGCGGCCCCATGCCTCCAATCACAGCGCTCCTGCACACGAAAAATGATGCCTTACGCCTCGGTCGGGCGCTCGAAATGCTTCTTCCCTGCACCGATATTGTGATTATCGACCATCACTCCGCCGACGCCACCCTGCACATCGCCCGTGAATACGGCGCTCGCGTCGTGACGGCGGACGCCCATCCCTCGGCAGATCGCTATCTTGACTTAGCGCGATACGACTGGATTCTCTGCCTCGATCCGGCGGAATCCATCAGCGAAGGATTGCAGGCAAGCCTTTTCGAATGGAGTGTGTTGCCCACTGAATCCGACATAAGCGGCGCGGCCAACGGATCGGCCTTTTCCGTGTTCGTCAGGCAGCAGACGGTCGAAGGATGGCTGACGCTTCCCGCTCCCGAGACCCGCCTCGTTCCCCGCGGCTGGACCCGGTGGGACGGACGGCTTCCCGCCCGCGAGCCTTCCGCCGTCGTGCTCGAAGGGGAATTGTTGCGGTTCGCCTCTCCCTGAAAAGGGCGCATTTCCAATCGGTTGCGGCCCGGCGTTGCTGATCAGCTTGCTGCCCATTGTCCAATTGGACAGTGACTTCAGTACCTTAGTCCTCCCTGCCCTCGTCGCCTTATAATCCACTCAAGAACCAACAATATCTGCGTTCTAGGGAAGACGGCGCGGCGGTGCGGCCGCAGCTTTCCGACGAACGCCCGCGAGACTTAGTGGATCCGTTTCTTGCATCTTCGATGTTTCTCTTCGGGCTGGCCTTTGGCAGCTTTCTGAACGTGTGTATCTATCGCATGCCGTTGGGCCTGTCGGTGGTGACGCCTCGTTCGGCGTGCCCCGGTTGCAAGCGCCCGATAGCTTTTTATGACAATCTGCCCGTCCTCAGCTGGCTGTTTCTTCGCGGCCGGTGCCGCCATTGCAAAGTCAGAATTTCGCCGCGCTACCTGCTCATCGAGGTGCTGACCGGCGTTCTCTTTCTCGGCTGCTACGCTTATGCCGGACTGACACTCGCTACCCTGAAATACTGCGTCTTCGGATTTCTCCTGCTCGGTCTCATCTTCACCGATGCCGAAACTAAGCTGCTGCCGGACAACCTAACGCTGCCCGGCCTCGCCCTTGGCCTGCTGTTCAGTTTGCTGGTTCCCGTGCATGACATGGCATCGCAGTTTTTGCCGGGGATGGTGAACCTGCCCTTCAGCGCAGATCTTTCCGGCCGCATGTTTTCCCTGCTCGATTCCCTGCTGGGCGCGGCCGTGGGCGCTTCGTTCATCTACGGCGCGGGAGCGATCTACCTGCGCTGGCGCGGCGCCGAGGGCATGGGCTTCGGAGATGTAAAGCTGATGGCGATGGTGGGCGCATTTCTCGGCGTGAAACTCACGATCTTCACCATTTTCGCTGGTTCGCTGGTCGGTTCGATGTTTGGCCTGACCACCATGGTCGTCGTGTGGATTAAGCGAACCCATCGCTTCACCCGCCGACTGGAGAACCTGCAGGCGGCGCGCCGCCGCGGCTGGCAGTCCGCGCAAATGGTCTATCGCCATTATCAAATGCCCTTCGGCGTTTTCCTGGGCACAATGGCGTTGCTCGCCGTGTTCGTGGGCAATCAGTTTCTGAATTGGTATGGGAGGTTGTGGTGGTAAGAATGGCCGCCAATCCGCTGCTTCTGCCCGCTGCGCTCGTGCTGGCCATTGCCGGTGGAGCATTCGTGTTTGCCATTTGGGTGATTCGGGGCTTGCGCCGCAGCATCGCCGAGGAAGCTAATCTCGATTCCGCGGCCAACCCCACGCTGGAGACTCTTCCCCTCCACCTCTATAACACCGTCATTCAGCAACTGAAGCAGCAGAAACATGAATTACAGGTACAGACGCAGGCCGAACAACGCCGCGCCCGCACCAGTGAAAATTTCAGTCAGGCCGTACTCTCTAATCTTTCGTCTGGCGTGCTCGTGTTCGGCGTCAACGGCCTCGTGAAGCAATCCAATCCTGCTGCGAAGGAAATTCTTGGTTTCCATTCTCCCTCCGGCATGAGTGTGGAAGATATTTTTCGCGATGCCGCGATCAGCTCGACGACCCATGGCGGCGGAGCGAGAAATGCACCCGGACGTCTGTCTGAAGAAATCAACGCGGTGCTGCGCGAGGGAAGCAAATGCCGGCAACTCGAGGCGGATTACTCCACGCCAGCGGGCCGGACACTTCATATCGCGGTCACAGTCTCGCCGGTGCCCGCGGTCGACGGCGGCTTGCTGGGTGCGGCTTGCCTGATGAGCGACCGCAGCGAATTCGAACGAATCCGTCACCAGCAAGAGTTGCATGGCGAGATTTCCGCGGAGATGGCGTTGGAGTTGCGCACCTCTCTGGCCACGATCGCCGGTTACGCTCAGCAGTTGGCGCGGAATCGCGATCCGGAGATGGCTCCACAATTGGCAGCCGATATTGCCAGCGAGGCCTCGCGTCTCGATCGACACATTGGAGGATTTCTCTCCGAAAAACGCTCCATGGCTGAGGTATCTCGTGCCGCCGCGGCAGGAGTCAACAGGTGAAGATCGCTAGTGAAGATCGAGTTCTAAACAAACGTGTAAGTAAAGGGTGAACCTATGAAGCGCATCACAGTGATCGGATTAGCACTCGCATCGTCCATGACTTTGCTAGCGTCTACGGTAGTGGCACAAACCACAGCTCCGGCGCAGCCTCAATCGTCGCTGGGTGATTACGCCCGCAAGATCCGCAAGGATCCCGGAACCGCCAAGGCCAAGCCCAAAGTCTTTGACAATGACAACCTCCCGACCGAGGACAAGCTTTCTGTGATCGGCGAGAAGTCCGCCGACAATGCCGGAGCTCCTGCCGATGACAAGAGTGCCGCCGGAGCCAACGCCGACGACGAGCTGGCCCAGAAACAGGCAGCGTGGAAATCCTGGCAGTCCAAGCTAGGCGCGCAAAAAGATCAGATTGACCTGGCCAGCCGCGAACTCGACGTGCTGCAGCGCGAATACCAGCTCCGTGCCGCCGAGATGTACGCCGACGCCGGCAACCGTTTGCGAAACTCCGCGCAGTGGGATAAGCAGGACGCGGATTACAAGCAAAAGATCGCCGACAAACAGAAGGCGGTTGATGACGCCAAGCAGAAATTGACGGATATGCAGGAGGAAGCTCGCAAGGCCGGTGTCCCTTCTGCCATGGTTGACTAGGCGCACCTGCGATTCTCCCAATTCGCACGACAAGAAGGCGCCGGCTCAGGAGCCGGCGCTTTCCGTTTCAGCGTATCACCAGCGGGCCGGCAGCCGCTCACGAGATAGATTCCATACTTTCCCGGAGCCGGTGCAGCTGTTTGACGTGGTGCAGTCCATGGACGAAATGAAACTTTCTCCACTGGGTAGCACTTAGCGGCCCAAGAATTGGGTGGTCGAGCAGACGATCGCCTCGTCCGAATCGGGCTTCACATTGCGCGATGATCGCATCCATCTCCACAATTTTTGCCCCCACTTCGCTGCGAACTTTGGCTCCTGGCAGGCCTTTCGGACGTGTGTTCGCGGGCGCCTGACGTCCCTTGGGCATGCGTTGGAATCCCACAACCACCAAGGTCCGGATACGCTGCTTCATCGAGACTCGCGTTACCAGTGGCTTCCCGGATTCCAACACCTTGGTGAATCCTCTTATCGTTCCGGTGTAAGTCAGGTACAGATGTTCCAAAACTTCCGCCGCACACCACTTGTCTGCGGGATGCCAGCCCAGTTGCTCGCTTGACAGACCCTCGACCGCCGACTCCACAGCTCGCTTCAACTCTTCCAGTCGGGAATCCATTCCAGTACTCTCGTGTTTTCGCACGCTTCAGGTAGAATATTGCGCGACAATCAAAACACTTAATTTATAACAGGAAGGTCGTCATGAAGATGCGGGACGTCGTTCCGTCCGAGACCGCCGTAGCCACCGCAGTCGATAAAGGTGTTATTGCCAGAGTCACTCAAGCGACCCGGACAGTCTCGCGCGATGGGCGTGGTCCGGCTACACCGGTCTGCGTGGCCGCGGTGTTCGCTATTGCTATTCTCGCTCTGCTTGCGGGTTGCAACTCCAGTACTACAAACACGCCCCCAGCCCAGCCGCAACCCAAGCCTCCTGAGCTGCTCACCGGCCGCGCGGCGTTTTACAAGACTTTTATCGCCGCCCGCAATTATGCCGCGGACGTAAAGCCCTTCCGCATCGAGTCGACACCCTCAAGCGAGAGCAATGGCCAGGATGGAAAATCCGCAATCTGGCGCATCAGCTACGCTTCGGCCACACAACACGGCGTAAAACCTTTTTTCTGGTCGGGCAGCAACGCTCCTGACGCTCCCTCCCGCGGCGTTTCTCCCGGCAACGAGGATGTCTACAATCCCAGCAACGCCTCCACTCAAGTTTTTGATCCGGCATTTCTGAAGGTGGATACCGACCAGGCATTTACCGAGGCGCAGAAACACGGCGGCGACAAAATTCTTGAAAAGGATCCCACCACCCCTGTGATCTACATTTGCGAGTGGAACCACAACACCAACCAACTGGTTTGGCACGTGATCTATGGCACATCACGCGAAACCGCCAAACTAACGGTTACCATCGACGCCTCATCCGGCGCCTTTATCCGCGTGGAGAAATAGGCTGGGCCAGAGCGACTTTTACCTTTTAGGTTGCACAAGTTCGGATCGTGGATCTGTGTGCGCCCGCCTGACTGCCTTCTCGGGAAAAAGCTGTAGACCGGAAAACCCGAGTAGTGGCGGGAGGCAGTCTGCGGGTTTAACCGTATTGCTGGGGTGACATCATTTGTACGATATTAGTTAGACACAGTCAAAGCAATCGGGCCATGCAGCGATTCTGAGCTACGGAGGCGGGGCCTTTGCCCAGACAAGCAGATCCACAACTCGAACAGCGCATCCTTGACGCAGCCTGCCGGCTGTGGTCCCGGGGGGGCGAAAAAACTCTCACCATGCGCGGCGTCGCCAAGGCCGCCAGCACCACCACTCCCACCCTCTACGAGCGTTACAACGACCGTGACGATATTCTTCGCGCCGTGCGCATGCGGACGCGCTCCGAACTTTTCGCAGCGCTCAGCCGCACCCGATCGCTCACGCAAGCTTGCCAGCGCTATCTGGAATTTGCTCTGGAGCATCGCCACGCCTATGAAGTTCTGTTCGATGGATTTGCGCAGCCTCCATCCCTTCACGAGCCCTGGCCTTCCTTTAATCTGATGCGTCTGCGTCTGGCCGAGCGACTGGGAGGAGATCCCCGCAAACACACTCGCCTCATGCTTTCAGTGTGGTCGTTGATGCACGGCACCGCGATGCATCTGATCCGGGGCGGCGTTGCCGGGCCACTGCGCGCCCAGATGGTTCATTCCTGTCTGGACGCGGTCGAAGCCATCGTTGTGCAAGCCACCCGAACCAAGGGCAAGGCGCGCTCCGGTCCAAAGTGGCCGGCGAACCTTATCCTCGGAGAAGCCCACCACAGCACGGTGAGTCAAGGAGAAACAAACACCGGGACTGAATCCGGTGCGAGGCGGGATAGTCGCATGAAACGGAAGTCCGCAGTCCGAGTCAATGGCATCCGCTCTGGCGGAGGACCCGGTCGATCGTCCGCGGCTACTGGGCGGTCTGTGCTTTCAGCCGGTTAAGCGCCTTCTCCGCTTCTGAAGCCTGCGGGCCGTGCGGCAGAATCTTCAAATAGCTTTCATACTCGGCGCGGGCATCGTCCCAGATCCGCAGCTTTTCCAGGCATACGGCCAACCGTATCGTGGCGACCGCATCGTTATCTTTGTAGCGCAGGGCCTCGCGGTAGCGGTCTTCGGCCGCACGGTAGTTCTGGCGTTTGAAATAGAAATCGCCGATTTCGATATCTTTCGCGGCCTTGTGCGGATCCCAAATATGAAGCTCGGTTATTCCTCCGGTTCCTGACGTGGCAGCCTCTGCTTCAGCCAGGGCCGCCGAGCTTTGCGGATGCGCCTTGGCGTCGTCGCTAGGAGGACTCAAATCCAGCTCCGTATCTTTGCTGGAGCTCTCGCCGACACCAGTCCCCAAATCGTCAGCCTGAACACTGTCCGAGCGCGGTGGCGTCATGCTCGGAGCTCGCTTCGCAGGTGTTTTCGCCGGAACTGGCTGCCCCGGTGTGTCCTCCGGGAAAGAAAGATCGCGGCTCAAACCGGAAGCGTCCCGATTTGCAGGAGGAGCAGGCGGCGGCGCTGACGCTGGCGGCGGATTCTGCTGCGCCCACCCCGCCAGACTCAATCCCAGGAGCAAACACAAATACAAATACGGCCGACCTGGCATGCCCTCATTTTACCGTTGTCACTGGATTGTTTGGAAGCATTTCTGTGCGGCGGCCGTAGGGTAGAAGCTTATGGCCAAAAAAGCAGGCCGCTCAAGGGGGAGGATCTGAGCGGCCTGGTTGGCGAAGTTCTCCGGGGGAGGAGAATCTGCTATCTGTCGATTACATCGACGACGGATTATTTTGCCCAGTCGTCGCTGGCGTTGTCGCGGGCTGCGTGGTGTCGCCCACCGTGTTAGTCATCAGGCGGACATCGACGCGGCGGTTGTCAGCGCGGCCTGCTGCGGTTTTGTTCGTCTCGACCGGCTTGTCCTTGCCCAGGCCGATCACGTAAATCTTGTGAGCCGGCACGTTGTACTTCGAAGCCAGATACTGAATCACCGAGTTCGCCCGGCGCTCGCTCAAGTCGTAGTTATAGTCAGCGGAACCCACGGAATCCGTGCTGCCTTCGAGCGCAATGATGTAGCCCTTGGTGCTGGCGAT
This sequence comes from uncultured Acidobacteriaceae bacterium, assembly GCA_963743115.1. Taxonomy (GTDB): domain Bacteria; phylum Acidobacteriota; class Terriglobia; order Terriglobales; family Acidobacteriaceae; genus Sulfotelmatobacter. The sequence continues at coordinate 145,122 of CAVUOM010000002.1, read as the reverse complement.
CGTCCCAGCCAACTGGTCGAGTGCTTCCTTGGCTTTGGGCGTCAGATTGTCTTTGTTGAAGCCAAACTTAACTGACGTTTCCGCCACCGGATGATAATTGTCCAGGTTCGCGACGGTGTTCGTGAGTACGCCCACGCGTCCGTTTGCGGCGTCAGCGGTTTGCTGCGCCGATGCTGCGGACTGGCCGGCGGCCTGCGCTTTCTGCTCCACGTCTGCCGTCTTGGCATTCACGGCTGCGATCCCGGCCTGCGCTCGGGCATCCACGTCCTTGATGTCCTTGCTGTTCTTCGCCGTCATATCATCCAGTTCGTTGGTCTTGTTGATGAGCGGCGTGGTTTGTTGCTTCACGTAGTTCTTGCTGGTGCAGCCGATCGAGGCAGCCATACTGACTGCGAGAAAAATCGTTAACGAAGTGCGGGTCATATTGGAAAAGCTCCTTAGATTTCTTGTCTTCATCGCGATCGGATTCTCCGCGCGCGGAATTTTGCCCTCTTGCTAGCCCTGGGGAAATCTTCAATGCTCACAAGTACGCCCCTACTTTTGCACGGGACATGCCAGTCCCCCAAAGGGGGACCACTGACTATAAGTATATACGTTGTCAACGAGTTGCAAGCAAAGTAATGCAAGTGCCAAAAAATGGCATTGCCCTTTAGTAACGCAAACCGCACATAGGTGGTGGAAATTTTATACAGTTGGCGGCCAGAGCAGTGCCGAACCTCAACTCCTCCGCGGCGGGCAAATCAGGGGGATTGTCTCCCTCTTGTTTCTTCGATAGACCCGGAAATCGGCTTCATCGACGGTAATGACAGCGTGCCGAGGATAGAGTTCACTCATGCGGATGAGACACAAATCGGCTAAATCAGGCTTGCGATCAGCGTATCGCCGCGCCAACTCCCGCAGTTGGGCGAGGTTCTCGGAAACATCGAATGCCACTTCCAACAGTCCGTCTTCCACTAGGGACAACACGTAGGAACTCGACCCCAAGTGAAATGCCGCCTCAGCGAGCACAGCTTCGCACGTAAGCAACGGCTCGGTGATTCGCTTGCCTAAATCAAGTGCCCACAGGTGATGCTGATCATTGCTTCTCGCGAAGGCCACGATGAAACCCGTGTCCGCAATACTTTTCATGAGCGGGAGAATCCCTTGCGGGAGGAAAGATCTGAGGGTCCTCCGCTGAATGCACCCAAATGCCGCATGAATTTCTGCTTTCCTCCGTTGGACCTGGCGCTTTCGAGCTGTTCGCGGACCAGTCGCCCCATCGGTACCCCTGTCCGCCGCGAGGTTTCCTTCAGCCAGGCGAGAAGCTCGTCTGTAAGGCGAATTGTTAGTGTCTGACCCATATGGCAGGATTGTAACACACTTCGCTAACTTTCTAAGCAGTCACGATCGTCCCGCCGCTTCTATGTACGAACGCGTTCTACTCTTCGGCTTCAGCGACCTGCACCGGCGGGCAAGCTCCGTCATCAAATAGAATTACCCCTAACACTCCCGCAATGGATCTCCTCGCCAAAATCCGCACCATCCCCACCGAGCCCGGCGTCTATCTCTACAAGAATGCCGAAGGCGAAGTCATCTACGTGGGCAAGGCGAAGAACCTGCGCAGCCGCGTGGCCAGCTACTTCCACGAAGGCCGCTGGGAGGACTCCAAAACCGGCACCCTGGTGCGCGAAGCCGCCGACGTCGACTACATTGTCGTCGCCAACAACAAAGAGGCGCTGGCGCTCGAGAACAATCTCATCAAGCAGCGCAAGCCGCGCTTCAACATCCTGCTGCGCGACGACAAGACCTACCCCTACGTCAAGCTCACGCTGGGCGAGCGCTGGCCGCGGGTCTACGTCACCCGCCGCTTGCGCAAGGACGGCAGCGTCTACTACGGTCCTTACTTCCCTGCGAACCTCGCCTACCGCATCGTCGACCTGATCCACCGTAATTTTCTGATTCCCTCGTGCAAGGTCGATCTCACGCGCTTTCATCCCCGCCCCTGCCTGCAGTATTACATCAAGCGCTGCCTGGGCCCGTGCGTGAAGGACCTGACCACGCCCGACGCTTATCAGGAAGCGGTCCGCGATGTGAAGCTGTTCCTTGAAGGCCGCCCCACAGATTTGAGCCGCTCACTGCACGAGAGAATGGAGCAAGCGGCCGCAGCCGAAGAATACGAGCGCGCAGCCCGCTATCGCGACCTGATTTCAACGGTCGAGCAGCTACAGGAGCGCCAGCGCATCGCGGCCGCAGAAGGCGACGACGCCGACGTCTTCGGTTATCACTATGAAAACGGAATGCTGGCCGTGAACCTGTTTCACATGCGCGGTGGCCGGGTAGTCGACCGCCGCGAATTTTTCTGGGAAGACCTGCCGGAGTTCGCATTCCCTGCGGAAACAGGAAATGCACAGACAGAGGAACAACATGTGGGGACGGGCGCCTTCGTGAGCCTGCCCCGAGCGGAGCCGAGGGGTCCAGGCGAGCGCAGCGAGCCTGCCTCATCTACCACCGACCCCTTCAATCCTGGTGAGTTCTTCTCCGCCCTGCTGAAGCAGCTCTACATCGGCCAGCCGTATGTGCCGCGCAATCTCTACGTGCCGGTAGATTTCGAGGACAGAGAAGAGTTAGAAGACCTGCTCTCGGATCAGGTCTCAGGAGAGAACGCACGCACGGCACGAGTTCACATCCTCGTCCCACAGCGCGGAGATAAGCGTTCGCTCCTCGATCTCGCCGGCACCAACGCCAAACAATCCTACGATCAGCGTTTTCGCGTGCTCAAGCCCAACGCCAAGGCCATCCAGGAAGAGCTGCAGGATGTGCTCAGCCTGGCTGAAGTCCCGAAGCGCATCGAATGCTTCGACATCTCGCACATTCAAGGCGCGGAGACGGTCGCCTCGATGGTGGTCTGGGAAGACGGCAAGATGAAGAAATCAGATTACCGCAAGTTCATCATTCGCACCGTCGAAGGCGTTGACGATTTCGCGTCCATGCGCGAGGTGGTCACGCGCCGCTACAAACGCCTGCAACAGGAAGAAAAGCCCATGCCCAGCCTCGTCCTGATCGATGGCGGCCTCGGCCAGCTCCACGCGGCAGCCGAAGCATTGGAGTCGCTCGAAATCATCAATCAGCCGCTCGCCGCCATCGCCAAACGCGAAGAAATTCTCTACGTCTACGGGCAGGAGAAAGATCCGATCGCGCTCGACCATCACTCGCCGGTGCTGCACTTGATCCAACTCATTCGCGACGAAGCCCACCGCTTCGCCGTAACGTTCCATCGCAAACGCCGCCAGATGCGCGACCGCTCCACCGAATTGCTGCAGATTCCCGGCGTAGGCGAGAGCACGACGCGGCGGCTTCTCGAACACTTCGGCAGCGTACAGGCAGTGAAACAGGCTGACGCGTCGGCCCTGTCGGCGGTTGTGACCCGAGTACAGGCCGAAGCCATCAGCCATCACTTTCGCAAGTAGTCGAAGCTCGCGAACCCCTAGACAGGATACTTCTGTTCCCTACACGCGTGGGAGCTGAGGCAGCGCGTCAAAATGCGCATCGCGGGCACACAGCACAAGCGAATGCTGCAGCACGAGCGCCGCGATCCACATATCATTCGTCGGCATGGGAGTACCTTGCTTCCGCAGTTGACGGTAGACAGCGCCGTAATGGTGCGTTGTCTGCTCATCGGCGTAGAGCACGCCGACGCCGGCCTTGAGCAGGAAGCGCCGCAGGACAGCTTCGTTGCGCGGTCCTTGGCTGCCCACGGCAAATCCAGCGCGCAATTCTCCGAGCACAATGAAGGGCAACCAGACTTCATCGGCCAGTTCAACCGTTTCGACAACCGACGCAGTGCCCCGGCAAAGGTCGGTGTAGCGGTTCGTGTCGAGCGCCAGCCTCACCGCCACATCTCTTCGTCAATGGTATCCTGCGCGGCTAACGCGCTTTCGAATGCAGGATCTTTGCGCCAGGTGCCTGCGATGTCGGCTAGATCGCGCTGCCGGGCGCGTTCCCCAGTAACACCAGCACCGCGGGCCAGAGCTTCAATTGCTACCTCATTCAGACTCTTGCCCCGCCCGCGGGCGGCCCTGCGAAGCGCCTTGTCCAAACCATCGGGCACCTTGCGGATAGTGTATTGCATGCATCTATTGTAGGCACTGCAGGCATATAATGCAAGCGCTACTTTCCCAGTGCGAAGAAACCCGTAGGCCGAAGAGCAGTTTACGAACGCCAATACGGCGAGTGAACGGACGGGTGAAGGCATTTTTGCTACATTCATGGCAGGAAGGGCGAGATGGCATGAGAGCGCAAGCGAGCAACGGCACAATCGTCATCACCGGTGCTAGCCGCGGGATTGGCGCGGCCATCGCTAAACTGGTCGGTGAGCGCGGATTTTCTGTCGCTGTCAACTTTGCCACTGGCAGGGCCGAAGCCGCCGCGATTGCCGAAGCGATTCTTGCGGCTGGCGGGCGCGCCCGTGCCATTCAAGCTGACGTCGCCCGCGAAGAAGATATCGTCCGTCTCTTTGAAACCGCCGAACGCGAACTTGGGCCGATCAAGGCCCTGGTCAACAACGCCGCCATTACCGGAGGGTTTTCGCGAGTCGAGTCAGTCACCGGAAAAGCCCTTGAGCAAGTGATGGCAGTCAACGTCGCGGGGGCATTCCTCTGCGCCCGCGAAGCGGTGCGCCGTATGTCAACCCGCCACGGCGGAAGCGGCGGCGCGATCGTGAACATTTCCTCACGTGCACCGCAGATAGGCTCCGCCGGAGAGTGGGTGCACTACGCTGCGTCCAAAGGCGCGATTGACAGCTTCACGATCGGGCTGGCGCGTGAAGTCGCGACCGAAGGAATTCGCGTAAACGCAGTCGCTCCCGGGCTAATCGAAACGGGGCTGCATGCCGCGAGCGGCGCGCCCGACCGCTTGAATCGGCTGACGTCAACCATTCCCATGCAAAGGCCGGGCACAGCACTCGAGGTAGCCGAAGCAGTGCTTTGGCTGCTCTCCCCTGCCGCTTCTTATACGACGGGCGCTATTTTGGAGGTCGGCGGCGGCCGCTAATCCTCGTCCGGGGAACCTGTTCCTTGTTTCTCTGCTGCAGATTTTCCCGTAGGTAGGTTTTGATCTTCTCAGGCAAACGCGAGGTATGTAGAATGTCGCGCAGCAGCGGCGGGGGAAGTCCGCGGGAAAACTCCAGGGCGCGCGCCAGCGGCGTGTGCGGGCTGCGAAGCAGCGCCAGGCGAATCTCGCGTCGCAGCGACCACTTGGGGTGATGGCATACGGCTTCGACAAAAGCTGCGCCCGCGTTTGGGCGCAAGACCGCCCTTGTGACCGCAGCTTCGGTCAGCCGCGCATTTTCGAGCGCCGTGTGCGCCACGCGAGGTTCCTTGTCGAGCAACAACGCCGCGGCAACTGTTTCCGAGGCGCGGCGGGCCAGCATCAGACGTTCCCCCAGCGTCACCGACGGAAGACGGGTCACGAGCTGTTCCGCAGCGAAATGTTTCAGATCAGCCGCCACCGACGGCTTCAGCCCAAACTGCATGAGGTCGCCAGTATAAAAATGGCGAAGCAGCCGAAGCGCCAGGTGTCTGGGTGTGCGCGGATGAGCCGCAAGGGCAACACTCACCTTACGAGACTTCAGCGCGGCAGGATTCTGTCCAAGTTGTTCGAGAGTTTCTGGCGGCAAGTCGCGGTGTTCGAGCAGCGCGAGAACGAGGTCCGCGCTCAGCGCAAGGGTAGGTTCAGCGGCAGAGGAAACGGCAGTCGCGTCCGACAGCGAGCCTTCAGACCGCCCAGCCCCGTGCAATAGCGAATGCTCCTGTTGAATCTCTTCCGAATCCATAAATGAATCGCGGCGCTCACCCAGGCTTCCGGGCCATCTGCAATGCGCCATGGACCGGGTCGACCACCTCAGGATTCAATACAACGTCTGGATTCGCCGCGCGCACTTTATTGTAGAAATGTTCGCGAATCATCGCCGCGTGACGAAAGACCCCGCCCGCCATGGCCATCGGGACAGCAGAAGCGGAAGAATGTTGCGTAGAAAAAAGCCGGCCCACGACGATCCCGGCTAGTTGTGCCAGTTCGCGAGACGCATCCGCGATAACCTGTCGAGCCACGGCATCCCCAGCCTCGGCCGCAGCTAAGACTGCAGGAAACAGAGCCGCGAAGTCCGGTGTGGCGTTGGCCGCACGCGCTAACTGTGGGAGCGAATCCAGGCTCCAGGCAGCCTTCAGTTCGGAGAAAAGGCGACTGGCTGGCGATGATGGATCGCGCTCCGCTTGATCCTCTCCGACCTCATCGGCCGCACGCAACACGGCGCGGACTGCTGCAAGGCCGATCCAGTGTGCTGATCCCTCATCAGAAACGCCGAACCCCCAGCCTCCGGCGCGAGCGACTTTTCCTTGCGCATCCCGGCCGAAAACGATCGATCCGGTCCCGGCAATAACAATCACGCCCGGCCCCTTGCCGAACGCAGCCGCCAGGGCGATCTCCATGTCGCCCACTACTTCGATTTCCCCCGGAATAATCTCGGCAACCATCTTGCGCACGGTGCCTGCGATTTCCGGGCGCCCGGCTCCCGCGGCGCCAACGCACGCACGGACCACTTGCTGAGATTTAATTCCTGCAGCGAGGCACGCTTCGCGTATGGCTTGATGCAGTGCTTCGCGGGCACCGACCTCGCCCACGCGCGTGATGTTGCTGCCACCAGCCGTAACCGTCGCGAGAAGCGAGGTTTCGTCGCCCACAACGCACGTTGTCTTGCTACCACCACCGTCAACACCCAGATAGTAGGCCACGCGTTAGTTCTATCACAGGGAAAGTTTGAGTTCTCTCAAGTTCGCTATCGGAAACTTCGGAGGCATCTCTATCGCCATGTCTATAAAGACTCACTCGCGCCGAGAACCGATTGACGCCATAATTCAAAATCGAAACTTTCTGCAGCGGATTGTCCAGCGGCAGAACGAACAGAACGAATGGGCCTCGACAAACTCGATCTTGCGATTATTGCGCTGTATTTGATAGGGATCACTCTGTTCGGGCTGCGCTTCCGCAAGCGTCACCGCTCGCTGCGCGATTATTTTCTAGCGGGACGAGACATTCCCTGGTGGGCAATCGCGCTCTCCATCGTCGCCGCCGAAACCAGCACGCTCACCATCATCAGCATTCCCGGACTCGCCTATGACACGAACCTCACCTTCCTCCAGGTGGTGATGGGATATTTGGTGGGCCGCGTGGTGATCAGCCTCGTGCTGCTGCCGCATTATTTTCGCGGCGATCTTTACACCGCCTACGAACTGATCGAACGCCGTTTCGGGCGGGGATTGCGCTCGCTCACTGCCGGACTTTTTCTATTGACGCGAGCGGCGGCTGAAGGTGTGCGTGTATACGCCGTCTCGATCGTGGTCTCGATTGCGCTCGGCACGGGCGAGGTAGCGTCGATCGCCATCATCACTGCATTGACGCTCATCTATACATTCGAAGGCGGCCTTGCCGCCGTGATTTGGACTGACGTGGTCCAGACCGCGATCTACGTCGGAGGAACACTGATTGGATTGGTGACGATCCTGCATCTTGTGCCAGGAGGATGGACAGCAATTCATGCCGCGGCCGCAAGCGCGGGCAAACTGCAGGTGTTCGACTTCCGACCCAACTTCTGGCTGCCTTACACATTCTGGGCGGGTGTGATCGGCGGAACCTTCTTCATCACGGCAAGCCACGGCACCGATCAACTCATCGTCCAGCGCCTTCTGGCGGCGCGTGGGCAGAAGCAGTCGACTGTCGCCCTGCTTTCGAGCGGCGTGGCAATCTTGTTTCAGTTTGCTCTCTTTTTAATTGTGGGCGTAATGCTGTGGGCCTTCTATCGCGTGCCCTCGGCGAATTTTGGAAAGCCGGATCGAATCTATCCCACGTTCATTGTCAACCAGATGCCGCACGGAATTTCGGGGTTGCTGATTGCCGCGATCCTTGCAGCAGCCATGTCGAATCTGAGCGCGGCCCTGAATTCACTTTCATCGAGCACGATCATGGATTTTCTCCTGCGCTTGCGCCCAAAGACCTCTGAGCAGTCGCGCATGAAGCTCTCCCGGATGGCAACGTTCTTTTGGGCGATGGTACTTTTCGGGTTGGCAGTGCTGGCGTTGCAAAAAGTGGGACGCGTGGTTGAGGTCGGATTGCAGATTGCCTCTGTAGCTTATGGCGCGCTGCTCGGAGTTTTCCTGCTGGGAGTTCTGACCCGCAAAGCCAACCAGCGCGGCGCGATGCTCGGAATGCTCTTCGGTTTCAGCACCGAGCTGTATTTGTGGAGAGTGCACGTTCCCTGGACCTGGTGGGTGATGATTGGAACGACCGTGACGTTCGCGGTGGGATACATAGCAAGCCTGTTTCAACCAGAGCCTCCGAAGAAAACCGACGCAGCGTCTGACGTATACTGACACCCTTCCATCATGCCCGAGCTGACCCAGCGAACTACTGCGCGTCCGGAGTTGGCCCGTGAACTGGGCGTCAGTCACGCGTCTGCGGTGGTTGTGGGGACAATCATCGGAAGTGGGATCTTTCTGGTTCCCACCGAGATGATGCAGGCCGTCGGTTCTGCGAAGCTGGTGTATCTGGCGTGGCTGGTCGGTGGCGTTCTGTCATTTTTTGGCGCGCTCACCTATGCCGAACTTGGCGCCATGAAACCGCAGGCTGGCGGAGAATATGTTTATGTCCGCGACGCTTACGGTCCGCTGGGCGGCTTTCTTTACGCGTGGACCTGGTTCGTCATCGCTAAACCTGCGTCCGTCGCCACGATCGCGATTGGACTGGTTCGCATTCTTGGCACGTTCTCCGTCTTTTCGTTTTTTCCCACGAACGTTATCTCCGTTCCTTTCGCAGTTACCTGGGGACAAATCGTCGCGATCGCTGCCGCGGTTCTCATTTCCCTTCTCAACTACTTTGGAGTCAAGAAGGCCGGCGAATTTCAACTTGTGTTCACGGTGCTGAAGGTGGCAATCATTCTGGGCATCGTGGTGATCTGCTTCAGCGGAGCCGGCAACGCAACTGGACGCGGCTGGAGCAACTTTGCCACAACCTTCACCGGGGCCAAGGGCGGAGTCGCGGGCTTCATGGCGGCGCTGGTGGCGGCGCTCTGGGCGTATGACGGATGGAACGATCTGAACATGGTTGCTGGCGAAGTGAAGAATCCCGCGCGCAGTATTCCGATTGCGCTGATTGCTGGCGTGGCTACAGTCGGGCTGCTGTATGTGCTGGTGAATGCCGGCGTGCAATACGTGTTGCCGGCGAGCGCGATTGCGGCCTCGCCGCGGCCTGCCTCCGACGCGGTCGCGTTGGTCATGGGGCGGATGGGCGCGAGCATTGTGTCTGCGGGGATGGCGATCTCGATGCTGGTCACGTTGAACGGCACAATTATGAGCGGCGCGCGCGTGCCTTTTGCCGTGGCTCGCGATGGATATTTTTTCTCGGCTCTCGCTGATGTGCATCCGCGCTTTCATACGCCGTCGGTTGCCATCGTGTTCCAGGCCGTGCTGTCTATCATTCTTCTGCTGCTGGGAGGAAACTTCCGGCAGCTTTTTTCTCTCGCCATCTTCGCGGAGTGGCTCTTCTACCTGATCGCTGGGAGCACCATCTTCGTGTTCCGGTGGCGCGATCCGCAAGCGGCGCGGCCTTATCGCGTATTCGGCTATCCTTTCGTCCCGTCGCTGTTCATTCTTGTGGCCGCTGTCTTGCTCTGCTACACCTTCCGTGGAGACTGGCCGAATTCTTTTTATGGATTGCTGGTAATTCTTGCCGGCGTGCCGGTGTTCGAGTGGTTCCGGCGGCGCAGGGTTACTCTTTGATTACAGGGTACCCCCCTCCCCCCCTCCCTCTTTGGAATCATCAAGTTGAGCATGTTTTGGTCTGCAAAATCCGTTCAGCAAAGGACTTAGAGGTCAAAATCTAGAGAACAAAGGAGTTAGGAGCTGATTTTTGGGTTGGAGCCTCCGTTTCGCTGGCGCTGCGCGTACTGCCTCTGCTGGGACAATTCTGAAGCGAAGCTGGGGCTTTCCGCAAGGTCAGATGTCACAAGGGGGCTGTGGAAAGTTGCCTGTGCATCTCGAACTAGAAATTGGGAACGTCCCGTCTGTCCCCGTTTTCCGGGTTATACCGCGACGGGCGAACGGACCAGGGATTACAGGTAGTACATCAAGCTATGCATGATTGACTCGTACATTTCTCTGAATTCCTCGAACTGTTCCCGCGTGAAGGCCCTGGGATCATAACCTTCCTTCAGCGCCCGCGCTGGGTGGATCAAATTCCGGAACTTTCTGATCTTGTCGACGACATCTTTGGCGACATATTTTGGGGGCGTGTTGTCCTCCCGAATGTGTGACGGAATATTGATCGGCGCATTCAGGACATCAATCTCGTTCGCTGCCTCTATCAGTTGTCCCATATCGGCGGAATCGGGTATTTCGAGCTCCCCAGTGCCGTCATCCTCGCCAAACTCGACCAATAGATAAGTCAGAATTGCAGTCTCCAACGCAAACCCCAGAGCGATGGCCGCCATGAAGTATTGTCCCGCCTTTTCCAGTTCGCCCACCTTATCGCCGTAAAACGCGAACAGGTTGTTGGCTGCATCGCCATGGCGGGTTCCGGTAAGCTTTCCCATAGAGAATAAATAGACGATGGATGTAGTTCATTCTATCCGGTTTAGGCACGAGTAGAACTCGGGCCTACCCGATCTTCCGAGTTCGGGCACTTCAGTGGCTAAAGCCAGCTCCGAAAGAGCGCATCTTACGCAGCGCTGGAAGCGCTGCTCCACCACCCAAAGCCTTTGCGGCGGGACTTGAGGTTAGTCCCGCCTGTCCCGGTTTTCAAGGCGGCTCCATTGATCATTCTTGCCCTTGGGGCGTCGTGGTTTGGAGTCTATTTCCCGTAACAGCAGAATGTGTTGTCGGCCAGTGGCGCGCCTGCGCGATACAGATGATGTGGAGGATCAGAAACACTGGCACGGCGAAGGTTGGAATGTAGCTCATGGGAAGCACCGTCATGGCTGCAGGGGGTATTCCGTGCGGATCGATGACACCGGCGAGCGCAGCCAGGGTCAGGGCATTAACGAGGTCGGTTATTCCGAGGACCTGCCAGAAGATGAAGCCTTTGCGATGCGCCGGGTTGGCCAGCCAGAGGGCTGCGAACGGCGCGGTCACGCCGATGGCGATGTCACCCCATCCGGCAGACAAGGCGAAGAATGCGGGCAGAATTTTATAGGTGCTGAGGACGAGGAATACAAAGCCGGCGATCCGCATGGTATGGACCAGTGTGAGAGTGCGCGGGCTGAGCGATAAGACGAACTGCCGGAATCCTGGCGAGGACGCGAGCCAAACCAGGAACAACACGATGGGGATGGCGACGGCGAGGCCCAGGGCGATTGGCGGCGTGTTCGGAACGTTTCTATAGAGATGCAGTGCGGAGGAGAATAAAGAAAACACTAACCAGGCAGCCAGCAGCCCGGCACTCGATTTGGCGTATTTGGACATGGCGAATCTCCTTATGCTGTGACCTCTGCGGTCACTTCGTTGGTTAGGTTCAAGAGTTTGTTCCACTGCTTGTCCCCGAGCCGCGCACGCAACTTCCGCTGCACCTTTTCCCAGCTGGGAAGCGCGCGCTGGTACTGGGCCCGGCCGGCTTTACTCAAGGAGAGCCAACGTTCCCGGCGATCTTTGCCGGATCGGCTGCTGATCCAGCCTCGGCGCCCCATGATGGCCAGCGTGCGGGTGAGCGTGGTGCTATCGACGGCGAGAATCTCCCCGAGGGTTCGCTGGGAAACTTCTCCGGCGAAGGACAAGGCTTGGAGCAGAGTGAACTGCGTGCCTCTCAGGCCGAGTGGTCGGAAGGCTCTGTCGTAGTGCTGAGTCAACGCGCGCGAGGCGCGACGGAAACTCGCACAGAGGCAGGGGAGAGCGAATGTCGCGGGCTTGCTCATGGTCCAATAGATGCATATACATCTATTGCGATTCAGGAAAATCGTTCTCGTTCCATGTCGTGGATCAGGTCAACGCTCCGTCTGTCCCCGGTTTCCCCTACGTCATGCTTTCCCTGACATTCCTTTATCGACAGATTTCTCCGGTTCGACGTGATGCAAACAAAGTACAGAGGTCCCTTCGACTTCGCTCAGGGCAGGCTCTTCGCGTGGTGGTACGGGCGGCGGAGGAGAACGCGGGGCTCAGGATGACAAGGCTTGGAGGCGACCTGACCGGTTGCGTCGGTTTTCTCCTGGTTTTGCAGGCGGCGTCGGGCGCGGATGGGCTTATGGCCTGTCGTCATGCCGGTCGCTGGCCCGCAACGCTGGCCCATTTCGGTACGTGTCCCATTGCGGCTCTGCTGGTTACCTTAGGTCAAGAGCCGTGGACACGTTTACCCCCTGTCCCTTTTCTCCTATCTTGAGAACTCCAGTCCCGGTCGCTCCCTCGGCTTGGGTCCCCTTGGAGTTATTACATGGCTACGTATCAAAGCGGTTTCAAGCTCGGCATTCTTCCGGAGCGCAAGATCGACAAGCGTGCGCTGGTCGCCAGCTACACGTTCATGGTGATCATGCTGCTGTTGTTGATCAACATCGGACTTTTGTTTCCGGACAGGATTTCGCTGAAGCAGTACCGGGTTACGGAATTGATTCCGCTACCCAGCTTGAGGCCGGAGCCGGAACCCGTCAAAGTGGTAAAGCCGGAGGTGAAGCCGAAACTGCTTCCTCCCGCGCCGGTTTTCGAACAACCCAAGCTGGTCGTACCTCGTGAAGTTCGTCACACGCCTGCTCCCGAACCGGTGGTGGCCCCGAAGGTCGTGGTAAACACGTTCGCCGCTCCGCAGTTGAAGATGGCGGCGGGCGGGGCGCATCCGCAACTTCTGCACACGGGCGACTTCGCCGGCAGCTCGGTGGCTCCAACTGTCAATGTGGCTGTGGAGAAAGTGCAGACTGGCGGCTTCGGAGATCCCAACGGTTTGAAGGGCACCGGCAAGACAGGCGCCAAGCTGTATGCGGCACAGGCTGGTGGATTTGACATGCCCGCAGGTCCGGGACAGGGCAACGGATCGGGCGGTGCGAAAGGCATCAAGGGAACGGTAGCCAGCGCGGACTTCGGCAACGGCATCGCGACTGGAGGCAAGGGCGACGGTCGCAGCAACGGGGCCGGCGTTGCCACCGGAGGATTTGGTTCAGAACAGGTGGTGCATGGCGGACCGAAGCTGGCGCAGGTCGGTTCCGGTCCGGCGACCACTCCGGTGGAAATCACGTTCAAGCCGCAGCCGGTTTATACCGATGAAGCTCGCAGCCTAAAGCTTGAGGGCGAAGTTCTGCTGGAAGTGATGTTCGGCGCCAACGGATCTCTGCATGTGAATCGAGTGGTTCGAGGCCTGGGTCATGGGCTGGATGAGGCCGCCGTTGCGGCAGCTAATAAGATGCGCTTCAAGCCGGCGCTGCGCATGGGGCAGCCGGTCGACTCGACAGCCGTCGTACACGTGTTGTTCCAGATTGCGTACTAAGGTGCGCGGGTTCGGCAGATTTCAGGTTAGAAGATTCGCTTCGTGGCCCTGTAGGTGCGAGACGAATCGAGGAGCGGGTTGGCGGAAACGATCGATCTTAGAGAGAAACATCAGTTCAGAAGGAACCTTGGAGAGAAGAGTCATGCGTACTTGGAAATGGATGTTCACAGCCGCACTGCTGGTCTCGGTGAGCGCTGCCGCGCAGCAGCCGTCGGAGTCTCAACCCTCGGCGCAACCGAACGCTGCCGTTGTCACGTCGGCGCCCGCGTCCTCCGATGCCACGCCGGCCTCGGGCCAGACGGCTGACGGACAACCGGCTTCGGCGGCGCAGCCGCAAGGGGCGCAGTCGGGGAGCGCTCCGGCACCAACGCCCTCGACCTTGCCTGCACCCACAACTATGGATCAGGTTGTGGATCGCTTCATCGAGCGTGAACACGACCTCATGAAGGCGCTCTCCAACCGCACTCCCGTGGTTGAGACCTATCTGCAGGACCTGACCGCCGATCCTCAGCTCGGGCCCGTGCCTAGCGGTGACCATTATTTCCTCGGCCGCATGGATATGGGCGTCCAGGTCGACCGCAAGGACTATCTGAAAGACCAGGATAAGGGCAGCGGCATGCAGGGAATGGAAACGCGTCTGCTGGGCGGCTTCCACAAGCTCTACAAGGTCCAGTATGAGCCCACCGGCTTTTCCTGGATGGTCTATGCCGACCGCACCGAGTTTGACCGCTCGCACTATGAGTTTCATTACATCCGCCGCGAGTTTCTCGGCGACATCCGTTGCCTCGTATTTGACGTCACCCCCAAGAAGAACGCCAAGGGCTCGAACAAGGGAGGGCGCTTCCTCGGCCGCATCTGGGTGGAAGACCAGGACTTCAACATCGTCCGGCTCAACGGAACTTATGCTCCGGCTCCGCGGAATTCCTACTTCTTCCACATGGATAGCTGGCGCCTGAACCTGATTCCGGGCTACTGGGTGCCCGCTTACATCTACAGCGAAGAAGGCGACTTCAGCGCTGGGGTGAAGAACAAGCTGGCTTTCAAGGCCCAGACCCGCATCTGGGGCTATGACCTCAAGCGAGGCGACAAGGACGACGAACTCACGCAGATTCGCGTCGACAGCGTCAAGGATGAAACCGCTACGACGCAGGACGCGTCTCCGTTGCAGGCTGAGCGAGAATGGCAGCAGCAGGCGGAAGACAACGTCATTGAGCGCCTCACCCGCGCCGGCTTGCTCGCGCCCGAAGGCGATGTTGACCACATTCTTCAGACCGTGGTCAACAACCTGGAAGTCACCAACAACATCGACCTGCCGCGGCCGGTGCGCACACGCGTGCTGCTCACGGCTCCGCTCGAAACCTTCAGCGTCGGAAACACCATCGTCATCAGCCGCGGACTCATCGACGTGCTTCCTGACGAGGCCAGCCTCGCGGCAGTGCTCTCGCATGAACTGGCGCACATCGTGCTCGGCCACAATCTCGGCAGCAAGTATGCGTTCAACGACCGCATGCTGTTCTCCGACGATTCCACTTACAACAACCTGGGCTTCAAGCATATTCCGGAAGAAGAAGCCGCAGCCGACAAGAAAGCGATTGAGTTGCTGAATAACTCGCCGTACGCCCAGAAACTCGACAACGTGGGCTTGTTCCTGAAAGCGCTGCAAGCCCGGGCGCCTCAGCTCACCGCCCTTTTGACCACCCACCTGGGCAACCCGCTGGCCGAGAACGGTACGATCGACCGCCTGAAGGATCTGGAAGGCAAGGGTCCGGCGCTGGACAACAACAAACTGGATCAGGTGGCCGCCCTCCCGCTGGGTGGGCGTGTCAAGATCAACCCCTGGAACGACAAGGCAGAGATGGTGAAGACGGCTCCGGTCGCCATCACCTCGGCGCGTGACAAGATGCCGTTTGAAGTCACGCCCTTCTATCCACGGTTGGCGCGCTTCGGCTCCTCGACTCCGAGCGCCGCACCGGCCACCGCTGCCGCCAACTCAAACTCGGGCAACTGACGACGCTCCACAAGTTGCAATAAGACGTGGGCCGGGATCCGGAATCACCTTCCGGGATACCCGGCCTTCGTCCTCTTCTGCAGCCGATGGCCACTCGGAAGAAACGCCAATCACGCCCTACCAGGGGATCTCGTAAGCTCCAATTGCTACTGTATTTGCAGGCCTAAGAGGTCAGGCCAGAGGCGAATCAGTGCGAAGCGAAGAGCGATGCCAGCGCAGAGCGCGACGAGCACACTGGAGAGTGACCCGATTAAAAAATACTCGGCGAAGTCCCTGTCTTTGTCGAACTCGTCGGACCGCACGACCCCCTTAGCAGCGACGAGAAAAGCAAGAGCCGCGTAGCTTCCCGCCGCGATCACGATCGTGAGAACAATGCGTTCCAAGTTTCCTATCAGTCGCCCGCGGTTGTACTCTTTCGTGTCGACAGTGCCCTGTGCGAGTTCGTCAGCAGAGGCAGCAATCGAAGCGACGGCACTCTGGGTCTCGGCCAGTGGAGATGACTCCGACGAGGTTGGCGATCGTTCCGGAACCTCATTGAGCCGCGGCCCTTCCGAAGGCAACGTACCGGACTTTCTGAGGATTCCACGCACAATATATGTGCCTCCCCGAACGACCACCAATAGGGTGCTCGCAAAAATGCAAAGCGCTGCCAGCTGGGCAGGAGATACCGAACCCGGGACCCATCGCGGAGTCAGGTGGAGGTAACGGATCACCTCCAGACCGCACACCATAATTGCTGCGATGGATAAACTCTCAAACTCCGCAATCAATCGCACGGGCAGGCAATAACGGAGGAGCGGTTGAAGAAGAATCGTAAAAAGAAACAAAACGGACAAAAGAATCGAGCGTGACATCGCGTAGGTGAGCGCGGCGCCTGGAATCGCGCGGACCGAAAGAACCAGCATCCAGCGCTTCCATCGAAGATGCACCGTCTCTCCCCGTAAAGGGTCAGCCACCACGCCGTAGGCAGCAATGCTCCACAACAGCAGCGACTGAGACCAAAGCAGGAAAGCGGGACTAATGACCTTTATTGGAGCCATGTTTCCTGCCAAGCAAAGGGTCGGCTTGATTCTGGAGAATCATACGCCATGCATTATCCGCGGCAATGTACTGATAGCAACCGGAAGCGAGAACCTGCCTGGAAACAACCTGCTTCTTGATTCCCAATGCTTTGGCAACTTCAGTTTGCGACAGGCCTTTTCGGAGGAGGTTCGCGATATTCCGCTGAGGCTGAGTCCAGCGAGAGCGTTGAAACCAGAGCAGACCCGCGACCCCATTCAGAATGTCATCGAGCTCACCGAAACCATGAAATATACCTCCAAGGGCTTTGACTTTCTTAGCCTGTTCGATTGCAGCACGGGCGGTGTGCAGCGCCGGCCCATCAATGTTAATGGCGTATTTTTGAATCGGAGTGTCAAGAGTGCCGAGACCGATGCCGACGCGGAATTCGCGCTGCGGCAAGTCTTGCTCCAGGCGCCAAATCATGTCGGGAATCGCGGCTGTAGAATTTAAAAGACCCTGAAACTCGTCTCCCAGGGTGATGACGAACTTGGATTCGATTATGTTCCGGTAATCACGGTTGAGACTAGTGATCAGTCCCGCGAATCGCTTCTGGAGGACGCGGCGTTGGGAGCGCGGCACGCTGCGGGAGCCCACCATGTCAGCAATGACAGCGATGTAAAGTTTTGACCCGCGAGCCGCTCTGCCTCTTCGCATTGACATGACACCATTGTCACCCAGATATGGGTGATTTTCAAGTAGTCACCCATAATTGGGTGACACGAGCAATATCACCCATTTATGGGTGACAACGTATAAAAACGAAATCCCTTGCTTTATTTCTCTCTGGCTGGGCCCTTCCCCGGCAGGCCTGCGGGATTCTCGTGCGTGCGTTCGCGGAACCTTCCCCGCATCCCCGCTGCCAAGGTGACGCTGGATTCGCCGAACTTGTCCCGCAGGCGATCAGCGGCGGCCAGCGCATCTTTCCAGCGCTGCTGCCGGCCACCTTCGAGCAGGTTGATCTGCTCGGCCTGTGCCTCAAATGACGACGCCTGCACTCCCAGCAGCCGGACTTCCCTGCCCGGCTTCCAGTTCTTGCGAAACAGCGTGCGCGCCTGCTCAAAGATTTCGCCGTCGAGCTGCGTCGGAGCCGGCAAGGAGTGAGCGCGGGTGATCGTGGTGAAGTCTTTGTAGCGCAGCTTGAGTTGAATGGTGCGCGCGTGCAGTTTCGCCTCCCGCAAGCGCCGCCCCACCATCTCGGAAAGCCGCATCAGCGTGGCGCCAAGCTGGTTTACGTCTGCGGTGTCTTCGTTGAAAGTGTGTTCGTGGCTGATGGATTTTGCCTCGGTGTCGGCGCCGACTTCGGTGTCGAACCATCCACCAGCGTCTTCGCCGCGCGCTTTCCCGGCCAGCGCCAGGCCCCACTTGCCGAAACGTTCTTCGAGTTCGGTTTCTCCCAGCCGCGCCAGGTCTCCGACTTTCTTGATGCCCAGCTCGTGCAGATGGCTCTCCATCACCTTGCCGACGCCGGGAATCTCGCGAACGTCGAGGGGAGCGAGGAATTTTGGTTCTTCTCCGGGGACAATCCACAACACGCCATTGGGCTTGGCCTGCGCGGACGAAACTTTCGCAATCAGACGCGACGATCCGATGCCGATCGAACAATTCAGCTGCGTTTCTTCCTTCATCCGCTGGTGCAACTTGTGCGCAGCTTTCAGCGGCGGACCGTGCAGCCGCGCAGTGCCCGTCATGTCGAGGTAGGCCTCGTCGATCGAAGCCATCTCGACTTGCGGCGAGAATGCCGTCAGCACTTTATAGACTTTTTCGGAACACTCGCGGTAGCGCTCGGGATGCCCGTCGACAAAGATGGCATTCGGACAAAGCTTCGCCGCAGTTCGCAGCGGCAGCGCCGAATGCACCCCAAACTTCCGCGCCTCATAAGATGCCGCCGACACCACCCCGCGCTCGTGGCGTTGTCCTCCGACGACGACAGCTTTGCCTTTCAGCGAAGGATCGTACAGTTCTTCCACCGAAACGAAGAAGGCGTCCATGTCGACGTGGAAGATAGTGCGAAGAAAAATCGGAATGTGCGACGCCGCGACCATGCTGAACAAAGTTTAGCAGCCGAGAGTGCGCATTCGGGAATAGACGCGAGGCTAGGCCGCAGGCGGAGGTCTCTCCGTACGTCACCGCGCGAGGTCGTTAAGCGAAAATCGCCTGTTTGCATCAAATGTCATCCTGTCATACTGTGGACAGGAACACCGAGGTCCAGAACAGATGAACGGTTTCGAGGGCATACTGTTCGCTGCCATATTGCTGGCCTTTCTCGCGGGTGTCGTCGCACTTATTTACAAGGGCAGCCGTCCCCTACAACCTGTCCCAGAACATCCGACGACACACAGGAGGGCTATCGTTGCATCCCTCATCGCCGCTGCTTGCGCTGTCATTCTCTATGCCACATTTAAGGGCCTTGATTTGTACTTGCGGGATCATCTGCAAATGCCAAGACTGACCGCGATGCTGGTCGTTGTGATGGGCGTCGTTGCCCCTTGGTGCGTTGGCATCTACTCCGCTTATCGAACCGCTCGGGCGGCGAACAAGGTGCTGAGGGCGATTGGCTCAATGGAGGTACTGATTTTCCTGATCGCAGCGGCAGTGCCCATAGTGGCTCGTGGTTGACGTAACGTCGCCATGACACTCAGCAACCGCCCTTCCGGCTTCACACTGCGCAAAGGCTCTACACCAGCACCTTCTCCTGCACCGTAGCCGCGCCCCGCATCTGCTTCACCCGCTCATAAATCTTCCCGTACTCGCGCGCCGAAGCGTTCCAGGAAAAGTCTTTATTCATCCCATTGCGCATCAGCACCTGCCAGGAAGTCTGGTCGCGATAAGCCTGCAGCGCATGCTTGATGGTGAGCAGCAATGACTCGCCGTTGTATTCCGTAAATTTGAATCCCGTGCCTTTGCCCGTGCGCGCATCCCAAGGCTCGATTGTGTCGTCGAGGCCGCCCGTCGCCCGCACGATCGGCACCGTACCATATTTCAAGCTATAGATCTGGTTTAGCCCGCAAGGTTCGTATTTGGAAGGCATTAAGAACATGTCAGAACCGGCCTCAATCTTATGCGCGATGGCATTGTCGTATGCCACCTTCACCGCGATCTTGTTGGGGAACTGCTTGTTGAGCCGGACAAACATCTCTTCATACTGTTTGTCGCCGGCGCCGAGCGCGACCACGATCATCTCCTCGCGCGCCAGCCGGTCCATGATCTGTGCGATCAAGTCAAACCCCTTCTGCGCGGCAAACCGCGACACAATGCCGATCACGGGAATCTTGGGATCGGCGTTCTTCACGCCGAACGCAGTCAACAAATCCTGTTTGCATTGCGCTTTGCCGGAAAGATCCTGCGGCGAGTATTTTGCTGCGATAAACTTATCGGCCTGCGGGCTCCACTCGTCATAATCCACGCCGTTCAAAATGCCCGTCACCGTGGCGGCGCGGTCGCGCAGCACGCCTTCGAGTCCAAAGCCATATTCGGCAGTTTGAATCTCCTGGCTGTATTTTCGGCTCACCGTTGTGATGAAGTCGGAAAAGGTAAGCGCGCCTTTCAGGAAATTCACCTGCCCGAAGAATTCCATCTTCGACATGGTGAACAGGTCCCAGGGCAGCATGAGCAGCGGCAGCGTCTCCGGCGGGAAAAGTCCCTGGTAGCCGATATTGTGGATGGTAAAGACGGTGCCCACATCGCGGAACGCCGGATCCTCTGCATACACGGTGCGCAACAGCACCGGCACCAGCGCCGACTGCCAGTCGTGACAATGGAAAACCTGGGGCACGCCCAAGATTTTCGTCGCCTCCAGCACAGCCCGAGAGAACAGCGCGAAGCGCTCGGCGTTATCGGGATAGTCTCCCGCGGGCGTGCCATACAGCGCATCGCGATCGAAGTAGTCGGGATAGTCGACGAAATAAAATCGCACGCCGGATTGGCTACCTCCGGTCACCACCGAGGCAAAGCGATACTTGTCATCGAAAGGAATGGTGATGCTGCGCACCACCGTCGCCGGGTCAGTCAGCTTGGTCTGCCGGTATCGAGGCAAATAAACGCTAACCTGATGTCCCAGCGCGGCCAGCGCACGGGGCAATGCGCCCACCACGTCGGCCAATCCGCCGGTTTTTGAAAAAGGCACGCCTTCCGATGCCACAAACGCGATATGCATGAATCCCTCCCGGGAGACCCGCTTGTCGCGGGCGCACGATATGATGGAATATGTTTCGGGACATCATCAGTCTATATGTCCGGGGAAAAGAGGGTCAACGTGCCGAAGGTCGTGTCCACGCGCCGTCCTCAACATAAGCCCAAGTTGGGACAGCATTTCCTCGTCAGCGACAGCTTTGCCCTGCAACTCGTCGACGCCCTCGGCGACGTATCGCAAAATACGGTGCTCGAAATCGGCCCCGGACGCGGAGTTCTCACATCGCTTTTGGCCAAGCGCGCCCGCCGCCTGATCGCAGTTGAGCTTGACCGCGTGCTGGCCGCGCAACTTCGTCTGCGCTTCGGCATGTTCTCGAGCGTCGAAGTCATCGAGGCCGACGTTCTCTCCATCGATTTCGATTCCCTGTTCGGACCCAAGCCCGGCCTGCGCCGGCCCGGCATCGAATTCCGCCCCGAGCCTGCAAAGGTGATCGGCAATCTTCCCTACTACATCACTTCTGAAATCCTGCTGCGCCTGTTCGATTATTCCAAATACTTTGAGACCATCGTTGTGCTCGTGCAACGTGAAGTTGCGGATCGCATTGCCGCCGCGCCGGGCAGCCGCGATTATGGTCTGCTCTCGGCCACTGCGCAGCTCTACGCTCGCGTGGAAAAACTCTTCACCTTGCCGCCCGGAGCATTTTCCCCGCCTCCGAAGGTGCATTCCACCGCGCTGCGGCTCACGATCGCTCCCCGACAAGAAGAACTGGGCCTCGGCGGAAACGTTGGGATCGAAGCTGGCTCCGCGAACGATGGCTTCATCGACTTCCTCAAGCTTTCATTCGGGCAAAAGCGCAAAACCCTATGGAATAATCTCAAGGCGAACTACCCCGAGCCTCAACTGCGGGCTGCCCTGGCCGAGGCCCGAGTGAAACCCGCCGCCCGCGCCGAGACCTTGACACTGGAAGAAAGCGCTGCCCTGTTTCGTGCCTTGCGTAGCAACCACGACGGCTCGTAGCATTATTTCGACGACATTGTTTCGACGGTAGGAGAGCCTATGACCACCGCAACTGTTCGCCATCCCGCAGTTGCCGGGCGCTTCTATCCAAACGATCCTGATGATTTGCGCGAGGAAGTGCGGGGCTATTTATCCCAGACGCCGGAGAAAAAACCAAAGCGCGCTGTCGGCTGCATGGTTCCGCACGCGGGCTATATGTATTCCGGCCACGTGGCCGGTGCTGTCTTCGCCGGACTAGAGATCCCTCATCTCTGCCTGGTGCTGTGTCCCAACCACACCGGCGTGGGCCACGCGCTGGCAATCATGAGCGAGGGGGCATGGGAGACGCCTCTCGGTACGGTCGCCATCGACAACTCGTTCGCGTCTGCTCTGAAGCAGCGCTGCCCGCTTCTGCAAGAAGACTCGTCCGCCCACCGCAACGAGCACGCCGCCGAAGTGGAGCTGCCGTTTCTACAGATGCGGCAGCCCCGACTCAAGTTCGTTCCCATCGCGCTCGGCACTCATCAGTTCGAGGCTCTCGAGCAACTCGGCGAAGCCATTGCGGATGTCATTGCGGCGCAGAACGGTCCCGTCCTGATCGTGGCCTCGAGCGACATGAATCATTATGAATCCGACGCCATCACGCGTGTGAAGGACCACAGCGCGATCGAGCCCATCCTCGCCCTCGACGCCCGCGCCCTCTACGACGTGGTCACGCAGCAGAACATCAGCATGTGCGGCTTGGGCCCAGCGGTCGCTATGCTCACGGCTGCGAGGAAGGTGGGCGCAACCTCGGCTGAACTGGTGAAATACGCGACCTCAGGCGACGTATCCGGCGACCGCGACCTGGTCGTAGGCTACGCCGGCGTGGTGGTTTGGTAGCCTGGCCGGGACGATGTTATCTCGCTGATGGTTGACGGATGCTGCACGTTACCGCCCTCGCGCATCGCTGATTCATCATTCATAAATCTGCGCCAAAGAACCAGAGAGGTCAAAAGCGATCCAACTTCCCCGGGAGGTGGCTCGCTTGTTGCGTGCCGGGCATACTCTGAAGGTAGCAGTCCCCGGGCTCATTTGGTGGCGCTACAGCTTAACCTGTAGCACTACCGGCTTATTGAATTATTTGCCCAACCAAACCACCTGCAGGTAGCATCAAGAGATGCGAATGCGGCATTCCTGGATCCTGGCTTGTGGACTATTGCTTGCGGGGGCGTCTTTCAGTTGGGCGCAAGGCCAATCTCATCCCATAGTCGTGAGGGCCTTAAAGCATGCGGTTGCGCCTCCGCTAAGCCAGATGGAGTCCATTCCTGCGCCATCAGGGCAGATGAGTTCGCCGGACGACGACGATGACAGGTTGCTGATACATGGGCCGCGCGCCACCAGTCCGGCCCCGGATTCGGTGCTTCAAGGATCGGACCAAGGCTCTGCTCTTTCCACCCTGTCCACAAATTCGGGACTGAACATTCTCGGCGTGGGGAACGGCTTTCCCGGTTACAGGAGTCAAGCTGTTGTTTCCGACTCCAACGTGGCCGTGGGAACAACGCAGGTTGTCCAGTTTGTGAACCAGTCCTATGCCGTGTTCGACAAATCCACCGGCGCTGTGGCTCGTGGCCCGATTACCGGGGCTACCTTGTGGCAAGCGATCGGAGCACCCTGCGATAGCGGAGCAACGTACTCTGACGAAATCGCCCAATTTGACAAGCTGGCAAACCGCTGGGTGATGATGATGCCGGTCTGGGATAACCCCGATCAGCTGTGTGTTGCGGTCTCAAGCTCAGACGACGCAGTAAATGCCTCATGGTATCTCTATGTTTTCCCGACACCCGAAGGCTTTATGCCCGATTACCCGAAGTTGGCGGTTTGGCCTGATGCTTACTACGTGAGCTATAACCAGGGCAGCAATCTTGTCTTCGTGGGTGCCGCAGCCTGTGCATTGGACCGCAGCGCCATGCTAACGGGGGCGGACGCACCCGCCATGCAATGCTTCACAAACACACCTGCCTCTTACGGCGTTCTGTTGCCCGGGGATTTGGACGGGACTACCGCGCCTCCGACGGGAGAGCCGGAGTACTTCCTCAATTTCGACAGTGACGACGAATCCCTCGACCTTTGGCAGTTTCACGTGGATTGGACGACCCCCGCTAATTCATGGTTCGGGACTTCATCGACGAACTCCAGCCCCACGAATATCCCGGTGGCCGCGTTCACTGAGGCCTGCGGTGAGACCGTCACGGAACTCAACTATACGACCGGCGCCTGCATCCCACAGACGGGAACGCAAAAGCTCGACTCCTATGGAGACCGGCTGATGTACCGGCTCGCGTATCGTAATTTTGGAACTTACGAGGCTCTGGTCGTCAACCACACGGTCACCCTCGGGACAAATGGCAGCCAGACCGGTGTCCGCTGGTATGAATTACAGAACCCGGGGACGGGTTTCGTAGTAAACCAGCAAGGAACCTACGCACCGGATTCCAGCTATCGCTGGATGGGCAGCATCGCTATGGATGGAGCTGGAGACATAGCCCTGGGCTATAGCGTTTCCAGCGCAACCATGAGCCCTTCGATCCGCTACACCGGCCGCGTTCCTACCGACACACTGGGTACGATGGAGAGCGAGGTCGATGTATTGTCCGCGGCGGGCATTGCGCATGGTTCGCAGACCACTACCTACCGTTGGGCCGACTATAGCGGCATGTCGATTGATCCGACGGACGACTGCACATTCTTTTATACGACGCAATACATTCCCACCACCGGCAGTACTTGGTCTACAAGAATCGTTTCCTTCAGTTTTCCGTCCTGTGGGCCGGGCTTCACACTGACCCCCACCCCCTTGACCGCGTCGGTTTCCGCGGGGGGAACGGCCGTCTTTAGCCTGGCGGTTGCAGCGCAGGGAGGCTTCAGCGGTCCAGTCACCCTGAGTTGCTCTGCTCCCACGACTCAGGGCGTGAATTGTTCTCTCGCTTCAACCACCGCGCAACCCGGCACTCCGGTCAAACTCACAGTGACGACGACCGGACCTTCCGCTGCCCTGACGTTATCGCCGGGAGCCGTGGGTTCGCATCCCCTCTATGCGGCATGGATTGGTCTTCCTGCAGTGGCTCTGATGGGATTTGGCTCCGTGCGACTGAGATGGATGAGGCGCAGGCTGGCTTTTGTCCTCTTCTTCGTTGTTTTGTCCGGATCGGTCGCGATTCAGCTCGCATGCAGTAACGGCAATGGCGGCAGCGGCTCAGGCAACGGCGGAACTCCCGCAGGCTCTTACACCGTGACCGTCACCGCCGTATCCGGGAGCATCCAGCGCACTTCACCGGTCACGGTTACGGTGCAATGAGCCAGTAGCATTCACGTGGCACCCATCTCTCAGTGCCCTGCCGTGGCTGCATTCCCCATCTCGATCAACTCCTTAGCCCGCGCTCGCACCACATTGATCACCGACGCGTCGTCCAAAATCTCCTGCAGCACCGGCGCTACGCTTTGTATTTCGCTCAGTTCGTTATTGCGGGCCTGCGTCTGCATGCGTTTCAACTCGTCGTCCAGCGCCAGTTTCTGATAGCGGTGGTAGTAAGCGAGACGCCGTCCATATTCCAGAGTAGCCGCCATGTTCTGGAAAAGTGTGGTCAACTGCTGCACCGGCGCCAGGTTCGAATAGTTGTAGTGCACCGTGTTCGAATGCTGGCCATCCTGATAGCTGAGCACCTTCGCACCGGTAAAAGCCAGCTTGCCGTTGCTCGAGTCAACCGCTCCCGTGAAGTATCGCGCCTGTTTTACCAGGGAGAAGACTCGCTCGCGGTTCCCCGCAGACACCTGGAACTCCGCACCGTAGGCTTCGTTCTCGGAATCTTCCGCGACCCTCCCCGTACACTCATAACGTGCGTGCCCGGATGTGTCGATCGCGATCGCATAGTGCTCAGGATTGGACTGAGGAAAATCCAGAGTAAAAGTAACGGTCGCGGCCGACGCCGCCTGCTGCGCCATCGACGGCGCAGACATCATTGCCGCCAAGGCCACCACCCCAATCGCAAAACATGCGTGGGCGCAGCGAATCCGGAAAGCTCGAATCAGGAAAGCTCTATTCAGGAAAACGGGAATCATCAGCGCGCCGCGGTCCTCTGCCTTTCGAGCGTACCCGACGTATGCAAGTGGCAGATGGCGATGGCCAGCGCGTCGGAAGCGTCCATCGGCTCCGGCGCCTCGGCCAAGCCAAGCAAGCGCGTCACCATCTGCTGCACCTGCTGCTTCTCCGCCCGCCCGTATCCCACCACCGACGACTTGATGGTCAGCGGCGAATACTCGGCGACCTCTAACCCAGCCGCCGCAGCGGCCAGCATGGCCACTCCCCGCACCTGGCCCAGCTTCAACGCGGACTTCACATTCAGCGCGTAGAAGATTCCCTCAATCGCCACTTCGTCCGGACGGTGCTCCGTAATAAGTCCGCCGAGTTCGTCGTAGATGCGCGACAAGCGCCGCGCCAGCGGGTCGCGCAGCGAAAGCTTGATGGCGCCGCAAGTCAGGCACACCAGATGTCCTCGAGAAGACATCTCCACCACGCCGTAGCCGGTGTACTCTCCGCCGCAGTCAATACCCAGAACTCGCATGTAAGTGCAGTCTATCGCGGATGCGGCGCAGTTCCTAGGGAAGGGATTCAGTCACTAAACAGGAATCTCTAACAGCATTTCGGCCGCCGCACCTTAGCTTCTTCGAATTCCCGCCGAAAGGCCGCATACGCCTCGCTCGAAGATGCCATCCCAGCCCGATTCAGAAACCGCGCATACGCAGCCTCATCAAAAATCTCCCGCAGCGCCGCCACCAGAATGTGCCAGCCAGAAATGATTCGCTTCATCCCCGCTCCTCCACCAGCCGCGTCCTCACAAACGGGGCTTCCCTTACCGGAGCTTCTCTCGTTCCACGCAGAATTCCCCACCACTGCCGCCCCGATTCCACCAGCACCAGTGTCACCATCACCACCAGCACTCCCGTGACCGCTGCGTCCAGCCGATTGTTGAAGATGAGCCGCCCCGTCGCACTGGTCGCCGGACCTGTTGCCAGCGCCTGCGCCTGTGCCAGAAATCCCACGCGCGGATTGGGATCGAACATCTTTTGCCACGACGCCGTAAAGGTCACCGCTACCAACCACGCCAGCGGCACCAGCGTGACCGCCGCATATTTCGCCCGATGCATCTTGATGATGATCGTTGTAGCCACGCACAAAGCCACTGTCGCCAGCAGTTGATTGGAAATGCCGAACAGCGGCCACAACGAGTTAATCCCTCCGAGCGGATCCTTCACTCCCTGCCACAGAAAATATCCCCAGGCCGCGACGATCAAAGCGCTGGTCCCAAGAATCGACGGATACCAACTCGTCCGCCCCAGCGGCTTGTACACATGCCCCAGCGCATCCTGCACCATGAACCGCGCCACTCGCGTGCCTGCATCGAGGATGGTCAAAATAAACAGCGCTTCAAACATGATGGCGAAGTGGTACCACAGCGCCATCAAAGTATCGCCGCCCAGGCTGTGCGAAAAAATATGTGCCATGCCCACGGCGAACGCAGGAGCTCCGCCGGTTCGGTTGTAAAGCGTCTGCTCCCCGACCGCATGCGCCAACGCCTGCATGTCGGCCGCAGTCACCGGAAAACCCCAACTGGAAATAGTCGCGGCAGCCGCCGCAGGCGTCTGCCCGACAATTCCCGCCGGACTGTTAATGGAAAAATAAATTCCCGGCTGCACTACGCAGGCCGCGATGATCGCCATAATCGCGACCGCCGATTCGCACATCATCGCGCCGTAGCCCACCATGCGGGTCTCGGTCTCGCGCGCAATCAGTTTCGGAGTGGTCCCGCTTGAAATCAGCGCATGAAATCCGCTGATCGCTCCGCACGCGATGGTGATGAAGGCGAAAGGAAATATCTTTCCCGCAAACACCGGGCCCGTGCCGTCGACAAACCGGGTCAGCGCCGGCATGTGCAGTGTAGGATGCAGCGCCACTATTCCTACGCCCAGCAGCGCGATCGTTCCCAGCTTCACGAATGTGCTGAGATAATCGCGCGGCGCCAGCAGCAACCACACCGGCATAGCAGATGCGGCAAACCCGTAAACCATGATCAGAATCGCCAGCGTGGGGGCGGTGAACGTAAATACCCGCGCCAGTGCCGGATTCTGCGATACATACTGCCCACCCCAGATCGCGGCCAGCACCAGAACGAATCCCAGCGCCGAGACTTCCAGGACTTTCCCCGGGCGAATCCGCCTCAGATACACGCCCATCAGCACAGCGATCGGCATGGTCATCGCGATCGTGAACGTGCCCCAGGGACTCGCCTTCAGTGCATTCACCACGATCAACGCCGCCACGCCGAGCAAGATGATCAGAATCGCGATCACCGCCACGTAAGCGACGAATCCCCCGACCCGCCCGATTTCGCTCTTGGCCATCTCGGTCAACGACTTCCCATCGCGACGCACCGAGAACAACAGAATGACGAAGTCCTGCACGCATCCCGCGAACACCGCTCCCGCCAGCACCCACATTGTCCCGGGAAGATAGCCAAACTGCGCTGCCAGCACCGGCCCCACCAACGGCCCCGGCCCGGCAATCGCCGCAAAATGATGCCCGAACACCACCCACTTATTCGTCACCAGAAAGTCGCGGCCGTTCTCCAGTCGCTCCGCCGGCGTGGCGCGCAAGCCATCCAGGGCAAGAATCTTCACCGCAACGAACCTGCTATAGAAGCGGTACCCGAGCGCGTAGCAGCACGTCGCCGCCACCACCAGCCACAGCGCGTTAATGGGTTCGCCGCGATGCACGGCTACCGTGCCCACAGCCACCGCGCCTAGCAGCGCCACGACTCCCCAGCCCAGAATTTTCGCCACGCTGTTCATTCCCTAGTTTCCAGTGCAGCATTGTGCCGAAACTCAGGTCGCAGCGCAATGGTCATGTTCCTTGGTGCGTTCGTCCTACCCAATTCTCTTTTTTCCGGCAATTCTTGCCGACATAATCAAAAGCTAAGGAAATGCCGACAGATGGATCAGGTAAGGACGTTCGCCTCATGCCCACCGAAACCCGCGTTCTAGGCTTTAACAAGAACGAGCTGTTTGAGGCACTCCGAGACTATTACATCAGCACCGGGCGCCGATTACCCCCCGACAGCGCGGAGCGGCTGACCTTTAGGCAGGACCGCGGAGTTCAAGTTGCGCTGAACTCTTCCGGAGACGGGTTGGCAACCACTTTCACCGAGAATGAAGTCGGCGCCGCACTGGTCATGTTTTGCATTCGGAAGCGGATCCCCATCGCGAAACGGGCAATCAAATCGCTCGAAGTCGCCGGCGAAACCATCTCCCTTCATTTGAAAATGGAATCCTAGCCGCGATTATCTCCCTGAGATTCGACCGAACTAACGACGCAGGAATCACTCCGCATTTAATGATAATCTTGTTCTTCCCGGCGACTGCTGACCCCGCGCGCCTGGGGCTGCCGCTGAATCCAGCCCACGCTCGGAGTGCATCCCAGGAAGCTTCATCCGAATTCATGCACCGGAGCAGACAATGAAGATTGGTATGTTGACCGGCGGAGGGGATTGTCCTGGCCTGAACGCCGTCATTCGCGCGGTCGTGCGCAAGGGCATCTTCACTTATGAAGACGAATTCGTCGGGTTCATGGAAGGCTGGCGCGGCGTCCTGGAAGACATCAGCATTCCCCTCGATCTTGACTCTGTGGGCGGCATTCTGCCGCGCGGCGGCACCATCCTGCGCACTTCTCGCACCAATCCCTCGAAGCGCCCCGACGGCATCGACCGTTGCCTGGCCACGCTCGAAACAAATCAGATCCAGGCTCTCATCGCGATCGGCGGTGACGACACGCTTTCGGTCGCCCAGAAGCTGCACGAACGCGGCGCCAAGGTCGTCGGCGTTCCCAAGACCATCGACAACGATCTCGGCGGCACCGATTACACTTTCGGATTTGACACCGCCTGCAACATCGTCTGCGAGGCCCTCGACCGCGTACACACCACCGCCGAGGCTCATAACCGCGTCATGATCGTCGAGGTCATGGGCCGCGACGCAGGCTGGATCGCTCTCTACAGCGGCGTCGCCGGCGGCGCCGACGTCATCCTCATCCCCGAACGCCCCTTTGACATCGACAAGGTCGCGGACTCCATCCGCCAACGCCACGAGCGCGGCCGCTATTTTTCCATCGTGGTCGTCGCCGAAGGAGCGAAATTCTCCATCCGGCCAGGGGGCTCCCGTTCTCTCCGACATGGGCAAGGACGAATTCGGCCACGCCAAACTTGGAGGCATCGCCAACATCCTGGCCCACGAAATCGAAAAACGCACGGGCTACGAAACCCGCGCCGTAGTTCTAGGACATATCCAGCGCGGTGGCTCTCCCAGCGCTTTCGACCGCGTTTTAGCCACGCGTTACGGCCTGGGCGCGATCGATATGGTGCACCGCGGCGAATTTGGACGCATGGCCGCGCTGCGCGCCAACAAAATCGTCTCCATCCCTCTGATTGAGGCCATTTCCCGTAACCGCGTCGTAGACGATGAGACGATTCAGATCGTCGACGGCCTCTTCCAGAAAGTAGCCGATCGAGAGCCTGCGCGGAGATAGAATGCTCGCGACATGGAGATCAGCAGCGGCGAGAATGTTCGACTGAGAAACGTTCGACTCTGGCTTCTGCTAAGTTTCCTCGCGGCCGGGACCTCATGGCTTTACGTGCACCGAGTCCTGGTGCCGTGGACCAGCTATCTCCACCTTCAAAACGGTTACGTGATCGCTCAAATCAGCGACCTATACTCGCCCTGGGTGGGCACCCGCGAACTCCTGCTCCACCACCGCAACCCCTACGCGCCGGAGGTAAGCCATGAAATACAAATGGTTTTCTACGGCCACGCGATTAACCAAACCTACGACAAGCCAGGCGTCGCGTTGGTGGATGAACAGCGCTTTGCCTATCCTGTTTACGAAGTTTTTCTCACAGCCCCTCTCGCCTATGTGGACTTCGCGGAGGTGCAACGCTGGGCTCCATTCGTTCTGGGTTCGTTGATAGCCCTGAATATTTTCTTCTGCGTCAGCATTCTGCATTGGCGCCCGTCATGGGAAGCGATCGCAGCTACAGTGTTGTTCACTTTGAGCAGCCCGCAGATCGTTCAGGGCTTGCGCCTTCAGCAATTGGCAATCGTTGAAGGCTGCTTGCTGACCGCGGGTGCATGGTGTATCAGCAGGAACCACGCAGGCACGGCTGGCGTGCTGCTCGCGCTCTCCACCATAAAACCGCAGATGGCGCTTCTACCTCTGTGCTGGTTCGCGATTTGGGCCGTGGGGGATTGGCGCCGAAGGTGGCGCCTTGCGGCCAGCTTTATAGCAACACTTGCTGCACTCATCGGCGCGGGCGAACTGCTTCTTCCCGGATGGCCCCGCTATTTTCTCGCCGGCCTCGCCGCCTATCGAAAATACGCCATGCCCACGTCCGCGCTCCGCGTAGCTCTCGGTGACACGTTTGGAGAAATCCTCGGAGGCATCCTCGTGCTTCGGTCTCCTGGCATATGCCTGGCAAAATCGAAAAGCAGCCGGTGACTCGCGGCAGTTCGCCTCCATTCTCGCAACCTTCTTCATGTGCGCTCTGCTCACGTTCCCGCTGTTTACTCCATTCAATCAGGTGTTGCTGATTCTGCCCGCGATTCTGCTGTTACACGATTGGAAGACTCTACCCAAATTCTCCCGTCTGATTTTCATTCTCCTGTTAAGTTGGCCCTGCACCATTTCCCTGGCCTTGCTGCTGTTTCCGCCAAGCACAAGCTCTCCCAATCAGCTTCCGCTGCTGCCGGCACTGCTGGTTCCCTTTGCGCCCTTCATCCTGCCGCTCTTGTTGATAACGAGAAGCCGCCGTGGAAGCTCACCGTCTCGTGAGTTTGCGAATTCGGTATGATGACGGTCGCATGACTTCAGCGAAAGCCGCCGCATGGCTGACCCCTAACCGCCTGCGCGCACATGGTCTACTCCTCGCGCTCAGCCTGTGGTCTGTCTACTTCTGGAACATGTCGACCCCCGGCTTGCTCGATCGCGCCGGCAATCTCAAAGGCACGGACTTCCTGCACTTCTACACGCTCGGCTCGCTCGCCCTGACTCACCGCGGCGCAGATCTCTATAACATGGGCACGCAGTCCGAACTCGCAGCACAGCGCGTTCCGGCCGCCGCAGGCATCCAATATCTGCCACTTTATCCGCCGCAGGTTTCACTCCTCTTCGCGCCCTTTGCTCGTCTCTCTTATCTCTGGGCGCTGATCTGCTGGGTCACGCTGAGCGCGCTGATTTATGGCCTCTGCGGTTATGCCCTCTGGCGCGCCTGCCCGAACCTGCGCCAATACAGATTCACAGTTCTGATTCTCGCGCTCGCCTTCCCCGCCTTCTGGCACCTGATCGCGTGGGGACAAACCTCTGCCCTGGCTCTGGCCTGCTTCACCCTGGCCTTCTTCGCCCTGCGCGCAGAGCGTGAATTCTTCGCGGGCCTGGCCCTCGGATGCCTCGTCTTCAAGCCCCAACTCGGCGTCGCCGCCGCCGTAATTTTCGTCGACGTACGCCGCTGGAAGGTGATCGCCGGTGCGTTGCTCTCAGCCTCAGTTCAACTAGCTGCGGCATGGATTTACTACGGCCCCGATTCTCTCCGCACCTGGATCCAGACTCTTTCCCGTTTCCCAAGCCTGCTGCCGCAGCTCGAACCAAAGCCTTACCAGACTCATTGCCTGCGCACTTTCTGGACGATGCTGTTCCCGTGGCCGCGTCTTGCCCTTGCGCTCTACATCGTCACGGCACTTCTGACTCTCGCGCTAGCAGCCCGTTGCTGGCAAAGCACCCTTAGCCTGCCCCTGCGCTATTCCGCTCTGCTGCTGGCCACCGTGCTTGTCGCTCCCCATCTCACGGTCTACGATCTCGTAATTCTCGCGCCTGTGTTCCTGCTGCTCTCCAACTGGATCGCCGTTCAACCCGACGATTCGACGACGCCGCAACTCAAACTCCTTCTCTATCTCGCCTACGCCCTCCCGCTGCTCGGCCCGCTAGCCCGCTGGACGCACCTGCAGCTCACCGTTCCCGTGATGCTGGCCATCTTGTATGTTCTGAGTCAACTTGGAGATGCCTCGTACTCCGCAAAACAAAACGCCCCAGACTCATCCGCTACCGTTCTACCCCGTGCTCCCCTGTGACCCCTGTGTTAGAGATTTTTCGATCACAGAAGGTCGACGATCAGGAGGGAAAAGATCAGTAGAAAATGTCTAGGCGAATTGCCCCCGCCCTTACTCCCCAAACAAAAACTGCAACGCTTCCGGAAATCGCTCTGCCCACGCCCCCTCGTTGTGCCCAGCTCCATCCTGAATCACCAGCCGCAACCGCTTCTCACTCAGCACAGCCCGCCGCAGGATGGCCGCCAGTTCCCGCACATCGTCCACTACGCTTTGGCTCCGTTCCGCGCTCCCGGCCTCGGCAGTTCCCACTCCCAGATAGATTCGCTCCGGCCAGATTCTCACCGACCGGCTCTCCTTGATCGTCTGCCGGTGCGACGCCCACAGCGACGGACTCTCCACCAGCAACCGCCCGATTACTCCGGGCCGCACCATCGCGGTATATAGCGCGATCAGCGCCCCCAAAGAAGAGCCGCCCAGTCCAGTATTTTCCGGCCCTGCAGCCGCGCGGTAGTTTCGCCCCACGAACGGCATCACTTCCTTCATCAGAAAATCCGGATAATACCGCCCCTGCACCCGCAGCATCATGGGATTCATCGACCGATGCGGCATATATTCGCGAATCCGATCCTTGCCCGTGTTATCGATGCCGACGATAATCATCGGCGGCACCGCGCCTTCGCGGATCAAACGATCCGCTGTCTCGTCCACTTGCCACTCAACCCCTCCGTAGGAAGTCGCCACTTCAAACAAATTCTGCCCGTCGTTCAGATAAAGCACCGGATAATGCCGGCCCGAATTCTTCGCGTCGTCATAACCCGGCGGGAGCCACACTCTCAGGAAACGCGTGTTCCGGAAGACGCGGCTCTGGAACGTGTGCAGCCGTAAGTCTCCCGTCGCCCCACTGGCGCGAATCGCCGGGGAAGGCGCCGCTGCGTCATTCCTTGTATTCTGGATTTTTTTCATCGGAAGAATATTCGCCTGGGCTATCACCCGAGTCTCGAGCTAGAGGAAGCCCGAGCCCGCACCACCGCCGCCAGCACTCCGATCCCGGTAATCAGCCCAAGCGAACTCAAACACAGAATGCACCACGTCTCCAGCACATAGCCCTCGACGTAGGTGAGATACAGTGCAAATGCCAACCCCGCGACTGCCGCAGCCAATAGCCGCGACGGCGTTTCCGCCCGCGACCTGTAAATCGTCACCAGCGCCAGCAACGCTGCGTAGCCGGCAATCCCAATCCCCGCCACCGGAATCCCCATCACCGTCGAATACTCACTCCGGTTCACGATGTCGCAATTGAATTTCTCGCCGACGTCGCAGAATGCGGTCGCCGACCTCGCATAATGTCGCTGCAGCGACACCGCCGACACCACGATTCCTGCCACAGCCAGAACAGCGATTGCTACGAACAACCCCCGGTTGTGAGCAGCAGAGGTTGCGTTCGGGTCGCGTCGATCTCGCGTCACACTCACGGCAAGCTGCACCCAGTCTGAGCGCTCAGGACGTCCAGGGGAAACACCGACGGCACCGGCGGATTCGCGCCAAACTGCCAACTCGGAAACAGCTTCACTCCAGCCGCCTTGCACTCCGCCGTAATGTCGTGCGACCCCTTGATCGCACATTCCGTGTAGGGCACATACTGAAATGCTCTCCCGAACATTTCTTTCTGCTCGATGCAGTGCGGACACCAGTACAGCCCGTACATCTTCACCTGCTTCGAAGCCAGGCACTTCGCGAATCCATCGTAGCGGTGATTCTTGTACTCCCAGCCCGCGGCGTAAGCCACCACAAACAGCAGAACAATGCCAGTCCAGATCAGATTTTTCCGCGATGCTGGCTTCGCCTCCTGGGCGTCCACCCGCTCCTGGTGCCGCTTTCGCCGCTCTTCTGACATGATTCCCTTCCGAGTAAACTTTCAATCCTTATATCACGCGCTTACGCTACTACATTCAACACCCCGGGCAGCACATCCAATTCCTCGCAGTGCAGCGTCAAAACTTCCCCATCGACCATCACATCGACCGGCTCTTTTAAATCGAATTCAACCCGCTTCACCGCTTTTCGCTCGGCCAAACGATGCTCAATGTGCGTACCATCATAGAGCCCAGGCAAATTCCCAATCAGCCCCAGCCTGCCAATCGCTCCCCATCGGACATATTCAATCAGCCCACTATTCACTTCCGCCTTCGGCGCGATCATCATCGTCCCGCCAGTAAACTTGCTGTTGTTGAAAGTCAGAAACAAGCAACGTCGCCGGTCAAATTCCGTTTCGCCATCTGTGCGCACCGGAAAAGGTCGTCTGCGCAATCGCGCCAATCCTAGAAAGATCGAGATGACGTATCCTAATTCTCCCTGGCGGCTGAAACGCCGTGCCCGCAGGGTCGCAACGTCCGCCGGAAACCCCACACTCAACAGATTGATGTAGTGAATCACTCCACCGCGGTGCCGCAGCCGCAGCACGTCGCAGGCTTGGGATCGCCCGGCAATCACCGACTCGATCGCGTGCTCCACTCCGCGATCGCTGAAGTCGCGCAAAAAAGAATTCCCCGTCCCCAGCGGCAAAAAACCCAGCGTCGGACGCTCACCTGCACTCGCCTCCGGGAAAAGCCCGTTCACCACTTCATACGAAGTCCCATCCCCGCCCACCGCAATAAACCGCCGCTGCCCGCGTCCGTAAGCCTCGCGCGCGATCCGGGTAGCATCGCCGGCGCCCTGCGTCTCCACTACATCAACTTCAACTCCGCCCGCCCGCATCCGCTCCAAAGCGGGGCCGAGCAGCTTCCGGCTCCGCCCACCCCCCGCCGCAGGATTCACAATCGCCAAATAGGATTCCGAAGGCCCATTCACAGCCCCACCACCGCTGCCCGATTCACCGTCTTCCCCAGTTCCTCCGCCAGCGCCTGCCGCTTGATTTTCATCGACGCCGTCCGCGGAAAATCTTTCTCGCAGATCACATAACCGCCCACACGTTTGAAATCAGGCAGCCGTCGATTGCGCGCAACGATTTCTTCCAGCAGCGCGCTGTCGAATCGCTGATTCTGTTCCAGCCGCAGCGCCATCACCAGCATCTCCCGCCCCAGTTTCTGCGGCCACACATAGTTCGCCGCGAACACGCAGTACTCTTTCACCGGAAGTCCGTCGAAAACCGTTTCAATATCCTCGGGATAAATGTTCTTCCCGCCTTCGGTCACGATCATGTTCTTCTTCCGCCCGAACAGCTGCAGATGCCCACTCTTATCAAAGCTCCCCAAATCGCCGGTCAGAAGCCAGCCATCCACAATCGTTTCCAGCGTCAGCTCGGCGTCGTCGAGATAATGCGACATCACGGTCTTGCTCCGCGCCGCAATTTCCCCGATCCCCTCTTCATTCGGCGAAAGCACCCGCAGTTCCACGCCCGGCAGCGGTTTGCCCACCGTGTCCGCGCGAAATGGCTTCAGGTCGTTCACCGTCAGCACGGTTCCCGCCTCCGTCAATCCATATCCGTTCACCACCGGAATTCCAAGGTCATAGAAAAACTGCATAGTCGAGGGCTCCATAAATGCCCCGCCCGTAAACACTGCCAGCACGTCCCCACCAAATGCGCGATGCACTCCCGGCAGCAGCATCCGGCTCAGCTTCACTCGCGCTTTGCTCCGCGTTAGCATTTTGTTGAGCCCGATCATTCGATTCAGAATCGCCCGCTTCCACGCCGGCAGTTCCTCGATTTTCGCGCGCAGGCCGCGCTCCAGGTTTTTCACAATCATCGGCACCAGCGCCACGTAGGTAATCCGGTAGCGCACAAACGCATCCCGCACAAATTCCGGACGCAGCGTCCGCAAATGCACTACGCACGCACCGCACACGAAAGGCCCAATGAATCCAACCATGAAATCGATCGCGTGGTTGGTCGGCAGAATGCTCAAATACCGCACCCCCGGCCAGAATGGATACCACGCCGTCAGCGCCCGGCACTGCTCCAGATAATTCTCATGCGTCAGCACACAACCCTTCGGCCGTCCGCCCGTGCCCGACGAATACACGATGCAGGCCACGTCTTCGCGCTGCCGCATCACAAAATCGGGCGCGCCCTTGCGCCGAAAATCTTCCCAGCGGAATCCTCCCGCCAACTCTGCTCCCAGCGGCGCTTCCGTCACCAGCACCAGCTTCGTCTTGATTTTCTGAAACTCCGGCGATTGCGTGATCGCCCGCCAAAGGTAATATTCCACCACCAGCACTTTCGCCTTCGAATGCTCCAGCAGTTGCAGCTGTTCGCCGGCCGTGAGTTTGTAATCCAGTGGAACCAGTACCCCGCCGCAATAGAAAATCGCATAAGCCGAAATGAGCCACTTCGACTGATTCGTCATCAGAATCGCCGCGCGATCTCCGGCGTCGAAGTCGGCATCCTCCAGCGCTCGCGCTAGAGGCATGCTGATTTCCTTAACATCGGAGTAGGTCAACCGCGTCTTTTCGCGCTCGCGGTCGGCCTCAATCAGGCAGGTCTCGCCCCCAAAGCGCTCCATCGCATCGCGCAACGCCGCGCCCAAACAACTATATTTTTGGAGGTCGAGCATTAAGGAATCATTTCACCACAGAGGCGCAGAGACACGGAGAAAACCTTGTTAATGAATTAGCTACCCGCACAAATTGATGGCGAAATCGAAGAGCCTAGAGCCGCGCCTGAATTTTTGCGGCCAGCGTGCGAAAGTCGGAAACCCCCTGCAGTTCATAATCCGGCAGTTCCACCCGAAAATGATTCTCCAGCTTGGTCAGCAAGTCGAGAGTCTGCAAGCTATTAATTCCCAACGTCTTGAAAAAGTCGTCGTCAGGATGCAGCTTCTCTCGCGGCACCTTGAAGTGCGCCGCCGCAAGACTAAGGATTTCATCAAGCGTCTGTTCAGCAGTCTTCATAAATGCACTTTGTAGTCCCCGGCAAGGCTGTCATCCCGAGCAAGATTGTCATCCTGAGCGAAGCGAAGGACCTCCATCTCCTCGGCACCCGCCGTTCTATGTTCGCAACGCTACGGCAAGTACGGCTGCGCATCCGTGCTGTCCACAAACTTCCGCAACCCTGCCTGCACCGCCGGACGCCCAAACAGTTCGCAGAAAATATCGATCTCCCGCCGCAACTCCTCCTGCGGAATCGGTTTGATGAACTTCTTCGCCGCTGCTGCCGTCGCACGATCAAACTTCCCAAGCTGTGCTGCCGTCGCTCGCGCCGCCCGCAGCGCCTCGCCTTCGCCCACCACCTGGCTCACCAGCCCGATCTGCTGCGCCTTTGTCGCATTGATACTGCGTCCCGTCAGCAGCAGATCTCTCACCACAGCATTACCCAAATCCCGCTTCAGCCGCGGAATCCCGCCAAACCCGGGAATCAAACCCAACCTCAGCTCGGGAAAACAAAACCGCGCCATCTTGTCCGCGATAATCAAGTCGCAAGCCAGCGCCAGCTCGAACCCTCCCCCAAACGTCACTCCATGCACCGCCGCAATCGTCGTCAAAGGAGCAGCATCAATCTGATTCAACACGCGGTGAATCCGCTCCAGAAAATCCCGCACGCCCCTGCCAGCCTCGGCTTTCTCCATCGCCTGCGAACGCTGGTAAAGCTCGCGCAAATCCGCCCCGGCGCAAAATCCCGGCCTCATCTCGCTATAGATGATGAGCGCATGCGCCTTCGCCTGCATACTTTCCAAAGCGGCTGCAAATCTCTCCAACTCCTCAAGCGATGCTAACCCCAGTTCGTTGCAAGGCTCCCGATGCAGGGCCAGTTCGATCACGCCGTCCGCAATACTCCAGGACAATGCGCTCCCCGCACACTTGCTCACAAACTGATGCTCAGATTTCCGTTCGCTCACCCTGGTATCCTCAGCGTTTCTCAGCATTCCTCGCCTGCACTATACCGCCTGCCTCACCCGATACATCCCCTCAATCTCCTCCTTCATCAGCGCCGCGATCGTATCCCGCTTCAGCTTTCCGTTCACCGTCAACATCCCACTCTCAATCGAGAAAGCTTCCCCGCGCACGTAAAACGCCCGCACCTGCTTGTAATGCGGCAACTCCGGATTCACCACGTCCAGTGCGGATTGCACTTTCTCAGCAGTCACGTTGCCAGTCACGATCGCCGACAAATATCCCCGCCCATTCCCCACCACCACCACCTGCTGCGCTTCCGGCAAATTCTTCGCAATCGCACTCTCAATCGGCTCTGGCGAAATCTTGTGTCCCGACCCCAGCACAATCAGATTCTTGATCCGCCCCGCAATCCGCCAGTTTCCGGCCGCGTTTACCTCACCCTGATCGCCGGTATGGAACCATCCATCGCGCAGCGCATCGGCCGTCTGCTCCGGCCGTTTCCAGTAGCCCGAAAAAACATTCGGCCCGCGCACCAGGATTTCATCATGCTCTCCCAGCTTCATCTCCATGCCCGGAATCGCCGGCCCCACGCGCCCGACCTCCACATGGTTCGGATCATCCATCGTGCAAATCGCCGTAGTCTCCGTCAGCCCGTAAACCTGCAGCACGCGAATTCCCAGCATCATGAAATAAAGTTGCGTCTCCGCGCTCAGCGGCGCCGAGCCGCAAATCAGCGCCTTCAGATTCCTCCCGATCATCTTCTTCCGAATCGCCGGAAATACCAGCGCATTCGCCAGCCCCAGCCACATCGCATCGCCAGCTTTCGCCTGCCCATCCTGCCGCCGCGCCCACGCACCCTTCGCCCGCGAATAAATTGTCTGCGCCACCCCTCCCGTCTGCCAGAGTTGCTCATCCACCGCCCGCCGCATGCGCTCCAGCAACTGCGGCACATTCAAAAAATAATCCGGAGCCACCACCCGCATGTCATTCGCAATCTTGGTCAGATCCATGTTGATCGTAACCAGGCTCCGGCGCTTCAGAAATGTCAGCAACGCAATCCACGACGCCGCAAAGGTAAACGGCAAATAATGAAAGATACGATCCTGCCCGCCCGATCCCGATCTCGAGCCCGACGCCGAACCGGACATCAACTGTTCCAGTCGCTCCGCCGTCCGCTCCAGCATGAAGCCTACATTCGCCGCCGTCAGCACCACGCCCTTGGCTTCGCCCGATGTCCCTGATGTATAGATGATCGTCACGGGACTGTCATTGTCGACCTGCGGCCGCTCCAGCTGCACTCCGTCTACGCCCGCAAAAATCTCGTCAAACAGAAACTGCGGCGGAGCTTCCGCCCAACTCTGCGCAATTGCATCCCGCAACGCCACATCGCCGCAGCACACCAGCGCCGGCGTGCAGTCCTTCATCATCGCCACCAATTCCGCCGGCGCTTGCCGCGAATACAGTGGAACAACAATCAGCCCTTCGGCCATGAGCGCCAAATCCATCGCCACCCAGCGAATGCTGTTCGCCGCCAGCAACCCGCACCGCTCGCCCTTCTGCAGCCCTTTGGAAGCAATAAAAGTCCTCGCCCTGCGGACAAGTTCCAGCAACTCGCCGCCGGTCACGCCGGTGATTTCGCCGTCGCGAATCTCCGCAAGAATCCGCGTATCCGCAGCCGCCTGCAGTTGCGAAAATATTTCTCCGATAAATGGAATGAGTGTGCTCAAGATAAAGATTGGATTGCCAAAAAGCACTTACGAAGAGCGAACTCTAGTTGTAAGCCGCCACCAACTCCCGCAGCCCTCGACTCATCGGCGGCAAATAATCCTCCCAACTCCACTCGCCACGACGCGTCTCAAACTCCGGATACCTTCTCTGCACTTCCTCCTCAAAATAAACACCCATGCGCGCCATCACCTTCAAATTCCTGACGACGGTCCGCGCAATCCCGCTGCGATCGCCTCGCCTTCACAACTCAATTTCTCGAGAGCCGCCAGCAGCTTGCCTTCAAGTTCCGGATCGTCCACCGTCATCAGCAAATCCTGATGTCCGCGCTCCCGCATCAAGTTCCGAATGCGCTCATCCATCGTGATTCCCGCCGATGGCACCAGCCCCGGCATCGAGGTCACGATCCCGTGATACCTCGACGAAGCCATCATGTGGCACGCCCGCAGAATGCTCACCAGTTCGTACATGTTGTACTCGTCCGAGGTCAGCACCGGCACGCCGCCGAGCTTTTCCGAAATCCGCCGTGCCGGACGCGCATCCAGCCGCTCCGTCGCCGCCAGAATTACAAAAACATTTTTCTTCTTGCGAAACGCATCCACCGCATTCGCAATCGCCGTCCAATATTTCTGGTATGCCTGCTCCGCCGCCGGCCCCGAGTTGTGAAAATAAACCGTGCGGTAGTGGCTGTCTTTGTAAGCCCCGGTCAAACTGTGGGCCGCATACTTCGCCACCGAAGCCTTTACCGGCCACTCAAATGGATTAATCGGACACACCACCAGCACCGGCGTCCGCCCATCCCATCCAACTTTCCGCAGCACGCTCTGCCCGTACTCCGCCGGACGCGGCTCAAACGTCCACGCCGTATCAGTTCCCAACTCGGTAGGCACGCCGAGCTCGCGCAGCACCGTCCGCGACTCTTCATTCCGCGTAATCACAAACGAATTCTTGCAATACCGCCCGCACATCTTTGCCACCAGCGGATCCATATGCCCGGCTTCCGCGCCATATCCCACGGAAAGCTTGTTCTGCACCGCGGCAATTCCCAGCGATCCAATCATCATCGTGGTCAGCGCGTTGGCGAACTTGCTCTTGAACATCGACCCTTCGCACGCCACCACTCCATCATGCTTTGGAACTTCATTCGCCAGAAACGGAGGAAAAATATCCGGCAGGTGCACCTGCTTCGTGCCCTCGAAATATCCGCGAGAGAAATCAAAGTTCTGGCTCATCACGCTGAACTCCACCCGCTCCGCGCCCAGAATATGCCGGACCTGCCGCAGCATCTCTTCCACCCGCACATCCGACCCCATATTCCGCGTGCCGTTATAACCCGCAAATAAAAGCTTGAGCTTCTCGCCCGGCTGCCAGCGCTTCCCCTCGCCCAGCATCCATCCCGCTTTAGCGCGCTCGATCGAACCGCTCACCCAGGCTTCCAAAATAAAGTCCATCATGCGGCCGTACCTCCCGCCGCCACCGGCCAGGGCCGGTATCGATACGCGAAATTATTCTCGCGGCTGAATTTCAGCAGCGGATAACAATACTCCGAAAACGCCACCGGCTTCTTCCCCAACTCCCGAGTCACCCGCGTGTTATCGAACACCGTATTCCACACCAGATACGGCATGAACACTTTCATCAGCGACGCGCCTTTTCCAATCGCGCCCGTGCGGTTCGCCAGAAAATTCACCGACCCCGCAAACGGACGCTCCACCACCGGCACAAACACCGGAGCGCGTCTTGTTCTGCGCCGCAGCCAAAGCCATAGTAATTTCGCGAAACGTCTGCGACCCCACTCCCGACGAAAGATGATACGTATCGTGCTCCGGACGTTCCTTCTGATGCAGCGTCGCAATCGCCTCCGCGACAAAATCCACATTCACAATATCGATCTTGTCCGTCGCACGAAACGGCAGCACCGGCAGCCCGGCCAGAAAAACAAACGCCTTCACCATGTCGAATTGAGTAGTCTCCGCGTAGCGGCTGTCGCCCAGCACAATGCTCGGACGAAAAACCGTCTTCGGCGTCTCCGGCAGCAGCACGCGCATCATGTGCTCGCAGAATTTTTTCGTCCGCGCGTATGGATCGTAATCCGAACGCTCCCAATCAAT
Source organism: uncultured Acidobacteriaceae bacterium (assembly GCA_963743115.1). Classification (GTDB taxonomy): domain Bacteria; phylum Acidobacteriota; class Terriglobia; order Terriglobales; family Acidobacteriaceae; genus Sulfotelmatobacter. Next base: position 102,593 of record CAVUOM010000002.1, on the reverse strand, counting down.
CGACCGATCCTCCCTCACCACTTCATTCTGCCGCTTCCCCGCCACCGCCACCGTGCTCACCTGGCTGAAGCGCCTCAGCCCGTGATAATGCTCAGCACTCCGCGCCAGCGTCAGCACTTCCAGCGTGCCGCGCAGATTCACATTCAGGCAGCTCTTCTCCGACTTCCGGTTCAGCGACGCCGCGCAGTGAATCACCGAATCCGTCGTATGCACCAGCCGGTCATATTCATCACGCGACAGCCCGAAACCCGGCGCGGTCAGGTCACCGCGAAATACCCGCACCCGCGTCTGCAGGAATTCATAAAACTGCGGAAACTCCAGATGCAATTGCAACGCCTGCCACAGCCGCCCCTGCGCCTCGCCCCCATCCCGCGCCCGCACCAGCACATTGAGTGACGCGCCATGATCCCGCAGAAGATTTGCCGCCACGTGCGCCCCAATGTATCCCGTCGATCCCGTCAGAAATATCGCCATTCACCACGTCCCGCCATTCGTGCCCGTCTTCACCGTCTCGCCATTCTGCAAACTCCGCGCCGGACGCGCCTCCAGCGGCCTTCCCTCAATCAGCGGATAAGTCCACCTCCGCAGCGCCGGAATATGTACATTGATCCAGTAATCCCACCAATCCAGCAACCGCGCCTTGTATCCAAACTCCTCACGCTCGTCTTCCACCAGCGCGTGCGACAACTTCTCCACGTTATCCGCTGCAAAATCGTGCTCATTGAGCAGGATGAACGGCTCAAACAACTCAATCAACTTCTCCAGCCGCTCCAGATTTCTCTCCGCCTTCACCAGCGGAGTTTTCTTCAGCGGCAGCGGCGACATGATCCGCTGAATCGACTTCACAATTGCCTTCTGCGCCGGCGCCGACATCCGCTGGTACCGCGTCTTCGAGACCGGAATCGCATCAAACCGCAGCCGCAGCCATGATTCCAACCCTTCCTGCGCGCGGTAATGCTTGCGATGCGCCAGCGACGTCAGCTCAATCGACCGCCCCATGTCGCAGGGATTCGTCACCGACGTCGCCAGCTGATAAAGCGCATCATGCCGCCGCTCCACAATCGCCGCCGCAATCAAAGTCATCCCCGCGCACACCGCATCCACCGGAATAATATCCAGCCGCTTGCTCTCATTCGACGGCAACTGCCGGAAATATGTCCCCAACAAATAAGACAGCGAAGCCGAGGTGTTGATCCCTTCATTCCACCCCAGAAACGGCTTCGCCACCGAAGTCTCCACAATCGCCGGACGCACCACCGCAATCGGCAGCCCCGCTCCGTGCTTCACCATCAGTGATTCCGCCAGACTCTTCGTCAGCGTGTAAGTATTCGGCCAGCCCAACTCCTTGGCCCGCCGCGTCCCTGCCTCAGTCAAATAAGTTTTCAGCCACCGGATCCGGTTCTTGCGGATCTGATTCTCCAACGCCGCGCCCTGCAAGCCTTTCGCCGCATGCTCTTTCGCCAGCGACTGCGACTTCAAACCTGCGGTCACTTCCGCACCCTCAGCCTCTGCCTCAGCCTTGGCAATCAGTTCATGCAGAGATCGCAATTCCTGTTCCGCATCAAAATTCGGCACCCGATGCGGCGTGTAATTCGGAATCAGCTTCTCCGTCACCCGCCCATCGCGCTCGCCCGCCACATAGCAAGTAGAAAGATGCAGAAGCCCCGCGTGTTCAGCTCCCCGCACAAACTCCAGGATGTTCATCGCCGCATCCGTGTTCGTCGCCAGCGCATCCCGCAAGTCCGGATTGAAGTCCGTCAATCCCGAACTATTCACGATCAGATCAAGATTCCGCTGCAGCCGCCGCGCCACCTCCTCATTCAGCCCCAACCCCGCTCGCGTGACGTCTCCCTCCACCACCTCCACTTTGTCGCGCAGATATTCCGCAAGCCCCGCCCCATACTTCTCAAACAGCGGATCGAACACCGGCGACTCTTCCACAATCTTTTCAAACCGCTGCTGCGCCGGATTCGATTTCTGCCTCCGGATCAGCAGATAAATCCGCCCGATCTTCGGCAACTCCATCAGCGTGTTCGCCAGCCACACCTTGCCAATAAATCCCGTCACTCCAATCAGCATCACGTGCTTGCCCGCCAAAGCCCGCCGCACCGAAAATTCCGCCGCCTGCGTCTGCCCCTCAAAATGCACAATCGGATGTTCCCGCTCCACCGGCTCCCGACTCGACCCAATCGTCGCCGCCCGCAATTCCTCCACCGTAATATCCAGTTGCCGCGCCAGCGTCTTCGGCGCCCGCCGCCCGTCCGGACTCTGCTCCCGAATCCGAGCAAACGCTCCCCGCGGCCGGATCACCGGCTCCAGCAATCGCCCCGTAGCTACGCCATCGCGAAATTCCAGCCGGTTCGCCACCACCCGCTTCACCCCAAGATGCTGCGCCAGTGGCTTCATCACGTGTTCCAGCGCCTGACTCACCAGCACCACATCCGCGCCCGAGCGCACCAGTTCCCGCACCCGCTCCGCCCCATGCGTCTTCAGCTCGGGCTTCAATCTGTATTGGAAGTATTCTTCGCCCAGCAGATCAAGCCGGTCCCGCGTCACCCCCCGCAGAGTCGTATGCACCACTCGGGTAGCAAACTTCCGGTTCGTCGAATACAGAAACGGACGCAGCGCCGCCATCAGGAAAATCAACCCCCGCCGCCGGAACCGCTCCGCGAACGTCTGCGCATTCCACGTAAAGAACGCCACCGGCTGCACCACCGTCAGGTCAAGCAGGCTCCCTTCCACCCGCCAGTACACGGTAGGGGACGCAACGGACGGCACGCGAGGCTTATGGTTTGAAGGCTCCAAGTGGTTTGGCAGTTCCAAAATATGCTTCGTCCCACAGGGATTCTGCACTAAGGCGGACGAATCTCCTATTGTAAACAATGCCCCCGCTGCGGGCGAGCACGTTCCCCGACTTGCCCCGTGCGACCCTCGTGTCCTCTGTGTTTAAGGTTTCAGGACCCAACCCGCTGCGACCTTTTCATACTTCCGTAACAATCCCTCCGTATAGTAGCGACGACCTGAGGAGCAACCATGGCCACTGCATCGCAGACTCTACTCGACCAAAAATTCTCCCGCTCGCCCGGCAAGATCGGCATGCTGGTATTCGGCATCGTTCTGGTCATCGGCGTCGCCTATGCCGGCTCCAGCTTGCTTCACGACCTTTCCAACATCCACAACGAGTCTGTCCTGCCCTACGTGCTTCTGGGTATAGCGCTGCTGGTCGCTCTAGGCTTCGAGTTCGTCAACGGATTTCACGACACCGCCAACGCCGTGGCCACGGTCATCTACACTCACTCGCTCGAACCTCACATTGCTGTTGTGTGGTCCGGCTTCTGGAATTTCCTCGGCGTGCTCGCCTCCAGCGGCCTGGTAGCCTTCGCCATCGTCTCGCTACTGCCCGTCGAACTGATTCTGCAAGTCGGCAGCAAAGCCGGATTCGCCATGGTCTTCGCCTTATTGGTAGCCGCCATCATCTGGAACCTCGGCACCTGGTGGTTCGGCCTGCCTGCCTCCAGTTCGCATACGCTAATCGGCAGCGTCATCGGAGTCGGCATCGCCAACCAGCTCATGAACGGCAGAAGCGGCACCAGCGGCGTCGACTGGGGACAAGCCGCCAACATCGGCAAGGCTCTGCTTGCTCTCGCCCATCGTAGGTTTCGGTTGCGCCGGCCTCTTATTGCTCCTCGCCAAAGCTCTCATTAAGGATCCCAAACTTTACAGCGCTCCCGAAGGTACGGAGCCGCCGCCGTTCTACATCCGCTGCCTGCTCATTCTCACCTGCACCGGCGTCAGCTTTTTCCACGGCTCCAACGACGGACAAAAGGGCATGGGCCTCATCATGCTCATCCTCATCGGCACCGTTCCCACCGCCTACGCTCTCAATCACGCCATCACTTACAAGGATTCGCAGGATTTCATCGCCGTCTCCGCCCAGGCCGCCGACGCTCTCACCAAGTACGTCAGCCCCAACGCCGCCATCGGCGACGCCCACGAAGATGTCACCGCTTACATCCGCGACAAGAATTTCACTCCCAACACCATGCTCGCGCTCCGCACCCTGGTCAGCGACATCGGCAACGAGACCGCGCTGTACAAAGAAATGAAGAACATCCCCAACGACCGGGTTCGCAACTTCCGCAACGATATGTACCTTTGCAGCGAAGCCATTCGCCTCATGCAGAAGAATCACAACCCAACTTTCTCTGCTGCCGACACCGCCATCCTCGCCAACTACAAGAAGCACATCGATCACTCCACCCGCTTCATTCCTCTCTGGGTAAAGGTCGCCGTAGCCATGGCTCTAGGCCTCGGCACCATGGTTGGATGGAAGCGCATCGTCGTAACGGTCGGGGAAAAGATCGGCAAACAACATCTAACCTACGCCCAAGGCGCGGTCGCCGAAATCACTGCCATGGCAACCATCGGCGCAGCCGACGGATTCGGTCTCCCCGTCAGCACCACTCACGTGCTCTCCTCCGGCATCGCCGGCACCATGGCCGCCAACCATTCCGGAATTCAGTGGTCTACGGTACGCAACCTAGCTCTGGCCTGGGTCCTCACCCTGCCCGTAGCCATGATGCTCTCAGGATCCCTATTCTGGCTCTTCCGCAAGACCTTCTAGGGAGATCGAGGCTGGGGAAAATCGAAGCTTTGGGAAGTTGAAGGCTCGGGAAGGGCACGGCTTCAGCCGTGCCGTTTAGGTAACGTTGAGGACGGGCTTCAGCCCCTGAGGTTTCCGCCCGCATCGAACGTGCTGCGAATCAAGCTTAGGCGCCCGACGAAGCCGCCAAACCACGTTGTTTGCGCAACTCTGCCAGGAAGGCGTCGGCGGTAAGCGCAGCCTGGCTGCGGAACAGTCCCAACAACATATCTTCGCTTTCACCAGCCGAGGGAACCAGCGCCGCGGAAGATTCAGTTTCCAAACCTTCCGGCTCCACCAGCAACTCCGGCAGAACGTCGCGATTCTCCGTCAGCAAGCTCAAAAACTTTTCCAGCAGTGCATCGATGTTCGGGAGTGCTCTGGGTGAACTCCACTCCCATCCCCTTATCGGGATGCATGATCCGGACCACGCCTTCTGTTCTCAAGTCAATCCCGCCCGCTCGCATCGACAAAGTGACGCGCGTCGAAACCGGGAACGGTGAACTGATCTCGAGGTAGCACCCACCCAAACTCAAATCCGTAAGCTGGCAACTCGCCGGCGGATCGTCCTTTTCCGCATCCGGAGAATTCCGCCCCAGCCATTCCCGCAACTGCTGCGTAAATTCCACCGACGGATCCTGGAAGCGCAACCCCACCTGCTTCCCCGTTCCCTCCCACGCAAACTCCGCATGAACCTCTAAAGGCTTAGCCGAACCCGGCAGTGTAAACACCAGCGTCCAGCGTCCCAGTCTCCGGCTGCGCCGCGGCAGACTCACTGCCAGGCCGCCTTCGCCGAGATCGGTGGTGTTGACCTTGAAGTGGGTATCCGACTCCCGGCTCGTCATCTCCACCGGAATATTCACCGACACCCGCGAGTTCCGGCGCCGTTCTTTCTTCATCAGCGCCCGCGCCGCGCGAAAGCTCGACTTCGACCGCTCCACCGACACCGGCTTGTACAGGATGAAGTGCGCCCCAATCTCAAACGCCGACCGCAGCCCAACCTCCGGATCCAGAATCGCCACCGCGATCGCCCGCTTGTTACACGGCGCAGCCCGCGCGCTGCGCAGCACCGCCGCCGCTCCCGGCCCAGCGCAATCCACAATGATCGCCTCAAACCGCTCCCGAGTCAGCTTGCGCAACGCAATCTCCGAACTAGCGCACAGCTCGACGCTGATGTCCAGATCGCCCAGCGTCCGGCGCAGCACACGCACGATTTTGTCGTCGGAACAAAGCAGCAGAGACTTCAGATTCATGGCCCGCTCTTAGATCCTTCCGGCCCGGTCGTAGACCCCAAACCTGAGCCGCAACGGGCATGTCTCGCCAGCAGAATCCAGGCAAGACACGGCCCCCACTCACACTGTAAGCCGCTCCAAAAGCCCATTCAATGGCCCCTTTGCGCCACGGGTTACGAGCGTAACGTCGGCCCTCCGAGGACTGTCTTACGCGAAAGTCCGATCGAGATTCGTGCGATCGGGACTCGGATCAGGGTATGGCTTCAGCCATACCGTACTAGGATTCATGATCACATGCGCCTTTAGGCGCCGGGGGTCGAACCCGCGAGGGTACGCCCGGACTTCATGCGATAACAGCAATGAATCCAATTACTTAGAAATAGCTTACTCAAGTGATACCGCGCAGATTCTGATTGACTTCAGCCAATGATTGCCATAACATACACACTCTCCGACCAGCGTTTGGGATCACTAATAGGGCATGTCGAGCTGTGCAAGCCCCCATTGTGTTTTTCCCTGAATCCCAATAGCCTCCGGAGAATCATATACATAGAGCAATCAACAGATTCCATTCCCCCTTTGTACGAAAGGCATGTTTCATGGCGAAGCGTCGCGGAAATCCCAACTGGGGCAAGCCCGAGCCCATCGGCCCGATCGTCCCCACCATCACCGAGTTCGAGCAGGTAGTGCGCGAATACAAGCTCACCCCGGACCAGTATCTCCGGTCGACCCGCCTGCGCGAGTGGGCCCGCCGCAACAAGAACTCGAAATACATCCCCGAGCCTCTCCTGGAAGCCTGGGGCTTCGAAATCGAATCAACTCTGTAACTGCAGCTATAAGGATTTCTCCAAGGGTCGCACATGCGCCCCTTTTTGCTTTTGAGCCGATGTTCTGCAAGACTCTTGTCATTCCGACTGGAACGATAGCCAGCAAGCAGACTCGTCATTCCGACCGGAGCGATAGCCGGCAAGCAGACCTGTCATTCCGACCGGAGAGGAGCGCTAGCGAGCGAAGTGGAGGAACCTGCTTTATGTGTACCGCTTCCCCGTTCCCCGCCTGAAGCAACACCACCATGCTCAACCTTCTCCACCTCCCGCTCCCCGAACTCTTCGCCGTCCTGGCCGCCGTAGCCTTCGCCGCCGGCCTGAATGTCTACGCCACAGTAGCGGCTCTAGGCCTGCTAGCCCGCTTCGGACACGTCCCCCTCCCGCCATCCCTCCTACTCCTACAAACCTGGCCAATAATCGCAGCCAGCACAACTCTCTTCGCCATAGAATTCTTCGCCGACAAAATCCCCGCCTTCGACCTGATCTGGAGCGCCCTCCACACCTTCGTCCGAGTCCCCGTAGCCGCCCTCCTAGCCTACGGAGCCACCCGCCAGCTATCTCCGGGCGAGCAGCTGCTAGCAGCCGCCCTGGGAGCAGCCATAGCTCTGGCCGCCCACTCCGGCAAAACCGCCCTCCGCGCCGCCGTAACCCCGAGCCCTGAGCCCTTCTCCAACATCACCCTAAGCCTCGCCGAGGACGCCCTGGCCATCTCCCTAACCTGGCTAGCCACCCGCCATCCCTACGCAGCGGCCACAATAGCGCTAGCCCTGGTAGCAGTAATAGTGATGCTGGCCAGAGCAGTAATCCAAGCCATGCGCAAGTTATTTCAAGGAGCAGAAGAAGAGCTGACAGGATGATTTTTAATGCGGGGACAGCCGAATCGCCAGCGGGAGCCGGCAAGCACCAGTCACATCGGCTTGGTCATCTTCGTCGCGACCAGCACGCCCAGAATCGTGGCGACGTTGCGCACGCTTCCCGAGATAGTCATCAGCGCCTCTGACATCGGCGGATGTTCGTCCGCCAGTATCACCAGGCGTTCGCTGACGTCATGCAACTGCCCAACTTCGCGCAGGATGGCTTCAAAGGGCACGTGTAGCACCGCTTAGGAAGCTCTTCAGCAGGGATTCGCCCTGTTCCACCAGGCGATTAATTGTTTCTGCGTTTTGCAGCGCGAGATGCATGGCTGCCCTCCTTCGCGCGATCAAGTGCAACAGCTGGCCCGAGAAGGCGGAGCAACTCCGCCTCCCCGGCCAACCAACTCACCGTATCTCTTACGCGGTTACCAGTTCATGATTCTCGACGGTCGAGGTGACCACGTCATAGGTATGAACCTGCGGCGTGCCCTCGATAAATCTTGCCAGCGTCTTCAACACTTGCTGATAGGCAATGGCGTTGTAGTTGTCGGCATCTTTCTTGTTGTCCCACATACTGATCGCAAGCATGTCAACTCCGCCCGGGCCGGCGAAAGTGATTTCGTCCTTAAACCCATTCTGCTTGCGCAGCAAGGGCAGGATGTCTTTCTCAAAGGTTCTCGTGTAATCGGACAGATTATTCGCTTTCAGATGAAAAGTGACATTACGTGCAAACATAGGCAACCTCCTTAGGGTTGGGGGTAGCTAAGAAAAGAGAACTTCAGGATGGGCTGACTTAGTTCAGGAAACCTGAAAGAGGAGAAGAATGCTCACTCGGTCTTAAGTGGTGCACTTAGGTGGCCCCTCCGCTCAACCCGCAACTCGTTGCATCAACAGGTCAAAAAGCAAATAAGCAAACAAGTGCCCAAGCCTCGATCGTGTACATCTGGCGGAAAGCAAGCACAAACAGCTACCTCCCCCTCGCAAAACAAGCCTGTCATCCTAAGGCAGCGGAGTCGCCCGCGAAGCGGACGACTCCCAACGAAGGACCTATGCAACTCCGCTGAAGCCGTCACTGCTCGTGTGGAACGGACACTCCTGTCCGTTGCCTTTGACGTTGGTTTTGCTCTTGACTCCGCCCCTAGCTACCCCGGCCGCTGCGCCGCCTCAGCCCTCACCGTCTCGACCACCCAGTCCATAACCACCTCCCGCACTTGCCTCCGAGCCTCCTCTGTACTGACGTGTACCGTTGGCTTCCCTGCGCAAGCCTTCACTTCGGCGTCCTCTTCGACCCCCTCCTCTTGCTCTTCGGCCTCCTCATCCTCCACTTCATCCGCCTCATCATCAAAGTCCTCTTCAAACCACTGCGGACCCCCCATGCAGGTCCTGTGCACATCGCCGCGGTCGATCACAACGTCCGTCGCATCCCGCGCCTCAAACTCCGTATTTCGCAGGTTGCAGCTGGCAGTTTGCAAAGCGTAGAGCATCAGCGCCGCCGTCTTATGCTCCATCTGACCGGTGCCAAGCAGTTGCATCACCTGCATCAACGCCATCTGCACCGAATTCGCATCCTCAAGCAACGGCGCCACAAACCGAGCCTGCCCAAACTGACTCCCCATAATCCGCGCCCGCTGCTCCTGACAGCGCACATGAAAAAAGCAAAGCCGCCGACGCCGCAGCGCCGGAGACCCACACTGCGTCCCATTCACCTTCACATGCTGACACCGGTTCACATTTTCCAGACCCATATTCTCCTCACACTTTCACCCCGAAACCATCGGAGATCGAACCAAATAGAGAACGCCCTCCGATGCCTCAGAGATTCAGAATTGTCGTGAATTTCGCCCCAAGCAGGCTGAAACGCTCCAGCTCGAGAACGCTCGGGAAGGGCACGACTTCAGCTCCTGAGCCTGCCCTGAGCGAAGCCGAAGGGTGCCGCCAAAGCCTCTAAAACTCACCGCGCTTCAGCGCCTGCTACATTCCAGTATTCCCATTTCGGGATGAGAGGCAAGGTCATCTGAACATCGGAGGAAATAAACCTGTGGAAATCCGCCGGACGGAAGGGAACCGTTGTTCGCAAGTTTGCTGGAACCCGTTCAACAGCCCCCGGCCTTGCTTCACGTCGCCACCTGCCCAAATACTCCGAGTGCGCCGAAAAAGTAACCTGCTACAGTTGGGGCATGGCGTTTTCCGACTGGAAGCCCCGTGTGCACGAAGCTCCGTCCCCGACTCGGAGAGGAGAAACAACCACTGCCGCGATTCACACCGCCGTGGGCTTTGCCCTGTCACAGTGGGAGCACATGGAATCAGGATTGGCGAGGCTATTTCAGCTCTTATGCGGGAGTCCGACTGCAGCGGCCGCTCGCGCATACGGCATGTTGGAATCCTCCTTTTCAAAAGCGCAATTGTTGAGGGCTGCGACTGATTCGTTCTTCCGTGATCGAAACGCAGAGGATTCTGACCTACATGGTGAGTTGAGAGCACTGCTGTCGGCCTACCAGAAAGCACAGGAATTCAGAAACAACATCGCTCACGGAATGGCTGTGCAGTTTGGCGTACAGGACGGAACCTTGTCAGGATATTTCCTCTTGCCGCCCGTGTATGCAACCAAGAAAGTTGTAAAACCGAAGTCTAGTGGCATTTGGGTACTCGATGCGGCCTACTGGTACAAAGCAGATGACATTATGTACTACGCAGAGCGGTTCGTCGCTCTGTTGGCCGAAACTATGAGACTCATTCAGGATGCGAACAAGAAATATAAGGTTTTAGCAAACACACAATTTCGTCTGTAATATCATTCGCCGTGTGCCCCACCCTTCGCGTTCCTTGCGAAGGGTGGGATTCCACGACTCTAACCCTCCTGGGGTTTTGATCCCCGGTAAATTCTCCACAGCCCTCCTGTGACATCTAACCTTGGGGGCCGGCCCGGCCTTTCCGCCTCGACGTAACTTTGGGGTGCCCCATCCTTGCCTCTCCGCTCTTTGGAGAGACAGTGTGGGGACTTTGACTTCGAAACTAAGCCTACCTCTCGTGAACCTCGGGCCGGGAGACAGCGTGCGCCCATCCCAAATCCATTCCTCTGCGCAGCCGCGCCAGGGCACGCTTACGCGCACGCCCGTAGGCCTTGCGTTCGCCCACGAGCTCTGCCAAGTGAGCCACGATCGTCGTGCTGATCGTGATACCCTCCTCCGCAACCAACTCCCGAATCTCGCGCAGCAAATCGGCCTCAAGCCTGACCGTGATTTTCGTCTTCATAACAAGAGCTCTATTCCAATTGTAGCGCCACGAAGCAACTCCACAGATTCACAGCTCAACCCTGTGACATCTAACCTTGCGCCTCACTCAAAATTCCTTCATCATTGCCCCAGCAGAGGCAGTACAGCTAACCGAACGAAGCCAAGCTGTAACTCCTTTGCTTCCAAGATTTTGATCTCTAAGCCCTTTAGGCTCCGGATTTTGCAAGGAATTTCGCGCTAACCCGATGATTCCACGAGACCCAGGGGGGAGGGGGTATCAACGATCTTTTCAAAATCAAAGTATCAAACGAAACAGAGATCGCTGTTCCATGCAGGCCCGGAAAAAGATATTTGCAGCCGAAATCCACAGGTAAAATAACGTCATGAGTTCAGAAGTTTCCGATCTCCTGAAGAGCGCACTCGCATTATGAAGAGCAATCAAAAGGCGCGAAAAGCAGCATCCGCAGAAGACATCGCGCGGCTTGCCGACCGAGACGGGGACGTGTCCCGATTCTTCTCGAACAAGGGCCAGATAATAAGCCCGATCCAAGAGGCGAATGTCGATCTCGCTCCCGGAATGTTGAAAGAACCGGAGAAAGAATAAGTCAGATCTGCACCCAATCGGCACTGGGTACTCGGTACTTATTAACTTACTTGTTACAATAAAAGCATCATGAATCACGAAGCCTTCGCCGACGTCCCCACCGCTATCGAGGAGATCCGCGCCGGCCGCATGATCGTGGTCGTCGACGATGAAGACCGCGAGAATGAAGGCGACATCACCCTCGCCGCCGAGAAGGTCACGCCCGAAGCCATCAACTTCATGGCCAAATATGGACGCGGCCTGGTCTGCCTCACCATGACCGAGGAGCGCCTCGCTCACCTCCGCATCGGCCCCATGAGCGCCGAGAACACGTCGCAATACGGCACCGCATTCTGCGAAGCGATCGACGCGCGCGCGGGAGTGACCACCGGCATCTCCGCCTACGATCGTGCCCGCACCATCCAGGTAGCGATCGACCCGGCCACGCAAGCGTCAGACCTGGCGCGCCCCGGCCACGTCTTCCCTCTCCGCGCCCGCAAAGGCGGAGTGCTCGTCCGCGCCGGACAAACCGAAGCCTCAGTCGACCTGGCCCGCCTCGCCGGACTGATTCCTGCCGGCATCATCTGCGAAATCATGAAGGACGATGGCACCATGGCCCGCGTCCCAGACCTCATCGAGTTCTGCCATCAGCACAACCTGAAGATGCTGACCGTTGCAGAGCTGATCCGCTACCGCATGGCGCACGAGCGCTACGTGCATCGCGTAGGCGAAGCCTTAGTCGACACCCGCTTCGGCGAATTCCGCCTCATCGCTTACGAAAGCGAAGTCGATGGCGGCGAGTCGCACGTGGCCCTGATTAAAGGAGAAATTTCTAAAGGAGATGTAGAAAATAAAGACGAGAACAACGACGCTCCAGTGCTGGTCCGCATGCACGCCCACTGCCTGATGGGAGACGTCTTCGGCGCAACCGGCTGCGAATGTCACGCCACGCTAGAGGGTTCACTCCGAGCAATCGCCCAGGAAGGACGCGGCGCTCTCATTTATTTACATCAAACCTCAAAGGGATTTTCGATCGAGAAAGCCGGCGAGCGCAGCGCGCTCAGCTTCCATCGCGGCCGCAAGCTCCCGTCACTACTCGACAGCGAGCGCCAGACGCAGCGCGAAATCGGAATCGGCGCCCAGATTCTTTCTGACCTGAACCTGCACCGCATCCGCCTGCTGACCAATAGGCCCAAACGTGTAGCCGCGCTCGAAGGATTCGGAATAGAAATCGTCGATCAGGTCCCAGTGGAATTGAACGGAGTAAAGGCAGGAAAAAACTAAAGGCCGCAGCCGCGGCACGTCGCTAAAAAGGTTTGCGCACAACCACTTCGCTCTCGCGGATGAAGAATTGCGCGGAGCAATGTTCCGAGCCGCAAATGACGGGCATCAAGCCGTTGATCTGGCGCCGCGTGATCAGGCCCAGCATGCCGCAGGACGGGCAGGCCAGCACAGCCCAGTAAGGATCTTCTTTCTCGCCGACTTCGCCGGCGTTTTCGAGGACAAAAATTGTTCCAGGCTGCATTTGTTCGGGAATCCATTCGTTCAGAACGTCAAGTTCTCCGACCATGCATTCCTCCTATGTTCCGCTACCCCGACCCAAACCCGATTTGCACGTGCTGCCTAAGAAGCTTTTCTAGCACGCCGACGCGTTGCCGGCGATGTTACGGAGGTACTCGTTTTTCTGGCGACCACGTCAGCCCTGACTTGCCGAACTGCGTCAGTGAGGCAGATTCCTAGAATGGGCTGACTGGAATTCTTCAGGATATCTACGATCTGCCGCGCCGAAGTTTCGAGAAAGAGATGTTTGCCGTCGGTGAGCAGGTGAACGTCAGAGTTGCGGCCGACGATCTCGGCCAAGCCTTTGCCGCACTCGCGCTCGAGGAAACGCATGACCTTGCGAACGCCTTGCAGCGAGAAACCTTTGCGGCGCAGTTCACAGATGACCGCCATCTCTGTGAGGTTCTGCATGGAGTACACACGGCGATGCCCGACTCTTTCCGGCCTCACCACGCCGCGCTCGTCCCACCACTGGAGCTGGCGGGCGGTTACGCCGGTCAGGACGATCACCTCCTGCGATGAAAAACTATCTCGCATGAATCCCCGTTCCATTTTCTGCGCAATCTGTTTGAAACAGTCTGCCAGTCGAATGTTTGAAACATTCTAGACGTGAGTTGGCGGGTGTCAACGAGGATTCGCGAGCGAGGGTTAACTAGAAGAGTGCTCCGGGCGGTTCGACAGACAGCCGCCGCCGACGAAGTGGACGATTTCCAGGCGGTCGCCGTCTTTGAGATTAGTCTGCGGCCAGCGGTCGCGGGGAACGATGTCGCGGTTGAGTTCGACCGCTACGCGGTCGGGCTTCATGGCGAGGGATTCGATCAGTGCTGCAAGCGTGAAGTTGGCGGTGGGCGCGGGATCGGCGAAGCTGCGTTCTTCTCCGTTGATGTGAATATTCATCGTGAGCGAAATCTCGTAAGTGAGAGCTGGTTTAAATCGGCACCCGGATGCCCTGATCACATCTTATAGCGTCCAGTCTATTTCCAACTTTAGTGCGTGCGTCTGACTGTCAAATGTGGGGACGAGGACGCCCCCACCACAGCTGCCGAGACGGCGCGCCACATTCAAGCTTTGCGGAGGGCGAATTTGCGGGTTACGGTTCGGCCCTGGTGATTGGCTTGCACCATTACCGAGGCGTCGGCCAGGGCGGATTCCTCGACCTCGACGGAGATCTGTGCGGCGCCTCCGGAATCGGTGATTGCCTGCGTGTAGAAAGGTGCGGCGTCGGGACGGGCGAAGCGGAAGGTGAGGCGGGCGCTGGGCACTGCCGTGCCGTCTTCGGTGACTCGCAGTTGCATCGTCAGATTGCGGTCGTTGTGAACCGAGGCGGCGTTTTCCCATTGCACATCGAGTTGCTTGATGCCAGCCAAGGCATCGGTTTCGGCGCGGTCGAGGACGCTTTCGAGCTTGCCTTCCCGGATGGCTTCGAGCACGAGGCGATGCTGATCGCGGAGTTGCTGCTCTTTTTGAGAATCGCCAAATCCGACTTGTTCAGCCGAGGCCGCGTAGGAGATGGCGCGTTTGCCGATGCATCTTCCGCGCACGAACACCTGGGTCTGCAACAGTTTTTCGCTCTCGCGCGCTTCGCTTTGCACGTGGTAGATGGTGTCGACGTGTTTTACATCCGTGTTAAAACCAAAGATCATGAGGATCTCGAAATTCTTTTTGCCGAATCAGCAAATGCGTGGCCGAATCCCTTGACACTCTTGCAGAGTAGCACCTAATCTAGAATGTTTAATCGATGCTTCGCGCGAATTATATATAGCCTGTCCTATGCCCGACAATTATTTCGCTGGCTACCTGCCGTTTTTGATCCATATTTTGCTGGCGGGCGGGATTGCGACTGCCATTATCACGCTTTCCTGGTGGATCGGGGAGCGTAAACCGACTCGGGCCAAGATGTCCGCTTATGAGTGCGGCATGACTCCGGTGGGAGATTCGCGCGGGCGTTTCTCGGTGCAATTCTACCTGGTGGCTATGCTGTTCATTCTGTTCGACGTTGAGGCGGTTTTCCTTTATCCGTGGGCGGTGATTCTGCGCGATTTGAAACACTTCGGGTTGTGGGAAATGTTCGTCTACATCGGCATTGTTCTGGTTGGCTTCTTTTATATTTGGAAGAAAGGCGTTCTGGAGTGGGGCCCGGCTCGGGATCGGCGAGGAGAATTTTAGTGGCCAATTCCCCGGCGATCACCGATCTGGAACAGCTGAAGGGCCATCCGGCGGTGGCGCGGCTGCTGGCGTGGAATCCTTCGGCGGTTGCGGGAGTGAAGTTCGACCGCGACGAGATGACGATAACCGTGGATCGCGCGAACCTGCGCGAGGCTTGCGCCCTGCTGCGTGACGACGAAGAGTGTGCGTTCAACTTTCTTTCTGATGTTACCTGCGTGGATTGGTATCCGGCGGAGCCCCGATTCGAAGTGATTTATCACTTGCTTTCGATTCCCAAGAAGGAGCGGGTACGGCTGAAGGTGCGGCTCGACAGTGCGAGCCCGGCGGTTGAGTCGCTTACTTCCCTTTGGCCGGGCGCCAATTATTTTGAGCGCGAAGTCTTTGACCTGTTTGGCATCCGGTTTACCGGGCATCCTTATATGCGGCGCATTCTGATGCCGGAGGATTGGCAAGGACACCCGCTGCGGAAAGACTATCCGGTGGAGGGCTACCGCTAGGCCTTGACTATGGCCCACCTTGCTCCCACGCTCGTGCTTGAACCCGGTCAGGATCGGACCATGATCCTGAACATGGGGCCGCAACATCCTTCGACGCATGGCGTCTTGCGCGTGCTGCTCGAGATTGACGGCGAGACGGTGGTGCGGATCATGCCCGACATTGGCTTTCTGCATACCGGAATCGAAAAAACCTGCGAGGCCAAGTTTTACCAGCAGGTGGTGCCGCTGACGGACCGCATCGATTATCTGTGTCCCATGACCAACAACTTGTGTTACGTGCTGGCCGTGGAGAAACTGCTGGGGCTCGAGATACCTCCGAAGGCGCAGTGGCTGCGGGTGTTGCTGAATGAACTGACGCGGATTAATTCTCATCTGGTGTGGCTGGGCACGCATGCGCTCGACATCGGCGCGATGACGGTGTTTCTGTATTGCTTCCGGGAGCGGGAAGACATCCTGCGGATTTTTGAGATGGCCAGCGGACAGCGCATGATGACCTCTTACTTTCGCGTGGGGGGAATTGCGCTGGAGCCGCCTCTTGGATTCTTCGAACGCGTTCGCGAATTCGTCGGGCGTTTCCCCAGCAAGGTGGATGAATATGAAAACCTGCTCACGGGAAATCCGATCTTTATGATGCGGACCAAGGGCGTGGCGAAGCTGACCGCGGAAGACGCGATTGCCTTGGGAGCTAGTGGACCGACCCTCCGCGGAAGCGGCGTAGACCTTGATTTGCGCCGTGATATGCCGTACTCGGGTTATGAGAATTTCAAATTCAAGGTTCCGCTGGCGCAGGAAGGCGATGTATTCGCGCGGTATATGTGCCGGGTGCGGGAGTTGCGGGAATCGAATGAGATTGTGAGGCAGGCTTTGGATGGGATGCCGGAGGGGCGGATCAAAGCGGATGCACCGGGCATTGTGCTGCCCGACCGGGAGAAGATGAAGACGCAGATGGAAGCGCTCATCTATCACTTTAAGATCATTACCGAGGGATTTGCAGTGCCGGCGGGCGAGGTGTATCAGGCGGTGGAATCGCCGCGAGGCGAGATGGGCTACTACATTGTCAGCGACGGAACCGCTAAGCCTTATCGGGTGCACATGCGTGCGGCTTGCCTGGCTAATTTGCAGACCTTGCCGAAGATGTGCGAGGGCGGGCTGATTGCGGATGTGGTCGCGGCCATTGGGTCGATCGATATTGTCTTAGGGGAAATCGACCGGTGAAGAATTGAGAGATTGAGCGATCGGGTGATTTAGTGATTGAAAACCAATCGAAGGAATAGTTGTGAGCAGTCAACCGGAGCAGCTGCGTGATAGGACTAAGGCATTCGCCTTGCGGGTGATTCGTCTTTATCGCTCTCTGCCTTACAAGACGGACACTCAGGTTCTTGGAAAGCAGCTGTTGCGTTGTGGAACGTCGGTGGCAGCAAATTATCGTGCGGTATGCCGGGCCAGATCGAAGGCAGAATTTATGGCTAAGATGGGTGTGGTCGTTGAAGAGGCGGACGAAGCGATTCTCTGGCTGGAACTGATGACAGAATCCGGAATTGTCTCATCAGCAAAGACGGAAGCGCTGTTGAAAGAAGCGAACGAGCTAACGGCTATTTTTGCCGCGTCGCAGAGAACAGCGAGGAATGCAGCATGAGATGTTCAATCGCCCAATGGCCCGATCACACAATCGCTCAATTCTTATGAGGTTTTCTGAGGAGTTCGAGGCGCGGTTTGCGGAGATGGTTACGCACTATCCGACGAAGCGGTCGGCGCTGGTGCCGACTCTGCTTTATGCGCAGGATGAGGTTGGATTTTTATCCGATGAGGTGATTGCGGAGCTTGCCGGGCGACTTGATCTGACCGTGCTCGAAGTGCACAACGTGATCAGCTATTACTCGATGCTGACTACCAAGCCACGCGGGAAGTTCAACGTGCAGGTGTGCACGAACATCAGTTGTTTAGTGCGTGGGGGCGAGAAGATTCTGCATCATTGCGCTGAGAAGCTGGGCGTGGGTCACAGGGGAACTACGCCTGACGGGTTGTTCACGCTGGAGGAAGTGGAATGCATTGGGGCTTGCAGTTGGGCTCCGGCGGCGCAGGTGAATTACGATTTTCACGAGAACCTGACGGTGGAGAAGATGGATGCAATTCTGGAAGGGTATAAGAAGATTTAGCGATTGTGCGATCGGGTGATTGGGCGAATGAAAAGCAGCCGGGATTAGCGGCTGTGGAAACGAGCGGCTTTTCAATCGCACAATGACTCAATCGCAAAATCACTCAATGGCTTCACTGGTTTCCCATCCCGACGAGGTAAAGGTCGTCTCCCGGCGCTTCGGGCAGGGTGCGACGAATATCGACCGCTACCTCGAACTGGACGGCTACAAGGCCGTGCGGAAGGCGCTTGGGATGGAGCCGGACGCGATTATTAATGAGGTGAAGAATTCGGGGCTGCGCGGGCGTGGCGGGGCGGGGTTCCCGACCGGGATGAAATGGTCGTTCGTGCCGAAGCAGTCGGCGAAACCGAAGTATGTGCTGTGCAATGGCGATGAGAGCGAGCCTGGCACTTGTAAGGACCGGCTGATTTTTGAGCATGATCCGCACTCTGTGATCGAAGGAGTGATGATCGGCGGCCTGGCGGTTGGTGCGCAGAGCGGATACATCTACATCCGCGGCGAATATCGATATCTGTTGAACATCATGCAGAAGGCGATTCGGGACGCTTACGCGAAAGGCTTTCTGGGGAAGAACATTTTCGGCAGCGGGCGCGATTTCGATATTTACTGGCATGGCGGCGCCGGGGCTTATGAAGTCGGAGAAGAATCTGCGTTGATGGAGTCGCTTGAGGGCAAGCGCGGGATTCCGCGGATTCGGCCTCCGTTTCCTGCCGTGGTCGGTCTGTGGGGCGGTCCTACGGTCATTAATAATGCGGAAACTTTGGCTAGTGTTCCTCATATCATTCTTGGCGGGGCTGAATGGTTTGCGAAAATTGGTCCGCCGAAAAATGGTGGGACTCGGCTGTTTTGCCTTAGCGGGAATATCGCGCGGCCCGGTGTGTACGAATTGCCGATGGGCTACAACCTGAAGAAGATGATTTACGAAGTCGGGGGCGGCATTCCTAACGGGCGCCAACTGAAAGCCGTTGTTCCGGGCGGGGCTTCGTGTCCTTGCCTGACCGCCGATGAGATCGATGTGAACATGGATTTTGATTCGGTCGCCAAAGCTGGTTCTATGCTTGGTTCCGGAGGCGTGGTCGTGGTGGACGATGCGCAGTGCATTGTGAAGTTTGCGCTGCGGACTATGAAGTTTTACCAGCATGAGAGTTGTGGGTGGTGCATTCCGTGCCGCGAGGGTACGGACTGGCTGAAGAAAACTCTGACGCGTTTTCATTCCGGTGGCGGCGTGAAGAAAGACATCGACAACATGCAATATCTGGCGGAAAACATGCTGGGGCGGACGTTTTGTCCGTTGGGCGATGCGGCGGCGATGCCGACGATTGCGTTCGTGAAAAAGTTCCGCAGAGAATTTGAAGATCATCTGGAAGGCCGGCCCTGTCCGTACGAGCACGAAGGCGTGGCTGAAGAACTGCCGGTGTTCGCGCACTAACTTTCCCATGGCTGACGTAACACTTACCGTTGACGGCAAGAAGGTCACGGCTCCCGCCGGGACGCTGCTGATTGAGGCCTGCAAGACCGTGGGCATTGAAGTGCCTTCGTTTTGCTATTATCCCAACCTTTCTTTGCAGGGCGCTTGCCGCATGTGCCTGGTGAAGATCGAGAAGATGCCGAAGCTGCAGACTGCTTGTACGACCGTGATCAGCGAAGGCATGGTCGTCACTTCGGAAAGTGACGAGATCAAGCAGGCGCGCAAGTCGACGCTCGAGATGCTGCTCGGGAACCATCCTTTGGATTGTCCGGTGTGCGATGCCGGGGGCGAATGCGAACTGCAGGACATGACGTTCTCTTACGGCGCGGCGGAATCGAAGTTCATGGAGGCTAAGAATCATAAAGACGAGCAGCAGTGGTCGCCGGTGGTGTTCTTTGACCGTCCGCGGTGCATTCTTTGCTTCCGGTGTGTGCGGGTCTGCGGCGAAGGCATGGACGTCTGGGCTTTGGGAGTGCAGAACCGCGGGGTGAGTTCGATCATCGCGCCTAATAAACAAGATCACCTGGAGTGCGAAGAGTGTGGCATGTGCATCGACATCTGCCCGGTGGGTGCGCTTACTTCCGGCGCGTATCGTTACAAGACGCGTCCCTGGGAGATGAAGCATGTGGGCACGATTTGCACCCATTGCGGGGATGGGTGCAAGACCACGCTGGGCGTGCGCCGCTCCGATGCGGGCATGGAGATTGTGCGCGGAGACAATCGCGACAAGAGCGGGACGAATGGTGATTTTTTATGCATCAAGGGGCGGTATGCGTTTGATTTTGCGAATCACGAAGAACGGCTTACGCGTCCGCTGATTCGCAGAGATGGCAAGCTGACTCCTGCCACGTGGGAAGAAGCGTTTGAGCTGGTAGGTAGGAAATTCGCCGAGGTTCGCGATCGAGATGGCGGGGCTGCGATTGGGGTGATCGGATCGACCCGCACGACCAACGAAGAGGCTTACCTGCTTTCGAAGTTCGCGCGTGTCGTGCTGAAGACGAACAATGTGGATCATCATCGCACCGCGGACTTTCCTGCTCTCGCGGCTGCGCTTCGCGGTAAAGGCGATGCCACGGCCAGCATGGCGGACCTGTTCACTGCTCCCGCTGTTCTGCTGATTGGGAATGATCCGACAGAACAACATCCGCTGCTGGCCTGGCAGATTCGCAACAACGTGCGTCTGCACCGGGCGCGGTTCTACCTGATTAACTCCAGTCCGATCAAATTGCGGCGGCAGGCGACGAGCTTTGTGCAGATCCCAGCTGGAAGCGAAGGACAAGTAGCCGCGTTTCTCGGGGGCAGCGACGGCGCTGCAGATTCGCTCATCACTTCATCAAATAGCAAAGACGCATGGATCGCGCTGCGCGATCAGGTGCGCGGCGAGCAGAATCTGGTTATCGTTTTCGGTTCTGAAGTCCGCGGCGGCGATCTTGCCAGCCTTGTGAAGTTCGGTTCTGCAATCCCTGGGGCCAAGTTTGTCTGTCTGGCGGACTACGCGAATTCTCGCGGAGCCGCCGATATGGGCTTGTATCCCGATCTGCTGCCGGGATATCACCCGGCCGCGGGAAACAGCCGGTTCCATCGGGAGTGGGGGGAAATCCCGCGCGAGGCCGGCCTTGATCTGGATGGCATGGTTGACGCCGGGAAAGCGGGCAGATTGAAGGGTCTTTATGTGGTGGGGTCGAATCCTGTCGGACGATTGAAGATCGATCCGTTCGCATTCTCGAAGAGCTTCGTTGTCGTGCAAGACATGTTTCTGACTGAAACCGCGGTGATGGCAGACGTGGTGCTGCCGGCCGCGAATGCCTATGAAAAGTCCGGAACATTCACCAATACTTGCGGCGACTTGCAACTGGTGAAGAAAGCCGGCGAAGTCACGGACACGAAAACTGATTTCGAGATGATCGTGCGCGTCGCGGATGCCATGGGCTTTGATGTGCGCCGGCTGGTGCCTTTTGGCGGCGGCACCTATGCCGACATGGGGCAGTCTCGCGGGGCACAGTCGGGCGAGGCTGACCGTCATGCAGTGTGGCTTGAAGCTCATGGGCTGGAGCCGAAGATGAGCCCGTTCGATCCTACGGCGATTCTGGATGAAATTCAGCGGCTGGTTCCGGGCTATGACGTGTCTCGCATGAATCTGCTGGCGGGAAACAGCCAGCATACGTCGCTGACCGAGGCTGGGCCTGGGGTGGTGCATCGAGCGGAGTCCATTGCTCCGGCGAACGATGATCTTTTCACTTCTGGAACGCTGGGGCGTTATTCGCGCACGTTGAAGTCGGTGATGGAGAGTCACGAGGTCAAGCCCGCTGAGGTCGCGGCGGACTGATTATCGAGCATTAGGATTCCGGCATTCTGGAGAGCAAGTCATTGTCCGTTGGCGTTTTCATACTCGTGTCCGTGATCAAGTCAGTGGTCGTGCTCGTCGTGCTGCTCACGGCGGTTGCGTACACGGTTTGGCTGGAACGCAAAGTTGTCGGCCACATGCAGAATCGCTGGGGGCCTACGCGGGTTGGGCCGTTTGGATTGCTGCAGCCGGCCGCCGACGGCATTAAGTTTCTGTTTAAAGAAGACCTGACGCCACCACATGTTTACAAGCCGCTGTTTCTGGCGGCACCGATGATGGCGCTGATCTTTGCTCTGACCTCGATATCGGTGATTCCGTTTGGCAACTCGATCACGATTTTTGGTTACAGCATTCCGCTGCAGATCACCGATTTGAACATTGGGCTGCTGTTGATTTTGGGCGTTACTTCCTTGGGAGTGTACGGAGTTGCTCTGGCAGGATGGTCGTCGAACAACAAGTATTCGCTACTTGGGGGACTTCGCGCGAGTGCGCAGATGGTGAGCTATGAAATTGCCCTGGGACTCTCGCTGGTTGGAGTCCTGATCCAGTCGGGCAGCTTTAGCCTGCGTGCGATCGTCGATGCGCAGGGAGGACGATTTCTCGGATTCATTCCACGGTGGAATATTTTTCACGGGCAGTTCATCGGCTTCTTCGTTTACTTAATGGCGGCGTATGCGGAAACCAATCGCATTCCATTCGACTTGCCAGAGGCTGAAACCGAACTGGTGGCGGGATACCACACCGAGTACAGCGCAATGAAGTTTGCCATGTTCTTCATGGCTGAGTACTCGAACATGATCACGGTGGCTTGCCTGGCCACGCTACTGTTTTTTGGGGGATGGCACGGGCCGTTGTTTGGGCCTCCGCTGCTGCGGGCGTTGCTGCCGGTGTTCTGGTTTGCTGCGAAGGTTTTCTGTTTTCTCTTTCTTTATATCTGGGTGCGCGGGACGTTGCCGCGCTTCCGCTATGACCAACTGATGTCTTTCGGCTGGAAGTTTCTGCTGCCGCTGGCGATCGTGAATCTGGTGGCAACGGCGATTGCCGTCGCCTGGTAGAAACAGTTGCCAGCACCTATTACCCGGCAAGAACACTCTGGGCTACTGGGTACTAGCTACTAGGTACTGCTTTCATGAGTCTCCATCTCATACTTTTTCTCGCGTTCGGAGCGGTTTGCGTCGGCGGGGCGGTTAACCTGCTGGCGCAGCGGCATCCCATTAACAGCGCGCTGTCGCTGATTGCGGTGATGGCAGCGCTGGCGGGCGAATATTTGCTGCTGGGCGCGGAGTTTGTCGCGGCGGTGCAGGTTATCGTCTACGCTGGCGCCATCATGGTGTTGTTCATCTTTGTCATTATGCTGCTAAATGCGGGCGAAGAAGAGCAAACGAATGGCAGCCGTGTTGCTGTTCTGTTGGGCGTGCCCGGGGTGCTTACCGGCAGCGTGCTGGTGGCGTGGGTGGTGCTGCGGCAATCCGGCACGGAAGCCGTACCGATCGGCGCGCTGCCGGGGCATCCCACCGATATTGCCCAGCTTCTTTTTCACGATTTCCTGTTGCCCTTCGAAGTCACTTCTGTGTTGATTCTGATCGCCATCATGGGCGCTGTGGTTCTGGCCAGCAAGCCGGAAACGCCCGCGGGGAAGGCGGACTGATGGTTCCCTCGTATGTGCCGCTATCGTATTACCTGCTGCTGAGCGGATTCCTGTTTGCCTGCGGCGTGGTTGGATTTCTGATCAAGCGCAACATCATCACCATTTTCATGTCGATTGAGTTGATGTTGAACGGAGTGAATCTTTCGTTTGTGGCGTTTGCAGCGCACTGGCATGCCTTGGCCGGCCAGGTATTCGTTTTCTTTGTGATGGTGGTGGCGGCGGCGGAAGCGGCCGTGGGGCTGGCGATCATTATTGCGGTGTATCGCACGCGCGAGACTTTGAACGTGGATCAGGTGAACCTGCTCAAGCTATGAATCCGAATCTCAATTTATGGCTGATACCGGTTCTGCCGCTGGCAGGGGCTGCGATCAACGGCTTTCTTGGGAAGAGGTCTTCGCGACAGGCGGTGAGCACGGTCGCATTGTTCTTCAGCGGCGCGGCTTTTGCAATGGCGTTGTGGGTTGCGGCGCGATTTTCATCATTGTCGCTTCCCTACCAGGAGTTTGTTGCGCATTGGATCCGCATCGTGGGCTTCAGGGCGGACTTCGCCTTCTATCTCGATCAACTGTCTCTGGTCATGTTGCTGGTGGTCACCGGAGTCGGCTTTCTGATCCATATTTACTCCGTCGGCTACATGTGGGACGATCCCAGCTACTACCGCTTCTTCAGCTACCTCAATCTATTCATGTTTTTCATGCTGACGCTGGTGCTCGCAAACAACTACCTCCTGATGTTTATCGGGTGGGAGGGGGTGGGGCTGGCGTCGTATCTGCTGATCGGATTCTGGTTCACGAAAGATTCTGCGGCGTCGGCGGGCAAGAAGGCGTTCATCGTGAACCGCATTGGTGATTTCGGGTTTCTGATCGCGCTTTTTCTTCTCATCAAACATTTTGGTTCGCTGAATTTTGATCGCGTGTTTCAGAGCATCTCGCCTCTCGGTGTGGAGACGGCGGGGGCGGGTCTGCTTTCGGCCATCGGTATTCTGCTGATGGTTGGCGCTTGCGGCAAGTCGGCGCAGATTCCGCTGTATGTATGGCTGCCTGACGCCATGGAGGGTCCCACTCCGGTTTCGGCATTGATCCACGCCGCTACCATGGTGACCGCGGGCGTGTATATGGTTTCGCGTTCGCACGTAATTTTTGAGCGGGCACCTTCCGCGCTGATGGTTGTGGCGATTATCGGAACGCTTACCGCGTTTTTTGCCGCGACGATTGGCATTGCTCAGACTGACATCAAGAAAGTTCTTGCCTATTCGACGATCTCGCAGCTCGGTTACATGTTCATGGCTTGCGGGGTGGGGGCTTTCTCCGCTGGAATTTTCCATCTAATGACTCATGCGTTCTTCAAGGGCCTTTTGTTTCTGGGTGCGGGCTCGGTGATTCATGCTGTGGGCGGCGAACAAGATATGCGCAAGATGGGTGGGCTGAGGTCTTACATCCCGTGGACGTTTCTGACGATGTTCGTCGCGACGCTGGCTATCGCAGGAATTCCGCCACTGGCCGGATTCTGGAGCAAGGACGAAATTCTCTGGAAAGCTTACCAGGTTAGTTGGGTGTACTGGGCAATCGGCGTGGTTACGGCGTTCATCACTTCTTTCTACATGTTCCGACTGTTGTACATGACGTTTTTCGGCGACTATCGCGGACGCCAGGAGAACCGACACGGCTCCCACGGACACGACGCGCATAGTCACGACGAACATGGACACGGCGAACCGCACGAGAGCCCGATGGTCATGTTGGTGCCTCTGATGATCCTGGCGCTGCTCTCGCTTCTCGGTGGGTTCGTCGGATGGAATCATCATTTCGAGCATTTTCTTGCGCCGGTGTTGGGCGGTGAGTCTGCAGGCGAAACCGGAACTCGCATCACTGAATGGGTGCTGATGGGTGTTTCGATTCTGGCCGCAGCTTCGGGTTGGATGTTGGCCCACCTGCTCTACAGCGCACGGCCCGAATTGCCGCAGAAGATTGCCGATTCGCTCGGCGGCTTCTATCAGGCGGTCGTGCATAAGTACTACATCGACGAACTTTACGCTGCAGTCTTCGTCAAGCCACTGGTGGAGGGTTCGAGTCGAATCCTCTGGCAGGATGTGGATCGAAAAGTTATCGATGCTTCGGTGAATGAGTCCGCGGATGGGGCGCGACAGGTTTCCGACGAAGTTCGACAGATGCAATCCGGAAACATTCGGTCGTACGCAGGTTGGATTGCTGCCGGTTCGGCGGCGGTGATCGCTTTCATGATCTGGATGGGGGTGCGATGAGCACTGGTGACCTCAGCCCGATCATTCTTACCCTGGTGACATTCGCGCCTCTGGCGGGCGGGCTGCTACTGCTGTTGTTGCCGCGGCGCGATCGTGACATTCGTATTTTTGCTCTTGGCATTTCTTTGCTGACATTTGTTTTGTCGCTGCACCTGCCCGTGTATTTCGTTCGCGGGCAGACTGACTTTCAGTACCAGGTGGACAAGCCGTGGGTTTCGACTCCGAATATCCACTATCACATGGGAGTTGACGGCTTCTCGATGTGGCTGGTGGTGCTCACTACATTTCTCACGCCGCTGTGCGTGCTGATTTCATGGAAATCGATTCATGAGCGGGTGAAGGAATTCTTCATTCTGCTTCTGATCCTGGAGACTGCGCTGATCGGGGTCTTCACTTCTCTCGACTTGTTTCTGTTCTATTTCTTCTGGGAAGCCACGCTGATACCGATGGCGCTGCTGATCGGTATTTTCGGCCACGAGCGCAAAGTGTATGCCGCGGTGAAGTTTTTCATGTACACCATGATCGGTTCGGTGTTCATGTTGGCCGCGATTCTCTGGCTTTATGCCCATACCGGCAGCTTTGACTTTGTTTTGATTCGCGATGCAATCGCAAGCGGAGCTGTGCCGAAGTTCCCGGCGGCTGCGCAGTGGCTGTTTCTTGGATTCTTCGTGGCGTTTGCGGTGAAGGTTCCTCTTTTTCCTTTCCATACATGGTTGCCCGATGCGCACGTGGAGGCGCCTACGGCGGGGTCGGTGCTGCTAGCCGGAGTGCTGCTCAAGATGGGCACCTACGGAATGCTGCGCTTTAACCTCGGTTTGTTTCCCGAGCAATCGCGGCAGAATGCTCCGTGGGTTATGACGCTTGCCCTGATCGGCATTATCTACGGCGCGCTGGTGGCTATGGTGCAGCCCAACATGAAGAAGTTGATCGCCTACTCGTCCGTGAGTCACCTGGGATTCGTTGTGCTGGGAATTTTCAGCTTCACGCAGGTTGGATTGAATGGCGCGATGTTCGTGATGCTGGCTCATGGAATTTCTACAGGCGGGCTGTTCATGCTGGCGGGAAGTCTGCACGAACGCCGGCATACTTATGAGATCAGCGAGTTCGGTGGGCTGGCTTCGCCCATGCCGGTTTATGCGACGACGTATCTGGTGATTGTTCTGGCGTCGGTGGGTCTGCCACTTCTTAATGGTTTCATTGGTGAGTTCCTGGTGTTGAGTGGCGCGTTTCAGGACAAGCCGATTTACGGAATATTGGGGGCGACCGGCATCATTTGGAGCGCCATCTATTTGCTTTGGATGTATCAGCGAGTGTTCTACGGCAAGGTCACGCATCCGGTAAATAATTCTTTGAGCGATCTTTCCGGGTTCGAGAAGGTTGCGATTTGGCCTTGCGCCGCGGTGGCGCTGGTGATGGGCGTCGCGCCGATTCTGTGGCTGGGAGCGATTGATCCGGCGGTTCAGGCAGCACTCATGCCTGCTGTGCGGGTGGCGAGCAGGATGGTGGGGCAATGATAATGTCCGTCGTCCCCGGCTACTCGCATGGGCTGCCGCAAGGTGCAGATTATCTCCGCATCCTGCCTGAGATTGTTCTTTCAGTTTTCGGCATGATTGTGATGTTCCTCGAACCTCTGCTCGACGAAGAGACCGGTCAGAAGCTTCTCGGGCTGATCGCTCTGCTGGGGGCGCTGGCGGGGCTCGCAGCTACCTGGTTCATGGCGCAGTCTCCGGGGCTGGCGTTCTGGAACATGGTGAAGGTGGATGGTTTCAGCGTTTTCTTCCATGTGCTGGTGATTGCGATTGCCGCTATCGTGATTCTTAGTTCATACGAGTACCTGGCGGTGCAGCGGATTCGCGCGGGGGAATACTACGCGTTGATTCTCTTTGGTGTGGTCGGCATGGCGCTGATGTCGTCGGCCATCGAACTGGTGCTGATTTTCATCGCGCTTGAGATTTCTTCCATCTCTTCTTATGTGTTGGCGGGATTTCGCAGGCACGAGGCGGCCAGCGCTGAGTCCTCGCTGAAATATTTTCTGCTGGGCTCATTTGCCACTGCATTTTTCCTGTATGGAGTAGCGTTGATGTTTGGGGCCACGGGCTCGACGAACATCGATCAGATCGGCAGCACATTGCGGGCTGGCCCTGTCCCATTGCTGGCGTTCGTGGCCGTGGCATTGATGTTCGTGGGCCTGGGGTTCAAGGTGGCTGCGGCGCCGTTTCACATCTGGACTCCTGACGTGTATGAAGGAGCACCGGCGCCGGTTGTCGGCTTCATGTCGACCGCGCCCAAGGCGGCGGCCTTTGCAGTTTTGTTGCGCGTGGTTTTCGTGATCGACGTGCACGGCCTGGTGTGGGTCATCTGGCTTGCGGCGGCGCTCTCCATGACGTTGGGCAACATGGGCGCTCTGGTGCAAGACAACGTGAAGCGGCTGCTGGCTTATTCCGCAATCGCGCACGCGGGTTATACGCTGGTCGCATTCGCGGCCGCGCCCGCTCTGGGGACCTCGGCTGCGATGTTCTATCTCGCGTCCTATGCCGCTATGAATCTGGGGGCGTTCGCAGTCGTCAGCCACTTCGCCAACGCGGGCGAGCGCTATGTGACCCTCGAAGACTACCAAGGTCTGGGCCGCAGCTCTCCACTACTAGCGGCTACGCTCACCATCTTTTTGCTCTCGCTGATCGGGATCCCGATGACTGGCGGTTTTTTTGCCAAGTTCTACGTGTTCAATGCAGCGGTGAAAGCCAACTTGATCTGGCTCACAATCATCGGCGTGGTCAATGGCGGCGTGGGAGCGTACTACTACCTGCGCATCATCGTGATGATGTATATGCGAGAATCGCGGAAGGAAGTGCCGGTGACTCGGGTTCCGTTCGCGCTCGGTCTCGCGCTAGCGTCCTGCCTTGCCGCGACTATTTACCTCGGCGTTTTCCCCAACGGTGTGTTGCAATTTGCTCAAGACTCCGCGCAACAGCTGGTCCAGCAGGCTGCGCCGGAGATTCCATCGTCCACAGCCGTTTCAACGGTTCCCGGAAAAATCTAAAAGCAAGCCCCGACCTATACCAGCGACGAAGTAGTTCGACTCCTAAATTCAATCGCGATCGTGTACCAGGGGAACGAAAAGCACAAGCTCGCGAAGGGAGATTGTGGGCTGACCGTTCTGCATTCGGATGAACTGCAGCTGCTGAGATCCGGGAGAACCGACGGGGATGATCATCCGTCCCGAGTCGCTGAGTTGGCTGAGCAGAGCGGGAGGCAGATCAGATGCAGCTGCGGAGACGAGGATGGCGTCGAACGGAGCATTCACGGGAAGGCCGAATGTACCGTCTCCGGTGAGAACTCGGACGTTGGTATAGCCAAGTTCGGCGAGAACATTGCGGGCACGGTCCGCCAGGGCCGGGTGGCGTTCAATGGAGAAAACCTGCGCTGCTAATTCGGCGAGTAGAGCGGTGACGTAGCCGGAACCGGTTCCAACTTCGAGAACCTTATCGGCAGGCGTAAGCTGGAGAGACTCGAGCATGCGGGCAACGATGTAAGGCTGAGAGATGGTTTGGCCGTCACCGATGGGTAGAGGATGATCCTCATAGGCCTGACTCTGGTACGGTACCGGGACGAATTCGTGGCGGGGGACGCGAAGCATGGCTTCGAGAACACGTGGATCGGAGATGCCGCGGGCCCGGAGTTGCGAGGCAACCATGAGTTGGCGCGCGGCGGTCGGGTCGGACATGAGTTGCGGCTTTGGCGTCTCCGCTTTTGATCTTATTGTTTGCGTTTGCGGATGCGCAGGTCGAAGCTGACCACACCGTTCTGGTCGCGGTTGCCGACGACGGAAACGTTGCGATTGAAATAGTACTCCCCCTCGATAATCTGCTGCGAACTCTGCGAGACATTGGTGGAGTAGGTAAGGGACAGGTTATTGGAGAACTGCTGCTCGATGGTGATCTGGGGGCCGTTGCTGATGGGATTGGTCTCGGTGGTGAGTCCCTGGGGATCGATCTTGATGTTGCTGGCGCCGAACAGACGGTCGAGACGGTTGCTGACGGTGGAGTTCAGCGCCTGGCTGAGGATGAGGGCGCTGGCCTGGTCGGAAAAGACGCCCTGACCGCCCTGCTCCTGAAGTTGCGCAGATTCCTGGTTGGTGCGGCCGAGAGCGAGGAGAGCGATGATATCGGACTTGGGCAGAGGCGGTTCGGACCGGTAATTAATGTTGAGCCGGTCGGGAGTGCCAGTGGCCGTGATGTTCAGTTCGTAGTTGCGCACATGGCTGGAGGCCTGCAGATTGAATTGGGGCTCGATGGCAACCGGATTGGCGAAGGTGATATCGCCGCGTTCGAGAGTGAAGCGGATGCCGTGGAAAGTGGCCTGACCTTCGAGAATGTCGACCCGGCCGAGGACGGCGGGACGGGCCACAGAGCCCCGCAGCCGCAGATCAGCGTCACCGGAGAGGCGGGCGATCGCCGTACGCATCTGGAGTTCGGGTGCAGTCACCACGTGGATGTCGAGCTTTATATTGTTCAGCGGGGAGTTGGCTGTCGTAATGGTGGAGAAGTTGCGGCTGCGCTCGAGATAGCTGCTGAAGTCGAAGCCCGGAGTCACGGCCATCTTGTTGATGCTGATCTCGCCGGAGACGGTGGACGCGGAGCGCGTGCCCACCCAATGCAGTTCGGCGTTGGCAGTGGAGCTGACACCGGGAGGATAGCGCAGGCGCACGTCCTTACCGGTGGCGGTTAGATTGAAGTTGAGTTGCTGGTTGAAATAGGTAGCATCGCCTTTGAAGTCGAGCGTGCCGCCTCCGGTGCGGGCAGTAAGCGTCTCTATGAGCGCGCGATCACGAGTAAACGTGAGCGAGCCGTTGAGTTCGCGGTCACCGGCCTTCGCTGGGCCTCCACCACTTCGGCTGGCGGCCGAAGCGGTGTCACGTTATCCCTCCACCGCGTCCGTCGCCACCGCCGTCGGCCCGAGACGGCGTGGCGCCCGTCGCGACGGTGACGCGTCAGACCGGCGCCACGGCGTCGAACCCGATGGCGGCCTCGAGCGCGGCCGCCGAGCGGATGACCACCAGATCGGCGTGCTGGGGGCCCACGAGCTGGATGCCGACCGGCAGCCCGTCGGAGGTGAGGCCGGCGCAGACCGACGCGGCCGGAGAGCGCGTCATGTTGAACGGATAGGTGAAGCGCGCCCAGTTCGCTTCGAGCTCGCCGTTGATCAGGCCCTGTCCCTCGAGGGCGCGGGGCGGGGGCGGGCCCGCGCACGTCGGGGTCAACAACAGTCGGACGTCGCGGAACAGCTCCACCAAGCGGAGATTCAACGAGTGACAGGCGTCCTGGGCCCGCACGATGTCGAGCGCGGACAGATGCTCGGCGGCCCAGTCCACCTGGGCGGCGAGAAGCGGGTCGACGCGTTCCCACACGTCGGTGTCGCGGTAGGGGGCGAGCGTGCGCCAGTTGTAGGCGACCGCCAGCGTGAGCCAGTCCCGAACGGGGTCCTCGTCGAACACCACCTCGATCTCGACGACCTCGTCCCGAGGGACTCGAGTCCTTGCCACGGCGTCCTCACACAAGGCGCGCACCTCGTCGTCGAGCGGTGCGTACCCGAGCGTCGGCGACCACGCCACCTTCGACGGGCAGCTGGGCTCCCTCGAGCGCGGCCGGCCACGACGCCTCGGGTCGCGGGAGCGAGCGCAGGTCGGTGGGGTCGGGACCGACGACCACGTCGAGAGCGGTCACCACGTCGGCGACGCGCCGGGCCATGGGCCCCTTGGTCGACAGGTCGTGCCACTCCGAGCCGTGCACCCCACCCGAGGGGACCCGGCCGAGCGACGGCTTGATGCCGCTCAGGCCGCAGCACGACGACGGGATGCGGATCGACCCTCCGCCGTCGGATCCCGTGGCGAGCGGGACCATGCCCGAGGCGATGGCCGCCGCCGGCGCCTCCCGACGAACCGCCCGGGCTGTAGGCCAGGTTCCACGGATTGCAGGTGGGACCGAAGATGGCGTTGTCGGTGTCGGCCTTCCATCCGAGCTCGGGGGTGTTGGTCTTGCCCACGACGACGCACCCCGCCGCCTGCAGCCGCGCCACCAGGGGCGAGTCCTCGTCGGCGGCAGGGCCCCCGGCGAAGACCGCTGACCCGTGCGAGGTGACGAAGCCGGCCGCGTCGTCGAGGTCCTTCACCCCGATGGGGATGCCGGCCAGCGGACCGGGATCCTCGCCCACCGGCCACGGCGTCGTCGATGCGCGCCGCCGCCTCGAGCGCGTCGTCGGCGTCGACGGCGACGAACGCGTTCACCGCCGGATTGAGCGCCTCGATGCGCTCGAGCGCGTGGGTGATGAGCTCCCGTGCGGTCGCGTCGGCCCGACCGCACGTCGGCGACCAGGTCGGTGAGAGTCTCACGTCGGAAGTCCATGCCCCACGCGTAGCACGCCGGTCCTGGCGGCGCCCCCGTGCCGCGCGAGGGAGATGGACACGCCGGCGCAGGCACGGCAACCTGGGCCGATGCCGCCCCCCATCGCCGTGCACGCCTCGCTCGACCACGTGGCCGTGGCCGTCGAGCAGTGGTCCGACGCCTGGCCCCGCTACGCCGTCGAGCTCGGTGGGACATGGAGCTCGGGCGGGTCTGAACGTCGGGCTTCGGTCCGGCCCAACTGCGCTTCGCCAACGGCGGCCGCGGTCGAGATCCTCCAACCGTGGCAACCCGAGGACAACCCGTTCCTGCGCCGCTTCCTCGACCGCCACGGTCCCGGCCCCCATCACCTCACCTTCAAGGTGCCCGACCTCGCCGCCGCCCTCGACCACGCCCGGCGACGCCGGCTTCTCTCCGGTGGGCGTGGACCTCACCAACCCCGACTGGAAAGAGGCCTTCCTCCACCCCCGCCAGGCCACCGGCATCGTCGTCCAGCTGGCCCAGGCCGCCTACGCAGTGGGAGTCGCCTGCCCCCGAAGGATTCCCCACGGCGCGCCGCAGCCCGCCGGCGTCCCTGGTCCGGGTGACCCACGCCGTGGCCGACCTCGACGCCGGCCTGGCTCTGTTCGAGGGGCTCCTGGGCGGAACCACGCGCTCGGGAGCGGTTCGGCGCCGGATCGGAGCTGGGACTTCGTCGACCTGCAGTGGCCGGGACCTCCCGCCCTCCGCCTGATCGCACCGGCGCCGGGCGCCGAGCGCGGTGTCGAGCCGGGCGTCGCCGCCTCCGCACCTGGCTGGGACGTCTGCCCGGTCGGCTGCACCACCTGGCGTTCGCGCTGCCCCCCCGGCGATCCCGGCCACGCGTTCGGCGAGGCGCCGCTCCGACGTTGCCGGGCTGCTCCCGGCAGAGGCACCGGCGCCTGGTCATCGAGCCGGCCGACAACCTCGGCACGCGCCTCGTGCGTGTTGGCACCGCGCACCGGCCCGGGCTCGTGAGCGAGCGGCGGCGTCGCCGCCGCCGAGGGGGCGGCATCGGCGCCTTCGATAGCCTGGTCCGCACCGTGCAGCGTGGACCGATGACCGACGACGACTCCGACACCGGCGATCCGGGGGCGTCCCGCCCAAGCTGACGATCGCGCAGCGCGTCCTCACGGCCCTGCCCAACCTCCAGCGCCAGCCTCCGGCCCCGCGCTCCCGACTCCGGCCGCTCGACGCGACCCGAGACGTCGCCCGTGCCGCACGGCAGGGCGGCACCCGCACGCGACCGCAGCGGTCCACCCCGGAACCGCGCCGGCGCCGAGCCACGACGACAGTGTCTCACCGACGACGTGCCACCGACGACGGTGCCGACCGACGACAGTGCGCCGACGACGACGCCGAGCCGAGGACGGTGCCGACGGCTCGGTCGTGACGCGGACGGGCCGCTCCCCGAGCCGCGCCGGCGCCGGCGGGATGCGGGGACGTCCCGTCGACGACCTCGACACCATGACGCGCGAGGAGATCACCCATCGCATCAAGAGGCTCGACGACCGTGAGCGGTTCCTGGCATTGTCCGTCGGCGCCGCTCGGTGTCGCCGTCGGGATCGTGCTCACCGTCGCTCGCCATCCACCTGAACCCGCCGCTCGTGCTGCACGGCAAGCTGAACCCCAAGCACGAGAGCAACTCGCTCATCCTCCTCGAGGGCGGGGCCCGCATCGTGCTGTCGGGGGTCGTGGTGGCCTGCCGCCTGTACGCGCCGACGCTCGCTCGTCGGCTTCGCCCTGCTCTTCCTCGGCACCGCCATGGGCTCCCCGCTGTTCGCCCTGCCGTTCTGGGTGCTCGGCGGGTACCTGATCTGGCGGGTGCTTCAAGTACCAGAGGGTGCTGACCGCACGGCGGCGGCGGCCCGAGGCGCGCCGGGCCGCGCCCGGCGCGGGCGCGCCCGCGGCGGCAGACGGGTTCCCGCCAACCCCCGCGACGCCGGGCCGGGCCGGCGCGGCGCGCGGCCCGCGACCGTGCCCAGTCCCGGCGCGGCCAAGAAGCAACCGGAGCCCACCGGGCCGCCGCCGTACAAGCGCTACACGCCGCCGCGCCCGACCCGGCCCCGGCCACCGGCACCGCCGTCCTGACGCCGTCGGCGCCGGGCGTCGCCGCGCGGGTCGGTCCCGGCGTCGACCAGCAGGGCCGAACGCAGCAGGCGCAGGATCTCCTGGCGGCGGCGCACCAGCGAGCGGGCCGTCGGCTCCTCGCCGAGGGCCCGCAGCACCTCGACCTCGGTGATCATGCCGACCACCGTGGAGTAGATGGCGAGCAGCAGCAGCCGCGGCTCGTGGCGGCGCATGGGCCGGCGTCCATCTCGGCCTCGAGGAAGGCCGACGCCCGCGCGACCAGAGGATCGAGGGCCAGCATCGAGCCGGGTGGCCGCCGGGGGGCCGAGGCGGCCGACCTCGCGCAGCAGACCGAGCAGCTCGGGTCGGCGCGCCGCCAGGCGGAAGACCGAGCGCACCACGGCCTCGACCCGGGCCCAGCCCGTCCCGGCCCGGGCCAGGGACTCCTCGAGGGCCGCGGCCAGCTCGGCGGCCGAGCGGTCGATCAGCGCCTCGAGCAGGACCTCCTTGGACGGGAACCAGTAGAGGATCGACTGCTTGCGCATCCCGAGGCCGTCGGCCAGGGCGTCGAGGGAGGTGGCCTCGTAGCCGCGGGAGCCGAAGGAGGCCAGAGCGGCGTCGAGGATCCGGTCGGCCGTCGCCTCGGCCGTCGCGCTCGTGCTCCACCACTCCATCTACCATATGGTAGACAGAGATCGTGCCCGAGGTGACGACCCCCACGACAGCCGAGCCTTCCGGCCCCCTCTCCATCGCCGACGCCCTGGTCGGGACGCGCATCCTCGTCACGGGGGCCACCGGATTCCTGGGCACGGCCCTGGTCGAGCGCCTCGCTGCGCGTCCGTGCCCGGCTGCGAGGTGGTCGTCCTGGTCCGGCCCACCCGGCGCTTCGACGCCGCGGCCCGGCTGGCCCGGGAGATCGTGCGCAACGACTGCTTCGACCGCCTGCGCGCCGAGCTCGGGCGACGCGCTTCGACGACCGTGGTGGCGGCGCCGCCTGCGTGCGGTGGCCGGCGACGTCGGCCGCGACGGGCTCGGCCTCGACGACGACGGTCGGCGGCTCCTGGCCGTCGTGCGACGTCGTCATCCACTCGGCCGCCACCGTCGCCTTCGACGCCCCGCTCGACACCGCCGTCGAGGTCAACCTGCTCGGGCCGTCGCGGGTGGCCGCCGCCATCGAGTCCGTGCGCCGACGCCCGGCCGGCGCGACCATCCCGGGCGCGCCGCCCACCCACCTCGTCACCGTCTCGACCGCCTACGTGGCCGGCACCCACCAGGGTGACGCCACCGAGACCCTCGTCCACCGAGGCCGATGCGTCGGGGGCGCGGGCCCGCACCCACACCACCGTCACCACCGAGGTCGACATCGACGGCCGAGATCGACGCGGCCCGGCGTCTGCGCGACGACCTCGAGTCCGAGTCGCGCCGTCCCGAACGCGCTCGGCGCAGCTTCACCAAGGCGGCGCGGGCCGAGCTCGGCGCGGCCGGCACCCACCTGCTGGCCGAGCGGGCCGAGAAGCTGCGCGACGACTGGGTCCGCACACAGCTGGTCGAGCGCGGGCCGGGCCCGGGCCCAGGCCCTCGGCTGGCCCGACGCCTACGCCTTCACCAAGGCGCTCGGCGAGCGGGCCCTGGTCGGCGTCGCACCCCGACGTGCCCATCACCGTCGTGCGGCCCGTCGATCATCGAGTCGGCGCTGGCCGAGCCCCGGCCCGGGCTGGATCCGGGGCTTCCGGATGGCCGAGCCCATCATCATCTCCTACGCCCGGGGGCTGCTGAAGGAGTTCCCCGGTGTCCCCGAAGGCGTGGTCGACGTCATCCCCGTCGACATGGTGGTGGCCGCCATCATCGCCGTGGCCGCCGCCGGGCCCGATCCCGGCGGGCCCACCGTGTACCACGTGGCGTCGAGCGTGCGGAACCCGCTGCGCTACGGCCAGCTCGTCGACCTGGTGCAGTCGTGGTTCACCGAGCACCCGCTCTACGACGCCGACGGCCAGCCCATCGTGGTCCCCGAGTGGTCGTTCCCCGGGCGCGGGCCGGGTGCAGCGCCAGCTGCGGCGGGCCACCACGGCCTCGACCATGGCCGAGCGGGTCCTCGGCGTCGCTGCCCGTGCGCGGCGAGCGGGCCGACCTGGCCGCCCGGGTCGAGGAGCAGCGCACCCGGGCCGAGCGGGCCCTCGGCTACGTCGAGCTCTACGGCGCCTACACCGAGACCGAGGCCCACTTCCGGGTCGACCGGCTCCTCGCGCTGTGGGACGCGGCTGTCGCCCGAGGACCAGGAGGCCTTCTGCTTCGACCCGGCGGTCATCGACTGGCCCCACTACGTCCACGACGTCCACCTGCCCTCGGTGGTCGACCACGCCCGGGTGCGGTCCGACCCCGGCCGGTCGACGATGGCCAGCCGGTCGGACCGGGCCCGCAGCCGCCATCCTGTCCCCCGAGCGCCACCTGGCCGCCTTCGACCTCGAGAACACCCTGATCGCCTCCAACGTGGTCGAGTCCTACGCCTGGCTGGCCAGCCGCCACCTGCCCGTCGGCGAGCGGGTCGCGCTTCACGGCCCGGATCCTGCGCGAGGCGCCGGCGCTGCTCGCCCTCGACCGCCGCGACCGGGGCGACTTCCTGCGCAGCTTCTACCGCCGCTACGAAGGGGCCCCGGCCGACTTGCTGCGCGACGACGCCGGGAGCTGTTCCACCACCTGCTGCTGACCAAGTCGTTCCCCGCCGGCATCGCCCGGGTGCGGGCCCATCGGGCCCTCGGGCACCGCACCGTGCTCATCACCGGCGCCCTCGACTTCGTCGTCGAGCCGCTGCGACCGCTGTTCGACGAGGTGGTGTGCGCCCGGCTCGGGCGGGACGCCGACGGGCGGTTCACCGGGCGTCTCGAGCAGCTGCCCGCCCACCGGCGAGGCGCGGGCCCTGGTCCTGGCCGAGTACGCGGCGGCCGACGGGCCTCGATCTCGGCGAGTCCGTCGCCTACGCCGACTCGGCCTCGGACCTGCCCCTGCTCGAGTGCGTCGGCTTCCCGGTGGCCGTCAACCCCGAGGCCCGGCTGGCCGCCATCGCCCGCCGGCGGGGCTGGCACGTCGAGCAGTGGGACAAGGCCGGGGCGGCGGGGCCGGCCGCCCCTGCCCTTCGGGCCCGCTCGACCACGGCGTGTCGCGCTGGTGGGCCCGCCTCGAGGGCATGGTCGACGCGCCGTGGCGGACCGGACGGCCGGCAGCCGGCCGGCGGGTCGCGGAGGACGGCGCGGTGAAGGGCCTCGTCTTCGAGCGCAACCTCGCCCGCTTCGCCGCCGCCCGGCTGGTCGTCGGTCGTCGGCGGCTCGGGCGCGGGCGCCGGCGGTCGGGCCCCTGCGCCTCACCGACGTCGAGCCGCCCGAGCTGCCCGGGCCCGGGTGGCACCGGGTGCGACCCGCTGCTGGCCGGCATCTGCGGGTCGGACCTGGCCACCGTCGGACGGCCGCAGCTCGCGCTACTTCGAGGACATCGTCAGCTTCCCCTTCGTCCCCGGCCACGAGGTGGTGGGGTGGTCGAGCGAGCCCGCTCGACGGACTGCCGGCGGACCCGGGTGGTCGTCGAGCCGGTGCTCGGCTGCGTCGCCCGCGGCATCGTCCCGCCCTGCCCGGCGTGTGCCGAGGGCCGGACGGGCGGCTGCGAGCGGGTCGCCTTCGGCCACCTCGCGCCGGGGCTGCAGATCGGCTTCTGCGCCGACACCGGCGGCGGATGGTCCGCAGGCCGGGCTCGTGGCCCACGACGCCCAGCTCCACCCCGTGCCCGACGACGCTCTCCGACGACGACGCCGTCATGGTCGAGCCCACCGCCTGCGCCGTGCACGCCGCCCTGGCCGCCGGGGTCGACGCCGGGCGACACCGTGGCCGTGCTCGGCGGCGGGCACCCTGGGCCTCGTCACCGTGGCGGCCCTGCGCCAGCTGGCCGCGCCCGGCGCCGCTGCTGGTCGGGGCCAAGTACGCGCACCAGCGCGATCTGGCCGAGGAGCTCGGCGCCGACGTGGCCGTCGACCCCGACCAGCTGGCGCGGGCCGTGCGGCGCCGGTCGCGCTCGCTCGAGACGTCGGGCACGCTGACCGGCGGGGCCGACGTGGTGGTCGACTGCGTCGGCAGCGCCGAGTCGCTCGCCCAGGCCCTCGGCCATGGTGCGACCCCGGGGCCGGGTCGTGCTGGTGGGCATGCCGGGACGGTGTCAGCGTCGACCTGGCCTCGCTGTGGCACCGCGAGGTGGCGCTGGCCGGGCGCCTACGCCTACGGGACCGAGGACGTCGGCGGGCCGGCTGCGCCGCACCTTCGACCTCGCCATGGAGGTCGTGGCGGCCGCCGGGCCTCGGGCGGCTGGTGTCGGCCCGCTACCCGCTCGACCGCTTCGAAGAGGCCCTCGCCCACGCCGGCGCGGCCGGGCGCCGCGGCGCGGTCAAGATGGTGTTCGACCTGCGCGCCCGACACGCCACCGGCACCCGTCCCGCACGAAAGGACCTGTCCATGAGCCCCAGGCCCGGATTCGTCCTCGAGGTCGACCGCTCCACCCCGTCCACCCTGTTCTGGCACGGCGAGGGCTTCCGGCTCGAGCGGCTGCCCGGTGGGCAGCCGGGTCCTCTACGCCGCCCGAGCCGGTCGACGCCGCTGGCCGACCCCGTCGGCGCCATCCGCCGACGCCCTCGACGCAGCCCCTGGGCGACGCCGCGCCCCTGCCGGTCGCTGCTGCGCCCGGGCATGCAGCTCACCATCGCCTTCGACGACGTCTCGCTGCCCGCTGCCCCCCATGCGCGCGGCCCGACGTCCGCCAGCTCGTGATCGAGCAGGTGCTCGACCTGGCGGCCGAGGCCGGCGTCGACGACGTGGTGCTCATCGCGGCGCTGGCGCTGCACCGCCGCATGACCGACGCCGAGCTGCGCCACGCCCTGGGCGACCGCATCTACGACGCCTTCGCCCCCCACGGCCTGCTGCGGCAGCACGACGCCGAGGACCCCGACCAGCTCGTCCATCTCGGGCTCACCGACCAGGGCGAGGACGTCGAGATCAACAAGCGGGCGGCCACCTCGGACCTGCTCGTCTACGTCAACATCAACCTGGTGGCCATGGACGGCGGCCACAAGTCGGTGGCCACCGGCCTGGCCAGCTACAAGAGCCTGCGCCACCACCACAACGCCCGCACCATGCAGCAGAGCAAGTCGTTCATGGACCAGCACCGCTCCGAGCTGCACTCGTCGAACTGGCGCATGGGCCGGCTCATCGCCGGCGTCGGGCGTGAAGGTCTTCCAGATCGAGACCACCCTCAACACCGACACCTTCCCCGAGCAGTTCCGCTTCCTCCAGCGCCGGGAGTGGGAGTGGACGGCGCGCGACCGGGCCGCCTTCCTGGCGTCGTCGAAGGCGCTCGAGCGCACCCCCGACCGCCTGGCCCGGTCGATCTTCCACTCCATCCGGTCCCCGCACCGATGAGCGCGGTGCAGGCCGGCGAGGTCGAGGCGGTGCACGCCCGCACCACCGAGAACGTCTACGCCCAGCAGCTGCTCGAGGTCGACGGGCAGACCGACATCCTCACCATGGGGCTGCCCTACATCTGCCCCTACAACGTCAACTCGATCATGAACCCGATCCTGGTGGCGTGTCTCGGGCTCGGCTACTTCTTCAACATGTACCGGGGCCAGCCCCTGGTGCGCGAGGGCGGGGTGGTCATCATGAGCCACCCGACGCCGTGGGCCTTTCACCCCGGACACCACCCGAGCTACATCGACTTCTTCGAGCAGGTGCTGGCCGAGACGACCGACCCGGTCGAGATCGGCAAGTACGAGGAGTCCTTCGCCACCGACCCGTGGTACATCCACCTCTACCGGACCGGCAACGCCTATCACGGCGTCCATCCCTTCTACATGTGGTACTGGTGCGCCCACGCCCTCGAGCACCGTCGGGCGCGGTGATCATCGTGGGCGGCGACCGGGCCGCGGTGCGGCGGCTCGGGCTTCAAGCCGGCCACGACCATGGCCGACGCCCTCGAGATGGCCGCCGACGTGGTCGGGCGCGACCCGTCGATCACCCACCTGCACTCGCCGCCCCTGCTCATGGCCGACGTGCGATGACGCGTCCGAGACCGCCAGAGCGATCGGGACCGCGTGAGCGCCGTGAGCTCGGGCGCCGTCGGCGCGCCCCGACGGGCTTTCCCTGGGCCGCCCCGACCTGGCCCGTCGACCTCGAGCGCGACGCGCCCGAGCCGGCACCTCGGGTGCCGACTACGACACCGAGTGGACCCGGCGCTACCCGGCCCGCCTGGTGCGGGCCGTGCTCCTCGACAACGTCACCCGGCCCCTGGCCCACATCGTGGCCTCGCCCGAGGTACGCGGCGACGAGATGCTCGAGCTGGTCGAGGCGCCGGTCATCTTCGTGGCCAA
Source organism: uncultured Acidobacteriaceae bacterium (assembly GCA_963743115.1). Lineage (GTDB taxonomy): Bacteria > Acidobacteriota > Terriglobia > Terriglobales > Acidobacteriaceae > Sulfotelmatobacter. The sequence goes on along the minus strand of CAVUOM010000002.1, from coordinate 62,240 downwards.
CCACGCCAGCCACGTCGACACCGGCCTGCTGCTGTCGGTGCTGCCCCGCCGCCGTGCGGCACAAGACCGTGGTGGCCGCCGCCGCCGACCACTTCTTCGACCGGCGCTGGAAGGCGCACCTGTGGGCCCTCGTCCTCGCCGCCATCCCCATCGAGCGCCACCGGGTCAACCGCAAGTCGGCCGAGGACACCGCCGCGCTCGTTGCGCGAGGGATGGAACCTCATCATCTTCCCCGAGGGTGGTCGGACCCCCGACGGCTGGTTCCAGCCCATGCGCGGCGGCGCCGCCTACCTGGCCACCCGCACGGGCCGGCCCGTGGTGCCCGTGCACATCGACGGCACGTACCGGATCTGGCCCCGAGGGCGGCAGGCGGCTGCGCCGCAGCCCGACCCGGATCACCTTCGGGTCCCCGCATCGTGGCCGCCGACGGCGAGGACGCCCGCCGGCTCGAGGCGCGGATCGACGCCGTGCTCGGCGCCCTGGCCGACGAGTCCCGGACCGACTGGTGGACGGCACGCCGGCGCGCCGGCGCCGGGCGAGACTCCTTCGCCCCGAGGGCCCGAGGCGTCGCCGTGGCGGCGGGCCTGGGCCCTCGGGCCCGACCCCCATCGACACGACGAGGACGACGACCGCCGCTGGGCGCTCGACGTCCGACTGAGCTCGTCGCACCCCGCGGTGCGTCGGTGCGCGCCGGGGTCAGGTCCGGCGGACCTGCACGAGGTCTCGCATCCGCCGCAGGGCGTCGACAGGGCCCGCCGCCGCCTGCCGCCACCCCGGGGGCGCTGGGCCTCGAGACGCTGCGCCCGGAGGGCCCGCTCCTCGACGTCGTCGAGCGGTGCGGGCACCGATCCCGTGGCCCACGCCAGGAGCGAGGTCGGCGAGGCTGGGGTTGCGGGCCAGCGCGGGGCCGTGCGCGTAGGTGCCGAGGACGAGACCCGACGCGCGCCCCCTCGGTGCCGTCGCCGCTGCCGTTGCCGACCCCGGCAGCACCCGCGCCAGCGGACGCGCCCCGGCGCCGACGCGGGTCACCGCCGCAGTGGTTCTCGAATCCCGTCAGCGTCTCGAGCGACGACGGGGTCGGGCACCCGTCGCCCGCCCGCGGTCGCGACGGGCTCGGCCACGAGCTCGCCCACGGCGCGGCGCCCGAGTCCCTTGACGGTGACCACGTCGAGCAGGCCCACGCCCGGGATGCGGCCGCCCGTCGGCACCGGGGAAGACTCGTCCGATCATCTGGTAGCCGGCGCACACGGCGAACACCACGGCACCGGCGTCCACGGCGCGCGGCGAGCACGCCGTCGCGCAAGCGCTCGGCCGACTGGACCTGGGGCCCGTCCTCTCCGCCGCCGAGGCAGTAGACGTCGGCCCCGGCCGGGCAGGGGCGCGTCCGACAGGGCGTGGACGAGCTCCACCGGGATGTCGCGCCAGACGGCGCGCCCGGCCAGCACCTGCCCGTTGCCGCCGTCGCCGTAGGTGCCGAGCAGGTCGGGGTGGACGACCACCACCCGCAGCGCCGAGGGCCCCGAGGCGCGGGGCCGGGCCCGGCGCCGGCGCTTGGCGACGCCGCTCACCACCGGTCACGGGCACGGGCATCCCCGGCGCGGGCGACGCCGTCGGGCGCTCGGCGCCGCTCGAGCCGGCCGACGGTGGCGGCGCCGTCGCCACCGAGCCGTCGACCGACGCCGGGCGCGGCACCGGCGAGGCGGCGGCGCAGCGCCTGGAAGGCGGTGTAGTTGCCGACGTACTCCACCCGGGGCGACCCGGCGGCGCCCAGCGCCTCGAGATCGTCGGGCACCGTCAGGTGGGCCACCCCGGCGTAGCGCAGGCGCACGGCCAGGTCGCGACACCGCTCCCCGGTGGCCACCACCAGGCGCCCGGCCAGCCGCTCGAAGGCGCACGTCCCACAACCACGACGGGTCGTGGCCGTCGGCGATGCGGGCGTTGATGCCGATCACCACGGGGTCGGTGCCCCCCTCGAGCAGGTCGAGGAGCTCGGCCCATCCGGCCGGGTTCTTGGCCAGGAGGAGGCGGACGCGTCGTCGCTCCCCTGCACCACGGTGGCGAACCGCCCCTCGACGTCGGCGACCGACGCCATGGCCGCCAGCGCGTCGGCCTCGTCGACACCCGAGCGACGCCGGCGGCCACCGCCGCCATGGCCGCGTTGGCGAGGTTGCAGCGCCCGGGCAGCGCCGAGGTCGAACCGGGAGGTGGCGCCCGTCGGCGGTGACGAGCACGTCGCCGCGCAGCACGGCGTCGGGGCGGGGACGGCGGAACCCGCACGCGCACGACCAGTCGCCGTCGGCGAAGACGATCCGCCCGTCGCACGCCGGGCAGCCGACGGCGTCGTGGCGCCACAGCTGGCCGGCCGCCACCCACACCACCCGGGCCGCGTCCCGCGCCGCCCACACCACGAGCGGGTCGTCGGCGTTGGCCACCACCGTGACCGCGCTCGGCGTCGCGGCCGAGCGCCGCGCCGCCAGCGCGCCGCCACCATGCGGACCTCGCTCACCCGGTCGAGTTGGTCGCGCGACAGGTTGAGCAACGTCACCACCTCGGGGCGCACGGCGTCGGCCACCGCGCCGAGGTAGCCCTCGTCGACCTCGAGCACGGCCGGCACCCCGGGCGCCGCCGACGCCAAGGCCGCGGCCAACCCGGGCGGCAGGTTGGCGCCGGCCGACGACGTGGCCACCCGGGCGCGCCCGCCGAGGGCGGCGGCCAGCAGCTGGGTGGTGGTGGTCTTGCCGTTGGTCCCGGTCACCAGGGCCACCTGGCGGCCCGCCGCCAGCGTGCCGAGCAGGTCGGGGGCGATGAACAGCCCGACCCGGCCGCCGATGACCGATCCGCCCCCGAGTCCCAGCCGCCGCGACGCCGCGCTCACCGCCGTCGACGCCCGACCGGCCAGGCGGGCCCGCACCGGCCACCGTGCGCGGCGGCGGGCGCGTCGGCTCACGTCGGCGGTGTGATCGGGCGGAAAGGTGCGCGCCAGCTCCTCGGCGGTCGGCTCGTGGGGTCGCTGGGCCTCGGCGGGGAGCAGGGTCGATGATGGCCGCCATGATCGCCTCGGTGTCGGCGACGGCGTCGGCGAGTCCGAGATGCACGGGCTTGCCCACCCGGACCCGCACCGTGCGGCGGGTGCAGCAGGTTGGCCACGTCGGGCACGCGGGCCGAGCGCGGCCACACCGCTTCGGTCCCCCACAGCCCGATGGGGACCACCGGGGCACCGGTCATGGCGGCCAGCCGGGCCGTGCCGGTCTTGCCCTTGCAGCATCGGGTCGAAGAACTTCTCGCCCCGGGGGATGGTCCCCTGGGGCAGGATCACCACGACCTCGCCCGCCTCGAGCGCCCGGCGGGCCTCGCGCAGCGGCGTGTCGGAGCGGCTGCCGCGGTCGACGGGGATCCCGCCCAGGGCCCGGGCCAGCTGGCCCGACCACCGGGGCGTCGAACAGCTCGCGCTTGGCCAGGAACCGCACGGGCCGGCCGAGGCGGGCCGCCACGATGGCCAGGGCCACCACGTCGAAGTAGCTGCGGTGGTTGGCGGCCAGGATGACCGGTCCCCGCCGCGGCACGCGGTCGACGCCGTCGATGTCGAAGCGGGCGTAAGGGAACAGGGCCGGGGCGGACGACGGGTCGCAGCAGGTGGTAGGGCTCGAGCCCGCCCACCTTGGGCACCCCCGGCGGCCGGTCCCAGTGCTCGACGGGCCAGCGCCGCAGCCGGGCCACGGCGTTGAGGCGGCGATCGGGGTTCACGGCGTGGGGATGGCCGACCGCGCCCAGCAGGGGGAGGTCGAACACGCTGTCGGAGTAGGCGTGGCTCGCGGACAGGTCGACGCCCGACGTCCGTCGCCCAGCGCCGGACGGCGGCCAGCTTGCCCGTGGACCACACGAAGTCGCCCTCGATGCCCCCGGTGTAGCGACCGTCGTGCGCGGGCGTAGCGGGTGGCGAGCACGTGGTCGAACCCGAGCATCCCGGCGAAGGGGGTGACCAGGTCGGCCGGCGTGGTCGTGGTGAGCACGATCAGGTGGCCCGCCTCGCGGTGCTCGGCCAGCACGCCCGGGGCGTAGGGCTGCACGAGCTCGACGAGCTCGGGGGCGGCGAGCTCGCCGGCCCGACACACGGCCTCGACGGGCCAGCCCCGGGTGAAGCGGGGCGCGGCCCGCACCATGGCCATGAAGGCCAGGCTCTCGCCCATGAGGTCGTAGAACCCGTAGAAGAGGCGCTCGCCGGGCAGCGACCGGCGCCCGTCGAAGAGCCCCTCGGCGTGCATGGCCGCGCTCAGGACCAGGCCGCTGGCCCCGCGCAGCAGGGTCCGGTCGAGGTCGACGAACACCGCGGCGCGCGACGCCGGCGCGTCGTGCGCCGAGCCGTTGCCGTTGTGCAGATGGGTCTTCGGCGAGCGGGCCGTCACCATGGCGCAGACCATATCGCCGTCGACCACCGTGGCCCGGGCCGGCCGTGGAGGTGCCCCGCCCAGCGCGACGGGCCCTTGACGCGGCAAAGGGACCGGAGGGGGATCCGGTCCCTTTGCACCGACTCGACAGGGTTCGGAGGGGGGCGTCCGATTCCTGTGGTCTCTGCGTGATCATTGTGAAGGATCGCGCACGATCAGTCAAACAGCTATTACAGATTTCTAGCTATCGTTAAAAGAGATGGAACTCCGACACCTGCAGGCCCTGGTGGCGGTGGCCGAGCACGGGTCGTTCTCCGTCCGCCGCCGACCATCTGGGCACCGTCCAGTCCAACATCTCGGCCCACGTGGCCCGGCTCGAGCGGGAGCTCGGGACCACGCTGGTCGACCGCTCGGCGGGCCGGCTGACCGCCGACGGCGAGGTCGTCGTGGCCCGGGCCTACCGGGTCATGGGCGAGCTCGACGCCCTGGTCGCCGACGTCGGGGCCCTGCGCGAGGCCGTGGCCGGCAACGTGCGGGTCGGCATGCTCGGGCACCACGGCCCGCTGGCTCGTGCCCATGCTGCTGGCCGACCTGTCCGCCGAGCCACCCCCAGCCTCCACCTGGTGGTGGCCGACGGCACCACCTTGGGCCTCGAGCCCCAGCTGGCGGCCGGGCGCTTCGACCTGGCCGTGCTCACCTTCCCCGTCCCCGGGCGCGACCTCGTCTCCGAGCCGCTGTTCGAGGAGGACATCGTCCTCGTCGTCCCGGTCGACGACGACCCGTTGTCGGGGGCGGAGCGGATCGACATCACCGACCTGGAGCGATTCGAGCTGCTGCTGCCCGCCCCGGGTACACCGTTTCGCGGCGAGATCGACGCCGCCGTGAAGCCCGCCGGGGTCCGGTTGCGTCCCCGCGTCGAGCTCGACGGCGTCCGACTGCTGGCGTCGCTCACCTTCGAGGGATACGGGCCGGCCGTGCTTCCCGCCACCGCCGTGCCGCCCCATCTGCGGCCCCGGTTCCGGCTGGTGGCGGTCGACGGGCTGCTGCCCCGTCGCGTCGGCATCGCCCAGCGCAGCCGGGGGCTGCCCTCGGCTCCGGCCCGGGCCGTGCTCGACACCTTGCGCGAGCTCATGGCGACACCCGATCGCCTTCCGCCCGGCGTGCACCCCGTGCTCGGCGACCAGCGCACCCGCGCCGAAGGATCGCTCCGGGTCGTGGGCATGCCCAACGGCTGACGACGACACCGTCGCGAGCGCCTCGCCTGACGTCACGCCGCCGGTGGGCGCGCCGTCCTCCACATCAACCACAGCGTCGGGCCACCACGCGGGGTGCGGATCTCGCCGGTCACCTCGAACCCGTGTTGCCCGTAGAAGGCGAGATTGCTCTCCTTGGAAGACTCCAGGTACGCGGGGAGCCCTTCGGAGTCGACGCCGGTCGAGGACCGACCGCAATCAGCGCCGAGCCCACGCCGGTGCGCTGGCGATCGGGGTCGGTGCCGAGTGTGGCCAGGTACCAGTGCGGGTCCTGGGGCCGCGCCGCGTCGACGGCGCTGAGCAACCGGGCGGCCTCGGGGGTGTCGCGTCCGAGGCCGGTGAGATAGGGCATGACCGGGACGAGGCGCACGAGGTCGCGCCATCCCGGCCGGGCCCGTCCCGGTGGTGACCACATGGCCACGCCGGCCAGGTCCTGGGTCGTGAACACCTCGCCGCGCTCGAGATAGGTGTGGCGCAGCTGGATGGTGAAGAACTTGCGCAGGCCGCGCCGACGCCGCCGGTCACCCCGGAACAGCCATTGCGGCACGGGGTCGTCGTCGAACGCTCGCGCCAGGACCTCCACCAGGGCGCTCGACATCGGCGGGGACGACACGGCGCACGACGTGGTGCGTCCCGCGCGGCCACCGGCGTCGATCCGGCGTCGACGCGGTTGTGGTCCTCGCCTTCGATGCGGGTCATCGCCCGGCCCTCCGGCCCTCGACCGCCACTGCGGCCATCGTACCGTCGCCGACCTCCGCGCCGGCGCCATTGCGGACGCGCCGGCGGTCGGAGTCGGCCGCAGTCGACCGGTGTCAATTGAGCGAGGGGTGCGACGGATAGGCGGCGAGCAACGACAGCTCCCGCCCTGGCGGCGCATGACGTCGTGCCACAACCGCTCGGCGTCGACGCAGAACACGTCGACGGCCACGGCGTCGAGCACGAACCACGCCCCCTCGGCCAGCTCGGCCTCGAGCTGGTCCGGCGCCCACCCCGAGTACCCCGAGAACAGGCGCGCGCCGCTGAGCGCGACGGGCTGATCGTCGGGGGAGACCGACAGGTCGACGGTGCCGACCGACGCGACCACCGCCCGCCACGGAGCGCCCGAGACGGTCGGGCACCGATGCGGACCGGGCCAGGCCGATCACGGCGTCGGGGGACACCGGCCCTCCCCGGAAGACCACGTCGGGCGGAGCCAGCCGAGCCTGGTCCTGCCAGGGCTCGAGGATCTCCCCGACGGGCACCGGCGTCGGGCGGTTGAGGACCACCCCCAGCGCCCCGTCGTCGCCGTGGTCGAGCACCAGCACCACCGTCCGGTCGAAGTTCGGGTCACCCAGTTTCGTCGACGCCACCAGGAGGCGCCCCGTGAGCGCGCCACCCGGAGGGCTCGACTCGAAGGAGGGTCCGGACACGTCCGATCATGGCGCGCCGGCCGCGCCCGGCGGTGACCATTCGAGTCCCCGGGTCACACCGAGGGCTTCCAGCCCACCGGGAACGGGTCCTTGATCGCCACGAGCAGCTCCCACGCCGCCCGGCATCGCTGGTATGCCGCGGCCCGGTACTGCAGCGGGCTGTCGAGGTCGGCGTCGGGAATCCACAGGGCGGGGGTGTCGAACCAGAACGCGGTGCGGTCGTCGTCGTAGGTGGTGCGGTACACGCCGTATCCCGTGGTGAGGGCGTTGGCGACGAGGTCGGAGTCGCCCGATCGGCCGTCCCCACGGTGTGCATGAGCGCGGCGGTGAAGTACGTGCCGCCGGGCCACACCGCTCTTCCCCTGCGCGGTGTCGATGGGCTGACCCGAGGGATCCACGGCGTTGGTCGCCCCCATCTGGGCGTCGGCCACGCCCGAGGACGTTCAGCCGGTACGCCTGGCTCAGGTGCGACGCCATCCGTTGCGGGTCGAGCACGTCGGGCAGCCCGTCGCGTGCCGCGTAGCGCTGGCCGCACAAGGCGTCGGCCAGCAGGGCCGTCGCTGAAGGGCCCGCCCGTGTCGAGGCGGTAGATACCCGCCGCTCTGCGATCCACAGCGACGCCTCGGCCGTGGCGCGGGCCGTGGCCGCCGCCTTCGACCACTGCGCCTGGGCCGCGTCGGTGTCGAACACGACGGCGAAGTCGGCCATGGCGTCGCAGGCGCCGATGAAGAGCGCGGCCACGTAGCTCGCCGCTCCGTCCATCTCGATGGCGTCGTAGGTCGTGCAGAATCCGTGGGCGTCGGGGATCCCGTCGCCGTCGAGATCGAGCGACAGCAGATGCGTCATGGTCTTGACCAGCGCCGGATAGACCTCGGCGCCGAAGGCGTCGTCGCCGGTGTAGGTCCAATAGGCATGGGCCTGCTGGACGAACTTGGGAGGGAGATCGAGCCAGTCGACGCGCAGCGGTGGCTCTCCGGGTCGCGTCGCCGAGTACTGGCTGACGACGAACCAGGGATCGTCCACCGGGGAACCGGCGTCGTGGGGCGTGCGTCCCAGGGGATCGGCCGCGACCATGTCGGCCCAACCCAGCAGCAGGTCGTGTTCGATGGTCGGGAACAGCTCGAGCAGGTGGCGGGCCTCGTAGTGGCGGACGTCCATCGACTCGCAGTCCCGGATAGACGTCGGTCTCGAGCGTGAAGTAGAGATGCTGGCCGGGGCGGGCGCCGAACACCTTGGGCTTGGTGATGCAGCCGTTCTCCCAGAAGACACCGCCGAAGACGTCGTAGTAGAGCTCGTTGAGCGCGGCGCCCCGCAACCACAGCGGATAGACGTGATCGTCGGCCACCCGTGACCACCACGCGTCGATGCCGCGTTCGAGCCGCGACGGCGTCGGCGAGCAGGTCGCGCGCGATGGCCCATCCCTGGTACGTCGCCCGGGTACCACTGCGTGTAGCGCTTGCGCCATTGCGTCCCGTCGACGGGTTGCGGAACTGCACGACCGGGAAGTCCCACGCCAGGGCGAAGGTGGCGGCGCGCTGCTCGCCCGGCGCCAGCGAGAACGACACGCACACCGCACCGGCGAGTCCCGAGCCGGCGCGGGTCGAGGGGCGCGTCGGGGAGCTGGCCCGTCCTGAAGGCGGCCAGAAGGTCAGACCCGTCACCGTCGCCGGCCCAGTCCTCGGTGGCGGTGACGAGCGACCCGGTCGGCCCGCGCGCCGCGATGACCCACTCGGTGCGTTGGGTCTCGGCCACGTTGTCGGCGTCCTCGGCCTGGAGCCGCACCCCGACGGTCCCCGGCTCCCGGACCAGCGACGAGCGCAGGCCCTGGCGCGTGTACTCGTACTGGGCCGTGGGCAATCGGATACGGGGCGTTGGGGAAGCTGAACATGCACGCCACCTGGACCGGCGCGTTGGTGGGATTGGAGACCGCCAATTGGAAGAGCCCACCGGGCAGTGACGAACGCCGCTCGTCGCGCGCCACGTACGGGGTCAGCTGTTTGAGCGCCACGGGAAGGGACAGCTGCTCGTAGACGAACCATGCCTTGGGGAACAGCGCGGCGTAGAGGCCCGACCCGGGCTCGAGCAAGGACCACGCCGGGAGCAGGTCCTCGGTGGCGAGCGACGCGCACCGTCGTACCCGCCGCCGGTCGTGACCGCGACGTGGAACGCCGCCTGGGACAGGTAGCGGTCCTCGAACCCGCTGTTGCGAGGCGAACCCCACCGCGAGCCCACCGAGTCGTCGCCGCCGATGTCGAGGTGCCACGGGCCGAACGAGCCCGCCAGGTTGAGCATGAAGGCGCCCGTCCCGATCCCGCCCACCGGGATGCCCCGTTTGGTTCGGCTCTCCGGCTTGGCCGTACGTGCCCAGCGGTGAGCACCGTGCCCGTGGACCCCGGCGGGATGGCTGCCGAGGGCCCGTCGCCAGGCCGCGTCGGGGATGTCCCAGAGGTTCGTCCCGCCCTGCAGCCCGACCGGGTGGTCGTCGGGGTCGTCGTCGGCGTGACGCACACCCGGCCAGACCCACGGCCGCCGGCCGCCAGCGGGGCGAGCGCCGAGCAGCCGCCGCCTCGAGATCTTCGCCGGCCGGTCCCCCGGCGTCGACCCGCGTCGCCGGGCCCAGGTGGTCGGCGCGGCGCCCGTTCTCCCATCGACGCGGCTGATTGTGACCGACTCCGTGCCTCTGTGGTCGTCACCCTCCCGGCGCGGGCGGCGGGCCTTCAGCCTCCGACGACGAGGAGCTGCACGCCGCGTGACCCGAGGTCGGCCGAGGCGTTGTCGCGGGCGTAGCCCAGGCCCTGCACGTTGAACAGCAGCACCGGCTCGTCGCCGAGGGGGAACGGGCCCCAGTGCCAGGTGCCGCGGTGCAACACGACGGCGTCGAGCTTCTCCAGGCGAAAGGCCCGCACGGTGTCGAGACCGCCCTCGGTCGACGAGGTCGGCGTCGGCCGGGGCCACGGCGAGCACCGACGGCCCGTTGAGCGCCAGCAGCACCTGGGTGTGGGTGTCGTGGCGGTACATCTGCTCGCACAGCAATCCCTCGGCGTCGCGCTCCACCTCGTCGGGCGCGTGGCTGATCACGTTGACGTGCGGATCGGCCCACTCGTACTCGAGCCGACCGGACCCGTCCGAGGGGTCGGTGTCGGGCACGGGCACCCACCCGAACGGGGCCCACGCCTCGGCCGTCACCGGCCCGGCGACGAGACGTCTGTGCGGCTTCGGCCATGTGGGACCCCCTGATCTACGCTGACGGCGCCGTCAGTCTACGGCGGCGAGATCCGGCGAGCGAGGAGGACATGGCGATGGACGTTCGCAGCATCGAGGACGTGGAGCCCGTGGTCGAGCACAACGGCACGGTCCCGGTGTGGTGGCTGTTCAAGTCGCGCGAGATGAAGGAGATCACCGACGGCGGGTTCCTCGAGCTCGTGAACGAGTTCGAGGTGGCCGGTGGCGGGTACGTCCACCCTCACTCCCACCCGACCCACGAGTTCTATTACGTGATGTCGGGCCGCGGGATCATGACCATCGACGGCGAGGATCGCGACATCGCCCAGGGCGACCTGGTCCACATCCCGCCCGACAAGGTCCACAGCCTCCGGCCCGTGAGCGACCACGCGCCGATCCACTGCTTCTGCTTCGCCATCGGCGTGAAGGACTCGGGGCCGATCGACTACACCAACCACTGATCGCGGTCCGTGGCCCGCGTCCTCGTGACCCGCCGGCTCCCCGAGGGGGGCCTCGACCCGCTCGTCGACGAGGGACACGACGTGGTGCCAGCGCGCCGACGACACGCCCTACACCCACGTCGAGCTCGTCGAGCTGGCCGCGACCGGTCGACGCCGTGGTGTGCCTGCTCACCGACCGGATCGACGAGCCCGTGCTCGCGGGCGGGCGCGTCGAGAAGCCTGCGGGTGGTCGCCAACGTCGCCGTCGGGCTACGACAACATCGACGTCGAGGCCGCCGCCGCGGCTGGGTGTGGCCGTGTGCAACACCCCGGGCGTGCTCGACGAGACCACCGCCGACGTCGCCTTCCTCCTCGTGCTGGCCGCCTCGCGCCTGGCCTCGGAGGCCGAGCGCGACCTGCGCGGCGGCGCGTGGTCGGGGTGGGGCATCAACCAGTACCTCGGCAACGACGTGCACGGCGCCACCCTCGGGCCTCGTCGGCTACGGGCGCATCGGTCGGGCCGTGGCCCGGCGGGCCGTCGGGATTCGGCATGCAGGTGCTGCACCACACCCGCCACCCCACCGGCATGCCCGGCTACGTCGCCCGCGCTCGACGACCTGCTGGCCGAGTGCGACGTCCTGAGCGTGCACGTCCCGCTCACCGACACCACCCGGCATCTCATCGGGGCGCGCGAGCTGGCTCTGCTGCGCCCCCACGCCGTGGTGGTGAACACGGCCCGGGGTCCGGTGGTCGACGAGGAGGCCCTCGCCGACGCCCTGCACGACGGCACCATCTTCGCCGCCGGCCTCGACGTCTACGAGCGACGAGCCCGAGGTCCATCCCCGCCTGCTGAGCGCCCCCCGCACGGTGCTGCTCCCCCACATCGGCAGCGCCAGCCGCGCCACCCGGACCCAGATGGCGCGCGTGGCCTGTCAGGGGGTGTGCGACGTGCTGGCCGGGCGCAAGCCCGCCAACCTCGTCACCGTCTGAGTCTCACGGCGCCGCTCGCACCGGCGACGAGTCGAGGCCGAGGAGCTCGACGGTCGTGGCCCCCTGGCGCAGCGCGGCGAACATCGCCTCCTCCTTCTCGGCGCGCGCCCGGCCGGCCCGCAGCACGTCGTCGATCGTCGGCGGCCGCCACGACCGCCACCCCGTCGGCGTCGCCGACGAGCCAGTCCCCCGCCGCCACCGACACCCCGCCCACCTCGACGGGCGCGCCCACCGTTCCGGGGCGGTCCTTCGACGCACCGCGCAGCGCCACCGTGGTGGCGAACACCGGGAAACCGTGGGCCTCGAGGCGGCCGTGTCGCGGACACCGCCGTCGATGACGAGACCGGCGATACCCCGGGACTCGCGCCGCCGGTGGTGAGCACCTCACCCCAGTACCCGAACTCGTCCTCGTCGCCGACGTCGACCGACCAGAGCGCTGCCCGGCTGGCGCGCGTGGCCACCGCCACGTGGATGGCCAGGTTGTCGCCCGGGCGTGCAGCGCACGGGAAAGGCCGGCGCCGCCAAGCGGGCGCCGGGCCAGACGGCCCGGATCCGAGGACGCATGGGACGGCCCCCCGACTCGCCCACGGTGGCGGCGCCCAGCGCCAGGAGCTCGGTGACGTGGGCCGCATGGCCCTGCGAGGCTTGACGGGGATCGGGCATGGGCGAGTTCGCTCTCCATGGGCAAGCGGGGTAGCCGACAACGGGAGGCGAGCGTAGCCAGCGAAGGTCCCGGCGGCGACCGTCGGGCGGTCGGCGCCGGTCGGTGTCTCTTCTGTCCTGACACATCGGTCCCCGCTGCTCAGGCGAGCAACGCGATGGCGGCGATGACGCCGACGACGATGATGATGGCGCGCAACAGCGGAGCCGGCAGTCGGCGTCCCACCGTGCCCCCCACCTGCCCGCCGACGACCGAGCCCGCCGCCAACAGGCCGGCCACCTCCCAGGCGACGTGGGAGAAGGCGATGAAGATGATCCCGGCCACGGCGTTCACGACGAGGGCGAGCACGTTCTTGGTGGCGTTGAGCCGCTGCAGGTGGTCGCTCAGGAAGATGCCGAGCAGCGACAGGAGGATCACGCCCTGGGCGGCCCCGAAGTACCCTCCGTACACGCCGGTCAGGAAGACCGACACGAACAGCATGGGGCCACCGTGCGCCGGACGATCCGGCGCGCAGCGCCAGGCGCGCCGAGAGACGGGGCTGCAGCGCCACGAGAACGCAGGCCACCAGGATGAGCACGGGCACGACGTGGCGGAACACGCTTCCGGGCAGCGCCAGCAGCAGCACCGCCCCGGTCGTGCCCCCGGCCACCGACGCGGTGCCCAGGACGAGCAACGCGCGGCCGCTGGCCGTGCAGCTCGGACCGGTAGGCGATGGACCCGCTCAGCGAGCCGGGCACGAGGCCCACCGTGTTGCTGACGTTTGCCACGACGGGCGAGAACCCGAAGGCCAGCAGGGTCGGAAAGGTGATCAGCGAGCCCGATCCGACGATGGTGTTGATCGTCCCCGCCGCCAGGCCCACGCCGACGATGGCGAGAGCTTCGAGCACGGACATGGAGAGGGTCTACCGGAGTGGAGGGGGAGGCTCAACACCGAGCGCCGAGCCACCCGGGAGCCGACACCGCGGGCACCGGGGCGGTGACGGACCCGGCCGCCTCCCCGGGACGCCGACCGGGGATCGCTGTGGCGCATCCTCGTGGGTCGGCCGCTGCGCTCGAGCCAGACGGCCCACGAGCAGATCACTCAGGTGCAGGGCCTCTCGGCGCTGTCCCTCGACGCGTTGACCTCGGTGGCCTACGGGCCCGAGGCCATCCTCGTCGTCCTGGCCGTGGCCGGAGTCGGGGGCGCTGCACCTCATCCTCCCCATCACCGGGGCCATCGTGGTGCTGCTCGCCATCCTCGTCCTGTCGTACCGCCAGGTCATCGACGCCTATCCCGCGGGCGGCGGTGCCTACGCGGTGTCACGCGCCAACCTGGGCACCAACGCCAGCCACGTGGCGGCCGCGTCGCTCATCGTCGACTACACGCTCACCGTGGCCGTGTCGATCGCGGCCGGCGTGGGTCAGCTGACCTCGGCCTTCCCGGGCCTGACCGGCGCCACCGTGCCGCTGTGCGTGGGGACGGTGGCGCTGCTCACCGTGCTCAACCTGCGCGGCCTCGGTGACACGGCGCGGGCGTTTCTGTTGCCGACCACTGATCTTCATCGTGGGCGTGCTCGGCATCGTCGTCGTCGGCCTCGTCCATCCCCTCGCCCTCCATGCGCCACAACTCGGGCACGCCACCACCGCCACCCACGGGCTCGAGGCGGTAGGGGTCCTCCTGGTCCTGCGGGCCTTCGCGGCGGGATGCAGCGCCCTCACCGGGGTCGAGGCCATCGCCAACGGCGTGCCCCTGTTCCGCGAGCCCCGTCAGGTCCGGGCCAAACGCACCGAGGCGATGCTCGGGGTGATCCTGGGCGCGATGCTCCTGGGGCTCGCCGCCCTGGCGGTGCGCTTCCACATCCAGCCCCGCACCGGCCAGACCGCCCTCAGCCAGATCATGGGAGAAGCGGTCGGCCGCCATTTCGTCTACTACCTCGTGTCCCTCGCCATCACCGCCGCCCTGGCCCTGGCGGCCAACACGTCATTCGGGGGGCTACCCGTGCTCGCCAGCCTCCTGGCCCGGGACCACTACCTGCCCCACATCTTCACGGTGCGCGGCGACCGCCAGAACTTCAGCTACGGCATCGTGGTCCTGGCCGTGTTCTCGGCCGTGCTCCTCGTGGCCGTGGGCGGCAACACGCAACGCCTGATCCCCATGTTCGCCATCGGCGTCTTCACCGGCTTCACGCTGTCGCAGGTCGGGCTCGTCGTCCACTGGCACCGGACGCGACCTCCGCGCTGGAGACGGCGGGCCGCCGTCAACGGCGTGGGGGCGCTGGCCACCGCGGCTGTCCACCGTCATCTTCCTGGTCTCGAAGTTCACCGCCGGAGGATGGGTCGTCGTCGTGTCCGTCGTCGTCTTCATCACCCTGTTCCGGCGCATCCACCGCTACTACCAACGCGTGGCCGCCGCTCCTCGGGTTCGACACGCTGCCGCCCAAGCCCCAGGCCGATCGCGGGCGCGTTCGTGATCGTTCCCGTCACGAGCATCTCGCGCCTGACGACGCGGGCCCTGAGCGAGGCGTTGTCGCTCTGTCGCGAGGTCGTGGCCGTCACCGTCGTGTTCAGCGATCCCGACGCCCGGCCCGACGACGAGCCACCGGCCGAGGCCCTCCAGCGACGATGGGAGGAGTGGCAACCGGGAGTGCCCCTGCGAGTCCTGCAGCACCGAATACGCGTCGGTGGTCGGACCCGATCGTGGCGCTCATCGACGAGGAACGGGCGAGGAGAGACGAGCAGATCGTCGTCCTCATCCCGGTGGTCGTCCCCACCCGCCTGCGGTACCGACTGCTTGCACAACCACATCGAGGTGTTGCTCTCCAACGCGCTCCGGACCCGGACCGACCTCATCGTGGCGCGCGTGCCCATCACCGTGGACCTCGACGAGCCGCCCTCGGCCCTCCCCGTTGGTGGCGAGGGCGTCGACTCGGTGCGGCGAGATGACCGGGGACGGCCATGAGCAGCCCGGTGCTTCACGAGCCGGTGCACACCGGGCTGTCACAATGGTCCGGCGATGCCTGACCCGCCGAGCTCCGACGAACCGGCGCCACCGGACCCGACCGGCCCCGGATCTCCCGGGTCCGCTCCGGAGCCGGCCCCCGGGCCCGACCCGGGGCTTCCCCCACCCCCGCCCGGGTACAACGGGTCCCCGCCGGGCCCGGCTCCGTGGGGCCGAGGGAACCGACCACCGGGTTATCCCGGCGGCTCTCTGCCGCCGCCGCCGCGGGTACGGTCCCCCGGGGTATCCGGGCTCACCGTTCCCCGGATACGGCCAACCGGCACCCGACGCGCCCGAGCTCCCCGCTGGCCACCTGGGGAGTCCGGTCCGTGGGTTGGCTGATCGACCTGGTCATCACGAGCGTGGTGGGGGCGATCGTGCTCACCCGATTCACGCCATTCGCCAAACGGGCACGAGCGCGCCGAGCGGCACGCCGTCCGACTCCCTGCGCGGCGTCACCATCACGCGCCAGGGTGCGCTGCTCGTGGTCCTCGTCGTGCTCATCTACACGACGGCGTTCATCGGGTCGTCGCGGGGACAGACGATCGGGATGATGGTGGTCCGCGTCAAGGCGGTCGACGGCCTCACCGGCGGTCCGATCGGCTACGGCGCGTGCGCTCGGGCGCGGCATCTTCGAGTACCTCATGATCGTGTTCGTGTTCCCCTGGGTGATCGACATGGTGTTTCCGCTGTGGGACCCCCGACGACAGACGCTGCACGACAAGGTGACGAGGACCGTCGTGATCAAGAGCCTGAGCGGCGGTCGCCTGACGCGCGTCACGATCCGACTGCGGCGCCGTCGAACCGCATCCGAGTCGGAGCTTTCCGATAGGCTTGCCCTTTCGCCGAGCCGCGATGGGCGCAGTCTTTGCACGGAATCGACTCAGAGAGTCGACAGGCCCGGTCGATCGGTAAGGTCCGCCGCCGCAGGGGCAATTGTCGATTGCTTGCCCACATCCCCCATCCCGCCAGGGTCTTTCGCCGCGCACGCGTCGCGACCGTGACGGGCGAGGAGGGGCGACGCCTTGGTGCACGAGCAACACGTGTGACACACGTTGACAGGGAGACGCTGTGTTCAGCCTGATCCGATTCTCACCACCTCGTCACGGCATCCGGCACGAACGGCGTGGCGTGATCCGCCATCCCGCCACCAAGGTCGTGGCCGCACCCGCTGGTGACGGCCACGGCGGTCGTGGCCATGGACTCCGTCGACGTCGCTCCGTCGCCCCAGCGCCCACCTGGCCAATTCGAACCCGTCGGAGCCGCCCGCCCCGCAGCCCCATGCGCCGCCGGACCGGGTCCCGCCCACCGACGACGGTTCCCGCACCCGCCGACCACCATCACCGTCCCTCCGAGCACCACGAGCACCACGAGCACCACGACCCACTTGTGGCCGACCAGCACCACTGGTCCCTCACGCCGCTCGGCGACTCCGACGAGACTGGCCGCCAAGGTCCCGACCCAGGCCCCGGCCAAGGCGCCGGCCAAGGCCCCGGCGGCGGCAGGACACCCCGCTGAGCTCGGCCATCGTCGGGCCCGCACACCGCCAAGACGACCGTGCTCGGCGACTTCGCCGGCTCGGGTGATCCCGGGGCCCTCGCCGATTTCGCCTCGATCACCGGGACCCATCCCGTGCTCGCCTCGGACTACCTGCTGCGCACGAGCGGCTGGGACGGCATGGACGGCGCGGGCGGCTCCGAGGACTGGATGCTCGACCAGTGGCGCAACACCGGGTACCGCCTCGTGCTCGGGGTCCCCATCCTCCCGGGTGGTTCGGGCGGGACGCTCGCCGAGGGGGCCGCCGGCGCCTACAACCAGTACTTCACCATCCTCGCCCAGACCCTGGTCAAAGACGGTGCCGCCAACGCCATCCTCCGGCTCGGCTGGGAGTTCAACGGCACGTGGTACCCGTGGAGCGTCGCCAACAACACCGACGCTCAGAACTTCGCCGCAGTTCTGGCGCCAGATCGTCAACACCATGCGGGCCGTGCCCGGACAACAGTTCAAGTTCCTGTGGAACCCCAACGGCGGTGGGTCGTCGAGCTGGAACCTCGAGCTCGCCTATCCCGGCTCGGCGTACGTGGACTACATCGGCACCGACGTCTACGACGAGTACTGGGGGAGCTCCTTCACCCCGCAGGCGTCGTGGAGCAACGCCGTCACCCAGACCTGGGGCCTCAATTGGCTGACGACCTTCGCCGCCGCGCAGGGCAGACCGATCGCCATCCCGGAGTGGTCGGTCGACTACCGCACCGACGGCCACGGCTTGGGCGACGACCCCTACTTCATCAGCCAGTTCGCCAATTGGATCGCGGCCAACAACGTGGCCTTCACGTGCATCTTCTCGTACAACGACACGGCCGGGGGCCAGGACAACGACATCACCGACGGCACGCTTCCCGAACGCCCTCGCCGCCTTCCGGGCCGACTTCGGCTGATCCGGCTTCCCCGCGGACCTTGACACTCGGACCGCGCTCGCTCGTGCTGTGCTCGGGCACGATCCCGCGCGACATGAGCTTCCGCGAACGGCCTCGGCGCGGCCGCCGACGCCGGGTACGACGCCATCTCGCTGTGGGGGCGCGACTACGCCCGGGCCCGGGACGAGGGCCACAGCGACGCCGAGATGCGCACCATGCTCGACGACCACGGACTCGTCGTGGCCGAGGTGGACCCGGCGTGGTGGTGGACGCCGGGAGCCCGCGACGATCCACATCCCCGTCGACCTCGACACCATGGACGTCTTCCGCTACGGCGAGGACGACCTGTTGCGCATGGCCGAGGCCGTGGGGGCCCGGTCGCTCAATGCCGCCGAGGTCCTGGGCGGGCACGTGGAGCGTCGAACGAAGGCGCGGAGGCCTTCGCCGCGATGTGCGACCGCGCCGCGCAACACGGACTGCTCGTCCAGCTGGAGTGGCTGGCGTGGTCCCGGATCCCCGACGTGGCGACGCGCCTGGGAGGTCGTGCGCGGCGCGGACCGTCCCAACGGCGGCCTCAACATCGACACCTGGCACTGCGCCCGCACCGGCACCACGCCCGACGACCTGCGCGCCCTGCCCGGCGATCGGGTGCTCGCCATCCAGCTCTCCGACGCGCCCGCGACAGTCCGAGGAGAACCTGATCGACGCGACCTTGCACGGCCGGGTGCTCCCGGGCGACGGTGAGCTCGACCTGGCCGGCTATCTCGAGCGCCTTGCGCGACATCGGCGTGCGGGCCCCGGTGGGTGTCGAGGTGTTCTCCGACGCGCTGCACGCCACGGGGGCCCGGGCCGCCGCCGCGGCCGCGGCCGACGCCACCCGACGCGTCCTCGGCGCGGCCGGTGGGCCCGTGACCATGACGCACCGGGCGGCGCCGGGCCGGTCCCTCGGGGCGGTCGTCGTCGGGACCGGCTTCGGGTGCTATTGCCCATGTCCGGGCCCTGCGCCACGCCGGCTTCGACGTCCGTGGCCCTGGTCGGTCGCGACCCCGAGAGGACCGCCGAGCGGGCCCGGATGTTCGAGGTGCCCGTCGCCTGCGGCACCCTCACCGAGGCGTCTGGCGCTCCCGGGCGTGGACGCCGTCACCATCGCCACGCCGCCGCACACCCACGCCGAGCTCGCGCTCGAGGCCATCGCGGCGGGACGACACGTCTTGTGCGAGAAGCCCTTCGCCCGCGACACCGCCGAGGGGCGCGCCGTGCTCGCCGCCGCCGAGCGGGCCGGGATCGTGCACCTCCTGGGAACCGAGTTCCGCTTCGACGCCGGCCAGGCGCTGCTGGCCCGAGGCCGTGCGCGACGAGCCTCATCGGCGCGCCCCGCATCGCCACCTGGCTCATGCACGTCCCGATGCTCGTCGACCCCGACGCGGTGGTGCCGGCGTGGTGGGCCGACGCGTCGGCCGGGCGGCGGATGGCTCGGGGCGCACGGCTCCCAGCTGATCGACCAGATCCGGGCCACGCTCGGCGACTTCGCCGGGCGTGAGCGCGTCGCTGGCCCACGTCGTCGACACGGCCGATGACGGCCGACGACGGCTTCGTCGTGCACTTCCGCATGAGAAACGGATGCGTGGGCGTGCTGCAGAGCACGGCGTCGGACCGCGGCATCGTCGTCGAGACCAGGGTGACAGGATCGACCGGGACGGCGTGGATCGAGGGCGTGGGCGACACGGTCAAGGTGGCCGACGCGCTCGGGCGTCCGCACCCTGGCCGTCCCCGACGAACTGCGCAGCGACCCCGCCCCTCCCCTGCCCGACGGCGCCGTCACGACGACCTACGAGCAGATGACCACCTTCGGCGTCGAGTACGGGCCCTACACGCGCCTCGCCGCCGCCTTTCGCGACAGGATCCGCGGGCGTGGCGACGGCGGGCCCGGCCCCGGCCACCTTCGTCGACGGCGTGGCCCAGATGGCGGTGCTCGACGCCGCTCGCCACTCGGCGAGCCACGGCGGCGCCTGGACCGACGTGGAGCTCGCCGCGACCGCCCGCGTAGCAAGCGGTCCGGGCTCGCGGCCACGCGCGCCTGTGGGCGGATCCGCGAACGACGCGCGGCGAGGTTGTACCGTCGGCGATATGGCCGGGGCACGGCTGGTCGGATGTCGACGGGGATCCGGTGAACCGTCGCGGACCCCCGGGCCCTGCGTCGCCCTGCCCCTCGCCTGCCGGTGAGAGCGGTCCCGCACCTTCTGTCCCGCCCGTGCCCGCCGCGGGCTCGTCCCGAGGTGGCGCTCTCTGACCGTGTCGCTTGTGGGCACGGACAGTGACCCCTTCAAGTTCGGCGTGTCTCGTGTCGACGCTTCGGGGCATGGCCTTGGGCGGCGATGCGCGTGAAGGCCGTGCGCGCGAAGGCCGGGACCAACACCGCCAGGAGGTGTTCCCGTGAGCGTCGTCGACGCCATCTCTCCGGATCGACCCGGATCGGAACCGGCATCGGATGTGGGGATGAAGGTCGCCGTGCGCAACCGCTACCTCGGCACCTGGAGCGTCGGGTTCGAAGTGGTGGCGCTGCACCTCGACGGCTACTCGATCAGAAGGACCTCGGACGGAGCCGTGATCCCCGAGGTGATCCCCTTCAGCGACGTCCGCGAGCCCTGGGGACCTCCCACCGACGGGATGAGCTGAAGCACCGCTCACGCCTCCGATCCACGTCACGCGGGACACGCCTGACTGCCCGTCCCCTTGCCGGCTCGTCGGGACGGAGTGGTGGAGGCACGAACCCCAGACACGGGCTACCCCCATTGGCCCGAGCCGGCGACTGCGTCAGACTCCGGACAGCGAGGGTGCGCCCGGCGCGCCAGTGGGGTCGATCGAGCACGTGAGGCAGGGCGTCGTGCCTGGTGGAGGAGCGGTGAGCTCGGTCGACGCTTCGGGTCGCCTGGTACCGATTCCGGACCACCTTCGCCAGTCGGCGGGGAGGCTACCTGTCGGTGATCCTCCTCGTCGGACTGGTGGGCGGCGTCGCCATGGGAGCCATCGCCGCCGGCCGACGCACCCAGTCGTCATTTCCCGCCTACCTCGCCAGTACCAATCCCTCCGACTTCGGCGCCGTCACCGCGGTGCTCAATCCGCTCATCGGCTCCAACGTCGGATACAACCCCGCGCTGCTCCACACCATCGCCGCACCTGCCCCACGTCAAGAAGAGTCGGGAGTGCGTCCGGGCTCGACGTGATCCCCGTGCGGACCCGACGGCGCGCCGCTGCGCGGTCCAGACCTTTCCGCCCGCGGCCGGCAACGGGCTCGGCAGTGACAACGGCTACGGCTTCAACCAGGACCGGCTGACCGTGGTCGCAGGGACGTCTCCCCGACCCCCGGCGCGCCGACGAGGTGGCGGTGATGACCGAGGTGGCCGCCGTCGCCCACTGCCACGTCGGACAGCACCTGCTCATGGGCGTCTACACCAATGCCCAGACCCAGCTGCCGGCAGTTCGGCACGGCCGCGGTGGCGCCGTACCGGAAGATCGTCGTCACCATCACGGCGACCGTGGTGTCGCGCGCACAATCTCGTCGAGGACGACGTCGACAACTCCGCGTCGTTGGCGTACTTCACGCCGGCGTTCACCCGGCAATTTCCTGACCTGCTGCTCGAACTTCACCGAGACCGGGCATCCAGGTGACCGGACCCCGGTACCTGGGCGCCGTGAACACCGAACTGCAGGGGGTCCTTCCCACCGGACTTCCCGGCATCCCATCGTCGGGTCGACCGTGACACGCCAAGGCCGAACGCGCCATCAAGCCCGAGTCCATCGCCCTCGGAGTCTTCGGACTGATCGCCGCGCTGGCGGCGCTGCTCATCGCCGCCCAGGTCATCGGACGTCAGACACGCCTCGGGGTCGACGACCTCCGCACCCTGCAGGCCCTCGGTGCGGATCCGGTCACGACCACCCTCGACAGCCTCATCGGGATCGTCGGCGCCGTCGTGATCGGCTCCGTGCTCGCCGTCGCCGTCGCCGTGGGCCTCTCACCGCTCGCCCCGATCGGCCCGGTCCGCCCCGTGGACCCCACGCCGGGAGTCTCGTTCGACTGGACGGTGCTCGGGATCGGGTTCGTGGTCCTGGTCGTCACTCTGGTGATCATCGCCGGGCTCTTGGCCTAGCAATTGGCGATGTTCTTGTTCTTGCCGCTGTTCGCCGGTACCGTATTGCTCGCCGAGCGTTGATGGCGTAGCGCTTGCGTTTCGGGCCCGTCGCCGGGCTCAGGGCGCCCCCGCGACCGCCTTGCCGGTCTCGGGCCAGCCGGGACGGGGCGTGTACACCTGCCGAACAACAGCGGCTTGCCCCTGGCGAGAAGGTGTCGTCGTCCGCTTGAGGTCGTAGCCGTGGCTCGGCTCGCACTCAAGCAGTCCAGAAGGTAAGCGAAACCTTCACAGAAGCGATCTACGACAAGCGTATACTACAAGCAAGTACGGGCGGCCGGGCTGCTCCAGGCTGGGCGAGGATCTGTCCGGGCGGCGGAACCGTATGCTGCGGTGCATGGCCCGCATGTCGAGAAGGTCTGGGTCCGGTGACCCCGCCCTGACGTGGATTCCGCTCAGGAGATGGCCAATGCCGGACGGCTGAAGCAGATTTCGGATGGTCGCCGGGCTGGTGCACCGTGCCAACCCCAGGGCGATCCCCATCGTCTTCGGCCACGGGCTCGGCATCATGGCCGTGCTGATCATCGTCGGGCTGCTCACGGGCTGGCCCCGCTGCTGCATCCACTGACATCTGCTCGGCCTGCTGACCGGGATGATCTTGTTCGGCCACGCCCAGTCGGCGCAGTACGCGGCCATCGAGGGGCAGCCAGCACGGCACACAGCCATGCTGAGAACATGCGTGGTAACTGGACCGTGGCGCGGGCCATCACCACCAACCGGAACATGGACGTCGTGCATCGGGCGCTGGGCGGGCCAGGGCGTCATCCTGGTCGGGGAAGAGCTTGCCACCCGGCTTCGCCACCCTGCTCGCCGCCGCCGGAGAAGAAGCGCGTCGCCCGCGTCGCCTACGAAGTGCCCATCTTCGAGTTCCAGGTGGGGGACAAGGAAAAGCCAGATCCCGCTCGGCAAGCTGCGGCGGAAGATCATGCGCCTGCCCCGGAACCTCAAGGCGGGCGCGGTCCATGGTCCTCAACCGTCGAAGGCTTTGCCGGCGTCCCTGCAGGCGCCCAAGGGACCAGATCCCGAAGAACGTCGCGGACACCAGGATGCCCCAGCCGAAGGCGCGCTAGCCAGCTGTTTTGGCCGTTTGGGTCAGATGCGGACGACCACGGTGTCCGAGGCACGGTCGTGCAGGCCGCGCAGGTCTCGGTCGCTGAGCAGCGGCGGGACGACGGTGAGCAGGATCGCCGTGCGGACCAGGGCCCACCCGAAGCCCACCGGGCCGCCGGACAGGCGGATCACGCGGATCCCGGCCAGCCGCTTGCCCACGGTGGTCCCCATCAGCGCGGTGAGAATGTAGACCTCGATCGTGGAGGAAGCGACGATCGTCCAGAACTCCGAGTCGGTAGGCCGACGCCGATGGCGGCGAGCAGCAGGCCAAGACAGGCGCGGCATGCTGGCCACCGAACCGGGGCCGCGTTCCGGCAGGCCGAGCCGCTGGCCGGGATAGGTCGGGGTCGTTACGTCCGCCTGGTTCGCC
Organism: uncultured Acidobacteriaceae bacterium; assembly: GCA_963743115.1. Taxonomy (GTDB): domain Bacteria; phylum Acidobacteriota; class Terriglobia; order Terriglobales; family Acidobacteriaceae; genus Sulfotelmatobacter. Next base: position 38,819 of record CAVUOM010000002.1, on the reverse strand, counting down.
TCGGTGGCCGCCGGGGCCGTCAGCTGCGCGGTGCCGGTCTTCGCGGTGCCGGTTTTTGCGGTGCCGGTCTAGGCAGCTTGCGGTGCCGGTCTTTGCGGTGCCGGTTTTTGCGGGGCCGGTTTTTGCGGTGCCGGTTTTTGCCGAACGTGCCTGTGCGGGGGCAGCGGGCCTGGCGGCGGCGGATTCAGCACGGCGGCGCGCGGTTCGGGGACTTTCTGGCCACCTTCACCACGAATTCCTTCGCCCCTGGGAGCGAGCGCTGGGGCCATAATGGGGGCTCAAGCAGCCTTGACCGTGACGTCCGCCGAAACACACCGGACGCGGTCAGGAATGTGCAGACAGCTACCGTACGAATGGCGTGCCATCAACGGACAGTAACATGTCCCGGACCCGGGAGGGTTGATGTTTAGCAGTGCCAGAGGAAATTACTACCACTCATGCACCGCAGCAAGACGTCCAGTCATGAGACATAACTTTATGCGACCTGCCGGGGACAATGCAGCACTTCACCGTGCCGCACCACCATCCTTCGGTGACGCCTTCACCGACGGCCTCATGTTCGACGGCTCGTGGATCCACGATTTCCCCAGCAGATCCACGAGTCGGACATCCAGTTGCTGCCGGACCCGGCCACGGCGATGCTCAACCGTTGCACACAAGCCCTGGACCTTACGCGTCTCATTGCGCACGACCCGCTGACCGGCGCACCGTACAGCAGGGACCCGCGCAACGTGGCCCGCAGAGGCCCAGGACTCCTGCGCGGTTACCGGGATCAGGGACACGGCATTCTCGGCCCGGAGGCGGAGTTCTCCTCTGAGCTGGGCCCGCTCGACCTCGGCAGACAGAGGCTGCCCCACATCGACTCCGTGGAAGGCGCCTGGAACACCGGCAAGGACGAGGACGGCGGCGACCTGGCTTACGAGCCCCAGTACGAGGCGGGTCTGCGCGGTGCCGCCGATGGGCACACAGGCTGCCGCTGGAGATGGTCCGGAACCTGATCGCCTGCCGGCATCGAGGTCGATGCAGCACGGTCAGCACAGCCAGGCCGAGATCGACATCAGGTTCCGGCCGCTGCTGGCCATGGCCAGCGCGCTCCATGGCACCAGGAGCCATCATCAAGTCCACCGCCCAGGGCGACGGCAAGACCGTGACGTTCATGCCGAAGCCGCTGTTCGGCGACAACGGCAACGGGATGCACTGCCGCCAGTTCCTGGAAGGACGGCGCGCCGCTGTTCTACAACGGGGTCAACGCGGCCTGTGGGACACGGCCGGTACTACATCGGCGGCCTGCTGGCCCACACGCCGTCCCTGCTGGCCTTCACCAACCCGACCACCAACTCCTACCACCAGCTAGTCCCCGGCTTCGAGGCCCCCGTCAACCTGGTCTACTCACAGCGCAACCGCTCGGCCTGCGCCCGGATCCCAATCACCGGTACGAACCCGAAGGCCAAGCGCGTCAGTTACCGCGTTCCCGACCCGTCCTCTAACCCCTACCTCACGTCGCGATGCTGATGGCCGGGCTGGACAGGATCGAGGACGGATCGAGCTCGCCGGAGCCGGTGGACAAGGACCTATTACGAGCTCCCGCCGGACGAGGCCGCCGCCATCCCGCAGGTCCCCCGATCCTCGACGAGGTGCTGAACAACCTGGAGGCTGACCACTCGTACCTCACCGAGGGCGGGGTCTGTCACCGAGGACCTCATCGAGGTCTGGCTGGACTACAAGCGGACCGTCGAGCTCGACCAGATCCGCCTGCGCCCGCCCCACGAGTTCCAGCTGTACTTCGACGTCTGACAGCTAACGGCCGCGACCTGCGCTGCTGCGGTGGCGAGGTTGACGTGCCGCTGCTGTTCCGGCTCGGCAGTGCGAATCTCAGTCACAACCAGAACTGGTCGTTGCCCTCCTGATCGTTGGCGAGGAACCATATCTCCGCGAGCTTCGCCTCGGCGTTGGGCTTATCAGCATGGCCAGGACGACATCTCGGGTCTTGTCGCCCTGTTCGGCGGAAGCGCTAAAGGAGAGAGCGATGACGTGGTCGTCGCTGGCCAGGATCGTTTCCAGCTCGGCATCCAGGCCCCATCCCTGCATGGCTCACCCTAGCGCCCATAACCGCGTCTCGTCCTCGGTACGTGCCCACTTGTGGCACTGTTCCCGGCAAAGTGCAGGACAGGTCCTCTTCAGGATGAAGTAGCCCCTGATGACATCCAGATCACGCTGTTCCACGCCTGAAGCTTTACTACGCTACGGTGGGCACTGGGGTGTTCAGTCATTGCTGGCCTCCAGGCATTGTGTCCATTTGTACCCCGTCCATTACACTCAAGCAGAAGGCGTTTACCGCGTCCTGGTCATCGGCCAGGGCCCAGTACTCGGTGAACTTGCCCGTCGGGATCAATTCGGTACGCCTGAGCCAGCACAACGTCCAGATGCCGGTCATCCCGGTTGCACTGTTACCCGCGTGAAGACCCCGCCGTGCAGATCGTCGGCGAGGATATCGTCGGGGCTCGCTTTCCGCAAGCCCCCCTGAGTGAGGTCTCGAACCCCTCGAAGTACTCGAAGATCATCTCGCCCGCGGTAGTCACCACTTCAGCGGATCGTTTCCCCCCACGTGTGCAGCACCAACATCTTCGGTAAAATTATCGCGGTCCACGTCGAAATCTCCCGGTTGGAGGGTCGAGATTGCCTCCCGGAGGAACCGACGTTCGGATGCTCCCGCACAACTCCTCCCTCCTCTCCTACCCGCCGCTAGCCCAACCCTTGATCTGAGCAGCCACCTGTGGAGTCCGTCGTGAGTTCATCTTCGGGTCCCTGGCCTCGTTCGGCGCTGCGCCGCGGCGGCGCAGTACCTCGGAGCTCAGGGCGGCGACCGCAGCGCGGCGGGTCGGGCGGCTGCCGCGGCGGTGACGAGCACAACTTCCAGCAGCATGCACCGCCTTCCAGGCGAGGGACACGACGGGGTGGCCGTCCGGGAGGTCGCCACGGCCGACCGCAGGTCCACATCGTGTAGGCCAGCCCGCGGCCGAGCCAGGGGCGCACGGAGGCCCACGCTGCTGCTGCGGGTGGCAGCGGATGCGGCTCAAGACGGCCGCGGCGAACATGCGGGAAGTCGTAGCGGCTTTGCGGCAGGTCCAGCAGCGCCAGCGGCTCGTCGGCGAGCTGGGTCAGCCGGATCTTGGCGCCGGCCGGCGAACCGGTGCCCAGCCGGAGCAGCGCGTACGGCGAGGAGAACACGCTGTCCACGACGAGCCGCGGATCCAGAGCAGAGCTGGTCGCCCAGGCCGAGCTCGAAGCGGCCGCTGAGCACGCCCTCGGCCAGCGCGTCGAGGTCGACTTCGTGGGTGTCCAGCCGCAGCTGCGGTAGCGCTCAGCGCAGGTGGCGATAACCAGTTCCAGGCAGCACATACAGGGCGAGTTACCTCGAAACAGCCGATCGACAGCGCCCCGGCCAGCCCGTCACCGAGCCCGTGAGCCTCACTGCTCAGCTCCCCGGCCTGGGCGAGCAGCCTCCGGCTGGCAATCAGCAGCTACTCACGGCCGCGGTGAGGGTGACCCCGCGCGCGTGATGGCGCAGCAGCAGCTGCACGTCCAGGGCACGTTCGAGCTCGGCGAGCGCGGTCGACATCGCCGACTGGGACAGGTGCACCTGCGCCGCCGCGCCGGTGATGCTGCCGGACTCGGCGACCGCGACGAAATACTCCAGCTGGCGCAGCGTGTACGGCCACCCCCGCCGCCTCCCGGTCAGGGTCCAGCTAGGCTCTCGGCTCGTCCGTGGGCCGCGAGGTAGCCGCGCTGGGTCGCAATATGGTCCGCAAGGTAATGGCGTCGTGCCAGACGCCCCAGATAAAGTCGAGCCGCGGCGCGACAACCAGGGCAAACCCAGAAAGTACCGGGCTCGGACGAAACACCTCGTCGATGCTGCGACTTTCCATTTGCGGCGAACGCGTGACCTGCAACCAGCTGAAGTCGATCGTAAAGCCGGTCGCCCAGACGATCGAGGTCACGCCGGCCCCCGCGAGGTCGAGCTCGAGAAGCGGATCGGTCACGCATCCGGGTCGGAACCAGAACTCTGGCCTCAGGTTCTTCAGGAGATCAAGGCGTCCGCGCGATATCGCGTCACCTCGTCGACAGCGCCAGATAGTTGGCGTCGCCGCGGGCGATGTTGTCGCCGACGTCCGGCGCGAAGCGCATGGTGCCGTGGTCGAACAACGTCGTCCGGCCGACGAGGGTGATGCCGCGGGCGGCGAGCGCGCGGAAGTCGACGGTATGGCCGCCGTGGACGCCGCTAACCGCGATGGTGACATGCTCCGCGCCCTGGGAGGAGTCTCAAGGTCCCACAGGCCGAGGACGCCAAGCCACCAGCAGTAGTCGCGCTCACGGTAACTTCGCGGGGGCCTGTCGTGGGGCCGACGGAGAGAATGACCGGCGCCCCGACTGCGCCAGCTCGTCGGCGATCTGCACTCCTGACGAGATCCGGCTCCGACCACGAGGACGTTGCCGTCGGGCAGCTGCTTGGGTTGCGGTAGGCGCTGGAGTGGATCTGCAGCACCCCCGCGTCGCCGGGAACGATCGGCGGGATGACGGGTCGCTGGAACGGCCCGGTCGCGGCACAGCGAAGCGCGCGTCGATGGTCCCGTCCGACGTCTGGGCGCGGAAGCCGGCCTCGCAGGCGTTCCTTATGCACGGATGTCACCTCGACACCGCGCCCGGATCGGGGCGGCGATCTTCTCCGCGTAGGCCACGAAGTACTCCGCGACCTGCTCCTTCGAAGCGGAGAGCATCGGGATCGAGATCGGGGAACTCCATACCGGGAAAGCGGTCGTGCCAAGCAGGCCCGTTCGCGACCAGGGAGTCCCACACGCCCCTGAGCGCCATCGCTCGGCGATGCGGTGCCGCTCCACGACGAGGTGCGGCACGCCGTTGTTGCTCAGGTGCTCGCTCATCGCCACCCCGGCCTGGCCCGCGCCGATCACCAGGACCTCAATCTCTTGGCTCGACATCCCAACCTCCTTGGTGTGCCCCTAAGCACACGCTTTCGTCGTCAAATCCTCCCTGGTAGCAAGACCCCTGTCCAACAGATGTTTCTGACCTTTTCTTCGTTCTGTTTTGTCGATGCGCTGAGAGGCGAGACGCCAGGAACATCGTCGCGGCTCGCGGCGTCGATGACGGCGGCCGCTAGGGCGGTGGCACCGTCCAAGACGGCCCGATCAGCAGCTGGTACAGCAGTGCGGCGAACTCGGGCTGGTGACCAGCGCGGGGAGCGGCTCGATGCCGAGGTAGGGGTGGACGTGGAGAAGTCACCAGGAGATAGTTGCCCATGTCGGTGGAGGCACGGTTCATCTGCGCGCCGACCCCGGTGGGTAAAGGGGCGGCCGAGATCTGCGAGCGTCCCGCAACAGGTCGCAGCTGTTCGTCGTTGCGGAACTCCGAGTAACGCCGGGCTTTCCGGCTTGATCTCCAGCTCGCAGCCGGTGGCCAGCGCGCCGGCTTCGAAGCAGGCGCGAACGCGCGGTTCGATCCGGTCGAGTTCGGCCAGCGAGGCGGCGCGAACGTACCAGCGGCCCTCGGCCCGGTCGGGGATGGCGTTGGGTGCGAGTACGGCCTGGGTGACGATGCAGGTGCACCCGCACCGATGCGGGCAACTGCTGGCGCAGCAGTCCGATCGCGACCTGGGCGACAGTGAACGCGTCGGCGGCGTTGACGCCCAGCAATTGGCGCTACTACATCTACTGGCTCGGTTGGTGTTGCTGAGCATGTCAACCCCGCCGACGCGTCCGCTGCGCCCAGGTCGCGATCGGACTGCTGCGCCAGCAGTTCCACATCAGTGGTCACGGCATCGTCTCGCAGGCCGGACTCGCGCCCAACGCCGTCCCGACCGGGCCGAGGGCCGCTGGTCAGCGCGCCGCCTCGCTGGCCGAACTTCGACCAGATCAACCGCGTCCGCGCCTGCTCGACGGGCGCGCTGGCCACCGGCTGCGAGCTGGAGATCAAGCCGGAAAGCCCGCATTCTGGGAACCACCAAGACAGCAGACAGCTGCTACTGACCTGTTCCTGGCCAACGCTCGCGATCTCGGCCGCCCCTCACCGACCCAGGTGTCGAGCACGCAGGGATCGAACCGGGCCTACCACGACATGGGCAACGCTACCCTGCGCCTCCCCGCGATCCACCCCTACCTCGGCATCGACTCGCTCCCCGCGGTCAACCACCAGCCCGAGTCGCCGCACTGCGCCAAGGACCACCGCCGATCGGGCCGTCTTGGACGGTGCCACCGCCCTAGCGGCCGCCGTCATCGACGCCGCAGACCGCAGGAACAACGTCCGCGCTCGCCTCCTCAGCGCATCGACGAAACAGAACTCGAAGGTCAGAAACATCTGTTGGACAGGGGTCTTGCTACCAGGAGGATTTGACCGACGAAAGCATGTGCTCGGGCGCGCGCGGAGGTTGGGATGTCGAGCCAAGAGATTGAGGTCCTGGTGATCGGCGCGGGCCAGGCCGGGCTGGCGATGACTGCGTACCTGAGCAACAACGGCGTGCCGCACCTCGTCGTGGAGCGGCACGCATCGCCGAGCGATGGCGCTCAAGCGGTAAACTGCTACATCAACGGGCCTGCTGGCACGACCGCTTCCCGGGTGTGGGACTTCCCCGACCTCGATCCCGATGCCTTGGCTTCGAAGGACAGGTCGCGGAGTACTTCGTGGCCTACGCGGAGAAGATCGCCGCCCCGATCCGGTGCGGTGTCGAGGTAACATGCGTGCAAAGGAATGCCCCAGCCCGCGCAGGCTTCACCCAGACGTCGACGGGACCATCGGCGCGCGCTTCGTCGTCGCCGCGACCGGGCCGTTCCAGCGACCCGTCATCCCGCCAACGTTTCCGGCGACGCGGGGGTGCTGCAGATCCACTCCAGCGCCTACCGCAACCCCAAGCAGCTGCCCGACCAGCAGTCATTTCCTCCGTGCTGGAGCCGGATAACGCCGGAGTGCAGATCGCCGACGAGCTCGCGCAGTCCAGGAGCACGTCATCATCTTCTACCGTCGGCCCCCATGACAGGCCCCCGCCGAAGTTACCGTGAGCGCGACTACTGCTGGTGGCTTCGCATCCTCGGCCTGTCGGGACCTTGAAGCTCCTCCCCCAGGGCGCGGAGCATGCACCATCTCGCGGGTGCACAGCGTCCACGGCGGCCATCCGTCGACTTCCGCGCCCTCGCCGCCCGCGGCATCACCCTCGTCGAGCCAACCACGTCGTTCAGCCACGGCACCATGCGCTTCGCGCCGGACATCAGCGTAAACATCGCCCACGGCGACGCCAACTACCTGGCGCTGCTCGACGAGGCCGACGCCTACATCGCGCGGAACGGCCTTGATCTCCCCGAAGAACCAGCGGCCAGAGTTCTCGGTACCGACCCGGCTGGCGTGACCGACCCGCTCCTCGGACTTCGACCTCGCGACGGCCGGGGTCACCTCGATCGTCTGGGCGACCGGCTCCACCGTCGACTTCAGCTGGTTGCAGCGATGGCTTCGACGAGCACCGGCGAACCGAAGCACCGACGCGGCGTGTCGTCCGAGCCCGGCGTGTACTACCTGGGCTTGCCCTGGCTGTCCCGCCGCGGATCGGCTCATCTGGGGGGTCTGGCGCGACACAGTACTGGCCGACCACATCACGACCCAGCGTGGCTACCTCGCCTACGGACGAGCGAACCTAGCTGGACCCTGACCGGGAGGCGCGGGGTGGCTGAGTACACGCTGCGCCAGCTCGAGATACTGCGCGCGGTCGCCGAGTCCGGCAGCATCACCGGCGCGGCGGCGCAGTTGCCTACCTGTCCCAGTCGGCGATGTCGACGCGCTCGCCGAGCTCAACGTGCCCTGGACGTGCAGCTGCTGCTGCGCCATCACGCGCGCCAGGGGTCGCCTGGCGCCGGCAGCAGCTGCTGATTGCCAGCCGGAGGCTGCTGGCCCAGGCCGGGGAGCTGAGCAGTGGGTTCCACGGGCTCGGCTACGGGCTGGCCGGGGCGCTGTCGATCGGCTGTTTCGAGGTACTTCCCGTACATACTGCCCGACCTGGGACTCGCCACCTGCGCTGAGCGCTACCCGCAGCTGCGGCTGGACACCGCGAATTGAGCCTCGACACGCTGGCCGAGGGCGTGCTCAGCAGCCGCCTTCGAGTTCGGCCTGGGCTACGGCTCCGCTCCGGATCCGCGGCTCGTCGTGGACAGCCTGTTCTTCCCTCCCGCCGTACGCGCTGCTCCCGGCCGGGCACCAGTTTCACGGCCGCGCCAAGATCCGGCTGACCCAGCTCGCCGACGAGCCGCTGGCGCTGCTGGACCTGCCGCAAGAGCGTGACTACTTCCGTAGCATGTTCGCCGCGGCCGGTCTTCAAGCCGAACATCCGCTACCGCAGCAGCAGCGTGGAGACCTTGCGCGCCCTGGTCGGCCGCCGGGCTGGCCTACACGCTGCTCGACCTGCGCGGTCGGCCGTGGCGACCTCCCTGGACGGCCACCCCGTCGTGTTCCTCGCCCTGGAAGGCGGTGGCACGCCGCTGGAAGTCGTGCTGCATCACCGCCGCGGGCAGCCGCCCGACCCGCCGCGCCGCGGCGGTCGCCGCCCTGAGCTCCGAGGTACTGCGCCGCCGCGGCGCAGCGCCGAACGAGGCCAGGGACCGAAGTGGATCCGCAGACAGTTCCAGGTGGCTGCTCAGATCGTCCGGTTGGGCTCGCGGGCGGTGGCGCGGAGGGAAACGTCCTGGCGGAGCATCCGAATGTCGGTCTCCTCCGGAAGCGATGTCGACCTCAACCGGGGAGATTTCGACGCCTACCGCGAGTACTTTACCGGAGATCTGTCGTCTGGCTGGGGAAGCCGCTGAGTGGTGGCTTCCGCGGCGAGACGCGATCTTCGGTTGCTTCGAGAGGGTTCGAGACCTCACTAGGGGGGCTTGCGGAGCGAGCCCCACGATATCCTCGCCGACGGAGGCTTCGCACGGCGGGGTCTTCACGCGGGTAACAGCGGACCGGGATGACCGGCATCTGGACGTTGTGCTGGCTCAGGCGTACCAGATTGGTACCAACGGGAAACCCGCCAAGAATGGGCCCTGGCCGATGACCAGGACGCGGTCAACGCCTTCTGGTCGTAGCGGAATGGACGGGTACAAATGGACACAGTGCCTGGAGGCCAGCAATGACTGAACACCCCAATGCCGTCACCGTCGCCAACTCCAGCATGGAACAGCGGCGATCTGGATCCGTCAGAGCTTACTGAAAATGTCGTCCTGCACTTGCGGAACAATGCCCATGAGCGGCACGTTGCCAGGACAGAGGAACGCGGTCATGGAGTCAGGCTACAGGACAGCCATCCAGGGATGGGGCCCGCACCCAGCTGGAAACGATCCTGGCCAGCGACGACCACGCATCGCCTTCCTTCACGCGTCCCACCGAACAGGGCGACAAGACCCTAGATGTCGTCCTGGCCATGCCGATAAAGCTCAATGCCGAGGCGAAGCTCGGAGATCCTACTCGCCAACGATCCGGCAGGGTGCCGGACCAGTTCTGGTCGTGACTGAGATTCGCGCTGCCTAGCCGGAACAGCAGCGGCACATTCAACCGGCCGCGACCCCGCAGCAGCGCGGGTGCGCGGCCGTTCGCTGTAGACGTCGAAGTACAGCTCGAACTCGTGGGGGTGGGGGCACAGGCGGATCTGGTCGAGCTCGACGGTCCGCTTGTAGTCCAGCCAGACCTCGATGAGGTCCTCGGTGAACACCCGCCCTCGGTGGGGTTGCGGGTGGCGCCTCCAGGTTGTTCAGCACCTCGTCAGAGATCACGGGGACCTGCGGGATGGCGGCGGCCTCGTCCGGCGGGAGCTGGTCAGAGGTCCTTGTCCGCCGGCTCCGGCGGCTCGATCTTGTTCTTCGTAACTCGCGGGCCCGGCTATGGGCATACGGTCAACCCGGGGGTAGGGGGTTCAGGACGAGTGGGACGCGGAACTCGACGCGCTTGGCCTTCGGGTTCCGTACCGGTGATTGGGATCCGGGCGCAGAGCCGAGCGGTTGCGCTCTGGGTTCGACCAGGTTGACGGGGGCCTCGAACCGAGGAACAGCGGATGGTCGAGTTGGTGGTCGGGTTGGTCGAGGCCGCAGGGACGGCGCGTGGGCGAGCAGGCCGCCGATGATACCGGCCGGTGTCCGACAGGCCCGCGTACCCAACCTGGCGTGGAACAGGCGGCGCGCCGTCCCTCCACAAAGGGACTGGTGGCCATGCATCCCGTTGCCGTTGTCGCCGAACAGCGGCTTCGGCATGAACGTCACGGTCTTGCCCGCCGCCCGGGCGGTGGACTGATGATGTACTTGTACGCCATCAGCGTGTCGGCCATGGCCAGCAGCAGCCGAACCTGATGTCGATCTCAGCCTCACAGGCCCATGCCGACCTCGTGGTGCTGCATACGACCTGGATGCCGCCAGCGATCAGGTTCCGGACCATCTCCGAGCGCAGGTCGGTGTAGTGGTCCATCGGCGGCACCGGGAAGTACCCGCCCTTGTACCTGGGCTTGTAGACCAGGTTGCCGCCGTCCTCGTCCTTGCCGGTGTTCCAGGCACCTTCCAGATAGATGTGGTAGTAGCCCTTGAGGTTCCGCCGAGGTCGAGAAGCAGGCCGAGTTGAAGATGTAGACTCCCGCCTCCGGGCCGAAGAACGCCGTGTCCCCGATCCGGTACCGCGCAGGAAGTCCTGGGCCTTGCGGGCCACGTTGCGCGGGTCCCTGCTGTACGGTGCGCCGGTCAGCGGGTCGTGCACGAAGAACGTGAGGTTCAGGGTCTTGTGCGTGCGGATACAGGTCGACCTCGCCGTGGCCGGGTCCGGCAGCAACTGCATGTCCGACTCGTGGATCTGCTGGAAACCGCGGATCGACGAGCCGTCGAACATGAGGCCGTCGGTGGAAACCGTGTTCACCGAAGGACTGCACGGGCGCGGTCGTGCTTCATCGTCCCCGGCAGGTCGCAGAACCTGACGTCGATGAACTCCACGTTCTCCGCCGTGATGAAGCGGAAGACTCCTCGGCACTGCTAAACATCAACCCTTCCGGGTACCGGACAGTGTCACTGTCCGTTCATTGGCACGCGATTCGACAGTAGCCATCAGCAGTCTCCCGCGCCGTCTCATATTACAGATGTTACGGCTCAAAGGCCTGGCTCTAGACCCCATTATCGCCCAGCGCTCGCTCCCGGGGCGGAGCGGTACCGTGGTGAGGTGGCCAGAAAACTCCCCGACCCGCGGTGGCGCGAGACCCGCGCCGATCCGCCGCCACCAGGCCCGCTGCCCCCGCACAGGCACGTTCAGCAAAAACCAGCACGCAAAAACCGGCTCGCAAAAACCGGCACCGCCAAAGACCCGGCACCGCAAAAACCGGCCCCGCGAACCGGCACCGCAAAAACCGGCACCGCGAAGACCGGCACCGCGCAGCTAGCGGCCCCGGCGGCCACCAAGGCGAACCAGGCGGACGTAACGACCCCGACCTCTCGGCCAGCAGCCGGCCTACCCGGAACGCGGCCCCGGTTCGGTGGGCCCAGGCGCTCCCCGCGCCGGGTCTTGGCCCTGCTCATCGACTGGCTGCTCAGCCTGGGCGTCGGCGGCGCCTGGCTGACCCACTCGGAGTTCTGGACGATCGTCGTCTTCACGATCGGGGTACCTAGCTTCTCACCGCGCTGATCCGAACACCGTGGGCAAGCGGCTGGCCGGAATACCACGTGATCCGCCTGTCCGGCGGCCCGGTGGGCTTCGGGTGGGCCCTGGTCCGCACGGCGATCCTGCTCACCGTCGTCCCGCCGCTGCTCAGCGACCGAGACCTGCGCGGCCTGCACGACCGTGCCTCGGACACCGTGGTCGTCCGCGTCTGACCGAAACGGCCAAAACAGCTGGCTAGCGCCTCGGCCTGGGCATCCTGGGTGCTCGCGTCTCGGGATCGGTCCCCTGGGCGCCTGCAGGACAGCTACAAAGCCTTCAGCCGTCATGATGTCACTGACCACGCCCGCCTTTGAGGTTCCGGGGCAGGCGCGTAATTCTTTGCACTCCGTCTTGCCGAGCGGGATCTGGCCTTCCTCGTCCCCCACCTGGAACTCGAAGATGGGCACTTCGTAGGCGACGCGGGCGACGCCCTTCTTCTCCGCAGCAGCCAGGGTGGCCCACCGGGTGGGGGGAGCCCTCCCCGACCAGGATAACACCCGCAGGCCCACGGCCCGATGCACGACGTCCATGTTCCGGTTGGGGACGATGCAGGCGTCACGGTCCAGTTTACGCGCATGTTCTCAGAGACGGCCACAGGCAGGCGCCCCAGGCTGCCCCTCGATCGCGCGTACTGCGCCGACTGGGCGAACCTGCCGAACAGATTCATCCCGGTCGGCCCAGCAGAGCAGACGCCCAGCGGGATGAGCAGCGGGGCCAGCCCGGTGAGCAGCCCGACGATGATCAGCACGGCCATGATGCCAGCCAGCTGCCAACGATGGGCATCACCCTCGGGAGCTGGTCCAGGTGCACCAGCCCAGCGACACCATCCGAATCTGCTTCAGCCGTCCGGCATTGGCCATCTCCTGGAGCAGAATCCACGCTCAGGGCGGGGTCACCGGACCCCAGACCTTCTCGACATGCGCGCCATGCACCGCGGCGTACGGTTCCGCCACCCCGGACAGAAACCGCCGAGCCCGCGAGCAGCCCGGCCGCCCGTACTTGCTTGTAGTATACGCTTGTCGTATATTGCTTCTGTCGACGTTTCCTAGCCCCTTTCGGACTGCTTGAGCGCCAGCCGAGCCACCAGCTTCAGCCTCAAGCAGAACTGAGCACCTTCTTCACAGGGCACACCCACTATGGTCCGGGGCAGTTACCAACCCTGTCCCGGCTGGCCCGAGACGGCAAGGCGGTCGCGGGGGCGCCCGAGCCCGGCGACGGGCCCGAACGCAAGCGCTCGCCATCACGTGGGCAAGCAATTCGCCGCGGCCATGGTTCTGTCTGCTTGCTTCGCTCAGTTACGTGTATGGTGGTGCGCGGCGGCGCGGACGACGATCTGCAAATGCCGCACGAGAACGAATCAATGTACGTGTCGATCGGGTCGCGGAACAGTTGGAGAAGCCAGTAAGATCGACCTCGAACTGATCGAAGTGCAGAGCGGCAGCTATATCAGCGGGGACGACATCGAGCGCATCGAGGACGATTACAGCCGCTCGTGATCGCTGACCTTTCACTGCTCCTTCGAATGCGGCATCGGGCCCTCGTCCAATTCACCGAAGTCGCCATGCTCGCATAGCGCGAATAGATGACGATGTCGGCTGTGTCTTCGCGCAGCGCCGAACAGCATCGATGACAGCAGGCGCTCCGTGACATGACGGCACAGTTCCGTTCCACAAAGCAAGCTGGTTAGCACGCATCGCGTCTGATACGAAACCGGCCCCCCAATTTTAGGGGGTAGGGGACCCAATAGCCTTAGGTCAATATTGTTCGGACCTAAGCGAAAAAGCACGGCCGCAGATTTCCACAGCGTCATTCCCGGTTACTCAGCCATCATGGTATGCGGCGGTCATAAAGTCCGCGACGTTGAGGCGCTATTTTGCTAATGACGATTGTGTCGCTGATCGGACAGTGAGGTGAGGATACGGTGGCTGGGCGATACGAAACTTTGCGCGACTCATTCAAACGCGAGATATCTGTCCACATGCCGGCAGCGTTGCCTGTCAGCTAGTGGCGCCGCGGCGCTCAAGCGTAATTCGCCGCGAAATTCAATCGGCGCAGCTTTGATTGCTGTTCCGCTGTCATCGCATGATCGCTCCTCTGTCGCCCCAATGCCACATTGCATCGAGTTATGATTTATTAATCCTGCTGCAATTGCCATTAATTTTCGCTTGATTTTTTTTACGTTGCATTGCAACGTAGACGTTAGGGTTAAGGGTGAATTTGGGGCATTCAAATTGGACATGAAATCATCCCATGAGACACGTAGCGTCGGCGTTGTCTGGTGCCCCGGATGTCGCGTCTTCGAGTTTCCGTCAGGCCTATCGGTGGGGCCACTAAGCGCACATTCGATATCGTCGCGGGCCTTCTTGCCACGATCATATCCTCGCCCGTATTTCTCGCCTGTTATCTTTTGGTGCTCGCTAGTTCGGGTCGTCCGGTGCTGTTTCGGCACCGTCGAATTGGGTTTGCCGGCCGCGAGTTTACCTGCCTGAAGTTTCGCACCATGGCAGCGGATGCCGAGAAGAAACTTCAGCAGCATCTCGCCGCTGAATCCCGCATGCTGCCCGCGAATGGATGAATAACCAGAAGCTGCAAGATGATCCGCGCGTCACGAGAATTGGCAAAATCATGCGACGCACCAGCCTGGATGAGTTGCCGCAACTGTTCAACATCCTCAAAGGGGAGATGAGCCTCGTCGGTCCACGGCCAATTGTGGTCGAAGAGATCGGCAAATATCAGGAACATTTCTACGTCTACGCTAGCAGTCGGCCCGGCCTAACGGGGCTGTGGCAAATCAAAGGCCGCAATGAAACGACGTATGCAGAACGCGTCGCTTTCGATGTTGAGTACCTGCGCAACTGGTCACTTAGACGGGACGTTGCGATCGTGCTCATGACCGTTAAGCGCGTCTTACAAGGACGCGGCGCGTATTGATTTTGCCGGCGTATTCGAGGAAGTCACGGCCAGGCGACCGAGACACAGACTACGCGATCACTCGCGCGGCAATCCTCGACGGCCAGAACTCATTCCCGCATCGACCTCTGATTGTGCCAGCTCGCGGGCTGATAAATTATGAGGCGCGAGTAGCTGCGCACTTCTATGAGTTGAGGATAGGCGATGAACCGAAAATTTAGCGGAAGCCGATCCTGCTCAGTGATTTTCTTGGGCGCTCGCTATCGGCGCTTGCGCTTACGGCGGAAAGTCATGAGTTCATGCTGTCCGTTGCGACGATCGCGCGGGCCATAGGAGGATGCCTGCGCCGCTCCGGCAAGCTAATCATTGCGGGCAACGGCGGCAGCGCCGCCGACGCACAACATCTTGCGGCGGAGTTTTTGTCGCGATTCCTGGTCGAGCGAAATCCTTTACCGCTCTTGCTTTAACAGCGGACACCTCGGTATTGACGGCCGTAGCCAACGACTACGGCTATGAGTATGTATTTGAGCGGCAACTGCGGCTTGGGGCGCCCGCACGACGCGTTCCTCGCCATATCAACGTCTGGCCGATCGAAAAACATACTGCGCGCACTGCGGGCCGCACAGGAGCTTGGCTTACCAACAATTGGTTTCTCGGGCGCGAATGCCGATGAAATGCGCTCGTTGTGCGATTACCTTTTGGCCGTACCATCGCACGAGACGGCGATTATTCAACAGATATACATGGTCGCGGGCCACGCGATCTGCGCGCTGGTGGAACGTGCAATGCTGGTTAAGTCACCAGCTTGCGCGGATGAGTTATTGGCCGAACTATAGAATGCCTCTTGCGGCGGCAACGTCTATCGTGATCTCACACGCCGTGAGCTCCGTACTGAGCACGAGAATATCGAGCTATGCATATGACCTACTATGCAGGCCGTTCTCCTAGCCTTTGCCGCCCCCGTCGTTGGCTTTTTTGCTCGGTCACAACATCGCCGACAATCGCGCGCCGCCATCATTCGCCGACACGTTCCGAACGGTGACCCTTTTCTCAACACCCGAGCGTGCCAAACGCGCGTTCAGCCCTGTTTGTGCTAGGGATCGTCTCTACGCCAGCAAGCGCCGTGTGCCGCGAATCCGCGGCGATCTCAGCAATTTTACGTTTAAGTCGACTTACCAAACAATGGATCATGCATCGTTTGTGAACATCCACGGGGAGAACGATATGCGCCTGACGATAATCGGGACTGGCTATGTTGGGCTCATCTCCGGCGCCTGTTTTGCCGATTTCGGTCACCACGTTACTTGCATCGATAAGGACACGGACCGGATCGCGGCGCTCAAACGCGCCGAAATCTCGATCTTCGAGCCCGGTCTTGCGGATCTCGTCGCCAACAACATTGCGCAGGAAACGGCTAAGCTTCTCGAGCCGGGCCGAAGGCATCGGCCAATCGGAAGCGATATTTATCGCCGTGGGCACGCCGTCGCGCCGGGGCGACGGCGCCGACCTAAGCTACATCTACGCCGCGGTACAGGAAATTGCGCCGCTGCTGTCGCCTACGGCGGTCGTGGTCGCGAAATCGACCGTACCCGTCGGAACCGGCGATGAAATCGAACGGATTCTGCGCAACGAACGTCCAAACACGCAGATGCAGGTTGTCTCAAACCCGGAATTCCTGCGGGAAGGCGCTGCCATCTATGATTTCAAGCATCCCGATCGTATCGTGATCGGCACCGACGATGCTCGCGCCCGCGAGGTACTTGCGGAAGCCTACCGGCCACTTTACGTGAATGCCGCGCCGATGCTGTATGTCAGCCGCCGCACCGCCGAGCTGATCAAGTATGCGGCCAATGCCTTTCTAGCCACCAAAATCGCCTTCATCAACGAGATCGGCGATCTATGCGAACGTGTCGGCGCCGACGTGCAAGATGTCGCGCGTGGCTTGGGGATTGATAACCGCATTGGCGGCAAGTTTTTGCATGCCGGCCCTGGCTTCGGCGGTTCATGCTTACCCAAGGACGCGACCGCTTTGCTCATGACCGCGCACGACCACGGCGTACCGCTGCGCATCGTTGAGACGGTCGCGGCCGTCAACGATCAGCGCAAGCGTGCCATGGCGCGCAAGTTGGCGGCGCTAGACGGCTCGATCCGCGGCAAGACCATTGCGGTGCGCGGCCTATCATTCAAGCCGAACACCGACGATATGCGCGATTCACCGTCAATCCCTCTGATAACTGCGCTTCGTGATCTCGGGGCTACCGTGCGCGGCTACGATCCGGCCGCTATGGAGCAGGCCAAGCCATATCTGCCCGATGTGATCTATTGCGGCAGCGCCTATGAGGCGGCGGAGGGCACCGAGGCCGTGGTCATTGTCACCGAATGGGAGCAGTTCCGCGCTCTCGACCTCGATCGGTTGCGGCGAGTGATGGCACGACCAGTGATTGTCGATCTGCGGAACGTCTATCGCACTGACGAAATGAAACGTGCGAATTTCCAACACTTTGGGGTTGGTCGATCAGATTCAGCTCAAAAGAACGATCGCTATCACGGTATCGGCTGATGGTGGGATTATCCGCACGCGGAAAAGCGATCGATGCGGTTCGCAGAAGCTCTTAGACGTCAAACAGGCTATTTCTGCTTAAGGAAATCCAACACTCGGCCCATATGCCCAATGTGCGCCGCGAGTTCATTGATCCGCTTTTGCGCGGCCATTAAGTCGTCTTCTGCTTGTTGAAGCAATTGCTCACTTTTCGGATCTCTTGACCCATAGTCGGACGTATCACTGCCGAGTAATGCTGCCGCACGGCCTCTCGCCGCTTCGAGCCGCCGCGCAAGTCCGTTTCTCTCGGCTTCAGCGTCGGCAATAGCTTTCAAAATGGATTGTTCGATTGAACTTAACCTGCCAGCATCGCCGCTTTGATCTCGTGCTGGGGAGCGAACTCTGAATCGCATTCTGCTGCGGCCCGCACAGCGTCAGGACCGTGAATATAACGATCAATTGGCCAGCGCGCCGGTGGCGAATTCGCAGAGCTCAATAATGTTTTGCATGACGCTATCGGTCGGCGTCTTGCCGTCGAAACGCGAAAATTACGCGGGAGCTGGGCGAACAGCACTGGTCGTTGGAATTCTTTTTTCGGTGATTAGGTGACCGCGTGGGCGGCAAATGTAGGGCTAACGAAGGTGAGCTTGGCTAGATTCTGTTCTTCCGTCCGGAGGTCATCGAAGATCCGCGTCACGGTGAGTGGCAAGCCGATCAAGAGCCTGCCTGCAGGCGTTGATTTGATCACCTTCGTGACGATGCCCAAATACGCGACGATACAGGCGCCACGCAAATTCGTACCAGCTCCGGCTGACTTTAGTGTTCAGAAACTCAGCATGACGTAATTGAAAGCCATGGTTACCAAAAAGCGTCTGGTAGACCTCAACCGTACGGCTCATCGCCGTTCCTTCGCCGCCGACCTGCTCATGGTCGCCAATGTCTTCCATAATGATGGTGGTGTCGCGGGTGAGGCGGCAGATATCGCCGACCAAGGCCTGAAGCATGGTCGCGTCAGTAACGTGCTGCAGCACTGTCGCGGTGAAGCTCAAATCGACCGAATTGCTATCGAAAGGCAAATGTGTGCCGTCGACCTTCGCGAGTTTGACATTCCCATACGAGCGCAGATTGCGTTGGGCAATGTCATACACCGTCTGCGAAATGTCGGCCCCGAGGATAAGACGGGGGCGGTGGCAGGCCGCGATGTGTCGCAAATTTGCCACCTGGATCGCAGCCGACCTCGATTATCGTCTTCGATTGGAAATCAATTGTATCCAGGAACCGGCGTTGGAACTTTGATCGCTTGTAGGCGAAATAGGGATTGTCGTCGCCTGCGATGACGTTGTCGCCGGCGCGCTTTTGGATTTCCTGGCCGACATGGGACCGATATGTTTCCGCGTTATAAGCCATTGCCTACATGTGGGGGTGAGTAATGGCGCCGGAAATCTGCCAATGGGCCTAATTTGGGTAAAGGCAAGGGATCTGTCAACTCCCGCTGCGGCGTCCTCATTTATCTCCCGCGCCATCTTCCGGAACATGTGATCCAGCGCGCGAGATCTGTCTGTGTAGCTCAGCTGAATGGCAGCGTTTATGTTGCGAGTGACCTGGGGGATGGCATGATGCCACGCGTTGAGGTCGATCGCTTTGACCCGGGCGGAGACTTTAGAAAGTACGAAGAGAAGGTCACTCTCCGTCTCCTTCCGATGTCTCCTCACTCACTGGGATTGACTGCCGGGTCGGGTGGCCAACTTCAGAACGGGTGCCGGTTCCCGCATCTCAGCCCGTAGCCGAGTGTCCGATCAAACGGGGCAACACCGCCAACCTTAGAAATTTTAGCCAAAGTCCAAAGGGCATCTTGAACCTAAGCTCGACACAAAAACCTGACTAAGAAGCCCCGCGACAATTTACCCGCCCCACTGAGTGGCAATCCATGATCGGAGCCCTCGTATGAAGCGTCTTAGTTCTAGGTTTGATCGGTCTATTTGGGTTTGTTGCTGCGACATCGGCGCAGATAAACTCTAACGGACAGATCACAGGTTTGCCGGAAGGTTCGCCGACTTGCACTGCTATTAATGGCCCCGATGTAAGAACTCTTACTGATGCTCAGGGTAACAAATGGTCCTTTGGGCAAATTATCCAAACGATTCGTCAGATTGGGAAATATTCAATAATGGCATCTGGTTTGGGAGTGGTGCGGCAAAATCATCACTATCTTTGGGGGATTGTCCATATCTAAATGGTACGAGTTGGTGGACACCTACATCACATCATGGGTATCGGTCGCAGCACCGGCCTGCAACGTAGTTGCCGCTCCGGCATTCACGGGCGTGCCACAGGTCGAGCCAATTCGCCCGACGTCCCCCCAGGTTATGTCATCACTCAACAATAAATCACAATTGGCAATATTTTTTTTTCGCTAGATTTTTATGTATGTACTCGTTACGGTTAGTTATTGCTGCCGCTGTCCACATCCATTTGGGCTTCGAGGATCTCCTGCGCACTTATGCGTGGTGCGACATTCCGGAATTCGGGGTCGATACGGGCAATGAGTTTGTCGTGATACTCCTTGGTCACTGAGCACCCAGCACATGGCAGTCGAGAACTATCTCTCGACCATCACGCTGGGAGGAGTGTTCGAACGCCATCCAAACCTAGATTCGGCGCCATCGAATGCGGCGCAGCATGGGTGGGTCCGATGGCCGAGAACCTCGACGAATGGGCAACTGTGTTCAAGCGAAGAATGGGACGGCATCCTGGTACTTGGTGCCGGACCGTCACGATCGCGCCCGGCGTGTATGGAGACTCCGATCCTGGGACGTCATCCGCCCCGACGTCAGGGAGGCGCTGGAGGCATCGGTCCCCCACCCCCGGCGCCTGGGCCGCCCCGGAAAATTCGCCGACCTGGCGCTGGCCATCATCGGCAACCCGTATTCTCAACCGCGACCGATCCGGCTGGACGGCGCGATCCGGATACACCGCGATGACGAGCCCGGAGCCGGCCGAGGACATCGTGCTCACCGGCGTCGCCGATGGTGTCATGACGATCACGCTCAACCGGCCGGGCGTGCGCAACGCGATCAACGAGGCGATGGCGAACGCGATCGCGTCGGCGCTGGACGAGCTCGACCGCCGATCCGACCTGGTGGCGGGCGTGCTCGCCGGAACGGCCGGCGTTCTGCTCGGGCATGGATCTCAAGGCCTTCCTGGCCGGAAGCGCGGCCGGTCGTGGCCGCGGGGCTTCGCCGGGATCGCCGAGCGAGGCAGCGACAAGCCGCTGATCGCGGCGGTCGAGGGATTCGCCGTGGCGGGCGGTTTCGAAGTGGTGCTGGCCGGCGACCTGGCGTCGCCGGGCGGTCCGCGGCTGTTCGCGCTGCCGGAGGTCAAGCGAGGCCTGGTCGCCGCGGGCGGTGGCCTGATGCGCCTTCCGCAGCGAATTGGATTCCAGCAGGCCATGGAGTTCGCGCTACCGGCGACAATCTGACCGCAACGCGGGCCGCCGAGATCGGATTGGTGAATCGGCTGGTCGACGACGGCGCAGCGCGCGACGAAGCAGTGACACTGGCGAAGAGAATCGCGGTTAACGGGCCACTGGCTGTCAGGGCGACTAAACAAATCCTGACGCACGGGCTAGACTTTGGCCCGCCCGCTGGTGAATTTTTCGGTCGCCAATCGGCGTACTCGGAGCCGTGCGGTCGGAGCGCTGACGCGCGGGAGGGAGCATTGGCCTTCGCCGAGAAGCGTCGCCCAATGGCGAGGAGAGTGACCTGGCCGCCGACCCCAGGCTAGCCGGTAATTTCTGCCAGCTTCTCGAACGCTTGACAGACGAGGTGACCGAAGGCGTGACGAATCCCAATAGGCCGCGGAAGACCGCGCTGCTGATCGCGCAGCGGATCGTCCGGGATATCGCACCAGGGCAACCTGGGCCCGGGCGACAGGCTGCCTCCGGAGCGGATCATGACGGAGACGTAAGGGGCCGGGCGGGGGACGTTGCGGGAGTCGCTGCGGTTCCTCTAGCTCAAGGGCGTCCTTTCCCTTCAAGCCAGGCCCCGGCGGCGGCCCGGTGATCGAGACGCCGGACGCCGGGCAAACCTGGCCACCACGCTCACCCTGCTGCTGCAGTTCGACCGAGGCCAGGTACCGGGTGGTGGCCGAGGCGCGGCAGGCCTTCAGCCGCTCATGGCACAGCTCGCCGCGGCCCGAATTCCAGGCCAAGGAAGCTCGCCGAGCTGGAACAGACCCTGATCGACATGGAAACCGACATCGGCGATGTCGACGCTTACCCGTTCAACAACCGGCGTTTCCACGAGATCATCGCCTGGGCATCGGGCAACTCGCTGTTCGGTTTTCTCGTCGATGTCATGGTCGGCGCCATGGACATCAGCGGAGCGGCGCAGGGCATCGAATACCCGGTGCGCCGCAGGAACGCGGTGCTCGCGGTCCATCGCAAGATCTACGAGGCGATCCGCGCCGCCGACTCCGAGCAGGCTGGCGAGGCCATGCGCCAGCACGTCACCGAGTACGTGACCCACGCCGAGCGCAAGTTCCCGGCGGCGCTGGACAAGCTGATCAAGTGGTGACCGCGGGCGGGCCGTTCAGCCCGGTTCGCCGTGCCTTCATGATCATGCCGGTGCGGTGGCACAGGTGGATCAGCTGGTCGTGCTGGTTGTAGCCGCGGTGCTCGAACCAGACGATGCCCGCCTCCGGGCGGGTCTTCGACTCGCGCTTGCGCAAGATGGTCGACTCCGCGCGCAGCGTATCCCCGTGGAACACCGGATTCGGGAAGGTCATCTTCTCGTAGCCGAGGTTTCCGATGGTGGTGCGGAAGGTCAGGTCGGGCACGATCATCCCGCCGATCAGCGCCGCGGTGAAAGAGCTGTTCATCAGCCGCCGTCCCTGCGGGAGATTGGCCTTCGCGTACTCCTCGTCCAGATGGATCGGCGCCACGTTCATCGTCAGCGACGTGAACAGCACGTTGTCCATCTCGGTGACCGTCCGGGTGAAGGGGTGCGAGAACTCGGCACCTTCCTTCATCTCCTCGAAGTACAGTCCGCGCATAGCAGCTCTCCTCTCATAGCCCGCCATGCAAGTCAGCGAGGGTGTCCACCCGGTGCAGCCATTCCCGCGCCTTGTCGGCGTGCGCCTTGTCGATGTGAATGTCGCCGTACATGACCGCCCCTTCGCCCCGCGCGGCGGCCTCCTCGTAGGCCTTGAGCAGTCCGCGATAGAAGTCGACGTCCGCCGCCGACGGGGTGTACACCCGGTTGACCACCGGAACGTGAGTCGGGTGCAGCACGATCTGCCCGCGGAAACCCATCTTCCGGCTCCAGCGACCGAGAATGTCTCAAGCCCGTCCAGGTCGCCGATGCGTTCCCAGAGCGCGGTGAGCGGATGCACGCCCGCCGCCCGCGCGGCGAGCAGGATCCGGGTGCGGTGATAGCGCGATTCGATACCCTCGGGGCGTCCACTCGTACCCAACGGCACGAGCGATATCGGCATGCTCCGCGGTCGGTCCGATCAGCGCGCCGACGCGAGGAGAGGCCTGCCGATCTCCTCGCAGTGCTGGATGCCCTCGATCGTCTCCATCGGCAGGATGTACTCGATCCCGGTCACCTTGTTGCGGTGCTCGAAGTAGTCGACCAGGGCGTCGTACTCGTGGCACCTCGATCACGCTGCCCACCTTCGGCGCGAACACGCCGGTGAGGCCGGGCACGACTCACGGCGGCCAGGTCGTCACCGGTCTCCCCGGTATCAAGCGCGTTCGGCCGGACGAACAGGCCGACCTTGGGATGCCAGCGGGAGATGCGCCCGATGGCGTCGGCGATGGCCTGGCGTGCGTTGTTCTTCGGCCTCGGGCACGGAGTCCTTCAGGTCCAGGCACAGGCAGTCGGCGCCGGACGCGACGCCCTTGTCGAACCACGAGGGCTTGTGCGCCCGGGACCGAGAGCACGGTGCGGTACGGCTTCATGGGCAGGCCCGATTCCCTCGACCAGCTGGTCGGATACGGCGCCGGCGTACTCATGGAAGCTCGAACTTCGGCGGCCGCTTCTTCAGAAAGGCGTTGGCCCCCTCGACCATGTCTTCACGCTTCCGATCGCCTGGAATGAGCATGCCGAGGCCGTTGGCGAACGAGTCGCGGGCGCTGTTCCACCAGATGTTGGAGCTGACCTTGGCGATCTCCGAGATAGCGGGGGCTCAGCGCGGTGATCTCCGCGCACCAGGCTCCGCATCCGCCCTCAAGCTCGTCGTCATCGACGACCTGTTTCACCAGCCCCATCTCAAGCGCCTGCTCGGCGGTGTAGCGCCTCGCGGAGCTCGCGTCCTGGCGCGTTCCGCCGATCTGCACCGACATCACGTTCGTGGCCCCGGTGACCGGTGCACTGCCGACTCGCGGGCCGGTCTGGCCGAACGTCGCCGAGCGCGCGGCGACCGCCAGGTCGCACGCCACCACGAGCTCGTTCGCCGCCGCCCGCGGCGGCGCCGTTGACGGCGGCGATGACCGGCCGGGGGCACGAGCGGATCGCGTCGCACATGCGCAGCGAGGCCGCGTACAGGCCGCGCAGGGCCCCGGGGTTCGGTGCGCCAAGCGTCGAGATGATCCGCCTGCGCACAAGCTCCGCTGCACGCCGGTGAGCGACAACGGACCGGAACGTGTTCGCCGTTTGCAGGGCGTCGACGATCAGGCCGGGCCATCTCGGCGTCGTAGGCATTGCGGCGGCGCGGCCGGTTCAACCGGATCCACAGCGCGTCGCCCGAGCCTCGACCAGGACGGCCGAGGAGGATCGGCATCAGGCACGAACCGATGATAATGGTATGCATCGTTGAGGTCAATGATCAGCCTGATGCGCCGGCGCTGGCGCGTACCCGTGGACGCTCCTCCTCCCACGCACGTCCTTGACAATCGAGGCGATCGATAGGACGGTTGTTCCGATGCCGCACCCGCAGCCCGCCTCCGGCCTGGCCGATCACGGGCGACGTCGCCCCGCGATGCTCGACTCGCACGTGCACCTGTGGGACCTCGCGCTCCGTGATCAGGCGTGGATACCCGCCGGATCGCCGATACGGCGCAGTTTCCACGTCCGCGACCTGCGCCAGCCCTGGCTGGCACGCCCGTCGACGGCGTTATCCTCGTGCAGGTCATCAACGACGCCGACGAGACGGCCGAGTTCATCTCCTGCGCCAAGAACGTCGACATCGTCCGCGGCGTCGGCTGGCTGGGCCGACCTGACGTCGCCGAGATTCGCCGCCGCGCTTTCGGTCCGGACCTCCACGGGCGGCCTGGTCGGCATCCGGCACCAGGCCCTGGCCGAGGCCGACCCGGCGGGCTGGCTGCGATCACCCGAGGTCCGCCGCAGCCTGGCGGTACTCGACGCCGCCGGGCTGCCGTTCGATCTGGTGTCCGCCCGCCCACTTCCGGGCGGCCCGGGAAGTGGCGCGCGACCATCCCACTCTGCAGTTCGTGCTGGACCACCTCGGCAAGCCGTCGATCGCTTCAGGCGAGCTCGAGCCATGGGCCTCCGGTCTGCGGATGCTCGCAGCAGAACCTCAACATCGCGTGCAAGCTATCGGGCCTGCAGACCATCGCGTCACCGGAGCTGCGACCTACGGGGAGCTGGCCCCCTACATCGATCTCGCCCTCGAGGCCTTCGGCCCGTCCCGGCTGATCTTCGGTTCGGACTGGCCGGTCTCTCTCTCAGGCGGCGCCCTACTCCCGGGTCTGCGAGGTCGCCCAGACCGCGTGCGCGGCCCTGTCGGACCACGAGCGCGCGGCCGTACTCGCCGGGAACGCCCGCGACATCTACCTGAAACAAGGCGCATATGATATGAATGATAGGCATGGTTAGTCGGCCTTGCTGATGCCCAGCTGTTGATGCTGGGCCGTTGATGCTGATGTTGGGAGCGTCGTGTGGTCGAGATGATCAGCGCCGAGGACGAGCGCGAAATCCGCACGTCGTTGCGCAAGGTGCTGTCGAAGTTTCCCGACGAGTACTGGATGCAGCACGATCTGGACGCACGAGTTCCCGTGGGACTTCCACCAGGCGATGGCGGAGGCCCGGCTGGCTCGGCATGTGCATCCCGGAGAAGTACGGCGGCGGCGGCGCGGGTGTTCAGGAAGCGGCGTTGATGCTCTGAGGAGGTCACTGGCAGCGGCGGGGCGCTCAACGCGGGCACCGCCGTCCAGGTCCCGTTGTTCGGCCTCGAGCCAATCGTCAAATACGGCAGCGAAGAGCAGCGCGAGCGCTTCCTGCGTCCTGCGGCCGAGGGCAACCTGCAGGTGTCCTTCGGCGTCACCGAGCCGGACGCCGGCACCGATACCACCAGCATCACCACGTTCGCGGAGAAGGTGCCCGGTGGCTACCGGGTCAACGGCCAGAAGATCTTCATCTCACGGGCCGAGCAGGCCGAGCGCCTGCTGCTGATCACCCGTACCGCGCCACGTTCCGCCGGCCGAAGACGACCGACGGCATGACCCTGTTCTTCACGGCGATGGATAGAGCCCACATCAGGGTCCAGCCGATACCGAAGCTCGGCCGCAACGCGATCTCGACGAACGTGCTGTTCATCGACGACCTGTTCATCCCGGACGAGGACCGCATCGGCGATGAGGGCCGCGGCTTCAAGTACCTCCTCGCGGGGCTGAACGCCGAGCGCATCATCGTCAGCCGGAGGCTGTCTCGGCATGGGGCGGGAGCGCTGCGCCGCGCGGTGGATTACGTCAAGCAGCGTCACGTCTTCGGCCGCCCGATCGGCATGAACCAGGGGGTGCAGTTCCCGCTGGCCGATTCGCTGGCCAAGCTCGACGCGGTTGAACTGCTCATCCGCAAGGCGGCCTGGCTGTACGACAACGGCATGCCCTGCGCCAAGGAGGCCAACGAGGCCAAGCTGCTGGCGTCAAGCTGGGCCTTCGAGGCGGCCGACCGCGCCATGCAGTTCCACGGCGGCTACGGCTACACCAACGAGTACCACGTCGAGCGCTACTGGCGCGAGACACGCGTTCAGCGCATCGCTCCGATCTCCAATGAGCTCGTCCTTGCCTACCTGGCCGAGAAGGTTCTCGGACTGCCGCGTTCGTACTAGGCCCGGAGCTGGTGCGGTGACCGACTTCGCGGCGTTGACGGCGGCCCGCTGCCGGCTCGGCGAGAGCCCGGTGTGGGTACCGTCGCTCGGGCAGTTGTGGTGGGTCGATATCCATCGCGACACGATCCACCGGTATGACTGGCAGAGCAGGGAATCCTGGGCGCAGAAGCTGCCCGGCCGTGGCACCTTCGTCGTCCCTTGCGCGGACGGTTCCGCCATCAGCGCGCTGCAGAAGGGGCTGTGCCGGGTACCGGAGCCGGGAGCGGCCTGCTACGGCTCGTTCCGCTGGCGGTGCCGGTGGAGGCCGGTACCCCGGACACCAGCATCAACGACGGGAAGACCGGACCGGACGGCCGGCTGTATTTCGGCACGCGCGACCTGGCGCAGCGGCGCGAGATGGGCGGCTTGTACCGGCTCGACGACGACCTGGCCGCCCGTCGGCTGACCGACCGCGTCACCGCGGGCAACGGTATCGACTGGAGCCCTGACGCGTCCGTCCTGTACTTCGTCGACAGCGGCGATTACCGGGTGTGGGCCTTCGACTTCGACGGCCGCGACGGCTCGATCAGCCGCAAGAGGGTATTCGCCAGCGTCGCCGAGCCGGACGGCCTGCCCGACGGGCTGACCGTCGACGCGACCGGGGGCGTATGGGTGGCGCTGTACGGCGGGGGACGGCTGCACCGGTACGCACCGGACGGCCAGCTCACCGACGTCATCCCGGTGCCGGTGCGCTACCCGACCTCCTGCGCCTTCGCCGGTCCTGGGCTGGACACCCTGGTGGTGACCTCGGCGTACGCGCGAATCGAGGACGCCGGCGAAACTCGCCAGGAACTGGACGGCGCGGTCCTGGCGGCAAAGGCCGGGGTCGCCGGCAAACCCGTCGTGCTGTGTCGGACGCCCCTGTGAACGATCGACGAGGCCTGGCCGCGAAGCCACCACTGTCCGTTCGGCAAATTTCTGTTTATCATTGTCATAGAACACTTACTTGGTAACGAGGCTGAGCCGGGAAGAGGCACGATGATGCGCGAATATAAGGATCTGCATCCGGTCTTCGCCGACCCGGGCGACTGGAGCCTGGCGACGGTGCTGCGGCATCACGCGGCCGAGCAGCCGGCGGCGACATGCCTGATCACGCCCGAGGAGGGTGGTAAGTGGTCGTACGCCGAGATGCTCCTCGACGCCGAACGGGTCGCCGCCGCGTGGTACGGGGCAGGCGCGGCCGCGGGTGATCGCGTGCTGGTCATGGCGGCCAACTCGTCCCGGTTTGTCCGCACCTGGTTCGGAACCGCGATCGGCGGCTTCGTCGAGGTCCCGATCAACACGGCCTACGAGGGCGAATTCCTGCGGCATCAGACCGTGACCGTCCAGCCGCGGTGGGCAGTCATCGACGATGTTTTCGCTGAACGGTTCGTCGCCATCGAATCGTCCGCCCGTCAGATCGAGAAGTTCTGGGTCATCGACACCGGCTCCGCGAGGGCGGCCATCGATCTGCTCCGCGCGAACGGATGGCAGGCCTCGCCCTGGGACGATCTGCTGCAGAGCACGGTTACCAAGCGGTTGCCCGATCCGGATCCGACCAGCCTGGCCTCGATCTTCTTCACCTCCGGCACGACCGGCCCGTCCAAGGGCGTGGCGATGCCGCACTCGCAGATGTTCTTCTTCGGCGAGGAGGTCGTGGCCCTGATCCGGTTGACCAGGGACGATACCTACCTGACCTGTACGCCGCTGTTCCACGGCAACGCGCAGTTCATGGCGGCGTACCCGGCGTTCGATCGCCGGCGCGGCCGTGGTCGTGCGGTCGAAATTCAGCGCCAGCCGCTGGGTCGACTATCTGCGCGAGAACAACGTGACGGTCACCAACCTGATCGGCGTGATGATGGACTTCGTCTGGAAGGCAGCCTCCCGGCCGGTACGACGCCAACAACTCCCTGCGCTGCGTCTACGCCGCGCCGACCGCGTTGTCGGTGTTGAAGCAGTTCATGGACCGTTTCGATATCGAGGCGTTCGTCGACGCCTTCGGGCTCACCGAGACGTGCGCGCCCATCCTCTCGCCGTACGGCGAGATCCGGCCGCCCGGCGCGGCTGGCTGGTCGCCTCGGACTGGTTCGAGATCAGGCTGGTCGACCCGGAGACCGACCGCGAGGTGCCGACGGGAGAGATCGGCGAACTGGTCGTGCGGTACAAGCAGCCGTGGACATGCAGCCTCGGCTATTACGGCATGCCAGAGAAGACCGTCGAGGCGTGGCGCAATCTCTGGTTCCACACCGGCGACGCGCTGCGACGCGACGAGGACGGCTGGTACTACTTCGTCGACCGGTACAAGGACGCGCTGCGCCGGCGCGGCGAAAACATCAGCTCCTACGAGGTCGAGCAGGCCCTGCTCGGCCACCCGGCGGTGACGGAGTGCGCTGTGATCGGCGTGCCGGCCGACGTCGATGCTGGTGAAGACGAGGTGCTGGCCGTCGTGGTGGCCAGCGGGCCGCTCAGCGGCGGCGAGCTGTGGGACTTCTGCCGGGGCAAGATCCCGGGCTTCGCGATTCCGCGTTTCGTGCGGTTTGTCGACGCCCTGCCCAAGACACCCTCGGAAAAGGTGCGAAAGGCGGTGCTGCGCGACAGCGGAGTCACCGCGAACACCTACGACCGGATGGCGTCGGCCGCCGCTGACTAAATACTCATGTCCGGCGGGGGCGCTCGCTCGAACAGTTCGACGTGATAGCCGTCGGGGTCGACCATGTAGACGACCTTCGCGCCGGCCAGCGGGCCGTCTGCGACCACGACCACCTGGTCCGAGCGGGCCCGGAACCCCAGGGCTGCCATGCGCCGGTGCATGGCCTCCAGCCCGTCGACGTAGAGGCAGAAATGGCCGTGGGCGAGATCCCACGGGCGCGCGGCCGCCGCGCGCTGCTCGGCCTGCTCGAACTCCAGGAGCTCCAGCGTGGCGTCCGAACCGGGGACGCGAAGGTAGGCGACCTGGGCGCGGGCCCCGGGCAGCTGCCACACCCGGGCGGCGTCGGCGCTGCTGGGCGAGCTGGAGATGAGTTCGAGGCCGAGGCCGTCGCGATAGAACACCAGGCTCGCGGCGAGGTCGCGCACGGTGATGCCCGCGTGCCAGAATCCGGTCACCTGGCTGGCCGCGGCGCCTGACATCACGCCAGCGAGGTCACAGATTCGAAGTCCTTCAGCGCGGGAATGAGCTCCTCGCCGAGCAGCTCGATGTAGGCGACCGACTCATCCGCTGACATGCCCGGCCAGTTCGCGCGGGTGATGACGGGGTTCACCGGTACCGCGGCACCGATCTCGCGCAGCTGGCGGGCGCAGTCCTCGGCGTCGCCGAGCACCCAGTGACCGGCCAGCACGCCCGGGATCGAGGTGATCAGGCCCTCCGGGTCGACGTACGTGTTGTGCCCGGTCTTGGCCATGTTGATGTACCAGGGGCTGGCCACCTTGACCGCCTTGGCCAGGGCGTCCTCGCGGTCCCGGCCGACCATGATCTCGCGTCGCAGCGGCTGCCGTCCGCTCCTGGGCCTGCCCGCCTGCTCCCGGGCGTCGAAGAACGCGCCCAGCTGGCCGGCCAGATCGGCCGGCTTCACCTGGGGCGTGATCGGCCAGACGTCTCCGAGGCGGGCGGCGCGGCGAATGCCCGCCGGGCTCCCGGCCCCGATCCAGATCGGCGGGTGCGGCTGCTGGATGGGCCGGATGTGCACCGGGATGTCGTCGAGAGCTGGAAGTGCTTCCCTGGTAGCTCACGCGATCCTGGGTCCACATCAGCTTCAGGATCTCGATGGTCTCGTTCAGCCGGGCGCCGCGCTCGCTGAACGGCACGCCGAACATCTCGTACTCGGCGGGGATGTAGCCAAGTCCGAGGCCGACGGAGAGGCGGCCGTCGGTGACGACGTCCAGGGTGGCCAGTTCCTCGGCCAGCATGACCGGGTGGTAGAGCGGTGCGATCATGATCTGCGTCACGAGCCGGACGTGCGGGTCGAGCTCGCCTGCCAGCCGGGCCAGCACCGGCACCGGCTGCAGCCAGCGTGACCGCTCGAAAATGAAGTGCTGGCCCATCAGGATGTGGGTCATCCCGGCCCGCTGCGCGGCCTCGACCTGACGCAGGATCGAGTCGAAGTGATCCTTTTCGGAGACGGTCGTGGGGGTGTCGCCGAGAATGATGCCGAAGTCCATGTCAGGACGCTCCTCCGGGAGGCCAGCTTGACGGGAAGAAGCCTTCAGCCCAGCCGGCTTCGAGCGAGGTGGCCGCGACGACGTCGTTGCCCTTGTCTTTGAACCGCCAGGCGCCTTCCTGCTTGACCACGATGTCCTCGTACCGCCCGAAGGCGATCTTGGATTCGCCGTCGCGGCCGAGAATCGCGATGAAGTACGACTCGTGCCGGGCGACGCCCGGTTCTAGCACCGTGATCACCTGGTTGAGGGCGTGATGGCGTGAAAACTTCACGCCGCCGGCGAAGAACGCCGTGAAGTACGCCTCGATGGCCGGGCGACCCGAATGGACTCCCGCCGGATTCCGGAGGACGGCGTCCTCGGTGAACAGGTCGACGAGATCCCCGATCTTGTCGATCCGGTCGACGGTCGTGCAGTAGGCGGCGATGAACGCGCGCACTTCCTCCTTGGCCTCGAGGTTCGCGAGCCGGGTCTCGACATCGAGTTCAGGCATGGACGGGTTCCAATCAGCTGTCCGGCGGGGTTTGGGGCACGCTTTGATTCATGCTAATAGTAATAATCATAAGATGTGTACGTCAAGGGATAGTGGCCGTCTGGCGCGCCGTGCGGCCGGGCGGTCTGGGCCTCACTCGTGCAGCCCCCGCCAGGCCAGGGTGCCGCCGTCGATGAGATAGGCCGCTCCGGTCATGTAGCCGGCGTCCGCTGAGGCGAGGTAGCAGGCGAGCTTGGCGACTTCCTCCGGGGTGCCCTTGCGGCGGATGAGATTGGCGGCGGTCATCTTCGCGACGCGCGGGTCCGAGGTCCCGGCGGCGGCGGTGTTCCGGCTCATCTCGGTGTCGATCGTCCCCGGGGAGTAGCAATTGACCCGCACATCCGGCGCCAGTGAGACGGCCATCGTCTTGGTCAGCTGGATCACCGCTGCCTTCGACACGCCATAGACCGCGTGGCTGTAAGCCACGTGCCCAGCCGTTGACGCGGCGTTGACGATCGCCGGCGTCCGCGTGGACTGGCGCAGGTGCGGGGCGGCGAACCGGGACATCAGCCAGACGGCTTTCAGGTTGACGTCCATCACCATGTCCCACAGTTTCTCGGGGAGCGTATCGAAGTCCACGTCGTTGGTGAAGGCCCGCTCCAGCACGCCCGCATTGTTGTGGAGCACGTCGAGTCCGCCGAACTCGCTGACTACCTTCGTCACCGTCTCGGCGATCTGGTCGCGGTCACGCAGGTCGCAAGGGAAGTAGATGCTCTTCGCTCCCTCGCCTCGCACGAGCGCGGCGGTCTCGTTGCCGCCCTCCCGATCGATGTCCACGATGGCCACGGAGGCCGCGCCCTGACGAGCCATCTCAATGGCCGCGGCCCGGCCCATGCCCATGCTCGCACCAGTGACCAGGCAGATTCGATCGGGTAGCAACGGATGTCCATCCTCTCTGGCCCGGCCGCGGGCGATGCCGCTGGCCGACGCTAGCGTAAATCTCTGCATATTATGACTATAGATTACACCTACGGCGGACACGTCTCAAGGACCCGTGCGGGCGTTGCGCGCAGCCCCGGGACGCCTGCGAGCCAGCGCCCGGTTACGCGGCAGTCATCCCGCCGTCTGCGGTGATGACGGCGCCGTTGAGGTAGGACGACGCGTCAGAGGCGAGGAAGGCGACCAGCTCGGCTATCTCGGCTGGCTCGCCGATGCGGCCGGCCGGGATCCCCCTGAGCATCTCGTCGCGGACCGGCCCCTGCGCGCTGGCCAGCTCCGACATGGCGGTGCGGATGGAGCCAGGGCAGATGGCATTGGCCCGGACGCCCCGGCCGCCGTACTGGGCGGCGAGCGCTCGCGTCATCCCCACCACACCTGCCTTGGACGCCGAGTAGGCGAAGTTCTGCGTGCCGAAATAGGCGCCCCCGACCGACGCCGTGTTGATGATCGAACCGCGGCCCGCGGCGAGCATGGCCGGCAGGACGTGCTTAGCGACCAGGAAGCACCCGGTCAGGTTGACGGCGATCGTCCGTTCCCACGACGCCAGCTCGAGCGTGTGGGCCGGGCCGTCTCCGGTCCCGCGGTTCAGGCAGATCCCGGCGTTGTTGTGCAGGACCGAGACGGGACCCAGCCGTGCGGTCACCTCGCCTATCGCGGCCCGGACGCTGGCCTCGTCGCTGACGTCGCACGGCACCGCAAGGCACGGGGCGCCGAGGTCGCCCGCCAGCTGGGCCAGGCGCTCGGACTCAAGATCGAGCAGCGCGACCCTGGCGCCCAGGTCGCTCAGCTTGCGGGCGCTGGCCAGGCCGATCCCTCCCGCCGCCCCGGTGACCACGGCCACGGCACCCTTGAGGCGGCTACCTAGGGACGGCATGGAATCCTCCGTGGGTGACGGGCTGCGCCGGTTCCTGTTCCCGCCGGCATAGGCAGCGTGTAAGGCAAGTCTGCGGGGATTGAAGTATCATTATCACCGTTATCGGGGAACAGGGATAGCGTGCCGATCTCTGGTGCCGACGAGAGGATTTGACCGGTATGGCCAACGAGTCCCACGCGCCGAAGACGGCGATGATCGTGGCGCGGCGTATTGTCCGCGACATCGACCGGCTGTCGCTCGGGCCTGGCGACAAACTCCCCCCCGAACGCGTCATGCTCGAGGAATATCAGGTCGGCCGCGGGACGCTACGTGAGTCACTGCGATTCCTTGAGCTGCAGGGCATCATTTCGCTCAAGCCAGGCCCGGGTGGAGGGCCGGTCGTCGAGCGGCCCGAGGCCACCAGCCTGGCGACGTCGCTCATGTTGCTGCTGCAATTCGCCGACGCGCAGTACCGCGTAGTCGCGGAGGCACGCGTCGCACTCGAGCCGACGATGGCAAGGCTCGCGGCGGAGAGGATGACGCCTGAATCGCTCGCCGAACTGGCCAACACGGTCAAGGCGATGGAAGCGGGCCTCGATGACCAGGCCACGTTCCTGGAAGCAAATAAACGATTCCACGACATTATCGCCTGGTCTTCCGAAAACGCGCTGTTCGGCTTTCTGGTCGACGCGCTCGCCGATATCCTCGACGGCACCATGCTGGGCATTGACTATCCCGCGCACCGCCGGACGGCAATCCTCCGGGCGCATCGCAGCATCCTCGATGCCATGGAGCGGAAAGACGCCGACGCGGCCGAGGAGGCTATGGCCAGGCACATCGGGGAGTACCTGCGCTATGCCGAGAGAAAATTCCCCGAGGTCCTGACCCGACGCGTGGTGTGGAATTTCTAACTCACGCTGATCGCTCGCTCGGGACAGCCGCGGGCGGCAAGCCGCACGCTGGCCTCGTCTTGCGGGCTGACCTCTTCCGACAGCACATAGGACTGGCCGTCCTCCTCGCGCAGGTGAAAGACTTCCGCGCGCTCACCTCACATAGCCCGTGGCCCTGGCAGACATCCGGATCCACACGGACACGCATGGCTCCTCCTCTTCAGCCGGTCCGCGGCCGCCCGGCTTCGGGCGGGGCGCAGACGTTGACATCTCGCCTATCTAGTATAAGGATTATCATAGTGTGGGATAAAGTCTAGTGGAAGGCCTGACCTCATGACGGAACGGGCGCGGTGTCCGATGGTGAGCTTCGATCACCACTCGCAAGAGCACGCTGCCGATCCTGTCGGCAGCTACCGGGCGCTTCGGCAGTCGGCTCCGGTGGCCTGGTCCGAGGCGTACGGCGGATTCTGGGTGATCTCCGGCTACGACAGCCTCTTCGACGCGGCACGCGATGACGCCACGTTTTCCTCGGCCCGGAACCCCCACGGCGGCGAGGGGCTCTGGTCGTGATCCCCAAGACGCCCATGCATCACCACATCCCGATCGAGATCGACCCGCCCGATTTCCGCAAGTACCGCAAGATCATCAACCTGATCACGTCGCCTGCCGCCGCCGAGCGCATGTCGGATCTCGTCCTGGCTACACCACCGGGTTCGTGAACAACGTCATCGACGCCGGCAGTGCGACTTCGCCTCGGTGATAGGCGTCCCCGCCGCCGTCACCGCGCCTGGCTGCGGCTGCCGGTGCAGGACTGGCGCCGCGTACGCCCCGCTCGTCACGCCTGCTCGCCTCCGAGCCCGGCAGCGCCAGTACATGCGCGCCGCGACGGTCGAGCTGCCGAGCCTGTCCGCGGCGGTCGCCGAAGTGATCGCGGCGCGGCGTAAGAGCCTCGCAACAACGTCATCAGCTTCCTGGTCTGCACCAGGAAATCGACGGCGCGCCGATATCGGAGGTGATGTCTTCTCGATGGTCGAGCTGCTCATCGCCGGCGGCACGGGACAACGGCCTCGCTGATCGGCCAGACGCTACGTCTCGCTCCACGAGCGCCGGGACGTGCGGCGTCAGCTCACCGACCACCGGAGCTGCTGCCGCGGGCGGTGAAGAAGTCCTTGCGCTGCTTCTTCGCCGACGCAGGCGCTCGCCCGGCCCGTCACCGCCGACGTCGAGTTCCACTCCTGTCCCATGCGGCAGGGCGATCGCGTCCTGCTGAGCTGGGCGCCTGCAGCGCCACCGCCATGCTGCGCCTGGCCGGCAAGGTCGCCGGCATCGCCACGGTGCTCACCGCCTGGTGCAGCGCCACGGCACTGGTCGGGCGCGCATATCGCCCGGATCCTGGCCCGGACGCTGCTCGGTCAGATCCTCGAGCGGATGCCAGATTACGTCATCGACACCGAGCGCCTGGAACCCTACCTGCGCCAGGGGGTGAACGCA
Organism: uncultured Acidobacteriaceae bacterium; assembly: GCA_963743115.1. Classification (GTDB taxonomy): domain Bacteria; phylum Acidobacteriota; class Terriglobia; order Terriglobales; family Acidobacteriaceae; genus Sulfotelmatobacter. Next base: position 3,723 of record CAVUOM010000002.1, on the reverse strand, counting down.
GGCTGGCGGAAGATCCCGGCTCGCTTTACCCCCACCGCGCCGCGGCACAGACAGCTCGACCTCGCTCTAATCCGCCGCGTCATAGCCACCGCGACCGTACCATAGGCATAATGCCGCGATGAGTTATGTCCAGGCCAACTCGCGTCTACAGCCCGGGTGCCGGTGGTGCCCCCGGGTTCAGTGTGAGCATCCCAATCCAGGGCAAATCGGCGGCGTCACTGACGATGACCACTATGCCGTCATCCACCGTGAAAACGGCGACACCATGAGCACTGTGTCCCCACCGTGAGCGCGAACCACCGATCACGAAACTACTCTAGCTCGATCTCCCTATCGGCTGTCGGTTCCGGAGAGGGAAGCGCTGCGGTGGGCTCGGTTAGCTGGGACTGGGTCCCGGTGGGCGCGCGGCAGCGAACCGTGACCGGTGCGGCGGCAAGGGCTGGGGCGGTGGCTGGATTATCCGGCGGTAGCCGGGTTGCCGGATCGGCGGCGGCTCCGGGAAGTGTGCGGGTCGGGACCTGGTGAGCGGGGAGCCGGTCAGGCGGCCTCCGCGGGGGCGTCCGGCGGGGGGCTGATGGTGATGGTGACGGTGCAGCCGGGGTGGAGCTTCTGGAGCCGGCGTTCCAGGTAGGCGTGCTGCTGCTCGGGTGATTCCCGGCGGGTGTAGAAGTCCGCGCCGAGGTCGGTGTAGGGCTGCCCGGTCTTGAGGACCTGGTAGGCGATCTTGAGCAGGGTATGCGCGATCGCGAGGATCGCCTTCTTCTTCGCACCCGGGTTCTTGTCCCCGCCGAACCGGCGGACCAGCCGGCGGTACCGGGCCTGGAGCCGGCCGCGGACCTGGACCGCCGCCCAGGCCGCCTGGACCAGCATCGGCTTGATGTAGGTGCCGGCGTCCCCGGTCCGGCCGGACTTGCGCTTGCGGGCGCTGATGTTGTTCCCCGGGCACAAGGTCGCCCAGGAGGCCAGCTTGTCGTGGCTGGGGAACCACCGGTGCGGCTCGGGGCCGATCTCGGCCAGCCAGGCCGCGGACACCACCTCCCCGAACCCGGGGACGCTGTCGAGCAGGCCCAGCTGCCGCGGCCACCGGCCGGCCATGCCCGCGATCTGCCCGTCGAGCCCGGCGATCGCGTGATCGGCCAGCTTGATCTGGTCCCGGTGCAGCCGGCACAGCATGGCGTGGTGGTCGGTGAACCGGGCGGTCAGTGCCATCGACAGGTCGGCCTGCTTGCCCGCGGACCGCAGCGATCCCTTGGCCAGGTCCGCCAGCACCTGGCCGCGGCGCTCCCCGTCGATCAGCGCATCGACCATCCGCCGGGCCGAGACCCCGGTAATATCGGACAGCACCGAGCCGAGCTTGATCCCGGCCGACTCCAGCGCCTTGTGCAGCCGCTGGATCTCCGAGGTGCGGGCCTGGACCGTCTTCATCCTGTACCGGGTCAGGTCCCGCACCTCCTTCTGCTCCGCGGACGGGATGAACGAGCCGTGCAGCAGCCCGCACTCCAGCAACTCCGCCATCCGGGCGCAGTCCCGCGCGTCGGTCTTGTGCCCTTTCAGCGCCTTGACGTGCGCCGGGTTGACCACGATGACCTCGGTGAAGTCCTGTTCGCACAGCGCGTAATACACCGGCTCGGTGTACACCCCGCTGGCCTCCATCACCACGTGCGTCACGCCCCGGCGGCGCAGCTCACGGGCCATCTCCTGGAGCACTCCGTAAAACGTCCGGAACTCGAAGACCTCCGTCGTGCGGGTCCACGGCTTATCCCCCGGGGACCGGATCGCGACCTTGATCATGTCCTTGTGCACGTCGATCCCGGCGACGCGCTCATGCAGCACCTTCACGCCCTGCCACCTCCCAAGCGGCAAACCCCGTCCGGATACGGACACGCGCGCCGCCCGCCAGAGCCCCGGTCAGAACAAGGAGACTGACACACGCTCACGCGGAGGCAGCGGGGGTTACCCGGCAAGGGGCTCCGGCGCCAATCTATTTAACGGCCACGAACGGTCCATAGGCGGTCGGCCACGACGGACGGCACGCACTACGAGAATGCACCTTCCAGCCGCTGCCGTCACCAGCCCCGGCACCGGGAAACCCGGGCCTGCCGACAGCCCGCAGCCCGCCCGCCGCGGGAGGGACCCAGTTTTCATCCGCCACGGCAGAGCCCCGAAGGGGCGCATGGGAATCTAACTTGCATGCCGACAGGCAAGTCGCACAGATCAAGTCCGGCGTGCTGACCCGCAACCATCTCGACCCAGCGACTGCAACGTCCGCCAGCCCGCAGCCGGCCGCCAGCCCAGGCCATCGCGCCCAGAGCAGCCACAGGGTTGCTCGGAAATGGCCGTCCGGGCCCTGGCTCATGAGACCCGGGCCACCCCTCCGAAGCCCGCAAGCGCGGTCGTGTCGGCGCGATCGTCCGAACGAGGTCCGCGAGCGCTTCGACTACGAGCCGCACCACCTGGCCGACGCCGACGCCGCTCAGTGTCCAGCCGACGGACGAGGAGATGCGCGCCTCGAAGAGCCTGCGCGCTCGCCTGGTTCAGCCGGGCCGGCGGCTGCCGGCGGCTGTCCAGCAACCAGATCAGGCACGACACGGTGACCGGCTAGGCGAACCGCGTGATGAGCCGAAGCCCTGTCGCCTTTACAGGTCGAGTAAGGCGTTTGCGATGACCGAGCAGCCACTCATGGCAAGCTACCGCAACCAAAATCAGTTCGCCGACGATCCGGGACCGGTGATGTTCGTGCTTTTCGGGGCGACCGGGGACCTGGCCCGGCGGATGGTGCTGCCCGCGTTCTACCGGCTCGCGAGCGAGAGGCTCTTGCCCGGCAGTGGATGCTAGTGGGCAACGGCCGCGGTGACGTCGGGCATGAGGACTTCCGTGCCCGTGTCCACGATGCGCTCACCGAATTCGGCCCGAGCCGGAAGCGGAGCAGTGGGATGCCTTCGCGGAGCGGGTGTCCTTCGCCGACGGCGGGCTCAGCACCGACAGCCCGGGCAGCCTGGCCGGCGAGCTAGACAAGGCCCGCAGGTCGCCGGGCGGCGACCGGCAGCTCCTCCACTAACTGGCCGACCCCGCCCGTCGCGTTTGCCGGGCTGACGAAGGCCTTGGGCCACACGGGCTAGCCCACACGACATGCCCTTCGACAGCCCGCTTCCCAAGGGACTGCCCAGCGGCCCGGTCCGCTTCCCACGTGCCGGGCTCCTGGCCCTCCTCAAAGCTCCTGCGGCGGCCACCCCGTGGCCAGAGGCGTGACTGGGGCAAGCGACAGGAACGCGCAACGAGCACAACGCTAAACAGATATTCGGCGCGGCCATCGACCCTAATACCTACCCGATCCATCGGGATTCCTATTCGGCAGGGAATTACCCTAGGCGGGCAGGTCGCTCCGGTAACACTGGGTTACCCGGAAAGTGGTAATCAGAATCCGGAAGTCGGCGGGACTTGGGTACCCCGTGCCGGTCGTCGGGGCGAGTCAAGGGCTTCGGCGAACGCCCCACAGAAACCCCACAACTCAGCGACACGGCGGCCGATCCCCACAGGAACCCCACGACGAAACGGCACACTCCGGTACACTTGTTATGCGTGTTAAAGGTACGGAAAATAGCGAGTCAGCAGCGCCGATGTGCGTGAGCTGGGCTGTCGGGACCTTTTCCAGGTAAGCGCTGTCGGGATGATAGACCTCCTGAAAAGCGGAAGCTCAATACTCATAATCTGTTGTGCCGGAGT
>CAVUOM010000001.1:0-807384 GCA_963743115.1 uncultured Acidobacteriaceae bacterium | reverse complement strand
GTTTAAGACGACCTCATTGCGAACGTGATGCTCGCTCGATAGTTCATAGATTCTTCCTTCCGTGGCAGTATTATTCGAGAAATGTAGAGGCCAGCTTGCGCGAAGGTGCTGGGCGTCCAGAGGCCGACGAAAGTGCCTCCGCCGGTGATCCACCGGCTAGGGGTACTGTCCGTCCCAGCGGCGATTCAGATTGGAGTCGGCGGTATGGGTGTTGTTATAAATCTCGTGCCACGCTTTGGAGCTCTCTGCCCGCTGTGGCGTTCGGATCAATCGTGCCGTGACCGCCCAGAAAGCGAACATCGTTCATCATCGAATTTGTGCCGGCCATCCATTTCGCCGCCACCGCACGCGGGTTGATGCCATTGGTATAGAGGCCAATGCCGGTCACGATGTTCGTCCCGTCTTCGGGGGTATCGAGCAGCGGCTTGGGGCTGCCGACGCCTTGAAAAGCTGGGGTTGAATCAACGGCAGTATCCGTGTGACGCTAGGATGCAGGCCGATGAGCACCGTGTCCGGCCTGAGCGTGATGGTGTCCGTCACTCGATACTGCCCGGAGGGCAGGTAAATCGCGTGATATTGAGCGACGGCTTTTCTGAGCACGTCGGTGTCGTCGGTTGTGCCGTCACCCTTTGCGCCAAGAGAACGGATGTTGACCCATGTGTCGATCGGCGGCAGATCCAGGATGTCGGAATTCACAGGTTTTGGCAGCGCGCTCAGCGGCGCGGTTTCGTAGACGTCCTGAATCGCGGGTTCGGCGCCAATGTCTTCATAATGAAGTCCGTGCGAAAAAGTCTTCACCTCGTACATTTCTGCCGAACCTGCGATGTGCTTCCCGCTTTCGCGATAAGCCACGAAAACAGGAACTTTCCGGCAGATGACGCCTTCCATGTTGATCTCGGTGCGGGCGCTGTTCTCATTGCTGATGATTACAGCCGGGCCAGTCACGTTCTCCATTCGCCCGTCTTTCACCCACAGTTCATCGGAGTATTGAGCATCGATGGAAATCGCGGTGGGGACATTTTTGAATTGCGGGCGGATCAGGGTCAGTCCAGCCTCATGTTCCCTGATAGCGGCTTCGCGCTGGCCCTCGAACGTCGCGTCGATAATTGTGAATTGCCACCCAGGGGAGGGCTTCCGGGTCCAGATGCCGTACTGGCCCCCGTAAAAATGCAGGTCTTGCGCGACGTTGCCACCATCATGAATTCCGGCGAGTCCCGAGCCGATGTGAAAATCCATATGAGCGAGAAAACAATGCTGGGCGTAGTGGGCGCGGACGCCCACAGCGCCGGGATTTCCGCCTTGAATCTCAATATCGATATTGCTAATGGCGGAATAAAACGTGCCCGGGCTGGCATCCGGTGGACGCGCATTCCCGCTCGGTCGAGCACCCCCGAAGAACAACATGTAGGAGGGCCCGTGCTCAAAACCCGGAGTGTTGGCGCCGAGCACAAATGCCGGACGCGTGGCCCCGTACCCGATCAACCGGATTCCTGGCCAGATATAGATGGTCCTGGTCAAACGGTAGCGGCCCGCGGGAACAAACAGGATGCCCTGATTGGTCTTCTCCTGAATCTGATTGATGGCTTGCTGTAGGACGGCGGAATCATCCGCGATTCCGTCGCCCTTCACCGCAAAATTCTCCTGCGTCAAGTAGATCGCTTTGGGATCGTCCAGGCGTGCGGAGTAATAGGAGCTGGCTGACAGTGGAACGACCGATAACAAAATTGCCGCCGCAAGAAGTGTCCTCCTCATCGTCATGCTCATTATCGTGATACTCGTGAGTCAAAACCCATTCCTAAAATTGCCGGCGTGCCCAACGATCTCTTAGCTATCTCTGTGGTTATTTCTGGGGATTCGCATCGACGTTTTCGTCAACGGCCTGGTCCGGATTCAAATCGTGATAAATCTTCCGGAGCTTCTCCTTCATCTCGTTGTACTTTTGATATTCCTCGAGCTCGTGTTTGGCCTCGGCCGGGCGCCCCTCCTGCCGATAGACCGTACTCAGGCGGAAGTGAGCCACGGCGCTGGTGGGGTCGAGTTGAATCGCGTGTTCGAGTAGAGGCTCGGCCTTCTGCGGTTGATCCATCGCCATCAAAACCTTAGCCAAGCCGATGTTGGCCTCAGGGTCGCCCGGTTGCAGCTTGACGGCCCGGGTGTAACGCCCCAAAGCCTCCTTGAAATCGGATCGTTGAAAGGCGAGATCTCCCAGCCTGCATTCAGGCTGTTCATCGAACGGATTGGCCTCCAGCGCGGCCTCGTACTCTTTCTCGGCCTCACTCCGGCCCTCCGCTGTCGACAAAGTCCTGAGCATGTCGGCGAGCTCAAAATGTAATCCAGGAAGGTTGGGATCAATCTTGAGCGCAGCTCGGTAGTGCTCGATGGCTTCCGCGGTATTCCCCCGCTTCGCCAGTTCGTGCGCCAGCGCCTGCTGCATCCGGGCGGAGTTTGGATCCACAACCGACAAGCTCAACAGCGACTCGTTGGCCAGATCGGAATAGATTCGATACGCAGCATAGAGAAGAGCTTCGTTGGTAGGCTCCAGCTTTCGAAGCTCGCTCACGATGGCCGCGGCTTTATCCAAATCGCCCGTCCCGGAGTCGATTTCGATCAACTCCATCCCCGTCTCGATCCGAATCTTCTCTTCGTCAACGTTGGGGAACACTTTTTCCAGATCGCGCCGAGCCCCGCTGATGTCGCCCGTGCGTTTCTCAGCGATCCCCAGAAGAGATTGCGTCTTCCACAAGGTCGGCCGCAGTTTCAGCGCAGCGCGGAGCTCTGGAATCGCATTCGTATAATCCCCCTGGAAGAACAGCATCGTGCCCAGGTTGCCGCGGGCATCCACATTATTCGGATCAAGGGCAACGATGGCTCTAAATTCCGGTATCGCCAGATCGGGCCTGTTCTCTTTCAGGTATTCCGCAGCCTTGCGGTTGTGGGACTCGATTTGCTGCTGCCGGTTAGCGCTGGATTGCGAGAAACCCGCCAGCAACCCCAGGCACGGAACCACCCAAAGTAGGGCAACGAACTCTCTTATCCTCATGTCACGATTGTACGGCGGACGAATCGTGTCTTAGCATCTCGACCGTCTGCCGCAAAAAAGAAGGACGGCGGCACGCCGCCGTCCTTCTTGGTTACGCGAGCTTGGTTAGAAGCTTATCCGCGCGCCCAGTTGGATCGTACGCGGCCCATTCGCGAGTTGCGTGATGTTGGGCGCGCTGCTCGGACTATTGATGTCAGGATTTCCGTTAGGTCCGCCAGTACCCGGTAATGAGAAGCTCGGATGGTTAAAGACGTTAACGAAGTTTCCAGTAAGTGTGAACCCAACTCGTTCCCCGTAATGCCAGGTTTTCGCCAGAGCAAGGTTGACATCAGACAGTTTTGGTCCGAAGAGCGTGTTTCTGCGTCCATACCCGAACACCCCCTGGCCCTGCTCGGCTGGGGTCTGAAAGGCTGCAGGGTTGAACCAGCAGGTCACTGAGTGCGTGGGTACGGCCACGCCGTTAACGTTGCAGGTGCCTGAAAAGGGGTTCATACCTGGAATGGGGTTGGCAAACGCAGTGCCGGCCTGCGAATAGTCGTTATCACCGCTGTCCTGCACCGTGAACGGAGTGCCGCTCTGGTAAATAAACGTCCCTGACAAGCGCCATCCGCCAAGCACAGCGTCGAGAGCAGCATGCTGGTTCATAAAGGGCTTGCCCATGCCAAACGGCAGTTCGTAAACCGCGGTCCCTTTGAGCGCTTGCGGGACGTCGAAGTTCGAGTTGCCGTAGTTACTGGAGAGATTGTTTCCGATTTGCCAGACCTGAGCCCCGGCCGTGCTCCCCCATCCGGCCGAGTCCTGGTCATCCAGAAAGTGCGACCAAGCATAGTTGACATCGAAGGTCAGCCCATGGGAATAACGGCTGCGCACGTCGAGTTGCAGCGAATTGTAGTTGGAGATGGCGTTGAAGTTTGAGCCGGAAAGGCCTCCAAACGCCGGATAGGGACGCGCGCAAACGAGGGTACCGGAGGGGCCTGATGTGGGTGTTGCGGGTGTTGCTCCGTTACAGCCCGATACATCGTTCGAGGCCAGAAGGGCCGGGTTGGTGATTTGGTTCCCGTCGGTTTTGTATTGCAGATTCGCCCCGTGACTACCGACGTAAGTGGCCGACACCGCAAAGTCCTTCATGAACTGCCGTTCAACGGAGAGGTTCCATTCCCAGATCTCTCCCGGCTTGATGTCATAGGGTTCGTAAGGTGGACTAAAGACGGGATCGCGGACATAGGTCGCTGGGTTCTTCGAACCCTGAATGTAAGGCAGGGCGTTGGCCATCATCTGGGCGCTCGAGCTTAAATAGAGTGGGGTAGTGTTGCCGGTACCAGAAATCCAGCCGATGTCACCGGCGCCGCTGAGAGGGTCGCTGATGTTGCCCTGAGAGGTAGCGCCGAAACCCATTTGCGCGCCGCCCTCACCACCGTAGAGATCCATGCTGTAGTTATAGGCAAAGAACCCCACGCCGCCCCGGATGACGGTGTCGTTCTTGACCGACCAGGCAAAACCTACCCGAGGAAGGAAGAGATCCCAAACCGGCTTCTGCAAGGTCGTTCGGTTATCCTGAGGGGCAATCCATATCGAACCCGGGCTACCGGCGAAGGGGCCGGTGGGATTGATGAGATTCTGGTCGAAATCGCCAAGCTTATTCTGGACCTCGCTCATGCCCGTGTTCCCCTCCCAGCGCAAGCCGAGGTTGATGGTGAGATTGGGCTTGACTTTCCAGTCGTCTTGAGCGAAGGCCTGCGGGCTCTTCAGCCGCATGCCCGTCAGGCCCTGATTCTGCGCGCCCCATTGAGCCACGTTGCCGAGTAGGTAATCCGCGAAGCCCGAGCCCGTGGTGCCATCCAGCGCTCCTGCGGTTACGCCTTGGGTATATTGTCCGGTAAAACCGTAGTTGCCGGCGCTGTTGGAACCCCAGGCCGTGGTGTTGCCCTCGGCCATCAACACCTCAATCCCGAAATGCAGAACGTGCCTGCCCTTGACCAGCGTCACCATATCGGACGGGTCAAACGAGTTCTCGATGTAAATGGCGTCTGTGGCGGGAGACAAGGTACTTACGTTGTACGGGCCGCCGAATCCACCATAAATACTTGAGTTGCCGATAAAGGGGAGTTGGTTAAAATGCGTATCTTGCAGGCCAAATGCGGTTCCGGGGTTCAATCCAATGGACTGAGATTGGAACCAGTTGCCTTGCTTGGTGTACCCCATCCGGATTTCGTTGACGATCGTCGGCGTGATCGTCCACGTTTCCGTGACCTGAGTGTTCCAACCGTCCACGTCCCCGCTACCGCAATTCAGCGGGCAGTTGAACACGCCATTGTCGACCCCGGGGTTATCCTTCTGGCTAATTGAGAACATGATGCGGTGCTTCGCGCTCAGGTCGTAATCCAACCGCCCAAAATATCGGTGAACCGGGGCGGGAGTTTTAGGCGCGTTGTAGAAGTTACTTTGACACTCGTTCGGGTACGGGATCGGACCCGAGAGGTTGCAGCTTCCGACCCCTTGCGGCACGGTGGGCCAGCCATACTTGGAAGTCATAATGGCCGCCGCCACTGGGTCGATCCGGCTGGGTATGCCGCCGCAGTTGGTGCCGTTCGGAATCATGTTGAGGCCGCCGCATTCGGCGGAGAAAGGCGTGCGAGCAAGGGGACCCGTGTGTGCACAATTCGGCGGACCGCTAGGACACGTTGTGGTGAGCGGGTCATAAATGGGCTGCATGCCGGTAAAATCACCCGCCTCCATTGCGGCCGTAGGAACGGTGGCGAAGTCGTTAATCCCGTTGTTGTACACGGTGTTATTGACGATCCTGTCTATGTCGAAGAAGAAAAAGAGCTTGTTCTTGATGATAGGCCCGCCGACGGAGGCGCCAAACTGGTCGTACCGCAGATACGGCACTTGCGCCGCTGGGTTAGGAATTAGGGGGCCCGTGGGGTTGAGGTTGTTTGTGGTCAACTTAGGCTGCTGATCACCGAAATAGGTGTTGGCGTTTAGAAAGTTTTGGGAGAAAAACTCGTAGCCCGACCCATGCCAACCGTTGGTTCCACTCTTGCTGATCTGGTTGAACATGACGCCGCCCATGCCGTATTGCGCCGAGAAGGAAGAGGTGTTGACCTGAACCTCCTGAATGGTCTCGAAGATTTCATCGTCGTTGTTGTAGCTCGCCGGCAGTAAGGTGCTGGCCCCGTCCTGAAGGAAGTTGCCGAAGTTCGGCAGGTTGCCGTTGATGGAAACCGCGTCGCCGGCATTCCAGGCGCCCCCGGACTGCGAGGTCCGCCCGTTTGTAGTGCCTGAAGCGCCCGGCAGGTAGATATTGAAAGCAGCCCAGTCTGCACCGGTGATGCCGCCGCCCGACTGGGGCAGTTCTGCCATGGTTTTGAATTGCATAATGGTACCCTGCTGGCCAGTTTCGGTCTCCACCAGCGGCACGCCTCCGGCTTCCACGGTAATCGTCTCTGTGACCGCGCCAACTTCCATGCTGGCGTTCTCGGTGATCACATCGACCTGCAGCGGGATAGGACCCTTTACCACCTTCTTGAATCCCTTAGCCGTGAACGTGATGTTGTAGTTCCCGGCAGGCGTTGAGACGGTGTCATAAAGACCGTCCTGATTGGTGACGAAGGTCTTCGTTTCCCCAGTATTGATATTCGTGAGAGTGACAGTCACGCCCGGCAACGCGGCTCCCCCAGCCGACACCGTGCCGCGAATCTCGCCGGTGTTTCTACTTTGTGAAAATGCTGACAGGGACACGAACAGCAGAAGACACAAGGCGAGCGCCCAGCGAACGAAGCTCATCATGGAGTTTCTCCCAAGCTAGAAGTTGGTCCCGTCTACAGAGACGGGCTTTTGATCTAAACCGATCCGATTTCCCCTGCCGTTCCCGGTTCCTGCCAAAAATCGTCCAAAATCGAAGGCGACTAAGAATATCGTTCTTTTACTGGCGTTTCTGGTAGTACTTCTATACTATTCCACTCTGCACGAAGGTTTATTCCCAAACGCCTTTCGTTGTCAAGAGAAAAATACAGAGCAATATCGATATTCTTAGGGGAAATCGCAGCATCAGGCGTGTTGTATTCTGCTTTGCGATGCAATCCCGGAAGCAGATCGAGCATCGGATCAAAAGGGCGGGACTGATATAGTCGTTCGCGATGAAGCCTCAAAGGAAAAAGCGAGATCGGGGCAAAAAAGCGGCGGTAACGCTGAAATCGGTAGCGGAATGTGTAGGGCTTACCGCCAGCACGGTTTCGGCCGTGCTGAATAATTCTTCCGCTTCGCGTTCCGTCCCGGAGCGTACAAAAAGCAGAATTTTGACGGCGGCCCGCGACCTCAACTACCGGCCCAATTTTTTCGCCCGTTCCCTGCGGGTTAAGCGCACCTACACAATTGGAGTGCTTCTGGCGGAGATTGGCGATGCTTACGGTTCCGTCGTCATTAGCGGCATGGAACGTTACCTTCGAGAGCAGAACTTCTTCTTCCTTAGTGTAAGTCACCGTCACGACAAGAAACTGCTGGCGACCTACTCAACCATGCTTCTGGAACGTGGGGTCGAAGGATTCATCACTGTCGACACCTCCTTGACTGAACAACCTCCTCTACCCACTGTAGCTGTTGCCGGCCATCGCAGGATCAAGGGAGTAACTAATATTGTTTTGGATCACCGCCGCGCCGCATGGCTGGCGCTGACACATCTCGTCGATCTGGGCCACAAGAAAATCGCCTTCATGAAGGGTTCTGCGGTAAGCGCTGATTCCGACACACGGTGGAACGCGATTTGCGAAGTCGCCGCGGAGTTGCGCATTCCTATGCAGCCAGGGTTGATGGTGCAACTCGAAGGGGATGATCCGACGCCGGATCTGGGTTACCCGTTTGCCAAGCAATTGCTGGCGCGCAAGCAACCTTTTACCGCCCTGTTCGCCTACAACGATATTTCCGCGATCGGTTCCATCCGCGCTTTCGTGGAAGCAGGCCTGAGTGTGCCGGATGATGTGTCGGTGGTGGGCTTCGACGACATTCAGAATTCTGCCTACATAAGTCCGCCGCTCACGACTGTGAGACAGCCGATGCGAAAAATGGGAGCGATCGCGGCGCGATCGCTGCTCGACCAAATTGAGGGGCGTATGAAGTATGTTCCGGAAATTACGATCGAACCAGAGTTGATCGTGCGCAAATCCACCGCCCGGCCGAGCAGCTAATGCTACAGAAAGTCTGCGGTCTACTGACGTTCGTAAATTGGAGGGTCTCATGAAGTTGACATTACTCCTGGGTTCGTCTTGTGCTCTGCTGTTTTCTTCTCTGTCGTTGAACGCGCAGCAGGAACGTGAAGCGCGCATGTGGCTGACAACACCCGACCGGACTGCCCTGGTCGCGCCGCAAGCGGCCGCGCTGCACTTTTCCCCGAAGACCGGTCAGCTGCCGGCGCTCACTGTGGACGATGCGCAGCGTTTCCAGTCGATCGATGGCTTTGGCTTTGCGCTGACCGGAGGAAGCGCGCAATTGCTGATGCGCATGAGCCCTCCGAAACGTGCTGCCCTGCTGAAGGAATTATTCACCACCGGTGACGACGGAATCGGAGTGAGCTACCTGCGCCTGAGCATCGGCTCTTCCGATATGAACGAGCGCGTGTTTTCCTACGACGACCTGCCGCCGGGCGAGACCGATGTGGGGATGGCGAAGTTCGACCTGGGACCGGATCGCGCGGATGTGATCCCAGTGCTCAAAGAGATCCTGGCGATTCGGCCGGAGATCAAGATCCTGGGATCACCGTGGTCGCCTCCGGCCTGGATGAAGACGAACAACGACGTGAAAGGCGGCGAGCTCAAGCCGGAATTTTATGGAGCGTTCGCGAAGTATTTCGTGAAATACATCGAGGCGATGCGGGCTGAAGGGATTGCAATTGACGCGATCACTATCGAGAATGAGCCGCTGAATCCAAAGAACACGCCGAGCATGGCAATGTTCGCGCAGCAACAGGACACGTTCGTGGCGAGAGACCTGGGGCCTGCGTTTCAGAAGACCGGAATTCGGACCAAGATTCTGCTCTACGATCACAACCCGGACGTTCTGTCCTATGCGCTGTCGATTCTGGGAGATTCTGCCGCGAGCAAGTATGTGGACGGAACGGCATTTCACCTTTACGGCGGAGATGCAAGCCTGCTGACGCAGGTCCACGATGCGTTTCCGAAAAAGAATTTATATCTGACGGAGCAATCGGTGACCCAGTGGCGCTCCGGACCGCTTGGAATTGCCGAGCCGGTAAGAAGCGTCATGATCGGCGCAACGCGAAACTGGTGCCGTAACGTGCTGCTGTGGAATTTGGCGGCGGATCCGCAGAACGGCCCGCATACTAACAATGGAGGGTGCACCGGATGTTCCGGAGCCATTACACTGGATGGCGATTCTGCGACCAAGAACGTTGCCTATTATGTCCTTGAGCACTTCTCTCAGTTCGTACCCCCAGGATCGGTGCGAGTGGCGTCGAGTGAGATGGAGCAGTTGGCCAGCGTCGCCTTTGTTACCCCGCAGCACAAGGTCGTGCTGGTGGTTTCGAACACGGCGAATTTCCCAAAGTCCTTCGCGGTGAAGTATCACGATACATTCTTCGAGACCATGTTACCGTCGGAGTCGGTGGGAACCTTCGTCTGGTAGGCGACGCTTCGGTCTCCCGAGACTTCAGCTAGTCCTGGCGAACAAATGGATTACCGGAATCTGTTTGTCTGCTGTCTGAAAACACCAGTTCCAGCATGGTCGCGATCAAGGCAAGCATCGCCAAGCATCCGGCCAGAGGCACCAGCAATCCAGCGCGCAGACTACCAGTTCCCGTCGACGCGAGACCTACGAACCAAGGCATGACGGCGCCGCCCATTCCTGCAAGTGCGAACATGATCGCCCCGATCCGCCTCGACCTTTCGCCAAATGCCTTCACCAGCCAAGCAACCAGGATCGGATAAATCGCGGCCAACCCCAATCCCGCCGTGGTCACGCTGACCGCGATGCTCGCGAACGTCCTTGCTTGCAGCAAAAGGCAAATGCTGGCGGCAGCCAGGATCAAGCCGCTCGCCAGCAGCGTCCGTTCGAACCGCCGCACTGGAAGCATCGGCACCAGAGCACGCCCGGCAATCAATCCTCCCCAAAAAAACATTGGCGCCAGAGCCCACAGATCGCCAGAATCAGAATTCATTCGTTTCGTCAGTGAGGCGACCCAGCCCGCAACCGAATTCTCCGATCCGACGTACAGAAAGAACAACGCAGCCAGACTCAAGGTGCTTCGCCGGCTTATCCTCTCTTGCAACCCTGGCTTCGGTTGTTCCTCGCCCTCGTTTGCTTCTGCAGGATCCAGGTTCATCCCGGCCAGGATCACGGCCGTAAGCGCCGAACCTGCCGCGAGGGCGTAAAACAGCGATGAGATTGCTTCGTGCCGCTGAGCCAGCATCACCAACGGAGCGCACGCAATCGCGCCGATTCCCCATACCAGATTCAGAATGCTGAGTGCAGCCACGCGACGGGTTTTGTAGATTTCGGCCACCCACAGATTGCCGGTCGAGAGCGCCTGTCCCAATCCGCAGCCGAACACGAAGGTCGCAACCAGGCATGCAACGTTGCTGCCTAGATTTAATCCTGCCACTCCCGCCGCAATCAGGAAGAATCCACACACAAATGCCTGGCGGTATCCTCGCCCGATCAACCAGCGGATCGAGGCAACGCCCGCCATCGAACCGCAAAACTGGGCCGTGAAGAACAGCCCGGCACGCTGATCGCTTAACGACCAACGTGCAATAAAGATCGGCAGGATTGGGCCAATCAGGGTCGTAACGATACCTGTAACAACAAACCCGCAGTGCAGCACAACGAACGCGCCCGATGAGAGCGGAAGCGAAGCTGACCGAGTTGGGATCGAACTCATGCCGAACTCATTCTGCCGACGTGCTCACTGGCGTAGGCAACGAAGAGCGCCTAGCAGGATGCGGATGTAAGATAATCGCAATTTTACTTAGGATAAGTTAAATCCACCTCTTAGTGTCTGATTTATGCTGATCGACCCAGATCGTCTGTTTCCGCCCGAGCCCGGCACACGAAGGATCGCCAGGACGCTATTTGAGCATGTGCGAACCTTGCCCATCCTCAGTCCTCACGGGCACACCCGTGCGGCGTGGTTCGCGAAGAATGAGCCTTTCCCCGACCCATCCAGCCTGTTTGTGCAGCCCGATCACTACGTTTTCCGCATGCTCTACAGCCAGGGAGTTTCCCTTGAGGATCTTGAGATTGGGCAAACAGCGCTGAGGAATCCGCGCAAAGTCTGGCGCATCTTCGCAAGCCATTATTATCTGTTCCGCGGAACGCCGACGCGGATGTGGCTGGACTCTGCCTTCCGGGAACTCTTCGGACTAGAAGAGCGGCTGTCGGAACAAACCGCCGATTCGTATTTCGACACGATCTCAGAAAAGTTACAGACGGCGGAGTTTCTGCCCCGCGCGTTGTACGACCGTTTCAATCTGGAAGTGCTGGCGACCACCGATTCCCCGATCGACTCCTTGACCGATCACAAGGCCGTTCGAGAATCAAAGTGGAAAGGCAGGATCCTGCCGACCTTCCGTCCAGATCCGGTTGTCGACCCGGATTTTGAGGGCTTTGCCGAAAATATCGCAAAGCTAGGCGAGAAGGCCGGGGAAGACACATCGGCTTGGGCGGGATACCTGCGCGCGCTCCGTATGATGCGCATCCGCTTTCGCGAACTCGGCTGCACCGCAACCGACCATGGCCACCCCACTGCGCGAACTGCGAATCTTCCCGCAACAGAAGCCGCCCAACTCTTTCGCCGGGTAATCACCGGCCGCGCCGACGCCCGGCAACACGAACTGTTTCGTGCCCAGATGCTAACAGAAATGGCGCGCATGAGCCTCGAAGATGGGCTCGTAATGCAGATTCACCCGGGCAGCGCGCGCAATCATAATCGCGAACTTTACAAGCGATACGGTCGCGACGTAGGTGCCGACATCCCGATGCCGACGAATTACGTGGATGCGCTGCGCCCATTGCTCGATCAATTCGGCAACGAGCGCGATCTGACGATCATTCTTTTCACGCTCGACGAGTCAGCCCACAGCCGGGAACTAGCCCCGCTGGCCGGACATTATCCGTGCCTGAGGCTTGGACCTCCGTGGTGGTTTCACGACAGTCCGGAAGGAATGATGCGTTACCGCCAGCGCGTAACGGAGACAGCCGGCTTTTACAACACGGTGGGTTTCAACGATGACACCAGAGCCTTCCTCTCGATTCCGGCGCGGCACGATGTGGCACGGCGCGTGGATTGTGCGTTCCTCGCAAAGTTGGTCGCCGAGCACAGACTGGAAGAGGAAGAGGCTTCGGAAGTGGCGCGGGACCTCGCCTACGGGCTGGTAAAAAGGGCATATCGACTGTAGGAGCGCAGCATGGCCGATACGACGGCCTTCGACAACCAGACCGAAGGCGGCTCATTTCCCGGATCTGCTCCAGGCGCGGGGCTCGGCGGAGTGCGGTGGACCATCTGCGCCATGCTGTTCGCCGCGACCTCGATCAATTACATGGACCGCCAGGTAATCGCGATCCTCAAGCCGACCCTCGAGCACAGCATCGGCATGACGGAAGTGGGTTACGGCTACATCGTGGATGCGTTCCAGATCGCCTACGCGATTGGCCTGCTGGCGGGCGGCAGGCTCATCGACAAGCTGGGCACGCGCATCGGCTACATGTTGGTGATGCTTACTTGGAGCCTCTCCGCAATGGGACACGCACTCGCCAACACCGTGCTGGAGTTCGGGTTTGCACGCTTCTTCCTCGGACTCGGGGAATCTGGCAACTTCCCCGCCGCGATCAAGACCGTAGCCGAGTGGTTTCCGCAAAACGAGCGCTCGCTGGCTACGGGCCTTTTCAACTCCGGCGCGAATGTCGGAGCGATTCTGGCTCCCGCCATCGTGCCCTGGGTGACGCTGCGCTGGGGCTGGCACGCGGCCTTCCTCACGACTGGCCTCTTCAGCGTGCTCTGGATTCTGTGGTGGTTTCTCTACTACCGCAGGCCCACCGATCATCCGACGTTGACTGCTAGGGAACTGCGGCACATTTATCAGGACGCAGCCGAGGACTTTGGCCCTTCCGTGCCTTGGCGAAGATTGTTGCGCTGCCGCCAGACGTGGGCATACTCCGCCGCTAAGTTCCTCACCGACCCGATCTGGTGGTTTTATTTGTTCTGGTTGCCGTCTTACTTTAGCGCGAAATTCAATCTGAACCTTTCGCACCTTGGTCTGCCGCTCATTCTCGTCTATAACGTTTCGGCGATCGGCAGTATCGGCGGAGGCTGGCTGCCCGCGCCGTTCCGTCGGCTCGGACTCACGCCCAACTATGCGCGCCTTGCGGCCATGCTTGTCTGCGCTTCGCTGGTTCTTCCCATCTTCACAGCTGCAAGTGTCAAGTCGTTGTGGAGCGCTATCGCGCTGATCGGTGTTGCGGCCGGCGCACACCAGGGCTGGTCCGCCAATCTCTTCACAACATCGTCGGATATGTTCCCGCGCAGCGCCGTGGGCGCAGTCGTCGGCATCGGCGGCATGGCTGGATCCCTGGGCAGCGCACTTTTCGCTTTCTTCGCCGGCCACATCCTGCAACTGACCCACAGTTATGGGATCCTCTTCGGCGTCGCCTCCAGCGCCTATCTGCTTGCTCTGATCGTTCTCTACGGGCTCGCTCCCGGATTGAAGAAGGTGGAATTCGCCGCGTGATCTTTTCCTCTGCTCCGACTTGAATCACAACCCGGATTTCTGTTAAAAATATTGAAAATGTCGCTGGCGGCTGCCAAGCAGCCTGCGCGTAGTTCTCCAGAAGTGAGTGCCAGCTTCTGATAACTGTGGCGACCTGATTGGGTCTTGCAGAACCGGGGCGTTTTCCCGCTTGCGAAAGACGGGAATGGGGTAATTGTTAGCTAATCCGGCGCCCTGTCGAGATTCGTTCTGAACGGTTCTCGCCGGGCGTAAAACATCGAACCTCCGTAACACGTTTTAGGAGTTTCCGGTGGCCCTACATCCCAGGTTCCGAAGCGCTCAGCCAAGAGCGGCCACTGGTCTGCGCCCTTCCGCCGCTTTTCCAATCTCTGCTTCTCCAACTTCTGCCACGACAACTCGGCCAACCTTTCATTTGTCCGCGTTCTCTTACCAAAACCCCAAAACACTGCATACGCCGGAGGAAGATAATGGCGACCAATCTTGTTCAAATCGACAATGATGAAGAAATCAAGCAGCGCCTGGAGGCCGAGCGCAACAGGCTCCGCAAGATCGCTGGTTTGGACCAGCCCACACATTTTCACCGTCCCGTTGAGCGGGCGTTTACAGCCGAGGAACGGAATCGTGTCACGATTCTGTTTGGCGGTTTTACCTGGAAGCACGAGGACCTGATCCGTGCCGTTTTTCAGGGCTGCGGCTACCGCTGCGAAAAGCTGCCCGTTCCCAACGTCGCCGCCTTCCAGACCGGCAAGGAGTTCGGCAACAACGGCCAATGTAATCCGACCTACTTCACCGTGGGCAATCTCGTGCAGTACCTTCAGTTCTTGGAGAAGGAAGGGCTCTCGCGAGAGAACATTCTGAACAACTTCGTCTTCTTCACCGCTGGTTCCTGCGGTCCATGCCGCTTTGGCATGTACGAGGCGGAATATCGCTTCGCGCTGAAGAACGCCGGCTTCGACGGTTTTCGCGTCCTGCTGTTCAAAGACAGCGACGGAATTAAAGCCGCCTCCGGCGAGCCCGGCCTAAAATTCACAATTGATTTCGGCTTCGGGATGCTGAATGCCATGCATCTCGGCGACGTGATCAACGACATGATCTACCAGATCCGCCCCTTTGAAGTGAACAAAGGCGAAACCGATCGCGTGTTCCGGGAAATGGTCGATGGACTTTGCGAAGATCTCAGGAATCGCGATTCTTTCGAGATTGAGCAGCGTGCTCCCAATTGGCTCAAGCCGAAGTTCAAGAGCAACAAGGTGCTCAGAAACACTGCCAATGTTTTTGGCAAGATGCACGAGCACATGTGGGGCAAGGACTATCTCAATGCTCTGCATACCGCCCGCGACCGCGTGAATCGCATCGAAGTGGACCGCACCAAGGTTAAGCCGGTGGTAAAGATTACGGGCGAATTCTGGGCGCAGATCACAGAGGGCGATGGCAACTTCCACATGTTCAACTTTCTGGAGCGCGAAGGCGCTCAGGTAATCGTGGAGCCGATCGCTACCTGGGTGGCGTACCTGATGTATCAGGCAAAGGCGCACGCGATTGCGAAGTGGCCGGTGAATCGCCCGCACCGCAATCCAGAATGGTATGAACTGAAGAAGAATTTAGCGAACTACTTCGGCTTGCACAAAAAACTCTGGGGCATTGGTTTTGGAGAAGGCGCCTGGAAGTATTTCTACCACCGCACCATCAAGAACATGGGTGGCATCACGCACCACCTCGTGCCGCAGACAGAGCTGGCTGAAATGGCTCACCCCTTCTACAACCAGTTTGCCCGCGGCGGTGAGGGACACCTTGAAGTGGGCAAGAACGTCTACTACACCGTGCACAAGCTGTGCCACATGGTGCTGGCTCTGAAGCCTTTTGGCTGCATGCCTTCTTCGCAGTCCGATGGAGTGCAGTCGGCGGTGGTCAACAAATTTAAGGACATGATCTTCCTCCCGATCGAAACCTCCGGCGAAGGCGAAGTGAACGCCCATAGCCGCGTACAGATGGCGCTGGGCGAGGCCAAGGTGAAAGCCAAGACCGAGTTCGAACAATGCCTGAAATCCACAGGTAAGAGTTTGGACGAAATCCGCGAATACATCGCCGAGCATCCCGAGCTGCGCCGGCCCTTCTACCATGTTCCGCATCGCGAGGGCGTTGCCGGAACTGCCGCGCAGTTCATTTTGCACGTAAGCGATCGCATGGATAAGAGCACTCGGCTGTGGAAGCGCTCGCGCGTTCCCGGCATCGCCGTGCCAAACGCCGCGTAAGACTCACTGCCATCTCGCCGGCTGGTTATTTGCCGGCGAGATGGCGGTCACCGCAATTGAGAACCGCTTCTTACGATTTATCGGAGAGACAATGCACGACCATCTGGGACAGCAATCGAAGCCGCAGCTAATGCAAATAGCTCCCGCGCCTCCGCAAAAGCCGCACGATCATCACACGGAATTCATGGTGGGACTCGACGTGGGCTCGACCACGGTCAAGGCGACAGTCGTGGATGCCGCGACCGACAAAGTGCTCTGGCAGGACTACCAGCGCCACGAAACCAAGCAGCCGGAAAAGACGCTGGAATTCCTGCGGCGCATGGAGAAAGAAGTCGGCATCAACCGGCACAACACGCGCATGTTCATGACCGGTTCCGGCGGCGGTGCGATTGCCGATCAGATCGGCGCCAAGTTTGTGCAGGAAGTCACGGCGGTTTCGCTCGCCGTCGAGAAGATGCATCCGGAAGTGTACTCGGTGATCGAACTCGGCGGTCAGGACGCAAAGATCATCGTATTCAAAGACGACGACGAAACCGGCCGCAAGAAAA
The DNA here is from genome assembly GCA_963743115.1 of uncultured Acidobacteriaceae bacterium. GTDB lineage: Bacteria > Acidobacteriota > Terriglobia > Terriglobales > Acidobacteriaceae > Sulfotelmatobacter. The sequence continues at coordinate 790,808 of CAVUOM010000001.1, read as the reverse complement.
AAATCCCCTCGATGAACGATAAGTGCGCCGGTGGCACTGGCGCGGTCATCGACAAAATTAACGCCAAGCTGAAGATTCCAGCCCCAGAACTCTGCGAACAGAAATATCACGGAATCAAACTCCATAAAGTCGCCGGCAAGTGCGGCGTCTTCGCCGAGACCGACATCAACAGCCTGCAAAAGGTTGGCACTCCTTCGGATGAATTGATGGCGTCGTTGTTCGAAGCCATCGTTCTGCAAAACCTGAGCGTCCTTACCCGCGGCCATACGCTGCGGCCGCACGTTCTGCTCCTGGGTGGTCCCAATAGCTTTATTCGAGGAATGCGCGAGGCGTGGCAGGCGAACATTCCCCGCATGTGGCAGGAACGCAAGGTCACGATTCCAGACGGCGCAAAGCCTGAAGACCTGATCAAAGTTCCGCAGAACGCTCAATATTTTGCCGCCATGGGCGCGATTGAATTCGGCAAGAGCGAAGAAGACTGCGTCGGTTGCTATCAGGGATACGAAAAGCTGATGCACTACATCGAGTTCGGGCGCCAGGAAGAGAAGGCCAAATCCGGCGCAAAGGGGCTTACCACGAGCGACGCGGAACTCGATGAGTTCAAGGTTTCCTACCGGCGCAAAAAGTTCACGCCAGTGGCGTTCCACACCAACCAGACTGTTGGCGGGTTCATCGGCATCGACGGCGGTTCCACTTCAACCAAGGCCGTGTTGCTCGACGAAAAAGGCGACATTCTCTGCAAGGCCTACCAACTTTCGAACGGAAATCCGATTCAAGACACGATTGAAATGTTTGAGAACCTGCGCCGGCAGGTCGAGGCGCAGAAGGCGAAGCTGGAAGTTTTGGGAGTAGCCACTACAGGTTACGCAAAGGATATTCTGAAAGACGTCCTCCATGCCGACGTGGCGCTGGTCGAGACCGTCGCGCACACGGAATCGGCTCTCAAGTTCTACGAAGATCCGCATGTCATCGTTGACGTCGGCGGGCAGGACATCAAAATCATCATCCTGCACAACGGCCGCGTCAAAGATTTCAAACTCAACACCCAATGCTCGGCCGGCAACGGATATTTCCTGCAATCGACCGCGGAAGGATTTGGACTGAGCGTTGAGCAATACGCCGATCTGGCCTTTTCCGCGCAATCCATGCCGATTTTCGGTTATGGTTGTGCCGTCTTCATGCAATCGGACATCGTCAATTTCCAGCGTCAGGGCTGGCGCGCCGAGGAAATTCTGGCTGGCCTCGCGACTGTGTTGCCGAAGAACGTGTTTCTTTACGTGGCCAGCATACCGAATCTCGCCGCGCTCGGCACTCGCTTCGTTCTGCAGGGTGGAACGCAGAACAACATGGCCGTGGTGAAGGCGGAAGTCGATTTCATCAATAACAGTTTCCGGGCGTCGGGCAAAAAACCGGAAATCATCGTCCACGAATTCTGCGGCGAATCCGGTGCCATCGGCGCTGCGGTTGAGTCTGTCCGCCTGTGGCGCAATGGACTGCAGACATCGTTTGTCGGACTCGATGCCGTTCGCAAAATCGAATACCGAACCACGCGCAACGAAAGCACCCGCTGCAATTTTTGCAAGAACAACTGCCTGCGCACCTTCATTGATATTCGCACCGCGCCCAAAGACGACTTGGCTTTCGTGCCCATCCAGAAAGTCACGAAAGTTCCGCTCATGCACGGCGAGCAGCGCCTCATTATCGCGACTTGCGAAAAAGGTCTGGTGGAAGACGTAAACGACATGAAGGACATCAAGGCGGGAATCGACGAGATCAAAGACAAGTATCCCAACTTTGTGGACTTCGCCGCCCACGAAGTTTTCCGCCCAGTAAATGCCGAGAGCGTAGCAGATCCGATTCCAGTGACGAAATTCTGGAACAAGACTGGTAAAGAACGCATTCCGCTCATGCAGAATCGCAAGAAGATCCGCGTCGGCATTCCCCGGGTTCTCAACATTTATACCTACGCGCCGCTCTTCAACGGATACCTTGAAAGCCTGGGTGTGCAGCCCGAGAACATTATTTATTCCGACTACACCAGTTCCGACCTTTACCGCGCGGGCGCGAGCCGCGGCGCGATCGATCCCTGCTTCCCTGCGAAGATCGGAATTTCCCACGTGTACAACCTGATCCAGGAAAAGCATCGCAAGAAGCCACTCAATGTGATTTTCTTCCCCATGTACGATGTGCTGACTTCACCGCTGGTGAAGATCGTAGGCGCGAACGCGTGCCCAACTGTTACCGCAACACCCGAAACAGTGAAGGCTGCATTCACAAAAGAGAACGACGTGTTCGCCGAACACAACGTAAAGTACGTCGATCCCGTCCTCAACTTTGCCGACCGCAAGTTGTTTGCCCACCAGATGCTGCAGGCCTGGCAGCCAATCCTGGGTTTGTCACAGGAAGAGAACGACCGCGCTGTCGAAGTCGGCTACAAAGCGCTGGCGGATTACGAAGCGAGCATCCGCAACCGCGCTCGCCAGGTCCTCGATCAACTGGAACGCGAAGATCGCATCGGCATCGTCATGCTTGGTCGGCCGTATCATCATGATCCCGGCCTGAATCACGAGATTATGGAGGAGTTCCAAAAGCTCGGCTATCCCATCTTCTCGCAAAATACGTTGCCGCTCGATGAAGACCTGCTGGGGCGGTTGTTCGGCGAAGAAGTTCGTGCCGGCATTATCAGTCACCCGCTCGACATCACCGACGCCTGGAAAAATTCATATTCCTGCAGCACCAACCACAAAGTCTGGGCGGCAAAGTTCACTGCCCGTCATCCGAACCTGGTCGCGTTGGAAGTTTCCAGCTTCAAGTGTGGCCACGATGCGCCTATCTACGGCGTGGTCGAGGGAATTATCGAGCAATCCGGTACTCCTTACTTCTGCTTCAAGGATCTGGATGAGAACAAGCCTACGGGCTCGATCAGGATTCGCGTCGAGACCATCGATTACTTCCTGCGGCGCTACCGCGAGGAGGTCATCCGGAAGCGCAAAGCATCCGAAGATATCGAAGCGCAGTTAGCGGCGCTGGAAGCCGAACTGCGAGGGCAAAGCGTATCCGAAGCTCCCCTACAGTTCGAGCAAGAGGCACAGACCATGGCGGCTGACTAAATCTCTTACAAACGGTTTGCTCTCGCGGTCGCGATGGCGCCGCCCTGCACGCTTCGATGCTAAGTGCCCGTTCTCTTCGCTTGCGCCGGAGGAGAAACGCCTAAAGCTGTTGCTACATGGGTTCCCATCGGCGATCCAAGCCCGCTGCATGCATCCCAACCCGGTCCCGCTGCATAGGCGCCATTATTGCCAGAAGTGATGTCATGGAAATCCGCTGCCGTATTCGCGCTCTGATAAAGCAACGGGTTGATGAAGCCAACCGGTTTTCCAATGCTCTCGTTGATGAGCGCGATCAATCCGGCCCATAGTGGAGCGACAGCGCTCGTCCCGCCAATCACGTCGGGGTTTCCATCCACTAGAGTGACGTAGCCGGTGGACGGATCGGCATCGCCGGCCACGTCTGGAACTCCTCGACCAAGATTGTGATTCGGATTTGCAGAAGCCGGCACACCAGCCCCTGTCTGCCAACTGGGGAGCGGAAAGACGTCGCTGATGCCGCCTCCGGTTGCCCCTTCGTTATTTGCGAGTTCGTTCCACACAGTTTCGCTGGTAATCGCATTACCCGAGGCGATCAACTCAGTACCTCCACACGCCAGCACATTAGGACTCGACGCCGGGAAATCCACATGATTCAGACCATCGCTTACACCATCCGTCGAGCCATCGTCTCCCGCTGCTACACAAACTGTCACACCCATCGCAGCCGCGGATTGGAATGCCTCATCCATCGACGTCATGGCCTGCTGTGTCCATGAGGATTCGGGACCACCCCAACTGATGGAGACCACAGATGGGTTGTTCGTGCTATCGTGCACCGCGGTTGTAATCGCATTCAGAAAGCCGGCATCCGTGTTCTCCGCAAAATAGACAACGATCTTTGCCGCCGGCGCGATCGCCCCGGACACTTCAATATCCAACATCACTTCACCATCCGGGCCGTTCGGGTCTCCGGTGGGTTTGTTGCTGCCATCGCCGACCGAAACCGCCGACACAGTGGGAGTCTCGGTCAGGTTGAGCTCACTCCAGTAGTTACTAAGATCCGTCGGGTTGTAACCGCCGCCCAATTCAATGAGTGCGATGCATTCCCCGGCGCCGTCTACCCCAGTTGGAAAGTTGTAAAGCGCAGCGACTTGAATGGGCGTGTAAGACAAGCTCACGGCAGCGGCACGGACGCCCCCGCGCCCCTGCCGCCTACGAAAATGCGGCTTGGCTTGTGGTCGATTATCCAGACCAAAGACACCTTCGACCACGTCGTGCAGTTCCGCAGGGAGGTGGATCGGTCCCGTACGTCCGCGGTATCGGCCTGTTCGATATTCGTATTCCTTCAGTTCGACGCCAAAGGCTTTGTTCATGGCAGCGACAGTCCCGGAGAGAATGACAGTCCGGCGCCCCGGACTCTTTTCCTTCACCAGGAGTTTGTGCTGGCGGGCAAACGACTCAATGCGAGCGATACTGTCTGGATCTGCACCATGGCGTCGTTCGAATTCCTTGCGACTCAAGATGGTACGTTTCGCGATCGGTTTCGTGAATTCAGCTGCGTCGACAATCGGTTTCTTCCCTGCGAGGGAGCGCAATCGGATGGTCACAACGACGGTTTCGTTGGGGTTGGCCGCGCCTATCTCTCGTGCTCCTTCCAGCGGAACACGCTCACTACCGGCAAGTGGAAGTTGTTGTTTCTTCGGAGCAGACATAAATCTCCCTTCGATTGGGCCGAGACGAGTGGCGAAGAGAGCAGGGCAGCGTCACTACAGGAGTACTTTCGCGAAACTCCACAAGGAAAGGAGCCAAGCCCTCGGTAGTCTCTGAGTCGTGCTGGCCCGTCAGTTAGGTTGAAACTAGCAGCACACCTGCAACAACGCAATCTGTTTCTCACGCCTGTTACAAAAACCGGACAGCCTGCTGCTTCGCGAATATTCGGCTTTTAAATTTCCGACGCTGGTAACCGGCACCTGAGTGGACGTTCGTAATTTGAAAGTGCGTTCCCGCAATAGTCAAATGAGTTTGCCCCGCCACTTCACCAGGCAACTTCAGTCCATCTACGGACGGAAGCAAGCCTCTGCAAAAACCAATCCTGGCCGAACTGAAAGTGTGAAAAGGCATGTCTCGGCTGAAAGCAACGATTCTCTGCATTGACGACCACTGGAACGGGCTCATCGGCCGCAAGATGCTGCTCGAAAACAACGGCTATAAAGTCCTGGAGGCGAGCGGCGGGGACGAGGGGCTGAAGTTGTTCCTGTCGCACCGTGTGGACGCGGTGGTTCTCGACTACCAGATGCCCGGGATGAACGGTGATGTGGTTGCTGCGAAGATGAAGCGCGTTAAGTCACACGTCCCGATCATGTTGTTGTCCGCCTACGGGCCGCTGCCCAAGAGAAAGCTGAAGTCAGTCGACACCTTCCTGTCCAAGTCCCAGCCACCAAAGATTCTCTTATCTACGCTTCAGGATCTGCTGGACAACGAGCCGAAACCATTCTTCAACCGATGGCTCGATGCATGGAGAAATCGTAATAAAGGAGTGCAGTAATGAATTTCTTGAAGCGGCTCTTCGGACAAGGTTGCTCGCACAGGTTCACCTGGCCCCGCATCGACGCCAACGGCCGCCATTACCAGATCTGCCCACGCTGTGGAACGGCATACGAATATGACTGGGGAATGATGCGCCGGACTGACCGGTTGCTCACAGCTGATGCTCACCAAGGGTAAGCAACCTTGTGATCGCATCGCATTCGCTCTCCGGTCTGGTTTGTGGACAGAATATTCCCGAAAACACGACCTCTTTCGCGTATTTCAAGGCAACGGGCAGCAGAATTTCTCTGCAGTCAAGATTTCCTGGCGGAGAGGCAGGGATTCGAACCCTGGGTACAGGTGTTAGCCCGTACAACGGTTTAGCAAACCGCCGCATTCGGCCACTCTGCCACCTCTCCGGCGTGCGGTTTTCATTAGCTTAACACACCTTTTGCGACGCGACCTGCGCCGCGCTTGCACAGCATTTTCTGATTTCAATCCTCGACAGTTTGTTCCTCTCACAAGCGGCCGCCGGAGACATCCGAGCCTGTTCGGGTTTCGTAACAGTATTAATTTTGTCGCAATGTCCGCGCAAATTGATGAAAAACTTTCAGCAACTGAGGGGGAGGAGTGGATCCGAAAAGCTGCCCGCGCTGCGGCGGTACCGGATATGTGGCCAAGCCCGTGGATATTAAAGGTAAATCCGAGGGCGTTGCATTTATCCGGTCGAAATGTCCGACCTGTGCCGGCAGCGGACGGAAAACTTCTGTGCCTCCTACAACTACGGGCTGACCGCACGGCCTGTGGTGCTTGCGAAAACGTACGAGCCCGGGGCGTCACCTGCTCCCGCCTTGAAGTGGCGATCCGGGCCGCACGTTTCTTTATTTCCCTTGCGGTTCACGCGATGCCGGCAGCTTTGTTGCGGACCCGGCGGCGGGAAGAGGACGCGGTTTCGACCCGATTACGTCCGGCGCCTTTCGCGCGGTAGAGCGCTCTATCCGCCGCTTGAATGACTTCTTCCGCGGCAGGATTTCCTCCCCTCGAGCTGGCGACTCCGATGCTTGCCGTGACCGAGAGTTCGTCAGACGGCGTGGTGCGCGCTAGTTGGCGGATGGCGTGGCCGGTTTGAACGCGTCCGCGAGCGCGCTGATTGCGGCGGTCGGGGCCGCGCGCCTCCTGCCGGCGTTCCGGTCCCCGCAGGCGAAGCGAGCTGGCTTCAATCTCGGCGCGCAACTTTTCCAGATGCTCCATGATTTCGGCGGTACCTTTGCCGGGAAACAGGATGGCAAATTCTTCTCCGCCGCAGCGGTAGGCTTGTCCTCCACCCGAGACTCTCGCCAGCCTGGAAGCAACCATGCGCAGCACCTGATCTCCAGTGTCGTGACCGTACATGTCGTTGCATCGCTTGAAGTGATCGATGTCGACCATGGCGATGGAATAAGGCGGCTGCAGTCGAAGCAACGCATCGTGAAAAGCACGGCGCGAAGGCAGCGTCGTGAGTTCGTCGTGATAGGCGAGCAGATAAGACGTCTCGACGACTGCGCCTGCCAGGATGAACGCCGCGGCTGCGAAATACGCCGTAGGGATTCGTCCCACGCCTCCAAAATAGAGCGCGAGAAAGCAACCGGCCAGCGCCCACAGCAGCCCACTCTCCGCGGGTTTGTGCAACAGCAGAAAGCGCGTCAGTAACAACACTGCCGCGGCCGCGAAAGCCAGCACCGTGGCGAACGGAAACGGAGCGGGCAGCCCGGGATGGTGCAGCGCCCGCGCCGCCGCCGCGAACGGCTGAGGCCGGCAGAGGACTCCTACAAACACGGATTGAACGAACAATAATAAGGTGGGAGGCGCGACACTCGAAAAACTGAATCCGCGTTCTCTATGAAGCGAGAGCAGAACGAAGTTAAGCGGCAACAGCAGGCCCACGGCGGCGAGCGCGACGCTCCCGGGGCTGCCAGCTGGAACGTGTGCTGAAGTGAATGAACCTGAAGCAGATAAAGATAAAGAAGAGAAGTAGGAGATTGCTTCCTGGGCCAGGAACACGACCAGCAGGGCGAAGAAGATGCGGCTGGAATGAAATCGCCAGGCCAGCAGCAGGCCCGCGATCGCCGCGGTGTAGAAGGCGTAGGTGATCAGCGAGACGCTAGGGGTGACCAGGCCAGTGTGCAGCAAAACCGCAACCGCAGCCAGACAGATGCCGGGCGTGAGCAGCGACTTCATCGAAATTTGATCCCGGCTCTAATGGGAAACGTCCTCAGGCTCGCAGGGGTTCTGCGGATTATTTCTCTATATTATCGCTGGGGTGCGGGATGGGAGTAATTGACCGGGCGGGTTCAGCGTTTGTCATCCTGAGGCAGCGGAGTCCCCGGCGAAGCCGGGGACTCCCAACGAAGGACCTTCGCTACAGCGCCAATGCAGCGGGCGCTGGGCGCTGCGGGCAAGTACACAGGTCCTTCGGCCCGCAAAGAACGCGGGCCTCAGGATGACAGTGTGGTGAAGATCGAGCCGGCCCTGGCTCCCGTATGCAACGAAAAACTTGTCAATAGGCAAAAACTACACGATCGACCCTAACTCGCTCATGCTAGCGGAAATATAATTCTCGGAAACGTGACACAATCCCCCTATTCAAATTGATATACTGAAAGTATAGGGTAAAAATTCAGAAAAACCAGGCGCAGCCCACGGGCTGCGCCTTTTCTTTTTGGGTCAAAAAACGGGGCGTGCGCGTATGGCGAAGTGCAAGGGATTCAGGAACTTCAAGGAGCGAGGCGAGTGGGTGGAGCTGTTATTTATGGCATGGGCTCTACGTAAGGGACTCAGAGTGTCGAAGCCGTGGGGAGACTCGTCGCCCTACGACGTCGGGGTCGAACACGGCCGGCAGCTCGTCAGAGTACAGGTGAAGTCGACAAGCTACAGACTCGCCAACGGCTATCTCTGCGGATTCAGACCCAACCAGAAGGGAAAGCGATACACGACGCGTAAAGTCGATTTCTTCGCGGCATACATCGTCCCCGAAGAGGTTTGGTACGTCATTCCAGCTGCTGTAGTCCTCAAGACTAAGAGCTTGTGCCTGATGCTGTGTCCTGTCCGCAAACAACAGATGCGAAGCGACAGCTACTGCTACGAACACTATCGGGAAGCCTGGAAGCTGCTGCGAAGCGGGCCTGGGCCCAGCGTGGTTCGCGGCTAGAGCGGAGGCCCCGCCGCTTCGCAAGCGACGCGAAGGTACCTGGGCACGGCGCACCGAGGGCTCGCATTTTACAAAAAGCGAAGGGCAAAGCGTCGAAGAGCGTACGCTCGACGCGGGGGTGTACGATGATTCCCGCTGGAGGCGTTCATGGGACAGAACGAGGTTATTGCGCTTGAAGCGAATTTCGAGAAATGGAAGACGACTCGCTTCTCAGGCGCGAAGAAACTTTTCAACGCGTTTGAGTATTACTCTATCGAGCAATTTCTCAGGCCGTACGGATTGAGCGACTCGCAGCTTCAAAGTGGATTGATTGGAGCCCCGAAGGACGGCGGCGTAGATGCCCTCTACATGCTCGTGAACGGTGAACTCGTCGACGCCGAGACAGAACTTGATCCAAAAGAGCCGAATAAGGTTAATGTCATCATCTTTCAGTCGAAGGAGGGATCGGGATTCTCGCCCGTAGCAATCGACAAACTCTTCTTTTTTACCGACGACCTCCTCTGCTTGGGACGCAAGAAGGCAGACTACCACCAAGCATATAGGCCCGAATTGATTACTCTCATGCGCCTTTTCAAAGATAAGTACGGCATGATTGTGGGAGAAGGCCCGTCGCTCTCCGTATCGTATTACTACATCACGAAATTGGATTGCTCCCATAACGCGGATTGCGATACTTCTGTGGGGGTTCTCAGGGAGAAGGTGCTGGAACATTTCAAGGATGCCGTACCTGAATTTTACTTCGTTAACGCGACCGCACTGCTAAATCAGGTCCGAAGCCGACCGCTGAAGGAGAAGGCGATAAAGTGGGTTTCGCAACCGATGCCAACCGAGGAAGGCGAAGTAGGTCTAGTGAAGCTCACGGATTTCTATACTTTCTTGCAAGACGATAAGTCAGAACTCGCCGAAAGAATTTTCGACTCGAACGTCCGCGGATATTGGAAGAGTACGCCCGTTAACAGGAAGATCGGGGAGACTCTTCGCAATCCTGGCGCCGCAGACTTTTGGATGCTCAACAACGGCATCACAATGTTGGCAGCGGATATAACGAATGACGGATATCTTCAGGAGAAAGTCGTCGATCCACAGATCGTTAATGGCCTTCAGACCTCCCGCCAAATCTTCCGGTATTACAAAACTGGGAAGGAGCTCCCCGTCAACGATCGTCGCAGGCTACTTGTCCGCATAATCAAGACTGGCAACAAACAAATACGCGATGCCGTGATACGGGCGACAAACAGCCAAAACCCAATGCCCCACGAGGTTCTGCGTGCAACTGACGACATCCATTGGCAGATCGAGACTCTGTTCGAAAGGTATGGATTGTTTTACGACCGCCGCAAGGGGCATGCGCGGGATGAGGGTCAGCCAATCGCCAAAATTGTCAGCATGATTGAGGTGCTGCAAGCCATGCTTTGCGTTGTAGTGCAGCGCCCAGATGATGCTAGGGCCCGGCCGCGAGACTATTTTAAGAAAGATGAAGACTACAACAGGGTGTTCGGCGACGGAGTGTACGACTTGAACCTTTATTACAAGACCACCCAGCTGATGCACCTCGCCGATGAACATCTCGATACGTTAGTATTGGAGCCGATTCATCGACGGAATCTGCTCCCCTATGTTTGCACCTACGCCACGAGTGCGGCCCTGAAAAACGGCTATACGTCTCCCGGCGAGCTATTGAAACTAGACATCGAGGCATACAAAAACGCATTGCCTGACTCGTTCGGCAAAGTGGAAAAAACGTATGATCGCCTAGCACGCAAACATGCTGTAGATGGCGAACCCGATTACGATGGATTGGCCAAAGGTCCGCGCCTTTTGAAAACTCTGCTGACCGAATTGAGGCGCAAGTTCAATCAGAAAAAGAAAAAACCAAAGTGAGCGCGGCCCGCAAAAATCGCGGGCCCCAGGATGACATGGGGTGGCTGGACTGCACGCCTCGTCCGGGCAATTATTTATGCGGGCTTTGCAGGAATTCTTCCAGCACCCGGTTGAATTTCTCCGGGTCGTCGACGAACAGCGCGTGGCCATCGCCGTCGAAGCGCTCGAGCTGTACCTTGTCGCCGAGTTTTGATTTCAGGTAGTCGGCGCTGGGCTGCGATTCGGGCTGGTACATGAAGAGCAGCGGACGGGCGGTCTTCACCCTCGCGAGGCCGGCTGAGAAATCCTTTACGGCGAGCATGTCGTAGATGAGCACTACGGCGGTGTCGGCTGGGACCCGGACGGAGGCGTCGATGACGCCCTTCAGGTAATCCTCGGGCTGCGGCTTCTTGTACATGCTGCGCACGAACCGGTCGGCTTGTTTCTGGCGATCTTCCTGGAGTTGGTTCATCCATCCGGAGATGCCGATGAACATTTCAGGGCTGGGTTTGTCGGAGAGAAAACCATCGACCAAAACCAAGCCGCCGACGTTGTCGGTACCGAACTGTTCGACATATTTGATCAGCTCGCCGCACCCCATCGACCAGCCGACCAAAACTGGTTGCTTCAGGCGGAGTTGATCGACGAGTTCTTTGTAGTCGCGGGAGCGGGTTTCGGGCAGATGGCCGTAGTTCGGTTTGTCGCTCTCACCCTGCGAACGGGGATCGACGGCGATAACGCGGTAGCGCTTCGAGAACTCGTCGATCTGCTTTTGCCAGATCCATGCCGGCATGGTCCAGCCCGGAATGAAAACGACCGGACGTCCGCTGCCCGCCTCGAGGTAGTGGATGCGGACGCCGTCGGAGGTTTTTATGAAGCCGTCCTTCGTAGTCGTTGATGTCTGGGGCAGGACGGCGGGCGTTGACAGAATGCAGAGCAGGACGAGGGCTAGTTTGATTCTCATTTGGTTCTCCTAATATGAAGCTTCGAGGCGATCTGGCTACGCGTAGGCGAACGGGCGGCTGGCGTGGCTTTTCCAGAAATAGGCGAGGATGATTACGCTCGCGACCGCGGCGTAGGCGCACCACAGCGAAGTGAAGGCGTAGCGCTTGACCTCCATTACAGCCAGAAGAATTACCAGGTTGGCGAAACCAAAAATGATCATTGGCCTGATCTTTGAGAAGAATAACGATCCGCAGGTTGCGATCACATAGAGCACTCCAACGGCTGTGTTGTTGGTCGCTTGATTCATGTAGACGATAGTGTTCGCCTTGATGTAGACCTCCGTTGGGAACGCAGTCAGCGCCCATAGGATGTAGAGCGTGGTGCCTCCGCCGAGCACGAGGAATGGAATCATGCTCTGGCGACTGTCTGCGGTCGGCTCAAAAAGAAAGACGCTGAGCGGCAGCAGGAACGGGAGCAATCCCTGGGCATAGAGCATGAACGCCGCGCCCATGTCGTGGGCGACCGCCGGCGAGAGAATGCCATCGAGGCCGAGCCAGACGAATCCTTCGATGAACTGATGAATAGCGAACAACACGGGCAGCGAAGCGAAAAGAATTTCGCGGCGGTGCTTGACGCGGGTTAAGGTGACGACGCCGACTGCGCCCAGAACACCGCTGCCTACAAAGTTCGCTGTGGCCGAGAAGCACATGGAGCGTTTTCTCCCCTGCGAAGATTACACCGGGCGCGGCGAAAGGCGAAATATTTTTGACGCTTGTCATCCTGAGGCAGCGGAGTCCTCGGCGAAAGCCGAGGACTCCCAACGAAGGACCTATGCAAGCTGCCGACGGCGAGGTGCTGCGGGCAAGTACACGGGGCCCTTCGACAAGCTCAGGGTAGGCTCTTCGGCCCGCAAAACCCGCGGGCCTCAGGATGACAGTGAGTTTTAGACTTCCCGCTTTGAACCCACGACCCGTTTCTGCAAACACTCACCTTCGTGCGCTCGACTTTCGGTTTCAACTGAGCTTTCTCTAACTAGAATCAGGCTGTGATTAAGGGCCGCTTATGCGCATTCTGATTGCGGAAGATGATGCAGCTCTGGCCGGATTTGTGCGCCAGGGGCTAGTAGGGGAACACTACGCGGTCGACGTGGTGGAGGACGGCGAGCAGGCGCGGACCATGGGCAGCGAGTTCGATTACGACCTGGTCATCCTCGATCTGAACCTGCCGAAGCTGGATGGGGTGAGCGTGTTGCGGCATCTGCGGCTGAAGCGCCCAAGCCTGCCGGTGCTGGTGCTGACCCAGCGCAGCCGAGTCGAAGACCGGGTGCAATGTCTGGACACCGGCGCCGACGACTATGTGCCCAAGCAACTCTCCGCTGCCTCGCTTGATATTTCTCATATAGCTGAGGATTTAATAGCCAAGATCAAGGCCGCCGCCGAGTCGCGGCGTTTACGAGATGGTCTCAACCTGCAGCGGAAACCTCCCCGCGCGGCCCCAACCGCCAGGAAGGTAGCGCACGGCGCTCCAGCGATCATTGCTCTCGGCATCTCGACCGGAGGCCCCAAGGCCTTGCAGGAAATCCTGCCGACTCTTCCAGCCGACCTTCCAGTTCCAATCCTGATCGTGCAGCACATGCCGGTTGGCTTCATTGCTGCTTTCGCCAAAAGACTGAACAGCCTTTGCGCACTCTCCATATGCGAGGCTTCCCACGGAGCGGTGGTTCAGCCAGGAGTGGTCTACCTTGCTCCAGCGGGATTTCAGATGACGGTAGACCGTCTTGCAGACTCGCGTACGATTATTTTCCTTTCCGGCAAAGCGGAGAATCAGGTCCACGTTCCGTCCGTCGATGTTCTGATGCAATCTGTAGCGTCCGCATTTCATTCCGAAGCCATGGGCATCATCATGACCGGTATGGGAGCGGACGGAGCGCAGGGGATGAAAGCTATTCATCGCGAGGGCGGCCTCACAGTGGGTCAGGATGAGCCGAGTTGTGCAGTCTACGGCATGCCTCGCGTGTGTGCGGAGATGGGAATCCTCGACCGGGTGGTGCCGCTATCCCAGATTCCTCATGAGATTCTGCAAGCCACGCATTACCGGAAGAGGAACGCGGGCTAGAGCATCCTTCCGAATCGACCGGCTTGTCCATCACCTCCCGAACCCTGCTCAACAGAGTGCGGATCGAAAAAGGCTTCGCCAAATACTCCCGCCCGCACAAGGGAAATACATGGTCGGTCAGTTCCCCTGCATAGCCACTCATCAGCAGAACCCGGGTGCTCGGATAAAGACAGGTGAATTCAGCGGCCAGTTCACGGCCGCTCAGGCCGGGCATGACCACATCGGCAAGCAGAAGATCCGGCGCAGGGCGTCCGCGGTATGCCAACGCTTCTTCCGCGCTTTCGGCAATCACCAGCCTGTAGCCGGTGGACTCCAGAACTTCGGCCGTCACCTTCCGCACAAAGGCTTCGTCTTCGACGAGAAGAATGGTCTGTGGCCAGCACTGGCGGGTCGCGGCGAATGCCACGGCGGCCATCATGTCGCTGGACAACGTTTCTCCAATCATCGATCCGCCATGTGGCTGCTCCTAGGTAGCTTTCCATCCAGCAGATCAACTGCCATCCTTTCTATTCGGTGCAACAAAACTGCAAAGGAAAGCTGAACAGCGACTTAGCGTCTTCACCTGCATCGCGCGAGGCGGCGTGTTGAGCTAACAGGGAGTTTCGTTCCGGGAAGCCGGACGCGAACCAGTTCCGATCTGGGAGATCGTCCCTAAAAGCTCGCCTACGGTTGCTCTTCGCACCCCTCGCTTATTTGGGACTGGTGAGTATAGTTCCGTTTGGATCCAGCAAAAGCTTGTGTGCCCCAGCCGGCACGGATAAGTGAAATGGAGTTTCGGTCCCGTCGGCAAAAACTCGCCCCACCAGCACTGGAGTCTTGCCAGAGACCACTGCGTACAGAGGAACGAACGTTACCAGATCTTCCGGTGCATCCTTCTGCAATATCACGCCACTTACAGTGGCAGTGTTGGCCTTTGCTGTGAACTTGATGCCCTGCAGCTCGAGCCTGGGCAGAGAAGTGCCGTTGACCCAACCCTCCAGAAACCAGTCGAGTGAAGCTTTGCCTTCATAGCGCAACGAAGGCGGCAAATCCTCTGCAAAAACGTTCAGCAGTTCCCTGGTGCTGATGGTTTTCCCTTCATAACGCTCACGAACCTTGCGCAGAGACCGCACAAAAGGTTCTTCCGCGGTCCCGCTGCTCCGGTCTTTTTGCCCACCATTCTCTGCGCCCTCCTGCAGCATGGAGCGCAGCATGTGAAACAGCCACGTCCCCCTTCCGTAACTGATGGCTTCATAAGCCTGAGGAAAGTGAGACGAAAGCAGTCGGCCTCCCAAAGTTACGGGTCCGGCATCCTCGAGAGAACTGCCGTTTTTATTTTTTTCAACCAAATCCCGCCGGTATTGCTCCATAACCTGGCGGAAGCCTGCCGGGTTTCTCTCCTGCAGCATCATCAAGGAGCAATAATTTGCCAGCCCTTCGGAAAACCACTGATCACGATAGGTAGCCCATAAGACCAAGTCTCCCCACCACTGATGTGCGGCTTCATGTGCCGGAATCTGTTCCCCAACCAATGCGCCAGTTGGGCTCATATGGAGGTTTTCACGCTCTGCCTGATCGAGGAAGGCATACGACGACAGGAAGATCAGCCCCGGCCAACCTTGGCTTTCCCGCCCCGGCACCTGAGTCAGCGCCAGTTGACTGTATGGAAACGGACCGAATCGCTCCGCATAGTAGCGGATGGCTCGAGCTGTAAACTCCGCCACGGCGGTTGCGTTTCGCGCCGGCGAAGGCGCAGGCACAGAGGTAATTAGCTCAGGAGAGGCGTGAGGCCGTGACGTGGGATTCGAATCTATTCCAAGGGTTGGCGGCGGGCTGGGGAAGTCTCGTTCCACGCCACTCGTAGCATAGGTTTCTACCACAACATTCCCGGCCTGCGCCGTTCCTCGAACATACTTGCCCAGGTCGAACCCTGCTACCGGGATGGGCCGCTCCGAGACCCAGTGGCCCACTTGTTCACCATCTATGCTCGGCGGAGCAGGTTGTGAGGCTGTTGTCGAAGGCGGGGCGAGCGGCTCGGGTTTGCCCGTTGCCAAAAGCGTCCAACCGACCGGATAGTGGAAGGTAAGATCGAAATCCGCCATAGCCATCCCACGATTGGGGTACCATGTGCCCCGCGCTCCCACATAGAGCAAACCTCTGCCCGCCTCAGCCAACACTTCTCCACCGTAGACAAAACGCAGACTGATCTTCTGTCCTTTACGCGCTGGCTGGGGCAAAATCACGGCCACCAGGTCGTTGCCGCTGCGTGCCAGCCGCGTGCCTTCCACCGCGGGGTTATGGATGAATTCCACGGCTCTGCCGTCGGCCTCGACGGTTTGGACCTGCAAAAAGCGCGAGAGTTCGAACACCAGAAAGCGCGATCCACCGCGCACCACATCGAGCTGCAAAGTCACCTCACCATCCACTTCCTTCGGTGGTTTCACCCGCGCATCGATAACATAACTGCGCACCCGAATCGGGTCTTCCCGCGATTCCGTTTCTGCCGGCAAAGCCTTCGGAATTTCTTTGCGCGCCACGGAATTCCGTCGCGCAGCTTCGGTCGAGAATGAAGTCCAGACGTCGTAATACACGTTTCCGTCCTCGCCCGTTCTGCTTTGCCCGGCCTCGACTTGTTCCCCTGCGGTCGAATCGAAATAGACGTCAAAGACGCCAAGTTTGTTTCCCTGCAAACGGGCATGAAACATGTGATCGTCCGGATCCGAAGCGCGCGTGGCCGGCGAATCTTCTGAGGTGCTCTCGGCAACGATCGGCAGCATCGCGCTGAAACTCGCCAACAACCTCATAGCGTCTACCTGCGCCAGGGTGCGGGCGGTCTGGTCCCAGCGTTCGGTAAATCCTTGCGCATCTTCCGGCGCTCTGAGACCCGGTTGCAAATCGGCGGCAGCATTGTCGTTGAAACGGAAATAGGCAGTCGAGAAGCGCTCCTCCAGAATCGCCGTTCCCGTGAACAGGCTCATGGTTTTTCGTTCTACATCGTTTGGCGGGACCAGAAGGACTTCTCCGTCCCCCTGAAAAAATGCTCCCGTAATTCTGCCCAGTACGTCGTTGGTAAAGGCAATGGAGCCATCGTCCAGAGTGATATGGATTGCGCCTCGATCCAGAGACGCGTCCCGCACCTTGAATACCCGGTCAGGATCAAGTCCAACGCCACTGAGTTGCAGGTAGAGGGACTCGGCCGGTCCGGGCTGCCGCGCCTGCGCCGGAGCGGCTTGACCTGGATCTGCTTGCGCACTGCACGCTCCAGGGAATGCGAAAGCTGCAAGGCACGCGGCCAGAATCATGCGCGCTGCGCATGAAATCGCTGGTACTTTCGTTACGTGGGTGTGTGCCCTCACAGTTGCTAGAATGCGCTTCAATGCGGCTTCGTGTCACTACTCCGTTAGCTATGATGCTTGCGTTCGCCTCGGCGGCGGCCTCCGCTGACACCATCCATTTGAAGAACGGCCGTACCATCGTAGCCGACCACGTCCGCGAAAATGGCACTCACTACGAGTACGACATCGGCGACGACAGCTACGCCATTCCCAAGAGCGCCGTAGACCATGTCGAAGCCGGCGGCATGCCCGTGACGGCCCCGTCTGGCGCTGCCAAGACCAGCGATCTTCCTGTATTCGTCCCGGTTGACAGTCTTGCGAACGAAGGCGACCTGCCCAAGACAATCGTTAAGGATGGCAAGGTTGACACCGACGCCCTTGAGAAACTCGAGGGCAAGGGCAACGCCGAGTTGGGCGCCACCGCTGACTTCATTGCCGGCAAATTTGAATTCGAGCACGGCGATATCGATCAAGCCCGCCGCTATTTCGACAGCGCCCTGCGCTTTCAGCCGGAGAACGCAACTGTCCTTATCTATTATGCCGCCCTGCTGGTGCGCACCGGCAATCCTACGCAGGCGCTTACCTATGCTCAGCGCGCGGTGCGGGCAGCGCCCGAGTCGCCCGACGCCTACACCGTCCTCGGCTATGCGCAGCAGGCCTGCGACCGCACCAAAGAAGCTATCGCCTCGTGGAAGCATTCCCTCGAACTGCGTCCCGATCCCGCCGTGCAGCAATACCTGGCAAAAGCGCAGCGCGAGCAGAATGCGGAAACCGATTTTACCCAGCGCGAATCCAGCCACTTCGTGCTCCACTACGAAGGCAAGCAGACATCCGAGGATTTTCGCGGACAAATCATGGCCGCGCTCGAATCGGATTACGACGATCTGGCGCGCGATTTGGGCACGCCCCCCCGCGACAATATTCTGGTAACCCTCTACACAGAGCAAGCTTTCTTTGACGTTACGCGCGCCCCCGCCTGGTCAGGAGCGCTCAACGACGGTAAACTCCGCATTCCCATCAGCGGCCTTAATTCAATGACCCCCGAGCTGGCCCGGGTTTTGAAGCATGAACTTGCCCACTCTTTCATCAACCAGCTTTCTGGCGGCCGTTGCCCGCCCTGGCTGCACGAGGGCATTGCCCAGCTTATGGAACCGAAAGCTTTAGGCAGCGACGGGCATCTGCTGGCTCAGTTATTCAAGACGCAGCGCAACATCCCGCTGAACGTGCTGGAAGGCAGCTTTCTGAGTTTTTCTGGCAGCCAGGCCTACCTGGCCTACGCGGAATCGTTGGCCGCAGTTTCCTATATCAATGATTCCTACGGGATGGGTGACATTCAGCGGATTCTGCAACGCCTCAGTGAAGGCAGTTCCACGGAAGCTGCGCTGCGTGCGACCATTCACTCTGACTACGGCCAACTGGAGTCCGAGCTCGGCAAGTATCTCAGCGACAAGTACGGCGACTGACCATAATCAGGCATAGCCCGTTCGGTCGATTTGCCCGCCGCCATCTCTTGTGCTAGTTTCCCCTCTGAGTGTAAGCCTCGAATGTGCGCCCTATTTCGAACCCGTACGCCCGACCCTCCGCCAGTGGTAGAGCCCGTCCCCAGCGAGTTTCCGAAGATGGAGGGCGCGGAGATTGCCGCCACCACCTACGGGCAAAGAGTCGCAGGCGATTTCTACGATTCCCTGCGAGTGAGCCCGGAGCGAATTTTGTTCGGCCTGCTCGACGTAGCGGGACGCCGCGAAAACAATCAGCAAATCCTGGCAGCCGCGCAGAAGATCTTTCGCACCCTCGGAGCCGAACTGTTTGCGCCGCCTGACATCAACGAATCCGAGGCCATGACCACGCTCTCTCTTCGACTCAACCGCGGAATCATGGATGCCGCGGCGGGCGTTCACTCCTGTCCCGCATTCATCGGCTGCTACAACGAGAGATTCGGCACTCTCTGCTATACCAACGCGGGTCACACTCCGGGTCTTGTCCGCGACAGCACCGGCATCACCGAATTGGCGTCTACGGGCCTGCCGCTCGGCCTTTTCTCTCACGCCACCTCCGAAGCGCCTACGATTGGCCTTGAGAAAGGAGCGGGTCTTCTCCTGGTTTCGCGGGGAGTGGTTGAGGGCAAATGCAGACAGGACAAGTCGGATGACCTGGAATTCGGCTTGGAGCGCGTCAAAGAGCGCTTGCAGGCCAATCCTTCTCAGAGCGCTGAAGCTCTCAGCGCATCCGTGTTGAATGCCGTTGGGGAGTTCACCTGCGAACCCCTGGTTCCGGACGACATGACCGCCCTCGTCTTTGTGCGCAATTCGTAGAACAAACGGCTCCAGCAACCTGCCCAACGAGCAAGGGCATCAAAGTATGCAGTCAGCCATTTACAGGCAGAAAATGACCGGCCAGAAGTAGTAAAATACCCCGACGGCTTTTGCCTGTAAGTTCTGGCAAACGGCCCACAGAAAATCCTATGAAGAGATTGGTTCTGATACTTACTGCCATGGCATTCCTGTCCACGCTCGCCGCGGGCCAGACACAAGTTGTCGAAGAAATTGTCACGCG
The DNA here is from genome assembly GCA_963743115.1 of uncultured Acidobacteriaceae bacterium. GTDB lineage: Bacteria > Acidobacteriota > Terriglobia > Terriglobales > Acidobacteriaceae > Sulfotelmatobacter. The sequence continues at coordinate 771,219 of CAVUOM010000001.1, read as the reverse complement.
CGTGAACGGACAGATCATTACCCGGTCGGAGTATGACCGCAGCAAAGATCAGCTCAGGGATGACGTCAAGCAGCAGGATCCGGCCAACGCCGACAAGCTCTATGCCGAACGTGAAAAGGACGTCCTGCGCGATCTCGTCGACCAGCAGCTTCTCCTGGAAAAAGGCAAAGACCTCGGCATCACCGGCGACACCGAGCTGATCAAGCGCCTCGACCAGATGCGCAAAGACATGAAGCTCGAAACCATGGAAGAGCTGGAGAAAGCCGCCACCGCCCAGGGCATCTCCTACGAGGACTTCAAGCAGAACCTGCGAAACCAGATCATCACGCAAAAGGTAATCGGCGAAGAAGTTGGCTCTCACCTGAGCATCAGCAAAGAGGAAGAGCAGCAGTTTTACAACGAACACAAGAGTGAACTGGAGCAGCCCGAGTCGATAAAACTTAGCGAGATCCTGATTGCTCCGCAGAAGGCCGCCGCCTCCCCCGTCGCAGGCGTCGACACTGCCAATACGCAAGATGCCGCCAGCGACTCAGCCAAACAAGCTGCGGAGACTGCAGCCCTGGCTGCGGCTGAGGCCAAGGCCAATGATGTGCTCAAGCAGATTCGTGCGGGAGCCAATTTTGAAGACATGGCCAAGAAGTTTTCTGACGGTCCTTCGGCGGCGCAGGGAGGAGATCTGGGAGCGTTCAAGCGCGGAACTCTCGCCAAAGAATTGGAAGACCGGACGTTCGCGATGAAGTCCGGCGACGTCACCGACGTGATCCGCACCAAGCAAGGCTACGTTATCTTGAAGGTCACCAACCACCAGATGGCCGGCGTTCCGACCATGAAGGAGATCGAGCCCAAAATCATGGATGCTTTGTATTATCAAAAACTGCAGCCCGCGCTGCGCGCGTATCTGACCAAGCTGCGGGAAGATGCCTACATCGACTATAAAGACGGTTACATCGATTCCGGCGCCAGTCCCAACCAGACCAAACCCATTGAAACGGCTACGGCCAAGGCGACCGACACCAAGAAGCTGAAGAAGAAAAAGAAGCTTGGTGTTCTCTAGGGCGTTTCGCCTCGCTTTACGCTATCCTCGTGCTTTCTGATTTACACTGATGAAGAGCATGAAAGAGTTCTTCATCAGCGAGTGCGCCCGCCACGAAAACAAGATCATCACCTCCAACTTTGTCGTGGTTAGCAAACAGATCAAGCCCAAGAAAACGGGTGAGCCCTATCTCGCCCTGATTCTCGGCGACCGCAGCGGGCAGCTCGACGCCAAAATGTGGGACAACGTGGAGGAAGTGCTCAACGCCTTCGAGCAGGATGATTTCCTTAAAGTCAAAGGCCTGGTCAACAAATATAAGAACCGCTTCCAGCTCACCATCCACAAACTACGCAAGCTCGGCGAATCAGAGATCGAATTCTCCGACTATCTTCCCAAAACCACCAAGAATATTGACGAACTCTGGCAGACTCTGGCCGGCTTCGTTGCGTCTTTTCAGAATCCTTATCTTAAGTCTCTGCTGCAGGCCTTCATGTCTGACCCGGAGATCGCAGCCGCGTATCGCAATGCTCCGGCCGCCAAGACGCTGCATCACGCCTACATCGGCGGACTGCTCGACCATGTGGTCTCGCTGTTTCGCTCCTGCGATCTGGTCAGCCGAAACTATCCTCAGGTCAATCGAGACTTGCTGCTGACTGGCGCATTTCTTCACGACATCGGCAAGATTCACGAGCTTGCCTATAATCGCTCGTTTTCCTACACCACGCGCGGCCAGTTGCTCGGCCATATGATCATCGAACTTGAGATGTTGCAGGCGAAGCTCGCGATGGTCCCGGACTTTCCCGTCGAACTCAAGACCCTGCTTGAGCACTTGATCATCAGCCACCACGGCCAGTACGAATTCGGTTCGCCCAAGCTGCCCATGTTTCCCGAGGCACTCCTGCTGCACTACATGGACGACCTGGATTCCAAAATGGAGGCCATGCGCGCCCAATTCGAGCGCGAGGCCGACCTCGAAAGTCCCTGGACCAGCTACAACGCTTCGCTCGGACGCCCGCTCCTGAACAGCGCCAAGTTTCTTGCTCCAAAGGCCGCTGTTCCTCCCGATGACTCTTCATCTGTTGCCGAGGTTGAAGTCGAAGCGGAATACGCCAGTGAGTCCAGCGAAGAAGCTCCGACGCTGCCCGGCTTAAAGCCTTAGCTTTCGTTCCCGACGGAGAATAGCGGCGCATGCTCGACTTCAGCCGATTCGAACTGCTTACCTTCGACTGTTACGGCACTCTCATCAACTGGGAAGAAGGAATTCTTCGCTGCCTGCACCGCCTCCTTGCGGCTCACGGAAAGGACACACACGATGCAACCATCCTGCAGCTCTACGGTGATTTCGAAGCTCGCGCCGAGCAGGGGGAGTATCGCAGCTACCGCGAAGTTCTTCAGTCCGTGGTGCGGCAGTTCGGAGAGAAACTCGGATTCGAGCCGACTGACGAGGAAGTTCGTTCGTTGCCTGAGTCGCTGAAAGAATGGAAGCCGTGGCCCGATACCGTAACGGCCCTCCGCGAACTCCACAGCCGCTTTCGTCTGGCCATTATTTCTAACGTGGACGACGATCTCTTCGCTGCCACAAAGCCTCAGCTTGGAGTGGAGTTTAGTCAGATCATCACAGCCCAGCAGGCAGGAGCCTACAAGCCTTCACCGAAGATTTTCGAACTCGCACTGAACTGCGTCGACGTTCCCGCTCACCGGATTCTGCACGTTGGCCAGAGCATCTATCACGACGTGCTGCCGGCCCAGTCGCTCGGCCTGGCTACCGTCTGGGTTAACCGACCATCGGCACGAGGCGGCGTGGGCGCTGTGAAGGCAGCCGAAGGACATCCGGACCTGCAAGTTTCGAGTCTCGCCGAGCTTGCCGCCAACTGCGCCCAACCCTGAGCCTTCCACTCCCGGCTGTCATCCCGAGCGCGGCGAGGGATCTTGGTACTAGCCGGTGGTGGCAACAGTGACTGCGCAGGCGCCGTGTCTTGGGCACTCACACTAGGGATTCTCTAGAAGTTGGCTGGAATCTTCACAACCCTCTTCTGGATCGCCCACATGACCAGTTCGGCTTTATTGTGGATGCCGAGCTTTCGCATCAGATTGAACTTATGCGCGTCCACGGTCTTGCTGCTCAGCCCCAGAACGATGGCCGCCCCGCGCACTGTCTTTCCCTCTGCCAGCAGTTTCAGTACTTCGCGCTCGCGAGCGGTAAGGGCGCGTTCCGATCGAGACAGTCTTTCGACGACAGGCTGCAGATCGGGCCGGGAGCGCTCATCCGAACCGTTGGTTCGATCGCCGCTGCCCGAGTTCCGGACCATCTCAACCAGCTCTTGCGCCGAAGTCTGTCGCACTGCTCCTGCGGTAGCCCGCAGACTGACAAACGGAGAGCTATCCCGGTCCTGCATGCTCAAAAACACTATCTTGGTTTTGGGAGATTCCCGCGTCACAAGAATCTCTGCTTCCGTCGCGGCCAGCCCAAACGTACCGGTATCCGCGACCAGCACATCTGGGCGGAGCTCGTAAACCTTGCGCAGGCACTCTGCCGCGTTGCCGGCTTCGCCGACCACATCAATGTCTGGCTCGTCCTCCAATAACCGCCGCAAGCCTTGCCGCAGCAGAACATGGTCGTGCGCGAGCAGACAGCGGATCTTGCTGCCGAAGAAAATCACTTCGTTTGAATCTGTGCGTGGGGGCACACAGTTCTCCTTTGTTTGGCCAGAGAGTTTACAAAATGACGCGGGCGACTGGGCGGAACCAGAACTAAACCAAAATATGAATGTGGGTTATTGTAGCAATCATTTGTGCTTCTGCGCCTACGAATCCGCAGCGGGAGTGCCTTTTCTTGCCACCTCCGGAAATGCGGCTCTTTTGCTCCAATCTCCATCGGGAAACTCCAGGCGGACGCCGCATCAGGTAAAATCGAGCACTTATGCTGCGCTACTTCACTGCCGGAGAATCACACGGCGAAGCTCTGGTCGCGTTCCTCTCGGGCCTGCCCGCGGGGCTCAAAGTGGACCAGGCTTTCCTCGACCGCGACCTCTGGCGCCGGCAGCAAGGCTATGGCCGTGGCGGACGCATGAAGATTGAGCGCGACACGGCTCACATCCTCTCTGGCGTGCGTCACGGCATGACGATTGGCTCGCCTATTTCCATTCAGCTGGAAAACCGCGATTGGAAAAACTGGCAAGAGTCCCTGCCCGTCGGCGAGGGTGACCCCGCCCGGCACAAGCGAGTAGCATCTCCGCGGCCCGGACACGCCGACCTCGCAGGCGCGCTGAAATACAACTTTCCTGAGGCTCGTTACGTCCTCGAGCGCGCCTCAGCCCGCGAATCGGCAGCACGCGTCGCCATCGGCGCACTGGCCAAAATCTTTCTGCGCGAACTCGGCATCGAAGTTCTCAGCCACGTCGTCGCCGCGGGCGACGTAGCGATGCACCAGGAAGTCGCGTGGGAGCAGATTCAGGCGCTTTACCAGCAGGAAGAAATCCTGCTGAATTGTGCCGACAAAGAAACCGAGCAGCGGATGAAAGACGCAGTCGACAAAGTTCTCAAGACCGGCGACTCGCTGGGAGGAGTTTTTGAAGTGGTGGCTCACGGCGCCCCACCCGGCTTGGGCACTTACGCACAGTGGGACGAGCGCCTGGACGCCCTGCTGGCCGGCGCCGTCATGTCATTACAGGCTGTGAAGGCGGTCGAGATCGGCGCGGGCGTCACGGCCGCTGCGTCACCCGGCTCTGCCGTGCACGATGAAATCGGTTACGGCAACGAAACCAGTTTCACTGCATTTACCCGTTTCCGCAACAACGCCGGTGGAATCGAAGGCGGCGTTTCCAATGGACAGGAGATCCGCGTCCGCGGCTACCTGAAGCCGATTTCCACCTTGCGCCGTCCGCTGCAATCGGTCGATTTCGCCACACGCCAACCCGTGAGCGCGGCCTATGAGCGCTCCGATGTTTGTGTAGTTCCGGCCGCTGGCGTCGCAGCTGAGGCCATGGTTGCGCTTACGCTGGCCCGCTGCGCTCTGGAAAAATTCGGCGGCGACTCCATGGGAGAAACCTTGCGTAATTTCCAGGGCTACTGCGTGCAACTGAAAAATTACTGATTGCAACTGAAATGATCTATCCCATTGTTAAATTCGGAAATCCCGTCCTCGAAAAACCGGCTGAGAAAGTCACAGTCTTTGACGAAGACCTGAAGAAGCTCGTCGATGACATGTTCGAGTCGATGTATGCTGCGCGCGGCGTGGGCCTGGCCGCGCCGCAGATCGGGATCTCGCGCCGCATCGCCGTCGTTGACGTCACGTTCAAAGAGGACCCCGACGCCAAACTTGTGCTCATCAATCCCGAAATCATTCACAAGGAAGGCCGCCACGCCCAGAGCGAAGGCTGTCTCAGCATTCCTGATTTCCGTGAGAACGTGACGCGCGCCCAGGTGGTAACGATCCGCGCCCAGGATCTGACCGGGCAGGTCTTCGAGAAGATCGGCGACGACCTGCTGGCCCGCGCCTTCCAGCACGAAACCGATCACCTCAACGGCAAGCTCTACATCAGCCACATCAGCGCGCTCAAGCGCGACTTGATCAAACGCAAAATTCGCAAGCTGGTCAAAGCGGGAGAATGGTAGGGGAGATTTGTAATTGGGTAATTTTGCAATTTGGTAAGTTGCTGCGGACATGATCGCTCGATGCGATTCTCAATTACCCGATTACAAGATTACCCAATTGCAAAATGCCCTCATCCCTTAATCTCGTCTTCTGCGGCACGCCGGGCTTCGCTGTGCCCACGCTCGACAAACTCGTCGACGCTGGATTCCACATTCATCTCGTAGTCACGCAGCCGGACCGTCCCAAAGGTCGCGGCCTCGAACTTGTTTCTTCCCCAGTCAAGCGGCGTGCGTTGCAGATGGGATTGCCGATCGCTCAGCCTGAAAACATCAAAAACAACGACGCCTTCCGCGCACAACTCACCGCTCTCAAACCCGACGCCATCATCGTGGTCGGTTACGGCCGCATCATTCCGCAATGGATGCTCGACCTTCCCCCCCTCGGCAACATCAACCTGCACGCCTCGCTCCTGCCGAAATACCGTGGCGCCGCGCCGATCCAGTGGGCGATTGCGCGGGGTGAAACTGTGACCGGGGTCACCACAATTAAAATCGATGCCGGCCTCGATACCGGAGACATTCTCCACCAACAGGAGATTCCCATTGCTCCCAACGACACGGCGGAGACTCTAGCTCCGAAGCTCGCGTCCGTCGGCGCGAACCTCATGGTCGAAACCCTGCATGGATTGCAGAGCGGCAGCATCCATCCCCGACAGCAAGATCACACGCAAGCTACTCTGGCGCCGATTTTGAAGAAAGAAGACGGCCTCATCGATTTTTCCCACTCCGCAGCAGAAATTCTAAACCGGATGCGTGGCTTTCAACCCTGGCCCGGTGCATACACGAAGTTCCGAGGCAAGAGCCTGCAAGTGTGGAAGGCGTCGGCACTTGAGCGGGTGCTGCCGCCATCTGAGTTGAAGGCGGAAGATGATCGTCTTTTTGTCGGGTCCGGCAAGGACACCGCAATCGAACTCGACGAACTGCAACTGGAAGGCAAGAAGCGGACCTCCGCCTCTGACTTCATCCGCGGGTATCGCCCGGCGCCGGGCGAGAAGCTCGGCTCCTAGCAACAGTAATTTTCCTCAGCGCAGGCCGCTTCCGTCATACTGGCCACAGTGAGACGATGAAACAAAAAGCTCGAGACTCGCGTCCGGCAATTTCTCCGGCCCGCGCTGCGGCATTCGATATCCTGCTTCGCGTCGAGCGCGAGTCTTCTTACGCATCCGAACTTCTTCACTCCCGCACCTACGCCCGCCTTACGACAGTCGATCACTCCCTGGCAACGGAATTGGTGATGGGCGTACTGCGCTGGCGTTCGCTGCTCGATTCACAAATCGCCGCGAACTCTACCCAGCCACTCTCCAAACTTGACCTCGAGGTTCTCACCGCGCTCCGCCTCGCGATCTACCAGCTGCGTTGGCTCAGCCGCATTCCCGCCCGTGCCGCCATCAACGAAAGCGTAGAGCTCGTCAAACGCGCCCGCAAGCGTTCTGCTGCGCCCTTCGTCAATGCAGTCCTGCGGAAGCTCGACGCGAACGTCTCCCCCGTTGACAAGTCTGCGCAACCCGCAATCAGCGATGTTTCCATAGAAGCCCTCGCTGCCAGTAGTGCACACCCGCTGTGGCTCGTCGAACGCTGGGTTCAGTCCTACGGACTCGATTCCGCCTTTCGCATCTGCCGGTACGATCAATCGGTACCTGTGACCGCAATCCGCCTCCGCCGTCCGGAAGCTGAAGAGCAAATCAAAGCCGAAGGAATCGAACTCGCTCCCGGGGCGTTCCTGGCCTCTGCACGGCGAGTGCAGCGCGGAGATGTGACCAGGACCGCAGCTTTCCGCGCGGGCCTCTGCGTTATTCAGGATGAAGCTTCGCAGCTCGTTGCAGCTCTTGTCGGGCACGGCACGCACATCCTCGACTGTTGTGCGGCTCCCGGAGGAAAGACTCTGGCCATCGCCGATCGGAATCCGGGAGCGGACATCTCTGCCGTGGAACTCCATCCTCACCGCGCGCGGCTTCTGCGAAGGCTGCTAAGCGCGCCTGATTCGCAACCCGAGGTGGAACCCCGCAATATCCGGGTGGTCATCGCTGATGCGCGGGATCTCCCCTTCGCCAAAAGATTCGATCGCGTCCTCGCGGACGTGCCTTGCTCCGGCACCGGTACGCTCGCCCGCAACCCCGAAATTAAATGGCGGCTGAAGCTTCAGGATCTTTCTAATTTGCAGGCGCGGCAGCTCGCGATCCTTCGGTCGGCCATGGCTCAAGTCGCTCGCGGTGGCCGCCTGGTCTATTCCACCTGTTCTTTGGAAAAAGAAGAAAACGAAGACGTCATCGAGCGCCTGGCGGAAAAAGACTCATCGTTCCGCGTTCTCGATTGCGGCGTCGAACTGGAGCACCTTCGCGAGAAGCACGAACTAATCTGTCCGGACCCTGGTTCGCTCACTCGCGGTCCTTACCTGCGCACGCTGCCCGGTGTTCAGCCGTGCGACGGCTTCTTCGCCGCGATTCTGGAAAAGATCTAACTACGTCGAATCGCGGACGAGATCTTGCTGACCTCACCTCACCTTTCACCGCACTTCGAAGTTGATCACCGCCCCCGCCAGAACCTTCTGCCCCGCCGGAGGCCACTGCGTAACGATCGTGCTGCGCAGGCGACGGTTCTGCAGGCGCAGCCGGCACGACCGGAGGGACGCCTGGTATTTGCTGCATTGTCTGCCGGCGGTGGCGCCATGCTCACGGTTCCCAGTTTGAAGCCCGCATCCTGCAGCGTGCGGCTCGCCGTGCCCAGCGCTTGCCCTACAAAATTCGCCATCACATACGCCGGGGGATCGGCCGCGACCGTCACCAGCAGGCTGGTTTGCGGCGCCGCTACCTGGCTCGCGTTCGCCGGCGGACTCTGCGCCAGCACCTGGTCCGCCGGCGTTCCCGGCAGCTGCATTTCCGCCATCGAAGCCAGTTCGAGCCCGCGCCGCTGCAGGTTCCATTCCGCCGCGCGTTCACTTTGCTTTGTCACATCCGGAATCGCAACGCGCTGCGGTCCCATACTCTGCGCCACCCGTACCTGCCATCCCCGCCGCACCTTCGCCCCCGGCAGCGGCAACTGAGTCATGATCCGCCCCTCGGGAATTTGCGGACTGTAGTACTGCCGCTCCACCTCGATCTGCAGACCCAACCCGGCGACAGCGCGCTCCGCCTCCAAAGGCGTTAGCCCAACCACCACAGGGCACCTCGACAACCTGTCCGTGAATGGCAAATCGCATGGCCGTCAGCGCCGACACCAATGCCACAAAGATCAGCACCAGCGCCAACATCGCGAACTTGAAGAAAGGTTTCACAAGACGATGCAGATTATAGTCTGACGAATCATGAGCGAACCCGTATGCCTGATCGCCGTCTCTTAATGCATCTCATCCGCGCCCGGTGATGTGTCCGGCGTATCCACTTTCTGCACCACAGTCACAGGCACGTCCGGCGCCGGCTGGAACTGCCCGGGATCTTTTCCTGCCATGGCTGCATTCATGAAGTTCATCCAGATGGGCAGGGCCGCACGCGCTCCTGTCTCCTTAGCTCCTAAAGATCTCTTCTCATCGAATCCAATCCACACCCCGCAAGTCATTGATGGAGAGAATCCCACAAACCATGCGTCCGTGAAATCGTTGGTGGTGCCGGTTTTTCCAGCGACCGGGAAAGGCAGCTTCGCGGCCGCGATTCCCGTCCCGTGCAGCACGACTTCCCGCAGCATCGAAGTCATGATTCGCGCCGTACGCGCGCTGACCACGTCTTTTACCTCAGGATAGTCTTCTTCTAAAACTCGCCCCTCGTAATCGGTCACCTTCGTGATGTAGTGAGGCGTGACCCGCACGCCGTCGTTTGGAAACACACTGTATGCCGAAGTCTGCTCAATCAGCGTAATTTCCGCCGAACCCAGAGCCACCGGCAAATACGGCGGCAACTTGGCAGTGATACCGAAACGCTCGGCGTAGTCGATCACACTCTTGATGCCAACTTTGTTAGCCAGCTTCAGCGCCGGAATATTCCGCGACTGCGCCAGGGCGCGCCGCAAGGTAATGATCCCTTCGAACTTTTCGTCGTAGTTATGCGGCGAGTACGGCCCGGAGCCGGTCTCGAACGTAACCGGCTCATCCAGAATGGTGTCATTGGGGCTCGCACCCTTGTCAATTACGGTTGTGTAGACGTAGGGTTTGAACGACGACCCCACCTGGCGCAATGCCTGAATTGCGCGATCGAATTTCGATTCGCTGAAGTCCCGCCCGCCTACCATGGCCTTGATTCCGCCCGTAGCGTTGTCAATCGCCATAAGCGCACCTTGCGCGCCGGAATCCTGTTCCAGGCTCACGCGGGCCGAGCCGTTGGCGTTCAGAGACAGGATTTTTATGTAGCAGATGTCTCCCGGCCGCAGCAGATTCTGTATCTTGCCCTTCGTCCAGGCCACGTCCGCCTGTCCCACAGCCGCGGCGTAGCGCCCGAACTTCAAAGTTGCAATCCCCACCCCGGCCGAAGTTACCAGCGCGTGGACGTATCCATCCACCTCCGGTTCGTCTTCCCAATCGGGATGCTCGTACTTATCGATCGCGTTTCCTTCCGCCACAACGTTTTCCAGATGCCCCTGCCATCCATGACGCCGTTCGTAGGCCGCCAAACCGTCCAGCACTGCCTGGTTCGCCGCCTTTTGCAGATCGACATCGAGCGAGGTGTAAACCTTCAATCCGCCTTCGTGAACTTGATCGGCTCCGTATTTGTTTTCCAGATAGCGCCGGATCTCCTCCACGAAATATGGCGCCAGCGAGTTGGGATCGTGCGCCAAATGTAAGACTATCGGCGACGATCGCGCGTCCTCGGCCTGGGCCGCAGTTATCTTTCCGTCTTCCAGCATGGCGTTGATCACCAGATTCCGCCGCTTCATCGCCCGGTCGGTATGGTTGATCGGAGAGTAGTACGCTGGACTCTTTGGCAGACCCGCCAGCAGCGCGGCTTCGGTCAGCGTCAGCTGGCGAGCTGGCTTGCTGAAATAGAATTCCGACGCAGCCTCGAACCCATACACTCCGTGACCCAGAAAAATCTGATTCGCGTAGAGCGCGAAGATTTGCGGCTTGGTGAAGCGCCGCTCGATCTGAACCGCAAGCATCGCCTCCTGCACTTTGCGATGGAACGAGCGGTCGGGCGAAAGGAACAGATTGCGCGCCAGCTGCATCGTCAAAGTTGACGCACCCTGCACCTTCCCGCCGGACTCAATGTCGCGGTACGCCGCGCCGACGATCCGCCAGAAGTTGATCCCGGAATGCCGGTAGAAGTCTTTATCTTCAATCGAGACCAACGCATCCCGCAGGACAGGAGCGAAATCGTCGTATCCCGCGACCACCCGGCGCTGCAGGGCAAATGAACCAATCACCCGCCCGTGATCGTCATACAGCTCAGTGATCGAGCTGGGGCGGTAGGCTTCCAGCGCTTCGACCTGCGGCAAATCTGTGGTGTAGACCAGCAGAAGCCCGGTGGTCGCTCCCACCAGCGCGGAAACCAGCACGAGCAGGCTAAACAGCACCGTGCCGACAAACCTTCGCCCGGCAATCTCCACCGGCGGAAGATCTTCGTAGAGCGACTTCATAGCGAGATGGGTTCAGAATAGCAGGGCGTCGTTCACCCCGGTAGTTGCAAGCACAGGCTCACGGGCCGAGCCCGACGCCGGGCAAAAAAGTGTGGCAGCAAAAGAAATCGCGCACCTCATGGTGCGCGATCACATCCTGAAAGAACAACAGCGCCTAGCTCGTGCGGCTCTTCAATACTTCGACTGCCTTGTGCAACTGATCGTCCGGCGTGTTCTTGGGCTTGGCTTCAGGCTCCGCAGCGGCAGGTTCCTCATCTTCATCGTCGGAGATCACGTTGTCCGTGTCGTCGGCCACCAGCACGTTTGGAGTCACAGCCGTTTCCTGAATTGCTTTCCCGCTGGGCGAATAGTATTTCGCCACTGAGAGAATCAGCGCGCCGCCGTCCGGCAGGTCGATCGTTTTCTGCACTGATCCATCCCCGAAAGTCTTATCGCCTACGACGTCGCCGCGGGCATTTTCCATGATCGCCGCTGCCACAATCTCGGCCGCACCAGCCGTTCCCTTGTTCACCAGCACAGCCACCGGAAGCGTAGTCACAGCTTTCGCCGAATCCGCGTTGAAGGCTTCGCGCGGGAACTTTTGTCCCTGCAGGTAAGTGATGGTCCCGTGATTCAGGAAAAGATTGGCCGTGGCGATGCCTTCGCTCTCCTCACCATCCGATGTGTTCCGCAAATCCAGAACCAGCTTCTTAGCTCCGGACTTCTCGAGCGACTTGATCTTCGTGGCAATCTCCTGGGCCTTGCCCTTGGTGAGAGCGTCCACTTTTATATAGCCTATGCTGTCTTCCAGCATCTTGTCAGCCACTGGAGGGATGCTCACCACGTCCCGCGTGATCACTACTTTCTCTGGCTCCGCTCTCCGCGCCCGGACAACCGAAACATTTACGGTCGAGCCCGGCGCGCCGGCCAGCGCATCGCGAATCTCCGGCAATGACATATCCCGCGTGCTCTGCCCTTCAATCGATTCGAAGATATCCGTCGCCTCGATCCCAGCCTTCTCCGCAGGTGACCCCGGCAATACCGAAACCACGTCTGCATATCCAAAACGCTTGGAAACGGTTGCCCCGATCTCGCCCTTACCTTCAATCTTGTGAGCCTTGTAGGCTTTGTAGGCTGCCGCCGTCAGGTAGCTGGAGTTCGCATCCAGCGACTCCACCAGGCCGTGCAGCGCGCCGTCCGTCACTTTGGGAATATTGGGATCTTCCACGTACTCACTTTGCACGCGGGACAATACTTCGCTATAAACCTGCATCTGCCGGTAGGCGCCGTCGTTCGAGGAGGCATGCACGCCCCCAAAGGAACCAGCTACGACAAACGACAATACGGCGAAGGACAAAACCAGAATCGCAGCTTTAATTTTCATCGACATCCGATTCTTTTCTGGAAAGGAGTCACTTCCTGAGGAACTATTTCGCATTATACAGTCTAGATGCCGCTTTTTCCTTCCGGGCTGCACCGGCTCGATCCCCTTCGGTAACTTCACCCGAATTGCGGCTTCCGACGATAGTTAAGACGCCCCAGCACCCGGTTTGTCACCAGCCGCTAAGCCGGAGGCTTAAAGTTCAAGGTGATCACGCTCTGCACCGATACGGCTCGCCCGTTCATGGAGTAAGGCTTGAAGCGCCACTGCTTTACGGCATCTATGGCGGCCCTGGCAAACACCAGCGATCCCTGCAGGAACTTTGCATCCTGCACCGCGCCGTCTCGCCCGATAAGCACTTGCAGAACCACGCTGCCCTTCTGACCGCTGGCTTTCGCTGCGTCGGGATAGACCGGATCAACGGGTCGAGCCAATAGTCCCCAAGCCGCAGACTCCGGCAGGCTCACTGGCTCAATCGATGACATTGCGGCTTCGACCGGCATGGCGCCGCTGGCGTCCGGAGTCGAGGAAGCGATCTGCGATTTCAAGCTCGAGGGAATGCCCCCGCTGTTTCCCTCTGGAACTGTCTGCGGCGAGGCAGAGCTTTGAGCGGGCGCGGCAGCCGGCCGGGGCGGCGCGACTGGCCCGGCAACTGGCGCATTCGGCTGTGACGAAGTAGTCGATGTGGCGATCGGTATGGGACTGGGAGATGACGGAGCAGGCGACGCTTCCGCCGTATTCCCCGGCAGCACACTGATAGTCGCCGGAGCCGGATCCTTGACCTGACTCCCGCCAACCTGCGCCTGTCCGCTAGCGTTTTGTCCGGACGGCTGATCCGTCGGGTTGATCTGGTTTTGTCCCGTCTGGTTTGGATTGGTTTGGCTTGAATTAGTTTGGTTTGGATCAGTTTGGTTTGGATCAGTGGCGCCGTTGTCCCCAGTCGTCGACGTTGCCTGCCCACCATTGGCGTCCGCACCTTTCTGCGGCTTCGCCGTTGGATCAATCACCGGCAGCACGTGAATCTGGGAAGGATCTGTTGTCGCATCCGGGATATTCGGCACATTCGGAAGTTTGTATTCGTCACCCGCCTCGCCAAAACTGTCATGCTGTGGCGCGGCCTGGGCAACCGGGGCAGGCGGTGGGTTCAGCCAACTCACTCCCGCCTTTGCCGCACTCCGGTAAGCGATCCTTAAAGTTTGTCGGCTTCGGGGTACGGCCGCCAGTGCTATGCACGCTGCCGCTATTCCCACCACCAGGATTTTGCCGAGCATCGGCCGCGGCTCTCGCGCCGGTGGTTCGCTTTCTTCCTTCTTCTCTCCCGATATGTAGGCGAACAGCGCGGCTTCCGGTGCCGACTCCTGGTGCGACAGCGCTTTCGCGGGTTTCCTGATTTCTCCTTCCGCGGGCGCCGCAGGCTTCGGCATGAAGGAGGGTGTTTCCGCGTACGACACTATTTCAGTCTTCTCCGCAGCAGCATCCTCGAGTGGCGGTGGCGGCGCCGTTTTCGTCAGGCGTGCCTGCAACGCTGCCCATCCCGTCAACGGCTCCTGCGGTTCAGGTTCCGGTGCCGGAGCAGTTTCCACCGCTGAAGCCATCGGCTCCAAGTCCGTGAGAGCGTCAACCTCCGCAGCCGCAGACTGCTCCATTGACTTATGAATTTCATTTTCCGTGTCGAACTGCCCGCCCGGTGCGGAACCTGGCGACTGCAGAAATTCTCCCGCTCGAAAGGCCTTCTCTGGCGCTCGGGTTACGGTGGAAGGCGCGGAAGCCGTGCCTGCCGCTGCGGCCGCTAAGGCCGCTGTCTCCGTCGCTTCCCGTTGGGCCACCGGCGGAGCCTGCAGCGTTCCCGGTTGCTGCTTCGCCCGAAGCAGCTCGCACGCCGTGCTCATCGTGTCGCGTACCTGTTCCACGCGAATCGGTTTCACCAGAACTGAATTGGCCCCCGCCTGCAACGCCTCGGGTAGTCGCGCGTCATCGCTCACAATCGCCAGAGTTAACGGGCGCTGCGCCGCTTTCAATTCTCGCGCCGTCTTCAGCAGGAATCCCGCCTCGGGTTGGTCGTCCCAATCGGTGATCACGATTTGGAACACTTGCGTAGTAACCTTCTCTACCGCATCCACAGCGCTTTTGCAGTACTCTCCCTCGATCCCGAGGTCGGCGAGCACCTGCCAGATCGGCTGGACCGTCTCTTCATTGGACGAAAACAGGAGGCAGCGCAAGGCCATACTAGTCCAGACTAGGCAAGCCGAGTAACCGCAGCAAGTTACCGAGGTCGAAGGCGCTCGCACCTCGAAAATAATCGGAGACCCCAGTAGTACATGTCCTTTCGGAATGCGGAGACGGAGCAGCTGCATTCCGCTCCGCCGCATTCCGGGGCGCGGGATGGTTCAACGCCAGTGCGCTAGAATGCTGGTCGTTCCCGATCGGCAAGCTTTATGCAGACTGCGGATGTTGTCATCGTCGGAGGAGGGATTGTCGGCTCCAGCATCGCCTATCACCTTACGGCAAGCGGATGCCGCAATGTTCTGGTCATCGAGCGCGAATCCGCCCAGGGTAAGGGATCCACCGGAAAAAGCATGGGCGGAGTGCGCGCGCAATTTTCCACTCCGGTCAGCATCCAGATGTCGCTCTACTCGATTCCGTTCTATGCCAGCTTCGAGGAGCGCCTGGGCAACCCATGTGACTACCGGCCGCAGGGCTATCTGTTCTGTGCCACAAACGACAAGCAGATGGAGTATCTGAGCACCAACTGTGCCCAGCAAGAGAAGATGGGACTGAAGAACGTCCGTCTGATTGCGGCTGATGAGATCCGCATCCTGTTCCCGCAGTTGCGCGCCGACGATATTATCGGCGGAAGTTTCTGCTCCACCGATGGCTTCGTCGATCCCTACAGCGCTATGAATGGGTTCATGGCCTGGGCAGCCGATCACGGCGCTACACTTTTGAAGAACGCCGTCGTTACCGGCCTCACACAGGACGCGAGCGGGATTGCATCAGTCGAGACCACGCGCGGTTCTGTCTCCACGCGAAAAGTGGTGAACTGCGCAGGCGCGTGGGCGGCGAGCGTGGGCAAGCTTGCGGGCGTGGAGTTGCCCGTCGAGCCGCTGCGCCGCATGCTGGTCCCCAGTGAGCCCTTCGACGAATTTCCGCGCACTGCGCCCATGATCGTCGACATGTCGAATGGATTTCACTTTCGTCCCGAAGCCCGCGGATTTCTTCTGGCCTGGAACGACCCTGAAGAAACGCCCGGTTTCAAAACGGATTTCGACCCTGCCTTTGTCGAAAAAATTCTGACTCGGGCCGCAGACCGCGTGCCCTGCTTCGCCAATCTCCCGGTGAACCCCAAGCGGGCGTGGGCTGGGCTTTATGAGATGACGCCGGACCACCACCCAATTCTGGGCGAGGCTCCAGGCGTGCCCGGGTTTTTCCTCGCGAACGGTTTCAGCGGACACGGCGTGATGCACGCCCCCGCCACAGGAAAGATTCTCAGCGACTTAATTCTCACTGGAAAAACCGACCTGATCGACGCCTCGCTGCTAAGTCTGACGCGCTTCGCCGAAGGCCGCCTGATCCACGAAACCGCTGTTCTCTGAAAAATATGGCACTGCAAGAATACAACTACTGGCTCACCACCGCGGACTTTCCGAAGATAGAAACCCGTCCGCTACCCGACTGCGTCGATGTCGCCGCAATCGGCGCGGGCTTCACCGGACTTTCCGCCGCCCGCACCCTCGCCCAGCGCGGCGCCAAAGTCGCCGTGCTTGAAAGCGAAACCGTCGGCTGGGGCGCGAGTTCCCGCAACGGCGGCATGGTGCTCACCGGGATGAAGCTCGGCGTGAACCAGCTCATCTCCATGTATGGACGCGATCTCATCCGCCGCATGTACGCCGCATCGCTTGCGACGGTCGATTGCGTCGAACAGATCATTCGGGAGGAAGCAATTGACTGCGACTTTTCCCGCTGCGGCCATCTCGAAGTCGCCTGCAAGCAGAAGCATTACGATGACTACGCCCGGCAAGTAGAAGTGATTGCGCGCGAGTTCGATCATCAGCTGCGCGTTGTGCAAAGAAACGAGTTGAGCGCCGAGATCGGCTCGAATATTTACTATGGCGGCATGGTCGATGAAGTCAGCGCGGGACTGAATCCCGCGCGCTATGTTGCCGGGCTCGGCCGCGCCGCGACCAAAGCCGGCGCGGAAATCTTCGAGCACACCCGTGTCGAGGGCTTGCAGCGTGAATCCCGACAGGGCGAATCAGGCTGGAAGATCACAACCTCACGAGGCCCGCTGTGGGCGCGCGAAGTCTTCGTTGCAACCAGCGGCTACACCAGCAAAGCCACTCCGGCTCTGCAGAAAAAACTCATTCCCATCGGGTCGTTCATCATTACAACCGAAGTGCTGCCCGAAAAGCTGGCGCACGAACTCAGCCCGCGCAACCGAATGATCTACGACTCGAAAAATTATCTTTACTACTACCGCCTCACGCCCGACCGCCGCATGCTGTTCGGCGGCCGCGCCGCATTCTTCCCCGAAACCGACCAGACCATCCGCCGAAGCGCGGAAATCCTGCGCCGCGGCATGATCGACGTCTATCCCCAACTCCGCGACGCCAAAATCGACTACGTCTGGGGAGGTACGCTCGACTTCGCCTTCGACATCATGCCCCACGCCGGCCAGATTGACGGCATGTACTACGCCGTAGGCTACGCCGGCCACGGCGTAGCCATGGCCACGTATCAAGGTCAGAAGATGGCGCAGTCGATCGCTGGAGATAAGCCGGAGAATCCCTTCGTCGGCATCTCATTCCCCGGCGCACCGCTAGGAATGTACAACGGCAAGCCGTGGTTCCTGCCGTTTGCGGGGATGTGGTACAAGTTTTTGGATTGGGTGAGCTAGATTGTTCCGGAATCAGCCGTGTGCCGGGGGGATCGGTCGTGGACCTCATCCCGATCAAAGACGAATCCGGCGGGGAAAGGACGGCTCAGCTTTCGTAGGCGACGAAGCGCCCGCTTCCGCAAGCGCCTTTTGTGCCATTCAAGTAGAAGCTGCGTGGCTCTCCCCAGACACATGAAAGAAATCTATCTCTATCGGCGAGCCAGCGCAACAACCCGATACACCACCGGCCCCAGCACCAGCGCAATCGCCCCGCCGATCGCGGCATAGCGGTCGCTTCCGAGCAGCGCGACCAGACTCATCACCACTGGCGCAGCGACCACGTAAGCCAACCCCAAACGCCCGCCGGGGATTAGAAATGCCCGCGGCATGTCAGGCCGCGTGCGTCGCAGCTTCCACGCTGAGAGCACAGTCAGCACTGTCGTAGCCGAGCGCAGCCAGATGTATACGGAGATCAGTTGCCCGAGGCTCTGCCAAGCCAGCAACGCGTAGATGACCGCAGACGTGACAATCGCCAGCCACGGCGTTCCATAACGCGAGTGTTTGCGGGTAAGCGCAGCGGGAAGGTAGCCATCCTCAGCCATGGCAAACGGCATGCGCGTGGTGGTGAGGACGGTGCTGTTGAGCAGTGCGACGTTGGCGACGATTGCTGCCAGGGTCATCCACACGCCCAACCGCGGGCTTCCCAGGGACGCCTCCCCGATCCGCTTCGCCGCTTCTGTGAAGTATCCGGTGTGCCAGTCCTGCCAGTCTCCGGCCGAAGCCAGACCTGCCAGCGTGGGCAGAAAATACGCCGCGATCGAAAGCGGCACCACCAGTGCCAGCGCCCGCGGATAAGTTCGTTGCGGATTCTCCACTTCTTCGGCCACGGTCGAGAGCTGTTCGTATCCCGAATATAGCCACAGGCCTAGAGCGAGACCCACGCCAAAGATTTTGAAAGTAGGCTGATGCGGCGGGATCCACGGCACAAATGGATTGTGCCGCCAATGCGTAAGCCCCAGCACAACCATCGTCCCGACTGGGATAAAGATAACGATCTCGAGCAGGGTGGCAACCCGTCCCACCATCTGGATGCCGCGCACGTTGATCCACGTAATCAAGGCAATCAGCGCCACCGAGATGAGGTAGTGCATCCCGGCCGTCGTCCCGGGAAAGAGGTAATCAGCGAAGAGTACGGCGTACACTCCGCCCAACAAGAACGAAGCCGACCAGTTCCACCATCCCACCTGAAATCCCCAGAAGTCTCCGAAAGCCGCACGGGTCCAGCGGTAGAATCCGCCCTCAACGGGCATGGCAGTCGTAAGCTCCGCCGTGACCAGCGAAACCGGAATGCACCAGAAAAACGGCAGCACCAGCAGATAGATCAGCGTCATCCCCGGACCGGAGGTGGTGACCATGTCTTCGAGTCCGAAGGGTCCGCCGGTCGTGTAGGAAAACATCACGAAGACCAGATAGAAGAGGCCGGCCTTCTGCAGGGCGGAGGATTTGGGTTGAGTCGTCAAAGATGGGATTGCCGATTATTGACTTCTGATTGTTGATTGGAAACCAGAGGACGAAGGGTTTCAATCAGCAATCAACAATCAGAAATCAACAATTTCTACTTCTACGCCGCGAGCACTCCGGTCAGCGCGCCTTCCATCTCCAGCAGCTTTCGCTTCACGTCAAGCCCGCCGCCGTAGCCGCAGAGCGTACCGTCGGACGCGATCACGCGATGGCAGGGCACCACGATCGCAACCGGATTACGATTGTTCGCCATGCCCACGGCGCGAAAAGCGTTCGGCTTGCCTACCGCGCGGGCGATATCGGCATAGCTGCGCGTCTCTCCATAAGGAATCGCCAGCAGTGCCCGCCAGCATGCCAACTGGAAGTCGGTACCGCGAAGGTCGAGCGGGAAGGTGAACGCACGGCGCTTTCCGTCGAAATACTCTTCGAGTTCACTGACGTAAAGCTGCATGCGGTGGGCGGAATCCCCGAACTCAAAGCCCTTCTTCTCTTCGCGAAGATGCCTTGGGTTCGGGCGAATCGACTGCTGTCCGGGCAACCTGGCGTCGAATTCCAGGGCAACCAGCCCGCGGTCGGAAGCGGCTAGAAACAAAGGGCCAATCGCTGAGTTCATCTTTGTGCAGTAAAGCGTTTCCATCGGACCTGATCCTCCGAGAGTAAACCACGGCAGCGAACCACGATAGCAGACCATTGGCTCGGTCGCACCCGCTTTTGTTCGATACCTCTCAAGCCCCGCCACAGTTGACAGAAACCGCTTTTTGCCCCAAAGTGTGTGCGGCGTGCTTATGCCCTTACCCCCATCCCCCATGAAGAAGGGCCTGTTCATCATCTTTGCCGTGGTGCTGGCTCCGGTCCTGCTGGTGGGACTGGTCGCCCTCGCCGCGGGGGACTGGCGGCAGGTCGGCGCAACTGCCGGCGGCGACCAAGTGCTGGTCAGTTCGGTGACCGCCCAGAAGAACGGTCTACGCACGGCATGGATCCGCGTCGAGTACAAAGAACCCATCAAACTGCCGCAGGGAGGTCCGTTCGTGGAACTGCGGGCGCGGGTTCGCTTCAACTGCGCCAGCGGCACCATGACGCCGAGTGTGGTCGCGAACTCGGAATGGTTTTACTCGCGTGACCATGGCGGCAAACTCGTCGTCAGCAAGAAGGCTCACCGCGACGATCAATTCGGGCAGACTTCAGAAGGCGACTTCGGCGAGATCGCCAAGGACTTCGTTTGTAAACAGAAGTGAAGGCACTGGCCGCTGCCTTTTTCCACAGACAGGCACCTCGGTAACTCTCCCACCCACTTCCGCAGATACTGCTTCCGTCATATGCTGATAACGAAACCGTAGTCGGCAGCACGGGGCTGCGGGACTTCTTCGCGATGGATTCATTGCGTCTTTATTCGCTGATAGCTGCCGGAAGCGCCGCTGCCCTGGGCGCATACGCGCTCTTGCGCCGCAAGCCCAAGGGGCCGGCAGAACTCGAACGCGAACGCCGCGCCTGGCTCGACGGCATCGGGCGCATCACTGACGGCACCGTCATCGATGTGCAGGAATTGCCCGTCAGCAACGGCCATCACGCTGCCGTGCTGCTCATTTATAAATATGACGTCGCGGGTGTTTCCTATGAATGCTCGCAGGACGTAACCTACCTGCGCCAGTGGATCAATCTGCACTCCTGCCGCCTGGGCCTGCCCACGTCCGTGAAGTACGACCCGCACAATCCCGGCAACTCGCTGGTGGTTTCGGAAAGCTGGATGGGGTTAAGACAGTAGAAGAGAAAGTTTCAAAGTTTCAGGGTTTCAAGGTTTTGAAACGTTGAAACCTTGAAACCTTGAAACTTCCTGGTCCTTCAGATCTGATAGTCATCCTGAAACAACTCCTGCGGAGAAATATTCGGCGTCGCTGTCCCCTCATCGATCGTCACTTCAGGCTCCGCGCCCAGAGCTTCGTGCGAGTGCCGCTGAAACTGCTCGCGCAACTCATGCAGCTCCGCAGCCAGTTTGATAATCACGTCTGAAAGCGGGTCGCGGATGTCCTTGGGATCGGTAATCACCACGCGTTTGCCGTCGCGCAGCACGATGTGTCCGGGCACGCCCACGATGGTGGAATTGGCGGGCACGCTCCGTAGCACGACCGAGCCCGCGCCGACGCGGCAGTTGTCTCCAATGCTGATGTTGCCCAGCAGCTTTGCTCCCGAGCCGATCGATACATTATTGCCGACCGTAGGATGCCGCTTGCCTTTCTCCTTGCCGGTGCCACCCAGAGTCACACCCTGGTAAAGCGTGACATCGTCGCCGACGATTGCAGTCTCGCCGATCACCGTGCCCATGCCGTGGTCGATAAACAGACGCCGGCCAAGCTCCGCGCCTGGATGAATTTCAATGCCGGTAAGCAGGCGTGCGATCTGCGAAACGAACCTCGCCAGAAAGCGCATGCCGTGGCCCCACAGCCAGTGGCTCAGGCGATGTGCCCATACCGCATGCAGACCGGGATACAGAAAGACAACCTCGAAGTAGGAGCGGGCGGCAGGGTCCGCCTCAAAGACTGCGGCAACGTCCTCGCGGGCTGAGCGGAAGAACATAAGGCAGTTCTCGGTTCTCAGTTCTCGGTTCTCAGTAAAACCCCGCGGCTTACGAGAAACGGAATTGAAAACTTGCGTCCTGATGAACGTAGCCCAGCGAGGTGAAAGAGCGCAAGGGGTGGGGGAACCTGGGGTGGGAAACTGAGAACTGAGAACTGAGAACTGAGAACTGAGAACTGAGAACTGGTGTACCTTAGCTGCCGGTCTCGAAGCCGCCACTCTGGGCGACGGTCATGCGGAGGTACTTATAAGGATTCACCGGAGTGTCGTTGATGCGGACTTCATAGTGCAGGTGCGGACCGGTGGACCGTCCGCTGGAGCCAACGTAGCCGATCGTGTCGCCACGATGAACTTGCTGTCCAGGCGTGACCGCGAAGCCGGAAAGGTGGCCATAGCGGGTTGAGATGCCGTGCCCGTGATCGAGCATGATGGCCTTACCGTATCCGCCCAGGAAATCAGCGAACGTGACCACGCCATCGGCCGGAGCGACTACCGGGTGGCCGTAAGTGCTGCCAATATCCACTCCGCTGTGAAACGCGCCTTCGCCGTTGAACGGGTCGATGCGCTCACCGAAGCTGGCCGTGACCTGGCCTTCAACCGGCCAAAGATTCGGTGCGGAGTTCGCCCGGAACCAGTCGGCCGTAGTGGCGTTACGAGTCATGCCCAGGCTGATGCCAACCGTAGTGGCACCGCTGAGAGCCGACGTGCGCAGAGCGCCCAGTTGATCGAGAGAAGAACTGACGTCGGCGTCCTGGATTTGTTGTTCGGACGCCGTGACCAGTGAAGGCTGCGATTTCAATCCGTAGAGCGCCGATACTTCGCTGGCAATCGAGCCCAGAGACGCCACTTGCACGTCGCGTTCCTTGGCCACCTGTTCCAGTTCGGAGTAACGATCCTTGAGTTGTTGTTTTTCCGTCCGCAACTCGTTATAGCGCGAGACTTTGAGCAGCATGCGGGTGTAAGAGCTGGCAATGCCGGTCAGGCTGAGGAATCCAATGGCGGCGCCCACAACGAATACATACAGGTAATGGAGCGGGATGGGGATCTTGCGCAACTGCCCGTCATCCCCCCGAGCCACAAAAAGTATGTAGAAGCGTTTTCGCAAATGCCTTCCTTCTTCCGCTTTAAAATGTTCTTCCGCGTTTAACGATCAGGGACGGAATTCCAGGCAAAGTTCTGAGGTTGCAGAAAGCCTGTTCGAACACCTGATCTTTTCGGGCTGCGCTTCCCCTCTTGGGAACGGAGACTTCTAACGTGCCCTTCACCTACCGGAACCGGGGACCTAGCCGAAAACCTCTTGTCTGCAATTCCTTCGGGATGCAGAACTTACAGCTTGCCCCTAGGTTAACTGCACTGCTCGGCCAAAGGCTTTGTGAATGACTGGTAAAAGGTAACAAACTGGGTTCCCCCTGTCAACGATGCGGAGGGTCATTAACTGTTACTTAAGAGCCGGTAATCGAATGTAACCAGCGCCCGATTACCGGAGCGGATGGTCATCAGCCCGCACTGACCAAGGGACCATGCGATTTCTAGTCCCATGCCAGGGGGCATTTAGATTCGTCGAATTGCATGCCCAGCGGCAAAGGCCAGCGCCGCTGTTGAGCCTCGCTTATAGTAGTTGCCGTGGTGATTGCCGAGAAAGCGCTGATAGCCCAGGTTCGGCGCCTGGCGAAGCCGGGATCCAGCCCCGCCGTTCTCACGGGAATTGGAGACGACTGCGCCGTGCTGCGACTTCTTCCGCGCGCAGGTCGTGGCCGAGCTGCGGATAACGACACCCTGGTCACGACCGACTTCAGCCTGGAAGGAATTCACTTCCGCCGCGACTGGCACTCTCCGGAGTCGGTTGGGCACCGCTGTCTGGCGCGGGGATTGAGCGACATTGCGGCTATGGGCGGCGAGCCGGTAGCGGCGTTTCTATCGCTCGCTCTGCCGCGGGGTTTGCCGCAAAACTGGGTGAACCGTTTCACCCGCAGCCTGATCAGCCTGGCCGGGAGATACGGCGTGACCCTCGCTGGCGGCGACACGGCGGAGTCTCCCAACGGAATTCTCGCAGATATCGTTGTCGTGGGGACTGTGCCCAAAGGCAAGGCTGTTCTGCGATCGGGGGCCCGGCCCGGCGACCGCATCTATGTGAGCGGAGCACTCGGTGGCTCAGCCGCTGCCCTCCAGGAGATGCGGAAAAATCCCAAGAGAAAGCGCAAGCTCAATCAGCGGGACTACCCTCGGCATTTCTTTCCTGAGCCGAGAATCGCGCTCGGGCGCATTCTCCGCGAGGAAGGTCTGGCTTCCGCGATGATCGACACCAGCGACGGCCTTTCCACCGATCTGGCTCACGTCTGTGAAGAAAGCGGTGTAGGCGCCGAACTGCAGGCGGAAGCCATTCCACGAGCCAGCGTAGGCAAACCGGCGCAGGAAGTCGATTTGCAATTTGCGCTGCACGGCGGAGAAGACTACGAACTACTGTTCACGGCACCGCGCAGCAAGCAAATTCCATCCCATATCGACGGAGTACCGATCACCGTGATCGGACACGTCACGCGGTCGAAGAAGATATTCCTGATGAATCAGAGCGAGGCAGGCTATTTGGGATTCGAACTCCGGCCTCAAGGCTGGGAACACTTCCGCAAATAGTGGTTACTTTAGTGATCTGTCACCATTAGTGTCTATACCCTCCCCGGGAAAACGGTACTAGAGTAGGGACATGTCGTACTCCCGAGTCATCTCCCGATGTTTTTTATTTGTTGTGCTAGCGTTTGTTGTCGTGTCTGCTTCGTTCGCTGCAGCCAAGAAGCAACCGCCTCCGCCGCCGGCGCACGCTACCGCGCCTTCGCCCACGGTCACCGATGCGTACATTCACAAAGAATTTGGCGACAACTGTTCGGTGCTGGCCGGCGAGCCACAGTTTGTCGGCGATCTCGACGGCGATGGCGTGGACGATCTGGTGATCGCTGCCCGCTGCAAGAATCCGTTGGCTGATCAGTCTGAATTCGCTTTTCGCGTGACCGATCCGTTCGACAGCTATCTGGGTTACGGCAATGTCAAAGTCACCTCAGGATTCGCCTCAGACGATCCCGAGCGTAAAGGGGTTTGTCTGCTGATTGTGCACGGTGTGGGCCCTGAGGCCTGGCGGTCCGACAAGCCGAAGCCAAAATTCGTCCTGATTAACCTGCCTTTCAAAACCCTCACGGTAAAAAAACTCGCGCTGAGAAAGAAGACCGTGCTCGGGGTCTACATGGAAGAAAGAGGCGAAGGCGAAGCGACGGCATCGGTGGTTTTCTGGGACGGGAAGAAGTATCGCTACCAGATGCTGGGATCGGATTTGGAGTAGGTTTTAGATCCGGTCTCCTGCCTCCTCATGGACGGCTGCCGCGCCCCTCGGCTTGACGCGCGGCAGACTCTCAAGCTGTGAGGTCCTCCGGACAAGCGATCCGGCGCACGTCCGACGCTCCTCCCACCCGCTATAATCCTTCCGCAGATGAATCTCGAAGAAAAGCTCGCAGAACTGAAGAAGCGTAACCGGCTCGCCGAAGAGGGCGGGGGTGAAAAACGCCGCGAACGCCAGCACAAGGAAGGCAAAATGTCGGCGCGGGAGCGCATCGAGTTCCTGCTCGACGACGGCACTTTCGAAGAAACCGACAAGATGGTCACGCACCGCTGTAACGATTTCGGCATGGCCGAGCAGAAATTCTATGGTGATGGGTTCATCACCGGCTATGGCCGCATCGAGGGCCGCCTGGTCTACGTCTTCGCCCAGGATTTCACCGTGTTCGGCGGATCGCTTTCGGAGACCAACGCTGGAAAGATCGTCAAGATCATGGATCTCGCCGCGAAGATGGGCGCGCCAGTCATCGGATTGAACGATTCCGGAGGTGCGCGCATTCAGGAAGGCGTGGCATCGCTCGCGGGATACGCCGACATTTTTCTGCGCAACACTTTATATAGCGGAGTTGTCCCGCAGATTTCCGCGATCATGGGACCCTGCGCCGGCGGGGCGGTGTATTCGCCTGCCATCACCGACTTTGTCCTGATGGTCGACAAGACTTCCTACATGTTCATCACTGGCCCCGATGTAATCAAGACAGTGACGCATGAAGAAGTCACCAAAGAACAGCTTGGCGGCGCCATGACCCACAACGAGACCTCAGGCGTGGCGCACTTTCTCGCCCATGACGACGCCGAGTGTTTGTCGATGGTGCGCGAATTGCTGAGCTTCATGCCCTCGAACAATCTGGACGATCCGCCGCGCAAGCCCAGCACCGATCCGATCGACCGCGCTGACGTTGTGCTCGACAGCATCGTGCCCGCACAGTCGAATCTTCCTTATGACATGAAAGATGTCATCCACGCCGTGGTCGACGACGCCTACTTCTTCGAGGTGCAGGAGCACTATGCGAAAAATATTGTCGTCGGATTCGCGCGCCTCGACGGGCGCTCGGTGGGAGTCGTCGCTAACCAACCGGCCATGCTCGCGGGCACGCTCGACATAAACGCCTCGATCAAAGGCGCGCGCTTCGTTCGGTTCTGCGACTGCTTCAACATTCCGCTGATCACCTTCGAAGACGTTCCGGGATTCCTCCCCGGCACCGCGCAGGAATACGGTGGCATCATCAAGCACGGCGCCAAGCTGCTCTTTGCGTTTGCCGAAGCTACGGTGCCGAAGATCACGGTAATCACGCGCAAAGCCTACGGCGGCGCCTACTGCGTGATGGCGTCAAAACACATCCGCACCGATGTGAACTACGCATGGCCCACGGCTGAGATCGCAGTCATGGGCCCGGAAGGCGCAGTCGATATCGTCTACAAACGCGAACTCGACGGCGCGGCCAATCCGCAAGATCGCCAGGAATTGCGCCAGACAAAGATCGAAGAATTCCGCGACCGCTTCGCCAGTCCCTACGTAGCAGCCGACCGCGGCTTCATTGACGCCATCATCCAGCCCCGCGAAACGCGCAAGAAACTCATTCAGGCTCTAGCCATGCTGGAGAACAAGCGCGACAAGAACCCGCCGAAGAAGCATGGGAACATACCACTCTAAACGGATGGGCGATAAGAGGGCGGAGCGTAGGACAAAAAATAAGAGTTCCGAGGTGGTGTTGGGTCCATTCGTCTCGGCCAGTAGCTCGCTTTTAGACCCTTGCTTGACCTGCTATCGCAGCTTCCCTTGCGGGGTGCCACGCGCGATCTTCGCTCGGGCTCCGGGCTTACCGCCAACCGGAAAAACCTACCCAACGCCTCGGAACTCTATCCTGCCTTCGACGTTTCTTCTTGTTCTTCTCGACCAGCGCTTTGCTATAGACCCTCGCTTGCCCTCCCTGCTCATTTTCATGAAGAGGGTGACTACACTTGAGTCCCGGACGCCGCACCAACCGGAAAAACTCTAGAAGCTGTCAAAGAACGATTATGGTTCTACTCTTTCCATTTTCAGAGTCAACGAAAACTTTGCGTTTGTAACTTGCGTATTTTCAGCCGAGTGCAGCGCGTCCACAGGCGGGTGACCGGAATTGGTGCAGGCTCGTCCCTAGGTTCGCGCAGAAGGCACATCAGAGGCGGCTTTTCGCGGTTCACGGATGCGGAAGAATGGGCTTCAGCGGATTATAGAAGTGCTTTGCGGCGTGTGAAAATCACGCAGAACGCTTGCTGGACAATGGATGTTGAGTAAGGTCGATTCCGCTCGGACGTCAATCGATCTCGATTTTCTCATCCAGCAGTTGCTTTTCCGCCTCGTCGGAGCCGGCTAGCTCGAACGAGTTGGTAATCGCAGCCTTCCCCTTGTCCACGCTGGTGATGACGTAGGAGCAGCCGAACCAGTGCGCCTCGGCGAGATCGGTCGATGACCAGCGCGCCGGATGGTCCGGGTGGGAATGATAGAAGCCGACAATATCCTCACCGCGCTCGCGGCCCTCGCGCTGAATGCGCACGAGTTCGCGCGGATCGATGTTGTAACGGTTCTGCGGCGAATCGGTGCGGGTGTTGCCGCAGCGCGCAGTCGAGGTCACGATGCGAACGCCGTCGTCGTCCGTCCGGCCGAGCAGCACGCCGCAGCACTCATGCGGATAAGTTTCTTCTCCGTGGCGGCGCAAAGCTTCCCGTTCTTTACGTGCGATCTTCAGCATCGATGGATGTAGTTCAAGCCGGGATCAGATGTCACCTCTCAACGAGGAGCCCCAACGCTTATTTGAGCGACATTCTTCACCGGAAAGTTTACTGAGTTCGCGATGAAACAAAGGTGGTGAGCTTGTTCATGAAGCGATAGAGCTTTGGCCTCGTCAGAGTCTTCTGAAATGGTTACATGGGGATGCAGGGTCACCTCGGCAAATGCTGCCGAACCATCCGGGCGCTCGTTCATCACACCTCTCGCGTCGTCCTGGTATTCGGTGACTACTATTTTATTGACCGCGCAGAGATGAAGGTAGGAGAGCATGTGACAAGCCGAGAGACTTGCCACCAGTAGATCCTCAGGATTGTAGCGTGCCGGGTCGCCGCGAAACGCGGGATCGGCGGACACTAATACCGGAGGCTTTCCGGGAGCTGTGATCGTGCAGTCGCGCTTGTAGGTCGTGTACGTCTTTGTGCCTTGACCTTGATTTCCCGTCCACTCAACTTGAATCTCATAGTGGTGTTGCTTCATGATCGCTCCCTGGAATTTCGCAGTCCGATGTGACTGATTACGCTTCCGTCCAGAATCTCTCGCTCAGATACTTCTCGCCCGAATCGCACAGGATGGTTACGACCACGGCCTCGTGCCTTTTCCCCAGTTCAAGCTGCTCAGAAATTTTCAGACCCGCGAAGATGCCAGCGGCGGCAGAAATCCCCAGCAGCAGTCCGCATTCGCGGCCGATGCGGCGGCACATGGCGTAGGCATCTTCGGTCGCGATCTCAAGATTTTCATCCGCCAGCAGCGGATCGTAGATTTTCGGAACGATGGCGCTGGCCATATGCTTGGCGCCTTCAATGCCGTGAAAAGAAGAATCGGGCTGCAGCGAAATACAGCGGATTGCGGGATTGAGTTCTTTCAAACGCCGCGCGGTTCCCATGAACGTTCCGCTGGTGCCGAGCATGGCCACGAAGTGCGTGATGCGCCCTTCGGTCTGTTGCCAGATTTCGTTTCCCGTACCGCGATAGTGGGCGAGCCAGTTGGCGTCGTTCGAGTATTGATCAGCGTAGAAATATAAGTCAGGATGCTTGGCGGCAAGCTCGCGGGCCAGCCGGATGGCGCCGTCGGAGCCCTCGCCAGGATCGGTATAGAGAATGTTCGCACCGTAGGCACCCAGAATCCTCTTGCGCTCGGCGGAAACATTCTGCGGCATGCACAGCGTGACGGGAAATCCCTCAGCCGCGCCCAGCATGGCATAAGCAATGCCGGTGTTTCCGCTGGTGGCGTCGAGCAGAGTTTTGCCGGCAGCAAACTTCCCACTCCGGCGGCCCTCGGTGACGATGCTGGCAGCGGCGCGGTCCTTTACCGAGCCGCCGGGGTTGTGCCATTCGGCCTTGCCCAAAAGTGTTACCCCAGGCAGATGCGCGGTGAGCGAATCAAAGCGCAGCAACGGAGTATTGCCGATGCGTTCGAGCAGACTCTGCCCCGGACGCGGGTCGCCGGGTTCCGGCGCGTGTTCCGCCGGGAACGTTGCCGCCGTATTGGTGGAAGTCTGCACCATATCGAACTATTCTCTCGTGACTATCGTAATATGCAGGAAAGACCGAAACACGCTATGTAGTATGGTGTCTTTAGATGACAAAGTTGGCAAGTCGATGCACCTCTGAATAAAGCTGTGCGCGGTTTGCGTGTGGCTTGCATCTAAGAGAGAGATTGGAAACGTAGAGAATGTCGAAAGCATTAGAAGAACGAACTTACGAGGAAGCGCTGGCCTGGCTGCGCGAGCACGGTTTTGATGTGCTCGAGGCGCCCGGCACCAACGGGCGCGTGTTCCTCAGAAAATACAACGTTTCGGCCGCAATTCAAAAGACCGGCGAAGACGGCGTAAAGATTTTTGCCTATCCCGGCTACCTGATCGGAAGCGAAATCTCAAAGCTGGTCAATCGCGGCTACCAGCAGTTCCTGAAAAACTCGAAGACAGAAATCCCCGCCACTGCCGACCACCTCAAAGCCTTGCAGTCGTTTTCCGAGGAACTGAAAGAAGCGCTCGGGCTGCCCAGCCTTTACAACGAGTCACTGGGAACGGTGAGCGACTCCTACCATTACGATCGCCTCAAGGACGACGATAAGCCGCCAGTCGACCGGCCGAAGCGTCCCTGGGAAGTTGCCGGCAAAGCGGTCGCGGTTAAAAAGGGACGGGCGTAACTCCTAAGAACCGCACTCCGGAAACAAGTCCATCCGAAATCAACCTGTAGCTTGTCATTCCGAGAAGCGCAAGCGACGAGGAATCCGCTTTCTCTCGCGTTCAGCAGGAACCCAGCTCCCTTTCCCGACCCCTGTGCTTCCCTCAGGTAGTTATGCGAAACTGGTGCGCCGTGTCTAGCCGGTTTCGGAGGTTCATATGCGCCGCATCTTCCTCGATGTCTTTTTCTTCTCCTGCCTTTTGCCGATCCTGTTCGTTGCAGCGAGCGGTCAGGCCCGTGTCCAGGACGAAGGCGGTTTCTACGGCAACGACGCGAAAGCGATCGAGCGCCTGCTGCGTAAGCAGCAGGAAGCCTGGAACCGGCACGATCTCGAAGGCTTCATGGCAGGCTATTGGCGTTCTCCGCAACTCACATTTTTCTCCCAGGGAAAAGAACAGGACGGGTGGGACGCAACGATTCAGCGTTATATCGCGAGGTATGCGAGTCCCGGCCACGAGATGGGGAAGCTGGAATTCTCCGCCCTGCGCATCGACGTGCTGAGCCAGGATTCAGCGTTTGTGCGGGGCGTGTGGAAGTTGACGATGTCTGACGGCAAAACGCCGAATGGATTGTTCACGCTGGTGCTGCGCAAATTCCCTGATGCGGGATGGAAGATCGTGCACGATCACACGTCGGCTTCGGAGTGAACCAGTTCTAGCTTCTAGCTGCTCGCCCCATGCCCTTATCCATGGCTTCGTTAGCCAGCCGGTCGGCGTCGCGATTGTGTTCGCGGAGAGCGTGCCCGATCGAGAACCATTCCAGTTGCGCGATCAATTCTTTGGCGCGTGCGTGAAGATCCTTCAGCGTCGCGTTCTTCACTTTGTAAATGCCTTTGATCTGGCGCACCAGCAATTCGGAATCGCTGATCAACTTCAGGGCTTTCGGCCCGTGTTCGATGGCGTATTCGAGAGCAGCAATCAGGCCCTGATACTCGGCAAAATTGTTGGTCTGGTGGCCGAGGTATTCGCTGAGATGGGCGACCTTGCGTCCCGACTCATCCTGGATTACCACGCCATAGCCAGCAGGGCCGGGATTGCCGCGCGCGCCACCGTCGCTGTGAGCGATAAAGTAGTGCTCAGGAGTATTTTCCCGGTGTGACTCTTCGCCATGGGGAAAGAGCGATTTAGTTCCGGCACCGCGGGAAGAAGGCATGCCTCCGAGTTTACAACGGGAGACCGTACGCGAGCTTAGCGGCCGGCGGCGAGGCGCGTGGCCAGGCGGGCGGGCAGATTCGCCGAGAGGATCCGTTCCTGCGCGGCTTTCAGATTGTAGGGCGTGCGATGGAAGTGGACGACCTGGGCCTCCGTATCAAACAGCGCGAAAGCGGCGCGCCAGTCTCCGTCGCGCGGCTGTCCCACCGAGCCCGGATTGATCATGTAACGAGTGTTTGGCTTCAGTTGCAACGAGACCGTCTCAGCTTGCCCCACCGTGCGATATTCCGGACGGAAGCCATCGGCACTGGAACCGTTGGCGAAGAATCCCCCCTGCAGGTGAGTGTGGCCGAAGAAGGTCAGCGGCGTAGTGAGCGCGAGCAGCGGCACCAGCGCATCGCCGATCGAAACGATGTACGCATCTTCATCGCCGGGCGAACCGTGAACCAGTTGCACTTGAGGAAAGCCTTCGAGCGAAACCGGTCCTTGCGGCAGCGCATGCAGCCAATCGTGATGCTCGGGCGTCAACGTATCCCGGGTCCAGGTCGCGGCGATGGCGGCCAGCGGGTTGAAATCATCGAGATCGAGCAGGCCGGTCGCAGCTTTGTCGTGGTTTCCGCGCACGAAAATCTTGCCCAGGTCGCGGGAGCGGTCGATCACTTCATTGGGAGAGCCTCCGTAGCCGACGATGTCGCCCAGGTTGGCCACAAAATCGAATGCCGGAGCTGCCGCCATGCAGGCTTCCAGCGCTTCGAGGTTGGCGTGAATATCGCTAAGCAGCAGTATGCGCAATGAGCACCAGACAAAGTTGCGATTATAGAACGAGCGGGAACGGAAGGGATACACCGGCCAGAGTTATTACGCCAGCTTATCTCGCATTGAGCACGGGGCAGCGAGCCCAGTGGCCCTGAGCAACCTCGACCAGCGGCGGCAGCTCGCGGGTGCACTCGGGCACGCGGAAGCCGCATCGCGGCTCGAAGGCGCAGCCCGGCGGCATGGCCTGCAGCGGAGGCACAGTGCCTTCGATAGTGCCGAGTGGACGCCCTCGCTCCGTCTTCAGGTCGGGCACGGCCTCGAGCAGCCCGCGAGTATAAGGATGAGCCGGAGTCTGAAAAATTTCCCACTTCGTTCCCAACTCCACCACGCTCCCGGCATACATCACGGCCACGCGATCGGCCACCTCCGAAACCACGGCAAGATCGTGCGAGATGAAGAGCATCGCCAGGCCAAACTTGCTGCGCAGGTCAGCGAGCAGCTCGAGAATTTGCGCCTGGATGGTCACGTCGAGTGCGGTCGTGGGCTCATCGGCGATCAGCAACTGCGGCCGGTTCACAATCGCCATGGCGATCATCACCCGCTGCCGCATACCGCCGGAAAGCTGATGCGGATAATCACGCGCCCGCCGATCGGGCTCGGGGATGGCGACATCAGCCATGGCCTCAACCGCGAGTTGTTCGGCCTCGTTCCTCGATCGCGTACCGTGAGCCCGCACCGCTTCGGCGATCTGGTCGCCAACCCGCATCACAGGATTGAGTGCGGTCATCGGCTCCTGAAAAATCATCGCGATCCGCGATCCGCGCAGCTGGCGCATGGAGTCATTGGGCAAAGCTGGAAGATTGTGCGGTGTGCCGTTCTCCGAGAAGAGAATCTCGCCTGAAACCCGAGCCTGTGGCGGCAGCAGACGCATGATGGCCAGAGAGGTGATCGATTTGCCGGAGCCCGATTCGCCGACCAACCCGAGAACTTCGCCGAGAGCGATGGAAAAGCTGACATCGCGGACGGCAGGCAGGGCTCGTGTGGGGACGGGCGCTCCCGCCGGCCCGGCCGCCCGCAGGGCCGTTGGGAACTCAATGTTCAGGTTGCGAACTTCGAGCAGGGATGGCACGGTGTCATGTTAGCAGCGTTTGACTGGGTCTCAGGTCCTGGTCCTAGAGCCACTACCCTCGCGGCTAGGCGCAAAGATTATTGATGTCAGAAATCCAGACCGAAGACCCAAAACCTACTGTCCCAGAATCAGCGGCAGCCCGTTCTTGCTGTTGCCGATCACCACGACCTTCGAGTTCGCGCTCTTGGCCAGGTTCTCAGTAGCTTCGATGCCTTTCCACTCCAGCAGCGAAGGCGTGATGCCCTGCGCCACGATCTGCTGGAAGTCGCGCACGCCGGCGGCTTCGATGCGCTTGCGCTGCGCCTCCTGCGTTTCCTTCTGCAGACGGAAGTTCATGGCCAGCGACTCCTGTTCGGCTTGTTGTTTGGCCTCGATGGCAGCCTTCAGCGTGGCTGGCAGCTGAATGTCGCGCAACAAAACGTTTTCCACGGTCAACCCGCGCTGATTAAGCTGCGTGCTAACCTCATCGAAAATTTGCTTGGCGACCATCTCGCGCTCGCCAGTGTAAAGCGCGTTGGCGGTATGGGAAGCGGTCGCCTCGCGAATCGCGGAGCGCAGCGTGGGCTCGACCACTACGTTTTCATAATCGGCGCCAATCTTCTGGAAAACTTCCGCAGCCCGCTCGGGATTGAGATGGTAAATCAGCGAAGTATCGAGACTCATCATCAGGCCTTCGCTGGAAGGCACGCTAGCCGATTCCTTCAGCGTCTGCGTCTGGATGGAGAGTTCATTGTTCGTTTTCAGAGGATTGATCAGGTGAATGCCCTCACCCAAAGTTTCGCCTGTCTGCACCTTGCCGAAAAGCGTCAGCACGCCCACGTGCCCCGTACCCACCTTGGTGACGGCGCTGAATAATAAAATCACCAGCAAAAATGCGGCGATGCCCAGTCCGATTAGTCGCAACAATCCGCCGCCATGCCCACCGCCGCCGTCAGTAATTCTGCCCCGAGCCGGATCAAAAATCGTCATGGTAGTTTCTCCCTTGTCGTTCTCTCGTTTCTTCCGTCTCATTCTACGGCAGCTGGACCATCCTAAGTATTAGGCCTCTCCACGTCGAACCTCGCGGCTTTGAATCTTCCTATTCTCTGCCGCATCTTTTATCTTTAGACTTATGAGCAAGATTCACATCCCTACACCTTTGCGCCAGTACGTGGGCAAACAATCGACCGTCGACGTAAAAGCCGCTACCGTGGCCGAAGCCATGAACGCGCTGGTGGCCCAGCATCCCGACCTGCGCCGGCATCTATACACCGAAGAGGGTAAGCTGCGTGCCTTCGTCAACCTCTACGTGAACGACGAAGACATCCGCTACCTGCAGAAAGAAGCGACCGCGTTGAAGGAAGGTGATAACATTTCGATTGTGCCCTCCATCGCCGGAGGCGCTGCCTGATGGGCCGAGCAGCAAGGATCACAGAGTTGAAGCCTTCCGCCACAAGCCGCTGTTGTTGCCCTTCCCGCTGGTAGCTTCCGAATTCCGGCGTTCTGCGAAAACGCAAATTTCTATTGAGGACTTTATGGCTACAACGATCGAAATTCCAGCAACCCTGAGCAAGGACGAAATCCTGCGCTACTCGCGCCACCTGATCATGCCCGAGGTCGGCATGGAGGGCCAGCAGAAGCTGAAGGCGGCGCGCGTGCTCTGCATCGGTACCGGAGGTCTGGGCTCGCCGCTCGCGTTATATCTCGCGGCCGCCGGAGTGGGCACGCTGGGCCTGGTTGATTTCGATGTGGTCGATTACACCAACCTGCAGCGCCAGATCATTCACTCGACTGCCGATGTAGGGCGGAAGAAACTCGATTCCGCGGCCGACAAGCTTACAGCGATCAATCCGTTCTTGAACGTACAGAAGTTCGACACGCGGTTGAGCAGCGAGAACGCGCTCGGACTCTTCCGCGATTTCGACATCATCGCCGACGGCACCGATAATTTTCCTACGCGCTACCTGGTGAATGACGCCTGCGTGCTCACCGGCAAGCCGAACGTCTACGGATCGATTTTCCGCTTTGAGGGCCAGGCGAGTGTCTTCGCCACCAAAGACGGCCCGTGCTACCGCTGCCTTTATCCCGAACCACCACCGCCTGGGCTGGTTCCATCCTGCGCCGAAGGTGGAGTGCTCGGCATTCTGCCCGGCCTGGTGGGCGTGATGCAGGCCACCGAAGTGATCAAGCTGATTCTCGGCGCGGGCGAGCCGCTCATCGGCCGCCTGCTGCTGATCGACGCGCTGGGCATGAAGTTCCGCGAACTCAAGCTGCGCAAGAATCCCGATTGCCCGGTCTGCGGCACCCATCCGACGGTCACGAAGCTGATAGACTACAACCAATTTTGCGGCATTCGCGGGGAGGAAAAACCGGTGGGATCAGGCGTTCCGGAAATTCAAGTCGAGGAGTTGAAACGCCGTCTGGATGCGAAAGAGGATCTCTTCGTCCTCGACGTGCGCGAGCCCCACGAATATCAGATCTGCAACATCGGTGGACATCTGATTCCGCTCAATGACCTGCCCAAACGCGTGCACGAACTCGACTCCAGCCGCGAAATCGTAGTCCACTGCAAGATGGGCGGACGCAGTGCGAAGGCAGTAGCCTTCCTGCAGCAGTCCGGTTTCACGAAGGTTCACAACCTGGCCGGCGGGATAACAGCGTGGTCGGATCGAGTGGATCCGAAAGTGCCGAAGTACTAAGGGCGGCCAGCGCTTGTCAGAGATCGGGAAGGGCACGACTCTAATCGCGCGCGAAAACTTTGACTTGCGCGTGGGCTCAACCAGCGTCTCGGATACGACCCGGTTGACATTTGTCCGCTGGGGCGCATAATACCCACGTTCGCGCTCTTGAGTTTCCCCCTGACATTCCCAGGATTCATGTGGCCGGAGGGTTGCCTGTGAAAAAGTATCTTCCTCTATGGCTTGCCTTGCTGTCTCTATCCTCAGCTTCGGTCGCTCAGACCGCAGCGTCTCCAGCCGCCGGTGCTTCGACGGCACAACAACCCACGCAGCCGGCGGCGCAAGAGCAGGCGCCGCGGACCGACTTCACGTCAAAAAAAGGCTTCGTGCTCGAGGACCAAACGCCCGTAAGGTTGCGACTGAATCGAACCATATCCTCTGCTGACGCGCACCTGGGCGACACTGTTGACTTTTCAACGGTGGATGATATTACCGTCAACGGTACGCTTGTCATCCCAAAAGGGGGACTAGCCTTCGCGACGGTTACAGAAGCTCAGGCCAAGAGGAGAATGGCTCGCGGTGGAAAGCTCGATATCAACATCGATTACGTGAAGCTGGTGAGCGGGGAGAAAGCAGCGCTGCGAGCGGTCAAAGACGTCAAAGGCGGCGGTCACACCGGTGGCATGGTGGGAGGCATGGTAGTAACCGGCATCGTATTCTTCCCCGCAGCGCCGTTCTTCCTGTTCATGCACGGCAAAGACATCAGCATTCCGAAGGGTACCGAGATCACCGCCTACGTGAATGGAGACATGAAGCTGGACATCACGAAGTTTCAGCCGGCTGCCCCGGCCGACGTGCAGGCACAAGCGGCCGAGCCCTCGGTGCCCGCGAAGGTGCAACTAGAGTCCGATCCGCCCGGCGCCGACATCGAAGTCGACAGCAGTTTCGTCGGCAATACTCCTTCTGATGTCCAGGTCGCCGAGGGCGAGCACACCATCACCGTGAAGAAGGCGGGATTCAAGGACTGGGAGCGAAAGTTGAAAGTCACTAGCGGGAGCAGCGTGCACCTGAACGCCGAACTGGAAAAGCTTTCTGCCCGGTGATTTAGATTGGTTGAGTTCCGGGAGATCCCCATGAAGAGAGCGTCATCAGTATCGCTTTTCTGCCTCTCTTTCTTCGCGTGGCTGGGCTGCGCTCTAGCGCAGGGTAAGCCGCCCGCCATTCCCGACGCAGAAAAGGCCCGAGTCTTCGTAACCGACAGCCAGTCGTGGTCGATCGCCGGATCGAGCGGAGGAGCCGGAGGAGCCTACGGAGGCAACATGGCGGGTGGCGCTCGCCCCCAAACGGCAGAGATTATCAAGACGTTTGGGGAACGATGCCCTCAGGTAATTGTTAACAACATTCAGACGAAAACGGATTACATCGTACTTCTTGACCATGAGGGAGGCAAAGGAGCGCTGCGACACAAGAACAAGGTCGCAGTGTTCGCGCGGGTTTCGGGCGATTCCATCGTGAGCAAGTCGACGCTCTCCCTGGGCGGCTCGGTTCAAGATGCCTGTGAGGCGATCACGAAAGATTGGACGGCTCACGGCGCAGCAATTCGAGCGGCCGCCGCGACTAGCGCTGCGGAACAAAGTAAGCCAGCCGCGACTTTGCCACCCGCCGCGGCCATGACCGCATCTCCGGCCGGCGCCGCCCCTGCCGCCGTGATGACAGGCAAACTTGCCGTAACCTCCGTCCCTGATGGCGCTGACATCGAAGTCGACGGCAGTTTCGTCGGCAACACTCCTTCTGATATCCAGGTCGCCGAGGGCGAGCACACCATCAGTGTGAAGAAGGCGGGATTCAAGGACTGGGAACGGAACTTGAAAGTGAGCGGCGGCAGCAGCGTTCATCTGAATGCGGATCTGGAAAAGATTCCCGCAGTGATCGCCATGAAGTCCTCGGCAAGAAATGAGACAGGGAGCACGTTCAGTGCTCCCTTGTGAGTTCCTTCAATCCGTCGTTACGCTTACTTGCTCGAACCTGCCTTGCATCTCTCGCTGGCATCGCCCAGCTCCAGAGAAAATTTCTTTCCCTCGAAGCGGAGCGCCGGCGAGTGTGCGGGCCGCTGGCATTCTGCTGCGTAACGGCGGCATCGTTGGCCGCCGCAGTCTGAAGTTCAACCACGTGCGCCGGCACTTTTGCCACCACGTTCTTGCCCTGCAGGATGCTGAACTCCACGTTGGGTCCGGCTGCCTTCCCACTGAACCTTGTAGTCTCCGGCTTTCAGCGTGGTTCCGTTCACCATGCACCGGATTGCTGAGTTGCAAACTGGCTTTGGTTGCGGCAAAGGCGCTCGAGGCCAACAGCAACGCCAACCCCAATACCAAACTCTTCGATACGGTCGCGAACTTCATGACTGCTCCTTTTTCTTCCCCGAATCTCGTCGGGGAGCGGTTGGGGCGGCCCGGTTCACGACTTGCGCGAGAAAACCTTTGTGTTTTGCCGCGAATCGCCTACAATGCAGCCGTTGGGGTTCAGCAGACAAGCCGCAAGCGCTGGCCTCGCGCTGTCACGGGGGTTTTCTCACCTGGGCCGCCAAACCGAGCGTGAGAAAATCCCTGAACCCCGCAAAAATTCTTGTCAAGCGATGCCGCTCAGACTTTCCTCTTCGCCGGCCGCTTCTTCTACTTGCAGTACGCTACGTACTCGCCGGAAAAGTTCCACATTTTCAATTGCACGTTCGTTTTTGACGAAGTGCGCGCTCTCGGTTAGCAGAACGAAAATGCATGCTTGACAGAACAGGTCAATGTGTTGTCGACGCGATGGAACAGTTGCGACGAGTCGTCAGCTGAAGCGTCTTACAATAATTGATGATTGAAATGTAATTGTTGATTCAGGAGCGTTGCTCGGAAGAGTAGTACGTTGCGCCGACTGAGGCCGCGAAAGTTCTCCACGCGGCGAACAGCTGGTGAAAGCGCCAGCGCTGTCAGGCTTAATCTCCGTCGCCGTGCTGGCGGTCACCGACCAGATGCTGGCCTGATCTTTTTCGAACGGATAGACGTGCACCATCCAGTTGAAGACTACGGGATGGAAAGTTCCGCCCGCGGCATCGCAGGCTTCCTGCGTGGTGATCGATCCCTTCAAGCCGAACTGCGGATGCGGCACGAATCCTTCTCCGCGACGATCCGGAGGCGCGACGCAGAAGTTCACGTGCTCGTGCCATTGCGCGACGCTGAGGGGAACGCGCTCGTCGAGTTGATCTTCAGTCAAGCGCTTGGGCGCGGTGTACATCACGCCGATCAGCTTGTAGTCGTCGCCATGTTTTTCATAGAGCAGCGACGTGGGATGTTCGGGATTGAAACGGAAAGCCGCTTCCATCGCATATCCGTAGTTGGTGAAGTGGTACATCTTCTGCGGAACGTTCGGGATGGAAAATCTTGAAGCCGTCGGCCAGCGCGGCGTGATAGTCGATATATTTTTCTGAAGCTTTGCGCGCGGCTTCGACCACTGCCTGGGCACGCTCGGCGTCGCCGGGCTTCGCCGGTCGCAGCGCCGTCATCTTCATGTGCGGGCCCATATCCATGTGGCCTTCCATGGAGTGCATGGCGTGCGTCGCTGGCGTCGTTGTCGCGCCATGGGCATGTCTTTCATCGGCATGTTCGACATGTCGTGACCTGACATATCCATGCCGGGCATGCTTTGCTGCGCGCTGCGGGGGCGCTGCTTCCGGCCGGCTGCTGCTGGCTCCAGCTCAGGCTGGCAAACAGGAAAAGCGAAGTGACAACGACAATTCGATTGCGCATGGTAAATCTCCCTACACTCAGTTCGTATAAACACTGGCGCAGCGAAGTTGTTTCTGCAAGAGAACTCAGGTTACCGGGGATTACAGAGGTAATCGCACGGCCGCCGAAGGCAGATCATGGGTCATGAAGTCGTGCTACTGCAAGGCTCCGAAACATGTTCGTGAACGATCAGCCACTTGCCATCCTGATTCTCAAGAACCACAGTCCAGCGGAAATTGCCCATCTCGACCTTGCCCGCTTTGGTCGTCATCTCTTCGCTGACGGTCGCAGTCGCCCAGACCAGATCTCCGTGCGGATGGATGGCGAGGTCATCATTCAGCGTGAACTTCGCGCTCTTGTAGTCGACAGAGGCCTTCACCCCGTCGCATATTCATCCCAGCTGCCGTACTTCAAAGGGGCGATGTCGAAGAAAGTGTGCGGGCCGCTGGCGTAGAACTTGGCTACGTTAGCCGGATCGAGAGTGGACCAGCCATCCCAGATTTTCTGCAGATAAGCCTTGTCGGGAGCGGCCGGCGCCGCGGATTTCTTCGCGGCTGCCTTGGCGGCTGGGCGAGGCGGAAAAAGCGAGAGCGAACAGGCACAGCAGAAGGGAAAAGCGTTTCATGGTTGGATTCCTCCAGGGTCGATCCCGATGTCGATCGGAAGATTCGGCGGAATTCTCGCATAGTGATCGCAATCCGCCAAGCGCACATTGACCGATTTCCACAGCGCACGCTAGAATAGTTGAGTTTGCCTGTACTCGCCGACCCGTTCTGGGGAGGCTCGCCCTGGCTTCAAGCGCCGCGGCGGAAAACACAGCAAGCAGAAGAAGTTCAGCAGACGTTCGGCGGGAAGTTTACCGCGAAGTTCTCCGGACCCAGGAGTTGCGCCCGTGTGCGCATGGGTTCAGCGGGATGCTGACTTTCACGATATTTTGACGGAGGCAGACGTATGTACGCGGTTATCCGCGCCGGTGGAAAGCAATACCGGGTGGCGCCCGGAGACGTGATTCGAGTGGAGAAGCTGGCCACGGGCACCGATGGCCAGGTCGAGTTCCCCGAGATACTGGCGGTGTCGGGCGGAGAAGGCCAGATCGGCAAGCCGCAAGCGGGAGCGCGCGTGGTCGGCGAACTGGTGGAAGAAGGACGCGGCGCGAAGATTCTGGTTTTCCATTACAAGCGCAAGAAGCAGTACAAGAAGCTGCGCGGGCACCGGCAGTCCTACACCGCGGTGCGCATCACCGAGATTGCGTTTGACGGGCAGAGCTTCAAGGCTCCGGAGCTGGCGAAGAAACAGCCCAAGCCGAAGAAGGCGGCGGCGCACGAGGAAGAGCACGAAGCTGAAGTGAAAACCGCGAAGGGACACGCTAAGAAGAAAGCTGCGCCCAAGAAGGCGGCAAAGAAACCGGCTTCGAAGAAGAAGTAACTGAAGGGCGGACGAATAGCCCGTCCGCGCGAGATTTTAGTGGCAACTGGCCACCGGAAACTGACTCTCATGGCACATAAAAAAGGACAGGGCACTTCACGAAACGGCCGCGACTCGAACGCGCAGCGGCTGGGATTCAAGGCATTCGGCGGGCAGATCGTGCCCGGCGGCACCATCATCGTGCGGCAGCGCGGCACACGCGTAAAGCCGGGGCTGAACGTCGGCCGCGGCAAAGACGATACTCTGTTTGCCAAGATCACGGGACGCATCAAGTTCCTGAACAAGGGATCGATGGGCAAGTTCGTGATGGTCGAACCGATGGAAATCGCGGAGTAGTTCGCCTCGGTTCGGGTAAACGGCATCCGTGATGTAGCGGCCGCGGCGAGCTGTCGACGCGGCTTCAGCCTCGCCTTCGGGACGAGGCTTTTTGTTTGCCAGGCCGCTTCGGACTGGACTGTCATCCCGAGCGAAGCGAGGGATCTTGGTTCGTGCATGCGCCACCAGCGTGGCCGCTGCGTGGTGCAATCGTTCCTCAGGCTCCCATGTTTATCGATGAGGCAAAAATTCGGGTGAAAGCCGGCGACGGCGGCAATGGCTGCATGGCCTTCCGCCGCGAAAAATATGTTCCGCGCGGCGGGCCTTCGGGCGGCGATGGCGGCAACGGCGGCGACGTGATCATGGAATCCAGCGAGCGGCACAACACGCTGGTGCATTTCCGCTTCAATCCCGAATACAAGGCGGAGCGCGGCCGCCACGGCGAAGGTTCGAACAAGAGCGGACGCGAAGGCGAAGACATCATTCTCAAAGTTCCGGTCGGAACGATCGTCTACGACGAAGAAACCGGCGAGAAGGTATTCGATTTTTCTGCGCCGGATCAGCGTGTAGTGATTGCCCGCGGCGGCCGTGGTGGGCGCGGCAATGCCCGCTTTGCAACGTCGGTGCATCAGGCGCCGCGCGAGCACGAGCCTGGTCGTCCCGGCGAAGAACACAACTATCGGCTCGAGCTGAAGTTGCTGGCCGACGTTGGCCTGGTCGGCTATCCGAACGTGGGTAAATCCACGCTGATCTCGCGCATCTCGGCGGCGCGGCCGAAAATCGCCGGACTATCCTTTTACTACCTTGCAGCCGAATCTCGGCGTGGTGGCTGTCGGCGATCCAAAGAGCGAAATCAGTTTTGTGGTCGCCGACATTCCAGGCTTGATCGAAGGCGCCCATACCGGTTCCGGCCTGGGCACGCAGTTCCTGCGGCACATCGAGCGTACGCGCCTGCTGGTTCACCTTGTCGATGTGTCGGACGCGAGCGGACGCCCTGACGTCGTGAAAGATGTGGAAGTGATTCTCGGCGAGCTGGCCAGCTTCGGCGCTCACCTGGAAGAAAAGCCGATGATCATGGTCGCGTCGAAAATCGATGTTGCCAATAAGGAGAAAGTCGCGGCGCTGAAGCGTTACTGCAAGAAGCACAAGCTGAAGCTCTACGAGATTTCAGCCGTGACCGGCAAGGGAATCGAAGAACTGAAGTTCGCGATGGCGAAGGCAGTAGAGGCTCTGCGCGAACAAGCCCTGCAAGCTAGTACGTAGTACCAGTACCGAGTCAAGAACCCGCATTTCTCGGTACTCGGAACTCGGTACCAGGTACTGGGTACTGTACTTTACGCTCGAGGCAGCTGCGACCCGTGCTGGAAGTGATACTGAAGAATCTTCGCGGCGAGGGCCGGAGGCATTTTCTCTCCGTCCGACTCGACCGTACGCACGACTTCTCCCTTGCAGATCACTTCGGTGGGCGAAAGTCCGGCAATCTCCGCCGGCAGCACCAGATTGATTTCCAGGATCACATTTGGCTGCAAGCAGATCTTCCGCCTGAAACAACAAACCGGAGCGGCTGATGTTCTTGGTCTCGCCGTCATGCCATTTTTCTTCGTTGAGACGGCGGTACTTCAACGGCAGGTGAAGTTGAAAACGTTGCGCGCGCGTCGCCGGCAATTGATGCGGCGCTGGCACAGCCTTGACGTGAGCAGTTTGAGTGGACATGGCAACCTCCTGGGGGATCGTATCGAGCACTTCGCGAACTTTGTTTTTCAGATTGTGCAGGCTAAAGGGCTTCTGGAGGAGGCGTACACCTTCGTCCAGCGTGCCATTGCGTCCGATCACATTTTCCGTGTAACCGGACATGTAGAGAATTTTCACGTTGGGGCGAATTTCAGAAATGCGCTGCGCCAGTTCGCGGCCATTCATTCCGGGCATGATCACATCGGTCAGCAGCAGATGAATGGTTCCTTCGTGCGCGACAGCGATCTGCATCGCGACCGCGCCATCGGCGGCTTCGATCACGCGGTAACCCTGCTTCTCAAGAAATTGCCGGGCCAGATAGCGCAGGTTCGCTTCGTCCTCAACCAGCAAGATGGTCTCCGTCCCCGGCTCGGTGGCTGCGGATTCCGCCGGAGCGGCGACCTGCTCGGGACTTTCGGCCGGTTCCGCGACGCGGGGTAAATAGATTTTGAAAGTCGTGCCTTTTCCC
Organism: uncultured Acidobacteriaceae bacterium; assembly: GCA_963743115.1. GTDB lineage: Bacteria > Acidobacteriota > Terriglobia > Terriglobales > Acidobacteriaceae > Sulfotelmatobacter. The sequence continues at coordinate 727,912 of CAVUOM010000001.1, read as the reverse complement.
GCCTCACTGTAGACCCAGATATAACCGCCACTCTGCTTCACGATTCCGTAAACCGTGGAAAGCCCGAGCCCCGTGCCTTTCGGCCCCTTGGTGGTGAAGAAAGGTTCGAAAATATGGGATTGAGTTTCCGAATCCATGCCCGCGCCCGTGTCGCTGATGGCGAGCATCACGTAGTTTCCGGGACGCAGCGGCGCGTGAAAACGGGCGTATTCCTCATCGAGCGATACGTTTGAGGTCTCAATGGTCAGCTTGCCTCCGGCCGGCATGGCATCGCGCGCATTCACAGCAAGATTCATGATGACTTGCTCGATCTGCCCGGCATCAGCCCGCACCGCGCCCAGTCCGGCTGCCGGAACCATTACCAGATCGATGTCCTCGCCGATCACGCGGGTGAGCATCTTCAGGTTTTCCGTGACCACGCCATTCAGGTCAAGAATTTTCGGCGCCAGCATTTGCTTGCGGCTGAAGGCGAGGAGTTGGCGGGTGAGCGACGTGGCGCGTCCCGCTGCGCCGGCAATCTCCTGGGCCGGGCCGCGCACTGCGGGGTCCGGGCCGAGGCGGTCGAGCAAGAAATTCCGAATAGCCGGAGATCACCATCAGCAGGTTGTTGAAATCGTGCGCAATGCCGCCCGCGAGTCTTCCCACAGCCTCCATCTTTTGCGACTGCCGGAGCTGCTGCTCCAGGGCGCGGCGCTCGGTGACATCCTCGGCAAACAGTTCGAAGGTTCGTCCCTTGCCGCCGTCAGAGACGGCGCGGCCGGAAACGCGAACCACCGTGGCAGTGCCGTCTTTGCGCTTCCATTCGGCGATCAGTCCATTAAAGGCAGCCGCCGAGCGCAAATAATCCGCCAGCTCGAACCACTGCAGCGTGTCGGCGTGGAGGGTTCCGAGATGTTTCCCGACCACTTCCTTCGGGGAGGAATATCCGAGCATCGCGAGCAGTGCCGGATTCACATCCAGCAGTTGGCCGGAGGAATCGCAGCGGCAGATTCCGTAAGGAGCATTGGTCACGAGCGACCGGAAATTCATTTCCGAGCGACGCAAGCCTTCCTGGGAGGCGCGCAGGGCCGCGTTGAACCAGCAGATCAGAGCCGCCAGCACAACGAACAGGGTCAGCCGGATCATGGTCGAGCGGTATTGCGCTGGCGTGTGTTCTCCGGAAAACGAGAAGTACGCGCTGACGGTAAGAGCGAACGAAGTGGCGACCAGCCCGGGTTTCCAGCCGCCGTACCACGCGCTCACCATCACGGCGACGGCGAATACCGCCAGCCGGCTTTCCGCAATGTTAGGAAGCAGGAGCACCGGAATCAGCGCCAGGGTGGTGCTGAACACCGCGACTCCGTAGCGCAGGATCGACGCACGGGCCGGCTGAATGCGGAGTAGGGGGAGGGTTACTCGCATGTAAACCATGGTAGTCCCAAGTTTGCTAACAGGCGAGATTACAGGAGTTCATTCCGAATTCCCGGAACCCATGTATTCATAGGGGATTAACTCTAGGTCCAAACAGACAAGGCAACGATGGACCATCGGACAATGCCCTTGCAGGAGCGAGATGCCATCGTCGAGAGCGACGCACTGAGTTCTGACTGGACGGTATCGCGCAGGTTGAGCTTGCCAAGCGGGCCTGCAAACGAAGACACTAGCGGCGCATGAATATTGGCCTTTTCGGCGGTACTTTCGATCCCATTCATCGCGGACATCTGGCGCTGGCGCGGGCCGCGAGCGAACGCTGCGAGCTTTCCCGCATCCTCTTCGTGCCTGCGAACGTTCCGCCGCACAAGCAGAGCCAGCCCTTGTCGGCGTTTTCGCATCGCTACGCCATGATTGCTTTGGCCACGGCTGAGGAGAAGGACTTCTCGCCTTCGTTGCTGGAGGCGCCGGAAGACTTCTGAGTCAGTCAGCCCGGCCAAGGAAAAAACTCGCCCCTCGAAACCGAACTACACCATCGACACCGTCAAGCGCCTCAAGCAGTCGTTCAAGAAGGCAGACCGGCTGTTCCTGCTCATCGGCATCGATGCCTTTGAGGAAATCGCGAAGTGGCATCAGGCCGAGGCGCTGTTTCGGGAGTGCGAGTTTGTGGTGGCGAGCCGGCCCGGATACTCGCTGGCCGACGTGGCGAACGCCCTGCCTGCGAGCCTGCGGCCGCGGCAGGAAGTGACGCGTCCGTTTCAAAAACAGGCGGCGAGCGGGGATCTGGTGCTGAAGGGAGTGACGATCCATTTGCTCGACCAGGTTTATCAGCCGATTTCTTCGACGGCGATTCGTCAGGCCGCGGCCGCCGGCAAGCCGCTTGGCCGCTTCGTGGAGCCTGCGGTCGCGGACTACATCAAGAAAGTGGGACTGTACAAAGCGCGCTAATCCGGCGGTGGAAAACGCGGCCAGCTACTGTCGTTTACAATAAGAACTCAGCCTTGCGCTGAGCAACGAACTTATCCGACGAACCTGAGCCAACGAACTTGATCCGACGAATCACGACCAGCCGACTCTCTGCATGAAAAAAAGCGAACTGAAGCTACAGGTGGCAGCTGCCATTCAGGCCTGCCTCGACAAAAAGGCCGAAGAACTTTCCATCCTGGAAATGGAAAAAGGGTCGGGAGCCTTTACCGACTATTTCGTGCTGTGCAGCGGCTCGAACCCGCGGCAGGTGCAAGCCATTGCCGACGAAGTGGAACTGCGCCTGAAAGCGGCGGATGTGCGGCCGGCGCACGTCGAAGGCTACCGGCAGGGCGAGTGGATCCTGGTCGACTACGTTGATTTTGTCGTGCACGTGTTCTCCGAGAAGGCGCGCAAGTTCTATGATCTTGAGCGTCTCTGGAAAACGGCCAAGCGGCTCGAGCCTTCGGACTTGAAGCCAAAGCCGAGGTCGAAAACGGCGCCCAAGGCGAAGACTGCACCACGGCAAAGACGCGCTACCGCGGCCGCGCCTCGGCGCAAGAGAGCATAGTTTCGTTATCTACGACCTTCCGTGAAAATCAAAATCGCTTGGATGGGAAAGACGAAAGAGCCGGCGATTCAGTCGCTCACGGACGAGTATCTGAAGAGGATTTCGCGTTACGTGCCGGTGGAAGGGCTGGCGCTGCGCGATGAAGCTGCACTTCTGCAAATGTGCGGACGGGCTCCGCTGGCGAAGACGCACAAAACAACGAGCGCCGGGAAGTCGACGCTGGTGCTGATGGATTCGAAGGGTAAGCAGTTCTCCTCAGAAGAGTTCGCGCGGTTTCTAGGGGATTATCAGGATCGCAATCCGCTGCCGCTGGTCTTTGCCGTGGGGCCTGCCGACGGATTCAGCGAAGCGGCGCGGAGCGCGGCGCAGCATACGATCTCGCTGGGCACGATGACGCTGGCCCACGAACTGGCTCGCGTGGTTTTGCTGGAGCAAGTCTACCGGGCGTTCACCATTCTGAAGGGCCATCCTTATCATTCGGGGCATTGAGCCAGGTGCTAGCCTCTGTTCACTGCGTGACGGTTGCCTGGTAACTGACGGTCTGCCAGTGTCCGTTGCGGCGGACCCAGACGCGGGTGTAGCGATAGGGTCCGCTGAAGTCTTCGCCCAACTGGTGGCCTTTGACGTCGGCGCGGGCGGTGACCACGGCAGTATCGCCATACACGCGTACGACCATATCCGTGACATTCATGGCTTCGTAACGGAGCTGGCCGCTGCGGCGGGCTGTAATGGTTTCCTGCTTGGTGGTGACCTGGCCGAGCGGGGTGATGGCGACGTAGTCTTCGGCAAGGGTGCGCACGGAGAAGTCGGCGTCGCGGCGGAGGCTGGCTTCCTTGGACTGGCGCTCCATGTCGACGATCTGGCGGATGACCTCCTGCTCGCCGGAATCGAAGACGGGTCTGGGATGAAGGGCGACGTGCTGCGCGGAAAATGCAGGTAAGGCCGCGAGCGCGCAAAACAATAACACTAGACACTTGTTCACGACGAGACCTCCGCAGTCTGCCAGCGGACAGAGATCTGCTTGCACCCGATACGCACGGTTGGATGCAGGAGTTCCGTGGAAAGACTGGTCACTTTCGTAGCAAATCGTCTCAAACTCGATAACGGAAGGATGATACGACCAACCGCTGTTCTAGTAGAATCACGCATCCTGCAATGATGGCTGACGTACGTCGCGGTCTTATTATCGTGAATACTGGGCCGGGCAAAGGGAAAACGACTGCCGCGATGGGGACAGCTTTGCGCGCAGTCGGCCAGGGAATGCGGGTGTTGATGCTGCAGTTCCTGAAAGGCTCCTGGCATTACGGGGAACTGGATGCGGTGAAGGCCTTTGGCGACAAGTTCGTGATGAAGCAGATGGGACGCGGATTTGTGAAGGTCGGCGCCGAGAAGCCTGATCCGGAAGACGTAAAGATGGTCGAAGAGGCGTGGGCCGAGGGCGAGAAGGCGATCCAGTCGGGCGAGTGGGATCTGGTCGTACTGGATGAGATCAACTACGCGATCAGCTACGGCATGCTGGACCCGGCAAAAGTGGTCGAGAGCCTGAAGAAGAAGCCGGAGATGGTGCATGTCATCTTGACGGGAAGGAACGCACACCCCACAATTGTCGAGGTCGCCGACACGGTGACCGAGATGCGGCAGGTGAAGCACGCGTACGAGAAGGGCGTGATGGCGCAGAGAGGGATCGAGTACTGAAATTGGGTGATTGAGCGATCGCGTGATTGGGCGATTTTGTTCGACTTTAGGTTTTCAATCGCTAAATGACCCGATCACCCAATCGCTAAATTCTTATGGCTTGGTTCAAACGCGAATCCGGGGAACTGAACACTTCGGGCGAGAAGACGGTGCGCACCGAAGGGTTGTGGGTGAAGTGTGAGAGCTGCCGGCAGATTATCTGGAAGAAAGATCTGGAAGAGAATTTGAATGTGTGCCCGAAGTGCGAGAAGCACTTTCGCATCGATGCGCGGACGCGGCTGGCGCTGCTGCTGGATGACAACCAATACGAGACGTTCGACGAGAATCTGTCGTCGACCGATCCGCTTGAAGTTTGTGGATTTGAAGCCGTATTCGTCGCGGCTGCGGCAGGCGCAGCATGATACCGGGCTGAAAGACGCGGTGATCAACGCGCGCGGCAAACTGCTGGGACGGCCGGTGGTCGTGAGCGTGATGGAGTATGCGTTCATCGGCGGCAGCATGGGCGCGGTGGTGGGCGAGATGATTACGCGTGCGGTGGAGCGGCGCTCGATTCGCACACGCCGCTGATTATTGTTTCGGCTTCGGGCGGGGCGCGGATGATGGAGGGCGTGGTCAGCCTGATGCAGCTGGCGAAGATTTCGGCGGCGCTGGCGCGGCTGGATAAGGATAAGGTGCCGTACATTTCTGTGCTGACCGATCCGACCACCGGAGGCGTGACCGCGTCGTTCGCCATGCTGGGCGATTTGAATATTGCCGAACCGGGCGCGCTGATTGGGTTTGCCGGGCCGCGCGTGATCGAGCAGACGATCCGGCAGAAACTGCCGCCAGGATTTCAGCGCAGCGAATTTCTGCTGGAGCATGGCATGCTGGATGCGGTGGTGCCGCGCAAGGAACTCAAGCCTTACATCGCGCGGGCGCTGGATTTTATGGCGGCGTGAGACGGCTGTCAGATCGCCTCGCTTGGCGTTCCTGCGCCAATTTGTCATCCCGAGCAAAGCGAGGCATCTTGGTTCTCGCCTGCGCGACCGAGGTTGCCGGCAGGCAAACACCAAGATCCCTCGCTTCGCTCGGGATGACAACTGTGTTTTGTGAGCTGACAGCTGAAGGCTGAGAGCTTCTCTATGTCCTACGAAACCGCAGTTGCGCGCATGTTTGCGCTCGGGCACGAACTGGCGCAGACGCCTTCGCACAAATTCGATCTGGCACACATGCGAGTGCTGCTGGATGCGCTCGATCATCCGGAGCGGCGGTTTCCCAGCGTCCTGATTGCCGGCACGAATGGCAAGGGTTCGACGGCGGCTACGCTGGCTTCGATTCTGCGGGCTTCGGGATTGAAGACGGGTTTGTATACCTCGCCGCATCTGGTGCGGATCAACGAGCGCATCCGGGTGAACGGTGAAGAGATCAGCGACGACGATTTTGCGGCTCTGCAGGGCGAGGTGGATCGGGTTGCGGAGAGGCTGGTCGAGCGGGAGAGTTGCCCTGGCATCCCAGCTTTTTCGAGATGATGACGGCGATTGCGTTCGAGTATTTCGCGCGGGAGAAAGTCGACCTTGCCGTGCTTGAGGTCGGCATGGGCGGGCGGCTCGATGCTACGAATGTGGTGGATCCGCGAGTGAGCGTGATTACCGACATTTCGCTCGATCATCAGAAGTTTCTCGGGAATACGGTCGGGGAGATTGCGCGGGAGAAGGTTGGGATTATTCGTCCGGGCGGCGCGGTCGTAACGCTGCCGCAGCAGCCTGAGGCGAATGATGTGATCGGCAATACGATTCTTGACCTGGGCGCGCGGGCGGTGAATGCGGTTCCTTATGTGCCGCCGGTTTCGCCTGGCAGTGCCCAGTACCTGGTACCCAGTAGCAAGCAAGGCGGCTTCGTTTATCGCTATCCGCTTGCGGTTCTTGGGCGAGGAGATTCTGGTTGAGACTCCTTTGGTGGGGCGGCATCAGTTGCGCAACGTGGCTTTGGCGGTTGCGGCTGCGGTGGAGTTGAAGCAGCAGGGATTCAGCGGCATCACTGCGAAGAGTATCGCGCGCGGCATTCGTGAGACGCGATGGCCGGGGCGGTTTCAAGTGATTGCGGCGCGTGCGGGTTGGCCTGAGATCGTGCTTGACGTGGCGCATAATCCGCGGGCGCGTGGGCGCTGCGGTCGGCCCTTTCGGAGCGGTATGAAGACCGTCCGCTGATTTTTGTTTTCGGGGCGATGCGGGATAAGGCAATCTCGGAGATGACGGAGATTCTGTTTCCGCTGGCGAGCGCGTGATCGCGACACGGCCAGAATCCGCGGGCGGCGTCGCCGGAGGAGATTCGGCGGGCGGCTGAGCGAACCGGGATTGACGTCGAGACCGTGGAAGACGTGAAGCTTGCCTTGGAGCGAGCTCGAGTGCTCGCGGGCGCGAAAGCCGTGGTCGTAATTACCGGATCGATTTATCTGGTCGGCGAAGTGATGCGCATCATTGGCGCGGAGGTTTAGGGCAGCGCGTGGCAGAGGTTTTCCCCTAGAATGGAAGTGTGCAGGAAGTGAATTCATCCTCATCGGTGGAAGTCGAGCCGGGCGCAGAATCGGCCGTTGCGGCGCGACGAAGTCCGCACGAGATTCCCGGGGAAGACGTACGGCTGGTTGAGCCGGCTGCGGTCGTACTTCATTCTTGATCCGCTGGTCTGGGTGTACACGCTGGCCATGGGAGTGCTGGCGCTGCCCGGCGGTTTGTTTGACCGCGATGGACGGCGGCTGCACTGGTTTTCGCGGACCTGGTCGTGGCTCATCATGAAAACCATCTTGTCGCCGGTGAAAGTTACCGGGCTCGACAAGATCGATACGCGAAGCCTCATGTCTACGCCGTGAATCACCCCTCGGCGCTGGATATTCCGGTTCTCTACGTTAATCTGCCGTTTCAATTCCGCATCGTCTTCAAGAAAGAATTGCTGGCGTATCCGATTGTGGGCTGGCAGCTGAAGCGATCGGGACAGGTCTGCATCGACCAGCAGAAGCCGACCAATTCGATTGCCGCGATCCGTTCGGCGGTGAAGAGTTTGAAAGCCGGGATGCCGCTGGTGATTTATCCCGAGGGCGGCGCACGCCGGATGGCGAGATCAAACCGTTTCTGCATCCTGCAATCATGGCTGACGTACGTCGCGGTCTTATTATCGTGAATACTGGGCCGGGCAAAGGGAAAACGACTGCCGCGATGGGGACAGCTTTGCGCGCAGTCGGCCAGGGGATGCGGGTGTTGATGCTGCAGTTCCTGAAAGGCTCCTGGCATTACGGGGAACTGGATGCGGTGAAGGCCTTTGGCGGCAAGTTCGTGATGAAGCAGATGGGACGCGGATTTGTAAAGGTAGGCGCGGAGAAGCCTGATCCGGAAGACGTAAAGATGGTCGAGGAGGCGTGGGCAGAGGGCGAAAAGGCGATCCAGTCGGGAGAATGGGATCTCGTCATATTGGACGAGATCAACTACGCGATCAGCTATGGCATGCTGGACCCGGCAAAAGTGGTAGAGAGCCTGCGGAAGAAGCCCGAGATGGTGCATGTCATCTTGACGGGAAGGAATGCACACCCCACAATTGTCGAGGCCGCCGACACGGTGACCGAGATGCGACAGGTGAAGCACGCGTACGATAAGGGCGTGATGGCGCAGAGAGGGATTGAGTACTGAAATTGGGTGATTGAGCGATCGCGTGATTGGGCGATTTTGTTCGACTTTAGGTTTTCCAATCGCAAAATGACCCGATCACCCAATCGCTAAATTCTTATGGCTTGGTTCAAACGCGAATCCGGGGAACTGAATACTTCGGGCGAGAAGACAGTGCGCACCGAAGGCTTGTGGGTGAAGTGTGAGAGTTGCCGGCAGATAATCTGGAAGAAGGATCTGGAAGACAATTTGAATGTGTGTCCGAAATGCGAGAAGCACTTTCGCATCGATGCGCGAACTCGGCTGTCGCTGCTCATGGATGACAACGAATACGAGACCTTCGACGAGAATCTGTCGTCGACCGACCCCTTGAAGTTCGTGGATTTGAAACCTTATTCATCACGCCTTAGGCAGGCGCAGCATGACACAGGGCTGAGAGACGCGGTGATCAATGCGCGCGGCAAACTGCTGGGACGCCCGGTGGTCCTCAGTGTGATGGAGTATGCGTTCATTGGCGGCAGCATGGGCGCGGTTGTGGGCGAGATGATTACGCGAGCGGTGGAGCGCGCGCTCGATTCACACACGCCCCTAATTATTGTTTCGGCTTCGGGCGGGGCGCGAATGATGGAGGGCGTGGTCAGCCTGATGCAGCTCGCGAAGATTTCTGCCGCACTCGCGCGGCTGGATAAAGATAAGGTGCCATACATTTCTGTGCTGACCGATCCGACCACTGGAGGCGTGACGGCGTCGTTCGCCATGCTGGGGGATCTGAATATTGCCGAACCGGGCGCGCTGATCGGGTTTGCCGGGCCGCGGGTGATCGAGCAGACGATCCGCCAGAAACTGCCGCCAGGATTTCAGCGCAGCGAATTTCTGCTCGAGCATGGCATGCTGGATGCGGTGGTGCCGCGCAAGGAACTCAAGCCTTACATTGGGCGTGCGCTGGATTTCATGGCGGCGTGAGACGGCTGTCGGATCGCCTCGCTTGGCGTTCCTGCGCCAATTTGTCATCCCGAGCAAAGCGAGGGATCTTGGTTCTCGCCTGCGCGACCGAGGTTGCCGCCGCAGGCAAACACCAAGATCCCTCGCTTCGCTCGGGATGACAACTGTGTTTTGTGGCTACAGCTGAAGGCTGAGAGCTTCTCCATGTCCTACGAAACCGCAGTCTCGCGCATGTTTGCCCTCGGGCACGAATTGGCGCAGACACCTTCGCACAAATTCGATCTTGCACACATGCGAGTGTTGCTGAATGCGCTCGATCATCCGGAACGGCGCTTTCCCAGCGTCCTGATCGCGGGCACGAATGGCAAAGGTTCGACGGCGGCTACGCTGGCTTCGATTCTGCGGGCTTCGGGATTCAAGACGGGTTTGTATACCTCGCCGCATCTTGTGCGGATCAACGAGCGCATTCGGGTGGACGGCGAAGAGATTAGTGACGAGGATTTTGCGGCTCTGCAGGGCGACGTGGATCGGGTTGCGGAGGGGCTGGTTGAGCGTGGAGAGTTGCCCTGGCATCCCAGCTTTTTCGAGATGATGACGGCGATAGCTTTCGAGCATTTCGCGCGGAAGAAAGTGGACATTGCTGTGCTTGAGGTCGGCATGGGCGGGCGCCTCGATGCTACGAATGTGGTGGATCCGCGAGTGAGCGTGATTACTGATATTTCGCTCGATCACCAGAAGTTCCTCGGGGACACGATCGGGGAGATTGCACGGGAGAAGGTTGGGATTATTCGTCCGGGCGGAGCGGTCGTAACGCTGCCGCAGCAGCCGGAGGCGAATGATGTGATCGGCAATACGATTCTCGACCTGCGCGCGCGGGGGGTGAATGCGGTTCCCTATGTGCCGCCGGTTTCGCCTGCCAGTGCCCAGTACCTGGTGTCCAGTAGCAAGCAAGGCGGCCTCGTTTATCGCTATCCGCTTGCTGTTCTTGGCGAGGAGATTCTGGTTGAGACCCCTTTGGTGGGGCGGCATCAGTTGCGCAACGTGGCTTTGGCGGTTGCGGCCGCGGTGGAGTTGAAGCAGCAGGAGTTCAGCGGAATCACGGCGAAGAATATTGCGCGTGGCGTTCGTGAGACGCGATGGCCGGGGCGGTTTCAAGTGATTGCGGCGCGCGCGGGTTGGCCTGAGATTGTGCTTGATGTGGCGCATAATCCCGCGGGCGCGTGGGCGCTGCGGTCGGCCCTTTCGGCGCGGTATGAAGACCGTCCGCTGATTTTTGTTTTTGGGGCAATGCGGGACAAGGCAATCTCGGAGATGACGGAGATCCTTTTTCCGCTGGCCGAGCGCGTGATCGCGACACGGCCGGAGAATCCACGGGCGGCGTCGCCGGAGGAGATTCAGCAGGCGGCTGAGCGAACGGGGATTGACGTCGAGACTGTGGAAGACGTGAAGCTTGCCTTGGAGCGAGCTCGGGTACTCGCGGGCGCGAAAGCCGTGGTCGTAATTACGGGATCGATTTATCTCGTCGGCGAAGTGATGCGCATCATTGGCGCGGAGGTTTAGGGCAGCGCGTGGCAGAGGTTTTCCCCTAGAATGGAAGTGTGCAGGAAGTGAATTCATCCTCATCGGTGGAAGTCGAACCGGGCGCAGAATCGGCCGTTGCGGCGCGACGAACTCTGCACGAGATCCCGGGGAAGAAGTACGGCTGGTTGAGCCGGTTGCGGTCGTACTTTATTCTCGATCCGCTGGTCTGGGCATACACGCTCGCCATGGGAGTGCTGGCACTGCCCGGCGGTTTGTTTGACCGTGATGGAAGGCGGCTGCACTGGTTTTCGCGGGCCTGGTCGTGGCTCATCATGAAAACCATCTTGTCGCCGGTGAAGGTCACCGGTCTCGACAAGATCGACACGGCGAAGCCTCATGTTTACGCGGTGAATCACGCTTCGGCGCTGGATATTCCGGTTTTGTACGTTAATCTTCCGTTTCAATTCCGCATCGTCTTCAAAAAAGAATTGTTGTCGTATCCGATTGTGGGCTGGCAATTGAAGCGGTCGGGGCAGGTCTGCATCGACCAGCAGAAGCCGACCAATTCGATTGCCGCGATCCGGTCGGCGGTGAAGAGTTTGAAGGCTGGTATGCCGCTGGTGATTTATCCCGAGGGCGGGCGCACGCCGGATGGCGAGATCAAACCGTTTCTGCCGGGAGCTTTTTTTCTGGCGATCAAGGCGCAGGTGGATATTGTGCCGGTCGCTTTGGTCGGCACTTACGAACTGCTGCCGATGAATACTTACCATATTAAGTGCCGTCCGCTGGAAATGCGCGTCGGCGAGCCGATCTCGACTACTGGGCTGACGATGCGGGACATGGAAGCGGTGTCTGGGAAGGTTAAGAAGGCGATGGAGGATTTGTACTACGCGCCAACTATGCTCTCGACCTAACTTTGTCCCGCTAGCTCTTCGTTCGCGCCGAAATCCAGATTAAAAAATCTCCAGATCAACCTGCTAAATTATTGGATTCAGGGAGGTTACGAGGTCTCGATCTGACTGAGATCCGGCTAAAATATTGAATCGAAAGATTTTAGCCGCAAAATATTACAAACAAAGGATTTAGATTGCCGAATTAAATTTTCAAAGAACAGGTGCTTATTTGGGTTGATGATGACGCAGATTGCGGGTGAGGCGCAAGGTTAGATGTCACATAGGGCCTGTGGATTTCTGGCGCGGTAACAGCTGCGGCCTATTGGGTCGTGGGTTGATTCGTTTCCTGGTAGACCGAAGGCGTAGTAAAAAACATTTCTATAACGTTGCCGGAGTAGAGTTCCACAGCACGCCCGCTTCCCGAGTTAGTGCCGGCGGCGGACGCTGTCTGCACAAGTACATAATTCTTTGTTCCGACCCTAAAGTTTGTTATCTGAACCGTAAGGTGATTGTCTTTGGTAGCTTCTAGCCCAGTTAGTGCCACGGTCTGATCTAGCTGTATGGAGCCGGCGTTCGGCACGGGCGGCAATAGGGTGCCGCTAATGACAGCGACGCCGTCTGGTCGTCGGCTCGTCGAGGTTAGGTGAAATATAATCCGAGCGCTGCGCTCAAACCATAACGCGGGATGGCCTCCTGTGCTGGACTCAGTTTTTTCCACAGCCGTCGTGGGGTGCTGCGGCCCCGCTGTGCTTTCCGTCGCGTCGGTAGGCTCGTTCGCGGGAGTTATTAGCGCGGGGGTCGGTTTGGGTGCGGTAATCGTTCGTTCTCCCTGCGGCACGATGCCTTCCACGATACTGGTGAACCTAACGACGAATTCCGGATTTGCCATTGAACCAGCCTCGGTCAAACTCGCTTCTTCGGCGTAGTCCTGTCGGTTCGGCGCCGTGAGGAAGCTACCAGAGACGGTGACCGTGTCCCCCTCTCTTATCTGCATGAGCGACGAATACAGTGGATCGTTCCGGGATATCATCGTCGACTCCGAGAAAAGATCGGAGACTGAATTGTTCCAGGTCGTAAGAGCAACGTTCGAGCCGAGCAGCTTAATAGAAAGCGCCGCCCTGCCGTCTGTTTCGGTCGTAAGGCGCTCTACGTTTCCTATCCAGCCTCGAAACTCAAAATTGCCGCCGAAATATTTTTCGATTGCATCTTTGCGTTGGAATCTAATATTCGTCTTTCGAACTTCCGTGTCCTGTCCGTTGTACAAAGGAATAAACTCCCCAATCATTGCGGTGAAGTTTCTCTGTGCCTCCGGGATAGGAAAATCCCTTTGGCCGGCAGCCCCGGTTGCGGCGCTGGGGGCAGTGGGCGCTGCGGCGGATTCGCCCCTTCCGGTGCTCGATTCGTTTTTCGAGCCGAGCCAAATTGCTAGTAAAACGGCCGCGACTAGGAGCGCGAGGAGGGGGCCGACTCTTGAACGGCGTTCCCTGTAGATGACCACGGGCGGTGAAGATTGATTCACAGGTGTGAAAGCGTCTCGCGCAAACGATCGCAGTCGGGGTTCTGTCGAGGTTGCGTCCGGCGCGACGGGCTCGCCACAGGCCGGGCAGTGTGCGGCGTTGTCGATTAGTGGCTTTCCGCAACTGTGGCAGAACCTCGCCATCCAGGAAAATCTCCGTCAGCGTACGGCAAGAGTATAGGCCCGTCCGGGGGAGAAGTGGCAGTGGTCCTGTCGGTATCTCGGGGGGCCGGGGCTTAGCAGAGGTTCAATTCAGAGGGGGCCTCAGCGGCTGAAGCCGGTTGATCGTGTGGGCGCTTGAATCGCAGCGCCGAAGGCAATGCGCCACCCAAAAGCGCGGCACGAGAGGCTATGCTCCGTGACGCGGTGCCGGCGTCGAAGTCCGAATCCTGACCGTAACTTTTCTTGTTGCTCGCCGTTATCCCTGTGTAAGACTACTCCGCGCGGAGAATCTGTTGAAGGCTCTGACGGCTCGGAACAAAGAACGCCAAGCGGACGAGCGGCTTCTGGTCGAGGCGGCGCAGAAGGATCCTGCGCGCTTTGCGGAGCTTTACGAAAATAATTTCGAGCGGGTTTATGCGTACGTGGTGCGGCGGGTGGGGGATCGCGCGGAAACCGAGGATCTGACCTCCGAGGTATTTCATCATGCGCTGGCCAACTTGCGGCGGTTTGAGTGGCGGGGGATTCCGTTTGCAGCTTGGCTCTACCGGATTGCGGCGAATCTGATTTCGGATCGCTGGGAGCGCCGCGGCCGGGAGCAGATGGCGGACGAGCCGGGACTGATCGAATCCGCGCCTGCGAGCAACGCGGAGTTCGAAGAAGTGGAACGGCGGGCAACTTTGTTTCGGCTGGTCGATACGCTGCCCGCCGAGCAGCAACGCGTGGTGGTGCTGCGGTTTGTGGAGCAGAAAAGCATTAAGGAAGTGGCGCGGGAGATTCGCAAGACCGAAGGCGCGGTGAAACAGTTGCAGTTCCGCGCGCTAACAAGCCTGCGGGCGCGCATGGAGGGTGCCGATGCCTAAGCGCTCTCTGAATCCGCAAAACAATCCGCCGAACAGCGACGCGAAGAAGATCGAGCAGCTGAACCGGGCCGTGGAAGTGTTGCTAACCCGGGCTGACGGCAGGCTGGCAAAGGTCGAGGCCAGCGTCGAGCCACTGGTGCGTCTGGCTGCGGACTTGCGCAATCTGCCGCGGGAGAAATTCAAGGCACGACTTAAATCAGAATTACTGGAAGGGAGAAAGACTATGAGCACTTTTGCCGAACCTATTGCCGCCGTTCATACGACCGCGACGCCAAGAATAACTTTCAGAGATGCTGCGAAGGCGATCGAGTTCTATAAGGAGGCCTTTGGCGCGAAGGAAAACATGCGATTCGAAGTCGGAGGATCAATTCCGCACGCCGATATCACGATCGGCGACTCGCGGATCATACTTTCCGAGGAGTGGCCGGAGGGTGGAAGATTCAGCGCGGAAACGCTGGGGCATTCGCCGGTGCAGTTGAGCCTTCAGGTAGAAGACGTCGATTCTTTCGCGGCGCGGGCCGTGGCTGCCGGGCTGAAAACGATTCTGCCAATTAAGGATCAGTTCTACGGGCGCCGCGAGGGGAGCTTTGTTGATCCCTTTGGCTATACCTGGAACATTTCCACGGTGAAGGAAGAAATGTCGGTGGAAGAGATGCACCGGCGCATGAAGGGCATGACCACCGGGCCTGAGGGCGGAAAGATGTCGGCGAAGGATGAAGTGAAAGTGGATCCGGTGCCGCGCGGGTTTCGCATGGTCTCGCCGTATCTCGTGGCCGAGGATGGTCCGGCGCTGCTGGATTTTGCCAACAAGGCTTTCGGAGCGGAAGAACTATTCCGCGCTGCGACGCCAAGGGGTGGCGTACACGGAGAAATTCGCATTGGCGATTCCATGCTGATGATCGGCGGCGGCGTTCCGGGGCAGAAATTCCCTGGCTCGCTGCATCCCAACGCGCTGCATGTTTATGTGGAGGATGCCGACGCGGTGTTCAAGCAGGCGCTGGCAGCGGGTGCGACTTCGATCGACGCGCCGCGGGATCAGGATTACGGCGAGCGCTCCGCCACCGTGAAAGATGCCGCTGGAAACTTCTGGTACATCGCGACCCATAAAGGAGAGAGCTACGTTCCTAAGGGCCTACACAGTGTGAATGTATACCTGCATCCGCGACGTGCTGAGCCGCTGATCGCCTTCCTGAAGCGCGCATTTGGGGCGCAGGAAGTGGCGAAATACGCGTCGCCCGACGGCGTGGTCCACCACGCGCAGATTCGCATCGGCGACTCGGTGGTGGAGATGGGCGAGGCACACGACAAGTATGAGTCGATGCCGGCAATGTTTTATTTGTATGTGCCGAACGTGGACGCGGTTTACCGGCAGACCGTGGCCGCCGGGGCGACATCGTTCCAGGAACCTACCGACCAGCCTTATGGCGACCGCCAGGCCGGGGTGCGGGACGCGTTTGGGAATACCTGGTACATCGCGACGCATATTAAGGATGTAGCAATGTAGGAAGCTTGTCCAATGCAGAGGGCGGGTGAACATGCTCGCCCTTTGCTTTAATTTATGCCGGGTACGTAGTGCAGTTTGACTCCGTGCTCGGGTTGCCCCAGCCACCCGTCGCACCCGAGATCCTTCGCTCCGCCTGAAGAACGGCTGCGCTCAGGATGACGCCCGAGAAGAATAGGAACAGTTTGCTGATCCCACCGCCGGTTTGACCCTCTGGAATCCCTCCAATAAACTGAAAGATTCAGTACACCTGCAGGTCTCAACTTTATGGCAGACAGCATTCATGTGAAGCTTCCGGATGGGAGCGTGAAGGATGTTCCTAAGGGGACGACTGCGCTTGATATTGCGAAGTCGATCAGTCCGCGGCTGGCGGATGCGGCTTTGGCTGCCAAGACTAACGGGGATCTTATCGACCTTACCCGTCCTCTCGAGAAGGATACTGATCTTCGCCTGTTGACCGAGAAAGATCCGGAGGCGCTCGACGTTTACCGGCATTCGTCGGCGCACTTGCTGGCCGCTGCTGTGCTTGAACTTTTTCCGGAGACTAAGCTGGGGCACGGTCCGCCGACTGAGAGCGGATTCTTTTACGACTTTTACCGGCCTACCGCGTTCACTCCGGAGGATCTCGAGAAAATCGAGAAGAAGATGCAGGAGCTGGTGCAGCAGAATATTCCTTATGCGCGCGAATTTCTGCCTCGTGATCAGGGGCTGGCGGAGTTCAAAAAAGAAGGCGACTTCATGAAGTGCCATTTCATCGAGCAATTCACCAAGCCCGATGAAAAGATTTCGATTTACCGCACGGGTAAGTTTACCGATTTCTGCCGCGGGCCGCATATTCCTTCGACTGGGAAAATCAAGGCTTTCAAGCTGCTGAACATTGCAGGGGCTTACTGGCTGGGGGATGAGAAGAATCCGCAACTGCAGCGCATTTACGGGACTTCGTTTTTCTCGAAGAAGGATCTCGACGCGCACCTGCAGCAGGTGGAAGAGGCGAAGAAGCGCGATCATCGCGTGCTGGGGCAGCAGCTTGATCTGTTTTCGATTCAGGAGCTGGCGGGGCCGGGGCTGATTTTCTGGCATCCCAAGGGCGGGATCATCCGCAAACAGATGGAAGACTGGATGCGCGAAGAGTATCTGAAGCGCGGCTACTCGCTGGTTTACACGCCGCATGTGGCGCGGCGGCAGTTGTTCTTTACCTCGGGACACGAGGGCTATTACGCCCAGAACATGTTCGACGCCATGGAGCTCGACGACGCCGAATACCGGCTGAAGCCGATGAATTGTCCCGGGCACATTTTGATTTACAAGGACTCGCTGAAGTCGTATCGCGACTTGCCGGTGCGGCTGGGCGAGTTGGGGACGGTCTACCGCTATGAGCGCTCTGGCGTGATGCATGGACTCTTGCGGGTTCGTGGGTTTACTCAGGATGATGCGCACATTTTCTGTACTCCGGAGCAGATTGAAGATGAGATTGCAAGCTGTCTGGACTTTGCTCTGGATGTGCTGAAGGATTTTGGCTTCGACCAGTTTCAGACCGAGCTGTCAACTTGGAATCCGGACGACCGCAAGAATTTTGTGGGCAGCGAAGGGCAATGGGTTCATGCCACGGAGTCGCTCAAGAAAGTGCTGGATCGCCGGAAGATCGAGTACAAGACCATTCCGGGTGAGGCGGCGTTTTACGGGCCGAAGATTGACATCAAGCTGGTCGATGCTATCGGTCGGCTCTGGCAGCTCTCGACGGTGCAGTTTGACTTCAACCTGCCGCAGCGGTTTGGTCTGGAGTACGTCGCCGAAGATGGTTCGCGCAAGCAGCCGGTGATGGTGCATCGCGCGCTGTACGGGTCGGTTGAGCGCTTCTTTGGCGTGCTGATTGAGCACTACGCGGGGGCGTTTCCGGTGTGGCTGTCGCCGGTGCAGGTGGCGATGATCCCGATCAGCGAGCGGCATGTGGAGTATGCCAAGAAAGTTGCGGATCAGCTTAAGGGCATCGGGGTGCGCGTGGAGGTGGATGCGCGCAACGAAAAAATGAATGCGAAGATTCGCGAGCATGCCATGCAGAAAGTGCCGTTCCTTTTAGTCGTCGGGGATAAAGAGGCTGAGGCTGGGAAGGTGAATGTTCGGACTCGCGGGAAAGAGAAGACTGAAGATATGGCTGCTGGGGAGTTTGTGGAGAAGGTTCGGAAGCTGATTGCGGAGAAGAGCCCGGGGCTGTGAACTTGTAGCCGCCGCCCTCAGAAAACCCGCTGCCTTATTCTTCATTACTTGCTCGTGCGCCGGGCGTTCCATTCTTCGGCGGTGATTTCCCAGATTTCTGTGGGTAAACGTCCGGAGACGTATTCATGCTCTTCCCTCGCAACTAGACGCATGCCGCTTTTTTCGGAGATGCGGCGGGATGCGACATTTGCTGCCGCTTTGGGAGCCCGCAGCACTGGGAATTCGAGGGTGTTAAACCAGTAATCCGTGACGGCTTCGCAGGCCTCCGTCATTAGGCCTTGTCTGTGCCAGGGCAACCCTAGCCAGAATCCACGATTGATGTTTTCTCCTTTCAGCAGGGACACGCTGCCAATCAGCCGGTCTGGTTCAGTCTTGAGCCGGAGGGTCCAATGCCACTGATCGCCGCGATCCATGGCGGGAAGAGCTGCATCGCGATAGTAGGTGTAGGCGCCGTCCGGCGGATAGGGCCAGGGAACAGTTTTCGCTAGATAGCGAACGATCTCCCAATGCGGAAACAGAAGCTGCGTCTGCTGAGCATCGGCGAGCTCTAAGGGTCGCAGTAACAGGCGCGGAGTCTGGAGAGGAGAGATCACGTTTTCCGGATGATAACGCAGAGATGACAGGTTGCTCTTCCTGCAATCACTCTGTCTGAATCCTGCCGCCTGAAACCTGGCGATGTACCATGTTTCCGTGCATGAACTGGCGGAGCGCGTGTTGGGGCATATCCGGCGGGAGGAATTACTGCGGGCTGGGGATCGGGTTGGGGTTGCGGTTTCGGGCGGGATCGATTCGGTTGCGCTGCTTCGGCTGCTGCTTGAGTTGCGTCAGGAGCTTGGCATCGTTCTTTCTGTTGTTCATTTCAATCATGGGCTGCGTGGGGCGGAGTCGGAGGCGGATCAGGAGTTTGTTCGCGGGCTGGCTCGGCAGCATGGGTTGGAGTTCTACGGCGCTGGCGGGGATGTGGCTCGGCTTGCTGCTCAGGAAGGTTCCGGGGTGGAGGCTGCTGCTCGAGAGCTGCGGTACGGATTTTTTCGACGGCTTCTGGGAGCAAACGAGGACGATGATGTCGAGATCGAGTCCGAAGTCCCTCAGGGGCTAAAGCCCGAATCTTTAGGCACGATTATCGGCACGGCTGAAGCCGTGCCCTTCCCGATCTCGATTGCTCCCTCGGCTTTGCAGGCCAACGAGTCGGTCCCAGCAATTCTTCTTAACAAGATTGTTACCGGGCATACGCTCGATGATCAGGCCGAAACCGTGCTGATGCGGGTGATTCGTGGGACGGGGCTGCGGGGGCTGGGAGGGATTTATCCGCGCATTCTGGTGGAGCGGGAAGATGAGGATGGACACGGGGAGATCGTGCGGCCGTTGCTCGGGGTACGCCGGCGAGAACTGGAGCAGTATCTGGTCGAGCTGAAACAGCCTTGGCGGGAAGACTCGACGAACGCCGATTCCAAGTTCACGCGCAATCGAGTGCGCCGGCTGGTGCTGCCGGTACTCGAGCGCGAGTTTAATCCTGCGGTCCTGGAGAGTCTTTCCGAGTTGGCGGAGATTGCTCGCGACGAAGAAGACTATTGGGAGAACGAGATTTCGGGCTGGCTGGGGACTGTAGTCCAGTGGTCGCAACCGGAGTGGACGCGCGGCTTGCCGGGTTTCGAGGGCTTGCAGGCGCTGGTGCAGATTCAGGCTTCTCAGCCTGCGCTGAGTCCTGAACTGGTCGAGCGACTTGAGCAGCCGGGCCCGGCGGTGATGAATGCTTCGGTGAGCCGGCCCTGGCTTTTGACTGAGCCGCGGGCGGTGCAGCGAAGAGTGGTGAAGGCGGTTGGGGACGAGGCGGGGATTCCGCTGGAGTTTAAGCACATCGAAGAAATCTTGCGATTCGCGGCCGAGGATGGTCCGGCGGGCAAGGAATTGTCACTGCCTTTGGGGTGGAAGCTTCGCCGTGAGCCCGAGGCTCTGGTTTTCGTCACGCCTGACTTACGGCGTCAGGAGCGGATTCCGGACTATGAATATTCGTTGGCCGTGCCTGGGCGCAGTCTGGTGCCGGAGTTGGGGGTAGTGATCGAGGCGCTGCTGGTTGCTCCGGGCGCGCAGGCTGCGGAGTATAATCCGCAGGAACTTCTTCGGACAGACTTGTTGCCGGGGCGGCTGTTGCTGCGGAACTGGCGTGCGGGCGACCGGTTCTGGCCGGCCCACACGAAGTCGGCAAAGAAGGTGAAAGAACTGCTGCAGGAGCGGCATGTAGCACAGCCGGAACGCAGGCTCTGGCCGGTGGTTGTAAGCGGAGACGAGATTGTGTGGATGCGCGGCTTTCCGGTTCCGGCCAGGTTACGCGCTGAAGCGGGGAAGGAAGCGGTGCTGATCCGAGAGGTACCGTGGGCGGTTGAGGAGCACGCGATCTAGAATCTGGTTCCGATTTAATTTAGGAGTTGGGTAGAGGATTGGGAGGCATCACCACTTCATGAATGCGTCGAAGGTCGCGCCACTGCGACAGGTAATTGCGGCCGAGCAGATCCAGAAGCGCGTGAAAGAGCTGGCGCGCCACATCTCCGATGATTACCAGGGGCAGACGATCCAGGCGCTGGCCGTGCTGGAGAATGCGTTCATGTTCATGGCCGACCTGGTGCGGGCGCTCGACGTGCCTGTGGTGTGCCAGTTCATCAAGCCCAAATACAGCAAGCAGCCGGGCAGTCATACTAGTGAACAAGGCAATGAGGCGGCAGAGGTCGTGGAGATTTTTTTCAGCCACGAACCGGATATTCGCGGCCAGCACATCCTGCTGGTTGAAGGCTTGGTGCATTCCGGGGTGACCAGCGAATTTCTGATGAACGACTTGCGGGCGCGCGGCGCGGCGTCGGTGAAGCTGGTGACGCTGCTCGACCGGCAGTCGGCGCGCCGCGTAGCCTTGCAGCCGGACTATTTCGGCTTCCTGGTGGATGATACGTTTCTCGTGGGCTATGGGCTGGGCGCGGTGGAGCAGACGAACCGGAACATTCCTTACCTGGCTGCAAATCCTGTGCCGCAGATGACTTAGGTCACGCAAAGTGTGACGGGCCTTTTTGCCCAGGAAAATGTAGAATAGTGGTCTTAGGGAATTTCCCTATCGAAATTGGCCGAACTGCATCTAATTTAAGGTAGGAGCCTCGCGGTCTTCGGGTAGGGAAGGATCCGGGTTTCTTCAGGAGCTTCTTGGTGAATTCGACAGTAAAAACCGTGCTGTTCTGGGTGGGGATTGGGGTGTCTGCCCTCGTGTTGTGGACCGTGATTCAGCAGGGCCGCAACGGGCAGAAGGATCTGGACGTTAACTTCTCGCAATTCATGAGTGACGTGGATCAGGGCAAGGTGCGCGAAGTCACGGTCGACGGCCAGCAGGTGCGGGGAAAGTTCAACGACAACTCCGCGTTCCATACCGTGGCCCCGGCAGTGTATCCCGACATGATCAAGTCACTGCGCGACAAGAACGTCGCGGTAAACATCAAGGACATCAACGGCGGTAGCTGGCCGCTGCAGTTGTTGGGGACCTGGGCTCCGCTGCTTCTGCTGGGCGCGCTGTGGTTCTTCATGATCCGGCAGATGCAGACCGGCGGCAACAAGGCGCTCTCGTTTGGCAAGAGCCGGGCGCGGCTGCTCTCGATGCAGCAGAAAAAAGTCACGTTCAAAGACGTGGCCGGCGTGGAAGAGGCCAAGGAAGAGCTGCGCGAGATTATCGAGTTTCTGCGCGAGGCGCAGAAGTTCCAGAAGCTTGGCGGCAGGATTCCCAAGGGAGTGCTGCTGGTTGGGCCTCCGGGAACGGGCAAGACTTTATTGGCGCGGGCGGTTGCTGGCGAAGCGAACGTTCCTTTCTTTTCAATTTCCGGCTCGGATTTCGTGGAGATGTTTGTGGGCGTCGGCGCGAGCCGGGTGCGCGATCTGTTTGAGCAGGGCAAGAAGAACGCGCCCTGCATTATTTTCATCGACGAGATTGACGCGGTTGGACGGCATCGCGGCGCGGGCCTCGGCGGTGGTCACGACGAGCGCGAGCAGACTTTGAATCAGTTGCTGGTCGAGATGGACGGGTTCGAATCGAATGAAGGCGTCATTCTGATGGCGGCGACGAACCGGCCCGATGTGCTGGATCCGGCGCTGCTGCGGCCGGGACGCTTTGACCGGCGCGTGGTGGTGAGCCGTCCTGATGTGCGTGGACGCGAAGAGATTCTGCGCGTGCATACCCGTAAGATTCCTCTGGCCGAGGATGTCGATCTTTCGGTGCTGGCGCGTGGGACGCCCGGATTTTCCGGGGCGGACCTGGCCAACATGGTGAACGAAGCGGCCTTGGCTGCGGCGCGGCAGAATCGCAAAGCCGTGCTGATGTTTGATTTCGAAGTGGCCAAGGACAAAGTGCTGATGGGCGTGGAGCGCAAGTCGCTCATCCTGTCGGACGAGGAAAAGAAAGTTACTGCCTACCACGAAGCTGGGCATGCTCTGGTGGCTGCGAAGCTGCCGGGGTCGGATCCGGTGCACAAGGTCACGATTATTCCGCGCGGCATGGCGCTGGGCGTGACCATGCAGTTGCCGATCGATGACCGGCACAACTATACCCGGGAATATTTGAAGACCGACCTGGCGATTCTGATGGGCGGGCGGTTGGCGGAAGAACTGTTCCTCAACCAGATGAGCACGGGCGCGGGCAACGACATTGAGCGGGCCACGGAAATGGCGCGCAAGATGGTTTGCGAGTGGGGCATGAGCGATCTTGGCCCGCTGACTTTCGGCAAGAAGGAAGAGCAGATATTCCTGGGACGCGAGATCAGCCAGCACCGCGATTACAGCGAAGACACCGCCATCAAGATTGATGGCGAAGTCCGCAAGCTGGTGAACCAGGGATACGAAACGGCGAAGAACATTCTGGAAGGCAATCGCGACACCCTGCAGAAGATTGCCGCGGCCTTGCTGGAGCGCGAAGTGCTGGATGCTTCCGAGGTGATGCTGCTGGTGGAGGGCAAGGATCTGCCTCCGATGAAGTCTCCTTCGACGAAGCCCGACGACGGCGTGCAGCAGGTGTTGAAGCCGGAGCCGGGGCGCGGGATCGTGAAGGGCGGAGAGAGTCCGGCGCGAGCTTAAAACCAGTTCTCAGTAGTCAGTTCTCAGTTAGGGGCGGCCTGGCGGCCGCCCTTGATGTTTTGGAGCGGAACTATCCGTTTACGATTTTCATCATGTGTTCGGGATAGCGCTCGCCTGCGGCTGCGCCGGTGGGGAAGATTTCTTCGATGCGGCGCAGGTCTTCCTTGGTCAACTTCACGTCGCATGCAGCTACATTTTCTTCCAAATATTTACGGCGTTTGGTGCCGGGGATGGGGACGATGTTCTTGTCCTGCGCCAGCACCCAAGCCAGCGCGAGCTGAGAAGGCTTGCAGCCCTTCTCTTTCGCGATTTGCTCGACCCGGCGCACGAGGTCGAGATTTCTCTGAAAGTTTTCGCCCTGAAATCGCGGGGAGAATCTGCGGAAGTCGTCTGCGGGAAAATCCTCGAAGCGCTTGAATTGACCGGTGAGAAAGCCGCGGCCGAGCGGACTGTAGGCGACGAAGCCGACACCCAGTTCGCGGCAGAGAGGCAGCAGCTCATCTTCCGGGTCGCGACTCCAGAGCGAGTATTCGGTTTGCAGCGCGGTGATGGGATGGATTTTTACGGCGCGGCGCAGAGTTTGCGGCGAAGCTTCGGAGAGGCCGATGTGGCGGATTTTTCCTTGCCGCACAAGCTCCGCCATTGCGCCGACAGTCTCCTCAATCGGAGTCGCGGGATCGACCCGATGCTGGTAGTAAAGGTCGATGGCATCAACGCCCAGGCGGCGCAGGCTGGCATCGCAGGAGCGGCGGACGTACTCAGGTTTGCCGCTGACGCCTCGCGTCGCGGGGTTTGCGGGGTCGCGGACGATCCCGAACTTGGTGGCCAGCACGACCTGATCGCGTTTGCCTTTGATCGCCCGGCCCACCAACTCTTCATTGATGTATGGCCCATATACGTCGGCGGTGTCGAGGAAGTTGACACCGAGTTCGAACGCGCGGTGAATGGTGGCGATGGATTCATCGTCATCGCGTGGACCGTAAAACTCCGACATACCCATGCAGCCGAGGCCTTCTTCTGAAACCGTTAGGCCGCTATTTCCTAGTTCACGAAACTGCATGATGGCTCCTTATAGGAAGACGAAATTATCGGATACTGACCACCGTCTAACAGATGCACCGACGCTGGCTTTCGATGGTGGGAATTCGTGAGTCGTGTGGTGCGGCTGAGCATCTTTCATCTGTTGGAAATCATCCTTCTGATCGGCGGAATCCATGAGTCAAGTGCCAGTCTGGTTTGAACGAAAGTTCGAGTTTTCGTTTCCGGTGGAGCTGTTTCCGAATTTGCTGGCGCGTCTGCGCGGTGCGCCGGGGCGGCTTGAAGAAGTGCTGCGCGCGCGGTCTCGGGAAATCTTGGTCAACAAGCCACAGGGAAAATGGTCAGCTCAGGAACATGCTGGACATTTGCTTGACCTCGAACCGCTGTGGCTCGCTCGGGTGGACGACTACGTCGTGTGCAGCGCACAACTCACGGTGACTGACTTGCAGAATGGGAAAACCGATCAGGCCAACCACAATGCGCGTCCGCTGGAAACGATTCTGGCTGGGTTCCGCAGTGCCAGAACAATGCTGCTGAACCGCGCTGGCGAGCTGGACTCCTCACTGTTTTCGCGAGCCATTCCGCATCCACGGCTGAAAACGCCGATGAGGCTGGTCGACCATTTATATTTTGTTGCTGAACACGACGATCATCATCTGGCGAGAATCTGGGAACTGGTCAGCGGATAGTGATTGCTGGACCACGATTACTTACTGGATCATGATCAGCGGTTTAGTGCGAGCGAGGACTTCACCAATTCTTACCGCGGGCACCCCTGCCGCGTTGAGCGACCGGGTAAGTTGCTCGGAATCTTCGGATGCCACGGAAATGAGCAGACCGCCCGCGGTCTGAGGGTCGAAGAGAAGGGTTCGCAAGTCTTGGGGAATTCCCTCATCGTAACCCACCATGCATTCGGCGAAATCGCGGTTGTTGTTGAGGCCTCCCGGAATGTAGCCAGCGCGAATGCACTCGAGCGCGCCTGGAAGTATCGGGATGCTGCCTACCCGCAGACTGAAAGACACGTCTGAGGCGAGCGCCATCTCGCGCGCGTGGCCGATCAGGCCGAAGCCGGTGACGTCGGTCATACTTCGAATGCGAAACTTCCCCTGTTGAATTACCTCCGCGGCTCGCTTGTTCAGCATAGTCATCGACTCAATGGCGGCATCGATCCAGGCGGGCTCAGCTTTGCCTTTTTTTATTGCGGTGGAAATCACGCCGGTGCCCAGCGCCTTGGTGAACAGGAGCGCGTCACCTGGCTTGGCATCAGCGTTGGCTAGAACTTTCTTGGGATCGATAAGCCCTGTGACGGCGTAGCCGAACTTGGTTTCCTCGTCGCGAATGCTGTGGCCGCCGATTACGGTGCATCCGGCTTCGATCATTTTCGATAAGCCGCCGGCGAGAATGCGCTCGAGAATTTCGAGATCAGCTTTTTCCGGAAAGCAGACCAGCGCCAGCGAAGTGATCGGACGGCCGCCCATGGCGTAGATGTCGCTCAGCGCGTTAGTCGCGGCGATCTGGCCGAAGATGTATGGATCGTCCACGACCGGCGTGAAGAAGTCGACGGTTTGCACCAGCGCCTGATCGGGCGCGATTTGATACACTCCGGCGTCGTCGGCGTGGTCGAAGCCGACTAGGACGTTGGGGTCGTGTTGCCGGGCTAATTTCCCAAGCACCGTGTCCAGCGCCGCTGGACTCAGTTTGGACGCTCAACCCGCAGCTTTTACCGACTCCGTCAGACGGAATGGCTTGGTTTCGGCCATGAAGTTATTGTAAATGGGCGGGTTGAGAGGCGGCGGACCGCGCTGGTGGGGCTAAAGCCCTTCTTGATTTCGACGCTTTACGCGGCGCTGAAGCGCCGCTCTTCCACGTCGCTGCACACTTCATCTTGATTGCGCGCTACTTCACGGCGACATCGGTGATCTGGATCTCGGGATACTGATGGTTCCACTGCGCGGAGATGCTCTCAAACGTCAGCCGAAAAGTTTTGCTTTGACCGGGACCTAGCGGGGAGAGGCTGAAGTCGACCGCTTCGGGATACGGGCCGGTGGTTTTCAGCACTTGCATCGGGATGTCTTCGCGTTGAGCGAGTTGTCCCAACTCGTCTTTGAATAGCACCTCGACCGTCACATGCGTGACGGTCTTGTCGCCTGCGTTGGTGATGGTTCCGTCGACGTAGCTGACCGTGGCTCCGACGAAGTTTTCTGCGGCGCTCATTTTGAAATCAGAGAGCTTGAGGCTCGACGCGTAAGGAGGTGGGCCGGAGGCGGCTTTAGGTTGGCTACGAAGAAGAAACGCGAAAACGATGGCGATGACAATGACAACCGCGACCGTGATGGCGATCGTGCGCTTGCTCGAATCACGCTCTTCTACTATTGGCGTTGGCTGGATCAAGCCACCCATGCGTCGATTGTACTCTGGAAATTAATTGCTGGTTTTGAAGAACGCGGCAACGAACAGCGCGCCGAATAACAGGTCGACGCAGCCCAGCGCGAGATCTCCCGGGGTCAGGCGATGCTGCAGGTAGAGCGCGACGAAGGCAGCGCCGTTACCAAACTTTTCGATCATCGAAGGAATCATCATCGCGCGGAAGCGTGTTGGATCTCGGGCAATCACGAGGAATACAACCTGAAAGGCCAGGCTGACGCTGACAAAGCCGTAGTAAAACGCGGGATGCGTGATGGGTGGTGGATCCTGGCGGCCGATCAGATCGAAGATGAAATACAGCGGCGACAGCGTCAGCACGCCCCAGATGGTGGCCATCCAGAATACGACCTTGGCGAATTTCATGCGGCGATTATTCGCCGCCCACTGTCAGGCCGTCAATGCGCAGCGTTGGAGACGCCACCGACCCGCGGAACTCAAGATCGCTGGCAATCTCAGAGATGTTGAAGAACATTTCTTTCAGGTTTCCCGCGACGGTGATTTCTTCGACTGGGTAGGCGAACTCACCACCTGAGATCCATAATCCCGAGGCGCCGCGGGAATAATCGCCGGTCACCAGGTTCGCGCCGTGGCCGAGGAATTCGGTCACGTAGAGACCTTCCTTTATTTCGGAAATCAATTCTTTCGGCGTTCTGGTTCCGGGCTGCAGGAAGTAGTTGCCAGGGCCTATGCCCGGCGTACCGGCTAATCCGCGGGACGCGTTGCCGGTGGTTTTGAGCCCCAGCTTTTTCGCGGTGTAGGTATTCAGAAGGTATGAGTTCAACACGCCGTTTTCGACGACTACCGTCCGGCGCGTGGGAATGCCTTCGCCATCGAAGGGGCTGGTGCCGAAGCCGCCAGGGATGGTGCCGTCGTCGACGATGGTCACGTTGGCGCCGGCGATTTTCTGTCCCAGCTTGCCCGCTAGAAACGACGCGCCGCGGTAGACGGAGTCTCCGTTCACGCCTTCGAAAATGTGTTCGAGGATCGACGTAGCGACCATGGGATCGAAGATGATCGGCACTTGTGCGGTTTTGGCTTTGCGGGCGCCTAAGCGGCGCAGCGTGCGCTCGGCCGCGACTTTGCCAACTTGCTCCGGAGATTCGAGTTTGGACAGCATGCGCGCGACTGAGAACCAATAGTCGCGCTGCATCGCGCCTTCTTCGGTTTGCGCGATGGGAACCGCGGAGACCGAACAATAAGACCGGCGATATTCACCGACGAAACCGTGGGAGTTGGCCAGAACTTTGTGGCCGGTGGCGGCGTCGAATGATCCGCCCTCGGAATTCTTGATGCGCGGGTCGAAATCGAGTGCGGCCTTTTCGGCGCGGCGGGCGTAGTCGATGCGATCGGGGCCGGGCAGCGAGTAAACGTCTTCGTGATAAAGATCGAGATCCCCAGTGATCGAGCCTAGCTGCGATGCTTCAGGAATTCCGCCGAACGGGTCTTCTGAGGTGATCTTTGAAAGCTCCAGCGCGGACTTGACCATGCGATCGAGGGCTGCGGTTGAGAAGTCGCTCGAGTACGTGCTGGCTGCACGCTGGCCATTGAAGACGCGGACGCCGATGGAACGCGATCCGGATTCTTTGAGAGTTTCGACCTGGCCGAGGCGGACCAGCGTGGAGAATTCGTCGCCTTCGCGGACTACGCATTCGGCAGCGGTGGCGCCTCCGTTCATGGCGCGGCGGACGATGTCCTGGGCTAAGTTGCGGAGGTCGGTTTCCAGTTTCGGGCTTCCGGTTTCTAGTGGAACGGTCGTTGTTGAATTCATAAAGGTCGTTTCAAAGGTGTCGCGCGAGTGCCGCTCACTCTTGCGGGAATTGGCTAATTTTCCAAATATCAGGACGTGAGCTAATTCCTTTTCGCCGAAGATCATGGTTCCAAGCGATGTGTTCCACGATGAACCAGATGAACACCACAGGGAGCAGGACTGCAAGATATATTAAAAAGCCCTGCCCCTTCGTCAAGTCATGGCGCACTTGATACCAAATGCCAAGAACAACGCCGCCGACTATCAGTAAAAATCGCATGATGTATGTTGCAATAGAGATTGCCGGCCAGGCTGCTGTTGCCCGCTTGAATCGGCGCCAATTCTCGGAATGGGTGCGGACGTCCGAAATAAGCGTCCGCACGGGATAGAACGGGTCCCAGTACGCCATACAACAGTTCTCCGCTGTGCTTCGACGTAAAAGCCGCTCTTACTGCATGAAGCCGCCGGGATCTTTCTTCGCGGTGCCGCCGACGGTCAGGCGATCGATCTTGATGGTCGGAATGCCTACGCCTACCGGGACGGCTTGTCCGTCTTTGCCGCAGGTGCCGACGCCTTCGTCCAGCTTCAGATCGTTGCCTACCATCGAGACTCGCGTCAGAACATCAGGGCCGTTGCCGATCAGGGTTGCGCCTTTGATGGGCGCGGTGATCTGGCCGTCTTCGATCATGTAGGCTTCGGAGGCTCCGAAGACGAACTTGCCGTTGGTGATGTCGACCTGGCCTCCGCCGAAATTTACGGCGTAGATGCCGCGCTTCACCGAGCGAATAATATCTTCGGGATTGTCCTGGCCCGCGAGCATGTAGGTGTTGGTCATGCGCGGCATGGGGATGTGTTCGTAGCTCTCGCGGCGTCCGTTGCCGGTGTCGGCGATGCCCATCAGGCGCGCGGAGAGCTTGTCGCTGAGGTAGCCTTTCAGAATTCCTTTTTCGATCAGCACGGTTTCCTGCGTGGGCTCGCCTTCGTCATCTACATTCAAAGACCCGCGGCGCCAGGGCATGGTGCCGTTGTCGATTACCGTGCAGCCTTCGCTGGCTACGCGTTTGCCGATCAGCCCGGCGAAGGCAGAAGTCTTCTTGCGATTGAAATCGGCTTCCAGGCCGTGACCGACCGCTTCGTGCAGCAGAACGCCGGGCCATCCGGGGCCGAGAACGACTTCCATCTCTCCTGCGGGAGCTTCGCGGGCGTCGAGTTGCAGGATTGCCTGCCGGGCCGCTTCTTTGGCGAAGAATTCGGGATTCTTGTCTCCGAAGAAGAAGTCGAGGGCGACGCGTCCGCCGCCGCCGGAACCGCCGCGAGCTGAATTGTTTTCGGTTTTAGCGATACACGACACGTTCATGCGGGCCAGCGGTTGGGAATCTTCGGCGAAGGTTCCGTCGGAAGCGACGACCAGAATGTTTCGGAGTTCGTCGGCGTAGCTGGCGCGGACTTCCTGGATGCGCGGATCGTAGGCACGCGCCGCTTTATCGGCCCGCATCACAAGTTCAACCTTGGCGGTGATCTCGGCATCGACTGAGGGCAGCGTCACGGGATACAGGCTGCGGGCTGCGGTCTGCTGGAATCCGGCCACAGGAGTCTTCGCCGGAGCGCTGGCAATCAGGGCCGCGGTGCGGGCTGCGTGCAGGATGCGGCTGGCGGAAAGATCGTCGGTATAGGCGTAGCCGGTGCGCTCGCCGGAAACCACGCGCACGCCGCATCCTGCGGAAATGCCCTGCGAGGCCGACTTGACCATCGACTCATCGACCATCAGCGAGGTGGAGGAGAGATATTCAAAATAAAGGTCGGCATAGTCGCCGCCAGCGGAAAGCGCGGCGGCGAGGTAGTGTTCGAGATCGTTTTCCGTGACCCCGTAGTGATCGAAGAAGAAGCGCTGCTTATCGGCGAGAGATGATTTGATCAAGCTTTTATCCACTGGAATTAGATGCCGCCGGGCTGCAGGCAGACTCAGTTGGGCGGGACGTACCGGTCCACGTACTAGTCAACCCAGTCATTATCCCACATGGGGCGGAGGGGGGCGGACGGAACATCCACAGGGGAACTGTAACGATGGTCACATGTCACAGACGGGCGACCTGCCTTGGTTAGAGAATGCAAATGGATCATGCCCATGCCGACGGTGACGCCACAAGCTCTGACTCGGACCGTGCAGGACTTTCTCAGCGAGGCCGCAGGTGCCGTAGTGCTCGAAAACGGCGCTGTGGCCTTTGATCTGGCGCAATCCAAGTACTCGATTTCCGGCGAGTACAACCGGTGCCTGCTGCATTTCTGGTCGGCGGAGCGGAACGCCGTGCGGCGGGTGCTGGAGGCTGAAGTGAAGAATGGCACGCTGCGGCTGGCGGTGCAACGGTTGGGACAGGCTCGGCCGTCGAGGCTCGAGATTTGCCGCGAGCGCGACCGGCGGTCGCCTACGGCGCGACGAGCTTGCCGGGCGGCGTATGAGCACAAGCTGAGGAGGACTTTGGAACGGCATTTTCCTGAGTTCAAAATCGTTCGGCTGACGACGGGCGCGGATCTGGAGAAATCCTTTGGGCCGATCTATGCGCGAGGGCTGCTGCGGCAAGGGCGGAGTGCCTTTGCCGTGCTGGGAGTGAATGCGCAGGAGACGCAGTCTTCTATCGACGCGGCGCTCACCTTTGGAATTCTCTGGCTCGACGTTTGCCGGCAGGCGCGGGCGGCGAATGTTCTGGTTGAAGGATTGAAGATGTTCGTTCCCGCTGGAACTTCGGCGCTGGTGCGGGAACGGATGGCAAACCTAAACCGAGATGCCGCGAAGTGGCGGTTGTTTGAGCTGGATGAACGGCACGACGCGCTGGTGGAAATCGACTGCGCGGACCGCGGCAATGTGGCGACTCGGCTGATGCACGCTGCCGACGACGCGGCGGCGCGCGAGCGCTTCAAGGATTCGATTGCGCGGGTGCAGCAGGTTCTGCCGAATTGCGAAGTTGCTGTGCTGTCGGCTGCGGAGATTGCTTTCCGCTGGCGCGGACTGGAGTTTGCGCGGGCGCGGCTAGGTGGCATTCCGGGATCTTTTCACAGTACAGAAGAGGTTGTGTTTGGCGTGGGCGCCGAGGAGAGAGTTCTCGAGGCAAGTAACGAAGCTGACTTCATGGAGTTGGCGCACTGTTTGCGCGATACGCGCCATCCTTATGGACCGCGTCAGCATCCGTTGTGGCGGCTGCGTCCGGAGAGATGGCTGGAGTCGCTGGTGGTGGGGGATGTGAGCGCGGTGGACGGGCGGCTCGAGCCGTCGTGCCGGTATTCGCAGGTTCCGGCATTTTCCGCCGCGGATCGGGCCATGATCGATGTGCTTACGACGACGCGAACCGGACGGCTGGCGGTGGTGGAGCTGAAAGCGGATGAGGATATCCACCTGCCGCTGCAGGGGCTGGATTACTGGTCACGGGTGGAATGGCATCATGCCCGCGGCGAATTTCCTCGCTTCGGATATTTTGAAGGCCGCGAATTGTCCGCCGAGAAACCGCTGCTATTCCTGGTGGCTCCAGCCCTGCATGTGCACCCGGCCACGGACACGTTGCTGCGCTACCTTTCTTCGGAGATCGAATGGGAATTCGTGGGGATTGACGAACGGTGGCGCGAGGGAGTAAAGGTCGTGTTTCGTAAGCGGCCTGACCGGAGCGCTACACGTGGATCCGAATTACTTAACTGCGCAAACAATTGAACTCGGCGGCGTGCCTCGCCCGAGAGTTCTGCTCAAGGACGTCTACAGCCTGTATGGGAGCCGGTTCCGTCGCTGGTTCCTCATCACGGCGCCGACTTCGCTCCTGGCTTCGGTAGTTCTCTTGATGGCCGACCAACACATTCATGCGATTTACGGGAGCATTCCACGCGGCGAAATCCAGTATCACTGGAGCGAAGTTCTTGAGGCGTGGTTTTTGCGTTATGGCAGCTTTTTCATTAGCTGGTTTCTCGGGTGTTTCGCTCTGGCGGCGATTGCGACGGTAGCGAACCACAGGGATGGAGACGATGGTAACGACGTGTGGATTGGCGATAGCTTTCAACGGGCGCGTGAGCATTTTGGGCCGCTCCTGTTGGCGGCTTTTCTTACGTTCGGGCTCTTCTTGGTAGGTATGGCGGCTGTTCTCTCCGTTGATGTTGCGCTGTCGCTCCGGTTGACCGCACTGCATTCTGCGCGGTTCGGCTATTATGCGGTTTTAATTGGTTATGTGGTGGTCGCCAGCATCATCAGTTGGTTCGGAATGGCGATTCCGTTGATCCTTGCAGGAGATGCTGGGGTCCGGAAGGCCCTCAAGAGAAGCCTAAAGCTTAGCAACGGATATGAGGGCTTCCTCTTTTTGTTGGTCGTTGAATCCCTGGCTGGCTCCTACGTGGCGTGGTACGCGGTTCACTATGGATTGTCGTTCTTGTTTCCAATCCAACTCCGATCCACGCGATGGTACGGCTGGCTTGTCTATTTCGTGTCAATTCTGGCATGCGCAGCCCTGCAACCGCCGATGTATATCGGCTTCTCTCTTCTCGCCGCCGGTGCCGATTCGTCATCCCTTCCACGCCCCCAGCAGTCTGCGCACATCGACTAACTGGCCCAGGTGGTAGGCGTTGTGATCGGCCAGGAGCAAAGCCTCTCGCAGGATGGTCTGGCCGTCGCCCCAGGGGATGCGGGCGTAGAGATCGGTCTTGGGATTTGCCACCAGATCCTGCATGGACTTCAGATCTTTGCGGAATTGCTGAATGCTTTTGTTCCACGCGGGCGGGCTCGGCGGAGCTTCCGTCTTTGGCCAATAGCCTTTGGGCCATTCGGGAGACGTGTGTTTCGAGTTGCGGCTGAACTCGAGGATGTCCCACTGCGCCAGACGAAGATGGTCGAGCAGCATCCAGGCCGTGTGCGGCAGTCCGCTCGGCTTTGTGCCACGCAGATCCTCCGGCCAGTTTTTCACGACGTCGTCAAAGCGGGCGTGGGCGCCGCCGCCGTTTAGAAGGTAAATCAGATGCTCGCGGAGTTGTTTGCTGTTTGGGTCCTGG
Source organism: uncultured Acidobacteriaceae bacterium (assembly GCA_963743115.1). Classification (GTDB taxonomy): domain Bacteria; phylum Acidobacteriota; class Terriglobia; order Terriglobales; family Acidobacteriaceae; genus Sulfotelmatobacter. Next base: position 694,710 of record CAVUOM010000001.1, on the reverse strand, counting down.
GTGGCCATTTAGATCTCTCCATCTCTAGTTGTTGTCGAGCAGACTTGCTAAAACCAAAACCTGCTTGTCATCCCGAGCGAAGCGAGGGGTCTTGGTTCTTGCTTGCACCATGGGTACGACTGGTGCCGGCAAACACCAAGTTCCCTCGCTTTGCTCGGGATGACAGTCCTCGATGGGCTTATGGTATGCCTGAAGGCATGCCCCGATACGGATCATCGCTACTCGATTGCTTCGAGGGATCGACCTCTGGTCCTTCGCCTCTTATGACGCGGCCGATGCCGCGCACGATTCGACGCATCGGGAGTATTCCTTTGTCGTCTGCTAGAAATATTTCGCCGGTGTGGTGGCCGCGATAGTACCAGCGCTTGAGGAGCGCGAGGTGCTCCATGATTTCCAGCGCAGGCCGGGGCTTCGCGAGCGGGAACGAATCGAGAACTGCCTGCACTCGCGACTCCATCGATTGCGATTTCGTGTGCTCGACGGTTTGGATCGAGAACACCACCGGGCCGGAAATCACGCCACCCTCCACGCGAAAGAATGTGACTGAGTCGATTGCGTGACTGGGCTGGATGACCACCGCCGAAAAGCGATCGAGACGACGAACTATTTCTGGAGACTGGTTCAGCACCGGCTTCAGTTTTTCCAGGCGAACGTGAATGGCGGCAGCGTCCTCAAATTGAAGATTGGCCGATGCGGCCTCGCGCTGGGCGGAGAACTCGCGGGCGAGGGATTCTCCTCCGGAATTGAAATAGGCTTGCACACGGTTTACTTCGGCGGAATATTCGTGGTCGGTGCAGCCCTTGAAGCATGGGGCGAGGCACATCTTCATCTCGGAATAGATGCAGCCGGGGAATTTAGGATCGGGGTGCAGATCGTCGACGCAGCGGCGCATCTTGAAGAAGTCGAGCGAGTCGTTCATGAATTTTTCAGCAGCGGTGCGGGACTGGAATGGCCCATAGAAAAGATTGCGGCTCTTGAGGCGCCCTAAACGCGTGGTGATTGAGGCGCGAGGATATTCGTTTTCGAGATGCAGCTTGACCAGCGGCGCGAAACGGAAGCGCATGCGGTTGGCGTAGGTTTTGGAAAAAGTTTCTCGCAGGATTCGGTAAAGGAGGAATCCGGATTCAAAGTCTGAGCCGGTGGGAGAGTATTCGATGGAGCGAACGCGGTCGCGCAGATTTAATTTTCTGCTGCGATCTTCGGCTGGGCCCAGCAGGCGTTGCAGACGGCGGCGTAGATTCGCCGTCTTGCTGACGTAAGGTTCGGCTTGAACGTCTTCGCCGCGCAGCAGGAACACGGCCGAGGCAGCGGGGACTGCCGCGAAGATTTCGGTGTCGCGTTCGGGGGCGAACTGCAAGCGCTCGAGTGAGCACGGAATCATTTTAGTGGGAATCTACCGCTCTTGATCCTCGAAATCCGTGCCGATCCATTGGCGAAGGGCTCACATTCCCCCGTGAAACCGTCCGAAATAGTGGGCAAGATTCAGCGACATGATCAGGATGCCTGCCCCGAAGACGAGCACGTGAGACGTTTTGCGCAAATCGAAGCTGCCGACACGGCAGACGAGCAGATAACCGATGGCAAGATTGAACAGGCCCCACGCGACATTGACCGTCGAGGACGACAATCCCACGCCGGGCGGCGAAGCGAAGGGGCTTTGGAACGCATGCCCGGAGATCCCATTGCCGAGATGGGGCAAAGCGTTCGCTAGGAATACGCCCCCGAAGAAGTACGCTAAGTAGTGATACCAGCGCATGATTGCTCCCTCCTCAGATGAAGATCGTCTCGCAGCCGATACGCGTTGGGCTTACCGGAAGCTGGCGTTGCGCAACTTCTGGCGGAAATCTTCGCCTTCCATCTTGATGATGCGGCACATTTCGTGCAAGCGCGAGCGCATGCGTTCTCCGATACGGTCGCCGAGGGTTTCTGTGCGCGAGGCGGCGCGCGCTGGAGAAACCGAGCCACTTGCGCCGGCTGCGGGTTGATCTTCAAAATTCGTCGTGATGATCGTGGTGCGATTGTCGTTGTAGCGCGTGTTCAGGATGAGGCTTACGGTGTCCCAGACCCATTCCGTGGGCTTGACCGCGCCTAGTTCGTCGAGAACGAGCACGTCGGCCTCAAAGACGGGGCGAAGGACGTCCAACTCCGTGGTCTGAACCGCGGCGTTGTATGAATTCTGGATTTCTTTTAACAGTTCGCGATAGTCGTAGAAGAGGCAGGAAATGCCTTTCACGACGATGAGCTCCTTGGTGATCCCAACGGCCAGATGAGTCTTGCCGGTACCGATCTGGCCGATGATCAGCAAGCCAGTGCCGTCACGCGGATCGTATTCCTGAGCGAACCTGCAAGCCGAGAGGTGGGCAAAAGCGAGCGAGGGATGGGCGCCCGGGAAATCCGTAGTGTAGCTGGCCAGCTCGCAGTGCTCGTACCTCTTCGGAATTCGCGCTGCGGCGAGTAGAGTCTGTGCTCGCGCCCGCAGCTGGCAATCGCAGCGCGTGACTCGCCGATCATTATTGCCATTACTTTCTTTCGGTGCGCCGGAGCCGGCGGAAAGCGTCTTCCAGCCCGTTCCCTGGCATAGCGGACAAACTTCGGTCCGGGTCTTGGCTCGCTTCAATCCTGATTCTTCGACGCTTCTCAAATCCATCTTCCCGATTCCGGTTCCCTTAAACTGTATCAGTTGACTTTGCACCCGGGTGCGACTTCCCGCAAGTGCGAAACTGCAGCCGCCTGTGTACAACCTGTGAAGGTACGACCGGGGCTGTGGAGGGCAGAGGAAAATCCGCCCCGGCTTGTTTCCTGGCTGCCGGCGCGGATCGAAACACGAGTTTTCCACCGCCCGCTCCAGCCCGGAACCCGCCACCTTAGCCCCAATCCGGGACATGGGGGTGCGAAACAGGCTTCGGGCGCGGATTTTCACAGTTGACATTCTCCGTGGAGAGAGGAGAATACCAGCCGTCAGGTTTCCCAACTCAGCCACGAGTTTTTGTCCTCCCGGTGTCGGCTGGGTATGCAAAATAAAGAGACCTGCGAGGAGAAACAAATGAATAAAGCCGATCTGGTTGACAAGATCGCGGGCGCTTGCGAAATCAGCAAGGCGCAGGCTGCAACGGCGATTGATACCGCGGTGAGCAGCATTACTGGAGCATTGCGAAAAGGGGATCGAGTGGCTTTGATAGGCTTCGGCACTTTCTCGGTATCGCAGAGAAAGGCGCGGAATGGGCGCAATCCGCAAACCGGCGCCACTATCAAGATCGCTGCCCGCAAGGTCGCGAAGTTTACCCCCGGAGCCGAGCTAAAGAAAACCGTCAACAAGAAGTAGCGAAAACAGAAGTCGCGAAACCAAGAGTCTTACATCCACGAAACGGCAGGGGGTCGGCCCTGCCGTTTTCGCTGCCCTTCAGTACCTAGTACCTGGTTCCCAGTACGGAGCATTGTGGTCGGAAAGGGCACGCGATTATCCTTCTTGGGTACTAGGTACTCGGTACTAGCTACTAACATGATTGCCCATCTGCGCGGAAAACTGCTGGCCAAGCATCCCAATCAAATTGTGGTCGAGACCGCCGGCGTCGGCTATGAAGTGAACATCAGTGTGCCGACGTTTTCTGAATTGCCGGCCAACGGTTCCGAAGTCGCGTTGCACATCCACACTCATGTTCGCGAAGAGGTGATTGCGTTGTATGGATTTCTCCGTCCCGCGGAGAAGCAGTTGTTCGAAAAGCTGATGACGGTGAGCGGTATTGGGGCGAAGCTCGCCATCACCATCCTGAGCGGGATGGCGGCGGACGAGATGGCAGGCGCGATCCGCGGCAATGATCTAGCGCGCCTGACCAGGATCCCAGGCATCGGCAAGAAGACTGCCGAGCGCATGGTGCTGGAACTGCGCGACAAGCTGCCGGCGGCGGGAACCTCGGCGCCGACTGTGCCCGCGCTGAACGCAACGGAAGAAGACGTCCTGTCGGCGCTGGTGAACCTGGGCTACCAGCGGGTCGCAGCCGAGAAGACACTGGCAAGGGCGGTCAAAGACAGTCGCGGCAAAGGCGATGACGCGGGATCGTTCGATACCTTGTTCCGTGAAGCATTAGCCGGGCTTTCGAAATAGCGGTCAAATCCAGCGGCTTCGTAAGAGTTTCCCTGCGGCTCCCGCCGGTGTGTCATACAGAAAATCATATTATTATTCAACAAAGCGGAGCTTTCTCCTGCAAGAACCATTGTAAGTCAAACAAACATAACAATTTCGAACAGGCCAATGTTTGGAATGACAGTTGCACCGTGGTGTGCGCGACTCTCTTCTGTAGCTTTCTGAGTCTGTCTTCAGATTGGGTCTTTTTGCAGCTTGAAAGATGTGGATGATCGGGGCGTGTTGGTTGACAGCAATTTTCCAAGTTCTCGCAAAGAGCGTGCTGGTTTCTGTGGTCTCCCGTCGTTTGTCTCTCGGTCAGTCGTGAACGTTCAATCTCTCTGGTAGGAGGAAGTAAATGTACACGCGCAGCGTAAAGTTGGTCTTGGTTTTCTTGTTGGTGGTTTGTGTGGGCTGTGCTCTGCCCCTGTGGTCACAATCGGCGTCATCCGGCACGGTTTCCGGCTCAGTGACTGACCAGTCGAATGCGGTGGTGGCGGGCGCCGCGATTACGCTGACTGATATCGCGACCAATATCTCGCGCACCGGGAGCTCCAACGCGACCGGGCGGTACTTCTTTGCAGACGTTACCCCAGGCACCTACAGTCTCACCGTGGCCAAGGCAGGATTTGCCACCACGAAGACCGAGAACCAGATCGTGCAGGTCGGAGTTAACCTCACGGTCAACTTGTCTCTGCAAGTGGGCGGCGCGAATGTGGTGGTGGAGGTCTCCTCCGTCGGCAACGAGTTGCAGACTATGAACGCGACGGTCGGCAACACCATTAACAGCGTCACCATCGACAACCTGCCCAGCCTTGGCCGCGACGTCAGCACGTTCGTCGAACTGCAGCCGGGCGTAGGTCCGGACGGCAGCGTCGGCGGCGCGGTACTCGACCAGAACTACTTCTCGCTCGACGGCGGCAATAACACCAACGACATGGACGGCAGCATGAGCGTCTACACCCAAAGTTATGCTGGCGATCCGACCGGCGGCGTGGCCGCTCAGAATAATCTGGGAGCAGGTTCAGGCGGCCCGACAGGCGTAATCCCGACTCCGCAAGACAGCGTCGAGGAATTCAAGGTAAATACTGCCGGGCAGACAGCTGACTTTAATAGTTCTGCCGGCGCCGAAGTAAAGATTGTCACCAAGCGCGGAACCAACTCCTGGCACGGCACGGGCTACGAATATTACAAAGACAACAACTGGTCGTCCCAGAGTTGGGAAAACGACTACGACAATATCCTGCAACCCGGTTCTGCTCCGCTTCCCAGCTTCCATTACAGCCGTTATGGATTCAGCCTTGGCGGGCCAATTATCCCGAAGGAGATTCTCGGCGGAAAAACCTACTTCTTCGTCAACTACGAGGGCTTTAACTTCCCTCAGTCCATCACCATCCACAGGAACGTCCCATCGCCAAGCTTGATGGCAGGCAACATCATAGACCCAGTGACGATGGCTTCGACCTCACTGGCAAACACAAGCATTGATCCGCTTGGAATCGGGCTCAATCCGGTAGTTTCAAACATCTGGAACACCTACGAGCCGGCGTCGAATGGTGCCTGTGCTCAATCATATTGCGATGGCGTTAATATTCAGGGATTCGTGAGCAACATTGGCATCCCGATCACCAGCAAATTCGTAGCTGCGCGGCTCGACCACGATTTCTCAGCGAAGTGGCATTTCAACGCGACCTATCATTTCTACAAACTGACGGAGACCACGACTGACCAGGTTGACATCGGCGGGTTTTTCCCCGGCGACACGAAGGGTGTAGCGGCTTCCCTGTCCAAGGATCCGGCGACACCAGATATGTGGGCCGTGGGCCTGACCACCAACATTACCTCGAACACGACCAATGACTTCCATTACAGCTTCCTGCGTAACTTCTGGCAATGGATCCGCCAAGGGGATACGCCGCAAGTGGCGGGGCTCGGCGGAGCGCTCGAGATTATGAGCGGTCAGAACGCGTCTCAGGATCTCGGCCCCTTTAACGTAAACACTCAGCAGACCCGCACGCGTTATTGGGATGGTCACGATCAGATGGTGCGCGACGACGTTTCCAACCTGAAAGGTAACCATCTGTTGCAATTTGGCGCTACCTATCAGCACAACTGGAATCAGCATCAACGGACGGATAATGGCGGCGGAATCAACTATGCTCCGGTTTATGAGCTTGGCTTGGGAGACAGCGGATCGGGACTTGCAAGCGGAAGCGATCCGACGATTTGCACCGCCACGACCGATATCCCCAACTGCCCGGCCCTGATAGCTGGGGCATTGGGCATTGTTTCAATCTCACAGGTCGCCTATACCCGTGCCGGCGCAAGCCTTGCCCTGAATCCTGCGCTGACGCCGGCGGAAGACACGCTCACGGTTCCTTATTTCAACACCTATTTTAGCGACACCTGGCACATGAAGCCGACCTTCACCCTTACTTACGGCTTAGGCTGGACGCTGGAACAGCCTCCGACCGAAGCGACGGGTAAGCAGGATGTGCTGGTGGATGCAAGCGACACGCCCATTTCGATGACCTCCTACCTGGCGCAGCGCAAAGCAGCAGCGCTAAATGGCCAAGTCTACAATCCCGAACTCGGTTTTGCCTTGGTACATAACGTTGGGGACGGCCACTATCGCGCCTATGATCCGTACTACGGCGAATTCAGTCCGCGTGTCGCAGTGGCTTGGAGCCCGCACTTCGACGCTGATTCCCCAGTGGGCAAAATCTTCGGCCATGAAGATACGGTGATCCGTGGCGGCTACGGCCGCATCTACGGCCGGTTGAACGGTGTGGATCAGGCGCTGGTGCCATTGCTGGGCATCGGCCCCATCCAACCCGTGCAGTGCTTCAATAACCTCAACAATGGTACTTGTGCTGGAAGCTCGGTCACGCCTTCGAATGCGTTCCGGATCGGAGCGACTGCCTCAGCGCAAGGTGGCCCGATCGCGCCGCTCCAGACTGACCCGGTTCTGATACCCACCGCGACTCTACCGCAACCTATTTATCCTGGGTTTGGTGGCCAGGGGCCGGGCAGCGCCAGCGAAGCCTTGGACCCGCATTTCCGGCCGAACGTGTCCGATGCTTTCAACCTAACCATTCAGCGCCAGTTGACCCACAAGGTCACGTTGGAATTTGGCTACATCGGGCGGAGAATCACTCATGAATATCAGCCCATCAACCTTAACGCGGTTCCTTACATGATGACGCTGGGCGGGCAGCAGTTTAAGCAGGCCTATGCCAACACGGTGCTAGCATTGTGCGGCGGCATAGCCGGACTAGCAGGCGGCGGTTGTAATGGCGACGGTCATGGCAATCCCAACCCGAGCAATGTCGCTAACCAACCCTTCTTCGAAACGGCGCTCGGCGGTCCCACCTCTGCCTACTGCAGCGCGTTCGCTAGCTGCACCCAGGCTGTGGTGGCGAATGAGACCACCAACCTCGCCCTCGCTCAAGTGTGGAGCATCTGGAGCGATTTGGATAACGGTCCAATGCAGGCCCTTACCGTCCCTGGTGGCCAAGGCGGCGTCCTGACCGGATACACCATGATGAACACGGGGCCGAATCCCCAGGTATCGTCGGGAATCGCGTCTAACGGCAGCATAGGCTACGGAAACTACAACGCCGGCTTCGCGTCCGTCAAAATGGCGGACTGGAGAGGTTTGACCATGCAGTCGAACTTCACCTGGTCCAAGGCGTTGGGCACGGGAGCTCTCGTTCAGGCTTCCAGCGAGTACACTCCGGACGATCCCTTCAATTTGGGGACGACGTACGGCTACCAGAACTATCAGCGCAAGTTCGTCTACAACATGTTCTTCGTGTATCAGCTGCCCTTCTATAAGGGCCAGTCTGGCTTGATGGGACGGGCGCTTGGCGGTTGGTCGATCGCGACCGTGTTCACCGCCGGCTCTCCTTCTCCGATCGAGCTATACACCACGACCGGAGACGGCCAGGAGTACGGCGCAGGGGACAACATCAACTTCTTCGGCAACGAAAACGCGGTTCAGATTGCACCTATTACCCACGGTCACGCTTACTACAACAGCCCCTCGAACGGATTGCCGGTCAATATGTTTAAGGACGGCGTGGCTGCCGCTAACGATTTCCGTAATCCGATTCTGGGTTTAGATAACAAGGACGGCGGCGACGGCAATATCTTTGGCCTGCCGTACTGGAATCTCGACCTCAGCGTCAGGAAGAACATCAGGGTCGCGGAAGGCATCAGCGTGGAACTGCAAGGCGTTTTTGCTGATGTTCTTAACCATAACCAGTTCCTCGATCCGGTGGGGGCGAATGCCTCGGGGCTCTTTAATCCTGGCGGTTTCGGCGCTCTGAATGGTGGCTCGGCGCAGGAACAAGCCGGCGGCGACCGTCAGATCGAGATCGGCGCTCGGGTTCGCTTCTAACTGCAACGAAGTTCGTAGCCTTCCTCCGGCCGCACCGTCAGGTGCGGCCGTTCTTTTTTTCGCGGCGTCGAACGGCATTTGCAGAATGTGGGTACTACTTCCCGATGCAGAATGTGCTGAAGATCAAATTGAGGATGTCGTCGGTGGTGGTGGCGCCGGTGATGGCATCGAGGGGCCGGAGGGCGCTGTAAAGATCGAGCAGCAGCATTTCGTGCGGGACTTTCGCGCCTATGGCGCTGCTGGCTGCGTTGAGCGCCGCGATTGATTCTTGTACGAGGCTCTGATGGCGGACGTTGGTGAGGAATCCGGCTTCGGCCTGGGCGCCAGTTTCGCCGCCGAAGTGGCGGAGGATTTCGCCGCGCAGTTCGGCGATGCCCTCGCCTGTGAGAGCCGAGGCTCGCACCCGGGGTTGACCTATGGACGACTGGCCACTGACCACTGATGACTGGCCACTTGTCGCTAGGTCGCACTTGTTGGCGACTACGATCGCCGGACGGCCTTCGGCGTGCCGCAGCAACTCGATGTCCTCGGAGTTCTCTGGCTGGGATGCGTCGAGAACGACCAGCACCAGGTCGGCGTCGGCCAGCGCTTCCATGCTTTTGCGGATGCCGATGGATTCGGCCTCGTCGAGAGCCTGCCGGATTCCGGCCGTGTCGATGAGCTGGATTGGAATGCCGCCGAGGGCTACAGTCTCACTGACCAGATCGCGCGTGGTGCCGGGAGTTGCGGTTACGATGGCGCGCTCGCGCTCGACCAGTCGGTTGAACAAGCTGGACTTGCCGACGTTGGGGCGGCCGACGATGGCGAGGGTCAATCCCTGGTGCACGATCTTGCCGTAGGCAAAGCTGGCGGCAAGCTGCTCGAGCGGCTGGCGAACGGCAGCGATTCGATCGAGAATAACGGCGTTTGGAAGAACGGAGACGTCGTCTTCAGCGAAATCGATGCCGGCTTCTAGCACGGCGATCAGCTCGACGAGTTTCTGTTTGATCGGCTGCAAGCGGCGTGAGAGAGCGCCCTCAAGCTGCTGGGCAGCGATCTTCGCCTGGTAGAGGGTCTGGGAGTCGATGAGGTCGCGGACCGCTTCGGCCTGAGTGAGATCGATGCGGCCGTTGAGGAAGGCGCGCATGGTGAACTCTCCGGGCGCGGCGAGGCGCGCTCCAGCTGAAACGCACAGTTCGACGATGTGGCGCAGCACGACCGGAGAGCCGTGGGCTGCGATCTCGACGATGTCATCGGTGGTGTAGGAATGCGGCTTCGCGAAGTAAGTGACGACGACTTCGTCGATGCGCTGCTCGTGCGGAGCGCCCGCTCCACACGGTTCGATGAGCTCGCCAAAACTTGCCCGTCCCGGCTCCAGATCATGTTTGAGCTGCAGCATCGGCCTTGCGATTTCAAGCGCTCGGGATCCGGCAATCCGCACTACGCCAATGCCGCCACGGCCGGCCGCCGTGGCGACGGCGATGATCGTGTCGTCTAAGTTCACCGAGCGATTGTAGCGGGTGACGCCACGACTTTTTCAATCTCCGCTTTCAACTCGCCGTAGGGCAAGGCTCCGGGGTGATACATGGCAACCTTGCCCGCGCGGTCGAGCAGGACCAGCGTGGGCGTGGTCGAGGCTCCATACACGTCGAAGTTGTACTTGCTGATGGGGACGGGCATATCGAGCAGTCCGGAGTAGAAGCGGTGGCGTACGGCGTCGATGTAGGCGAGTTCATCGCTGGGGGAGGCGTGCTCGACTTGCGCGGTATAGCCGTAAAGCTGCGTGGGGCCGAGGACGGTCAACCCCTGAGGTGCAAATTCAGAGCGCAGTTGGGTGATGATGGGGGCTTCGGCTTTGCAGTCTCCACACCAGTGCGCCCAGAAAAAAATCAGTACGGGAGATCCTTTGAGCTGGGCGAGCGCAGGCGGCTTCGAGCCGAGGAACTGCTGCTCGCGAAGCGCGGGTGCGGGCTTTCCTTCGAAAGAGAGCAGGTTCAGGTTTTTCTGCAGGCGCGCGCGAATCGACGTGCTGCCATAGGTTTTCAGCGCGGTCTGCAGAACTGCAATCGCCTGAGTTCGCTGACCTCGAGCTGCCAGCACTTGCGACTGGACTTCGAGAGCCGCGCCCAATCCGATCGGTAAGTGCGGTTCGGCGTCGAGCGGACGCTGCTTCAGTTGCTCGAGTGCGATGGCCTTGGTTTGCTTGGCATAGGCCGCGGCCTGATCGTAGTTATGAGCGTCGAGGGCGGCACGCGCCATCCAGGAATAGGCCTCGACGTATTCGGGCGTGGCGCCCTCGCTGCTTCGATAGGACGCGAGGTACGAATCGGCTACGCTGAAATTATTCTGAGCGAGGGCGGTGCGGACATTTTCGACGATCCCGGCCCAGGCTGGAGTCACGAGTGCGATCAGAATCAGAAGCTTGCGGAAATGCATGTGCTAATCATCAACCTCCATCATCGTTATCTGATCATGTATCTTTTGTGGCCCTGGTGGCAAATCCGGCAGCCGCAGGTAATGGCCTTGACTTCCTGTAAGCTGTTGATAGAACAGCAACTTAGCTCGGCAGACCACGAAATATTCTAGCTTTTTCGCGGCGTCTCTTTTACAATTTAGCTGCGTTTGATCTTTAGATTTCTTTCGCAGTATCCAGTTTCTCCGCCAACCAGCGCGTGACCTGCCTGCAGAAGAAGCCTTCCAAAGTTTCAGCGCTACATCACAGAAAAAGGAACAAAGCAACACCATGGAAACAGGAACAGTGAAGTGGTTTAACGACGCCAAGGGTTACGGTTTCATCAGCCGCCAGAATGGTGAAGACGTATTCGTACATTTCTCCGCCATTCAGGCCAGCGGCTTCCGCAGCCTTCAGGAAGGTCAGCAGGTGCAGTTTGACGTGGTCAAGGGCCCCAAGGGCTGGCAAGCTGAGAACGTGAAGGGTGCGTAGACCACTTCGCTAACAATCCGGAAAGAGGGCGGCCAGAGATGGCCGCCTTTTTATTCGTTTGCACATGCGCTACGGTGTCGCTACGGTCGCTGATTGCGCATCAGCACAACGTCAGAATCGTCATGTCCCCTCACCAGCGCCAGTTTGCTGCCGTCGGGCGACCAGTGGAAATCGAAAATATGTTCTGACTTGAATGAAGTGAGTTGTTTTCCCGCCGCGCCATCCAGGGGTTGTTGCCACAGGTTGTCGATCCCGTTCTCGCGAATGGCATAAACCACTCCCTTGCCATCGCGCGTGAAGCGGATCAGTCCTGCGGCCTCCCGCTCGAACTTCAGTTCACGAACTTTGCCGGTATCGGTCGCGACCAGCGCGAGGTTTATCTCATGACCATTAGCGTGGTCTATGGTTGCGAAGACAACCGTGGCACCGTCCGGAGAAATATCGAAGAACTGCACGACCGGTAAGTCACTTACCCTCTGCGCCTCACCACCGTCAATCGGCACCCTCATCACGTGTGCCGCGCCGGCGTCGAGGTAATAAGCCCATTTCGCATCGGGAGAACAAACTGGGAAGGTGTCGTTTTTCCCGTTCGAGATCTGCTTAAGATTTCCCCCTCTGGAGTCCACGCGCCAGATGTTCCGCGCACCGTTGCCGGCAAAGTGGCTGGTATCAAACACCAGGTAGTGGCCGTCGGAACATGCCGAGGGATCGCCACTTGTAGAGTCCTGCTCCGTGGCGACTACTCCCTTGGTCCCCGACTCCGGATTGACCCATCGCAACATGCCGTCCGTGTCGTCGATCAATCGTCCGTCGTGGGTCCAGGTGAAGTTGGTAAAGGCCTCCGCCTGATCAATCTCACGAGTGTCGCTATCTCCGGCCGCCGCCATGACGGAAAGATTCCAATGCGACTCGCTGAGCACGGTGGCGAGCACTTCGCCATTGGACGAAACGCTCAGAGCCGAGTAGTTGTTGGTATCGCGTGTGACCGGATTCAATCTTCCCTCCGGGTAGGAAATAAGGGCGATCTGCTGTCGTCTGTAATTCGATGAGCGGTTACTGTTCAGAATCAACAGGCCTTTGCCATCCGGCATCCAGGTAGGATAAGCCAGGTAGTCAGGGAAGCCCCGGAACAGGCGTTGCTGGCCGCTTTTGGCATCCACAGACATCAATCCTGAAGCGAAATCCGCAGGCTGAGTTACGCCGCACATAATCGTCTTGCCGTCGGGCGACCACGCAGGAGCGTAGAGTCCCTGGCTGTTCGGACCGCTTGTGAGCACGGTTTCATCGCCGCCCTCGACCGAACGCACGATCAACCGATACTTTCCGGGGTCGGGATTGTCGTACCTCATGAAGGCCAACTTCCGGCCGTCGGGGGAGAACGTGATGTTCGAATCCACGTCAGCCGCTAAGCGCTCCGGCGTGCCGCCCAACAATGGCGTGCGATACAAATACTTCAGCTCCGGGCTCCCCGGTTCGCTGTGCACGGAGTAGAAGTAGTTCCCGTCGGGAGAGAACCGCAGGCCGTTGTACCAGACGTTAGCCGGAGGCTGCACTTGCGTCATGCTGTCGGTGGGAACATTGCGCAGCCAAAGACTGGCCCGACCGTTATCACTCTTGGCTCTCACCAGACTCAGAATGTATTTGCCGTCGGGTGAGAGTGCCGCATCGACCGCGTCGCCGGTCTCCGTCACCTTGGTAACGGAGAAATTTGCGAAGGGCGGCGCATGATTGCGCGAGAGCAGCGAGTAGACGCCGTAACCGGCGGCAAGCAGAACGATGAGGGCAACGAAGGCGGCGACGCCTGTTCCGAGCTTGTGGCGACCCGCTGCGGCAACTGCCGCGGAGGCTTGACTGGAACTCTGCGAAGCAACCGCGGCGGGCAATCCCCCAGCGGTGACACCCAACCAGCTGTCACTGGTGGCTCCGGCAGCCAAGCCCGATCCCGAGGATGCAGCTTGCGCGGGCTTGCGTCCGGATTCCGTGTCCCGCTTCAGTCGTTTGAGGTCTCCGCGCAGATCGGCGGCTGACTGGTAGCGCAAGTCGCGGTCTTTCTCCAAGGCCTTGTGAATAATCTCTTCGAGCTTAGGTGGCAGCGCGGGGTTAAGCCGCAACGCCGGGGCCGGATCGAGTTCAAGGATGGCGTGGAAGACCACGGCCGAAGTTGTGCCGGAAAAGGGCAAGCGTCCAGTCGCCATCTGGTAGATCACCGCCCCCAGCGAGAACAAGTCCGTGCGGGTATCGAGTTCCAAGCCCCGCGCTTGTTCGGGAGACATGTAGGCGATGGTGCCGACGGTCGCGCCGGGGCTGGTCAGGTGCGCCGGAGCGGGATCGTCCTGTGTAGCTCCGATGGTCGACATCGCCATATCGGGCCGGGTGAGCTTGGCCAGGCCGAAATCGAGAACCTTAACCGGCCCCCGCTGGGTAACGAATATATTTGCCGGTTTGATGTCGCGATGGATAATTCCTTTGGCGTGAGCGGCGTCGAGCGCATCGGCCAGCTGAATGCCCCAGTCCAGTAGGCGATCGGTCGGCAGGCCGCCGGGGCCCAAGCGCCGATTCAGAGTGTCGCCCTCCAGCAACTCCATCGCAATAAACGGCTGGTCGCCAGCCCGCTCGACTGCATAAATCGTACAGATATTGGGATGGTTCAGGGCTGAGGCGGTGCGAGCCTCAAGCAGAAAACGGTCGAGCGCATTTTGATCGCTGGAAGTCTGCGGGGGCAGAAACTTGAGCGCTACCCGGCGTCCCAAGTCAAGGTCTTGCGCTTCGTAAACAACTCCCATGCCACCGCTGCCGAGCTGGCCGGTGATTCGGTAATGCGAGATGGTCTGGCCGATCACCTGGTGGAATTCATCTTAGGAGGGACAAGGGAGGGCAGTCAAACATAAGGACTGTGGTCGGTGGTCAGTGATCAGTCGCCAGAAGAACCCATGCGATTTTACTGGTCACTGGCCACTGAAGACTGGCCACCGCACTACTCAGAGGCCTGTTCGGCTGCGCTCACGGAATCGAAGAAGCGGAAGAACTGCTCTACCCGGGTGACGCCGAGCGCGTCGTGAATTCGCTTGCACACCCCTACCAGCGCGAGACTTCGTCCGCCCTTCTGGCGGGTGACGTAGGCTCCCACCAGCGCGCCGATGCCGGCCGAATCTACGTAGGGAACGTTGCTGAAATCGATGATCAGGGCGCGGGAGGCATCGGCGCGCACGGTGGCCTGGAATTCAAACATCGTGGTCATGACGAGCGCTCCATTGAGGCGAAGAATGCGCTGTCCGGGTTGCGTTCCGGGCTGGTCTTCAATGCGGAGGGACTCTGGCGGCATTGGGGAATATTAACGTGCGCGTAACATTCAATTGTTAACGCAACGTTAATTTCGCCCGCGGGATCAGCGGGCTTCCTAGATGGCAGCGGCCTGTTCGCGGCGCCTGGCCTGGATTTCGATGAAGACGTTGACCAGCGATACGGCTGCCGGCGTCACTCCCGGGATGCGCGAGGCCTGGGCCAGGGTGCGCGGCTGCACGTGGCTGAGCTTCTCCTGCATCTCGCGCGAGAGTCCGCTGACCGAGCGGTAATCGAACCAGCCGGGAATGGAGCGCTGTTCCGACTTCTTCATACGATCCATGGCGCGCTGCTGTTGCAGCAGGTAGCCCTCGTACTTAATTTCGGTTTCCACCGACTTGAGTTCGTTGCGGACCGTAGAGGAGAGAGGCGCCACGGATTCTCGCGGATTCTCACGGATTTCTTCTCTTTCTTTTGCTCTTGCGAAGAACGCGGGGTCGAGTTCGCGGAGAATTGGCGCCAACTGCTCGATGACGACCTCGGGTCGCTTCAGCAGTTGGGCGCAGGTCTGGCCGACGGCGGAACTCCAAGGCACGTCAGTCGCACCGCTGGGGACAGCAGATTCTTCGTCACTTCGCTCCTCGGAATGACAAACAATCTTTTCCAGCAGCTGAAAGGTTAGCCTCGTACCTTCAAGCACTTTCTTCATTGCCTCCAGGCGCTCCTGCTTTGCTTGAAAATCGTTCCAGGATTCATCGGAAATCAGTCCGACGCGGCGACCGTGCGGGGTGAGCCGGCGATCGGCGTTGTCGATGCGCAAGTGCAGGCGGAATTCGGCTCGCGACGTGAACATTCGGTACGGCTCGTTTGTACCTTTGGAGATGAGGTCGTCGATCAGGATCGCGGTATAAGCCTCGGTGCGGTCGAGGATTAGCGGGAGCTGTCCCTTCACCTGCAATGCTGCGTTGATCCCCGCCATCAGGCCCTGGCACGCTGCTTCCTCATAGCCGGAGGTGCCGTTGATCTGGCCTGCGAGAAACAGCCGGCTGATTTTCTTAGTTTCGAGCGTGCGATGCAGTTCGGTGGGGTCGATCGAGTCGTACTCGATAGCGTAACCGGGGCGCAGCATCTCGGCGGTTTCGAGACCGGGGATCGACTTCAGGATCGCGAGCTGGACGTCCACCGGAAGCGAAGTGCTCATGCCGTTGACATAGATCTCGTGCGTGTTCAGGCCCTCGGGCTCGAGGTAGAGCTGGTGCGTCTCCTTGTCAGGGAACTTAACGATCTTGTCTTCGATCGACGGGCAATAACGCGGACCGATCGACTGGATCTGTCCGCTATACATCGGCGACCGGTGTACGTTCTCGCGGATAATGCGATGAGTTTCAGGCGTGGTCGACGCGATGTAACAGGGCACCTGCGAGTCGTGATGCGTCACCCGCTTGGTGCGGAAGCTGAAGGGAGTTGGGTCGGCGTCTCCGGGCTGCTCGGCGAAGCGAGACCAGTCGATGGTGCGTCCGTCAAGGCGCGGCGGCGTTCCGGTCTTGAGACGGCAGCCGCGCAGGCCAAGCTTTTTCAGAGCTTCTCCCAGCAGAACCGCATTCGGTTCGCCGGAGCGACCGGCGGGATACTGCTGCTCGCCGCAGTGAATCAGTCCGTTGAGAAAAGTTCCAGTCGTGATGATCACGGTTTGCGCGCCGACGGTGCGTCCGTCGCGGAGTTTGACTCCGAGAACCGAGTTGCGAGTGCCGAGTACCGAGTCATCGCTTTCGCTCGGGACACGGGATTCGGGGCTCGCTACAAGAAGCTCCGCTACTTCCGCCTGCTTGATCTTGAGATTCGGCTGCGATTCAAGCACTTCGCGCATCTTGAGCCGGTAGGCCTGCTTGTCGCATTGCGCCCGCGGCGACCATACTGCCGGGCCGCGCGAAGTGTTGAGCAGGCGGAACTGGATGCCGACTGCGTCGGTGATCTCGCCCATGATGCCGCCGAGGGCATCGACTTCGCGAACCAGGTGGCCCTTGGCGATGCCGCCCACTGCCGGGTTGCAGGACATCTGCGCAATCAGGTCGACGTTGAGCGTATAGAGAGCGGTCTTCAGCCCCATGCGCGCCGCGGCCATCGCGGCCTCGCATCCGGCATGGCCGGCGCCGACGACAACGACCTCGAATTGTTCAGTAAACTGATGCATTGTAGAACCACAGATCCAAAACATTGACGGACTGCTGCGCAGAAACCTATTCCTTTCATTCTATCAAGCTGGCAACGCTCCTAGTGACTTGCCGCTTCCTGCGCCCGCTCGTATAGGATGTCAAAATGGCGAAACCAATCCCCATCGGCGCGCGCGGAGACACACGACAAACGGTGGAGTTCAAACATACTCTTACCGCGCACCGTCCCGAGTTGCCGCCGGTTTATTCCACGCCCCACATGATCGGATTGATGGAAACTGCCGCATTTCTCGCGCTTCAGCCTTACTGCGAGGGTGACGAGATCTCGGTGGGGACTGCGATCAACATTCAGCACCGTGCTGCGAGCGGCATTGGCGCGGACATCGCAGCCGAGGCCGTGCTGGAATCGTTTGACGGCCGCTTCTACACTTTCCGGGTAAGCGCGCGCGACGATGTGCAGGAAATTGGCCGGGGCACTGTGGGACGAGCGATTGTGAGCGTCGGCAAGCTGCTCGAGAAGATGAAAGAAGTAACGAAATCCCGAAAGCGATGAGCGATCGGATCCTAATTGAAGTATGCGTCGATTCTGTTGCCTCGGCGGTTGCCGCAGAGCGCGGCGGAGCCGGACGTGTGGAACTGTGCAGCAATTTGCTCGAAGGCGGTGTGACTCCCAGCGCGGGATTGATTGAACTCGTGCGGGCCAGAACATCCATCGGCCTGCAGGTGATGATTCGGCCGCGCGGTGGTGATTTCTGTTACACGCCGGAAGAGTTCGAGACCATGAAACGCGACGTTATAGCCGCGAAGAAGCTAGGAGCCGACGGGGTTGTCGTGGGTATCCTCAACGCCAACGGCAGCGTAGACATCGAGCGCGCGCGGGAACTGGTTGAGCTGGCGCGGCCTCTCAATGTCACTTTCCATCGAGCTTTTGATATGTCCGCTGATCTTTTTCGTGCTCTGGAATCCATCTGCGCGACTGGCGCGGGTCGACTGCTGACCTCGGGCGGAAAGAAAACCGCGCTGCAGGCTGTTGAGCAGCTTGCCCGGCTGGCTGAGGCGGCACGTGGGCGTATTGCGATCATGGCCTGCGGTGGCATCAACCATCACAATGCCGCGAGCGTCATCGAACAAACCGGCGTGAAAGAGATCCACGTTGGGCTGAGGAGTTGCGTTGCCAGCCCGATGCTCCACCGCAATCCAGAGCTCTCGATGGGGCCGGCAGCCGAGTCTGAGTACCAGCGTTTTCAGGTGCTCGAGGAAAACGTGTTGAGTCTGCACCGCGCGGTCGCGCTGGTTCGCACATGATTGAGACCCGCGTGATCTGAGATCTGAAACCTAAGGTGCGATGCCCTCCATTCTGATCGGCGTTATCTCTGACACGCATGGGCTGCTGCGCCCTGAGGCCATGGAAGCTTTGCGCGGATCCGATCACATCATTCATGCTGGCGATGTCGGCTCGCCTCAGATTCTCGAAAAGCTGGCGGCCGTTGCGCCTGTGACTGCGGTGCGCGGCAACGTCGATAAGGGAGCGTGGTCTCGCAAGCTGCCTGAAACTGCGGTGGTTGAACTGGGCGGAGTTTCCATTTACGTATTGCATGACTTTGCGCAGCTGGACCTCAAGCCGAAAGCGGCCGGATTTGCGGCCGTGGTCAGCGGTCACAGTCACGTTCCTAAACAAGAGGCGCGCGACGGAGTTCTCTATTTCAATCCGGGCAGCGCCGGGCCGCGAAGATTCAAACTGCCGGTGAGCGTCGGAAAACTGGCCATCGAAGACGGCGGAGTGCGAGGCGAACTTCTGGATTTGCAGCTGATCGAGTCCTGAGTGGTCCCGCGTTGCTACAATCGCAAGGCAAAGAGGCAATGTCCATTGAATTCCATGTCGAGGGCCGCGCCGGCTCCGCGCGTGCCGGGCGCCTGCTTACTCCTCATGGCGAGATTGAGACCCCTGTCTTCATGCCGGTTGGCACGGTAGCAACGGTCAAAGGCGTGTCCCAGGACATTCTCGAAGAGCTCGGGGTTCAGATTCTTCTCGGCAATACCTATCACCTCTACTTGCGTCCCGGCGTAGAAACTGTCCGCCAGATGGGCGGCTTGCACGGTTTCATGGCCTGGCCGCGGGCGATCCTGACCGATTCCGGCGGCTTCCAGGTTTTCAGCCTGAACGAGCTGCGCAAAGTCAGCGAGGAGGGAGTGACATTTCGCTCGCATCTTGACGGCTCGCCGCACTTCTTCAGTCCGGAGAGCGCTATGCAGGCGCAAATTGGCTTCGGAGCCGACATTATCATGGCGTTCGATGAGTGCACGGAGTATCCCGCCGATCGGGCGCGGACCAAGGCTTCGATGGAATTGACTTTGCGCTGGGCCGAGCGCAGCAAGAAATATTTTGAGGACTATAAGCATGAAGTGCCGTGGAGCAGTTCTCAGTTGTCAGTTCTCAGTTCTCAGCAAAACAAGATTCCTCGCTTCGCTCGGAATGACAATCCTCTGGGGGATTCGACCCAGGCTCTCTTCGGCATCGTTCAAGGCGGCATGGATCTCGAATTGAGAAAAGAATCGGCCGAGCGGACTGTCGAAATCGGCTTTCCTGGATATGCGATCGGCGGTCTGAGCGTGGGCGAGCCCCGGGAACGCACGCGCGAGGTGATCGGAGCCACACTCGAGCACCTTCCCGCTGACAAGCCGCGTTATGTGATGGGAGTGGGCACTCCCGAGGAGATCGCCGAATACGCCCGCCTGGGCGTCGATATGATGGATTGCGTGCTGCCTACGCGAGCCGCGCGGCATGGCCTATTATTCACTTCCGAGGGCAAAGTTTCGATCAAGCAGGCGCGCTATGCTCAGGACCCAGGGCGGCTCGATCCAAACTGTGGCTGCCGGGTTTGCCAGCGCTATTCCAGGGCTTATCTGCGGCATCTTTATGCTTCCAACGAGGTGCTGGCTCAGGTCTTAAATACCCTGCATAACCTGAGTTTCTACCTTGACACTATGCGGCGAGTGCGTCATTCTATTTCACTTGGGGAAGAGTCAGGTTTTTCATCTAGCGTCCGGTCTCGACCGGAACCCTAGGCCTTACCTGTGGCGACTCTCCCCGGAATCAAGCCTGAGCGGTAGATGATTCGGCCGGAATCGATCAGAACTCCCGTCGTGAAATGCAAGTCTGCGGCGTTTGCGTCCGTGGGCAGTTTTTCGTGGATTAAAGCTCGCGGATTGAGGCTCAAGAAGTGAAGTCCGCGAATTAGACAGGGAGTCTTAGAAACACGGCTTCGGAAATATGGCCTTGGCGAATATGGAATTCCTGCTGGCAATGCAGTTACCGGGTGGAGGTGGCTTCTCCTTCCTGATCACAATGGGGTTGATGGTCGGGGTATTTTACTTTCTCGTGATTATGCCCCAATCGCGCCGGCAGAAGAAGTGGCAAGCCATGCTCGAGAGCATTAAGACCGGCGACAAGGTAACCACCACCGGCGGGTTGCGCGGCACCGTGGTGGCTCTGAAGGAAGACTCGATCCATCTGCGGGTTCCTCCGGACAACCTGCGGCTCGAAGTGACCAAGGCTTCGGTGGCGCAATTGACCACCGCGGACGAAGAAGCCAAGACCAAGTAGCAGCGGCAACAACTAAGAATTTTTGGACTCTGTTTTCGTTATGAACAAGAATCTTCTCTGGAAATTGGTAGCCATCGTCGGAACTCTGCTGATCTTTCTGTACGGGATATTCGGCATCCCGCAGAGTTTTTCCGGCCAGGGCTTGCTGGCGGCGTTGACCAAGAACATTCATCTCGGGCTCGATTTGCGCGGCGGAACCCACCTGATCCTGCAGGTGCAGGTTAACGACGCAGTAAATATTGATTCCGACAATGCGGTCGAAACCCTCAAAGAGCAGCTGAACAAGCGCAAGATTGCGTTCTCCGATATCTCGAAGCCCGATCCGAAGAATGCTCCCGATGAGGTTGTGCTGAAAGGTGTGCCGCCGGACGGGCGGAAGGACCTGCTCGATATCGTGAACGAGCGTCTTCCCGAGTACAACCTGAATTCAGGAGCGGACAATACCTGGACGCTGTCGATGAAGCCGCAGATGCTCAGCGATCTGAAGAACAAGGCCGTGACGCAGGCGATCGAGACCATCCGCAACCGCATCGATTCCCTCGGCGTGAGCGAACCAACCATCCAGGAGCACGGCCTCGGCCAATATCAGATTCTGGTCCAGTTGCCGGGTGTGGACGATCCCGGCCGGGTCAAGGACATCATGCAATCCACCGCCATGCTTGAAATCAAGCAGGTGCTGGGCGGACCGTATCCGAGCGAGCAGGCTGCGCTGCAGGATAAGGGAGGAGTTTTACCGCCAGATGCCATGCTTATGCCCGGGCATGCGGCTCCCGGAACCCCGGCGGACGAACAAGCTTGGTATTTAGTGTCGAGGGTTTCCGCCGTCCGCGGAAAAGACTTGCGTGACGCTCAAGCCAGCACTGACGAGAATGGCCAGCCGGATGTGCAATTTACTCTCACGGGCGAAGGCGGACAGCGCTTCTACAGCTTCACTTCGGCGCATGTGGGCGAGAACCTGGGAGTGGTCCTCGACGGCAAAGTGCAGGAGGTAGCCAATATCCATGAGGCCATCCGCGATACCGGGCGCATCAGCGGCGGGAGCATGAACCAGCAGCAGGCGAAAGATCTTTCGATGATCCTGCGCTCGGGCGCGCTGCCGGCGGGCATCAAATATCTGGAAGAGCGGACGGTCGGGCCGTCGCTTGGGCACCGATTCGATCCGTTCCGGAGTGAATGCCGCCATCATCGGCATGCTTGTGGTGCTGATTTTCATGCTGGTCTACTACCGCGCGGCCGGCATCAATGCTGACATTGCTCTGCTTCTGAATCTGGTGATCCTGCTCGGCTTCATGGGCTACGTTGGGGCAGTATTGACGTTGCCCGGAATTGCCGGGGTGATTCTCACCGTCGGTATGGGCGTGGACTCCAATGTGCTGATTTTCGAGCGCATCCGCGAAGAGCTACGCAATGGCAAGACGCCGCCTTCGGCTGTGGATCAGGGTTTTGGCCACGCCTGGGTGACCATCGTTGACACGCACGTCACGACCATCGTCTCAGCGGCAATTCTGTTCATCTTCGGAACCGGCC
This sequence comes from uncultured Acidobacteriaceae bacterium, assembly GCA_963743115.1. Lineage (GTDB taxonomy): Bacteria > Acidobacteriota > Terriglobia > Terriglobales > Acidobacteriaceae > Sulfotelmatobacter. The sequence continues at coordinate 672,684 of CAVUOM010000001.1, read as the reverse complement.
CGGTGCAGGGATTTGCGGTGACGCTCGTTTTTGGTTTGATCGCCAACGTGTTCACGGCTGTTTTTGTTTCGCGGACGATTTTTGACTGGGTTCTGAGCCGCAAACAGCGCGGCGAAGCGCTGAGCATTTAATGGAATTTGTAATTTAGTGATTGGTAATTGTGCAATTTGAAAACCCGTGCAGGTTTGTCTTTCGGTTTTCAATTACTAAAGTGCAAAATTACCCCATTACAAATTGTTCGCGAAATCATAAATCGGACAAGAGGTAAGACTGGTGGAGTTTTTTCGCAATACCAACATAGATTTTCTGGGCAAGAAGTGGTATTTTCTCGCCTTCTCCCTCGTGTTCAGTGTCGCCGGCCTGTTTTCCATGTTGTTCTGGCACCATATTCCGTACGGCGTGGACTTCCGCGGCGGCACACTGGTGTATGTGAAGTTTTCGCACACGCCCAACGATAACGCGCTGCGCGCGGCCATGGACCACGCCGGCCTGCACAACGCGAAGATTCAGCGCTACGATGTGCCTTCGAACAACGAAGTGCTGATTGACCTCGACGTGCAGGAAACCAGCGAGCAGGCGCTCGATAACGGTAAGAACAAGATCATCCAAACGCTCGAGACCAATGTTCCCGCGGGCAAGGCCGATCTGAATAATTCCAGCTCATTGGCCATCAAGAATTATCTGATGGACAAAGACCCGATGCGTCTCGGCTCTGATGCCGACCAGAAATATACTCAGCAGGCTCAGGCGATCGTCGATACGCGGGACAAAGTGCAGGGCGGAGTGCTGAGTTCGTTCGATCAGTTAAAGGGCGCGGTCGATCCTGCAGTGGTGGCTTCTCTGCCAGACGGCTTCTTTCTGTCCGATTTTGGAGTGCGCAACGTCGAGATTGTCGGACCTCAGGTGGGTGCGCAACTGCGCAAACAAGCGCTGCTGGCGACCGCCTATTCGCTCGCCGGGATGCTGGTTTACCTGGGATTCCGCTTTGAGTGGATTTACGGAGTCGCGGCTGTGGTCACCGTGTTTCACGACACGCTGATCACCGTAGGCGCATTCTCGCTGCTCGACAAAGACATTTCGCTCACCGTCATCGCCGCCATTCTGACCCTGATTGGTTACTCTAATAACGACACGATCGTGGTATTTGACCGCATCCGGGAAAACATTAAACTCATGCGGCGTGAGAAGCTCTCGGAAATCGTCAACCGGAGCATCAATCAAACCCTGAGTAGAACCATCTTGACAGCCGGGCTAACCTTCCTTACTGTACTTGCTCTCTATTTGTTCGGCGGCGAGGTGCTTCGCGGGTTCAGCCTGGCGCTGGTAATCGGCATCTTGATAGGAACGTATTCCTCGATCGCAATCGCAGCACCGATTCTGGTGGCGTATCAGGATTGGCGGATCGAGAAGGGCAAACGGCCGGGCGCCGCAGCCCGTCCGGGTCAGGTGGTCACACGGTAAGCGAATCGGCGATCCTGAGTTAAAGTCTTTGTCTATAGGCAGTTGGAAGCGTTTGGTTCGGTGCGAGTGGGTCGGGGGATTGTCTTTTGGCGACGGAGTCCGTTGCTGGGAGCAAAGGGGAAGCGCTCGGTGTCTAAGACAACGTAGGCTCTGTAGTAGGGAGAAACTCTTATGTTTGAAGATAGCCTTCTGGAATCCGGTGGCAGGCTGAAAACGAAACGAGGACGAACGACGACTTTCGCTATCATTCTCGAGATAGGGTTGGTCGGGCTCATGGTTCTGATGCCTCTCATCTTTACGGAAGCCCTGCCTAAGCAGCAGTTAATGACGTTTCCTGGTGGCTCCGCCGCCGCCTCCACCACCTCCACCCCCGGCTGCCGCGCCGGTGCATGTGGTGCATCAGGTTCAGACCGACATCGTGAACGGGGAACTCCGCACCCCGACCAAGATTCCTCAAAAAGTACAGATGATCAAGGAAGACGAGGCCCCACCGCAGATGGCTGTCAGTGGTGTTGTGGGCGGCGTTCCGGGGGGCATCCCGGGCGGCCAGATGGGCGGCGTAATCGGTGGCATTATCAGTTCAACCCCGGTAGCCGTGCCCAAGGTCGCTACACCGCAGCGCGTGCGGGTTTCGCAAGGCGTTTCCGCCGGTTTGTTGGTGCGGCGCGTGCAACCGAATTACCCGCCCCTGGCGCGGCAGGCCCGCATCCAGGGTACCGTGGTGTTGCATGCCGTCATCGCCAAGGATGGCTCGATCGAAAACCTAACGCTGGTCAGCGGGCATCCAATGCTGGCGCCTGCGGCCATCGAGGCCGTAAAGCAGTGGAGGTATAAGCCCTATCTGCTGAATGGCGAGCCGGTCGAAGTGGATACCGAAGTATTTGTCAACTTCACCTTGTCCGGGGGCTAGATCCGGGCTGGTGTCGCGTGACGCGGCAAGGTCATAAAGTGTATAAGCAGTATGGCCCTTCCCTCTCACCTAAAGCGGTGGCCGGGAGAGTCCCTTTGCCGGGCGCGGTCGCCGTACCTCTCATCTCAGGTAGGCGAATCCCGGCGAACTTTTGCCGTCAGGCTTTGCAGCACGTTCGAATCTCGCATCAAAGAGTCTAGAAAGTTCCGAGGAGGGAAAAGCAACTCATGTTAGCTAATGTGGCAGCAGCAGTTTTTGTTCACGTGCCTAGGGCCGCCGCCTGGATTGTGCAGGAAGGTGGCGCAGTGGGATGGGATCCGATTTCGCTATGGCGGCAGATGGGAATCATCGCGAAGATCGTGGTCATCATTCTGTTCATCATGTCAGGGTGGTCGATTGGCGTCATGATTGACCGTGCCATGGCGTATAACGCGGCTCGCAAGCAGTCCCGCGCCTTCGCTCCCGCAGTAGCCGGAGCGCTCCGCGATGGCCGCATCGACGAGGCCATCAAGGTCGCCGAGCGCAACAAGAAGAGCCATCTGGCCAAGGTTGTCACCGCCGGCCTGATGGAATTCAAGGCTCACCAGGATAGCCCCGGCGCCATCCCTGGCGAGACCATTGAAGCTTCCAAGCGGGCACTCGAGCGCACCGAAGCCATCGTCCACGCCGAACTGAAGCGTGGATTGGGCGGACTGGCTACCATCGGTTCGACGGCTCCCTTCGTGGGCCTGTTCGGCACGGTGATGGGCATTCTGAATGCCTTCAAGGGCATTTCCGAACAGAAGGCGACCGGTCTGGGCGCAGTCGCAGGCGGCATTTCGGAGGCGCTGGTGACCACGGCTTTCGGCTTGCTGGTCGCTATTCCCGCCGTCATGATGTTCAACTACCTCACCGGCCGCGTAGAAGCGTTCGATGTGGAGATGGACAACTCGTCGAGCGAACTGATCGACTACTTCCTGAAGCGCCGGGACGTTCGCCGGTCCTAGAAGTTTTGCCCGCAAGTCCGCATGAGTTGCTGTCCGGCGCCGGGAACCTTCCCGGCGCCGGGCTTCCCAATTCACGCGGAAGGTTTTACCGGCAACTGGCCGCTGACAACTGGCCACTGCTCTTGGGAGACATTAGTTATGGCAATCGCAAAGCGAAATGAAGGGGCCAACGTAAATTCGGACATCAACGTCACACCTATGGTGGACGTGATGTTGGTGCTGTTGATCATCTTCATGGTGATCACGCCCATGTTGCAGAAGGGCATCAGCGTGGATATGGCCAAGGTGAACAATCCAACTCCGATGCAGGACGCTGACAAGGAAGACGCGCTGCTGGTTTCGGTGATGCGCGATGGGACGGTCTACTTCGGCTCTGACAAGGTCACGGTCGACAGTTTGACCGGCAAAGTGAAGGATCGCCTGACCAATCGCACAAATAAGGAAGTCTACTTAAAGGCGGATGCCCGCGCCCACTTCGGCAATGTGGTTCAGGTGGTGGATGCCGTGCGCGCCGCTGGAGTGGATGATCTCGGCCTGCTCACCGACCAGAGGAAAAGCACTCCAAGCGCTCCGCCTGCCGCTCCGGCGAGTGGGCAATGAAGCGAGTGAAGTTAGAGGAGAACCGAACATGAGTATGTCATTGGGAAGCGGCGGAGGGCAAAGCGCCAACATTAACGTCACTCCGCTGATCGACGTATTGCTGGTGCTGCTCATCATCTTCATGGTGATCACGCCCTTGACGCCGAAAGGCTTGGATGCGCTTGTGCCTCAGCCACCCCCGCCCAACGCGCCCAAGAACAATACGCCCGACCGTACCATCGTGGTGCAGTTGATTGATCGTGGTGCCGGTCAGGATCCGGGCCTGAAGATCAATCAGGAAGATGCCACCTGGGACAACCTGCAGGGCCGTCTGGCAGATATCTACAAGACCCGCGCCGAGAAAGTCATGTTCGTGAAGGGCGATGACGCCGTCCCCTTCGCCGACGTAGCCAACGTGATTGACATTGCGCATGCTGCGGGAGTGGATAAGGTCGGTCTGATTACCGCAAAGATCGAAGCGGGCGGCTAAAGGCGGGCACGCGCGGGACTGGGGAACTGACGCGCCCGGGAGGCGCGTATTGCACTCAACCTGCGAGCGGGAGCTATTGTTCCCGCGCCACTTCTGTGAATAAACGCTCGGCCAGCACTTGTCAACCCGCTGTCTCTGGGCCTAGGATGCTGTGTGGCAAGGGAGACTTATACCGCAATGAATAAACATTTTCGACTGCTAACGTTGGCGGCCGCAATGCTGGCGCTGTTTTCTTCCGTTGGCTGCAGCAAGCTGCGCGCCCGCGACCAGCTCAACAAGGGCGTCACTGCCTACAAGAACGCCAAGTACGAAGAGGCCATCGATCATTTCCAGCAAGCCGTGGCTTTGGATCCCAGCCTGATTAACGCCAAGATGTATCTGGCCACCGCCTTCGCACAGCAGTACATCCCCGGAGCCGACACGCCCGACAACAACAAAATGGCGGAGCAGGCCATCGAGCAGTACCAGCACGTGCTCGACATGAATCCGGCGCGCGACCAGAAAGTAAATGCTGCCAAGGGAATCGCCTATCTGTACTTGAACATGAAGAAGTTCGATGACGCCAAAAAGTATTACCGGATGGCTGCCGATATCGATCCCAACGATCCCGAGCCTTACTACTCCGTGGGCGTCATTGATTGGACGGCTTGCTACCAGCCGCGCATGGAAGAGCGCGCCAAACTCGGCCTGAAGCCGGACGAGAGTCTGAATCCCAAGAACAAAGATCAGAAAAAGGTTTGTGAAGAACTGAAGGTGAAGAATTGGCCGTCGATCCAGGAAGGCATTGATAGCTTGAACAAGGCGATTCAACTTCGCCCCGACTATGACGACGCCATGGCCTACCTGAATCTCATGTACCGCGAAAAGGCCGATGTGGAATGCGACGACCTCGCTGCCCGCCAGGAAGATCTAAAAACCGCCGACCACTGGGTTGACCAGACTCTACTCACCAAGAAAATCAAATCCGAGAAGCAGCCCGGGCAGCAAGGCATCACAATGGATCAGCCAAAGTAGTACAGGAAAAATCCAAGCCGCGTAGCGGCCACGGAATCCAACCCACAGCTTGCCCTGAGCCTGCCAAAGGCGCAAGCCGTGGGTTTGGTTTTTCGGCGTTACGGTCTGTAACCGCCGGCTGGGTCGGAATGTTATTATGCTAAGAACAGCCCACAGTTCAGAGAGTTCCACGGGATGAGTGTGGCGTCGCTCGAAAGATCGCCGCGGACGGCCGCGGACGCTGTCGCATCACTGGCCAAAATGCCGGCCAACGACCGGTGGGCGGGATGCGTCTCCGTGATCGTTCCCGTCTATAACGAAGTTGCGCACGTCGATGAGCTGCTGCAGGCCATCCATGCCTCGCCCGTCAAGAAGGAAATCATCATCGTCGATGATGGTTCCACCGATGGCACTCGCGAGAAGCTCCGGGATATGCCGCTCGCCGACGATGTCACCATCGTTTTCCACGAGAAAAACTGCGGCAAGGGTGCGGCTATCCGCACTGCGCTTGCGCATGCTCGAGGAGAATATATCCTGATTCAGGATTCGGATCTCGAATATGACCCCCAGGATTATCCCGTGTTGCTGCGTCCCCTCGAGCAGCGTCAGGCGAACGTGGTGTACGGCGTCCGCCCGGACCGGCCCGAACGCGGGCTCCGGTTTTTTCTGGGAGCGAAGCTTCTGACTCACCTGGCCAATTTGCTCTACGGCGCGGGTATCCACGACGAAGCCACCTGCTACAAGGTCTTCCGGCGTTCACTGATAGAGAAAATTAATTTGGATTGCCGCCGTTTTGAATTCTGCCCCGAAGTGACAGCCAAGCTCTGCCGTATGGGCGAGAAGATTGCGGAAGTGCCCATCGCCTACGCTCCGCGCACGGCCGGGGAAGGCAAAAAGATTCGTCACGCGGATGGCTGGCTTGCCATCTTGACCCTGCTCCGCTACCGCTTCATCCCCCGCGCGAGCTGGGCGAAGACATCCAACTCCGCCGCTCCTCCGTTCGCAGTGAGCTTTTCCCGCACGCCGGAGTGAAAGATATCCGACAAGGAAAGCTGGGATGCGATTCATAGACCGCGAAGAAGTTGCCCGCCAGCTCACCTACGATGTGTGCATTCCTATCGTGCGCGATGCCATGATCGCATTCTCTCGCGGCGAAACCCGGCAACTCCTGCGGTCGATCATTCCGCTCGGCGAAGGCCGTTTATTCGGCGTAATGCCCGGCGCCATGGGCGAGCATGCGACCTTCGGCGCGAAGTTAATCAGCGTCTTCCCGGAAAACTTCGCGCTGGGAATACAGTCGCATCAGGGTCTGGTCATTCTGTTCGATCCCGAAACCGGTGCGCCAGTCTGCGTCTTGCATGCTGGCGAGATTACAGCCATTCGCACGGCCGCGGCCAGCGCCGTTGCCACTGATGTGCTCGCACGCAAGGACGCCCGCCGGCTGGCGATCCTGGGCTATGGCGAACAGGCCGCGACCCATGCTCGTGCCATCAACAAGGTGCGCGGGCTTGAATCCATTTCGATCTGGGGACGTTCGCCCGAGCGCGCCCGAGCCTTCGCGGACCGGACGCAAGCAGAACTTGCCGTGACCGTCGCCAGCGCCGGAAGCGTGGAAGAGGCAGTCGCGGAAGCTGACATTATCTGCACCGTCACCTCCGCGACCGAGCCAATCCTCAAGGGCGCGTGGGTGCGGCGTGGTACGCATGTGAATCTCGTCGGCTCGGGCCACGCTGGGCCGACCGAGGTGGACAACGATCTGGTGGTCCGCTCGCGCTTCATTGCCGACAGCCGTGAGGGTGTCCTAACCCAGGGCGCTGAGTTTCTACGCGCTAAGGCTGCGGGGTTGATCGATGACGGCCACATCGTCGCTGAGATTGGCCAGGTGTTGGCGGGTGAAATCGAAGGCCGCCGCTCGCCGGAAGAAATCACGGTCTACAAGTCGCTGGGTCACGTCGTCCAGGATTTGGCAACCGCATGGGCGCTATACTCACAGCCGGAAAAGCATTAACGAGATAGATCTCAGACTCGCGGCCAGGTTTCCGGTAGAATCCTGGGTCCGCAGAATCTTCGGTCCGCAGAATCCTGGGTCCGCCGGCTCAGTGCGGTTCGCGCGAAAAGGCGATGTTCAAGAAAATCCTCATAGCCAATCGAGGCGAGATCGCGGTGCGCGTGCTGCGCGCCTGCCACGAAATGGGAATTGCCGCAGTCGTGGTTTACTCTGAGGTAGATCGCGCGGCGCTGCATGTGCGCAAGGCCGACGAAGCTTATCCCATCGGCGCTGCCGCGGCTTCCGAGTCTTATCTCAACGTTCCCAAAATTCTCGACGTCGCCCAGCGCTCCGGCGCCGACGCGATCCATCCCGGTTACGGCTTCCTCTCCGAGAACGCGAAGTTCGCCCAAGCCTGCGCCGATGCGGGGGTGAAATTCATTGGCCCAACCGCAGCGGCCATGGAAGCCATGGGATCGAAAACCCGCGCCCGCCAGGCCATGGAGAAAGCGGGCGTTCCCTTCGTGCCGGGAACGTCGCGAGGTGTCGAGTCATTCGAGGAAGCGGAGCAGGTAGCCGCCAGAATCGGTTATCCCGTCATGTTGAAGGCAGCCGCGGGCGGCGGTGGTAAAGGCATGCGGCTGGTGCATGCTGCTGAGGAACTTAAATCTTCCCTCGAAGCGGCGCGCAGCGAGGCAGAACGCTCTTTCGGCGACAGCGAAGTGTACATCGAGAAGGCGATCGTCAATCCGCGGCACATCGAGATGCAGGTGCTCGCCGACGAACACGGCAACACGGTCTACCTTGGGGAACGCGAGTGCTCGCTGCAACGGCGTCATCAAAAAGTGCTGGAAGAAGCGCCTTCGCCGATTGTCGACGCCGACATGCGGCGCCGGATGGGCGAGGTCGCGGTCCGCGTGGCGCAAGCCGCGAACTACACCAACGCCGGCACGGTCGAGTTCCTGGTCGATCAGCAGAAGAATTTTTATTTCCTCGAGATGAACACGCGCTTGCAGGTCGAGCATCCGGTGACCGAACTTGTTACCGGGATCGACCTGGTCCATCTGCAGATTCGCATCGCAGCAGGGGAAAAGCTGCCCTTCACGCAAGATGACGTGCGCATCCGCGGCCACGCCATCGAATGCCGCATCTACGCGGAGGATCCCGACAACAACTACTTCCCCAGCCCCGGGCAAAATCACTCTGCTGCTGGAGCCTTCCGGTCCGGGCATCCGCATCGACAGCGGCATGTATGAAGGCTGGAACGTTCCGATCGACTACGATCCGCTGCTGGCCAAGCTGATCGGTTACGGCAGCGACCGCGAGCAGGCCATCGCGCGGCTGACGCGTGCTCTCGGCGAATATTTCGTGGGCGGCATCAAGACCAACATTTCCTTGTTTCGTCGCATCCTGCACGATGCGGATTTTCGTGCCGCCAAACTGGATACGGGATTCCTCGACCGCATGTTGAAGCGCACAGAGAGCAAGCCGGCCGACTCAAAAGCCGCTGAGGTAGCCGCGATCGCAGCAGGCTTGTTCGCCGCGCTCGGTTCAACCGAGCAAAATGCAGGAAACGGCGTTGGAAGTTCACGCACCGATGAAAATGTAAAGTCGAACTGGAAGAGCGCCAGTCGCCGCGAGGCTCTCCGTTGAGAAAGTGTGATCGCAAATCAAATCACCTGGCCACTAACCACTGACCACTGGTTTTGCTAATGCTCTACGACGTAACCATCGACGGAAAGAACTACCGGCTCGACCTCAACCGCTGCGACGGGCGCTGGTCCTGCCGGCTCGACGGCCGCGACTTTGAGGTCGATGCTGTCCTCGCACGCCCGGATGTGCTCTCGCTCCGCATCGGGAACCTGGCGTACGAGGTGAAGTCGGAGCGAGTCGCGAACGATTTGCATTTGTGGGTGGGAAGCGCGCGCTTCGCCGTGGAAGTTCGCGATCCGCGCTCGCTGCGCGGCCGCACCCGTGCCGGAGACGATCAGGGGCCGAGGAAGGTAGTCGCTCCCATGCCCGGTAAAGTGGTGCGCCTGCTGGTGAGTGAGGGAGACGAAGTGGAGTCAGGCCGCGGCATCGCTGTAGTAGAGGCGATGAAGATGCAGAACGAAATCAAATCGCCGAAGCGCGGAACCGTGCAGAAAATTCTAGTCAGCGAAGGTGCGGCCGTGAACGCGGGTGACGTGCTCGCGATCGTCGAGTGATTCCACTCTAGTTCGTCAGCCCATTACTATCCAGAATCTTTTTGGCGTAGTAGTTATCCACCTTGGCGGAGTCGCGCAGCACTTCGTAGTATGCCGCTTTCAGCAACTGCTCACGGCGGTCATGGAGCTGCGACCGGATAGCCTGCTGCACCCGCGGATCCGACAAATCGCGCTGTCCCGCGGGCTCTTTCGACACCAGCTTCACGATGCGGAATCCCATCACCTGTTTGTTCGCGGGATTGGTCAGGATGATGATGGGGCTGTACTGCCCGGGCTTCAGCTTCATCACCGCGTCGCGGGTTCCCGGATCCGTGTTGCGCAGAGAAGACTCGGGAAGCGTTCCCAGGTCTCCGCCGTTGCCGGAAGTCTCCGGATCCTCCGAATAATTCATGGCGAGCGTGGCGAAGTCGTCGCCGCTGTCCAGGCGATTCGAAATCATCTGGATCTTCTTGCGAGCGTCGGCTTCGTTCTGCGCCTTGTTGTTCTGGTTGTGCACCTGCGGGTTGGGCGTGGGCGTGACGAAGACCTGCGCCAGGTGGTACTGCGGTTCGATGAGATTGAATTCTGATTTGTGCGCCGTGAAATATTCGTTAATGTCCTGGTCGGTTACATTGATCTTCGACGCCACTTCCTTGTTCATCACCTTATCGACGGTGATGGAGCGGCGGATGTCGCGCTTGAAATCCTCCAGCGTGATCTTTTTTTCTTTCAGCCGCTGATCGAACTCCTCCTGCGTGTAAGGAGATTTGATCTCGTTCAGCTTGCGGTCTACTTCCTCTTCCGTGGCCAGCAGGCCGAGCTTTTCAGCCCGGCGCATCACCATTTCGTCGTCGATGAGCTGGCGCAGAATGTTCAGGCGGAGAATCGTGGCCTGTTCGCCGACGGGCGCCTGCTGTGCGCTCGCGACCTGATTGTCGTAGTACTTGTCGACGTCAGAGCGGAAGATCTTGCGGCCGTCTACCGTGGCCATCACGTCGCCGCTCACTTGGGACTTACAGCCCAGCAGCGCTGCCAGCACAACGGCGGCCGCCAGCAGAGCCGCAATTCGGCCAAATTCAGCATTTCTTTTCAAACGAGTTTCCCCCTCCAACCCGACCACCCGCGCTGCGAGTGCGCCAGCGCCAATTCCATTTCGCAATATCACTTGGAGGCCGGCGCCGATGCCGCGACCGCATGCTCAGGCACGGGCAGATTGGCATCCTTCAAGGCGCGATCCAGCGCAGCACGTACTTCGCTGATGGGCACGGCGCCGTCGATTTTCTGTCCGTTGATAAACATCGTGGGCGTGGCTTCCACCCCAATGGCGTCGCCTTCTTTCATCGACGCCTTCACTGCGCTTTCATCCTGCGCCTTGACGCAGGACTGCAACTTGACCACATCAAGATTGTGCTTCTGGCCCTGCAGCAGGGTGATCCGGTCGACCGCCTCGAGCCGTGCTTCCGGCGTCTTTTCAGCGTTCACTTCATGCTGGTTGCTGTGAATGTAATCCGCGAAATCCCAATAGGCGTCGCCGTTCTGCGCCGCCAGACAATTGGCGTCCACCGCGGCGTGCACCGCCCAGGGATGGATTTCCACCAGCGGGTAATCCTTGTAAATGAAAGTGACCCGGTCGCCGTACTCTTTGAAGATCTGTGGAAATAACGTCTGATGCAGGCGGGAGCAGAACGGGCACTCGAAATCGTCGAAGTTCACCACCACAACCTTGGATGCCTTCGCGCCGCGCGTGGGCCGTCCGGTGACATCGATTTTGCTCATGGTCTCGGCGAACGGGTCCTTGGTCAGGTCGAATTTGATGGTCCGCACCAGCGAAGAACCGTCTTTGGAAACCACAAACTTGAGATCCTGTTTCTTGTTCCCGTCATCCACGGTTACAACCACCGAATCGTAGTTAGGAAAGTCCGCGCTGGGCGAGGGCACGCCCACCAGCACGTGCGCCTCGGGAGGAATTTTATAGTAGGAACGAACCTGGCGCTCGATCTTCCGAGCTAAATCGGGCGAAGCGGACTGGGCCACGCAGCCCAGACAAACCACCAGCAGAAGGATAAAAGAGCGTCGAATTAGATTCACCAAAAACCGCCTCAACATCGCAAGTCGCAGCTTGATTATCTCACAGCGCCGCGTGGGACGCAGGAATGCCTAGACCAGAACCGAGCGGGAAATGGAGTGTTCGACGTGACCGCGAAGGCGGCTTCCTCTTCAACCGGTCGGCCGGAATAAATCCTCTGCCGGAAGCAATAAGTTCATCGACCCGGAGCGGAAGCCCTCCAGATCGAGGGTCACAAACTTGAAACCGAGAGCCTTGAAGATGCTGGCGAACTCCGCGGCCATGGAGGGATCGAGAGCCCGCGCGAGTTCCTCGCGCGCGATTTCAATGCGGACGATTTCCCCGTGATGCCGCACGCGGAATTGCCGGAAGCCCAGAGCGCGCAGGGCGTCCTCGCCTTTTTCCACAACGTCGAGCGCCTCGCGCGTAACCGGGCGGCCATATTCGATTCGCGACGACAGGCAGGCAGAGGCGGGTTTGTCCCAGACGCGCAGGCCAGCGTTCCGCGCCAGCACGCGAATTTCTTCCTTGCTGAGCCCGGCATCGAGCAGAGGAGCCACAACCTGGTGCCCGGTCGCCGCCTTCTGGCCCGGGCGGAAATCGCCCTGATCGTCGAGATTCACCCCGTACGCGATGGCATCGAATCCGCGCGCCACGCGCAGTTCTTCCATCAGTGTGAACAGTTCATCCTTACAGAAGAAGCAGCGCTGCGCATCATTGCGCACATACTCGGGACGATCGAGCTCCGAGGTCGCAACCACTTCCAGCGGAATCGACTGCTCGCGCGCAAAAGCGATGGCATCGGCAAGCTGCGTACGCGCCAGGCTGGGAGAGTCAGCGATGATTGCCAGCATGTTATCTCCCAACTCCCGATGGGCAGCCCACGCGAGGTACGCAGAATCCACGCCGCCGGAATAGGCGACCAGAGTGCGGCCGAGGGCGCGAAGGCAGGCCTTAAGCGATGTGAGCTTTGAGTCGATGCTTAGTCCGGCGGCTGACATTGCATTATCTTAGCAGGGGCGTCTTGCCTGGAGGCTGCAGGAGGAATGAGCCGCGTTACTGACCACTGGCCACTGCTCTAGTACAGCCGTTCCTGCGGCCGCAGACTGCCGAAGCTGGCGATGTTCGCCAGGGTGAAGGATACGCGGAACAGATTTTCGTTGCGCACATTGGCGACGGTGTAGCTGCGATATTCCATGGTCATGCCGCAGCAATCCCAGTTGTAAGTGGTCTGGGCGTTGAAGAACTGCAGCTGCCCGGTTTCCGCATCAAAGCCAAAACTGCTGGCAGCGCTGAAGCCGCGCTTGTTGGGGCGTCCATATCCCAGAGCGGCGCGAAACTGGTTGAAGCGCGGAGGCGAACCAGCCCCCGGCACGGGTACCTGCAAGAATGCGTCGCCACCGCCCACCGTCACCTGTCCAAAGTGATAGTTGGCGAGTAGAGTGCTCGCGTTGATGCGGCTATTTTGGAAGTCGTAATCCAGATCCCATTCCGCGTCGGTGCGAGAGCTGGTTTCCACGCGCAAGCGGGAAACCAGCGGCGAAAGATGCCGCGGCTGGGTGAGAAACGCGATGCCGGTAAGATCGACCGTCGTGGTGAACACGTTGCGCTGGCCGGGGATCAGCGCTCCCCCGAATGTAGGATCGAGAAAGTATTTTTGCCCCAGTTCCCAGGTCACGACCTCGCGCACCGGCGGTTCGGGCGGGCACTGGCGATTGGCGAGCGTGTTGATATGCTGCCACGGCACGGTCGATTCGGGCCCGGCCCCGCCGACCATAAGCGCCGACATAATGGGGTCGCAATCCTCCGGCTTGTCCGAATTGCGCTTGGCATACAGACGGGTTACAAAGCCGTACTCCACTTCGTGGGTATCGGTGAGAATGTCATGTTCGTCGAACTTCAGAACATTGGCGTAGTTGTTCACGCCGGTCACAAAGCGGTAGACTGCCAGCGGCTCGATGACATGCTTCCACTTTCTCCCCAGGAAGTTCTTGTCGAACACGCGCTCCAGCGCCGGAGGTCGCAGCTCCACCGCCGTCTCCAGTGCTTGGCGGTTAATGGCGTCGCTCACCGCCTGCCCCGGGTTATTCTGCTCTTCCCCGACCAGTCTTTCGCTGTAGTAGGTCTCATGCAATGTCAGCTGTGGACGCAGAGACCATCCTCGAAACAGCAGCGGCAGAGAGATTCCAGGGTTCAGATCGAAGCGCTCGACCAGATTCCCCGTGCGGAAAGCCGGCGTGCAAGAATTAAAGAACCCGGGGCACGTACCTTGCTGGGGCTCGCTGCGCGACAATCCGGTGGCCGAGGCGTCAGCCGACCAATAAAACGGCGTGCGTCCCAACTCGCGTTCGTTGCCGGAGAAATCAAGACTCGGGGCGTGCAGAATTGTGATTACCTGACCCGGCGTCGTGCTCATGAAGTTCTGGTAGCGCTCGGCGAATCCATTTAGATTGAATCCGTCGTTTGATTTCGAGAGGAAGGCCTGCGATTTAACTTCCGAATACACCGCCTGACTGAAAACCTCATTAAAGGCCAGGCGGAACAGAAACGAACTCAAGTAGTCGACGTTGGCCACGGCACGGAACCCTGCGAAGTTCCCCACCGAGTTCAGACGCACATTTTCTCCGCCCTCTTTGAGCGGAGGGGAGCCGATACCACGATCAATTACTCCAAAGTAGTTGAGGTCAACGTAGGAAGTTTCGCTGGGCCGGACTCGAAACTCGCCGCGCTGCGACCAGCCGCGCAGCGAGAAGTATTCCGCGCCCAGGGTCGCATCCATCATGCGATTGATAGCCCAGTAGTAGGCGTCACCCACCACATTGCCTTTGGTGGAAGACCGGGCGATCGAGGGCATCAGGAACCCGGACTGCCGCGACTCTCTCTGCACGGGATGGGTGGCATACGGGAAATAAAGCATGGGGACGCCGTGCAGAACAAAAGCGCTGCGGTAGATCTGAGCGTTGCCGCCCACGTCCACATTTACCTTGCGCGCGTCGAATCGCCACATGGGATGCGGCAACTCGCAGGTGGTGATGGTGCCGTCGTAGACCAGGTAATGGTCAGGACTGACCTTATCGACAATCCTGCCGGTAAAAGCGAAGGGAGCCGTAGAAGTCAGGATCACCTGGTTGCCGCGAAAGACCAGCCCCGTTGTTCCGGTCACATCGTAGAAGCGTCCGGTTTCGAGATCCAGATTGTAGGTGCCATGCGATGCGCGCACGTGGTCGTCATTGGGACCTCCGTCGAGGGAGAAGTGTCCCGTCCCAGTTGCTTCCCTGGTGTCGGAGTTGTAAGTGGCTTCATCCGCCCGCAGTATGTAGGTTCCGTAATAGATTTCAACCGCACCGTGCAACTTGTAAACCGAGCCTTCCTCTTCCTGCTGGATGGCGCAAATGGTGCGGACGTCTCCTTTTTCCTTCTGCGCCGCGGCCGCCTGCGCGCAAGGCGTCGACGGCGCAGTCGCCGGTTTTTCCGTCGAAGCACGCGGCTCCGCGGCGGCATTCGCAGGCAGCAACTGGCTGGTAACTAACGGCGGAACGAGAAGAAGGTGACAAAGCACCGCCGCCGTGATAAGGAATCTGTTGCGAAGAGTCATCGGAACAAGATTGCCGGAACGAGTATCGTCGGAACAAGATCATCCGAAGCGCATGCAAAACGCGAACGGACGCTTCTACCGGCAGCAGTCGTGGTGAAGTTAGCACGCTTGCGCCTCGGGAGGCAAAAGCCGCCTGCATTCTTGGATTCCGGCACCGTCTTTGTGGTTATCCGGCGGCCTCTTGCTTCTAGCTTGCTTGTAAGACTGTGATTCATGCCTTGTCCGCTTTGTGGTGACATCTGCCGCTGCTCTTCCGACACGCATTCCACCGCTCCACCGCGCTGGCTGGCTGACGATGTGGCTGACGACGACGTGCTTCCGCCGACTGCGTCACCGCGCGACGTGACCGAGACGCCGCGTGTTGATCTCACGCGCCCGAGTCCGATAGAGGCTTCGGCACCCATCAGTAAAGACGGCGACCAACCCGCGCCCGAGGATTCCGCAGTCTGGCGCCAGGAGGTCGCGGCCCGGCTGAATCGTTATCAATCTCGCCGCAAGCCTCGTCCGCCCCGCTATCCGTCGCTGCAGCTGCATTTCGAGGAGGAGGATCTCCGAACCGCACGTGATATTTCGGTCGAGCCCTCCACATTGCCGGACAGAATGCCGTCATCCAACCAGGCTCTGGCCTTGGATACTTTCGCCGAAGGCGCACCTCAAGCTGTCGAAATCCCGGCATCCGCGCCGCCGACCACAGTCCCGGCCGCAGCCCCAGTGACGGGAAAGCTC
This sequence comes from uncultured Acidobacteriaceae bacterium, assembly GCA_963743115.1. Taxonomy (GTDB): domain Bacteria; phylum Acidobacteriota; class Terriglobia; order Terriglobales; family Acidobacteriaceae; genus Sulfotelmatobacter. The sequence goes on along the minus strand of CAVUOM010000001.1, from coordinate 656,706 downwards.
ATCGAGTTCCCGCGCTCCTGGGCTCCTCCGCCAGCCCCGTTCGACGAACTGGCCGAGCCGGTCATCGACCGCCGACGTCCTCGCATCCTGGAGGCGCCGGAAGTGGTCCCGCCGCCGCCGGCTCTGGGTGGAATCACGATCGAGACGCTCGAGCGGACCGAGACAGAGAAACGTCCGGGGATCGACATCCCGTTACAGAGTGCTCCTCTAGCGCGGCGCATCTTCTCCGCCGCAGTCGACGGTTTCATCATCGCCGCGGCAGGCGCTCTCTTCGCTTTCATCTTCTGGAAGCTGGCGGCGATTCGTCCGCCACGACTCCAGATCATAGGGTTAGCTGCCGGTCTTTGCGCTCTGTTCTGGGCCGTCTACCAATACCTGCTGATCGTGTACTCGGGCACCACGCCGGGATTGCGCCTGGCGCGCCTCGAATTGGCCCGCTTCGACGGAAGCCCGGCCAGCCGCCGCCTCCGCCGCTGGCGCGTTCTCGCTTCATTTCTTTCCGCAGCTTCTCTCGGCATGGGATACGCTTGGGTCTTCCTCGACGAAGACTCGCTCTGCTGGCACGACCGCATCACGCATACGTATCTGGCGCCCAAGGGTTAGACAACCGACCCTCCCACCCACGTTCCCCTATGCTATCTTCAATAGGCTTACCCTGATAAGCAGTCGCGCGTCCTCGCAGCATGGCTACATCCGCAGGTTCCAAACCGGCCATAAGGGTCTTCGTCGCCACCACGGTGATGTTGACTTTCATCTCATTCTGGCGGGCCTCCGCCATTGTCCTCTCCGACCTCGCGTCCTCCGCTTATTACGCCGGAGGCGATGCCGAGAAGGTGATCGGCAAGAGCGCTCCCTGGTTCATTCTCGGAGTCATGCTGTTCAGCTACTGCGTGCGGGCGCTCTACATCGAGTCGAGCAGCATGTTCGTCCGCGGCGGCGTTTACCGCGTGGTCAAGGAAGCCATGGGCGGTACGCTGGCCAAGTTTTCCGTCTCGGCCCTGCTTTTCGATTACGTGCTGACCGGCCCCATCAGCGCCGTTTCCGCCGGGCAATACCTGGCGGGCTTCATCAAAGACATGGGCGTGTACATGCACCGCCCGCTCCATTTTTCTGACGACCATTTCGCAGCGGGCCTGGCCGTGATCGTCGTGCTCTATTTCTGGTGGAAGAATACCCAGGGCATGCACGAGTCGAGCCAGAAAGCCCTGCAGATCATGGCCATCACCACGGTAATGGTCGTGATTCTGATCATCTGGTGCACCATTACGGTTCTGCGTGCTCCGGTGCAACTGCCGCCCAACCCGCTGCACGCGGGCGTCGTGCCGCTGAATAAAGAATCGCTCGGCTGGTTGGATACGACGTGGTTCAGGCACCTGCCCCTCGGCATTCTCACCACTCTCATCGTGTTCGTCGGCTTCGGGCACTCCGTGCTGGCCATGTCCGGTGAAGAGACGCTGGCACAGGTCAATCGCGAGATCGAACATCCCAAGCTGAAGAACCTGGAGAAGACCGGGCTGGTAATTTTCATCTACAGCCTGCTGTTCACGTCTCTAGTCTCGTTCTTCGCGGTGATGATCATCCCCGACAAAGTTCGCCCGGATTATTTTGCCAACCTGATCGGCGGCATCGCCATGTACCTGGCCGGCCCCGAGAGCCTGAGGCTGCTGTTTCATGGCTTCGTGGTGCTGGTGGGCGTGCTGATTTTAGCGGGAGCGCAGAATACTTCCATCGTTGGTGCGAATGGCGTTCTGAATCGCGTGGCCGAAGACGGAGTCCTCACCAGCTGGTTCCAGAAGCCGCACCACCGCTTCGGCACCAGCTACCGCATCATCAACCTGATCGTGGGCCTGCAGGTGCTCACGATCGTGCTCAGCCGTGGCAACGTCTACATGCTGGCCGCGCTCTACGCCTTCGGCGTGATCTGGAGCTTCGCCATGAAGTCCATCGCCGTGCTCGTGCTGCGCTTCACCGAGCCCGGCAACCGCGAATGGAAAGTCCCCGGCAACCTGCACTTCGGCAAGACCGAAGTTCCGGTGGGCTTGATTCTCATTTCCGCCGTGCTGTTGATCACGGCGTTCGTGAATCTGTTCACCAAGTATCAAGCCACCATCGCCGGAGTAATCTTCAGCGCCGTCTTCTTCACCATCTTCACGCTCTCCGAGCACCACGTCGCCAAAGAGCGCCACGGCAAGCCAGAACAGCTCGACCAGTTCCGCGTCTACGGCAACCAGGAACTGGGCAGCGGAGCCATGGGCGTTCGCGAGGGAAACATTCTGGTTGCCGTGCGCGATCCCCGGAACCTGTATTACCTGCGCCAGGTGCTAGCCAGTACCAACACGGCCAAGCAGGATGTGGTCGTGATGAGCGCGCGCCTCTACCATCGCGAGCACAGTTTCAGCGGCAGCTCGGTCATGGAAGCCAGCCAGGTTTTCGACCACTACGAACAGGAACTTTTCACCGCCGCCGTGGCCGTCGCAGAAAAGGAAGGCAAGCCGATCTCTCTGTTGGTCGTCCCGGCGACCGACGTGTTCGAAGCCATCATGGTCACCGCTCAGCGGCTCGATTCCTCACGCGTCATCTGCGGCCTCTCGAACAAACTAACCGCCGACGAACAAGCCAAGCTGACCGGCGACGCATGGGAGCGCATGCCCGAACCGCGTCCGCGCCTATGCCTGGAGGTCGCCGCTCCCGACGGAACCGTTCGCGAATACACAATTGGACCGCACACCCCACGTCTGCGCCCGCAGGATGTCGAACTCATGCACAAACTCTGGCTCAACATCACCACGGATCCCAAGTTCGCCGGAGCGCATCATTACCACATCGTCGCCCTGGCACTCGAAGAACTGCAACGCGAACTTAGCACCGAACAGCGCACCCAGCTTCTGCAAAAACTCCAGGAAGAAATGAACCGCTCAGGCGAGCAGCCAAAAAACTAATCAGCCACGGATTCGCACGGATTTTCACCAATAGGGAAAAGGACTTTGCCCTATCCGTGTTGATCCGTGCAATCCGTGGCTAAGAATTTCATTCACCGTCCCAGCAGCCCCTCCAGCGAATCCCTCAACTCCCGATACCGAAACGAATAGCCGTTTGCCATCAGCTTCCCCGGTTCCACCCTCTGGCTCCCGAGCAGAAGTTCTTCACCCATCTCTCCGAACACAAGTCTTGCCGCAAACGCCGGCATGGGAAAGATCGCTGGACGCCGCAGCACGCTGGCCAGCGTCTTCGCAAACTCCGCATTCGTCACCGGGGCAGGCGCGACCATGTTCACGGGTCCACGCATCCCATCGTTTTTTAAAATGTGTTGGATTCCTCCCACCATATCCTGCACATCAATCCAGCTCATCCATTGCCGCCCGTCGCCGGTCCGACCGCCGAGGCCGAGCTTGAAGGGCATGAGCATCGCCCCCAGCGCTCCACCCTTGGGGCTGAGCACGATTCCCGTCCGCAGGTGGGCGGTACGAATGCCAGCCTGCAGCGCGGCCGCGGCCGCTTCCTCCCACTCCCGGCAAACCTCCGCCAGAAATCCTGCGCCCGCCGCGCTTTCCTCCCGCAACACTTCATCCCCGCGGTTGCCGTAGTATCCGATCGCCGACCCGCAAACAAACACCTTAGGCTTCTGCTCGGCCCGCGCCAGCGCCGACGCCAGATTGAACGTCCCCGCTACGCGGCTGTCCCGAATCTTCTTCTTCTTGGCCGCGGTCCATCGTCCAAAAATGCTTTCGCCCGCCAGATGAATCACCGCGTCAAATCCGGAGACCGCCTCCGGTGCGATCGCCCTAGCCGGATCCCACGCGATCCGTGCGTCATCGGAAGACCTGCCCGCAGCCGCTCCTCGCACCAGCCGCACCACAGACCATCCCTCCGCGCGAAGCGACGGAAGCAGCGCTACCCCAATCGGCCCCGACATCCCGCTGACCAGGATTCTGCCGACCACAATTCTGGAATTCATAACCAACCGGACCTAACTCTACCAGCCGCCGAACCCCCCACCAAACTGCAGATGGTTTTGAAACCTTCGTAACGGGTGAAATACGAGAACGCTCTATTAAGCTGTCCTCAATGGTCCGGGCGGCAGCAATTCGATGAAATAGTTGGTAATCTCAAAGCACTTATTCTTCCAACGCGTATCCATATTCACGCATCCAACCCAAAACGGGTCTGGATGTGAGCGTGGGCGGAAAGCACTTTACACATGGCCTTACAATTCCGGTCTGGACTCATTCTTCTTGTGTCTGCCTCTCTAGGTTGGACCTCGCTCTGCCGGGGGCAGAACCCTCCGCCGGCGCCGGCTCCCGATCCCACGCGCGGAAGCATCAGCGGAACCGTGGTCGACCAGAGCGGAGCCATAGTCGCACAAGCCCAGGTGAAACTTACCACCACCGGCCCAACCCAATCCCCGGACCAGCAGACCCTGACCGGCGACAACGGGGAATTTTCCTTCACCAACGTAGCGCCCGGCGCTTTCCAGCTCACCATCACCTCAGCGGGATTTGCCACCCAAATCTCTTCCGGAATTCTGGCTCCGGGAGAAGTCCACCTGATCCCGCAAATCGCCCTGACCGTCGCCGCCAATATCACCGACGTGCAGGTCGCGCTCTCCCGCATCGAAGTCGGTGAAGCCCAGGTCAAGGATGAAGAGCGCCAACGTGTGCTCGGCGTTATCCCGAATTTCTACGTCACCTACGACCCCAATCCGGTCGCACTAACCCCAAAGCAAAAGTTCGAGCTCGCATGGAAGACGACCATCGACCCCGTCACTTTCGCCATCGTCGGCGGCATCGCAGGAGTGCAGCAGGCGCAAAATTCCTTCAGCGGATACGGTCAAGGTGCGCAAGGCTATGCCAAGCGCTACGGCGCCAACTATGCCGACCTTGTCACAGGCACGTTCATCGGAAGCGCCATCCTGCCCTCGCTCCTCAAACAGGATCCCCGTTACTATTACAAGGGAACCGGCAGCACGCGCTCGCGGTTTCTGTATGCAATCGCCAATTCGGTGATCTGCAAAGGCGACAACGGACGCTGGCAGGCGAACTACTCAAATATCCTGGGAAACATAGCCGCAGGCGGCATCTCCAATCTCTACTATCCGGCTCAAAATCGGGGAACCGCGCTGACCTTCGAAAACGCCGCCATCGGAATCGGCGCAACCGCCGCAGCCAATCTGGTCGAAGAATTTCTCTGGCGCAAGCTGACGCCAAATATTCCGAAGCACGACCAGCCCAGTCCCTAAGGTCGCATCATAGATGCCAGTGTGGCGCGGGCGCCCCCGCCCGCATCTTTCCATCATCACGAAAGACCAAAAGCTCCAGGGGCCGGTTGTCCGATAATGCTTGTCATCCTGAGGCCCGCGTTCTCTGCGGGCCGAAGGACCCATGCAACTCGCCGATAGCAACGATGGTGCAGGTCCTCGCCAGTCTGTCGACAGCCGGAAGGCCCGACCAGCGTCACACGCCCCCAGCGGGCTCCTTACTCTCACCACCCGCCGGCCCAAACCCACAACGCCCCCGCATCCCTTGCCGGAATTTCTCGCGCTCCTCCGGCGTCATGCGTCCCCAGCGTTCCGACATGCGCCCGCGAAAGCCTGCACCGCGAAACCCGCGCCCACCGATGCGCCCGAAAAGAATCCGGCACAAAGCGAGAATCCCAACCGCCTGCCAGAACGTAATCAGGTGCCAGCCGAACAGCCCTGGCAGCAGCCAATTCCACAGACGCATCACCAACTCTCCGCCAATAAAAATAAACAGCGCGATCCCCACAATCGCCGCCGGAACCACGAAATACCATCTTTTTCTCATATTCAATTCCTCACGCTTTCGTAAACTCGTCATAAACGCTTCGCAACTGCTCGCGCAGATGCAGCACCGCATAGCGTTTGCGCGCCAGCAGCGTATTGATGCTCACACCGCTTTCAGCCGCCATCTCCTTAAAGCTGCGCCCCTCGATCTCATGTCCCACAAACACCTCCCGCTGCTCCTCGGGTAACTCGTCGAGCGCAAACTCAAGCTCGTCCAGCAGCACGCCGCGCGCGAACAGGGCGTCCGGCCCAGCATCGGGCGAAGGCAGCAAATCCTCCAACTGCAGCAACTCTCCCTCGTCGCCCGCGACAGCCGCATCGCTAAAGCTCTCCGTCTTCTTCTTGCGGAAAAGATCAGTAATGCGGTTGCGCGCCACGCGGAACAGCCAGCCCGTAACGTGCTCAATCGGCATCAGCAGCCGATTCGCCTCCACCAGCTCATAGAACACCCCCTGCAGAATGTCCTCAGCATCGCGCGGATCAGGCACACGCTGCCGAATAAAGTTGCCCAGCCGGGACCGCTCCCGCTGAACCACCTCGGAGATCCGCCGGTCCTGTTCGAGGCTCATCCGCTCCAGACTAGCCGCGTCCTTCATCTAGAAATGTAGACGAATGAGGGGCCACAAATATTGTAGGGGGTGAAGGGTAGCGTAGAGCGGGCGCCCCACGGCCACTTCTCTCAACGTCGAGGACGGCCGATACCCTTATTCCCCTCAGGGGATCCAGAATTTCCCCGGTGCCCACGTGGAGACAGCCCACTCGGCCGTCCGCGGGGTGCTAGGAGACTTCAGGTCACGCGACGTGATCAGTGAAGTGAAAACCGAACCGCTTCTCGTTTGGTCTGCTGTATGATGTTTCCGCCATGCCAATTGAAGGCGGTCCCTACTTAGCCGCGGCGTTTCTCTGCGAGAAAGCCCTGCGCGAAGTGGACGGGGTTAACACTTTCGTTCGGATGGTCGACCGATGGACTGTTACCGGGCCTTCAGAGGTAATGCCGGCTACAGCGATTCAGACAACCCTAGTGGTGGCATTCAAATCCGGGATTCATAGAGGGAACGGACAACTCGTCATTACGCCAACATCCCCATCGGACATCCGGATGCCTTCGGTCAATGTGCCTGTTCTCTTTGAAGGAGACGACGACCGCGGACTTGCCATCGTCATACCGATGGGATTCCCGGTGACCGAGCCCGGGATCTACTGGTTCAATGTTTCCCTTGATGGGCAGACCTTCAGCGAAATTCCACTGCATGTGGTATACCACCAGGTTGTGCCGACGGAGATGCCGTCCAACCCAGACCTCGGCCCGCAACAACGGCGGTAGAACTGGACGTACTGACGGAAGACGACTCGCTTGACGGCTGCCGCTTAATCACAATCCCGGCCTTCGCCATTTGATCGAGCGGATCCCAGCCAGTTGGCTGGTCGGTCTTGCTCCACCACTTCGGGCCAGTCGCAAGCCAACTATCGCGTAGATCGGCGATTGTAGCGTTCACATCGTGCAGCCCAAATTCTGTCCCACAAGATGGGCAAATTCTGTAGTCCTTTGGTGGCGCATCCATCTCATAACCGCACACGGGACACAGATTTTGGCTTATCATTTTTTGCACTCCGACTTGAAATACACGAGATTGTTTGCGCATGGGTGACACCTGCCTGACCGTCGCACTGCGGCCCTAATCGCGCCCGGCACCGAAGAACAGGGGACCGGCTTGTAGTAGGTACGACAAACACCGCCGGCGTCAAGTACCCCGAAGGCTTCCGTATTCGGATCGTACCTCAATCTAGCTCCACTCTGGCGCACGCACTCATGGACATGTTCCGGCTTCGCCCCACCAAGAAAGGCATCGGCCCATTTTTCGTATTCATTAGCGTTTGATGCTCCAAAGTCCGCCCCGTGCTCGGAGAAATGGTAGTTTAGCTGCGCTACGCTCTCGAAGCCATTTGTAATCAGCGCCATCCAAGCGTGGGATCATACCATGGGAAAAGGCGCTGGTTCCGTCAAAATCGCATGTATTACTAGATTATGACGACCCAGCGTCGCCTCGACGACGTATCGGCAGTTCAATGGCCGCGGTTACGGGAGGGATAGCTCCATCGCGCAAATCGCGAGGGCCATGGGTCCCTTCGCCTCCTCCGCGAATGTGCGAGACATTGCGCAGCGCAAATTCTCCGTCTGCAGACCGGCCAGGTCCAAGCTAGCACTCACCACCCCCGACTGCCAGCCTCGAGCGCCACTTTTCGTCGCTTTCTCTTCGCCCCACGATTTCCCTGCCGATATATCGGCACCCGCCTAAACTCAGCCGCTCCAATCACCTGCAGCCTGCCAACTATAGCTTTAAGGCGGTTTTCCGAGATTTCCGAATTATCCACAGTGTTCCGGGAAAACTGCTGTTATGTTCCGACTGGAACATTCACGCAATGTTCCGGCAGCAACGTGCGAGCTATAATCGTATATGGCGAGCTTGCGCCAGCAGATCGCGACCACCGCTCTCACCCTCACCAAGTTCCGCGACCTCATGAAGCGGATCGAGGAGAACCGTCCCCAGGACGACCTCTCCATCGTCAAGAAAGCCTACGACTACTCCCTGAAATATCACGAAGGCCAGATGCGAGCCTCGGGCGAGCCCTACCTGGTGCACCCGTTAGAAGTGGCGTTAGTGCTGGCTGAAATGAAGATGGACCCAGTCGCCATCGCCGCCGGCCTGCTCCACGACTCAGTCGAAGACACCTCGGTCACCATCGTCGACATCCGCAAAGAATTCGGCGAGCAGGTCGCCCACATCGTCGAAGGCGTGACCAAGATCAGCAAAATAGATTTCGCCACGCGCGAAGAAGCACAAGCCGAAAACCTGCGCAAGATGATGCTCGCCATGGTCGATGACATCCGCGTGGTGCTCATCAAGCTAGCCGACCGCCTGCACAACATGCGCACACTCGAACACCTCGAGCCTGAGCGCCAGCACAAGATCGCGCAGGAGACGCTCGAGATCTACGCCCCCATCGCTCACCGCCTCGGCATGGGAAAAATTCGCGGCGAACTGGAAGACCTCGGTTTCCTGTTCCTCGATCCCGCCGGCTACGAGCAGGTAGAAAAAGCTGTCAACGCGCGCCGCAAACAGGGCGAAGCATTCCTCGCAAAGATGCAGGTCATCATCACCGACAAGCTGAAAGAGGCAGGCATCCAGGCCAAGGTGGAGAGCCGCATCAAGCGCCTGTTCTCAATCCACAAGAAGCTGCAGCGTCAGCGCATCTCGGTCGACCAGGTCTACGACCTGTTTGCCATGCGCATCATCACACGCTCGTTACAAGATTGCTACGCAGTGCTCGGCATCATTCACAACATCTGGCGGCCGGTGCCGGGGCGCATCAAGGATTTCATCGCCATGCCCCGGCCCAATTTTTATCAGTCGCTGCACACCTCAGTCATCACAGAAGATGGAACGCCATTCGAAATCCAGATTCGCACTGAAGAGATGCACAAGATGGCGGAGGAAGGCATCGCCGCGCACTGGAAATACAAAGACGGACCAGTGTCGGCGCAGGACGAGCAGCGGCTGGCGTGGCTGCGCCAGGTGGTCGAGTGGCAACGCGATGTCAGCGATCCCAATGAATTTCTTTCCGCGCTGAAAGTCGATCTGTATCCCGAAGAGGTTTACACCTTCACACCCAAAGGCAAAGTCGTCGTGCTGCCGCGCGACGCCACGCCGATCGACTTTGCCTACACCATTCATACAGAAGTTGGACACACCTGCGTCGGCGCCAAGGTGAACGGGCGCATGGTGCCGCTGCGTCACAAGCTGCATTCGGGAGACATCGTCGAGATCCTCACCCAGGCTGGGCACAAGCCTAGCCGCGACTGGCTGGGGCTGGTCAAGTCTTCGCGCTCGCGCAACAAGATCAAGCACTGGCTCAATGTGCACCAGCGCGAGCGCTCGATTGAAATTGGGCGCAAGCTGATTGAGAAAGAGGCGCGCAAGTATCGCATCGCTCTCAAAGAGATTAAAGATGATGACCTGCAGAAAGTCGCGGGCGGATATGGGTTGGGCAAAGCTGACGACCTCATGTCCGGCATTGGATATGGAAAATATTCGGCGCGGCAGGTGCTGGCGCGGCTGCTGCCGGCGGGCGCGACGCCTTCGATGGCGGGCGACATTGAAGCTGAGGGGCTGTCGAACACGCCGGGTGCGATTGCGAGCGTGGTGCGGCGCGTGTTTGGCGACCACAACGCCATCATGGTCAAGGGCCAGGGCGACATGCTGGTCTATCGCGCGCGCTGCTGCAATCCCATACGCGGGGAGAGCATTGTGGGCTACATCACGCGCGGCAAGGGCGTGGCGGTGCACGCGGTGAACTGCCCGAACGTGACCAACCTGATGTATGAGCCGGAACGACGTATCGATGTGGAGTGGGCGCGGGATGAGACGACGCCTACGGCTTATCCGGTGAAGCTTACAGTTTATTGCGATGATCGGTTTGGTATGCTTAAAAGCATTACCAGTGTCATTGGAGATGCTCAGAGTAATATACGGAATATCGGGGCGCGGACTGAGAATAGTCAGGCCAGCGTGGAGATTGTGCTTGATATCTCTGACCTCAAACACCTGGAGCAGATTATGGCTGGGTTGAGGAAGATTCCAGGCGTGCATGAGGTGCAGAGGCTGCAGAAGATTTAGGAGCAGTGGCCAGTGATCAGTGGCCAGTGGTCAGTGTGGTCAACATACGTCAGTTGACCTCGTTGAATTGAAAAGTGGGTCTTGTCCAAAGGCGCGTTGGAAAGCAAACTAAAGGACTGCGTCTGCAGATACATGACGAGACGGCAGCCAACCCCCAGACTGACGGGGTCATCTGAGAGACGCTATGTCGGATACCAGCCGGATCGAAGAGCGGATCAAGGACCTTAGGGAATGGCTTAAAAAAGAGGCCCCTGAGTGCTTCATCGAGCAGAAGCATACTGAAGAAGGCACTCAGGAGCGCGTCTATTGGCATCACGGCTACATGATGGGTCTCCGCGATGCGTTAAGGTTTTTCACGGCTGATCACGCAATCAGCCCAGAAAACCGCATTCAGGACAAGACAACCGGGAGTTTTTCGGCTTAGCGGGATGCACTCTGTTGTCTTTTGGTTTGAACGTATGGTACAGCCAGCACTCTTTTGCATGTGCCGCCTGAGCGTCGTTGTAGTATCCGAAGAAGAACTGCTGATACGGCTCAGGCGCGTGCTTTCTGAGCCGGTCGGCAACGTCCTCGTCGGATCGTCCGACGTAGTCGATGTAGAAGACATTGTCGGCGCCCATTTTGCCCAGAGCGTAAGCTCCCGGCGATTTGTAGAGAACGGCTTTGTTAGCGCCGTCAACGGTTAGGGTGTAGGGACCGTGTGCCAGTCCCATTGGGGTTGCCATTGTCGTCATCCTCGTTTCCCTATGGAAACAGTTGGGATTGCGTTAAAATGGCGGTAGCGGTAGGATTCGGACCTACGGACCGGGTGTTTCCGGCAAAGGTGAGACCCGGCCAGTGGGGTATAAGCCCACGGCATTACCACTCTGCCACGCTACCGCGTGAACGAGAATGTCGCCATGGCTCGATTCGCAACTCTTGAACGGGGCGCGGATCGGGCCTTCGTGTTGTGGCTCGGCTCACGGTGACTGATAGTGGGACGCGAGCTACATAGTTATCTTCATAGCGTATGTGCCTCCACAAGTTGCGCGAACCCTGGCGCCGCGTTCCTCACGCTGTTAATCACATAACCGCGAGTCTTTAAGATGCCGGCGGCCTGATCATCCAGCTTGTCGAGCACGATCTGACCGCACAGGTGGTATTGGTGAATCAGGAAATCGTCCGCGTTGTGGCAGAGAATTCCATACTCATCCAGGCAATCCGTCGGAAAATGCTTTGTGTTCTGCGTAACGATCACGTTTGCACGTGCCATGATCGCCGCCGCAAGCACTGGCCTGTCATTTTCGTCTGGAATCCCATCCAAACAGCGCACGAGTGATTTTGGTGCCGTTACCATCGCCTCTGGAAACGCCTTGTTCATTTCTTGTTGTTTATGGCGTATTTCCTTCAGAGTTCGGCTTAATTTCTTCTCCATCGCTGACGCCATTTCAGCAAGGATGTGCTCGCTCCATAGCGGACGATACATTGCCGGTTCTTCTGCCAACCTCAGCAAAAGGTCACAAAGTGCAGCGGGAACCAGAACGCAAGCATCGAGCACTGCGGAGTACTCATTTTCCTGAGTGAAAATCATCTGGGATTTTGCCGTAATCCCCTTTGGCGATTTCTTGCTTTGCTAACTCGTCAAGGGTTTCGCGACGCGTCAAATCCCTTTTCATTTTGTAGGTCATGACATCGCGTACGTACAGACGACGATGCGTACCCACCAGGTGAAAGGGAATTTCTCCTTTCTCCAACAGTCTGATTAGAAACTGTCTGGACATTCCCAAGATTTTGCTGGCTTCGACCGTTGTCAGTTCGTGCCTGCCCTGCAGGATGGTCACCGAGTGACCAGCCCGCAAATCGGCTAGAAGTCGGAGCAGGAACGAGTACAGGTTGTTCGGCAAGATTTCAGTCTTACCATCTGGACCGATCAGCTTCGCTTCCGCTTCGCGAAGCTTTTCATAGATGCCGACGATTTCCCGCTGTTCACGAGCGGAAATCGCGACATCAGCGGTTGCTTCGCTGCTGTTCCCCATCGCTTTGCCTCCCATAAGACACTCACCAAAGTGAATGCTTCCTAGAGTTTACAAGGTATTCGCCCCATCTGCAACAGATAGTTGCATATACGGTTGCGCTTGTCTGTAAGTTTTTTATTTTGTGCTATTTACATCTGAGTGCTGCGAGGACGACGACCTTTAAAGTTTTTGCGGTCCGCCGCTATTTTCCGAAAGTTAACCCGAACCGCGCTTCGCGGTTGCTCCCAGCGTGGCCGCTGGGGATCGCTCAAGCAGGTCGTCGGCGAGATGGACGGCGGCGGTCAGTAGTTCGTTTGCGCGTTGCGATCTACCGTCCGACTTAGGTCGATTAAGCCCACGCGGGTATGGCCGTCAGCCTCTGAGGGCGGCGGATTCTTCGCGGAGATAGTCTTCGAGGCGGGCGGCTAGCCAGGCGACTAGCTGCTCTTTGATGGAGGCGGGGACTTGGACGAATTCCAATCCGGCTGAGCCGGTTGGTTTGCACCAGCAGACTTCGGCGGTTATTTTGGCGTCGGCCTGGGTGTGGGGGAGCATGAGGCGCAGGTTAATTCTGTCGCCTACCTGCAGGCCGGGGGCGTTGGTTAGAGCGATGCCGACTTCGCTGATGTTGGCGGAGGTGGCCATGAACTCGGGCTTGGTGCCATGCGAGACATAGACGGGAACGCGCACCGGGCAACGAAAGGAACGCCTTTTTTCGTTCACCATGAGGGGATAGGAGACGCGGAGAGTTCGCATCAGGACGGTGGGCGATAACGGTTTGACCAGCACGAAGCTGGCGCCGGCGCGGAATGCGCTGGGCATTTCTTCGTTGCAATTCAGGATGGCCAGCACGACGGAAGCTTTGTGCGACGTCATCTGACGTAACTTCTTCAGCAGATCGAGGGCTGCGGCCCGGTCTTTGAAGTCCACTACCAGGGCTTCGAATTTGGAATGGCAAAGTTTGTAGGCAGCCGAGGTGAAGTCGGAGCAGATATCGACGTGCATCGACATCTTTCCCATGGATTCGCAGAGAGTGTCGATGATCTGAATGTCGCCGCTTACCAGCAGAACGCGAACCCCGACGGTGGGGGGTGGGCCTTTTGTTGATGGCGTTGGGTTCGATTCGGCTGGTTTCGATTCAGCCGTTTTCGATTCAGCCGCGTTGGCCAGGATCTCGGTCATACGGCGTTACTCATGTTGGCGTCCCTCATACGGCGTCGCTTAAACTGCGTGGCTTATACTGCGTCGCTTAAACAACCAGGGCCTCGGGGATTTCCATCTCGCCGTGCTCGAAGGCGTGGACGAATGCGTCGACCACGGTGGGATCGAAGTTTGTTCCGGCGCTGGAGACGATGATTTGCCGGGCTTCGAATGGGGTGACGGCGCGGCGATAGGGGCGATCGCTGGTGAGAGTGTCGAAGGCATCGGCGACGGCCAGGACTCGGGCTTCAATGGGAATCTCGTCGCCTTTGGAAGGACCGTAGCCGGAACCGTCGAACTTGTCGTGATGGGCGAGAATGATGGGGAGCACGCGGCGCAGCGATCCTCCGACCGGTTCGAGCAAGGCGACGCCCTTTTCGACATGCTTGCGCATTTCGGCCATCTCTTCCGGGGTGAGGCTGGCGGCCTTGTGAAGGAGGTCACGGCTGGTTTCGAGCTTGCCTACGTCATGGAGCAGGGCGGCGGCGCGGACATCGTCGATGCGATCCTGGGGAAATCCCATGCGCGCGGCGATCGATGAGGCATATAGTGCCACCCGGTAAGAGTGATTGTGAGTGTATTTATCGTTCGAGATGAACTGCTGAAGGATTGTCAGGAGGCCGAAGTAAGTTTGGCGGAGTTCTCGCAGGTGGCATTCTGTCTTGTCGTAGAGAGTTCCCATGGCGTACGCGGTGATCAGAAGCAGGCATGCCCAGGTGACGAGTTCGGACCACTGGTCGAAATTCAGCGCGAACGGAGCCGAGCCGGCGAACAGGCCGGAATTCTTCCAGAGAAGAATGAGGACCATGAAGATGCTGGCGCAGGCGGTGAGTACGGCGTGGCGGCGGCCGTAGACGTAGGCGGAAAAGATGGTGGGCAAGGTGTAGAGACCCAGAATCATGCGGTGAGAAGCGACGAGCCAGTTGAACAGGCCCGCGATAACGAAGAGAGAAAGCACCAGCCATAATTCCTGGTTAATTCTGGCGAGGCCGGCTTTGAATTTTGATTTGGAATCCGAGGCGTCGCCGGCAAGGCTACCGCGGCCGCCCAGGACGCGTTCGTTGGTCAGCGTCGACTTCATGCCCATGTCTTCTTCCATTGATTTAGCCTCTCGACCGGCGTGGGTGTCTCGCGAAACAGGAGACCCCTAGTCTCTCTATCGGCTGGTTGCGGAGGAACTTTAAGAGCAGGGGCAAGGGGCTGGTGGTCAGTGATCGGTGGGCAGTGAGGGTCAACATCATCAGTGGTTTGACTTCATCGGAGTGCTTCTGCGTTAATTAACGGCGGAGGGTTCATGCGCGAAGTTGTTTCTACCAAAGATGCTCCGCAGGCGATTGGGCCTTACTCGCAGGCGATCAAGGCTAATGGATTTGTGTTTACGTCGGGGCAGATTGCGATTGATCCGGCTACGCAGCAAGTTGTGGCGGGGGATGTGGCGGCGCAGACGGATCGCGTGCTGCGCAATCTTTCGGAGATTCTGGAGGCGGCGGGGAGTGGGCTGGGGAAGGTTGTGCGGTCTACCGTGTTTCTGAAGAGCATGGATGACTTTGCGGCGATGAACAAAGTCTACGGGCAGTATTTCAGTTCGGACGCTCCGGCTCGATCGACGGTGGAAGTGGCGCGGCTGCCTAAGGATGTGCTGGTGGAGATTGATGTGGTTGCGTTGGCGTAGGGACCTCGACTGCGCGAGCCTCGGGGGTTAAGGCCCTCGTCTTTCTTATTTCTTAGCTGTTAACGGCACGACTCAAAGTCGTGCCCTTCCCGAGCGCAGGCGTGGTGAGTTCACGGTGAAACTGGCAAAGAGTGCGGGAAACCTATGGGCGGCTCTCGGCTTCCTATAGTTAAATGATCTTAAAGGAGAGACAAGAATGATCAAGTACGTTGCGGGGGTTGCCGTCATGCTGGGGCTGACGGCAATGTTTGTGCTGGCGCAGAGTGCGGCGCGGAAACCTAGCACCAGCGCGCCCACCAAGGTTACCGGCGACGGGGTGAAGACGGACTCGGGGCTGGTCTATTGGGACATCCGAGTGGGGAACGGCGCCGAGGCGAAAGAAGGCAGCCATGTGCGGGTGCACTACACCGGCTGGCTGACTACCGGGAAGAAATTCGACAGCTCGGTGGATGCGGGGAAGCCTTTCGATTTCACCATTGGCAATGGCGAGGTCATCAAGGGATGGGAAGAGGGAGTTTCCGGAATGAAGGTGGGCGGGAAGCGGCAGTTGCGCATTCCTCCCGCGCTGGCTTACGGGGCGGCGGGTTATCCGGGAGCCATTCCTCCGAATGCTACGCTGATCTTTGACATACAGTTGCTGAATGTGGAGTAGGAGGGTTTACCGCCGAGGACGCGGAGAGCGCCGAGGAATTCTTGGTCGGCATTGGGAATAGAAATTCTCGGCGTGATCGGCGGTGAACTGCTTATGCCTTGACCACTTTGCCGCTGCGCAGGCAGGAGGTGCAGACGCGGATGCGTTTGGTGGTGGCGCCTACGCGGGCGTGCACCGGACGCAGGTTGACATTCCAGCGCCGCTTGGTGACGTTATGGGCGTGGCTGATGCGGTTTCCAAATTGCGGCTTCTTGCCGCAGATATCACATTGTTGTGCCATGACTGCTGTAGATCCTTTCAGAGGCCTTGACGGAAACCACTATTCTACCGGATTCAGGGGCTTGGGGACAATTCCGCGGTTTGGTGCTATGCGATACTTAGCCTATGCAGTCCCCGCTACAGGCGCCGAGCGCGGCTACCGACCCCAAGTCGGTTAAGGTGAACCTTACAACCGGCACGGGTGTGGATATCGAATGGGCCGACGGCCACGTTTCACACTACGGGTTCGTATATCTCCGCGATGCGTGCCCTTGCGCCATGTGCAACGAAGAGCGCGACAAGGCTCGGCGGAAGCCGGGCGAGCCCGCGAAACTGGCGCCGGGCGCGCTGCCTATGTTCAAACCTGCTGCCAAGCCGGTTTCCGCCGAGGCCATGGGGAAATACGCGATCCGCTTCAAGTGGAATGATGATCACGACCTCGGGATTTACTCGTGGAAGCTGCTGCGCGAAGTTTGTCCGTGTGAGGAGTGCAAGGCCGCGCGGACGAGAGCGGAGTAAAGGACCGGGCGCGCTCCATGCAAGAAGGCAAATTCAGTAGAACGGCGCGCCGGGTGGCGATTCGCCGGGCAGCGCATCAGTTGCTGGACCATCCCAGAGTGCTTGACGATCCTTTGGCGCTGCGGATTATTGGGTCTGAAGCGGCCGAAGAGCTGCGATCGAATCCTAAAGAGCACCATGCTTTTTCGCGGGCGTTTCGGGCGTTTATGGCGGCGCGCAGCCGCTACGCCGAGGACGAGTTGGCTTGTGCCGTCGCGCGGGGCGTGAGGCAGTACGTGGTTCTCGGCGCGGGACTGGACACGTTTGCTTATCGCAATCCGCATGCCGGGTTGCGGGTGTTTGAAGTGGATCATCCCGCGACGCAGGTCTGGAAGCGCGAGCAGTTGGAGGCGGCGGGCATTGCGATTCCGGCGGCTTTGACCTTCGTGCCCGTTGACTTCGAGCGGCAGACACTGGCGGAGGGGCTGGGGCAGTCTGGATTCGACTCTAGCGCGGCAGCGTTTTTCTCCTGGCTGGGTGTGACTCCTTATCTCACGCGTGACGCCTGCATGACAACCTTGAGTTTCATTGCTGGAATGCCTGCGGGTAGCGGAGTTGTGTTTGATTTTGCGGTGGATCCGGCGCTGCTCAATGCGGGGCAGAGACAGGCGCTCGATGCGTTGTCGGAACGCGTGGCAAGGTACGGGGAGCCGTTTCAGCTGTTCTTCGATCCGGGGAAATTGCGGGACGAATTGAAGAGTTTGGGCTTCCATCGGACGGAGTTCTTGCAAGGCAAGGAAATCAACGCGCGCTATTTCAATGATCGCAAAGATGGGCTGCTGGTGCGCGGAGGGTTGGGGCATTTGATGGGAGCTTGGGTTTGAGGCATGAAGTGACGCGCCGCAGAACCAGCGTGCGATACAATCCCTTGTCTTGCCAACGTATCTCTCCAAGGAAGCCTCATGCACACTCAGAAGCGTGCTGTCATCCTCTCAATTCTTGCGGCGGCCACCATGCTGAGCGCGACCTGCCCGGCTGGGGCGGCGACCGCCGTGGTTTTCTCCGTTTCCTTTCCCAAGGGGCGGAGCGACAAGGCGCTTGACGGTCGCATTCTTCTGATTCTTTCCACTGATGCTTCCGACGAACCGCGCATGCAGATCAACGACACGCCGAAGACTCAGATCATCTTCGGCATCGATGTTGACAACATGCTGCCCGGCCAGGTCCGCATCGTAGATGCGTCTGCTGCGGGCTATCCCATCAAGAGTCTGCGGGATGTTCCGCCGGGAGAATATTTCGTGCAGGCCCTGTTGCACCGCTACGAAACTTTTCATCGTGCCGACGGGCACACGGTGAAACTGCCGATGGATCGGGGCGAGGGTCAGCATTGGAATAGCGCACCGGGGAATCTGTATTCCACCCCGCGCAAGGTTGCGGTTAGCGCAGCCTCTGGAACTATCGCGGTCGTGCTCGACCAGGAGATTCCGCCGATTGCGCCTCCGCAGGACACGAAATATATCCGGCACCTGAAGATCCAAAGCGAGTTGCTCACGCGGTTCTGGGGGCGGCCCATGTATTTGAGCGCGAATGTGCTGGTGCCGGAAGGATTCGACACACATCCCGAGGTTCACTACCCGGTAATTATTTCGGAGGATCACTTCAATGCCGACTTTGCCGGGTTTCGCACCGAGCCGCCTGATCCGAATTTAAAGCCGGACTATAGCGAGCGCTTCCACATTTCCGGCTACAACCGAATCCAGCAGCAGGAAGCTTACAAGTTTTATCAGCAGTGGACGGCGCCCGGATTTCCCCGCATCCTCATCGCGGAAATCAATCACGCGAACCCGTACTACGACGACTCCTATGCCGTGAACTCCGCCAACCTCGGACCTTACGGCGACGCGATTGAGACTGAGTTAATCCCTGCGATCGAGAAGCAGTTCCGCGGCATTGGGCAGGGCTGGGCGCGCTTTGCCTACGGCGGTTCGACGGGCGGCTGGGAGTCGATGGCGGTGCAGATGTTTTATCCCGACCACTACAACGGAGCTTTTATTGCGTGTCCTGACCCGGTTGACTTCCGGGCTTTCATCACAGCCAATCTTTATAAGGACAAGAATGCTTTTTATATGCAGGGAGCGCACGCGGATATTCCGCAGCCTGGCATGCGCGATTATCTCGGACGCACGCTGATTACCATGCAGGGCGTGAATCAATATGAACTGGCCCTGGGATCGCGCGGTCGTTCGGGCGAGCAATTCGATATCTGGCAGGCGGTTTATAGTCCGGTGGGGAAAGACGGGTACCCGCAGCCGATTTTTGATAAGGAAACCGGCGTGATTGATCCGACGGTCGCCGCCTATTGGAAGGAGCATTATGACTTGAGCGCGATTCTGCAGCGCGACTGGGCTACGCTAGGGCCGAAGCTGCAAGGCAAGCTCAATGTTTATGTGGGCAGCGCCGATACTTACTTTCTTACTGACGCCGTCTACTATCTCGAGGATTTTCTGAAGACCACGACGAACCCTCCCTATGGAGGAGAAGTGAAATACGGCGACCGCGCTGAACATTGCTGGAACGGCGACCCTAATCTTCCTAACTATCTTTCACGCCTGCACTACCACACAATGTATCTGCCGAAAATTCTCGAACGTATGGAGAAGACCGCGCCGCCGGGGGCTGATTTGACTTCGTGGCGGTATTGAAGCGCGCGAAGCCTATTTGATGGGGCTTAGGTGTGAGACGGAAGCGGCGAGCTTTTGGTCTGGGAAAAACGAAGGCCCCGATTGCTCGGGGCCGATCAAATCTGGGCACCTACAGCACCCTGCGACAAGTTCAGTATAGATGGCCCAGGTGTGCAGTCAAGTTACTTTTGTAGGGAAGCTATCCCTGCTTTGCTCCCCACAGAACCCGCGCTCCGAAATCCGAAGCGTGGACCCGGCGGGATTCGAACCCGCATCTGCTACCGTCGCAGGGTGCTGTGTTGCCGTTACACCACGGGCCCTGGTAGAAGTCTATCCGCGATCCGCGAAATTGACCGCGATTGCAGGTAAGAAACAAATTCGTGAGTCCCGAAAAGGAACGAGCTTCGGAACAATCGCAAATCCTGAATCCCCTGTAAAATCTAATCATCGGCTCCGGAGCCGCTTCCGCATTGTCTTTTCTCGATCAACTCAATCCGCAGCAGCGCGGGGCCGTCGAAACTACCGAGGGGCCGGTGCTGATTCTCGCCGGCGCAGGGAGCGGGAAGACGCGCGTCATCACTTACCGAATAGCCTATCTGATCGAGCACATGGGAGTGATGCCGGAATCGATTCTGGCGATGACGTTTACCAATAAGGCTGCTGCCGAAATGGGCGAGCGCGTGGAAAAGCTTGTCGGCGGACTGAGCGTTGCCAAGCCCGTCATCTCGACCTTTCATTCTTTCTGCGTGCGCGTGCTGCGCCGCGATATTGAAGCTTTGCAGATTCCGTCGGCTACACCCGGGCAGCCGCCTATCGGGCATACGAAGAAGTTTGTGATCTACGACGAGAGCGATCAGCAATCGGTGGTGAAGTCGGTGATGAAGCGGCTTGGGCTCGACGACAAGCAACTCACGCCGCGCACCGTGCTCTCGCGTATCTCATGGGCGAAGAATCACATGCTCGATCCGCAGGAGCTTTACCTGCAGTCGGCCGATCCCAAGACCGAGAAGATCGCGCATCTGTTCGAGGAGTACCGCAAGGAGCTGCGCAAGGCCAATGCCCTCGACTTTGACGATCTGTTGCTCGAAGCTACACGCCTGCTCAAGACCGCTGCGCCCGTGCGCGAGTATTACACCCGCCGCTTCCAATATTTGCTGATCGACGAATATCAGGATACGAACCGTCCGCAATACGAACTGATGCGGATGTTAGCTGGCTCGCGGCATAACGTTTGTGCGGTCGGAGATGAGGATCAGTCGATTTATTCCTGGCGCGGCGCCGACATCCGCAACATTCTCGAATTCGAAAAAGATTTTCCCGAGGCCAAGATCATCCGTCTCGAACAGAATTACCGCTCCACGCAGAACATTCTTGAGGCGGCATCGTCGGTGGTCGCGAACAATATCCGGCGCAAGGGCAAGAATCTTTGGACTTCGCGGCAGGGCGGCACGAAGATCGGCTACTACGAGGCTCCGGACGGCGAAAACGAAGCGCTCTTCGCCGCCGACCACATTGCCAAATATCTGCGCGAGGCTGGTCGTGCTGAAACTTCGGGAGGCGACGCTCCGCGGGCCGCTGTGCTTTACCGCACGAATTCTCAGTCGCGACTGTTTGAAGAGGCGATGCGGCGCTATGGGCTGAAATACAAAGTCGTCGGCGGATTCTCGTTCTACGAACGCGCCGAGATCAAAGACCTGATCTCGTATTTGAAGGTCATCCAGAATCCCGATGACTCGATTTCGCTGTTGCGTGTGATCAACACGCCTACTCGCGGCATCGGTAAAGGCACCATCGAAACGCTAGAGCGCCTGGCGCTCGAAACTGGTTTGTCGCTGTGGGGCGCGATTGGAGAAGCCGTTCGACGGCAACTCCTGCCGCCACGCGCGCTGGTGGCGCTCAAGAACTTCCAACAATTGATAGTGGATGCGCAGGCGATGTTGTCGGGAACGTTTGTCGAGCAGTTGGAGGAGACGGCAGGAGCAGAAAGTGTGGCGCGGGCGCCCTCGCCCGCGTCTGCGGGAGCTGCCGCGGAATCAGATTCTCGAGACGATGCCGCTGCTTTCGATCCCACCGAATTCGAGAACACAGCCTTCGACTTCGGTGGAGCCTACGCCGGGGCCAAAGCCGACAGTAGCGCCGGCGTCCCGGCGGCTTTCTTGCCAGAAGAAGTATCGGCATCTCAGCCGCTTCCGAGCCAGCCAGAGGCTGGCGCTACAACGGCAGACCTGCTCAAATTCCTGATCGATCGCACCGGCTACATCAAGCTGCTTGAAGAAGAGGACACGCCGGAAGCTTTTTCCCGCATCGAGAACCTGCGCGAACTGGTCAACGCCGCTGCCGATTCGCGCGACCGCGGGGAAACGCTCGACGAGTTCCTGGACCATGCTGCGCTGATTGCAGACACCGACGACTATGACGAGCGTTCGCAGATCACGCTGATGAGCCTGCACGCAGCCAAGGGCCTGGAGTTCCCCCTGGTCTTTCTCAGCGGCCTCGAAGAGGGACTGTTTCCGCACTCGCGCACCATGCTGCAGCCCGACGACGTGGAAGAGGAGCGGCGGTTGTGCTACGTCGGCATGACTCGCGCTATGGATCAGCTCATTTTGACGCGGGCGATTTATCGCCGCCGGTACGGTACCGATCTACCGGAAGCGAGCGTGCCGTCAAGATTTCTGGAAGAAGTTCCAGCGCCGTTGATTGAAGAGTTAGGCAGACGCGGCAGCAGGGCTCGTGTGGGGATGGGCGCCTCCGCACGTCCAGCCGGGCGAAGCCCCGCGGTATACGACGGAGACTCTCACTACTCCTACGAGGATGAAGACCAGAGTTCGAGCTGGAAAAGCGGCCACGACGCGCCGGCCAGCCGCCAGAAGCCGACAGCTCCGGCCAAGCCTTACAACTCGATTGAGAACATCGCCGAGTTCTTTGCCTCGCGCGGGAAGAAGTTCAACGTCCCAAAAACGCCAGTTGAAGCGCCTACCGGCAAGCGCGGATTCCGCCCTGGGCAAAAGGTGCGGCATCCCAAATATGGCGAGGGCACGGTCTACCAGCGCGAAGGAGAAGGCGAAGAAGCCAAGATTACGGTACAATTCCCTCGCTTCGGATTGAAGAAGCTGGTGGAGAAGTATGCGCAACTGGAGCGGGCGTGAGAGCGATCGAAAGCGATTTCGTAATTTTGTAATCGGGGAATTTGGTAACTTTACGGCGAGCTCGCCTTAATTTACAAAATTACCCAATTACCAAATTACAAATTAGAACCAAGAAAGCAATCATGGCAAACACAGCAACGCTGACCAAAGAAGAACGCAAGAAGGCGAAACGCGCCTCGCGCAAGAAGAGCAAAGCGGAAAAGCCGAAGAAGCCCCGCGATTACGCTCGCGGGTCGAAGAAGCGCAAGGTGAAGAAGTTGGCGCGCGGCCAGTCGAAGCGGTAAGCAGCACGCTCGGAATTACGGGCATGGGCCGTCGCCCATGCCCGACTCGCGCTGTGAGGAGATAACGAACTCTTGTCACAACCGTCTGCGGAACCGACCGGCGCCGCGCGCACTCCGACCATTCGAACCAGCGACAACCAGCTTTTGTGCTGCAAGTCGATCGACAAGCTGATCGAAGAATCCGAGGCTCCCGGGCAACGGCTGCAAAAGACTCTCGGCCCGTGGTCGCTGACTGCGCTTGGCATCGGCGCGATCATCGGCTCGGGAATTTTCATCCTTACGGGAACCGCCGCCGCGGGCGAATATTTTCAGGCTCCATCTATTCTGCATGCGCAGGCGCTCGACGTAATCATCAATCTATTGCGCACCGGCAGCACGGCGGGAGCGCTCATGCATGGCCGTCCGCCGGCCGGGCCGTCGATTGCGATTTCGTTTTTCCTGGTCGCGATCGCCTGCAGTTTTGCCGGATTGTGCTATGCCGAGCTGGCCTCGATGATTCCCATCGCGGGCAGCGCCTACACCTACTCCTACGCCACGCTCGGCGAAATTTTTGCCTGGATCATTGGCTGGGACCTCATCCTCGAGTACGCAGTCTCGAACGTCGCCGTCGCGGTTGGTTTTGCCGGTTATACAAAAGCGCAACTGGCGGTGTTCGGCCTCAACTTGCCGGAAAAATTTGCCAGTCCGGTCTGGGCCGGCGGGCAGTGGACGGGCTCTTATTTCAATCTCCCCGGCTTCCTCATCGTTTTTCTTCTCACACTGCTGCTGGTGCGCGGAGTGAAGGAGTCGGCGGAGACCAATAACGTTATGGTGCTGGTCAAAATCGGTGCCATCGTGACCTTCCTGGTAGTCGGTGGAATGCTGGTGAAGCCCGCGAACTGGCATCCTTTCGCGCCTTCGGGCTTCGCCGGAATTGTTACCGGAGGGGCCATCGTTTTCTTCACCTACATCGGATTCGATTCGGTCTCGACCGCGGCCGAGGAATCGCGCAATCCGCAAAAAGATTTGCCCTTTGGCATCATTATGTCTCTGGTGGTCTGCACCGTGCTCTATGTCGGAGTCGCCGTCGTCCTGCTCGGCATGATGAAGTACACAACTTTCGTTTCGGGTGAAGCCGCTGAAGCTCCCGTGGCCTACGCGATGAAGTATCTAGGTGTGCACCCGCTGTTCCGCTCAGTCATCGTGATCGGAGCGTTGACGGGCATGATTTCTTCGTTGCTTGTGTTTCAGTACGGGCAGGCACGCATCTGGTACGCGATGTCCCGCGACGGCTTGCTGCCGAAGCTTTTCTCTGCGGTTCACCCGAAATTTAAAACACCGTATTGGTCTACCTGGATCGCCTGTTTCGCAGTAGGAATTCCAGCAGGCCTCGTTGACATCGGAGATGCCGCCGATCTCGCCAACATCGGAACGTTGTTTGCCTTCGTCCTGGTTTCGCTGGGAGTGATCATCCTGCGCCGCCGGCAGCCCGACCGCAAACGCGCGTTCCGGGTCCCGTTTGTGCCGTGGTTCCCGCTGATCTCGGTGCTTTTCTGCGGTGGCCTCATGTTCGGGCTTACCGTGATCACATGGCTGCGCTTCGTGATCTGGCTTGGCCTTGGGTTGCTCATCTATTGCTTCTATAGCCGGCACCGAAGCGAGTTCGCGCAGAAGTAGCGGATTCTTCCTGCCTCGCAAATATTTAAACAAGACTCTACAATTAAGAAGTGACTTCTTCCGCACTCGATCGGCCGCCGAATAGTTTTCTGCGCCTTCTTCCCAAGGCAGAATTGCATCTGCATCTCGAGGGCGCGATCGAGCCGGTCACTCTGTTCGAGCTGCGGCAGCGACATGGCGAACGCGCCACTCGGGCCGAAGTCGACGCACTTTATCGTTACGAAGACTTCCCTGGCTTTCTGCTTGCATTCAAGAACATCACCGAGCACCTGCGAACTGCCGACGATTACGAGCTCATCACCTACCGGTTGATGCAGCGGCTGAAAGAAGAAAACGTCCTGCATGCCGAGGTTTACGTTTCGGTTGGTGTATGCCTGTGGCGCAAGCAGGATTTTACTGCCATCTTTGAAGGGCTGGATCGCGGCCGCACCCGCGGTGCGCGCGACTTCGGCGTCTCGCTGCTTTGGATCTTCGACGCGGTGCGGCAGTTCGGCGCCGACGCGGCGCAGAAAGTCTTCGAGCTTGCGGTGCGCTACCACGACCGCGACGTCGCCGGCATCGGCATTGGCGGTGACGAGCAAAAAGCTCCGCCGGAGCTTTTCCGCGACGCATACGCCTGGTCGGCGGACCACGGGTTGCGCCTTACCGCGCACGCGGGCGAGACGGGGCCGCCGGAATCTGTCTGGGGGGCGCTCAATCTGCGCGTCGAGCGGATCGGCCACGCGCTCACGGCCTTCCATGATCCGGATCTCGTCGAAGAGCTTGCGCAGCGGCAGGTTCCGGTCGAGATTTGCCTCACCAGCAACTTTCGCACGGGTCTTTGCCCCAATCTGGCTGATCATCCGATGAAGAATTATTTCGATTACGGTGTAATGATCACGCTCAACAGCGATGATCCGGCCATGTTTGGCACGACGCTGGCACGCGAATATCAAGTCGCGCAGCAAACTTACGGATTCACCGACGAGCACCTGCGGGAACTGGCACGCAATTCGTTCGAGGCGTCGTTCCTGCCCGCGGAAAAGAAGCTGGAGTTTCTAAACCTGTTTGATGCCGCAGCCGCGAGATAATCGTTTCAGGATAAACATGGCGGTCAAGAGCATTCTGCAACTCGGCGACCCGCGGCTGCGGGAGATCGCATTGCCGGTTGATGATCCTTCTGCTCCCGAGATTGCCGCGCTAGTCGATGACCTCGCCGATACGCTTGCCCACTGGCGTGCCACTACCGGATACGGCCGGGGAATTGCCGCGCCGCAACTCGGCCAGCGGTTGCGCGTCATCTTCTTGCAACTGCCGGGAGAACGGCCGTGGCCGCTGATCAACCCGGAAATCCTGGCACGGAGTGAAGAGAAGATCGTCGTCTGGGACGCCTGCCTCAGCTTTCTTTCTATTTTCATGCAGGTGGAACGCCATCGCGAGATCATGGTGCGTTATCAGGATATGAATGGCGAAAACCACGAACTTGCCGCCGGGGACGACCGCAATCTTTCTGAACTGTTGCAGCACGAAATCGATCACCTTGATGGCATTCTGGCCGTCGACCGCGTCACTGACATCAAGACGCTTTGCACTCGCGAAGAATTTGAAAAACGATATCGCCAGAGCAGCCCTTACGCTATTGCTCCAGCTACAATCGAAAGCTGAATGATTCGCTGCCAGAACTGCAACTGAAATACCTCTCCCCATGCCTCTCCAAATCGGCATCGTCGCTTGCAGCACCGAAGGAGCCGCGCTCTGCTACCGCTCCATCTCGCTCGAAGGCTCGAAATTGCTCGGCCGTCACGATCATCCCGAAGTCTCGCTACACTCCTACTCTCTGGCGAACTACATGCAGCACATATCCGCAAACGATTGGGCGGGTGTGGCGGAGCTTATGCTCGCCTCCGCGAATAAGCTGGCTCGTGCTGGGGCGGATTTCCTGATTTGCCCCGACAACACAATTCACCAGGCCTTCGATCTGGTCGAGCACCGTTCGCCGCGTCCGTGGCTGCACATCGCAAAAGAAGTTGCGAGAGAAGCCCAGCGCCGCCAGTTCAAGCGACTCGCGGTGCTAGGAACGCGTTATCTGATGGAAGGCCCGGTCTACGCTGAGGCGCTAACGGTTTCCGGCATTGTGTACCGCGTTCCGGAAGCCGAGCAGCGCGAACGCCTCGACCGGATCATCTTCGACGAATTGGTCAATGCTCAGTTTCTGCCATGCTCGCTGGCGTATTGCGTGGAAGTGATCCGGTCGTTTAAGGACGAAGGTTGCGATGCGGTCGTGCTGGGCTGCACGGAAATTCCGCTACTGGTCGCGGCGGAGTCCTCGCCGCTGCCAACGCTGGATTCGACGCGTCTGCTGGCGAAGGCGGCGGTGCGCAAGGCTGTGGAAGGTTGATCGTCTATATGTCGATCATTCTATGTCCGCAGAGCGCCGTTCACCCTGCCAATTTCGCCGAACGCTGTTGCCGAGCCTGCGCTTATCCCGCATCCGTGCTGTAATAGGGATTAGCTCAACCGATGCCGTCCGCCGTCACAACTCTGCGCCGCCGCGCCAAGGCTGTGCACCGCAATCTGCGCGGGGCCGCCATGGCTGCGCGGGCGCTCGCTTCGACCGATCATCCTCTGCTGGCGCACATCATTCCCGTTCGGCGCTGCAATTTGGCCTGCACCTACTGCAACGAGTTCGACGATTTTTCGAAGCCGGTGCCCACGGAAGAAATGTTTCGCCGCATCGACAAATTGGGAGCGCTGGGGACGGCGGTGGTCACAATTTCAGGCGGCGAGCCACTACTGCATCCTGAACTCGACGATATCATTCGCCGCATTCGTTCGAACGGCATGATTGCTGGATTGATCACGAATGGATATTTTCTGGTGGGGGAACGCATTCAGCGGCTGAACTGCGCTGGGCTCGAGTGGCTGCAGATCTCCATCGACAACGTGAATCCCGACGAAGTTTCGAAGAAGAGTCTGAAGGTGCTCGACAAGAAGCTGCAACTGCTGGCCGAGCACGCGGAGTTCCATGTGAACATCAATTCCGTGGTGGGTGGCGGAATTTCAAATCCGCAGGATGCGCTGACCATCGGCAAGCGCGCCGTGGCACTCGGTTTCAGTTCGACGATCGGTATCATTCACGATGGGAGTGGACAGGTGCAGCCTCTAAACAAAGAGGAGCGCGGCATCTACGACGAAATGAAGTCGTGGGAGAAGCGCAGCTTCACCCGCATCAACGCCTTCCAGGACAACATTGCGCAGGGTTTGCCGAATGAATGGCGCTGCCGCGCCGGAGCGCGTTATCTCTACATTTGCGAAGACGGGCTAGTGCACTACTGCTCGCAACAGCGCGGCTATCCCGGCGTGCCGCTCGCGACCTACACGCGCGACGACATGCGCCGCGAATACCTCACGGAAAAAGGTTGCGCGCCGCACTGCACGGTTTCATGCGTGCATCAGGTGTCGATCTTCGACGGCTGGCGCGCGCCTCAGCATCCCGCGCAGAACGTGCCTTCACCAGACACGGAACTCGTCCAGATCGGGCAGTAGCGTGTCCTGCAAGTTTTATTTCCTGCAGGTTCTATTTCTTCGGCTGCGCACTTGGCGGCAAAATATTATTCAGCCGTAAATACATCGCGGCTGCGGCGTAATGGTCGGACCATCCCCCGGCCAGGATCAGATCTGCCAAGGCGCGGGGACCTTGGTGTCCACCAAAGAGTTCGATGCTGTCGCCCAGCTTGGAGTCGTCCATCTTGCCAAGCGCCTCGCTACAAAAGTCGTACGAAGCTGTGGCTGCGGCAAGCAGCTTGTCTTTGGAGTCGCTTTCCTTGACTTCCTCGACTTTAGGTGCGGCAATGTCGGCAGCCTTGGCGCAGAAGCCGTTGTTGAAGCCAATGATGTGGACGACCAGATGCGCGAAACTCATTTGATCAGGTGTGGGCTTGTAGCTGAATTTGTCGGCGGGCATAGCGGCAATGGCGCCGAGGGTGTTGTTCCGCGAGCGTGTCAGCAACTGGCGCAGACCAGTCGTCACCGGGTCCTTCACGGGCGCGGAAGCTTGCGGAGTCGCAGAGGACGCCGGGGCCATAGTTTGAGCTTGCAGGGAACCGAGACAGGCACATGCGAAGAGTGTGACCAGAACCAGTTTCATTTCAATGTCTCCTTAACGTTCTGTTAGACGTTCGAGCATGATCGATGTCACCCACGCGACTAGCGGGCTGCAAAGGCCGAGACACCGAGCTTCCAGAATAAATACCATCCCGCGACGATGGCAATTGCGGTGGAGCGTTTCACTTTGCTATTGCAGGAAAATCCGATACCCATCAGCACAATCGTCCAGAGGACAATAACATCAAGGCCGGAAGCCATGCCGTAGAGGAATTTGCTGCCCGAGCGGTCCATGAAATAAGCCGGATTCGTGGCCACCGGGTTGTTCACGTTGAAGCCTTCGGGATCGACTCCGGCAAACATCGCGATCGTACCCAAAATCGAACCGATGATGCCGGGCAGGCTGGCGTAGAAAATGATCGCGTACGCGGTCTTAAAAGAAATATCGGCGCCTGCGCCGAACTTGAAAGTTGCCCACAGCACCCCCGTGGTGATCGCAAGAATTAAAAGGATGGTTATGGGGATTCCGTAGGACACGTAGCGAACCAAAGTGTCGGTAAAGCTAAGTTGTTTTGCCTGATCCTCGGGCGAAAGCTTGTCGAACTGGTCGGCGCGCGAGGAATGCGCAATTTCATTCCTGTTGATCTGGTCAAAGCCGATCTGACGGTCCATGGAGTACACAAAAATCAGCGCGAAGATGGAGATCACCAGCCACGGACCCCACCACGATGCGTTGCGCTTCAGATCGGTGAAAGTTTTCGAGGGCGCAATAAAGGTGTTGAGGATGCGCGCGCCTTCCGAAAGTGAAGCGGGTTGGGGCGCAGGCGCGGGTGTGGGTACAGGTGGGAGCGGAGCAGCAGCCATGGTCCAGCCTCCTGCCGGATGCCAAGGGATTCTATCCGGGAGCAAGCTGGGAGACAAGCCGGGGCCGCGGCGGCACGTTTAAGATGAACCCATGCAGGATGTTACGCCGGTCGCAATTGCCGCGCTGGCTCTCGAGTTAGCTCCGGCGGTTTTGTTCGGCTTGGCCGGGGGGCGCGTGGCGCGCGCCGTGGAACGCTGGCCAGTCACTGTGCGCCTGCTTCTTCCGGCGTTGCTGGTTGCGCCCTATGTGATAGTTTCGATCTCCGCGCACATGTTCCGGTGGGGCTGGTTTGCGCTCTATGCGGCGCTACCCGGGGTGATTGCGTGGTTGCTGTTGCGGGCCGCGGCTGCGGACCCCGCAATTGCCGATAAAGAGCAGCGTGGCAACTGGCGCGACGCGCTGATTTTGCTCATCCTGGGCCTGGCGGTTGACTTGCGCTGGTTTGACAGAGCGTGGCCAAGCGGGCTGCGAGCCTTGAACGAATTGTTTCTGGTCGATGCGGGTTTGTATGGATTCCTCGCGATCCGGCAGCTGAGCGGGGTCGGGTTCGACTTCCATCTGAAATGGAATGACTGGAAAACGGGCCTGCGGGAATTAGTCTTCTTCACTCCCTTCGTGCTTGTGCTGGGATTGGCGCTGGGGTTTATCCATCCGCACCGAAACCTGCCGGGAGTTGGCAGCGCACTCCTGCGCTGGGTTGCGATATTTTTCTTTACCGCCGTGCCGGAAGAACTTTTCTTTCGCGCCTGGGTGCAGAACCTACTGGAGCGACGCGTGGGACGGCGGTCCGCTCTGGTGATTGCGTCGGTGCTGTTCGGACTCTCGCACTTCAATAAGCGGTCGGCGCACTTCAATTGGCGCTATGTGTTACTGGCGACGATCGCGGGAATTTTTTACGGGCGGGCGTGGCGGGAGAATCGGCGAGTGCCGGCCTCGACGATTACTCATGCCAGCGTGGATTGGTTGTGGGGGTTGTGGTTTTAGGGGACCGGGTGCGGCCCACGTTAGACGGGCTGGCTGGCGAATCGTGACTTCTCAACAGCCACGATGGACTGACTCACTTTGAAAGGGTTTGTGTCGTTTCCGTGAGCCACTCAGCCTTCACTTCCTTCAGCTTAAGGTGCTTCTGTGCAAACTGAGCCATCCGCAGTTGGCCATCAAGGGTCAGCATCGCATCCGTGTTCCGCGATTCCGCTTGCCCCGTTTGTCCGAAGTCCAACCAGAAGCCACTAGGCCAACACCGCGCTGTTCCGGACTCGAACCCGCAATGAGACACGTCGTTGTCGATCCAGCCCACCTTGTGATTGCCAGCGTCAGCCGCCCGGGTTAGATCGAGATTGACGTGCTGTAATAGCCATTGGCCAGCACAAAACTGAAATTCAGGTGGACGGATGGATTCGTCGTTAGGCGATTGCCAGTCAATCGCTCCGTCAAGAACGATGGAAGCCGCCCCGGCCCGGGCGAGCGCCCATGCGAAGCGCAGCAAGTCGGTATCGTTGCTGGGACCGTGGATCGCTGAGTGTGAGAAGACGATACCAGGCAGTGGTTCGCTGCCGTCGGGAATAAAGAGCGTGGCTTTCACTTCGCTGTTGGGCTCAACTATAGTAACGCGCTGAATGCTGATGCCCTGGCTGCGTCCAACCTGGGAGGAGCCGCTGAACCTGCACGTATGGAGAGTCTGAGCGGTGCAGGCCGCGAGCAGGCCGAGGATTACGATACACGGCGTAATCATCCGACTCATGGCAGGCCTCCATTCGGGCCGGTGTGTCAATCATTTTCGCCGAACGGTCAGAAAGCTCTTCAAATGATAACTGTCGAAACCGGGCGATTGCACGAGAAATCTCTGGGTTCGCACCCGGTCCACCTACCGAGCCGGCGGCGTCTCCTGATAACGCAAATATCCCAAACCAACCCGCAAGTGGTGATGCAGCGCGTCTGGGACGCAGATAGCGAAGCAGAGGCCGAGCAGTCCCTGGGCCAGGCCGAGGGCCCAGAGGTTGCGATAGCGGAGAAAAAGCACGCAGGACACGATGCCCCAGACCAGCGTAGCCGCAGTGAGCACAAGGTTGGGCAGGTGCGCTGCGGCAAAGAGTGTTCCGGCGAGCGCCACAGCGGCGGCTTCATTCGAGAGAAGGCGGAGCAGGCGGTCCATGAAATAGTCCTGCAGAAGAAACTGCTGATAGATGGTCCAGAGCACGTAGCCGGAGACGTGGGCGAAATCGGCCTTATACAGGGGATGCAGCGTGCCGATCTCCCTGGCGATGAAGATGCTCACGGCAGCTAGCGCGACCGCAGCGGGCAGGATCCAGAGTGACGGGATTAGGCCGCGCCATCCCAGGCCGAGCTCGTCACGACTTTGGCGGCGTGCGAGCACTACCGACAAAGTGAACAACAGGGCGATGGGCGAGAGGAAGCGCTGCAGGTGTTCCGGTGTCCAGATGATGCCAATAACCAGACCGTAGCCGAGGATTAGCTCGGTGAGATCGCGGGAGCGGCTGGGAGGGGACATCGAAGAAGTATGGCACAGGTCTTGGACATTAGATCTGGGTGCTGCACCCCTCGCTGCGCTCGGCGGGACCCTTCGGCTTCGCTCAGGGCAGGCTCCCGAAGGCGGCCGTCCCCACGTATGCATTGCCAGCCATCCCTCACTAGACTGCCACTTCCGGCGTGGCTTCGAGCAGGCTGCGGGTGTAGGGATGCTTCGGATGCTCGGTGATCTGCGCGGTTTCACCGACTTCCACAATCTTGCCGCGATACATTACCGCGATGCGCGTCGAAAGATAGCGCACCACCGGCATGGAGTGCGAGATAAAAAGATAAGTCAGGCCGAAGTCGCGCTGCAGTTGCGCGAGCAGGTTAATGATCTGCGCTCCGACGCTGACATCGAGCGCGGAGACCGGTTCGTCAGCGACGATGAACTTCGGACGCAGCGCGAGAGCGCGGGCGATTCCGATACGCTGGCGCTGACCTCCACTGAATTCATGGGGGAAACGCTGCAGAATAGATTCATCGAGGCCGACGGCGCGCAGAAGTTCGACAACGCGGGAGCGAATGCCGGGTTTCGAGCTTCTATTCTCGTGGATAAGAAGCGGCTCGGCGATGATGTCTTCGACTCGGAAGCGGGGATCGAGCGAGGCGAAGGGATCCTGAAAGATAATCTGCATATCGCGGCGCAGGCGGCGAAGTTCGCCGGGGCTGGCGGCAAGCAGGTCGCGGCCTTCGAAGCGGATGCTGCCCGAAGTAGGCTCGATGAGGCGCAGGAGCAAGCGTCCGAGCGTGCTCTTGCCCGAGCCCGATTCGCCTACCAGGCCGAGAGTCTCACCGGCGTGAATTTCGAGCGACACATCGTCGACGGCGCGGACTTCGCTGTGGGATTTCCCGCCGAGCACCGGTTCGCCTTGCGGATAAATCTTGGTAAGGTTGCGGATTTCGACAAGCGCCATAGTCTCTATTCTAGAATATGGAATAAATTAACCTTACCCGGACGCAATCATCGGCACGGCCGCCAGGGCAGCCAGTAGCCCAACCAGCCTCCAGCGGGTGAAATGTTCTTTGAGGAACAAGCGGGCTAGAAGCACAGTAACTGCGGGATAGAGCGACGAGATGACGACCGCTTCGTCGAGGCGTCCGCTCTGGCTGGCATGAACGAAGAGTATGGTCCCAAGGGAGTCGATGCAGCCGGTGACGACGCCCCAGCGCACCCCGGCTGAGGTGATGTCGCGAAAATTCCTTAGCATCAGGACTATCAGCGAGGTGACAATCAGTCCGCCGGTTCGGGTCAGCGTCGCGATCCAAAAAGCTGAAACGTCGCCGGCCTCGCGGACGGACAAATAGAAGCTGGCGAAGCCGATGCCCGCGATGACCGCGAGGCCGATGCCTTCGGGCTTGCTGCCATCTTCGGTGCGCGTAATGAGCCAGAGGCCAACCGCGGCGATGACGAAGCCGAGCAGGGGAATCCTGCCGGGCATACCTTCCGTGAAGATCGAGAACACCGCTGGAATAGCGGCACTCAGGACAGCGGCGACCGGCGCGGTTAGTCCCATTCGTCCTGACGAAAGTGCGCGGTAGAAGATGGCCAGCGAAGCGCCTCCGGAGATGCCCCCGGCCAAGACCCAAGCTATGCTGCGCGCCGGAGGGAACGGAGCATGAGTGCCGGCAGCCAGCGTGCCTACCACAAGCAGGCCGCCCAGGTTCACGACCACCGTGAACAGGAAAGCGTTAGCGCGGCGGGTTGCGTAGCCGCCAAGGAAGTCACTGGTACCCCAGGCCAGGACTGCGGCCATGCCGTAAGCGGCGGTGGTGAATTGAGACGCGGCGGACATGTCCGACGAGGGTAACATGGGCTTACAATCTGCTGTATCCGGGCCGCTTTGGATGGTAAACTCCTAAGAGCTTTCCGACCGCAAGCCCAGGGTCCAACTGACAACGCTCTAGACAGAACGTTCTAAGAAGCACCGTCTTAAGAGACATCTTTTGATCGAGCTGGCACCTTCGATTCTTTCCGCGGACTTTGCCCGTCTGGGCGAACAAGTGCGTGCTGCCGAGGAAGGTGGGGCGAGCATCATCCACGTCGATATTATGGATGGGCATTTCGTCCCCAACCTCTCGATCGGGCCTCCGGTAGTGAAGTCGTTGCGGCGGGTTACCGACTTGCCTCTCGACTGCCATCTGATGATCGAGAATCCGGATGAGTTCATTCCGGTGTTTGCCGAGGCTGGCGCGGATTGGATTTCAGTGCATCAGGAAGCCTGCCGGCATTTGAACCGCACCTTGCATCTGATCAAGAGCCACGATTGCATGGCGGGGGTAGTCATTAATCCGGCTACCCCGGTCGACACGCTGTCGGAAGTGCTTGATATTGTGGAGTATGTGCTGGTGATGTCGGTGAACCCGGGGTTTGGGGCACAGAAGTTTATTCCCTCTACGTTGCACAAAATGCGGCAATTAGCTGAGATTCGCAGCCAGCGCCGGCTGACTTACCGCATCGAAGTGGATGGCGGCGTAGGGCATGACACGGTGGGGGATGTGGTGCGCGCGGGGGGAGAAATCCTGGTGGCGGGCAACGCCGTGTTCGGTAGTGGTGATCCAAGCAAGGATGACCCAAAGAAGAATGCTGAGGGGCTGCTCAAGGCAGCGACCGAGGCGGCGCTCTTGAAAGTGTAATAATTTTCAATCTGCAATTCTGATTCGAGGTCTTATGTCACGTCGACTTTCATTGATCGCGGCGCTCGCCATTTTTCTCGCGCTGACTGTCGGTTGCACTAATAAGAAGAGCGTAAATCCGTTGGCCAACGTGGGGTCGAAGCAGCCCGATAAGGTGCTGTTCGACAAAGCCATGGACGCGATGAAGCACAACCGATTCGACGTGGCGCGCATGACGCTGCAGACCTTGATTATCACTTATCCGGACTCGGAATTTATCGCCAGGGCGAAGCTGGCCGTCGGCGATTCCTGGTACGCCGAGGGCGGGACCGCATCTCTGGAGCAGGCGGAACAGGAATACCGCGACTTCGAGACTTTCTTTCCCAACATGCCGGAGGCGGCCGAGGCGCAGTTGAAGATCGCTAACATCCAGTACGAGCAGATGGAGAAGTCGGACCGTGACTATACCCACGCCAAGCGGGCCGAGGATGAGTACCGCAACCTGATTATGCAGTATCCCGATAACGCGAAGTTGGTGAAAGAAGGCAAGGAGCGGCTGCTGGAAGTGCAGGAAGTGCTGGCCGATCGGGAGTTTGAGATTGGGAAGTTCTATTTCGATCGCGGGTCGTATCAGGCATCGATTGCGCGGCTTCAGTCGCTGGTGGATAAATATCCGCTGTATAGCCGTGCCGACGAAGCGCTGTACCTGATTGGCCAGAACCGGGAAGCGCAGATCGCGCAGTTGCGGACCAGGCCGACTTGCCAGGGGTTCAACACTCCGCCGGGCTGTGTTGGGGAAGCCGCGAAAGGCAGCTACATTTCGGCTCTAACCAAAGAGGCATCGGCGGCGTATTCGCAGATCATCACCCGGTACCCGTTGATGGAACGTGAGGACGAGGCAAAGAAGCGGCTGGCGGCATTGCATCAGCCGATTCCGCGACCGACGAAGGCAGCAGTGGCACAGAACAAGGCTGAAGAGGAAAGCCGGCAGGAGGCCAGCACGCTGGACCGCCTCATGACCGTGGTAAAAAAGGGTCCGGACGTGACGGCGGCGGCGAAAGTGGGCGAGCCGACGTTAGTGGACCCGACTCCGGTGTCAGCTAACCAGTTGGCGGGAGAAACCATGCGGCAGGCAATGGGTATTCCTGCCGGCGGACATGGTCTGAGCAGCGAAATCGTGAAGGCTGGACCTCCGGGAGCGAACGAGCCCGCGCCGCGTTCCGATGCGCCTGCGGTGGCGAATGCCGATCCTTTTGCCCGTCCCAATTCCGCGACTGCGGCCGATCCGAACGAACTAAAGCCAGCCGCGGCCGATCCGAATGAGTTGAAGGCGGATCCGAATGAATTGAAGCCGACGGAAAGTCAAAGCGCCGTGGCGAACGAAGTCCCAGCGCCTGCGCCAACGCAGATCAACGAGATCCAGCAGGCAGCATCCTCCAGCAGCGGGGCAGTCGCCAGTTCGAGCTCCACGCTGGCCAGTGATAAGGATATTTCAAGCAGCAAGAAGAAGAAAAAGAAGGGATTGAAGAAGCTCATCTCGTTCTGAAGCGGTTTTCGACCTCACTTTCCGCTTTCGACGCCCCTGCGGACTGCCTTCCACACGCGGTAGGCGCTGACCACTAGTAACCTGGTAACATGCCGTCCGATCATTGACTTACGTCAACGCTCAGGTTACCTTCGCGTTATCTCCCCTCATCAGAGGAATTCCTTTGGCCCGGAAGATACTGCTCGCCGACGACAGCGTGACCGCCCAAAACATGGGCCGCAAAATCCTCGCAGATGCGGGGTATGAGGTGATTGCCGTCAACAACGGCTCCGCCGCGCTGAAGAAAATCGGCGAACTGAAACCCGACCTCGTCATTCTTGACGTTTACATGCCCGGCTACAGCGGGCTGGAGGTTTGCCAGCGCCTCAAGGAATCGCCGGAGACCGCGCGCATTCCAGTGCTGTTGACCGTCGGCAAGCTCGAACCTTTTAAGCCGGAAGAGGCGCAGCGGGTGCGCGCCGAAGGCTTCATCGTCAAACCTTTTGAAGCCAGCGAGTTGCTCGGTACTCTGTCGAAGCTGGAAGATAAAGTCGTGCCTCGATCTGAATCCTCCAAGCCCGGGCGCTTCGCGCGGGCGATGGCGGCAGCGGATGAATCCGGCCGCGCCGGCCGCGACGAACCTACCGACGCCGATAATGGATGGAAGAGCCGCATCGGCTTCCCCAAGAAGAAAACGGAGCAGGAAGAGAAGGTTGCCGACGAGGCTTCAACATCGAGTTCCGTCGAGAAGATTTCGAATACGAATAAGAACACGAATGAAGAAACACGCCGTGAGGACAAACCGGCCGAAGCAAGCCTCGATGTGGCCGCACTGGCCCCGGCAGGCCTGCCCAAGGATGTAACGCCCGAAGAAGTTGCCGCCATCGCCGCCGCCGCGGCTCAGATGCAGATGGTCGCCTCCGCGATCAAGCAAGAGAATCAGGCTTCTGCCACCAGCAGTGCGGACGCCCGGAGCGCTCCGACCAGCCAGCCAAGCCTGGAGCGGGCTCCTGATCGAACAGAAAGCAATCTTCCGTCGGCCGCCGAGGTTTCGCGTGACCCCGCCCCTGCGGTGGTAGAAGCGAAGCTGGAAACTCCCGCAGAAAACAAGAAAGAAGAAAGCAAATCCAAAGACACATCTAGTGAGCCTGCTGCCGTTGAACTATACGGTCGCCGGAAGGGCGATATTAGTTCCGATGTCCGCATACCGGATGTTCGCACGCCGGATGTTCGCACAGAAGAAACGCAAGACGTGCCCGTAACCATGGCGGCCACCGCCGAATCCGTAGCGGCCGCGAATGCAGGCGGATCGCGATGGACGGCGGTCTCGGTGGCCCTCGAAGGCAGCGAGTCCGCGATTTCGCTGGATCAGGAAATGCAAAAAGCCTACGCGGCAGTCGCCGCTGCCGGCTCTGCCAGGATTGCTGCGATTCCACAGCTTTCGTCCGCGCCAGCCTTGCCGGAAACTCCCACGGCGAGTTCGAATCCTTCGCTTGGCCCCGTTCCGGAACCAGAATCTGTCAGAAACATTGCTTCGGTGGAAGCGGAGCAAAAGCCGGCCTCGCAGTCAGAACCGGCCTCAATAGCTTCTTCTTTCGAGGCTGCGGCCCCAACCCCCATCGCGGCCGTGAATCCTCCGTTCGAGGCGTCCGCAGAGGCATCTGGAACGGTACCATTCTCTCAGTCGAGGCTCGAGCCGGCGAAGGACTTGCAACCTCAGCCGGAACCCGCGATAGCCGAGCCGATCGCCGTCTCACGCAGGGAAGAAACAGTTGAAAACCCAGTGGCCCAAACCGCGCCGGAACCGAAACTCGATTCTGAAACTGTGAAGAACACGGCAGCGGCATGGGCGACCTGGCGTCAAGTCCACGACAGCAGCCAGGGCAACGAAGTAGCAGAAACTCAAGCCAAAGAAAAAGGAAAAGAAAAAGAAGCTGACCAGATCGAGTCAGCTCCGCCCGACACTGCAGCCCGGGCCGTGGCCGCAGGCGCCGAACAGCTTTTGCAGGAAGCCGCCACCGCAACGCAAGACGGCGAGCAGAGCAACGTCGCCAGCATCGTCGACAGCGTCCTGGCCGATCTTCGCCCTAAGCTCATGGAAGAGATCAACCGGAAAATGTCGAAGAAGAAATAGGAATCCGGCTCGTCGGCGATCAGCCCTTCATCTTTCTCACCTTGGACGCACGCCCTTACCCCGTTGCCCGTTTGACCCTTCTTTTCTCGCGCCTGTAAGATCGAAACAGCACTCAACATTCAACAATCAGCCTTCAGTCCCGAGTTGGCGACGACCCGACTTTTGACTGGCTGATTGCTGGCTGCTGAGTGCTGACTGCTTTCCATGCCGCACGAATTGCCCAAATCTTACGAACCGGGCGCGATCGAGGCGCGCTGGGCCGAATACTGGGTCAAAGAGAAACTTTTCTCCGTGCCCACGCCGCCTGAGGGCGAGACCCGTCCCGTCTTCACGCTGCTGTTGCCGCCGCCGAATGTGACCGGCCGCCTGCACATGGGGCACATGCTCAACCAGACGCAGATGGACATCATCGTGCGCTGGCATCGCATGCGCAGCTTCATCACACTCTGGCTGCCCGGCACGGATCATGCCGGTATCGCTACACAAATGATGGTCGAGCGGCAACTCGCCAAAGAAGGCAAGAGGCGCCGCGACTTGGGCCGTGAAAAATTCATCGAGCGCGTGTGGGAGTGGAAGAAACTCTACGGCGGCGCGATTCTCGACCAGATGAAGCGCCTCGGAGCGTCGGTCGACTGGGACCGCGAATATTTCACCATGGACGAAAATCTTTCGCGCGCGGTGCGCGAAGTCTTCGTCCGCCTGTATGAAGAAGGACTGATTTATCGCGGCAAGTACATTGTCAACTGGTGTCCGCGCTGCGAGACGGCGATCTCCGATCTCGAAGTGAAGCACGAAGAAGTCGCCGGAAAGTTGTGGGAGATTCGCTATCCGATTGTTGGAACCGACGAATTCATCACCGTGGCGACCACGCGGCCAGAAACCATGCTGGGCGACGTAGCCATTGCAGTGAACCCGAAAGACGAACGCTACACGCATCTTCACGGCAAGAAGGCTTTGCTGCCGCTGATGAATCGCGAGATCCCGATCATCACCGACGAGCTGGCGCAGCCCGAGTTCGGGACGGGCGCGGTGAAAGTGACGCCCGCTCACGATCCCAACGATTTCCAGGCAGGCAAGCGCCACAACCTGCCCCAGATCGACGTGATGGACGAGCACGCCCACATGAACCAGAACGCCGGCCGGTATGCCGGGCTCGACCGTTACGAAGCTCGAAAGACGGTGCTCGTCGACTTGCAGGCCGGCGGGTTTCTCGTCGCCGAAAAAGACCACGCGCTATCGCTCGGCAAGTGCGACCGCTGCGGAACCGTAGTCGAGCCGCGTTTGTCCGAACAATGGTTCATCAAGATCCAGCCGCTGGCGCAAAAAGCAATCGAGGCCGTTGAAAGCGGCGAGATCACGATCGTTCCGGAAAACTACAAGCAGATTTATTTGAACTGGATGAACAACATCTACGACTGGTGCATCTCGCGCCAGTTGTGGTGGGGCCATCGCATTCCGGCGTGGACTTGTGACGGCTGCAAAGAAGTGATCGTCGCGCGCGAAGCTCCCACGAATTGTCCAAAATGCGGCGGCAAAAAGCTTGAGCAGGTTTCCGACGTGCTCGACACCTGGTTTTCATCAGGACTTCTGCCGTTCACGACTCTGGGCTGGCCGGGGAAAACGCGCGACCTCGAAGTTTTTTATCCGACCACGCTGCTCATCACCGCCTACGAGATTCTCTTCTTCTGGGTAGCACGCATGATCATGTTCGGGTGCCACTTTATGCAAGGGCACGAGCAGGATCCCGCGATCAAGAAAGCCAGCGGCTGGGCGGGAAAGAAGGATGACAGCGTGCCCTTCCGGCAGGTGTACATCCACGCTCTGGTGCGAGACGCTGAAAGACAGAAGATGTCGAAGACCAAAGGTAACGTGATCGATCCTCTTGAGATCATCGACCGCTTCGGCACCGATGCGACCCGTTTCACGCTGGCCGCCATGGCCGCGCCCGGCACCGACATCGCCTTCAGCGAAAGCCGCACCGAAGGTTATCGCGCCTTCGCCAACAAGATTTGGAACGCTGCACGATTCATGTTCATGAATGTGGATCGCCTGGGATTCATGTGGGCCCAGCCACCCTCGGCTGTCCAGCCGGGACGGAATCCCAGCAGTCTTAACCCAGGAATCGAGCATTTCAATGCAGACACTCTCGAAGATCGCTGGATTCTCTCCCGTTTCAATCGCGTGACGGCGGAAGTAAACGACGCCCTCGAAACCTACCGCTTCCATGAAGCGGCCAACCGCATCTACGATTTTTTCTGGGGAGAGTTCTGCGACTGGTACATCGAACTGATCAAGCCGCGGCTGAACGTTGAAGAAGGGGCTGACAAAACCCGAGCGAACATCGCCTGCAGCAATCTGGTCAACTTGTTCGACGCGTCATTGCGCCTCCTGCATCCCGTGATGCCCTTCATCACCGAAGAAATCTGGCAAGCGATGTACGAGGGCAAGCCGCCACTCAAGTC
This sequence comes from uncultured Acidobacteriaceae bacterium, assembly GCA_963743115.1. Classification (GTDB taxonomy): domain Bacteria; phylum Acidobacteriota; class Terriglobia; order Terriglobales; family Acidobacteriaceae; genus Sulfotelmatobacter. Next base: position 615,978 of record CAVUOM010000001.1, on the reverse strand, counting down.
GATTGCGCTGGGAGCATACCCGCAGGCAGACGAGAAACAGTTCGATCTTAAGGCCGAGACAGATATGGCGATCCTCCAGGATTTGATCGTAAGCGTGAGGAATGTTCGCGCGGAATTGAAGGTCGAGCCTAAGGTAAAGGTGCCGATCGAAGTCTTTGTGCAAGAGCCGGGAATTCGGACCATGGTCGAGCAGAATCGCAGCGCCGTGGAGCGGCTTGCGCACGTGGAAAAGATTACGTTTGTAAATGGCTCTCTCGCGAAGCGTGCCGGCGCGCGCAGCACCGCGCGTTTCGATGTCCATGTGGTCTATGAAAGAAGGATCGACGTCACCGCCGAGCGCGAGCGCTTGACCAAAGAGCTCGATAAAATTGAAAAAGAGTTCGCGAACAATCAGCGACAATTGGGCAACGAGCAATTCCTGGCGAAAGCCCCCGAGAAAGTAGTCGAGGGATTGCGCCGCCGCGCTCAGGAACTGACGAGCCTGCGTGAGAAGGTAAACCGTCAATTAGATGAGTTGAAACGCACAGACGCAAGCAGCTAGAACTGACAACTGACCCCTGGCCCCTGGCCACTGCCTTATGGACTTTAACTCCCGACGCATCACCGCGATCCTGGAAAACGCGCTGCTCGAAGACCGGGCCACGCGCGATGCGACCAGCTACGCCTGCATTGATGCCAACCAGCGTGCCTCGGCCACCATCCTCGCCAAGCAGGATTGCATTCTCGCCGGCATCGGCTGCGTGGGACGCATCCTCGATGTCTACGCCGCACTCGACGGCGCCGTCACCTCTCATTACGAAGTCACTACGCATCCCGAAATTTTCGACGGCGTGCGCCTGCACAAAGGACAATCAATCGCAGTGATCCGGCACAATGCGCGGGTGATTCTGTCCTGCGAACGAGTGATTCTGAACTTCCTGCAGCGCATGAGCGGAATCGCCACGCTAACCCGCAAGTTCGTCGACGCGGTCTCTGGCACCAAGGCCCGCATTCTCGACACCCGCAAGACTGCTCCCGGCCTGCGCGTAATCGACAAGTACGCGGTGCGCTGCGGCGGCGGACAGAACCACCGGCTCGATCTCTCCGACGGAGTCTTGATCAAGAACAATCACATCGCGCTCGCGGGAGGAATCGCGCCGGCGATTGAGCGCGCGCTACACAACCGCAGGGGTTCTCAGATCCTCGAAGTCGAAGTGCGCACTCATGAAGAATTGGAACAGGCGCTGGCCAGCGGAGCGGAAGCAATCCTGCTCGACAATATGACTCCGGAAGACGTGCACCGCGCCGTCGAGCGTTGCGCGAAACTGGAGCGCCATGTTCCGCTCGAGTGTTCGGGCGGCATCCGTCTCGAAAATGTTCGCGCCTACGCCGAAGCCGGCGTAGATTTCATCTCCGTCGGCCTGCTGACCCACTCGCCCCAGGCAGTCGATATGAGCCTGCGCGTAGTGCCGGCCTGGGTAATCATCTAAATCGCGGCTACTTAGCCTTCAGATCGAGGGCCGTCGGATGTGTCGGCTGGTATAGTCCCAACTCGCCGCCGCTGGGAAGATGGAACGTAGTCTTGATTCCCCACCGCGCGGTTTCAACCGCTGAGCAAGTTACTTTCTTCGCTCGCAGCCGCGCGATCTCGGCCTGCAAGTCGTCGCACATCAGGTAAACGACGGCGCCCACCAGTGAACGGCCCGCATGCGTCTGGTTGCGGCTCTCGCTATCGGCGGGATGGATTGCAGCTTCTGCGGGAGGAAGCGCAAAAATCAGCCAGCTTCCGCCGGCATCGATGGACCTGAACTCCAGAACGTCGCGCAAGAATACCCGGTCGGCTTCCGGGTTTTCGCTGTAGAAAAGGATGTGCGTGCCTGTAATCATGCGACGAGTTTAGCAGCCTCCGAAGGCGGAGCGCAGCCTTGTGATTGTCGTTTCCCGCGAATTCACGCATAATTCCTGCATTAAGAAGACGGCGACAACTCGGAAGAGTCAACCTTTACGCACGAAATCTGCCGCGAGCCCGTCGAAGGCAACGCTCGCGTCACACTCCCAGGTCACCGACGTTCGCCTGGGTCGCATCGTGCGCCTGTTGATGGAACACGCGACGGTGGTCGCAAGCGGAACCAAGATCGCGCAGGAGATTTCTTCCAACCGTTCTGAGGTTTGGCGGCTGATTCAGCAGCTACGCGGGCTGGGCGTGGATGTAGCGGGGCATCCGGCAACGGGCTACCGCCTAAGAGCGGTTCCGGATCTTCTTCTGCCCGAGATCTTGCAACCCATGCTTCGCGGCACCATCTTCGACAGTCAGCTTCATCATTTTTACAAGATCGGCTCAACCAACACCGCGGCTATGGCAGCTGCGGCGGAGGGTGCCGCCGAGGGCAGCGTGTTTCTCGCCGAAGAGCAAACTGCGGGACGAGGCCGCGGAGCGCACTCCTGGGAGTCGGCGCGCTCAACCGGAATTTACTGTTCAGTCGTGCTGCGTCCTGCGTTGCCACCATCCGAAGTGCTCGTGCTCGCACTCGCAGCAGGCTTGACGGTGCGCGCGGCAATTGAGCAAGTGGACTCTCGCGTGAGCCTAGACCTGAAGTGGCCCAACGACGTCCTGATCGGAGGCAAGAAAGTATGCGGCATTCTCACCGAGATGAACGCCGAGGTCACGCGCGTGCGCTATGTGATCATCGGAATCGGAATCAACGTAAACCAGGAAAGTTTTCCCAAAGAATTGGAGAGCGAAGCAACGTCGCTGCGAATGGCAACTGGCAGCGAATGGTCGCGAGTGGAACTGACCGCGGCTTTGCTAAAATCGCTCGACCGGGAATATCGTCAGTTGGTCGAACAACCGGACGCGCGTCAATCGATTCTACGGCGTTTTGCCGAGCAGTCGTCCTGGGTGCGAGGCAAACAAATTCGCGTCGAGGAGAACGGTTCGAGAATCGAAGGAACAACAGAAGGCTTCGACCAGCGCGGTTTCCTGCAAGTGCGAACCGCACAGGGATTGCAGACGGTTTTGAGCGGGACGGTAAGAGAGAAGTGAAACAGGAACGGATTCTTATAGGCGGGTTTCGAAGAGTGGGTTCGGGAAGGGCACGGCTTCGGCCGTGCCGTCTAGGGCTCGATGGAATTCGGGGGCTTTAGCCCCCGAGGGTCCGCTCCACTAATTTTCAATTGCTCGACGAAAATCATGCTTTTCGTTCTCGATGTCGGTAACACGAACACGGTCTTAGGAGTCTTCGCCCGCGCTGAAAAGCCGCATCTCGGCGGAGCCGCCGACAGCGCTCCGCACTACGAACGCCTCGTCGCCAACTGGCGCGTCGCAACCCGGCAGGGCAGCACGGTCGACGAATACGGAGTCCTGTTCCGCAATCTATTTTCGATGGCCAGCCTTGAGGCATCAGGCATTCACGGTATCGTGATTTCATCCGTAGTGCCGCCGCTCGATCCCGTGCTGCGGCAGGTTTGCGAGCGCTACTTCAACTCCAAGCCGCTCCTGATCGAGCCGGGAATTAAAACTGGCATGCCCGTGCATTACGACAATCCCGCGGAAGTCGGAGCCGACCGCATCGTAAATGCCGTGGCTGCATTCGAAAAATACAGCGGCCCCTGCGTCATCGTCGATTTCGGCACGGCCACCACGTTCGACTGCGTTTCCGCAAAAGGCGAATATCTCGGCGGAGTGATTTGCCCCGGCATCGGCATCTCGGCCGACGCACTCTTTCAGCGCACCGCGCGCCTCCCCCGGGTCGAGATCCGCAAGCCCGCGCGCGTAATCGGCACCAACACCGTCGGCAGCCTGCAGTCCGGTCTTTACTACGGCTACCTCGGCCTGGTCGATGGAATTCTCGAACTTCTTCTTAGCGAGTTAGGAAAAGAAACCCGCGTCATCGCCACCGGCGGCCTCGGCCCGATGATCGGCACAGGATCGAAATACATCAAGACCGTCGACGATTTTCTAACCCTCGAGGGCCTGCGCATCATCTGGGAGCGGAACCAGCCGGCGCGGCCGGCGCTCGCGTCCAAGACCGCACCCCAGGCCTCACCCAAAGCAAAGAACAGCGCCGAGCGCTCCACTCCGCGCTCCACTCGTTGAACCGCCGTGGACAATTATTTCCAATATTTCTCGGAAGTTGAAGAGCGTTTTCTGCAGCGGCGCGGATCGCCCCTTATTGGTTCGACTCTCGATTGGGCCCAGATCGAGATCTGGAAGAACGCTGGCATCCCTCTCGAGGCCGTGCTTCGTGGTATCGACATTGCATTCGATAAGTATGAGCAGCGTAAATCGAAAAGGCACGAGAAGATCAACAGCATTCTTTGGTGTGCGCAGGCTGTGCTGTCTGCAGCGGAAGATATGAAAGAAGCTGCGGTAGGCGTAGCTGCTGATCAACCGGCCCAGGCCAAATCAGGCGCGGGACAGGGCTTTGAACCCGAGGTGATCGCGGCATTCCTGCGCCGCAATGCCGATCTGCTGCAGGCGGCGAAGCTTCCGCATAGCACCGGAATTTCCGTTCATGCGGTCGCCGAAGACTCCGCCGCCACGCTACGCAAGCTCGCCCATCAAACCGCGATTCCGAGAACGCAGCCAAGGCTGGAAGACCTGGAGCGCCATCTCACTGTGCTGGAGGAAAAACTTTTCGCCGCGCTGTTAGCCGCCACACCGGACGAAGAAATCGTGACGGTCCGGGCCCAAGCCGATCGCGAACTAGCGCCCTACCGGCGCAAGATGGCCGCAGCCCAGATCGAGCAACTGCAAAAACAATATGTCCACAAGCGCCTTCTGGAAAAATACAATCTGCCGCGCCTCAGCTTGTTCTACATGTGACCTATGATCTTCACGGACGCATGCAGTAACGTGGAAGAGCGGCGCTTCAGCGCCGCGTAGCGCCCATAATAAATGTGGGCTTTAGCTCCTGAATATCACCTCATGACCCACTCCTTCGATGCACTCATTCTCGGCGGTGGCGCAGCCGGCCTGATGTGCGCCATCGAAGCCGGCAAGCGTGGCCGCCGCGTCGCGGTGCTCGAACACGCCGACCGACTGGGCAAGAAGATCTTGATCTCCGGAGGCGGACGCTGCAACTTCACCAACCTTCACTGCCGTCCGGAAAACTTCATTTCCTCAAATCCGCACTTCGCGAAATCAGCACTCGCCCGCTATACGCCGCAGGATTTCATCTCGCTGGTCGAAAAGCACAACATCCCATATCACGAGAAAACTCTAGGCCAGCTTTTCTGCGACCGCTCCGCCCGCGACATTCTCAACATGCTCGAAGCCGAGTGCGGGCATGCCGGAGTAAGCGTCTTCCTGAACACAAATATTCAGAAAGTCGAGCGAGCCACCGAGTTCATCGCGCACGCCCCGAATAAAGAGTTCAAAGCCCCAGCGCTCGTAGTTGCCACCGGAGGCCTCTCGATCCCGAAGATTGGCGCGACATCTTTCGGCCATGACCTGGCCCGCCAGTTTGGCCTCGCCATCCACGAGCCTTGGCCCGGCCTCGTGCCTCTCGTTCTGAGCCAGGAAGATGGCTCCCACTATCGCGATCTGGCGGGAGTCTCCGCCGAGGTCATCGCATCGTGCAACGGCCAGCAATTCCGCGAGAAGATGCTGATCACGCACCGCGGCCTGAGCGGCCCCGCAATTCTTCAGCTTTCCTCCTACTGGAAACCATCGCAGCCGATTGTGATCGATCTCGCGCCCGGTGCCGAGCTTACCGCTACATTTCGCGACCCAAAGACGCCGCGAAATCTAAGCACACTTCGAACTGAATTGCGAAAGTTCCTGGCTCATCGCCTCGCCGACCGCTGGCTGGAAGCGCACGCCCCAACTTCTTGGACAAACGCTGCCCTCGCTGATTTCGAGCAACAAACACACGCCTGGTCGATCACGCCAACTGGAACAGAAGGCTACGAAAAAGCAGAGGTAACCGCAGGCGGCGTCGACACGAGCGAACTCTCCGCCAAAACAATGGAAGCCGGAAAAGTTCCCGGCCTGTTCTTCATCGGCGAAGTAGTGGACGTGACCGGCCATCTCGGCGGCTTCAATTTCCAGTGGGCCTGGGCCTCGGGCGCGGCCGCTGGACGAGCGCTGTGAAGGTTCGCCGAAATAGGTGGCGTAACCCTTGGCTCCCGCAATAATCCTGTCGCAACTGCCGCAAAGCGGTGTCTAATTCTCATGGCTTCGCAGTGGAGAGTCGAGTGGGAGGAGACATGCAAGAGACTTCGCAAATTGGATGGGACCCGATGTCCATCGAGTACCGGCCGCCGTGGGAACATAAGATCTTTGTCTTGTATTTGATCCTGATAGTCGTTGTCTCATTGGTGAAGTCAGTCAGCCTTACGCGACAGCTCTGGTCGATCGCTCGCGTACCGCTCTCGAAGTCCGGCAGCGCCAAGGAGCGAGGACATTTGCTGGCCGCGTCAGTCTTGTCGAACGGACTGCCGAAGCAGGTTTCAGAAAGAGATTCGGGCGAAGGCATTGCTGCCCCGGTGCTCCAGGAAGCAGAAAGCAAATTCCTTGTTTTGTGGGAAGCGTGCGCGGCCAAAATCCAGTCGATGAAGCGCTTGGTCGTCCTGACTTTTTTGGCGACGCTCCTTGTCGCAGCATATCGAGCCAGGACAATGCTAGTTCTGTTCTTCGAAAAGGAGTTCGGAGTTGCCGCCTTCAGCGGCGGAATGGGGGAAGTGCTCATGTTTTTCGCGCTGGGCGTTCTTGTCTGCACGGTTCTCTATGCTGCTTGCGGCTTTTACGAAGGAGTGCTGCAACTCCGAAGGGAATCTTGGAACCGACTTTGCGAAAGGATCAGGAATCAGGTGCCCGGAGCTCGATGAGGCGTTGCGAGACGGTCGAGGCGTCTCTCTTTTATCATTACCGCCCATGTCCCAAAAACTTCGCTGGGGAGTCCTCAGCACCGCCTCCATCGGCCTCCGGAAAGTCATTCCCGCCATGCAACAGGGGGAATACTCGAGCGTAGTAGCCATTGCGTCCCGCGATCTCGCGAAGGCGAAACAGGCAGCGGCTGCCCATGACATTCCCACCGCGTACGGCTCCTACGAAGAACTTCTCGCCGACCCCAACGTCGACGCCGTCTACAATCCTCTTCCCAATCAGCTTCACGTTCCCTGGACAATAAAATCCGCCGAGGCCGGCAAGCATGTTCTCTGCGAAAAACCTCTCAGCCTGACCGAAGCGGAAGCCAAATCCCTCCTCGCCGTCCGCGCCCGCACTGGAGTCAAGATCGGCGAAGCCTTCATGATCCGCAGCCATCCCCAATGGCTGCGACTCCGTGAACTTATCAACCAGGGCCGCGTCGGCGAACTCCGCTCCGTCGTCGGCTTCTTCAGTTACCACAACATAGACTCAACCAACATCCGCAACCAGGTCGAATCCGGCGGCGGCGCCCTCATGGACATCGGCTGCTACTTAATCCACGCCTCGCGCTACGCCTTCTCGCAAGAGCCCACGCGCGTCGTGGCCCGGATCGAGCGCGATCCCAGGATGCACACCGACCGCCTCACCTCAGCGCTCCTCGACTTCCCCGCAGGCCAAGCCATCTTCACCTGCAGCACGCAGCTGGTTCCCCACCAGCGCGTCCAGTTCCTCGGCACCCGCGGACGCATCGAGATCGAAATCCCCTTCAACGCCCCAATCGAGCGCCCCACACGGCTCTTCATCGACGACGGCAGTGACCTCTTCGGCGGGGGCATCACCACGGAAGCCTTCCCCATCTGCAATCAGTACACTTTGCAGGGCGATGCTTTCTCCAAGGCGGTTCTCGAAAATGCGGAAGTTCCCGTCCCCCTCGAAGACGCCATCAAAAACATGGCCGTAATCGATGCCATCCGTGACTCCGCCAACTCAGGCGAATGGGCGCCGATACCGTAGAATTAAGTCTTGCTCCTAAACATTGAAAAGCTCATCTACGGCGGCGACGGACTAGCTCGTCTTCCCGCCAATTCATCGAAAAACGCATTGCCCCGCGCCAGGGACAAAGCCAAGGACCGCAGCCGCGGCAAGGCCGTCTTCGTCCCCTTCGTTCTCGCCGGAGAAAAAATTGAAGCCTCAATCACCGAAGAGAAACCAGGCTTCGCTCGCGCCCACGCCAACGCAATCATCGAACCCTCGCCGCACCGTATCCCGCCGCCGTGCCCGCACTTCACCCGCTGCGGCGGATGCCACTACCAGCACGCCGCCTACGAGCATCAACTCGAGATCAAGAAAGAAATCCTGCGCGAAAATCTTCGCCGCATCGCCAAGCTCGAACTCCAATGCGAAATTCAACTGCACCCTTCGCCCCCCTGGAACTATCGCAACCGTTCGCGCCTGCAAGTGCGAACCCAACCCAACTTCGCAGCGGGATACTTCAAGTTCTCATCGCATGAACTCCTGCCAGTCGAAGACTGTCCGATCAGTTCGCCGCTGATCAATCGCGGCATCGCAGCTCTGTGGCAAGCAGGGCGCGCCCGCAATGCGGTAGAAGGCGTTCGCGAAATCGAATTCTTCGCCAACGCCGACTCGAATGGAAATGAAACAAGATTACTCCTCGAGTTCTTATGCGCCCCCGAAGCCCGCCGCGCCGCAGTGCGCGCGTGGGCCGAAGAATTATGCGCATCGATGCCAGAAATAGCTGGGGTCGTGGCATTCCGCGAGCCGCAAAAAGGCGTGCAAGAGCCGCTGGTCACAGTCGGCGCCTCGGAATTGACCTATCAGACGAAGACCGCAGCCTACCGCGTAAGCGTCGGCGCCTTCTTCCAGACCAACCGCTTCCTCATCGATGAATTGGTCAACGTCGTAACGGCGGGCCGCTCTGGCGAACTGGCCCTCGACCTCTACGCAGGCGTCGGACTGTTTTCCACAGCCCTGGCCTGTAACATCCGTCACATCGTTTCGGTTGAGTCGTCACAGACAGCCGCCAGCGACCTTCCCTACAATTTGCCCGTCAACGGAAAGGCGGTGCAAGCGACGGCGGAGCAGTACCTCACAAAACCTCCCAAGCCCGACGCGGTAGTGCCCGATCTCGTAGTAATAGACCCGCCCCGCAGCGGTCTGGGAGATTCTGTCGCCCAAGCCTTGGGGAGTCTAGCTGCGCCCCGGCTGACCTACGTGTCGTGCGACCCCGCGACGCTAGCCCGCGATCTGGTCCCGCTGCAAGCGGCAGGCTATCGTGTCGAGGAAGCACACCTGGTAGATCTGTTCCCCCAAACCTATCACCTCGAAACCGTCCTGCACCTCGCACGCTGAACATACGGGAATAGCTGCGCTGAAACATGTGGGGACGGACCCATTCGTCCGTCCTGCCGAGCGGAGCGAGGCATTCAGCTCGGGAGGGGCACGACTTTAGTCGTGCCGTTATCCCACCCGAAGCTCGAGGCTTTAGCCTCTGCGGTGGGCTCTCGACTCCGGCTCCCCTTGCCGAAGCTCGCCGTCCGCAACCCCGCTGCCGGTCCGTTGTCTGTATTTACCGCGCCAATACAACAATGCCGCCTTTACCTCTCATCGACAAACCACCAACTCTCTCGACCCCGCTAGAATTCCGCGTCAAGCCCCCCCGCCAACCCATGTTATGGGCCGCCCTGTCCTACTCTTTAGGAATCGTTGCCGGCGTCCACGCCTGGCGCCCGGCATCGTGGTGGTTCGCAGCAGCCGTAGCATTCTTAGCTGCGGGATTGTATTTCGTGCGCAGACGCAAGTGGCTCGGAGTGAGCCTAGCCCTCGGAGCATTCTTCCTGGCAGGCGCGCTTCAAATCCAGCTGCGGGGCTTAACCGACGCTCTTGACCCCAGCCTTCAACCGTTCGACGGCCAGCCAGTCGTGATCACCGCTCACGTCACACGAGACGGCAAATTCCGCGAAGGCGCTCCCAACGAAATCAGACAGACCCTCGACGTCGAAACCGAAGAGATCGTCGCCGAAAACGGCAAGCCGATCCCGGTACATTCCGGCGTGCGCCTCGGAATCTACAGCGCCCGCCCCGAAGCGGTTTCACAACGCCTGTTCCATTACGGCGAACGCCTCCGCCTCTCAGTCAAGCTGAAGCTCCCGCGGAATTTCCGAAATCCCGGAGCCTTCGACTATCAAGGCTACCTGGCCGCGAACGGCATCTCAGCCCTGGGCTCAGCGAAAGCAGAAGACGTGCAACCACTCCCCGGCTTCTCCGGCAGCCGCATGGAACTCTGGCGATCCCGCATGCACGCCAGCATCATCGCCAAGGTGCAAGCGCTCTGGCCTCCGCCTCAAGCCGCGCTCATCGACGCCATGGTCATCGGCGAAGAGGCCTTCATCGACCGCGATACCCGAGTAGATTTTCAGCGCTCCGGCACCTACCACATTCTCGTCGTCTCAGGCATGAACGTTACGATCCTCGCCTTCGTCGCGTTCTGGACCCTGCGCCGCCTGCGCCTAGCCGACGTTCCCGCAACCGCGCTCACGATTCTTTTCTGCGTCGCCTACGCCTTTCTAACCGAAGTAGGAGCGCCAGTCTGGCGCGCCACGCTGATGTGCGCCATCTATCTCGGTACCCGCCTGCTCTACCGCGACCGCGCCATGGTCAACGCGCTAGGAGCCGCCGCTCTAGGGTTGCTCGTATTCGATCCCCGCCAGCTTTTCACCGCCAGTTTCCAGATGACATTTCTCTGCGTGCTCATCGTAGCCGCGATCGGCCTGCCGCTCATCGAACGCACCTCGCGCCTCTACCGCCAGGCCCTCACCCACTGGGACGCCGACGACTACGGTCCCTCGCTCCCTCCGCAAGTCGCACAGTTCCGCCTAGACCTGCGCCTGCTCGCGCGTCAACTAGCCCGCTTCATCGGAGACCGCGGGTCGCTGAGCCTCATTCGCACCGTGACCATCATCTTCCTCGCTGCGTTCGAGTTGCTGCTGGTCTCAGCAGTAATGCAAATGGGACTGGCCCTCCCCATGGCGTACTACTTCCACCGCGCCACCACGATCGGCCTTCCCGCGAACGTAGCCGTAGTTCCCCTTACGCAGCTTCTAATGCCCGCGGCAATCCTGACCATCGCGCTAGGCTACGTCTCCCCGCTGCTGGCAAAACTTCCCGCGCTGCTAACCACCTTCGCCCTGCAATCCATCACCGGAACCGTCCACGGCCTGGGAGGCCTCCGCTTGGCCGACCTTCGCGTAGCCACTCCTTCTCTAATAACGACGGCAGCAGCCTCTGCCGCGCTGGTCGTAGCAATGCTGTGCGCTCGCCGCCGTGCGCTGCTGGCCTTGGCAGGAACGTTTGCTCTGCTCCTAGCTTCGCTAGCCCTAGCCTTCATTCCCCCTACGCCGCAAACGCGCGCAGGACTCCTCGAAGTAACTTCCATCGACGTAGGCGAAGGCGACTCCATCCTGCTAGTGACGCCGCAAGGCCGCACCTTGCTAGTCGACGCCGGCGGCCCCATCTGGGGCGCCGGCTCCCAACTCGACTACGGAGAAGATGTGGTAGCGCCCTACCTCTGGACCCGCCGCATCTCCCGCCTCGACGCCGTCGCAATCTCGCACGGCCACTCCGACCACATCGGCGGCATGCCCGCGGTGCTGAAAGATTTTCATCCAAAAGAATTATGGATAGGTCTGCTGCCCCCGAGCCGCGCGCTCGACAACCTGGTCGCCGAAGCGCATCAACTGGGAATCAAAGTAGTCCGCCACTGGGAGGGAGACGAATTCAACCTCGGCGGAGCGAAAGTCGATGTGCTGTTTCCACCGCGAGACTGGCCTGTAGGCCTCGAGCCCAAAAACAACGACTCCATGGTGCTGCAAGTCAGCTACGGCAAGACCTCGGTCCTCCTCGAGGGCGACGCCGAAAAAGCAGTCGAGCGCCGCATAGCGACCCTCCACCATCCCCACGCCGACTTGCTAAAGGTAGGCCACCACGGCAGCGCAACTTCCACCACTCCAGAAATTCTGCAATCAGTCCGGCCAAGCTATGCCGTAATCTCGCTAGGCTTTAGAACCTCTTTCGGCTTTCCGAAACCCGATGTCCTCGCCCGCCTGCAAGCCGCCGGAGTCCGCGTCTACCGTACCGACGTCAACGGCGCAGTCACTTTCTACTTAGACGGCCACTCGGTCACACCGTCGCTACCAGGGTTTCCGTAAAAAGATAAACCGCACAGACCCCACGCTTTTGTCATTCCGACCCTTCCCGAAGGGAAGGAGAGGAACCTGCTGTCTGCCGACTGCGCCTCGAACGCCTGGGTCCAAGCTGGTAAAAGCGGGGTGGCGCAGACCTTCCAGGCCTGCGTCAAGACGACATAAATTTTGGGTTCTAGCCACGGAGAGATCGGGAAGGGCACGACTTCAGTTCTTAGCCTGCCCTGAGCAAGCGAAGCGCGCCGAAGGGTGCCGCCAAGATCCCACAAGAGACGCGGACTTTAGCCCCTGAGGGACTCAACTCTTCGTCTCATCATCGTCCTGAGCCTCCGCCTCCGGCCGTCGATACTCAGCAATCAAATTGCGCGCCTTCTCCGCATCCTCTTCCCGCACCAGAATAAGCATCCCTCCCAGTCCCGGAAACGCATCCTGCAAAAAGCTGCCGGACGTAAGATCGTTCTCAATCCCCGCTGAATCAAGCAATCCCTTCACCACCAAAGCCTCCGACTCCTCTTCGCTGTCGAAAACCTTCACCAGCTTCTCATTAGGATCAGGCCGTCGCGCTTCGACGCTCGCATCGGACTCCGCCATAACGTCTCCCCATTCCCGGAATCCGCCACAATGTCGGCCAGAATTCCGCACTCCTATGATTCTAACTCTTCTAACGATCTGGAAAAGCGGACCATGTGAGCGCCGGTCATCCGCCGCTCCTTCGGCGCTGAGTTACGATCGCCCTCGCGGAGCCAATGATTCGACACCAGGGATCGAGACCGATGTGGTCATCGAATGTTCCGGCGGCTGCGTCCCGAATTGCAGAGCCTTTGCCAGAATCTCCACAGCCTGTCCCGTAAGCGGTGGAATGAGAATTGTCGCCGCCAGCAATTTTTCGCGCACCCAAGCTTGGCCTGTCGCGGGCAGACCGTCACATCCGGTAAAAGGCAGGCTCAGCCATCGCGAACGCTCGGCTGTGTTGCTGATTTCCTGAAAAACTTTGCGAGCGCCCATCGCCATCGAGTCATCCTGCGCTCCCACCAGGTCAATCGACGCGCCTTGTGAAGTAGCCAGCTTTATCCACGACTGCACCGCCCGCCCGGCGCCTTCCTCCGTCCACCGTGACTTCAACATCGTCACTTGAATGTTCGCCGGTTTCGTCTCCAGCATTCCGGAAGTGCGCATTCGCGCCGAAGGACTGTCCGAAGGTCCTTCAATGTACAAAACGTTCCCACCTTTCGGCAGCAATGCCGCAAATTGTCTTCCCTGGATGCGGCCAATCTCGGCGTGATCGGAACTCACGGCAAAAATGGGTGTAGTCGCCGTCCGCCGCAGCTCGGCCAAATATTCCGGCCTCCGGTTCAGCACCGCCCACCCAATTCCCGCACTACTGGCAGCTTGCGCCACCTGAGGCAGCGCCGTCCGTCCAACCGGTTCCACAACAATCGCATCGGGTCGCGACTCCACCCGGCTTTGGATCGCCTTCAGCAATTCCGTACTCTGATGCACCGCATCGTCGCCGGCATAAATGATCTCCACATCGATCCCCAGTTTGCGCGCAGCATCCTCCGCCGATTGCGCTTGCGCCACCTGAAAATCATTGTCGCGAGTATGAAGCGATACCAGGAATCGCAGCTTCTTATTCATATCGCAAAGATGCCCCTGACCATTTCTTAACGATACGCCATGTCCGAAACCTTTGGGACTGCCGCTCGTAAAGCCGGAGCAAGAATAATCAGGCAAGGGTGGAGCAGGCCTTCCAGGCCTGCCGTCAAATGCACCGACGGGGATTGGGCTTTAGCCCCACTGAGAGATCGGGAAGGGCACGACTTCAGTCGTGCCGCCAAGGTTCCAGCGACGTTGGGCTTTAGCCCCTGAGGTAAGTGTTTTCCATCCAATCCCGCAGTCGCATAGAGATCATCCCATACCGCCCGCAGGAAAGTGGAAAAGCGGCGTTTCAGCGCCGCGTAAGCAGCCACATTTCCAACCGGGCTTCAGCCCTGGGCTACGCCGCCCGTGGAGGAAGACACAGAACGCATGACCAAACCTCAGCCTTGAAGGGACGACAGAAGCAGCTGCTACAGAATATATCTCGACAAATCCTGATCCTTAACAATGTCAGTCAACATCTTCCGCACATAATCCGCGTCGATAACCACGTGATCGCCTTTTCTCTCCGGAGCATCAAAGCTAAGCTCATCCAAGACCCGCTCCATGATGGTATGCAGCCGCCGCGCTCCAATATTCTCCGTACTCTCATTCACCCGAAACGCAAAGTGCGCAATTTCCGACAGCGCCTCAGGAGTGAACTCCAGCTTAACCCCCTCAGTCTCAAGCAATGCCGTGTACTGCTTAACCAAAGAAGACTTCGGCTCGGTAAGAATCCGCACAAAATCTTCCATAGTCAAAGACTGCAACTCCACCCGAATCGGAAACCGCCCCTGCAGTTCAGGGATCAAATCGCTAGGCTTCGAAACGTGAAACGCCCCCGCAGCAATAAACAAAATATGATCCGTCCGCACCATCCCGTAGCGAGTGTTAACGGTAGTGCCTTCGACAATGGGAAGAATGTCGCGCTGCACCCCCTCCCGTGAAACATCCGGACCATGCCCACCCTCGCGCCCCGCAATCTTGTCAATCTCATCCAGAAACACAATCCCGGAATTCTCCACCCGATCGATCGCCGTCCGCGTAACGTGATCCATATCGATCAAGCGTTGCTCTTCTTCCTGAATCAAATATTCAAAAGCTTCATTCACCTTCATCTTCCGCTTTTTCGTGCGCTGCCCGAAAATGTTAGGCAACATGTCCTTGATGTTGATGTCCATCTCCTCAACACCCTGGTTCGTCATAATTTCAAAAGAAGGAAAATTCCGCTCCCGCACATCAATCTCAACCTGCCGGTCATCAAGTTTCCCCTCGCGCAATTGCTGCCGCAACTTCTCCCGAGTCCGTGAAGAAGATTCAGCCAAGGCAGTACCGCTATCAATCACCACTCCGCCCGCAGTAGTAGCCTCACCCGGCCGGGCCGGAGGAGACGGCGGCAGCAGAATATCCAGCAACCGTTCCTCAGCATTAAGCTCAGCCTTGTCCGCCACATCCTCAAGCTTCTCCTCCCGCACATTGTCGATAGCAATCTCCACCAGATCCCGCACCATCGACTCCACATCCCGCCCCACATACCCAACCTCGGTAAACTTAGAAGCCTCAACTTTAAGAAAAGGAGAATTCGCCAGCTTAGCCAGCCGCCGCGCAATCTCCGTCTTCCCCACCCCAGTAGGCCCTATCATAATTATATTTTTGGGAATGATTTCTTCGGCCAAGTCTGGAGTCAGCTTTTGACGGCGGGTGCGGTTGCGCAGCGCTATCGCGACGGCGCGCTTGGCGTCCTTCTGGCCGATTACGTGTTTGTCGAGCTCGACGACGATCTCGCGAGGAGTTAGTTCGTCGAGTGCGAGTTGCTCTTCTTCGGCGCTGCTGGGTAAATAGATGGCCATAAAATTCAGTGACTAGTGATCAGCGGCTAGTGAACAGTCTGTGCGTCTTTGCTGGCCACTGATCACTGGCCACTGATCACTGGCCACTGACCACTGCCTTACAACTCTTCAATCGTGACCACATCGTTCGTATAGATGCACATTTTGCCGGCGATCTTCATTGCTTCTTCGGCGATCTGGCGGGCGGTTAGTTGCGTGTGCCGCGCCAGGGCTTCGGCTGCGGCCTGCGCGTAGGGACCACCGCTGCCGATGGCTGCTACTCCGCCGTCAGGTTCGATTACGTCGCCTTGTCCGCTGAGCAGGAATGTTTGTTCCTTGTCGCACACCAGCAGCAATGCTTCCAGGTGGCGCAGGTATTTATCCGTGCGCCAGTCTTTGGCCAGCTCCACGGCGCCGCGTCCCAGGTTGCCGTGGTACTGCTCGAGTTTTGATTCGAAGCGGCTGAACAGGGTGAAGGCGTCGGCGGTCGAGCCGGCGAATCCCGCCAGAATCTTGTCGTTGTAAAGGCGGCGGATCTTCTTGGCCGTGTGTTTAATAACCGACTCGCCCAGCGTAACCTGGCCGTCGCCGGCCAGAACAACGCTGCCGTTGCGGCGGATGGATAAAACAGTGGTGGACCGGATCAGTCGCTTCGTCGACATGGGCGCAATCCTTGATTATAGCAGCGATGATCGCAGGCAAGCCGTGGCACCGCCGGCGGTCTGTTCAGAAGAAGATTCCAATTTCCAAAAATATTTGTTGACGTGACCGCATAGTCACGTTACAATTTACTCACGTAATGGTTAATGGCTTCACGAAGGAGGAAAAAGTCAATGACACTGGAAGACCTGACACTCGACGTTGAGCAGCACGTGGAGATCAAAGCTACGCCCGAGAAGGCGTTCGCGGCGGTTTTGTATCGTCTGGGAAAAGGCAATACCAAACCCGACGGGGAATCGATGCACTTGTTGCTTGAGGAAAAACCGGGCGGCCGCTGGTACCGCGATCGCGGGCACGGAATCGGTCACCTCTGGGGATTTGTGCAAGTTCTGAAGCCTCCGACGCTGTTGGAGCTGAGCGGGCCGATGTTCATGTCGTACCCCGCGATCAATCACCTGGAGGTGAAAGTGGAAGCAGCGGGAACCGGTTGCAAGGTCGTGCTGCGGCATCGCGCGATCGGCATGATCGATCCGCAGCACCGCAAGGGCGTGACTAAAGGCTGGCACCACATGCTCGACGAAATCAAGAAGGACAGCGAGCAGCAGTGAGGGAAGCTTCGCATCATCCTGCTTCGAATCACGCCGCTGACGAACTCGATGCCGTGTGGAAGGCGCTCTCGGATGCGACGCGGCGGGCGATTCTGGACTTTCTGCGCGATCGTCCCCGCACCACCACCGAGATCGTAGAAGCTTTTCCGCACCTGAGCCGCTTCGGAGTGATGAAACATCTCGACGTGCTGCGCGCGGCGCAATTGGTGCAGACACGCGAAGCTGGGAGGCAGCGGGTGAATTCATTAAACGTTGTGCCCATCCGGCAGATTTATGAACGCTGGGTAGGGCCGTTTCAGGAGCTTTGGTCGAGCCAGTTGCTGCGCATCAAGGATCTCGCCGAGAAAGACGTCGCCGGGAAAAACAGCACGCGGGCAAAGCGAACCACTTCGCGCAAGCGAAAAAAACATCAGGCCGCCAGGCGTCGGTTTGCCACCGAAAACAGCAACACGAAAACCGAACTTACTAAATAGGAGAATGCAAATGACCACACTAGCTACCAGCGCAGGAATTCAAGGACACGAGGTTGTTTCGTCCAAAGAATGGATCACCAGCCGAAAAGAACTGCTTCGCAAAGAAAAAGAATTCACCCGGTTACGAGATGAACTAAGCCGGCAACGCCGCGAGTTGCCGTGGGAGAAAGTTGAAAAAGAATATGTCTTCGACGGACCCAACGGCAAGGTCACTCTTGCCGAGCTTTTCGGCGGCAAGAGCCAGTTGATTATCTACCACTTCATGTTCGGTCCGGGATGGGAAGCAGGCTGCCCGAGCTGCTCCTACCTGGCCGACCATTTCGATGGTAGCCTGGTTCACCTCGCGAATCGCGACGTTACGCTCGCCGTGGTTTCGCGGGCTCCGATGGCCCAGATCGACGCCTTCAAGAAGCGCATGGGCTGGCAGTTCCGCTGGGTTTCATCATTGGCGAACGAGTTCAACCGCGACTATCACGTGTCGTTCACGAAAGAGGAGGCGAAAGGCAAAGTCAGCTACAACTACGAACTCACCGAGTTTCCCAGCGAGGAAGCCCCGGGCGCCAGCGTGTTCTACAAGAATGATGCCGGTGAGATTTTCCACACCTATTCGGCGTACGCGCGCGGGCTCGACATCCTGGTGGGCGCCTACAACTTTCTCGATCTCGCCCCCAAAGGCCGCGACGAGGACGGTCTGGCGTTCACCATGTCATGGGTGCGACACCACGATCGCTATACTGACGGCTACCTCGTCGATCCCAAAGCGCTGTACTCGGAGCCTAAGAGCACCGCATCGTCATGCTGCGCGGAGCACCAGTCGTGAATTGTTGCGGAGCCATTTCGGCCAGCTCGAGTCGCCCTGCAGAAGCGCGGACTGCGAACAGCGGTCCGCGTCTGCGGACGGCGTTACGGAAGGCGGCGCGCCGTTGTCGCAAGGCTGCGGGATGGATTCTCCCAGGAAGCATTCTGGCGTTGCTGCCGAAATGTCCGGCGTGCATAGTCGCCTACCTCGCGATCGGAAGCGGAATCGGCATCTCAATATCGACCGCGATCTATCTGCGGATCGGCCTCATAACCCTGTGCGTGGCTTCGCTCACATATTTTGCGGTGAGTCGCGGACATCGCAATCTCGCACGCCGACTGGAAGCCAAACCATCCCAAAGCCACTTCGCGCAGAAAAGCTGTCAATAGCAAAGTAGTACACAGTTGGGGCTAAGTTGCTCACAGCTATGACAATATAATTCCGGAAAAATGACGGTTTCACCCATCTCAAACTGCTATACTGAAAGTATAGAGTAAAAATTCTGCAAATTGAGGCGCGGCCCATGGGCCGCGCCTTTTCTTTTGGGGAGTTCCGCTATGGTTTCGCGCGAGACCCTTCCTTCCGCTGCGGCAGAGTTACTTATAGGGGTCCTTCGACTGCGTGGGATCGTCTTTCAGACGATCCCACTTCGCTCAGGATGACAGGAACGCTCGGGATGACAGTGGCGCTCAGGATGACAGTGATGAAGATGGGAGTTGGTGATGACTCAGTGCAAGGGGTTCAGGACTTTCAAGGAACGCGGGGAGTGGGTGGAATTGCAGTTTATGGCTCGGGCGGTGCGGAATGGGTTCAAGGTGTCGAAGCCCTGGGGAGATTCTTCGGCTTACGATGTTGGGATTGAATCGGGAGAGCGGATTCTGCGGGTGCAGGTGAAATCGACGGACTGCCGGACGCAGTATGGATACTTGTGCCAGTTCAAGCCCAACGCGCACAGCAAGCCTTACACGCTGAAGCAGGTCGACTTTTTTGCGGCTTATGTGATTCCGGAGGATGTGTGGTATTTGATTCCGGCGGCGGTGCTTTTGCGGGGGAAAAAGAAGAAGGCTTTGACGCTTTTGCCGGAGAGACCGCGGCATCCGGAGCGGTACAAGTGCGAGGGGTATCGGGAGGCTTGGGGGTTGCTGTTGCCGGCGGAGGGGAAGTCGAGCCGGGGCCCGCGCATTACACCGTTACTGAAACCGCCCCCTGCGGCTCTGCGGGCCGGGACGGACGGTTATTTCAACATCCTGGCCAAGGGCGCCGTGAGAAACTCCATCAGGCGTTCGACGGAGAACGATCCTGCGCGATTACGCATCAATGCTGAAACGTGAGGTTGCTTGATCCCGAGTACCTTGTCGGCTTCCGCCGTGTAATGCCAAGCTGCCGGATTCAAGACGGTAGATGGCGGGAGGAAAGAAAAAGATCGTGCTGGGCCTGGCGAACGTCACTTACATCGACAGGCCGGGATGGGAACGCTAGTCGCCATTTTCACCGCACGCCGCAACGGGCTACGCTGAAGCTTGCGAACCTCGGGTCGACGTCCAAGGAAGTTCTGCAAGTCGCCAGGCTGATATCTCTCTTCGATGTCTTCGACAGCGATTCCGCTGCGGTCGCCAGTTTTAGCGCCTCTCCGTAAACATTTCGCCGCAAGCTTCACGGCTGCTCAATGACAACGGGGCGGGCTTGTCCGTGCTTGACTTACCTCGGAGTGTTGCCTAAGATTCCGGGAATTTCGGGGCGCGGAATACTGGATGAGTTGCGTCAGACGCCAAATGGCCGGCATCGTGGAGTGCGGAATGTATGCGGCGGTACTGGTGTCCTTGCCTGCAGGCGATGGCGCTGCACCGGCATTCCAGCAAGATCCCGTGGATCAGTACGGATCGCGGTTTCTTGCGGTGGTGATCCTGATCGGCGCGGGGCTGGTCCTGTGGAGTCTCTTTCGTTATCGCGGCAGAGATGTTGGTCCAATCTCGTGGGGGTTTCTGATTGCGAGCACGAGTATCTTTCCAATGATTTTGTCCGGCGTGGGAACAATCCTGGTGGTCGAGAGAGTTAAGACGGTACAGCTCTGCGGGTGTGCCATCCACGATGAAATCCTACGTAGACGACATGATGAACCCGAAGAGCAATAGCCTGGCTGCGGTCCACTACACCAACCGGTACTCGCGGAGAACCAGTGTTACGAATGCCATACTTCTTACGGCATGATGGGGACGCTGGAGGCAAAAGAGCAAGGCCTGATCGACGTGTACAAATATTACACGCACACATTTCAACTTCCGCTCCGGCTGCGTCATCCCTACCAGGACGGAGATTGCCTCAAATGCCATGCGGGGGCAACCAAGTGGATCGCGGCGCACGAGGATACCCAGGAGAGGATTTTCGCGGGCAAGCTGAGTTGCATGCAATGCCATGGGGAAGCCAATCCCGCGCACAATTTGGCGGGGCAAGAGTTCAGTCGATGAGCGCACCCTCCGTCAGGACGATCGAGTTCGATCCCGGATCATTCGGTGGACGCTAATCGGCGCGCACGTGCTGGCGCTGATCGTGTATCTGCTGGGGGCGGAATTCTTGCTTCGCGCCAGTGGAGGAACTTTCTTCCTGTTCTCGATCGCCACGCCTCCGCTGATCCTTCTCGCAACGGTGGCTCTGGGCGGAGTAGCCCTCTACCGGTATCTCAGACGCAGTAGCCTGTTCGCCTTCGCGCTCTTCGAGCCGGGCGACATCATCTTGCAACAGGGAGATGACGGCGACTTTGCGTATTTTATCCAGCAAGGTGAAGTCGAGGAGATCCGGCGGGATGAGGCCGTCGAGACGGTGATCGCCGTGCTTAAAAAAGGAGAACACTTCGGTGAGACGGCTCTGATCAGCGGCGCACCGCATCATGCCACGGTTCGGGCCAGAACACGTGTCCGTGTCGCAATGCTCGGAAAAAGAAAGTTTCTGCACATGCTTCGATTCGTACATCCTGCGCAGGGCGACTTCATGAGCACGATGAATCAGCAGGCCACGAAGCAGGCTGCCAAGAGAGCCAAATCGGCCGCACAGACAAGGAAGGATCAGAGCGAATGAAAAAGAACTCATTCAGAGTGAGCGGTGTCATCGCAGCCCTCCTTGGAACGTCGTTGGCGATCGGCGCGGCGGGCGCAGGCGACGGCACCATAGGCAAAACGGTTTACGGCAATAAGTCTATGATCTGTCATGGGGCAGACGGTGAAGGTGCGACCGGGTATGCCAAGGCGTTGGGACTCGAGCCTGCGCGGCTCAGCTCCGACAAGGTGCAGAAGAAAACAGATGCCGAACTGAAGAAAGTCATCCTGGAGGGGTCTGGCAAAATGAAGCCGGTGAAGGGGCTGAGCGAGATCGACATCGACAACGGGATCCCCTACGTTCGCAACTTCCGAAAGAAATAATGGAGCCTCAGGGAGGCTGAGTGGCGCTTACACCCCCACCGTCTGCGCACTCGGTTTCGCCGCCAGCAACTGCCTCAACACATACTGCAAAATCCCGCCGTTAGCGTAGTAGAGCGCCTCCTGCGGCGTATCGATGCGCACCAGCGCCTCGAACTCGATGGTCTTCCCTTTCGCTTTGGCGCGGACTTTTACCTGGCTTCCGGCGGCGAAGTTTTCGACTACGTCGCGGATGCCGGTGATCTCGAACACTTCCTCGCCGGTCAGCTTGAGCGATTCCGCGTTCTGTCCGGCTGGGAATTGCAGGGGAAGAACTCCCATGCCGACCAGGTTCGAGCGGTGGATGCGCTCGTAGCTTTCCGCGATTACGGCTTCGACACCCAGCAAGCGCGGGCCTTTGGCGGCCCAGTCGCGGGAGGAGCCGGAGCCGTATTCTTTGCCGGCCAGAATAATCAGCGGCGTGCCTTCCTCGACTGATATTTCTGGGAGGCGTCGAAGATCGACATTTCCTCGTTGGTGGGCAAGTGGCGGGTGAATCCGCCTTCCACGTTGACCAGCTTGTTGCGCAGGCGGACGTTGGCGAAGGTTCCGCGCACCATCACTTCGTGATTGCCGCGGCGCGAGCCGTAGGAGTTGAAGTCGGCGGGCTTGACGCCGTGCTCCTGCAGATATTTTCCGGCAGGGCCGTCTTTCTTGATGGAGCCGGCGGGAGAAATGTGGTCGGTGGTGACGCTGTCGCCGAGCACGGCGAGGACGCGCGCGCGCTTGATGTCTTCGACCGGCGACGGTTTGATCTTCATGCCTTCGAAGTAGGGAGCGCGGCGGATGTAGGTGGAATCTTTTTCCCAGGCGTAGGTCTGGCCTTTGGGAATCTTGAGGCCGCGCCAGCGCTCGTCGCCCTCGAAAACTTCGGCGTAAGTTTTCGAAAACATCTCCGCGGTCACGGACTGCTGGATGGCCTCTTCGACTTCGCGCTGCATGGGCCAGAGGTCGGCGAGGTAGACGGGCTTGCCGTCTCTGCCCTTGCCGATGGCGTCTTTGCGAAGGTCGATGTCGATGCGTCCGGCGAGCGCGAAGGCGACCACCAGCGGCGGCGACATCAAATAGTTGGCGCGGACTTCGGAGTTGATGCGGCCTTCGAAGTTGCGATTGCCGGAGAGCACGGAGGCGACGACCAGATCTTTTTCGTCGATCGCCTTCGAGACTTCTTCCGGCAGCGGTCCGGAGTTGCCGATGCAGGTGGTGCATCCGTAACCGACGATGTTAAATTTCAACTTCTCGAGATACGGCATCAGGCCGGCGTTCTCGAGATAATCGCGGACGACTTTCGAGCCCGGCGCCAGCGATGTCTTCACCCACGGCGGAACTGACAAGCCTTTTTCGACCGCCTTCTTCGCTAACAATCCCGCGCCGATCATCACCGAAGGGTTCGAAGTGTTGGTGCAGGAGGTGATGGCTGCGATCACGACGCTGCCGTGCTTGAGCGAATCCTTTACGCTCCGCGACGACGTGCTCGTGCACGTTGGGATCTTCGACGCCGATGGCTGCGGGGCTGCCGCCTTCCTGCTCCCATCTGGCCGAATTGGTACCTGAATTCGCGGTGGAGTTGGCCGCTCCCGACCCGTTAGTTTTCGCTCCGGTCTTCGGTTTGATGAGTGACGGCAGAGCCTTGTGGAAGGACTCGCCGGCCTGCGAGAGGATGACGCGGTCCTGCGGACGCTTGGGGCCGGCCAGGCTCGGCTCAACCGTGCCGAGATCGAGCGTGAGCAGTTCGGAGTATTCGGCTTCGGGAGTTTTGTCGTCGTGGAAAAGTCCCTGCTCGCGGCAGTAGGCTTCGACCAGAGCGATCTGTTCGTCGCTGCGTCCGCTCAGTTTCAGATACTTCAGACTTTCTTTGTCGACAGGGAAGATGCCGCAGGTGGCGCCGTATTCCGGCGACATGTTGGCGATGGTGGCGCGATCGGCAAGCGGAAGATCGCGCAGTCCAGGCCCGAAGTACTCGACAAACTTTCCCACCACGCCATGCTTGCGCAACATCTCGGTGATGGTGAGAACGAGATCGGTAGCAGTAGCGCCTTCGCGCAACCGTCCGGTAAGCTTCACGCCGACCACCAGCGGAATCAGCATGGAGACAGGCTGCCCGAGCATCGCAGCCTCAGCCTCAATGCCGCCCACGCCCCATCCAAGCACCCCCAAGCCCGTTGATCATCGTTGTGTGACTGTCGGTGCCTACTAGAGTGTCGGGGTAGGCTGTGCGGTTGCCGTTTGTTTCGTGGACGAAGACTACTCGGGCGAGGTATTCGAGATTTACCTGGTGGACGATTCCGGTGTCGGGGGGGACGATGGCGAGGTTGCGGAAGCCGGTTTGTCCCCAGCGGAGGAAAGAGTAGCGCTCTTTGTTGCGCTGGAATTCGAGCAGGGCGTTTACGTCGAAGGCGTTGGCGGTGCCGAATTCGTCGACCTGGACGGAGTGGTCGATTACGAGTTCTACCGGCTGCAGAGGATTGATGAGGGCGGGATCGCCGCCTAGTTGTTGCATGGCGTCGCGCATGGCGGCGAGGTCGACTACGCAGGGGACGCCGGTGAAATCCTGGAGCAGGACGCGGCTGGGGGTGAAGGCGATTTCTTTGTCGGGCTTGGAGTTTTTATTCCAGCCCGCCATGGAACGGATGTCTTCTTTTTTTACGTTGCGGCCGTCTTCGGTGCGCAGCAAGTTTTCGAGCAGGATGCGGAGGGAGTAGGGGAGATGTTTGGTGGAGATGCCTTGCTTGTCGAGCGCGTCGAGGCGGTAGATTTCGTATTCCTTGTTGCCTACTTTGAGGATGGAGCGGGTGTTGAAACTGTTTAAGGACATGATTGGCTTCCTGATAGATACAAATATCCCAACCAAGAAGTTTAGTCGTTCTGGCGGGGATTGCGTAGTGCGAACCTAACGAAAGGCTGGGATTGACGAGGTCAGCTTTAGGGCGCCGCCGAGCGCGGGGCTAAAGCCCGTTCCTTAACTGGGCCTGAATCGCAGCGCTTAAGCGCTACGCCACCCAAAATCCGACGCCAATCCCAAAATCCGACATCGCGGCACGACTAAAGTCGTGCCCTTCCCGATCTCACCTCGGCGCGAGTCGAATTACGGGCTCGCGGGTTTAACTGGACAGCGCGTGGTGGGCGCTTGTGACGTGGAGCTTTACAGAAAAATACATAGGTCCCTTCGGCAGGCTCAGGGCAGGTTCTTCGTCGGAAGTTGCTGGCTTTCGCGTGCGACGCCCTTCCTCGGGATGACAAGGGGTGCGCGTCTCGTGAAACCTAAATCGCGGCTGGGTCATCTATCTAGCTAGGTGGCAGGTTCAGGCGATGAAGGTGCAGGGGAGGTTCAAGTATATGAACATTTTCGGACGGATTGGAAGTTTGGGCCAAGCAGAGTTTGGGTTGCCTGTTGTCGGTGGTTCTGGTGTTCGCGACTTTGCCTCAGAATCTGTGGGCGGCACAAGATCAGGCTGCGCCGCCAGCGCGCGATCAAGGCGGCAGATCAGAGCGCGCAGGGCAGGCGCCGGCTCCGCCGTACACGCAGCAGACTCCCGAGGAGTTGCAGCAGATTGGTGGCGCCGATTGCGTTGTATCCGGATTCGCTGGTGGCGCAGATCCTGGCGGCGTCGACGTTTCCCGAGCAAGTGGTCGAGGCTGACCGATGGGTGCAGGCGCATCCTGATTTGAAGGGCACGGATTTGGGTAACGCTGTGGACCAGCAACCGTGGGATCCGAGCGTGAAGGCGCTGACGGCATTTCCGTCTGTGCTGGGAAATATGGACAAGAACCTTTCGTGGACGTCATCGCTGGGCGACGCTTACTACAACCAGCAAGCGGATGTGATGGATGCGGTGCAGGTGATGCGGCGGAAAGCGCAAGAGGCCGGCAATCTGAAGAGCACGCCGCAGCAAACGGTTACGGAGCAGGATTCGGAATCGAGATTGCAGCCGGCCGATCCGGATGTGGTTTATGTTCCGGCGTACGATCCGTGGCTGGTTTACGGATATCCCGTCGTGGCGTGGCCGGGATGGTATCCGTATCCTGGAATCTGGTTTGGCGGACCGTATCTCTCGTTCGGACTCGGCTTTGGAATCGGGTGGTGGGGCGGCTTTGGATGGGGATGGGGTCATTGGGGATTCGACTGGCATAACCATTACGCGGGGTTTAACGACGGCGAGGTACTACTCCGGGAGCAGGACGTTTTATAACCGGGGCGCCTATGCTCGTGGCGGATTTGCACGGGGCGGTGGCTTTCGACCGCGGGCGGAGCCAGGCCTTTCGATGGAGACCGGCAGGCGGCTCGAGGATACGCCGCACCGCGCGGCCAGAGCGGCGTGCGCTCGGGCGCCTTCAGCGGCTACGACCATGGCGGACGAAACCCGGAGCTTCTCGTCGCGTGGAAGCGCCAGCTTTGGTGGCGGGTTCCACGGCGGCGGAGGAGGCCACGGAGGCGGAGGCGGGCGACGGTAATCGGACGCGGTGATTGGCTGTTCGAAGCCTGAGATTCGAGAGGAAATGTAAGAAGGAAATGGAGAAGCCATATGCAGCGAGCGAAGTTGAATTTCTACAAAACTCATCGGGCGGATCTTCTTGCGGCGGCCGCGGTTGTGGTTCTGGTGATGGGGTGCTTTGCTTTCCCAGCGGCGGCGCAGCAAGCGGGTCAGAAAACTTTTTCATCCGCGGAAGAGGCGAGCAACGCGCTGTTCACGGCAGCGCAGAGTAACGACGAAAAAGCGATGCTGGGCATTCTGGGAGCGAGACGGGAAAGCAAATCGTTTCGTCCGGAGACGAGGCCGAGGACGCGGAGAGCCGGGCGAATTTCGTGGCGAAATATGAGGAAATGCATCGTCTGGTGAAAGAGCCGGACGGAACCACGGTTCTGTATATCGGCGCGAAGAATTGGCCGACGCCAATACCGCTGGTGAACAAAGGCGGTTCGTGGTATTTCGACACGGAAGCGGGGAAGAAGGAAATTTTGTACCGGCGAGTTGGGCGGAATGAAATGTCGACGATCAGGGTTTGCCAGGAGCTGGTGGCGGCGCAAAAGGAATACTCGGCGCAGCACAACGAGTACGCGCAGAAAATCTTCAGTGATGAAGGGCAGCGCGACGGCCTTTATTGGAAAGCTGCAGCGGGCGAACCCCTGAGCCCGGTTGGACCGCTGGTGGCGGCGGCGGTTACGGAGAGCTATGCCAAGAGCCGGGACAGCGCTCCGACTCCGTATCGCGGGTACTACTATCACATTCTGACGCGTCAGGGGAAAAATGCTCCGGGCGGAGCGAAGAGTTACCTGCGTCGACGGAAAGATGACTGGAGGATTCGCATTTGTGGCGTATCCGGCGGAATACAGATCGTCGGGCGTGATGACTTTCATCGTTGGGCAGGATGGGGTGGTGTATCAGAAGGATCTTGGGAAGAAGACCGACGTTATCGCCAAGGCTATGAAGGAATACAATCCCAATTCCAGCTGGCAAAAAGCTGAAGAGCAGCCGGAGGGGACTGCCGGCGGGCAGAAGACGAAGTAATTCTGCGGGTGCACTTAGCGCGCGGCGATCCAGACCTGGTAGGCGACTACTGCCATCATGAACAGAAGGTAGAGTCGAAGCGCCCAGAGGACGAGGAGTTCGGGGCCTTTGAGGTGACGGCGCGGGATGGGGTGCTTCTTGGCTTTGACGAGTTGATCGTGTTCGAGGGAAGAGAGGACCCAGGTTTGATCGGAGAGCGAGGGGTGCGGTTCGTTTTTTTTCATCATAAGTTTGGCTATCATGTTTGGTCATCCCCGATGTATCGCCAGCAGGGGCTAAAGCCCGCTCATTCTGAGGTCCTGCCCATTCGGCTTCACGCAGGCCCTGAAGCGCCGCTCTTCCACGTTACTGCACGCGATTGTGGCGACTGCACCCATTCCTGCCATCCTACGTTCCTCCCAGGGCGGCGAAGATGTTGGGGGCGATTATGCTGACGCCGAAGAGTATGCCGGCGGCGGTGAGAATAAATACGACCGCGCTGGATAGAATGTTTGCCCACCAGGGACTGACCAAGTCGCCCATGATTTCTTTGTCGTTGACCAGCATGAAGAGGAATACCAGAGCTGGGGGCATGGCCAGAACTGCGACTACGTTTACGACCAGAACGACGTAGACCAGCGGCAGGCCCGGGATGAGAACGATGGCGGCGGCGGCGACGGCGCACAGAGTGAGGACGGCGTAAAACGATTTGCCTTCTCCCATGGGGAGGTTGAGGCTGTGCGGTTTGTGGGTGACTTCTCCGAAGGCGTAGGCCGAAGAGGTTGAGATGGTGATGGCGGCTACGATGCCGGCCTCGACCATGCCGAGGGCAAAGAGCGATGCGCCGAAGCGTCCGATGATGGGCTGGAGAGCCTGGGCGAACTCGGCGGCCTGGTAATTGTCCGCGGTCATGTGATGGGCGAAGAGCGGGGCGGTCGCCAGAATCGTGGCGATGGCGGCGGCGGTTGCCAGGGCTGCGCCTAAGACGGTGTCGATGCGGCCGAAGCGGATATCTTTTGTGGTCATTCCCTTGTCGACGGTCGCGCTCTGCTGGAAGAAAAGCATCCATGGAGTGACGGTGGCGCCGATGTCGGCGAGCACGAGGAGCAGCAGTGTCTTTGTTGAAGCCGGGAAGCGGTTGCCAGGTGATGAAGGCATGGCCGACGGAATGCCAGCTGGGGTGGGTCATGAGCGCGACTGGAATGAAGATCAGGTTGAATGCGGCTGCGGCGAGGGTGATGCGTTCCCAGGTCCAGTAGCGGTGACTCATGAGCGCGGCGTAGAGGATTACCAGCGCGATGAGGACCGCGATCCAGGGAGGGACGCCGAAGAAACCGAGGCCGGCGCGGATGGCGATGAACTCGGTGATGAGAGTGAGGAAGTTGCCGATGCCGAGGTCGATCATGGAGAACCATCCCCAGAAGGGACCGAAGCGCTCGAAGATGAGTTCGGCGTGTCCGCGATGGGTGGCGGCGCCGAGGCGGACGGTCATTTCCTGGACGACGATGGCCATGCAGAACGTGAGGGCGACGAAGGGGAGGAAGAATCCGATGCCGAACTTGGCGCCGGTGGCGGCGTAGGAGAGCATGCTGGGGCCGTCGTTCTCTCCTAGCATGACGAGGACACCGGGACCGACCAGCAACCACAGCAGGCGCGCTCTCGAGGAAAAGCCGCGCTGGGCGCGGGCTGTGGAGACGCGGACGCGATCGTGAGCGCGGTCGACGTCTTCGTGAGTGATTACTACTTCCTCTTCGGCTTGGGTGACGACGGGCTTCATCGGTTGGAGGTTGGTATGCGGGTAATCTCTGCTGATGCGTCCGGCGGGACTTTTTCCGGCGGAGATTAGCGTAAGTATACACGATGGAATAAACCATGGTTAACTAAAGTTTGGCGGGCTCGGAGCGGTTATGGAAATGCCTTGCCGTGTCGTGTGGTTCGGCAAAGATGCAAGGGATCCTTCGACTGCGGGTGTGCTTCGCTTCGCGAAGCACACCCTTCGCTCAGGATGACAGACTTTATAAGGCCGCCATTAGCGGGCGGGGCGGTGGTTGGCGGGGGAGACCCAGACGCGCTCGGCGGCGGCGCGGCCCAGGGAGACGTTGCCGGCGACGGTGGAGAGAGCGAGGGTCTGGTCGTAGTTGCGTTCGAGGAGGCGCAGTCTGGCTCCGGGACGAATGCCGCGGGCTTCGAGGAACTCGAGCAGGCGGCGGTCGCGCTCGTAGATTCCGCTGACGGCGTAGGCGGCTCCGGGTGCGGCGTCGGCGAGCAGGAGCAGTCCGCGATGGCGGCGGCTGGCGGGGCTTTCCATCTCGCTGAGGTTGCCGTGGGGACAGGCGCCGCTCTTGCCGAGTTTGGCGAGGAGCTTGGCTTCGAAGTCGGGCGAGACGGCGTGCTCGAGGCGCTCGGCTTCGTCGTGGACCTTCCACCACTCCATGCCGAAGAGTTCCGATAACATGCGTTCGATCAGGTGATGGCGGAGTGTGAGTTTGCGGGCGATCTTGCGGCCGGCGGCGGTGAGGCGGACGTGGCCGTCGGCCTGGACGCGGACCAGGCCATCTTTTTTCAGGCGGCGCACGGCCATGGTGACGGCGGGCGCTGAGACTTTGAGCCAGTCGGCCAGGCGGGCGGAGATTACGGATTCGCCTTCGCTTTCGGCTTCGAGGATGGCTTTTAGATAGTC
Organism: uncultured Acidobacteriaceae bacterium; assembly: GCA_963743115.1. Classification (GTDB taxonomy): domain Bacteria; phylum Acidobacteriota; class Terriglobia; order Terriglobales; family Acidobacteriaceae; genus Sulfotelmatobacter. The sequence continues at coordinate 586,287 of CAVUOM010000001.1, read as the reverse complement.
TTCTTTGGAGACGGTGATCATCTGGGGAGATTATACGATGGGCTGTTAAGCATGGTTAATTTGGCGGGGAGAAAAAACCTTTACCACAGAGGACACGGAGGAACGCAGTGTAGTGCCAGGCTCGGTTTGACAGCTTTCGTTCTCTGCCCTAACCTTGATTCTCTGGCTATGAAAGTTCTGGTTCTCGGCAGCGGTGGACGCGAGCATGCTCTGGTGTGGAAGCTGCGGCAGTCGCCGCGGATTTCGAAGCTTTATTGCGCGCCGGGCAATGGCGGCATTGCGGACGACGCGGAATTGCTGCCGGTGGACTTGAAGAGCCTGGAGTCGATGGTCGCGGTGGGTGAGCAGGTGCGGCCGGACCTTACGGTGGTGGGTCCTGAACTGCCGCTGACGTTGGGAGTGGTGGATGAGTTTACGCGGCGCGGATGGCCGGTGTTTGGGCCGACCAAGGCGGCGGCGCAGCTGGAGGCGAGCAAGAGCTTTGCCAAGGAATTTCTGCAGCGGCATCGGATTCCCACGGCGCATTATGCGATCTGCGATTCGGTGGAAGAAGTGCGCGTGGCGCTGGCGCACTTTCACGTGCCCGTGGTGGTGAAGGCCGACGGATTGGCGGCGGGCAAGGGCGTGGTGATCGCGGCGAGCAAAGAAGAGGCGGCGAGCGCGGCGGCGGAAATGTTGAGCGGCAAGATGGTGGGAGAGGCGGGATCGCGCGTGGTGCTGGAAGAATGTTTGAAGGGCGACGAGCTTTCGTTTCTGGTGCTGAGCGATGGAGAGCGGGTTGCGCCGCTGGTGGCGGCGCAGGATCACAAGCGCGTGGGCGATGGCGACACTGGGCCGAATACTGGCGGGATGGGCGCGTACTCGACCGCCGACATTGTTGACGACAAGATGCGCGACTGGCTGGTGCATCACATTGCGCGTCCGGTGGTGGAGGGGATGAAGGCGGAGGGCGCGGAGTTCAAGGGCGTGCTTTATTGCGGGCTGATGATGACGGCTCGCGGTCCGATGGTGCTGGAGTTTAATTGCCGGTTTGGCGATCCGGAGACGCAGCCGATTCTGATGCGGCTGGAGAGCGATCTGGTGGATGCGCTGGAAGCTTCGATTGCGGGCAGGGTCAGCGAGGGTGATTTCAAGTGGTCGCGTGATGCGTCGGTGTGCGTGGTGATGGCTTCGGGAGGATATCCGGGGACGTTTGAGGTGGGGAAGAAGATTACGGGGCTTGATGAGGCTGCGGCGGTTGAGGGAGTTAAAGTGTTTCACGCGGGGACTTCGAAGCGCGATGGGGAGTTTTATACGGCTGGCGGGCGGGTGCTGGGGGTTTCGGCGCGGGGGGCGGATTTGGAGACTGCGGTTTCGCGGGCTTATGAGGCTTGCGAGATGATTCGTTTTGATGGGGCGCATTACCGCAGGGACATTGCGGCGCGGGCGATGAAGAAGTAGTAGGTTACCGTTCGCTGGTAGAGGAAATTCCATTTCGGAGCCGCTGAGTAGCGTCCGAGTGCAAGGGGTCCTTCGACTGCGGTTGTGCTTCGCTTCGTGAAGCACAACCTTCGCTCAGGATGACAAACTACGGGGAGGAGATGAATGAGTAAGACTCTGGTTTCGATTGTGATGGGGAGTGATTCTGACCTTGAGATTATGCGCGAGGCGGGGAAGGCGCTGGAGGAGTTTGGGATCGGTTATGAGATTGACGTTACTTCGGCGCACCGGTCGCCGGATCGTACGGCCGACTTTGCGCGGAAGGCTGCGGGGCGCGGGATTTGCGTGATCATTGCCGGGGCTGGCGGGGCGGCGCATCTGGCTGGGGTGATTGCGGCTCACACGACTCTGCCGGTGATTGGCGTGCCGATTCCTTCGACTTCGCTGCAGGGGATGGATTCGCTGCTTGCGACTGTGCAGATGCCGGCGGGGATTCCGGTGGCGACGGTGGCGATTGGCAAGCCGGGGGCTACTAATGCCGGGATTCTTGCGGCGCAGATGATTGCGCTCAGGGATGCTTCGATTGGTAAGAAGCTTGTGGCGCACAAGGAGAAGCTGGCGCGCGGGGTGGAGGAGAAGTCGAAGAAGTTGAGGGGCGTCTAGAGTCGTGATGGTGCCTGCGCTTCGCTGCGCTTGGCTGGGCGGCCGAAGGCCGCCGTCCCCACATACACCTTAGAGCTTCAATCCCTTTAGGTATTCGCGGAATGGCTCGCCCAGGTCGTCGCGTTTTAGGGCGAACTCTACCGTGGCTTTCAGGAAACCCAGTTTGTCTCCGGTGTCGTGGCGGCGGCCTTCGTAGACGTAGGCATACATTTTTTCTTTTTGCAGCAAGAGGCGCATGCCGTCGGTTAGCTGGAGTTCGCCGCCGGCGCCGGCCTTGGTGTTGGCGAGGCAGTCGAAGATCGCCGGCGTGAGAATGTAGCGGCCGATGATGGCGAGGTTTGAGGGGGCGTCTTCGGGCTTGGGTTTCTCCACCATATTCTTGATTTCGAAGAGGCGGCCGCCGAAGCGGGGGTCGGCGGGCTTTACGTCGAGCACGCCGTAGGAGGAAATCATTTTCCCTTCGATGATCTGCGTGGCCAGCACCGAGCACTGAGTTTGATTGAAGACTTCGACCATTTGTTTGAGGCAGGGGACTTCGGCGTCGATTACGTCGTCGGCGAGGAGCACGGCGAAAGGCTCGTTGCCTACCAGTTCGCGCGCCATCAAGACGGCGTGGCCGAGGCCCAGCGCTTCTTTCTGGCGGACGTAGGCTACGTGAATCATGTCGGAGATGGAGCGCACGATCTTCAGCAGGTCGGTCTTTTTGCGCTCCTCGAGCATGGTTTCCAGTTCGTAGCTGACGTCGAAGTGATCTTCGATGGCCTGCTTGCCGCGGCCGGTGATGATGAGGATCTGGTCGCAGCCAGAGGCCATGGCCTCTTCGACGCCGTATTGGATGATGGGCTTGTCGACCAGCGGGAGCATTTCTTTGGGCTGGGCTTTGGTGGCGGGCAGGAAGCGGGTGCCGAGGCCGGCGGCGGGGAAAACGGCTTTGCGGACTTTCATGGGCATAAGGCGGTCGATGTGTCATTAGTCGTTGGCTGAGCGACTTTGGTTGCGGGACAATTGTACCTGCTGGGGTTTGGGCTGGCGACTCGGAGCGCGAAGCATAGGATCTCGGAAGTGGGCATCCCATGTTTCGAAAGGTGGATCATCAAATGAGGTTGTCGCGAGGTTATTTCGGCGGAATCACTCTGTTAGGGAGCGTTCTTCTGCTGGAAATCGCTGTCCATCTATATCGCGCTCCGGCCGGGTTTGCCAGGTGGGACTACTTCGATTGGGGTCTTAACGCCGCCCTCGTTGTGGCCATCTGGTTCGTTTACCGCCGGCAGCTGAAGAATCTTGACAAACTGACAGAGCAGGTCGGGGACAAGGCTTTAGTTCGCTTATCTGCAGACACATTTTCGATCGCTTTGTTCGCGTACCTTTTTCTTCTTCAAGCACTATCTCACTTGCGACATTGCTAGGGAGTGTCTCCGCTCACGACGGATCGAACCTCTGATGCCGCTTCCGCGTTGGCCAGTTGCTCCAACACCGTGCGCAGAGCGCGCAGGACTTCTTCCGCGGCTGTTGCTTTCAAAGCAAATTTCAACATTCCATCTGGGGTGAACTGTGCGCCGCGCTGGGCGGAGACGAAGCGGGCTAGCTGCTCGGGGTCGACGGTGGCGTCCTGGCGGAACTTTAACGTGACGAAGTCGCGTTTGCGCTCGATCGCGTTCACGCCTACTTTCATGCACAAGAGTTTTAGCGAGGCGTAGTCGAGCAGGTTGCGGACTGCGGGCGGCGGTGGGCCGTAGCGGTCTTGCAGTTCGGCGGCTACGTCGGTTAGTTGCGATTCGGTTTCTACCCGGGCTACTCGCTTATACATTTGCAGGCGCTGATTTTCTTCGGGGACGTAGTCCGCGGGGATGCGAATGTTTAGGCCCAGATTGAGCTGGGTTTCGGCTTCGTCGGGGGCGGCTTCGCCTTTCATTTCGCGGACGGCGCGCTCGAGCATCTGGGTGTAGAGCTCGAAGCCGATGGCTTCGATGTGTCCGCTTTGTTCGCCGCCCAGCATATTTCCCGCGCCGCGGAGTTCGAGATCGAGGGCGGCGATTTTGAATCCGGCGCCTAGATCTGAAAATTCTTTGAGCGCTGCCAGGCGGCGGCGCGCGATCGGCGTCAGTTCGATTTCCGGCGGGAGCATCAGATACGCGTAGGCGCGGCGGCTGGAGCGGCCTACTCGGCCGCGTAGTTGATAGAGCTCGGAAAGACCGAGGCGGTCGGCGCGGTTGATCAGGATTGTGTTGCAGAGCGGGATGTCGAGACCGTTCTCGATGATCGTGGTCGAAACCAGGATGTCGGCTTCGTGATGCATGAATTTCAGCATCACTTTTTCGAGTTCGCCTTCCGACATCTGGCCGTGGCCTACGATGATTTTCGCTTTGGGAACCAGCGCCTGAAGTTTCGCTGCGATTTCCCAGATGGTGTCGACGCGGTTGTGCACGAAGTAGACCTGGCCGCCGCGTTCCAGTTCTTGTTCAATCGCGGACTGAATTAGTTTTTCATCCCAACTGGCGACTACCGTCTGGATTGCCATGCGATCTTTGGGCGGGGTCTCGATCACGCTCATGTCGCGCAGGCCTACCAGCGACATGTGCAGGGTGCGCGGGATGGGCGTGGCTGACATGGTCAGCACGTCCACTTGCTTGCGCATTTGCTTGATGCGCTCTTTGTGGCGGACGCCGAAGCGCTGTTCTTCGTCGACGATTAGCAGGCCGAGGTCGGAGAACTTGATGTCTTTCGAAAGTATGCGGTGGGTGCCGATGAGGATATCGATTTTGCCGGCTTCGGTTTTTTGCAGGATTTCTTTCTGCTGCTTCGGGGTGCGGAAGCGGCTGATCATTTCTACGGTGACGGGGAACGGGGCGAAGCGCTGCTTGAAAGTTTCGAAGTGCTGGAAGGCCAGGACCGTTGTGGGCGCCAGGACCGCGACTTGCTTGTTGTCGCTGATGGCTTTGAAGGCGGCGCGCATGGCTACTTCGGTTTTGCCGTAGCCGACGTCGCCGCAGAGCAGGCGGTCCATGGGCTGCGGGGATTCCATGTCGCGGATTACGTCTTTGATGGCCTGGCCCTGGTCTTCGGTCTCGTTGAATTCGAAGGCGTCTTCGAACTCGCGGAACCATTCGTTGCCCGGCGGAAAGGCGTGTCCGACGGCGGTTTTGCGCTCGGCGTAGAGTTTGAGGAGTTCGTCGGCCATATCTTTCATGGCCTTGCGCACGCGAGACTTCGTCTTCGACCAGGCGGCGGTGCCGAGATGACTTAAGACTGGCTTGGCGCCTTCGGAGGAGCGATATTTCTGCACCAGATCGAAGCGAGTGAGCGGAACGTAGAGGCGCGCGCCTTCGGCGAATTCGAGCAGCATGAATTCGGCGGGGCCGTCGCCGTGGTTGATCTCCTTCAGGCCCTGATACTGGCCGATGCCGTGTTCGACGTGGACGACGTAATCGCCGACCTGGAGATCGCGGAAGTCGGAGAGGAACGCCGAGACTTTCGATTTTGAGCGCTGCGGACGCGAGGCTACCGAGTCGGATTCGTCGAAGAGATCGCGCGCGCCGAAGACGGCGAGATTGGCCTCGGGGAGCAGAACGCCTTCGGGAATGTACGCCGTTGCCAGCGTGGTGGTGAGGACCTCGCCGGCGAAATAGCTGGTTTCATCGGCGTAGCTCTCGCCGCCGCGGGTGCGGCTTCCTAAACGAAACGAGACGTTGTATTCGGTGAAAACATCGGCGAGGCGCTCGACCTCTCCGGTGTTGGGGACGGCGAAGAGCACACGCTTGCCGTCGGAGTTTAGCTTCTGGACTTCCGCGAGCATGGCGGGAACTGCGCCGTGGAAGCGCGGCGAGGGCTGGGTGAGGAAAGTAATGGCATCTTCTTCCAGGCTGCGAGTGATGCCGAGGTGTTCGATATCGGCGCCGGGGAGAGTGGCGGTTTTTTGCCACCACGCGTCGGGCGGGAGATAGAGATCCTCGGGGCGAACCAGATTGCCGACTCCGCTGCGCTCGTGGGCTTCGTGAACGCGGGTCCAGAAGCGGTCGAACTCTTGCTGGAGTTGATCGGTTTCGTCGAGAAGGACTGCGGCGCGGGGAAGCAGATCGAAGATGGTGCTGTCGGCTCCGGCTACCGGGGAGTAGAACTCCCAGCCGGGAAAAACGTTGACGCCACCGGCGCGGACTGCGGCTTCGACGATTTCTTCGTTGCCGACGATTCGCTTGCCGCTGAGGCGGGTGTGAATTGCGCCGAGCAGATGTTCGCTGACCGGGGTTTCGGTGAGCGGAAGGAGCAGGGCTTCGTCCACCGGGTTCGAGGAACGTTGCGAGGCGGGATCGAATTTGCGGATGGAATCGGCTTCGTCGCCGAAGAATTCGATGCGCAGCGGGCGGTCGGCTTCGGGCGAGTAGACGTCGAGGATGCCGCCGCGCACCGCGTATTGGCCGGGCATCTCGACCACGTCGGTTGAGGTGTAGCCGACGGTGTTGAGGTGGGCGAGCAGGGATTCGAGATCGAAGGATTCGCCGCGGCGGATGGTGCGGGCGAGGTCGGCGTAGTAATCGCTGGAACGCAGGCGGATGGCAGTGGCGGCGACCGGCGAGACGACGATGGATGCGGCTCCGGTCGCGATCTTCCAGAGAGCCGTGGCGCGTTCTTCCTGGAGTTCGGGATGCGGCGAGAGATTCTGGAAAGGGAGCACGTCGCGGGCCGGGAGAGAGATGACGGAATCTGGATCGCAGGCGGCGGTGAGTTCACAGAAGCTGCGGAGGACAGGGACGAAGTCTTCGACGGCGCGGTTGTCGTTGACTACGAAGATCAGCGGGCGGGCGGCGGCGCGCTGGAAGAGCACGAGCAGCAAGGCTTTTGCCGTGGGAGTGAGGCCGGAGACACGAAGACGCCCCGTGCCCTCCTTGAGGTGGGAGGCTACACGCGTGAAGGCGGGAAGCATTTCTACGTCCGTGAAGAGTTCGCGGACGAAGGGAAGAAGCATGCAGGATTATTTTAGCAGGAGCGAGGTGGAGGCGCACGATTCCAGTGGCCGTGGTGGCGGCCGCCTCGCTGTGCTCGGCGGAACGGGCGAAGGCGCCCGTTCCCACACATCCCACCATCCTGCTCAATCTTGCTCAGGCGCGCAGTACGGGGCGGGTCAGGCAGGTGGGGCCGCCGCTGCCGTTGATGCAGAGTTCGCTGGCGGGGAAGGTGCGGACGTCGAATCCGGCTTGGCGGAGGCGGGTGTTGGTGTTGTGATTTTCTTCAATCGCCAGCAGGCGGTTGTTGCCTAGCGCCAGGACGTTGCAGGCGAGCGTGTCGCGCTCGGAGGGGTCGATTTCGATGAACTTGAATCCGCGGGACTGGAGCAGTTCGACGGTCTCGACTGCTAGCCACGGGAGATCGACCAGTGCCGTATGTTCATCGAGCAGGCTGATCAGCGACATCAGGTGCAGGCACGCGGATGGGCCCGGGCCGTAGGGCAAGGGCGCGGAAAAAACTTGCACTCCTTTGGGCGCGAGCAGGTCGCGGATCTGCTGAATGCCGGCGGCATTGGTGCGGTAGCCTTGGCCGATGAGCAGTGTCTTCGAATCGAGCCAGACCATATCTCCGGCTTCGGCGGTGCCGGGAGGTGCGATTGTGCCGAGCGTCGGGACGTCGAGTGTCTCGACAAAACGAGGCGTGGTGCGGGCCTTCGGCTACGCGGTTGGGCTTGCCGGGACGGAGCACGATCAATCCGTAATCGGTGGGAAGGGACGCGTCGTGGGCGTAGACGGAGTCGAGTGAGAGATCCGGCGCGGGCGGCATCTCCACAACTTCGGCGCCTGCGATTTCCAGCTCGCGGCAGAGCGCTTCGTGCTGGGACTGCGCTGTGGCGAAGTCAGGCGCATGGTGGAAGCCCAGTTCTTGCCAGTGGGCCGCGCGGTCCGGCTGGTTCCAGCCGGCGGTGCGGGGAGAACAGACGAGGACGCGCTCCAGCGTGCCGGTCATGGAATGGCCGTTGAAATGCGTTCTTGTGGCTGTCTCGGGCATTGTTCTCCTGCAACATTTGGTCCCACAACGTTTCTGAACCTGCTGCGCCTGCTAGGAATCTATATGGGCATTATGGCAAAAGCAACCTGGGAAGGCGCGGTACTGGCCGAAAGCGATGCGACGGTCGAGGTGGAGGGGAATCAATATTTTCCGCCGGATGCGATCCGCAAGGAATATTTCAAGCCTAGCGACGCGCACACGGTGTGTCCGTGGAAGGGCACGGCGAGCTACTACGATGTCGAAGTCAAGGGCAAACGGAACGCTGGGGCGGCGTGGTTTTATCCGGAGCCGAAGGCGGCGGCGAAGCAGATCACGGGGTACGTGGCGTTCTGGAAGGGCGTGAACGTGGAGAAGTAATCGCGATCGAGACTTTTGCTGAAGGCTCGCGAGCACAGTCGAGAGTTGACCGCAGCGGCTGAAGCCGCACTGGACCTGGTCAGACTTACGGCACGACTGAAGTCGTGCCCTTCCCGAACGATAGATGTGCGGGGTGCCCGAAGCCCGCTAGAACTCGACGTGGGCGCGGAACGAAGGCACGAGCACCGGGCCGCGGTCGCGGTTGTAGCCGGGGTTGACGATGTGCTGCAGGCCGGGCGCGAGATAAATGCCGCGCCACACGTGCACGGTGTAGTAAGACTCCACGATATTTTCGCGGCCGTAATTGAGAGCGCCGTCGCCGAGCAGGAAGCCGAGGCCGCCATCGGCGAGGTAGGTCTGGTGATCCTTCTTAATTGCGTTTGAGACGAAAGCAATGCCGGCGCGGTCCTGCTTGCGATGCCACCAGGCGCCGTTGGCGCCAAGTCCCTCGGCGAAAGTTTGATCGACTTCCGTGTACGCGAAGGATTCGGTCTTGCCGTTATCCCAGCCGAAGCGGGCGAAAGCCGTGAGGTTGGGCAGGAGATTCTGCTCGAGGTTGATGCCAAAACCGTACTTGCGCGTGATGTGCCAGGGATGGTCGGTGATCTCTGGAATGGGCGTGAGGCCGTGCTTCAAAGTTGGCGACCGCGTCGCGATAGATGCCCATGTTGGCGTAGTTGGTGTAGGCCAGCAGGCGCACCACTCCTGATTTCTTGGGTATGAAGCCGTGACGCAATTCGTATTCGAAATTTTCCGCATGGGCTTGCCACGGCTTCCAGACCAGATCAATTCCGTTGGCGACTTTCGGCATCAGGGCTTCGGCGAAACGGAATCCCCAGTTGCGGTCTTCGTAGTCGGCGGTGGCTCCGACGGTGTAGCCGCGGGTGTCGGCGGCGTAGTCCCAGGCGCCGTTGTTGTCGGTGGTCCAGTTGATGAATTGAAAGTGAGTATCGGAGCCGACGGAATTTATGTCGAAGAAATCCGGCATGCTGAATTTGCCGAAGCGGATCTCCAGGCGGCGGCGCGGGAGTTCGTCGAAGAGCGAGAGGAAGCTGCGCTGGTTTTCGACTTTATCTTTGCTCAAAGCAAACACTTTGTGAATCATGCCCCGCCCGAGATAAGGTGCTTTGCTCAACAGAGGATTGCGCACAATATCGAGATCGGTATTGCCGGCGAGGCCGAGGCCGGCGCTGAGTGCGGCTCCGCCAGCCTCTTCAATGTCGACCAGAAGTTCGGTGGAATTATCGAGCCGCACGCCGGTGTAGAGCGTTAACACGCGGGACGTAGCCTTTTCGAAGTTGGGGCTGAGGCTGTTCGTGCCGCTGTAGTCGGCGTGAAATGAAGGATGAGTCTGGAAGATGAAGTTCGCCTGACCGGAAAGCCAGAAGCGTGTGTCCTTGAAATGGGGGAACATGGCCTCGGGGTTGTCGTCGGGCGGGGAATCAGGCGCGTTGGCTGTGGCGGTCGCGTCGCCATGGGGCGCGGCATCCGGTTTGGCAACTGGAGGAGCCTCTGGTTGCTGTGCCCGCGACGGCAGTGCTGGACCAAGAGCGAGGGCAGTGCAGAACACAAGCAGCCAGCATGTCCTGCGGTTTGCGAATTGGAGAGGCCTTTTCATTATTCAAAGAAATCCACGATGACAGTATGAGCCAAAGCAAATTCCTGTCCTGTTCCTGCCGCCGGTGCTTAACGCGGATATGTCATGTGCGGTTAACCAGGTTGGGAAAATGTCGCCAAGCAACCGAGCCTACGCAAGGCGAATTAAAGGAATGTTACAGGCTGGCCAGAGGCGCTCCTCAAGAGATCCCTTATGCTTGTAGCATACCCCCGTATAGTATAGTCAAGTGTAAAGTTCACCCCAGAGAGCAGACATGACGCATACGCTACGAGAAAAAGAGAAACTTAGGCTGCGGGTGAGGCGCATCCGTGGGCAGATTGACGCCATGGAGCGGGCGCTTGATGAAGGCAAAGACTGCGGAGACATATTGCAACTGATCACGGCTGCACGCGGCGCGATGAACGGGCTGATGGCCGAGTTGCTGGAAGATCACGTCAGATTTCACGTGCTCGATCCATCGCGCAAAACCACCTCTGAGCAGGCGATTGCGGCGGATGAATTGATGGAGATCGTGCGCTCGTACCTTAAGTGAGGCGGGCGGAATACCGGCGAAAATCAATAAGGACAGCCCGGAGCCCCCGAAGCTGTCCTTGAACCCTCCCGGTTAGAAGGGCAACGTGATGAAATCAAGTTACCTGTCGCGATGTTGCACGATGATGGCGAAATCGTGAATATCTGATTAATTATTTTTCCGCAGGCGCTGCTATAGTAGTCAGTCTTGTTGGCTCACATCTCTCTCCAGCGAGAGCTCGATGCCTTCCACAACGTCTCGAAAAGTCGAGCAGTCGCGCCGTTTGCAGCAACGCGCCGAGAGCATGATTCCTGGCGGCGTGAACTCGCCGGTGCGCGCGTTTGGTGCGGTGGGCGGCGATCCGCCGTTTATTGTGCGCGGGAAGGGATCGCACATCTGGGACGCGGACGAAAATGAATACATCGACTATGTCGGCTCCTGGGGACCGCTGATTCTTGGTCATGCCGCGCCGGACGTGCTCGACGCCATTGTGGGCGCTGCGCTGCAATGGCACGAGTTTTGGAGCTTCGACGCCGGCCGAGGCTGATCTCGCGGAGTTGGTGCTGGCGGCGTTTCCTTCCATGCAGAAAGTTCGCTTCGTGAGTTCCGGAACCGAAGCGACCATGTCGGCGATCCGTCTGGCGCGCGCTTATACCAAGCGCAAGTACATCATGAAATTCGAGGGCTGCTACCACGGGCATTCGGATTCGCTGCTGGTGAAGGCGGGATCCGGCGTGGCGACGCTGGGTATTCCGGGATCGGCGGGCGTTCCCGAGGAGTTCATCCAATTCACGCTGGCCTTGCCGTTTCAACGACATCAAGGCGGTGGAATACGCTTTTCAGAAATTCAAGCATCAGATTGCCTGCGTGATCGTGGAACCGGTGGTGGGAAACATGGGATGCGTTCCCGGCGCGGACGATTATCTGGTCGCCCTGCGATTGATTACGGAACGCGAGAGGTCGGTGCTGATTTTTGACGAAGTGATGACCGGATTTCGCGTGGCTTTCGGAGGAGCGCAGGAACTCTACAACATTCGTCCGGACCTGACGACTTTGGGCAAGATCATCGGCGGAGGCTTGCCGGTCGGCGCCTATGGCGGCTCGAGCGAGATTATGAATCTGGTGGCGCCGCTGGGGCCGATGTATCAGGCGGGCACGCTTTCAGGAAATCCGCTGGCGATGGCCGCGGGCTGCGCGATGCTGAAGAATCTGCGCGATCACAAGCAGGAGATTTATCCGCGGCTCGAGAAGTTGAGTCGCAGAACTGGTCGAGGGCGTGGCCGCGGCTGCGAAAGATGCCGGCGTGCCGCTGTGCCACAACCGCGTGGGATCGATGTTTACCTGGTTCTTCACGCCGGGACCGGTCACGGATTGGGATTCGGCGTCGAAGTCGAATACCGAGGCATTCGGCAAGTTTTTCCGCGCCATGCTTGATAGCGGAGTGTATCTGCCGCCGTCGCAGTATGAGGCGGCGTTCCTGGGTGCGACGCACACCGACGAAGATGTTCAGCGGACGATTGCGGCGGCGAAGCAGGCGTTTGCGGCGATGAAGGGATAACTCACCACAGAGTCACAGAGGCACGGAGAAATTCCAAGAAGCCAAGACGACTCTAGCTATTGGCCTGACGCAACGGCTGACTCTTCCATCATCTGCGGAATTGTTACGAATTCATATCCCTCTGCCTTGTAGCGAGTGATCAGGTGATCGGTGGCGATCACTGTCTGCGAGCGGTCCGCGCCCATTTGCTTGTGCCCGCCATCGTGCAGCAGGATTACGTCGCCGCCGCGAATCTGTTTCGCTACCTTGCGCTCGATTACCGCGGCGGGCGGTGCGTTCCAGTCGTAGCCGGTTACGTTCCACATGACTGGCTCGAGGCCGAGTTCGCGGGCTATGCGAAGCACGGCGGGGCGGCGTCCTCCGAAGGGAGGACGGAAGAGATTGGAGGGTTCGCCAATCGCATCCTGCAAAGCATCGCGGCATTGGGTGAGTTCCTGCCGGATCTCGGCTTCGCTCTTGAAGATCAACAGAGGATGGGTGAAGGTGTGGTTGCCGACAACGTGGCCGGCCTGGACGATCGCGCGGGCAATTTGCGGCTGCTGCTGGACGTAGCGTCCAATCAGAAAAAAAGTGGCGTGCACGTTGTGTTTCGCGAGGACTTCCAGCAAGCGCAGGGTGTGCGGGTCGTTGGGGCCGTCGTCGTAGGTCAGTGCGATCTGGCGCGAGCCGCGCGGCAGTCCGGTGAAAGTTCGTCCATACCACTGCGCCGTCGGGGCCATGGACTGATAACCTGCGGCAACCGCGGCTGCGGCAGTGACGGCGCCCGCTAGGGCTGAGACGAGCATGCAGGGATTGTATTGCATTGAGTCATTGAGCGATTGCGTGATTGGGCGATTGAAGATCGTACGACCTCTTCAAATTGCGCAATCACACGATCGCTCAATCGCACAATTCTTGCTGTTAACTCTTCCCTCAATTGCCACTCGGCTCCATCCGAGCTATCCTGCAACTTCCGAATTATTGCGAGCCCATGGCTAATCTTTTCGAGCTGCCCCGTTACATTGCTGTGGAAGGTCCGATCCGAGTCGGCAAGAGCACGCTGGCGCGCATTCTGGCGGAGCGGCTGAATGCGCAGCGCGTGATGGAGCCGGAGTCGAATCCTTTTCTCGGAGCCTTTTACGAGGGCGAACGCGGCGCGGCGTTTCAGGCGCAGTTTGCGTTTCTGGTGCGGCGCTTCGAGCAGTTGCAGGCGCTCGACCTGGGTCCGCGCTCGCAGAAGACGGTGGTCGCCGACTACATCATCGAAAAAGACAAACTCTTCGCCTGCCTGAACCTCACCGACCAGGAACTCGATACCTACAACCGCTATTACAACCACTTCCGCGAGCAGTTGCCTACGCCCGATCTTGTCATCTATCTGCAGGCCACGCCTGAGGTGCTGAAGAAGCGGCTGAAGAAAAAGAATGCTCCGGGGGAGCGCGCCGTCAGCGACGAGTATCTCGAGGAAGTGGTCAAGGCGTATGAGCACTTCTTTTTTCACTACACGTCGTCGGACCTGCTGATCGTGAATACTTCCGACATTGATTTCGTCGATCGCAACGAAGACTTGCAGGAACTTCTGCGCAAGGTGAGCGAGCCGATCAAGGGGACGCAATACTTTTTGCCGCTGGGCGGGCAGGAGGCGGTGGGGGCGTAGGAAGCATTGCTGCCAGGCGCCGTTGTGAATCAGTGCTGTTCTTGAAGGAAAAAGGAGATTCTACTTCAGAATGACTCGCACCAATTTTGTTCTCGCACTCGTGCTATTCGCTCTTCCTGCATTTGCCCAGCGCGGCCAATCTGCCAAGCCGGCCGCGGATGCCAGCGCAACTCCTGCTGCAGAAAAATCTGCCGAATCGAAATCCGGCGACTCGAAATCTGCCGACTCGAAATCCGCTGAACCCATGAAGAATCCTCTGCCTGCGGACAAGTCTGTGCCGCAAACGATCACCGTGAACGGCAAGACGCTTCACTACACGGCGACGGTTGGCACAATCACGCTGAAAGGCAAGGACGACAAGCCCACCGGCGTGGTGATGTACACGGCATTCACGCTGGACTCACCGAAGGGCGACGAGGCAAAAGGTAAAAACAAAGACAACGACAGCGGTTCGCACCGGCCGGTCACGTTCGCGCTCAACGGCGGGCCGGGGGCGTCGTCCGTCTATCTGAACCTGGGCGCGATCGGGCCGAAGCATGTCGCGTTTGCGAATGAGGGCGACTCGCCTTCCGACCCGGCGACGCTGACCGACAATCCCGGTACGTGGCTCGACTTCACGGACATGGTCTTTATCGACCCGATTGGCACCGGATTTTCGCGTTCCCTGGTGGACGAGGCGGAGACGAAAAAGCTTTTCTACGCGCCGAAGCCAGACATTGAGTATCTCTCGCTCGTGATCTACAAGTGGCTGGTGCAGAACGATCGCTTGCTCGACAAAAAATATCTGGTTGGGGAGAGCTATGGCGGGTATCGCGGGCCACTGATTACGCACTATCTGCAGTCAACGCTGGGCGTTGCTATGAACGGAGTGGTGCTGGTGAGTCCCTATCTGAATCCAGAGAAAGGCGATGGGGACCTGTCGCCGATTCCGTGGATGATCGATCTGCCGTCGATCACGGCCGCGCATCTGGAGTCCGAAGGCAAGCTGACTGACGCGGCCATGCAGCAGGTGATCGCGTACACGCGCGGAGACTACGCAGAGGCGCTGCTGAAAGGCCGCAGCGACCCGGCCGCAACCGACGCAATGATTGCGCATGTAACCGAAATGACGGGGCTTGATCCCAAGTTCGTGAAGTTTGCCGGTGGGCGGCTGGACATTCGAGCCTATCTCCGCGAGGTGCACCGGACGCAGGGATTAATCGGCAGCGTGTACGATTCGAACGTGACCGCTCCCGATCCGTTCCCCTACGCCCCGACGCAACAAACCGGCGATCCGATTCTCGAGAGCATCGTTGCGCCGACGACTACGGCCATGGTGGACTTCATCACGCGAACCGTGGGATGGAAAACCGATGCGCGGTATGAGGCTCTGTCGGAGGACGTCAACCGGCAATGGGATCGCAACGACGACCTGCGTAAGGGCGCGGTGAGAGACCTGCGCGAATCGGTGGCTGCCGATCCCAAGCTGCGCGTGCTGATCGTGCATGGCTGGAACGACCTCTCGTGCCCGTTCATGGGATCAATACTCAGCGTAGATCAGATGCCGATCATGGGCGATGCGAACCGCGTCCAGATCCACGAGTTTCCCGGCGGCCACATGTTTTATACGCGCACCGTGAATTCGGACGCCCTGCATAAGTTGGCGGAGACCATGGTGGAGACGCATTAGCGCTTGTCATCCTGAGCGCAGCCGTTTTTCAGCCGGAGCGAAGGATCTCCGACTCAACCGGCCCAACGTGTGAGCCACACTGCACCACGGACCGGAGAGTCTCGGTCGCTCGGCCCGATCCTGCTCTACAATCCGGAGCTTATGCATAGACGACTCGTTGTTTTCCTGCTCGGTTACTTCTTTGTAGTTATCTTTGCGGTTGTGTCCGTGGCACAAGAGGCACCGAAGCCCATGGATGCCAGGGCACGGGAGGTGCTTTCGCCGATTCACGGCAATCTTGTCGTGCCCGGCCTTAAAGAGCCGGTGAAAGTCCTTCGAGATCGCTGGGGCGTTGCGCACATTTACGCAAAAAATCAGCACGATCTGTTCTTTGCGCAGGGCTTTGTCGTGGCCCAAGACCGGCTCTTCCAGATGGAGATGTGGAAGCGGGCAGGTCAGGGCCGTTTGGCCGAGGTGCTCGGCCCATCGGCGGTGCAGCGCGACATCAATGCAAGGCGGCTTCGTTACCGTGGCGAGATGAAGGCCGAGTATGAGAGCTACTCGCCGGATACTGAGGCAATCCTGACCGCTTTCACTGACGGCATCAATGCTGAAATACGATCTCTCACGACAAAGACGGGCCCCGGCTTGCCAATCGAGTTTCAGCTGGCCGGCTTCGAGCCAGAGCCCTGGAAGCCGCAGGATTGTCTCAATCGAATGGCGGCATTTGCCATGACCGGAAATGCGTTCAGCGAACTGCGTGACGCGGAGCTGATCGCGAAGCTGGGTGTGCAGAAGGCCAGCGCCGTTCTGAGCCTTGATCCGAAGGTAAAACTCGACCCCGCAGCGGGTGTCGATTTCGGTGGACTGACTCCATCACTTCTCAAGAACCTCATCGGGAGCGATGCGAGGATCGAGTTTCCGTTCGACGGCAAGCAAGGCAGCAACGACTGGACGATCTCGGGAAGACTCACATCCACGGGCAAGCCGATTTTGGCTAATGATCCTCATCGCGTGATGGCGGTGCCCTCGCTGCGTTACATCGTCCATCTGGTAGCACCCGGTTGGGATGTGATCGGCGCCGGCGAACCGGGCTTGCCGGGAGTCGCGGTGGGTCACAATCAGCACATTGCGTGGGGATTCACGATTTTCGGACTCGATCAGCAGGATCTGTATATCGAAGATATGAACCCGCGAGATCCGCTTCAGTACAAGACGGCGAATGGATGGGCGCGGATGCAAGTGGAGCACGAAAGCATCGCAGTGAAAGGAAAACCAGCGGTCGAAGTCGACTTGAAGTTTACCCGTCATGGCCCTGTACTTTGGGAAGACGGCAAGCGCGCTCTGGCACTTCGATGGGTTGGAGCCGAGCCCGGTACGGCGGGCTATCTTACATCTCTGGCTGTCGACAGGGCTACGAACTGGGACGAATTCGAGGATGCCATGAAGCGCTGGAAGGTGCCGTCGGAGAACATTGTCTATGCCGACACTGCAGGCAACATCGGGGAGCACTCCACTGGTCTGGCGCCGTTGAGAAAAAACTGGACCGGGCTGTTGCCCGTCCCTGGTGCAGGGGAGTATGAGTGGTCAGGATTCGTGCCGAACTTAGAACTTCCTCACAGTTTCAATCCGGCGGGCGGGTTTATTGCAACCGCGAATCACAAGATGATCCCGGAGAATTATCCGTATAACGTCGGCTTCGAATGGGC
The DNA here is from genome assembly GCA_963743115.1 of uncultured Acidobacteriaceae bacterium. Classification (GTDB taxonomy): domain Bacteria; phylum Acidobacteriota; class Terriglobia; order Terriglobales; family Acidobacteriaceae; genus Sulfotelmatobacter. Next base: position 569,177 of record CAVUOM010000001.1, on the reverse strand, counting down.
TCCTCCGGATCGCGTGCATCGTATCGAGGAGGTCATTTCTGGCATCCGGGACAGCGGGAAGAAGATAACGCTCGATGATATGGAAAAGCTGCAGACTGATGTTGTGTCGCTGCCGGCGCGTCACTTAGTGAAGCTGCTGAAACAGTCGTCGCCGAACCCAACCGCTGCGACGCAAATGATGCAGGGATGGGATGCGACGCTGAGTAGAGAGTCGGGAACTGCTGCGCTTTATGAAGTTTGGCTGATGGAACTGCGAAAGGTTATCGCCGAGAAGGAAGGGGTTGCATCCCTTCAAGACGATTGGGAATTGGAGAACGTACTCGAGTATCTTTCGGGTCCGTCACCGCAGGTTTTCGGAGCCAACGTAGTCGCGGGCAGAAACCAAGTGTTGCAGCAAACTCTCGACTCCGCGTGGAAGCAGACTGAACAGTTGCTGGGCGCCGATCCGCAGAAGTGGTCATGGGGCCAGCTGCATACGATTCAGTTCCGGCACTCGCTGGACCGTTTGCCTGGCGACGCGGCATTGCTTGATTTGGGGCCGTTGTCGCGTCCGGGCGATGGTGACACCGTGAATGCCACGTGGGCAGGTAAGAAGTTCGAGCAGGAGGGCGGAGCGAGCTATCGAGAAATCCTGGACACGGCCGATTGGGACCATTCGTTAGCCGTAAATACTCCGGGACAAAGCGGACAGCCGGGATCGTCCCATTACTCGGATCTGCTTCCGCTGTGGGATGAAGGCGAATATTTTCCATTGCTCTATTCGCGCAAGGGAGTGGAGCTGAACGCCCAGGATCGGTTGACGCTTGCGCCGAAGTGAGTTCCCAGTTGTAACTTATTGAATATACATATGCTTATTGGTCAGGCGGCGGTTCCCAAGTAGCGGCTGGTCATTCCTGGTCGCCGAGGGTAGAATTGTTTCAGCATCCACGAAGATGCTGAGCAGGCTCTATCCGGCCGAGCCGGAGGGGCACTGGAGGCCATGATGAGTCTCACCCCGATCGGCGGGCGTCCGGATTTTCCGAGTCTGGGCACGACCCGCGAGAAGATCACTACCGCTTCCCTGCGGGAACGCAAACTCCGACACGAACCGATCACCTGCCTCACCGCCTACGATTACGCCACTGCGCGCCTGGTAGATGAAGCCGGCATCGAGATGATTCTGGTCGGCGATTCCCTTGCCCAAACCATTCTCGGCTACGAAAACACGCTCTCGGTCACCATGGACGAGATGCTGCATCACGTGAAGGCGGTGCGCCGCGGCGTGAAGCATGCGCTGCTGCTGGCCGACATGCCTTATGGGTCTTATCAGGTTGACCCCAACGACGCTCTACGTAACGCTACGCGCTTTGTGAAAGAAGGCGGCGCCGAAGTGGTGAAGATCGAGGGCGGCGAAAAGCGTGCCGACCTGATTCGCCGCATCGTTGACGCCGAAATTCCTGTGGCTGGCCACATCGGCCTGACGCCGCAATCGGTCAATGTGATGGGCGGCTACAAGGTGCAGGGGAAAGATCTCAGCGGCATTGAGCAACTTATGCGCGATGCCGTGGCTCTCGATCGCGCCGGCGTGTGCAGCATCGTGCTGGAAGGGATTCCGCGCGAAGTCGGCGGCGATGATTACGGCCGAGGTGGGCACGCCGACCATCGGCATTGGCGCCGGTCCGGAGTGCGACGGCCAGGTGCTGGTGTTCCACGACCTTGTCAACCTCACATTTACCGCGCCTGCGAAGTTTGTGCGCCGCTACGGCGACGCGGCCGCGCTCATCAGCGGCGCAGTGCGCGCGTTTCGGGCTGACGTGAAATCGATGCAGTATCCGTCGGATGAGGAGTCCTATCATCTGCCTCGGGAGACGAAAGCCGGGCTGGACACGGTGCTGGCGCGGAAACGGGCGCTGCGGCGGTAGAAAATGCTTGCCACGGATTTGCACGGATCTCACGGATGGAGCTGAGACCGGCTTTGAGCATCGCGGGCTGCGTTGGTGCTAGGCTATATTTATCAGGAGGTCGTTATGACCCACTTCTTGCCTGGTTTTTTTCTGCCGTTTCTCGGCTTTGGGTTCGTCATGTATTTTCTGCCTTCGATCCTTGCCTTTGCACGCAATAAGCGAGATACAACTGCGATTGTGCTGCTGAATTTTTTTCTGGGCTGGACGATGATCGGATGGGTAGTCGCGTTGGTCTGGGCGGTGAAGACGGACGTTCCTGCGGTGGTGCGGTGAGTTTTTTCACCGTCTCGAGCCGACTCGGGCGAACCGGTCTCGCATCTGTTTTGATGATGAGCTTCGGGCTTGCGTGTTCGCAGCGGAACGTGCCACCGCCGCCGGATGCGGCGACGCTGCTGCAGGCCATTCCGGCCGCCGATCCGGCGATGTCATCCCTGTATCCCAGGCATTGGAGCAATCCGTATCTGGTCGTTCGTCGAGATTCGGTTGGTCTGCTCAGCGGCGTGACTGCGAACGAAGAGCAGATTCTGAAGCCGGAAGAAATTTTGAACGCGCTCGCGCGGTTGCCCGCGTCCGCCTGGCCTTACGGGCGCGCGGTCGCGATCCTTGTGGATGAGAAACCTACTGCTTCCGAAGCGGACAAGATCGCGATTCGACGAAACCGCGGTATTGTCGCCGGCGACCTCGAGGGCGCGCACGTCGCGATCGATTGGATCTCCACCCCCTGAAGCAACCTACCCGAGCGATGAAGATCTACGAGACCATCGAAGAGATGCGGGCGGCGTGCCGTGCAGTGCGGCGCAGCGGCCAGCGATTGGGATTCGTACCCACGATGGGAGCGCTGCATGAAGGGCACTTGTCTTTGGTTCGAGCGGCGAAAGCTGCTTGCGGTATTGTGGCGGCGTCGATTTTTGTAAACCCCACGCAATTTGGGCCGAACGAAGATCTGGCGAGGTATCCGCGAGATTTCGAACGCGACCGCGACTTGCTGGCGAAAGAAGGAGTGGAATTGCTTTTCGCTCCGTCGGTTGAAGAGATGTATCCCGCGGGAGCAGTGACCTGGGTTACGGTGGAAGGGCTGAGCGCCAAGCTGGACGGGCGTTCGCGGCCCGGACATTTTCGCGGGGTCACGACGGTGGTAGCCAAACTGTTTCACATTGTCGAGCCGGATGCGGCCTTCTTCGGGCAGAAGGATGCGGCGCAGCTGGCAATTATCCGCCGCATGGTGCGCGACCTTAAGTTTCCCGTGGAGATTGTCGCGGGTGCGATTGTGCGTGAGGCGGACGGATTGGCCATGAGCTCGCGCAACGGCTATCTTGACCGCACGCAGCGACAACAGGCGCTGGTGCTGCATCGTGCGCTGATGAGAGTGAATAAGTCGTGGGAAGCCGGCGAGCGCGATGCGGCAAGGCTCGCCGCTGCCGGTCGCGAAGAGATTGCAGGAGAAAAATCTGTGCGCCTCGACTACTTCGAGATCGTCGACCCGGAGAACCTCGATCCAGTCAAGAACCTCGCCGGCGGCGCGCTGGTCGCGGTGGCGGCATTCGCGGGAACCACGCGGCTTCTCGACAATATTTTGCTTCCGAAATGCCCCTGACTAATGCTGCGGACGAGCGGCGTCAGAAGCTGGCTGCGAGGCTGCCGATGAGGCGAAAGAAGGAGCCAGCGGATCGCGCACCAGCTTGTCACGCACCATGGTTTCGATTTGCTCCCAGAGGTGAGGATCGCATTCGCTCTGCATGTGGTCTGGAATGAAGAAGCGCTCGGCCCAGGGAGCGCCGGGGCACTGCGCTGGATTCTTTCTGTAATCAACAAGATAGTTTCCCAGGATCGCAGTTCTATCGGGGTCGGCGGCGACGATCCTGGGCCGGCCGTGGATGATGCCATGCGGCTGGTAAAAGTTCACGGCTTCGGCGACGTTGGCAGGAATGACGGAATCGTTCTGCCAGAGTTTGGCGACGCTGTCGACCTGGACGGTGAGCATAACCGGGACGCCCACGCGCTGCAGGTCGCGGGCCAGCAACACGGCCGCGGATGCTCCCCAGCTGTGGCCAAAGAGAATAATGCGAGCTTGAGCTTTTTCTTCCGCGGAAAGGACGCCGTCGCGATTGGTATCGAGAAGGCGGAGGATAGCGTCGTAGGCTTGCTTCCTGCGTCGGTTCTCAAAAACCCGGACATAAGTATCTTTCGAAAAGGTTCGCCGAATCTGTTGTGCGAACAGAACCGGACCCTGGTGCGGGTTGTCATGCCTGACAAAACCGCCCACGAAGCCGATCACAATGTTCGAGGGAGCCACAGTCTGGGGCCGCACTGAATCCACGGCCCGGGAGAGTTGCGGCACAGTTGCGGCTAGCATCGTGAGAGCGATGAGCAAAGCGCGAAATAAACTGAACCAGCGCATGCAGGTTCCTGCGTAGTGAGATGATCTGTTCCGTTCGGAGGATGCTGAAAAAACCGACAGGGCGGAACATGGGGGCGAAATGCCTTGAGCAGAGCGGCTTTCCGCCATTTGGCCCGAGGGACAGTCTACACCCCTTTGTCAAATTTCCGACGGACTTCAGCTTCGGGTAGGTGTTTTTCGTCCGGAAACGAACGCGTTTCCTGCGAGGATGTAGCGCAACCGCTTGTCGGCTGCCTTGGTGATGCCGATGCGGGGGGTGGTTCTGATGTTTTTGGCGTGGAAGCCGTCGTCCCCGATCCACAAGCCGGAATGAGGCGAGGTCAAATCGCCGCCGTTGTCGCGGGTGCGGGTGATGCCGAACGCTTCGGCCAGGCGTCCGGGGCCGCTGGTGAGGAGAATCAGATCCCGCGGTCCACGAACTTCGATCTTTCTCGCATGCGCCATCTCTTCGATGCCCCGCAAAGGCTCGACAGCCCGGAACAGCACGCCTCCGGCCTTGCCGTCACGCTCGCATGACACATTCAGGCAGTAATGGTTGCCATAGATGAAATAAACGTAGGCGTAGCCAGGAGGTCCGAACAGGACTGCAGTGCGGGCGGTGTTGCCGGCGGCGGAGTGGGACGCGGGATCGTTTATTCCGAGATAAGCTTCGACCTCGACGATGCGAGCGGCGAGCAACTGCGCGTCGCTCTGGCGCACGAGCACCTTGCCGAGGAGTTCGCGAGCCACGGGCCGCGGCCTGCGCGCGAAGAACGCGCGATGGAGAGGCTGAAGTTTTTCCCGATCGACTTCAGCTTGCGGTGTGCCCATGCCAGCAGAATCTTAAACGCAAGACCGGGCTTTCGCGCAGCTAAATTGGCCTGGGTTCCGTATTCCTCGCGGCCGTGACGTTGGAGGGAGAATCGTCGAACGATCTGCCCGGTTCAAAAGCCAATTTTTCGTGCTTCGAGCCAACTTTCCTTATGATGTCGTGCCAGCCGTCGTCCCAGCTGATACGAGCCTCTCCATCAACCAAAACCCACCTGCCGTGGCTCTTGCCATGCGTCTTCTGGGCTTCGCCGTCGGCTTCAAGCGTGATATAGAAATTGCCGCCGTCTCCACCCATGCCCACCTCCCACTTGCCCACGAAATGGTTCCGGCTGGGTAAGGAAGCACTGTCGGCGGGTTCGAAATCAATGCGAGCGATGGTGACAGGAAGGTTCTGGTGGTGTCCATCTTTGAAGACGATCACAACAGGAGACTTGAAGTCGATGCGCGCAATCTCCGAGATGTCAAAGGTTTGGCGGCGTCCGTCTTTGAAAACGACAGCGAATGACCCAGAGTTATCGGCTGCCGAAGCAGTCCCGACCAGGCTACCGGCGGCGGCAAGCACGAGTATGCCGAGAATCGAGACGGCTTTCACAGTTTTGCGCATGGTTGTTCTCCCGCGGAGTCTGCAAGGAGCACGAACAGTGCTTCCTGGATGATGGTACGCTCTGAGGCGCAAGTTTGTTCCACGCGTGGTTCGGTCTATGCGGCGCCTTTCGCCGATTCTTTCAGGTAAGCCAGCACATCTCCCGCGTGACCTTCGGCCTTCACCTTGGGAAAGATGTGCTGAATCTTGCCGTCTGGTCCGATAACGAACGTGGTCCGGACGATGCCCATGACTTTCTTGCCGTACATGTTCTTTTCCTGCAACACGCCAAAGGCGTCCGCGACTTTTTTGTCAGCATCGGCCAGCAGAGAGAAGGGCAGCTGGAATTTCTCCTGAAATTTCTTCTGGGCTTTGGGCGTGTCGGGCGAGATGCCGAGTAACACGGCGCCGGTTTTCTGCATCTGTTTGAAGGTGTCGCGGAACTCGCAGGCCTCGATGGTGCAGCCGGGAGTGTCTGCGCGAGGATAAAAATAGAGCACCACAACTTTGCCGCGCAGACCTTTCAGCGAGACTTCCTCTCCGTTCTCGTCCTGCAAAGTAAACTCGGGAGCCTTATCATTGACGTTGATGCTCATGATCGCCTCATTTCTCGTTTTCAGGGAAGGGTTAGGGTTGAAGATGGCGTCTGCAGTCTCGGCATCATTGCGGCCGAGGGCCGAACGACTTATGTCCAGAAGGTTCTTATACCGCAGATTGGGGTTCGCCGTCATCGTCGTTCTGGCGTTTTTTGCCGTGACGGTTCCGCGAGGGTTAGCGCAGGGAAGGCCTGAACTTAAGCGCCCGGAGCCCGACGTTCCCCAAGAGAAGCCTCCCGAAGCCAAGAAGAAACCCGTCAAAGGGCCGCGCGCGGTGGCGGTTTTGCAGCTCACGGGCGGGAAGGCGACGTTAATACCGATCGCAATTCTGGTCGATGGCAAATTTCATGATGCCAGCGAATATAAGGCGGATCCGGTGCCGATGGCGCTGGATTCCGGCACGGTCTATGAGGCAGAGGACTCGGGGGACTCGCTGGGACTATTTACGGTGAGTGGAGCGCTGCACAGCAAGACTCCAGGCGGCGCGCAGCCGTGGTTCGGCGCGGGTTCCTACGTGCTCAACGGAACCGAGCCGGCGAATGCCCCGCACAAAGCGGAAAACGTGCCGGTGGGGCTGAATAGCGGCGATAATGACGCGCCGCCGCGCCTGACTCGAGAAAAGTCGTCGCAGCCCGCGGCGCCGTCGAGTCCGAGTTCCGGGTCGGCCGGCAATGCTCCGGCTTCTACTGCTCCGCCTTCTAGTACTTCGCCTTCTACTACTTCGGCGGGGACGGGATCATCGGGGCAGCCCGCCGCTACAAACGCGCCGGCTACGACTCCTGCGAGTGGTTCTTCTGGCAGCGGTGCGCCTGCCGGACAGACTCCTGCAGCTCCATCGACGTCGGGCAAACCTGCGGATCAGAGTGCCAAGCAGCAAACGCCGCCCACGGCAGTGCCGACTTCACCAGGTCAAACTTCGCCAGGTCAAGCGTCACCAGGTTCTCAGGCCCCGGCATCGCAAAGTCAGGCAGCGCAGGGTCAAACGGGAGATTACTATCGCCCTACGCTGCGACGCGGCAAACCTATGGAGGGGCCGCCGCCGGATCAGGACGTCGAAGTGGCGCCGAAGACTGGCAAGCCTGACTCTCCGGCAAGCGCAGTTGCTCCGGCCGCGGTGCCAGTGAAACTTGTGCCGGCAATCTCCGATGCGGGCGGGCCGGAACCAAAGTCCTATAAGTTTTTCTGGAAGACTGGCGAAGAGGACGAGCGGCGCAATCAGATGCTTGCCCTGGCGGGAGCCGAAATTCAGGCTTACGTGAAGGCGCTGGCCAGAAATCAAATTCCGGCGAACCCTCCGGCAAAGGCGGCTACCGCGCGGCACAAAGCTCCGGCAAAGCCGATTCAGCCGGTGCTGGAGAATGTTCAATTCCGTGCTTTCGATGTGTGGTCGAACAACCAGATCGTGATGATCCTGACCGCGGATGCGCACTTTCCTTCTGCGCCGGGAGCGACCGCCGAGCAGGAAGAGTATTCCATTACGCTGGTGACACGAACTGACATCTACGGTGATCTGCGCAAGCTGTATTCAGGAGTGACCGACAAGTTTCACCTCGACGTAACCCCGCGGATGGAATTGATTGATGTCGTGGATGCGGACGGAGATGGTCGTGGCGAATTGTTGTTCCGCGAGACCACGGATGCCGGTAAAGGGTACGCAATCTATCGGGCGGGCGCAGACAAGCTCTTCAAGATGTTTGACAGTCTGGGCGAGGAGGAATAGCGGCCTTCAGTTCTCAGCTCTCAGTTAACGCTTTTGGGCAATTACTGAGAACTGAGAACTGTCTCTAGGTTTCGATGCCTACGTGGCAGACGCGGCCGACCAGGTAGTCGGAGGCGGACTTGCCATCTTCCATGGCTATGACTTCGATGGGAAACTCCTGATTGTGGGGACGCAGAATCAGATGATTGCCGGCAGTTTCCACGTATTTCACCGTGCAATTATCGTTCTTGAGAACGGCGTACATATTGAACTCGCCCTTGCGATAAGGCTTGAGCGAGTTGTAATGGCGATCGATTAGGAGTGTGGCTCCGGGAAGCAGACGAGGATACATACTCATGGCTTCGCGGTTGTCTACCTTGATGAGGACAAAACGTTCCCACTGCCGGCGATCGCCTTCGGTCTCTGGCTTCAGCTTCTTAAGAAAAGTTTTCTTAAATTTCAGGATTTCTTTGACGTCCATGCTGGTGATGAGGGGATGAGTGGCGGCCACGGTTCCGTCGGTTAAGAGAACGTTCTGGAATTCGTCGTTGCTGGGAGGCAGGATAGAAGCGCGTTTGTTGACCTCAGAGGGATCGAGCAGATCGAGCACGGAAAGATGCTGGACGGCGAGGACCCGGTCCATGCCCTCAAGGCTTAAGCCGCGCTTACGATTCAGGAAGTTGGAAATGTGAGCCTGTTTAAAGCCAGTTTGTTGCGCCAGCCGAAGTCCGGTCAGGTCGCCTTCGTCGATGCGCTCCCAGAGCGTTTTGCGCAGGTTGTCTTGCAATACGCGGAATTTCATGGCAGGGAGTATAGCACGGCGAGGTATAGCACCATGCTAAGTGGAGGGATTTCCACAGACCCTTTGGTCTAACGACCTTGACTCGGAAAATTGGCAGCTATACGATCGCGATATTGTATAACCCAACTTCTCCCTCAGGGACCTTCCGTCATGACCGGTTTAGATAACTGCAACGAAGCAAAGAACTTTGTCGAATTTCGCCGGAAAGTGCGCGCGGCCGAGGTGCTTTCCGGCTCCATGCAAAACCTGTTGAAACTGCTGCAGTTCAGTGGACGAGTCAGTGTAGTTTTGCAAAATGGCCGAGTGCTGAAATCGGGGTATGAGGAAGGATTTTTTCGCCAGCACGAACCGGGTTCTGGTCTCGAGCCCGGGGTGGCGATCGAACCGTAAAAGGTTTCTGGCAAGCGGGTTACTCGTTTTGCCGGATGTGTAAGTTTAGCAAAGCACGATCGAGCAGCAAGTTGGACAAGTAAATAGCTCAAGCAGGTCATCGTAAGAGAAACGAGCCCTGCGTTCGGTTCCCGCTCGAGGAGCGGCAGCCGGCGCAAGGCTTTTTTTTTCGGCTGCAGCCTTCGGGCTTCGGTAAATGCGCTTCAACCGCAACACACCGGTTCGCAATGCGAGCCCGGAGCCGAGGAGAAGTGATGAAAGCAAAAGCAAAAGCAAAGACAAACGACGAGGTTCGGCAAGAAGAGCGGCTTGAACTGAAGTATTGCGAACGCTGTGGCGGGTTGTGGCTGCGTCCCGTGGATAGTGGGCAAATTTATTGCGTGGGTTGCGGGCGCGAGATGGCTCAACTGCCGGCGGCTTCGCGGGAACCGGAAACCGCCCAGTTGCCGCGTGGACCGCGACGGGACGCGGATGACGGCGACTGCGACAGCTACGAGGGAGACCAAGAGCAGGATCTGGATGCGTCGGCAGGTGTGGCATGAACGGCTTGGTGGATTGGATTGGGGCAGAGGCGGATGACTCTGCCCCGGAAGATGCGCTTATCTCGGGCTTACCGCCGGCACCCGAGGATGAGCGGGCTCTCGGGAAACCTCCGGCGGCATGTGAGAAGTTGCCGACCCACAACTTTCCGGCGGAGCTGAATGTTCCGGAAGGTGCTCCGCCGGGAGATGCTGGTCTTGATGACGCGGGTCTGGAGGACGATCCTCTGGATCGCAATCCTGATTTGTGGCTTTATCGAAAGCGCACGGTGGGCCTGTTGCGGCGCTACATGCGCTTTTCGTTAGAGACCGGGCGGTTGCCATCGTTTGTGGGGAGAGAGTTCTTCCGCGCGAAGGTGACGTACTACACCGCTACTACGTTCGAAGACCGGGTCATCTTCGTGCGGGACGTGGAGAAGTGCCTGGATCGGCTGGAGTACTGGGATCAGCAATTAATCGTGCGCATCATTCTGCAGGAACATGGCCAGGAGCAAACTGCACGCATTCTGCAATGCAGCCGCAGTTCGGTTGCGCGGAGATTGCCGGAGGTGCTGGATCTGCTGAGCGAAGACTTTCTCAAAGTGGGATTGCTGGCCGGGCTGCCCTCGAGGAGGGAGTTTTCGCAATGACAAAAATCTTGTCAAGAGGGCAATTCGATCGAAAAATGCGCAAGTTGTTGATGACATGGCAAATATAAATTTGCAAAACCTGACACAAACACCCATTGCAAAATGCTATTCTGAATATATAGAGTAAAAAAAAAGGAAATGCTCTAGCAATTTTTCGGGGCGCGCTGAAAAGCGCGCCTTTCGTTTTTTGGGCCGAAGAGCCCAATTTGCATCGCAGCTCCGCGCACTGGCGGCGTGGAATCTGCGGGTTAAGTCGCTGCTGACTCATGAGATTGCCTGACGCGGCTGAAGCCGGGATTCGGACGACGCCGACAGTTTTGGGGAGGGCGAGCCGTGAGCATCAAGAAGAAGGCAAAGGGAAAAAGCAAAGGGACAGCGAAGAAAGCAGCGAAGAAGAAAGCTTCGGCGAAAACGAGAGCTCCTTCGAAAAAGAAGGGCAAAGATATTGTCCAGGTACGCGAGAACATCAACGAACTGGTGAAGGACTCGGCGAAGGATATTGCGACCGAGGTGATTAAAGTGGCGAAGACGGGGCAACTGGCGTCGGCGAAATATTTGTTTGAGGCGGCGGGAATATATCCGGCGACCGAACAGACAACCGTGAATCCGATCGAACGCTCGCTGGCTCATACTTTGCTTACGCGTATGGGATTGCCATTGGATCCGGTGATTTGTGACGAGGAGCCGATGTCGGCTGTATTGCCGAGCAACGCGAAAAACAAGTGCGCTGAGACCAACGTGCAGGACGAGGCCGAGGAAAATCCGGCGGGAGAACGGGAGAGAGAGTCAGCCGCGGCAGAAAACGAGTAACGGTTCGACGTTCAGGGCCGGGAGGATACCGTAAAATGAAGCGCGGGAGTTTCAATTCGAGAGAAATGGACGGGCGGGACGCGCTGTCGGTTTCTCCAAGAGTGGGACCGCGTGGGAGAAAGTTGCGGAATGCTGATCCGTGGCTGGACGGTTGGGGCAGCGGGTTGGTGCTGATCGACGGCGTCCCCATGGTGGAGTATCCCCGGGGTGTTCGGCGGAACGTGCGGGTGGGCAATTATGGAAGTCTGGCACGGCGCAGGTTTGGGATGGATATAACGTGGCTGGACGACCGGATCGCGGTCGGAGGCGGAATCTGGTCGCCCGAGAACATGTCGAAAGTGTCGCTTGCCGGGATCACGCATATCATCGACATGCAGATCGAGTTTGATGACACGCTGCTGGCGGAGCCGCACGGGATCGTGGTGCTCTGGAATCCGGTGGATGATGACTTTGAGTTCAAGCCTCCCGAAGTATTTGAGTGCGGTGTGAAGTTTGCGTTGGAGGCGCTGGAAGATCCGAAGGCGAAGCTATTCATCCACTGCGCGGCCGGAGTGCACCGGGCGCCGATGATGACGCTGGCCTTGTTGGGAGTAATGGGGTGGACGGTGGATGACGCCATGGATTTGATCGAGGCAAAACGGCCGGTGGCTGATTTTGCCGAGGTTTACGTGCGAAGCGTGGAAGAGTTTTTGAAAGGGCGGGGATAGGGAGCGGGTTCTACTTTCGAGCGAGGGTGAGACGTGGGCTGAGGCAGGGATGCGGGCGGGATAGGCGGTGGCGGAGGCAGGTTGCATAGGTCCTTCGCTTCGCTCAGGATGACAAGAGTGAGTTTGAGGAGGAAGTATGTTTCTAACACGCCGTCCTGCGGGACGGATTTTTTATTTGGTGCTGACGGTGGTGGTCGCGGCGACCGGCATCCGACTGGCTGCGCAGAGTGGGCCGGCGCTTACGAGCGTGATCGACACTGTCTACATGGCAGATGGAAGTGAGGCACAAGGCACGCTCGTAATTACGTGGCCGGCGTTTGTGGCGGCGAGCGGGTCGGCGGTAGCGGCGGGGTCGTTGAATGTGACGTTGGGATCGAATGGCGCCTTGAACGTAGCGCTGGCGACCAACGCGGGCGACAAGCCGGGGTCCGAGAAAAAAGATGCGGCGATGTCATTCTTACAGAATGCGCTGGCAATGACAGACGCGGTGGCCACGCGGGAGATCATCAATCCCGAAAATTTTAAAAATGGGATCTCTAAAATAATTGACGGCACAGTCGAATGCCTCAACGCGTCCACCTGGTGTAAACATCCACCGGCTCAAAGCAGTCAACCTACCGCTTAGACACGATTTAGCCGACCTCTTCGTTCCACGTTTCCAGATTCTTCTTCACCAGAGCCATGAACTGATCAGCGACGGCGCCGTCGATGAGGCGGTGGTCGTAGCCGAGCGTGAGGTGAACGACGGAGCGGATGGCGATGGAATCGTTGCCTTCTTTGTCGGTGACGACGAGGGGCTGCTTCGTAATACCTCCGACGCCCATGATGGCGGCGTTGGGCTGATTGATGATCGGCAGACCGAAAACGGCGCCGAACTGGCCGGGGTTGGTGACGGTGAAGGTGGAACCTTCGACGTCTTCAGGCTTGAGCTTCTTGCTGCGGGCGCGTTCGCCGAGGTCGGTGATACCGCGCTGCAGGCCGAGGAAGTTGAGGTCGCCGGCATTCTTGAGGACGGGGACGATGAGTCCCCAGTCGAGGGCGACGGCAATGCCTACATTAATGTTGCGGTGGTAGCGGATGTTATCGCCTTCGAGCGAGGCGTTGATGATTGGCCACTGTTGTATCGCGATGATGGCCGCGCGCACGAAGAACGGCATGAAGGTGAGGCGGACGCCGTGGCGCTGCTCGAAGGCGTTCTTGTTCTTGGCGCGCAGGGTTACGATGCGAGTGAAATCCACTTCATACATGCAGTGGACGTGAGCGCTGGTGCGGCGCGACTCGATCATGCGCTGTGCGATGATCTTCCGCATGTTGGTCATGGGGACTAGGTCGCCGGGATAGGCTGCGGGAGCGGCGGGACGGGGCGCTGCTGGCGCCGGTGACTGTGACGCCTCGCTTCGCTCGGCGGGACGGGCGAATGCGTCCGTCCCCACACGAGCCTGGCTTTCTATGAAGGCTGTTATGTCCTGCTTGGTGATGCGGCCGCCGAGTCCGGTGCCGGGGACTTGGGAAAGATTGACGCTGTGCTCGCGGGCGATCTTGCGGACGAGAGGTGAGGAACGGGCTTCTTCGTCCTCCGACTCTTGCGCGGACGTGGCGCCGACCGCTGGCGCAGTAGCGGCCGGTTTCTTCTCTTCTTTCTTTTCTTCCTTCGTTGGCGGCGCGGCCGCCGGGGCGGCTTTCGCGGGTTTGGCTGCAGATTCGCCATCCACGGCGATAGTGCCTACTACCGTGTTTACTCCCACTGTCGTACCTTCGGTGACTTTAATCTCCTGCAAGACGCCGGAGGCGGGCGCGGGAATTTCGGCGTCGACCTTGTCGGTCGAGATTTCGAAAAGCGGCTCGTCACGCTGAACTTTGTCGCCGGGCTTCTTCAGCCACTTGGTAATGGTGCCTTCGACGATGGATTCACCCATCTGAGGCATGATGATGTCAGTCGGCATGATTTCCTTCCACGCGGCCCACGGTTCGGACGGAGGACTGGGCGCAAACGGCTATTATAACGGGTTGGGTTTCCTCCCACTTACTTCTTGTTGTCTTCACCGCTCGGGGCGGCTACGCCGAAGCTGGTCTTCCAGTAGTCCTGAACGGCGGGCGGGAGTTTGTCGAGGTGCGATAAGAGCGTGGTGATCTTCCACATATCCTGCTCGCTCAAAGTTTTTTCCCAGGAGGGCATGCCCGTGTAACGGATGCCGGTGCGAATGCAGTAGAAGACGTGCCACTCGGGGTCGTCAGGCGGGTCGGAGACGAGATTCGGAGGAGGCGGGTAGAAGGAGTTTGCGAGAGAGGCGGGCTTGCGATCGAGTCCGCCATGGCAGACGGCGCAGTTCATGGTGTAGAGCTTCATGCCATCTTCAAGATTCTGATCGCTGGGCGGCAGGGGATTGGTGACGTGAGGAGCGTGGCGCTCCATGGAAGCGTCGACAGCGGCGTTGGCCAGATGATGCTCCCAGCGAGGTGGTGCGACGTTGGCGTGGGTCGGGATTAAGCCGAGGGCGGCGAAGCCGAGTCCGCCGAGAATCAGTACGAGAAGAGTAACGATCACGCCGAGAATAAATTTACGCATGAATTCCTCCGGACCGACTATTGTGGCAGATGAAGTGGGTGAGGCGCTAGTTTATGCTGATGAGCCGGTCCTCGACAGGCCCCCCGCTTCACTTGTGGAAATATCGCAGGGTTAGCTCAAGCAGCAAGACTCCGAAACCGAAAGCGACTACCGCAATTCCCCACGAGCGACTTTCGTTGCTGACATCTTGAGGCTTCCACCTGCGTGAGAGGGCAAGATAGTTGAACAACGCCAACACGATTGCTGACATCAAAGCCCATAGCCGTAGGGGAGTCTTAGGCGGAGCGATAAACAGCGAAACGAAGATTCCTATTATCCCACTGATGTTTACCAGCAAGAGTTTCTTACGTGTGCTCATGCTGGCTCGGAGTCTCAATAAGCTTTCAGCTTTCGGGCTTCGCGGGCCACATCCTCAACTTTCGGCAGGTAGTGCTCTTCCTGCGGGGGAGAGAACGGGATTGCTGAATCCAGGCCTGCGATGCGGACGATCGGGCCGTCGAGATCGTCGAAGGCTTCTTCGTTGATGATAGCTGCGATTTCGCCGGCGAGACCTCCGGTGCGGGAGTGCTCGTGGAGGATGATTACTTTGTTTGTCCTCTTCACAGTTTGCGCGATGGCTTCGCGGTCGAGCGGCGAGACGGTGCGCAGGTCGAGGATCTCGATATCGATCCCGTCGTTTTTCAGAACCTCGGCGGCTTCTAAGGCGGTATGAACCATCGCCGCATAAGTAATGATGCTCAGGTCGCTGCCCTCGCGGACGATGTTGGCTTTACCAATGGGGACTACGTAATCTTCCGCGGGAACTTCGCCTTTGATGCGGCGGTAGAGATACTTGTGTTCGAAGAAGATGCACGGGTTGTTGTCGCGGATCGCCGCTTTAATCAGGCCTTTGGCGTCGTAGGGCGTGGCAGGACAGATTACTTTCAGGCCGGGATTGTGAACGAACCACATCTCGGGATTCTGCGAGTGGAACGGACCGCCGTGAACGTAGCCGCCGCTGGGTCCGCGCAGGACTAGCGGAGCGGGCGCGCCCCAGAGGTAATGCGTTTTCGCGACCATGTTGCTGATCTGGTTGAAGGCGCAGCCGATGAAATCCATGAATTGAAATTCGGCGACGGGGCGCATGCCGGTGAGCGATGCCCCGAAGGCCGCGCCCACGATGGCGGACTCGGCGATGGGCGTGTCGATGACGCGCTCGGGGCCGAAGCGGTCGATGAAGCCGTCGGTGACTTTGAAGGCGCCGCCGTAGATGCCGATGTCTTCGCCGAGGCAGAAGACGGAGGGGTCGCGGTCCATTTCTTCCCAGATTCCCTGGCGGATGGCTTCGAGGTAGGTTAGTTGCATAAAATTCTTTGCCACGAATTGGCGCGGATCGACACGGATTTTTCTATTTCAAATGCCCGGCTGCTTCGGTCTGCTTGTAGCCGGTCGTTCCCTTCTTTACCTTTGGCATCCCATACTTCGGCTTGATTTCATGACATCCGTCTTCGCAGAACACGCCGCCCTCGGCCGATTCCGGCGTCGGCATCGGGGAGTTCACCGCAATCTCGCGCTCGGCCTCAATCACGCGCTCCACTTCCGAGATCAATTCAGCATTTTCTTTCGACGTCAGCCACTTCTTTTCTTTCACCAGATAATTCTCAAAGCGCGCGATCGGGTCGCGCTTCTTCCAGAACTCGAACATCGGCCTCGGCACATAGGCTGCCGCGTCGTGGATGGCGTGGCCTTTCATGCGCATCATTTTGGCTTCGATCAGGGTGGGGCCTTCGCCGCGACGGGCGCGCTCGACGGCGTCGCGGGCGGCATCGTAGACCTGGCAGGCGTCAGTGCCGTCGACGATGACGCCTGGGATGCCATATCCGATGGCGCGCTCGGCTAGGTCTTTGCAGCGGTATTGCATTTCTGATGGCGTGGAGTAGGCCCATTCATTGCTTTCGACAAAAAGCACGAGGCCGAGGTTCTGCACGGCGGCGAAGTTGATGCCTTCGTAAGTGACGCCGGTGGATTGGCCGCCGTCGCCGATGTAGGTCATGACGGCGACGTTGCGTCCCTGGAGGCGCGCGCCGAGCGCCACGCCCGAGAGCACGGGAATTAAATCGCCGAGCATGGAGATGGGCGAGACCATATTGCGCTTTTCGATGTCGCCGAAATGCGAGGTGCCGTCGCGGCCGTGTGTGGGCGAATCGGCCTTGGCCATGTATTGCATCATGGTGTCAGAGGCGCGGAAGCCGCGGACCAGCAGCGAGCCCTGGTTGCGGATCATGGGCGCGAACCAGTCGTCCTTATCGAGCGCGTAGGCGGAGGCGCAGGAGCAGGCTTCCTGGCCGAGTCCGAAATAAACTCCGCCGACCACCTTGCCCTGCTTGTAGAGATTTTCGAGCGCGACTTCCATCTTGCGGTTCAGCAGCATGTAGCGGTAGATCTCGATGCACTGCTTCTTGTCGAGATACTTCGAGTCGCGAATGGGCGGGACGGGCGCGTTAAGGTTGCCGGTGACTTCGTAGCGAACGTGCTCTGTGCCGTCTCTATCTTTTTCTATGGCTTGGCGGACGGTGAGGTCGGGATGCTCGAGGCGCATATCGGGAATCGAGTAGGTACGCACGTCGGTTGTGGGGCGCGTTGACTGGGATGCGCCATTACGCCGCCGGTTTCCGTTCGTTCCGTTCCTGGAGCTCTTCTTCTTGATTGCCATTTTGAGACCTACGCCTAGTCGCAATTGTAAATGCTATCGCGAGAGTGGCGCATTGGGCTAGGCCCAGGTGGTGTCGTCCTCTTTGTGGAGTTGACGGAGCTCGGCAGGACGTTGCAGTGGGACGCCAACTGTGTTTCCGAGCAAAGCGTCAAGAGTATCGACCCAGAGGATCTGGCTGGAGAACACCGTGCCGAAGTTGCGCGAGATGGACTCAGCGACCGTGTTCAGGTCTCGTGCTCCGCCGAGTTCGTGCTTCATCGAAGTGACTGGCTTTGCCGTGATGCCGCAGGGGATGATCAGGTTGAAGAAGCTGAGATCGGTGTTTACGTTTAGGGCGAAACCATGCGAGGTGACGAAGCGAGAGATGTGGACCCCGATGGCGCCGATTTTGGCTTCGGAGGAGGCGTTCGTGGTGGCGCCAGCGAACAGCAGGTTCCTCGACTCCGGAGAACGACTCTGTGAATCGTTCTCTTCTACTCGGAAAGACAAGCGATTAACGTCGGTCCACACGCCGGTCAACCCTGGCACTCGCGTAGTCGGGATGGCGAAGTCAGCGCACGTGCGGATCAGAACTTCTTCCAGGCGGCGGACGAACTCGACTGCGCCCAGAGTCTTGCGCTTGCCGTCGGGCGTGGCGAATCCGCGCAGATCGAAGATGGGGTATCCGACGATTTGGCCGGGGCCGTGGAAAGTGACATCGCCACCGCGGTCGCACTCGAAAACCTCAACACCGCGCCGGGCAAGGACTTCGGGCGAAGCGATTACGTTGGCGGCTTTTGCATTGCGACCCAGCGTGATGACGGGTTTATGTTCAAGCATGAGCAGGACGTCGCCGATTTTCTCCTCTTTGCGCAAAGCAACCAGCTGCTCCTGCAGGCGCAGGCCGTCGGCGTAGTCGACGGTGCCGAGTTGGACTAGAGAAATCAAATTCAGTTTGCCACGGATTTTCGCGGATGAATACGGAGCAAGATCAAGCCCTAATCTATCCGTGTGATCCGTGGCCAAAAAGTCTCACGCGTTGATCGCGATCCCGTACACACTGTTTGCCGCATCCAGCATAGCTTCTGCTAATGTCGGATGCGCGTGGATCGTCCACATCAAGTCTTCAACTGTGGCTTCCAGTTCTATAGCCACGACGGCCTCGGCAATTAATTCTGTCGCCTGCGGGCCGATAATGTGCACGCCGAGAATCTCTCCATAGTCGGCGTCCGAGACAATCTTGATGAAGCCCTCGTGCTGGCCAACGATTGAGGCGCGCGAGTTCGCGGTGAAGGGGAACTTGCCAATCTTCACATTGTACCCAGCCTCGCGGGCCCTGGTCTCAGTAAGGCCAACACTGCCGATTTCGGGATGGCAGTACGTCGCTCCGGGAATATGCTCAGGATTAATCGGCTTGCCCGGTTTTCCTGCGATTTTGGCGACTGCGACGATTGCCTCCATAGCACCGACGTGGGCCAGTTGCGGCGTGCCCAGCACAATGTCGCCGACGGCGTACACGCCTGGCTCGGCGGTCTGCATCCAGGAGTCGGTTTTGATGAAGCCACGGTCAGGCTTGATTTTCGTGCGCTCGAGGCCGATGTTTTCCGTCCGCGGTTTGCGACCGACAGCTATCAGAATTTTATCGGCATCGATAGTTTGCTGCTTCCCTTCGACCGTGATAGTGACAGCAATTCCAGCCTTCGTCTTCTCGACTTTGTCGACCTTCGCGCTCGTGTGGAAGTTGATGCCGCGCTTGCGGAAGACGCGAGCCAGCTCTTTCGAGACTTCCTCATCTTCAACGGGAACCAGCCGCGGCAGCATCTCGACGATCGTGACCTCGCAATCGAATGAGCGATAGATCGATGCGAACTCGACTCCGACCGCTCCTGCTCCGACAATGACAAGCGACTTGGGAATTTCTTTGAGACTCAGAATCTCGATGTTGGTGAGCACTCGGTCGTTGGCTTCGAGGCCAGGCAGCATGCGCGCCTCCGACCCAGTGGCGAGAATGACGTTCTTCGCTTTGAGATGGCTGGCCTTGTTGTCATTCACCACTTCAACCGTCAGCAAGCCATTTTGCGCCGGGCCAGTCAGCTTGCCGTAGCCCTTCACCGTCTCAACCTTATTCTTCTTCATCAGGAACTCGAGACCCTTGGCGTGCTTGGCCACGATCTTCGACTTGCGGTCCTGGACCGCGGCCCAGTTCAGCTTGCGCGAATCTACGCCCTCGATGCCGAATTCCTTGGCGTCTTTGAGGTGGTCCCAGAGTTCGGCGTTGAACAGCAGAGCTTTGGTCGGAATGCAGCCCACGTGCAGGCAAGTGCCGCCAAGGAAGCCGTCTTTCTCGATCAACGCAGTTTTCAGGCCCCACTGGCCGGCGCGGATTGCGGCCGTGTAGCCGGCAGGTCCGCTGCCGATGATGGCGACGTCATAAATAGTTTCAGGCAAAGTGAGCGCTCCTCAGTAGGAACAGATGACTAAAGGCAAACGAATGATTCTAGAACAGGGCGGCGGGAGAGACCAAACCGAACGGAAGGAAAAACTTCCCTGAAGGGCTCGCGGCGGTGAAGAGGGTCAGGGATCCTTCGACTCCACAGCAGCTTCGCTATCGCGAAGCTGCTACTCCGCTCAGGATGACATTCCCGGAGGGTGACAAAGGGTCTAATTGTTCTCGTTGCTGGCGCGCTTCCACGAGATCAGTTCGCCGATGGTCGAACTGGTGCTCGAGACCGGTTGCTTATAAGCCTCGACCTCAGAGCGCGAAGCTTCTTCGCCGACCGCTCGGATGCTGAGTCCGACTTTCTTATCTTCTGGACTCATCTTGATGATCTTGAAATCATGCTCCACGCCTGGTTCCAGATGCAGAGGCTGGCCGTTTCCATCCACCGCTTCCGACTTGTGGCACAGACCCTCGACTCCTTCGGCGATCTCGACAAAGGCACCGAACGCGGCTACCCGCAGGACTTTGCCGTGAATCACATCGCCGACGTGATGCGCCGCGAAGAAAGTTTCCCAGACGTCGGGCTGAAGTTGCTTCACGCCGAGCGACAGGCGCCGCTTGTCGGGTTCAATGGCCAGCACGACAGCTTTTACGCGGTCACCTTTCTTCAATACCTCGGAAGGATGCTTCACCCGCTTGGTCCAGCTCAGATTGCTGACGTGCACCAGACCGTCGATACCATCCTCGATTTCGATAAAAGCGCCGAAGTCGGTCAGATTGCGCACCCGGCCCTCTACCGTCATGCCCACGGGATATTTGTCGTGCAACGCATCCCAGGGATTCTCCGCCAGTTGCCGCATGCCGAGAGAGATGCGGCGCTCGCCGGGATTCACGTTTAACACCACACACTCGACCTGATCGCCCACATTCACCAGCTTGGAAGGATGCTTCATGCGTTTCGACCATGTCATTTCGCTGACGTGCACCAGGCCTTCGATGCCCTGCTCAAGCTCAACGAACGCGCCGTAGTCGGTCACGCTGATCACGCGCCCGGAGACGTGCGCGCCCACGGGATAGCGGTGCTCGGCATCGAGCCAGGGATCGGGCGTCAGCTGCTTGAATCCGAGAGAAACGCGCTGCTTCTCCTTGTCGTACTTCAGCACCTTCACCTGAATCTGGTCACCGACGTTCACCAGGTCGCGCGGGTGCGTGAGCCTTCCCCACGACATGTCGGTGATGTGCAGCAATCCGTCGAGCCCGCCCAGATCGACGAACGCGCCATATTCGGTCAGGTTCTTTACCACTCCCGTCAGGATCGAGCCCTCTTCCAGGTGCTCGAGAGTTTTGCTGCGCTTCTCGTTCTGCTCGCCTTCGAGCAACTCCTTGCGCGAGACCACAATGTTGCCGCGCTTTTTGTTGACCTTGATCACTGTCACTTCAAGGGTCTGCCCCTTCATGCCGTCGAGATTGCGGATGGGTCGCAGATCCACTTGCGAGCCTGGCAGAAAAGCCCGTGCTCCCAGAATGTCAACCGTCAGGCCGCCCTTGGTCCGCTCAATCACGGTGGCTTTTACCGGCCGCTTCTCGTGATGAGCTTTCTCTATTTCCTCCCATGCGTGAATCTTCGCCGCCTTCTGGTGCGAAAGATTGACGTAGCCTTCCTCGGTTTGTCCCTTCTCCCGCATTACTTCAATTTCGTCACCGGGCTTTACCTTCGGCTTGCCCTCGTGATCGAGCACTTCCGAAAGCGGCAACATGCCTTCCGACTTGGTGCCGATGTCGACCACCACATGCGTCGCAGTGAGCTTCAGGACCGTGCCTTTGATGACGCGGTCTTCTCCCACGGCCTCTTCCGTTTCCGTGGTGAAGTTCTCCAGCGCGGAAGCGAAGTCTTCGCCAGCGTGCTTGTCATCGGCAGCAGGTGCCGGATGGGATGCCTCATCCGTGGAAGGGCCAGTCGAAGCAGCGGTTGCGACCGGAGCGTGATCTTGCTGCTTCACGTCCTGATTAGTCAAGCTCTGCTCGGTTGAGGTGGTTTCGGTAGCCATCGGTTCTGTTTCGGTTGCGACGGCGGAGTCGGAATGGTGAGTGGTGGTTTCGTCGAACAAGGTCATGCCTCTCGTCTGTGCCTCGCACTCGGTGCGGGGAGGATACGGGCCTGCTTGGCGGACTGCTGGAGTGAGTCGTTTGGTTGTGGTGGGCTCACCCTGGCGAGTGAGCTTGGACAATCCCAGCTGCCGGACGTTTCACAGAAACCCGCGTCCAAAGGGAACTCTTCGACTATAGCAACGCCGCGCAAACAGTGTCAAACGCAAAAGGTGCATGTTACGGGAGTGTTGCAGGCCATCTGTGGGAACGGCCGCCTCGGCCGTCCAGCCGAGCGCAGCGAGGCGCCTAGCACTCAGTTTTGCCGCGCACGCCCGTTCTGCTACCCTGCCCTTGCTATGGATTACCTCTGGACCCCGTGGCGCTATGCCTACGTGACCAGCACGGAAAAGACGAACAGTTGCATCTTCTGCGACGCCGTGAAAGCGGGCGACGACGCCAAAGCGCTCATCGCCTATCGCGGCCAGCACTGCTTCGTGATCCTGAATGCGTATCCCTACACGCCCGGCCACGTGATGATCGTCCCATATGCGCACGTCGACGAACTGCAAAAGCTCCCGCCACAAGCCGCCAGCGAAATGATGCAACTCTCGCAGCGCATGGAGCACGTCCTGCGCGAACTCTACCACCCCGACGGCATCAACCTGGGCATGAACATCGGCAAAGCCGCCGGCGCCGGGGTCGCCGGACACATCCACATGCACGTCCTGCCTAGATGGGTCGCGGATGCGAACTTCATGTCGGTGGTAGGTGAGACGAGGATTCTGCCGGAGACGCTGCAGGAGACTTGGAAACGGATGACGGCCGTAATGGTGAGATAACCTCTTAATTACCCGACGATTCTTCGCATCTCTTTCTCATCAATGACCTGCACCCCCAAGTCCTTCGCCTTATCCAGCTTCGATCCCGCATCCGTCCCCGCAACAACGTAATCAGTCTTCTTGCTGACCGAGCCGGTGACTTTCCCACCAGCATCTTCAATCATCTTCTTAGCTTCGTCCCGTGTGAAATGCGCCAGCGTGCCGGTCAGCACAAATGTCTTCCCCGCAAGCTTCGTCCCGCGCCGCTTTTTCTGCCCTGTAAGGGTGAGACCAGCCTCGCGCAAACGCTCGATCAGCTTGCGATTGGCCGCAATGCTGAAGAACTCCACAATACTCTCGGCAATGCGCGGACCCACTTCATTCACATCCTGCAGCTCTTCCACGCCGGCGCTCTCGAGCGCCTCCATCGATCCAAAATGCTCGGCCAGAAATTGCGCCGTCCGTTCGCCTACCATTCGAATGCCGAGTCCGTAGATGACCCGCTCCAGCGGTAGCTTTTTCGAGTTCTCGATCTCATCCAGAATGTTCTGCGCGGATTTGTCGCCCATGCGCTCCAGGCTGAGCAGATCATCCTTCGTGAGCTTGTAAATATCTGCCACGTTCTTCACCAGGCCACGTTCGGTGAGTTGATTCACAAGCGCATCTCCCATGCCGTCGATATTCATCACGCCGCGCGAAGCAAAATGCAGAATGGTCTCGCGCAGCTTGGCGGGACAGTTGGCGTTGACACAGCGGTAGTCGACCTCGCCCTCGGTGCGCACAACCTTCGTGCCGCAGACCGGACACTTCTCCGGTACCTCAATATCCCCCTTGCCGCGCGGGTGATCTTTATCGTCGATGACCTTCGCGACTTTAGGGATGACATCGCCGCCACGCTCTACTTGCACCCAATCGCCGATCTTCACTCCCAGACGCTGGATTTCGTCCATGTTGTGCAACGTGGCATTCCTCACGGTGGTGCCGCCGATCAATACCGGAGCCAACTCAGCTACGGGGGTAAGCTTGCCCGTACGACCAACCTGCCAGCGCACCCTCTCCAGTTTCGTGATCCCAGCCCGCGCCGCATACTTATAAGCAATCGCCCACCGCGGCGCTTTTCCCGTAAACCCTAATTCGTCTTGAAGCGAAGTGCGATCGACTTTGATAACGATGCCGTCAATTTCATAAGGCAGCGAATCGCGCTTCGCCTCCCATTGCTGGACGAACTGCCAGGCATCGTCGATTTTGTGCACGAGTTTGCGGTTCTGATTAACCTTAAACCCAGCGGCGTCGAGCGCGTCTAGCGTTTTCCCGTGACGATCGAAGTAAGTCCGGCCATCCCGCAAAAGCATGTAGGTGAAATAGTCGAGCCGCCGCTCTGCTGTCACCCTCGATTCAAGCTGCCGCACCGTGCCCGCTGTGGCATTTCGCGGATTAGCAAACACAGAAAGCCCCTTGCTCTCTCGCTCCTCGTTCATTTTTTTGAACGACGCCAGCGGCATGAGCAACTCGCCCCGCACTTCGAAATCCACGGGGATGCCAGCCTTCTTCAGCTTCTCCTTCGGAATCGAAAGCGGCACCGAGCGCACCGTGCGAACGTTGAGCGTAACGTCTTCCCCCACGCTGCCGTCGCCCCGGGTAATTCCCCGCACCAGTTTCCCGTCTTCATAAATCAAGGCCAGCGACATGCCATCGAGCTTGAGTTCGCAAACGTAATCCACCTCGCTGCGCCCGCTCAGTTCGTGCACCCGGCGTTCCCAGTCGCGCAATTCCTCTTCGCTGTAGGTGTTGTCGAGCGACAACATGGGCGAAGAGTGCGGCACTTTGACAAATCCCTCGCGCGGCTTGCCTCCGACGCGCTGCGTGGGCGAATCCGCCGTGATCAGCTCCGGATGCTCCGCCTCCAGATCCTTCAACTGCCGCATCAGCTTGTCGAACTCAAGGTCGCTGATCTCAGGATTGTCTACAACGTAGTACAAGTATTCGTGGTGCCGGATCTTCTCGCGCAGCACCTCGATCCTTTTTTCGACGTCTTTACTCTGGGAAGCCATCGCGCAGATTATAGTCGGAGCTTGCGCCGCGGAAGGAATTCACAAAAAAGAGTCCTGAGGAAAAACCGTGACGAGTCCCCCGCAGATTTTTGAGACGCCGCGCCTGATCCTGCGTGAGTTCTCCGCCGACGATGTCGACGCACTAGGAAGGGTTCTCTCCGACGCTGAAACCATGCGTTTCTATCCCGCGCCGCTCGATCACGCCGGAGTCGAAGAGTGGATTGCCCGCAACTTGCGGCGCTACGCCACCGACGGCCACGGGCTCTGGGCCATGCTTTTGAAAACGAGCGGCGAATTGATCGGCGATTGCGGCCTGACCATTCAGCCCGTGGACGGCACGGACGAGACCGAGATCGGCTACCACGTACGCCGCGATTACTGGGGGCAAGGTTTGGCGACGGAAGCGGCCCGCTCCTGCCGCGACTACGGATTCGCCCGTCTTCCCGTCGATCATATTATTTCTCTCATCCGTCCCGAGAACCTGCCCTCGCGTCGCGTAGCCGAAAAAAATGGCATGACCATTTGGAAACAAACCATAAGGAAAGGCATTCCGCACCTGGTTTACAAGATCCACAGAGGACAGACGGGCGGCGAATAAAGCTGACGGGTAGAGACAGCGTTACGTCAATTCACAGCAAATCCGCCTGCTTCAAAGTACAATCCAGCTTCGATCTTCGATCCAGTCATGCGCAAGGCGGCATTAGTCTACAACCCTGATTCCGGCGGCAGCCGCGTACGGCGCCAAACCGAGCTGGAGTCCGTGCTGGCGTTGCTCCGCGCCGCCAACGTCGAAGCCCACCTTGTCCTCACCGACTCTCGCGCCCACGCCGAGGAGAAGGCGCGCCAAGCCGTCATCGCAGGTTGTGACACGATTTTTGCATGCGGTGGGGACGGCACCATCCACAATATGATTCAGGTGCTTGCGAACACCAAGGTTGCCCTGGCGATTTTACCCATGGGCACCGCCAATGCGCTCGCTCACGACCTCGGCGTGCCCATGAATATCTCAGCCGCAGCACAGACCGCTCTGCATGGCGTTCCCCGAAGGATTGCGCTCGGTCGCGTACAGTTTCTCGATCTCGAAGGCAAGCCTGGCTCCCGCTTCTTCATTGTTGCGGCTGGCGCGGGAGTGGACGCGCACCTCTTCTACAAACTCCATACCGGCACCAAGCAGCGCATGGGCATGACTGCCTACTACTCCAAAGCCTGGCAGCTTTGGTTCACGCATCCCATGTCCCGTTTCTTGGTGGAGTTCGCCGAGACCGGCTCGGATCTCCGGGTCGCACCGGCCAAGTTTGGACAGCCCCGGCGAGCCGACGTCACCGAGTTGATGGCCGTCCGCATCCGCAATTTCGGCGGAGTGCTGCAGGAACTGGCTCCGGGAGCTTCTCTGCATCGCAACGATCTTCGACTAGTCTTCTGCCGCACTGCCAGCCGCCTTGCCTATCTTCTCTATGTGGCGCGCGGGCTGCTAAGAAGCAATTGGAAAGTTCCGGGCATTGACTTGGCTCACAGCGGTCGAGTGTCATGCCAATACCTGCCTGCGTCAGCCTCCACCGATAGCAAGCACGCCCAGCCGAAGGTCTATGTCGAGGCCGATGGCGAACTTGTCGGCATGCTGCCCGCCGAAATCACCGTCGTTCCAGACGCTCTCACTGTGTTGGCGCCAGCGCGCTAGCCTCACTGCGTTTGGCAATTACCGGCCCAGCCAAATAGAATCCCTAAACCGTTTGGAAAGACCGATTGGAACCGATCACCCATTTCCTGACCGGCGCATGCATGGGCCGCGCCGGCCTCAACCGCAAGACAGCGCTGGCCACGGCGGTATTGACGCTTGCCGCAGAGGCTCCCGATCTCGATGTTCTCAGCCGTTTCGGCGGCCCGGCCTTCGGCTTCGCCCATCATCGCGGCTTTACTCACTCCTTCCTCGGGGTTCCGCTCGATGCCGCCGTGGTCCTCGGCTTCGTCTATCTGATCTGGCGCTTGCGCGGACGCAAAGTAAAAGATCCTAATCTCCCGCCGCGATGGGGACTGCTCTACTTCTATGCCTGCCTCGCCGGGCTCAGCCACATTCTGCTCGACTTCACGAACAACTACGGCGTCCGCCCGTTCTGGCCTTTTTCCGAGAAGTGGTACTCCTGGGATATCGTTTTCATCTTCGAGCCCATCATGTTCGGATTCTTGCTCCTCGGTCTGGTCGTTCCGTCGTTCTTCTCCCTGATTGACCAGGAAATCGGCGCTCGTCCCCACGGACCGAAAGGCCGCATCGCGGCAACCCTCGCATTGGCCGGCGTGGTCTTGCTCTGGGGCCTGCGCGACTTCGAGCATCGCCGCGCGGTCAATGCCCTCGCTGCCCGCACTTATCAAGGCGCAGACCCGCTGCGCGTTTCCGCCTATCCTTCGCTGGCTGACCCGTTTCATTGGTACGGCGTGGTGGAGACTCCAGCTTTTTTCGCGCTCGCTCCAGTTAATTCTCTAGGACCGGAAGTTGATCCCGACGACCATCTCGACATCCGCTACAAGCCGGAAGAAACACCGATCACATTGGCTGCGAAACGGTCCTATCTCGGGCGCGTGTACCTCGACTGGGCGCGGTACCCAATCACTGAGACCGAAGCGCTTGATTCACCGCAAGGCGGCTACATCGTCTTCTTCCAGGATTTGCGCTTCGTGCAATTGCCCCGCCTGCTAAACCGCGGGGACGGCCCGCGCCGCCCGCTCGGCGCCGGTGTCGAGATCGACCGGAATCTCCGCGTGGTCGGGGATGTCTACGGCTCCGGCAAGAATCGTGTGCTGGTCCCCGAACCGCGTTAATTAACGATCACGCTATCTGGGGACAGCCACCCCGGCTGTCCACTTCGCGCAGCGAAGCTTCCGGACGGATGCGGTCGCCAGGCTTGACGTACCTGCCTCCCCGCGCCCAGAATAATAACTCCGAGGTGATCATGCTGCCCTATCTATTCGTCCTCCTCGCCATTTTCGTTCGCTTCTTGCCGTTCATGGGTCCGTTGAATGTCCTGCCCCACGCGTGGCACTTCACTCCGCTGGCGGCATCGCTGCTGTTCTTCGGAGCCCGTGGTTCGCGGCGTCAGATGTGGATTCCGCTCGTCCTGTTCGCAGCAACCGACGTGGTCCTTACCAAGTTCATCTACTCCTACACGTTCACCTGGGACCAACTCGTCACATGGGCCTGGTACGCGGCAATACTCTGGCTCGGCACTAACCTGCGTGAGAAATCCGGTCCTGTCCGCGTGGTAGGCGCGGCGCTCACCAGCTCAATTTCGTTCTTTCTGGTCAGCAATTTCGCAGCATGGGCCGCCTATACCGATATGTATCCCAGAACCTTTCACGGCGTGATGATGTCCTATGCCGCCGGGCTCCCATTCTTCCGCGGTACGGTCGAGAGCGACCTCTTCTTCTCGATCGCGTTTTTCGGAACTCCAGTTTTCCTGCACGCGCTCTCAAGTTGGACGCACAAGACTTCCGGCGACCACATCGCCGCCGCCTAGAAATTACGCAGACAACGATGTGGGGAAGGCCGCCCTTCGGCAGGCTCTCGCCCGTCAAGCGAGCGCAGCGAGACCTGGTTTTAGCTGGCGTTTACGACGCTCTTTTTTCTCCACCACAACAGCCAAATCAAAACTCCCAAAACCACCACCGCCAACACCCAATAAAAGTGCCGCCGAAACACCGTCCCCACGAGTCCAGCGATCTGCGGCCCGAACCACAGAGTCAGCAGCGAGAGCACGAGAAAGCGTACAAACCTTCCTGCGAAGATGGCGGCCATAAAGTCGCGGAGCCGCATCTCAAACACCGCCGCCCCGAGCACGAAAATTTTGAACGGCATGGGCGGCGGCAGCATTCCAGGGAACATCAGCGCCCAGAATTCGTGCTGCTCAAACGAGCGGTGAATCTGCTGAAAACGCTCCTCTGAAATCCGTTTGCGCAAAACCTTCTCGCCGCCGAGATATCCAATGATGTAAACCGGAATGCTCCCCAGCGCCGAACCAAGCGAAGCCATGACCACGTAGAACAGCAATTGCCGGTGATCCTTGTACACATAGAACGCCACAATAGCGTCGACCGGCATGCCCAGCAGCGCGGAATCTGCGAAAGCGATCGCGAACACGCCCCAAATCCCCAGCGGTCCAAGTAACTGTAGAATCCATGCCGTGTACTTCGCCAGGATGTGTCCGATGTTTTTCAAAGGAATTCAGTCTACGTGAAAACGCACTCTGTCATTCACACGACTGAAACATTCGGCGTAAATTCACCCCTAAACCCTTTGTTTACTCACACGTTATCTTTGAGTGACGACTGCACCGATTTTGATGCATATTTCATCACCCCTTAACATTCCCTTGCTACAACTAAATTGTGGATCTCCATGGCTACAACACGCTGATCCTTTCCGACCTGCACCTCGGTGCAGAGACCAGCCATGCCCGCGAAGCCACGCGCGTGCTTAAGGAAAACCGCTTTCAGCGCCTGATCCTGCTGGGCGACATCTTCGCGGACCTCAACTTCGCCCGCCTCACTAAAGACCACTGGAAGTTCCTCGGCTACATTCGCAAGCTGTCAAATCCCAAGCGCAATATCGAGGTCGTCTGGGTCGAAGGCAATCACGACCACGGGCTCACCAACATCATGTCGCACCTAGTGGGTGTCCGCGTCTACCAGCACTATGCCTGGCAGTACGGCGGACTTCGCCACATCGCGATCCACGGCCATCAGTTCGACGGCTTCCAGGTAAGCAACGTCAAACTCAGCACACTAGGCACATCGCTTTACCTGCAACTGCAGAAACTAGATTTCAAGAGCAAGCCCATCGTACGGCTGATTGATCGGCTGAACACGCGCTGGCTTCGCATGTCGTCGAAAGTGTCGGCGGGAGCGCTGCACTATGCCCGTCAGCACGGGACGGACCGCATCTTCTGCGGCCACACTCACCAGGCCGTCCACGTCGAGCAGGATGGCATTCACTACTACAACTCAGGCGGCTGGGTCGATTCCCGTCTGACGTATCTCACCGTTGACGAACAGGGGGTTCGCATCCATGAGTTTAACGAGCATGAATACACAGAGCGAGCTGACGATCGTGATTCCAGCGAAGAACGAAGCGAAGCTGATTCCGAATCTGCTGACTTCGCTGACGAAGCAGGACTACTCGAAGATGTCGAGTACGAGAGTATTGGTCGCTGACGCCAACTCCACCGACGGCACTCCCGAAATTGTTCTCAGCTTCCGCGACCGCTTGAACGTCAGCGTGATCCGCGGCGGAATGCCTTCAGTCGGCCGCAACCTCGGCGCGGCCCGGGCCGAGAGCATCTACGTTCTTTTTCTCGATGCCGATATCGATCTTGCGCATCCCTCGTTGGTGCGCCGTGCCGTCGAGCTGGCCCAGCGTAAGCAGCTTCATTGTGTAACCACAAACATCCTATGCCGCGGCGGCAGCTGGGTCGACAAGCTGTTCTATGCGGGCAACGATTTCTTCCAGTACCTCTCGCGACTCCATCACCCCTTCGCGACGGGAATGTTCATGCTGTTCGACCTGAAAAAGTTTCACGAGCTTGGCGGATTCCACGAACAAGTCCTCTTCGCCGAGGACTATCTGCTCAGCCAGCAGGTCGAGCGGAAACGCTTCGGCATCGTCCGCGGCGGCGTCTACACCACCAACCGCCGCTTCCAGAAGATGGGACATTGGCGCGTGGGCTGGCTGTTCCTGAAAACCGCGATGAACTATTGGAACGAAAACTACTTTCTGCGCGACCACAAGTACTGGCAGACCTAGGCCCCGTACTCACCGATTTTGGTCACAGGCGTTTCTTGGTGGCCACACAAAGCGGGATCGAGCCAACCAGCTAGCTGTTTTCGCACGTGCCGTGGACGACGCCTCCGGCTCTTCTTCAGAAGCGAAACACAATTCCTGTCGACAGCCGCACGTTATTCTGCGTCGCTCCAAAGAAACGCGTCTGCACATAGTCTCCCTGGAATCGCCACGCGACGGGACGAATGATTTTGTAGTCGAGCCCGCCGCCCAGCGCGGTCGCAAACGACGTATCGGAGCCGACGCCGTTGTTAACATTGACATGCGCCCCTCCGAACAGAGCTTCCGCGAAAGGGCGAAACTTGCCGGCGGAAAACGATACGCGCGGCCCAAACAGAAAGTTGTGCTCGGTGATGCTGGCGTTGACGCCGGGACACACTCCCCCGCCCGACGGGAGGGGGCAGGTAGCGGCAAAATTCTGCGATCCATAGTGACTGTCAAAATCGGCGACGAACCCCAGAAAAGGAAGCGCTTTGCCTTCGAACGAGGCCTCAAAGCCGTTCGTGCTGGCGCGGTCGATCGAAGAGAGATCGGTGTTGTAGTAGGAGTATCCGAAAAAAACGTTCCCGCTGGTAGGAACCTGTGCGTTTGCTAGGCCAGCGAACAAAAGCAGTACAAAGGCAATCCATCCGACTTTTTTCATGACGATTCCATCCTCAACCTTTCTAACTCCGACTGCTTTACAAAGTCGCGAAAAGTTAGATGCCAGCGAGTGGAAAATCGTCAACCACAGATCCGGAGGGCCAGCGCGGGCGTTATCTCTCAGAAGCGCCAAAGCAGACCGGCCGATCCCCGAAAGTCATTCTGCGTCGCGCTCAGGAAGTGGGTGCGGCTGTAATCAAACTGCAGCCGCCAGGAAAACCTCTTAAGGAACAGCAACTGAAACTTGCGATCCACGCCGCCGCCAAGGTCCTCCTCGACCGGGTAGCGCGTTGTGCCGCCCGAAGAGGTTCGTTGTATCCCGCCCAGCAGATGCGCGAACGGGCGCCACTTTCCGTATTCCATGGAAACTCGCGGCCCAATCATAAGGTTATATTGTTGTACTCCCTGGCGATAGAAGCCGCTGCCATCCGCGACAAAGCTGAGGTGCGAGAAGCGGCGGAGAGCGAAGTCCTCAAAGGAGGCATTCCATCCTCGGAACGTTAGGCGGTTTACCACATCGACGTTGTCCGCATAAGCAACTCCGAGATACACGTTTCCACTGGGGAGCAGCCCCCCGCCCTGATCTCCGGCCCGCTGTTGTGCTTTCGATTGGGTTGTGAACAGCATCAAGCTCAGGAACGCCAGAACCACGGCTGCGGTTTTTGACACGAAAATGAGTCCTCCAAGGCATTTATGCCAGCAGCAAATTCTACCTGAATGCGCGAAATCCGTTAGGCCCCTCCTTAGATGCTGTGAAACGGAGACCCAGGATGCCCCGTTCCCCCAAAATTATGCGGTGCAGGACTGGGACGTTTTGCTCAAAAATTACACTCTTTTCATGATTCCGAAACCCCTCGGCGCGCGTCTATCCATTAGGATGGAATTCTCAAACGCAAATGCTCAAACATGGCCGCAGTCATACACTTTGGCTGCCTTTGGAACACAAAATAAGGAGTCGACGTTGAAACTCAGTCTGGAAACTCGCAATCGCGGCGACGTCATGATTGTTCACTGCCAGGGCCGCATCGTCTATCGTGATGAGGCCACAGCCCTGTCGCGCCTGGTCGGTGAAATCCTCGAAAACGGCGGCAAAGTCGTGCTCGATCTCAGCGGTGTCAGCTCCATCGACAGCGCCGGTATTGGCGAATTGGCTTTCCTCCACACCTGGGCGCGGTCCCAGAACGCGGACCTGAAGTGTGCCAGTCCCAGCCCACTCGTGCGCGAACTTCTGGATCTTACGAACCTGGACTCAGTCCTCGAAATTCACCCCAGCGTGCCCGAAGCTCTAGCGGCATTCCAGCCCGCCGAAGCCTGTGCCGACTGCTGATTCCGCCTCGGATCGAGCATACATAGTTTGGATTTCTGATTGTCATCCTGAGGCGGGCGCTGTTTGCCCGCCGAAGGACCCGGCGAGCCGCGCGAAGCGTCGCGTTCTTTGCGACGCAATAATCGCGCGTTTGGCTCGCTTCCTCATGGCAGACTGCTCGCGGCTAGCTCTCCCGCTGAAATCGATACCGCCCCGCCCGCTCCAGCGCCACCGCCTCGGCTACTTTCAGAAGCGCCCGCGCCGCATGGGAAAGCCCCGCTTCCTTGCGGTAGATGAGGCGCAGCTTGCGTTGTACCCGCAGTTCCCGCACCGGAATCCGCACCAGTTCTCCCCGCGCAAGTTCCGCCTCCACGCTGATCTCCGGCATGAACGCCACTCCATTTCCCATAGCCACGAATTGTTTGATCGCCTGCAGAGTTGGTAGTTCAAGCCCCATGTGCAGCGGCGTCTTGTGCTTTTCGAATGTCTGCAGAACCTTTTCACGGTAGGGAGACGAAACAATATGTGCCACAAATGATTCTGCCCCCAGCTGCCGAATGCTCACTTCCCGCGCCGAGGCCAGCGGATGCTTTGGCGGCACCACCAGCACCAGCTCGTCCAGATAAGTCACCACCGAGTGCAGTCGCGGTTCCTCCGGCTTGTACGAAAGCACACCCAGTTCAGCGCTATGCTGCAACACATCATCCGGAATGCGGCTGCCCAGAGCCCGCTGCACCGTGATCTTGATCATGGGATGCAGCCGTCGGAATTCCGCCAGCACCGGCAGCAGATAAAGCGCCGTGAATTCATTCGCAGCGATCACCAGCTTGCCCTTCTGCAACTCCCGCAACGACGCCAGAGATTCGTGAGCATCATGTCGCAAATTCAGCAGTTTCTCAGCGTATTCATAGAGCACTTGCCCGGCATCAGTCAGAACTCCTTCCCGCGACGAGCGGTCGAGCAGAGCCTCGCCCAATTCATCCTCCAGCTTGCGGATGGTCTGGCTCACTGCCGACTGGGTGCGGTGCAGCTTCTCCGCCGCCCGCGAGAACCGGTGCTCCCGCGCCACCGCCAGAAACACTTCCAGCTGCGAAAGTTCCATTTACCATACCCTTATGTAAGCTTCAACAATCATTAGCAAATCTTATCATAGAAGAAAAGCTAATGATCACTGAAGAATTATAAGTTTTGCTTCAAATCGGGTTTCCCCGTACCATAAAGAGTCACGGCGACATAAAGAAGCCCATGGCCACAGACCAGGTCCACATCAGAGTCTTCGATACCACCCTGCGCGACGGAGAACAGTCGCCGGGGTGCAGCATGAACCACCAGGAAAAATTGCGCCTGGCGCATCAACTCGACCGTCTCGGTGTCGACGTGATCGAGGCCGGATTTCCCATTGCCTCCGACGGCGACTTTGAAGCCGTAAAGGCCATCGCCGCGGTCATCCGCCGCCCCATCATTGCGGGACTGTGCCGCGCTTGCCGTCCCGATATCGAGCGTGCCTGGGAAGCTCTGCAAGACGCCGCCCACCCGCGCATCCATGTTTTCTTGGCGACTTCTGACATTCACCTGAAGTACAAACTGCGCATCACACGCGAAGAGTGCGTCGCCCAAGCCCGCGAAGCTGTAGCCTTCGCCCGATCACTCTGCTCTGACGTAGAATTTTCGCCCGAAGACGCGACGCGCACGGATCCCGAATTCCTCTGCCGGGTACTCGATGCAGTCGTCGAAGCAGGCTCCACCACACTCAATATTCCCGACACTGTCGGCTACACTGTGCCCGCCGAGTTCGGCGACTTGATCGCAACCATCCGCCACCGCGTCAAAGGAATCGAGAACGTCACTATCTCCGCCCACTGCCACAACGATCTCGGCATGGCAGTAGCCAATACCATGGCCGCCGTCGCCGCCGGAGCCCGGCAGGTCGAATGCACCATCAATGGCATTGGCGAGCGCGCCGGCAACGCCTCGCTCGAAGAGATCGTCATGGCCATGCGGGTTCGGCGCGATCGCTATCCTTACGAAACGGCCATCGCCGCAGAACATTTGTTTCCCGCCAGCCAGTTGCTGAGCGAGATCACCGGCGTGCCCGTGCAGCCCAACAAGGCCATCATCGGACGCAACGCCTTCGCTCATGAAGCCGGCATCCACCAGGACGGCGTCCTCAAGAATCCCTTGACCTACGAAATCATGACGCCGCAATCCGTCGGCGTGCCCGATTCCAAGCTCGTACTCGGCAAGCACTCCGGCCGTCACGCCCTAGCCATACGCTGCGAACAACTCGGCTACCAGTTCGACCGCCGCGCTCTCGACGATATCTATCGCCGCTTCGTCCGCCTCGCCGATAAAATCAAGCACGTCGAGGATCATCACCTGCTCGAGTTGATCCGCGACACGCACAAGCCGGCGGGATCGGCGACTCCACTGTTCGAACCGCTTCAAGCGCCCGTCGCGGCCGCAGCCAGCCCGACAAACCCCGAACCAGTCCGGCCATTCCCAATGGCACCGCAACCCAACAGTTTCGGTCTACCCGTCGCGGCCGACCACCACCACGATCAGCAGCAGCAACAGGAAGACTATCTCTGGGGCGTGTAGCAGGTTTTTATGTGGGGACAGCCGTCCTCGGCTGTCCGCCGGGCGAAGCCCGACTCTCGGCGATCCGTACGGACTCCGCTCCTCTCATCGGAGTCCAACACCGCGAAAGCACTTTCCATTAAACTAATCCCCGCATGCTCCTCAACCTAACCATCCTCCCCGGCGACGGCATCGGCCCCGAAGTCACCGAACAAGCCGTCTTGGTGCTCCAGGCTGTCGCTGACGCATTCGGCCACCAACTCCAGCTCCAAAGAAAAAACATCGGCGGCGCCGCACTATCTGCCGCGAATGATCCTCTTCCCGCTGACACGATCCAGGCGTGCCTGTCGTCCTCCGCAGTCCTGCTCGGCGCCGTAGGCAGCCCCGCCTTCGACCACTATCCCCAGCACCTTCGCCCCGAAGCCGGACTCCTCCGCCTGCGCCGCGAACTCGGCGCCTATGCGAATCTGCGTCCCGCAATCTGTTTTCCCGCGCTCGAAGATTGTTCCCCGCTGCGCCCCGATCTAGTCCGCGGCACCGACATAATGATCGTCCGCGAACTGCTCGGCGGGCTCTATTTCGGAGAACCACGATCGATCACAGGCGAGCCCGGCTCGCGCCTCGCCACCAACACCATGACGTACGGCGAGCCAGCCATCGAGCGCATCGCCCGCGTCGCCTTCGATCTCGCCCTGAAGCGTCGCCAAAAAGTTCTCTCCGTCGACAAAGCCAACGTTCTCGAGTGTTCCCGCCTCTGGCGCGAAGTCGTCACCCGCTGCTGCCAAAGATTATCCGGGCGTGCAACTCTCCCACATGTATGTGGATTCCGCCGCCATGTCGCTGGTGCAGCGCCCCAAAGACTTCGACGTAATACTCACCGAAAACATGTTCGGCGACATTCTCTCCGACCAGGCCGGCGGAGTAGTAGGGCTCGCTAGGCCTGCTGGCCTCAGCCAGCATCGGTGGCCCGGTCGGCGTGTACGAGCCTGTCCATGGCTCAGCACCAGACATCGCCGGAAAGGGAATCGCGAATCCTCTCGGCGCAATTCTTTCCGCCGCGCTGTTGCTGCGCCATTCCTTCCAACTCGATAAGGAAGCTGGTTGCATCGAGAACGCCGTCAGCGCGGTGCTCAATCAAGGCTATCGCACTGCCGACCTGGCCGGCGCCGGGCAAACAGCGAC
Source organism: uncultured Acidobacteriaceae bacterium (assembly GCA_963743115.1). Taxonomy (GTDB): domain Bacteria; phylum Acidobacteriota; class Terriglobia; order Terriglobales; family Acidobacteriaceae; genus Sulfotelmatobacter. Next base: position 533,103 of record CAVUOM010000001.1, on the reverse strand, counting down.
CCCAACTTCGAAGATGGGACATCAAGTACGTCGAAGCGGTGAAGGAATTGGCTGCGGCCACAAAACGCAAGTCAGCTTGAATCAAGCTCTGGACGCCGGCCCTCCAGGTAGCGTCTTGACCGGGCGTGCACTCACTGCAGCACTGGCGTCGTACTTCCCCGTCAGGTCATACCAGCGAATCCGCAGCATCTCCCAAAACATCCGCGCCCCATCCACCACCGGATGAATCCGCGTGTCTCCGCTGTGACCCCAAAGCACCGGCACTTCCTCCACGCGAAATCCAAACTTGCGCGCCAGAAAAAGAATTTCCGGATCGAAGCCCCAGCGCTCGATGCGTTCCAGCGGGAAAATCGTCTGTGCAGCCCGCCGCGTGAAAGCCTTGAACCCGCATTGCGTGTCTTTGAACTGCAGCCCCAAAATAATCCGCAGCAGCAAATTGAAGACTCTTCCAAAAAGTTGCCGGTGCAGCGACTGCCGCCGCGTCTGCAATTCCGCCCGCAGCCAGCGCGAACCGATGGCGATGTCCGCGCCCCCGGCCAGCGCCGCCAGCAATTTCGGCATCTCTTCAATCGGCGAAGACAGATCCGCGTCGCTGAACACCACCACCTCGCCCCGCGCATTCAGCATCCCATTGCGCACCGCATAGCCTTTGCCGCGGTTGCCCGGATTCTCCACCAGCCGCAACATAGGATTCTTCTCCGCAAACTCGCGCACCAAATCCGCCGTGTTGTCGCGCGATCCGTCATTCACCACAATCACTTCCGCACTCCATCCCTGCGCGCGCAAATATCCCAGCACCTTCTCCAGGGTAGCGCCCAGCCGCGCGCCTTCGTTGTAGGCAGGAATAACGATGCTGTAAGCGATGTCCATCGATCTATGGCATGCCGAAAAATGCTGAGCAATTGTACGTCGGAAAGAGCCGGTTGAGGAAACAGAGAACCGAAACCTGGCGTCCAACTACTGGACCTGAGAACTGCCCACCTACGCCACGGTGCGTTTTTCCACCAGCATGCCGAAAAACTCATTCACCAGTTCAGCGTCCCACAAGCCCTGGCGGGCTTCCACGCGCATGGTCTGCGCGGCGTCATCATGCGACAGCGCCGGCTTGTAAGGCCGCGCCGTGCGCAGTGCATCATATACATCCACCACCTGCAAAACCCGCGGCAGCAGCGGAATCTCGCCCGCCCGCAATCCATCCGGATACCCCGACCCATCCGCATGCTCATGATGATGCCGGATGATCGGCAGCACCAGCCGCAACGACTTCAGCGGCTTGCAGATATTTTCCCCCGTCACCGGATGCTGCTTCATGATCGCCCACTCCTGAAGCGTCAGGTCGCTGCCTTTTTTCAGAATCTCATCCGGCACCGCGATCTTCCCCAGGTCGTGCAGAAATCCCCCGCGCCGCAGCGCCACAATCGAATCTTCATCCAGTCCCAGGTGCCGTCCCAAATCCGCAGCCCGCGCCGCCAGCCGTTCGCAGTGCCCCTCGGTATAAGGATCGCGCCCCTCCACAATCAGCCCCAGCGTGCACAGCACGGAATCCGCCGTCTCCAACTCGTCAGTAAATTCTTTCACTCGCAGCAGCGACTTCACCCGCGCCGTCAACTCCTCCGCCAGCACCGGCTTGTTCAGAAAATCGTCCGCTCCGGCTTCAATCCCGCGCAACTTGTCCGAGCTGTCGGTCAATCCCGTGATCAGCACGAACGGAATCAGACGCGTTGCCGGATCCCCTTTGAGTTCCCGGCAAAATTCATAGCCCGACTTCCCCGGCATCTTCACATCCGACAAAATCAGATCCGGCGCCTGCCGCCGCACCTCGGCCGCAGCCTCCTCCGCATCCGCCGCCGTCACCACGTCATAGCCGCGCAGCGTCAGCAACTGGCTCATCAGCCCCGCAATACTGGGATGGTCGTCCACCACCAGAATCCGGGGCACACGCCGCCCCGTCCATAACCCGCTCATGCTTAAATCAGAAGCCGCTTCTCGCTGGGAAGTTGTCCGGACCTCACCGCTCACAGCCGGACGAAAATCGTGAGGGAAACTCATTGCGCAATTGAAACTTCGCTGTCGAAAGTCTGATGAAATCCTGCGATGTCCTAAACTCTGTCATCCTGAGCGGAGCGAAGGACCCCTTGCCCGCCTGCGCGGTCACCAGCCCTGCAAGGCGTTTCTGCCACCACCCAGCGGTCGTTTTCGTGCCGGCTGCATTTCTTCAGCATCGTGCTCTAATTCTACTGCAATCCTCGCCGCGCGGAGGTACTCGGGAAGGTCTGGCCCGCGTCGCTCCGCCCCAATTCGGAACCTTGCTTTGGAATTATGGCTGACGATTGTGACCTCTGACCTTGCCCTCCCGCCCGTTTCCTGCTTAACCTCGGGCCATGCTCCGCATCTTCCAATGCCATCTCCATGCAGCGCTGGCACTCTCCATCTTCGTCACTCAAGCCAGCGCCGCCACGACCAAATCCCACATCATCACTTTCGGCAAATGGACCACAGTGCAGTGGTTCCCCGAGTCCGGCGCCGCCGCAGCCGATCAAAAGCCGCTGACTCTGAAAGTCCGTCCACTTCTCGTCGACACCCGCGTCAAAGAATTCACACTTGGCCCCGCTCACGACGTAACCGATCGCGCTCTTCGTAGTCCGCCGCATCTTCCGCCTCAACGACAGCCTTCCGCAGGAGTCCGCGTCCCCGCCCCACTGGGAATGGCAGCGCGGAGGATGGCTCCTGGTCGACCGTACAACCGGCCACGTCTCCCTCATCAATCTTCCCGAGTTCGACGTCTTCTACTCCGCCGTCAGCTGGTACCGCGACTATGCCGCGTACTGCGGAGTCTCGGATGACAACCAGAAAGTTTACGCGGTCGTAGCCCAAATCAACCGCCGCAAGCCCATTCTGAAGAAACCGATTGAAGGGGACAACATCGTCGACAAAAAAATAAAAGGTGCCGCGGTCGACTCCGCCTGCCCCGCTCCAGTCTGGCAAAGAACTCCTGCCCGCGTAACCTTCGAGCCCGCAGGCGCACCCAAACAAACCTTCGCCATCCGCGGCCACGCGGTAGATTTGATGACGGAAGAAGAGGAAGACGAAGAAGCCGCAAAATAATCGAACCGAGTCGCACCAGCGACAACATTCATTAGCCCCGCACGTAAGTGCGGGGTATGCGAGCAAAGAGGAACCCAGTCCCGTCAGGGACGGCACCGGCTTAGCACGCCGGCTACCCCGCCGCCTCAACCGCCGGCAACTCCTCCGCCACAGTCTTCTCTTTCACCTTGGCGCTGGTCACCAGAATCACCGACACCACCACGATCACACTTCCCATCACAATGAAGCGATCCACGCGCTCGTGCAGAATCAACCATCCGAGAAAAACTGCAACTACCGGATTCACATAAGCGTAAGTCGAAACTTTCGACGTAGGCACATGCTCCAGCAACCATATATAAGCCGTATACCCAATCCATGATCCGCACACCACCAGATACAGCACCGCGCTCACCCCGCGCGCCGTCCAGGCAACGTGCGTGAAATCTCCCACGACGAATGCAAACAACAGATTTGCCGCACCCGCCGCCGTCACCTGCCATCCGGTCGCGCTGAACACATTCATCCCTGACTGCCAGCGCTTCGACAGCACCGATCCCAGCGCCCAGGAAAACGATCCGCCCAGCAGCGAGAGCGACGCCCAAAACTCGCGCCGTCCCACCGTCGAACTCGAGTGCAACTCCGGCCAGAACAACACGAACAGCCCCACCATTCCCAGTCCCAGTCCAGCCTTACCCCGCCACGAAATGTGATGGTCGCCCAACAGCAACGAATCCAGAACCAGAAACCACAACGGTGTGATCGCGATAATCAAAGCCGCCAGCCCCGACGGCACAGAAAGTTCCGCCCACGACAGCGTCAGGTTCCCACCCATCAGCAGCAAAATTCCCACCACCGCAGCCAGCGCAATCTGCCGCGCCGAGTACCAGATCCGCCGCCCCGTCACCGCGCTCACCGCCAGCATCACCAACCCGGCAATCGAAAACCGCACCCCACACATCAGCGCCGGCCGAATGCTCCGCACCGCAATATCGATGGCCAGGTACGTCGAGCCCCAGGTTAAATAGACCAGCCCAAAGGCAAGAATCACCGCAAACCGGCTTGGGCTCTGCGTCCTGGACATGTCAGTGAGAAAGCAGGGAAAGCTAAAACATATCAGACGAACTCGGAAGCAAGAGGATTCTAAACTTACGCTAGCTCTGTCATCCTGAGTAGAGACACGTGGTCCACCAATCTGCTCTGTCATCCTGAGCGGAGAAACGTGCCCGCGAAGCGGGCACGTCGCGGAGTCGAAGGACCCCTTTAGGCTTCGGGTCGCCCACGGCTCCGCAAGGAATTTCCATCGCGCGCGATCTCCGCCGCGCTACTTCAGCTTCTCGTACTCCGCCTTAGCTTCCTTCAAGATAGGAACATCGGGATCAGCGTCTTTCCACAACGCGAAGAAATCCTGATAAGCAGTCCGCGCCTTCGCCGTGTCTCCAGAGAGCGCAAGCGCGCGTCCCAGCCCAAGCTTGGCCAGGGGCAGATACGGCGAAATCCCCATCGCGCCCTTGTGATCGAGAATCTTCTGGAACTCCGCCGCAGCCTGCCCATCCTGCCTCACCTTGAGAAAGGCCACGCCACGCAAGTATGCGGTAACGCCGAAGTCGGCCAATCCGAAGTCGTAAGGCTCGGTCGAACGCAATTCGTCGACCGCTTTTGCCCCGTCGCCACGCTGCAGAGCCAGCCGCGCCCGCATCTGTGGCAGGTCGATCTTCTGCGCGTACGTTTCCAGCGGATAATTCTTATTCAAATCGCTGGCCATCGCCTCAGACTTCGCCGCCTCTCCGCAGGTGGCAAAGGCAAATCCTGCTAGCGCTGAACCTGCCCGGCTTGGCTTCGCTGCCAGCACGGCCGCATCCTGCCGCGCTTCCGCACAGTCACCGAAGTCCGCTTCAACCACTGCTCGACCACCCAGGTCGCCCTGCGCCGCTTCCTCTATGCCCAGATTTTTTTGCATGTCGATGGTCTGTTGCGATCGTTCCCGCGACTGCCGCAATTTCCCGCCTTGCGCCGCCAGCTGAGCTTGTGCCGACACAAAACGATACTCTCCCGGTTTTCCTTTGGCCCAGTCGAGTTCACGCTGCGCGTCGGCCGTTCTCCCCGTAGCCAGCCCGATCACATAGCCACTCCAGTGAATCGTTTCCGACGCCGGAAGCCGCGCCTCCCCCTGCTCTATAATTTGCCGCGCCTCATCAGATCGGTTCAAGCTTCCGTAAGCGAAACTTAAAATGCTATAGCAGTTGCTTGTATTCGGATCGACCTGCAGGCACTCTCGCCCGCTTGCAGCCGACCTCTCAAAATCTCCGATCTGCGCGTACGATACTGCCAAATTATTTATAGGCGTTGAATCGTTTGGATAGGTTCGGTGGTAGAGTTCGAGGGTTTCAATCTCTTTATCCGACTGGCCCGTGACCGTCTCGTAGTAATGCTCGTCGATGTAAAGTCTTTCTCTCTCGCTCACCCGGTCGCGCAAATCGTAGGCTTTCCGGGTATTTTCCTTGGCCTTCTCCAGTTCGCCGCCATTCGAATAGATCACGCCCATGCGCGCATAGGCCCAGGCGAAGTTCGGATCCAGCTCGACCGCCTGTTTGTAAAATGGCAGCGACTCCCGTTCGCGTCCCTGGTCGAACTCAGCATTGCCCAGGGAGAATGCCTTGAGCGCCTCCAGTGATGAAGTCGTGACCTGCTCAATCGGAGTATCGAATTTCTGTACCGAGGCCAGCGCCTCCCCAAGTTTGCTCCGCAGCTTTGTCGCTGCACTTCCCACCGCGCCCAGTACCTGTTCCTTGCTCCCCGCCTCAGCCTGCTCCTCGGCTAGAGAGTCCCCGGTCTGGCAGTTGAGTGCGTTCAGCGTGATCACATATTGGCTGCCCAGGTTGGCAATCGATCCCGCGAGCATGGCCTTTCCGCCCGCGCGCAGGCACAATTCGCGGGCAAGGTCGGTGGTCAGACGCTCGTCGGGCGAGCGCCCCATGTAACCCAGAGTCTGCCGTACGCGGACCCCCGGTAGGACTTTGAGAAACGGAGACTGCTCCAGATCCACCGTCAGCGCCTGTTTCAACGTGCCATCAAACACGGAATCGCCCGTGGTGTTGGTAAAGTCAGCCAGCACGATCGTATCCTGCTGCGTCAGAGTGTTTCGAGATTGTGACCGGAAATACAACCCGGCTGCCACAACCAGAACGACCAGCACAACCGCAACCGGCACAACCACTGTCAGCAGTTTCTTTCGCCCGGTCGCCGGAGCGCCGCTAACCTGCGCGGAGACAGCTCCCGAAACTGCCGCGGTCGAAGTCGCGGAAGATTGCGCTCCTGAAGGTTGCACGGCAGCCGCTTGCGCTGAGATTCGCGAACTCGACCCTGGACTTGCGACTTGCACGGCTGGTCCAGTCGCTTCATTCCTTTCCTGCGCAACCGGTACTCGATCTGAGCTAGCCGCAACCGCGCGTCCGCTCTCCGTATCCCGCTTCAGTCGCTGCAAGTCAGCGCGAATGTCGGCCGCGTGCTGGTACCGTAGGTTCCGGTCCTTCTCCAGCGACTTATTGATGACGTCTTCCAGCTTCGCCGGCAAGTCCGGATTCAATCGCACCGGCGAGACGGGAGCGCGGTCAAGAATCGATTGAAAAATAAGCGCCGAGGTTTCTCCGCGAAACGGCAAAGTCCCCGTCGCCATCTCATACAGCACCACGCCGAAAGAAAAAAGGTCCGTCCGCGAATCCAGCTCTTTCCCCTTGGCCTGCTCCGGCGACATATAAGCGACGGTGCCCAGAGTCGAACCCGGGCTGGTCAAGTGTTCTTCGACCACGACACTCGCTGCCGCGGTGACTTCCGGGACATCCGTGGATTTGCCCGGAGTGATCGTCACCTTAGCCAGCCCAAAGTCCAGAATCTTGGCGTGCCCGCGCTTGGTCACAAAAATATTTGCCGGCTTGATGTCGCGATGCACAATGCCTTCGCTATGCGCGGCGTCCAGTGCATCGGCGATCTCGATCCCCAACGCGAGGATTGTTTCTACCTCCATCGGCCGCGCCCCGATCAGATGCTTCAGCGTAGCCCCGTCAAGGAACTCCATGACGAGATACGTGCGCCCATTCTCCTCGCCGATGTCATAAATCGTGCAGATGTTGGGATGGTTGAGAGCGGAAGCAGCCTTCGCCTCACGCCGGAATCGTTCCAGCGCCTGGCGATCCTGCGCCAGATCTTCCGGCAGAAACTTCAAAGCGACAAAACGGCCGAGGCGCGTGTCTTCCGCCTTGTAAACCACACCCATACCGCCGCCGCCAAGCTTCTCAACAATCCGGTAATGCGAGATGGTCTGATCGAGCAAGGTAGACGGCCCAAGGGCGCAGCCCATGCTACGGCCCCCAGCAACGGAAGTCAAAAGTAGGTGAAAGCCTGTGGGGACGGCCGCGCTCGGCTGTCCGCCGGGCGCAGCCCGGCCGTTACCAAAGGGGTTCACGCCTAGCATCGCCGCAAGCTATAATGCTGTTAGTGATAGTGATGTCGATGGATGGCAATGCTGCGCAACCTTTCCAAATCGTGTCCGCACAACACGCACTTGCCCGAGTGCTGGCTGCACTGCCTCGTCTGTCCCCGGCGTTATCGGGCGAATCTGCCGTCACGCCTGCGTCCCAGCCTCTTCGCTAGCGACTAACAAATCCTCCGCCAAATTTTCTCGGTTCTAAGTGTGCTCGAACCAGAGCCACGAGTTCCGACGTGCCGCTCACTGACCACTGGCCACCAACCACTGGCCACTGCCTTACGGAGGATTCCATGATCACCAAGACAATGACCGCGAAAACCATGACTGACGGACCCGCTGTTAACGGACCCAAAATCAAGACCGCCCTGCCCGGCCCCAACGCCCAGCGCGTTCTAGCCGGCGACCAGAAATATATTTCGCCGTCCTACACCCGCTCCTATCCGCTCGTAGCCAAGAGCGGACGCGGCATCGTCATCACCGACGTCGACGGCAACGAGTTCTATGACTTCTCCGCCGGCATCGCCGTCACTTCGACCGGCCACTGCCATCCCCACGTGGTCGCCGCCATGCAGAAGCAAGCCGCCGAACTCATTCATATGTCGGGCACGGATTTTTATTACGAGAGCATGGTCACGCTCGCCGAGCGCCTGTCAAAGATCGCGCCCATGCCCGGCCCGCACAAGTTCTACTATGGCAACTCCGGCGCCGAGGCCGTCGAGTGCGCCCTCAAGCTCGCCCGATATCATACGAAGAGGCCGAACATCATCGCGTTCTTCGGCGCGTTTCACGGACGCACCATGGGTGCGCTCTCGCTCACTGCCTCGAAACCCCAGCAGCGGCGTCGCTTTTCGCCGCTTCTCGGCGGCGTGACGCACGTCCCCTATCCCGACCTTTATCGCGGACGCAAAGATGCCGCGCAGGATCCTGACGCGTTCGCGCTAAGCTGCGCTCGCTTCATCGAAGAGAAGCTGTTCAAGACCACGCTGCCTCCTGAGGAAGTCGCTGCGATCTTCGTCGAGCCTGTGCAGGGCGAGGGCGGCTACGTGGTCGCGCCCACCATCTTCATGCAGGAGCTGCGCCGCATCTGCGATCGTCACGGCATTCTCCTTGTCGTGGACGAAGTGCAGAGCGGCATCGGCCGCACCGGCAAGTGGTGGGCCGTCGAGCACACCGGCGTCGAACCCGACATGGTCTGCATCGCGAAAGGCATCGCCTCGGGCATGCCGCTCGGCGTCGTGATGACGCGCTCCGAAATCATGGACTGGGTGCCCGGTTCGCACGCCTCCACCTTCGGCGGCAATCCCGTGTGCATCGCCGCAGCGCTCGCAACGCTCGACGTGATCGAGAAAGAACATCTGCTCGAACACTCCGCCGAAGTGGGCGCGCACATGCTGAAGCGCATGGCCAGCTGGCCAACGAAGCTGAAGCTGGTAGGCGACGTCCGCGGCCGCGGCCTGATGATCGGCGTCGACATCGTCAAGGATAAGTCGACCAAGGAGTACGCCGCCGCCGAGCGCGACCTGATCGTCGAAAAGGCCTTCGAACACGGCGTGCTGTTCCTCGGCTGCGGCCCCAGCTCAGTCCGCCTGTGCCCGCCGCTGGTCGTGACCAAGGAAGAAGCCGACGTCGCCATGGACGTGCTGGAAGAGTGCATTCAGGAAGTGGGCAAGTAGAGCAAGCCGCCAGTTAGGACCGGGAGTATGAGTGGCCCATTCAAGCGGTCTTCTTGAGTGGGCAGTTCTATAGAACAGCTCGCCCAGACAATCCAAGGGTTGATATACTTCGCCGTCATCTTCTGTACGAAAACGAATGTTGGAGGACCGTCGTGCCCTCGTCAACCCTACGGTTCGTTCTGCCATTTTTGTTGGCAATTTCTGCTGCAGCGCAGCAGACCCCCTCCCAACCAACGCCGCCGGCGAAGCCGATCTTCAAGCTTGAGGAAGTCATGATTCCGGTGCGCGACGGTGTTCGCCTCCAGACCGTCATTCTCACTCCGCTCGATCAAACCGGTCCGCTGCCCATCCTGTTTCGCCGCACTCCTTACGGCGTCCCCGAGAAGCCGCCGGAACAGATGCCGTCCTCGATAAAAGAGCTGGCCCAGGACGGCTACATCTTCGTCATCCAGAATCTTCGCGGACGCTTCAAATCCGAAGGCACGTTCAATCTTTCCTCCTGGGTCGACCTCAGCGATCCCAAGGCCACCAACGAGACTACCGACGCCTACGATTCGATCGATTGGCTGGTGAAAAACGTGCCGAACAACAACGGGAACGTCGGCATGTATGGCGTTTCCTATGACGGACTGACGACCGCGCTCGCCCTTCTCCACCCGCACCCCGCGCTGAAAGCCATGAGCGAACAGGCCTCGCCCGTTGATCAATGGATGAACGACGATGACCACCGTTACGGCGCCCTGCGCGAGAGTTACGACTTTGAATATGCCGTGATGGAGCAGGCCGACAAGAACAAGAACACCCATTTCGACTTCGAGACTTACGACACTTACCAGTGGTATCTCGATCTCGGACCGCTCTCCAACATCAACACGAAGTACCTTCACGGATCCATTCCGTACTGGAATGCAAGCGTCGATCATCCTGACTACGACGACTTCTGGAAAAAAGAAGCCTGGGTGAGCCAGCTTCACGCTTCGACCGTTCCTAATCTCAACGTTGCCGGCTTCTGGGACCAGGAAGATCCCTGGGGTCCGTGGCAAATCTTCCGGCACGCGGAAGAGAACGATCCGCAACGCACCAACTTCATCGTCGCCGGGCCCTGGTATCACGGAGAGTGGCGAACTCCCAAGGCCGACAGCATCGGCCTGGTTCCTTTCGCAGGACACGAAACCGCCCGCGAGTTCCGCGAGAACATCGAGGCCCCATTCTTCCGCTATTACCTGCACGGCAAGGGCGAGAAGCCGGCATGGCAGGCCAGCACATTTCAAAGCGGATCGAATACCTGGCACACCTACCCAGAGTGGCCTCCGAAGAATGCGAAGTCCACCAACCTCTACTTGCATGCAGACGGCAAGCTTTCTTTTACCGCGCCGGAGGAATCGCCGGAAGAGTCGAAGACCGGAAAGGCCTATCGCGAATACGTTTCCGATCCCGCCAATCCCGTGCCCTATCGCCAGCGCCCGATCTCGCCGACGTATCCCGCCGGCGACTGGCGCACCTGGGAGGTTGCCGACCAGCGCTTCGTCGATCACCGTCCCGACGTGCTTTCCTTCGTCAGCGATCCGCTCGAGCACGATCTAACCGTCACCGGGCCGCTGGCGGCCGATCTGTTCGCCTCAACTTCCGGCACTGACAGCGATTTCATCGTCAAGCTGATCGACGTCTATCCCGACAACGCGCAGAAAAATGATTGGAATCCCGACGAAGGCCCAAAGCCCGGACAATACGCGCAGTCGCTGAACGGCTACGAGCTACCCATTGCCATGGAGGTGCGCCGCGGCCGCTATCTCGCGAGCTACGAGAAACCGCACGCCCTCAAGCCGAACCAGCCCACGGAATGGAACGTCCCGCTGCGCGACCACGACCATGTTTTCCTCAAAGGACACCGCATCATGGTGCAGATTCAATCGACGTGGTTTCCGGTGATCGACCGCAATCCACAGAAGTTCGTGCCCAGTATTTATAAAGCAGCGGCATCTGACTTCGTTCCCGCGACCCAGAGAATCTATTGCTCCACCACCATGCCATCGCATCTGGTCTTGCCGGTCGTACCCTGAAAAGACGAAAGAGGTGGGATGCGCGCCCGAAGCACGCCGCAGGTGGCCCATTCAAGCCGTCCTTTGGCTTGAGCGGGACAGGCTCCGCTCCTGTCGGTTGGGGGATTCCCAGTTCGGGAGGGACCGCGTTCTTCTTGTCGCGATTGTTAGGGATGTCACATCCATTTCGATTCGACGCGGGTACAGTGAAGTTGAGGATCTCTTTGTGCTTACCGGGCGTGTTTTTTCAGCGCAGGCTACCCAGACCGCACTTCGCTTCCTCGACTGGATCGCCAACCACACTCTGCCGGCGGAAAAGATTGCGGCGCATCATCGCACCGGACGCCGCGGAGAAGAGGCAGCCTACTTTCATCTGCGCATGCTGGGCTACACCATGGTGGCGCGAAACTTCCGCTCGCCGCGCAGCCGGGGAGAAATTGACCTGATCGGCTGGGACCACGATGTTCTTTGCTTCGTGGAAGTTAAGACGCGCACTACGCGCGATGTGAAGCCCGGCGAAGCGGCCGTCGACCGGCACAAGCGGCGGCTGGTGGCGGCCGTGGTGCGTGATTACCTTCGGCGATTTCCACCGTCTTGCCAGTGGAGATTCGATGTGGTCAGCGTATACTATTTAGATTCGAGGGCCATCCAGCCGCAGATAGAAGTGTTTCGGAATTCCTCCCTGACGGCTTAGAATTAAAGATTCGCCCATCCTAATAAAAGGGGTTCATAGTGCCCGAGCTTAGAAAAGATCCTATTGTTGGCCGCTGGGTAATTATTTCCACAGACCGCGCGAAGCGGCCCACCGATTTCGCCCGGGAGAATGTGAAGTTGAAGGGTGGATTCTGCCCCTTCTGCTACGGGAACGAAGGCAAGACGCCGCCGGAGATTCAGGCTTACCGTCCGGGATCGAACGGAGGACCAGCCTCGCAGCGGGATACGCCGGGTTGGACAGTGCGGGTCGTGCCAAACAAGTTTCCCGCGCTGGGAATTGAAGGCACGCTGAGCCGGCAGGCCGAAGGCATGTTCGACCGCATGAACGGAATCGGAGCGCACGAAGTAATCATCGAGACGCCCGACCACAATGCCAGCCTCGCCACGCTGCCTCCGAAGCGAATCGAAGACGTGCTGTGGACATTCCGCGACCGCATCCTCGATCTGAAAAAAGATCGCCGCTTCAAATACATCCTGCTCTTCAAAAACCACGGCGAGGCCGCCGGAGCATCGCTAGAACATGCCCACTCACAACTGATCGCCCTGCCAATTCTTCCGATCAACGTCACGCAAGAACTGGAAGGGGCAAAACAATATTATTTATATAAAGAGCGGTGCGTGTTTTGTGACATTATCCGGCAGGAAACGGAAAATGGAACGCGGGTGGTGGCGGAGAACGAAAACTTTTTGACGATTGCGCCTTATGCGCCGCGCTTTCCGTTTGAGACGTGGATTCTGCCGAAGCAGCATGAGTCGGCGTTTGAAAATTCGTCGTCGTCGATGTTTGAGAATCTGGCGAAGGCATTGAAGACCTTGCTGATCAAGGCGGACCGGGTGCTGGATAATCCGCCTTACAATCTGGTGATTCACACTTCGCCGGCGCAGGATCCGACCAACGATCACTATCACTGGCACATCGAGTTCATGCCAAAACTGACCAAGACGGCGGGCTTTGAGTGGGGCACGGGCTTCTACATCAATCCGACGCCGCCGGAGGAAGCGGCGAAGTTTCTGCGGGAGGCTAGCGTAGAAGAGCCGGTTCCCGCTACCGTGGGGTAGCGCGAGTCTGGGAAAGCCTTAACAATAAAAAGAGGGCACGGTGAGAGCCGTGCCCTTTTGCAGTTGGACGGAGAGAGAAGTTGATGGCGAGGGACGAACATTTGGGAGCCCTGCCACAACCGGTTCGCTTCCATGTTAGGGCTGTGGCTAAGGTTTAATTGTCACAGAATTGTAAAATCTTGGCGGCATAGGCCCGCTATCTTGTTCTAACGCTTGCTCTTAATTGCTAATTCTTTCCTTTGGCTTACCCTTGCGTTCGATCCTGGAATTCTTCGTGCCACGCCATCTGGATGGCTTCGAGCTTGCCTTCGTTGGAGGTCTTAGGATCACCCTTGAAATCGGGCAGTTCTGTGACGTAGCGATGCAGGTCGGTGAAGCGGACGGTGAGAGGATCGAGATCGGGATGTATTTCGCTGAGCAGGATGCCGATGTCTTCGGCGTCGTCCCAGGATAGGGGTTTTGGCATGAGGAGATTCCTTAGTGCGGAGATTCGGGTTTCAAGGTTTCAAAGTTTCAAGGTTTCGAAAACCTCAGGTACTTTACTCCCGACCTCGGAGTTTTAGTTTCTCGAAACCTTGCACCCTTGAATCTTTGAAACCTGCCTTCTAATGATGCTCTTCCGAAATGTAATTTCTGTTCCAGGCAGGGATCTCGACCACTACTTTACCCGGCTTCGTGATCTGCACCTGGCAGCCGAGACGCGAGTTTAACTGCAAGTCAGCTGCCATGTCCAGGCGGTCGGCTTCATCGTCATCCATCGGCGAAAGATTTTCGGCGCCTTCTTTGATCCAGACATGGCAGGTGGTGCAGGCGCAATTGCCGCCGCAGGCGTGGTCGAGTGGGACTCCGAAGTTGAGTGCGATGTCGAGAATCGACTCTTCTTTGCCATGATCTTCGTAGGGCAGCTTGCCATGTTCGAACTGGACTGTCTTGCCTTCAGGCAGGAACGTCAGCTGCACCGTATTTTCGCCGATAGTGTTCTCGCCGGGAGCTTCTTCGGTGGCTGTCCCGGCGGATTGTGATTTTTCTTCTGACATTTTCTCCTCAACCATTCTTGCCATCTCAGCGGCTAAAGCCGGTTTTTCTGAGTGGCACTTGCGGCACGTCTGAAGACGTGCCCTGATACGAATCGCGAACTGCTAGTTGCTAACTGCTTCTACTCGAATTCCGCCTTGGCCATGGGATGCGGGGCTGTGGGGCCTTCGCCCATGTCTGCCTCGTCCATGGTTTTGCCTTTTAGCGCGGTCGAAACAGCGCTGTCCATCATTAGTTCAGCCAGGCGCGTCGTGCCCTGATTCAGCGCGTCGATGGCTTTGCGGATGGCCTGGTAATCGTCCTCGATCTTTACTGCCATCAGCGCCTTCTCCATCTTTGCGATTGTTTTCTTCTCTTCCGTGGTCAGGTGGCCCCAGGCTGGGCTCTTCTTGCCCTTTTCGAGAGCCGCCAGGATGGTATCTGCTTCGTTGCGCGCTTCGATGACCTGGCGCTGCCGGAAATCCTCTTCGGCGCTGTCGAAAGAATCGAGGATCATGCTCTCGACTTGCTCGTCGGTCAGGCCGTAGCTGGGCTGGACCTGAATCTCGGCCTCTTTGCCGCTGCGCTGCTCGCGCGCGGAGACGTGCAGGATGCCGTTGGCGTCGATGAGGAATTTCACTTCGATTCGAGCCATACCGGCGGCCATCGACGGGATGCCTTTCAAATCGAAACGTGCGAGCGAGCGGCAATCCTTCGCCAGTTCGCGCTCGCCCTGCAAGACGTGAATGGCAACATTGGCCTGGCCGTCAACCTGCGTGGTATAGAACTGCGTGGCCGATGCGGGGATCGTTGAATTGCGCAAAATGATTTTGTCGGTGACACCGCCTGCGACTTCGATGCCGAGAGACAGCGGTGTGACATCGAGCAGCAGCATGTTCTCGGTGGCTTCGGAGCCTCCGCCGAGAATATTGGCTTGCACCGCCGCTCCCAGCGCGACGACCTCATCAGGATTCAGATCAGTATGGGGCTCGCGGTGGAAAAGTTCTTTCACCAGAGCGCGAACTTTGGGGATGCGCGTGGATCCGCCGACCAGGACGACCTCGTCAATCTGTTCAGGCTTGAGACCAGCGTCTTTCAGAGCCTGCTTACACGGGCCGATGGTGCGGTCGATGATGGGCTGGATGAGCTGTTCGAACTGCTCGCGTGTGATCTCGCGCAGGTAGCGCTTGCCGCCGGGAAGTTTCACATCGAGCTTGACTGAGGGCCGCGACGAAAGCGCGATCTTGGCTTCGATTACGGCATTGCGAATGGCTTGCACGGCTTCGGCATTGCGGCGGAGGTCTAGCCCGAGATCGCCGAGCGTGTCATCTAGCGCGATGGTGATCAGCAGATTGTCGATGTCGTCGCCGCCGAGATGAGTGTCACCGTTGGTTGAGATGACTTCGAAGATGCCGTCGTGCAGCTTGAGAATGGAAATGTCGAAGGTGCCGCCGCCCAAATCGTAGACGGCTACGATTCCGTTTTGCTTTTTGTCGAGACCGTAGGCTAGAGACGCGGCCGTGGGTTCGTTCACTAGACGCAGAACTTCGAGTCCGGCGATTCGACCCGCGTCTTTTGTTGCCTGGCGCTGCGCGTCATTGAAATAGGCGGGCACGGTGATAACGGCTTTGGTGACCGGGGCTGCGAAGAAGCGCTCCGCATTGCGCTTGAGTTGGCGGAGAATGAGGGCCGAGATTTCCGGCGGGGTAAACGTCTTGTCGCCCAGTTTGATGCGGATGACTTCGCCGGGCTGCAGGTCTTCTGCGAGTCGGAACGGAAAGAACTTCAGTTCTTCCTGAACGTCATCAACCCCGCGTCCCATGAGGCGTTTGATCGAGTAGACGGCGCGTTCTGGCGTTTCGGTGAGATATTTGCGCGCGGCATTGCCGATGACGGGCTGGTTGTTTTCGTCGAGTGCGACGACCGAGGGGACGAGATTCGAACCATCGTCTCCGGGGATCACGACAGGGCTCTCCCCTTGCATGAAGGCCACGAGAGAATTCGTGGTGCCCAGGTCGATCCCGACGATGCGGTCAATCGGCATTTGTAATTTTGTAATCGGGTAATTTCGTAAATTAAGTGCCTGCAGGTCTCAAATTACAAAATTACACGATTTCCAAATTGCAAAATCTTTGTTTAACTCTCCAGCACTTCGTTTACGTCTCGAACCAAGTTCCTGATGTAGTTGCGGCGGTTCAGCACGTCGACCATTTTGTCGCGTTCCTGTCTGCGCTCCTCGTCTGAGACGGGCTGTCCGTTCGATTCGCGCTGGATCATTCCATCCCAAACCTTCCAGCGCCGCTGAAGCTCGTGCAGAAGCGCTTCCTGCTTTTCTTCCAAATCGTGTTTCTGGTTGCCGATTTCTTCGATCAGGGCCGGATCGTCCTCGCCCAGCTTTTTCTGTGTGCGCAGTTCTTCGAGCTGCATATTCAGATCGAAGACTTCTGCGAGCAGCTCTGGCGGCACAATCTGCTTCTTTATTTCTCCGGTCGATCGCGCCTTTTCCGTCGCGGTCTTCGACTGCTCTTCCAGTTCCACCCCTTCGAGTTTCAAGAGATACTCGGTGCGCTTGATCGGGTCTTTCAACGTGCGATGAGCATCGTTGAGCAGGGAACTCTGTTGCAGGCTCCACTCCTGCTCCTGGGCGCCGGCCTGGGCGTTCAGATCAGGATGCAGCTTGCGGCTCAGCTCGTAGAAATCTTTTTCCAGAGCGGCGACATCGAGATCCAACTTGCGGGGTAAACCAAAAAACAAGAAGTAATCGACCGGCGCCGGCGGCTGCACCTTGCCGCAGGCTTCGCAGAAGTGGACGGCGCGCATGGTTCCACACGACCAGCAGGATTGAGTTTCCTCAGGCGCGGCCTTTGCGGTGATGTTGGTTAAACCCGGGTTGCTCATACTTGTCCATCTCTAATTCAGCACAATGCAGCAACTGCGCAAGCCCAGGGTGCCGTTGTGCTGGCCAAGGGGTGACGCCAGGGACGTTCGCGGGCGGGACGCCCGCTCCACCGCTCCACACAATCCACTCGTTCACGCGGAGAACGATGTTCCGCAACCGCACGACTTCGTGGCCTGAGGATTCACGAAGACGAATCCCTGCTGCATCAGCGTTTCCTGATAGTCGAGGGTCATGCCGTGCAGGTAGATGAACGACTTGGGATCGACGAACACGCGCACGTCGCCGTACTGAAAGATGCGATCGCGTTCGCGCGGCTGCGTGTCGAAGCGGATGTTATAGCTCAGACCGGAACAGCCGCCGCCCTGCACGCCCAGGCGCAATCCGCCCTGCTCGGGCGAGATGCCTTCCTTGGCCATCGCAGTGCGCACTTTAGCGAGGGCTTTCTCGGTGACGAGAATGCCCTTGGCTGGCGCGGTTTGCGAAGGTGGTGCGGTTTGTTCGGTTGTCGTTGTCATTTCAATCCCTGACGCAGTACCTCAGCGGCTAAAGCCGCCATGGATGCGCGACGCTAACGGCACGACTAAGGTCGTGCCCGTCCCGGACCCTTGGGGAGCGGCGGAAGCCGCGCCCTTTCAAAGCTGAGCTGCGTTCAAGCGCCCGCCGGAGCTTACTGCGCTACCGTGGACGCGACCGGCTTCGCGCTCTCCTGCTTTTTCTTCCAGTCGCTGATGGCGGCGCGGATGGCGTCCTCGGCCAACACGGAACAATGGATCTTCACCGGAGGAAGCGACAGCTCCTTCACGATGTCCATGTTCTTGATGGCGAGGGCTTCGTCGACCGTCTTGCCCTTGACCCACTCAGTAGCTAGCGAGGACGAGGCGATCGCGGAGCCGCAGCCGAACGTCTTGAACTTGGCTTCTTCAATGACGTTGGTGTCGCGGTTGACCTTGATCTGCAGCTTCATGACGTCGCCGCACTCCGGCGCGCCGACCAAGCCGGTGCCTACGTCAGCGCTGCTCTTATCCATTGAGCCGACGTTGCGGGGATGGTTGTAGTGATCGATTACTTTATCGCTATATGACATTTGTTTCTCCAGGTTTCCAAATTCAAAGGTTCAAGGTTTCGAAGGTTTCAGTGTTTCAAAAACTCTCAGCTCCACGGTCCCACGCGAAACCTCGAAACTCTGAAACCTTGAAACCTGCTTTTACTCTCCTGCCCACTTCACATCTTTCAGATTGATGCCTTCCTTCGCCATTTCGTAGAGCGGAGAAAGTTCGCGCAGGCGCTCGACGGTTTCGATGACGCGGTCGGCCACGTAATCGACTTCGGCAGCAGTGTTGAAGCGGCCGATGCCGAAACGGATCGAACTATGCGCCAGGTCGTCGCCGGTGCCGAGAGCCTTCAATACATAAGATGGCTCAAGCGTCGCGGAGGTGCATGCCGAACCGCTCGAAACTGCGATGTCGTTGATGCCCATCAGCAGCGATTCGCCTTCCACGTAGGCAAAGCTGATGTTCAGGTTGCCGGGCAGGCGATGCTCCATGGAGCCGTTGATGTAGGTTTCATCGAGACGGTTCATGATGCGGTCGCGCAGACGATCGCGAAGGCTGGTCAACTGAACTGCCTCGCGAGACATTTCTTCCGATGCGATGGCGCAGGCTTTGCCGAGGCCGACGATGCCGGCGACGTTGAGCGTGCCGGAGCGCATGCCGCGCTCGTGGCCGCCGCCATCGATGATGGCGGAAATCTGTACCCGCGGATTCTTGCGGCGAACGTACAACGCGCCTACGCCTTTAGGGCCGTACATCTTATGGGCGGAGATCGACATCAGGTCGATGTTCTGCTTGTTCACATCGATGGGAATCTTCCCGATGGCCTGCGTGGCGTCAGTGTGGAAGATAACGCCGCGCTCGTGGCACAGCTTGCCAATTTCGGCGATCGGCTGCACCACGCCGATTTCGTTGTTGGCGGCCATGATGCTTACCAGGATGGTTTTGTCATCCATGGCGCGCTTCAGTTCTTCGAGATCGATCAGGCCATCTTTCTGCACCGGCAGGTAAGTCACGCGATAGCCGTATTTCTCGAGGCGCTTGCAGGTGTCGAGCACGGCCTTGTGCTCGGTGACCGCGGTGATGATGTGGTTGCCTTTTTCGCGGTACATCTCGGCTACGCCTTTGATGGCGAGGTTGTCGCTCTCGGTGGCGCCGGAGGTGAAGATGATTTCTTTGGTGGTGGCGCCGATCAGCTTGGCGATGCGCTCGCGCGCCGTCTCCACGCCTTCTTCGCCGGCCCAGCCGAACGAGTGATTGCGGCTGGCGGCGTTGCCGAACTTCTCCATGAAATAGGGCAGCATCTCCTCCAGCACGCGCGGATCCATGGGCGTGGTGGCGTGGTTGTCCATATAAATGGGCAGCTTCACTCCCTCCGGAGCGGCGTGCTGCGTGACTGGAAGCTGCTGGGGGATCTTTACATCCGTGCTCATAATTGCTTTCTCCTACCTGGTTTGTTCAATGCCTAATCTTGTTCTCAAGACTCGCTAAACGATCGTGACCAGTTCGGCCGGCTTGACTGTCGCGCCTTCCGCCGCTTCCGGTTCTTCCCGCATATGAGAGATCTTGATGCGTTTCAGCACGGCTTCGATGCTCTCATTCACCTTGCGCAACGGCTCGCGGATGTTGCAGCGGTCGCTCTGGCCGCATTCCCCGCGAACGGTGACACAGGATGTGATGAACAAAGGGCCGTCGATGGCCTGAATTACTTCGAAGGCCGAAATCGTGTGCGCCGCGCGGGCCAGCCTGTAACCGCCGTTGGTGCCGTGCTGCGAATGCAGCAGACCAGCCTTGGCCAGGCGCTGCAGAATCTTGGCCAGGGCCTCGGGCGGAATGCCGAAGGAATCGGCAACGTCCTTTGCACTGGCGCTGCGAGTTCCCTCGTGCGCATGGTCGGCCAGATGCTTCATGGCCATCAGCGCGTAGTCCGCTTTTTTGGTTAGCTTGAGCATTCGATGCATGAAAGAGCCGAGAATCCGATCGATGAGGACAAACCGGAAATCCGACCTTTTCCGTCGTAATTCATTCTACGTCCACAGCCCAAAATTATGCAAGCCCTTGCAGCCAACCGCCGGAGGCTCCATTCAACGGTAACTATCGGCGATTGAACGGTTTAGTGGTTGGCGATGATTTTGGTCGGAATTCCCGAAGTCGCGAAAACAGCTGACGCGACCGGCTTACTGGATTCAGGAAGAGAAATTAACCGCGGCGTAATGGCGAGGGACTTGACAACTGGCGAAGCGGGTCTAAAATACCGGGAAATTCCCGCGAATCCGCCCCTCCGGCGTCTGACGAGGGCGGGGCGTCCGGATTTATGACCTCAAAGCCGTTCTCTCATCCTCAAAACGCGGGCAAGGAACCTTGCAAACATCCGCGCGTGCAAATCGTCAGCCGCGAAGAAGACGCCGAATTCGTGGAGTGCCTCGAGTGCCGCGAAGTCTTCGAGTCGAGCGAGCTCAAAGACATGAGCATCGAGGAAAACACCGAAGGCGAAGCCCAGGAATCGTAGACCCGCCTCGCAAAACCCCGCCTCGTAAGAACCAGCCCAGTGAAGGCGCGGAAGCGTTAGCCCGTGATCACCATAGTAACCCGCGTGCCGCATTTCATCTTGTTACTGACAAACCGGCTCTGCTAGTGTCCGAGCCGGGGGCGTGCATTCCGCACGTTGCAAACTCATGCCTGGCGTAGCGCTGGTGGTCGACGACTCCATGCTGATCCGGTATACCGTCTGCCGCTTTCTGGAAGAACGCGGCTTTGCGGTGGAGTCTGCCACCAACGGCCTGGAGGCGCTGCAGATTCTCGAGCGCGTGCGTCCCGACCTGATCGTTACCGACATGCAAATGCCAAAGATGTCGGGCACCGAACTGATTACGGCGGTGAAGAAGAACCCCGAGACGGCGAAAATCCCCATCATTATTGTTGCCGGCCGCGCCAGCGGCTTCGACGAACAGGAAAAACGCGCCAACTTCGCCATCTACAAAGACATCGATATTCAAGCCCAGCTGGAAAAGGCGCTCGATGCCGTGATGGGGAAAAGCCACGGGCATGGCGCAGGGAAATAGTCGGCGCTTTAGCAGCTGGCAATGGCTCGAACCTTGGCCGCCGATTTACCGCAACACCATACCAGCCTCTGCAGAAAAATCCATTGCAGCAAAATCCTTTGCCAAAAACTTTGGGTAGGCCGCGGCCGCAATCATGGCCGCATTGTCGGTGGAAAGCGGCCGCGAGGGGAAATACACAGGCAGGCCCTCTTGGGCGCCGTCCCGCTCGAACGCGCTGCGCAATTCGTTGTTTGCCGCCACTCCGCCGGTAACGAAAAGCGTCGCCACATCGTAGGCGCGGGCCGCTGCCAGAGTTTTGCTCACCAGATCTTCCACCATCGCACGCTGAAATGAAGCGACCAGGTTGAGAGTCTGCCGATCGCAATTGGCAAGGTAGTCTTCAAGCTTCGGCTTGGAAAGTCTTGCCAGAGCCTCGCGGCGGACCTCGATCGCACGATGCATGTCGTGAATCTCCACGTATCGCAGCACGGCGGTCTTGATGCCGCTGTAGGAGAAATCAAAACGCGGGCGATCGCTCTTTGTTATTGTTGTCGTTACTCCGTTCTGCCCTTTCCGATCGCGACGATCGCGATGCTTGATCTGCGCGGGCAGGAACTTCACGGCTGTCGGATCGCCATGCGATGCGAGTCGGTCGATGATCGGGCCTCCGGGATAACCGAGGCCGAGCAATTTTGCGACTTTGTCGAAAGCCTCGCCGGCAGCGTCGTCACGAGTGTGGCCGATGTTTTCGTAAGTCCAGCCTTGATTGTGCTGCGCGGCCAGATACAGGTGTGTGTGCCCTCCCGAGACGACCAAAGCGAGCACGGGAAATTGCAGCTCGTGATTGCCCTTCTGCCGCTCTTCGAGCAGCACGGCGTGGATGTGCCCTTCCAGATGATTGACCGCGATCAGAGGCTTGTCGAGGGCGAAGGCCAGCGCCTTGGCGTAGCTGATGCCCACCAGCAACGCTCCGGCGAGGCCGGGGCCCTGCGTGACTGCGATTGCGTCGACGGAGTTCAAAGTCTGATTTGCCTCTGCCAGGGCTTGCCGGACCACGGGAACGATTGCCTTCAAGTGCTCACGCGACGCCAACTCGGGCACAACGCCGCCATAAGGCTGATGCGTGGCGATCTGTGACGCAACGATGTTTGAAATGAGCTGTTCTCCCGAGCGGACCACTGCCGCAGCGGTTTCGTCGCAGGAACTTTCGATGCCGAGGATGTGAGCGTCTGGCATAATCATTTCGCGTTTGAGGGACTCTTCTAGCTTAATGCAAAATATGTGGCGTCGGGTTATTTGCCCAAGGTCGACCGTCAGATGTTGAGAGAGTTTGCCATCTCGATCATCCAGACTCTGCGCCAGCAAGGCTTTCTGGCCTACCTGGCAGGTGGATGTGTTCGCGATCTGTTGCTGGAGCGCGAGCCCGCTGATTACGACGTAGCGACGAGCGCGACCCCGGCGCAAGTGATGGAGATCTTTCCGGACACCTACGCCGTTGGAGCGCAGTTTGGGGTGGTGCTAGTGCCGGTTCCTGTGGATCAGCGCATGGAAGGAAGCGAAAACGAGCCTGCGAAAACCCAAGCCGTAGAGGTCGCGACCTTTCGCAGCGATCTCGGCTACTCGGACGGACGACGTCCCGATGAAGTGCGTTTCAGCCAGGATCCGCGCGAGGACGTCGCGCGCCGCGATTTTACGATCAACGGCATGATGCTCGATCCGGTCGGCGGTGAGGTGCTCGACTTTGTGGGCGGGCGCAGAGATCTCGAAGCCGGGATTGTTCGCGCCATCGGCGATCCAGAGCTGCGTTTTGCGGAAGACAAATTGCGCATGCTGCGCGCGGTGCGTTTTGCCGCTCGATTCGAATATGTGATCGAGCCGCAGACGCTGGCTGCAATCCAGCGGCTGGCTCACGAGATTCAGGTGGTGTCACGCGAGCGCGTCCGCGACGAGCTGACAAAGATGCTCACCGAAGGCCAGGCTCGGCGGGCGTTCCTCTTGCTGGATGAAAGTGGACTGCTGAAGGAAGTGTTACCAGAGATTTCGGCCATGAAAGGCGTCCAGCAGCCGCCTGAGTTTCATCCCGAGGGTGATGTGTTTGTTCACACGCTGCTGCTGCTGGAGAACCTGCCGCGTCCTTGCCCGCCCACGCTGGCGTGGGGCGCATTGCTGCACGACGTGGGCAAGCCTGCGACGTTTCGCGTGGCGCCCGACCGGATCCGTTTCGATGATCATGTAGATGTGGGCGTGAAGATTGCGGAGGAAATCTGCACCCGCCTGCGGTTCTCGAACCACGACACAACCCAGGTGCTCGCGCTGGTCGACAATCACATGCGCTTTGGGCATGTCACGCGGATGAAGGAGTCGACGCTGAAGAAATTTCTCCGCCTGCCAGGCTTCGATCAGCATCTTGCATTACATCGCGCCGACAGCCTGGCCAGCCACGGCAATCTGAGCACGTATGAATTGATCCAGAGAAAGCTGGCTGAAATTCCTCCGGAGAAGATTCGCCCCGTGGCGTTGGTCACTGGCGACGACTTGATTGCTGCCGGATACGCGCCGGGACCCAGGTTCCGCGAGATTCTCGAGACTGTGGAGGACGCGCAACTCGACGGACGATTGCTTTCACGAGACACGGCCCTTGAGTTTGTAAAGAGCGCATTTCCACTATTCCGTAGAACCAATGGGCCAGCATAAAAGCCAAGTTCCACAGGGCGACGCTGTGACATCTGACCTTGCGCCTCACCCAAAATGAGTCCATGATTGCAAAGCCGGGCGAACCGGGGATTTTGAAAGTTCGTACTCGCAAGTCTTCTATTGTGAAGATTTTGCCCGCAAGTGATTGATGCCCTGGGATTACTTCTGAATTTCCCGCTACGCCGATGATTCCAATGGACCGAGGGGGAGGGGGTACCAGAAGCTAAACGAATTTCGTCGATCCCCGTTTCGTTGCGCTGAAAGAATATTTTTTGCCGAAATCCACAGCCGCAATTCGCGGCGGGACAGCGCAGCCCTCATAAACGCGGAATTAGGGTGCTAGAATCGGAATCCATAATCTCTGTTTATCGCGAGGAACTTCGTTTGGAGCAGGCCGGAGTGGGACTGGAAAGAATTGTGGTAGGCTCACTGCGGCGCGTCCCGCCGGGCGAAGCGCCTTCGCTTGCCTGGCCGCTGGTTTGCGGTTCGGTCGTTGCCGAGCGCACGCGAGCTTTGGAATTTGCGGATGCGGTGCTGCGCGTCGAAGTTCCCGATGCCGGATGGAAACGTGAGATGCAGGCACTGGCGCCGCGCTATCTCGCGGCGTTGAATCGCTACGCTGGCCAAAAGGTGGAGAGGATCGAGTTTGTGATCCGGCAAGGCTAAGTGAGTCCATTCTTTCAGAAAGCATTCTCCAGCAATAGTTAATAATGAGTTGCAGAAAATGAAAGTTACAGAAAAAGATGTTGCCTACGTTGCCGATCTGGCCAACCTGGAGCTTTCCGCGCCGGAGCGTGCTGGCATGGTGCGGGATCTGAACTCGATTCTCGATTACATCGAGAGGCTCAACGAACTGGATACGTCGAATGTCGAACCGATGGCGCAAGTATCGGACCGCTACGGGGTTGACGAATCTAAACAAGGCAGCGAGAGATTTGCTTACGCGAGTCGTGAAGACGTGGTAGAGGGGCTGCGGAAGTCTTTGTCTCAGGATGTCGCGCTCGCGAATGCTCCGGACGCGGACGGAACATTCTTCCGCGTGCCGAAGGTGATTGAGAGATAGAAATCCGTCGCTGGGACTGCCTTCTCATCTGTTATGCAACTGACCCAACTCACCATCGATGCGGCACGCTCCGCTCTGCAAGAGCGCAAGACGACTGCGCTTGCGCTGGCCGAGGCGCACTACGCGCGCATCCAGAACGAAGATGAACAGATCGGCGCGTATCTCACGCTCTGCAAAGAGCGCGCGCTCGAGCAGGCGGATCGCATCGACCGCATGGCTGCCGAAGGCAAGCCGCTTCCAGCGCTGGCGGGCGTGCCGGTTGGGATCAAGGATGTGATGTCGACTCGCGGAGTGCGCACGACCGCGGGATCGAAGATTCTGGGCCACTACATTCCTCCCTATGATTGCACCGCGGTGGTGCGCATGGAAGCTGCGGGCGCAATGGTTCTGGGCAAGACGAACTGTGACGAGTTTGCCATGGGTTCGTCGAATGAGAATTCGGCGTTTCGTCCGGTGCACAATCCGCGCGATTTGAGCCGTGTCCCTGGAGGATCTTCAGGCGGTTCGGCGGCCGCGGTCGCGGCAGATATGGCGGTGGTCGCGCTCGGTTCGGACACTGGAGGCTCGATCCGGCAGCCGGCTTCGTTCTGCGGCGTGGTCGGATTGATGCCGACCTACGGTCGCGTGTCGCGTTACGGGCTGATCGCGTTTGCATCCTCACTCGACCACATTGGACCGCTGGCGAAGACGGTGAAGGACGCGGCGATTGTGTTGCGCACCATTGCCGGACGCGACCCCATGGATGCGACCTCGGCCGATCTGCCCGTGCCGGACTACGTTGCTGAAATCGAAAAGCCCGTGCGCGGACTGAGGTTGGGCGTGGCCAAAGAGTATTTCGGCGAGGGACTCGACGGCGAAGTGCGGCACGCGGTCGAGTCGGCCATCGACAAACTGAAAAGCCTGGGCTGCGAGATTGTGCCAGTTTCGTTGCCGCACACGCCGTATGCGATTCCTGCTTATTATCTGATCGCGACCGCCGAGGCGTCTTCAAACCTGGCGCGCTATGACGGCGTGCGCTACGGCTATCGCGCCGCGGGAGTGAAAACGCTTTCGGAGATGTACCGGCGCAGCCGCGATGAGGGCTTTGGAGCCGAGGTGAAGCGCCGCATCATGCTCGGCACCTACGCGCTGAGCGCAGGCTACTACGACGCGTATTACCTGAAAGCGCAGAAAGTGCGCACGCTGCTGACGCGCGATTTCGAAGAAGCCTTCCGCAAGGTAGATGCCATCGTCACGCCGACGAGTCCGACAGCGGCATTTCGACTGGGGGAGAAGTCGAATGATCCGCTGGCCATGTATCTGGCTGACATCTACACGGTGACGGCAGATTTGGCGGGGATTCCGGGCATTTCGATTCCATGCGGCGAAACGAAAGAGAAGCTGCCGATCGGATTGCAGATTCTTGGGAAACATTTTGATGAAGCGACGATCCTGCGCGTGGCCAACGCCTACGAACAGGCCGCTTAGATTGGCTCGTAGTAGCTTTCCCCGGCGCAGGCGCGGCAAAGCACCTTCTCTTCGTCTCTATCCGTATCTTTTGTTCGGACTTCTCTGCGGAAGTTGATGCCTTCCCCGCACGCTTCACACACCACCCGCTCGCCTTTGTATCCGGGGAATTCTTCGGGCGGTAAATCCACCTTTACCCATTGGGTCGTGAACAGGTCGTCATCCGTGATTTCGCGGTAGGCCAGCATCTGCTGCTGATTCTTGTCGGCGATCTCGGGATGCATCTGACGAGCGAGAGTCTTCGAAGATTCCCTGGCCGCGATGCGGATTGCTTTGCCGGTGCTGACGTCGACAAAAGTCGCCGCAACTTTTCCCCAGTCGCGAAACTTCAGCGCGCGCTTGCCCAGGCGGCAGCCTGTGACTACGGCCACGGCATCGGTGGCGCAGCGGTCGATTTCGACGAAAGTGACGAGCCGCTTGCGGTCTTCTCTGCCGCGCGGATCTTCGATGCCGAGTTTCTCGAGGCCCAGCATAGCCAACCGCACGCCCAGGACTTGTCCAGCGCAGAGATGTCCGTGAGCTTGCTCGGCGTCGCGAAGATATTCGTCGAGGGATTTCATAGCAATATGTAATTTAGTAATTTTGTAAATTGGTAATTTGAAATTCCAAAGCACCACACAAAATTCGACGAGCTTACAAATTACCAGATTACGACATTACCAAATTACAAATCCGCCCCTTACTTCCTGTGCCAGCGCACGCCATCTTTCGTATTCTCGATAACGATGCCCGCAGCGGTTAACTCCGCGCGCAAGGCGTCGGACGCCTTGAAATTACGGGCTCGGCGGGCCTGCTCCATCTCGGCAATTTTCTTTTCGATGTCGGCGTCTGAGAATTTACCGGATTGCACAGCCTCCCTCAGTTCAGGACTGATGTCTTTCTCGCGGCCTTCAGTCAGAGCCCAATCGAACACCTGCTTCATCTTCGGTCCATCGTCATCTTTGACAACGGCGAAAATCTCATCAAACTTCTGCAACGCAGCGAGCAGCGGCTCTGCATCGCCATTCTTCATTGCACCCGCGTCTAACGCGGAATTGGCGCTACGCACCATTTCGAAGATCGCGGCCTGCGCCTGCGCAGTATTGAGATCGTCGTCGAGCGCGGCTCGCATGCGGTTGATAGTGTCAGTGGCGAGCGTTTGCATTTCCGAATTGGAGCCGGGAGGAAAATTTCCTGCAGTCAAACGCTGGCGGAAATTGCGCAGGCGTTCCACGGAAACCGCAGCCTGCTTCAGCCCGTCAAATGTAAAATTCAACTGGTTACGATACGGAACCGACGCGAGCAAGTATCGGATCGACGATGGTTTGTGACCTTTCAACACAAGATCGCGCAGGGTGTAGAAGTTTCCCAGGCTCTTCGACATCTTCTCGCCTTCGACCAGCAGAAAGCGCACGTGGAACCAGAAACGGGCAAACGTCTTTCCGGTGAGCGATTCCGATTGCGCAATCTCGTTCTCGTGATGCGGGAAGACCAGGTCTTCTCCGCCGGCGTGCAGATCGAAGCTCTCGCCGAGTTCCTCCATCGACATGACGGAGCACTCCAGATGCCAGCCGGGGCGTCCCGGGCCAATCGAACTCTCCCAGGAAGCTTCACCCGGCTTGGGCGCCTTCCACAGCGCGAAATCGCGCGCGCTGTCTTTGTCATATTCGTCCACATCGACGCGGGCTCCGTCGAGCATTCCGCTGAAATCTTTCTTCGAAAGCCTGCCGTAGCGCGGAAACTTTGCGATGCGAAAGTAATACGATCCATCGTCGGTGCGGTAGGCGATCCCTCGCTCGACCAGCCTGGCCACGAACTCCGCCATCTCAGGGATGTGTTCGGTGGCGCGCACCAGCATTGGCTGCTCGATGCCAATCATGGAAGCGTCTTCCAGAAACGCTTTCTCGTACTTCGCGGTGTATTGCTGGACGCTCACTCCGTCGCGCGCCGCGTTGCGGATGATCTTGTCATCGAGGTCCGTGATATTCATCACGTAGCGCACTTTGTAGCCTGACTGGCGCAAGAATCGCTGCAGCAGGTCGACCGCAATGAAGGTTCGGAAGTTGCCGATGTGGCCGTAATCGTAGACGGTCGGGCCGCAAGCATACATCCGAACTTCTTTGTCACGGAGCGAATGGAATTCCTCGACCTGCGAGGACATGGTGTTGTAAAGGCGAAAGGCCATAGGCGACGGTAGCGTTCAGACACGAACCCCCAATTCTAGGGGTACGTAAGAAAGAGGGTCAACTGGCGGAAATATCGGCAGGAGTGTGCGCCGGCAGCGCGTGAGTGCTCGCTCGCAGACGCTGTTGCACCAGTAGAACATAATGCAGAGCGGAGATAATCGTAAAGGCGAATGTGGCGCGCAAAAAAACCGTGCGCGTAATCCACACCCAGCGCGCCGGCCTGATTGAAAACAACAGCACAAAGAACACCGCAGCGATCTGCGAAAAGGTGTTCGCCTTCCCGAAGATGCTGGGGCGGAAGTTACGCAGCCCCGCGATGGCAAACAGAACCGCGCTGGCGGCCAGGATGGAAGTATCGCGGCTGAACACCAGCACGGTAAACTTCCACGGAATCTTGTGAAGGATAGAGAGCACGAGAAACATTGTGCTCAACAAAAGCTTGTCGGCGATAGGATCGAGATACTGGCCAAGCAGAGTCTGCTGGTGCAGCTTGCGAGCCAGCAACCCATCCAGGCCATCGCTGAATCCGGCAATCACGAAGAGAACCAAAGCCCAGAAATAGCGGCCTTCAACGAGTTCGATCACGATGAACGGAACGAAGACCATGCGCAGCAGCGTGAGCTGATTTGGAGCGGTGAAGATTTGCGACAGCTTCATGCCTGGTCCTCAGTCGCACGATCCTCAGTCGGACGAACCTCAGTCGTACGAGCTGTGGAACCCGAAGAGCGGCGTCGGTGATCTGCGCCGCCGGCGTGAAGGCCGCCCAGCAGCACGGCAGGGTCGAGTCCGGTCTTAGACGAGAAACGCTGCGAAAGGGAAGGCAAACTCCCGTCGGGAAGGTCGAGTTCGACGCGTTCGATCCGGTGCATTGGGAAGAACACAACCGCCGGGCTGAAGGACTCGCCGTCTTTCACCATCACGACGAAATCTTCGAAGGAAGCCAGCTCGATCCCAGTCATGCTGAGGCCTTCCGGAGCCAGCGCCAGAATCATGCCCCAGAATTTGTCCCGGGGATTGCCTAGGGTTACGACCACCATGGCTCCAAACGAAAAAGGAGCCCGGGCGGGCGTCCGGGTGGCCGAACTTCCATCGACTTGCTGCGACCGTTTCGGCATGGAACGATTGTCAATGCCCGAGGCAAAATTTTGCAACTGGCAATCGCGGTTCGCCGCGCTGCCTCTGCGCCTAAAGGAACCGCCTAAAGGAACCAATGTATAGACTATTGTCGTGGATCCTCAATCTAATGTTGAAAAGAAGATTGGGCAAGTTTCTGCCCAACAAACTCCGATGAAAACCAGCCGCGCCGCCCCGTGGAAATGGATCGGGATAGTTGCTCTCGTGTTGTTAGTCGGCATGGGAGTAGCCGCGCGAATAGTCATCGCTCGAGCTCAACCGATCCTTCGAGCCCGGGTTATTGAGACTTTATCGAACCGTTTCAACAGCAAAGTGGAACTGGCGAACCTTCAGGTTTCAGTGCTCAATGGAATTGAGGTGTCCGGAAATGGCTTGAAGATTTTTGGCACAACGGATCCCAATCCTTACGAACCGGGAGTGCAGGCCCTGATCGGAGTTCAGGAATTCCGCTTTCGAACCTCTTTGCTAAACCTGTTTCGTTCACCGACGCACGTAGACACGGTATTCGTAAAAGGACTGGAGCTAAACATCCCGCCCAAGGGAGAACGCCGGGAAATGACGAACATGGGGTCGAAAACGCGGAGGATCAGCATTTTCGTCGATCGGTTCGTTTGCCAGGATACAAAGCTGCTGATCAACACATCGAAGCCGGGAAAACCGCCGTTGGAATTTGCCATCGGTAACCTGAGAATGAAGGACATTGGTCCCGGCGAACCCATGCGGTTTGATGCAACCCTGGTCAACCCGAAGCCAGTGGGAGACATTCAATCCACCGGTTTGTTCGGACCCTGGCAACAAGACAGTCCTCGAGACACGCCGGTTCAGGGGGACTATTCCTTTACGAACGCCGATCTGAGCACGATCAAAGGTATTGGAGGCACGCTCTCCTCCACCGGCGAATATTCGGGGACTCTCGGCAATATTGTTGTGCATGGAAAAACTGATACGCCCGACTTTCGGATTGCGAGCAGCGGACACGCTGTGCCGCTGCACACGGAGTTCCACGCCGTTGTTGACGGCACCAGCGGCGATACTTATCTCCAGCCGGTGAATGCGACATTCCTTCATTCTTCGCTCACCGCCAACGGCTCCGTGGTCCGCGAGGTCACGCCCAAGGGTCACGATATCGAACTTGACGTCGTCCTCGATCACGCGCAGATTGAAGACTTGCTCCGGCTGGGCGTGCGCACCGATCCGCCGATCATGAGCGGGCCGGTTGAAATGAAAACGCGACTGAGCCTTACTCCCGGCGATGCGAGCGTGGCCGACCGGCTTAAGCTGGCCGGCTCGTTTCATGTAATGCGCGCGCACTTCGCCAACCAGAAAGTGCAGGGGAGGCTCGACTCGCTGAGCCTGCGCAGCCAGGGGAAACCCAAAGAAGCGCAGGAGCACGCTGACGAAGATGTGCCGGTCGACTTGCGAGGCGCGTTCACGCTGAAAGATGGGGTGCTGTCCTTTTCGCAGCTTCATTTTCTTGTCCCGGGAACGCACGTCGATATGACCGGCGATTACAGTCTGGATGGACAAACCTTCGACTTTCGCGGGACAGCGCGCCTTGATGCGAAGGTTTCCCAAATGACCACCGGATGGAAATCAATTCTCCTGAAGCCGGTCGATCCGTTCTTCAGCAAGAACGGAGCCGGCACGGAAGTCCCGATTAGAATCACGGGGACGGAATCAGAACCACATTTTGGTCTGGATTTCGGTCATAACGATGAGCATGAGAATGCCGGAAAGAACGCCGACACCGGACCGAAGCGCGAGTAGGTTCAGGGTGAACGGGGCGAGACCATCTTGCCCTAGTTGCTTCCAACTCATCTTGCAGCGCTGCTCAAGCTCGTCCCGAACTCCGATGTCGTCAAAAACCCAGGCCCGGTTTGGGGTGACAAGCGGGGTTGCTCCGCGTGTTCGCGTGGTAGAATCGTAAATTATTGTAGGCGCGTAGCTCAGTTGGTTAGAGCGCTACCTTGACACGGTAGAGGTCAGGAGTTCGAGTCTCCTCGTGCCTACCATTTTCTTGACGGCTTCCCGACCTGATCATGCCCAACCCTGGCGTTCCAGAATCCCCACTCACTGCTGAATCGACTGCCGAAACTAGCGAGTCGTTTGGTGACCTCCTATCGCAATACGACAAGAGCCATTCGCGCAAGAGCGCAGACGGCGGGAAACAAATCGTAGGCACGGTAATTGTTGTGACCGCGGACTCTGTGTTTCTCGATATCGGATTCAAGAGCGAAGGCATTCTGCCGCTGGCGGCTTTGCAGGACGCAGGGGAAATGCTGAAGGCGGGTGACAAGCTGCCGGTCTCCGTGAAAGGCCGCGATCCGGAGGGCTACTACCAGCTCACCCGCGCGAAAGTTGAGCGGCCGAAGGACTGGTCGGCGTTGGAGAAAGCTTTCGCTGATAAGGCAACCATCGTGGGCACGGTTACCGGCGTGATCAAAGGCGGGCTCAGCGTGGATGTGGGAGTGCGGGCCTTCATGCCGGCCTCGCGCAGCGGAGCGCACGATGCCGCTGAAATGGAGAAGTTGGTGGAGCAGGAGATTCTCTGCCGTATTATCAAGCTCGACGTGACGGACGAAGACGTCGTAGTTGACCGCCGGGCCGTTGCTGAAGAGGAAGAGCGCTCGCTGAAAGAGCGCCGCTATTCGGAGATGAAAGAAGGCGATACCGTGAGCGGCACGGTTCGCACCATCACGGATTATGGTGCCTTCATCGATCTGGGCGGTGTGGACGCATTGCTGCATGTGAGCGATCTGGCCTGGAGCCGCGTCGCAAAACCGGCGGATGTGCTTTCGATAGGGCAGCAGGTCGAAGCTAAAGTACTCAAGATCGCGAATGATTCCGGCAGGCGCCGTATTTCCGTCGGCCTGAAGCAGTTGCAGTCCCATCCCTGGGACGCGGGTGCCGAAAAATATAAGGTCGGAGAACGCGTACGCGGCGCGGTTACGCGCGTGGTCGAGTTCGGAGCTTTCGTGGAACTCGAGCCGGGGATTGAAGGTCTGATTCACGTTTCAGAGATGTCTTGGGGAAAGAAGTTGCGAAGCGCCAGCACATTAGTGAAGCCGGGAGAGATCGTTGACGCGGTGATTCTCGGCGTGAATCCCGGTGAGCGCCGCATCTCTTTGGGTCTGAAGCAGGCGCTGGGCGACCCGTGGGCCGAGGTGGCGCAGCGCTTCGCGGCGGGCTCGGTGATCGAGGGCCCAGTCGTCAGCATCACCAAGTTTGGCGCGTTCGTTCAGCTTTCCGAAGGCGTTGAGGGCATGATTCACATCAGCGAGATGAGCGCCGAGAAGCGCATTAATCGCCCTCAGGAAGTGCTGAAGGTTGGGCAAGTGGTCAGGGCTCAGGTGCTGGCGGTTGATACTGAGAAGCGGCAGTTGCGGCTGAGCATGAAACAACTGATCCCCAGCGGACTGGATGAATACATCGCCGAACATAAGGAGGGCGATGTGGTCACTGGGCGCATGGTTGAGGTCTCAGACGGACATGCGCAGGTGGAACTCGGCGAGGGTATTCAGGCCAGGTGCCGCATCGATGCTGCAGGCGCGGGTGCGGAAAAGATCGCGCAGGGAAAACCAGATCTATCGTCTTCTAACGCGAACTCGAAACCCACCCCGAAACCGGATTTGTCTTCGCTCGGCTCCATGCTGCAGGCCCGCTGGAAGAGTGGAGCGCCTGCAGGCGAGGCCAAGCCGGAAGCCGCTCGCGCCGGACAGATTCGCAAGTTTCGAATCACGAAGCTGGATCCAACTTCGAAGAAGATTGAATTGGAATTGGCGTAGCCAACCGCACTAATCCATCTCCCGCATCTGACCTTCAGCCGCCCGCATTCCTGCCCCAGCAGCGGCCGCTGAGGTTGCCTGCTTTTTCTGCCAATCTGCCTCGGCCAGCACAGTGATAGCTTCCAGCTTCTTCTTTTTCAGGCTCGCGTTGATGCCTGTCAGTTCTTTTTGCGTCAGTTTCTGGAAGTCGTCAATCACGTCTTGCAGTTCATGACCCAGCGACTCGGTCCGCGCCACCTGATAATCCGTGGGTTTGCCGTCGTATCCCATCACCGCGCCGTACAGTTGTCCCAGCAGCTCGCGGATGCGCTCTTCGCCGGTAATCATTCCACCTTCCTTGGTGGCTACAATCTTCGAGCGCAGCGCGTCACACTCCGCGGCGAGACTCTGCAGCTGCTTGCGCAGCGGATCTTTCTCCGCCACCTTGGCCGCCCGCGCGTTGGCCGCATCGCGCACTCCTTCAATTGCTTCTACGCCGTAGGTCATGTGCTCGAGTTCTTTGTAGACCTTCATCGAAAGATCGAATTCCGCCTTGCGGTCGTCGAGCGAATATTTGGCCCGCGGATCCATCGCAACATCCAGTGGCTCCGTGTATGTTTGATCTCCTTTCGTTAGCTTCACTGTGTAAGTACCTGGCAACACGCGCGGTCCTTGCGCCGCTTCAAACAGCGCGGACGCCGCCGGAGCAACCGCCGGTGGCTTCACGCGCATTCCCCAGCTCGCGCGATTCAGTCCGCGATGCTTGCTGCCGGCTACTGTGTCGACCAGCTTGCCATCCTGATCGAAAATCTCAATTTTCAAATCGCCGAAAATGTGCCGGCCCTTCTGGTAATAAGTGATCTGAGCATCTCCCGGCCGGCTGCGCCCATGGAAGCTCTCGTCGCCTTCCGGCCATCCTCCGAACACATCAAAATACTGGATCGACGGCCGCCCCGGAAGCAGCGTCGCTTCCTTGGACATCACTTCCGGCGTTAGCAAGCGCAGCGGCGAAATATCGTCCACAATCCAGATTCCGCGGCCGTGCGTGGCCAGCACCAGATCCGATTCCCGTGCCTGCACCACAATGTCGTCCACTGGCGCCGCCGGGAAGTCCGTTCCTTTGTATTGGGCCCAGCGCTGCCCGCCGTCTACCGAAATCCAGAGGCCGAACTCCGTGCCGAGGAAAAGAACATTGCGGTTAACCGTGTCCTCTTTGATCACGTGGGCAAAGCCGCGCACGCCGCTTTCCTGCGCCGGAAGCTGGGTCCATGTTTGACCGTAGTCTGTGGTCCGGTAAACGTAGGGCTTCATATCGCCGAACGTGTGCCGATCGAAGGTGGCATAGGCCGTAGCTTCGTCGAAGCGGCTGGCTTCGATGGTCGTCACCCACGAATTTTTTCCCAGTCCACTGACATTCCCCACAACGTTCGTCCAGGTCTTCGCTCCGTCGCGCGTGATCTGCACATTTCCATCATCGGTGCCAACCCAAATGACCTGGCCATTCTTCGGCGATTCCGAAATCGAATAGATCGTGGTGTACATTTCCGCCGAAGAGTTGTCGATGGTTACGCCGCCCGATTCTTCCTGCTTCTGCTTTTCCGGATCATTGGTCGTCAAGTCCGGGGAAATACGGTCCCAGGACTGCCCATGATCGCGCGAGCGAAACAGGTACTGCGCTCCGATATAAATCGTCCCCTTTTCGTTCGGACTCATATGGATCGGCGTGTTCCAGTTGAAGCGCAGTTTCTTCTCGCCATAGTTCGGCAAGGGATGGATGTCGCGAGTCTCGTGGGTATAACGATTCACCCGCCCGATCTCGCCGCCCTGTGCCTCGGCATATATGTAGTCAGGATCCGATGTGTCTTCGAACATCCAGAAGCCGTCGCCGCCGTACATGTTCTCCCACTGCGAGTTGGCGATTCCGCCCGGATAGGACGAATCGCCCACCCACGAACTGTTGTCCTGCAGGCCGCCGTAAACGTGATATGGATCCGAATTGTCGGTGCTTACATGATAGAACTGCGAAACCGGCAGGTTTAGCTGGTGCTTCCAGCGGTTGCCGCCGTCTTCGCTGCGCCACAATCCGCCGTCGTCACCGGCAATCACGATGTTCGGATTCTTCGGGTTGATCCACACGTCGTGGAAGTCGCCATGCGCCGCGCTCGAAACCACGTTGAAGGTTTTCCCGCCATCGTTGCTCAGCAGCAGAATAAGATCAGGTTTGAATATCTTGTTTTCATTCTTGGGATCGACAATCAGGTTGCCAAAATAAAATGGACGCCACACCATGTAGTTGCTGGCATCCAGCTTGGTCCAGGACGCGCCGCTGTCGTCAGACCGGTAAAGTCCTCTTCCTTTTTCCGCTTCAACGTTGGCATAGACCACCTGCGGCTTCGACGGCGCGACCTGCACGGCAACGCGGCCCCAGGGTTTCGGCGGCAGCCCCTTGTTAGTGCTGACTTCGTTCCAGTGCGCCCCACCGTCGGTGGATTTAAACAGCCCGCTGCCCGGGCCTCCCGAGCGGAATGTCCAGCCCTGTCGCCGGAAATCCCACATCGCCGCATAGACGGTCTTGGGCTCCTGCGTGCTGCGCGCAATCATGGCGCAGCCGCTCGCACCATTCACCCCCGCCAGAACCTTATTCCAGGTCTTGCCCCCGTCGGTCGTCTGAAAGACTCCGCGTTCATCGTTGTCGTCCCATAGATGCCCGGTGGCGCAGGCCAGCACGTCGTTGCTGTCGCTGGGATTCACCAGAATCTTGGCGATGTGCTCGCTGTCTTTCAGGCCGACGTTGGTCCAGTTCTCGCCGCCGTCGGTCGACTTGTACACGCCGTCGCCCACCGATACGCTGTTCCGCGTCCAGGCTTCGCCGGTGCCCACCCATACAATTTTCGAGTTCGAGGGATCAATCGCCACCGCGCCAATGGACTGCACATCTTCTCGGTCGAAGACCGGCTTGTAAGTCGTGCCGCCGTTCACTGATTTCCAGACTCCACCGCTGGCCGCGCCCACAAATACGGTGATGCGGCCGTCCTCCTCCACCGCATCGACCGCGGCAATGCGTCCGCTCATGGTCGCCGAACCGATGTTTCGCGCCGGTAATCCTGAAACCGTAGCCGCATCGTAGCGGTACGGCGCTTGCGCTGCGACCGGCAACGATGCGAACAGCGACGCGACCGACACAAGTACTATCACTCCCCAAGAATTACCAGCGGATGCTTTCATGTTTACGAGTCCTTTTTCCACGTCCATGATTTTCGTTGCGGTCTTCATGCCAGCGAACCGTCAATGCAGAAGATCAGTGAATCCCCACCAGCCCGGACTTCTTTTCCTCAGTCTTCAATGAAGCCGGAAGCATAAAGTCTGCGGGATCGATGGTCACATTCGCTTCCATCTTCTGTATCGTGGTAGTTTGCGCGTCGGGATTATTCTTTGGCCCCTGCGAGATCGAGAAGGGATACATCACTCCGTTCACCGGCTTGTACGACCCCAGGCCGACCACGCGATCGCGCACCGAGCCCCGGATAAACTGCTGGATCTCCCTGCGAATCTCGATAAAGGTATCCGGGTCGAGATAGTCATAAATAATGTCGCCGTTTTTCAGCGTGATCTTCAGTCGGAGCGCGTCGTCTCCATCGACCACGTCGTGTCCCAGATACTCCACCGTGCTGCCTTTTTCTTTGTAGTCGACCAGAGGTCCGTCGAAGTCGGCGTCCAGCAGCAGGTCGCGCATGTCGTCCTCGCCCATCAACTCCGGATCTTTCTTCCCGCCAAAGGGCTGGATCTGCCAGCCGGTCGCGCCATCATAAGCCTGCACCGCCGTCATGCCCTGCAGGAGGAATGTCTCTCGAACCAGGTCGGGTCGTTCGTTCTCCTGGCCCACGGCGGCCGTGAATCCGTCAGCGCCTTCGAACTTGCCCGTCACGCGAAGGGTCTTGATGGCCTTCATTTTCTCGATCCCGCCCCGGGCTTCGATGTTCTTGGCAATCAGTTCGTCCGCGGTTTGCGAGTAGGAAAATACACCGAAGCAGCAGACAGCAATCAGCAAAGTCAAAGCGTGACGCATCGAGCAGACTCCTGTTGGTGAGGGACTTTTAAGAACCCGGAAAACGAGAAACAGTACTGTACTCGGTAGTAGACGCGTCTTTCAAGTTTTGGTGAGCGGGGAGCGGCCGGGAGATCAACTTGGAAGGCTTTCCGGAGACGAAAAAAGCCGCTCTCGCGAGCGGCTTGGGCATTCATAGGTGCGAAAGACCCTTAGTGAGTGAAGGTGAAGTTCAGCCCGGTCGTTAGGACGACGTCATTCTGCTTCAAGCCCTCAGGTGGGTTCGAAACGTAGATATCGTTGAACGTGTTCTGCCAGCCCAGCCACTTGTTGATCTTCGTGACCCAGCCCAGGTCAAACGTTCCCCGGTACTCGCCCGTCTCTGACAGGTTCGGATAAAGATACAACTTCTCGGTCAATACCGTGCTCTTGCCTAGCTTGTGCGTGAACTCCTCGCCCAGAGTAAGAGCGCCGTAGTTGTGAATAGTCTTCATTGCAGGGATTGCCGGAGTTGGCGGAGTTCCAGTCGGGTT
Organism: uncultured Acidobacteriaceae bacterium; assembly: GCA_963743115.1. GTDB lineage: Bacteria > Acidobacteriota > Terriglobia > Terriglobales > Acidobacteriaceae > Sulfotelmatobacter. The sequence continues at coordinate 495,141 of CAVUOM010000001.1, read as the reverse complement.
CGCCGGTACCGCTGGCTCCGAGTAGTCCTCGTCCGTGAAGTTGCCGCCGGCCAGGAAGTCAAGCGTAGTCCTGTCGCTCTTGACGGCATGGTAGCCTAAACCAACGCTGCCTACTGAGCGCAGATTCAAGTCCTGCAGCGCGTTGCTCATGAAGTCCGCCGCAACAAACCCAAACGCGCGGGCATTGATGTTGCGGTCGTAACGAATGCCGCCAGTCTCAATGTTGGCGGTCGTGCTCGGGCTGGCCAATTGGTTCGTTCCGTACACTATGGTCGAGTACAGGCTGAGTTTGTCGTTCTTGGTAGCACGTGCTGCGTTGAAAGCAATCGAAAGATTCTCCGTCTGGCTGTTGCCGCCGGTTAACGAAAAGCCCGCGTTTAATCCGCCATTCCAGCCGTTTAACAGACCGGGATGCAGAGCCTTCTCGTAAGCAAGTTGATCAGCATCGTTGCGGATCGCCACCACGGTGTCTTTCGGCGTCTCCACCGGAGCCCCGTTCTTGCCCGCAACCTCCAGATTGCCGTCGCTGGTGGTGATTGGTCCAACGACAGTCTGGCCATTCTTTAATGCAACGTGCAACGCCTTCTCGGTCGTAATCTGTGTGATGGCGGCAAACTGCAGGGTAACGTCTCCCGCGAACTCAGTGTGCAGCACCAGAACCTTGCCATCAGACTTCACCACTGTGCCGGTCAGGCGGTCACCATTCTTCAATGTGATCTGATCGGCAAAAACTGCCGAGGCTAATCCCAGGAACAGTATGAGAGCAGCAACTTCGATTTTACGCAACACTGCCTACCTCCAGATTTAGAGTCAATTTCACAACTTAAATGCTATCTAGGGCCCGGAACTACACGGAACGGAACAGAAAAAGGCGACAAAGCGGCGTGGAAACAAAGAGGATTACTGCCCGCGAAGGAAACTCGGTCAGGCCTTGGTTTCCTTGGATTCGGTGGTCTTGCTCGCTTCGGTCGAAGCGGGGGGTGCAGGAGTATCCTTCATCCCCTCTTTGAGGGCACGATATCCTTCGCCCAGCCCTTTGCCCAGCTCAGGCAACTTCTTGGGGCCGAAAATCAGCAAAGCAATAGCAAAAATGATGATCAGGTGCCACGGTTGGAACAAACCTTCCACGGGGAACCTCCTGAGAAGACACCACAACCGTCTTCCTTCTAATACGGTACCGGAGGGGTAGGGGGAAGTCAAACCACGCCCTTGGCGAGTAGTGGTGCAGTTTGACTATCACCCCACGACTGTCATCCTGAGCGGAGCCGTTTTTCAGGCGTAGCGAAGGATCTCCCGCTTAGCCGGCCCAGCACGTAAGCCAAACTGCACCGCGCCCCTGCAAACCCTGCCTATTACTTCCGTGACCTTACCTTCGGTTCTGCCCGGGGGCTAGAGTGGAAGGTGCGGTTCGGGCCAAAAACCTTGTCCCGCGCCGCAATCAGCGCCACCTGCAAGCCAAACCGTCACCGGAGAGTCGAGTGAAGCGCAAGGGCCTGTCAGTTCTTTTGTTGCTTTTTGGGGCAATTTTAAATGCCCAGTCCAGCGACCGTCAGCCGGTGAACTCCACCCAGTTGATGGCTTGGCTGACGGCTGGTGTGCCCGGCAATCGCCTCGTCAGAATAGTTCAGGAACGGGGAATCGCAAACGTCCCCGGCAAAGAACAAATTCACCAGTTCGAAGCCGCCGGCGCGGATGCCAATCTGATACACGCCCTGAAGAACTTGAAGCGGTCCGCCGCCGCTGATTCCTCAGCCTTTGAGATTTCCGCGACCCAGGTTCCCGCGGCGCTGGTACAGGCCGCCACCGATGCGCGAGCTCAACATTTCCACGAAGCCGAACTCGCTCTGCGCCAGGCTTTAACCGCCGATCCTCAAAATGCCGCATTGCACTTCGCCCTAGGCACAATGCTGCGGCAGCAGGAACTCTGGGACGACGCCATCGACGAGATCACGCTCTCCGCGCAGCTCATGCCGGATTTCCCTGAGAACCACAGCAGCCTGGCCTACATCTTCTATCGCCTCGACGATCCTTCCGACTCGATCGCTGAGGCGCGCACTGCGCTCAGCATGGATCCGCAGAACGCGGAAGCTTACCAGTTCCTTGGTCTCGCCTTTTTCTCCGACGGACAATACGGCGCTTCGGCTCACGCTTTCGCTGAGTCGCTAGCCCGCGACGCCGATAACCCCGATACCTATTACGATTTGGGCATCACTCTGCACGCCGATGGAAACCTGCCCGCCGCCATCGCCGCCTATCGCCACGCGATTGGTCTGAACTCGCGTTTCTGGCAGGCCCACTCCAACCTGGCGCTGATTTTGCATGAGCAAAACAAATTGGATGAAGCCATCGCCGAATATCGCGAAGCCAAGAAGCTCGCGCCTGAAGAAGCCTCGGTGCGAAACAACTTGGGCAACACGTATTGCGACAAAGGCGACTTCGATGCGGCCACGGCCGAGCTGCGCGAGCTTTACCGCCAGCATCCCGAGTGGGAGCAGGGACACGGTTGCCTGGCCCGCGCCTACATGGCGAAGAAGGATTACGCTAGCGCCATTAATGAATTGCAGCTGGCAGTTCGCGAGAACCCTACCGGTTCCGCGGAACACCGCGTCCTCGGCGAAGCCCTGTTGCTCGATGACAAGCTCGAAGAAGGCATCCGCGAATTGCGCCTGGCGGTTGCGCTCAATCCCGACTCCGACTCGGCTCACCACCTTCTCGGCACGGCGCTGTTTCAGCAGAGGCAGCTGCAGGCCGCAGAAAAGGAATTCCGCGAGGCCCTGCGCCTCAACGCTTCTCCCGACAACCACTACGCTCTTGCGGCCTGCCTTATGACCATGGACCGTTATGAGGAAGCTTTGTCGGAACTGGAGACGGCCGCGCGGCTCGATCCCGAGCGCCAACTCTATCGCGCCCGCCGCGACGAACTTCTGAAACTGATGCAGATGAAGGACACAAACTTCCGGTAACAGCTCCGCAGGGACAGTACCTCGAAGTGTACTCCCGGCATGTTCGTCCGGGCGCGAGACTGCTTACACTGGAATGAAAGGGTTGCGCCAGTGTGCTACCGGCTCATGCAAAAAGGTGAAGCCACGCGCTCCCCGCGTTTTTCAAGTGATTGATCATGGACCTGACAAGATCCACAGCGGCCGCCGCCAAGCCGGCACAGACCACCCCGCCGCCCGAAAGCAGCGTTCGAAGCGACTTACGGAAAGATGTTCGGACCGACGCGCAGAATAACGTGCAGAGCAGCGTTCAGAGTAACGCTCAGAATAACGTCAGGAACGATCTGCGGAACGCCGTCCGCCACGATGCCAAGGGCCAACAGCCTTCGGGCTTTGGCCTGCCTTGTTCCAACTGCCGTCTCTATTATCCCGCTAACCTCGACGTATGCCCGGCCTGCAACAGCCGAGCGCGGGTCTTACCCGGCGCTGTTCCCGCCATTCCTAAGGTGCAAGTTGCTACCGAGTCTTCACCCGACATTGCCGTCGTCGAGCAGGAGAGAGAAGCATTCCTGAAAGAGCTTGAGTCGAAAATCTCCGCAGATCCTCAGGACGTCGCCAGCTCAATTGCTATTTGCAGTCTGGAAAATCACCGCGCTCAAGACGACGACTCAGCCTCGATTTGCAAAGCGTGTTACACGCGTCTGCAGGAGCGCATCGATGTTTTCGAAGGCGCACTGCACATGGATCTGAAAGAAGCGGCGCAAATTATTTACGACGCGGTCTGGGCCGATCCCTCCGATCCCAGCAAGACCTACACCAACGCAGCCAGCGCGCTGCTCAGCGAACTGCGCAAACGCTCCGGAGTTTCCAGCGTGCTCGGCCCCTTCCATCCGCGCGGTAATTAAGGCCAATCGACAAACCCGCCCGGAACTGGCGACGGAATTCGCTTTGCCCGCAAGATTCGGATAGTCCACTCCGTCCACTTCGCCCTACGCTGTTCCTATCATGACGTCCACCAACCTGACTTTCCCAATGCTGACCGCAAATGCCATACTCACAAACGAAACCCTGAGCGAAATGCCGGCACGCTCCAATTCGGCGAAACTCAGCGAAGCCCAGCGCTGGAATGCAGTCGTCGCACGCGATGCTGCGCACGACGGAGAGTTCGTTTTCGCTGTCTCCAGCACCGGCGTTTATTGCCGGCCTTCGTGTGCGGCACGCCGTCCGCGGCGTGAAAATGTGGCATTCTTCTCGCATCCCGAGCAAGCGGAGAAAGCCGGTTTTCGCGCCTGCCTGCGCTGCCGGCCGCGGTCGGTCAGCGGTAATCCGCAATCCGACTGGGCGAAAGAGATATGCCGCTATATCGAGCAGCATCTCGATGAGCCGTTGACTCTGGAGCGCCTGGGCAAAGTGTTTCGCCAGAGCCCTTTCCATTTGCAGCGGCGTTTCAAAGCCGCGCTCGGAATCACGCCGCGCGAGTACGGCGATTCCTGCCGCCTGCGCCTGCTCAAGCGCAATCTGCAGGCGGGAGACAACGTGACCCGCGCCATGTATGACGCCGGTTACGGCTCGAGCAGCCGCCTCTATGAAAAGACTGCATCGCAACTCGGCATGACGCCCGACAAATATCGCCGCGGCGCGATCGCTGCCACAGTTCGCTATGCCATCGCCGATTCGCCGCTCGGACGCATGCTGGTCGCGGCCACCGACAAGGGAGTCTGCGCCATCCAGTTCGCGCGTTCCGACGGTGAATTGATCGAAGGCCTGAAGCACGAATTTCCTTTTGCCGTGCGCAAGCCCGACCAGGGCGGATTGCAAGCCTGGGTTGAAACCTTGCTCGCAACCATGACCGGTCACGAGTCGAATGCCGCTCTGCCTTTGGATATTCGAGCCACTGCATTCCAGCGCCGCGTTTGGACGTATCTGCAATCGATCCCGTTCGGCGCGACCCGGTCCTACAGCCAGATAGCAAAAGCGATTGGCCGGCCGAGCGCGAGCCGCGCCGTGGCCCGCGCCTGCGCCACAAATCCAGTCGCAGTCGCGATTCCCTGCCATCGCGTAGTGCGCAAAGACGGCGACGCCAGCGGCTATCGCTGGGGCATGGAGCGCAAGAAGGCGCTGCTGGAGATGGAGCAGCGGGGAGTGTAAGTGCGCGGGCTTCGGGCTTCGGTGTTGGGACTCGGCCAGATCGATTCAGATCGAAAAAAATCACGGATCGAACCACTTAAAATCCTTCGAATCAATGGGTTGCGATCTCCATGGCCACGTTAGATCTGGCTAAAATATTGAAAGCAAAGAGCTTGCTCGCAAAATATTCCAATCAAAGGACTTGGCTTACTCTCATGCGGCTAAGCGCTTTGGAATCAGAGGCTGGGCTGCAAAATATTGCATTCATGGGACTTATATCTCGTTGCTATTCTCATGTCAAAGATCAAATGCGTATAGAGATAGGGTCTCAGGCTTGAGAATCGAAGTCAAGGGAATTGTGAAGGCTTGCTGGCATTGTATCCAATCGGATACAATAGGGCAGGCGTGAATACGTTTATCCGGTCGTCCGATTTCGACGCGTGGCTATCCAATCTGGCCGATCACAAAGCAAAAGCCAGAATCCTGGCTCGCATTCTCAGCGCGACGTTTGGGAACTTCGGCGACTGCGAGCCCGTCGGCGGGGGCGTTTCCGAGATGCGTATTCATGTGGGAGCGGGGTACCGGGTTTATTACTCGCGAACTGGATCGACCAATTATGTTTTGCTGGCTGGCGGCGCTAAGGCGTCGCAGGCCAAGGACATTGCCAAAGCGGCGAAAATGGCTCGCGAACTGAAGGGGGCGAAAGGATGAAGAGGAAAACAACTTACAAATCATTCGATGCTGCGGCATATTTGGATAACGATGCCGTTATTGCCGAATATCTTACGGCGGCTGCCGAAGACTCGAACCCCGATGTATTCGTTGCCGCGCTTGGAGACGTGGCGAAGGCACGCGGCATGGCGCAGATCGCCAAGGACTCGGGACTTGGCAGAGAGAGTCTCTACAAAGCCCTGAGCGCTGGAGCACACCCTCGCTTTGAAACTGTGAATTCTGTGTTGCGCGCGCTTGGCGTGAAGTTCAGTGTGGTTGCGGAACACGGAAGATAAGTTGATCGACCATTTGCAAGATGTATGGTCCGCTATTCAGTCGTTGAGGGGAGCCGTGCGAGCTACTACCGCCCAATTCACCAACGCCAGCACGATAGTCGCGACCAGAATCAGGGACTGGCCAAAATCCACGCGCGTTACCAGGACCGCGCACAGAATGATTCCCAGCACTGCGAAGAAATTTCCCGCAGGCAGCTGAAACATTGCGCTCGCTCCTTCCGGCTGTTTGCGGCGAAGGATGAGCAGGGCGGCACAGCGCTACGCCGTAGTAGAGAAGCCGGGCTACAGCGGAAAGCGTTACGTTCCATTTGAAATCGCCGATCAGAGCCAATCCCCAGATCATGGCCGCGAAGACGAGGATCGAGACGTAGGGCGTGTGAAAGCGGCGATGAACGGCGGCGAACACCTTGGGGAAATCTCCTTGTTCAGCGAGGGCGAACACAACGCGCGGCATGGCCAGAATCTTTGCGCTGAGGTATCCGTAGAAAGAAATCAGCGCGCCGATCGCAACCAGCGCTGCGCCTACGGGACCGGCCGCCAGCCGCGCGACGTCGGCCAAGGGACGCTGGCTGTGGGCCGCGTCGGGCAGGACTCCGACGACCACCCACTGAATCAGCGCGTAGACTACGGTGCAAAGCAGAAGAGCGGTGAAGAGTGCGAAAGGAGCGTCGCGTCGCGGATTTTTCGCTTCGCTCATGGGCGCGAGCGCAGTCTCGAATCCACCGTAGGCAAACACCAGAAGCAGCAGGGCTTTCAGCCACTGGTTGGTGCTGGCGGATGCGACCGGCGCAGAGGCGATGGCCCAGTGCTGGTGTTGAAGCACAAGCAAACCCAGCACAATCACCGCGAACAGCGGCACCAGCTTCGCTGCCGTGAACAAATTGCTCACCTGCGTCCCGGCACGCACGCCGCGAATATTGATAAAAGTCAACAAGCCCACCAGCGCGGTGAGAATGATGGCGCGCGGCAGCGGGTCTTTGGCGTGCGGGAAGAACTCTCCCACGTAAATCACAAACAGGTTAGCGTTCGCCGCGGGTGCAGCCACTTGTCCCAGCCAGAGCATCCAGGCGGTTTGAATGCCCATGAGACGCCCGAAAGCAACGCGCGCGTAGAGATAAGGACCGCCGGCTTGCTGAAAGCGCGACGCAACCTCGGCGAAGCAGCCCATGATCACGCTCATTCCGGCCCCGGCCGCGAGCACGGCATAGGGGCTGTAGTTGCCGATGAGCGCGGCCACGGTAGAGGGCAGCCCAAAGACTCCGCTGCCGATGATGGAGTTCACCACCAGCGCAACCAGGCTCCAACGGCCGATGGCGCGGACCAGGTCATGGCTAGACGGGCTTGCCGAAGACGATTCCATCCGCGCGTTTGTATCACATGTAGCGGACTTCCCGACAGTGAATTCCCGCTGAAGTTTCCCATAACGATGGCTTCAGTAACTATGGGTGGTGACCTTAGAGAACCGGAAGAATCGACACGCGGAAGCGAATTGTCGAGCGGCGCGCTATGTTGCTTGATAACGCGAAAAGCCTTGCCAGTAGCGGGTTTCAGCGTGATCGGGTGCCGGGCATGAGTCACCCAACCAAAGTAATGGCTTGAATTACGAAAGCGCATGATCGTGGGACATCTATCCGCTGGGCGCGCGCGATGCGATGTTGAAGGGCACGGAAAGTCGCTTCGACATATGGGGAACGACACTCAGATGGACGATCTTCACACGCGGATGGCGCGAGTTACCGAAGATTTGCGCGCGATTCAGCGGGAGCTGAACTACGCGGCCATGCAGGCGCCCAGCGATCCGGAATTGATGGAAGCCCTGAGTGCGCTGCCCGAGACCGAAGCCATCCAGATTCTGTGCAAGGCGCTCGACCAGATGCGGCACTTTCTGTGGTTCTACAGCCAAGTGATGAGCAATGAGCCCGAACTGGGTGACAAGCTCCGTCAGTCGAGTGCCGCGAAACCTGTTGAAGAGAGCAAGGTGGATACCTCCTTCCTCGATCAGCTCACGCGGGCCGATGAGGCCGTACTATTGCGTTATCTTGTGGACGCGAAAGAACGCAAGCCGAACTAACAAGAAACGATTTGCCACGGATCTACGCGGATTCACACGGATCCGAAAACAAAATCCTCGTCCTAACTTTTGGGTGTTCTGGTTTAGCAGCGCCCGCGGACGATCGTTCTGCGCACTTCTCCGTCTGGACTCAACACAATAATGTTGGCTTCCGCCCCGGGCGCGAGCTCGCCGAGTTGCGCGAGGCCGGCGGCGCGTGTGGCATTCAGGGTTGCGGCGCGTACTGCTTCGCGCAGGGTCCAGTGAGAGAAGCGGGTTATGTTGCGAACGGCGCGATCCATGGTGAGGACACTGCCGGCGAGGGTTCCATTGTTCGTGGCCTTTCCATGTTTCACTTCCACCTGAATCGGGCCGAGTTGGTAGGTGCCGTCGGGCATGCCTGCCGCAGCCATGGCGTCGGTGATCAGCACCGAGCGTTCCAGACCTACCGACCGCAGGAAAATTTGAATGACCTCGGGCGCGACGTGAATTCCATCCGCGATAATATCGGCGCTCAGCAGGCGGTCGGTAAGCACTTCGCCGAGGATTCCGGGATCGCGATGGTCGAGTGGCCGCATGGCGTTGAAAGTGTGGGTAGCGTGGCGAGCGCCGGCGCGGACCCCGGAGCGGGCCTCTTCGAGCACGGCGTCAGAGTGGCCGATGCTCACGCAGACTTTGCGCCGGGCCGCTTCGGCGATGACCTCGAGAGCGCCGGGAAGCTCCGGGGCGATGGTCATCATGCGCACGTGGCCGCGCGCAGCCTGCCACAGACGATCAAAGATTTCCAGCGTGGGCTCAACGAGGTATTCCGTGGGATGCACGCCGCGGCGTTTGTGGCTGAGAAACGGACCTTCCAGATGGATTCCGAGCGGCCGGGCTTCCGTCCCCTTGTCTTCGCCGTTGAAAGCTTGAGCGGCTTCGACAGCGTCGGCTAGTCGCGCCAGAGCTGCGCAGGTCTGATCAAGCGGCGCGGCGACGGTAGTAGGAAAGTATCCTGTGACGCCGTGGGTGGTCAGGAACTTGTTCAGACGCGGTAACTCGCCGGGCGTGGCCCGCATGAGGTCGAGACCGGCGCCGCCATGCATGTGAATGTCGACGAAACCGGGCGCCAGGATGGCTTCGGTCGGGCCTTCGCTCGCAAGATCGAGCACCCTCGCGTTCTTCGGAATTTCTCGCTCAGCGCGCGAGGCAACGGCTGAGATGAGGCCACCCTCAATAAAAAGGAGCGGGTCTTTTATTTCTTCTTGTGGCGTATAGAGACGATTGGCAGAGAGGACGATCATAGCTTCAGATCAGCGTGGTGCGTTCGAATCAGGCCGCGTTACATTTGCAGCAATTCAATCACATTGCGTCATCAGTGTAGCGCGAAAGCTGGATCGAGCAAGCGGAGAGAACCTCCGCAGTTGCGATGTTATAATTGTAAAGTTCATCGAGCAGCAAATGAAGCGGGTGGATGCCTTGTTTGTTGTCGCCCGCGTTACCGTCGGGGAGTGGCTCAGCCTGGTAGAGCACCTGGTTCGGGACCAGGGGGTCGGAGGTTCAAATCCTCTCTCCCCGACCAATCTTTCTCTCGCCCATTCAGTCGGTTACGCAGCTTTCGCGGCTTCCAATTGATCCTCTTCTTTCGGTACATTCTGCACAACTGGGGCAATTCAAAGCCGAAAGCGTTGATCTTGCCGTGCAAGCAGTAGGACCAGCCCACCATAGGTGCGATAATTTCGGTAACGAATCCTCCTGCGACTTATGAAGCGCCACGTCCTCATGTACGGGTTGATCGGTGGAATCTTGATAGCACTGCTCCAGTGGACCGAGTATCAGTTCCTGGTCGTCGAACATTCCATTGAAATCTACGGCGGGCTGATCGCCGCGACCTTTGCCGTTCTTGGCATCTGGCTTGGCCTCAAGCTGACAGCAAAACGCCAGACAATTGTTGTAAGGGAGGTTCCCCTCCATGCCGAGGGACCGTTCATCCCTGACGAAAGAAAACGTGAGGATCTCCATATCACTCGCCGCGAGCTTGAGATCCTTGAACTGATCGCTCAGGGCCTGAGCAACCGCGAAATCGCCGAGAAGCTTTTTGTGAGCGAGAGCACGGTGAAGACCCATTCCAGCCGTGTTTTCGACAAACTCGGGGCGAAACGAAGAACGCAAGCGGTGCAACTGGGCAAGGAATTCGGCCTTCTTCCCTGACCTACTCGTGCACTTACTCGCTCACGAGCTCGGTTCGCGCCGATAACCGCTCGCCCAAACGAATGATTTTTCTCTCCGCCGCCAAAATCAGCCAAAAGGATGACGACATCGACCCCGCCTCACGCGGTATGTTGAGCCGATCGACGCTCAATACGAGCGACACGAAGTTTATGAAAACATGAAGTTCATGAAAACATGAACTTTTTGAAAAAAGGAGCGAACATGAAGTCTCTGAATTCGTTGAAGGTCTTTGTCGTGGGTACTCTGTCGATCGGCATGTTTTCAAGCGCTGCGGTCATTCCTGCAACCGCCCAGGAACTTCCCCGGGTCTACGACGCTTCCATGCCACGTGACCAGCAGATCGCACTCGCTGAAAGCGCCGCCCCGGCCGAGGTATCCAGTAAAGCCACAGTTTATGTTCTTGGGCCCAAGGGCTACGAGAAAGCGCGTGAAGGCACTAACGGCTTCAGCTGTTTTGTTGGCCGGCATTTCGTAAAGCCCGCAGAAACAACCATTGAGCCGCAGTGCTTCGACGCCGAAGGCAGCCGCACTCTCTTGCTTGTCTACATGCACGGTGAAGAGCTGCGCACAAACGGCAAGTCCGAGGATGAAATCAAGGCAGACATCGCCAACGGATATAAGGAAGGCCGTTACCAGTATCCCAGCAAACCGGGATTCCTCTATATGATGTCCAGCCAGAACCGCTTGAGGGCGATCCCTGAGCACGGCACTGGCATTTTTCCTCCGCACTTGATGTTTTATGCGCCGAACATGACAACGAAAGACGTCGGCTTCGACGCCAAATCGGGGCTCGACAAACTCGATTATCTTGGGATGACTCACCCCGGAGCAGGCGATAACCTTATCGTAGTTATCCCAGTGGAATCCAAGCCGCCAGCCGACGTGGCTGGTCGCTGAGCCCGCATGAGGATGGTGCCGGCAACATACGTGGAAAGGTCAGGATCGGGTAAGAGACATTACTAGAATATGAGAAAGGTCGTCGTCACCTTCGGACTGATTTCTGGCGCTATCTCATCGCTGATGATGATAGCGCTGGTAACCTTCGGCGGCAGGATTGGCTTCGATCGCGGCGCGATCGTCGGCAACACCTCCATCGTGCTCTCGTTCTTGATGGTGTTTGTCGGCATCCGAACCTACCGGGACAACATCGGTGATGGTCAGATTACGTTTTCAAAGGCTTTTGCCGTCGGCCTCTCCATCACTCTGATATCGTGCATCATCTATGTCGTAACCTGGGAAGTGATCTATTACAACTTCCTGCCTGGTTTCTGGGACGCATATGGCGCTCATTTGGTTCAGAAGCTCACCGTCTCGGGGGCGAGCCCGGCAGCCGTCGAGGCAAAACTTGAGCAGGTCAGAAAATACAAAGAGCTGTACAAAAACCCATTCTTCAACGCAGTGCTCACGTTCATTCATCCCTTCCCGATTGGGCTCGTCATCACGCTGTTCTCCGCGTTGGTCCTTAGGCGAAAGCCGCAACCGCAACCCGAGCCATCACCCTTGCCGGAATCCTGATTCTCCCAAGCGTGCCTTCGGCGGGTGACCCGGCCTTCAAACTGCAGAAGCCACCACAACTGCGGGTGCCCCCGTCCTTCGCGTACCTTGCGAAGGGCGGGTACGACAGTACTGGTGGTGCAGAACGGACAAGAGTTGCGCCGGCAGCATTTCCGCCCACCCCTTCGGCAAGCTCAGGGCAGGCTCTTGCAGAAAACGCAAGGATGGGGCACCCTCCGTGGGGATGGTGAAATGCAAAGATGGGCGACCCGCCCTTTACATCGGTAACTGGTTGCCTTTTAAGGATCGAATTTTCGTCAGCTCGCCGTTTTCGTTCTAAGCTGCAAGCCCGAATCGTATTGCCGCTTCAAGCGTATCGATGTTTATATCCTTTAGAGCCCTAAACCGAATGCAATACCCGGTCACGCTCGCCTTGCCCAGTTTCTTTCCATACGTTTTGGCTAGGTACTTCTTATCTTTGAGACCAAGAATATAGACAGAGATTCCGGTTTTGTTTCCGCTGACACCAATTCGAAAAGACTCTCTACTTTTTCCATCGGCATATTTTATTGTGTGAAATCCATATCCAATCGTAGGGTTGGTAACAGTATGATTTTTGCTGTCTTTACCATCGAAGAACCATAATTTGCATTCTGGGGACACTTGAAGTGTGAGCCGATGCAGCTGGCGCATGTCACTGCGTTTTGACTCCGGCTGACTGGTAATATACTTCTCAATTTGTTCTTGTACGTTCATACGTTCTGCTCCCAAGCTGCGCGCACGAGATTATACGACGTTTAATCCTTCTTCCCGTTGTTGAGGGCGGGCGGCCCTGAGCGCGGAAAAACAACCACCGCGCCGATTGGTGCACCCACTGGATTGGCGCTAAAAGAACGAAAGACTACGACATGCGAAAAGGGTTTACGAGAAAACCAAAACCGGACGAGCCCGCGACGCGAGTCAAGAACTACATCACGCCGAGCGGGCTCGAGCGCCTCAAAGATGAGCACCGGTTTCTGCTCACAAGAGAACGCCCGGCCGTGACGGAGGTCGTGGCGTGGGCTGCCAGCAACGGTGATCGCAGTGAAAACGCCGACTATCAGTACGGCAAGCGGCGGCTGCGGCAGATTGATGGGCGGATTCGCTTTCTCACAAAGCGAATCGAAGCCGCGGAAGTGGTGGACCCGGAAGCTCCGAGAGCGGGGCAGGCGGCGACCAGGGCATTCTTCGGAGCGACCGTGCGCTATGCCAATGCCGCGGGAGTATCGCGAGTGGTGAGCATCGTGGGCACCGACGAAATCGATCTGAATCGCAACCACATCAGTTGGGTGTCACCTCTGGGGCGCGCGTTGATGAAGTCGGCGGCGGGTGACAGCGTAATCCTTCAATTGCCGGGCGGTACAGAAGACCTGACGGTCCTGGAAGTGTGTTACGAGCGTATCTCTGTGGAACCGTTCCGTGAACCATCTGGATCCGAGGCCTCGGCAAAGAGACTTTCTCGCCCACGCTAAACCCACCTGACGAAAAAGAGACGAAACGGCAGTAAGACTCCCCCCGCGGCCTCCGAGCGGGCGTGCAGGATATTCTAGGTACGCACTGTTAAAGGGTGCACCCGCACCTGGTCCTTGGCTGTTCGTCACTTTCTCTTTTTCTTCGCATCGCGAGAGACCTTGTATGCATCCAACGAAACTGGCATCTTTACCCACCACTCGCATTCAACACTGAATTAATTGAACTGGATCTATCGAGATGACCGTCGCGAGAATGTTGCAGAATTCATTCGCCGTGATCGCTGTGACAATTTGCATGGCCGCCGCGCAGACGTCCGTGCCTTCGGTAGCCTTCCGCCAGCCGCTCGATGATGCCTGGTGGACCGGTCCTTTGCTGGCGCCGAACGCCTCGACTCTGCCGCAGGGTCACGTGCTGGTCGAGCCCTATGTTTACGACGTGATCACCGAGGGTTTCTACAACTCCGCAGGCACTCGCGTCAGTGCACCGCACCAGAACGGCTACGGCTCGCTCACCTACATCAACTACGGCCTCGTCAACAAATTCACGGTAGGAGTGATCCCCACATTCGGCTACAACGAACCGGATAACGGAGCCGGCGGCCGGGGCGTCGGCGATCTCATGGTGCAGGCGCAGTACCGGCTCCACTTGTTTCATGAGGGCGGCTGGCTCCCCACAACTTCGGTCAACGTACAGGAAACGCTTCCGACTGGAAAGTACGATCAACTCGACCGCCCCAGCGACGGCTTCGGCGCCGGCGCGTACACGACTACCCTCGGTCTCTACACGCAGACTTTTTTCTGGATGCCCACGGGCCGCATCCTGCGCGCGCGCTTCAACGTCACGCAGGCGCTTTCCCACTCAGTGAATATTCAGGATGCCAGCGTTTACGGCACGTCCCAGGGATTCCGCGGCCATGCCAGCCCCGGCGCCGCCCTGCTGGTCGACTTGGCCGCCGAGTACAACGCGACCCGCCATTGGGTGCTTGTCATGGAAGGTGTTTACCGGCACCAATACAGCACGCACGTGGCTGGATTTAACATCGCGAGTCCGAACCTTCCGATCCTGCTCAATTCTGGATCGAGCCAGGTGTTCGGTCTAGCTCCCGCCGTCGAATACAATTTCAACAGCCGCGTGGGGGTAATCCTTGGTATGCGCCTGTTCCCTGCGGGCAAGAACGCAACCGAGTCGATTACGCCTGTGGTGGCCGTCAACATAGTTCACTGATCGACGCTTAGGCTGGCATTGGGTCGGCTTGCGTGGGTCGAGCGCAGCGCAAACGCGCCTGAAACAATGTTTCCAAACTCGGTCAAGCGAATATTACATTTCCCAGAAGCCATCTTCTTACGAATCACCACACCCCGTTGATCTCGCACACTTCGGACGACATCCTTACGACGTTGACTGGCGTCTGCCCAGATCAACGGCCGCACCTGTGCGGTGCGGCCGGAGAGAAGCGCTACGGACTAAGTTGGTTCGAGGCGCCAACTGGTGGCGTGTCGAATTTCAGTAGCTAGAATCGAACCCGGGCGCCCACCTCGATCTGCCGGTTGCCTCCTGGTTCTTCCTGCGCCGAACCGCCGGACAGGGTTCCGAAACCACCCGGCCCTGAACCGCTAAAGAGGCCGGTTTCGAAAAAGCCGTTCGGGTCCAGAAACTGATCGTGGTTGAAAACGTTGGCAAAGACGCCTTGAACCTCCAGGCTGATTCCTTCCGCGACTCTGAAATTCTTCCGGACGCTGAGGTCCATATTCCAGTAAGGCAGGCCAGGAATACAGCCAAAGCCGCAGTCCTTATTATCCAACCCCAGAATCGGATTACGGAAGTCGTTCACCGCAGCGGGCCCGGCCTTGAAAAGATTTGGAAACTGGCCGTTGGGTTGGTCGTAGCGGTGACCGCTTGTGGCGTGCGCCACCGGAACGATATTTTCATTGCCGAAGTAGTTGACGTTATCACCAGCGCCGTATTCCTGGCCATCTCCGGTCGAGGTAAAGAGTTCGACCGGTGAACCGCTGCCCGCACTGAATACCGTCGAGAATGTCCAGCCGCCCAGCGCGCGTCCCAACAGCCCTGACTGTCCCTTAAAGAAGGGCGGCTGGTAGACGAAGAAGAAGTTGTAAACGAATTTGCGGTTGAAGGTCTGATTTCCGTACATCGTCCCCAAATTGAAGGGATCGTCGGGTGTGAATCCGCCGGTTGCCTGGACGAGCGCTCCAGTTCCTAGCGCCTTGGAATATGTGAAGTTCGACTGCAGGGTCAATCCCCTCCAGTCGGCCATCTTGAGGGATGCGAAACCAGCATTGTAGTTTCCGTAGCCGGTGCTCGCATTATCCCCAGGTCCAGACGACATCTGGGGAGACGTACCCCCGATGGCTGCGTTGATGTTGTTCATCATCGTGGGTCCGGACAGGGCGCCACCGTTGGCCTGTTGCATCGGGCCGGCGTCCAGGTCGCTCCAGAGATTCCACACTTGTGCGGTGTTGAGGTTACCTTTGCCCGTGACACCCTCGTTCAGCGTTACGGCCTGGGTACAGCTTGTGGGAGTGATCGGCGTTCCCCCGACCATGACAGGACTACTGCAGTAGGCAGAGGTGGCGCCCCCGAGCGCCGTTTCGAAGAACGGTTGCGGCGTCACCGCGGTTGCACCGGTCGTGCTAGCTCCCGCGCAACCGCCGCCAGCCAGCCCCGCCACGCCCCCGCAGTATTGCAGTACCAGGTTTGCGTACGCCTGGGAGAACTTCTGCCCGCCCAAAGTCATCATGTAAGGTACAGCGTTAAGGTTGACAGGTTGGTACTCGTGGGTGATTCTGCGCCCAATGTAGCCGACCTCCAATATGACCTTGCGAGACAACTGCCGCTGAATGGTCAGGTTGAACGAATCAACCTCGTTGGGCCGGAAATTCGGATCCAGTACAGAGGCAGTAGCAGACGAAATGCCGTTGACTCCGGGATAATACGGTTGAGGCAACGTCGTTGAAGGTTGCTGAAGCGGGGCGGTCAAGCCATCCACACCAATGCGGAAAGCCGTGGCGGCGGTATTGCTGCCTGCGCCGCCGCAGACACCGCTGCTGAGGCCAGTGAGGCACTGAGTGGGCTGCAGCAGGCCGGGACCCAGCAAGGGCACCAGCACCAAATCCACACCGTTCAGGCGGCCAAAAATGCGGCCATAGCCAACCCGAACCACCGTATCTTCATGGCCGAAAAGATGGCCCAGTGTCGAATCGCCGTCGAAGCGAGGGTTCCAGGCCGCAGCCACGCGCGGGCTGAATGAGCCGTAGAACGGGTTATAGGGATACTTCGGTCCATTGGCGGTGTTGCCCAGCAGGGCAAAACCGATTTCGGGATTGTAGACCTGGCCTTGCAGAGCAGCGCGCTTGCGAGCATCCAGGTACGATACGCCCGAGATTACCTGATCTGAGGAATCCACGAGTTCCACCTGTTTGCCATTCTGTTCCACCGGCGGCATCTCCAGCGTCCAGCCCAAGCCGTAAGTCAGCGTGAAGGTCGGCTTCATGTGCCAGGTATCGCTGAAATAGACGTTGTAGTAAGGGATGGTGCTTTTGTCGAATGCCGGGGTCCCGATCGGATTCAACGTCAGACTCGCGCCGGAGCGAGTGTAAGCGACCTGCGAAATGGAAACGATGCCCAACGCCGCCGCGGTTAGCGAACTGCAATTTGAGATCGTGACTCCTGCCTGCCCGCAAAGCGGTATGTCTTGCGCCAGAAGCGACCCGGAGGTGCCGTCGCCCAGTTCGTAGACGACCTGGTTGTTGATGCCTCCGCCGTTGTCGGTGCGCTGGTGGTAATCCCAATTGTGTTCGTAGGTGCCGCCAAACGTGAAGAGGTGGTTGCCCTTGAGCATGGAGATATCATCGCGAAGCATCTGATCGTGCCCATCCCAGAAACGGTTACGCGTGTTCTGCGTGTCTACGTTGTAGGGCCCTAGATCATTCACTTGCCCGAAGCCGGCCGACTGGCCGCTATCGATTTCAAGCGCTCCGCCCAGAGTGGCCGTTTGCGGCGTATCTCCAGTCCGCTTCCACTGCCAGAAGTTACGTAGGAAGCTATAGTGCAGATCGTTCGTCGTGTTGCTGCTGATATTCGTAGTCAAGCCTGCCGTCCACAAAAAAGCCTGCTGCGGAAGATTGGACTGAGAAGCCGGAGTGCCGAGCGTGTCTCCGGGGAAGAAACCACCGATATCAACCTGAGCGTCCGCGGCAGCTTTCAGCTCGAACCAACGATAGCTGGACATGAAGTGCCACTTGGACGAAAAATCGTGGTCCAGCCGTCCGACCGCGAACTTGCTGGTCGTTGGTTGAGCGAGATTGGCCGAGAACCCTTGAACGTTCGCAGTGTCGCATAGCGTCTGAGTGCAGTTAGCGTTCGAAGCCGGTTCGTACGTATTCCATATCTGCTGCACCAGCGGATTGATTCCAATTCCACGGGGGTCGTTGGCGGTTCCCGGGTAAGTAATACCGTTGTAGGTCACGGCAGTCGGGTTCAGGTTGTAAATGGCGCCAGTCGCGTCGTCCGTCAACAGCCCCAGTTTCAGGGTCGGCGAAGGCACGTTTCTAACAATGGTTTCGGAGTCGGGGAAATTGAAACCTTCGTAATTGAAAAAGAAGTAGGTCTTACCGCCCAGAACTTCCTTGGGGATAAGCGGGCCGCCAATCGCTCCGCCGTAACGGCTGTAATGAAAGCTGGGAATCTGAGTGATGGGATCGTTATGATTATTCTGCCAGCTATTCGACGACCAGTTATTGTCTTTGTAATATTCGTAGGCCGTGCCGTGCCAGGCATCGGTGCCGCGCTTGGTGACCACCTTCACCTCGGAGCCCGAAGAACTATTGAAGTCAGCGGTCTGGCCGGCGGTATTTACTTTGAACTCCTCGACGCTATCCTGGGGAGTGGGCAAAACCCCTGTGGCGCCACCCACGCCCTTGCCGCCCACGGATGGCCCAACGCTATTCTGATTCGCGACACCTCCGCTGGGGTCGCCGGCGAAGCTCTTGGTGTAGACGTTCATGCTGCCATCCATGTCGTTGGTGTTGTCGCCGCCATCGAGCGAGAAAGCGCTTTGATCGACAACCGTCCCGGCGACGGAACCATCGGGACTTACGCCCGGCTGCAAAGCGATGAAGGTGCTCACGTCGCGGCCCAGGCTTGGCAGATTGTCGATCGTGAGATTTGTGATGGTGTTGCCGACCGTGGCATTCATGGTCTGCAGCTCATTGCCGACCGCTGACACTTCCACAACGACGTTGGCGCCGCCAACCTGCAGAGTTAAATTAACCGTCAAGCTGGCCCCGACCTTTACCTCCTGGTTCTCGGTTTTCGTGGTCTCAAATCCCGCCTTGCTGACTGTGAGGTTGTAGATGCCCGGGTTAACGTCCACGTAGATGTAGCGTCCGGTGGCGTTCGTGGTAGTGGATCGCGCAACGTTGGTCGTGCTATCAGTCAACGTCACCGCTGCGCCTGACACCAGCGCACCTGTAGGATCGGTGACTGAACCGGCAACCGTGCCAGTTGAAGTCGATTGCGCCCATGCGGAAAGAGCACTGCCCGCGCAAAACACCAAAAACAGAACCAGAGATAACTTCGCACTGCGGATTTGCATTGTTTTCTCCAACCGAGAGATGAGTGTTGCGACTGACAAAACAAACCAAAGGAGTCGCTAATCGCTTTCTCGAACATTAGCTATTTGCAATTGGCAAACCAGACGGGAGTCGTCAAGTTTTCAGTCGGTTGCATGGATGATTGGAACTGCGGTTATGAAATGCGGGATGCCAACTGCACTGCGGTCACACCCCGGCTGCCCCCATTTGAAGTTGCGCGCCGGTAAGTCTGTCACTGCGGGGTGTACGACTACATCAAACAGCAGGGGAATTCCAAAACTGCGGATTTCAGGGGATCACTTGCGAGTCTGGCTCTGGTAATTCGACGACTGGCTGTTATGTTAGCTATTAGAAAACGATGCAACGCACCGACATGCGCTTTGAGGTTGCCTTCTTTCGGGTCATTTTTCACTTATTGTCAAATCTTGCTTGCAAATGACAAGTTAAATGCGGATGCTATTCGCAAGTGAACTGGCCGCATCATAAGAACCTGATCATCCTAAAATCTGCGCCGAAAGTGGAAATTAAATGGGCGAAAAACATTCAAGATAATCGGATCGGCCAGCTCCGTGCTCATTGTCGCCCTGGGTGAGGGCTCGCGAATGCAAGCCCAATCAAGAACGCAGTGTCCCAGCATGGTCGCGCTTAACTGAAGGCAACAACGGCGTTCTTATTTTGAAAACCGGAAGCCCCATTATGAAAAATGGAAAACACGCGATGAAAAAACGCGTTGTGTTCCATCCTTGTTCTGGTTACTTGCCTTGCGCTGCTGGGCGCCATGCCCGACGAAGGAGCGCCCAACCTGCAATAGAACCAGAAGGCCAGCTTATCCGGCCTGCCAAGTGCCGCGAATGGAACATTCTGGATGCGGGATGAACTACAGTGCCGCGCCTGGCAGCAACGAGATGTTCACCGACGCCTTCGTACAGCCCTGGGCGTTGCAAGGAATTTGCCAACTCCGGGAAGTGGCCAGAGAAGTGCATGTTCATGATCGACGAACGAGGTTTGGCAAGCCGAGTTCCATCAACCAGAGGGGCCGCTATCAGACCGGTCTGGTGGGAATGGCTGTCGAGGTGAAAGATTCGACGCGGAACTCGGATAGGCATCAGGGCATTTGAGAGCAAGGCTTTGCCGCTGTTGTCACGGGCGAGATAACGGACTGGATGTCGAGCAAAAGCACTTTGCAAATGACAAAGGGACGCAGCCAGGGAGCCAGATGAGCTGAAAGTAGACGCCAATTGACAGCCATGCAGGCCACGATGGACTTTGGACGCAGGAGCAGTAGCAAATTGGGCAATGGAAGTTTCTTGGATAACGTGGAGCCGCCGCTGGAAGCGGCGCGCGAGGAATTGCCGCTGCCAAAGCGGTCGACACGGACGCTTTCAATGGAGAAGCCTGCGCGGATCGCGATCAAGGCCAAGGGGAGGATTTTCTTCATCGATGCGGCAGACGTTATCGCGGTAGAAGCCAAAGGAAACTATGTCTTGTTATTGCATACCTCGAGTTCGCACATGCTGCGAGAGTCTATTTCGACCATGGAGGAAAAGCTCAGCGTGCACGGGTTCGTGCGAATTCATCGGTCGGTGCTGGTGAACGCGGCATTAGTGGAAGAGATTCATCCACGCTCTACGGGCGAGTACGGGCTGCGGATGCGAGGAGGAAGGGAGTTCACAGTCACTCGTACTTACAAGCAGAATCTGCAGGTCCTGGCGCAGTTGTGGATTGGTATGGAGGGTTTTGCTGGGGAATAAGATCTGTTATCGGTCTAACTTCTATCGGTCTAACTTCCGCGCGGAATCGCGAGTCGTGGAAGCATAACTACCCAAGAACCGGCGCGTGTACCCCCTGTGCCTACGTCGATTCCGAGGAAGTGCATATCCACTGTCGCTTTGCACGCAGTGCGAGGAACGGATGCTCGCCGGCCTCAGCTTGCCTACTTCGGTTCCGTGATCCGGAGGGTTTGATTCTCTTCGATCCCTGTGGTCAGGACTTGTTTGCGTCTCGACGGCCAATCGACTTCCACCTGGTCGATCTTTTGAGCTTCTCCCAGGCCGAAGTAGAGGGGCAGAACGCTCTGAGCCAGGTAGCCGGATTTGCCATCATTATACTTGGTGTAGGTTTGCCCGCCGGAGCGCACTCGAACGGTCGCGCCGAGACCGTTTCGATTTGAACTGGTGCCCACGAGGACGATCTTGAGCCAGTGAATTTGTTTGCGCTGCGCCAGATCGCTGACCAACACTTGCGGCTCGGAATTGAAATCGTTGGTCACGATGTCGAGATCTCCGTCGTTGTCGAGATCGAATATGACCGAGGACCGGCTGGAGCGCGGCGCCATCACGATCGATTTGCCGCTCTCGCCGACGCAGACCTTGCTATTCAGTTTTTCCTGCGCTTGTCTCTCCTGCGGATCGGAGCAATCGATTTCAAACCACGGTGTATAGAGGTTCTTGCGCGGTTCGACCCCGAGCACGAACTCCGCATCCAGAAATTTCTTCCCGTGGTCGTTCAACAAGAGTGAGTTGATGCCGTAGCGGTAGGGATAACTCATCCCGGAAGCAATGAAAATGTCATCCCATCCATCCGCGTTGAGGTCCCCGACGCTTGGTCCCCAGGGCCAGTAGGTTTCGACCCCCATGCGATCGGAAACTTCTTCAAACTTTCCGTCACCGAGATTGTGATAGAGGGCATTTCCCCAGATGAAATCGGATTTGGTGCCCTGGATATAGGAATCTGGCCAGGTGACGTCGGACTTCTGCTTTTCATTCTCCGGCCCCGGTTCCTGGCTCATGTCAGAGTGCATGTCGGCGATGAAGAGATCCATGCGGCCGTCGTTGTCGTAGTCGAAGAATTTGATTCCCATGGCGCCCCAAGGAGTCTTAGGAAAATACTGCTCAGTCTTTTCGACAAACTTCTTGCCACCCTCGTTCTCGTAATAGTGGCTGTGTCCCTGCATGTTAAGAAAGAAGATATCGGGCCAGCCATCGCCGTTTAAGTCACTGAAGCTGGCATCACCGCACCACCCGTGCGGGTTTAACCCCACTTCGGCGGTAACGTCCTTGAAACGGTGGTGACCCATGTTTTTGTAGAGGACGGGATATTCGTAACGGTCCGGGTGCAGGTGGCCGTCGAAGGCGTTGGGGATCCCGACGTACTCGCCATCCGGTCCTTTTTCGTCGTAGGTGTACTTGCCGACATTGCAGACCAGAAGATCGACCAGGCCGTCGTTATCGTAATCGAAGAAAAATGCTCCCGAGGAGTGAGCGACAAGGCCTAGGCCCGCTTCCTGGGTAATATCCTTGAAATGTCCGTGGCCATCGTTCTTGAATAAAACGTTGCCGCCGCGAACTGTGGTGACGAACAGATCCTCGCTGCCGTCGTTGTCGATATCGGCGAAAGCGGCGCCCACGCTGATACGGCCGGGCAGTCCGACGCCAGCTTCCTGGGTGATGTTCTTGAATTTGCCGCCGCCAAGGTTTTTCCAGAGTTCGTTTCCACCGACCTGATTGGCGAAGTAGATGTCGTAAAGGCCGTCGCCGTCCACGTCGGCAACCGCAACGGCGCTGCCGTGATCGTAGTGGCCCATCCGCATGTGTTTGGTGATGTCATCGACCGAGTGGTAGACGAAGGTGATTCCGCTCTCTTTGAGTTTGTCGGTGAACTGGAATTGATGAAAGACCTTAAACTGGTTGGCCGCTTCCAGTTGGGCCTTCTTGCGCGCAGCCAGGGAATCTCTTCCCATGTCGTCTTCCGGATAGCGGGATCGGACTGGGGTATCCGTGGCCGCAACCATTAGCACGAGAATCCCGACCGATAGCAGCGCCAAGGCGCGTTTGAGCAAACGCTTTCTGTTCCAGCCCATGCTCTTCCAGTTCATGTTATTCCAGCCCATGCTATCCTCCATCCCGACCGGTTGTAGTTTGGTCTGCGCCGGCGGCCCGGCGTGGAATTGAACAATCGAAGCTTCCGTTCATTCGGACGGAAAGCACATCGCGGCGACGTCAACGCCCCAACAAGATAGCAGAAGTGCTCGATGGCCGTATTGAAAACGTGCTGCGCGGGATATGCGGTAAACATTTTCCCATCTTCCAGCACCGAGGGCGAGAGATAATAGCAGCCATGCGTTTGCTCATCCGGCTTGGAATCCTAGTTGCCGTGCTTTGCCCGTGCTCCTTTATTGTTGCGCAGGCCGCTGCCGACCAAATCGGACCCATCACTTCCGCGTTACGAGCGGGACGATACGACGACGCACTGAAATTTCTGCAACAGGATCTGGAGCAGAGCCCTCAGAGTCCGCAACTGTGGACCCTGCGCGGTATGGCCAATTCTGGCAAAGGAGATAAAAAAGAAGCACTGGGTGCGTTCCGCCACGCCCTTAGTATTTCGCCAAATTATCTACCGGCGCTGGAGGGAGCGGCTCAGATCGAGTACGAGAATGGTGGTAAAGACGCAACGACGCTTTTGGAACATGTCCTCCAGATGCGTCCTCAGGATCCGACCAGCCATGCCATGCTGGCGGTATTGGCTTACCGGCGTAGAGACTGCGCCACCGCGGTTCCGCACTTCGAGCAAAGCGGTTTGCTACTCGATTCTCAACCCGGAGCATTGCAGGAGTACGGTGAGTGTCTGGTGAAGCTGAAGGAAACGGAGAAGGCGATTACGATATTCAGCCGCGCGCTGGCTCAGTCGAATGCTGATGCTGGGGCCCGCTATCGGCTTGCATCCGTGCAAATGATGGCGCAGCGCCCTAAGGACGCAACCGCGACCCTGCAGCCGTTGCTCGAGGCAAACACCTCGGATGCCGACGTCCTCGAGCTGGCGGCGTCGGCCTATGAGGCCGACGAGAATACTCCGGAGGCAGTCCGCATTCTTCGCCAGGCGATCGTGTCGGATCCTCACAACATCAACCTCTACCTCGACTTCGCCAACATTTCTCTTGACCATCAGTCGTTTCAAGTCGGAGTGGATATGATCAATGCCGGCCTCCATGCAGAACCGAAGTCAGCGCCACTTTATGTGGCGCGAGGCGTCCTCTACGTGCAGCTCGGACAATTTGATAAGGCAGAGGCGGATTTCGAGGAGGCCAATGTGCTCGATCCCCGACAGTCCGTGGGATCGGCTGCGGAGGGATTGGCTGTGGTGCAAGAGAACGACCCCGACCGGGCCCTCGCGACTGTTCGAGCAAAGCTGGCGAAAACACCCAGGGATGCGTTCCTTCTGTATTTACAAGCGGATATTCTTGCGCAGAAGGGGCCCGATCGAGGTACAGCGGAATTTCGCGAAGCCATGGAGTCTGCAAAAAAGGCGATTGCGCTTCGCCCCTCTTTAGGCGCTGCACGCGACATCCTTGCGAAACTTTACCTGCAAGCGGGCGAGAACGAAGCGGCGATCGTACAAAGTCGCAGAGCCTTGAGCACCGACCCCAAAGACCAGACAGCGCTCTATCATTTAATTCAGGGGTTGCGTAGAAGCGGGCGAACGGAAGATATTCCCAACTTGCTCAAGCGCCTTGCCGACCTCCGAATGGAAGGAACCAAAGAGGAAGCGATCCACAATCGTTACAAGCTGGTCGAAGGGCAATCCCCGGAGGCGGAGAAGCAGCAACCGTGACTCTTACTCGCCGCGACTTTGTGCGATTTTCCCTCGGTTCGGCGGCGTTCGCGGCAACTCCACGACTCCTAGGGCAGGGGGTTGCCGCGCACACCGTCAAACCGGTCGCCCGGCCGGCACCGTCGGGCCGTCCTTTCTATGCGCATTTTGTGGACGTCGCGGCGGCAGCGGGTTTGCATGCTCCGGTTGTGTACGGCGGCGTGGAAAGCAAAAAATATATTCTGGAAGCTACTGGTTGTGGATGTGCCTTCATCGATTACGACAACGACGGTTGGATAGACATTTTCCTGTTGTCGGGCACGCGGCTAACCGGAGATCCGCCTGACGCCACGAACCGTCTTTACAAGAACAATCGCGACGGCACTTTTTCGGATGTCACCGAGAAGGCCGGGCTGAAGGCCGTGGGATGGGCGTCCGGAGTGTGCGTCGGCGACTACAACAACGACGGATTCGAAGATATCTTTTGTACCTACTTCGGACAAAACCGCCTGTATCGCAACAACGGGGATGGAACGTTTACCGATGTGACCAAGGCTGCCGGTCTTTGGAACGATCAACCGCGTTGGGGGGCGGGCTGTAGTTTTCTTGACTACGACAGGGATGGGCACCTCGATCTCTTCGTATCCAATTACGTGCGCTTCTCTCTCGAGCACGCTCCCGTGCCCGGGGAGAACGTGAATTGCAACTGGAAAGGTGTCCCGGTTGAGTGCGGACCGCGTGGATTGCCTACGGGAAGACATTCGCTATACCACAACAACGGTGATGGCACTTTTACCGACGTGAGTCAGAAGGCTGGGATCGCGAGCGCAACGGAGTCCTATGGAATGACGGTGGTTGCTGCGGATCTCGACGAGGATGGGTGGACGGATATCTTTGTGGCATGCGATTCGACCCCTAGTTTGCTCTTCATGAATAACCATGATGGAACGTTCCGCGAAGAGGGCGTGCTGCGCGGAGTTGCGCTCAGCGACGACGGCATGGAGCAGGCGGGGATGGGAGTGGGAGTGGGCGACTACGATCTCGACGGCCATTTGGATTTGTTCAAGACTCACTTTGCCGACGATGCGAACGGCCTCTACCACAACGACGGCAAGGGAAATTTCGATGACATGACGCGATCTTCCCGCCTTGCCGTCGAGACTCGTTACATCTGCTGGGGCGCGGGAATCGTCGATCTGGATAACGACGGATACCCGGACTTGTTCATGGTAACGGGTAACGTGTATCCGGAAGTCGAGCGCAAGTTGCCGCAATATGCCAACAAGACACCGCGCGCCCTGTTTCGCAACCTGGGCAACCGCACATTCGAAGAATTGGGAGAAGAAGCTGGCCCAGGTGTGACCGACGCTCACTGCAGCCGGGGTTGCGCGTTCGGAGATTTCGACAACGACGGAGATCTCGACATTCTGATCGTCAACTTGAATGAACCGCCCTCCCTGTTGCGGAATGACATGAAGCAAAAGCAAAACTGGATCAAGGTCAAGCTCGAGGGAGTCAAGTCAAACCGCAGCGCGATTGGAGCGCGGGTGTTGGCGCATTATGATGTCAAGGTACAAGCGCAGGCCGTATTGAGCCAGTCCAGTTTCTACTCCTGTAGTGATTCCCGCCTGCACTTTGGTCTGGGAGGATTTGGTTCGGTCGACCTCGACATCTACTGGCCCAACGGTCTGCACGAACAATACAAGAGCGTTCCGGCGAACCAGCTCATCACGCTGCGCGAGGGATCGGGAGTCGTTAGCAACAAAGGGTGGGCCCGAGGCTGAGAGTCGCAGCGTCGGGATGGGGCAGAGGATTAACTGCGCAGTGGTTTGATTTTAAGATTTTAGCAAGACATAGGTGCTGTAGCCCTCCTTGTCGATATTCATGAACGGCCGCATGGTCACTCTGGTTCCGTCGGCCGAACCCGCCAGCCAGTCTCCCTTGGCATTGTTTGCGGGCTTAGCTTGTAACAAGGCGCTTCGATCGAAGCTGGGCTGAGAGTCGCCGACAGCAAATAGCACCAGTGGACCTTGCATCAAAGCCACGAGGTTCGGATGATTTGCATCCACGATTTCGAGCCGCAAAGGCATCGGCAGTTCAAGCTCGACGCGATCGCCATCTTTCCAGGTGCGCCGGATCGCGGCGAACGTTCCCGGCTGCGCGGAATTGGAGACTCGATTGCCGTTGACGGACAGCACCGGTTCCGGCGCTGCCCAACTGGGAATGCGGATGTAGATCGTGTAGTCCCTGGGTTGCGAACCTGACACCTGGATCTGGATTTTATTGTCGAAAGGATATTTAGTCTCCTGCTTCAGTGCGTAGCGCCCACCGGCGTCATGCCACTCGACTTTCGATGGCGTGAAGAGATTTACATATACGCCGTCGGCTGAACGCAGATAGGTGCTGATGTGGTAGTCGGCGGCAAGTTGCGGGAAGGTTCCCGAGCAGCAGGGCCACTTCTGTCCGTACCAAACTTTCTTGCCGGTCGTGTTGTAGTCCGAGTAGTAGAAGGACGTTCCATCGGCCTGAATAGGCCAGGCACCGAGGATCGTGTTGTAAAGCACGCGTTCCATGCTGTCGCCATATCGCGAATCTTTGGTGACTCGAAGCAGATAGCGCGTGATCTTAAAATGCCCATACGAGCCACACGGTGTTTCAAAGCTGGCGTGAGTGGATGTAAGACTGTCGCCCAGCTGACCCCGTTGCGGCTCTCCGAACGCTTCGTCAGGGCCCCAGCCACCGGTGGCGAAGCTTTGCGTGGTCTGCAGCATCTCGAACCCGTTCTTTGCGGCCCGCAGGTGCTTCTCGCTTCCCAGCGTGATGTAGGCCTGCATCGCGGAACTGAAAGCATTCACATGGCTGTAGGCGTGTTCGAAAGGCAAAACATTATTGCCCTCAGATAGCGGATTGAAGTAAGTGTCATCCTCGAGATACTTTTTCGCCATGTCGCGATAAAAGATGTCACCGCTGCGCTGATAGGCGAGGAAAAGATTTTCGGGCAGCGTGTAGGTCTCGTCCCAAGTGTAGGAGGTGTCTTTATGGGGCCTGGAACGTTGCTCCTGCCGTGACAGAGCTTTTTCAGGCAGATAGGCGACGATGGCGTGCGTGAGCTTTTCGTGAACATCCATCGCGAGGGGATCACCAGCGAACTCGTGCGCGTCAATCAGGCCGCAGGAGAGCTTGTCGTAGGTGTAGGCGGGAAGCCGATAATCCACGAAGAACTTGGCTTTGGGATCGAGCGTTTCGGCGTAGCCTTTTACCAGGCGATTGATTTTCGCCCGAGTGGGCTGCGATCCCGTGACCGCGTAGGCCCGGGCAAGTCCAGAAAGATATTGTCCAAAGCTATGGCCGGGGATGAACGCGTGAAAATCATTGCGGACCAGACTGAAGCCGGTGCCGTCATACCAGCCGCCCATGTCTTCACCGGGAGCAGGCAATCCTGCATTCTGTCGAAAGACTTTCAGAAGGCGATCATCTTCGAGGTTCAGGAAACGGGCGTGGTTCTCGTCGAACTGACTTTTCATCGGTCCGTCGAATAACTCGACTTCAGAATAAGCAAAGGTGGTGAGTGGAGTATGGATGGCGATGGCGCCTCGATCGACGGCAGCCCGTCGATCAGCGACGGCCCAGGCGGGTAGAACGCGAGCGGCGTAGGAGGCTGCGGTAGTGGCAGTGGCGGTTTTGAGAAACACTCTCCGGCTGAGGGGGGAATCCATGCGGGGTCTCCTGCGCGATGAGGAATGAGGATAGCAAACGTTTACCGCCTCCAGCTTCGCCCTTGCGCCGGACTTTTGTCAACTGCTTTTTGGATCGCGTTCAGGCGTTAGGCTCGGCTGCCAGTCTGTGAAATCGCTTGCTCGCAGCGCGCAAAAGTCGAACTTGGGTGCCGCTGGAAAAATTTAGAAACTCAGACCACTGGCGCCCGTCCGGTGGAAATCTCGTCTCCGCCAAACTGACACCTCAGGAGTGTATTGAGTGACGAAATGTCGGCGGAGATCACTAGTGCTTGGAAGCCCAAACACATTCTCTGTAGCCGCACCAATAGGGTGCCTGTCCATAGCTGGCAAAGAAGCATCATGAGACCGAACGCTCACCCAAACAACTGATTATAAGCAACATCGAAGCGATTTTCGACGGCAAGGGGGTACGGCCTGGTGGGTCGAGGGAGCGAGGCGAGTTACTTCCGGAATTCTCTGGGCATGCGTCTGCGTTCCTGGCCGCGCTCGGAGGCCGAGGGTACCAAGTTCGCCATGAGGCTTTTGCAAACGGGACGGGAAAGCCATCAAGAAACTCCTTGACAGTCAGCACCCCATGGCGATATAACCTGTTTCCATTAGTTGAGAAATCGTTTACTTGAATGCTCTTCTTGAAGACTCGCACCGCGAAGTGGGAGGAAACTAGTGACTAACAAGGAGTCCCGCCTTTCCCTGCGTCTGTGGTCCCTTCTGATTTTGTTGCTTTTTTGTCTCCCCGCGTTTGCCCAGTACAGCGGCAACGTTCAGGGCGTGGTTTCTGATCCGGCCGGCGCCGCGATCAATGGCGCGTCGGTTCAATTGCGTAATGCCGATACCGGAGTGACGGCCACGGTCACCACCAGTGGTTCTGGCAACTACCGCTTCAGCAGCCTTCCTCCTGGCAATTATGTGCTGACGGCCGAAGCCAAAGGTTTCAGAAAGACCGAGTCTACTTTCACGCTCAGCACTTCTGATACTGAGGGCATAAATTTTGCGCTGCCGCTCGCTGCGACTCAGCAAACCGTAACGGTGGAAGTTACGCCTCCTACGGTCGATACCGACGACAGCCGGTTGCAGGCGACCCTGTCATCAGAGACTGTACGGGATTTGCCTTCCGCAAACCGTAATCTTTGGGACATCTTGGCGGTGACACCGGGCGTCGTGGGTGTGGGCACGCGCCTTGCGGGAGAAGCTCCCGGTGGTCTGCCCGATAATTTCGGAACCCAGACACCTCAAATCAGTGCCAACGGACGCAGCTATACCGGGAACGTGGTTATGGTTGACGGTATGAATGTCACCAGCCCCGTCCAGAACGGCAACATCATCCTTGCCCCGATCCCGGATGCGGTGCAGGAAGCCACGCTGCAGACCAACTCGTGGTCCGCCGAAGACAATCTTGGCAGCTCGATCCTGATTCAGGTGACCACAAAATCCGGGACCAACCAATTCCACGGCACCGGGAGCCTGTTTTTCGCCAACCAGGATTTGCAGGCGACGCCCGACTTTGTCACCGGGGCAGCTGAACCTTATGCCCGCAAGGATCTCGTGGGTACGCTTGGAGGCCCGATCCGTAAAGGTAAGACGTTCTTTTTCGCCGATTTCGAAAAGCTCTGGGCTACCGTCCCTGGCGCGACCGGCCAACAGCTATTTGAAGATCCGGCGTTCGTACAGTGGGCACAAACGAATTATCCCAGCACCGTTGGAACTCAGGTTTTAACCGGATGGCCGGCCAGTAATTTGTTTGGCGCCACTGTTGCCCAAACTGCGCAGACCGCTCTTCCCGCGGGCCTGTGCGGAACCGCCGGCGCGCCTCCATGCGACCTCAATATGGTAGATACCGGCAGTTTCAACGCCGCCGGATACTATAACGCCTTGCAATATAACTTCCGGGTTGACCAGTACTTCACGGATAGGGATCGCCTCTACTTGAGCTACTACAATGACTCGTTCGACCAGCAGCAGAAGTCGCCCCGGCCGCGGCTGAATGCGCTGGACATTATGAGAAATCGGTATGCGCAAATCGACTTCACTCATACCTTTAGCCCCAGCCTTCTGTGGGAATCCAGCTTTGCTTTCGCCAGTGTGGGCGGCGCGAATGGTCAGGATGCCAATTTAGCTGTGCCAAACGTCAGCGTCGCCGGCAATCTGACGGGTTGGCCGGTTGGCGGGGGATGGGGTCCAGGCGAGTATAGAGGCCCGATGTACAACTGGCGTTCGGTCTTGAGCTGGGTTCATGACAAACACACTGTGAAGTTCGGGTATGACGGAGCCAGAGGCATCGAGCATGGCGACTTCACGCCTGACAACGTGCGTCCCGGCTTCACGTTTAACAACCTTCTCGACCTGGTGCAGGACAATGTTTTCCAGGAATCAGTGGGCGCCTACAATCCGCTCACGGGCTTGGCCGGAACTGTAATATACGGTGGGCAGGAAAACCCCTTCGGCTTTTTTGCGGAAGACGACTGGAAGGCAAAATCGAATCTTTCATTGACGCTTTCCATCCGTTGGGATGATTTCACGAACCACATTCCGTGGGGGAACAGCAACTTCCAATTTAGCGCTCTGAACCTGGGCACCGCCGGCACTTTCAATGAGCAGGTTCAATATGCCACGGTAGGCGTAGTGCCTGCCGTCTTTGCCAATTCGATGAAGAACATTTTTAGCCCGCGGATCGGCTTCGCCTGGGATCCAACGAAGACTGGCAAGTGGGCTGTCCGCGGTGGAGTCGGGGTTTATCACGACTGGATTGCGATGGGCCAGACCATTGACCAAACGCGCAACAATCCACCCGGAGTGTTGAGCGAGACTTTCACGGATGTAGCACCAACGGTAAACGGCGTGCCGGGTCAACCCCTGGGCAACTACTTTACCATCGCGCCTTCCGGAAGCTACCCTTGGGGGTTTGTCTTGCCGCCGATTCCAGCAGGGTCTCTGAATGCTGCGGGCGGGATTGCAGGAGTACCGACCAATGTCGACTCGCTTGACCGAAATATGAAGGCGCCTCTCGCCGTAAACTATGTCATCGGCGTAGAGCATCAGTTGCCATTAAACCTGGTGGCAGGCGCGAACTACTCAGGTTCGCGCAGCTACAACGGCTTGACCGGAGCTGACGTCAACCGCCTCCCCGGTGATGTTTCCTTCTCCGGAGCCGCCGGCAGTGTGGTGGAGAGTTTCGCCCGCCCGAACCCTAACTTCGGCGCCATCACCTACGTCAATAATGCCAATCAGGCCACCTACAACGCAGTCATCCTCACCCTGCGTGGAAGGGCAGGGCACCGGGGAAGCTTCCAGGGCTCGTATACCCTCTCCCATGCGAAAGACTATCCCGAAGCGAACACTCGGTTCGATCAGGACGGTCAGGACGGCGGTGCAAACATCCCTGACCAGAATGCCTACTTTAACTACTATGGCGATGCCAATTATGATGTGCGGCAGAGGTTCTCTTTCTCTGGCTTGTACACGCTGCCTGGATTGAAGAGTGGCATTGGAAGGGTGTTGACCGGTGGATGGGAAGCGTCCACCATCATCGCTGTTCAGACGGGCACACCGTTCTGGCCGATCGACAACCGTCCGCCTGACGTGATGTGCGACCAGGCAGGTACCCCGACTCCGTGTTCCAGTGCCGCCGCTGGGAGCCCCGTAATTACGCCGAACGTAATTGCCCCCGACAGCGGAGACTACAACCTTGACGGTCTTGACTATGACATCCCGAACGCCGCCACGCAGAATTTCACCGGATCTCATAGCCGTTCCTCCTACATCAACGGACTCTTTACGGTGGCTGACTTTCCTCAGCCCGCTCAGGGAACGGAAGGCAAAGAGCCCCGTAATATCTATCGAAACCCCGGCATGTTCCAGTGGGATGCGAGCGTGCTGAAGAACAACCGCCTTCCCTGGATTGGCGAGCAGGGCAACCTGCAGCTCCGCTTTGACTTTCTGAATGTTTTGAATCATGGCAACTTGGGAACGGTAGATCCCAATATGGCCGATGGCACCTTCGGCAAAGTCACTAGCACCCTCAATCCGTACGACGCGAGAAAGATTGAGCTGGGCTTGAGGGTGTCGTTTTAGTTGAGCCTGAGGGGGTGTTGTGTGCGAGCCGGAGAGGCGAAACTCCGGCTCGCTGTTTTTTGCGGGCGATTCGCAGTACATTGCTTCAGGGGATTTCGAAGTGTAGCTTTCCGGGTGGCGCTCGCAGCGGCACAAGTTCATCTGCGCTAAATTAGAAGACCAATCCATCCAGGAATCCATGAATCGATTTTCTTCCTCCAGACGCCGGTTCTTGAAGCAGGCTGCCAACGCGGGCGTGGCCTGTTCCGCTACGGCCTTTATCCCGACCATCGCGCATGGGCTTGTGGCCGAAAGCCGGGGGCAGACGGCTCCGTCAGCTGCGTCAACTGCCGCCAGGGTTTACGTCGACACCCGGCGAACGATTGCGCCGCTCGACCGGAACCTGTTCGGTTCTTTTCTGGAGCATCTGGGACGCGCCATCTATGAGGGAATTTATGATCCTGGATCAAAACTTTCCGATGGCAACGGATTCCGCAAGGATGTGCTGAACGAAATCCGCCAGCTCGGAATTCCGATCATTCGCTATCCTGGAGGGAATTTTGTTTCCGGATACAACTGGCTGGATGGTGTTGGGCAGAAACAAAACCGGCCACGCACCCTTGACAAAGCATGGGACACGATCGAGTCGAACCAGTTCGGCACCAACGAATTTCTTGCCTGGTGCAAAGCCGCTGGCACGCAGCCGCTGATGGGATTGAATCTTGGGACGGGGACGCCAGAAGAAGCCGCTGCTCTGGTGGAGTACTGCAACATCGACAAGGGCACGAAATGGAGCGATCTGCGGCGGCAGCAGGGCGTGGCCGAGCCCTGGAAGGTTGAGCACTGGTGCCTAGGCAACGAAATGGACGGTCCCTGGCAGATCGGGCACATGTTGGCGACGGAATATGGTTTGAAGGCTGCAGATGCTGCCCGGCAGATGCGCGATGTGGATCCTTCGCTGAAGCTCATCGCTTGCGGATCCAGCGGACCATTCATGCCGACTTATCTGGAATGGGATCGCGAGGTGCTCGAGCAATGCTACGACTATGTCGATGGGCTTTCGCTCCACCGCTACTTTGGCAACAATGAGCGCGACACGGGCGGCGATACTTCGAAATATCTCGCCATGAATCTGAGCATGGAGCGTCAGATTGCCGAGACGGTTGCCGTCTGCGATCTGGTGCGGGGGCACAAAAGGTCGCCCAAGAAGCTTTGGCTTTCTTTTGACGAATGGAACGTCTGGTATCGCACGACGAAAGGCGATGCTGTCGATGGCCACCGGCAGGAAGCGCCGCATCTGCTGGAAGAAGTCTACAACCTGGAAGACGCGCTTCTGGTTGGGGGACTGGTTAACTCTCTATTGCGCAATGCAGATCGAGTGAAGCTCGCTTGCCTCGCCCAGTTAATCAACGTGATCGCTCCAATCATGACGGACCCCAGTGGTTTATTTCGGCAGACGATTTACTACCCATACAGTTGGGCTCTGCAGTTTGCTAAGGGCTCAGTGCTGGATTTGCTGGTTGAATCTTCGGGCTATGAAGTTCCCGGTTTTGACCAGGTCGCGCATCTCGATGTTTCCGGATCATTGGATCGCAGCGATGGCAAGCTCTCTCTCTTCATTCTGAACCGCGATCTATCGAAGGCTCATGAGGTTGAAGTGGTGTGGGAAGACGCTGCTCCTGCCCATGTGCTCTCGGCCGCTGTGCTGACTGGCGACGACCTAAAGGCCTCGAACAGCTTTGCAGCGCCGCAACGAGTGGCCCCGCAATCGTTCCGGGCTCCGGCTGCGGCCGGTGGCAAGACCACATTCGACGTGCCGGCGCGCTCTTATACCGTTATTCAGTGGTCGATGTAGAAGGAGGCGAAGAAACTGTCCGGGAGAAAGGGAAGCTTGCCCGACTCGAAGACTCACCACGCCAGACGTAACAGCGAAAGACCCTGGCGAGGCAGTGCGAATTGCAGATGCACTTCGCCGTGCGGAAGTTCTATCCATGTGGGGGAGGTTAGCAGCTGCAGTTGGCCAGCGCTCTCCAAGCGGGTGTATTGAGATGCAGAGGGCGATTGCGGCGAGCCCATCTCCTTCCACGCAGTGAATGCGTTGCTGTGGTCGGAGTCAACGCGAAAGTGCTCGAGGAGACCGTGTCTTGCATTGCTGGGCAAGCCGGTTATTGCAAGATCGATCGACGCCGCTGGCGAAGCAACATCGTCGTCGTGATAGTTCCACACCAGAATCTCGATTTCCCTCTCCTTGCGAGAAGCAATCGCGTTGATGTCGGGCAGCGTGCGCACCCCGTTGTGCACAATCTCTTCGGTTGGCAGGGCCCCTGAACTGGTTACTTTCACGCGCTCGTTAGCTAATAACCCCAGCATGCGAAAGGCGTTCAAAACCGGCTTATCCACGCCGTTGGTCGCGAGTTCCCGAAACCCGGCAAAGTAAGGTTGGTTCTCAAATTCGAACGCCCAGGTAACTGCACCCAGAAAATTGACGTGCTCGTTGCGGGCTAAGCCCAGAATCGCATTGAGAGCTTCGAGCGTGTACGCGCCGTACAGTGCCCCATTGCGATACGAGTTCTGCGGGTTGTCCTTGGCGGAACAGGCTGCACAGCCCTCCGGGTCCGATTCTCCCAGGATTATCGGAGTATTTTGCCATTCTGGAAAGGACGCAACAATCTTGAATCCCTGTTCGATCGCGGCCAGTTGATGGCTAATCGCCATCTGCACGTGATCGCCTTGCCACGTCGGAGATCCTTTGGGATGAAAGCTGATGAAATCGAGACGTGATCCAACCCGGCCGCTTGCGTAATTCTTTTCGTGTGCGCAGTGCTCGAGGAATGCGCGGAGAAAATCTTCTGCCTTCGAGTTGCCTGGACCTGTGGTGTCCGGCCCGCCGATCCGCGCCTCGGGGAACGCCCGAAGAACTGCGTCGACAGTGAAATCGTAAAGTTTGAAATACTCTTCTCGCGTTCCCTGCCAGTAGCCGATGTCAGGCTCGTTCCATACTTCCCATAGCCAGGTTTTCGTTTCACTGTCACCATAGCGCTCGCGGAGATGCTGAACGAATCGGAAAACGAGTTCAGACCATTTCTGATAGTCCTTCGGCGGGTAGGCCCATCCCGTGTAGATTTCGCTGACGGGCGTTCGTGGAAAGTCGTGGCGATACGGTTCGGGGTGGATTGAAAGGGCCTTGGGCATGAAGCCAATTTCGACCAGAGGCTTGACGTTCGTGGCCCGGAAAGTATCGAAAATCCGGTCCAGAATCGTCCAACTATAAATCGGATGCCCCGATGCGTCTTCCGAATAGACATTCGTCGATCCCCACTTCAGGGAGGCGGATCCGTCGCCAGTCGTGAGCAGATTGTGAACCCGCACGTATACCGGAGCGGCGTCCAGCGCGGCTAATTCACCGAGCAACTTCTTTCCATTCGGAGCGTAAGTGTAATTGGGTTCGTCGTAGCCGAAATAGTTCCAGACCGGCGAGATCGGCCCGTCACGCTGATCGGCCTGCACTTTGATAGTGGTGCTCGTGCTCGGTTGTGCTTGCTGCGACCAGCACAATTGAGCGATCGAAAAAAGAAGAATGACGGAGAAGATCAGCACCACCCGTTCGCTGGAGCACCGATTGCGCATTCGAATAGGCTGTCTCAGTGGCGAAGTGTTGCTAAAGCACGGAGAGCCATCACGCATACGTTCGGGGCATTCCTTAGCGAGTGGAGAAACTGTAAACGGTGACCGTGTGGTAGCGCTGTCCGGGCTTCAACTCTGTGGATGGAAAATCCAAATGATTCGGTGAGTCTGGAAAGTGCTGTGTTTCCAAACACAACGCCGCATGCAATCCGTACGGTCTTCCGCCCTTGCCTTTGATCGAGCCATTCAGGAAATTTCCGGTGTAGAACTGGATTCCCGGCTGGTCGGTCAAGACTTTCAGCACACGACCGCTGCCCGGATCGTAGACTTCAGCAGCCTCGGCCAGCTTCCCGCCGCCGCTATCGAGCACCCAGTTGTGGTCGTAGCCGTGGCCCAGATGAATCTGCTCGTCGTCCGCGTTGATTCGCGCTCCGACCGCGGTTGCCTTACGAAAATCAAACGGGGTCGATTCCACGGATTTCAACTCACCCGTCGGGATCAGGCCGGCATCCACGGGAGTGAAGCGCGACGCGTGAAGAGTGAGTTCATTATTCAAAATGTCGCCTTGTCCGGCAAGATTGAAATAAGAGTGATTGGTCAGATTGACGACGGTATCTTTGTCCGTCGTCGCTGAGTACTCGATTCGCAAATCCCCTTTCATTAGGGTATAGCGAACTACCGCCGACAAGTTGCCCGGAAATCCCGCCTCGCCATCCTTGCTCAGATAAGTGAGTTCCACTCCGTCCGCGACCGGCTTCGCTTTCCACACTACATTGTTGAAGCCGTGCGGGCCGCCGTGAAGAGTGTTGTCGCCGTTGTTCCGGGGCAGGGAGTATTTGTTGCCATCGAGCGTGAAGCTGCCATGCGCGATGCGATTGGCATAGCGGCCAATAATGGCTCCGAAAAATGCGTTCGCGGGGCTGTTGAAGTTAGCCACATAGCCGTCGGCATCATCAAACCCAAGCACTACGTCGGCAACCTTGCCGTTCCTGTCGGGGGCTTTCAGGGAAACCACAATCCCGCCGTAGGTTGCGATTCGAGCTTCGTACGCGCCTTCGCTTAGCGTGAAAATTTCTATCGGAGTTCCATCCGGCATCTTTCCAAAGGGCTGGCTCGTCACCTTAGTCTTCGCCTCCATCGTCATAGAAAACAGCGCCAACCACAACCCAACGATCACGACCGTTCGCACGATCTGTTGCACTCTCATCGCTGCTCCTTAGGTTTTTCTTCGCTACGTTGCCTGACCTGCCGCAGGGTTTGCCACCGCAATTAATGTTGGCAGAATGTCTCCCAGACTATTACTGCCCCGCTGGCCCAACGTGAAATACAATTTGTTGTAAAGAGGATATAGCTTCTCATAAATGTGTTGCGCTGAGCGATCTGGCAAAAACTCCCGGTGGGAAGGGCAGATCTTATCCTGCGCCTCCTCGATGGTCTTGAAAGTACCGGCAGCGAGAAAAGCAAAGATTGCCGATCCCAGACTCACTACGCTCTTGCTCGGAACCAGCACCGGACGGCCCAATACATTGGCATAGACCTGGTTCAGGACATCATTCTTCTGCGGAATGCCGCCTGCGTTGATCACGCGCTTAATGTGCACACCATGCCCAGCCATGCGATCCAGGATTACGCGCGTATGAAACGCCGTTCCTTCGATCGCCGCGAAGAGTTCATCCTGGGCCGTGCTCTGCAGATTCCATCCCAGTGTAACCCCGCGCAGGTTGGGATTCACGAGCACGGTGCGGTCGCCGTTATCCCACGTCATGCGCAGTAAGCCGGTCTGGCCAGCTCGATAGTTCTCGAGGCCGGCGCTCAGTGTCTTTACATCGGTTCCGGAGCGAGAAGCGATCGCGTTGAATATGTCGCCGACGGCGGAAAGTCCGGCTTCGATTCCCGTGCGCAAAGGATGCACACTGCCTTGCACGACGCCACATACGCCGGGCACCAGATTTACTGATGGAGTAATTCCAATGATGCAAGTGGACGTGCCGACAACGTTCACCATGTCGTCGGTGCGGCAGCCTGCTCCAATGGCATCCCAATGCGCGTCGAAGGCTCCGACAGGAATCGGAATCCCCGCTTTGAGCCGCAGTTGTTCAGCCCAGAACGGAGAGAGCCTGCCTGCGATCTGATCGGAGGTCGCGTACTGGCCATCCAGTTTCTCGCGCACTCCCTTTAACAGCGGGTCCACCTTGACCAGGAAGCTCTCTGGCGGAAGCCCACCCAGTTGCGGGTTCCACAGCCACTTGTGTCCCATGGCGCAGACGCTGCGCTTCACTTTCTTCGCATCCGTGATGCCGCACAGGGTGGCCGCCACCATGTCACAATGTTCAAAGGCGGAGGCGAACTCTGATCGCTTATCGGGGTTATGCCGGAGCCAGTGCAGCAGTTTGGAAAATCCCCACTCTGAGGAATAGACTCCGCCACACCATTTGATGGCTTCCAGACCCTCACGGTGCGCCGCGTCCGTGATCTCGGCCGCTTCGCCTTTGGCGCGATGATCGCACCATAGGTAGTACTCGCCCAGTGGCTGAAGGTCTTTCCCGACGGGAATTACGGATGAGCCTGTAGTGTCGAGTGCGATCGCCTGCACCTGATCGCCTGCGACGCCCGCCTTCTTCAGAGCTTCGCGCGTTGCGAAAGCCAGCGCCCGCATGTGATCGTCGTGGGATTGTGTTGCGTACTCGATGTCGTCGCGCTTGCGGTGAAGGGGATACTCGGCGATAGCGGATTCGATCAACCCCCGTTCGCTATCCACAAGAGAGACGCGAACGCTCAGGGTTCCAAAGTCGACTCCCGCCACGATCGCCATCAGCAGGCTCCGTTATCGCAACCGTGATAATGCATCTCCCAGCCCAGGTATCGAGTAGTGGCTTCATACACCGCGGAAGCAACGGTTGAAAGATTGGCGGCCACATGATGTTCAAAGCCGTTCGCGCAGATGAAATGCAGCAGGCGCTGCATATTTTGGATTTCCACCACTCCGGCGCCACCGAAGGTGTTCAGCGGATCATCTGTGAACCTGCCTTCGCCCACGTATCCACGCATCTTGCCGCGGGTGTCGTCAGTTGAAAAGCGCGCGAAGCTCATTTTCTCCGGCTTGATCAGCCCCACGCAGGTTCCGAAGGTGTTCTCCTTGCCCACTGTGCCGGCGATGATTTC
Organism: uncultured Acidobacteriaceae bacterium; assembly: GCA_963743115.1. GTDB lineage: Bacteria > Acidobacteriota > Terriglobia > Terriglobales > Acidobacteriaceae > Sulfotelmatobacter. Next base: position 456,033 of record CAVUOM010000001.1, on the reverse strand, counting down.
CTGAAAATCCATTTTGACGGAGCGGAAGAAGTGCTTGGGCAGGTTCGAACAATGGAAGCAGACTGCCTTGTTCGGGTCCGATCCATAGTTATTATTCCAATCCAGAAGTGCCGAGGGAGTTCCGGAAGCCAGTTGCAGCGCGTGCATTCCTAGCACGCCGCAAATATCCACCTCGCAGGCGCTGGAGAGCAATTCGTTGCTCATCATGCTCATTACGGTGCAGGGAACAACGCCCAGGTTTTCTTCAATCGAAGTCCAGCACTGCACGGCACTGATGGTGACCTCGGTTGCTGCCATCCACTGGTCGACGACCGCGCCCAGCTTTGCCATCTTCAACAACGCGGGCGCGGGGACGCTGCTGGAATCCACGTACTTCTTGATGGCCGCAAGTTTTGCCTGCGCGTGGTCATCGTTGTCTTTCATACGCTCGATGCGGCCCAGCACTTCGGAGAGATCGAGGGTCTCGATGGAGATGCCCTGCGCCTCCAGGATTTTCTCGCTATAACGGACGGTGTTGAATGCGGCAGGACGCGCGCCGATGGCTCCAACTCGCAAGTTGCGAAATCCTTTGACCACTCGGCATACTGCGGCGAACCACGCCAGGTCTTTGGCAAACTCGGGCGAGTCAGGACTCTCGGTGTGCAGCGTCGTGATGGAATAGGGAATGCCGTACTGCCGAAGGTTATTGCAGGCGGACATCTTGCCGCAAAAGCTGTCGCGGCGGGAAGCTATGGTCATCTTCTTGGGATCGTCAGGCGTAGCCTGAATCAACACCGGCACGCGCAGATCTGCCAGACGCAAGGCATCGGCAATGGCTCGTTCTTCGCCGAAGTTCGGCAGCGTCACAATGATTCCGTCGATGCGCTCGCGGTTGCGCTTGAATAGTTCGGCGCAACGCCGGGATTCCTCACGCGTCTCAACGGCCCCGTACTTGCTCTCTTCGGGAGTGAGAGCCACCACGTCGATGCCGGCCGCCCGCAGCACCCGGAGCATTTCCTCCCGTCCACTCTTGGCCAAATGATCGGGGAAAAATCCCCGGTTACCCACGATCAAGCCCATCATCATTGTTTTCGCCGCCATAAAACTCCCTCTCGAAAAATGCCCTCTCTAGGACTGTCGTCCTGGCGCGAATTTGATGCAATAAAGCATACCGATCACCAGCAACAGCGCACCCCACCACACGTTGGCGTGCAGGTTGAAGAGGACTATGCCGGGATGCAAGGGGGGATCTACAAGCTGGTAAATCCCCGCACCCAGGATCAGCGCGCCGTTGACGGCCAGCGAGATGCCGATGAAAAACCAGATGGAAACCACGTTGTGCGCCTCCACTTACCAGAAGATCCGTCGACCAGAAAATCCGGTTACCAAAAAATAATGTTTAGTGCGACCAAAACCACAGCCACCACAGCGGCCCAGAAAAGAGGCTTCTGGTACAGAGGAACGTTCCCTATGGCGGGAACTTTAGTCAGCCCGTATACCAAACCAGTTAATTCGCTGTCAGGTGTCGGCTTTGTCGCCAGACTTACGACCACAGTCACAACTACGCAGACAATAAAAGACCAGAGCGCTTGAAAGTAATCCTGGGCCAAGCCTTTGGCGTGGGGAGAGAGCGCTACATAACGCAGCGCGGAGGGATCGACTTTCACCCACGTCCACATGCTGATCGAACAGAGCGTCCCGCACAGCAATCCCAAGAATCCGCCAAGCCGGGTCGCCCGCTTCCACAGCATCCCGAGCACGACCGTCCCGAACAAGGGTGCAATGAAGAAACTGAACAACGCCTGCACGTAATCCATGATGCTGGCAAACTGCATCACCAGGTAAGCCGTGCCTACGCTGATCAGAACCCCGATAATCGTGGTCCAACGCCCCATGCTCACGTAATGATGATCGCTGCCCTTGCTGTTGATGAGCGGGCGGTAAATGTCATAGGTCCAGACGGTGGTGAAGGCGCTGACGTTGCCCGCCATGCCTGACATGAAGCCCGCAATCAACGCCGTAACTCCGAGGCCGAGCAACCCGGGGCCACAATAGCGGGCCAACATGAGGGGGAGGACGTCGTTATAGCTGTGCCCCCCAGTTACTGCCGCCACCGACTCCGGAACCAGTTTCTCCGGCAGCACGGCCAGGCCCAGCAGCCCGGGCAGGATCACGATGATCGGGACGAACATCTTGAACCCGGCGCCGATAATCGGCGCTATTTCCGCGCTGCGAAGATCTTTCGCAGCCAGGATGCGCTGTACCACCAGGAAGTCTGTGGTCCAGTATCCCATCGAGATCACTGCGCCCAGTCCGAACACAATGCCGACCCAATTGATTCCCATGGGATTGTTGCTGAATGACCCCAGACCCGACCACACGTGAACATACTGTTCCGAGGCTCGGTGCGCGATCTGCAGTTTGAGGTTGGTCCACCCGCCAGCTTCGTAGAGTCCGAGAATCGGAATGAGCAGTACGCCCGCCCAGATGAGAAAGAACTGCAGCACCTCGTTGAAGATCGCCGATCGTAGACCGCCCAACGTCACGTAAATGGCCACCGTGAGGGACGAGACCCAGATGCTGAAATTAATGTCCCAGCCCAGAACAATCTGCATGACCTTGGCCATGGCAAACATATTGACGCCGCTCATCAGCACGGTCATGAAGGCGAATGAAATCGCCGAGAGGGCGCGACTGGGCTCGCCGAAACGCAGTTTCAAATACCCCGGCACCGAGTGGGTTTTTGAAATGTAGTAGAACGGCATCATGACCAGCGCCAGAAATAACATCGCCGGAATCGCTCCGATCCAGTAGGCATGGGTCGCCATAATGCCGTACTGGTAAGCCGAACCGGCCCAGCCCATTAATTCGAGCGCTCCCAGATTGGCCGAGAGAAAACTGAGGCCGGCCACCCAGGCCGTCATCTCGCGGCCCGCCATGAAGAAATCTTCTCCGGTATTGGCGCGGCCTTTGAGGTACCAGCCGATGGAGAGCACGAGAACAAAATAGAAAACGACAATGACGACATCGACCGAGGAGAGATGTACGAGCCGGGTTGGAAGATCGGTAGCCAGCAGTGGCGTCACTGTTTATCCTCGTTTATTCCCGGCCTGCCCGTAATATGCGTTGCTGCCATGTTTTCTAAGGTAATGCTTGTTATGCAGCGCGCTTCGAACCGGTTGCGCGGCTGAATTGATGCCTACCGTAAAATAAGCCATCCGCGCGATGGCCTCCAAAATAGCGGCGTTATGGGCAGCCGCTGCGGCATCTTCTCCCCAGGTGAAGGGTCCGTGGTTAGCTACCAGCGCGCCCGGGGTTGCTGATGGATTTGTTTGACGGAGGCTGCCAACAATGGCGTGGCCGGTGTTCTTCTCGTAGTCTTCGGCAATCTCCTGATCTGTCATTTCAGAGGTGACCGGCACCGGGCCGTGGAAGTAATCGGCATGGGTTGTGCCGAAGCATGGGATAGGCCGCCGGGCCTGGGCCCAGGCGGTCGCATACTCCGAATGGGTGTGGGCGACACCGCCAATTTCGGCAAACTCTTTATATAGCACCAAATGAGTAGGAAGATCGGACGAAGGGCGCAAGCTGCCTTCCACGATCTTGCCTTCGAGGTCCGTCACAACCAGGTGTTCTGGTTTCATTTGCTCGTAGGGAACTCCGCTGGGCTTGATAACGACTAGGCCTTCCTCGCGCGAAATCCCGCTGGCATTGCCAAACGTGTAAAGAACCAGGTTTCTACGTACCAGTTCCAGGTTGGCCTCCAGGACCTGTTCCCGCAAACGCTGCAGCATAGCTTCCGTCCTGTTACCCAATCCCGGCTGGCAGAATACAGTAATCGTTTACTCGGAATGGAGCGAAAACTAGATTATTCCCATATCCTGGCAATTGCAACTTTCTTCTGGGAGATAAAGGATTCTCCGGGAAGGCATCGGCCCAACGGGAATTTGCGGACAGCAAACCGCGAGGTGCCATTCTAGCGCGAGGCCGCGACGGAGGTTTTGCGCGAACCTCTGGCCCGGTTTCCTTTCGGAATGATTGTCGGGTACTTTCCGGTCGGGGAGAGAGCCGTAGAACGCCTCAGCACCAAACTTGTCGTCAGTTCGTACTTATGGTGCGCCGAGGATCGCGGTTCGCTCTCGACCTCATTCAGCAGGGCTTGGAAAGCAATCTTGGCCAACTCATGTTGAGACATCTGTACCGTCGTAAGCGGAGGGGTGGTGAACTCCGCCAGTCGGATATCGTCGAAACCGACTACCGAAAGATCATCGGGTATTTTGATGTTGTGGTCGTAGGCTTCCCGCATCACTCCAATGGCGGTCATATCGTTTGAGCACAGCACTGCGGTTGGACGGTTGCTCAAACGGTTAAGCTCGAGCAGCGCTTGCATCCCGCCTTCCATCCGGTGATCCCCAACTACGATCAACTCTGGAGAAAGCCCGATTTCCGTCATGGCCACCTTGAACGCGTCACGTCTCGCGAGGGCGGACTTCAGATGCAAAGGGCCCGCGATAAATGCGATACGAGTGTGCCGTAGCGCTGCAAGATGCTGCACAGCCTGACGGATTCCATGTTGATAATCGATTCGGATATTGGCGATTCCAGGGACGTCGGGCCCAACATCGATGAAGACCAGCGGTACCTTACGGAAGCGAAGATGCTCGATCAGCGTTTCTTCCATACCGAAGGTCAAGATCGCCACGCCATCCACCCGGCGTTCGATCATGCGCCGGACGGACGATTCCATCCGTTTTGGGTCGTGCACGGTGGAAGTCACCAGAATCTCGTAGTTGTTCTCGACTGCGAGATTTTCGAACGTCTGCACAATTTCCGGGAAAAATGGGTTAGTGATCTCAGAGACGATCAGGCCAAAGAGACGACTCCGTCCCAAGACGAGGGCACGAGCCTGAGTATTGGGATAATATCCCAGTTCGTCCACGACCTTCCAAACTCGCTTGGCGAGCTGAGCATCGACCGTGGGGACACGGTTAATCGCTCTGGATACGGTGGCGGTGGAAACCTTCGCTCTCCGGGCAATCTCTCGAATATCCATGGGTCGATTGGCGGAAGAACCCTTTGATGAACCACCATTTTACCATAGCCGCTCCAACGCCTCGGACGTCATCCACTATTCCCGCAAACGTTTGCCCCATCTGAGCAGTCGAGTCGGAGATCTTCTCGCCTATCTCTCCGAATTTCTAGTTCCTGGGGTCGGGGCTCGCCGAAAAGACAATCGAGGATGCCAGCCTGAGACTGGGTAAACGCTTACCAAAAAACCGGGCGGGACCGCATGGGCCGCAGGCCGCGAGTCCATACGACGGGATGGATCCGGCGCGTATAGTGGGGGACAACACTGAAAACCCTAATGACCGCATTAAGGCTTAAATCGGACCTCGGCCGTCATCTGTTTGGAGTGGCGGCTTTTGCCTCTGGACTCATCACGCTGGCCTGGCACGGGTACAACGGCTGGCATCAACCCTACATTGTCTACGCCGGCGCCGCGGCTCTGATCTTCGGCGGCGCTGCGATTCAGTTCCGCCGGATAGCGAAAGCGGGCGCAGCCGTACTTGCTGCCACTTATCTGGTCTTCGCTTTGCTGTGCGTCCCACAAATATTCGCTGCACCGCGGATCTACAACAGTTGGGGCAACTTCTTCGAGCAGTTCTCGCTTGCAACCGGAGCGGCGATCGTTTGTGCGCGCTGGTCATCGGCATGGTCGCGGTCACCGGAAACGGTTTGTCGGGTCGGCCGCACTCTATTGGGGATGTGTGTCGCTTCCTTTACCCTCTCACAGGCGATTTATCTTCGCGCAACGGCCAGTCTTGTTCCGAAGTGGATTCCGCCAAGTCAGGTTTCTTGGGCGGTAGCGACGACCGTTTTTTTCGCGCTCGCGGCCGTGGCGCTTGTTGCGAATCGAAAGGCCCTACTTGCGGCTCGCCTGCTGACCGTGATGCTGGTGAGCTTTGGGCTACTCGTGTGGGTGCCGTTGACGCTTTCTCATCCCTTCAGTCATACGAGTTGGAGCGAAAATGCCGAGACCTTCGGGATTGCTGGAGCAGCATGGGTTCTCGCTGATCTCCTCGGCGAATATCGGCCTCAGGACCACTACTGAATTTGAACGGACTTCGGACCCTTCTGAATTAGTACCGGCTTTAGTACCCATTGAATCTGCATTGGTACTTCGCTTATTGGTCCCCTCAGTACCGCCTACTCCCCGCCACTTGAATTCTGCATAGATCTCTTTTGAACCTTGTGCTTGCAGGGTCAGCGACCTATGCTCTGCGCTGGGGTCGCTCTGTGAAACGAGTCCGCGTATTGGTGGCAAATCACCCGCGCCTGATGAGGGAATTGGTGATGGCGACGATTGCCGACCAGCCTGACATTGAAGTTGTGGGTGAGGTGCAGAACGAGACCGAACTGGCCGATATCGTGGAGCAGGTGCAGCCCGATGTTCTGATCATCGCCTTCGACGGCCAGGGCGCCCAAGTCATCGTGAACGATCCTTTCATCGACCGTGACGAACATGCGGGAACACGATGGACGTTCCTGCCTCTTTCTCAGGCGGCAACGGTCTGAGATCCGCAGGATATTTCGTGCGCGAGGCCACACATTGAAAGCCTTTTTGCTGGCCGGCGGCCATGGTACGCGCCTGAGGCCTCTCACCGACTCCGTTCCCAAGTGCCTGGTGCCGATTCGCGGCCGGCCTCTGCTCAATATCTGGCTTGATCTCTGTGCCCGCTCCGGCATCACAGAAGTCCTCATCAACCTGCACGCTCACTCCGAGACCATTGAGCGGCATCTCCAGCAGAGTCGCTCGCCGGTGGATGTTGGCCTTGCAGTAGAGGTTCGCCTCGTCCGCGAAGAACAGCTGCTGGGTTCGGCGGGAACGATCGCAGCCAATCGCGCCTGGGTCGGCTCCGATCCCGCATTCTGGATTCTTTATTCCGACGTTCTCACCAACACTGACCTGAATCGCATGAGTGAATTTCATTTTAGCCACGGAGCAGTTGCGACACTCGGCCTTTACCAGGTGCCCGATCCTTCACGCTGCGGCGTTGCCGTCATGGACCATAGGGGAGTCATCATCGACTTTGAAGAAAAGCCACAAGCCCCGCACAGCGATTGGGTGTTCTCGGGACTAATCCTCGCAGATCGCCGTCTGTTCGATGTAATCCCCCCCGATATTCCGGCGGATCTCGCGTTTCACGTTTTGCCGCGCCTCATCGGCAAAATGCGCGGCTATCCCATCGAAGACTACTTGCTCGATATAGGCACGGTGTCCAACTACCAGAAGGCGCAGGTCACTTGGCCGGGCAATGGAGGCGATTCACTCGGGCCACAGCAAAATAAGAAGCTAGGCTCCCCCGCCGAGCAACCAGCAAGCCGCAGGCCTTCGACGCATCGCATGCTGCCCGGAGAACTCTCATGAGTTCTCAGCAACTGCGAGGTGTCATCTTCGATATGGATGGCGTGCTGGTCAACAGTCACGGCGTGCATCGCCGCGCCTGGCGCTTGTTTTTCCAGACGCTCGGACGCGATGTCCCCGAGTCTGAACTGGATTTCATTCTTGATGGGCGCAAGCGCGGTGACATCCTGCGGCATTTTCTCGGAAACTGTCCCGATCCCGAGCTTGAGGAATTCGGCCAGCGCAAGGATTGCATCTTCCGCCAAATGCAGTTCGAGATTGCCCCCGTTCCGGGTGCGGTCCGCTTCGTTCGCGAGCTTCGCCGCAGTGGCGCCACGCTGGCCTTGGCGACCTCAGCCAGCCGCAGCCGGGCGTGCTCGACACTGGCAGAGTTGGGATTGCAGAACTGTTTCGCGGAGGTCGTCACCGGGGAAGATGTGCTTTTGGGCAAGCCCGATCCCGGTGTCTACCGGCTGGCCTGCCAGCGCATGGGGATCGCATCCGAGAGCCTCCTGGCGGTCGAAGACGCTATCTCAGGAATTCGAGCGGCAATCGGTGCTGGCTTGCGTTGCGTCGGAGTCGCGTTGCATGAGACACCAGAAAATCTCACCACGGCAGGCGCGGCTTATGTGGTGCAGGATTTCGAGACTGTGTCGCTACACGAACTGGAATGCCTGCTTCGCGATCCGATCCCTCGCGAGGCTGTCGCGGCCGGCAGCGGCTAAACGCTAAGAGTCTGGTTGCAGCACACTTCAACAATCGAGAGCCGGTCCTGCGCTCCCACCTTGCGCAGCATGCGATGCACGTGGTTCTTGACGGTTTGTTCCGAAAGGTTTAAGCGGCTGGCAATTTCCTTATTCGTGAGCCCCTGCTGAATCAACCCCACCAATTCCTGCTCTCTGCGGCTTAGCCCCAGACTGTTCTTGAGGTGCAAGCTCGGAACGACCGGCTGATGCCGTGCCACCCACTGAAACAGCGCGACGGAGAGCGCCGCTGGGCAGACTGCTTCGCCTGTAGCAACCGCCCGAATGGTGCGTGCCACTTCCACTGCGGACGCGTCTTTGAGCACGTAACCTACAACGCCGGCTTGTACCGCACGAAGAAAAACCGCCTCTTCGGCTTCCATGCCGACCATTACTATTCTGATGGCGGGGTCCAGTCGTTGCAGTTCGCGTACGAAACCGCGCTCCGCCAGAACCGGCGACACAGAATCGAGCACCACCACGCTGGCTCGCGTCGACACGATCTGCTCCAACGTTGTGGGGCCGAATGAGCCCGAGCCGAGCACGCGGATGTCATCTTTCTTCGAAAGAATGCGCAATAATGCTTCGCGCAGCAGCCGATTCTCAGCCAGCAGAAAAACCCCGGCAACCGTTCCCGAAACTCCTGAAACTACAGTTCCCATCTGCTGACCTATCCCGCCTCGCACTCTTCTTCCTGGCCGAAAACTCCCCACTGTAGCTGCCGTACTGCATTGTCGCGGCTCACTTCTCCACGCTAGCTGCCCAGTAAATGCGAGGTCAAGGGGAAAGCCTGTCTTGACGCGTTGGCGGTTCCCGCGGCGGGAAGGTCTCGTACGGATTCCGAAAATGGTCCGTTGCGGAGCCAGTGTGCGGCTTCAGTTCTTTCGATTCGAGGGTGCGGTCAGCAGGTTGACAAACATCGCGTAAAACTTCTCGAGGTCGAGATCATCCTGCACCTCGACCGGCTGCATTTCGATCTTGGGTTTATTCCGGTCTGTCCAGCTCAGGGTATTGCCATAACCGGCGCCGCGGTCCAAGTCAACATCCACGAAGAGCGTTTCCTTCTTCGTAATCAGGCTCGGATCGAGCCACGCCGCTGCCGCCAGTTCATCCCAGAGGTAATTGTAGTTGCCGCGCAGGCGCGCATACTTGGCGACGTAGCGCGCCACCGGTACATCCGCCGCCTTGATGCGATTGATCAGATCCTCAGTCAGTCTCGTCTTCACCGAAATATCCACGGTCGTGCAAACGATTCTCTTCCACGGCGCGCGCAGCACCACGTGAGCCGCTTCCGGATCGAACCACAAATTGAACTCGTGAGTCGGAGTGTTCGCGAACTCAGGGTCGTCAGTCCGCGGATTGAAGCTGCCTCCCATGAACACCAGTTCTTTGGCCAGTCCCGCGAACTCGGGATCGAGCGAAATGGCAAGAGCCAGGTTGGTCATAGGGCCGCCTTCGTAAATCGTAACTTGGTTGGGAAACCTATGCACCATGCGCACCATAAAGTGCGCCGCGTCCTCATCGGCCGGCTTCGTCGTGGGCTTGCCCTCCGGCATCTCTCCCAGCTGATCCGCCGGATGATAGAACTTCGGAGTCCACGCCCCCAGCCACGCAACCTCGCCGAATTCCTGTTCCCATCGTTCCGTCTCTTCTCTTCGCCGAACCAGCGGATACTCCGCCCCGGGCACAACCGGAATGTCCGTTCGTCCGATAAGTTCAAGCATGCGCAAAGTGTGCGCCACTTCCGCGCGAAGCCACTGATCGCCCGTCACCACCGTGATGCCCAGGACCTCCGTCTGCGGCGACTGGATCAGCAACAGCATCGACTGCTGATCGGTTCCAGCAGGCCCAGCGGCGTCTTGATCGATGATGATCTTGCGCCTCTCTTGTTGCGTCCAGCCCGTGAGAGATGTCATCAATAACGCCGCCGCCGCTGCCAAGAACCCTAGCCGGCCCAATTTCATCGATAGCCTCGTGAGCTGCCTCGTCGTTCCGCCTGCAAATTTTCCGATTACAAAACTTAAGGGCAGACTGAGTTGACCTCAGCCTGCCCCATGTTAATCCCGCTCAACCCTTAGAAATTCAGCCGGAGGGCAAACTGAATGTCGCGCGAGTTATTCACCGTCTGATTGATCACACCGAAACTCGAGGGCGAGTTGATGTCCTGCTGGCCTGTGTCACCGAGACCGGCCAGGAAGTATTGTGGGTGGTTGAGGAAATTAAAAAACTCCGCCCGGAATTGCAAATTCATCCCCTCACGGAAGGACAACGGGAAGTCCTTGATGACTGAGAAATCCGTGTTCACAAACCTCGGGCCGTAAACAGGCGCGCGCGGAGCTGTACCCAGTTCTCCGACCGGTGCCTTCGCGAAGGCGCAAGGGTTGAACCAATTGTGCAAGGTGTGGACTTGAGCCGGACAGTTCGTTTGCCCACCCTCGGGCCCACCTTTGTTCGGGTCCCCCACCACATCGGGACGGTTGAGGCTGTAGCCGTTGTAGTACAGATATGTTCCCGAGAAACCGGGACCGGGGAAAAGGTCCGAGTTCGAGCTGTCAACGACAAACAACGGAAACCCAGATTGGGCTCTCTCTATGAGATTTAGCTGCCAATGCCCCAAGAGTGTGTTAGTCGCCCCACTCCAGTTACTGCCGTAGCGTTTACCTTTTCCGAATGGCAGCTCATAGAGAATACTGGCGGTGAAAGTGTTGTTGAGGTTCAGTTGGGACAAACCCCAATCCAGCTTCTGTGTTCTCGGCAGCGGCCAGTATAGGGCTCCCGCGACTGTTCCCAGGCCATCAGGCATGCCGGAGTCGAAATTGCGGGCATAGGTATATCCTACGAGCGCGTAAAGGCCGTGACGCGCGCTCTTGGTTTCAGCTTTGATTTGAAGAGAGTCGTAACGGGCCTGGCCGACGCTGTTATTGCTGGAGACGGACTGGTAAAAGTTGCTAGGAATGAGTGGGACGATGATGCCACAGCCGAGGGTGTAGCCGGACACAGTGCCGCATGCAGTGGGCGAAGTAACATTTTCGTTTACCTGGCTCACCAGGATGTGCGCGCTGCGAGACCCAGCATAGCCCGCGGTCAGCACAACATTCCCGGGCAGCTGGTGCTCAACACTCAGGGTGAATTGCTGAATTATCCCCTGCTTGAAATTGAGGTTCTGAGATTGAATTGTTCCCGTGTATCCAGTCCCGGGGGTGACGGGAGAGCTATAAACGGCACCGGCGCCGTTACCGCCCGGGACGGCCGTGGTCGAAGGAGTGCCGGCTGGCAGCAAAAAACCATTCGACAGAGAACCAGCGATGGTTTGATACGCAAGGCAGAACGTGCAGGGATCCACTTCCGCGTAATACGGCGGGTTTTGCCACAACCCCTGTCCGCCCTGGTTCCATGCAGAGTCGTGGAAAATTGCATAACCGAGCCGGATAGCGGTGCTCTGGCTTCCCATGGGCTTCCAAGCCAGCCCGATGCGCGGTTCCAAAGCTGTCTTATCAAGTTGGACGCCTGCGCGCGCATCGGAAGCAATGCAATTCGTGCACCCGCTCACCCCCGGTGAGCCCTTCGGGACATACCACATGAGGGTCTGAGAATCGAAGTTCGATTGGCGGTTGTCGATCTCAGTCTCGGGCGTCACAACGGCCCAGGCCAGCCCGAGGTTTACGGTCAGGTTGCTCGTCACCCGCCAGTTATCCTGGACGAATGGCCGAATCAGTTTGTAGCGACGCCCGACCGTCGCTCCAAGGAACGTCTGATCATGGGCGGAAAAGTTCCCTAGCCCACCGACCAGGGTATCGGCAATGTCATCGCCCGACAGATCGCCGATCTCTGAAACGAAGCCATCCTGGAAAGCGTTGTTTCGTATATTCATCTGGTTGAGGCGAAACACCCCGCCAAACCGGATCTCGTGTTTGCCCCGAATCAGGTCGAGGGTATCGGAAAAGGAGTAGACGTTGGTCCCGCCTTGGTAAGGCGCGTATCCGCGGTCGCCCACGGAGTAGTAGCTGGACATCGAGAACGAAGTCATGCCGCAGCCTTCGCAGTCGTTGGTCGCCTGGTTCAGACCCGCGGGATAGCCGGTCAAGCTGTCGCACTTGCTGCCTAGGTCGGCCCCCGGAATGCCAAGTATCGCGGCTTCGCAGGTGCCAGTGCCGAAGGAAAGGATGTGATTGAAAATCCTGCTGAAACCGAATCCGAACTGATTGATCGTGTTCGGGGACACGATGTGTGTTTCAGAGATCATTGCATTGCGCCCATGGTTATTGATGAACTGTGTGCTGCCAAAAGCGGTAGCTTCCGCGAACCCTGGAGAACCGCCGGGGACGAAGTTCGTCGCCTGATCGTAGCTGAAGCGGCCAAAGATCGAATCTTTGCCGGAGAAATTGTGATCAAGACGGATGTCCCAGGTTCCTTCGTTGAGCTTTCTGTCGGGCACGAGTGCATAGTTGTAATCGAGAGAGGGATTGTTCGCGTTGGCGGCAGGATAGAGCCCGATGACTGCTTGACCAACCGAGTTGATCATGCCCCCGGGAATTTTGTTGCACATTAGTGGAGTGGCTGTTTGCGAGCCGTCGGCGTTGGGCGTGACGGGATTGCCAGTCGCGGGATTGCAATAAAGCGGCACGGGGGTAAACGTGGATGCGAATACGAACGGATTGGTGAGATCGGGGAAGCCGTCCGCGTTTGGGGTGCCATTGAACAGGCCCGGCCGGGGGTTGCCAAAGGGATCAGCGCTGAAGTCATAGTCGCCGGCTGCGTCATAGGGTGTCGTCATGGCAGCCGAGGGAACCACGCCCGTGAACGGAACTCCCTTGCGCTGCATTTTCGCCTGATAGTCGGCGAAGAAGAACGTCTTATCCTTCTGGATGGGACCGCCGAAAGAGCCGCCGAACTGGTTGAGGTTGTATTTCGGAGTCGCGTCAACGAAAGGAGTGCTCGCGTCGAGCACGGTATTCCGGAAGAATTCAAACAGCGACCCGTGATACTGATTAGACCCCGATTTCGTAGTGACCAATACCGTGGGACCTGCGCGTTCTCCGTATTCCGCTGAGTACGTGTAGGTTAATACCTTAAACTCCTGGATATCGTCGATCGACGAGAATATCGCAATCCCGCCTTCATCCAGTTGATTGTTATCGTTGCCGTCGAGCAGCCAGTCGGTGCTCTGCTCGCGAGAGCCGCCCACCGAAAGCGAAAACGATCCGCGAGTGGAAGCCTCGCTGCTCGCAGCGCCATTGAAAAAGCTCACCGGATTGGTTGATGCCGTGGTGCCTGGGGTCAGTGTCGCTAGCTGCACGAAGTTGCGGCCGTTCAAGGGAAGGTCGGCGACTTCTTCGGAGGTGATGACCTGGCCCAGCGTCGGATTCGCAGTCTCTACGGCTACCTCCGTGGCACTGACTTGAACGGTTGAGGAGACAGACGCCGGCTGCAGGCTGAAATCCACCTCGCGATGCTCGTCGACTTGCAGCCGAATGTCCTTCTGCTCGGCGGGCTGGAATCCCTGGGACTCCACGTGAATGGTGTAGAACGCGACCGGCAGCAGCGGGATCAGGTAATATCCGTCTTCGTTGGTCTTGGCTTCGCGGGAAATGCCTGTGCCTTCCGATGTGACCTTCACCGTCGCGCCCGTGACCACTGCGCCCGCCTTGTCGGAAACGGTACCCGAAAAACTACCGCTGGCCTGGCCGTACAGTAGCGGACTCGCCGAAACCGCAAGCAAAAAAACAACCGCAACCAACAGCGTCTTTCTATTCAACATTCCTGCCCCTTTTCGGCGGACCCGTGCCGAATGACGAAGTGACTTTCCGCTTGGCAATTGACCGGGAGATCGTTGGACCGTAGAACGGCCTTATAAATGGCATCTCCTTCCGAAGTCAAGACTTTTCGGTGGCAGAAAAAGATCCGCAGCCGCCTGTTTTACCGTTTTTGCACGGATGATGAATGCGAGACAGCCTTGAGAATCTCTAGCATGAGACGCCAATGTTCGAGATGACAACCAGAGACCGCACCGTCTCACACGCGAATCGCCCATTCGTGATCAAAACGCGCGCGATCATAAAAAGATTTTTGCGTTCCGATACCCGTCGTTGACAGTCCAGCGTACAGATTCGCACGCCGCACGGCTTCTCGTTCTGGCACACCCTCCGCAAGGAATACAGAGAAGCTCCCGATGAATGCGTCTCCTGCACCAGTGCTGTCGATGCTTTTCACCACAAAGGGAGGAATGTGCTCGCTCACTCCGCGGGCCCCGAGCAGCGAGCCGTTCGCTCCCAAGGTAATGATGACTCGACCTATACCGCCCGCCACCAGGTTCGCCGCGCACTTCTTCGCGTCTTCGACATTCCGGACTGCGACCCCGGTAATCGTTTCCGCCTCACTCTCATTCGGAACGAAGTAATCAAGGTAGGCCAGTGCACCCATGTTGACCGGCCGACCAGGCGCTGGGTTCAGTATGCATCGAATGCTATGCCTGCGCGCAAACGCAACCGTGTAGTAGACAGTTTCAAGAGGGATTTCAAACTGGAGGACAATGCAATCGACGGTCTTCAACATCTCAGCTGACGCCTCAACATCCGCCGGCTTCAACGCGTCGTTGGCCCCTTTCACCACCAGAATGCGGTTTTGTCCGTTGGGCTCGACAAAGATCGGCGCCACACCGCTGGAGAGTCCCTCAACCTTCTTCACATGGGTTACATCGATGCCAAGCTTCTTAAAGTTGTCGATGGTCGCGGGACCGAACAGGTCGTCCCCAACTCGCGCCACCATGAACACATCCGCGCCGCAGAGACGAGCGGCCACTGCCTGATTCGCGCCTTTGCCCCCGAATCCGAGATCAAATTTCTGGCCGAAGATGGTCTCCCCCGGCCTTGGAAACCGGTCCGTGAAGGTTGTTAGATCGATGTTGGCACTTCCAACCACCGCAATGCGAGGGCGCCGGGACATGGTTTTCCTAAGAAACAGGGAACGCCGAGTCTATTTGGCGCCTCCGATTGTGTCAACGGAGCGTGCCGCTTATAACCAACCGCCGCCTCGACGGAACTCCGGTCGAAGGTTTCCGCGATCACAGGGTCCTCCGTCCCGCCCGGCTCACTTGTGGCCCACGTACAAAGAAGAGTACAGTTACACACTTTGCGCTGGTCACAACACCCCTAAGGAGAAAAGAATGTTCACGCCTTCGACTTTGAGCATTGCGCTGCTGATGATGATCACGAGCGCCATTTGCTGGGGTTCGTGGGCCAACACCTATAAAGGCGTCAAAGGCTATCGTTTCGAACTGTTCTACTGGGACTACGCGGTTGGCATTTTCGTGATCTCACTCGTACTTGCCTTTACGATGGGCAGCACTGGGCACGATTCCGCTAGCTTTCTGAATAACGTGCAGTCGGCCGACGCTTCCAATATCATTTCCACGCTCACCGGCGGCGCGATTTTTAATTTGGCGAACCTTCTGCTCGTGGCCGCAATCGACATGGCGGGGCTGGCCGTCGCGTTTCCTATTTCAATTGGAATTGCTTTAGTGGTCGGAACGCTGCTTAATTACATCCTGCAGCCGAAGGGCAATTTGGTTTTTCTGGCGGGGGGCGTGGGTTGCGCGCTGATTGCAGTGATTCTCGACGGCAAGGCATATGGCAGCCTAATCAGCGCGGGGCGGTCGGTTTCGCGCAAGAGCATCGTAACCTGCATTGTTTCCGGGGTGTTGATGGGATTGTGGAGCCCATTCACAACTTACGGTACCACGCGGGGAAACGCGCTGACGCCCTACAGTTCAGTAGTGTTTCTGACGCTGGGCGCGCTGTTGTCGTGTTTTATCTGGAATCTATATTTCATGAAGAAGCCGCTGGCGGGCGAACCGGTCAATTTCAGCGGATTTTTCAGCGCGGCTCCCTCGGCACATCTGCTGGGACTGCTAGGCGGTGTCATCTGGGGAACGGGAACGGTGTTTAACGTGGTCGCGGGCAAGTCGACTAGTTTCGCGATTTCCTACGCTATCGGGCAATCTGCGCCGATGGTGGCGGCACTGTGGGGAGTGATGGCCTGGAAAGAATTTGCAGGATCGGGTTCGCGGGCGAAGGTTTATCTGGCGCTGATGTTTGTGTTTTATGGGCTGGCAATTCTGCTGGTGGCGCGGGCGAACGGTTAGGTCGCCTTCACTTCCCTTTAATCCGGCTCACAAACAACTCCAGGAAACGGTCGGCATCGGAGGCCATACACACTCGCGCGTTCGGTTTCAGATCGATTACACCCTCGATCTCGTAGTGGTCGCCATGCAGCACGTTTTTCTCCTCTGAGCCCATGCGGTTCGCCACGGTTTCTCCGCGCGTAAACTCACCCTTGGTTTCCACATCGACGTGCATTTCTTTGAGCGTTCCGAGGGTCAGATCCAGAGCAATCCCGACCGCCAGCGGATCATACATGGCAGCCCCGGCATATCCGCTCTTCTCGCTGCGGGTCAAATAGAAGTCGGCAATCTTCGAGATAAAGTCACTCTGCGGTCCGTGCGACGACTGCAGCTCCGCCAAATATTTCCGCGTGATCAAGGTTCGCTCGCCTACATCAGACCCGACCATCGTCACCATCCAGCCGGCATTAAACACAATCTGCGCTGCCTCGGGATCATTATAAATATTTGCTTCCGCTGCCCCGTTCACATTGCCACCGGAGATCGAGCCGCCCATGATGACGATATCCTTGACCAGAGCCGCAATCGACGGATCTTTCGAAACCGCAAGCGCAATATTGGTGAGCGGACCAATCGGAATCAGAGTGATCTCATGCGGATATTTGTGGATCATCTCGATGATGAGATCCGGGCCAAATCGTGGATCCGCCTTGCATTTCGAAGCCGGCAACTCGACGTTCGCCAAGCCGTTCTTGCCGTGCCAGAACTGCGCAGTGATTAGCTTCTGATTGAGCGGATGCTGCGCCCCACCGGCGACCACAACATCGCAGCGTCCTGCCAGCGAAACAATCTTCAACGCGTTCTCCAGTCCCTGCCACGCCTCCACGTTACCTGGAACCACCGTCAGCGCTTCCACCTTGAACTCTGGAGAATTCAACGCGAGGATGATGGCCATGGCATCGTCGGTGCCTGGATCGGTGTCAATAATCACGCGCCTCGGCGCAGCCTGCGAAAGCACGTTGGTCAGTGAAATAATGATGACGAAAAAAGAAATCAGAATGGATGCATTGCGGAGTTGTTTCAAAGGAAAGTTCCTTTCTCGAAACCCGGTGTGGTCTATAGCAGCATACCCGCGATCGACGCCGACATCAGGTTGGCCATAGTTCCCGCCAGCATCGCGCGAATCCCGAGGCGCGCCAGTTCGCTCTTTTTGTTCGGTGCCAGCGCCCCAATCCCGCCAATCTGAATCCCGATGGAACTGAGATTTGCGAATCCGCACAGCGCGAACGTGGCAATAGTAAACGAACGTGGATCGAGGGCGGCTTTCTGCGGTCCCAGCATGGAGAAAGCAACCAGTTCGTTCAGCACCATGCGCGTGCCCAGCAGGTTTCCGATGGCCGCACAGTCGCGCCAGGGTATCCCGATCACCCATGCCACCGGCGAAAACAGCACTCCCAGAACGCTTTCAAGGCTCGTGGGAAACCAGGAAACATGGTGGTGAATGCCTCCGAAAATTCCATCGAGCAAGGCCACCAGCGCGAGAAAAGCGATCAACATCGCACCAATATTGAGCGCCATGTGAAGGCCGTCTCCCGTGCCCCGGGCAATTGCGCCAAGCAGATTTTCCCGGTGTTCTTTCTTGGTCTCTTCCTCGCTCATCACCACCCGCCCCGCGGTCTTCGGCTGCTCGGTTTCAGGCACCAACATCTTCGAGACCAGGATGGTTCCGGGCGCGGTCATGATGACTGCGCTCAGCACGTGCCGTGGCTCCGCCCCAAAAGCGAAATAGGCAGCCATGATCGACCCCGAAACGTGGGCCATGCCGCTCGTCATCACCGTCATCAGTTCCGAGTGCGTGAGTTCGGGTAGAAACGGGCGGATAGTCACCGGCGCTTCCGTCTGACCCATGAATATGCTGGCGGCAACATTTAGAGACTCGGCGCCGCTCGTGCCCATGATGCGAATCATGACCCAGGCGGCAACACGGATGACCATCTGCATGATGCCATAGTGATACAGGATGGCGAACAACGCACAGATGAAGATAACCGTGGGCAGCACCTGAAAGGCGAAGATAAACCCGATGTTCGAACCCTGTTTGCCGAGCGGGCCAAATACAAACTCCGATCCCACGAACGCATAGCTCAAGACGCGGTTAGCGGCGTCGCCTGCGGCCTGGAACATGCGCCGACCAATGTCCACGCGAAGCACAAAAATCGCGAACACGATCTGCAGGCCGAGCCCCCATATGACCGTTTTCAGCCGAATGGCGCGGCGATTCGTGGAGAACGCGTAAGCCAGCACCAGCATGGTCACAAGGCCGAGGATTCCAGTGTAGCGTCCCATCAGTTTTTCTCTCCGGGCTTTCCGATCACGTGCTGAGTCATCACGCGATGAATCAAAGGCCTTCTCTCACGCAGCGGCGAATCGGTAATCTGATAACCCTCCTCTAGCAATTTCCGGGCACGAACCGCGCGCGCGTCTGCATTGTAGTGAATCGTTGCTAGCGCCTCGCCAGTGGAAACTGCGTCTCCAACTTTTTTATGCAGCACAATTCCCACCGCAGGATCGATTGAATCCTCCTTGCGTTCTCGGCCGCCACCGAGAATCACGCACGCTGTTCCCATCTGCTCGCACTGCAGAGATGTGAGATATCCACTCCTCGGGCTCGAAACCATCATCGTATGCTGCGCCTGGGGCAGCTTTTTCGGATCGTCGATCGCCCGCGGATCTCCGCCCTGCAATTCAACCATCTGGCGAAACTTGTCGAGCGCCTTGCCGGAAGCAATCAATTTCTCGCTGCGCTTTCTTCCCTCCGCGACCGTATCGGCGACTCCTCCCAAATGCAGCATCCAACCCGCTAGCTCGAGGCAGAGTTCCCGCAAGTCTTTCGGTCCTTCGCCGCGCAGAAGCTTCATTACCTCGACTACTTCAAGTGCATTGCCAATCATGTACCCCAGCGGCTGATCCATGTCCGTGATCAGCGCCACGACTTGTTTGCCCATCCGCTCACCGGTTTCAACCATAAGCTCGGCCAGAAACGCAGCGTCCTTTTCACTCTTCATGAAAGCCCCGGAGCCGGTCTTCACATCGAGCACAAGTGCGTCAATGCCCTCCGCAAGTTTCTTGCTCATGATGGATGCGCAGATGAGATGAGGACTTTCCACCGTACCGGTCACATCGCGCAGCGCGTACAGCTTGCGATCAGCGGGGGCAATCTCGGCCGTCTGCCCAATCATGGCGCAGCCGCAGGTTTCGAGCACGCGGCGAAATTGCGCTACGGGAAGATTCACATTAAAGCCGGGAATCGACTCAAGCTTGTCCAGCGTGCCCCCGGTATGCCCCAGGCCGCGTCCGCTGATCATGGGAACTGCCACGCCGGCGGCAGCTGCAAGCGGCGCCAGCACAAGCGAAGTTTTGTCGCCCACGCCGCCAGTAGAATGTTTGTCAACTTTCTTTGCGGGCAGCGAAGAAAGATCGAGCACCTCGCCCGATCGCAGCATCACATCCGTAAGCGCAGCTGTCTCGGCCCGCGTCATCCCCCGCAGCACCACCGCCATCAGCCACGCGGAAACCTGATAGTCGGGAATATCGCCGCGCGTGTAAGCGTTCACCATCGATTCAATTTCGCACCGTGACAATTCACCGCCATCCCGCTTTTTGCGAATCACATCGACGGCGCGGAAAGTCTGAGTCAGAGCTGGGGCTGGGTTCACTGGAGGCGAAATCCCTCCGGGAGCAGTTCGGTGATGTGAGCCTGTTTAGGGCCGTCAGTCCCCTCGAAGAAAATTGTCGCGTCTGGGCCGAATTCATAAATCACCTGACGGCACGCGCCGCACGGCGAGCAGGGAACTCCCTGGTCGTTGACTACCGAGACCGCGCGAATCTCGATCTTCGGCCCAAGCTGCGCGACCGCCAAAAAAATCGCGGTGCGTTCGGCGCAGTTGGTCATTCCGTAAGAGGCGTTCTCCACATTGCAACCGGAAAATATTTTCCCATTCGAAAGCAGGATGGCGGCCCCAACCCGGAATTTCGAGTAGGGTGCATAAGCGTTGTTCATGGCTTTCGTCGCGGACCGCAGCAGCCTCGCCGCTGCGTTAGGGTGCAGCTTCTTCTCGCGCATAGGGGAGAGCTTTCGCGGTGAAGCAGCGAAAGCGAGGGCCATTGTAAACCCTGGCCCAACGGTTCACGGCTTTTTCTTGCCGAGTTCGACCAACCTCGCCCAGCCATATGTGGCGAACTCGCATTGGAGGATTTCCTGCCGTACAATTACAGCGCGACGACCCATTCGTGGCTCGATTCCCGTGCCGCGAACCAAGTGCGAATTCCCGTGCCGCTGGATCACAACCATCCCGGAGCAGCTCAAGAAATAGTGCACAAAACTGGCGTCCACCAGTCTGATGCGGAATCTTCCATCGCGATTCTCGGCGGACGTCCCCTCCAGCCGAACTCCGGAATCCCTCTCGACTTGAATTGGCTGCACGACGTTCGTGTGAACACCAGCGCGGTGGAACGCCGCGCCCAGAGCCAGGTGGCGCGGAGAACGGTGAAGAAGGAATGGCAGGCGGCTTGGCTTCTGCGAGCAATCTCCTGCATGGACCTGACCACACTTTCCGGCGATGACACCGACGACCGAGTGCGCCGTCTGTGTGCGAAAGCGCGTCAGCCGCTGCAGCAGGATCTTGTGCGCAAGCTTGAAATCGAAAAATTCGACGTGAAAGTCGCCGCCGTCTGCGTCTATCATGTCTTCGTCGAAACCGCAGTGCACGCCCTCGAAGGCAGCGGCATCCGCGTCGCCGCCGTCTCCACCGGCTTCCCGGCCGGTCTATCGCCGCTGGCTGAGCGTGTCGCGGAGATCCGCCGTTCCGTCGAGGCCGGTGCCCACGAGATTGACGTTGTGATCACTCGCGCCCTTGTCTTCGCTGGACGATGGCAGGCTCTGTACGACGAAATTGCTGCCTTCAAACAAGCCTGCGGCGCTGCTCACATGAAAGTCATTCTCGGCGCGGGCGACCTGCTCACTCTGCGCAATGTGGCGCGCGCCAGTGTCGTAACCATGATGGCGGGAGCCGATTTCATCAAGACCTCGACCGGCAAAGAACCCACCAACGCCACGCTGCCAGTGGGCTTGGTGATGACTCGCACCATCCGTGAATACGCCCGACAAACCGGGATGGCTGTGGGATTCAAAGCGGCCGGCGGTATTCGCACCGCTAAGCAGTCGACTGACTGGCTGGCCATGATGAAAGAAGAACTCGGGCAGTCGTGGATGCGCGCCCAGCTGTTTCGCTTCGGCGCCAGTGGGTTGTTGGGGGACATCGAGCGGCAACTGGAGCATCACGCGACCGGACGTTATTCGGCAGAGTATCGTCATCCCATAGCGTAGGTGCCGGCTGCTGTTGCTTTGAAAAAAGTGGAATCGAGTCAATCGAAAAATGAGCATTGCTGAAAAATTTCTGACGATGGAGTACGGTCCCGCTCCCGAAGATCCCAAAGAGGCGCAGGCCTGGCTGGAGCGCCACGGCCGTCGTTTCGGGCATTTCATCAACGGCACGTGGCAGTCGCCGGCCGGTGGAGAATATTTCGAGACGATCGATCCTTCCAGCGGAGAGAAACTAGCTTCCATCGCTCAAGGTTCATCCGCAGACATCGACTCCGCTGTGCAAGCCGCGCGCGCGGCGTTTCCGAAATGGCAAGCTCTTACTCCGCACATCCGGGCGCGTTATCTCTATGCCCTGGCGCGGCTGGTGCAAAAACATTCTCGTCTTCTCGCCGTTCTCGAAACCATGGACAACGGCAAGCCCATCCGCGAGAGCCGCGACATCGACATTCCGCTGGTGGCGCGGCATTTCTACTACCATGCTGGCTGGGCGCAACTTCTCGATCAGGAATTTCCTGAGTACGAACCTTGCGGCGTTGTAGGCCAGATCATCCCGTGGAATTTTCCTCTGCTGATGGCTGCGTGGAAGATTGCTCCAGCCCTCGCAACCGGAAACACAGTTGTGCTGAAGCCCGCGGAATTCACTCCTCTGACAGCGCTCGCGTTCGCTGAACTTTGCCAGGAGGCAGGATTGCCCGCCGGAGTGGTCAACATCGTCACTGGAGACGGCTCGACCGGCGAGGCCCTGGTCAAACACCACGACGTGGACAAGATTGCCTTCACCGGTTCCACCGAAGTCGGCCGAGTGATTCGCAGCGCCACAGCCGCGACTTCGAAGCGTCTGTCGCTTGAGTTGGGAGGAAAATCTCCGTTCATCGTCTTCGACGATGCTGATCTCGATAGCGCCGTCGAGGGATTGGTCGATGGAATCTGGTTCAATCAAGGGCAGGTATGCTGCGCGGGTTCGCGCCTGTTGATGCAGGAAAGTATTGCTGAGAACTTGATCGCGAAGATCCGGGACCGCATGAGCACTCTGCGCGTCGGCCTTCCTTTGGACAAAGCAATCGACATCGGTCCGATCGTCGCGCGCGTGCAACTGGATCGCATCGAGCGCATGGTCGGTCAGGGAATCGCCGAAGGCGCAGTCTGCTGGCAGCCGCAGGTCGCCTTGCCCGCGCGCGGTTTTTATTATCCACCTACGCTGCTGAGCAATGTGCATCCCACGTCGATCGTCGCGCAGCAGGAGATTTTCGGGCCCGTGCTTGCCGCAATGACATTTCGCACTCCGAAAGAAGCGGTTGAGTTGGCCAACAACACGGTCTACGGGCTAGCAGCGTGCATTTGGAGCGAGAACATCAACGTCGCGTTACACGTGGCCGCGCAACTGAAAGCCGGTGTGGTCTGGGTGAACTGCACGAATCTCTTCGACGCTTCCTGCGGCTTCGGCGGCTACCGTGAAAGCGGATACGGACGCGAAGGCGGTAAGGAAGGCCTGCTGGAATATTTGCAGCCGACATGGTTCAAGAACGCTCCCAAATTGCCCGCCGCCCAACAATCCACACCTCCGCCCGCAGAACAAGAGCCGCCGAACGGCACTCCTTCCATCGATCGCACCGTCAAGCTCTACATCGGTGGCAAGCAGACGCGTCCAGATTCTGGCTACAGCATGGAAGTGCGTTCCGCTGATGGACGTTTGCTGGGCGAAGCCTCCCTCGGCAACCGCAAAGACATTCGCAACGCGGTCGAGGCGGCTCGCAAGGCGGAGTCGTGGTCGAAAGCCACCGCACACAACCGTGCGCAGGTTCTTTATTATTGTGCCGAGAATCTCTCCCAACGCCGCGACGAAATTATCCGCGGTTTGACCGCCGTCGTCGGCGGAAAGCAAGCCGCGGCAGAACTCGATCTCAGTATCGAACGCATTTTTTCTTACGCTGCCTGGGCCGACAAGTTCGACGGGGCTGTCCACAATCCTCCGTTCCGCAATATCGCAATCGCGATGAACGAACCATTAGGAACCATCGGGATCGTCTGCCCCACGGAGGTGCCGCTCCTCGGTTTTCTCTCGCTCGTCCTGCCGGCTGTCGCGATGGGCAATACTGTGGTAGCAGTTCCTTCCGAGATATACCCGCTCATCGCCGCCGATCTCTATCAGCTCTTCGACACCAGTGATCTGCCGGGTGGAGTGGTGAACATCGTCACGGGATATGCCGCGCAGCTTCTAAAAACTCTCGCCGAGCACGACGATGTCGATGCCATCTGGTCATTCGTCGATGAAGCCGGCGCCACTGCCGCGAAAGCCATGTCGGTCGGCAATCTAAAGCAGGTCTGGACCAATGAGGGCCGGGCCGTCGACTGGTACGATCCAAAGCTGGCTGAAGGGCGTTGGTTTCTCGAGCATGCCACTCAGGTAAAAAATATCTGGGTTCCGTACGGCGAATAATCTACGCAGGATGATCTTCAGAGAATAAGCTGGGATCGCAATTGCATTTGTTCCGCCTGCGGACTAGCATACTTTCGTCATCACTTCTCCGCCCGGCATCTTGGCATCCCGTCATGCCATCCATGTTCGATCTAGTGTTGATCTAAGGAGGAAGTATGGGTATCGCAGTGTCACCACAGATTCATCCCAAGGTCGCGGAGTTCCTCGAGAAGCCGCGTAAAATGTTGATCAATGGCCAATGGGTAAGCTCAATTTCCGGCAAGACTTTTCCTACCTACAATCCTTCCACCGGCGAGGTTCTAGCACAGGTCGCGGAAGGTGATCGTGAAGACATTGAGCAAGCCGTGAAGGCCGCGCGCAAAGCCTTCGACCAGGGCCCGTGGCGGCGATTGACCTCATCCGAACGCGGACGCATGATCTGGAAGCTGGCCGATTTACTGGAACAGCACACCGAAGAGTTCGCGTACCTCGAGAGCCTCGACAACGGCAAGCCTCTCACCATCGCGCGCGCCGCCGACGTCCCGCTGGCCGTCGATTTGTTCCGCTACATGGCGGGCTGGACCACAAAGATTGAGGGCAACACGATTCCGATCTCGGTTCCATACACGCCCGGAGCGAAGTATCTCGCCTACACGTTGCGCGAGCCGGTCGGAGTGGCCGGCCAAATCATTCCCTGGAATTTTCCTCTGCTGATGGCCGCGTGGAAGCTCGGCCCGGCACTCGCTTGCGGCTGCACGGTGGTGTTGAAGCCAGCAGAGCAAACGCCGCTTTCGGCGCTGCGTCTCGGAGAACTGATCGCTGAAGCTGGCTTCCCAGAAGGCGTGGTCAACATCGTCCCGGGCTACGGCGAGACTGCAGGCGCTGCACTGGCTGCTCATCCCGACGTCGACAAAATTGCGTTCACCGGTTCCACCGAAGTTGGCAAGCTGATCGTACACGCTGCGACCGGCAACTTGAAGAAGGTGTCGCTCGAGCTTGGCGGGAAATCTCCCAACGTCATCTACAAGGATGCTGACCTCGACACTGCAATCCCCGGAGCCGCGAGCGCCATCTTCTTCAATCACGGTCAGTGTTGCTGCGCCGGATCGCGTCTCTATATCGAGAAGCCGATCTTTGACCGCGTGGTGGAAGGCGTTGCCGAACAGGCGAAGAAAATCAATGTCGGCTCCGGCCTCGACCCTGAAACAAGCATGGGACCGCTCGTATCCGAAGAACAGCTAAACCGCGTCTGCGGATACCTCGAGGCGGGTTTCTCGGAAGGTGCCAAAGCAGTCACCGGCGGCCACAAGAAAGGTGACAAAGGTTATTTCGTCGAGCCCACTGTTCTCGTCAACACTCGCGAAGACATGAAGGTGGTGCGGGAAGAAATTTTCGGGCCTGTGGTGACGGCGATGCCGTTCGACGATCCCGTGGAACTCATGCCGCGCGCCAATAACAGCGAATACGGTCTGGCAGCCGCCGTCTGGACGCGGGACATCAGCAAGGCCCATCGCACCGCCGAACTTCTACGCGCCGGTACGGTGTGGATCAACTGTTACAACATTTTCGACGCGTCTCTCCCCTTCGGAGGATACAAACAATCCGGATGGGGTCGCGAGATGGGGCACGATGTTCTAAACAATTACACGCAAACCAAGGCGATCTGCACCAAGTTGGTCTAGCCGATCGTTCCAATAAAGAGGACGGCGGATTACCGCCGCCCTCTTCTTTTCCCAATGCGCACGGGCCCCCGCTACTTTTCCATCAGGAGAACCTTCTCCGCATTATCAATCTCGGTCAATTTAACCTCGATCACTTCGTTCATGGTGGTCTGAACATTGCGGCCCACAAAACTGGCCTCGACGGGCAACTCCCGATGTCCGCGGTCGATCAGCACGCACAACTGCACGCGTCGCGGTCTACCGTGCGAAAACAACGCGTCCAGCGCAGCTCGCGTCGTGCGCCCGGTAAAAAGAACATCGTCGACCAGCACAATGTTCTTATCCTCAATCGAGAACCCAATTTCTTTTTCCTGCACCACTGGTTTGGGGCCGAGTGTAGAAAGGTCGTCACGATAAAAAGTGATGTCCAGTGTGCCGACTGGAACTTTGGCATTCTCGATTCGCGTAATGATCTTGCCCAGTCGCTCCGCGATCGGGACTCCGCGGCGGCGAATGCCAACTAATCCCAAACCTTCTATGCCGCCATTTTTTTCGACAATTTCATACGCCAGTCGCACCAGTGTGCGCTCGATTTCTGATGCCGACATGAGCTGCGCCTTCTGACGCAGACCCGTCTTGCGGGAAGGAACTTTTGAATTCATCGTTGCGCGTACCTCGCAAAATAACGGTTTCCCACTGTATTCAACGCAGAGTCAGAGGTCAAGCGGCAACGCCTCGATGAAGTGCAATTCGTGGATGGGAATCGAACAACTTGGAAGAATCAGACGTCGCGGTGTTCGCTGGACATCAAATCCACGACGACAGTTTGTTCTCTGCCGCCGCCACTCTGTACTCGTACAGTTCGCGTCAGCACCCCACTATCCTTTTGCAGCGCCTGCAGCGTAATCGCGTGCGGAGTTGAGGCCGCGCCATCGCCGGGCAAAATGCCTACCCCCTGATTCCGCCCGCCGGCCTTTGCCCGATATAGCGCCGTGTCCGCGAGTTCAATAATCTCTTCCGCACAAACCGCCTCGTAGGCTCCGCGGCTCCAGGGGAAGGGAGCCCATCCTACAGAACAGGTCTTCCGCACTCGAACCCCGTGTCCAAGATCAAATGCTTCTGAAGCCATGATCTCCAGAACGCGCTCGCAGAAGGCCGGTGTACCAGACGGATCTGCCGAGCGCGACATAATCAGAAATTCCTCTCCGCCCCAGCGCACCAGCACATCCGATTTACGGACCACACCACTCAGACGCTCCGCCACTCGCTGCAGCAGGCGATCGCCGGCGGGATGACCATGACGATCGTTTACTTCTTTGAAAAAGTCCACATCGACCATAATGAAGACCAGATCGCGATGATCCAGCTTTCGAATGTCGCTGCCGCGGGCTCTCTCGTAATTTCGAAGAACCTGCCCAGCTTCCGCTGTAAGAATTTCTTCGAGATAGCGCCGGTTCCACACTCCGGTCAACGGATCAGTAAAGGAAATCTCCTGCAGCTCAAGATTTTTGCGCTGCAGTTCCAGACTATGCCACCGTAGCGACTGCTCCTTGCTTTCCAACTCATCCTTCAGCTTGCACGTTTCGTCGAGATTTTCCCGGGAGGAACGGAGTAGGTGGAGCAGTTCGCGGTCCATGCAGTGCTGCTTAGCGAACACCAGTGCACCCATGAAGAGCATTGCCGCGACAGTCAGGAACAGCCTGTAGGAGCGCACCCGCGGTGGCGCCCCTCCCCCAAACTCGGCCCATGCCACCATCAGCGGCGTGGAGAAGACCGCGATCATCGCCAGGCGCGCGGTCCACATGCTATGGTCGTGGCGCGGTTCCTGGTCAGTGGGTTGGTCAGACGACGATCTGCGTGCGATAAACCCCACGGATGCGAACCACGCCATCGCAGCTACTAGCGGAACATCAAAAAGACTGCCCGTGTAGTACTGGTGATAGTCAATCGCTACACCCGCCAAAAGCGAGCCCACACTGTAAAACAGCGCAGCGACAAACAGCTGCCTGTAGATTAGTCGCCAGGACCCGTGACTGCGCTTCCAAACCAGGCCTACGCCCGCAATCAGAACGATCTGTTCGCAAGCATAAAGCACATCAAAGCTGTGGCCATAAACTGCTTCGTTCGGCGAAACATACTGCCAGGGGATCACGACGAATAGATAAAGATAGAGCCACCAGGTGAGCAGCAGAAAGAAGTCGAGCGACACCAGGCGCAAGGAATTGTCCTTCCGCTGAACTTGCGGCTGCACCACCAGGGCAGCCATCATGGGAACCACATGGAGGAACAGAACTACGTCTCCCACAAACGGGTTCGGTACTTCCTGCCGCAGGAAGACCTCAAAGTAAGTCCAGAGGATCTGCGTGCACAGCCACATCCCGCATCCAAGCGCCATAAGCGCCCAGAAAAGCTTGGCCTTTTTATAGCTTGTCTTGAGGTTCAGGAGGATGGCGACCATCCCGCAGAAAAGCAGCGCAGACTGCATCAGATCGCCGAAGGCGGTCAGTCCAACACTGCGTCGCACCAACAGAGACACCAATACGTGAACGCACACCACTGCGCACACGATTCCCGTCCACTTGCCGGGTTTTCGCACCGAAATAAGACCCACGCTAAGAGTGTATGGCGGGGTTAGGGCGGCATGTGTGTTACTGAAGTAATAGCCCGCGTGACCCAGGCGTGCAACCCAGCCTCTAGGCGATCGCGGTAACAAATCGCCGCACAAACCGGAAAACATCGTGATAGGAGTTGTAAAGCGGCACTGGTGCAACCCGGAAAACGTCAGGTTCCCTCCAGTCGCCTACGATGCCCTCCTGGGCAAGCCTTCTGCACAGAGTGCGTCCGTTTTGTGAAATTCGGATCGACAGCTGCGCGCCTCGCCGGTCCTCTTCACGCGGCGTGATGATTGAAAAAGCCGGAGAGGCCTTTTGATTCAGCAGAAACTCCAGATACCCGGTCAGCGACACGCTCTTCGCCCGCAAACGTTCCATTCCCGCTTCGTGGAAGATAGCCATCGACGCGCGCAAGACGGCCAGGCTGACGATCGACGGATTGCTCAACTGCCAGCCATCGGCGCCAGGCATTGCGCGAAAGTCAGGCCCCATCTCGAACCGAGATTGTTCATCATGCCCCCACCACCCTGCAAAACGGGGCAGATCCCACTTGCGCGCATGCCGCTCATGAACAAAACACCCCGCGACACATCCCGGTCCACCATTCAAATACTTGTAGCTGCACCACACCGCAAAATCCGGACTCCAGTCATGAAGTCTTAACTCCAAATTGCCGGTCGCATGCGCCAGATCGAACCCGACCACGCAACCCTGCGCCCGACCCAGTTCCGCGATGCGGGCCATGTCATAAGCTTGGCCGGTGGAATAATTTACTCCCCCCAGCATAATCAGCGCGATGGCACCCCCTTCGCGCTCGATCAATGATTCAATGTCTTCATCGCGAAGGCATGCCTCGCCGGGCCGCGGGGTCAACTCAATCAGCGACGTCGCCGGCTCCAATCCGTGGAAACGGATCTGCGACTGCACAGCATACTGGTCCGAGGGGAAAGCTGCGCCCTCCACGACAATTTTGTGTCTCTCTCGTGTCGGACGGTAAAACGAAACCATCATGAGGTGCAGGTTCACCGTCAGCGAATTCATCACCACCACCTCGGCGGGATTCGCGCCGACCAACTCCGCGGTCTGTTCTGTTAGCAGCCGGTGGTAGGGCATCCACGGGTTCTTCGCGTGGAAATGTCCCTCGACGCCAAGCCGGGCCCATTCGCTCAGTTCCTGCTCGATATATGCCGCCGCCGTCTTAGGCTGCAGTCCAAGCGAGTGCCCGCAAAGATAAGTGCATTCGCCACCTGGAGTGCTGGGAAGGAAGAAGCGCTCACGGAATTCCCTCAGCGGATCGCGTTCATCCATCGCAATCGCAAAATCTTCGCCGGATTCGAACTTCGGCCGCTGTTGAAAGTCGCTCACTGCCAAAGCTCCAGCGGAGTAAGATCGCGGCGAATCAGTCGATCTGCTTTGTCCCAGTCAAGATCCTCCACCCGATCGATCGATTCACACAGCTCCGCCAGCATTCTGTCCTGAACGGTGCCCCGCGCCAGAGCAACCGAGTAAGGAATGCGATGAAACGTCACCATGGCGTACTTGGGCACGAACAGTTGAGGATACTTTGCTTCCAACGCCAGCTCCACTTTCTTTCGCAGCAGGAATCGCCCGTCCGCAACCCGATCCCTCATTTCCGTAAAGTTCTCAATCGCCATGTCTGCGATGGCGTCGGTATTCACCTTGCGCTCTTCTTCGAACTCGGGGAAAACGTGCGCCCAGTTTGCGCCGTGGTGGTCGAGTAACTCGACCAGACAAGTGCAGTCTTCGAACCCGCAGTTTATTCCCTGGCCGAAAAAGGGAACGATGGCGTGAACCGCGTCCCCGAGAAGCAGCGCTCTTCCTTCCACATGCCACGGAGAGCACTTGATGGTAACCATCGCCCCGGTTGGATTCGCGAAATAATTGTCGGTCAACTGCAGCATCAGCGGAACTGCATCCGGGAAGCGAGACTCAAAAAACTGGATCACCTGCACCCGTGTGGTCAGGCCGTCAAAGCTATCCGCGCCTTCAAACGGCAGAAACAGAATGCAGGCAAACGTGCCGTCGATGTTGGGCAACGCAATCAGCATGTGGTTGCCCCTCGGCCAGATATGCAGCGCGTGCGTCTCCAGAAGATGTTCACCCCTGGGCCCAGCCGGAATCGTCAACTCCTTGTAGCCGTAGTCGAGATACTGTTGAGAAAAATTAAACCTGCTCAGCTTGAGCATCTCCGCCCGAATCGCCGACGCCGAACCATCGCACCCGATCATAACCTCGGTCGCGCGCGTAGTCTCCTCGCACGTTTCTTCGTTGCGCAGTCGTGTCGCGCCCGTCTTCAAGTCGTATCCCGTGCAGCGCTGATTAAAGTGAATTGTCGCCCCGTGTTCCTCCGCCGCGTTGATGAGCGCAATGTTCAGCTCGGCCCGTGAAATCGAGTTGATGACTTCCGCTTCGTCCCTCCCGTAGGGCTGGAACGTCAGTTCGCCAGCAGTCGAATGCATCATCCGGCCCCTCATCGGGATAATGATGCTGCGCATCCGCTCCCACAGCCCGGCTTGCTGCAACGCGTGAATACCGCGGGTCGAAAGCGCCAGGTTGATGGACCGTCCTGCGCTCATCCGCACGTGCCGCATGTCAGGACGCCGCTCATAAATCTCGACTGCGAATCCCCTTTTCGCCAAAAGAATGGCCAGAAGGGGACCGTTTAGTCCGGCGCCGATCAGCGTAACTTTGTCAGGTGCGGCCTTCATCTGAGAGGTGCGACGAATATTCCCTTGAACGGACAACGCAGAAGGGAACAACTTCTTACTCAGTTAACAGCGTTCTCGCCTCCCACAATTCGGGGAAGAATTTCTTGTCGAGTGTCAGTTTCAGGTAAGAGGCACCCGCGCTTCCCCCAGTACCCATGCGGATGCCGATAATTCGTTCCACCAGTTGAATGTGGCGCAGCCGCCAGCTCACCACCAGTTCGTCGAACTCCGTCAGACGTTCGCACACATCAATCCAGTCGCGGTGATGATGTTCATCCTTGTACAGTTCGTGGACTGCGCGAGCACGCGCTTCGAATCGCTGACTCTCGCTCTCACCCTCACGGGCCGGCGGAAGCTTGCCCATCGACTGCAATGCCCCGAAGAATACGTCGCGCAGCGACGGCTCCTCCAATCGGCGCTTCAGGCTCGCGTAAGCCTCCGGTGTGGGCCGGTGATACCGAAGCATTTTCTCGTCTTTCAACCCGCACAGAAATTCGATTTCCCGAAACTGCTCAGACTGAAATCCACTCGCCGGCTCCAGCAACCCGCGAAACGCGAGAAAATGCGTAGGCAGCATCGTCTCCAGAATCGTGAACTGCTCCACCAGCACCCGCGTGATCTCGGTGCAGCGCCGCAACAACCGCGCCGCCTCATACACTTCATCATGCGATTGCGGAGCCTCGCCGGCTTTTCGCAAATTAGCGACCACGGCATCCAGGTCGTGCAGCAACTCTTTAAACCAAAGCTCGTAAGTCTGGTGCACAAGAATAAATAGCAACTCATCATGGTGCGGCGGCACGGAATGCGGCTTCTGCAACTCGAGCAATTCCGGAACCTTCAGATACGAGCCGTACGTGAGCTGTCCAGGCTCAGGCGCGAGCGAAGGCGACCCGGCAGCCGCGCCAGGCGCAACCTTTAGCGTCTCAACTTTGAGTCCAAGGAATTGTTCCGCATTTTCGCCCAGAACGTTCCCCTTTGCTTCTTGCAATAAATCGCTTTGGCGGACGAGCGACCCGACCCGTTCCTCCCCCAGCGGAAACGGATAGTCGGAGCCGAGCATGACTCGATCTGCCCCCATCGTCCCCACCAGAAACTGCAACGCGCGTTGATCAAATACTGCGGAGTCGACGAACAAACGGTTGAGATAATAGCTGGGTGGATGCTCACTTTCCCCGCGCGCAACCGGATGATGATGCCACGCATTTTCCAGCCTCCCCAGTAAGAAGGCGAAGCTCCCGCCGCCATGCGCGAAACAAATCCGGAGCGTGTCCGGCAGCCGGTCAAACGCCCCGCTCAAAATCATCGCCACCACCGACAACTGCGTCTCCGCCGGCATGCCGACCGTCCAAGGCATCATGTATTTCGGCATGCGCTCCTGACCAAACATCTCCCAGGGATGCACCAGCACGGCTGCCCCCTCATCCGCGCAGTGCTGCAGAAAAGTAACAATCCCAACATCATCGAGATTCTTGTTGCCAACGTGATTTCCAATCTGCACCCCGAGGTGTCCGGCCCGCATGCATCGGCTAAGCTCTTTGCAAGCCGCATCAACATCTTGCAAAGGCACCTGGCAGAGCGATTTCAATCGGCCTTTGCCTCGGCTGCAAAGCTCGAGCGCTGCGTCGTTGAACAATCGCGCACAATCCAGCGCGTGTTCCACTGGACGCTCATACGCGAACAGCACCGGCGTGGCAGACATGACCTGCACATCAACGCCGTCCCGGTCCATCTCCCGCAGCCGCACCTCCGGATCCCAGCACGCCGAATAAATACGCCGGAAGAATCGGTCACCCACCATGATGTCGGCTTTGCCTGTTTCGGTGTGCTTGATCCACGGCCAGTTCGGTGTACCGTAGCGCGCCGCCAGGTCGGGCCACGAATCGGGGAAAAAATGATTATGAATATCGATGACTGGCATGCTTTATTTGCCGGGATGAATCGTGCCGCAATGCCTGCACGTGCGCCGGCTCTCGTTCGAATAGAACTGTTCGAACAGCGGCGGC
Organism: uncultured Acidobacteriaceae bacterium; assembly: GCA_963743115.1. Lineage (GTDB taxonomy): Bacteria > Acidobacteriota > Terriglobia > Terriglobales > Acidobacteriaceae > Sulfotelmatobacter. The sequence continues at coordinate 422,983 of CAVUOM010000001.1, read as the reverse complement.
AAATCCTTGACGATGCTTTTCAATTTCACTTCCGCTCGATAGACCAACTGATGACAGTTCGGACAATACCACTCAAAAGCATCCAGAGAGCCCTCGGGGCGCGGCACTTCCACGACGACTCCAATCGTGTCAGCCGGCCGCTGCGGTGAATGGCGCATGTGTTTCGGCAAGAGAAAAATGTCGCCCTCTTTGATGGGCACTTCCAGCGGCGGCTTGCCCGGCGCCTCCATGATGCGCAAGGAAATGTTCCCCTTCAACTGGTAGAAAAATTCCTCCGTAGGATCATCGTGATAGTCGCGCCGCTGGTTCGGCCCTCCCACCACCGTCACCATCATCTCGCCGTCTTCCCACACCTGCGCGTTTCCTACCGGAGGCTTCAGCTTCTCTTTGTTCGCTTCGATCCAGCCCTGAAAGTTGAAGGCCTTCAGATTCGTGATGGATGCCATTACGCCTCCTGTTTCGCCGGTTTGTAAGCCCTGGCCGTGATCTCAATCAGCAAGTGCGGATGCGGCAACTGATGCACGGCAACGGTCGTTCGCACCGGGCCATCGTATCCGAAAAATTCTCCGTACACTTCGTTGTAGCCGCCGAAATCGTTCATGTTGACCAGGTATGTAGAAATCTCCACAACATCCTGCAGTTGCGCTCCCGCACTCTGCAGAATGTCGCGGATATTCTCGATCACCGCGCGCGTCTGCACCCTGATGTCGAGCCGCGTCGTTCCCAATCGGTCAACGTCAGCGCCGGCAATCGTGTTATCCGCACGGCGCGCGCTGGTCCCAGACACAAACAGAAAATCTCCAGCCCGCTTTACGTGAGGATACTTGCCGCGCGGCGCCGCTTTCCCCTCAACGACTTTGCTCTCTGTTCCGCTCATCGCATTATTCGCCCGGCCAACAAATCACAGTCGAATGCAAATATTGTTCAGTTCAGAATAGAAATTCAGCGAATGCATCCCACCTTCCCGCCCTATGCCGGAAAGCCCCGCTCCACCAAACGGGGTTCGCAGGTCTCGCAGGAACCAGCAATTCACCCATGCGATGCCCACCTTCATCTGTTGCGCCACACGATGCCCCCGTTTCAAATTGCTGGTCCAGATCGACGCTGCGAGACCGTACTTCGTATCGTTGGCCATGCCGACGGCTTCTTCCTCCGAATCAAACGGCGCGATGTGGCACACCGGACCAAAAATTTCCTCCTTCACGCAGCGCGCCGATTCCGGCAGCCCAGTATAGATGGTTGGTTGCACATAGAAGCCGCGATCGCGATCGTCGCCAAACTTCGGAACTCCTCCGCCCGCAATAACGGTTGCGCCTTCTTGCTCCGCTAGCCGGTAATACGACAGCACCTTCTCTCGATGTTGCGCCGAAATCAGCGGCCCCAGATCAGTCTTCAGGTCATTCGGCCAACCCGCGTGCAGCTTCTGCGCTTTTTGTTTCAGCGCTTCTACAAATTCGCTGAAGAGTTTCCGCTCCACATAAATCCGTTCAGCGCACAGGCAGACCTGCCCCGTATTAAGAAATACCGCCTCTGCTAAACCGTTCACTGTTTCTTCCAGATTACAATCTGCGAACACGATCGCCGCATTCTTTCCCCCCAGCTCAAAAGAAACCGGCTTCACGGTCGGCGCCACCGCCTTCATAATGGCTGCCCCGGTTAGCGATTCGCCGGTGAATGTCATTGCATCCACATCCGCGTGTTGCGTCAGGGATTCTCCCGCCGACCCCGGCCCGAAGCCATGCACAACGTTATAAACGCCGTTTGGAATCCCCGCTTCCTGCATCGCCTCGGCCAGAAGCGCCGCTGTAGCCGGAGTTTCTTCGGAGGGCTTCACCACCACCGAGTTTCCGCAAGCCAGCGCAGGCGCGACTTTCCAGGTTAGCAGCAGTAAGGGAAGGTTCCACGGCGTGATTATGCCAATCACGCCCAAAGGCTTGCGCACAGCGTAGTTCAAGGCGTTCGCGCCGTCGGGAGTTTCCGTCTGAAAAGATTCCAGTCCAGACATTTTCACTAAATCGGCAAACACGCGAAAATTCGCCGCAGCGCGAGGAACGTCGAGCCTCGAGGCCAGGGAGACCGGCTTGCCGGTGTCCGCAACTTCCGCCTGCACAAAGCAGTCAAACCGCTTCTCAATCACGTCCGCGACCCGGTGCAATCGCGCCGCCCGCTCGCGGATTCCAATTCGTCCCCATTCTCCACCCAAAGCCCGCCGAGCAGCGTGCACAGCCTCGTCTACTTGCGACTCGCCGGCTTCGGTGACCTGCGCGATTACTGTTCCGTCCGCGGGATTCACATCCGCAAACTCGCGCTCCCCGGACACGAACCTTCCATCAATGTAATTCTGGATTAATTTCACGAAATCCCCAGGCGGGTCTCGGCAATCGTAGCAGGGCAGCCGGAAGCGAGGCAATCTCCACGCTAGCTCGTAACCTGCCGCTGTTCCATATAGCGCCGCAATGCATCATGCCAGGACGGCATCTCAATTCCGAGCTCCCGCAGACGCCTCGGCGACAACACTGAATACGCGGGTCGAGGCGCAGGGCGCACCATCTGCAGGCTGCTCACGGGTCGCACCGTTGTTCCAAGCCCCGCGCCGCTGACGATCTCTTCCGCAAACTCAAACCAACTGCAATCGCCGGCGTTCGTCACGTGCACTATCCCCGTCGCATTCGTCCGGCACAATTGAATAATCGCCCGAGCCAGGTCCTCGGCATAAGTCGGAGAGCCGCGCTGATCATCGACTACATCGAGCGCCGGACGGCTCGCGGCCAGCTTCAAAATCGTATCCGGAAAGCATTTTCCACCAACTCCAAATAGCCACGAAGTTCTCACGATGCAACAATCCGGCATCAACTGCAGCAGCTTGATCTCCGCCTCGGCCTTGGTGCGTCCGTACACGCTCTGCGGATCCCGTGCATCTCCGGTTTCATACGGTGTCGTCTTTTTTCCATCGAACACGTAGTCGGAGCTAAGAAAAACCAGCCGCGCTCCAACTTGCTTAGCCGCGGCGCCAACGTTCACCGCCCCGTCGCGGTTCACCGCGAAAGCCAGCTTCGGCTTGTTTTCGCATCCGTCCACATCGGTATAAGCCGCGGCCAGCACAATCCACTCCGGACGGGCTTCCTGCACAACTTCAAGCACACGCTTCGCATCTCGGATGTCTGCAGCGTGCGAGGTGAGCCCCGTCACGGTATCTCCGCTCCACTCGCGCATGAGCGCCTTGCCTAATAAGCCGGAAGCGCCAAAAATTGTGACTCTGCATCGGGGTTTAGTCGAAACACTCAGCGTCGCGGAACGCGGCGCCGCGGCGGTCCTTTGCTGAAACGATCGGCTCGCCATCCAGTTCCCAGTTGATCTTGAGTTGAGCATCATTCCACGCGAGTGTGCGTTCGTGCTCGGGCGCATAGAAATCAGTCGCCTTGTAAAGCACGTGAGCCTTTTCCGAGAGCACGCGGAATCCATGCGCAAAACCGGCGGGAATCCACAGCATGCGCTTATTCTCGCCCGACAAGCGCACTCCCTCCCAGCCACCAAAAGTCGCAGCACTCCGGCGCATATCGACCGCAACGTCCAGAATTTCCCCTTCGACCACACGCACGAGCTTCCCCTGCGGACGCTTCAACTGATAATGCAATCCCCGCAAAACGTTTCGCGAAGAGCAAGAGTGATTGTCCTGAACGAATGTTTCAACAATCCCCACCCCTGCCATGATCCGCTGGTTGTAGCTCTCGAAAAAAAATCCGCGCTCGTCGCCGAATACTCGTGGCTCGAGCGAAAATACACCAGGCAGCGAAGTCGGGATTTTCTTGAGCGCATCCATTGCAGGTCGAGTCGTCTGAACTGCGTCCATCAGAATACCTTTTCCCGCAGAAGCTGGAGCAGGTAGGCGCCATAGCTATTATTCTTCATCGCATTGCCAATTCTTTCCACCTGATCCGCCGTGATGTAGCCGGAGCGCAGCGCGATCTCTTCTGGACAAGCCACCATCAGTCCCTGCCTCTTCTCGATCGCCTGAATGTAGAGCGCCGCATCCATCAACGATTCATGCGTACCCGTGTCCAGCCATGCCATGCCGCGTCCCATCACCACCACTTCCAGTTCTCCGCGCTCGAGGTACACCTTGTTCACATCGGTAATCTCCAACTCGCCCCGCGCACTGGGCTTTAGCGACTTCGCGATCTTCACCACCTGATCATCGTAGAAATAAAGTCCGGTCACCGCATAGCGCGATTTCGGCTGCCGTGGTTTCTCCTCGATGCTGAGAGCTCGCCCGGTTGCATCAAATTCCACCACTCCGTAGCGTTCCGGATCGTGCACCGGATAAGCAAACACGCGTGCCCCTCGCTTCTTACCCGCAGCGTGACGCTAAGTCCTTGCCTAAATCATGCCCATAAAAAATATTGTCGCCCAGCACCAGGGCGCAAGCGCTGCCTTTAATAAATTCTTCCCCTACGAGAAAAGCCTGCGCAATTCCTTCCGGCTTGGGCTGCACCTTGTATTGCAGATGAATTCCAAACTGACTGCCATCCCCCAGCAGCGCCTCAAACTTGCTCACGTCCTCCGGAGTAGTGATAAGAAGAATGTCGCGAATCCCCGCCAGCATCAGCGTGCACAGCGGGTAATAAATCATCGGCTTGTTGTAAACCGGCAGCAGACTCTTCCCCATGGCATGAGTCACCGGGATACAAGCGTGTCCCCGATCCTCCCGCCAGAATGATTCCCTTGTAGCTCGCACTTGCGAAGCTTGCGTCATAGGATACTGATTGGTTTCTGAGATTGCGATCATGGCGCGCAATTCAGGAAGAGTAGTGCGTTTCAATCCACTGCCGGTAGCCGCCGCTGGTCACGTCGCGGACCCACTCTTCATTTTCCAGATACCACCGCACCGTCTTGCGAATTCCGCTCTCAAATGTCTCCAGCGGACGCCATCCCAGTTCGCGCTCAATCTTAGTCGCGTCCATCGCATAGCGCCGGTCGTGTCCCGGACGGTCCTTCACAAATGTGATCAGCTCGCGGCGCGGCGATCGCACGGGCTCCGCCGGCCATCTCATCCACAATGTCGCAGATCGTCTCCACGATCTCGATGTTCCGCTTCTCGTTCCAGCCGCCAATGTTGTAAGTCTGCCCAACTCGTCCGCGAGCGAGCACCTGTCGCGATCGCCTCGCAGTGGTCCTCCACATAAAGCCAGTCGCGAACATTTTGTCCGTCTCCGTAAACCGGCAGTCGGCTTGCCATCGCGCGCGTTCAGGATCACCAGCGGTATTAATTTCTCCGGAAACTGAAATCGCCCATAATTATTCGAGCAATTCGTAGTCAAAATCGGCAGCCCGTAGGTGTGATGGTAAGCGCGCACAAAATGATCGGACGCCGCCTTCGACGCCGCGTAGGGACTATTGGGCGCATACGCAGTCGTCTCAGAAAAAGGGGCATCAGTCAGGCCCCAGCGAGCCGTACACTTCATCCGTGGAAACATGCAAAAATCGAAAATCGACTTTCTCCTGTCCCCCGAGTCCACCCCAATACGCCCGCACTTCCTCCAGCAGCGCGAAAGTCCCATCCACATTCGTGCGGATGAAATCATCCGGCCCGCGGATCGAGCGATCCACATGGCTCTCGGCGGCAAAATGCACAATCGCCCGTGGCCGGCTGCGTTCCAGCAGCCCGCGCACCAGGCTCCGGTCGGCAACATCGCCATGCACAAACTCGTATCGCCGTTCGTTCGAAATGGTTTCCAGGTTGTGCAGATTCCCCGCGTAGGTGAGTTTGTCCAGGTTTACGATCGAAGCCGAATCCCGCTCCATCCTCTGCAGAATGAAGTTGGATCCGATAAATCCTGCCCCACCTGTGACGAGGATCGTGTTTTCCATATCGTCGAACTTCGGATTCATACCGCCGAGACCGCCCGCCGCACCGTCGCCAGCGAACGAACTCCAATTGTAAACAAAAAGGACGGGATTCACCCCGTCCTCTTGTTGCTGCATTCGATTTTGTGTCGAGCTACCTGTTCATCGGGTATGTTTCAGACCACCAGCTGGCCGGTCGCTTATCCCGCTCGTCGCTGCGCCGCTGGCGCAGCAGCTGCGGCTCGGCTCACCGGCCTTCGAGCCCCGGTCTCAGCCAATTCCCAACCCATCATTTCGAAATACACCCGCTCGATCTCCCGCGCAATCTGCGGCCACTGATAATGTTCCCGGATGCGCCGTTTCGCAGCCTGTCCCGCGGCCTCGCGCACCGCCGGATTCGCAATCAGAAATCGCAGCCGGTCCGCCAGGTCCGCGGCATCGCCGCGCCGGAACGTGAATCCCGCATCCTCCACGGCTTCCCGATTTTCCGCCACGTCGCTGCTGAGCACGCAAAGTCCGGCGCCCATCGCATCCAGCAGAGCCAGCGACAATCCTTCCAGATCCGATGGCAGGACGAACATCATGGCGTTGGTCAGCAATTCGTCGAGAGCCTCACCCGAGACCCATTCCAGCATCTTGATCCGCTCACCCGCGTGAGTCTGCAACTCGCGCGAGTAATTATCGCAGTAGCTCGATCCTCCGGCCATGACGAGCTTCACGTCAGTCTCCAACTTCTCATACGCCTCCACCAGCAGGTGGCATCCCTTTTCCGGCGAAAACCTGCCCAGAAACAGAATGTATCTCTCCCGGCTCCAGTCCCCAATCAAAAATCTTGTCCGGCAAGCGCCACTCCCGCAGCACACCGCCATTCGGCACGTAAGAAGGTCTCCGCTCCATAGCCCGCCCGGTAGTGCTTCTGCAACGCTTGCGAGACCACCATCGTGTGGCTGGGCAAACTCACCGCCGCCCGCTCTCCCAGCCGCAGGACCGCCGCCGCAAAGCGCCCCCATTTCTTCCGCTGCCAGTCGAGCCCCTGCACCGTAACCACGGTTTTTTTCCCCGCCAGTCGCGGAATAAATGAGAACAACGCCGGCCCCAGCGCGTGGTAGTGCACCACGTCACAAGGCTGCACCAGAACATGGAGCGTGCTCAGAAACGTATGCACCAGAGTTTCCAGATGCTTGGATCGGATCGTCGGCAGCCGCACCAACTGCATGCCGTTGCGTCGCGTCCCCGGCGGAGTGAAGTAGCTCCGGCAATACGCTGTCACCTGGTGTCCCATCCCGGTCAGTCGTTGTCCAATCTCTTCGTAATAAGTTTCAATGCCGCTGTACTTTGAAACCACACCCCGCCCGCCAATGAATGCCACGCGGACCATTCGTTTCCTAAACGTTGGCACGGGAATATCGACTGCGTCGTCGCCCACAGCCGGAGCTAAAAACGAGGCGCTGCAGTGGAACGAAGCCGTTTCTCTCCAGTCGCGGCGCCCCATCGCTTGCCTTGACTTCACCAGAGCCGTCCTTCGAGGCCTTCTCAGCGTCAGTGCTCCGGCCGATTGTTTTTTCGCTCAATCACACGCTCATACAATCCAACCAGCGCCTCGTAGTGAGTCTCCGGCGTATACCCTCGCCGCACCCGCTCCCAGCCCGCCCGTCCCATTTGATCCGCCAGTTCCGGCTGTGAGCTGAGAAATCGGATAGCCGACGCCAGTTGCTCCACATCACCCATCCGGTACAAGAGTCCTGTCTTGCCGGCTTGCACCAGCTCCCGCCGCGACCCCAGGTCCGTGGCCACCACGGCGCGCGCCTGCGCATAAGATTCCAGAATCGTCTTGCCCAACGTCTCATAGGCGTGCGACGGCAGCACGGTAAAGCGCGACCCGGCAATCGCGCGCTCCAGTTCCGCTCCTCGCATGTGACCGGCAAACTCGACGTTGGCCAATCCCAACTCGCCAGCCAGTTGCTCCAACCGGCCGCGCTCCGGTCCGTCGCCCGCGATCATCAGCCGAAGATTTGGCAGTCGCTGCATGGCGCGCAGCAAGTCGTCTACGCCCTTTTCCGCCGACAGTCGCCCGAAATAAAGCACCGGAGCGTTCTCCGCGTCGCGCTCCGTCGCCGCCCTGACCGGCTGAAAGTGCGGGAAGCACCTCGAACCTCTCCGGATCCCATCCGTGTTCGACAAACTTGTCCCGCACAAATTGGCTGGGCGCAAGAAAGCAGTCCACGCATTTTTCGTACGTGCCCACCCATTTGTGGAGGTAGGCCTCCGCCACCAGCGTCATCCGCGCGCCCCATCCCGGATAGCACTTCTCCTTCAGCGCATGCCAGAATTCGCCGCCCTTGCAAGCCTCGCAAGCTTCTCCTCGCAACACCAGGTTGTAGCTGGCGCACAGCACCTTGAAGTCGTTCAAGTGGTAAACGACCGGAACCTTCTGCGCCTTCAACTCCCACAAGATCGACGGCGACAAATGGTGATAAATATTCCGCACGTGTGCCACATCCGGACGGAAATCCGCGATCATCCCCCGAATCCGCCGCCGCGCCTCGCGGGAGTAAATCGCATGCCCGGCCAGTCTCACCTTCTCGAACCATCCACTGCGCTGCTTGAAATCGACGTGGGGCATGAAGTGGCGATCGTACGGCGTAGGACTGCCCCGCGGATCGGCCATGGAAAACAGCGCCACCTCGATGTCCCCGGGATCGCAGCAGTTCCATGGCTTCGAACAGGTAGACCTCAGTGCCGCTGAAGGGATAGTTATATTTGTTGCAAAACAAGATTCTCACGAGAAGCGCTCCAGTCTTGAGTTACAAAATCCTGAGTTGGGTGAAATCCGGCGCAGCGATCCTGCTGCAGAAACCAGCTGCCAAATCGAGTTAGATTTTTTCCGCGACTAAAGTTGTGAGCCACCTGCATCTGCGCGGCATGCCTCACCCAGTCCAGCCGGCTCACCGCTGAGCGATCCTCCCGGCACATCGATCTCTCGAGGAAGAGAATCTTGGACACGAAATCCTGCAGTGCTCCCGGCGCATAGAGAAAACCGGTTTTTCCTGGGATGACAATCTCCGGGACCCCGGTGATCGCCGGGGCCAGAACGATCCTGCCCCGCGCCATCGCCTCCATCAGCACCAGAGGAATCCCCTCACTTCGGCTGGTGAGCACAACCACGTCGGCGCGACCGTACAGAGCCTCCATCTGCCGTCGTCCAACGTGGCCGAGCAGCTTGAGTTGGTCTTGCAACCGGTTTTTCCGGATCAAACACTCCAGGCGTTGCCGCTCCGGTCCTTCCCCTGCAATCCAACACTCAAAATCGAGTCCACCATCGCGCAGTCGAGCGCAGGCGCGAACCAGAAACGCATGATCCTTCACCGCATGCAGTCGTCCCACAGCCAGCAAGGTGAAGATGCGGCGTGTGCCCCGAGCAACCCTCCGCGATTCAGCCTGTTCCGGCACGTCCACACCCAGACGCGAGACGATGATTTTGTGCGGATCCACCGCCGGAAAGTTTTTCAAAATGTGACGCCGGTTGTACTCCGAAATCGTCATGCAGAACCGGCAATGCTTCAGCTTCACGTCGAGATAAGCGCCGTTGAGCAGCAGGTCTGACCCATGCAGCGTCATGCTGAAGTCCACTCCCAGCAGCCGCGCCGCCACCATCCCGATCCACGACCCGAAATATCCGTGATGTACGTGGACGTGATCCACCCCGCGATCCATCTCTCGATCTCGGAGCAGCACGGCGTAATAAGCCCCCAGCCAGGTATGCAACAGGGCTTTCAGTCGCAGCTTCGGCGATTCGTTTCCCCTGCAGCAGCACCCGCGCCATCAGGCTGGCAATCCGTTCCCAACGTCGCACGACGAGCCCGAGCGCTCGCAGCAGAGTCACAACTCGAACCGGTTGCAGACGCAGAATCTCCGGGTCCAAAGCCGCATCGTTGGACGCGCTCTGCGCCGCATCCGGTCTGCGCACGCTGCCCGGTATGACCCGAACTCCTCGCCGCCGCAGTTCCTGGATTTCCTCGCCCACATAGGGCTCAACGGCGGCAGGAAATTGATTGGCGAGATAAGCAACCGTCAACACGGAATCCAGATTTGCAGAAGAAAAGTAGAGGTAGCCGCAGAACTAAGAGTTGGAGAATTAGATCGAACCAGATCTAAGCAGAACCGGTTCTGTTCAGAACGCTATCTAAGCGGCGGACCCGCGAACGCCCCGGGCAAACAGACTTGCTCTAGGTTCCAATTCGTGAGCCGCTCGCCGCTGCTGCGCCGCCAGCATTCCCGCCATGGAAAACAAAAGCCCATTCACGAACTGGTAATTCATCACCACAAGAGCAGCATTCACCCAATAGATGCCAAGCATCACCGGCCACATGGCATGAAACTGCCGATTCAGAAACCCCCCGCGTTCGGGCCAAGGGACCTGCCCCCGTCCCAGCCGCCAAAGCTCCCACATCAGCCACACATATAGCGCCAAACCGAAGACGCCATGCTCCACCAGCAACTCCAGATAGGTATTATGCGGATACAACTCCTTCTCCTTGTACCCGCTCACGTGCCGCGCCAACTCCGCAGGCATTTGATTGATACCCCAACCGGTCAGCGGTTTCTCCAGGAACATCTCCCAGCCTGCGGTATAAACCGCCCGTCGGAAATCGAGCGGGCCCGATTCCTTGAGCCGCTCCGTGAGCGCCCGGCGCTGATCATCAAAGCTTAAAGCGACCAGCAAGCCCAGAGTTCCCACGATCGCCACCCCGACGCAGATAAGCCGCAGCCTCCGGTTGTGCGCGCGAAAAATCAAAACCATCACGCTGACCCCAAACGACAGCCACACCGCCCGCGTCATCGTCGCCAAAATTGCGATCGGTAAGGAACCCAGCAGCACCGCGGCTTTCAATCCCCGTATTCTTCCCCGCAGAAAAGCGTGCAGAGCCAGCACCCCTAGCAGATTCAATGACACGCCGTTTGCCACCGCTTGCAGCAGCGGTCCTCGCGCCCGGTCAACGTGATAACCCAAACTTTCATCCAAAATGAAGCGTGGAAAGATCAGTGACTTCGCCCCCACCAGGAACGCGATCGCCGTGAAACAGAGATAAGCCAGCACCACCAGGGAAAACATCTCGAACTGCCGCAACCGGCGCTCTTCCCGAAACACCTGCCCCGCCAGATGAAACAGTGCGAACGGCACAATAAATTTTGCCGCCAGCAAGCACCAGGTCTGGTTGTCGAACGGTTGTGCGATCACGCTCGCCACCGCCAGAAGCGTCAACCCAATCATCGGCCACGTCGCCCGCTCCACCACCAAGCAACCGACTCTCGCGTGACGACCGCCCGCACCACCACTCCCACCACCAACAGCGCGAATGCGACGCGATCGATCTCGTAAAAAGGCACATCCGGATGCCGCAGCAGCATCGCCGTCAGCGCCACAAGAAATAGCGCAGTCGGCGCCGCCACCATCGCCTGCAGCGGACGCAGCCCCATTCCCACGCCACCCCAGGCAGCCTCACCCGCCCACACGATCGGCGACCGCATTCTCCCGGAACCCGGCAACGTCATTCCCCGCTCCCGCGCAGCACCACCGCCGCCGTCTTCAGCAGAATCCGCAAATCCATCCCCAGGCTCCAGCGCCGGATGTACTCAATATCCAGCTTCATTCCCTCCTGAAAAGATGGATCCCGCCGCGCCGTCACCTGCCAGAGTCCCGTCATCCCCGGCATCACATCGAGCCGCGGCAAATGCTCAATCGCATAGCCGGAAAAATCGTCCAGCGGATGCGGGCGCGGCCCCACCAGGCTCATCTCCGCGCGCAAGACATTCCACAGCTGCGGAAGTTCATCCAGACTGTAGCGCCGCAGCCATCGTCCCACCCGCGTGATTCGCGGATCGTCCGTGATTTTGAAAAACGGCCCCTGCCTCTCATTTCGCTCCCGCAGTTTCTCTTTCAGACCATCCGCATTTCTCACCATGGTGCGAAACTTGTAGCAGCGAAACGCTCTGCCCTTGCGTCCCGCGCGCAGCGCCGCATAAAGCGCCGGCCCCGGCGAATCCAATCGGACAAGAATCCCGAGCACCGCCAGCACCGGTCCCAGCAGAATCAGTGCCAGCCCCGCACCCACCACATCCAGCAAGCGTTTCAACAACAATCCGGCCACCGGCAGCGGCTCCTCATGCAGGGAAATCAGCGGCATGTCTCCAATCCGTTCCATTTCCCGCATCGGTTCGCACCCGAACAGATCCGGCGCCATCTTCACGTCCAGCCGCAGTTGCTGAGCCGTGCGCAATACTCGCAGCGTCAACTCCCTATCGTGCGGCGCGGCCAGAATCACTTCATCCACGAATGCCGTGCGCGCCAGTTCTGCCAGGTCGGTCGTCCGTCCCATGACTCTTTTTCCTGGCAGCTTCCGGTCGTCCAGAAAACCGCAAACCGACCGCCCCATCTCGGGATGCTTCTCCAAATAGTTCGCGATTCGTTGACCCAGTCCGCCCGCTCCCACAATCAGAACATTTCGCGCCCCGCCCCTCGCCCGCACTTCTCGCTGCGGTTTCTTCCGGACGCCGACCCATGCCGCTCCTGGGATCAACCGCGCGGCCCACTCGGTTCCCTGAGGCTTCTGCTGACCTTGATGTAGAAAAGGAGATGACACTTCAGACCAGTTCCAACTCGTACCCCTTGATCTCGATCGCCAGCGAGCGCTGGATCGATTCAATCGAGATCACCAGCTTTCCCTCTTCGTGTTGCACCAACACGCCTTCCAATCCCTGCAGACAACCGCCCCGGATCCGTACTCGCTGTCCGGTATGCACGAACGGGTGCAGGGCAAACAGCCCCTTCCCTTGCAACAGCAATTGCAGGTCTTCAATCTGCTTCACCGGGACCGCCGCCACGATCCCGCCAAAGCTCACGAAGCCGATCAGTCCGGCAGTTTGCAACACCGCCTGCCGCGCAACTTGAGACTGATCAATATGCACGAACGCATATCCGGGAAACAGAGGAACCGTTACTACCTTCTGCCGGTCGCTCCAGGTGTGATTTTCGGTCAACAATGGCAGGTAGACTTCGCAGCTTTTGTGGTTGAGCTGGGCGACCACTCGCTTCTCGAAACGGTACCGGGTCTGCACCGCAAACCACTGTGCCGCCGCTACCACCGCCGTTAGCGGCCGCGCATCCATCGAGTCGGCCAGGCTTGCGGCCGGGACTCCATAGCTACCGCTCATTGAGTCCCACAGCCTATTCTTGGTTTTTTTTGCACTGCGTCTTTCAACTTTGGCCACGCCACAGTACTTGCGACGGCAACCGTGACTCGTCAGAACAACCTTCCCGCTACCGCACACCTCTACAATCGCCGATAAATTCGCTCAGGGACTGGAAACCGTCTCTCTCGTAACACCGTTCCCAGGATTCGCGATTGCGCTGCCTCAAGCGTTTCCTTGATCTTGCGCGCAGTAGCTCTCCGCGTGTTATGAGCCCCCAGCACCAGGATGATTCCATCCGTGAGCTGCCCCAGCAATGCAGCCTCGCTCGAGATCCCCGCCGCAGGCCCCTCGATCACTGCATACTCGAACTCTTTTCGCAGCTCCGCCAGGCGCGAAATCCAATAGCGTCCCGTCCCTGATTCCTCACCCCATTCGCGCAGCCCAAACCCCGGCACTCGCCACAAGTTCACCGCCGTCTGCCTGGACCACGACTTGATTGCAGCCCCACCCACGCTCCAGGACGCCAACTCTGCCGTCATCTCCCGGCCCACGACGGCGATATGCGCACTCGTCTCCAGCGCCAGAGCCTGTCCAACCTGATCGCAGAGACTGGCCACATCCGTGTCCGGCTCCGCCCCGCTGAACACAACCTGAGTTACAGGCCGGCCTCCGCTGGCAAAAAACACACGCTGCACCAGGCCGCGGATCTGTTCGCGTGCGAAATCTTCCGGATTCCAAACCTCCGGCTCACGAAAGACCTCGACCTGCCGCAGTGCAGACTCCTGCACCGCTGACCCAATAAAATCGTCACTTTGCCACACGTCCGCATTGGCACTCATCTCATCTCCTTAGGCGGATAGCCTTTGGTCCATTTCTTCCGGTATCGAAGCCAGTACCGGGATTTCCAAACACCTCAAAACCTCTTCAGGAGTGCGCAGCGCAGGGTCCAGATAGTCCGCCGCGAACGCGGCCCCAGTCCCCGAAGTCAGCGCCGCAGCGAACCCCACCAGCAGGACCACGCCAGCCGGCCACACCGGCAGCGCCGGAACCACCGGTTGCTCGGCGATCGCCACGTTCACAATGCCGTCCTCATCCAAAGCATCCCCCATCCGCGCTTCTTCCCGTTTCTTCACGTAGAGCAGATAGTTCTCCTGTGCCGCCTTCTCGCTGCTCGTCAGATCGTCTTGGACAATTGCGTCCTCGCCCAGTTGGCGAGCCAGTCGGCGGTATCCCGCCAGCTCCGTGGTCGTCGTCGCCTCGCGTGCTGCCAATCCCTTCATCTCAACCTGGGCCTTCTGCAACTCCGCCTTGGCCCACTCATAGTTCACATCCAGGTCAGTTGTCTGGTCGCGCACCGGACTTTGCTTCTCCGCCGCAATGGCTTCTTTGGCCTGAGCAATCTGCTGCTCGACCTCTTGCACCAGGCGATGGCCTGGCTCAAACTTGGTCAGCAGTTGCGTCTTCTTTAGCTCGAGGTCAAGCAGGCTTGCCTTCAGCGCCCGCAACAGCTCGGGATTATCCGCCGTCCGAACTTGGGTAACGTTCCTCGCCGGCAATTTCGCCAGCTGCGTATCGAGTTCGCGAACTCGATGTTTTGTGTCAGACATCTGTGCCTCAGTTTGCTGGTAGGTTGCCTCCAGGTCGTTAACTCGTTGCAACATCAGATCGCGCTGCTGCCCGGCCATCACCACGTCGTGGCTCTTTGTGAATGCCGCCAGCTTTCCCTCGGCCTCTTCCAATTGTCGTCGCGATTCCGCAGTCTGTTGATCGAAGAATTGCAGTTGTCCCCGCGGCCGGTGGACTTCCATGTGTTTCTCCAGATAAACGCTGGCCAGCGACTGCAGCACACGGGCCGCCAGTTGCGGATCCGACGCGCCATAACTCACCGCGATCAGGTTGGTCTTCTTGATCGGTTCTACTTCCAACTTGCCGGCCAGCCTCTTCGCGGCTCGCTCCACTCGCGCGGCTTGCGTTTCGTGCGGCCGCAGCCGTCGCAGCCAATCATGCGCAGGCAGGTCGTTGACCTCTGCCACGCGTCGCAAAACGTCGTCGTCCTTCAGCAGTTCTACTTCTGAATTCAGTTCCTCTTCCGTTACTTCTACCCGCGAGAAATCGGGAGGAGCATTCTCCTGCGCGGCCACGGGAGGGTCGGCTCGCCCTCGGCGCACCAGCACGCGCAAGTGCGCCCGATAATTGGCTCCGGCGAACGCGTACACCACCGCCAGGACGAAGATCAACCCGGCGACCCCAACAAACAGCTTCCGCTGCCGGAACAGAACCATCGCCAGCTCCCGCATCGTCGGCGATTCCGGCACTTCTTCTCTGCGCGCTAAGTCCTGATCTCGCATGCGGATTGACCTGGGTCGTCTGATAAAGTCGCTTGATAAAAGTAGCTTGCTAAAACTGTGTGGGACTCACGTACATGCTTAAGGCTGGTTTGGTTAGGAACGGCTCGATCTTCGAAATGGAGTTTTGCGGAACAAATACCAGATCGCCCGGGCGCAACTCCGCCGCCTCGCCCAGGCTTCTCTCTTTCAGCATCTTCTTCAGATTGAAAACGTGCGCCTCCACCAGATCATCATTCACCCGGCGAAACAAAAGCACCTGCGAGTGCTTCGCCTCGTGCGTAAACCCGCCCGCAATTTCGATCGCCTCCATGATGGTCGTGTCCCCGCGCAGCTCGTACTTGCCGGGCTTTCCAACCTCCCCGCCCGCCACGAAATAAGGACGCTCAAAGTCCTTCAGCGCCACCGCCACCTGCGGATCGTGCAGATATCCCGCATAGGCCCGCCGTACCGCCTCACGAAACTCGTCCAGAGTAAGTCCCTGGGCGAACAACATCCCTGCGTCTTTTAGTGGGACATATCCATCTGGTTGTACGGTGAGTATCTGATCAAGCTCCGGCGATAACGTGAAGCTCAACGTCACCACGTCGCTGCGTGTGAGCCGGTAAAGCGGACGGCGTTCCCCTCCGAGCTTGGGGTTTCCCGTGCCGTCCGCTTGCCCCGGTTTTGCGGCCACCATTCCTGTGCTTCCCGTCCCAGCCCCGGTTTGGCCGGTTGGAGAAGACTGTAGACTTGCACCCAGGTCCTGCTCCCTCTTTTCCTCCTGGGCGAACGTGGCCACGCAAAGCTGTAACGACAACACGCCCACCACCGCAACTTTTGTCCAGCCAACGAAGGGCTTCATTGCGTGATAGGCTCTGTTTTCCCTGGTTTCCCAAACTCAGATTCTGAGATCCGCTCAGCTTCGGGCGGCTCTCTTTGTGCAAGCTATGCCCATGCGGATTTCGCAGCAAGACATGGGAAGTGCTGTCTACCAGCGTGGTCACGCCAGCTTTATTCGCAGGAGTGTGCCGAACCAAGCCAGCCGCGGCTCTTCACGCTGCCGATCACTTCCGATAGAGCCGAAAGAGTGTTCCCTCGCGGGCTACCCCCAAAAGTAGACTTGCATGTTCACCACATCACACCCACGCGATGCAACGCCACTCGATCCCACTCCGCGAATCCACGCCACGCAACACTCCTCGCCAAAAAACCGCAACATTCCTCATCCCAATCTGGCTCGCCACATTTTTTTCCACAACATCACAACCCGATTTCCCGAATTGAGAGCCTCCTCCGAATAAAGTGACATGTTCCCTTGAGTCCCTCGACTTTCACCCCTAAGATCAAAACGTCCCTCAATTCCGCTCCATTAGCTCTGGCCCTAATGACTTCGTCCCCAGCCGCCGCGATCGCAGTGCTCATCGCCGATTCCAACCGCATGCAGGCACAGCTTCTCACCAGCGCCCTGCGCCGCCGCTCCGAGTTCCACATCTCCACCTGCCCCATCGACATAGCCTCGATCCTGCACGCCGTCGCATCCACGCCCGCCAAAGTAGTCGTCCTCTCCCTGAATCACTCGGTCAACATCGCCAATCAGATGGCGTCCATGCGCCGCGTTCATCTTTCTCATCCTGCAATCGCAAAAGTTCTTCTAGTCGAGTCCTACGACCGCGCCCTGGTAGTCAGCGCCTTCCGCTCCGGAGCCCGCGGCATCTTCTGCATCTCCGACACGCATTTCCGCCTGCTCTGCCGCTGCATCCAACGCGTAGCCAGCGGACAAATCTGGGCCAACACCGAACAGATGACGTTCCTCCTAGACCTAGTCTCCGAAGTCCCATCCCTGCGCGTAATCAACTCCACAGGCCACCAGCTCTTAACCCCGCGCGAAGAACAAGTCGTAGCCCTGGTCGCCGAAGGCCTAAGCAACCGCGAGACCGCCCGCGAACTAAATCTGAGCGAGCACACCATCAAAAAATATCTTTTCCGCATCTTCGACAAACTAGGCATCTCGTCCCGAGTCGAGCTAGTCCTCTACGCCGTAAACCACGGCGACCCTCTCCAAGCCGAATGGCTAGCCGGAGCAACCCACGCCCCACAGGATTCCTAACAGTTTTCAGCGAAGATGGAATTCTGAAATGCAATGTGGGGACAGCCGCCTTCGGCTGTCCAGCCGAGCAAAGCGAGGCGCACCAACCAGCTCCCGCAGCTCCAGAGATGAGATCAAAGAGGTACAAGGGGGAGCAGGCCTTAAGGCCAGTGTCAAAAGCGCGCCAGAACAGAAAGGGCTTCAGCCCCCGAGGTAAAAGCGACTATTTGAAAACCTCCCCCCACCCCTGTATAAATCTCCCTACGGACCACGTGCCCGACACCCCTCCAACCCCCGGCCCCACCGCCCAGCCCCGCGGCCCAACCATAATCGCCGCCGGCCTGCTGCTAGCCGCTCTAGCCGTAGTAGTCCTCTACACCAGCCGCCGAGCCTTCCTAAGCCCGGTAGCCATGGTAGTAGTAGCCGCCATCGGACTAGCCGCCCTCCTACTGCAACGCCGCCTCCGTCCAGATCTTCGTCCACCAGACCCACAACCCGCGGCGCAACCATCATCCCCACAAGATTCCCCGACCCGCGCCCCACTCCGCCTGAACGCCGCAGGCGTACTCTTCGCCATAGCGGCAGTCTTCGCCGACGTCCTCCACCTAAACCCAGCCCTGACGCTGATCACCGCCTTGGCCGCCGTAATCTCCTTCGCCCTGAGCGGCGTAATAGTCCTAAACGCCCTCCGCAAGCCCCGCCCCTGACGCCCACGGGTTGTTCCCCCTCTGCAACTGCGTCATCCCGAAGTCCCGCGCTTTCACCAGCGGGGCGAGGGATCTCGCGCGCATCACGACCGCCGTCAGGAAGCACGTTCTCCCCGCCCCGATTCCGATCCCGGAAGCCCATGGGCTTTTCCACAGCCAAAACCCCACACCCTGTGACGAACGACCGTGACTCAAGTGATAAAACTCGAAATACTGGAAGAAGTGTCCGTAAAAGTAATCAGGGGTGAGGGACAATGTGGAGAAAAGCCAACCGTCTAGCAGGAGCCCAACTGAAACACTGCAAAGAACGAGGCGAATGGGCCGAACTCTATTTCATGATGATGGCCGCCGGCCTGGGCATGAAAGTCTCCAAGCCCTTCGGCGATTCCGGAAGATACGACGTAGGAGTAGAAAGCCACATCCGCGAGAGCAATATCCGCGAGAGTCACATCCGAGAGTGTGACAGGAACGCAAACCAAGGCCGAGTCCTCCGTGTCCAGGTAAAGTCCACCATCTACAAGCGCCGCGGAGAAGGCTACAGCCTCAACGTAATGGGACCGCAACGCAAAAAGTATCAACCCGGCACAGTAGACTTCTTCGCCATCTTACTAATCCCCATCGACGACTGGTACATAATCCCCTTCGAAGTAATAGGAAGAAAAAACACCAGCCTCCACTTCACCCCCGCCAGCAAGCGCCAAAAGTACGGCCCCTACCGCGAAGCCTGGCACCTGCTGCAACCCAACCCCGGCCTGACCATCCAAGCCAGCAGCGACGACCAATCCCCAGAAGAAAATCCGCAAACCGGATGACCCCTCCCCCAAATCCTGTCATTCCGAGCGGAGAAAGATCATCCGCAAAGCGGACGATCTTGCGGAGTCGAGGAACCTGCTGTCTGCCGACACCACCACGAAACGAGGCTGGCCCATTCTTCGCGCACTTTGCGAAGGGTGGAATTCCACAGCCCCATCCCTCTGAGGATTCGGAAAGCGTCACGACCGGGAAGGCCACGACGTCAGTCGCACCGCAAGCCGACCACCCCGAACCCATGCAGTGCCGTGGAAGAGCGGCGCTTAAGCGCCGCGTCAAGCGGCCTTAGAGAAACCGGGCTTCAGCCCCGGTGGCATCGCATCCAACCGCACCTCCGCACTCGTCGACGAAAACGGATAAGCCGCTGCCTCCCGCACCAACCCCGCCCGAACCGGATTCATGCGGACATACTCGCAATGCCTCTCATAATCCTCCGCATCGGGAATCCGATGGTTCGTAAAACTCTCCTGCCAGACCTGAATCTTCTCCACCTTGCGCAGCCGGTACGAATACCCACCCTTAATGAATTGCACCGATTTCTCCAATGAAACTTCGCGAGCAGGCGTGAGCAACAAGTGAATATGATCCGGCATGACGACAAATTCGTGCAGCAAATACTTCCCCTGATCGCGATAACCGAGCAGAACTTCGACCAAGAGCCGCGCTCGCGTTTCGACGCGAAAGATAGGCACGCGCTGCCAAGTAACGCTCGTGACGAAAAACGTGCGCTCCGAATCATCCATGATCGGATCGTAGGGTGGTAACGAGTGAATGGAAGGTGATATCCGTCACACGGCGAGAAAATAAATTTCCAGATTGGAAAGAAGACGACCACCGGGCCTAAAGCCGCACGGCTTTGCAGCGATGCAACGCGGCCCTGAAAGGGCCGCTCTTCCACGTCACCGCAAGCGCCGGATGAGAGGACCAACATGGGAAATCCACGAACCCATGCACAACCGTGGAAGACCGGCGCTTAAGCGCCGCGCAAAGCCCCAAAAAGGAACCGGGCTCCAGCCCCCGCGGGAAGCCCCATTCCTCGCGCACTTTGCGAAGCGTGGGATTCCACAACCCATCCCTCTAAGGATTCGGGAAGCGCCACGCCCGGGAAGGGCACGACTTCAGTCGTCCCGTAAGCCCATCACTCCTGTTCCAAATCGCAAGCCTCCGATAATTCCTCGAGGAAGTCTGGTTTCAGATACCGAACGAAATCCTTCACCCGACCCAACCTCTCCCTCAGCGAGTCGAACGAGATGAAACGGCAAATTTCTGCAAGCTTAGGATCCAAACGAGAAAACGTTGGTCGATTGACCTCAGCAAATACTTTCTCCCTGCGCTCTTCCGGCGCGACCAGGAAAAGCGGAATGTTCAGATTCGGCTGCATCGCAACCAAATCCGCCATGCGCAACAGACCCGAATAGATTGACGTCGTACTCTCAATCTCGAACGCCGCAACGTATGCGTTTCTATCGAGCCACAACACGTCGATCAGCTCAATAGTTCGGTTCGTGGCGTCGTCGAACTGAAGGGGAAGGCTCGTCTTCATCGCGGGTAGCTCGGAGAATCGGTGACCATCGAATGATCGACTCCGGTCATTCCGCGCTACCCAAACGCTGAAGCCCATGTCAGAGCCAAGTTTGAGCAGCAACCATTGAATTTCGGTGTGCGCCGCTGGCTCCTTTACTACGTCCTGCGTCGACGGTTCGGTCACCTCGGATTCCGGCACCGTAACAAGCCCGATCTTCGTCTTGAGCGCTTTGGGGCGGTACTTCAGCTTGCTCGGATCGATCGGCCGCACTACGGGAGACTCCGCAGCCTGTAAAACTGCCTTGACCACAGCTTCGCCGTCGGTCGTTTTCCACTTCGTCGGCGAGCCGCGGAAGTGGCCCGTCCAAGCCAGGGCGCCGCCGGTGGTTTGGAAAACCGACAACTGCTCCTTCATGTCCTTGACCGGGACTCCGGTCTCGGGAGTCAGCTTCGCCACAACCTTGACTTTTACGCGGCAAGGGAAGCTCTCGTCTTTCCAGACTGTAGCCGTATCACGGAAGGCCTCAGACGTGACCTCCAGCACGCCAATCCACCTTGAGATGCCCGTTACATAGCAGAGGAAATAGTCTCCCGGCTTAACCTTTTGAAGAGTGCTCCATCTCGACTCCCGAAAGCCTGACACTTTGCCACCGGCTTCGAGGAACTCTTGCCACGTTACTGCTGTAAAGAGATCAAGCCAATAGTTTCGTCCCGCCATTAAACCTCCGAACCTGCGCCAAAACTCCGGCAACTGTCACTCAACCACTCGGATCGTTCCTAGGAGAGCGGCGCGGGTCTTGGATAGCACCTTATGTGTGTCCCTCGCCTCGAATAATCCCCAGGCAGAAAACAACAAGCACAACAGGCCGCAACAGATGAGTACAGAGCAGCGAAGACCAAGGAACCCGAGCCAAATCAACCCGAGCCCGGCGCTAACCATGGCAAAAACTACCCCGAGCTCAAACTTAAGCCTTAAGACGAGGCTCCCGCGTATCGCCGCCCGATAGGATCGGATTTAAATGCTACCTGAAGATACGCATTCCAGTTTTTCGTGTGCTGTCCGTCAGTGCGATCGTCCGCCCAGCGATCGAGCAGGACCTCCCAACGCGCTCCAAAATCCTCAAATACCATTCCCGCGAAAACCATTGCGAGAAACAAGACAAATCCGGTTTCCGCGTGATTTCCTGCAACGAGTTTCTCAAGCGCTGGAAACCTCCACAGGAGCGCAATAAGCCAGGTTGCCAGGCCGATAGCTCCGGGGATCAACAATGTCGCGAGAGGACGAAACACGTCCG
Organism: uncultured Acidobacteriaceae bacterium; assembly: GCA_963743115.1. GTDB lineage: Bacteria > Acidobacteriota > Terriglobia > Terriglobales > Acidobacteriaceae > Sulfotelmatobacter. The sequence goes on along the minus strand of CAVUOM010000001.1, from coordinate 401,199 downwards.
ATGAGAACGCTGAGAAGAAATTAGGCATGGGCTTCTCCTCCTTAAGTCCTTCGCCCGAGGATCAAGAAAAAGGGACACGGCGTGCCGTGTCCCCCTCCACAGTACGTTCACAGTATTTTTTAGTTCGACCTCAGCGGCTAAAGCCGCCGAGATAGGTTCGGCCCTCGGCACGGCTAAGCCATCACCCTTCAAATATCCTTCAACACCGCTCTCTCCGCCGCCTGCGGCAACTTGATCGGAACGAAATATTCCTCCGGATACAAATAATCCTCACCGGACTCATCGATCACGCGCACCTGATGATGCCGCGATGCCTGATCGTCCTTCAGCAATCGATACACCTTGCGCAGTTCCAACGACGCAGGATAATCCCGGTTGCGCACGCAAAGCACAAACCGCGCCGCGCCCGCCGCGGCGTTACTCGATAATCCGCTTGATTTTGTATTCTTTCGCGCCAATCCCATGAGCTTCGTACCAGTGAACTTCAACCTCGCACTTCGTACCATCTAAAAATTCGACTTTCGCAATGCCCTTCAACTTCCGCCAGCGTCCCTTGCCGTAATTCTTCCCCAACCGTTTACGCTCGCGAATCGCGGTGCCGGACGCAATCGTTTCAATATCCGATATCCGTCCAACAATCTTGAAGTGCATCCAGCACCGCTATTTAACCGTGAAGCGGGTGCCCCATCCTCGTCGCGTTCTTTGCGACAGGGTGGGGACTTTGACTTCCCACGCCAATCCTACGAGCACCCGCTCGTACTCCCGCAACTCCCGCACCGGTAGCAGCTCCCATTCCGCGTCATGATGCTGCCGCAGAAGCTGCACGTAGGAGCGTCGCCCAGGTCGATGATCCCAGCCAGCGCGTCGGCGGCGTGAACCGAGCCAGTCCTGAGTCCTGAGTCGCGAGCCGCTAGCGATTCCTGTGCACCCGTTCCCTCGGGACTCAAAGCGCGGGACTCGGGACTCGCCTTCGGCCGCAGATTCTCGAACAAGAACTGCTGCTGCCCGGTCAGAAAGCGCAACTGCAGCCAGCGGAAGATGTAGTCCATGATCGACTTGGCAAACCCGATGTCGGGATTGCTCGTCCACCCGCTAGGCTCAAACCGCGTGTGCGCAAACTTTTCGCACAGCAGCTTCAGCGGCACGCCATGCTGCAGGGCAATGGACGTGGCCAGAGCAAAGCTATCCATCAGCCCCGAGACCGTCGATCCTTCCTTGGCCATGGTGATGAACAACTCGCCCGGCTCTCCATCCGGATAGAGCCCGACGGTGATGTAACCCTCATGCCCTCCAATATTGAACTTGTGCGTGATCGAAGCGCGTTCCTCCTGCAGCTTGTGCCGCACCGCGCGAGGAGGCGCGTTCAGATTGTCTTCCTGCGGAGCGGACGCAGCCCGCGAGTCTTCCTTCGAGGAGTTGGCAGTCTTAGTCCCAGCCGCCGAAAGCGGCTGCGACTTCTTGCACCCATCCCGATAAACCGCGACAGCCTTCAAACCAAGCTTCCAGGCCTGAAGATAAGCCTCCATAATGTCTTCCACCGAAGCATTCTCCGGAAGATTGACCGTCTTCGATATAGCCCCGGAGATAAAAGGCTGCGCAGCAGCCATCATCCGCAAATGCCCCATGTAAGCAATCGACCGAGTCCCCTTAGCCGGCTTAAACGAGCAATCAAACACAGCCAGATGCTCATCCTTAACATGCGGAGCCCCTTCGATAGTCCCCGTAGCATCGATGTAACTGACAATAGCGTTAGCCTGATCATGATCGTACCCAAGCTTGAACAAAGCAGTAGGCACAGTTTGATTCACGATCTTAATCATGCCTCCACCCACCAACTTCTTGTACTTAACCAACGCCAAATCCGGCTCCACACCAGTTGTATCGCAGTCCATCATGAAGCCTATGGTGCCGGTGGGCGCTAACACTGTTACTTGAGAATTCCGGTAGCCGTGTTTTTCGCCTTGGGCCAGGGCTTCGTCCCAGCATTGCTTGCTGGATTCGTAGAGAGAGCTTGGGACGTTTGATTTGTTTATGTTGTTTACGCTGGCGCGGTGCATTCGGATTACGTCCAGGAATGGTTCGCGGTTTATGTACCAGCCGGGGCAGGCTGCGCCGGGCATGTTTGCGGCTTCGGTTATGCCTAGACGCGTGGCTACTGTGTCGGTTGCTGGGGTTAATGGTTGGCATTGTTCGGCTATCTTGCTTGATTGCAGGTAGGCTTCGCCGCACATGATTGCGGTTACGCAGGCGGCGTAGTCGCGGCCGGCGTCGCTGTCGTAGGGTAGGCCTGCGGCCATTAAGAGCGCGCCTAGATTTGCGTAGCCCAGGCCTAGCGGGCGGTAGTCGTGGGAGTTGCGCATGATCGCTTCTGTTGGATATCCCGCGTTGTCGACGAGAATTTCCTGCGCGGTGATTAAGACATCTACCGCGTGGCGATAGGCTTCTACGTCGAACGTTCCGTTCGGAGCGAACTTCAGCAAGTTCAGGCTGGCTAAGTTGCAGGCGGAATCGTCTAAGAACATGTATTCGCTGCACGGATTGCTGGCGTTGATTCTTGCTGTGTTCTTCGAGGTGTGCCAGCGATTTGTGGTGGTGTCGTATTGCATGCCGGGATCGCCGCAGTGCCAGGTGGCCTCGGAAAGTTTCTTTAACAGGTCTTTGGCTTTGTAGGTTTTCATCACGCTGCCGTCCTGCACCTTCTTGGTGGAGAAGTCGGTGTCGCGGACTACGGCGTACATGAAGTCGTCGGTTACGCGGACGGAGTTATTCGCGTTCTGGAAGAAGATGGAGGAGTAGGCGTCGGAGTCGGGATGGCGAGCCGTCGTATCCCTGGGCTACCAGAGCGTGCGCCTTGGCTTCTTCTTTTTGTTTGCACTCGATGAACTCTACGATGTCGGGATGGTCTACGTTGAGGATGACCATCTTGGCGGCGCGGCGGGTTTTGCCTCCGGACTTGATTACTCCGGCGAAGGCGTCGAAACCTTTCATGAAGCTTAACGGGCCGCTGGCGGTGCCTCCTCCGCTTAGACCTTCGGTGGAGGAACGCAGCGGGGAGAGATTGGTTCCGGTGCCTGATCCCCACTTGAAGAGCATGCCTTCGGTTTTCGCAAGGTGAGGATGGAATCGAGCGAGTCTTTTACTGAGTTGATGAAGCAGGCCGAGCATTGCGGCTTGCTGTAGCCGGTGATGCCGAACTCGACTTGCTGGGTCTGCGGATTCCAGTGCCAGTTGCGGGCGTCGGAATTGGGCTCGATGCGATCGCAGCCTACGTTGAACCAGACCGGCGAGTTGAAGGCGGCGTACTGGCGGACGAGGATGTGGACGAGTTCGTCGTGGAAAGTGGCGCCGTCTTCGGGAGTTTTGAAGTAGCCCTGGGCCAGTCCCCAGTTGCGGATGGTTTCGGCTACGCGGGTGACTAGCTGGCGGACTCCGGTTTCGCGCTCGGGCGTGCCTACCTTGCCGTGCAAGTATTTTGAGGCCACGATGTTGGTGGCGGTCATGGACCAGTCTTTGGGGACTTCGACGTCTTTTTGTTCGAAGATCACGTTGCCTTGAGCGTCGGTGATCTGGGCGAGGCGGAGATCCCATTCGAGTTCGTCGTAGGGGGAGACGCCGGGCTTGGTGAAGAGGCGGCGGAAGGAGAGACCGGGGGCGGTCTTCTTGGCAATTACAGGGTTTGCGGGGGTGGCCGCAGGGGTGTTGACGGTAGTGGTTTTGACCTCGGGCATTGCTCTCTCCATTATTAGTTAGATTCTATCTAGCTTGGCCCGATTCGGCGTCCCTGGGGGTGGATGCGGGAATTGGGTTGTGCCCGAACGGGAATTTGTTCGGGGTGTTACGGTTCTTGTTAAAGAGCTCTTCCGCCCTCTTCGGGGCTTGTGCTTCGGGGGCTAAAGCCCCTGATCATTTTTGCTTCTCACGCGGCGCTTAAGCGCCGCTCTTCCACGGTGCTGCATGCGTCGGTGGTGCTCGATACTTCTAAACCTCAGGGGCTAAAGCCCCGTTCATAGCTGCATCTGACGGCACGGCTGAAGCCGTGCCCTTCCCGGGCCTTGCGAACTCCGGCGCCTTGCCAACCCTTCGGTTTAGAAGCCGGAGGGGAGGGGGTGAGGACAGTGAAGATTTTTGTTGGCTCCGGAATCCAGATTCGGGGCCTGGGATGCTGCATCCGATGCTTGTGCCCTTGCTGCTTGGGCTGGCGTTGTGGTGCTGTCGGCGTTGTCGGACAGGAGTGTCCGACCCACACGAGTTGTGCCTGCGCCATCTGTGAATTCCAGCGATGACTGGAAGTCGACGCCGATGCCTGAGGCTTTTTCGGCGGAGGAACGCATCCACTGGTTGAGGGCGTTGCAGATGTTGCGGCGCTGGGTCTGGTCTTCGATGACGACGAAGCGGAGGAAGCAGCGTCCGGAGGCCAGGCGCGCGCGCATGGGATTGGCGCAGGTGAACATGCGGTCGAGGGTGAAGGCCATGTCGTCGTCTTCGGAGAACTGGAGGACGGCTAGCATGCGGCGTTGGGATGCCTCAGCGGCTGAAGCCGCATTCTTGCGGAGTCGGATCGCAGCGCTGAGCGCTGCGCCCCCAACCCTCGGCGAGCGCGAGTCTCTTGAACGGCACCCTTCGGCGCGCTTCGCTGCTCAGGGCAGGCTCAGAACTGAAGTCGTGCCCTTCCCGATCTGTGCTCCCCTCAAGAGTCGGAGTGGTGGACGCACTGCCGAGCTTTGCTCGGCTGGACAGCCGAGGGCGGCTGTCCCCACATGGGTCTTGCTCGCCTCCGAAGTATTGCCGGCCCAGGTCCATGATTTCTTCGGCTAGGGCGAAGATGCCGGGCTTGCTGGGGACTACGAGGAGGCTGTGGGTGGAATCGCAACGGAACCAGCGCGACCATTGCAGGCGGCGTGGGTCGACGGGGCGGTCGAAGCCGTGCCGGGCCAGGGAATCGGCGACGAGTCGAGTTAAAGCTTCCATCCAGGGCTCCTAAAAATCGGCTTCGGGCTTTGGCTTTCGGGCTTCGGCCAGAAGTTGAACTGCGTTCCGGTGTGAGACGAGTTCTTACTGATTGATTCAGTCTTGATTCAGTCGGCCCCCCGGGGGAGGATCGGGGGAACGGCCACCGCATTAACGCTTTGTTGTCTTACGTTTACGGGTGGCGCCCGGTCACCTCTGGCCTGACGCCGACCCGTAAATCCTTCCTGACAGCGCCCCTCATCTTTCGCCGGTCCCGTTCCCGCGGGACCGGTTTCAAAAGGGCTATGGGAATGCAAAGTTACTCCCGCTTATTGTGCCTGTCAAGAGAGAAACACCACAGGTTGTATCCTCAACAATGACGGCCTTGGTGCGGGGTTGAGGGATTGGTTTGGGATTTGTTTTCCACAAAGGGAATTCATCGTGCTGTTCACAAAGGCAGTGGCCAGGGGTCAGGGGGCCAGTGGCCAGTAAGATCCCACGGAATCTGGCCGCTGGGGCGATTGCCTACAGCGAGCGGATGCTGGGGCTGGGACTGCGTCCGGTGCGGTAGGGTTGGGGAGATTTGCGCATTAGATGGACTGGGAGCGACGGGCTTACGGTGGTTTCGGGTTGCTCCGTTGTCTCGTCTGAGAGCAAGGGTACGTAGATGTCCTCGAAGATCTGGCGAGGCGCTATGCGGAGAACGCCGTCGGAGGATTCGACGAGATAGTCGCCTTTGCGTCCCGAGTGCTGTCGTCCGAGAACGTCGGCGAAGGTGAGGCTGGTGGTGAGCTGTTTGGCTTTGACCAGAAAGCGGGTGCGATAGGTGATCCATGGGTTCGACGCTTTCATTCAGTTCTCGGTTCGTTTCAGTTCTCAGTTCAGTTTTCGATTATGAATGGTGATGGTTGATTTTTTGTTAGAGGGCGAGAGTGAATGTACGAGCGAAAGGGCGCGCGGTCAATTCAGTATTTTTGGTGCAGTTGAGGAAAATGTTGGCCACGGATTTTCGCGGATGGGCACGGATGGAAAACCTTCTCGAAGAGATGTGCTCGCTAAGCCGCACTGAGGGCTTGGGTTCTGTTTGGGGAGGCGAGTCGTGAGGGAAAATTTTTTCTGAGTGTGGGAAGTTGATTGTGCACAGGGGTTGCACAGGAAATGCAGAAAGGCAGTGGTCAGTGGGAGAACGCCTTGAGACCGCTGAGAGTGCGCAGGAGGTGTAGGGGTCCTTCGACTGCGTGGCCGCTTCGCTTTGCGAAGCGGCCACTGCGCTCAGGATGACAATGCTTTTTCAGTTGCTAGCGGCCCGCTAGAGCTGGTTCGCGCACTGACTTGCCGGTCTTGAAGGCTTCGTAGCGCTGGTTGACTTCGTCCCAGTTGATTACGTTCCACCAGGCGGCTAAGTATTCTGGACGGCGGTTGTTGTATTTCAGGTAGTAGGCGTGCTCCCAGACGTCGTTGCCGAAGATGGGATAGTGGCCTACGGAGATTGGATTGTCCTGATTGGGCGTGGACATGATGTGGAGATCGTCGCCGCCTTTGCTGGCCAGCCAGACCCATCCGGAGCCGAATTGTTTTACGCCGGCGTCGTTGAACTTGGTTTGGAAATCTTTGAAGCTGCCGAAGGTTTTGGTGATGGCCTGGGCGATGGGGCCGGTCGGGTCGCCTCCGCCTTTGGGCTTCATGATTTTCCAGAACATGGAGTGGTTGACGTGGCCGCCGCCATTGTTGCGGACGGCGCCGCGAATGTCTTCGGGGATGGCGTTGAGGTCGCGGATTAGATCTTCGGCACTTTTCTTGGACAGCTCGGGATGCTTTTCGATGGCGGCGTTTAGATTTTTTACGTAGGCGCCGTGGTGCATGTCGTGGTGCAGGGTCATCGTCTGCTTGTCGATGACGGGTTCGAGGGCTGCGTAATCATAAGGCAGGGGCGGTAGTTCGAAAGCCATGATTTTTCCTCCTGATTCTTATTGTACTGATGACGGGAGCGCGGGTGTGGTTGCGAAGAGATTTTACACCTCTGGGGCGCTTGGCCGGCAGCGGGGGCGCTGGCGGCAAGTTGCATGGGTCCTTCGCTTCGCTCAGGATGACAGGGGCCGTGATGACTGCGAACTTCTAGTTGACTGGCGGGCCTAGGATTTCGCGGACTTTGCGGGTCAGGTTTTGCAGGGTGAAGGGTTTTTGCAGGAAGGTTTTCTGGCTGTCGGCGGCGGCGGTTGAGGGGAAAGCGTCCTGGGCGTAGCCGGAGAGGAAGAGGACTTTCAGGCCGGGGCGCGTGGGCTTGAGTTGCTGGACGAGTTCGTGGCCGCTGAGGCCGGGCATGACTACGTCGGTGATGAGTAAGTGGATGGGGTCGGAGTGAGCGGCGGCTAGGGTTAGCGCGTCTGCGCCGTTTGCGGCTTCGAGGACGCGGTAGCCGCGGGATTCTAGAGTTTCGCGGACGAGCTGGCGGACGGAATCTTCATCTTCGACTAGGAGGACGGTTTCGGTTCCGCCTACGGCGGCTAGAGCTACTGGCGTGGCGCCGATGGCTTCGGAGGGTTCGTCGACGCGCGGGAAATAAATGGTGAAGACGGTGCCGCGGCCGAGTTCGCTCTGCACGAAGACGTAGCCGCCGCTTTGTTTGATGATGCCGTAGACGGTGGAAAGTCCGAGGCCGGTGCCTTTGCCTTTTTCTTTGGTGGTGAAGAATGGTTCGAAGATGCGGGCCTGGGTTTCGCGGTCCATGCCTTCGCCGTTGTCGCTGACGGAGATCATGACGTAGGGGCCGTTCTTGATGAAAGTGTTTTCGGGACGGTAGGAATCGTCGAGGGTGACGCTGGCGGTGCGGATGGAGATTTTGCCGCCGTTGCGCATGGCGTCTTTGGCGTTGACGACGAGATTCATGATGACTTGCTCGAGCTGGCCGGCATCGGCGCGGGTGCAGCCGACGGCGGGAGCGAGGCTGGTGGTGAGTTCGATATCTTCGCCGATGAGAGGGCGGAGGAGACGCTCCATGTCGGCGACGATGGCGTTGACGTCGATGACTTTGAGTTCGAGAAGCTGTTTGCGGCTGAAGGCGAGGAGCTGCCGGGTTAGAGTGGTGGCGCGATCGGAAGCTTGTTGAATGGCTTCGGCTTTGGCATGCAGGGGATGGCCGAGTGTGAGCTGGTCGAGCATGACCTCGGTGTATCCGCTGATGACCATGAGGAGATTGTTGAAGTCGTGGGCGATGCCGCCGGCGAGGCGGCCGACGGCTTCCATTTTCTGGGCCTGGCGGAATTGGTCTTCGAGAACGCGGCGCTCGGTGATGTCTTCGGCGATGCCTTCGAGAACGTCGGTGGGTTCGTCGCCGGCGACGGCGCGGCCGCTGATGCGGACGGTGATGATGGCCGCGTCTTTGCGCTTCCAGCGGACTTCGAAGCCGTCCATGCGCCCGCTGCGGCGGAATTCGTCGACCAGGCGAATGTGTTCGGCGGGGTCGACGAAGACGTCTTTTTGCGGATCGAGCGACAGGACTTCGAGAGCGGAGTTGTAGCCGAGCATTCCGATGAGCGCGGGGTTGACGTCGAGAAAATGGCCTTCGAGGCTGGCCCGGTAGATTCCGTAGACGGCGGTTTGCACCAGGGAGCGGTAGCAGGTTTCGGAGCGGCGCAGGGCCTGCTCGTTGCGCTTGCGATCGATGGCGGCGGCTAATTGCTGCGAGATCAGGGCGAGGACATCCTGATCGCGCTCGCGGAAATGAGTGTTCTTAGAGTAGCTTTTGAGCACGACCGCGCCCAGAATGTGATGGTTGACTTTGAGCGGGACGCCCAGCCAGTGAAGAGGAGCAGGCACGCCGAGTTTTATTTTGCCGCGCCGCTGCAAGTCGTGCGCGAGCTGGGGAGTGCAGAGCAGAGGCTCGCCGGTGCGGAGCACGTATTCCACCAGGCCGGAGCCTAGTTTTGCGGGAGCGGGAGCGGACTCCTGCTCGTCGACGAAGTAGGGAAAGCTGAGCAGTTGCGATTCCGGATCGAGAATGGCGATGGAGAAATTGCGGGCGCACATGAGTTCATCGACGATGCCGTGGATGGCGGCGAAGAACTGCTGCAGGTCCTGGGTGGCGCTGGCTTTTTCGGCAATGCGATAGAGAGCGGAGCTGAGAGCTTCGGCGCGCTTGCGCTCGGAGATGTCGCGATAGACCGCGGAGAAGGCGGTGGTCTGGCCATCGATGATCAAAGGTGCATAGGAAATGGAAACATCGAGCAGGGCGCCGTCCTTGGCAAGGCGCTGGGTTTCGAGAGTGATGGACTCGCCACGCTCGAGGCATTGCACGATCCAATCGGCTTCAGCCGCGCGATCAGGAGGAAAGATGAGCTGGTTGATTGATTTGCCCAGGATCTGCGCCGGGGAGTAGCCGAACAAGCGCTGAAATTCGTGATTAACGCACTGCGCGCGGAAGGAACGGTCGGTGATGACGAGCGGGTCTGGCGAATTTTGAAAGAGTTGTTCGAGATACTGACGGCGGGAATTAGTTTCTTCAGGACTGGCCTTCTTCGAATTCTTTCCCGCGGAAATCGTTTTCCTGGAATTTTCTGCAGGGCTCTTTTCTGCGGAAGGTTTTTCCGCTGTACTCCAGGAAAGAGAAGATGGCTGCGCGACGGGGTTGGGGACGGCGGGTGGAACGAATGCGGGCGGGGCTCCGCGCTCGAGCGCCTGACGCAGACGCTTGGCACGCAGCAGTTCCCGCGACTGCGGCACACGGGTGACACGATCACCCATCTCGAAGCTCCCCCCTCTGGAACCCAGCCATGGGCATGGTAGAACGCAGAAGAGTTACGGGAAAGTTACTGGGGTAATTGGAAGCAGTGGTCAGTGATCAGTGGTCAGTGGCCAGTAACACTGCCGCCGATCAATACCCACTTCGTCTTGGAAGAGAAGCCAGGAGACCGTTTAGAATTCGGCCTACTTCGGCTGTGGCCCTCAGTAGCGATTCGCTCTGATTCTGCTCCAAATAGCCTAGATCTTGAGCGACTAGAATCTGGGTCTCGACTTCCATCAGGGAACCCCGGGCATTTCCAAGAAACTGCCTGAATTCCCCCGTCGAGAACCTACCTTGCCCTTCCGCGATGTTGCTGGGCACGGAGATCACCTCGCGTCGCAATTGCGAAGTCAAACCGTAGGTTTCGATTTTCGGGAACGCCCGGGTACAGCGATAGACGTTCAGAACCAACGCCATCGACTTCTTCCAAACGACCAGATCTCGATATGACTGGACAATCGGCTTTACGGAGCGTTGCATCTGCTTACTCTGTATCGCGAGCACGCCGCCCGAGTGTGATGTCCGTCACTAGACTCTGTGGATTTCCCAAAAAGGCAGTGGTCAGTGTCCAGTGGTCAGTGGCCAGTAAAACCATACGGTTTGGTTTGCTGGACACTGATCACTGACCACTGGCCACTGCCTTCAGGCCTTGCTGGCTAGCATTTCGCAGACGCGGCGGATCATTTCGCGCTGGATGTCGTTGAGGGTGAGGAACTCGAAACCGTAGCGCAGGCCCTGGCGGTAACGGACGATGGCTCGGACCTTCAATGGGTAGGGACTGAGAGGAAGAGGAATTTCGAGGGAAACGATTTCGCCGCTTTCGAGTTCGCCGGTGAGGGTGGCGCCGATGCCGTCCTGACCGAGTTCGGTGGAGCGTCCCCAACAGGAGCGGAATTCGCCATCCTGAAACATGCGGACCTGCATGCGAACGTCGAGGGCAAAGCGGGGGAAGCGGCGCGCATGGGCCCCGGTTGGCGTGGCCTGCTTAGGTTCGAGTTTTTTGCCCGGAGCAGACATAAAGTCAGTGGTCAGTGGCCAGTGATCAGTGGCCAGCAAAACCCAGATTCTTTAACTGGCCACTAACCACTGGCTACTGGCCACTGTCTTTGTGCCACTGACCACTGATCACTGGCTACTTCTTAATTTCCGTGTAACAGGTAGCCGGGCTCCAGCGGGAGCTTGCCTGCTACCTTGATGACCGCGACACTGCTGTTGATCGAATACACGTCCACGAAGCCGACGGCTCCCGGGATCGACGCGACCTTGTTCACCAAGTCTTCATCGGAGGTGACGATCACGAAAGGAGGATGGCTGGGGTGCGACTGATTGGAGGCGACGATCAGGTCATCGACCTCGCTCGCGGACATGCCGTAAACCTTTTCGAGGACAATCTTCATTTCAGGCGCGGAGGGCGCGCGCAGGATGAAGGTGACGGATCTGCCATCGGGCCAGCGGCTCGTCTGCGCCTTGCAAACCTTGACCAGGTCAGCGAGGGTGACGGTTCGCTCGCCATTTGCTTTGTTGGCAACCAGGGCGAGGTCCCGCGCCGACGCCAGCGAAGCGCTGATGAGTACAAATACAAATACCGAACCGCGCAGAACGCGTTGGTAAAGCAATCTTCTTCTCCTAAAGACACAGACCTGTAGAGTGATTGTGCGCGAAGGGTGGGCAATGGTTAAAGGTAACTAAGGTCACGAGAGAGGCCGCGTCGTAGGTGGGAGCCTGCCGTTGGGGCTCGAAGAGGATGCTGTGAAGAAAAACGGGCGCGACTGCAAGCCGCGCCCGAGGTCTAGCCCACCCGAGATAGCCTACTTTTGCCGCTTATGAGCGCGGGCCGCCGCCGCAGCAGCCCTCATCGCTGAGGCGCTGGACTGCGTATTCGCCAGCGCTGGCGAGGAGGCCGAGGCATTCTGAAGCTGGAAGCTGCCGACGCCGGTCTCCGCTCCACTGTCAGCGTCGATAAAGAGGACCGTGGAGCTGTTGGCGACATAAAAGTCCAGTGTGAGAGTAGTGATCAGCGTGCCAGTCTCCGGGTACACAAGCTCGCCGCGTCCTGAGCCGGTGGAATCAAAGCAATAGGCGCCATTCGGCCCGAGCGATACTCCGGGCAGCAGAGATCCTTCATCGTTTTCATCGATGATGCCCGCACTCAAAGCGCCGCCAGAGCTGCAGTTTGAGACGGTGCCGGTATTGGCAGTGAATTCGGCAATGTCATCGACCTCGCCACCGCCGGAATTCCCGGCAAATTCGGCATTCCCACCAGTGAGATTTAGTCCGTAGCCCTGCGCGGACGCGAAGGTCTGGGCGGTCTGGAAGAACGCTGTGCCGGTGGTAACTCCCAGGTTGTCATCTTCCATCAGCAGGATGCTGCCATCGGCGGTGGGATAAGCCGCAAAGTCGTAAGTGCCGGCGCCGGCAGCGCTGTTGTACAGGCCACCGAGGATAAGCTCGTAGCGTCCTCCGCCCGTGGCCGTGAGACTACCGGAGACGGTGAGTGAACTGCCGATGGCGCCGCCATCGTTTATGTCCTCGTACCCGCTGGCGATCGTGGTTGGGGCTGTGTACGTCAGAAAACCTCCCGAGTAGAGAACGGCCTGGCTTGGAATGTCCAGGCCCGCCAGCGTATAGACAAGCTGACCGGAGGAGATCGTGGCCTGCTGCGTGAAGGCGTCACCCTCGATGGCCTCAACTCCATCGACTTCGATGAGCTTCAAGTGCGTGGCGTCAATCGGCCAGACGTCAAAGGAAAGCGTGCCGTATGGACTTCCCGTCGCAGTCAGCGCAGCCGATCCCGCAGAGCCCGCGGCTCCCAGGGTAAGGGAGCCAGTAAGTGGGAGATTGGTGCTGGAGTTGTTATCGTCGTTGATGTCCTGGAGACCGGTCGAGATGGTGCTCGTGCCGCCGAGCGTGAATGCACCCGCCGTCACGAACGGATTTACCGCGCTGCTGTCAACGCCGGAGAGGCTGAACGAGTAACTCGTGAGGGCGCTCTGGGTCAACGTGCTGTCCTGCAGATCAATCGTGCCGCTGCCGGTACCATTGGGGTCGAAGCGCGTGATCAAGCCGTGCGAAGGTGTCATCAGAACGAAGTCGAGGCCGAACTCTATGTTCGTGCCGTTGGGGGAGATCCGAATGGTGCCGCTGCCGCGCCCGTCGGGGGTGATGGTGTAGGAACCACCGGTAAGGGCTTGGGCCGCTAGCACGGGCGATATGTTCAGTGCCGCCCCCAGTTCTGGATCGACAACGTCGATGGTGCCGGTCAAGGCTCCGCTAGAAGCCGTGAGCGCGCCCACCACCGAAAAGTAGCTCGCGGACGCAGCGAGGTTGCTAGAGAAGACATCTGTACCAGAGAAGGAAAAAACATAGGTGCCGTTGAGGCTGCTCGTGGTGAAACCTCCGGTTGGGGGCGCAACGGCCTTGGGTCCACTGCTGCCGCAGCCGACCAGAAGTGACAGTGTGGAGAGCGCGAGGAACAGGACGAGAGCGTTGCGGACTGACATAAACTGCCTCCGTGGGAGCGAATCGATCGTGGAGCTGGGCACCTTGTGGTTTGAGGTTAGCACAGGCGAATTCAGTTGCTTCAAACCCGAACCACGAAAATAAGTAGCGCGCGGCAGAAAAGAATTCGGGGAAGTGCAAGAGGTTACATATCTTTACATTCTTTGTGTTGGATGCCTCGAATGGTGTGCCGGGGTCTGGACTGAGTCACGGGACTGGGTTACCGGAACTTGAATTACAGGCATCCAAAATAGGCACGATGGGAGCGTGGCGCGGCGGAATTGTCGGGGTGCCGGGAGGAATTCCGGTAGCATGATAGAGATCCTTCGACCGCGGTCGCGCTCCGCTACTCGCGGAGCACAACCTCCGCTCAGGATGACAGAGTGTTCGATGACAGGCTGTTGGAGGATTGCTAGATGAAGAGGTACAGAGAGTTCGCGCTGGTGATGGCGCTGGGGGCGGCAGCTCTGGGGCAGGCTGCGCTGAGCCAGGACTCTCCCAGCTCGGATACTCCCAGCCAGGGAAATGGACTGTTGATTGAGCCGGAGAAGTTACCGGATACGTATCCGCAGGAACCTTACGCGGTGAAGCTTTATGCCAAGGGCGATTACGTACCCGTGTTGCGGTGGCGCGTGCAGAGTGGCGCGTTGCCGCCGGGGATCAAGCTGGAGGAAAACGGAGAGCTGCGGGGAGCGGCGGAGCGGGCGGGTGAATTCGAGTTTGTGTTGGCGGTGCGGGATGGCGGCAAACCGCAGCAGGCAGTGCAGAAAGGATTTGTGATAAAGGTGGTCGAGGCGCTCAAGCTGGAGTGGAAGGTTCCGGCGCACGTCACCGCGAACCGGATCGATGGCAGCGTGGCGGTTTCGAATACGACACGAGATGACATGGATTTGACGTTCGATGTGAAGGCGGTTGCGGAGAACGGGCGGGCAACTGAGATCGGGTATCAACGTTTTCCGTTGAAGCGAGGAACGGTGGGGATGACGCTCCCGTTCGGCGAGACGCTGCCGCATGGCGCGTATATGATCGACGTCAATGTAGTGGGCGAGGTGGCGAAACGGAATGCGATTTACCGGCAACGCATGGAGACACCGGGGCCGCTGCAGGTGGTGGTGGGGCCTTAGCAGTGGCCAGGGGCCAGTGATCAGTGATCAGATTTCAGATTTCAGTTTTCGGCTTGCGGATTTATCGGGCGGTACTGTGGTCACGTTGACTTGGGTTTGAGGTTTCTGGAAAAATGGGCGCGGGTCGGTATCCGGCGTTTTTTCGCGCCTTCTTTTGCTGTGACTTGAAGTTGCGAAGTCAAGTTATGGAATTCCTGCTCAATCTGGCGTGGCTGTTGCTGGTGCTGCCGGCTTACTGGCTGTGGCGGCAGGACTCCGGATTGCGGGCGGCGCGCTGGGTAACTTCCCTACAGTGTGTGCTGGCTCTCGGGTGCGCGCTGGTTCTGTTGTTTCCGGTGATCTCGGCTTCGGACGATCTGCATGCGATGCGGGCCGAGATGGAAGATTCCTCCATCAGCAAGCGCACGGTGCGGCAGGCCGGAGGCGACAAAAATTCAGGCTGGGTCAACCGGCTGCAAGGGGCTCCGGCTGCGGTGGCAAGTGCGGTGTGGCTGGTTGTTCCGGAAGTCAGGCTGCTTGAGGTTTCCGTTATAGCCTTATCGCCGCTGGCGAGGCCTTGCGTTTTTCACGGTGGCCGCGCACCTCCTTTTCCCCTCCTTGGTTAGTTCGCCGAATCATTCTGGTTTCGTCGTTGCGTATCGCTGATGGGTTGAAGCAATAAATCCGCGGCGCTTGCCCCTCGTCTTTAGGGAATCCTTACGAGGGAAACCAGATACTGGAGAAATTCTCATTCGCCTGACGGCGGATTGTTCCGGAAAGACGCAGCGAGCTGCGTTTATCTGAAGAGTTCGGGATGGCCGAAGGAGTGGGGACGGAGTAGTGGATGCTTAGAACATTTTGGTGCGTTTTATCTTTATCCGTTTTATGGCTGGCAACCCTCGGCGAAGGGTTGGCCTGGGCGCAGGCCGCGCCGGCGGCTTCGCAGTCGCCGCCGCAGGCCCTCACCTGGGAGCAGGTGAAGGATCGGTTGGAGCTGAATAATCCGACGCTGCTTGCCGGGAAGCTGAACATCGGCGAACTGCAGGCGCAGGAGATCACGGCGCATCTGCGGCCGAATCCGCAATTGACGCTGCTGGCGGATCAGATCGATCCGTTTCCAGGCGGGCCGGCGCATGGGCCGTTTGCCTACTGGCTGCCATCGGCCACGGTGAGTTATCTGCACGAGCGGGCGCACAAACGGGAACTGCGCACGGAGACTGCGAAAGAGGCGACGGCGATTGGGGTGTCGCAGCAACAGGATCTGGAAAGAAATCTTCTGTTCAATTTGCGGGGAGCGTTTGTGGGGACGCTGCAGGCCAAGGCTGTGCTGCAGTTCGCGAAAGATAATCTGGAATATTACGACCACGTGCTGCAGATCAGCCGCGACCGCTTTCAGGCTGGAGACATTGCGCAGATCGACCTTGACCGGCTGGAATTGCAGCGGGTGCAGTATGAGTCTGACCTGCAGACGGCGGATGTGAATTTGCGGACGGCGAAGATTCAGTTGCTGACTTTGCTGAATGATCGCACGCCGGTGGAGCAGTTCGATGTGGCGGGCGTGTTTGATTTCAGCGATCAGATTGAGGCGCTCGATGCTTACCGGCAGATAGCGCTGGACACGCGTCCTGATTTGAAGGCGGCGGTGCAGTCGGTGGAGATGGCACAGACGAGCTACAAGCTGGCGGAGGCGAACGGATCGACGGACCCGACATTCAGCTTCGATGTGGGGCGGAATCCTCCGATTGACGCTTACATTGGCTTCGATGTGAATTTTCCGCTGCGGATTTTTGACCGCAATCAGGGCGAGAAGCTGCGCACCAAGATCGACATTTCGCGCAACGAACGGCTGCGCGATGCGGCGAAGGCGCAGGTGTTCAGCGATGTGGATTCCGCCTACGCCACGCTGAACAGCAACGTGATTCTGCTGCGGCCTTACAAGCAGAAATATCTGGCGCAGGCGGTGCGGGTGCGCGACACGATTTTCTTTTCCTACCAACATGGCGGTGCGGCGCTGCTGGATTTTCTGAATGCGGAGAGCGATTACCGCGCAGTGCAGCTGAATTATGTAAATCTGGTGGGATCGTACTTGATGTCCGCGGCGCAGTTGAATCTTGCCGTGGGGCGTGAGGTGGTGCAATGAGAAAACAAATCGAAGGTTCGGTCAAGGCTGGGCGTCGTCTGGCAATGGGTCCGGCGATGTGTCTGGGTCTGGCGCTGGCTTGCCTTGCCGGCTGCAATGACAACAAGGTTGACGCGAAGGCCGAGGCTCCGCCTCCAGCGACGGTGGTGCCTGACCTGGACTCTAACAATTTCAGGGTGGACCATCCAGAGCAATTTCCGCTGGTGACGGCGGTTGAGCATAAAGCCGCGCCGCAGCTGAATGTTACCGGCGTAGTGCAGCCCGATATTAATCGGGCAGTGCCGGTGATCTCGCTCGCTTCCGGACGAGTGGTGGAGATCAAGGCCAGGCTGGGTGATGTGGTGGAGAAAGGGCAGTTATTGCTCAGGGTCCGGAGCAACGATGTCTCGGGAGCTTACGACGCTTATTTGAAAGCCGCGAACGATGAGCGCCTGGCCCGGTTGCAGTTTGAGCGGGCGCAGATTCTCTACGACAAGGGCGCAATTGCCAAGAGCGCACTTGAACAAGCCGACGACACGGAAGGCGACGCCAAGGCCGATCTGAACGCCGCGACCGAGCAGTTGAAGCTTCTGGGCATCGACAAGGAGCATCCTTCTGGGATTGTCGACATTACTGCTCCGATCTCGGGTGTCATCACGGATCAGCAAGTTACCAACGCAGCCGGTGTGCAGGGGCTCTCTGGGCCTAATCCTTTTACCATCTCCGATCTTTCTTACGTTTGGATCATTTGCGACGTTTACGAAAACGATCTCGACGCCGTGCATGTCGGCCAGTATGCAGATATCCGGCTCAATGCGTATCCCGACAAGGTTTTGAAGGGCCGGGTCGATAACATCCTGCCGGTTCTTGATCCCAGCCTCCGGACGGCGAAGGTTCGGCTGGAAGTAGCCAATCCCGGGATGATGCGAGTGGGCATGTTCGCCACGGCGACGTTTTACGGCGGCACGCCGGAAATGCACGTCGCGGTTCCCGCCGACGCGATTCTGCACTTGCACGATCGGGAGTGGGTTTACACCCCGACCACTGCGGGACACTTCAAGCGCCTCGAAGTTACGGCAGGAAGCATGCTTCCCGGCAAACAGCAGGAGGTGGTTTCGGGGCTCAAGCCCGG
Organism: uncultured Acidobacteriaceae bacterium; assembly: GCA_963743115.1. Lineage (GTDB taxonomy): Bacteria > Acidobacteriota > Terriglobia > Terriglobales > Acidobacteriaceae > Sulfotelmatobacter. The sequence goes on along the minus strand of CAVUOM010000001.1, from coordinate 383,620 downwards.
AGATCGGGTGGTTTCAAACGCTCTGGCGCTGCAAAACACGGTGGAACAATAAGGTGAAGCAGTTAAGGTCGAAAGATAAATGATTCGCCGCGTCGTCGATTTCGCGTTGGACAATCGGCTGATGGTGCTGGCCTTTGCCGTGATGCTGTTTGCCGGGGGAACGGTCGCGTTCCGGAACCTTCCAATTGAGGCCTATCCGGACGTAGCCGACAACTACGTTGAGGTGATTACACAATGGCCCGGAATTTCGGCGGAACAGATCGAACAGCAGGTTACGATTCCCCTGGAAGTCGCGCTGAACGGCATTCCGCAGACGGTGCATCTGCGATCGTTTTCGCTGTTCGGCCTTTCCGATATAAAGCTGATCTTCGATGACGGATCAGACGACAATTGGAACCGCGAGAGGGTGTTGGAGCGACTGAGCCAGGTCACGCTGCCTGCAGGCGTCGTTCCGCAGATGGGAACGGACTGGAGCCCGGTCGGCCAGATTTATTTCTTCACGCTGCACAGCAGTAATCCGGCCTATGACCCGATGGAACTGAAGTCCCTCGAAGACTGGGTCGTGGAAAAGAATTTTAAATCGATCCCGGATATTGTCGATGTCGCCAGCTTCGGCGGTCCTACCCGCGAATATCAGGTGCGCGTTGACCCAAACAAACTGATCGCTTACGGATTGAGTCTGGCCCAGATCGAGCAACAACTCACCAACAACAATACGAACGCGGGGGGAAGTTTTATCCAGGAAGGTTTGCAGCAGATCAACGTGCGCTCCGTGGGGTTGGTGGATCGCTCACAGGACATCGCCGAGACGGTCATTCTGGCCAGGAATGGCACGCCGGTGCGGGTGAAGGACATTGGGGTGGTTTCGCAAGGGCCTAAGATTCGGCTCGGGCAGTTCGCCAGGGCAATTCACCGGGAGGACGGAAAGATCGTCGACAATGACGATGTCGTATCAGGAATCGTGCTGTTGCGGAAAGGAGCGACAGCGGAGACGGCACTGGAGGGCATCCATCGGAAAGTGGAGGAACTGAACAAGCATATCTTGCCTCCGGGAGTAACGATTGTGCCTTTTCTCGATCGCAGCAACCTGGTTCACTACACATCGCATACGGTTCTGCACAACCTGACCGAAGGCATGATTCTGGTATCGATCATACTGCTTCTATTTCTAGGGAACGTTCGAGGCGCGCTCATCGTCGCGGTCACCATTCCGTTTGCGCTCCTGTTTGCGTCTATTTGCCTGAAGATGATGCACATTCCAGCCAACTTGCTGTCTTTGGGTGCATTGGACTTCGGCGTGATCGTGGAAGGCGCAGTGGTGTTGATCGAAAACATTGTGCGTCAACTGAGCCATTCCGATGGGACCAAGAGTTCGAACGAGATCATCGCTTTTGCCTCCCATGAAGTACAACGTCCTGTGTTCTACGCCATCGTGATCACTATCACCTCCTTCCTGCCCATCTTTACTCTGCAACGCGTGGAAGGCAGGCTGTTTCACCCCATGGCGTGGACTGTAGCGTTCGCGCTGTTGGGTGCGCTGCTATTCTCGATCGTGGTCGCTCCCGTGCTTGCCAGTTTCGCCTTCGTGAAGGGAACCCGCGAATGGAGCAACCCGGTAATGACGTACGTGATCGCAAAGTATGGCGTGGCGCTGCGCTGGGCGATCCGTCACCGCGCCATCACCGCCGGACTCTGTGGGCTGATGGTCGGGGTAGGTGGTTACCTTGCCTTCAGCGGAGCCATCGGCTCCGAATTTCTGCCACATCTGGATGAAGGAGCGCTATGGGTCCGCGGTACACTCGCGCCCAGCACGGGCCCCGACGAAGGCATCCGAGTGGCGAACCAGGCGCGAATCGTACTCTGTTCTTTTCCGGAAGTTCCGCAATGCACCAGTCAGGTCGGACGGCCGGATGACGGGACCGACAACACCGGCTTTTTTAACACCGAGTATTTCGTGGACCTGAAACCGAAAGACCAATGGCGGCCGGTGTTTCATGAGAATAAAGACGAATTGATTGCGGCGATGAATCGCGAACTGGATAAAATTCCCGGCGTCACATGGGGATTTTCGCAACCTATCGAAGACAATATGGAAGAGGCCGTCAGTGGAGTGAAAGGCGCACTGGCCACCAAGATTTACGGCGACAAACTGCAAATCCTCGAAGACAAGAGCGATGAGATTGTGAAGATCATGTCGCAGATCAAGGGGATCGAGGATCTGGGGGTATTTCGGGTGCTGGGCCAACCCAATCTGAATGTGACAGTGGACCGCGCCGCCGCCGCTCGCTATCAGATCAACGTTGCCGACGTGCAGGATGCGGTGCAAACCGCGGTCGGGGGAAACGCGCTCACTCAGGTTCTCAAAGATGAGGCGCGATACGATCTTACGCTGCGCTATTTGCCGAAATACCGGGACACGCAGGAAGCAATCGCAAATATCCGGCTTTTGTCGCCGTCCGGAGAACGCGTGTCGCTGGCGCAACTGTGCAAGATCCAGCTGACGGACGGGGCTTCGGAAATCTATCGCGAGGGCAACCGGCGCTATGTCGCCATCAAGTACAGCGTGCGGGGCCGCGATCTCGGCAGCACGGTGGAAGAGGCAATCAAAAAGGTGAACGACCAGGTCAAATTGCCGACGGGATATACGATTGATTGGGAGGGTGAATATGAGAGTCAGAAGAGGGCGAACGCGCGGCTCCTCATCGTGCTCCCGATCACGATCCTCATTATCTTTATCATTCTCTACACCATGTTCAAGTCGATGAAATGGGCAATGTTGATTATGGCGAACATCGCGATCGCGCCCATTGGTGGATTGCTTGCGCTCTGGTTCACCGGTACTAATTTCAGTGTTTCATCCGGGGTTGGCTTCCTTGCGCTGTTTGGAGTGTCGGTGCAAACCGGAGTCATCATGCTCGAATACATTAACCAACTCCGCGCACGGCGTTTTACCATCGAAGACGCCGCCGTAGAGGGTGCGGTGTTGAGGTTGCGGCCGATCATGATGACGATGCTGGTGGCAACTCTTGGCTTGCTGCCGGCCGCGCTATCGCACGCCATTGGTTCCGATTCTCAGCGCCCGTTCGCAATCGTCATTGTCGGAGGTCTTATCGCAGCGCTCATTATGAGCATCTTCCTGCTGCCCACGCTCTACGTATGGGTAGCCGGCGAGCGCGATGTGCTGCCCCATTCTGAAGAAGCATTCGACGTGGGAGAGCACGTGGACTAGGGTAGTGGGGAACTGCGAACTGCCTCAAAAAATATAAGAGTTCCGAGGTGGTGTTGGGTCCGTTCCTCTCGGCCAGTAGCTCGCTTTTAGACCCTTGCTTGACCTGCTGTCGCTGCTTCCCTTGCGGGCCGCTGCGCGCGATCTTCGCTTGGGCTCCGGGCTCACCGCCAACCGGACAAACCTACCCAACGCCTCGGAACTCTGTCTTGCCTTTAACTGGGTTTCCCGTTCTTCTCGACCAGCGCTTTGCTATAGACCCTTGCTTGCCTTCCCTCTACGTTTTGCAACGTTGAGGGTGACATCGCTTGAGCCCCGGACGCCGCACCAACCGGAAAAACTTAAGAAACTGTCAAAGAACGATTTCCTTTGTACTCTTTCTAATTTTGCAGTCAATCGAAAGTGTGCGCTTTTATCTGGTTTGTTTTCAATTGAGTGCAAGGCGTCCACAGGCGGGTGACCGGATTTTGTGCATCCGGGCGAAGAGGTTTCGTGCAAAGGCTAAGCCGGGCGCGGGTTTTCGCGATTCCAGACTGGAAGTGGGCTGGAATTGCTTGTTTTCCAGGTGTTCCCGGAGTTGTGAAAATCGGGCGAAAGCCTTGCTGGACGGGCGGTCTGGCGAGTCCGGCATCCCGGGAAAAGAGCACGTTCCACGGATTAAACGGGGTGTGTTTGGCTGAATACTAAGGTTTAGGGCTTAATTCCTTGACAACACGGGTAAGTCTGCTAAAGTTCGAGAAAAGCGGCTAATCTACAATTAGCCCCACAGGTGCCCTGTCTATGAAGAATGTTTACGAGGTTTTGCGGCAGAAAGAAATGGAGCTGACCCGGCTGGAGAAAGAAGTGGAAGCGCTGCGGCTGGTGGCTCCCTTGCTGTCCGAAGGCATGGAAATGAACTCCGACGCGGCGAAGGCGACCCTGCCTACGGCTGTGAACGGACCGCAGCAGCCGATCCGCATCCCGGCGCCTCCCGTGGTAGCGGCGGCGCAGCCGGTGCGCGCTGCCGGCTGGGACGATACCGCCAAGCGCTGGCCGTAAACAGCGCCGTCGCATCGGGGCTTTGTCGGCTCCGGCTCTTAAGTTCGCGCTCCCTGCCAGCCTGGGACTACGTCCCGGGCTGTGGTGTTTCTGGAGATAGTCCAAGAATTGGTTGGGAAGGGCACGACTTCAGTCGTGCCGTTAAGAGCCGCATGGCGCGGGCTTTAGCCTCTGGGGCGTCGATCTTACTGTCCCACAATTTCCCTTAAGGCCGCCAGCAGGCGATCCACTTCTTCCGCAGTGTTGTAGTGCACGAGCCCGATGCGGAGGAAGCCGCCGGATTTTTCCACGTCGAGGCGCTCGGTCAGGTTTAGCGCGTAGTAGTTTCCATCCCAGGTGAAGAAGCCGCGGTCGCCTAGTTTGGTGGCGAGGGCCAGCGGAGTTTGCTCCGCGGTCTGATTGATCACTCGCACCGCTAGCGTGGGACAACGCCAGGCGAAGCACGAGGGATCGGTAATCCCGTAGATCTTCAGCTGCGGAATTTCGGAAAGCCCGGCTATCAGGCGATTCATCAGTGCGTGCTCGTGGCGATGGATCGATTCGAATGCGGCGACGATGGCGGTGCGGCGTGCGGCGCATTCAGGATTTGCATGGCGGCCGAGCTCGGCGATGTACTCGACGCAGGCGGTGATGCCGGCGACGCATTCGTGGTTGAGCGTGCCCCACTCCCAGCGGTTTGGAATCGCGTCAGTAAGCGGGCGGACCTTGTAGGGACGGAGGCGCTGCAGGTGTTCGCGCTTGCCGAAGAGAACTCCCATGTGCGGGCCGAAAAATTTGTAGGTGGAGCAGACTAGAAAATCGCAATCGAGTGCAGCCACGTCGATCAGGCCATGCGGGCCGTAGTGCACGGCATCGACGTAGGCAAGCGCTCCGGAGGCGTGGGCCAGGCGGACGATCTCTTTGACTGGATTGATCGTGCCAACCGCGTTCGAAGCGTAGCCGATCGCGACGAGTCTGGTTTTGGAATTGAGCTTCGCCGCGAGGTCTTCGACGTCGAGCGTGCAGTCACTTGTGTGGATTTCTGCCCAACGAATCGTCACACCTTTTTCTTCGAGCGCTAACCAGGGAGAGACGTTGGCATCGTGATCGAGGCGTGTGACCAGGATCTCATCGCCGGGGCCAAGTTCGCGGCCAATCGCGCGCGACATCGCATAGGTCAGCGTGGTCATATTGGGGCCGAATACGATTTCATCCGCGCCGCAATTTAGAAAGTCGGCCATAGCAGCCCGCGCTTCGGCGAGCCTAGCGTCGGTGTTGCGGCTGGTTGCGTAGGCCCCACCGGTGTTGGCGTTGTCGCGGCTGAGGTAGCCGGAGATGGCGTCAATGACACGCTGAGGAACTTGCGTTCCGCCGGGGCCGTCGAGGAATACGGCGGGATGTCCGTCGACGGTTTGGGCGAGCGCGGGGAATTGCGCGCGGACCCAGTGGAGGTCGAGGGCAGGGGAGGTTGCCAGATCCGTCGGAAGCGTCGTCGTCATTCACTTAGTTTTACCATGACGGGCGGAATGAGGTTTCGCGCCTGTTCGTCATCGAAGTATTATGGGAGCAATAGTCACGCTTCGTATGGATCCGGAGAGACGCAACAGCACCGCGCTTTTGGTATTGGCTGCAGCGCTTTTGATTGTTGCGGCATTCGCGTGGGTAAACTACGTATCACAGGGGATTGCCTACGGAGCGATTGTTGGTCTAAAAGGGCGCGAAAAAGACCTGGCCGACATGGGGTCGAGTGCTTTGCGGGCGCTGGGTCTGGCGGTCTTCTCCGAGGGTCTGGCGGTCGCTCTAGCGTCCTGGGCCTTGATCTGGGGCGATAGATCCATATGGGCCAGGCTCTGCATCGGTTTGGCGGTGGCCGTGATGGTGGACGTGTCCACGTATGTGCTGGTGCGGGGACTGTAGGGCAGGGCAGAAAGGCGTGCTTACGGACGCGAGGCGCGTGATGGATCGCACCGTCCTAAATCAAGAAACGGCCCGAACAAAATCCGCCAGCATCCCATACGCAGTTGAGTACAGGCCGGGATTTTCTTCGGTGATGGCGAGGCCCGGGAAGATGTCAGTTTCGAAATAGATGTAGGACGATGTGCCTGAAATTTTTCCCATGGGGCTGCTGCTTAACACCTTTTCAGGCGCGACAGTCGCCTTTACGCTGGTCCCTACGCGTTGCGCCCGGCAGACGAGCTTGAAGGGCCAGCCATCGCGCCGGCCGTTGCGAACGGCGTTGGTGGTCAGTTCGCGAATGCCTTCGCGATGGATTTCTTCCAGCTTCACCGGAATATCCATCAGTACCGTGATCAGCGCGGCGGTTTTTACGGCGGCGTCCCAGCCGTCGATGTCGTGCGTGGCATCGGTTTCCGCTACGCCCAGTGCCTGCGCTTTCTTCAGAGCTTCGTCGAGGCTGAGGCCGTTTTCCATTTCGCTCAGGATCACATTTGTCGTGGAATTCAGGATGCCGTGAAATCCCTGCAGATGAATCGCGGGTAGTTGATCGAACAAGGAAAAGATCGGGACGCCATCCATCACCGTGGATTCGAAGAAGAAGCGCTTGCCTTGCGCAACGGCGAGATCGCGGAGTTCGCGGTAGGCGTGGACGATTGGTCCTTTGTTAGCGGTGATGGCGTGGGCTCCGTGCTCGAGCGCGGCGCGGATGTGATCGATGGCGGGCTGGCCGGTTTCGACGTTGAGCGTGGTGGCCTCGAATACGAACGTCGGCCTGGGCGGCCTTCAGCCAGTCTCGGACGTTCGTTGACTTCTGATCAGATGTCCCGGCCGTCAGCGGCGAAGTGCCCGCTCCACGCAGGCCGTGGCATCGAGACCATTTGGGTCGGCGATCCATCCCAGACGGCGAGTTGTGATTCCCGAGATGCGGAAAGAAATTCCGTAGCGGTCGCGAAGTTCGTGCTCACGATCTCGCAGCAATTCCACGAGCGTACGGTTTACGTTGCCGAAGCCGAGAAAGCAGAGGTTGTAGGTGTGAATGTGAGGTCTCCTCCGCTGCGGCGCTACTAGCCCATCACCGTAGTGTGCTCGGGCTTTACCTTATAGATGACGCGCACTTCGCCGGGCCGGCTGTAGGGATATTTGTCGACGCCGAGATATTTCTTGGCCAGTTTGTCGATGTTGGCGCTGGCGCCTTCTTCGGTGATCTCGACCACGCGGCCGCGAATCTCGAGATAGCGATAGGGGTTCTCCGGATCCATCAAAGTCATGGCCACGCGTGGATCGCGGCGAACGTTTTTATCTTTCTGGCGTCCCTTGGCGGAATTGAAAATGATGTGTTCGCCATCGAAGTCGCACCACACCGGCGTCACTTGTGGGCGCCCGTCGGGCATCAGCGTGCCCAGGCTGGCGAAGGCTCGCTTCTGAAAAAGATCGCGGTATTTCTCGGGGATGACTGGCGACATTAGGGCCTCCTTGCGGCGGTGCTGTGGAATCGAAAGCACATTATAGACGGGAGCGGCCACGACCGCCCTGATTTGCTGCGCGGCCGCGGCCCCGAGTATTCTTGCAGCCGCGAATGCCACTTTTGGAGGAGGAGACCGTATGCGGCTGAAACCGCGATTAGCATTTATGCGGGTTTACGGCGCGGATGGAAGTCGCGCCCTTTCAAAGCAGAGTCGCGGAGCGAAGTTCGTCGTGCTGGTGGCAATGATTTTTCTGCTTTCAGTGCTGACGTCCGCGCAGACCAATAAGTATCCGCAGACTATCGTCTTCATGACCGACTTCGGCCTGGTCGACGATTCCGTCGCGCTCTGCCGGGGCGTGATGTATTCGATCATGCCCAGCGTTCGCATCGTCGACCTTACGCATCAGGTGACGCCGTTTTCCATTCTCGACGGCGCGCGCTTTCTTTATGGCGCAACACCTTATTTTCCCGCGGGAACGGTCTTTGTCGTGGTCATCGATCCCACCGTCGGGAGCACGCGCAAAGCGATCGTCGCCAGGTCGAAGCGCGGACAGTATTTTGTGTTGCCCGATAACGGCCTGCTCACACTGGTGGAACAACGCGACGGCATCGAGGGCGTGCACGAGATCACAAATCCCGATTGGATGATTGGCACCAAGATGTCGTCGACATTTCATGGCCGCGACATTTTTTCTCCCGCGGGAGCGCACGTGGCGCGTGGCGACGACTGGACCACCGCTGGTCCGGAAGTTCCAGTCAAAGATCTTGTACGCCTGAATTTGCAGATGGCCAAGCTCGATGACCGCGGACTGACGGGAGAAGTGCTCGCGACCGACGGTCCGTTTGGCAATCTTGTAACCAACGTCGATGCGGAGGTTTTCTTCAAGCTCGGCTACCAGCGCGGTCAGGAGGTTCCGGTGAAGTTGGGCGACAAGGAGATGAAGCTCAAGTTCGTGCGCACGTTCAGCGATGTGCCGCTCGGGAAACCGTTGTTATACATCGATTCGCGCGGACGTTTTGCCATGGCTGTGAATCAGGGGAGTTTCGCTGCAGTGTATGGAGTAAAGCCGCCGGTGGAATTGTTTATTCCGCGAGAAGGGAAGTAACTCCGAAATTACAGAGGCTTGTCATCCGGAACGACATTTGTCATCCCGAGCGCAGTTGCCTGCGCCACCGGTGTTGTCGCCACCGGCAAAGACCAAGATCCCTCGCTGCGCGAGGGATGACAGTAATTATGCGGGGTGACAATAGTTAGGCAGCATGGCCATAATCATTGCGTCGCCGCCACTACATCGCTTTGAATGCGCGGCAGCACTGCGCGGAGCAGCGCTTCGAAGCTTGTCTTGACGCGCTCGCCGGTTTCCATTACTTCCTGATGCGAGAGCGGCTGGTCGAGGATGCCGGCCGCCATGTTTGTGACGCACGAGATGGCGAGCACCTTGATTCCCACGTGACGGGCAGCGATCACTTCGAACGCGGTCGACATGCCCACCAGATCGGCACCGATGGCCCTCAGATACTTGATCTCGGCAGGCGTTTCGTAACTTGGACCGAGCAGCGCCGCGTAAACCCCTTCGTGCAACGTCATTCCCAGCTTGCCGGCTTCTTGCCGCGCCAGCTCGCGATACGATTTCGCATAAGCCTGCGTCATGTCGGGAAAGCGCACGCCGAAACGGTCGTCATTCGGGCCGACCAGAGGATTCGTTCCCTGCAGGTTGATGTGGTCGCGGATCAACACCAGCGCGCCCTGCCGATAATTCAGATTGATTCCGCCCGCGGCGTTGGTGAGGATGACGGCGCGAATTCCCATGCGGCCGAAGACGCGCATGGGGAACGCGACTTCCTGGGTGGAATATCCTTCATAGAGATGGACGCGGCCCTGCATTGTGGCGACCGGGATTGCACCCGATTTGCCGATCACCATTTGTCCGGCGTGACCGATCGCGGTCGATCGCGGGAACGCGGGAATCTCGGCGTAAGGGATTCGCGTTGCATCGGTGAGGGAATCGGCAAAGCCGCCGAGGCCGGAACCGAGGACAAGGCCGATGCGCGGGCGCAAGGAAGTCTTTCCAAGGATGAATTGCGCGGCGGATTCGGCTAAGCGAAAAGTGTCGTTGCTCATGCGGAAGGGCAGTCAGTATTTTTTCTCGAACTTCGCGAACTCGCTCTCGAGCTTCCACTGCATGCGTGCGCGGTCGCTGGCTGCGAGGAACTGTTCGCATCCTGCTGACGGCTTCTCCGCGCCCAGGGCATCGCCCACGCAGGCCGGCGTCATGCGAAACACAACTTTCGTGTCAGCCCACAGGCTCTGGCCGGGCAGGAAGCTGTGCTCCAGACTTTGCCGGGCCATGCGCTTCAAATCTCCGTAGGACAAGTGGTGGCTCTCGACCGCGCGCAAGTATTCGTAGGTCATGTCACTTCGCGACACGCCCTCGTCGTCGGTAGCCAGCGCAACGGGAACCCCATATTTCATGTAGATCGGCAGGGGATGATCATCGCCGCTGACGCCGAGAATCATGTCATTCGAGGTCAGACAGATTTCGACCAGCACATTACGCGCTGCCATCTCGTGCAGCAAGCCGATGGGATCGTTTTCATTCATCACGGAAACTCCGTGGCCGATGCGCTCGGCATGGCCCGCGCTCGATCGACGCGCGAATGTGGAACGTAAGATCCTCCGGCGGCACCAGCCCCATGGCCAGTTCGCCCGCATGCAGCGCGATGTGCACCTTGGGATAAACGCTGTGCAGATAATCGATCATCGCCATGTGCTCGTTGAAGTCGTGGAGCGGAACGTACCAGTCTTCAGGCATCACCAGATTCAGGCCGACGAATCGCGGGTCGGACGATGCCAGCTCGAAGCCCAGCAAAATCTGCGCGAACACAATTTCATGCGGCAGTCCGCGCAGCACCTGATAAAGATAGCGGACGGTCACATCGCATCCGGGTGCGGCATCGGGAGTGCCACACTTGAGAATCTCTTTCGCGCGGGCATCGTCGGCGGCCAGTCGCTTGCTAGTCTCCGCGGCCACATCCTTCAGGCCGGCGCCGAGCAGCGCGTCGCGCATCTTTGCGTAATCCGGAGTCCAGTCAACTTTTCCCGCCAGTCGCGCCGCTGCGCCTCCATCGGCAGTGTGCATGAACTCGACGTATTGCAGGTGATCCATGCCAGCGCGATTCGTGGATGCAGCGATCATCTCGGCGGCGTGAGTGTCCGCGGCCAGTCCGAATTTGTCGAAGCTGGCGAAGAAGTGGTCGTGGCCTGATTCGTCGCCCGGCTTCCAGTTCCGCATCGACCAGGCGTCGATCATCTGGTTGTAGAGCACGTGATCGCCGTAACTGCAGCGCGCGGCGGGCTTGGCGGTGTAGTTTTCGCAGGAGTCACAGGGCGGCGCCAGCAGCCGCGAAGACGTCCGGTCCACGCAGAGGCCGCCCGAGGCCGCGAAATCCACCAGGTCTTCGGCATAAATCGCGCCGTACAGATGATTGTGCAGATCTCCGCCCTTGGGTAGGTCGCGTAGAAAGGCCAACAGCAGCGGCGGCTGCTTGCGCACGGATTCGAGATAACGCGATGTGCGCTGCTCGGAAGTCTGGGCCGCGGCTGCCGCGGTCAGCAGCAGAAGCAGTAGCAAGCAATGGCGCAGGGGTGCGTTATTCAGCCGTCCGTGATTCAGTAACCCGCGATTCCGCAGCCTACGCGTGGTTGGTGGCACGATCAAGTCTCCAGATCAGTCCGAAAGGATCCCCGAAGTCAGGAAAAGAATTGTAATCTGTCGCGGGCGCAGACTTCACGGAAAAGGTTAGCGATGAGGTCCCATTAATCTCAGGTCCAGAAATCCAACGATTGCAAGGAGCAAACACACGAATGTAGCCAATTTTGCCGCCCGGCTCCTCCCAACGAAGAGTAGCAAGAGCCACAATCCGAGCGCCGCTATAAGCGGGATGACACCTACCAGGGCGAGGACAATGGCGTCAAGCATAATTGCCGCCAGAAGTGGAGTCGGCCCACGGGGGCTCATGCCCAGCGGCGCCTCGATACGGAGAAGGAGATCCAGCACCACGAACAAACCCGTGGGGACGCACAAGAAGCCAATTAGAAATGCCAATGGGATCTCGAATTTCCTATTAGGGGTTGCCGTCATGATGCGAGGTTAGCGCAGCCAGACAACCGCGGCAACGACAACAGCGACGACCAGCAGCGCTCCGAGTATGTACTTGTTGGCGGCGAACCACGATCGGGACTCAGCCGTAGAGGCTGAGAACGGAGCAGAGTGGGAGCCGGAAAAGTCTGCGGTCAGAGCCGGGCTGCCGAGCGTCAAGATGTCCGGAGACGAAGCCGCGGAAGCGGTTGCGGTGCCGGTTGCTTTGGGCGGAGCGGAGATCACTTTCTGAGGAGTCGCGCCGCCGGCAGCTGCGGCCTGAGAAAGGCGCTGGCCGCGCCACTGCCTCTCTTCGCACTCCACGCAGAACGCGCGGCCCTGCGATACCGGAAAACCGCAGGCCTGGCACTTTCGCAGATTCCTCAACGTAGGAGGCACTGAAGCCTCCGCCGCGGCCTCGGCGGATCGGCTGGCGCCGGTTGGATTCTGCATTGCGGCCGACCAGAATAACGACTTCTTGGGAGCGGGCGCAAGCTTGGTTTCTGTCGTCGTTGGTTTCAGTTCTGGCAGTGGAAGGCTTATGGGTGCCTGAACCACATCCGGAAGCGTCCCGGTGACCTGCGACTTAACCGGAGCGGTCTCGACCACAGCCGCTGGCGCGGAGGGCTGACTTTCAGCGTAATCCGGTTCCTCGGCGGCGGGCAGAGTCTGGGTCGCCACAGCATGTTTCACGGCGGTTTCCACCATGCCGCTCAAGCGATGCAATGCCGAAATGTCGCGCTCCTCGAAAGCTTGCGGCTTGCCGGAAAAAAGCTCGAAGACGCCGAGTACTTGCTGCTCGCTCACGATTGGCATCACCACTACCGATGCGATGCCCAACTGGCGGCAGCCTTCGCGGTTCACCCGGGGATCGCGTTCGGTATCGTCACAACGCAACGGTTTGTGCGTGCGCACACTTTCGCCCGAAAGGCCATATTCCATGGAGAGCAGCGCGCCTAACTCGGGAGCATTCGGGCCGACACTGGCCCGGCAGAGCATGTCATTATGTTGGCCGCGGCGCAGGGCGATGGCGGCGCCATTGGCTCCGGTAATGTATTGGGCGCGCTCGGCCAGCAAGTGCAACGCGGCATCGAGGTCGCTGTAGGCCATTTCGGCCAGCGAGCGCCCGCCGTCCTTGCCGGGAAACCGTGGGCCGGGATCCTGCAGTATCGGTAGATGCGCACTCGCGGCCGAGATGCTCGCCATTGCGGATCGAGTTGCGCTGCTACCTGCCATGTCCCCCTCCACAGCCGATGCCGGGCCGCGGTCGAGAATTGATTTGGTCTATAACTTTTTATCTATTACTTAACGGTCGTTACCGGACGATCCGTCATTTGACGAACGCGTGGCGCGCGTGCCAGTTTCGTCGAGTCAAGGCGGCGGGGGCGCGATCCGGCCTGCCCGGGACTCATTTCAATTTTCAGGATGCTGTACTTGGAGTCTGCATCGGAGAGGGCATCGTGTCAAGATGCCTGCGGTTAGCATTTGGAAATTAGTAATGAAGCGGCACCAAATAAGAACTGGCTACCCGGCACGTCCCCTCACCGCAGTGTTCGCCAGCCGGTTGGCTTCGGCATTGTCTTCACGCGGAACGTGCGAGATGGAGAAACTGAGGGCGCGAGCCAGCTTGCGGCAAGTCCAATGCAGGGAATACAGGCGTGAACTGCGGCAGATGTACTCCCCGCGCATCTGGCGGACGACCACTTCCGAGTCAGAGTAAACGTGCAGCGTCTTGGCCTTCAGCGAAAGGGCACATTGGAGCGCTTCCAGCAGCGCCACGTACTCGGCTACGTTGTTATCCTGGTGTCCAATCCATTTGGCGATGCGGATGGGGCCGCTTTCGCAGCCATCGATCACCACTCCAATACCCGAGGGCCCAGGATTGCCCAGGGAACCACCATCCACGTAGGCCACGAGTTCTGACATCACTGATTCTTTTCGACTGTTAGCAAGATGCGCCGAGAATGTTTCTGCGTCAAGATGAATTATTCGCTCCGTCTGAGGATTTTTCGTTCCTGGGAACGTTGTGAAATTTTTTGTGTAAAACCAGTCCTGAATTGGAAACGCATATCGATAACTTTCCGTACTTCAACAGCTTGCGCTTTCTGTTATCCACAGGATGAATCCCACGTATTGCACCAATAGTTTGCGTTGACATTTATGTATGGTCTGTTAAGGTTGCTCCCGTCGACGGTTGAAAGGGACAGCGAATTAAACCTTGCTGCCCGAAGTAGACTGAGTGATCAGCCTAGCAGGGCAACCTGAGAGGCAGCCCGAACCCGAAAAAACCGACGGCGCTGCGAGGTGCAGTTGGGGTTTGGGACTGTGAAAACAGTGATCGCATCAAGGGGCTGTGACGGTACATGCGTCCACGCTGTGGGCTCCCTCGCAGGAGGCGGCAGCTAGAGCATAACCAATGTCACGGCCCTTTCAATTTTTTCCCTCCCTTTCGCTCCCTATCTAAAAGCAACATTCCTGTAAGAAGCTGTCGACAAGGATGCTATTCTCTCCCGGCAGACTCGTAACTCGCCCATCCGAGAGTGGGGAACTTTATGCACCGTCTTGTCACCATCGGCCTTGCGCTTTGTCTTAGTTCCATGTCCGCACTCTGCCAGGAGAACAAGAGCGCGGCTCCCGGGCATTATCTGTTTGCCTGGACCGGCGACGTCGCGCACAAGGGCAACGATTTTCTGGCTGTCATCGATGCCGACCCGGCCTCGCCGTCCTATGGTCGCCTCGAAACTACCCTCGTCACCGATCAGCCGACCAGGCGCGTCCATCATACGGAATACATCATGCCCGCCAGTGGCATGCTCTTTGCGAACGATCACGACGCGGGCCGCACCTTCATTTTCGATCTGCGCGACCCGCTTCAACCGAAGATCGCCGCTTCTTTCACCGACATGGCCGGCTATATGCATCCTCACTCCTACCTTCGACTGCCGAACGGCCACGTGCTGGCAACCTTTCAACACTCGCACCGCGATATGGACGAAAATTCTCTCGGCAAGAGCGGCGGCCTCGTCGAAATCGACGACACCGGCAAGGTAATCCGATCGGCCAGCAGCGCCGATCCCGCATTTTCGAGCGCGCTGCTCACGCCCTACAGTCTGGTCGTCCTGGCTGATCTCGACCGCGTCGTGTCTACGAATTCCGCCATGGACGATGAAGATCTGTTCCGCGGACTTACCTACCAGGTCTGGCGGCTTTCCGATCTTAAGCTGCTAAAGACCATGTACTTCGATCAGGGAGATAATCACTACGGCGAGATCAGCCCTGAAGAACCGCGTCTGGGCCCCGATGGCGCCGTCTATGTACAAACGCTCGCCTGTGGGCTCGAGCGCATTACACAGATCAGCACGGACGAGCCTAAATCGCAGCTGGTCTACTCGTTTCCCGCCTCGTTTTGCGGTGTTCCTACCATCGTTGGCCACTATCTTCTGCAGAGCGTTTTATACCTGCATAGCGTGATCGTGCTTGACATCGCCGATGGAGCGAAGCCAGTCGAGGTTTCCAGACTTAAATTCGACGATAACTTTTATCCGCACTGGACGGGGTGGGACGCGAAAACCCGCCGCATCGTGGTCACCGGCGGCGGAGTCGGCGAGCCTCGACTTTATCTTCTGAAGTTCGATTCCGCGACGGGATTGGTTTCGATGGATGACGCTTTCCACGACGCCGACGGTAAGCCCGGCTTTAAATTCGCAAATCGGGATTGGCCGCACGGGTGGAAAGGCTCAGGCGTGCCGCACGGAGTCGTTTTCTCCCGCTGATCTCTGGTCGTTCCCGAACGAAGCGCCTCGCATGCGATGGAAAATCGATTCCTGCTGCAGTCTCTCCTGTGGCATAATCTCGGCCCGTAAGCACTTCATCTTAAGTTTTCGTGAGGGAATCGCATGCCTAGGAATCCGTTGACTCGCCGGGAATTCATCCACATCGGTACCGGAGCTCTCGCAGCCACTACGGTGGCAGGAAATATCCTGCAGCCTCATCTGCTCTCCGCTGCTCCGCGGCCGGTCGCGCCCAGCGATACCGTGCGCTTCGCCAGCATCGGCACCGGCATTCGCGGATGCGAGCTGCTGCAAGCATCCACTCGCGTCCCCGGCGTCGAATGCGCCGCGGTCTGCGATCTCTATGACAGCCGCCACATTGCCGCGCGGGAGGCAGTAAACAACCCCAACGTTCCCGCCACTCGCGACTACAGAACCATTCTCGACCGCAAAGATGTCGATGCCGTCATCATCGCCGCAATGGACCACCAGCACCGCCGCATTTTTGAAGACGCCTGCGCTGCCGGAAAGGATGTCTACTGCGAAAAGCCCATGTCGCACGCTGTCGAAGAAGGCTTCTCCATGGTCGAGACCGCGCACAAGACGAATCGCATCGTCCAGATCGGCAGCCAGCGCGTCAGCTCCATTCTTTATGCCAAAGCTAAAGAAATCTATGACTCGGGCAAGCTCGGCCAGGTCACCTTGATCCAGGCCTATTGGGACCGCAACAGCCCCAGCGGAGCGTGGGTTTATCCCATCCCTCCCGATGCCAGCGAGAAGACGATCGACTGGAATGCATTTCTCGGCAGTGCGCCCAAGCGGCCTTTCGATCCGGTGCGTTTTTTCCGCTGGCGCTGCTTCACCGACTACGGCGAAGGCCTGGGAGGCGACCTCTTCGTTCACCTGATCTCGGGAATCCACTTCATCTCCGGCACCAATACCATTGCCGAGCGCGCGCAATCGAGCGGCGGACTTTTCCACTTCAAAGACGGCCGCGAATTTCCCGACCTGATCGAGACCATCTACGACTACCCGAATTTCCGCGTCAGCCTGCGCTGCAACCTGAACAACGATGGCGGAGAATTTATCGCCTTCTACGGAACCAAGGGGACGCTCATCATCAAGGATGCCACCTTGAGTTACAAGCCGCAGGACACGCGTCCTGAGCCAGAGGGTTACTCGGTTGGCGGCTGGCCGCGCGCTTTGCGGGAGCAGTACCTGAAGCAGTGGCGCGAAGAGCATCCGCCGGTCGCACCTTTGTCTTCGCAAGTGGACGAGGAAGCCGAATCCTACGCCTTGCCCCCGGGATACAGCGACGTAGTCGACCACGAGGCCAACTTCTTCAACGCCGTGCGCAGCCGCAAGCCAGTCACGGAAAATGAAATCTTCGGCAACCACGCAGCCGTCGGCTGCCATCTGGCGAACTTTGCTTACTTCAACAAGTCCGTCGCAGTGTGGGACGCTAGAGCGAAGAAGATTGTCAAAGGCTGACGGCTGGTCGAACGGATGGATCAGAGCCCCTCGTATAAGTGGGTTGGGAAGGGCACGGCTTGCAGCCGTGTTGTCTCGCCGGCTCAGCCCAGAATCAGCGCCACTGCGATCGCGGCAATTGCCAGTTTCACCAGCCAGCCCACAGCCCAGGACGCCGCAATCGCCGGAGCCAGCTTCACCCACAGTGCGTTAACGACGGTCAATGGCAATGGTCCGATGAGCCAGATCGCCAAGGCCAATTTGAGAAGCGCGCGGTACATGTGAAGGTGCAGGCCGCTACAGAGCACAACGAAAACCCCGCACGTAAGAAAGGGAAACAGGCTTGACCAGAGAATAGCTCTGTTTTCTCCCTGGCCGCCTCGGTATCGCCAGATCTCCGGGTTCCGGTCGTAGCGCTTGTAAAGCCAGTCGCCCGCGAACAGCCAGTCGGTCATCGAAGACACCAATCCGCTGGCGAATACCGTCAACGCAATGCGGCCCCAAGGCATAGTTTCGCTACCATGGCCCGCGCTTGATTCCGCGGCATGTCACGCGGCCACTTCGCCGGCAATGATTTCGTCGATGTAGCACCAGATCCATTCTTCTCCAGGCTCGATCGAGCGCATCACGGGATGGCTGGTGTGATGAAAATGTTTCGTCGCGTGTTTGTTCTTCGACGAATCGCAGCATCCGACATTCCCGCAAACCATGCACATCCGCAGGTGAACCCATATGTCGCCAAGTTTGACGCACTCTTCACAGACGTCGGTGTCGGTAGTCCTGAACTTTATCTGATCCAGATGCTTGCATTTCTTAGCCATCTTCGTCCCCCCTTGTCATCATCCGGCTTGTCATCCTGAGCGGAGGTTGTGCTTCGCGAAAGCGAAGCACAACCGCAGTCGAAGGACCCCTTGCACGCCTGCGTTACCGGCGGTCCCGCAAGGAATTTCTACGACCACCGCTAGCTTCTCTCCAGTTCCTTCCGATCCCACTTCGCCAGATTCGCTCCCGCCTCATAAGTGCTTTGCAAAAAACTCAGCAGCGCCTCCCGGGGTGAAGCGCTGCGTCGCACGTCGTCATACATCAGCAGAAATTCCTTCATTTGCGGATGATAGAAAGCCGCCGCCGGCTGCACTTTCTGCTCGGCAAAACCGGACGGCTCCGGCGCGGCATAGGCGTAAAACGCCGCACCTTTAATATCGCCGCCGCCGGGCCAGAATCCCGCGCTGATCACTTCTTGCGAATAAGCTTCGCGTGTGACCGCATCGGCGCCCACGCGTTCCGGAGCGCGCCGCCCGGAGAAGCGCGTCACGCAGAGATCGAAACTTCCCCAGAAGAAATGTACAGGACTGTCCTTGCCAACGAATCGGGCCCGGAATTCCCAGAAGACGTTGTCACACAAAATCAAGATTTGCCAGAAGCGGTGCGCATATTCGGGATCGTAAGAAGCATGCTGCGTGTCGCTGGTAAAGCGCACCGGGTTTGGTATCTCGCATGGCATGGGCCAGATTTTCACGTCGATGCCGCAGCGACCGCAACGCAGACATGAATGCGGCATAGAAATCGGCGACCGATTCCGGCTTCAGCGCGAAAGTCTCCGACGACCCCCAACTGGTCTGGATGATCAGCTTGTGATCGATGAAGTCGAACTGCACTTCGAAGTTCGCGCCGTTATAAGGAATCGCAGAAGTAGTGAGCCCGCGCGCATTCACATACAGCGCAACTTCCCACCAGTGATTGACGCGCGGGCTCAGCGCCAGCCGCACCTTGCCCACAATCTGCGTCCACATGTGCAGCGTAGCGTAAGTATCCTGCCACGCTGCGAGCGGTAATTCGGGCCAGGAATTCTGGTTCAAGCTCTCGGGGAGCGCGGCCATCGGGCACCTCGCGTTCGGATCAGGAAATGGTAACACCTCTGCGCTCGATTTCGGTTGCGGAGTGATTTGGATTGCTGGATCAACAACCTAAGCGGTCTTCTTCTTCGCGTAAAACCTGCGCACCTTGGCCCGGTTGCCGCATTGCTTCATGCTGCACCAGCGGCGGTGGTGATTCTTGCTGGTGTCGAGAAAGAACCACTGGCAGGTGGGCGAAGCGCAGGTGCGCACCAGCGCCAGATCGCTTGAAGTGAGCAGGTCTGCGGCGGCGCGCGCAATCGGCCGAAGCATTGCGCCGAGCGAAGCCGTCATCGGATCGAGGCGCCACTGCAAACGTCCGTCGTCGTCCGGTATTTTTCCGTCGGCAACCTTAGGTTGCACCTGCTTAGGTTGCACCAGCCACGAATGCAGTGCGGCGTCGTGCAGATTCGTATTGAGCCTGTCCATTGCGAGCTGCGGCGCGGTTTGCTTATTCACCACAGCGGAAAAAATGTCGTACAGCGCCTCGCGCAGATTGCGGGCGCGGCGCATTGCCTCCTGCGCCTCATCGGGCATGAGGTGAACCCGCTCGTAAAAAAAATCCAGCTCCTCGGGTGTAAGGATTCCCGTGTCTTCGCCGAAGCGCGCGAGTTCGTAGAAGCTCTTCAGCAATTCTTTGGGCTGGCCGCTGGGGCGATTGTCGAGCGTGTTGATGAAATCGAGGCAGACATTTCCCATCAGTTCGAAAAGTGGAGGTTGGCGTCTCTCGGGTTTGGTTTCCATGATGAATTGGAGGAAATCTTCTCTCCGGATCATATAACCATTAAAAACATCTTGACAAGTTATATCACATCACCTAGCATTGCTACTAACCTGTTAAACAATTATAACAGGTTAGTCAATGAATCGGAGGGTTTCCATGATTTCCAATCACTCCGCGCAGATTAAAGCCATGCTTCGCAGCGGCAAGATGATGCATATTGGAGGTAGACCCGTGATTGTTCCGGAGCCACGTATGAACGCAAATTCGCACGACCGCAGCCACGCCATCAAGGTGGCGCTGGCATTTGTGGCGATCTATGTGATATGGGGCTCGACTTATCTTGCGATCCGGTACGCGGTCGAGACGATTCCGCCGCTGGTGGCCGCGGGAATCCGACATTCCATCGCGGGCGCCATCATGCTGGCTTGGGCTTACTGGCGCGGGTTTCGCCCAACGCGGCAACAGTGGGTTGCAGGATTTGCGCTAGGCGCACTCTTCTTCCTAATAGGGCACGGCTCGCTGCACTGGGCAGAGCAGTATGTGGCGTCGGGGTTGGCGGCGCTGCTGATCGCTACTGAGCCGATGTTTATTCTGGTGCTGGGCTGGATGATGGGGCAGCAGAAGATCAGCCTGCTCAGCGCGCTGGGCCTGGGTCTTGGCGTCGTGGGCGTAGCCATGCTGACCGGCGCGGAACTCACTGTGAAAGGATCAAGCTTGTTGGGATTGCTGGCAGTGTTGCTCGGTTCTTTCTCGTGGTCGTTGGGGGTGGTGGTTTCGCCGCGACTTAAGCTGCCTTCTGATGCGCTGGGGCGAACGGCGTTGCCGGTGCTGTGCGGCGCCGTCATGTTGCTGCTGGCGGCGGGAATTACGGGCGAGTTCCAGCGGACGCATTGGGCGACCATTGCACCGCGATCCGTGTTGGGCCTCGGATATCTGGCGGTGTTCGGATCGGTAGTGGCATTCACCTGTTACACATGGCTGCTGACGCAGTGCCCGCCGGCGCTGGTGGCGACGCATACTTATGCGAATCCGGTAATCGCGGTGATACTGGGATGGTTGCTGGCACACGAGCCTCTGACTTTGCGGGTGGTCCTGGCGTCGGTGGCGATTCTGGGCGCGATTGTGCTGATCCGGCGGGGAGAACGTACGGCGGGGGTCAAGCTTCCGGCGGCAGTTCCAGAGGTTGACGAGATTGAGACGTCGGAGGAGTGCGCTTAGGGCATCTTCGCACGCGAGAAGGCCGGCGCTATATTGCGCCGTGCTGTCAGCTAGTGCTGGTCGCGGCGGCGGAGGTAGTCGATGAACATTTGTTCCACGGGCTTGTCGTAGGCCATCAAGACGTGGCGGACGGTGTGGCCGCTGACTACGTGGCAGACTTCTTCGGCCAGATTTTTCGCGTGATCGCCGGCGCGCTCGAGGGACTGGGTCATGAAGATGATCTGGAGACTGGCCTGGCGGGCGATATTTTCGGGATTCTCGATGTGGCGGAGGAAGATCAGATTGCGGAGGCGGTCGATTTCGGCGTCGGCGCGGAGCACATCGACGGCTTTGCCGACGTCGCGGCTGGAGAAGGCGTCGCCGACGTCGGTCAGCATTTTTTCGAGGATGGTGGCCATGTGGGTGAGGTCGCGGGTGTCTTCGGAATCGATGCGGCCGGAAGCCGCTTGCGCGCTGTTGGCGAAGCTGAGGAGCAGGTCGCCGATGCGCTCGAGGCTGATCATGAATTTCATACAAGCGAGGAGTTCGCGAGCTTCGGTGGGCGCGACTTCGGTGATGACCGAGGTGACGGCGCTGTCGATTTCCATGTCGAGGGTGTCGAGTTCGCGCTCGCGCTGGCGGAGAGAGTTGAGCAGCGGGCTGGAGCCGGTGGCGATGCCTTCGGCCGCGGCGCCAGCCGCTTCCTTGGCCAGACGACAGGCTTCGATCGTGCGCCGGACGATGTGATGATGGGCCGGTTCGGGAGTGGCGCTTTCGACGCGGGCAGTACTCATGAGGGTATCCCTCTGGCGCGGGGCGTAACGGCGCAGACCGGTTGAGTCGCTGGACCTATTGTGCCGCTGATAAGAAGAGATGGTCAACGGCTAAGGATAGAGTTTCTTTTCGCGGGGATGGGTTACGGGAAAGTGAATTTTTCGTGGTTTTTCTGCAGCGCTTAGTGACCACGCTGTTGCTTCTTCGCTGCCTTTCGTTGCGCCTTCTGATATTTCTTCATTTGCTTCTGTTGTCTCTTGGCTGCTTTCTTTGCCGCTTTCTGATACTGCTTGGCCGCCTTTTTGGCCTCGCGGCTATTTTCTCCGATACTACGGTTTTCACGCTGAGCGGTTGCTGGCATTGACCAGGCAGCGCTGGCGGCGGCTAACAGCAGGATGGCGGCTGTTCGTTTCATCACATTTCCTGAACGTTCCTTGACGGAAAGTCCTGCAAGGATTTTAACACCGACGACACTGAGAGGGACTGGCGGGTTGTTATCCCCTGGGCGCCGCGCTTCGCCCGAGCTTTGACGGCCGAGGCGGCCGTCGCCGCACGAGCCGTTACGCAGTGGGGAGGGTGAACAGGAACGTGGAACCGTGGGCTAGTTCGCTTTCGGCGCGGATGGTGCCGCCGTGGGCGAGCATGATGTGCTTGGCGATGGCGAGGCCGAGGCCGGTGCCTCCGGATTCGCGGGAGCGGGCCTTGTCCACACGATAGAAGCGTTCGAACAGGCGTGGGAGATGCTCGGAGGCGATGCCGGCGCCGAAGTCCTTGACGAAGAATTCTATGGCGTGGGGAACGGCGCGGGCGCCGAGAACGATCCGTCCGCCCGATGGACCATATTTCATGGCATTGTCGATCAGGTTGGAAAAGACCTGGTGAATCGCTTCGCGGTCGGCGAGGACGGAACGCAGATGCTGAACCGGCGAATCTTCGTGCTGCGGAGAATCGTGAACGTGTCCGTCTTGAATCTGCCCGCCTTGAATCTGTCGCTCTTGAATCTGCAGGTCAATGCCATGATTGCGGGCGATTTCGCGGAAGCTCTCTTCGGCATCGTGGAGAAGTTCGGCGGGTGGAACAGGTTCCATGTCGAAGCGGGTTTCGCCCGATTCGACGCGCGCCAAAGCAAGGAGATCTTCAGTAAGGCGGGACATGCGAGCGGAATTCTTGCGAATGATTTCAAGGAACTCGCGCGTGGGTGCGCCATTGTCGGGAGTGCTGTCGAGCAAAGTTTCCGCATAGCCCTGAATCGAGGTGAGCGGCGTGCGCAGTTCGTGGGAAACATTGGCGATGAAGTCGCGGCGGGTTTTTTCGACGCGCTCGGTTTCGGTGAGGTCGCGGAGCACGGCAACGGCACCTCCAGCCGGAAGAGGGGCAGCGGTGACATCGAAAGCGCGCCCAGGGACGATGGAAGTGGCGCGGGCGGTCTTGACTTCGTGGGTGGTCGTGGCTTCTTTGACGGCGGAGAGGAAGTCAGGGTCGCGGATGGTTTCCTCGACCGGTTGCTGCAGACGGGCGCCTTGCGGAACGAGGTGGTCCATGGGTTGATTGGCCCACTGCACGTGGCCGTCGGCGCTGACAGCAATGACGGCGTCCTGCATGCTGTTGAGCAGAGTTTCGAGCTGGCGCTGGCTAGAGCGGACGGCGGCAAAACTTTCTTCGACGCGGCGAGCGGTCTTATCGATGGCGCCGGCGACGCGGCCTACTTCGTCCTGCGAAGATTCGAGAACACGGGCGTGGAGATCGCCGTCGGCGATGCGGCCGGCGACTTCAACGATGTGCTCGAGGCGGCGGGCGGTCCAATTGGCGGCGACGGCGGCCACTACCAGAGCGAAGAGGAAGGCGAGCACGGAGGCGAGTTCCAGCCGGTGGCGCATCTGCAGCGAGACGGCCTCGACATCGGAGAGCGGATAGGCGAGGCGGACGGCACCGCCGAGCATGGCGTCGAAAGTTATGGCGGTAGCCAGGATGACGACCGAGAAAGCGGCCATCAGCTTGAGGAAGATCCCGTTTCTCACTTCTTTCTCACTCTCACGACTTCTTTATTTCTCTCACGCCACCTCATAACTCTTGTTCACCTACTTCTTTATCTCATTCACTTTGGGGCTTCGAAGCGATAGCCGGCTCCGCGCACGGTCTTGAGGTAGCGCGGGTTTTCCGGGTCGGGTTCGATTTTCTCGCGAATTCGCCGGACATAGACATCGACCGAACGCGGGGTCACGTAGGAAGTGTCACGCCAGACGGAATCAAGAAGATGATCGCGGGAAAAGACGCGGCCAAGGTGGCGGGCGAAATAATCGAGCAGGCGAAACTCGGTGGCGGTGGTGGGAACGGTCTGTCCGCGGACGGTGAGGGTCATCGCGGCGGGGTCAATAGCAATGTCGCCGACCTTCAGCGGGCTGGGCGGAAGCGGCCGCTCAAAGCGGCGGAGCACGGCCTTGACGCGGGCCACGAGCTCGCGGGGACTGAAAGGCTTGGCGATGTAGTCGTCGGCTCCGATCTCGAGACCGAGCACGCGGTCGGCTTCGCTGCTCTTGGCCGTGAGAAAAATCACCGGCACGGCCGCAAGACCCGCGGTTTGGCGGACGGTGCGGCAGAGTTCGAGTCCGTCTTTGCCGGGAACCATGATGTCGAGAATGAAAAGAGCAGGACGCTGGCGTTCGGCGTCGGCGATAACGCTGGATCCGTTGGGATAGACGCGCACGGCGAAACCATCGTTCTCCAGGTGGTGGCGAACGAGGCGGGAGATATCGGGATCGTCTTCGACGACGAAGATGCTGGGTTTCACGGGTTTATTGTAGCGAAGCGAGTACCTAGTACCTAGTACCGAGTGGCTGGTTCGGAGTTGCGGGGCGTATTTTTATCGGATTGTAACAATCAGGTTCGCGGCGGGATCGAGGTGGAAGCGCTTGCCTGGTGGAACGACTGTGGTGGCGCTGTATTCGGTGATGATCGCAGGTCCGGAGTGGATCTTTCCAGGTATCAGCGCGTCGCGGGAGTGGATTGGCGTCGCTAGTTTCTTGCCGCCGAATTGGACTAGGGCTCTGGGCGTGGAGGGCGAGCCGAGCTTTGCTCGGCCTGGACCCCTCGGCTTCGCTCGGGGCAGGCTCACGAGGGCGGCCGTCCCCACATGGTTCATCTTTTCAACATGAGCTTGGGTGGATTTCACTATCGCACGCAGGCGGAGGGTTACCAGCTCTGCTTCCCGTCCGGGGTGGGCGTAGCCGTAGCGGCGGTGGTGTTCTTGTTCGAATTTCTTCAGCAGGTCGTTCGTGTACGGGAGGTTCAGTTCGTATCCCTGACCGTGGTAGCGGAGGTCGATGGTTTGCTGATAGTGCACTCTTCCTTGCCAGGCTTCGTTTTCAAAATCTTTTGCGGCTTGTTTCTGCAGGGCTGAGAATTCGCGATTCAGTTGCGCGGCTGGGAGTTTGCCGGAGACGCGCCACAAGACGGTGCGGGAATAATCCTTGACGACGTCGCTGACCAGGATGCCGAGAGCGGAAAGCGCGCCGGGCAGGGCGGGCACGATCACGTGCGGGACGCTTAGAGCCTCGGCTAAGGCGCAGGCGTGGAGTCCTCCGGCGCCGCCGAAGGCTACGAGAGCGTAGTCGCGGGGATCGCGGCCTCGTTCGATGGAGACTACGCGGATGGCTTTCTCCATAGTGGCGTTGACCACGCGGATTACGCCGGCGGCGAACTGCTCGATGGTCAATGTGGTTCGTTGCTGCATCAGCCACTCGCGAGTAATGCGACGGGTGCGGTCGAGATCGAGTGTGAAATCTCCGCCGAGGAAGCGCGTGGGTTGCAGGCGGCCTAATAAGAGGTTGGCGTCGGTGACGGTGGGCTGGGCGCCGCGACCGTAGCAGATGGGGCCGGGATTGGCACCGGCGGATTCGGGGCCTACGCGGAGCACGCCTGCGGCGTCAAAGCGGGCGAGCGAACCTCCGCCTGCGCCTACAGTGTGAATGTCGAGCATGGGGACTCCGATGGGGAGTCCGGCGACCTCGGCGTGGCTGGCCGTGGTTATAGCGCCTTCGACCAGGGAGACGTCGGTGGAAGTGCCTCCCATGTCGAAAGCGATTATGTGTTCAAAGCCGCTGGAGCGGGCGCTGGCGGCTGCGCCGACTACACCTCCGGCGGGGCCGGAGAGGACGGTGCGGACGGGTTCGCTCGCGGCGGAGGCGAGTGCGGTGATGCCGCCGCTGGATTGCATTACAAAGATTCTCGGTGCGCGTTGATGTCCCTCGGGGGCTAAAGCCCCGACCATCTTGGATCGTTTTTCCGCAGCGCTTAAACGCTCCTCCACCCTCGATAGGCGCTGCTCCAGATTCTCGAAGTAACGCTGCATTACTGGTTGCAGGTAGGCGTTGATGACTACGGTTGACGTGCGCTCGTATTCGCGGAATTCGGGGAGGATTTGATGGGAGATGGAGAGTGGGACGTCTAGCGGCTCGAGCGCTTCCGCGACTGCTTGCTCGTTTCCTGGATTTGCGAAAGAGAAGAGTAGTGAGATGGCGATCGACTGGGGCCCTTTTGCTTTCAGGTGGGACGCTAGGGATTCCAGGTCCGCTGTCGAAGGCTCGGTCAGGATTTTGCCGTCGCTGGCGGTGCGTTCTTCGATGCCGAAGCGGAGATCGGCTGGGACTAGCGGCTCGATACGATCGAAGAAGAAGTCGTAGAGCTTGGGGCGAGCTTGACGTCCAATCTCGATGGCGTCTTCGAAACCTTCGGTTGTGACCAGAGCGGTACGGGCGCCTTTGCGTTCGAGCAGGGTATTGGTGCCGACCGTCGTGCCGTGCAGAATTACTAGCTCACCTTGGTGATTGATTTTGCGGAGAGCTTCTACGATGGCTTGAGAAGGATCGGCCGGAGTGGAGAAAATCTTCAGCATGCGCAGGCGGCCGCGGTCGATCCAGACGCAGTCGGTGAAGGTGCCGCCGGTGTCGATGGCTACGCGGAGGGGTTGGGAGCGGCGGGGCATGGTTGTGATTCGGAGGATTAGGGTAACATCTGCGGCTATGAGATATGCATTTCTGGTCGAGACGTATGCCACCGAGCGGGTGAAGGTGGTTAGTGTGTGGAGCGAGTTTCGGGACGAGGACCTTGCGGCGCGGCCGCGTGGGGATGATCCGCGGGGGCGCAGCGTGCATGAGCAGATGGTGCATCAGTGCGTGAGCGAAGACCTGTGGTTCCGCAACATGCTGGGAATCGATGTGGGTGCGCCTCCGCTGCCGAAGCAGGAGACGCGGTTGGAGTTCATGAAGCAGTTTGCCGAGGACAGCGGGAAGCGGCTGTCGGCGCTGCAGGAAAAAGATGAAGTGTGGTGGGAAGAGAATGTGAAGTTTTTCGATGTGTCGCGATCGCGGGCATGGGTGATGACGCGGCGGATGACGCATACCTCACATCATCGGGGACAGTTGATGGCGATGCTGCGCAAGCTTGGGCGGGACGTGCATAGCAATTACGGGCCGACTGCGGATACGGGTGGGTTGATGCAGAATCATGCGCCCACGATTTATGCGTATCGGAGCTTGGAGGAATTGTTTGTCGGCGAGGCCGCTGGGGGTGCGAAGGCAAAGTTGCCGGGAGGTGGAGGAAAGGCGGTGACGGAGAGGCCGTGAGGAGTAAGAATAACTTGGGATCGAGCGTGGCCGTGCGATAGATCTCGCATTACTTGAGTAGCCTGCCGAGGAAATGGTCAAGGATTTTGGTGAACAACACTCCGAGGGCAAAGGTGACCGCACCAATCAGATATTTCCGGCGCGATTCCGATGTGTCGCGCGACCGTTCGTGGGATCGCACTAAGTAGACACGGCTCGGCCGTATGGCGGCCACCACGCAGCTCAGCCAGATGAGAAACGTAAACCCTTGAACGACAAAAAAAACGTGAAGGGAGGTTCCTCTGAAGAGAAAATCGACTGTGGGAAGAACGTATAGAAATGCGGTTGCGCCATACTTCACTGAGCCAGGGAGCAGGTTGATGAAGTTCTTAACCGCCATTCCTCGCTCCTCGAATACCTCTCGAACCTTCGCATAAATCTCCCATTCTTTGTTTTCGCGGACCTCATGCAGGTCCAAGGCAGGTGGGACTGGCCCAGTGAAAGCGAAGCGAACAAGGCAACCAGGTTCCTGCTCCGGATATTCGAACTTCGAAGTCGGCGACGCTACCTCCCTGAGTCAGAAGATCGTCGATAGAGTCCATCTCTTCTTGCCCGATCCGATATAGAACTCTGACCTCGGGATCAGCGAGTACGCCTTCGTCCGTAGGGGTATCAGTCTGACGATCGCGGCCCTGCGCGGTTGCCACCTGGGAAACCTCTTCCGTCAGAATTCTTGTAACCGTCTCGATGTCATCGAGATAGAGGCGAGCATGAGGAAGGTCCCTAGGGACTTCTTGAACGTGGCGACGCATATAACCGGCAATTGTACCCCACGATTTCCCGGGTTATCCCTTGGTGGTGAAGGCCAGGGTCAGCAGCGTCTTCTGTTCTACCTCGTGCGCTTTGGCGCTGCCGGTGGCCGGACTGGCGCTGGAGCTGCGTTTTACTGAGAGCACGTGGCGGTTGCCTGCTATGCGCTGCAGGCGCGGAAGCATGTTGAATAACGCTCCCATGTTGGCCGGCTCTTCCTGCACCCAGACTATGTCGCCGGAGTCGCCATGGCGGGCGAATTCGGCGGCGAGTTCTTTGTCTGGGAAGGGATAGAGCTGTTCCAGAAATACGATGGCGGTGGAATTATCCTTTCTCTTCTTGCGCTCGGCCTGGAGTTCGTGGCCGATCTTGCCGGTGCAGACCAGGATGCGGTCAGCTTCTCCGATTTCAGCGTCCGGAATCACGTTTAGAAAATTCTTGCGCGTGAAGTCTTCGATGGATGAAGAAGCGTCGGCGTGACGCAGCATGCTTTTCGGGGTGAAGACTACCAGCGGTTTGCGCCAATGGCGCAGGGCTTGGCGGCGGAGCAAGTGAAAATATTGCGCGGCGTTCGACGGTTGCGTGATCTGGATGTTGTGTTTCGCGGCTAGCTGGAGGAAGCGCTCGATGCGGGCGCTGGAGTGTTCCGGTCCCTGGCCTTCATAGCCGTGAGGGAGAAGCAGTACTAGACCTGAGAGCAGGTTCCACTTGGCTTCGCCGGCGGAGATGAACTGGTCGATGATTGCCTGGGCTACGTTCACGAAGTCGCCGAACTGGGCTTCCCAGAGGACGAGCGCTTCGGGATGGTCGCGGCTGTAGCCGTATTCGAAGCCGAGCACGCCGGGCTCGGAAAGCGTGGAGTTATGGATTTCGCATCGGGCCTGGCCGGGTACGATGTTTTCGAGCGGGACGTATTGGTTTTCGTTTTCGATGTCGATCAGAACCGAGTGGCGCTGGTTGAAGGTTCCGCGGCGCGAGTCCTGGCCGCTGAGTCGAACCGGAATTCCTGCTTTCGCCAGGCTCGCGAAGGCTAAAGCTTCGGCCATGCCGTAATCCACTGGGCGTTTGCCTGCTCCCATCTCGGCTCGCTGCTCCAAGAGCTTCTTCACTTTCGGGTGAATGTGGAAACCTTCGGGATATGTGGTGAGGTGAGCGGTCAGCTCGGCTAGTTCTTCTATTGCGAGTCCGGTCTCTACCTCGAATTCCGGCTTATGCAAACCGCCGTAGTATTGGTCCCAATACTTGGGAAGATCGCGCATCAGAGGCTTCTTGGTGACCTTGGCGGCATCTTTCTGTGCGGATTCGAATTCGGCTTTGATGGCCGCTGCTTGCGCGGGTGCGTCCGTTGCTCCAATGTCGTCGGCGTAGATTTCCCACAGAGGGGGATGTTCTTTGATCTCTTTGTACAAAAGCGGCTGGGTGATGGTGGGGTCGTCGACCTCGCTGTGACCGTGGCGACGGTAGCCGATTAAGTCGATAACCACGTCGGTGCCGAAGCGATAGCGGTACTCGGTGGCGAGTCGGGCTACGCGGACAACGGCATCCACATCTTCGCCGTTGACGTGGAAGATGGGGATGGACTGGCGGCGCGCGATGCAGGCAGCGAAGCGGGTGGAGTGTTCCTCGACGTAGCTGGTCGTAAATCCCAGGAGATTGTTGACGATTACATGAATGGTGCCACCTACCGTGTAGCCGGGGAGGTCAGCGTAGTTCATAGTCTCGGCCAGGATGCCTTGTCCGGCGAAAGCAGCATCGCCGTGAACGAGGAGAGGAAGATGTTTTTCGCGTCCGCCTTCTCCGGTACGGTCTTGTTTGGCGCGCGTGCGGCCGACGGTTACTGGATCGACGGCTTCGAGATGGCTGGGGTTTGAAACCAGATGGATGCGAACTTTGTTGCCGCTGCGCGTGAGGTACTCGCCGGTCGCGCCCATGTGATATTTCACGTCGCCGGAGCCCAGGACGCTGCGGGGGTCCACGTCCTCGAAGCCAGCGAAGATTTCGTCCTTTGGCCGCTTGGCTATGTGGGCGATTACGTTGAGGCGGCCGCGATGGCTCATGCCCATCACCAGTTCGGTGGCGCCGAGGCGGGAGCCGGTATCGAGGAGTTCATCGACCAGCGGGATCAGCGCGGTGACGCCTTCGAGTGAGAAGCGCTTGCTGCCCAGATAGCGCTGCTGCATGACCTGCTCGAAGATATCGGCGCGGATGAGCAGGTCGAGAATGCGCTGCTGGTGTTTCTCTGTAACCTCGAAACCCTGAGACGGCGATTCCATCTGCTCGTAGATCCAGCGGCGGCGTTCGGGATTGTAGATGTGGTTGACTTCGACGCCGATGGTCGAGGAGTAGATGGCGCGGGCTTCGCGGGCGTACTCGCCTTCGATCTGAAGCTCGGGAGCCACGCGCGGGCGGAGGAAGCCGAGCGGGTCGAGGTCGCCTTCGAGGTATCCCCATTGGCGGAAGGCGTTGAAGACGCGTTCGCGCTCGGGATCGGCACCGTTGTCTGGCGAGGTTTCGATGAGTGCGTTGGTGACTTTAGATTTCGGAATAGCCATAAGAGTCAGCTACTAGGATAACGGATGCTTGGGGGGGTCAAGAGATTCTAGCGCGTGCCAGAAAACAAATCCGGCCAGGAATGTTTTCCTGGCCGGTGTGAGGCTAACCATCTCCTCCGGATAGATCTCCTATCAATCGATCTTTCTCGGGAAGATCAATAGGGGAAATGGAATGAGTCAAACAAATCACTCAGCGCTGGTCCGTTAACGGGGACGTAGGGGTTGCCCGGTTTCGTTTTCGGGTTCGGGAAGTTGTCCCGGCTCCGGTAAGAAATGGTGCCGATGTTCCAGTTCCTCTCGATGAATTTGACGATGGAAACGTGGTCCGAATACGAGTGAGAGATATGGCCACCCCTGGAATAGGCGGAGACCACGATTAGCGGGATGCGCGTGCCGTCGCCGAAGAAGTCGAGCGGTTGAACGTAACCGGAGTCGTAGTATCCGCCGCCTTCATCTTCGGTGATAAAGATCGCGGTATTGTCCCAATAGGGAGAGTTCTCAACCATATTCACGATCTTCTGCGTGAAGCCCTCGAAAAGATTGAGCTTCGACGACGCGGGATGGCCATCGACATAGCCGCTGGGCTTGACGACGGAAACGGCAGGCAACGTTCCCTCAGAAATATCCGAGTACAGGTCGAGCGTATCCTTCATGTGTGCTGCGACCTGATCCGGATGCGACATGATGGACGTGTCGTACTGGAA
Source organism: uncultured Acidobacteriaceae bacterium (assembly GCA_963743115.1). Lineage (GTDB taxonomy): Bacteria > Acidobacteriota > Terriglobia > Terriglobales > Acidobacteriaceae > Sulfotelmatobacter. Next base: position 352,324 of record CAVUOM010000001.1, on the reverse strand, counting down.
CGGGTTGCAGATGTTGCAATATTCGTCGGCGTTCGGCCCGTTGGTTCCGTAATTGAGTTGATACGGGTCGTTGACGTAGTTGTTCCATTGATCGCCGTAGTACTTCCAGGAAATACCGTTGGCGTTGAGGTCGTCGCCGATGCTGGGCGTCGAGGACGGCGGGACGGTAAACGGCGTATTGGACGGATTCTGGTCAGTGTAGGCGTTCTTGCCGTTCCCGAACCAGCCCGGGTTGTAGTTGTTCAACAGGTAGTAATGGCCTGGTTCGCACCGTGGGTCGATGTGGAGGGATTTGAGGTAGCTCACGATCGGGCCGACGCCAGGCTGCGAGGGATCTGAACAGTCGCTGTAAGAGCCGCCGCCATTAACCGGCGAAACAGTGTAGGGCGGTGGATAGCCGGCGTTGTAGCTATTACCGTAGCCGTCTTCGCTGTACCAGTTGTTGGTACCGGAGGCTGGGTTGGGGTTCTCAACTTGATCGACGGTGCCTTCGTCTGGGTTGGGGCCGCCATTATATTTGTCGGTAAATACGAGCTTGTTGTTCGGTGGTTCGGCAGGAGCCCCGAGCGAGTTGCTGAACCAGATCGCGTCGGCGTGGCCGAACATGATGTGATTGGCGCCGGTGCCTCCGTTGACCGATTGATGGAAGTTATCGCTCATGGTGTAGGTGTCTGCGAGGCTCTTGAAGTAAGGAGCGTCGCCTTGCTGCACGTTGTAAAAGGCGAGGGAGGTGGACCCTTCACCCGTAGTTTGCGCATCGGGAACGCTGTGCAAGTAATTGGTGGTGAAGCAGGGAAGCGAGCCATCGTTGGAAGAGCAGAGTGGCGGCTGGGTTGCCCCATTCGTGCCCGCCCCGACGGTTACTTCAACCCACGAGAACAACTTGGCGTTGCAACCGGAAGGATTGTCCTGGGTTGCGTGCCCTAAGCTGCAATTCAACTGCTGCCACATCTGATAGAAACGATGGACAGGGCTCGCCGCATAGTCGTTGTATTGGAAGGTGCTGCCGTTCGTTATCTGGAACGGTCCGGCGGGCAACTTCTCGACGTTGGTGATGCGGGTGTCGGGCGTATATTTCGTAAGTCCAGTGCCGCCGCTGACGAGATCCTGATAGTACTGCTGAGTCGGCAGTCCGGATTCGGAGAGCTCCGCACACTTGACCGCTGAAATCGCCGGGCTGGTTCCGCAGGGGTTGCTCCCGGAAAAATAGCCGGCCGCGCCGCCGGGACCGCCGACCAGTGGTGCAGGTAGGTTGTTGTCGGAAAATTGTTGCTTGGGCGGGGAGAGCAGGAAGGTATCGGTATCGGTCGCCGACAGCTGTTGAGCCTTGGAGAAGTTGGGGCCGGGAATCGCATTCTTGTTGGCGTCCAACTTGATGATGCCTTCGGAAAGCAGGTTGTTTACAGTCTCGCCATTTTTCGGTACGTAGGTGGCGAAGACGTGATCGAAGCTGCGGTTTTCTCCGATGATCACGATGACGTGCTTGATGGGCGAGACGGTCCCATAATCACGCGCTTTTTGTGGTTTGGGAGCCGCGTTGGCAAAGGGTGCGCCGATGGTGAGCGGGACCATGGCAAGTCCCGCCGTTCCGATGCGCAAGTAATGTATGCCTTGTGACCTGATTGATTTGAAAGTCATGTTTCCTCTTCTCCTGTTTGTTGGGTTTGAGCTGCTGGTTAAGGTGGACATAAAAAGGTCCAGCCGTTTTTCCGAACCACGGGCAACATAAAGTCGTTTGTTTTCGGGTTGTTTTGAGCGGAGATCGCTTCGCTTCGAAACCTGCCTCACTCGCCTATGGCTCTACGCGAATCAGCCCCATCATTCCTCCGTCTTCATGCTCTAAAAGGTGGCAGTGGTATACGAAGTCGCCGACCGTGTTCGGATCGCGAAAGTCCATCCGCAATCGGACGCTTGGATAGGCGAGAGTTTTACCGGTGTAGTAAGGGACGTTGACGGTATCGCGAAGAAATGGCTCGTTCACCGGCGTACCGGCGTAATCCAGCAGCATGAAATGCAGCTGATGAATGTGGAAGGCGTGAAGCTCGCTCGACCGGTTTTCGATGATCCAATCTTCGACTGTTCCCTGCTTAGCAATGATGTTCGGGACTCCTGATTTGGGATCGAACTGCGCCGGTGTCTGGCCATCTACGGTGATATAAAACTCAGTCGCGCTATTGGGGTCGTTTGGATCGAGCAGCTTCTCGGAAAAGTAGAGTCTTCGAACGCGCACGGGGGCTACGCTTCCCAGCCACGGCAGTTGCGAAGCTGGAAACGGTTGGGACGAGGTCGCGAGTGCGGAGCGCGGCTCCGGCGCATCTTTGGAGGCTGTGATTATGGCGATGGCGCGGTTGGGATCGTTCTCTCCGCTCGGTCCGGTGTCGACAGTTTTGGTGACGAGAAGTCCCGAGGCGTGTTCCGGAGGCGCCTTCACGATGAATTCCACGCGGGCGCCCGGCGGTACGGCGAGATGAGTTTGCCAGTCCACAAAATCCGCAGGCAGGCCGTTTTCGTTGAGGGGTACCCCGTCGATCGCCACAAGGCCGAGCGGCTGGGGCGCGTGTCCGAATAGAACTTCCAGGTTGAGGTAGGTGATTGCCGAGGCATTGACCACGCGCCAAAGTTGCTGCTCTTCCGGTTTCATCTCGATCAGGGCGGGCCGATAGTCCGGATAGGGCACGGGCACAAAATTGATCGAGAGATCCTTCGCGGGTTTGCCGAATCCGGTGCCGGTATTGGCTGCATCCCCGTCGCGATCAAATAGCATCTTGGGGACTACAGGCTCCCACTTCGAAGGTGGAGCATTTGGGTTCAGCAGATCTTGATCGCGAATGATCAAGACTCTTTCCGGCAATTCTGCAACCGCTTTGTCGGCCCGCTCGATTCCCTCAACGATGATCGCGCCGGATGCTCCGCCGAGCACCTGTTCTTTGGTAAAGCCGTGGACGTGCGGGTGGTACCAATACAATCCGGGAGGCTCGTTTTCGGGAATGCGGAATCGGTACTCGAATGGCGGACCACCGGGCTGAATCAGCGTGTGTAAGACGTCGTCCTGGTGGCAGACTGGAGGGATGGTCAGGCCATGGAAATGGAGATTGGTCGACTCCCGCGTCATCAAGTCGCTGGCGCAGGAGTCTTCGCTTTTCTCGGCGTCAGCGTGCGCGTGTTGGTGCATGGACGGCGCAACCTCAGGGCCGAAAGCCGTCAGATCATTTTTGAGGGTCAGGATGACAAGATCGCCGGGTTTCGCGCGCAGAGTGGGCGATTCTGCGCCATTCTCATCGAGGTAGCAGAAACGAGTGGATCCGTCGTTCTGCTTTGTGTTGTGAACTGTCAGCTCAACTTTCAGCACACCGTTGCGGCTGCGCAGATCCTCCGGTTCGGCGACGACGCTGCCTGGCAAGGGGCGCGGGCAAGCTTCCGACGTACTCTGCGCATGGAGAAGCGCATGCGGCTGACTCAGACACAGGCATGAGAGCGCGATTATGAGCAGATTCTTGAACATCGAATTCCAAGGTTCGCGTCAGACTGGGCGCGGGACGGGACATCTATTCATCCCAAGGTAGTCGGGGCGCCGTTACGGGAAGGTGAAATGAATATGAATTCGCCATGAAAAAAAATCCACAGGGATAAGCACGAGCGTGGCCGAATACGGCGAGATGGCGGGCGAGCCTGGTTAGTAGGGTGACAGAGGAATGTAAAAGCCCATGCCAAAAAGTTTCCACAAAGATAAGAAATTCTCTACGGTCTTTGCCTTACCACGACAAGGCTGCGAAGGCTGTGGAATAATGCTGCGGTTGTCATCCTGTCTTCATGGGAGAAGGTGTGGTTGAGGATTCCAACCGGGCCCGCGATCATCTCGCCAACGAGCGTACGTTTCTGGCCTGGGTGCGAACCAGTATGGCGATTGTGGTGTTTGGATTCGCGATCGGACGGTTTGCAATCGCCATGCGACAGTTAACCGAGTTTCAGGGTCATGGGTCGAGAGCCACGGGGTTTTCAGTGTGGATGGGGATGAGCGCGATTCTGGCGGGAGTGGCGCTGATGATAGCGGGATTGGCGCGATACAGAAAAACGCGGGCGCAACTGGATGAGGGGAAATTTGAAGCCGCGGGATTTATTGTGGATGTGGTGGCGATTGTGACTGTTTTGTTCGGATTGGCGCTGGCTGGATATTTGATTTATGTGCAGAATAGCTTGGGGTGAAGGAGCGGCGTAGCTGGTGGTGTCCTTAGTTGGCGGATCTCTTTAAGAACCCGCCTCGCCTCGCTTCGCTCGGCGTGACGACCCCTTCGACTCCGCTCAGGGCGGGCTCGGGCGGTGTCCCACACGAGTTCCTATGCGCGAATGATTTCTCAATATCTGAAGACTTTATGGCGAACGACCAGGAAAAGGAAGCAGCTGCGCGTGCGAGCTTGCAGTTCGTGAAGAATGGTCAAGTGGTTGGTCTGGGAACGGGATCGACGGCAGCGTACTTCATTGAATTGCTTGGAGAGCAGGTGAGGAACGGTCTGAAGATCCGCGGCATACCCAGCTCTGACCGTTCGCGAGAGCAGGCGGCGGGACTGGGAATTCCGCTTACGACGCTCGATGAGTGCCCGGAGATCGATGTGACAGTGGACGGCGCGGACGAAGTTGATCCGCAATTGCGGTTGATTAAAGGTGGAGGTGGGGCGCTGCTGCGGGAAAAGATTGTGGCGTCGGCCACGAAATACTACGTGATTATCACAGACGCGACGAAGAGAGTTCCGGTGCTGGGAAAATTTCCGCTGCCCGTGGAAGTGATCAAGTTCGCGCAGGTGGTGGTGCAGAGAAAGATTGAGGCGCTGGGAGCGGCGGTCGAGCTTCGGAGGGCAGTGGATGGCAAGCCGTACCTGACCGACGAGAATAATCACATTTTGGATTGCCGGTTCGGGCAGATTCCGGATGCGGATGGGTTGGCCCGGCGATTGAACGATATGCCGGGAGTTGTGGAGCACGGATTGTTCATTGGCATGGCGAGCGTGGTACTGGTGGCGAACGGGAGCGAGATTGAGGAGCTGCGGGCTCGCGGGAAGTAAAAACGTTTTTCACCACGGAGACACTGAGACACGGAGGAAATCGAGAAGAGTTTTCTCCCGCTGGCGACTCAGTGGCGGATTGTTTTTTCGCAATTCTTCACGATCAGAGGCGTTGAATGCCGACAGGGGCACAGGCACCGGGGCGGGATCAGCCTTCGCGACGGCGTTGGCTGCGATACCGCGTGCAGGCGCTACTCGATGTGAAGGTGGTGCGTTCGGGGGTTCCGGATACTCTACCGGGGCGCTCGGTCAATCTGGGCGAGGGCGGAGTGTCCGCGATACTCGCGGGAGAGCTATTGCCGGGTGAAGCTGTAGGAGTGGAGATTCACCTGCCGCGAGTGGCCGATCCACTGCAAGCGCGGGCGCTGGTGCGGCATCAAGACAAATTGCGCTCAGGGCTGGAGTTTGTTGGACTGTCGGCGGAACAGCAGGCGGCTATACGCGACTGGGCGGGCGACGCGAAGGCTGAGCTGGAAGCGGGCGTTCGCGGGAAGACTCCGCTCGAAGCAGGAAAAGGCTCGGAGAGCGGGGGTTCTAGCAGCTCTCGGCCCCTTCCCCGCAGAGGCCTCGACCGGAGATGGATATTCTTCGCGGCATCCGCGGCTATCTTGCTGACGGCGTTGTGGTGGCGATGGAATCGCGGGTGGGAAGATATAGAAGGTGGTCTGCGGAAAAACGAAAAGACCACGGAGGCGCTGCAGCCGCAGGCGCGCGTTCCCGCCGAGGTGATGGAGAAGCTTGTGACTCACCGCGTGGATCCCGATTATCCGCTGGAGGCGCGGCAGGCGAAGCTGCAGGGCGTGATTGAGCTCGACGTAGTTGTCGGACGCGACGGATCGGTGGTGGACGTGCGGGCGCGGAATGGTCCCGCGGTGCTAGCACAGGCTGCGATGGACGCTATGCGCTGGTGGCGGTTCGAGCCTTACCGGATCGACGGAAAGGCAGTGGTCGTCCAGACCACCGTTGCCATGGAGTTCAAGCCGTAGACTGTGGCCTCTTCGGAATCAGACACTCAACGTCACGATCCGGTCGGTTACGGTCCGAGCGCAGTTTTAGCGCGGAACGGGAAGATTGCTGCTCCAGCAATCAGCCACGATCAGCCACGCACCCAGGCGGCGCCACGCCTTAACGTACTTACCGCGGTCGGCCATGATTGTGCCATCGGGCTTGCGGATACCGACACTATACCGGCCGATTTCCATCGCCAGATCGCCGGAGGCTTCGACGCGGATGGTCTCGAGGCGCAAGTCCTCGTATCCGGATTCGGCGAACTGGCGGAGCAGGCGCTCGACCGCCTTCGGACCGTAGGCTGGGTCGTGGTGCGGTGCCATGAATGCGCCATCCTGTGCGAAAAGAGCCGCTACCTGGTCGTAATTGCCGGTATTGAAGGAAGTGACGAAATCCTGGTCAAGGTTGCGGATCAAAGAATCGACGTTCAAGAACGGACGAGAGTCCGCCAAGGAGCTGGAATAGGGCCGATACATCTACTACCTCCTGGGGGAAGGCCGAGAGCGCTCCGTGGCCATATGGAAGCCGCTCTCAATGCAGGGGCATTCTAGCGCAAAAAGGTCTGTGGATACAGGAAAGATTTATGAAGGACTGTGAACGGAGAGATTCCAGTGGTGAAGCGGCTTTTCCGGCTTCAGCGGCAGACAGGAAGATGGATTTCCACTTGTGCGCGGGGGCGCGTGGCGATATGTTGCGCGAATGAACCAAAGCGGAAAGGAACTGGTTGAAGAAAATCGAGGTAAAGCGGAACCGATGGACGCGAAGCCCGGGCACCCCGAGCGGTTTTGCCCTAACTGCTCGGCGGAGTTGAAAGAGAACCGGTGCAAGTTGAGCTGTCCTGTGTGCGGATTCTATTTGAGTTGCTCGGATTTTTATTGACTGTGAAAGGTTGTGCAGGGGGCGCACCTGACATGCCGGGTAATGTCCGTCTACAATGGCCGGGGATTTAATTTTCTTTTTCATGATCAGGAGAAGACGATGGAACGAAAGGCTAGCGCAGTGTGGAAGGGCGGATTGAAGGATGGCAAAGGGACAATTTCGGCGCCGGGTGGAGTGTTGAAAGACACGCAATATTCATTTACCTCGCGATTTGAGAACGGGCCGGGGACGAACCCGGAGGAATTGATTGCGGCGGCGCACGCGGCGTGCTTTTCGATGGCGCTGTCGGCGCAACTGGGCGGGGCGAATCTGACGCCGGAGAGCATCAGCACGAACGTGACGCTGACCTTGGAGAAACTGGACTCCGGTTGGACGATTACATCGAGCCACATTGATGTGGTGGGGAAGGTTCCAGAGGCGGATGCGGCTGCGTTTCAGAAATATGCGGAGGCGGCGGAGAAGGGCTGTCCAGTGTCGAAGGTGCTGAACGCGAAGATTTCGATGACGGCGAAGCTGGGGTAAGCCAAGCCTCGGGGTTCGGCTTCCAGGCTTCGGCAACCGCGCCGGTGTTTGACAGCGTGGTGGAGGGCTGCAAAAATAGAAAAGTTGTTCTTCCTGACACGGCGGCCTTGTGGCCGCCGCTGCATTGCAATGCAGATTGCCATCGTGGCGGAATTGGCAGACGCGCATGGTTCAGGTCCATGTACCGGCAACGGTGTGGGGGTTCGAGTCCCTTCGATGGCACCAATAATCAGAAGCTGAAAAAGCGTGCGCGAGCGCCTCGCTGAGGTCGGGTGGACCCCTCGGCTTCGCTCGGGGCAGGCTCTCGAGGCGGCCGTCCCCACAAGAGTCCGCGTGTACTGCGAGCGTTCATCCGCCAGAAGAAGTAAACTCTTTGTCATGAAAAACCTGCGTCGGTTTTTTGGCTGGAAGAATGTCCTGCTGTTTACCTTTTCTTTAGGGCTGTCGGCTTTTTGCGTTGCGCAAAAGTTGGCCATCACCATGGATGACTTGCCGGCAAATGGTGCGCTGCCGCCGGGAGTTACGCAGGCCGAGACCGCTAAGGATGTGCTGGCGATTCTGAAGAAGCGGCACGTGCCTCCGGTGTACGGATTTATCAATGCCAAAAAACTGGAGGGAAACGCTGATGGCGCAGAGGCCCTGAAGTTATGGGCGGCAGCCGAGCCCGTCGGAAATCATACTTACTCGCACATGGATCTGGAACAGAACCCGGCGGAGGCATTCGAGCGGGAGATCGGAGAGAACGAGTCGGCGCTGGAGTTGCTCGCCCGGAAGGCGGGGCCGGAAGCTGATTGGCACTGGTTTCGCTATCCGTACTTGCATGAGGGAGACACGGTCGAGAAACGGCGCGCGATTCGGGCCTATCTGAAGGCGCACGGTTACAGGATCGCGCAGGTGACTCTCGATTGGGAGGACTATTTGTGGAACACAGCGTACGCGCGGTGCGTGGCTAAGGGCGACACCAAGTCGATTGAATGGCTGCGGTCGAGCTACTTGAGTACTGCCTCGGAATTTCTCGACTTGGGGCGAGCCCAGGCGAAACTGATTTACGGGCACGAAATCAATTACGTGTTGCTGATGCATCTGGGTGCGTTCAGCAGCACGATTCTGCCGGACGCGCTGGATCTGCTGAAGAAGAAAGGATTCAAGCTGGTGACGCTGGAGGAAGCGGAGAGCGACGCGGCGTATGACGGCGACCCAGATGTGGGTTTGCATGATGCGGGAACGCTGCTCGACCAGTGGATGCAGGTGAAACAGATCAAGTATCCCGAGCACGCGGAGAAGCCTTATAAGGACATCGAGAGCGTGTGCCGGTGATCGCCTTCTGATTGGCTGAACTGTGATTGGTCGATCATCCCTTCCCGTATAATTCAGGCACTCGTTATGCCTGTTTTCCTTGACCAGATTATCGACTCTGCTCGGCGAAAAGTCTTCGAGACTAAACGAACGGCAGATTTGCGGGAGTTGGGGCAGCGGGCTGAACAGCATGTGCCGCGCGGGTTTCGGCGGGCGCTGAAGGGAAAAAGCTTAGGTGGCGTGGCGGTGATTGCGGAGTTGAAGAAAGCATCGCCTTCGAAGGGATTGATCCGGGCTGAGTTTTGCGTGGAGGAATTGGCGAGGGAGTTAGAGGCGGGGGGAGCCGCTGCGCTTTCTGTGTTGACGGATGAGGAGTTTTTTCGAGGTTCGCTGGAGAATTTGCGGCTGGCTTCGGCGACGGTCAAGGTCCCGTGTCTCAGGAAAGACTTCATCATGGACGAATTTCAGTTGTTGGAGGCGCGGGCAAACTCGGCCGACGCTGTGCTGCTGATTGTGGCTGCCTTAACGAACGCGGAGTTGAACAGGCTGGCGCTGGGCGCGGGTTTGCACGGCCTGGACGTTTTGTGCGAAGTGCATGACGAGGAAGAATTGCAGCGGGCGCTGGATGTCGGGTGCGATTTAATAGGAGTGAACACGCGCAATCTGCGGACGTTCCAGGTGGATTCGGAGACAGCGTTCCGGCTGGCAGAGAAGCTTCCTAAGAATGTGGTGCGGGTGGCGGAGAGCGGGATTCGGTCGGGAGAGGATATTGCGCGGCTGCGGGCGGCGGGGTATCAGGCGTTTTTGGTTGGGGAGTCGCTGATGCGGGCGGAGAGTCCGGGAGCGGCCCTGCGGGCGTTAGTGGCTAGTTCCGAGTTGCGGGTCCCGAGCGCGCGGTGAACGGATTTTCCGCGAAGTTTTTACCTTTTGTGGACAACGGTGCGTATGACTTGGGTGAAGATTTGTGGGATGACTAATTTGGAGGATGCCCTGACCGCGGTTGAGGCGGGGGCGGATGCGGTGGGGTTTGTGTTTTATGAGAAGAGTCCGCGGAATGTGAGCGTGGAGGCGGTGCGGGGGATTGTAGGGAAACTGCCGGAGAACGTGGAGAAAGTGGGAGTCTTTGTGGGAGAGACCGCAGAAACAGTGCGTGAAATCTCGCAAAACGCCGAGCTAACCATGGCGCAGACGTACCCGGATTTCCGCAATCCGCTCTCCCTACCGACCGATGAATTTTTAGAGGAGGCGGCGTGTCGAGTGATTATGGCACTCCCGGCTAGTGAATTGCAGCACGAGGAACCCGATAACCCAGATGTCATAGCGGGCTTTCGGGTGTCCAGCAGCTTTCGGGATCGCATTGCGGCGGTGCTTCTTGATTCCGGAACCGCAGGTCGCCCAGGGGGTACGGGGGAGAAGTTTGATTGGCAGACTGTGGTCCCCATCACAGACCTGATGGGTCGTCTTGGCATGAGGCTGATTGTTGCAGGAGGGCTGACACCGGGGAGTGTAGGGGATGCGATGAGAGAACTCACGCCTTGGGGAGTGGATGTAGCTTCTGGAGTAGAGGCTCGACCGGGGAAAAAAGATCCGGAAAAAGTGCGGGCGTTTGTGAAGGCGGTGCGGGACGAAGATCGGAAGACGGGTTAGACATGGCTACGGTTCCGAGTACGAGAATGAAAGTCAAAATCCCCGCCCTCTCGCAAAGAACGCGAGAAGGACGGGGCACCCGGCGCGCTGCTGTCCCCGCGAACCAACCCGGGCGGTTTGGGGTTTATGGCGGGCGCTATGTGCCGGAGACTTTGATGGCGGCGCTCGAAGAACTCGAGCGCGAGTACGACAAGGCGAAGCGCGACCCTAAATTTCAGCGACGGCTGGATGAGTTGCTGCGGACTTATGCGGGGCGTCCTACAGCGCTTTCGTTTGCGCGGCGGCTTACGCAGAAATTGGGTGGGGCGAAGATTTATTTGAAGCGCGAAGATTTGCTGCATACCGGGGCGCACAAGATTAATAACTGTCTGGGGCAGGCGTTGCTGGTGGAGCGCATGGGGAAGCGGCGCGTGATTGCCGAGACTGGCGCAGGGCAGCATGGCGTGGCTACAGCAACAGTTTGCGCGCTGCAGGGATTCGAGTGTGTTGTGTACATGGGGACCGAGGACATGCGGCGGCAAGAGTTGAATGTGTTCCGCATGCGGTTGCTTGGAGCTGAGGTGCGCGGGGTGGACGCGGGGTCGCGGACTTTGAAGGATGCGATTAACGAGGCGATGCGCGACTGGGTTACGAATGTTCGCACTACTCATTATTTATTGGGCAGCGTGCTGGGCGCGCATCCTTATCCCACGATGGTGCGGGATTTTCATCGGGTGATCGGACGGGAGGCGCGGGCGCAGATTCTGAAGGCCGAGGGGAAACTGCCGGCGGCGGTGATTGCTTGCGTGGGCGGGGGATCGAATGCGATTGGGATTTTCACCGACTTTATAAGAGACAAGAAAGTGCGGTTGATCGGTGTTGAGGCCGGTGGGCGCGGCCAAGGACTCGGAGAGCATGCGGCGCGGTTTCGCGGCGGTGCGCCTGGAGTTTTGCAGGGCACTTATTCTTACGTGCTGCAGGATTCGGCAGGGCAGATTGCTCGCACACACTCGGTCTCGGCGGGGCTTGATTATCCGTCGATCGGTCCGGAGCATGCGGCTTTGAAAGATGCGGGGCGGGCGGAGTATGTTGCGGTGTCGGATGCGGAGGCGCTGGAGGCGACCACTTTGCTGGCGCGGACGGAGGGGATTATTCCGGCGCTCGAGTCGGCGCATGCTGTGGCGGAAGTGGTGAAGCGCGCGCCGAGGATGAAGAAATCCGATGCGGTGATTGTGAATATTTCGGGACGTGGCGATAAGGATATTGGGATTATGCGCGAGAACCTCCAGTTGGATTGAGTCGACCATTTAGTTTTTCATGCCATTATCTTTTCATAAAAAGCCGTCGCTGGTGGTGTATGTGACTTGCGGGGACCCGGACCTTGCGACTACGCGGGCCGTCGTGCTGGCGGCGATCGAGGCAGGTGCGGATGTGATTGAGCTAGGGGTTCCGTTCAGCGATCCGCTGGCGGATGGGCCGGTGATCCAGCGGGCGAGTGAACGGGCGCTCAAGCATGGGACCTGCCTGGCGCAGGTTTTGACATTAGCGGCGGAAGTGCGGCAACACGCGCAGTCTACGGGGCTGATTGTGTTTTCGTATTTGAATCCGATCTTGCGGATGGGAATGGAGAAGTTCTGCATGGTCGCACGGCACGCGGGATTGGATGGGGTGTTGGTGACGGATTTGCCGGTGGAGGAGGCGGACGAATATCTGCGTGCTATGCGAGAGCACGATTTGGCGCCCGTCTTTCTGGCGGCACCGACGAGTCCAGATGAGCGCCTGAAACGGATCGCAGCGGCTTCGCGTGGATTTGTTTACGCGGTGTCGCGGACCGGAGTGACAGGAACGCGGCAGAAGTTGGCGGATGATGCGCAGAAACTTGTGCGGCGGTTGCGGCGGGTCACCAAGTTGCCGGTCGCGGTTGGGTTTGGGATTTCGAATGCGGAGCAGGTTGCGAAAGTCGGGAAGTTTGCCGACGCGGTTGTGGTGGGAAGCGCGATTGTCGAGACGATTGAGCGGAATCGAGGACGGGAAGCCGCGGCTGTGGGAGAATTTGTGAGGGAGTTGGTTGGCGTCGACCGTTAGATGCGGCTGAGTTCACCTCATATCGAGAGAAATTGGAAGCGCGGGCTGTTATGGAAACGCCTTGCGCGGCCGGCGTGCCCGCGACGTAGCTAGGGATCGTTCGACTGCGGGTGCGCTTCGCTTTCGCGAAGCACAATCCTCGCTCAGGATGACAGGTTTGGAGTCGGGCCCGAGAAATCTCATGGATATCGCGGATTGGCGGAAGAAGATTGATGAGCTTGACCGGCGGCTGGTGGAGTTACTGAATGAGCGGGCGCAGGCTGCGGTAGAGATTGGGCGGTTAAAGCGCGATACAAGTTTGCCGATTTATGAGCCGGAGCGGGAACGGATTGTGTTTGAAAATGTGCAGCGGATGAATCGAGGTCCGCTGCCGGGTCGGGATCTGGTGCGGATTTTTGAGCGGATCATGGATGTTATGCGGAACATTCAGAAGGAAGGGATTGGGGCCAAGGCGGACAGCGCGAAGACCGGGGAGACTGAGTTGGATTTGGATGTGAACGATTAGCGGACGGCATCCGTGGCGGTGGACGCGAAAGCAGATTCCTCGCGTTGCTCGGAATGACAAGGACTTGTTAAGAGCTACGAGATCTACTCAGAGATTTTTTTATGATTGTGGCAATGCAGGAAGTGGCGGACGAGGGACAGATTCAGCAGGTGATTGAGCACCTGGTGAAGATGGGGTTTGAGGTGCACCGGTCGACTGGGGCGCGGCAAACCGTGCTGGGCGCGGTGGGAGCGGGGATTGATTTTGACATCCGCATCCTGGAGTTGCTGCCGGGGGTGCAGGAAGTTCATCGCATCAGTTCGCCTTACAAGCTGGCGGGGAAAAGTTTTCGTCCCGAGGGGACGATCGTCAAGCTGGCGAATGGAATTGACATCGGCGGGAACGAAGTGGTGGTGATGGCTGGGCCTTGCTCGGTGGAATCGCGGGAACAACTTTTTGCTACAGCTGAGGCCGTTGCAAAAGCGGGGGCGCGGGTGCTGCGCGGAGGAGCGTTCAAGCCGCGGAGTTCTCCTTACTCTTTTCAGGGGCATGGAGAAGATGCGCTGAAGTTGCTGCGCGAGGCGGGAGAGAAATTCAAGCTGCTGGTGATCAGCGAGGTGATGGAAATCTCGCAGATTCCGATGATGCTTCCTTATGTGGATATTCTGCAGTTGGGAGCGCGCAACATGCAGAACTTTAATCTGCTGCGCGAACTGGGAAGAGTGCGCAAGCCGGTGTTGGTGAAGCGCGGGATCGCTGCGACTTTCGAGGAATTGCTGCTCTCGGCGGAATACATTATGGCGGGCGGCAATTATGAGGTGATTTTGTGCGAGCGCGGGATTCGGACGTTTGAGACTTATACCCGGAATACGATGGATATTTCCGCGATTCCGATTATTCATAAGCTGTCGCATCTGCCGATGACCGCGGATCCGTCGCATGGAACTGGCAGGCGCGACAAAGTTGCGCCGATGGCGCGGGCGTCGGTAGCCGCCGGAGCCGATGCGCTGCTGATTGAAGTGCATTGCGATCCGAACAACGCCTGGTCGGATGGAGCGCAGTCACTGTTTCCAGAGCAGTTTGCAAAGCTGATGGATGAGTTGCGGATGATCGCGCCTGCGGTGGGAAGGAAAATCGGGTAATCAGGTAATTTTGTAATTTGGTAATTTGAGAATAAAGTGCACTGGGAAGTTCAAATTACTCAATTACAAAATTACCCGATTACCCAATTTTGTTATGCCGATTCGGCAAATCACGATTGTCGGGACAGGGCTTATTGGCGGGTCGTTTGCGCTGGCGCTGCGGAAGCGGAAGTTCGCCGGAATGATTGTGGGCTGCGACCGCGAGTCGGCACTGAAAAAAGCAAAACAGTGCGGCGCGATTGAAAAGGGATTTGTCGAGCCTGCGGACGCGGTGCGGGGCAGTCAGTTGGTGGTGCTGGCTACACCGGTGCTGGCGATTGTGGATCTGATCGGACGACTGGGGCCGTCGCTGCCCGCTTCGACTTTACTGACGGACGTGGGAAGTACGAAGGCGGCGGTCGTCGAGCGGGCACGGAAAGTGTTTGGCAAGAACGCGGGGAAGCGATTTCTGGCGGGGCATCCCATGGCGGGGAAGGAACATAGCGGTGTGGAGTATGCGGACGCGGATTTGTTCCAGAATGCGGTCTGGTTTTTGACTCCGCTGCCCGGACAGAACCTGAATGAAGGAATCTTCGCCGAGTTCGCGGGATGGATCGATCAGATTGGAGCGCGCATTGCGATGCTGCCAGCGGAGGATCACGACCGGCTGTGTGCGTGGATCAGCCACTTGCCACAAATGATTTCGACGGCGCTGGCGGCCGCTCTGGTGGAGGAATTCGGAGAAGAAGCGCCACTGCTTCCGGCGGGTGGGAGGGCGTTGAAGGAAATGACGCGGATTTCGGCGAGTCCGTATTCGATGTGGCGGGATATTGCCATCAGCAACAAGAAGAATATTGAGGATGCGTTGTTCAAGGTGGAGCAACGGCTGGCGCACATCCGGGAGAACCTGGCTACTCGGGCACTGGCCGAGGAGTTTGAGCAGGCGCATGGGTTGAAGAAGAGTACAGGGAGGAAGGAATAGTTCAGCACGGGGACACGCGTGGATCCTTCGTGGCTTGCCATCGTGCTGGGCCTAGGAATCGCGGTGTCCTTGTCGCGAACTTCGTTTAGAATTCGGACGCTATGAATAAGGTTGTGGGCAGCGCGGATGAGGCGATTCGGGATGTGGGGGATGGCTCGGTCATTATGATCGGGGGTTTTGGGCTCTGCGGGATTCCCGAAAATCTGATTCGCGCGCTGGTGCGGAAGGGATCGAAGAATCTGACGACCATCAGCAATAATGTTGGCGTGGATGGACTGGGGAATGGGTTGCTCCTGGCGGCGGGGCAGATTCGGCGGCATATTGGAACTTATGTTGGGGAGAATAAGCTGCTGGAATCGATGGTGCTGGCGGGGAAGGTGGAGCTTGATTTGGTGCCTCAGGGAACGTTTTCGGAGCGCATTCGCGCGGGGGGAGCGGGGATTCCGGCGTTCTTTACTCCCACTGGCGTGGGGACCATCGTTTCTGAGGGAAAAGAAACGCGTGAGTTCGATGGCCGCACCTATGTGATGGAGCGCTGGTTGAAAGCAGATTTCGCGTTTGTGAAAGCGTGGAAGGGTGACCGGATGGGGAATCTGGTTTACCGGAAGACGGCGCGGAATTTTAATCCCATCATGGCGATGGCGGCGAAGGTTACGATTGCGGAAGTTGAACAGCTGGTTGATGCTGGAGAGCTGGACGGGGATTCGATTCACACGCCTTCGGTTTATGTGAAGCGGATCTTTCAGGGCGAGATGTACGAGCGGCGGATTGAGAAGCGGACGGTGAGGAAAGCTGGTTGACGGTACCGCGTACCGAGAGAATTCCCAGATGAGCTAACGGTTGCGTCGAGCTGCTAGGGATCCTTCGACTTCGCAGATGGCTCGCTTCGCGAACCATCTGCTACGCTCAGGATGACAGAGAGATGAACAAGCCGGACAAAGTTGTCGACAAGCGTGAACGTATCGTGAAGCGCATTGCACGGGAGTTGCGGGACGGGTTCTATGTGAACCTGGGCATCGGGATGCCTACGCTGATTGCGAATTGTGTTCCGGCGGGGATGGAAGTGATTCTTCAATCCGAGAATGGGATGCTGGGGATTGGGCCTTATCCCATCGAGGGTGAGGAAGATGCTGACTTGATCAACGCGGGCAAAGAGACGGTGAGCGAGATGGCCGGGACGTCATATTTTTCGAGCGCCGATTCGTTTGCCATGATCCGCGGAGGGCACGTTGATTTGAGCGTGCTGGGCGCGATGGAAGTGGATGAAGCGGGAAACCTGGCGAACTGGATGATTCCGGGGAAAATGGTGAAGGGGATGGGCGGGGCGATGGACCTGGTGGCCGGGGCGCGGCGTGTAGTGGTGGCGATGGAGCATACGACTCGCGAGGGTGCGCCGAAGATTTTGACGAAGTGCACGCTGCCGCTTACCGGGGTGAAGGTGGTGGATACGATTGTGACGGAGATGGCTTACATCCGGGTGACGGAGCGGGGGCTGGTGCTGGAGGAAGTGGCTCCGGGATTGACGGCGGAGGATGTGCAGCGGGCCACGGAGGCGAGGCTGGTGGTGAGTGAGGGGTTGAAGGTGATGGAGAGTTAGCTGGCGACTCCAGGGGTTAAAGCCCTTCTTTTTTGGAGCGCTTTACGCGGCGCTGAAGCGCCGCTCTTCCACGGTATCCCACAAGTCCGAGCAATGCTCCCTGAATTCAAACACGCGTCCACAAATCCGAATAATCCTTTCCCGATTTCCTAGATCCGAAACGGAGCGGCTAGCAGGCGGAATGGAAGTGTGATCGCCAGGTAGATGATCTCGAGCACTCCATGTATGGCTACGCCTACGATGCGGAACGGTAGCAGCAGCAGCCATACGAACGGATAAGCTATTAGCGCCAGCAACGCCAGCGGCCAGCAGAGTACAAAGAGGATGCACCATAGGAGGAACGTGAACATGATTTGGCCTCCTTACTTCTTCCTGTTTAATTGTACGGCGGCCGCCGAAAAAAAGTTCCACGTCGGAGACGGCGTTGGAAGGAACGCCTTTCGGAGCCAATCGCATGGGATGGCGAAAGGGATCCTTCGACTGCGGTTGTGCTCCGCTTCGCGAAGCACAACCTTCGCTCAGGATGACAAACTCTCGCTATCTGGGCTATTCGTAACGCAGCGCTTCCGCCGGGAGGGTTTTGCCGGCGGACCATGATGGGTACAGCGTCGCCACAAACGAAATTCCTACGGCCACCAGCACTACCCATAGACCGTCTTTCAGGCGCGGCGCGAAGGGGACGTAGTCGATGGAGTAGACCTCAGGGGAGAGTGAGATCAAGTGATAGTGGCCGCCCGCGTAGGAGATGGCATAGCCCAACAGAAGGCCAATCGCTGTGCCGATCACGCCAATCAACACTCCCTGGGCAATGAAGATGTTGCGCACCTGCGATTTGCGGGTGCCCATTGACATAAGGACGGCAATGTCTTTGGTTTTTTCCATGACCATCATGATCAGAGAAATCAGAATGTTCAGCGCAGCGACGAAGACGATCAGGCCGACCGTGATGTAGGTGACCAGGCGCTCCATGTTCAACGCGTGGAATAGAGCTTTGTTCTGCTCTTTCCAGTTGGTGGTCATGAAGCCGCTGCCGGCCGCATCTTCGAGTTGGCGCGCAACCTGATCGGCGGCGTAGATGTCATCGACCTTGAACTCGATCACCGAGATCAGATCGCCCAGGCCGAACAGGCGCTGCGCGTCGGAGAGCCGTGTAAAAGCCCAGGACGAGTCGTAATCGTAGAAGCCAGAGTTGAAAATTCCCGCAACGCGAAAGCGGCTGTATTTGGGCACCATGCCGAAGGGCGTCAATTCTCCCTGTGGGCTGGTGACCAGGACGACCGAACCGACGGTCGCACCCAGATTGTCAGCCATGTCTTTGCCGAGGATGATCGGGGGCATGGCGGCTACGCGCTCGTGGATGGTGCCCAGGGAATCTGGAAGGTCCTCGGTCGGTGGCGCTCCCTGGACAGCCGAGGCGGCTGTCTCCACATGATTTTTTTCTGGCTCGGGAGTGGCTTCATCAAGGGCGGCTGCTGAACCTTCTTTGACGGTGCTGAGTAAATCGCCGACCTTGCGCTCATACGCTGGAATCATTCCTTTGAGGACGGCGCCGCGGGCCCGGGGCCCACGGGAAATCAGGACCTGCTCGAAAATTGCAGGAGCGGCTGCGACCACATGCGGTTGTTTGGAAAGGCGTTCGAGCAGCGGCGGCCAATCTTTGATGCCATCGTCGGCTATGCGCAGCAGGCTAATGTGGGAGCTTGATCCGATGAGGCGATCCTGCAAATCCTGGCGAAACCCGTTGTTGATGGCTAGCGCGACGATGAGCGAGGCTACGCCCGCGGCCACTCCCGCAATCGAGATGCCCGTAATGATGCCGATGAACGCCTGGCGGCGTTTTGCGCGCAGGTAGCGGGTCGCGATGAAAAGTTCGAAGCGCATGCGTAGCTATCGGCTGTCGGCTGTCAGATTTCGGCCAAGTCGGATTATAGCGTTGTCCTCGGCAGAACCGCGGGCACCTTCAACCGGTAGCGACGGTATTCTTCTCCGAAACGGCTCTCCAGTTCTTCGTCTTCCATCTTGATCATCACCGCACCGGTGACGACCGCGAATACCGTCAGCACCCAACAGATGGCCAGGCCTGTGCCGATGCTCCAGGCCAGCATTTCGCAGAGATGCGCCAGATAGACCGGATGGCGAACGCGGGTGCGAATGCCTGTCGTCACCAGACGCTGCTCGCGGTGACCGCGTAGAACCTCAGGCAGACCGCCAAGCTGTGCCGAGCTGAAGCCGCTGCCCGAGAGTTTGTAGAGCACGAGTCCAGTGCTAAACAATGCGGCTGCCGGAATCCAGCACCACGCACGGTGATAGAGCGTCAGGTCGCGCCAGCGCTCGGTCACAGCAGCCAGAAGCGGCCACATTGCGATCCACACCGGCAACAGGATTCGATACGGGGAACGCGGCTGAGAACGCCAGTACTCCACCCGAGGATGAATCAGCAGCCAGAAGCTCGGAATCGTCGAATAGATAACGCAGGCGATCCAGCCGACGGTCCGCAGTGTCTGCTCCACGCCTCGATTCTACTGGGGAGGGAGTCGCGTTTCTCAACAGGCGGGTCAGCGTTTTGCGACGCCGCAAAAGTTCAGCGTCTTTCGTTTCTCGCTGGTGATCTTGTGAAGATTCTCAGAAACCGCCACCATCCGCACAGGGCGTGATGTTATGAAGATTTTGCTCGTAGAAGATTCCTACATTGAGCGACATAAGGTGGGCGGTTACCTGGCCGACTGGGGACTCGACTATCTGGCGGTGGGAAGCGGCACCGAGGCGGTGAAGTTGCTGGAAGGTGGCGAGCCTCCGAACATGGCGCTGCTGGACTGGATGCTGCCTGGTCTCGATGGGATCGATGTGTGCCGCCGCATCAGAAAAATGGGAACGCGAGCGCCTTACATCTATACCGTGATGCTGACGGCGAAGAATCGAAAGCAGGACCTGCTGCTTGCCATGGAAGCAGGCGCAGATGACTATCTGGCCAAGCCCGTGGATCCTTCGGAGTTGCGCGCGAGAATCATGGCGGGCAAAAGAATCCTGGAGCTGCAGCAATCTTTGAGTTTTGCCGCCACGCACGACTTTCTGACGAATCTGCTGAACCGCGCGGAAATTTTGGCAGCGGTGGAGAAAGAGTTTTCCCGCAGCGGGCGCGAAGGCAAGCCAGCCACGCTGATTATGGCCGATATTGACCACTTCAAACGCATCAACGATTCGCTCGGCCACGCCGCGGGCGACGAGGTTCTGAAGGAAGTCGCGCGCAGGTTGAAGGTGGACTTGCGCCCCTACGACGTCGTGGGCCGCTACGGCGGCGAAGAATTCCTCATTATTCTCCCGGGGTGCGATTTGACTGCCGGCGCCCGCCGCGCCGATGAGGTGCGCAACTTGGTGGCGAAAGATCCGATCGTGACTCCGTTCGGCACGACTTCTGCCACGGTAAGTATGGGCGTGGCTGTGACCTCCGCGGTGCGCGACCACACGGTGGCCGACCTGCTGCATGAGGCGGATGTCAGCCTGTATGCCGCCAAGAAGAATGGAAGGAACCGAGTCGAACTTTTCTCCGCTACTGCGCGGCAGACTGGCGCCGGCCAGAGTTAGCCCGAGCAGAGGCCCGGCTATCCCTACCGTTACCGTTCGGGCACCGTG
Source organism: uncultured Acidobacteriaceae bacterium (assembly GCA_963743115.1). Taxonomy (GTDB): domain Bacteria; phylum Acidobacteriota; class Terriglobia; order Terriglobales; family Acidobacteriaceae; genus Sulfotelmatobacter. The sequence continues at coordinate 332,037 of CAVUOM010000001.1, read as the reverse complement.
CACATCCCCGTCGTCTGTGGCACATTAGGTGTTCATGTCCGAACCCGATGACCCCAGAGCTGGACGCATCGCCTTTACGCATCCGGATTTCGTGCTGTTTCAGATTGCGCGATTCCTGATCGTCGCTGCCGTCGAGATGCAGGCCGTCGCTGTGGGATGGCAGGTTTACGACATCACCAAGCGGGCCCTTGATCTGGGCCTGGTCGGCTTGGCGCAGTTTCTTCCGGGCATACTGCTGTTTCTGGTTTCCGGGCACGCCTCGGACCGCTTCGACCGGCGCAAGGTATTGGGCGCCTGCTATGCGGGATACGCGCTCTGCTCGTGCCTTCTTCTGATTATCGCGGTGCGCGGTGGACATTCGGTTCGGCCCATCTATGCCGTGCTCATTCTGCTGGGAGTGGTGCGCTCGTTTAACGGGACTGCAAGTCGGGCGATCCTGCCGCAACTTGTTCCCGAGGAGCATTTTGCCAATGCCGTAGCGTGGAACGCGACGACCTTTCAAGCTGCGACGATTCTTGGACCATCTCTCGGCGGAATTCTTTACGCGGCTTTCCGCGGGCCGTTCGCGGTTTATGCGGCTGCCATGTTGACTGCGGTGGGCGCGCTGTTGTCCATGTTTCGCATCAAGACGCGTCCGCAGACACGGCGGCGCGAACCCACGACCCTAAAGACTGTTTTCGCGGGATTGCACTTCATCTGGCACGAGAAGCTGATTCTGGGCGCGATTTCACTCGACCTGTTTGCAGTGCTGCTGGGCGGGGCGGTCGCTCTGCTGCCAGTTTATGCCCGGGAGATTCTTCACACCGGCCCATGGGGACTGGGATTGCTGCGCACTGCACCTGGAGTGGGTGCGGCGGTAATGGCGGTGGCGCTGGCGCATCGTCCGCTGCGCGGGCGCGCGGGGCCGACACTGTTGTGGTCGGTGGCTGGCTTCGGAATCTGCACGATTCTGTTTGGCGTCTCGACCAGCCTGGTGCTGTCATTGATTTCGCTCATTTTCCTGGGTGCGGCCGACATGGTCAGCGTCATCATTCGCGCTACGCTGGTACAGTTACGTACTCCCGATGAGATGCGGGGGCGCGTGATGGCGGTCGATATGGTTTTCATTGGCACGTCGAATGAACTCGGGCAGTTTGAGTCTGGACTGACGGCGCAATGGTTTGGCACGGTACCAGCCGTGTTGGTGGGCGGGGTGGGGACGCTGGTCGTGATTGCGCTCTGGGCCTGGAAGTTTCCGGAGTTGCGCCACGCGGGAGAACTCAGCGGCATGAAGAGCGTGTCGGAGGAGGCTTCAGAGGAAGCGGCGGAGAGAATGTACTAACTAGCTCCAAAGTTGGTCAAGACCCTTCTATTTCCCACGGACCAATATCTTGGCCGCGCCCATGTTGTCGTAGCGATCGTAGACGCGCACCACCACCACGTGCTCGGAAGAAGCCCCGCCATCTTTTGCGGCTTCGGGTGTGACCTTGAAATCGTAGTTCTCGGTCTTGGCGTCAGAGAGTTGGCCGACCGGCTCTACATATTTCCAGTCGCTGGCATCGACAGAATATTCCGCACGCTTGATGGAAGAGAAACCGTCGACCGCACGGAACGTGATATGAATCTCTCTGGCTTCGAGGGACGCAGCCAGAGCTTCAACGTGGGGTGGAGTAGTGTCCACTTCAAACCGGCGGCTTTCTTTGGATACCGTCAATGCCTCGCCGGGTGAGTGCGAGGGCGCGTCGGATGCAACCACCTTTACCGTGTAGCCTCCATCCGGCAGAAGGCTGGCGTCGAACGAATATGCCTTGTCAGTGAGATTGTCTTTGAGCAGCAGCCAGCGCGTCTCGCCGTCGCCGCGGTAGTAGAGGGAGTATACGAGCTGGTCGTCGTTGTCATCGTGCGCGCTCCACTTCACGCCGATCGAGTCGCGATCGTGCGAACTGGGCGGCGGAGCTTCGAAATGCTGGCCCGATCCGCCAAAGGACGATCCGCCGAAAGAGGATCCGCTGGAATCCGAGCCCACGGTGTTGCCCGATATTTTCGGCATGGACTGATACTTCACGCCAACCTGCACGGTTACGTCATCGATTTCAGGAGCGGCGTTCTTGGGCAGATAGCTCAGCGCGACGCTGTCCACTCCCGGAGCCCCGGTTCCCGCGTGCAGCACCGCTTTCCACTGGGCGTAGCGCGCCGCGGGGATGCCGGTTTCAGAGTTCGCGGCCAGGTCGATCTTCTTCCACGGACTCCAGTTGCGGTCGGGATTGTCTACATTGCCGCTGCGCGCATAAAGATCCACGCTGCCTGTGCCGCGAAACTCCGCCCGCCCCCAGCGGGAGAAAATTTTTGCATCGAATACGTCGCTCTCGTAGGTGCCTTCGGCCTCGGGACCCGGCCCCAGCACAAAAACTTTTCCCAGATTACTGGTCGCGGCATACAAGCTCCCGCCCGGAGCCTTGGCAAATCTGGTGACCTGCGATGCCGTGGCTTTCAGCAGATCGGAAAAATCATCCTGGCCGGTGATGGCAAAAATGTGTCCGCGATTGCCTGTGCCGGCCAGCAAGCGCCCTTGAGAATCAAATGCCAGGGCATACACGATGTCTTCGTGGGACGACCAGACTCTTGTGGGGGAACCATCCGGCGCAATGCGGTACACATCGGAGCCGCTGCTGACCCCACCGCCCGGGAACGGAAACGGACCTGCCACTTGCGGCGCGCTAGGGACGGGCGTCACAGTGATGCCTGGAGTTTGCGGGGCTGCGCCTGCCGCAGGTGAGTTGGCGCTCAGATTCAGAAGAGCCGCGGCTAGGGCGCCGCCGCCCGGTCCTCCACTGCTGCGTTTTTCGCCGACTGCAGCCGCGTAGATGTTTCCTGCATGATCCAGCGCCAGGGCGGTGATCTCTTTCTTGGGCGCGCTGTACAGCACGAATCCCTCGCCTGCGGGCGAGATGCGATAAATCAGCCCGCTGCCATCTGAACCTGCGATCAAATTCTCCTGTGCATCGAAGGCGAGCACGCGAATGTGAGTTTCATCGCTCTTGAAAAAGACCGAGTGCTCACCTTTCGGCGTGACGCGGTAGATTTCCCCGTGGTCGCCGGTGGCTACGTAGAGATTGCCGGCCTTGTCCAACGCCAGGTCCCAGATGTATTTCGTTCCCGGCTCGAAATAGACAGACGAACTCCACGAAGGATCGACGGCCGGCGTGACCGCGTCTTTGTCGTCGGTAGCTTTATCTTTTTTGTCGGAGGCAGTTTTCCGGTGGGAGTCGGCTTGCGACTTAGTTTCGGGCCTGTGTTCCAGCTTGTATACTTTGCCATCAGGAGCCGTAGCCGCGTAGATCGCGCCTCCAGTGCCGGTTTGCAGTGCCTGCACCTGGAGTTCCTTGGGCTCGAAAATGATTGTCGCCTTGCCCTCAGGCGTGATGCGATACACGCGAGCGGGCGCGCCTGCCGCTACATACACGTTGCCAGCATCGTCCGACGCAATCGACCAGATATAAGTGGAAGGCGTGGCATACAGGCTCTTGAAGGTGGGGGCGAGTTCCAGGCCGCCCTCGCTGCGCATGGCTACGCCCGTAGCCGTGCCCTTGGTCAGTTCGTCGAATTTCGACTGTTCCCAGGTGCGCGTACCCTCGGCGAACGCGGTCGAAACCAGGCTGAGGACGCTTATGTCTATGAGAAAGAGACCGGCCAGAACAAAGAAAAAAAGCTTTCGCGCACTCTGCAATTTCAAACCTCGAAGTCGTCGTAGGAAGTATATTCAGGTTATCACGCCTCGCTGTCCGAAGCTGAGCACTGCGGCTCAGTTGGAGCCCGGACGAGCGGCGATTCCGCGTGGTATTGTAAGGTTTCATGCGTTCCTCGCGTCAGGATCTGCTGCGCTTGCTAGCCTCCAAGTCCTTCCGGTTGGGTGAGTTCAAGCTCTCTTCCGGCGGCACGAGCGACTACTACATAGACTGCCGTACGACGACTCTCGATGCCAAAGGGTCGCGCCTGACTGGCGAAGTTTTTTTAGACGAAATCCGGCAGCGCGAGTGGAAACCGCAAGCCATCGGCGGCCTCACCATGGGAGCCGATCCCATCGTCGTGGCAGTTTCAGTAGTCAGCGGTGAGTTGCACGGCTTTCTCGTGCGCAAGGCCGAAAAGCAGCACGGAACCGGGCAGCGCATTGAAGGCTTCCGCGAGAAAGGTGCCCGCGTCGTGATCGTCGACGATGTTTGCACCACCGGCGCTTCCACGGTGCAGGCGATCGAAGCAGCCCGCGAGTTTGGATTCGAGGTGGTTGGGGCAATGTGCCTGGTCGAGCGCGCAGAGGCTAAGGGCAGGCCTAACGTTGAAAAGGCCGCGGCTCCAGCGCCGTTCGTTTCTATCTTCACCGCCCGCGATGTTCGCGCGGAACACGTTTCGCAAATGGACGACACCGCGCCTGTTATTTTTGCGGTCGCCGCCAGTTGCGAAGTCTGTGGCCGGCCGGCGGTGACGAATGCTCCGAGAAACCGCTGCGCGGTGCACAGAAGTTGAAGGAATCGAGATTTTCATGATTCAAACTCTCGAATGGACCGAAACCGGGGTACGCTTCATCGATCAGACGAAGCTACCTACAGAAGAAACCTACGTTACCTGCAAGACGCACGAGCAGGTGGCTGATGCCATCCGGAGCATGGTGGTGCGTGGAGCGCCGGCCATCGGCGTGGCTGCAGCCATGGGCATTGCTCTGGCTGCCAAGAACTCCAAAGCGGAAACTACCGGCGAACTGAAACGTGATCTTGACCAGGCTTGCGACCTGATCGGCAAGAGTCGGCCGACCGCGGTCAATCTTTTCTGGGCCATGCGCCGCATGCAGGAGAAGTTTGAACGCGTGCGCATTCGTCCCGTCGCGCAAATCAAGCAAGACCTTATCGAAGAATCGCAGCGCATGCATGCCGAGGACATTGCCGCCAACCAGGCCATGGGACGCCACGGCGCCACACTCATGCCGAGCGAAGGCGGAGTGCTTACGCATTGCAATGCCGGCGCGCTAGCTACGGCCGGTTACGGGACGGCGCTGGGCGTAATCCGCGCGGCGGTCGAGCAAGGCAAGAAGATTCACGTCTACGCCGACGAAACTCGGCCCTTCCTGCAAGGCTCGCGCCTTACCGCGTGGGAACTGATGAAGGACGGCATACCGACAACGGTGATCTCTGACAACATGGCAGGCGAGATGATGAAGCAGGGCAAGATCCGAGCCATCGTTGTAGGCGCGGACCGCATCGCTGCCAATGGCGACGTGGCCAACAAGATCGGAACTTATACGGTCGCCGTTCTGGCCAAAGAGCACGGCATCCCTTTCTACGTGGCTGCACCGATCTCGACCGTGGACCTCGCCACTCCTGACGGAAGCACGATTCCGATCGAGCAGCGCAACGCCAAGGAAGTCACTCATATTGCCGGAAAGCAGATGACGCCAGACGGCGTTTCCATCGAGAACCCGGCGTTCGACGTAACTCCCGCGAAGTATGTGACCGCGATCGTTACTGAGCGCGGCATCGCCCGTGCACCTTACGGGGAATCTCTGCGCAGCCTCGTCGGCGCCGAGGCAAAGGTTGAGGTCTAGGTCGCCCATCCGCAGCCTGACGCCCGTCACATCGCGGGCACCGAGGTTCTACCTACAGTTTTCAGTAGATGTTTCGCGTTCAGGTCCCATATGGTTCGAACGTGCCATGGCGGAGCTTGGGTTCCGATGTGAGAAGATGGCCCATTCCGCTGCCGCTTGGTGGCTAGCGGAAGCCTGAGCAGGGCAGATTGGACCCTTCGGAGGCAGAGTGCATCTAACAGACCAGGTGTCCCCGTACGTGGCGGAACAAGAAGCGCTGCTCCGGGTTCATGGATTGAAGAAGGTTTTTCGGTCCGGCGAATCGGACCTGGTGCTCTTTGAAAATCTGTCGTTTGAGGTGAAGCGCGGCGAGATGCTGGCGATCGTCGGCGAGTCGGGCGCGGGAAAGAGTACCTTGTTGCACATACTCAGCGCTCTTGATCAGGCTTCCGCTGGTGACGTATACTGCGCGAAATTGCAACTGAATTCGTTGTCGGCGGATGAAGCAGCGGAGTTTCGCAATCGCGAGGCGGGCTTCGTCTGGCAATTTCACTATCTGCTGCCGGAATTCACGGCCGCGGAAAACGTCGCAATGCCGCTGCTGGTGCGGGGACGCACCTGGGCAGAGGCGGCGCCGGAAGCTTCACGCTGGCTGCGTGAGGTCGGGTTAGAGCAACGTGCGCATCATCGCTCGGGAGAGCTTTCCGGGGGAGAGCAACAGCGCGTGGCTCTGGCACGGGCGCTCATTACCGGTCCAAAACTGTTGTTGGCGGATGAGCCTACCGGGGACCTCGATGGACAGACGGCGGAAGCGGTTTTCGAATTGATCGCGCGACTACATCGCGAGCACCAGCTCACCTCCCTGATTGCAACGCATAACTTGTCATTCGCGCGGCGTTGTCATCGGGTGTTGCGGCTTGGGCGGGGGCGCGTAGAAGAGATCAGGCCGGAGTCGTTGCCGGTATAGGAGGCGGAGTAGGGAAGGAAAGATTAGGTAAGATGAAGATTAGTAAGACAATGTGCAAGAAAATGGGAATCATCGGCAGCCCAGGGAGACTTGAACAGGTTCCTTCGGTAACATAATAGAACCGTTCGGGTACTTGGGGCGGTGGTCGTTTGATTGCATAATGGAACGGTGATGGCAAGTATGAAGCGAGACAGGACCACCACCGGGCCAGGGTTTCAGTAGGGTCGAGCGGGAGCAAGCCTTCTCGGCCGGAAGGGTTCAGGGGGAAGGGGCATTATGTTTGAACGTTACACGGAGAAAGCCAGGCGCGTGATTTTCTTTGCGCGCTACGAAGCAAGCCAGTTCGGGTCCCCTTATATAGAGACCGAGCACCTGCTGCTGGGGCTCCTGCGCGAAGACAAAGCCCTGACCAATCGATTCCTGCGCTCGCACGCCTCGGTCGAGTCCATCCGCAAGCAGATCGAGGGTCATACCACCATTCGTGAAAAGGTCTCGACCTCGGTAGATCTTCCGCTGAGCAACGAATGCAAGCGCGTGCTGGCTTATGCGGCGGAAGAAGCGGAGCGCCTCTCGCACCGCCACATTGGGACCGAACATCTGCTTTTGGGTCTACTAAGAGAAGAGAAATGCTTTGCCGCCGAGATTCTTCACGAACGCGGCCTGCGGCTGGCGACCATACGCGAAGAGTTGGCGCGCACCAGCCAAGAAAAAGCGCAGCCGCAACGGCAGCGAGAGTCGTCGCTGCTGAGCGAGTTTTCGCGCGATCTCACCCAGGCCGCGATGGACAGCCAGCTCGATCCGCTAGTCGGCCGCGACGGCGAACTGGAACGCGTAGTCCAGATTCTTTGCCGACGCACCAAGAACAATCCCGTGCTGATTGGCGAGCCGGGCGTGGGCAAGACCGCGATCGTCGAAGGCCTCGCGCAACGCATTGCCGACGGCGAGGTTCCGTCATTCCTCGCGGACAAGCGAATCCTGGCACTCGATCTTTCCTTGATAGTTGCCGGAACAAAATATCGCGGGCAGTTCGAAGAGCGGCTGAAGACCATCATGAAAGAGCTGATGGAGTCGCAGAATTCCATCATCTTTATTGACGAGCTGCATACGCTGGTGGGTGCGGGATCGGCGGAAGGCTCGCTCGATGCGGCGAACATCCTGAAGCCGGCTCTATCGCGCGGCGAGATACAGTGCATCGGCGCAACCACTCCTGGAGAATATCGGAAGTCGATTGAAAAAGATCGATCGCTGGAAAGGCGTTTCCAGGCTGTAAAAGTTCCTCCGCCGAACGAGGCGGACGCGGTGAAAGTTCTGTTCGGCATCAAGGACCGCTACGAGAAATTCCACGCGGTCACTTATACCGACGATGCCATCAACTTTGCGGTATCGCATTCAAACCGCTATATTCCCGACCGCTTCCTGCCCGATAAGGCGATCGACCTCGTCGACGAAGCTGGGGCGCGGGTCAAGCTGCGCCAGACTTCGCAGCCGGAAGAAATTTCGGAAGTGCAGAAGCGGATCAAGTTCATCGTGCACCGCATGGAAAATGCCATCGCGAACCATGAGTTCGAGAAGGCTCGTTTCTATTCGGACGAAGAGCGCAAAGAGCGCGAGAATCTGCGCGCGTTGCGCGAGAAATATCATCTGGATGAGTCTTCCACCGGCGTAGTCGGCCGCGAAGACATTGAAGATGTGGTTTCGCGCTGGACCGGTGTGCCGATTACCTCGATTAAGGAAGAAGAGACGCAGAAGTTGCTGCGCATAGAGGAAGAGCTGCACAAGCGCATCATTTCGCAGGATAAATCGATCAGCGCGCTGGCCCGGGCGATCCGGCGTTCACGCGCCGGGTTGAAGAACCCGAACCGGCCGATTGGCTCGTTCCTGTTCCTCGGCCCAACCGGCGTCGGCAAGACAGAAGTTGCCCGCACGCTGGCGCAATTCATGTTCGGGACGGAAAAAGCCTTGGTCCGCTTCGACATGTCAGAGTTTATGGAGAAGCACTCGGTCTCGAAGCTGATCGGCTCGCCTCCGGGATATGTGGGGTACGAAGAGGGTGGTCAGTTGACCGAACGTGTCAAGAGAGCGCCGTATTCTGTCGTTCTGCTCGATGAAATCGAGAAGGCGCATCCTGACGTCTTCAACATCCTGCTTCAGGTTTTCGAAGACGGCCAGTTGACTGATGGTCTCGGCAACACGGTCGATTTCAAGAACACGATCCTCATCATGACGTCGAACATAGGCGCGCGGCACCTGCAAAAGCGCGAAGGCTTTGGCTTCCAATCGACGAAAGATGAAATGGTCTCTGGCAAGGTGGAGGAGTTGGTGAAGGGCGAGGTGAAGCGCACCTTCAATCCAGAATTCCTGAACCGGCTGGACGAGATCATTCTGTTCCTGGCGTTGAGCGAGGCCGACCTGATCCAGATTCTGGAACTCATGGTTACACAGCTCAATACGAATCTGGCGCAGAAGTCGATCACCGTGACGGTGGCCGATGAGGCCAAGAAGTGGATCCTCAACCAGACGCTCACGGACCGCACCTACGGGGCGCGGCCGCTGCGCCGGGCGCTGCAGAAATACATTGAAGACCCGCTGTCGGAGGCGCTGATTCAGGGCACGATCACGACGCGTCCGGCATTCATCGAAGTCTTCCTCGAAGACAACAAGCTGTTCTACCGTCCGGTGGACGCCGAGAAGACCGAGGGAGTGCTGCTGTACGAGAACAGCTAGGTTTCAGCTTTGGCTTTCAGCGGTCGGCGCGAGCTGGCGGCTTTGTTTTTTGCGGAAGGCTTACGATCTGGTCCAATCCGCAACCTTGAGGCCCTTCACCCTGCGAAAGACGCGATCGTTGCTCACTAGGATTGCACCGACGGCAAGGGCCTCTGCAGCGATCATGAGGTCGAGGTTGCCCATCGGTTCACCGTGTTCTTCGAGGACCGCGCGAAGGCGGGCGTAATGCCGGGCTGCCAGCGAATCCCAGGGGAGCACTTCGACGCGCATCAGGAATTCCTCAACCACGATCGCGAGCTTCGTCGCTCGGGGCAGTCTGGCAATGCCGAAACGCAGTTCCGCTTCCGTGATTACGGAAATTCCGACTTCGCTGATGGGAACTTTCAGGAGCCGCCCTCGAACGTGCGGAAATATCCCTTTGATGATATAGCTGACGGTGTTGGTATCGAGAAGGTAGCGGACTGCCATCTAGAGTAATTCGCGCTTTTGCGGAGGCGAGTCGTCGCGGTCGGAGAGGAAGTCCTTGGGCACTTCAAGCGTATCCATCAAAACGAAGAGATCCTCCCACGATTCCGGACGGCGGGACAGAATGACGTCGCCGGTCCCCGGGTCCCGGCGCACGTAGACCTCCGAGCCCTCGAAGCGATATTCGACGGGCAAGCGGACAGCCTGGCTGCGGCCGTTGCGGAAGAGTTTGGCGGTCTTCGGCATGATATATGCTATGGTATATACCATGTTTGATATTGTCAAGGCCCGCTTGTTTTGCGACCAATCCGGTCCGGAGCGAATCTGAGATGGGACAGAGATGATGGGAGACTGCCGTGGACAAGGTTAACATCGCCGACAAATTCGCTAAGATTTCGGAGTACTACAAGCCACACATCGCCGGCGAGCTGAATGGTCAAATGGTGAAGCTGGTCAAGACTAAAGGCGAGTTTGTGTTTCATCATCACGACAATGAAGATGAAATGTTTCTGGTAATAAAGGGGCGGTTCCGCATGGAGTTCCTCGACCGGCACGAATGGATCGAAGAAGGCGAGTTCATCGTCGTACCGCGCGGCGTGGAGCATCGTCCCGTCGCCGACCAAGAATGCTGGATTCTCCTGTTTGAGCCGGCTTCCACGCTGAACACCGGCAACCTGGTCAATGAGCGCACAGTTGCTCAGCTGGAGCGGGTTTAACGATGGAGCTTACGGTTTACTCTGCAGCATGGTGTCCCGATTGCCGCGAGGCCAAGCGCTTTTTGGCCAAGCACAACATTCCCTACAAAGATATCGACGTCGAGACCACCCCAGGGGCGCTGGAAGAGGTCGCCAAGCATGCCGGTAAACAGGCCATTCCGCAATTCGTGATTGATGGCGAGTGGGTGCAACCCTACGTCCCGGGCAAGGGCTTTCTTTACGAGCAAATGGCCAAGCGCCTGGGGATTGGAAAGCCTTAAGCCCTCAGCATCTCCGCTAAGTGCTTTTATTACAGTCGCGAAACGCCGATTTTACCCGCACGTTCACCTCCTTAAGAGACTTCTCAGTATCCCCTGTTCATCATCTTCCGTACCGTGGCAAACCCTTGCCAGACAAGGGAAGATGACCACTCATGTCCGCACCGGAAATTCCACAGGAGCCGAGCCCGGTCAGCGACAGCTGGCAGCAGATGGTGCAGGCCGCGCTCGCGGCAGTTTTGCTGGTCGGCGCCGTGGCCATGTTCCATTACTATGCCCCGGTCACAACCGAGGGCATACAGCCCGACGAACTGCAGAAGCAGGTAAGCCAGCTTAGCCAGCAGGTGGCGCAGCTCGAAAAAGAGCAGGCAATGCCGGCGCTGGTGCTGAACCGCTACCGCAATTCCATCGGCTACATTTACGGGGTGTACGACGTTGGTTTCGCAAACCAGCCCGCGACCATTCGCGCCCGTGTTTCGGGAACCGGATTTCTTGTGGGTGATGGACTGCTGGCAACGAACCGGCATGTGGCCGAGCCATGGTATGGCGATAGCGAGGCCGAAGGGCTAATCCAGCAAGGCGCAACGACCATGCTGGAAAGTTTGGTTGTCTTTTTTCCGAACTCGCTAACGCCCGTGAACTTGACTCCCGGCGCGGTTTCTTCCAGCAGCGACTTGGCCGTGCTGAAGATCGAGAACAAGCAAGCAGTGAATGGACTAGCGGTGCTGCCTCTGGCCAAAGGGGTCGCTGCGCCCGGGGAACTGGTGACCGTCATCGGCTATCCCATGGGAATTGCGGGAATGGTAGCCAAGTCGCCGACCGGCATCTACCAGAGGCTGGCATACCGGCATAACGACATCACGGCGGCCAGTGAACTGGCGGCGCTCTCACTTATTCGTCCTTCGACCACATGCGGGCATCTCGGCGATGTGGTGGGCGACAAGTTGATTTACGATGCTCCCACAGCCCACGGCGGCAGCGGCGGCCCGGTGTTTGATTCCAACGCCGAGGTGATCGGCGTGAACTCCGCCTACATTGACGGATTCTCAGGCGGCACGCTGGGAGTCTCTGCCGAAGCATTGCGCCCGCTGATCGAAGCAGCGCAGAAGAAACCGTAGACTCGCCTAGGTCAGATCGCAGCCCTAAATCGCGGCGCCGAGACCATCACCTTACAACCTTCGCACCCTCGTGCAGGCGCTGGTCGCCTGAGGCCGAGGCGTCGCCCGAGGCCGCATAGGCCACTGCTGCTCCAATGAGAGCAGGAACGATAAAGGCGTGGCCCCCCGTCGCTTCGGCAACAAACACCACGGCAGCCAGCGGCGTCTTGTAGCCCGCGGAGATGAACGAGGCCATTCCAACCGCGGCATAAAGGCCCAGGGTTGAGCTGTGGACAACGGATTGACCGAAGGCTGTTCCGATGCTCCCGCCGGTAAGAAACAGCGGAACAAACATGGCGCTGACGCCGCCCGCGGCAAGGGTAAAGAGGGTCGCCCCAAGCTTGAGCGCACTAAAAATGAGGAGTTGCGAAGTGCTGTGGTGATTGCTCAGGATGTCTCCCACCGCCTCGTAGTTCGGGCCGATCGGCACGAGATTCCCAGGATAGATATACAGGAAAAGAAGACCACAAAGTCCCGTCAACAAGCCGCCAATCATGAGCTTCAACCAATGCGGGAACGACCACGTTACAAAGAAACTGCGTGCCCGTCGGAAGGTAATGACGAATGTCATGGCAATCAGCCCCACGATCAGGCCGAGCAGAGCGCTCCAGTAGAGGTCGTTGCGGGCAAACCCTGTCGAGCCGACAAAATCGAAAAGCGGCGCGGCGCCTAGAAAAGAGCTGAGTGTCACAAAGGATACGACCGAGGCGATCAGCGACGGCACCAGGGCTTCGTGGGCCAGGTCGTCTCGGTAGGGCATTTCCAGCGCGAACACAATGCCGGTAAGCGGTGCGCGAAACACAGCGGACATGCCCGCCGCCGCGCCACAGATCAACATGATCCGGCGATCCCGATCATCAAGGTGCAGGCGCCGCAGCTTCGTCCAAAGCCATGAGCCTATCGCTCCGCCGCCATAGATGCTGGGCCCCTCGAGCGCGGCGCTTCCGCCAAATCCCACAGTCGTAATGGCCGCAACCATCTTGGGCACGAAGAATCGCGTATCGATCTTGCCCTCATGCTCATGATAGGAACGGATGATCTCTTCGGTGGAATGTTCGTTAGGGTCCGAGGTAAGAAACTGCATGATGAGCCCGGTGACGAGGAAACCCAGAACCAATCCCGGCACAATCGCCCAGTGATGGCGCAGGTAGTAGCTCAGCACCGCGGGCCACAACTTCCCAAGGATGATTACAACGATTCCGGTGATCACCAGGCCAGTAGTCAAGCCGATCACAGGTGCAATGATCAGCCACTTACGAAGATCGCGGGCATAAACCGCCGTGAGATCTTCCTGAACCAGCGTCAGATATCGCCGGAACAAAGGGCGTTGCAACAGCCATTTCGCCCACCGGTTCTCCCGGGCAATTGCTTTGCTCATAATCTGCGACACTCTTTCGCGCCTGCGGAAATTTCGTCGCCAGTCCCGTCTTCACATCGCCCCATTCGAGAAAGTAAAGCGCCAGCAGGATGGAACTCCGACGCTGCTGTCATTCGTGAATGTTTATTTATTTCCTTTTTTGAGGGAAACCGCGGAATGCGAGAATGTCCCCTCGTTGCCCTGCCGCATGATGCGGCGAAGAGCGCCCACCAGTTCAGGGCCGGCTGACCGCAACTCGTCGTGATGATGAAGCGCCAGTTCGCCCAGGACCTTGTCACCTTTTGGAGTGAGGGCGAGCAGAACTTCGCGCCGGTCGTCCTCGGCGCGGGTGCGATGGACAAAACCTCCGGCTTCCAGGCGGTTCACCAGTTCGACGGCGCTATGGTGGCGGATCTGCATCCGGGTCGCCAGTTCGCGAATTCGCGGCCTCACCCCGGCCGGCATTCCCTTGATGGCCAGCATCAGTTGATACTGGCCGCGCTCCAGGCCGGCGCCCTTCACCACTTGCTCGCTGAAGTGGAGGAAGCGCCGGATCTGGAAACGGAACTCCGCCAATGCCTGGTAGTCCGACAAGGTAAGCTTCTTCATGCCGCGATTGTATCGTGCCGCGATCCAGTGCGCCTGTCTAGTATATCGTAAGACGATATATGCGGAAAGTGAGAAAGGGGCACGGGAACTCTTTCCCACGGCGGCCGTTTTGTGAAACACTTGGTCCCCAGAAAAGCGAACTTGAAAACGACATAAAATGACACCTTCCAAACTTGCCCTGATGGCTGTCTGTTCCGCCTTGTTCTCCTTCCCCACGCCCCTGGTTTCCCAGGAATTGAACTCAACCTTCGCCCGCGATCCCGGCCAGCCCATCGATCAGCAGTACACAGACCAGATTCGCAAATACACCACGGATCCGTCGTTCATCTCCCCGCTGGTGGACTACCTCCCGGCTTCGAAAACCGTTCCCACACCCGCCAAGGTGCTGGGCGACGTCTCGGGCGCGCCAGACATGCTTCCCTACGCCGAGGATGTGTACAAATATTTCCGCCTGCTGGAGGCGAGCAGCCCACGAGTGAAGGTCTTTACCATCGGCCACTCCGAAGAAGGACGGGAGATGATCGCCGCGGCCATCGCCGACCCCAAACTCCTGGCTGATGCGAAAGCAAATGACGCGCGCCTGGCCCAGCTCGCGGATCCTCGCACCATCGGCCTCGACGACGCCAAAGCACGCCCGCTCCTCGACCAATCCTGGCCGGTTTACTACATCACCGGCACCATCCACTCCCCCGAGACGGGCGCTCCCACGGCCCTGATGGAACTCGCCTATCGTCTGGCGGTCGACGACGCGCCGTACATCAAGTACATCCGGTCGCACATGATCGTGCTCATTACTCCCGTGGTCGAAGTCGATGGCCGCGACCGCATGGTCGATATCTATAAATGGCACAAAGCTCATCCTGGCCAGATTTGGCCGCACCTTCTTTACTGGGGTCACTATGTCGCGCACGACAACAACCGCGACGCCATGGCCATGACGCTCGACCTGACCCGGAACGTTCTCGATACCTATCTTGGCTGGCACGCGCAGGTGTTGCACGACCTGCACGAGTCGGTTCCTTTTCTCTATGACAATACAGTCGGCGACGGACCCTACAACGCGTGGGTCGATCCCACTCTCGCCGACGAGTGGGCGGAACTGGGCTGGAACAACGTTGCCCAGATGCAGAGCTTCGGCATGCCCGGAGTCTTCACCCACGGCGACTTCGATACCTGGAGTCCCGGCTACCTGATGTTCCTTGCCGGCATGCACAACGGCATCAGCCGCCTTTATGAAACCTTCGGTAATGGAGGCGCCGATACCGAGAAACGTATCCTCCGGCCGGAAGATTACTCACGCACCTGGTACCGGCAGAATCCTCCGCTTCCGGTGGTGAACTGGTCACAGCGTGACAACAACAACTACGAAGAAAGCGCCCTGCTCTCAACCCTCTCTTATTTCTCGCATAGCACCCACCATTTTCTCGAGAACTACTACCTCAAGAGCAAGCGTGCGGTCGAGAAGCCATCGCTGGAAGGCCCGGCCGCATATGTGATTCCTGCCGACCCAGCCGATGCGAATCGCCAGGTCGAGTTACTCAAGGTATTGAAGCGCCAGCATGTCGAGATACAACAGCTAACGGACGCGGCCACTTCGGCCGTCCCCGGGGAAAAGCGCGGCGACAAGCCGAAGCAGGAAACCTTCCCAGCCGGCAGCATCGTCGTCCGCATGGATCAGCCTTACTCTCGTGTTGCCGATGCGCTGCTCGACCGCCAGTTCTGGGCAGCCGGCGACCCGCAGAAGCATCCCTACGACGATACGGGATGGTCTTTCACTCACCTCTTCAATCTCAAAGTTGTCCGCGTTGTCGATCCCGCGATCTTGAAGTCGAAGATGACTCCGCTTGACGATCCCGCGACGCTAGCCGGAAAGATCTCCGGATCCGGAACGGTGCTTGCAGTAGCGAACACCGGCCAGGTTTCTCTTCTGTCCCTCGCCTACAAACTCAAAGGTGCAACCATCCAGGTTGCTGAAAAAGCTTTCGATGCCGACGGCAAACATTTCGCGGCTGGCTCGTTGCTCATCAGCGCCGCGCCTGATAACGCCACCGGAATTCTGCACGATCTCTCGCTCGATGCATCGCGGCTTGGCGCAGCGCCCTCTGTAGCTGTCCATGCGGTCACCGCTCCCCGTATCGCCTTCATGCACACCTGGCTTGGCACGCAGACGGAAGGCTGGTGGCGCTATGCCTTCGATACCGCGGGCGTGCCCTATGATTACATCAGCACGCAAACCGTGGCCGCCGAGGAAAACTTGCGTGTCAAGTACGACGTCATCGTCTTCGCTCCCATCGGCCGCGCTTCTGCGCTTGAAGTCATCAACGGCATTCCCCTCTGGAACAATCCCATGCCGTGGCAGAAATCCGAGCTGACCCCAAACCTGGGAGCCATCGACAGCACCGCCGATATACGCCCGGGCCTGGGCTATGAGGGCCTTGCGCATCTGAAGCAGTTTGTTGAACAAGGCGGCCTGCTCATCACCTGCGAAGACACGGCACAGTTCGCCATCGATACCGGTCTCGCTCCCGGTGTGAGCGTTGCACCTCATGACGATGCGCGTATCACCGGGACGGTGCTCAACACGGTGTTCGTCGCTCCTGACAATCCCGTCGCTTTCGGGTACGGAGCCGGGGTTCCCGTCATCAGCGCCAGCGGCATGGTCTTTAATGTCAGCAATATACTTGGCCGCACCGGAGGCCGTGCTTTGACGGACCCATTGTCCGATCCGTTGGATCCCTATGCAAAGCGGGCAACCGGCCGCGGCAGTGTCGAAGACAGCGACGAACCACAGGGCAGAAAGATCACCGAACCCGAACCGCTGGTGAAGCAGCAGCCATGGGAGCCGAAGCCGCTGGATGAGGAACAGACGCGCAACAACCCGCTGGTGATTCCGGTGCAGAGCCGGCCTGAAGTTATCCTGCGCTTTTCCGATGCCAAGACGCTTTTGCTCGACGGCCTGCTCGACAAACCTTCTTCGATCGCCGAGCATGCCGTCGTCGTCGATGCGCACCTGGGGCAGGGAAACGTGCTGCTGTTCGGCAACAACCCTGTCTATCGCGGCGAGACCATCGGCACCTACGCCCTGGTATTCAATGCAATCCTCAACTACCAGCATCTCGGACACGAAACTGCAACAGCGGAGAAGCATTAACTCAACGCGCGAAGCGGAGGTCATTGCAGTGCCCTGCGCCCGGTTGGCGTGTTACACTTTGTGATTCGCAGACAAGCGCCCCTGATACAGGACATTCGACCCGCACATGCTTCTTTCCAAGGAATATGTGGGCTACCTGGCCCGCGAAGTTACCAAGAAACTGATTGCCGCGAAGGCCATCGAAACCTCGGCCGTCCCCAAGGTCACAGAGCGCGTCCATGCCGCCCTGCTCGAGGAGCTTACCCTCGAAGACCGCATCAACGACGAAGTCCGCGTCATCCTCGAAGCCTATTCCGAAGAGATGAACAAGACCGGCGCCAACTACCAGGAGATGTTCCGCAAGGTGAAGACGGAACTGGTGCGCAAGTACAAGGCGGTGCTGTGAGACTGAGCCGCGACAAAGTGAACGTGCTGGCGCGCGCCGTCGCCGACGCGCTCAAGCAGATGGACGAGGTCGACTTCATCGAAGATCCCAACACCATCCGCCAGGAAACCCGCAAGATTCTCGAAGACCTGCTCAATCAGGAGGCGCGGATCGACCAGTCCGCCCGGCTGAAGATCGAGAGCCAGAAGCGCACCATTCTCGAAGGCTCGCAGGAGTGGGACATCCTCTATCGCAAGTATTACAACGAGGAAGTGAAGAAGCTGGGGGTGTGATCCCAAAAGTGGCCAGTGCCCGGTGGCCAGTCAAACGCGAAGCATCATAAATGTGTTACTGGCCACTGATCACTGACCACTGGCCACTGCGAAAAATGCCCCGCGCTCGCACGCGGGGCGTCGACGGTCGGAGGACCCAGTGAAAACTTTCAGGCTGCTTCGCGCCGCTTCTGGATGGTCTCAAGCGTCTGCCGGTACTTCTGCGCATTGCCCACGATCTTGCGCTGCGGCAGGCTGTTAACCCACAGTTCGTGAGGAATGCCGCGGCGCTCGCGCCGCGTGCCCACGGCCCCGCGGTACAGGACGTTGGTGGGACGCTTTTCCGCGGTTTGTTGCTGCCAACCGCTGCCCGAGGCCACGTTGAAGACACCTATGTAGCCATTTACCAGAAGCTGAAATGGATTCTGCATCTTGTTCATGCGATCGAACTGCGTCGAGCCCTCGCTGCGGAAGCTCTCAAACCAGGAGGGATAAACGAAATCAGAAAGCAGGACGTTGTCGATCTGATAGCCGAGGCTGTCGTCTTCGCAGGCGTCGCAGACCTCATAGGCATAGAGAATTCCCGCGGTGTTGTTGTTCTCAACGAATACGGTCAGGTTGATGTTGGGGTCGCCGAGCATCTCCAGCAGTTCGTGGCTGGCGGTGACGGTCCAGGAGGTTCCTGCCTTCAGATCGCTGGCGACGAAGACCTTGCCGATGGGGAGCCCTTCGGTGGTGAGATCATGGTAGCCCAGCGCATTCGCCTGGTCGGAATCATCGAGCAGTACGAGCCACCAGCTTCCGCTGGGAGGTTGATTGCCCTTGGCGACGATGCTGAGTTGAGCGGCGGTCCCCCAGACCGGACCGAAGTCATTGGTCACTTGCTTCTGGAGCGCTGCCACGACCGGCACGACATCCGTGTCGGCCAGCACGGTGCTCTCGTTGATCACAGAGATTTGAATGGTGGGTGTTTGGGCGTGGGTGAGTTGCGGCATACAGATGGTCTCCTTTTCAAAGAAATTCGGAGAACGCGCAGCGTGAGTTGCGTGACTCTGTGAAAAAAAGCTTATACGCTGACCTTGTGAGTAAAATGCCTCGACGGTCAAAAAAAGTGGAGCGCAGTTCCAATTTGGAACGGCAGCTTCTCTCACCGCCTCAGAGTAAATGTTGCTCCAGACTTCTCCACGCATGACTCGCTTCGCTGAAATTTCGGCCACGGTCACGCAAGCCGCGACAGACGCGGGTTTCGACTTGGCGGGGGTAGCTCCAGTCAACGACGCTCCCGAGCTGGAATACTTCCCGCGCTGGATTGCCGATGGGCACGGCGGCGAGATGAAATACCTGGAGGCGCGCGACGAGCAAGGTCGCTTGAAGCGCGCGTCGCTGGCGCATGCTGCTCCATGGGCTCGCAGCATTGCAGTTTGCGCCATTAACTACAACACGGCGCAACCTTATTCCACGCACCCGCCCAATCCTGCACGCGGCTGGATCTCCCGCTACGCCTGGGGCGAGCAGGACTATCACGACTCCGTGATGCCGCGTTTGCGGCAGGTGGAACGCGCGCTCAGAGCCGCATTTGGAGCGGACGATCTGGTCACGCGCTGTTACGTCGACACCGGTCCGATCGTCGAGCGGGTGGTCGCGAAGTATGCGGGCATCGGATGGATTGGTAAGAACACATGCATCATCAATCAGAAGATGGGTTCATGGCTCTTCCTGGGCGTGATTCTTACTTCACTCGATCTCGAAGCCGATTCCGATCCCAAAGTAGGCGTGCCGGCTCCCGATCGCTGCGGCACCTGCACGCGCTGCGTCGATGCCTGCCCCACCGACGCATTCATCGCGCCTTATCAGCTCGACTCGAGCCGGTGCATTGCATACCTCAC
The DNA here is from genome assembly GCA_963743115.1 of uncultured Acidobacteriaceae bacterium. Lineage (GTDB taxonomy): Bacteria > Acidobacteriota > Terriglobia > Terriglobales > Acidobacteriaceae > Sulfotelmatobacter. The sequence goes on along the minus strand of CAVUOM010000001.1, from coordinate 312,561 downwards.
AATCGAAAAGCGTGGAGTGCTTCCGACGGATGAGGATCTCCGCTCCGGGATCGGGCGGCACGTTTTCGGCTGCGACATTTGCCAGGACGTTTGCCCCTGGAACCGGAAAGCGCCTGCCACGAACGCGGCAGAGTTCCAGCCCCGGCGTGAATTGGTAAATCCCGCGCTCGACTGGTTGGCGGAAATCAGCGAGGAAGATTTTCGGCGCACGTTTCGCGGCTCTCCGGTGCGCCGGGCGAAGCGTGCAGGACTGCGGCGGAATGCTGTCATCGCCATGGGCAACAGCGGGGATCAGAAATTTCTTCCGCTGCTTGAAAAACTGGCGGGCGATGAGGACGAAGTGGTCGCCGAAAGTGCTGCCTGGGCCATCGGGAAACTGGGCTAAATCCAGATCAAAAAAAACGCGGATCGATCCGCCTAAAATACCTGGAATCACTCATTTGCGGGCTTCCTGATGTGCTGGAATCCGGGTAAAATCTTGAAAGCAAACGGCTTGCCCGTAAAATATTCCATGCAAAGGAGTTACGCGATGCTTCTTCGGCTAAGTGCCCTGGAATCAGCGGCCCGCTCGCAAAATATTGCATTGGCGGGAGTTATCTCATTGCTATTATTTTGTCAAAGAACCAATGCGTAAAGAATATGGTCGCATGCTTGTGAATCGAAAGTCAAAGGAATTCGGGGTGGTGGTCTTAAATTTCTTTTGCGTTGCCGGGGATCGGGATCTCAGGGCCATTTGAAAACTGAGTTTGGCCGATTAGCTTTTTGGGTGTCAAGGATCGACATTGTTTAGCTACACTGGAACGTGACCACTGAGCCAGATTTAACAATCCTTTCACATCCCCGTATCCGGTTGTTTTTTAATCAGGTATGCACCTTACCTCAGTTCGCCGCTGACCGTCTGACTTCGGTAACTCGCATTCCCCATTTTTGGCAACTAATCTTTCCAGAAGGGGTTCTTACAAGGGACTAGCTATGCCTCGTCTGGGGAGATTCCGTCGCGCTGTGTGCACCTTGTTGGTGCTGGGGTCGGGGTGTGCCGGCCTGGCGGGGGCGTCGGCCACTCTTCTTCTCGAAGAACCTTACGGCAAGCTTGGGTTCTTCACTGCCACGGGACACGCCGCAGTGTATTTATCTGGGGTTTGCGCGGCGACTCCGCTGGTGCTGCGTCCCTGCCGCGCGGGGGAATTGGGAGTTGTGATTAGCCGCTATGACGGGGTCGGTGGCTACGACTGGGTGGCGATCCCGCTGATTCCTTATCTCTACGCGGTCGAGCGCCCGGATGATATTCCGCTGTTTGTTGATCCGAAGATGGTCGCCTTTCTGCGTGACCAATACCGCCGCAAACATCTCGAAGCAGTCGCGCCGGATCGGGGCAACGGAGAAACTCCCGGCGGGAACTGGTATGAACTGGTGGGCTCCTCCTACGACCGAACCGCGTACGCGTTCGAAATCGAAACCACCCCGGCGCAGGACCGGGCCTTCATCAAGAAATACAATTCCTCGCCGAACCGTTCGCACTTCCGCACGGTCTCACACAACTGTGCCGATTTCGCCAAAGACGTAATCAACTTCTACTACCCGAGAGCCCTCCATCGCAGCGTTGTCGCCGATGTTGGAATCACCACCCCCAAGCAAATGGCGAAGACCCTGATCAAGTTCAGCGCTCACCATCCTCGACTCGAGTTCTCGCGCTTCGTGATCCCGCAAATTCCGGGAAGTGTCGCGCGCAGCACTCCGGTGCACGGCGTAGTCGAATCTTTTCTCAAGTCAAAAAAGTACATTGTGCCGAGCGCGGTAGCGAGCCCGATCTTTGCAGGTTGCGTTGTGGCCGTCTACGTGGGCACAGGCGCGGGACGCTTTAATCCGTCTCAGGAGGCGCTGGTTTTCAACGCCGAACGTGCTCTTGAACCGCCCCTTGGCGCCGAGGACCGCCTCTCCTATCAGAGCGAGTTGAACCATCTCATGGAAAACCAGCTCGTCGAAAAGCAGGTCGTGCCCGATCCAGGTTCTGAAAGCGCCAGCGCGCGCCTCGAAAAATGGCGACGCCTGTTGCACGACGCCGCCCCGCAGTTCGATGCTCAGGGGCGCCCGGTCATGCTCATCCCTGTGGGAGAGCAAGTGGTGAGTGTTGGAGTTTCAGAGAGCAACATTCTCGGCAGTGACGCACCGCAGCCAGTAATGCAGAAGCTTCTGGAGGCCCGGTTGCATGCGGAACTTCGCAAGGGATCTCCGCCGAAGGCCTCAGAAAGTGACATTACCCGCGACTGGAACTTGCTTCAGAAGGCCATGAACGGCGCGGACTTTGAGGAGGCAGCGCGGTTTCACAGACCTCAGCAGCTTGCCTTGCAATCGCGCCCGGATCGCACCGGAAGTCAGCCCTGAAGGTCGGGCTGAGCCACTACGAAGAACTGCCTGTCCGGCGCCGGCTCTATTGTGGGTCTGGTTGGGATTGTGGAACTGCCGCACCGGGCGCCGGAACGAAGCCCGGTCTCCCTTGTTGCATTTGCAATTGTCTCTGCTGCATTTCCTGCAACAACTGCTGCGGAGTTTTTATTCCCGGCTGCTCGGGAGTGGCCGTCGGTTGTTCAGCCTCCACCGGGCCCTGGTCCGGAGTGTCTTCCGCGGTATCTTCCAGCGGATCGGCGGTATCCACAGCGTTGGCAGGCGGTGGGGTGTCATTCTTGGCTGCGGCTTCGGCACCCGGGGTGTCCGGTCCCGACTTGGGCACCAGCACCACGCGCACCAGCGCGTTCGCATCTTCGGGAGATCCCAGCAATATGTAATTGAAGTGCGATCCATTCAGCAGCTCGGCCATCACTTCCCGCGCCGGTCCGGGACCGAGACGCGTCACCACGCGCTCATTGGCCGTGGCCGGTATTTCAATCTCGGCTGCTGTATATTTGCGCACGCTACGCAGAACGTCCCCCAGGGTGGAGTTCGGGGCAATAATCGTCAGCTGTCCGTTCTCATAGCTGACCTGGGGTGCGACCGCAGGGATGGCATCCAGCGGAACCTGGGGCACAGGCCCTTGCGGCCCTGAGGGTAACGGAGGCGGCGCCGCGGGCTGTTTTTTGACCTTATGCACGGGATGCGTCTTCGGCGTATCGGCGCGCCCCGCAATCGGCAGGCACAGCACACCGGTCAGCAGCAAGCCTGTAAGCTTAAATCCCGCGCTCATGACGACCTCTCCACCCGAACTTGGCGCGTCTTTGGGAAGACGGCAAGTCTGTAACCGCAATTCTAGCACCGGCTCGCCGCGCTATGCTAAACAGCGTACGCAACCCTTTACTCGATAGAACGTATTGGCATTACTTGTCTTGCGTGAAGATTCTTGGAGGTAGGCTTAGGTGCCGGCAGAGACAGAGATAAGCGGTCAGCTCTTGAGTTCCTGTTCCAGCAGGCAGTCTTTAGGGTCTTTATCATCGCGCAACCCCAGAAACACCGGAGCGCGCAACTTTGGCCCGCTGCCGGCACTGGCGCCGCCGGTCCATTCAGAAAATTCGATCTCGGCCACGAGTTCGGGTTTCACCCAGTAGACTTTCCGCAAAGCCTCGACTTCACCGTGGAACGGATTCTTCCTGGTCTCGCGTTTCTTCAGCAATTTCCAGACCTCATCGAGCGATGCCTGGTCAAATCCGCTGCCCGCCTGTCCCACATGAATCAGCCGGCCCTGTTTGTCGTAGAGTCCCAGAACAATCGACCCGAAATGTGCGCGGCTGCCCTCCGGCTCGGTGTAGCCTCCGATCACAGCCTCCAACCGGTGCGTGATCTTGATCTTTAGCCATTCGGTGGTGCGCCGCTCCACGTAAATGCTGTCACGCTTCTTGGCCAGGATGCCTTCGAGCCCCTTGGCCCGCGCCATTTCGAATAAGGCTTTCCCCTGCTTCTCGTAATGATCGGAATAGCGGACGGCATCTCCCGTAATCAACACAGAAGCTAATTTCTTCTTCCGATCCTCGAGTGCGACCTTCCGCAAATCGTAGCCGTCGAGATAGAGCAGATCGAACGCGTAATACAGCACGGGAACTTCCGCTCTGGCCGCGCCTCGCCGCCCGCCGGGTCGAAATCCCGTACGCTGTTGCATCAGAGTGAAGGAAGCGCGCCCCTGGTCATCGAGTGCGACCACTTCGCCGTCGAGAATCGCGCTCTTGGCGTGGACGAACTTCGGCAAATCTTTCAGCTCGGGGAAGCGCTGCGTCAGATCGTTTTGATTCCGCGAAACCAGCCGCAGCTTGCCGTCGTTGATAAAAGCGATGGCGCGATAGCCGTCCCATTTGATCTCGAACAGCCACTCCGCCCCGTCAAACGGCTCATCGACGGGAGTCGCCAGCATGGGATGTATCGTGGTGGGCATGGGCCGCTTCACGCCGGCGTCAGGTGATTTCACCGCCGAGCGCGCAGAGACCGCAGAGAGGGAAACCCCATTCTTGGGAGTCTCCGTGCTTTGAGTGTCCTCCGTGAGATGTTTCTGTTCTTGTGGTTTCTCGGCGCTCTCAGCGTTCTCTGCGGTGTTCAGCGATTTTTGCTTTTTTTTTTGCCCGCTCGCGGCGGCTTTTTTCTTATCGAGTTTAGCCACAGCATCCGCCAGCCATGCCGCTTTTAGCTTGCCGCCGCCTGCCGGACGGCTCCTCCACTCGGCCGATCCCGCGTCCTCGGCAATCTGGGCCAGGCTGCGCCCGCTCAGCACGGATTCGTCATAGGCATCAATGTCGTAGCCCTCGACAACATACTGGTCATGCTTCTTGATCAGTAGCCACTCGTTTCCTTTGCTCCCCGGACGCCGACCCTTCATCTTCACCAGTGCAAAGTCGCCCTTCAACTTCTTGCCGTCGAGTCGAAACTTCAAGTCGCCCTTGGCCAGCATCGCGACGGCTTCCGCCTCGGTTCCTGGCACATATTTCCCCTGCACCGCAACAGGAGACAAAGGCTGCCACGTGCCCACGTCCCAGACCATCACCGTGCCCGCGCCGTAGTTGCCTTCTGGAATGATGCCCTCAAAATCGAAATATGAAACCGGATGATCCTCCACCTGCATGGCCAGCCGCTTGTCCGCCGGATCGAGCGACGGTCCCTTCGGCACCGCCCACGATTTCAGCACGCCCTCCATCTCCAGCCGAAAATCATAATGCAGCCGCGTGGCATCGTGCTTCTGCACCACAAAGCGGTGCCCCACCTTAGTCTCAACTTTCGGAGGAGGCTCCGGCGTCGACTCAAACTTGCGTTTGCGTTTGTATTCTTCCAGTGCCATAAACAAGTTCGACTACATTTAACCACAGAGTCACAGAGACACAGAGAAAGCGAAATCATAGGATGACAGCTCGCGCGGGAAGGGGTTGTGTGGGGACGGGCGCCCTCGTGAGCCTGCCCTGAGCGAAGCCGAAGGGTCCACGCCGAGCAAAGCTCGGCTGCGGCGTGCGCCACAGTGACTCCAAAGTTTCGCTAGAATGCTTGCAGCTAAGGCGATCATGCAACGCGAATTCCCCGAAGTCCCACTGGTAGGCATCGGCGCTATCATCATCGAAAGCGCCTGCGTACTCCTGGTAAAGCGCGCCCACCCGCCGCTGCAGGCCGAATGGTCCATCCCCGGAGGAGTGCTCGAAGTTGGCGAACTGGTGCGCGAAGCGGCAATCCGCGAGGCCCGCGAAGAAACCGGACTCACCGTCGAACCCGGCGAACTGCTCGGCGTCTACGACCGCGTCCTGCGCGATGCCAACCAGCGCGTTCAATATCACTACGTTTTGATTGATTTTCTCTGCCGCCGGGTTGCGGGGGATCTCGTGGCCGCCAGCGACGCTGCTGAAGTCCGATGGTTCACGCGAGAAGAACTGCCAGGGCTGAGGCTGGCGGAGGATACGCTCGATGTCATCCAAAAAGGCTTCGCGAAACAAGGTAGCCCATAGCACCTGGCGACAGCAGTTTTTGGCGTGCTTCGAACAGCATCTGACCTTATAATGCCCCCAACTTCGTGACTGAATCGGGTTAAATCAAGGGGGCGCACGTCATGAGCATCAATGAAGACAAACTACATGAATTGTTAGGCAAGGCGGTTGTCGATTTCGGAGCAACATTTCACGCCGCGCTGGTGCAAGTTGGGGACAAGCTCGGCTTATACAAGGCGCTTGCCGCGGGTGGACCTCAAACTCCGGCGGAACTAGCCAAACGCACGGGCACAGCCGAGCGTTACGTGCGCGAGTGGCTCTGCAACCAGGCCGCGGGAGGCTATGTCACCTATGACAGCAAGGCTGCCAAGTTCTCCCTGAGCGAGGAGCAAGCCTTCACTCTGGCGGATGAAAGCAGTCCAGCATTCTTGCCCGGGATGTTCCAGGTCGCGTTAGCGGCAATCAAGGCCGAGGACCGCATCACCGATCGATTCAAGAGCGGCAAAGGCTTAGGCTGGCACGAGCATCATCCGGACCTGTTCGTCGGTACGGAGCGGTTTTTCCGTCCGGGATATGCGGCCAATCTGATCAATTCATGGATTCCCGCGCTCGCAGGCGTGAAACAAAAGCTCGAGCAGGGAGCGACCGTAGCTGACGTTGGCTGCGGCCTTGGCGCCTCGACCATCCTGATGGCGAAGTCCTATCCAAAGTCGAAGTTCGTCGGCTTCGATTATCACGAGAAATCGATTGAGACGGCGAAACAGCGCGCCAAGGACGCTGGCGTCGGAGATCGAATCCAATTCAAGGTAGCAATGGCAAAGGATTATCCAGGGGAGAACTATGATTTTGTAACCTTCTTCGATTGCCTTCACGACATGGGTGATCCGGTTGGAGCCAGCGCCCACGTTCGCGGCACGCTGAAAAGCGATGGAGCGTGGATGATCGTCGAGCCCTTTGCCGGAGACAAGGTAGAAGACAATCTCCATCCGATCGGTCGGGCATTCTACGGAGCGTCGACCCTGCTCTGCACTCCTGCTTCTCTCTCGCAGGAGGTAGGGCTGGCTCTGGGCGCGCAGGCCGGAGAACAGCGGCTTCGAGAAGTAGTCTCTGCCGGCGGCTTTAACCACTTCCGCAGAGCAACGCAAACGCCCTTCAATCTGATATTCGAGGCGCGTCCGTAAAATGTTTTGATTGATTTTCTCTGCTATTTCAGCCGGGAAGAATGTGCAGTGCTTCCAGAAGACTCGGTTCGAGAGCGTCCAGAATTTCGCATTCTGAGCGCGGACATGGCGATTGTATGAAATGCGCTGGCGAAGCCTAAGAATTTATCGTTGCTCCGAGCGCTCTGGACGCGCAGCGCGAAGAAGTCAGCACTCACCGAGGCCGTGTCGCAAATGCTCAATTTCTCGGAGAAGAGGCAGAATGTCTTTTCGACATGTCGGGGAGTGTCTCATCGAGTTCGACTCTCATCGACGCACGGTAAGCTACGCTAACTGAGATCGCCCCATCTAATTCGCAGGACTTACGGACACGCTTGTAAGCACTTCGTCGAAACGTATGACCAATGCCGTCGGCGAGTTCGAGACGCGAGGCTGGACCGTGGAACAGACCTCACAACAGCTGTTCGAGCAAGGCGACAAGGAGGCCATGATGGTAGTGACCAAAGGCGAGTGCCATATCAGAATTCCACACGCCGATTTCATGCGCCTACAGATGGAGGCGCTGCGAGCCAAGAGCCTGATAGACGCATTAGAGGCTAGGCTCAGGCAAGGTTACCGAGGCAGCGAAGGATTCCTGCTTGGCCTGTTCAGTGGTGAGGCGGACCTGTGGAACTGATCGGACGACGTCGGAAGCCAAGCATGAATGTTCTGGCTGGGACAGATAATGTAGCTCGCCAGTTCCGTCCACGCAAGTACCAGTCGCAGGAACCGCCCCTTCGCTATGGGGCGAGTCCTCGAACCTTCGCAATGAAATAAGCCTCAGCCGTTTCCTCGAGCTTCGGGGCGCGCTCGCCAGGGCTGCAAACGGGCCGTGGCAGTCATCGCGAAGAACTCCTCCCAGGGGCCTTACTTGGATTCCTGCAGCAGCACCACGTCCGACTCGGAGTGATTCCGCAGCACGCCCAAGCTCTTTCCGTCCGGCGACCAGTGGAACGACGTGATCTGCTCAGAGGTAAAGTTGGTAATCTGGTGGCCGGGTGAGCCATCGAGCGGATGAATCCAGATATTGTCCACGCCGTTCTCGTGGATGGGATACGCCACGCTCTTGCCGTCCGGTGTGAATTGCACGCCGCCCCGGGTGACGCGTGGGTCCGCATCAAGCAGACGCGGCGCCGCCGAGCCGATATCCAGCAGCGCTACCTTCTCTTTACCGTTTTGCGTGGCGGGATCGACGACCTCCAAGAGATAAGCCAGCACCTTGCCATCGCCAGACAGTCCAAATCCAGCACTCGCGACGAAGCTATTGGGCACGACGCTTCCAGGAATTGCTTCGGCTTTTCCAGAGCCATCCAGGGGCACGCGTGAAATCCGTCCAGCGGCTTGATCGTAGTAGTAAGCCCATTTCGCGTCCGGAGAACAGACGCCGCGAAAGTCCCGCTTCCCCTCGGTCAGCCTTACCGGGCTTGAACCATCCACGTTGGCGCGCCATAGGCTCAATGTGTTCGTGCCGCCATGAAACATCCACGAAAAGATCAAACGATCATTCCCGCAGCTGGAAGGATCAACAATCCCTGCCGTCGAATCGCCGATGAGCTGAGTCTGATTACTGCCGTCGGCTGTCAGGCGCAGCAGCCGGGGGCCGTCGGTTATCAGCAATCCTCCGTCGGCTGCCCAACCAAACCCGCGAACTTCCTGCCCTTGCGGAACCGCAGGTTTGGAATCCGCACTCTGGCCGCCGGTGCTCGGAAGAAGATACAAGTTCTGCGTGATCTTGAGCTGAACTGAGGCCAGCGTCTTGCCGTCTGCCGAGGTCGTGAGCGTTAAATACCGGTTGGTATCGCGAGTGATGGGCTGAATGTCTCCGCCGGCGCTGGGAATGAATCCGATCTGCGCCCGCTGAAAGCTTGGGCCCGCTTGCTGGTAGATCACAAGAATTCCACGGCCATCCGGCAGCCATTTCGATTCATAAGGGGCTTTGTCATTGAAGGTGACAAGCCGCTGGGTTTTTCCGCTGCTGATATCAAACAAATCGATTCCGCCAAGAGCCTGGTCAGGCTGGAATCTGCTGAGCGCGATCTCCTGGCCGTCCGGGGACCACGACAGGAACCCCGACGCCTCAGCGATCGGCACAATCCGCAAGACTTTTTCGTCGTTGCCGCTCAGATCCGCGCTGAGCAGCCTGTCCTTGCCGATCTCGGGATCATTGGCGCGAGCGTATGCCATCCGTTTGCCATCAGGAGAAAACGTAATGTCGCTATCGATGTCGTGAACCACGGTTTGCGGAGTCCCGCCCAGCACTGGCGCGCGATACAGGTTGTAATCGCTATTGGTTGCATTCTGTGCTTTGCGGAAGTAGATGTAGTTCCCATCTGGCGAGAATGCAAGAGTCCTGTAGGTGGAGGGTGAGGGCGCAATGACCTGGGTATCGCTGGCCGTGGGCACGTTGCGCAGCCACAAACTCTGCTGACCGCTATCGTCCAGGACACTGAGTATGTACTTACCGTCCGGAGAAATCGCGGCCAAGGCTGCCTTCCCCGAATTTGTAACCTGAGTAACAGTGAAGTTCTGGAAGGGCGCAGCGCCGGGCCGATGCAGCATCGAATAGACGCCATAACCGGCGGCCGCCAGCACGACAAGTGCGGTAATCGCGATTGCGCCAGTTCCCCATTTGTGCTGCCTGGCGACGGCGACCGCAGAGCTGCTGCTGCGCGCGGGCTGGGCAGGACCGCTCACCGAAATCGCAGTCGCGCCGCTAGCTTGTGCGGCATTCAATACCGCCGGCGTCGTGCTGGAACTCACCGGGGCGACTTCCGCTGATGGTGCAGACCGGCGGCTCGATTCCGTATCGCGCTTGAGCCGCTGCAAATCGGAGCGCAAATCGGCGGCATGCTGATAGCGCAGCCCAGGTTCTTTTTCCAGCGACTTGTTGATGATCCGTTCCAGTTCGGCGGGAATTTCCGGATTCAACCGAGCCGGCGGCACCGGCGCGCGGTTCAGGATGCCATCAAATATCTCCGCGGAAGTGCTGCCGGAAAACGCCGGGCGCCCCGTCGCCATTTCATAAAGCACGATGCCGAAGGAAAAGATATCGCTGCGCGCATCCAGATCGCGCCCGCGAGCCTGCTCCGGCGACATGTAAGCGACGGTGCCCAGCGTCGTACCCGGACTGGTGAGATTAATTTCTCCCTTGGTGGCCCCGCCCCCGGTGAGAGTTTCACCGTTGGCGCTGGAGATAACTTTGGCAAGGCCGAAGTCGAGTACCTTGGCTTGTCCGCGTTCCGTGACGAAAATATTGGCAGGCTTGATGTCGCGGTGGATGATGCCTTCCGACTGCGCCGCATCGAGCGCGTCGGCCACTTCGATTCCGAGGGTGAGAATCGTCTCCAGAGGCAGCGCAACGTTGCCGATCCGGTGCTTGAGGGTGATGCCCTTCAGCAGTTCCATCGCGATGAAGGGATGCCCGTCCGCTTCATCGATGTCATGAATCGTGCAGATGTTGGGATGGTTCAGTGCGGAGGCGGCTTGCGCCTCGCGCCGGAAGCGCTCGAGCACAGCCTCATCGCGCGCGATTCCTTCCGGCAGAAACTTGAGGGCGACAAAGCGGCGAAGCTTCGTATCCTCGGCCCGGAACACGACGCCCATCCCGCCGCCGCCCAGTTTTTCCAGAACCCGATAGTGGGAGATCGTGCGGCCGATTGGAAACTGGTCTTCTGCCATGTGCTCGGAATCTTAGTTCTGCTTCGTGCGCACGTCAACCGAGGAGCACCGAGCCTACGAGCCGTCGTCTTCCCACTCCGCATCGCACGAATGGCAACGCCATCCGGTGCGTTGCACCGGCATCGGAACATGAAGGAATGCGCTCATGTAGGCAATGGGACGGTCCAGCTCCTGGAAGTTCACATCCAGCGATTGGCACTTGGGGCAGCGCGGCTGCTCGTAGAGTCCCACGCCTTGCACGTAGAGGCCCTCGAGAATCGGCTCGTCCAGCAGCTTCTGCGCATTCCCCGCATCCTGAACCCTCACATTGAGCTTGATTCCGCCGATGAAGTTCGAAATGAACCAGTCCAGCCGCACCAGATTTTCGTCGGCCAGAAAACATTCAATGCCCGCCGACTCCAGACTGCCCTTGGCGAGCAGCGCCTCCGGCAGATCGCGAAACTGCCGGATGGTCACGAGTTCCCGCATTTCCATTTGCTGCCGCGGTTCCGGCGCCGCATCCTCGGCAAATTCGAGATGCCTGCGGTCCATCTCATCTTCGAGCGCGTCCCAGGCTAACTCGGTCAGCGACTCCGCGGTCCGCGCCAACCGTTGCAGCTCCTCATCAGTCATACCGGCGTAGTTCGCCGCCAGCCGCCGCCGCTCCTGGTGTTCGTTCAGGTCAGATCCGTCGAGATATGCCACCCGCCAAGCATACTGCGTCAACGGGCGTTCGCCAACTGCCGTGGACAATTGGTCGGCGACAACCATGCTGGCCGCTATCTCATCTGACCTAAGAGAGAGGAACTTTTATCGAGAAGGGGTGGGTCCGATGAAAGCGGTAACTGGTGTGTTTGGTTCGCAGCCGTACGCGCAGCGTGCGTTGGTCGAGCTTCGTGCGCTCGGATTGTCTGAAGACCGCCTCACGCTTTTGACTCCGGGAGGCATAGATACGCACGAGGGGACAATTCCAACCGTTTCTGCAGAGCAACCAGGAATGGGGAAAGCTATGGGCGCAGTCGTAGGAGCGGCGACCGGACTGTCAGGAGGTCCGCTGCTGGTAGCGGCCCTGATACCAGGAGTGGGGCCGATCACTGTGATTGGGCTGCTGGGTGGAGCGGTGGTGGCGGCGGCCGGTGCCGGGGTAGGAGCAACCGTGGGCGGAAAGCTGGAAAATGCGCAGACCGAGGGCTTGCCGGAGGATGAGATTTTTGTTTATGAAGATGCTCTGCGCAAAGGCCGCAGCGTCTTGATTGCCATGGCAAACGATGACGTCGAGGCATCCCTGTTTCGTGAATTGCTGAAAGCGGAAGGCGCAGAATCAATCGATGCCGCCCGGGAACATTGGTGGATCGGTTTGCGAAGTGCGGAGAAAGAGCACTATTCCAAACACGGCAGGAATTTTGGGAACGACGAGGAATTCTATCGGCGGGGCTTCGAATTCGCTCTGGACGCTCGGACCCGTCGCAAAGAATACGATCAGGTATTGCCCGAGATGAAAGTAAAAATTGAAGAACTCGAACGCCAGTATCCCGGCATTGAAGTGGCGGAACCGTTCCGGCGTGGTTTCGAGCGCGGCCGAAATCACCACCAGCAGCTATGGAGCGAATCCAAGGCTGCATGAGGCGAACAACACAATGGTCCGCGAGTTCATGTCGAAGCAGTCGGCCAGCGATGTGCTTTTACGAAACCGCCGTGCCCCAAATCCCGGCTGTCCCCAGCCTCGCAAAAAACAAACGGCCCGCAGGTTTGAGCCTGCGGGCCGTCCGGTGGTCTGTTTGGGATTGACCAAGAGGTGGTCACTCTACGTGGCCTCTCACGGCAACTCCCGGGTCTGGGACTGAAGCTCAGCGCCGAAGTCCCTAGAATGAAAGCCTTCGCGCGACCTACGCGATGCCTCCATCCCTACTCACCGGCTAGTGTGCGGGCTGTAGCTCGCGGCGCGATCTGAACTCGATCTGCATCCGCAAGCCCCGCTTAGAGCAACCAGCTCTAAGTCTCAGCCACCTCACCTGGTCTTAGACTCCCACAACTACTGCCACATTCAGAACTTGTCATTCGACCACCTCCTTTCCGGTGTAATCGCAGATTAGTACGAAGTCCGCATGTGCGTCAACCGGCACGAAAGTAGGTGCCGAGAGTGCCACTCCTCCATCTGTTAGCTTAGAAGTCTCGACTGACGACATCGCGAACGACGATGGGAACTTCTACAAAGCTCGCGACCGTGAGAGACATTCTTCGCCAGCGCTGCCCCCGCTGCCGTACGGGAAGCATTTTTCGCTATTCCATCTTCCGAGGATTCCCCAAGATGCACGACCGTTGTCCCGTCTGCGATCTAAAGTTCGACCGCGAGCCCGGCTATTTTCTTGGCGCCATGTATGTCAGCTATGGTTTGGGAGTGGTGATCGTCGCGCTGCTCGCCGCACTGCTGTGGTCGACCACCGGCTGGTGGATCACGAAAGACACCATCTGGGCTGTCGTGTTGTTTCTGCCGCTCGCACCCACAATCACACTCTTTGCCCGCGTCCTCTGGATCTATCTCGACCAGGCCGTCGACCCCGAACGGCAACCCTAGCGCACATCTCGCCTTTGCCGGCCATTCATTAATATTTGCAGGTCGACATACAACCTGCTCGCCGGACTCCGCGTTCTTAATCTGATTCATGGTTACAAGTTGGGATATAGACCTCCGAATGCGTTATTCTCAAAGGGGAGAACGTGGAATGACTCGATTCGCCGCGGCAATAATTATTTCGACTGTCCTGATTGGTTCGTTTGCCTTCGCTCAAGACTCAACCCCGAAAGTGCAGGTGTTTGGCGGATATTCCCTGGTGCATGAAGATACGGGCGGACTGTCGCTTCTAACGGTAGACATGGTCGTGCCCCACTCGATGGGCACGTTCGGAGTGAATTACAACTTCAACGGGTGGAACGCGGAAGGGCAATACAACGCGGACCGCTGGGTCGGAGTCGCCGTCGATCTTAGCGGCCGCTACGGCGCGCCCATTACGTCATCGACCAGCGGAGTCTCTGGCCTTCCCAAATCGACCGGGTATTCGGTCCTGGCTGGCCCGGTAGTCTCCTATCGGACCAAATTAAGATTCACTCCGTTCGTACATGCCCTGGTTGGTTGGGATCGAACCAGCCTGGGCGCGAGCACCCTCACGGGCGTGTCTCCTTCCGCCTCTTACGCTGCCATAACCTCCAACGATTTTGCGTTCGCGCTGGGCGGCGGGGTCGATTTCAAAGTGTTCCGGCTGTTTTCCGTACGGCTGGGACAGTTGGATTACTTCCACACCAGCGTTAATTCGAATAAGTTTTACGGCGCCGATTTTAATAGCATCTTGTTCGAAGGATACCCGACTCACCAAGTCAATTTTCGCTTCTCGACGGGAGTGGTTGCACAGTTCTGAGGGCGGCTTCTACGGCAATCCGAAGGCATACACTGCGCTGCCAGCCGCAATCGCTACATATTCTCTTCCGTCGACGGCGAAGGCCATCGGCGCGGCATAGACCGCGCCTCCCATCTGGAAGTGCCACAGCGTCTTGCCTGAAGCCGCATTCAGGGCGATGAAATTTCCCTCGGCGTCGCCGGTGAAGACCAGGCCTCCGGCAGTTGACAGCACTCCCGACCAGGTGGGAGAAGTGTGCTCGAACTTCCACTTGATCTCTCCGGTCGCCGGGTCGATTGCTTTCAGGAATCCGCGATACGGTTCGGCTTCATCCGATGGGAAGTAAGCGCTGCCGTAATACGCATGCCCCGCCTCGTAAGGTTGCGGCGCAGTAGAGAAGATGTCGCACTGATCGCGCGCGGTTACATAGAACAGCGCCGTCTGCGGATCAAACGTCGGCGCCATAAAGTTCGTCGTCCCCAGCGCTCCCGGACATATCGTGTGCCCCTCAAGGGTTGGCGAAGCATGCTGGTTCGCCACCGGACGCCCATCCGCATCTTTCGCATCACTCCAGGTAGTCTTGCCGTAGGCGTTCGCCGAGATCAGTTTGCCAGTCGTACGGTCGATCACGTAGAAAAAACCGTTGCGATTGGCTTGCGCGATCAGATGCTTGCCCGCGGAACCGGGTGCTCCCAGGTCGATCATCACCGGAACCTGCGTCGCATCCCAGTCGTGCTCGTCGTGTTTGGTGAACTGGAAATACCAATTCAACTTCCCCGTGTCGGCATTGAGTGCGAGCAGTGTGTTGCTGTAAAGATTGTCCCCGGCACGCCCTTCGCCGCGATTCGACGGCGCGGGATTCCCCGTCGGCCAGAAAATCTGGTTGCTCACCGCGTCATACGTTCCGGTGTTCCACGCCGGAGCGCCGCCAGTCTTCCACGAATCTCCCTCCCACGTGTCATGCCCCGGCTCGCCCGGTCCCGGCACAGTGTAGAAGCGCCATTTGCGCGCGCCGGTCGCAGCATCGTAAGCGTCGATGAACCCTCGCACCCCATACTCGCCGCCGGAAACGCCGATCACCACCAGATCCTTCACCGCCAGCGGCGCTACCGTAAAGCTGTATCCCTTCTGGTACTCCGCAGCCACAACATCCCAGATCACGTTCCCCGTCTTGGCATCGAGCGCGATTATGTGGGCATCGAGCGTCCCCAGGAAAACCTTGTCCCCAAGAATGGCGAGTCCGCGATTCACCCGCCCGCAGCACGGACGGATGTCCCCTGGTAGTTGATGCTGATACATCCAGACGGGCCGCCCCGTGCGCGCATCGAGGGCAAATGCCCGGTCGTCCTGCGCCGTGGCGTACAGAACACCATCCACTACCAGCGGCGTAGTCTCAAGCTTTCCCGTCGCCCCGGTCTGGTACACCCACTTCGCCACCAGCGTCCGCGCATTCGTGACCTTGATCTGATCGAGCGAACTGAAGCGCCGTCCCGAATAATCCCCGGAATAAGTCAGCCAATTCTGCGGTTCCTTCCCGGAATTCACCAGCCGATCGAACGTGACTTGCCCATGAGTCTCTGACGCGAGCAGAGCGCAAACGACACAGCCCATCAATAGAGTCGAGAAGATTCTGCGCGCGGTCATTTCGCCCCCACGCCGATCAGGAAAGCCACAATATCTTCAAGATCTTTATCGCTCAAAACGTCCGGACTATAAGTCGGCATCAGCGACTGCCGGCTCTTCTTGAACGAACGCAGCTTGTCTTTTTCCAGCAAATAAATCTTTTCATTCGCATCCATCATCTGCACGCTGAAGTTGTCCTCGTTCAGCGCCACGCCCTTGATTTGTTTGCCGTCCGCGGTCACGACAGTGACGGTCTCGTATTCCTGGGGAAACTCTTTCGTGGCCTCCGTCAATCCCCAAGCCAGCCGCCGGCTGGGATTGCGCACCGAATCGATGATTGCTTCCCGCGTGCGCGAGCCGCCAACAGAAGTAAGTTCCGGACCCACGCGTCCGCCCTTGCCCTCGACCATGTGGCACAGCGAGCAATTGGCGTCGCCATAGAAAAGTTCCTTGCCATGCGCCGCGTTGCCGGCAGGCTTGGACGGCGCCTTCACCTCGACGCTCGCGAATGTAGGTGATGATCTGCCAGATCTCTTCATCCGTCATGCCAACGCCCTGGCCGTTGGTTCCATTCGCAGGCATGGCGGTGCCCGGAATCCCGTTGCTGATCACCTGAAACATCTCCGCATCCGAATGCACATGCTTCTTTTGCGCCCGCGTCAGGTCCGGGCCGCGTCCGCCTCCGTGCGCGCCCAATCCGTGGCAAAGCGCGCAGTTGATGCGGAATTCGTACTCTCCAGCCTTGGCGGCGTTGGGGTCGCCAGCAAGCGGATTGTGGTCATCGGCCACGCACACAGCGGCGACAACCATAAACACGATCATCCCTGCGCACCAGCGTCTGGACATTGCCTCACCTTCGGGGAATTTGCCGAATTCTACGCCAAGCAGATGAAACCGTGTCTTTGGAAATCGTGGTCGGCTCATGGGCCGGGCGAGTTTCTCCCCTGTCGTACATGTCCGCCGGGTATCTGTGACCTGCACCTATGGCTCTCTACACTTGAGATTCCCCAACCTGAGCCCGATCTTTCCTTAGGTCAAAGACTTTTTGAATGTAGGAGCGTAAGTGGCTGATAGCTCAGCCTTTCCACTCGAAACGCGTCGGCCTGGGGCAGGCCCAGGTGGGCCAGCACGCGATAGGCGAACTCGCGGGCCATGTCATCTAAGCTCGCGGGTCGGTAGTAGAACGCCGGGATGAGCGGAAAGACGGTCGCCCCGGCATCGGCAGCCCGGTACATGTTGCGGATGTGAATTTTATTGAGCGGCGTTTCGCGCACGCAAAGCACCAGCGGACGCTTCTCTTTCAGACAGACGTCGGCAGCGCGCTCGATCAGGTGTGAGGCGATGCCGTTGGCGATGCGGGCCAAAGTGCCCACGCTGCACGGGATCACGATCATGGCATCGGCGGGATAAGAACCGCTGGCCACGTTGGCTCCGATGTCGGCGTTCGATTGCTCTTTAATTTTGGACGAGGTATTCGAGGCGCGGCCTGACGATTTCGTTTTTCCGCCAGCAAGGATCTGGCGGAACAAGATTCGAGCGGCCCTTGATGCCGAGTTCTTCGGCCAGCACGCGCAAGGCGGAGTCCGATGCGATGAAGTTCACGGTCTGAACGCGGGCATCACGCTCAACCGCGAGCAGCAGTTGCCGCAGAAACACTGACCCGCTGGCGCCGGTAGTAGCGATGGTCAGATTCTGCGGCGGATGGTTCGGCAAAACAGCCTCCAACGAGGCGACGAGCGCCCCGGACTTGGAGCATAGGGACGCCGAGCAACGGAAGTCAAGCCGCGGAGAATAAGAACTGAGAACTGAGAACTGAGAACTGAGAACTGCTATGGCATCTACGGTCAATTTGCGATCCCGCCGCAGCGCCGGGCAACTCCACGCGCTGGCCGGAGTGGAGCGCGAAATCCGCGCTCAGGATTCGCACAGCCGCCGCAAATATCTTCGCGAGTTCAGCCAGGCCTTCCGCAACTACGATTCGCTCCTCGACTCGCAACAGCTTCAGACAGCTCTGCATGCCGCCGACGTCGTCCTGATCGGCGACTACCATGCCCTGCCCGGCGCCCAGCGCTACGCCGCATCTCTCCTCGAGCAGCGCGCGTTAGCCGGAGATCGCCCGGTCGTGCTCGGAGTCGAAACCATCTTCGCCCGCGATCAGCACATCCTCGATGAATGGTGGCGTCGCGAAATCGACGAGGACGAACTGCGCCAGCGCATCCGCTTCGATCTCGATTGGGGATACGACTGGGCTCCATTCCACGAATTGCTGGTAGCGGCTCGCGACCACGCGGAAGGCATCTACGGCCTCGATTGCATGCCCCGTGAAAACCTGCGCAAGATCGGCGCCCGCGACCGTCACGCCGCGGCCAAGATCGCCGAGATCCGCGAGCGGCATCCCAATGCCGTGATCTTCGTGTTGTTCGGAGAATCGCACCTTGCTCCCGGACATCTCCCGCGCGTAGTTCACAAGGAGCTGCCTGGTGCCAAAATCCTCACCGTGCTGCAGAACATAGACGCGCTTTACTGGCGCGCCGCCGGCGAGCGCGTCGATAAAGTCGACGCCGTGCGCGTCACCGATGACGTCCTGTGCGTCTTCAACGCCACCCCGCTCGAAAAGTATGAAAGCTATCGCCTGTTTCTCGATCAGTGGAGCCGCGCGACAGCGGTCCCGACTTCGCGCCAACCATTTACAACCTGATCGACAGCCTGGCGAGCTTTCTCGAGATCAACCGCTATTCCCCGCACAATGGCACGCAACCAAAGTTTCTGGTCGACATGCTGCCTGAGGTTCACGGCAACGCCTCAGACGCGATGCTGCGCCGCCTGCTCTCCCGCAAAGGCATCACTGAACAGCAACTGAAAAACATCCTGGCGAGCGTTGAAGAACGAGGCAGCGCGTATTTCCCTGAGGTGAATGCGTTTCACATCCGCGAATTTCAGATGATGCACGCCGCCGAAGATGCGACCCGCTTTCTGCACCACGCCTGCCGGGGCTTGCCCCAGCGCTTGAATGGGCACGAAAACGGCAGTGGCGCGCAGGAAAATGCCGGCCAAGTCCAGCCCACCGACGCCTTCTACACCCGAGTAATCGAGCATGCTGTGGCCTACTTCGGTTCGCGCGTTCTCTATCCCTCAAGGCCCGCGCCGGAAACCGAAGACTCGCCCGCGTTGTCGCGGGCCGCTGTCGAAAAAGCCGCACAGTCGGCGATCCGCGCCGATGCGGATAAATTCGAAGCGATCGCGCAGGATTGGGGATACCGCCTGGGAAGCCAGATCTACATCGTCTATCTGGCGGGCAAGGTGAAGCCGCACGGCTTGCGCCGCCTGTTCCTCACTCACCTAGACGAGCCAGGCCTGCCTCGGAAAGTCTGCACAGCCGTGATTGCCAAAATCCGCAACGCCACCAAGTAGCGCCGCCTCGGCGGCTGTCGGGATGCCGGCGTCATTGTCCGCCCAATGCTAATCTAGAACCCGCCGTGAACGCCGAATCCATCCGCAAACTCTTCGACCAGGTCCGCCACGGCGAGCTCATGCCCGACGAGGCGGTAAACCGTCTGCGCCATTTGCCGTTCGAAGATCTGGGATTCGCCAAGGTCGATCACCATCGCAGCCTCCGCGCCGGCATGCCCGAGGTGATTTTCGGTGAAAAGAAGACTCCGTCGCAGGTCGCCGAGATTTTCGCCCGGTTGGCGAAGCACGGCGGCAACATCCTGGCAACGCACGCCGATAGAAAACAGTTCGCCGCAGTCAAGAAGAAGGTACGCGCGGCAGAATATCGTGAACTCGCGCGAGCGATCGTACTGCAGCGCGATCCCAACACCTACGGCAAAGGAACAATCGCCGTGGTCTCCGCGGGAACCAGCGACATCCCCATCGCCGAAGAAGCCGTCGTGACGGCCGAAGTCATGGGCAACCACGTCGAGCACTTCTACGACGTTGGCGTTGCCGGAATTCACCGCCTTCTCGCCAATCGCGAAGCTCTGACGAAAGCCCGCGTGGTAATTGTCTGCGCCGGTATGGAAGGTGCCCTGCCGAGCGTCGTGGGAGGCCTGGTGGGCGTTCCCGTCATTGCCGTCCCCACCAGCGTCGGCTACGGCGCATCGTTCAAGGGGCTGACCGCACTGCTCGGCATGCTGAATTCCTGCGCCTCAAACGTGAGCGTGGTGAATATCGACAACGGATTCGGCGCCGGCTACGTCGCGTCCCTGATCAACCGACTGTAAAGGAGGTCCTTCATGAAATGCTTCTCGATTGCAATCGTCGGATGTCTCATGGAGAAAAGGACGCGACTTTCGCCGCGCCCCTCTGCCCGCCCCCAAACCGCATTACATCCCAGACTGTCCCGACTCCACCTCCAGCTTGTTTTCCACGCTGAAGGCGCCAGGAATCTGATTCGCTCGCAGGCCAGCGACGTTTTTATCCATCGTGCTATCAACCGAGCCGTAAAGCGTAACGTGGCCGTTCACCACGATAATGCGAATCGGCCGCGCCGGGTCCATCGCATACTTGCTCAGCACCGGATCGCGGTAAATCGCCCGGGCCGTGCGCAGGCGCACCCCCTCGTCAAACGGCGACACTGGCTCAACCGAGATGTTCGAGATCACGTCCTTCACCCCGGGCATCGAATAAATCTCGGCGAGAGCTTCGTCTCGGCCCAGGCCGGTCAGATCCTGACCCTCCACCGTGACCACGCCGTCCTTCACTCCAAGCGCGAAGTAGTCGAACGTGTTGTCGTAGCCTTCGCGCACATAATTAAGCTTCTGAGCCAGTTTCCGCTGCAGTTGCTCATCGGAGATATTTGGCCCCGCCACCGTGATCAGATTGTCTACGCCCTGCACGCTCGCAGTTTTTCGAGCGAGCTTGGCCGCATCCAGTTTGCGCTGGTAAAGATCGACCGTCCCCGTCAGCGTAACAATGCCGTCCTCGACACTGGACTTCACATCGCTGAACTGACTCTTCTTTGCCAGTTTTTCCGCCATGCTGGTTTGAATCTGACTATCGTAGCGAGTCGCCGCTGCCGTCTGGGCGACAAGCGTCGCACTCAACAATCCCGTGGCCAGCAAGGATCCCGCGGCTTTCAGCAAACTTCTTGCAGTCATAAGGTCACCTCCGACCCAATTGACAAATCTTTACGATTTAACCGTATGGTTAATTGCTTCTGACAAGGTGAACCCTGCAGGTCCCGGAAAGTTGCGGAGGAGGAAAGTTGCGGAGGAAGTAAGTTGCAGAAGTCAGCGCCGTTTTCTTGCCGTGCCGGGGCGCTTGGCAGGCCTGGCCGCATTCGATCGGCCAGCGTTTCCCGCTGGCCGACTAGCACCAAACACGCGGGCGAAGATCTTGTCCACATTCTTCAGCTGGCGCTGCAAATCAAAAGCATGCTCGATTTGCTTGCGTGGGAACTTTCCCCGTGATCTCCTTGTCGGCAAGCACAAGCTGGTGGAAGTCGAGACCCTCCTTCCACGCCCGCATGGCGTGCCCTTGCACCAGCCGGTAAGCGTCCTCGCGAGAGACTCCATGCTCCACCAGGTCAAGCAGCAACTGCCCGCTGAAGATCAGTCCATGCGTGCTCTCCAGATTCGCCTGCATGCGTTCGGGATACACGAACATCGTCTCAATCAAGTTCGCAGTCTTGTTCAACAGATAATCAACCAGCGTCGTCGAATCCGGCAGAATCACCCTCTCCGCCGACGAATGCGAAATATCGCGCTCGTGCCACAAGGCAACATTTTCAAACCCTGCTTGCGCATTGCCGCGCACCACGCGGGCCAGTCCGCTGATCTGCTCGCTGCTCACCGGATTACGCTTGTGCGGCATGGCCGAAGAGCCTTTCTGCTTTTCACTGAAGAACTCCTCAGCCTCTCGCACCTCGGTGCGCTGCAAGTGCCGAATTTCGGTCGCGATCTTGTCGAGCGTGGAGGCAATCACGGCCAGCGTAGCCAAATACTGAGCATGCCGGTCGCGCTGGATCACTTGCGATGAAACCGCCGCCGCCTTCAGACCCAGCCGAGCGCAAATCTTCTCTTCGATCTCCGGCGTGAGGTGGGCGAAAATTCCCACCGCGCCAGAAAATTTTCCCACCCGCAAGTCCTCGGCCGCAGCCTTGAAGCGAGCAATATTGCGCTGCGTCTCCGAATACCAGTTTGCAATCTTGAAGCCGAACGTAATGGGTTCGGCGTGAATGCCGTGCGTCCGTCCCACCATCGGAGTGTCTTTGAATTCCCACGCGCGGCGCTCCAGCACATCCGCCAGCCGCTCCAGATCCTGCGCAATCAGCGCCGAAGCCTGTTTGATCAGCAACGCCTGCGCCGTATCCACCACATCATTCGAGGTGAGGCCGTAATGAAACCAGCGCGCATGCGGCCCAACGATCTCAGCCACGGCCGTGGTGAAGGCAATCACATCGTGGCGCACCTCGGCTTCGATTTCGTGGATGCGCTCCACGCTGAAATCCGCACGCTCGCGGATCGCCCGAGCCGCCTCCTTCGGCACCATGCCGGCCTCAGCCAAAGTCTCGGTGGCGGCCACTTCCACAGCGAGCCAGGTGCGAAAGCGATTTTCGTCGCTCCAGATGCGGCCCATCTCCGGACGGGTATAACGAGGAATCAAGACGGATGCGCCTCCTGTCGTTGCGAGTGAATACCCTGGTGCGAGTGGGACAGAGGATTCTAAATGGAGCGGGGAGAAAGAGGCCAGCCGATCATTTCCTGCACCCTATCCCGGCCCAACTCAAGTATTCTTTATCATTCCGCGCAATCATTCTGTAGCAGAGGATCTCATGAAGATACAAGCCCGTCTTTGCCATCTCCTCATTGTCATCTTTGCCGTTTTCGAAACCGGCTTCCTGTGCGCGCAGTCGAAAACTTCATCAACCGCGCAAAGCACCTCCCAACAAGCGATGGATCGAGACCTGCTCGAAATCACGATCCCAAAGCTGGAACAGCTCTACCGTAGCCACAAGTACACCGTGACCGAAGTCGTTCACTGGTATGTGGCGCGCATCGAGAAGTACAACGGGATCTACCGCGCCGTGCAGAATCTCGACCTGCCCGGAGCTCTCGCCACCGCTGCTCGCGAAGATGCGGAAGCAAAAGCGGGTGGCAGCAGTTTTGTGCGCGGCCCGCTGTGGGGCGTTCCGATTGTTACGAAGGCCAACACCAGCATAAAAGGTCTAATCACTACCGATGGATGGAAAGGCTATCTGATCCCCGGCCATGAACTGGTCGCGCCCAAGGATGCGACCATCATCGCCAAGTTGCGCGCGGCCGGAGCCGTCATCCTCGGGCAAACCAATATGCCGGATTTCGCCGCCAGCGACACCAATCGCAGCACCGCCTACGGACGCACCGGCAACGCCTACGACGTTCGCTTCAGCCCTGGCGGCTCCTCCGGAGGCACAGTCACGGCAGTCACCTCGAACTATGCCCTGCTGGGCAATGGAACCGACACCGGCAACTCGATCCGCATGCCGTCTGCCACCAGTTCGGTCGTAGGCGTTTTCCCCACGCGCGGCCTGGTGAGCATTGCCGGCATCGCGCCGCTCGACTGGCTGCTCGACAACACAGGTCCAATCGCGCGCGACGTTACAGACACCGCCATCGCGCTCGGCGTGATGGCCGGAGAAGATCCTCTGGATCCCCCCACCATCGGCTCCTCCGCCAAAGCCCAGCCCGGCCCCTACACGCAGTACCTGAAACCGGACGCGCTCAAGGGAAAACGCTTCGGCGTGCCCGCCTTCATTCTTGCCGGAGCCGGCATTCCGTTTCAGGGCATTCCCGCGTCTGAGTCGCCCGCCGAGGTCGCAGCCGACACCGATGCTGCTCGACTCCCGCTGCGTCCAGAAACCCGCGAAGCTTTCATGAAGTCGCTCGAAGGCCTGCGAGCCGCGGGCGCAACCGTAGTCTTCGACGATTCCATTCTCCCCGACAGCTTCGCCGCACCATCGCTCGCGTCGGCACGTTTCCTTACGTCCGCGAAGGAACAGAAAAATTCCTCGCCGAGTACGGTCCAGCGCAATACCACTCTGCCGACGAATATCAGAAAGCCGTCGGCTCTCCCTTGCCCTCCACCATCATCGGCGGCGTCGATGAGATCACCCGAAAAGATCGCCCGCCCGTGATCCAGGCCATCTTCGAAACCGACCCGCAAGCCGAAGCCAACGTCCTCGCGCCGCGGCGAAAGGCGCTCGAAATGTACTACGAAACGCTCGACCGCCTGCACCTCGATGGTTACGTCTATCCCGCAACCCAGATGCCTCCGCCCGATGAGACCATGCCGCAGGATGGAAAGATCAGCGAAGGTCCGCACAGCGACACGGGATGGGTCAACATGATCGGTGTTCCGGCGGTAGTCGTTCCCGGCGGTTTCTATCCCGGCGGTCTCCCCTTCGGCCTGGAGATCTCAGCCCGTCCCTGGAAAGATGGCGACTTGCTGGGATGGGCCTACGCCTACGAGCAAGCCACCCGGCACCGCAGGCCTCCGGTGCTAGTCGAAAAAGGCCTGTTGCCGAACGCAAGATGAAGTCCAACAATCACAGGCTCATCTGAAACTATCCTCGCGCTGGCAGCTTCGTGCCCAAACGGCATACAATGTTGATTCGAGCTCCGCTATGTCGCCCACGCCAGAAGATTTAACCATCATCAAAGATGACATGATCGCCTTCATCGAAGGCCATGGCATGAGCCGCTTCCACGGTTACGTGGATTACGAAGAAGTGCAGTGCGTCATGTGGGAAATGGGCACGAATCC
Source organism: uncultured Acidobacteriaceae bacterium (assembly GCA_963743115.1). Classification (GTDB taxonomy): domain Bacteria; phylum Acidobacteriota; class Terriglobia; order Terriglobales; family Acidobacteriaceae; genus Sulfotelmatobacter. Next base: position 288,066 of record CAVUOM010000001.1, on the reverse strand, counting down.
CGATGGCTGGAAGGATTTCGTCGAGCTCGCGAAAAGCGCCGGCACACCATTCCTCACCATGCATTCCTGGAAGCTCGAGCGCGAGGAACTCGACGAACTGGTGCAACGGCTCACCCACTCCGAGTTCTCCGATGGCGACGACGTGGAGGATGCGCGCTGGCTCCGCGCCCACCTCGGCAAAGTAGGGTTTCTGCAGTTAGGCTGGGCCTATCAGGGATCGATGTTCTTGTGCGAAGTCAGCACCGATTGGTACGACCGCTACCAGCGCCTGCTAGAAGTCTCCGAAGATTTTGGCGGCATCCCCATCGACGAACCGGACCAGGACGACGAAGGTTAATCGTGCGATGGGAACTGGCTACTGAAGACCCACTCTGCGTACACAGCCTGGCGACGGCCCTCCGCGATCTATCAGGTCTGCCGATCCCGAATCAATCGCGGAATCATAACAAGCAAGGCGGTCCACTTCACACGCTCGCTCGCTTGCTCATCCGTCGCGGCATCACTGATCCCGACTCCGCAGCTCGCTTCCTCTTCCCGTCTCTCGATCATCTGCACGCACCCGAAGAAATGCTCGGTCTTCGGGCCGCCGTCGACCGCCTCGACGCCGCCATCGAACGAAAAGAACCAATCCTCATCTACGGCGACTACGACGTCGATGGCACCATGGCGGTCATCATCCTGAAAACGGCAATCGAACTCTGCGGAGGCGCCGCCGATTTTCACGTGCCTCACCGCATTCGCGAAGGCTACGATCTGCGCGACGATGTGATCGAACGCACCGCAGCCGCAGGCATTCGCCTCATCATCAGCGTCGACATGGGCATCCGCGCCTTCGCCCCCGCCGAAACCGCGCAGCGCCTCGGCGTCGACTTGATCGTCACCGACCATCACTTGCCGGGACCCGATGGCGTTCCCCGCGCGTTAGCAGTGGTCAATCCCAATCAGGCGGGATGCCAATATCCCTACAAGCAGCTTTGCGGAGCAGGAGTAGCCTTCAAAGTCGCGCAAGGATTAATGCAGCGGCGCCTAGAGGAAAAAGATCAGCTCCGCATGTTGCGATCATTCATGAAGGTGGTGGCGATCGCCACCATCGCCGATTCGGTTCCGCTCACCGGCGAGAATCGCGTATTTGCCAAACTTGGCCTCGATGCCCTGCGCCGCGCAGTGAATCCCGGGCTCAAGGCCCTGCTCGAGGTAGCGCAGATTTCTAGCAAGCGCCCGCCCACTTCCACCGAAGTTGCCTTCCGCATCGCGCCCCGCATCAACGCCGCCGGCCGCATGGATGTCGCCCGCGATGTGATCGAACTATTCAGCGTGAAAGATCCCGCGCGAGCCCGCGACCTCGCCGCGAAACTTGATCGCCTCAACGCCGACCGCCAGGAAGAAGAGCGCCGCATTCTGTTCGCTGTGGAAGAGCGCATCGCCGGCGACCCGGCATTGTATGACGCCTACTGCATCGTCGTCGATGGCGAAGGCTGGCACCGCGGCGTGATCGGCATTGCGGCCACGCGCGTAGTCGAGCGCTACCACCGCCCCGCCATCGTCATCGCGCGCGAAGGCGAAGAGGCCTTCGGCTCCGGCCGCTCCATTCGTCCCTTTCACCTGCTTGAGGCCGTCGAGTCGTCGCACAATCTTTTCAGTCGCTACGGCGGACACTCCCACGCGTGCGGCTTCGCCATGCCGTCGGCAAATGTCGCTCGACTGCGCGTCGAACTCGATGCCTTCGCGCGCACTCGCCTCACTCCAGCGGATTTCGACCCTGTGCTTCAGTTAGAAGCAGAACTGCATCTCGACGAAATTACTCCGTCACTTTTTCGGATGTTGCAATTGCTCGAACCTCACGGAGCAGGAAATCACGAGCCCACATTCGCCGCTCGCGGCGTGCGTCTGATCGCTCCCCCGAAAATCCTGAAAGACAAACACATCAAGCTGAAACTGAAAGCGGGAGACGACAACCAAGGCCACGAATTCTCTCCGCGAGAATCCGTGCAAGAACCCGAAAGAGAAGAATTGTCAGCAGTAGCGATTCTAGCCACCCCAAGCTGTCATCCAGATGGCGCAGCCATCCGTCGCAACGAGAAAGCTGAAGCCAAAGGTTTTCAACTGAGAGCTGAGAACCGAGATCTGAGAACTGTTTTCAACGCCCTGGGCTGGCGCATGGCCGAACGCCTGCAGCAGTCGCCGCTCCTGGCCGGGGACGCCATCGACATTGCCTTCACCATCGGCCACAACGACCACCCCGACTTCGGTGGCCTGGAACTAACTTTGCAGGATCTTAAGTCCGTGACCGGCAACCCGGAAGGAATCCCAAAACAAGGATGAATCGGTTTCCGGGGAGGGTTCCACTCCGAGTTGAAGTTTCCTACCAGCCATGTAAATATCGTCGTCACTCACGGCGGCCCGATTGAATGGAAACGATATGGAAGCCCTTCTGACCAGGATTCAAAAGCTCATTGCCGTCGCGTTGGCGGTTCTTCTAGTCATCGTTGTAGCGCTTTCCACCGTGCATCTAGGCTTCCTGATCGCAGAAGAGATCTGGACGCCTCCGCGGTTCCTCATCCCGGTGCAAGGCCTGCTCGAGATCTTCTCGTTCTTCCTGCTGATCCTTATCGGCGTCGAGTTGCTCGAGACGCTGAAGGCATATCTCCGGAGGGATGTCATTCATGTTCGCCTCGTCCTCGAAGTAGCCCTGATTGCCATGGCGAGAAAAGTCATCATCCTCGAGCCCAACACCATTCCCGCCGCGACCCTGTTCGGCGTGGCGGCTCTCATCCTCGCGCTGGCCGTGGCCTTCTATTTTGAGAGACAAGCGCACCGCGAACAATCTTCCTGATTGATCCCGGCACGGTGTCGCCATGTCTCGCAGTTCCAGCCGCAGCGGTTACGGCAGAATCTGCAAGAAAAGCGCCCGAACCCGCGTCGGCCAATCCTATCCGGAGTGCTAGACTTGCGCTTCCCGAATACCGGAGGTGTCTATGCGTCTCTCGACTCTGGCTGCATTCACAGTTCTCTCGCTAAGCGCTCTTTCCTTGGCCCAGAGGAAACCTGATCTGCCACAAACCCCGCCGGCTCAGTCTGCCCCTGCAGTCGGCGACTCTTCCGCGCGCCTGCCCGTCAAGCGCGTCGTGCTCTACAAGAACGGCGTCGGTTATTTCGAGCATGAAGCGCGGGTTCGCGGCACCCAGGACCTCAGCATCGACTTTACAACCGCGCAACTCAACGATGTTTTGAAGTCGCTGACTGCCGTCGATCTCGGCGACGGCCGCGTTTCATCGGTTCGCTACAACTCGATCGCCCCGCTCGACGAGCGGTTGAAGTCGCTCCGGCTGCCATTTGGCGAGCAAGTAACGCAGGCAGAATATCTATCGGCTCTCCGCGGAGCGCGTGTAGAAGTGCGCAGCGGCTCGGCAACTGCGGCAGGACGTCTGCTGAGTGTCGAGAAAATCCGCAAGCAGCGCACCAAGGATGATTTCGAGGATGTCACCGCCTTTTCGATCGTTACCGACACCGGTGAGATGAGAAACTTCGAGCTCGGCTCCGGAACGTCGGTCCGCATCGCGGAGCGCGAGCTGACCGACGAAGTTGGCCGCTACCTCAGCCTCATTGGTTCCTCCCGGGCTCGCGACGTGCGCCGCATGAGCTTCACCGCCGCTGGATCCGGTGATCGCGACATCTTCGTGAGCTACATAAGCGAGGTGCCGATCTGGAAGAGCACCTACCGCATCCTCTTCTCCGGGAAGCCGGGCGAGAAGCCGTTGCTGCAGGGCTGGGCAATCGTCGACAACACCATCGGCGAAGATTGGAAAGATGTCCAGCTTTCCCTGGTCGCCGGCGCTCCGCAATCTTTCATTCAGGATATCTCACAGCCTTTCTATGCTCGGCGTCCAGTCATTCCTCTGCCCGAATCGGTCATGCTGACGCCGCAATCCCACGAAGCGACAATGTCGTACGACCGCCTTGAGCAATATACGAAATTAGAGCCAGGCGCAGCCGGCCAAAGCCACGCCACCACCAGTCTCGAAGGCGTCGTCAAAGACCCTTCCGGAGCCATGGTCTCCAACGCGCAAGTTACAGTCCGAAACGAAGAGACAGGAGTATCCCAGGTCACCACCACCGACGCGCGCGGTCATTACCGCTTCAACGATCTGCAGGCCGGCAACTCGGCACTTTTTGTGAACGCGCCCGGTTTCCAGCGCTTTAATCTGACCAACGTTTATCTAGGCATCGGACGCACCAACGAAATCGACGGCACCCTGAATGTAGGGAGCGCAAATGAGACTGTGGAGGTGCAAAGCACCGCGCCCATGCTGCAGACTATGAACGCCGAGGTCTCTGGCGTTGCGGAAAAGCAAAGTGCCGAAGCCGAAGGCAAATCCGCCGGGGACTTCTTCGAATACAAGATCAAGCAGAAAATCACAATCGGCAAGAACCAATCAGCCCTCGTACCGATCCTCCAGGCGCGCATTGAAGCCGAGAAGGTTACATTGTGGAATGAAAACTCTCCTCCTCTGCGCGCGCTATGGATTAAGAACATCAGCGGCCAGGTTCTCGACGCAGGCTCATTCAACGTACTTGAAGCCGATACCTTCGCGGGCGAAGGAGTTCTGGAAACCATCCATCCCGATGAGCGCCGTCTGCTGTCTTACGCGGCCGATGCGGCCGTGCACGTCAAGTATTCCGATGAATCGAGTGAAAAGCCATTCACCCGCATCCGCATTGCCAAAGGCATCATGCTGCTAACCCAAGAGCAGCGCAAGACAAACAAGTTCACCATCCGTAACGCCGATACCGAACCACGCCAGGTCATCGTGGAATATCCCGCGGAAGAAGGCTGGGCTCTGACACCGGCAACGCCCAAGCCGGAGGAATCCTCGGAGTCATTCCACCGCTTCCGCGTTCCCGTGGACGCCGGCAAGACCGCGGAACTAACCGTCGAGTCCGTCCATCCGGAAGAAACTCGCTACGAGTTGACCAACCTCGACGACGACGAAGTGGCGCTTCTTGTCGACCAGAAGCGGATGACTCCCGCCATGCAGGAAGCCTTCGACCGCATCTTGAAGCAGAAGGAAAAAGTTGATGACATCTCCGGCCAGATCACCGACCGCAAACGGGAAGGCGACCAGATCACGGCGGATCAGAACCGCATCCGCGAAAATATGAAAGCACTGAAAGGAAGCTCCGAAGAAAAAGCTTTGCTACAGCGCTACGTCAGCCAGCTCGACGCGCAAGAGAGCCGTCTGGCAGCTCTGCGCAAGGAGTCCAGCGATCTGACGGTGCAGGAAAACCAGGCCAGCGCTGAACTCGACCGTATGATCATGGAAGTCAATGTAGACGAGACCTTCTAAGCTAAGCACGCTTGGCCGAAGCCGCGCTGGCGCGGGAGACTGGGCCAGTTTGGATTAGACTGAAGTTGCAATGCCGTTGCCCATCTACCGTCTGCGCCGCTGGCTGGTCGTGATCGCCGTGCTGTTCACCGCAACGGTATCGGGGATGTATTTCTACGCCCGCCTACGCCAGCGCAATGTGCTGAAGGAACTCCCCAACAAAATCGGCATCGACATCAAGCAGACCGCGAACGGTTTTCAGTTTTCTAAGTCGGACGGCAAGCGGACCCTGTTCACTGTCCAGGCCGGCAGCCTCAAACAATTCCAGCTCGACGGCAGCGCCGAACTGCGCAACGTCAGCGTTATTCTCTACGGCCGCGACTCTTCCCGCTTCGACCAGATCTACGGCGACGATTTCTCCTACGACAAGAAATCCGGCAACATCACGGCTCACGGAGACGTCCAGATCGATCTGGAATCGAATCCTACGGGCGAAACCGGACCGGATCAGGAAACTCCCAGAGAACTCAAAAATCCCATCCACCTCGAGACCACAGACCTCATCTTCAATCAAGAGAGCGGAGACGCCGCCACCGACGCACGCGTTGACTTCCGCACACCCCAAGCCACAGGCTGGGCCGTCGGCGTGCAGTATTCCGGCAAGAGCAACACGCTCACGCTGGTTTCGCAGATTCACGTGATGCTGGGCGGGCCGCAGGCGGGCACGCTCGTCGCTACTCACGGCAGAATCACGCACGACCCTCACCAAGTCGTGCTGGAAAATCCTCGCCTGGAGCGTGCGAACGGAACCATGCAATCAGAGGAAGCCACATTCTTCCTCGGGCCGACGAACGAAGTGCAGCGCATCCTGGCCACAGGAAACGTGAACGCCGAATCCATTGGAGACGCCGCCGACCAAACGCGTGCCCGCGCCGACGAAGCCGAAATGTTTCTGATCGGCAAACAAAACCTGCTGCACACGGCCACGCTGACCGGCAATGTCCACGTCGAGCGCATCGGGCCGCAACCCATGCAGGGCGACGCCGGACGTGCGATTTTAGATTTTCAAGGCCGAAATGAATTAAAGAAAGTGCACGCCACCAACGGAGTCCATTTGGCGCAACACCCGAACAACACCGGCGCGCCAGCAACAGACGCGTCAGAACATGCTTCGCAGCGTGCCTCCGAGCCCCAGAATTTCGACCTGACCGCGCCCACCGTCGATTTCTTTATCGCGGACGCCAACCGCCTCGACCACGCCGAAACCTCAGGAGCGGCGCAGATCACAATTTTTCCAGCCCAGAATTCGAACCCGGCCACCGCGCAAGCGTCTGCCCACACAGTAGTCACCGCCGGCCGTTTCGACGCGAAATTTCTCGCGGCTCCCGACGGCTCCAGCCGCCTGACCTCGATCCACGGCGCGCCCGACGCGAAGATTGTGGACTTCACCCCCGAACTACCCGATCGCGTCAGCACCAGCCAGATGCTCGATGCCCTGTTCCTTCCGCAGGGAGGAATTGCCTCCATCATCCAGAAGGGAAATGTGGCGTACGACGACGGCCAGGTTCCCAGCAAACGCACACAAGCCTGGGCGGACAAAGCGGTCTACACTCCCGCTGACCGGATCCTCGTGCTCACCGGCAGCCCCCGCGTCTCCGAAGGCAGCATGGTAACTACGGCGCGCACCATCCGCATCAATCGCGCCACCGATGATGCCTTCGCCGACGAAGACGTGAAGAGTACCTACAGCGAACTCCAGGAGCAACCGAACGGAGCGCTCCTGGCCTCCGCTTCGCCGATTCACGTCACTTCCGCCACCATGACGGCGCACAACTCTCCCGCAGTTGCTCTGTACCGGGACAACGCCCGTCTGTGGCAGGACGCCAACATCGTCGAAGCCCCCTCGATCCAGTTTGACCGGGACCGCCGTTTCCTGGTCGCCCAAGGCACGGCCGCGCAACCGGTTTCCACCGTCCTGGTTCAGGCCAAGCTGTCGCAACCAGGCCCGGCTCAACCGGGTGCCCAGCCGAATAGCGTACCCGTGAGCAAGGCTCAGGCCAAAGAATCCAAAGTGAAGGCCAAATCTGAGGAAAAACCCGCCGACGATGGCCCAGTAGCCATTACCTCAGCCAGGCTCACCTACGCCGATGCCGACCGCCTGGCTCACTATGAAGGAGGAGTAGTAGCCAGGGGCAGCAACTTCACCGCCTCCTCCAACAACATGGACGCCTACCTCGTACCTCGCAGCCAAACCTCAGGCAATCAACCACTTGCCGGGCACATTTCCGGACCAGGTCAACTCGATCACCTGGTCGCGAAAGGCAACGTAGTCGTCCAGCAACCATCTCGCCGGGCCGAAGGCAAAACCCTGGTCTACACAGCCTCCGACGACAAATTCGTGCTCACCGGCGGGCCGCCTAGCATTTTTGATGCCGAACGGGGCAAGATTACCGGGGTTTCGTTGACTTTCTTTAGGGGCGATGATAGGGTGCTCGTAGAAGGCGAAGCAAGTACTCCTGTGGTAACTCAGACCCGAGTGGCCCGTTAATGGCAAGATAAATGCGTACCCTGGCGACCGATGAGATTGGCAAATCGTACAAGGGCCGCCGCGTCGTAAATGGTGTCAGCCTGCGGGTCGAACAGGGTGAGGTGGTCGGTCTGCTTGGCCCGAATGGCGCAGGCAAGACGACCACGTTTTACGCAATCGTAGGCCTGATCCCTCCCGACACTGGCCGCGTGCTGTACGACGGTCAAGACATTACTGACGTTCCCATGTACCTGCGGGCGCGCCAGTATGGCATCAGTTATCTCCCTCAAGAAGCTTCGGTTTTTCGCAAACTTACAGTCGAAGAAAACATCCTCGCGGTGCTGGAGGCGCAGCCCATGTCGTGGCACGAGCGCCGCGAGAAGATGGAGAAATTCATCGATGAACTCGGTTTGGAGCACATCCGGCAGAATCGAGGCTATGCCTTATCCGGCGGCGAGCGCCGCCGCGTCGAAATCGCCCGCTGCCTGTGCATCAGCCCGACTTTCATTTTGCTCGACGAACCATTTTCCGGGATCGACCCCATCGCCGTGTTAGACCTGCAGAAAATCATCAGCAGCCTGCGGGCCAGCGGCATCGGTGTGTTGATTACCGACCACAACGTGCGCGAGACTCTTTCAGTAACCGACCGCGCCTACATCATCGACGACGGCCGCATCTTCCGCCAGGGCCAGCCCGAACAGCTAGCCACCGATCCGGAAGTAAGAAGGGTGTATTTAGGAGAAAGCTTCTCGCTGGTATAGGTTTCAAAGGGTCAAGGTTTCAGGGTTTCAAAATCGGCGCTTGGCTCTGAATCTTTGAAACATTGAAACCTTGAAACTTTGAAACATGGTCCTACTACAGCACAAACTGAGCGTCAAACTATCCCAGCGCCAGATCCTCACCCCGGGGCTGGTGCAGATGGTGTCCGTCCTCGCGCTCAACAAGCTCGAACTCAAGGACATGATCAACGCCGAGATGGTCGAGAACCCGGTTCTCGAAGAACTCGAAGATTCCGTCCCGCTGATCGACGAAATAGGCCGTAAAGAAGAAGAGCGCGATCGCCCCGCTCCCGCCTCAGGCGAAGAAGCGCCGATCACCGCTGAAAAGAAAGACCCCTTTGAAGAGATCGATTTCGGATCCTTCTTCCAGGACTATCTCGATCCCGGCTATCGCACCCGCGGCGAGATGGAAGAGATCGAGCGCCCGTCGTTTGAAAACTTCCTCTCCAAGCCAACAAATCTCACCGATCACCTGGCCTGGCAACTGGGCGCGCTAAGCCTGAGCAGCGCCGTGCGCGAAGCCGCCGAGCAGATCATCGGCAACCTCAACGAAGACGGTTACCTGATCGCGAGCGACGAAGAAATGCTAGGCGTGGCCCCGCCCGCACCTCCGGAAGCCGACGCCGCCGCCGCGAGAAGTATCGCCAGCGAAGCCCAGGCTCTGGGCCTGGTACCCGATGAAGTCCCAGACGAAGCGCAGGGCGAGGTGCCGGGTGAATCAGCTTCCGAAGACGCCGGCCTCAATTCCACCGCCTCCGCAACCGACGCAAACGAATTCTCCGCCGCCAATCTTCTTACGCGGAAACTCCTTCGACGAAGTGGACGGCCTGTCACCCGCTGTCCCTCTCAATCGAACCCTTTCTCCCCGGACGCAATGGAAACTCCGCGGCAGCCGCTGCGCCCGCGCCTGAGGCGACCGCTCCCAGCCCCGTCTACAAACCGACCTTCACCCCGGCCGATCTCCAGGAAGCCCTGGAAGTGATTCGCCAGCTCGACCCTCCGGGCGTAGGCTGCCGCACCCTGCGCGAATGTCTTCTCCTGCAGTTGCGTTATCACCAGCACCAACTCGCGCACCACAAGAACGGGAACCACGCCGCAGAAAAGCCCGGCGAGAAAAATGGCAACGGCACCGCCCAAATCCTCGAAGATGCCATCGCCGTAGTCGACCAGCACCTCCGCGCCGTGCAGAGCAAGCAGCACAAAGAAATCGCCAAGGCCATCGGACGCCCCGTCGATGCCGTCCAGCAAGCCATCGACTACATTCGCACCCTCGATCCCCGCCCCGGCCTGCAGTACAACAAAGTCCAGGCCCGCCTCATCGAGCCCGACGTAGCTTTCATCAAGCACGGCGACGAGTGGCTGGTCCTCATGAACGACGACGACCTGCCTCAGCTTCGCCTCAACCCGGCCTACAAAAAGCTGATCACCCGCGACACCAACGACAAAAATACCCGCGACTACGTGAAAGAGCGCTACAAGAGCGCCATCCAGCTCATCAAGAACATCGAGCAGCGCAAGCAGACCATCACCAAAGTCTGCTACTGCATAGTCGCCCGCCAGCAGGATTTTCTCGAAAAAGGCATCGATCAGCTGAAGCCCATGATGATCAAGGAGGTCGCCGAAGAAATCGGCGTGCATCCCTCCACCGTGAGCCGCGCCGTGGCCAGCAAGTACGCCCACACCCCGCAAGGCGTATTCGAGTTGCGCTACTTCTTCAGCGAAAGCGTGCAGGGCCCCGAGGGCGGCAACACATCGCTCCTGATCCTAAAGCGCCGCGTCAAAAAGCTAATCGAAGAAGAAGACCCCAGCCGCCCATTAACCGACGAGCAACTAACCCGCATCCTGCAATCGCAAGGCATCCAGGTAACCCGCCGCACCGTAGCCAAGTATCGTGAAGATATGCGCATCCCCAGCACCCACCAACGCAGAGTAAAGGAATAGTAGCGCCGGCGTCCCGCCGGCAAAGCAGTGCCCAATTGCTCGAGCAAGAATTCAAGGAGGGCCGCTCGTGAACGTGGAATACACCGGCAGGCACTACGAAGTAACTCCCACCATCCGCAAAGAAGTAGAAACCGGACTCACCAAACTCCGCAAAATCCTCGGCGACCGCTTCGAAACCAAGGTCATCCTCGCCGTAGAAAAGCACCGCCACAAAGCCGAAATCACCATCAGCCCGCGCAACGGCCCGCTAGTCGGCCTGGCCCAGGCGAAAGACATGTCGATCGCCGTCAACGAAGCCCTCGACCACCTCGAAAAGCAGGCGGTGAAATACAAAACCCGCTGGCAATCGAAGAAGCGCTCCGCCCGTAAGACTGAAGAAGTAAAGAAGTGGAACGGCCACTCCCCGCAAGAAACCGCGACCATCCAGACCGCCGTGGGCTTAACCGAAAAGACTGCCGTAGCAGTAGTCGTGCACCGCTATCCCGCCGTAGCCAAAACCACCGAAGTCCACCTGGTCCGCTCCAACGAAGCCGTAGCCATGCGCCCCATGACCCTCGAAGAGGCCATCAAAGAAGCCCACTTCCGCGACCGCGACGTCTTCGTGTTCCGCGATCCCAAAGGCAAAGTAATGGTCCTGCACCGCACCCGGGACGGCAAGATGGAGCTGATCGAAGCCCCATAAATTGCGTAGAGAAGGATCTTCGACCGTCAGCCGAACCCACCACCCTGTCATCCTGAGCGAAGCGGATGATTCTCGAAGAGAATCATCCGCGCAGTCGAAGGACCCCTTTCGTGCCAATTGCTTCCGAGGCTCAAAGAGGAGTTCCCACAACGCCTGCACACCGCGAAAGAGCAGACGCCGAGGCTCCGCGGAAGAATGGAATACCCTCAAGAGCAGAGGAGTGTACTACAGACACTTCGGAATTTCTGATCTATGCAGGGCGCCGCTCAATAAGTGCAAATGGGGGATGTCACGACAACGGTATCTGGACGAGTCGCCACAAAGGCCTGCTGGACAGGGCCGCCGCAGGCAGGTAGCATACGCGTATGTCAACGTGTGCCTCGGTCGTATTCGCGCTGATTGTGGCAGTCTTGATTCCGTGTTCGGCTCAGGAATCGAAAGCTCCGGAGCAAAATGACGCCATCCCTACACTATCGGCAAAGGATATGGTACGACAGACGATTTCGTGTAAGCCGAGCAAGATTAGGGCGGGGCTGCTTCCTAAAGGTGCGGTTGTCCCTATAAACGTCTCGGTTGATGAGAACGGAAAACTAGTTGGACTGGGCCCGGCCGGGCGGTGTCCGGTTGGCTGTGGACTGCTCGCCGAGCCAATCGTGTCGATCAGGAAATGCAAGTTCGCGCCTTACATCGTCAATGGTCACGCCGTGCCCTATAGAGGCGAGGTGGACCTTATCGCCCCTTAACTGACTTCCAAAGCAGTGCTCACCTGCTGTAATCAGGCGATTTGCACTCACGACCCCGACCGGGCTCCGGATCTGGGAGCATAACGGGCAACGCAGAAGTTTTCCACACCAACCTTGTGACATCTAACCTTGCGCCCACCATTGAATTCGAGCGATCATGGTCGAGACAGACGTACCGAACGCAGCCTCAGCGGCGAGCCCCTAAGTCCTCTGCTTTCTAGATTTTGACCTCTAAGTTCTTTGACATGCGGATTTTGCGGGCAATTCCTTGCTTAACTCAATGATTTCAAAGATCGAGGGGGGAGGGGGGATACCCCACATTTTCACCCGCCTCCTTAGCCGGAAACGGTCGCGCGCAGATTTATTTCGATCAGAAATTCACAGCGTGAGACGACCAGCGAATACGAGCAGCACCGCGGTGTTAGAATTTCGCCGCCGAGGGAAACTGCCGATGACGACTTGCAAGCACCCTACTATCTTTTCCGTCCTGCTCCTTCTAATGGGCTGCAGCGTATCGCATCCCGCGCAAGCGCAAGCGACCACGCCACAACCCAAGCTCTCCGTCCACTGGGAAGAACTCACTGCCGCCGACTTCCGCGAAGGCATTCACCGCTCGCAAGGTACCTGCCTCTTGCCCTTCGGCATCCTGGAAAAACACGGACCGCACTTGCCCCTGGGGACCGATCTGCTCGACGTCCGTTACGCCGCGTTGCACGCAGCCGAGCAGGAATACGCCGTCGTCTTCCCCGAATATTATTTCGGACAAATCGCCGAAGCCCGCCACGAGCCCGGAACCATCGCCTACAGCCGCGAAATGCAACTCGCCCTGCTGCAGGAAACCACCGACGAAATGGCTCGCAACGGCTGCAAGAAGGTAATCATCGTCAACGGCCACGGCGGCAACGAGCACCTGCTGCCGTTCTTCGCCCAATCGCAGCTCGATAAGCCTCACGACTATGTGGTCTACGTCTTCGACCGAAGAAGCCCGGAATCAGGAGGCCCTCCGAAAAAGACAACCATCGACATGCACGCCGGCGAAAGCGAAACCTCGAAGATGCTGATCGCCCGCCCCGACACCGTCCACCTCGACCGCGCCAACCAGGAATCCGGCGCCGACCAGCACCGCCAGAACCTTCCCGAAGACGTCTACACCGGTATCTGGTGGTACGCGCGCTTCCCCAACCATTATTCCGGCGACGGCTCCGCCGCGACAAAAGAGTTGGGAAAATTTCAGATGGATTGGTGGATCGACGCGGTAGCAAAGGCAATCCGAGCCATCAAAGCCGACGAAGTCAGCCTGAAGCTGCAAAACGAATTCTACGAAAAGAGCAAACACCCGCTGGATACGCAACCGTAATGCCGCGACTTTCAGGAGCTTCCAATCAGCACGCCGGTGATAAAGACCAGCACACCACCGAGCCCAACTTGCAGCGCTGCCGAAATCCATGGAGTATCCATATAGCGGCGGCGGATCCAGGTAATCACACCCAGTTCGGCTATCACTACGGCTCCCGCGGCCCACAATGCCATCCGAAAGTTGTTTATCAGGAATGGCAGCGTGTGTCCGATTCCGCCGAGCGCTGTCATCAAGCCACAGATCACGCCACGTACCCATGGATGACCGCGCCCAGTCAAGCTGCCGTCATCCGAAAGCGCTTCGGTAAATCCCATGCTGATTCCGGCGCCTACAGATGCGGCAATGCCGACGAGCAATGCATCGTGAGGCTTTCGGGTGGCGAATGCAGCAGCGAACACCGGAGCCAGCGTGGAGATGGAACCGTCGATTGCGCCGGCCAAACCCGGCTGCACAATCTGCAGGACAAAAAGGCGGCGCTGGGCCAATTCTTCATCGGCTTTCACGTTAGCCGGAAGTTTTTCCTTGTCCAGTTCCATCGCGCGCTCTTCGTGCTCGCGTTCTTCGTTGATAAGATCGTCAAGCAGTTGCCGGACTCCGGCGTCCTGGGTACGTGCTGCAGCCTTCTCATAAAATCTCCGCGTCTCCACTTCCATGGTGCTGGCTTCCTTGCGCACCGCCTCAATGCGCAGCGGGCGCATCAACCAAAGTGCCGGACGCTCCACGAACCCGCGCACGTCTTGGCGCCGGATCAAGGGAATATGTTCTCCAAACTTCTGCCGGAAGAGTTCGATGAGCCGCCTGCGGTGCCCCGACTCCTCCTCGCGCATGCCCTCAAACATCGCCGCCGACGCAGGATAGTCTGGCCGCAACCCTTCCGCAAAGTCGGCGTACACCCGCTCGTCTTCTTCTTCCAGCGCAATCGCCAGAGCCAGCACTTCCCGTTCGGTGAGTTCCTCAAACTTCTTCATGGCGACCTAGCTTACCTTCCGAAGCCGGGCTTAGACAAATCGGAAACCGGCTTAGAAGCTCTCCCACCTTCAGTGCTACTATCGAATTCATGACGCCTCGGAAATCATCGGGGTCCCGCAAGCGCTCAAAGCCGTCGCGCACTGGGAAGAAAGCGCCTCAGCCCTCGCGGAAGGCGGTGCGCAAACCTGCGCACAAATCTCCGCATGCTCCCGAACTGGTCATCATCACGGGGATGAGCGGGTCGGGCAAAGCGTCCGTGCTCAAGGCCTTCGAGGATCTGGGCTACTACTGCGTCGATAATCTTCCTGTGGAACTGATCCCGCGCTTCGCGGAGATGGCGTTGCAGTCGGCCGAGATCCGCCGCACCGCGCTCGTTGTGGACGTACGCGAAGGTTCCCAGCTCGAGCAACTCCCCGGCATTCTGAAGGCTGTGCGGCGCATGATTCCGACCAAGGTCGCCTTTCTGGAAGCCTCCGATGCGGTGCTGATGCGGCGTTTCAGCGAGACGCGCCGCCCGCATCCCCTGGGAACGGACACGCCGGTCAATGCCTCGCTAAAGGCCGAACGGCGCCATCTGGCGAGCATCCGTTCGCTCTGGCCGACATCGTCATCGACACGTCGAAATTCAACGTACACGAACTGCGCGCGCACATCACCGAACGTTTCCGTCAACAGGCGGCGGAGAAAAGCATTTTGGTTTCGTGCGTGAGCTTCGGCTTTCGCCACGGAGTGCCTGAGGAAGCAGACCTGGTTTTTGACGTGCGTTTTCTACCCAACCCGCACTTTGTGCCCGAATTCCGGCCGCTGACGGGGCGCGATCCGCGCGTCGCCAAATATATTCGGTCTTTTCCGCAAGCGAAGAAGTTTATCCCGCGCATTTCTGATCTGCTGGTTGACCTGATGCCGCATTACATCCACGAAGGCAAGAGCTATCTCACCATCGGCTTTGGCTGCACCGGCGGCCAGCATCGTTCTGTCATGATCGCGGAGGAAGTCAGCAAGCGCCTGCACAAAGCCGGATACCGCGTGAAGGTGGTGCATCGGGATATGCCGAAGTAGGAACCCATGCTCACAAGAAACAAAGCGGCCACTTTGGGATTCCACCCCGGCGAAGTAAAATAGGCGCTTGCACTCCATAACTATGCCACCGTCAGTAAGCCACTGCGGCCTGCTGGGAGTGCTATGCGCCAACTGACGCGCCTCGTCCGCTACGTGTTCCCGTTTCTGCTGCAGTTGTTGCCGGGCGTATTGATGTTGGCCGCAGTGGGTTTTCTGGAAGCATTTCGGCTGGTCCTATTGAAGCCCGTGCTGGACCGTGTGCTGGTTCCCGCCTCGGGATCAGAAAACATCGTCCTCTTTACGATTCCTCACGCAGGACGCGCAATTTATCTCCAACAGTTCGTTCCATCTCACTTCCGCAATGCATGGACGATCGTGGCCTATGCGCTAGTGGCCTCGACCTTACTTAAAGGAATTTTCGATTATTGCGGGACTTACTTGGTGAACCACGCCGGGTTCGGCATGATCACGAGCCTGCGCAACGACCTCTATAACTCAGTTTTGCGGAGGTCGTCCGCTTTTTTTCAGAAGCATCCAACAGGGACACTTGTCTCGACCATCGTGAACGACATTGAGCGCGTGCAATATGCGATGTCAAGCGTGCTGGCGGAGTTCCTGCAGCAGTTCTTCAGCTTCGTCTTTATTGCGGGCGCGGTAGTGGTGCTGGGCCGGGGCCTAGCGTGGGTGCTGTTGCTGTTCGTCCCATTCATAGTCATGTCCGCCATCCGCATTGGGCGTCGCGTGCGCACAACCACACGTCGAGGCCAGGATCAGTTGGCCGACGTGCAAAATCTTCTTCATGAGACCATCACGGGCAACCGTATCGTCAAGGCGTTTGGTATGGAGTCTTGGGAAGTCGCGCGATTTCGGGCCGCCGCGAACCGTTTGTTTCGTGCTAACTTGCGTTCTGTCGCCGCGGCGGCCATCAGTTCCCCGCTGATGGACAATTTCGGCGCGATTGCCTTGGCTCTGATGTTGCTTCTCGGCCGCGAGAAAATTGCGCACCACCAGTTCACCTTAGGCGACTTCGTTGCGTTTTTTGCTGCGATCCTGGCTCTGTATAACCCCGTACGTAAGTTTGCGCTTTTCAACAACAACTTCCAGCAGGCCCTGGGCGCATCGAGCGAGATCTTCAAGTTCATGGACATCGAAGATGATGTCCGCGAAAAGCCACGCGCCAGCCGCTTGCCCGCGTTCGCCAAGACAGTCCAGTTCGATCACGTCAGCTTCACTTATGGCAGCGAAGGCGAGGACGCTCGCGTTCTGCACGACATCAACCTCGAAGTTCGCCGCGGGGAAGTCGTGGCCATCGTCGGGTCCAGCGGCTCGGGCAAGAGCACGCTGGTTCATCTGATCCCGCGCTTTTTTGACGCTACTGAGGGTCGCTTGCTCATCGACGGCTATGACGTGCGCGACGTGACGCTGGCTTCGTTGCGGGAACAAGTCGGAATTGTTACGCAGGAGACCGTTTTGTTTAACGACACGGTCCGTAACAACATCGCCTACGGCCAGCCGCACGTCGCGCTCAAAGACGTAGAAGCCGCAGCGCGGGCCGCTCTGGCGCATGATTTCATCCGCGCACTGCCTGCGGGATACGATGAAGTGATCGGCGAGCGCGGCGTGCGCCTTTCCGGAGGAGAACGGCAGCGTATCGCTATTGCCCGCGCCATTCTGAAGAACGCGCCCATCCTCATTCTGGACGAGGCCACGTCGGCGCTCGACAGCGAATCGGAAGCTCTGGTGCAATCGGCGTTGCATAATCTGATGAGCGGCCGCACTGTGTTTGTGATTGCGCACCGGTTGTCGACCGTGCGCCGCGCCGACCGCATTGTGGTGATCGAAAACGGCGCCATCGCCGACATTGGCGCGCATGAAGACTTAATGACGAAGCTGGGTACGTACCGGCGTCTTTACGAATTGCAGTTCGCTGATTTCGAGCCGAAACTGGAGCCAGTGCGACGCAGTTGACATTCACATCGGGAAGTTTGGGAAATCACACATGCCACTCCGCTCCATGACGGGTTTTGCCCAGGTCAAAGGCGAACTCACAAGCCAGACCGAAGCAAGCGCCAGCAGTGCGCCGGGCGTTTCTCCATCTTCCCAGAGCAACGGGCATCTTGCTTTCGCGCTCTCGTTGAAATCGGTGAACCACCGTTTTCTCGATTTGCATTTTCGTTTACCCTCGGGATCGGACTCTTTGGAAATGCAGTTGCGCCGCCTGCTCAAAGAGAAAATTGCCCGAGGGCACGTTGAGGTCACGCTCAGCCTGGAGCGCGGGGGTGGTGAAACCCTCGCTCTGAATCGTCCGCTGGTAAGCGCTTACATCACGGCTTTTCGTTCAGCGGCCCGTGAGTTTGGCGTACCCGCTGAACCCGATCTCAACGTCATCCTACGCATTCCGGGGGCGCTCGATTCTGCCAAGGATCCGGAGGAGGGTGCGATCGAGTCGGCGGTGATGGCCCGGGCGAGCGAAGTGCTCGATCGCCTGAATCAGATGCGCGAGCAGGAAGGCCGAGGCATTGAGCATGAACTCCGGCAGCGCATGGTCCAGTTGGGCGAAGCCGTCAAGACCGTGCAACTTCACCGGCGCACGGTCTTGCAGAGCTATGCAGAGCGGCTGCAGTCGCGCCTGCAGGAGCTGCTGAGCTCGAGTGCCGATAAGGAAAGAGTGCTCCAGGAAGCCGCGCTGCTGGTCGATCGCAGCGACATTCAGGAAGAAATCGTCCGTCTCGAAAATCACGTCCAGCATTTCCTCGGCTTGCTCGATGGAGATGGAGAGGTCGGGAAGAAACTGGACTTTCTGCTGCAGGAGATGAACCGCGAGGCCAACACTTTGCTCTCGAAGACGTCGGGCCTGGCCGGCGAAGCGCTGAAAATCACTGAAGCTGGACTCATCATGAAAGCGGAGATCGAAAAATCACGCGAGCAGGTGCAGAACCTGGAATGAGTTCTCCCGCCCATAAGCCACTTGTCTATATCATTTCGGCCCCGTCCGGTTCGGGTAAGTCGACGCTGGTCAATGAACTGCTGAAGAAGGTGAGCGATCTGGAGTTCTCTATTTCCTACACAACGCGCGCTCCGCGCGGCAGCGAGACGAATGGGAGGCAGTATTATTTTGTTTCGCGTCCTGAATTCGAAAAAATGATTCGCGATGGGGAGTTCCTCGAGCACGCCGAGGTTTTCGGTAATTACTACGGAACCGCGCGCCGCTTCCTGCATGACGCCGAGAAAAATGGCCGCGATCTGCTGCTCGATATCGATGTGCAGGGCGCGGCTCAGATTCAACAAAAACTTCCTGACGCCACAAGCATTTTCATTCTGCCGCCCGATCGCAAGACGCTGGAAGAACGCTTGCGCAAGCGCAGCGAGGATCGTGAGGAAGTCATACAGCGCCGCCTGGTCACGGCGACTCGCGAGATTGAGAATTACGACCGTTACAACTACATTCTCGTGAACGACCAACTCGAGGACTCAATCAAGGCGCTGCGGGCGATTGTGCGTGGCGAGCGCCTGGTACGCGCGGGACGGCCACTATCCCCGGAAGAAGCCCAAACCGTGGCTCTGGCAGACCGCTGCCGCCTGGCCAATGTCCGCGACCGTCTGAAGCCGATCTTGGCCTCGTTTCAGCCGCCCGACGTTTCCGGGAAGGGTTAGTCCTCGGTAACCACATTCGAGGGTTGGCAGCCCCCGTTAGGTTGAGTTTCGTGGGAAAATAGTACCGTAGGCTTTGGCGTTGCAGACAAACGAAGCGCAGCAACTTTCGGCAATCAAAATCTGGGTCCCAGCAACAAGGGAGAGAATTTCATGAAATTGATCGAAGGCTTCGACAGCAACTATCGCTACATTCTGGTCGCCGCCCGGCGTGCCCGCCAACTACAATCCGGAGCACCGCCGGTGGTTCAGACCAACTCCCGCAAACCTTGCCGCATCGCGCAGGATGAAATCCGCGCGGGCAAGGTGAAGTGGGAGATCCCGGAAACTCGCAGCGCGGCCGAGCAAGCCGCAGAAGTGCTGGACAAGGCTTTCGGAGACGCCTAGGAGCGTTGGCGCCGAGACTTATGAAAGTTGCTCTCGGAGTGACGGGCGGCATTGCAGCCTACAAGGCGGCGGAGATTGTGCGCCTGCTGCAAGACCGCGGCATTCGCGTGCAGGTCATCATGACGCGCGCGGCCCAGGAATTTGTTCGCCCACTCACGTTCGCGGCGCTCTCCGGCGAAAAGGTAATCACCGGAATGTTTTCGCCCGGCGAAGAGCACGCCGCCAATATCGATTCTGCCATTGAGCACATTGCCGTGGCGCAGTCGATTGATGCGTTGCTGGTTGCGCCTGCGACCGCCGACGTTCTGGCGCAGTTCGCGCAGGGCATCGCCAGCGACTTTCTCACCACGCTCTATCTCGCCACCACCGCTCCGGTCGTAGTGGCTCCAGCGATGAACGTGAACATGTGGAATCATCCGGCGACGCAGGCGAATCTGGAAATCCTTCGCCGGCGCGGGGTGAAGATCGTCGAACCCGGCTCAGGATATTTGGCCTGCGGCATGACCGGCTCTGGAAGACTGGCGGAGAGCGAGGTGATAGTGGCCGCAGCTCTCGAAGCTCTCGGCGCTTCACAGGATCTTGCCCGTGAAACCGTGCTGATCACTGCCGGGCCTACGCGGGAGAAAATCGATCCTGCCCGCTACCTGACCAACCGCTCCAGCGGACGCATGGGCTACGCTGTGGCCGAAGCTGCACTGCGCCGCGGCGCTCGTGTGCTGCTGGTCAGCGGACCGACGACACTGACGCCGCCGGGAGCGGCGGAGCTCACGCGCGTGGAATCGGCTGAGCAGATGCGCGACGCCGTGCTCGCTCTTCTGCCCCAGGCCACCATCGTCATCAAGACCGCAGCTGTCTCTGACTACCGCGCGAAGTCAGCGTCCCCTCAGAAAATAAAACGTAAAGGTCCGATCACTCTTGAACTCGAACCTACGGCAGACATTCTCCAGGAAATTTCTCTGCGCAGGCAGTCGCAGATTGTCGTTGGCTTTGCCGCGGAAACTGAGAACGTCCTTGAAAACGCCCGCCAGAAGCTCGCAGCCAAGCACCTCGACGCCATCGTGGTCAACGATGTTTCGCGCGAAGGCATCGGATTCGACTCCGAGCGCAACGAAGTGACCATCATCACCCACGACCAGGTCGTCGAAGTTCCCGAGACTACCAAGTGGGAAGTTGCGCAACGTGTGCTCGACCAGGCTGTCCACCTGCTGCAGCGGCGCAAGGCGCCGGTAAAAGCCTGAAGAACCCCCTCGCTGCGTTCGATAGCCCGCTAGCGTACAATTCCGTCGGACTTCTCTTTTTCTCAGGAGTGTGCGATGACCCAAAAAGTAATCGAAGTGATTGGAACATCAAAGGAAAGCTTTGCCAAAGCGGCGAAGAACGCCGTAGTCGAGGCAGCGAAGACCGTGCGCAAAATCAAGTGGGCGCATGTCGATTCGTTCGACATGCAGTTGGATGGAGGGAAAGTGATGTCGTACCGGGCCACGACAAAGATCTATTTCGACGTGGAGAAGTAAGGTAGTGGCCCGCACAATTGACCCGGAATTGCGGCGCGCTCTTGCCGAACGCGTCCGCTACTGCCACGAGCTGGGCATTTACGATTTCTACCGGCGCGAAACAACTTCGCTTGCCGTCGAGGCTGTTTCTGCATCCCTGCCTTCAACTCAGTCAGAACTGCGAGAGGAAATGTCCGCCAGAAAATCTGTTGTGGTCCCAGCAATCGCCGAAGACAATATTTTCGAGATCATGCCGCCGAAGCCGGAGTATGGCGTGGGCGATCCTGTCGCTGCGCTCAAGCTGATTCGTGAAGATCTCGGCGATTGCACGCGCTGCAAACTGCACAAACAGGGGCGCAAGCAGATTGTTTTTGGCGTGGGCAATCCGCGCGCGGAGTTGATGTTTGTGGGCGAAGGCCCGGGCGCCGATGAAGACGCGCAGGGTGAGCCGTTCGTCGGCCGCGCCGGCCAGTTGCTCAACAACATGATCAAAGCGATGGGCCTCCGACGCGAAGATGTCTACATCGCGAATGTGGTCAAATGCCGTCCGCCGGGCAACCGCACGCCGGAGCCCGACGAGTGCGAGACCTGCTCTCCGTTTCTCATGCGGCAAATCGCGGTGATCAAGCCGAAAGTCGTGGTTGCTCTTGGAGCGACCGCAGCCAAGAACCTGCTGGCTATGAATTCATCTCTCGGCGAACTGCGCGGACGCTTTTATGACTTCAAACCTGCGGGCGCTCACAGCAGCGATCCCTCGTGGCCGGGCGCACGTCTCGCCGTCACTTATCATCCCGCATACCTGCTGCGCGATCCGCGGCAGAAGGGCGAGACTTGGAAAGATTTGCAGATGGTGATGAAATACCTGGGCATCGAGCCGCCGAAAAAAGCCGCTGAGTAGCCATGTCTTTGCAGCAACCTGTCATCCTGAGCGTAGTGACTGCTTCGCAAAGCGAAGCAGTCACGAAGTCGAAGGATCCCTAGCGTCCTGTCGGCGTCCGGCTTCGTTGGGCGTTTCTGGTTTATCCTCCAATCAATGCCCGAATTCTGCGACGTAGCCCTGCCCGTGCCGCTCGACATGGCCTTCACCTACCGTGTGCCGGCGGAGACCGCTCCCGTGGTCGGCGGCCGCGTGCTCGTGCCTTTCCGCCAGCAGCGTCTCACCGGCATCGTGGTCGAACTGCATGACCGCAAGCCATCGGTCAAAACGAAGTCCATCCTGAGCGTGCTCGATGCCGCACCCGTGCTCGATGAGCAACTGCTGCGCCTCGGCCGCTGGATCGCCGACTACTACCTCGCGCCCATCGGCGAAGTCTTCCGCACCATGCTGCCGCTCAACGCGGAATTCAAACGTGCCGCCGCTTACCGTATCACCAGGGAAGGCCAGCTGGCGCTGCATCTGGCAGGCATGTCGGGATCATCTGCGCGTTCGCGCCGCACTCCGGAAGAACAGGCCGCCGAATTTCGTGTGCTGGATTACCTTGCTGCGCAGGAACTTATGCCGGGAGAAGCTGTCCAGGTCCGGGAAGAACCCCTGCGTTCGGCCACGCGCGTCTCCAAAATGATTCTGACCGGGATGGTGCGAAAGAAGTGGCTGGTGCGGGAAGACGTTTCCGCAGTGCGCGACGCTACGCGTACCGTCAAGATCGCGCTGCTCAAATCCGCCGATGGAAAACTGAACGCCAACCAGCGATTGCTGGTTGAAACCCTGGCCGCGGCCGGAGGCCGGGTTCCGACAGAGACTCTGCAAGCGCTCGAAATTCCGCGAACGACGCTCAGCACGCTGGTCAGGCGCGGCCTTATCGAAATCATCGAGGAGCCTGCTTCCTTCGCCGTCTCGCAAGCTAAGCCGCGGCTGTCGCCTTTTGCCTTCGATCTGAATTCAGCCCAGCAAGCTGCGCTGAATCGACTGCGCCGGGCGGTCGACGAGCGCAAGTTTTCCGGCATCCTTCTGCACGGCGTTACCGGGTCGGGCAAGACCGCCGTTTACCTCGCCGGCATGCGCGCAGTGCTCGAAGCTGGACGCTCCGCCATTCTCCTCGTCCCTGAAATCGGCCTCACGCCAGCGGTTGCCGCCGATCTGCACCAGATCTTCGGCGATGAAGTTGCCATCCTGCACTCCGCGCTCTCCGACAAGGAGCGTGCGCAGCAGTGGCATCGCATCAAGAGCGGTGACGCGCGCATGGTCGTCGGCACTCGTTCGGCGGTCTTCGCGCCGGTTGCCGATCTCGCGCTGATCATCGTCGACGAAGAACATGATTCGTCCTACAAGCAGGAGGAGACGCCGCGCTATCACGCCCGCGATGTTGCCGTGATGCGCGCCAAGATGGCCGATGCCGCCGTGGTTCTGGGTTCGGCGACGCCCTCGCTGGAATCGTATTTCAACGCGAAGAAAAATAAGTACACGCTAGTCGAGTTGCCTGATCGCGTGGAGCAGCGCCCGTTGCCGGAGGTGGAGATCATCGACATGCGGCAGGAATTTCAGGAGACCGGCCACGAGCAGGTGATCTCGCGCAAGCTGGCCGCGGAAATCAAAGAACGCTTTGACCGCAAGGAACAGGTGATGGTGCTGCTCAATCGCCGCGGATACTCTCCGGTGGTGCTGTGCCGCACCTGCGGAAAAACGCTGGAGTGCCAGAACTGCGCCATCGCCCTTACCCACCACAAGCGCGAGCACAAAATGGTTTGCCACTACTGCGGCTACACCGCGCCCGTGCCCAAGACGTGCGTGCATTGCGGCAGCGAGTATGTGTATTTTCTCGGAACCGGCTCGGAGAAGCTGGAAGAGCTGCTGCACGGCATGTTTCCCCAGGCGCGCATTGCCCGTCTCGATCGCGACACGGTCAGGGGACACGAAGATTTCGAGCGCACGCTAAACGCACTAAGCGAAGGCGAACTCGATTTGCTCGTCGGCACGCAGATGATCGCCAAGGGCCACGACATTCACGGCGTCACGCTGGTCGGCGTGGTCGGCGCTGACAGCGCGCTCGGCCTGCCTGACTTCCGCGCCGCCGAACGCACATTCCAGTTGCTCACCCAGGTTGCGGGACGCGCCGGGCGCGGCCAGTCTCCCGGCAAAGTGATTCTGCAAACTTATTTTCAGGATCACTACGCCGTGCAGTATGCGGCTCGCCACGACTTCGCGGGATTCTACGACAAAGAATTGCGCTTCCGCAGCTGGATGCACTATCCGCCATATTCCGCGCTGGCGAATGTTCTAATCCGCAGCAACAAGCTGGATGAAGCTCTTGAGTGGTCGGGCACACTGGGAAAATGGTTTGAGCAAAACCGGCATGAAGGCGTGCGCGTGCTCGGACCCGCCAGCGCGCCCATCATGCGCCTGAAGCGCGATTATCGTTATCACTTCGTGCTGAAATCGCCCAGCCGCGAAAAGCTGAACCGGACATTGCGCGCCATGCTGGCTTATGCCGCGCAGCGGAAAATCCCACGCACCCAGGTGATTGTGGATGTGGACGCACTGTGGCTGATGTGAAAGTCGAATACGTCGCCGAAACTCAATCGACTGCTTCCCGCCAACCGCTCCCCGAATCACCACCACCGATGCTGCCGGCAGATCGTACATCGTATCTTTAGAAATTCGAAACCGGCTGCGCGAAGTGAACGACAGGAAATCATCAACCCGCGAAGGCCTACCGCTGCCGTAACTGCTGAATAAACTCGGGCAGGGAGGCGTGGGCAAACGGCGCCGGGGTCAGCGTAAGCACAAGCATCAACAATGCAAAAACCGCAAGCCAGGTCCGCCCCCCGGAAACTCGCGGCCACTCCGCAACCTGCGGATGCCGCAGGCTGCTAAGTTGCAACAGAATCGCCCACACAAACCAGCCCATCCACAGATAGTAGGCCATGGGCAAAAGAATCAGGATGGTCAGCCGTGACACCAGCTTGTGCGCGCGCGGCGAAATCGAAAAGATAATGTGTCCGCCATCGAGTTGCCCGCCGGGCAACAAGTTCAGCGAAGTCGCAAACATCCCGACCCACGCCGCAATCGCCACGGGGTGCAGCAGCACGCGATTCAGAGGCAGCGCCGCCGTCCCGCGCAGCAGATTCATCGATGCCAAGAGCTGATGCACCCACTGAAAGACTAACGGATACCCCAGGTCATACTCCGCCGGGCCGAAGCCAGGATGCGCCGGCCTCGACCAGCCGAGCGACACGATCAGCACGGCCAGCGCCACCACGAACCCGGCGATGGGTCCGGCGATTCCTATATCGAAGAGCGCCGTGCGCGAGCGAATCCGCGACCGAATCATAATCACCGCGCCCATGGTCCCGATCAGCGTCGGCATCGGGATGAAGAAGGGAAGCGTCGCGTAAACACCATAGCGGCGGCAGAATAAATAGTGGCCCATTTCGTGAGCCATGAAGAACAGCATCAACGTCGCCATGAACGGCAGGCCGCCTAGCAGGCGCGCGGGATGCGAAAACGCCCAACCCGCAGGAAAATAAGGCACCGAATCATCGGCGATAGAAAGTGCCGCCTGGCCATGCTGAAAGTTGTATTGCATGCGCGCGCCCATCACCAGTGTGGTGAAGCAGGTCGCCAGCAGGAGCAGCGCATGCAGCCAGTACCGCTGCCGAGGCGCTCGCGGAGCATACAGCGGCATCGGCCGCATGTATTCGACGGTGGACGAAGCGATTGGAGGAGTAGGTTCCGACATGCAATTGCTGGGCGTCGCGATTCCGCCGAGCCTTCCTTTAGATGCTACTACGAGAAGAAGCATCTAGTACCGAGTACCGAGTACCGAGAAAAAACAAGACTCAGGCTCAATGCGCGGCATAGAGCCGAAAGAAGAAGAGCAGGGATGTGAAGACAAGGCTAGAAAGATGCAGGTGGCAGTTCGAAAGTGTGCTTCTCGGTACTCGCGACTCAGTACTAGCTGCCGACTTCAATCAATTGACTGCAATTCTTTCCCTGGCTTGAAGCGCACCGCTTTGCCGGGAGGGATCGACACTTCCGCTCCAGTGCGTGGATTGCGACCAATTCCGGTCTTACGCGGACGCACGTTGAACACGCCAAATCCACGCAGCTCAATGCGATTGCCGTGGGCCAGCGCTTTCTTCATGCTCTCAAAAACGGTTTCCACCGCCAACTCGGCTTTGGTCTTGGTGATGCCGGTTCTAGCTACCACTTCGTTGATAATATCGAGCTTGATCACAAACGGCTCCCGGACAGGGTCTGAGAATCATCCCTCAAGTGATTGATGCTATGGGAGATAAGGGAGATTGTCAACGGGAGCATCAGCACCGTAAACGGGCCGGCCGAAGAATCGTCTATCTCTTAATCTTGAATCTTGAAGAATCGCTGACAAAGAATCGCCGACAAAGAATCGCTGAGAAAGCTCGCTGAGGTGGAAACATGAGGCAGTCTGGATGTTGGGTACGTTGGCTGTTCGCCGTGGCGGCAAGCGCATGTGCTGCTGCGCAAACACAATCACCCACCTCTCCGGCTTTGTCTGCTGATTTGTCGCGCTACTATTTCAAGACGCAGGAGGAAGAAGTTGCTGCGCGCGCAGAATTGAATGCTGCGCTCGATCAGATGGCCTGGTTCAAGGGGAAACTTGATTCCGGATCTCAGTTGCTCGCTCTTCTGCGGCAGTACGACGTCGTTCAAAAGCTTTTCGCCAGGCATGAAGCCTACCTGCACCTGCGCTGCGCTCTCAATCGCAAGGACGCCGCCGCGTGTGATGCTGACAACGCGCTTGAATCCAAGGTGAATGCCAGGACCGCATTCCTCGATCCCGAAATCCTCGCCCTCTCCGAGGATCGGCTGAGCATCTTCCTCAAGGAAGAACCGGCGCTGGCGGAATATCGCTTCGCACTCTCTGACATTCGCCGTGCCGCACCGCATCTGCTGCCGGCAGTCGAGCAGGCATTGCTCGACCAGTTTCAACCGCAGATTGCCGACTGGCAGGATGATTTGTACGAACAGATTGTAGCCGGCATTTCGTTCGGGATGGTCCAAACATCCTCTGGGCCGCTTGATGTGGTGCGCCAGCGAAACCTGATCGCAACAAATGCGGACGGCCGAGTGCGTGAAGAAGGATTCAAACGCCGCTATGCGGGATTCGCCAGCCAGCGCGACCTCCTGGCTTTTACTCTGCTGCACACCGTCGAGGCCCAGACCGCTCTTGCGAAAGCGCACCACTATGCGGATGCACCTGCGCGCAAGTACGAGAGCCTCGATTTCAAGCCGGAGGAAACCCGCAGTCTTCTCGCGATGGTCGCGCAACACGGAGAAGTCCCCAAGCGTTTCGAGAAGATTATGTCCCAGGATTTCGAGCGAGCCTATCACCAGCCGGCGCATGCATGGGATCTCTTAGCTCCCGCGCCTGGATTCACCCCGCCCCTAACTTCGCTTTCTGAAGCCCGCGGCAAATTTCACGAAGCGTTCGCTGGGCTTGGGAACGAGTATCAAGCCGCTTTCGATGCCTTGCTCGATCCCGCCAACGGGCGCGCCGACATCATGCCCGGAGGCGCGCCCAACCGCTACACCAGTGGCTTTTCCGTGGGACACGCCGGCAACACCAGCATGCTGTTCTACGGCCGCTACGACGGAACTTTCAAGGACCTCTCTGTGATTGCGCACGAAGGAGGACACGCGGTCCATCGCCAACTCATGACCGCAAACGGCGTAGCGCCTTCGTACGCGGAAGGCCCGCACTTCCTTTTCGAGTCCTTCGCGGAGTTCAACGAATTGGTCCTCGCTGACTTCATGGCCGAACACGCCGCCACACCAGAACTGCAACGCTACTATCGCGAACAATGGATGTATATCAAAGGTATCGACGCGTTTCTTGGCGCACGCGATGCTTTGCTGGAGCAGGCAATCTATGACGGTATCGCCGCAAGGACAGTTCGCAACGCTGATAACCTGGACAGCGTGACCCAAAAGATCGAGGGCCAGTTCTCGCAGTTTCCCGCCTCCACTCCGGAATTGCGCACCGACTGGGCCAGGATGTCCCTCATGGTTGAGGATCCGCTCTACGATGTGAACTATATGTACGGTGGACTGCTCGCGCTTAAGTATTACCAGCTCTACTCGACGCGGCGGGAGTGGTTTGTGCCACGCTATATTCAACTTCTCAAGAACGGTTTCAATCAACCGCCCGCGGATTTGCTAAGTCAGTTCCTGGGCATCGATCTTTCCGGATCGGTGCTATTGAACGACGACTTGGATCTGCTGAACCGCCGGTTGGACCAGCTTGAGGCGAGCCCGGTGAACTATTGAGCGATTGAGTCATCGGGTCATCGAGTGATTGAAGAACGAGGAGTACACCTCAACGATCTTCAATGACTCAATGACCCGATCACTCAATCGCTCAATTCCTACCGCCCGTTCTCTTCTTCCTTGAACATGTACTTAATAGAGGGTTTGTAAATCATCAGGTTCGGCCGTCCGTCGTCGCGGATCACCTTGATGCAGGTCTTGTCGTACCACTCGATCACGCCGTGTATTTCCTCGCCGTCGCGCAGCACAATCACCATCGGCGTTCTCGACTGCATCTGCTTCTGATAATAAAAATTCTCGGCGTTAGTCTGCTCCGGAGGCGCAGCCTTGCGTCCGCCTCCCGGACCCATCGCACGGTCACCGCGATCGCCCCGTTCAAAGCCGCGCTCCGGCCGATCGTGGCGCTCCGGCCGGTCCCGGCGTTCGATCAACTGCGGATGATTGGAGTTGTGGTTTCCGTGGTTGTGATCCGGGCGCGGCAGCGCCGGACGGATCAGCTTCCGATTGGCAAAATTCTCCTCGTTCCCTGACGGTTGGGCAGGAATCGAGTCCATGATTTCTTTCATAGTGGCGCTACCCCGCACGCGCATTCGCGCAGACCACACTCTTAGAGGCCCCAAAAAATGTGTTTACGAAGGCGTGAAAATTTCACCTACCGTACCACAGGAATCTCCCCATGACAATGCCACCATCGTGCCCCTCCGGAGGACTACGCCGAATCTTGCACATCTAGCGCGAACATGACCCAGAAACATCTTCTCTAGCTGGTATTCGACAAATCCATCCCTCTGCGCTCCCGCCCGCTCCCGGTGACCACCGCCACCAGTGTCGCAACGATCAGCACGGTCCAGGCCAGCACCGGCGCAAACATTCCGCCGAAGTTCCGCTCGGCGAGCTTGGCCTGAACCACCACGTTGCGCGAAGAGAGCAGATTTCCCAGTTGATAGGCGAACCCCGGAAACGTTCCCCGCACCGCAGGCGGCGAAAGTTCATTCAAATGAGCCGGGATCACGCCCCACGCGCCCTGCACCATGAATTGCATAAGAAAGCCGCCCAGCGCCAGCATGGGCACGGAGTGCGAGTACGCCCATAGGGGAATGGCTGGAATCGACAGCAGCGCAGCGATGACAATCGCTTTCCGGCGCCCGATTTTCTCCGACCACGTGCCAAAAAGAATTCCTCCCAGCAGCGCGCCAATGTTGGCGATGATCGCGATCAACCCTACCGTCTGCGGAGCAAATTTGTGGTCCTTCGTCAGGAACGTCGGATACAAATCCTGGGTTCCGTGGCTGAACGAATTGAAAGCAAACATCAGCAGGATCAGGAAAGCGAAAGTCCCCAGATACGTCAGGATGTTCTTCCCCAGTCGGTTCTCCGCATTCCGCGACACGCGTCCTAGCTCCCAGGCCGGAGACTCATTCACTTTCGTGCGAATGTAAATCACCAGAAGCGCCGGCAGGGCGCCGATAATAAACATTCCCCGCCAGCCCACGAAGCGAAACGCCGTCCCGAAAACCAACGCCGCCATCAGGTAGCCCACCGCATAGCCTTCCTGCAGCACCCCGGAGAAAAATCCGCGCCCCTCCGCCGGCAATGTTTCAAAGGCCAGCGCCGCGCCCACGCCCCATTCTCCGCCCATGGCGATTCCGAACAACGCCCGCGTGATCAGAAAAACTTTCAAAGAAGGCGCGAACGCTGACGACAACTCAAACACCGAGTACGCGACAATATCCACCATCAACGTGGGACGGCGCCCGAACCGGTCCGCCATCATTCCAAAAAGAAACGCGCCCACCGGACGAAAAGCCAGCGTGATGAAGATCGCCTCTGTGACTGCCGAAACTTTCGTCTGGAATTGGGTAGCGATCGCGCTGACGCAGAAGGTCAGAATGAAGAAATCAAACGCATCCAGCGACCAGCCCAGAAAGCAGGCAATAAAAGTATTCCGCTGCACCGGCGTAAGCCTGCGAAAATGGCCGATGAATTCCATGGAAGTTATCTCCGCGCAATTCCCTACGCGCCGAAACGCCCTGCGGATGCTAGCATAGGTTTTTCAATCAGCAATCTAAAATCAACAATCAGCAAATTCCATCCCATGCCCGACCTCGACTCTCCTCAACGCCAGGTGCCCGACGCGCTCATGCTGACGGGTTTCTGGTACCGCGCCCTGCCCGCCGATCAGGTCGATCGCAATCAACTCCGCAAAGCCACGTTGCTTGAGATTCCGCTCGTCATTGGACGCGACCGTGAGGAGAAGCCGTTCGCGCTGCGCGACGCCTGCCCCCATCGCGGCATGCCGCTGAGCTGTGGCAGGTTCGATGGAGAGAATGTCGAATGCTCCTACCATGGCTGGCAGTTCGACGCCCACAATGGCCAGTGTGAACTCATCCCGTCGCTCACCGCCGACCAGAATGTGAAAGTCGACCGCATCTACGCCGGCAGCTATCCCTGTGAAGAGCAGGACGGTTTCATCTGGGTCTACATCCCGGATCCAGGCCCGCCGGGCGCGGGATTCAGCGCGAGGGAGGAAGCTCCTGAGCCTGCACCGCTGATTGAAAAATTCAGCGAAAAATATAAACTCGCCTACCTCACCGCCGACATGCCCGTCAGCATCGACCACGGCATCATCGGCCTCATGGATCCCGCCCACGGACCCTTCGTCCATCAAGCCTGGTGGTGGCGCAGCCGCCACAGCATCCACGAGAAGAGAAAAAACTTCGAGCCCATCCCCAACGGTTTCCGCATGAGCGCGCACACCCCCAGCTCAAACTCCGCGCCCTACAAGCTTCTGCGGTTCTACTCCGCCGCCGATTCTATTACCACAACGATCGACTTCGTCCTGCCCAACCTGCGCCGCGAAATCATCCGGGCAGGGAAGTATTGGTTTTCATCGCTCACCACGGTAACGCCCATCACTCGTAATCAATGCCGCATCGACGTGGTCGCCGCCTGGAACATTTTCCGCTGGATACCCTTCGGCCCCGATCTGTTGAAGTTCGTCTTCGCAAAATTCGTCGAGCAGGATCGCCACACCATGGAACTACAAGCCGAAGGCCTGAAACACAATCCGCATCTCATGCTGATCGACGACGCCGACCGTCCTGCAAAATGGTATTTCCAGCTGAAGGCAGCGCACCTGGAAGCAAAACGTACCGGCACGGAGATGAAGCACCCGATGGCAGGCCCAGTCACGCTGAAGTGGAGAAGTTAGTCGAGCCCGGAATCCTACTCACACCAGGCCGATGAGTAAACCCAGGATCATAATGATCCAGAACAGAATGCTGCCGTCGAAACGGTCGAGCAGCCAGAAGTAGACAGTGGACAGCAAGAACGCCCATATGCCTGCCACCAGCGCACCAATGCCATGTCCACTGATCAACGCGAAGACTGTCACGGCGGCAGCGTAGATCCCAGAACAGAGGAAAGGTTTGTTGGTCTCGATCAGCAGGCGTATCAGACCGACGAGCAGCAGGATTCGGAAAATCATCTGATTCCCATTTCACGCGCTCGCCAGTCACCAAACGAGATTCAGTCCGTCGTAAAGCCTGAATTTATCGTCCGAGGTGACCACGGGAATATCTTCCCAAAGCGCCTGCGCGATGATTTGCCGGTCAAAAGGATCGCGGTGGCAGGCGGGCAGCTTGAATAAACGAAAGGCATGATCGGCAGTGAAGGGAAGGATATGAATATCCATGTCCTGGATCGCCTGGCGGGCATCTTCTGCCGAAATCCTCAGTTTGCCCAAAGTCGCCTTGATAGCGATCTCGGTAAGCGAAACAGAACTCAACTCGCGAACGTTTCCGGGATTCTTCAAAACCGCGGCTGCCCGGCTGCTAAGACGCTGCGGCGACTCGACGGCAAAAATAAATACCGCTGTGTCCAGGAGCAGCCGCAAGTCACTCGGCCCCGCCAAACAGATCTTCCACTTCCTTGTCGGTCATAGGCTTCCACCAATCTGGATCAAGGATCTGAATCCTTCCTCGCAAGGTCCCCAACACAGGTTTCTTCCGGGAGGGCTTCTTCGTGCGCACGATGTCCACGACCGGGACACCCCGGCGGCAGATCGTCACAGGCTCACCCTGTTCCGCCGCCTTGATCAATTCCGGCAGCTTATTCTTGGCATCGGCTACGCTGACCTGCATGGTTTGATGATAGCTATCTGAGATAGCCATGTCAAGGAAAAGAGAGGGGCGGCAATAGACGCCTTATTATTCGCCGCTCACCAGCCACTCCAGCGCTTCCTCGCGCGTCTTGAACGAGGGCAGTTCCCGCTGCGAGAAGCTCTTGAAGTGCTCGTAGAACACATGCGGCAGACTCTCCGTCCCCACCCACGCCGACCGCTTCACATATGGACGATCGAGCACCAGAACTTCTTTGATCCGCGTGGCGACTTGTTTGTCGACCTGCGCGCCGGTGACATCCACGAAAGTTAGAACCGATCCCGGCGCATGCCGCGCGATGTCGGCGCGAATCAGATCAAGCAGCACCAGCAGCTCCTTCGCTGTGGAATGCGTCAAGTCAATCGAGTAGATGGCATGACCGTTGTGCTTGATGAAGCGCAGGCGTTCTTCGAGGGAAGCATTGTTTGTGGTCATCCGAGAAGCGACTCCACCACCGCGTAAGCCCCGTCCAGCGCGGCATCCAGCGCGCCAGCATCTTTTCCTCCGGCTTCAGCCAGGTCAGGACGGCCCCCACCCTTGCCGCCAACTTTCTGCGCCACCGGACCAATCACCTTACCGGCCTGCACCCGCACGGTCAAATCTTTGGTGACGCCCACAATCAGCGACACGCTCCCATTCGACGCCGACCCCAGCACCACAACCCCCGAGCCAATCTTGTCGCGCAGTTGATCGACCAGCGTTCGCAGTTGCGCGCGTTCCAGATTGTCGACGCGATGTGCCAGCACTTTCACGCCCTTAACATCTTTCACGCGATCGCCAACGTTCGCCGTACTCGACGACGCCGACTTCATCCGCGCCGAATCCAGTTCCCGCGTAAGCCGCTTGATCTCCGAGTCTTTCTTGTCAAGCTCAGCCCTCAAAGCCTCCGCAGGGGACACTGATTCGGCGTGGGCGGAAATCTCATCCACGTGGGCCGAACCCTCACCCGCGTGGACGGAACCCTTATCCACAGAGGGTGCCCCATCTTTGCGCGGTTTGTGCGCAAAGGTGGGAACCACAAAAGTCGACACAACTTTTTCGAGTTCGTGGTCTTTGCGGAAATGTCGTAGCGACCCCTCCCCGGTAACCGCCTCTATCCTCCGCACCCCCGACGAAACGCTGCCTTCCTTCAAAATCTTGATCAACCCAATCTCGCCGGTAGCGCCAGTATGCGTACCGCCGCAAAGCTCCGTCGAGAAATCGCCAATCCGCACCACGCGCACCTTCTCACCATACTTCTCGCCAAACAGAGCCATGGCGTGATAAGTATTGATCGCCTCTTCGATCGGAACATCGGTTATGGTCTCGACAATCTGATTCCGCAAAACTTCCTTATTAATGACGTCCTCAATATCCTGCAACTCTTCGTCTCCTACAGCGGTGAAGTGCGAAAAATCAAACCGTAAATGATTCGGCGCCACCAGTGACCCCGCCTGCTTCACATGCTTCCCCAAAACTTCGCGCAACCCGGCATGCAGCAAATGCGTAGCCGTATGATTCCGCATGGTCGATTCACGAACGTCGGCATTGACCACAGCATCGACCTTATCACCCACGCGCAGCGGTCGTTTCGCGACAACCTGATGCGCCCGCACCCCCTGAATCGGCGAATAAGTTCCGGTAACGTCGGCGACGACGGTATTATGATCGTCGGAATAAAACCATCCCCGGTCGCCAACCTGGCCGCCCGACTCCGCATAAAACGGCGTGTGATCAAGAATCACCTCGCCGGCCTCGCCAGCCTTGAGCTCCCGCGCCCCTTGCCCGTTGTGGATGATGGCCAGCACTTCGCATCCGTCCGAGCGAGTCTGCCGATAGCCTTCGAAAATCGACTTCGGAAGCTGCTGATAAGCAGGATTTGCCGTCTGCTTCGCTCCACCTTTCCACGACGCGCGAGCGCGAGACTTCTGTTCCGTCATGGCGTGATCGAAGCCGGCCTGGTCGAATGCAAAGCCCTGATCGCGCGCCGCATCCTGCATAAAGTCGAGCGGCATGCCGAAAGTGTCGTAAAGCTTAAAGGCCTCCGTGCCGGCAAGTTCGCCCTTGGAATTTCTGAGAAGTTCCTCCAGCTTTCCCAGTCCGACGTCCAGCGTGTGCGCAAATCGGGTTTCCTCGATATGTACTGCTTTCGACACCCGATCAGCACTGTCCCTCAGCTCCGGATAGGCATCGCACATCAAATCTCTCACCGCGAATACCATCTCGTGCAAAAACGGTTTCGTCTGCCCGAGCAGGCGTCCGTGCGTAATCGCCCGCCGAATAATTTTTCTCAGCACATAGCCGCGGCCTTCATTTGAAGGCAGCACTCCATCTGAAATCAGAAAAGTCGCCGCCCGCGAGTGGTCCGCGATCACCCGCAGCGACGCAGCCGACTTCGCCTTGGCCTCTTTCTCTAGCTCCTTCGTGAGCGACGTTCCAGTCAGCTCTGCGGCACGCTTGATCAGCGGCACGAACAAATCCGTCTCATAATTCGAAATCACGCCCTGCAACACCGCCGTCACCCGCTCCAGCCCCATCCCGGTATCGATCGAAGGCTTGGGCAGCGGGTTTAATTTTCCCGAACCATCGCGGTCGAACTGCATGAACACCAGATTCCAAATCTCGACATACCGCCCACAGTCGCAAGGGAAGTGGCATTCGGCATGTCCCTGCTCGGACGCCGCCGGTCCCATGTCGTAGTGAATCTCGCTGCAAGGACCGCAGGGCCCGGTGTCGCCCATCTGCCAGAAGTTATCTTTCAGCCCCATCTCAAAGATGCGATCCTTGGGCACACCCTGCCCCACCCACAGGTCGTAAGCTTCGATATCGCGTTCAACGCCAGCCTCGCCTTTGAAGATGGTCGCGTAAAGCTTGCTTTTGTCGATCCCGAACCATTCCTTCGAAGTAATCAGCTCCCACGCATATGCGATGGCATCTTTCTTGAAGTAATCGCCAAACGAAAAATTCCCCAGCATCTCGAAAAACGTGTGATGCCGGTTGGTGAACCCAACGTTTTCCAGATCGTTATGCTTGCCGCCGGCGCGCACGCATTTCTGCGAAGTCGTAGCGCGCGAGTAGTCACGCTTCTCCAGTCCCAGAAAAACGTCTTTGAACTGGTTCATGCCCGCGTTGGTGAACAGCAGCGTGGGATCATTCGCCGGCACCAAAGACGACGAATGCACCTCCTCGTGCGGGCGTTCCTTCTGCTGCACAAAGAAGTCGAGAAACTTCCGGCGAATTTCAGATCCAGTCAGCATTTCGATGAGCGCGAAAAACAATTCTAAATGAAAACCCCGCTTCGACACCGTCAGCCCAGGACGAGGTGAAAAACGAGCGGACAACAACCACCTCAAACAATCGGAAAAAGAGAAAGGGCCGCGCAGAACTCACGCAGCCCTTCGATTACAAGACCTGCGCCGCCGTTACTGCTGCGGCGACGCGGGCTTGTCTGCTGGCTTGTCCGCGATCTTATCCCCGACCTTCTTTAGCCCGTGCCCAGTATCCTTAACGCCCGTCTTCACACCGCTGCCCGTCTTATCGGCAACCTTCTCAGTGCCCTTCGCCGTGTCTTTGGCCGCGACTTTAGTCGCGTGGCCGGTTTTGTCGGCAGCTTTTTCCGTGCCCTTAGCGGTGTCTTTCGCCGCCACTTTGGTAGCGTGGCCAGTCTTGTCGGCAGCTTTCTCAGTACCCTTCGCCGTGTCTTTGGCTGCCACTTTGGTTGCGTGTCCGGTATCCTCGGCGCCCTTCTTCACATCTGTCGCCGCATCCTGAGCCAGCAAAACCGGCACGGCGCTCAGCAGCCCTACAGCGAAAATCGTCTTCAGACAGAACTTCATAGCGTCCTCCTCAAAAACGGTATTGGGATCGGCCTTGGAGTATGCAACATCCGAATGGCTGTTGCCAAGTGCGTCTCTAATTAGATATGCCGAAACGCGCAGAAGAGGCGCTGCTCCGGCCTCTGCGGCGTTACGCGCTTTCGCTTTCCAATTCGCTCAAAGTTTCCTCATCCACGTCCCATTTCTTCAGAATAGAAAAGATGGTCTTCGTCCCAAACCCTCCCCGAGCCAGCTGCCGGAAAACCCGCGCCGCTTGTTTCTGATCTTTGGGCTTCACCAGCCGCTTCTTCCGGAGATACTCACGCGCCTGTGCTTCCTCGCTCACCCCGTCGAAAGCCGCGTCCACAGCCTTGTCGATCACATCGCTGTGCATCCCCTTCGCTTTCAAATCCGTGACCACGCGCATGCGTCCAAACTTCTGATTGTCGCGCCGCAGCGAAGAGAAATACGCAGCATACTGCGAGTCGTTCAAATATCCGCGATCCTTCAATCGCCGGATGATCAACTCCACCAGCGTCTGACCGTACTCCGTCTCGGCCTCGACGCGCATCCGCAGCAGACGTTTCAACTCCGCCACAGTCCGCATGCGCCGCGCCAGCGCCCCCACGGCATATTCGTACAACTCATCTTCAGTGTAGAACCTTCTCTTGGGACGCGGGAACGCCATATAACTAACGATAGTCCAATTGCAGGTGGAAAAGAAGAACACTCAGGACGGCGGCGACCGGCGAAACAAAAAACGGGCGCGCCCTGTGGCGCGCCAGTCCAAAAAGGAGAAAAAAAGGAAGCTAAATCGAAGCCCGCAGCCCGCGTTCCTACCGTCCGCCAAATCCGGCAGACTGCATCGACTGCCGCGAAATGTCGGCTGTCGAAGCAATGCCCTGCATGCGCAGCTTGAAGTCGTCGGCGTTGGAGGCGTTCTCCAGCGCGGTTTCGTAGTTCACCAGCCCGGCCTGAAACAGATCCCACAATGACTGATCGAAAGTCTGCATGCCGTACTGCGAAGTGCCGGCCGCAATCGCGTCCCGCACCGAGCGCGTCTTTTCCGGCACCAGCACGCATTCCCGGATGAACGCCGTATTGATCATCACCTCAACCGCGGGCACGCGCCCGTCAGTATCGCAGCGCCGCACTAATCTTTGGCTGACAATTGCCCGCAGCACTGCTGCCAGCTGCAATCGAATCTGCTTCTGCTCCGGCGGCGGGAAAATCGAAATCACGCGGTTAATCGTTTCCACCGCGTCCAGCGTGTGCAGCGTAGAGAACACCATGTGCCCGGTTTCCGCCGCGTGCAGCGCCGTCTGAATCGTTTCCAGATCGCGCATTTCGCCCACCAGAATCACGTCCGGATCCTGACGCAAGGAAGCTCGCAACGCAGCGCTGAACGAAGGTGTGTCCACCCCAATCTCGCGCTGATTCACGTACCCCTTCTTATCGCGATGCAGAAATTCAATGGGGTCTTCAATTGTAATAATGTGTTCGGCTCGCGTGGAGTTCACGCGATCGACCATAGCCGCCAGCGTAGTCGACTTACCCGAACCGGTCACGCCCGTCACCAGCACCAGCCCGCGCGGCATTTCGCAAATCTGCTCGACCACCTTGGGCAGGAACAACTCATCCAGCGCGCGAATCTTGGTGGGAATGACGCGCAGCACCAGTCCCACGTTGCCGCGCTGTTGAAAAATGTTCACACGGAACCGTCCCAGCCCGGCCACGCCGTAGGCCATGTCGATTTCCGTGGTCTCTTTGAACTTCTGTTTCTGCCGCGCCGACATCATGCTGAATGCCATGTTCAGCATATCTTCCGCGCTCACCCGCGGTTGCTCGGTCAAAGGCGCCAGTTCGCCGTCAATGCGCAGGTGCGGATAGTTCCCCACCTTCAAGTGCAAATCGGAGGCCCGCCGTTCCGTAGCTATCCGCAGCAGATCGTCAATATTCATTGGAGAGGTTTCCTGGGAGGCCGTCAGCCTCCAAGCTCTCCCTATCATCGCCCGAATCGTCACCTTCCCCAAGATGACCTAGGTAATGACCACACTCCGGCAACCGGACAGCACCTTACGTTCAAGGAGATGAGATTGTGCGAAGAATACGACTGCATAGGCCGCGGAAAAACTGAACCAGCGCACTCCGCCCGAAAAGGCGCGGCTTCGCTGCGCCCTAAACGCCACGCCACACGCTCAGAACAAGAAGCGCAGAGCAAACTGCATGAAGCGCGGCGTGGTCAGCGTCGAAAGGTATCTGCCGAACTCCGACGCGTCATAGGAAAGCGAGGGTTGAGCGGAGTTGCCCACCGGTCCGCGCACGTCGTAGCGTACCGAGTTGGTTGCGTTGAACGCTTGCCAGCTGAACTCCAGCCGCTTCCCCTCACCCAAAGTGAAATCCTTGCTGACCCCGGTATCGATATCGAACATGCCATCGCCAATCACGTTGTTGCGGACGCCCGACTCGCCCGGCCACTCCGGGCGGAAAGCCGCTTCTGCCGCCGCCGGATCTTTGAAGATGTCCGGCCCGATCCCACGCCATCGACAATGACATTCTTGGGGTTAGACGCCACCGGAGCTGGCCCATTCGGTTCGGCATCGCCCTCGATGTTCCAGTTGGTGGCCCAGGTGAATCCGTTGTCGATCGTGATCGGGAAGCCGCTGGTCCAGCGGAACACTCCGGAGACGTGCCACCCGCCGATTAACGCGTTGAGTGCCGGATTCGCGTCTCCCACCAGTCTCTGGCCCTTGCCGAAGGGCAGATGATAGACGAGGTTGGCGTTCATTTGGTGGAAAGCGTTGAAATCGGACAGTCCGCGCAACGACAGCGGATCCCAGGAATTGATCACAATGCCGCCGCCGTTCAAATCGTCGCCCGTCCCGCCAGTTCCTTCATAAGGACCGACGCGCTCGGCCGCCGACGCCTCATCGAGCGATTTCGAAAACGTGTAGTTAAACTGCCCCTGCAGGTTCGCTCCCCAACGAACCGTTGTAGGTCACCTGCAGCGCGTTGTAGTCGGAAGTGCCGATGTTGCGCCAGGCGTAGAGCGAAGCGAACTGGTCGTGGAAGAAACTGTACGGGCCGTTCTTGCTGTTCGGGAGAGCGGGGCTCAATCCCGTAATAGAGGCGGGTAAATCCATTTGGAACAGGGAGAAAGTTTCGTTGTGCGGGAAACAATTCCAGAGTTCGTAGATGTTTTGTGTGGCTGTCGGATTCGTCGGGAGCACACCGTTGTTGCCGGGGGCGGGACACAGTAGGGATCCGCTGCCTGGAGGGGTACCTTGGAGGCCGAGGTTGTTCTGCGTCGCCGCGCCAGCCCAGCCGGGAAGAGTATTCTCGAAGAATGGTATAGGTTGGATCTGATTGACAGGGCGGGTGTCCCAGCGGCTGCGGCCTTCGAGAGAATCGTGGCTGACTGAAAATACGTCGTCTTGGATGACAGGATCCGTTAGATTAGCAGGCATGGCCAGATCGACCTGCATAGGCAGACGCCGGGCGATGCTGCCCACGTAGGCGACCTGCAGCGATGATTGGGATGTGATTTGCCGCGAGAGCGAGAAATTGAAGACGTGCGCGTAAGGCGTCTTTAAAGTTTGATCCAGCCCCCAGTTGATGGCAAAGGCGGTATTGCTTGGGGTTACCGGGAAAGTGCCCGACGGCGTAGGGCCGAACAGGCAACTCGGGACCGTTTAGAGAGGCGCATGGCGCGGGCAAGCAGGACTGACCCGGACGATCCAGGAGTAAGGCAGGTAAATCGCGGGGCATTCGCCACTGTCACCACCCCCGCGGGATTTCCCAGATCGGTGGAGAGGCCGAAAGATCCATGCTGGTCAAAGCTGTTCACGATCGGAATGCCGAAGTGGTCGTACGTGATGCTGTAGCCGCCGCGGATCGAGAACTGGTCTTTCTTTCCCAGAATCTTTGAGACCCAGCCGTCGCCCGTGTCTGGCGCCCAGGCCACGGCTACGCGCGGCGAAAAATCCTTGTGGTCCCAGTTCCACAGGCCCGGACCGTTATTCTTGGGTCCGCCAAGCACAAATGAAATCTCTCCGGCGCTATTCGCCGACATTCCCTGCGAAGCTAATTGCGCGGTGTGGTTGAACCAGTCAGCGACGTTTTGGTTGGTGCAGCCGCCGCCGGCCGCCTCCACGCAAGGTGCAACCTGATATCCATTGGTTTCGTAAGGCGGAGCTTCGAGCACCCAGCGCAGGCCGTATGTAAGTGTCAACCGAGGCGTCATCCGCCAGGTATCCTGCCCATAGAACTCATAGTCGTTGATGGCGTAACGGCGGCTGATCGGCGTGCCCTGCGCCAAAGCGGTCCCGTTGCGGTTGAAGTTATAAATGCCGTCACCCTCGGCAAAGATTCCCAACAGGATCGCCGCCGCGCCGTCGTAGTTCGGGCCGAAGTTGGGATCCACAGTCGGATAGCCGTTATTACCTGGATCTAGCGGGCTGGGGGTGTTGGCGATTCCGCCCGTGTTGAGATAGACCGGGTTGGTCTGAACGTCGGAGAACGAATCGGCGTAGCTGGTGCTGGTTGTTGCGAATCAGAAATAAATCGCCGCCGAACTCAAACGTGTGATTCTTGCGCGTCCAGTTCAAACTGTCGGTGAACTGGTTACTGGGCACAAAGGAAATGGTCGAGCGAGTGAAAGGAACAAGATCGTCGAGACCAGTCAACTCAACTGCCGGATACTGAGACGCACCGGCGTTCTTCGTTCCCTGGCGGATGAAGCCCCAGTGAAAGTTATTGATGAGTCTGGGGGAGATAAGCGACGTGAGTCCCACGGTCACACCCTTGCTATCGTCGAGGAATGTGCGTCGACGCTGATTGGCCGGGAAACTGTTGCAACTCCAGGCTCCTTGAAATTTTGCATCTCTCCGCGCCAAAACAGGGTTTCCGAGCCGCTGGCCGTGATGTGGTAATCGACCCGGGTAATGTAGGTGTTGTAGCTGGAATCCGCATTCGAGGAAAACCGATAACCCAGGATGTTCAAACCATCGCCTGCGTTTTCATTGGCCGCAGGATATTGGTGAGAGGAGAGCCTCTCGCCATTCGCCGTCCTGGCGTGCCGATTCCGAGCGGGTCCATGCCTTTGATCTGGCTGCGGCGTGAGCGCAGTTGTATCCTGGCTGGACGCGGATAGCTCTGCCCGCTTCCGCTGTGACGCTACCACCGGGACACTGTGTGTCAGGCTGCCGTCCGAGTTCAGTGTACATAAGTACTGGAGATACCCTCTCTGCAGTTCGCGCTCGGCACGATCACGCAATACGCTGGTGCCTTGTGCGTCACGCCGCCCTTCATACATTGGCGAAGAAGAAGAGCCGGTTCTTCTAGATCGGTCCGCCGACGGTGACGCCGAATACGTTGCGCAAGAGCTTCGGGCGCTGTGTTCGATTCGCCGCTGCTTACCTGCGACCATTTCAAGAACGGGTCATTGGCGCTGAAAATGGTATTGCGGTTGTACTCGTAGGCCGTCCCGTGAAAGTTGTTAGTGCCGCTCTTGGTCACCAGCGCGACCTGCGCGCCGCTGGAATAGCCGGAGTCGGCGTTGGAGTTGGCGGTGGTGACCCTGAATTCCTCGACCGAGTCGGGCGGCACGTTCAACACGCTGGTAAAAGCGTAACCATTGTTCTGGTCGTTGACCCCAATGCCGTCGAGCGTCACATTCGATTGGTCGCTGCGCATGCCATTCACCGCTCCGCTGCGCGTGTCCGTGTCTTGCAGCGACTGACTCTGAATCCCCATGTACGACACCCCCGGCTGGAGACTCAGCAACTGAACTACGTTGCGGTCGGCGATGGGCAATTCCGCGATTTGGTCTTGCTCGAAAGTGTTGCCGAGCGACGCGTCAGTGCGATTGATGAGCGGCGCCTGTCCTTCGACCTCTACGGATGTTTTGATCCCCTCAACTTGAAGCTGAATGTTTATCGTGGAGGGTGTTTTGACCACGAGCGTGACGTTCGATGCCACGTACGGTGAGAAGCCGCTCGCAGTTGCCGCCAGCCGGTAATTGCCCGGCGGCACATCCAGGAACTGGTAGAGCCCGGTTCCGTTGCTTGTCGTTGTCCGCTGCAAACCGGTCGCTGGGTCGGTCAAAGTAATCTTCGCGCCGGAAACGCTCGCGCCAGACGGGTCAGTAACGCTGCCATTCAGCGGGCTGGTGGATTGCGCGGTCGCGAATGAGGTGAGGAATGCGAACCCTACGAAGACACGAATCGCTCGCCTTATTTTCTGCCCGCATCGAATCTCAAACCAGCGCGATCGCTCACGCTGCACTCCGGCTGCTTGCTGATAGATTCGCATCATCGAACATAGCCTCCCTGGGATCTTTCACTTCCCGTCCAAGTGCCGCGAATTATACTCGAAGACCGCTCCCTTGGAGCATTCATAAAAATGTGATCGCAAAACGCTTTTTCGAAGCGGCGCGCGATAAACGGAGAAGCCGCCCTCGCGGGCGGCTTCTTCAATGTCGACTGCTGAATTCTATGCGGCGGTCTCGTCTGAAACGGGAGGTTGGAACGGCTCATCGTAGCTGCCGCCGTAGATCGCTGGCACTTTCGATCCCATGGGACGAAGGTAGGTTGCGAGTTCGCCGCGATGGTGAATGCTGTGGTTG
This sequence comes from uncultured Acidobacteriaceae bacterium, assembly GCA_963743115.1. GTDB lineage: Bacteria > Acidobacteriota > Terriglobia > Terriglobales > Acidobacteriaceae > Sulfotelmatobacter. Next base: position 245,329 of record CAVUOM010000001.1, on the reverse strand, counting down.
TTCAGGAATCCCAAATACAGAACTGCCGGAAGATTGAACACTCCAGCGAAGCTGACGGGTGTCATCAGTTGCTCGGGCGTCATTTTCGCTATGCGAGCTGCCCCGCGCTTCATGTTCTCGTCGTACCACGCCACCACTTCGGCTGAGGTTTGGGGCTTGTGTTCGGGGTTTGCCATGGTGAACTTCAGGTCGGCAATTCCATCCAGAAACTGAACGTCGGTGTTGGCCAGATGCCACGCCAGTTCCTTCGCGGTACGACCGTTGGGATCGTGCTTATAGTTCGAAGCCGCATCGGGCACGGCTGCTATGACTTTCTTGGTGATTTCCGCTTCGCGCAGGATGCCGTCGAGCGTCATCGCGCAGTAGCCTTGGGCAAATTCCGGTGTCATACCTTGCTCGGACATTGTGTCCTCCTTGTGAGGTGTTATGTATTCCGTGATCCAACAAGCCGAAAGGGGCGCTGGATGCGCCCCTCCGGTTAAGTCGACTCGGGCCGAATTATACTCCGACCGGCTGCTTGCTGCGCACCGGCACCGGCGTGAGCCAGCCGTGGCGGTCGGTCTTTTCTCCGCGCACGATGGCGTAGAACTCTTTCTGAATCGCCTTGGTGATTGGGCCGATTGTGCCCTTGCCTACTTTGATCTTATCGACCGTGCGGATCGGCGTGACCTCGGCCGCTGTTCCGGTGAAGAAGGCTTCGTCGGCGATGTAGAGCATCTCGCGCGGAATCATCTGCTCGACGATCGTGATGCCCAGGTCGCGCGCGATCTGCAGTACTGAATCGCGAGTGATTCCCGGCAGCACTGAGTTGCCCAGCGGCGCCGTGATCAGCTTTTCGCGATGTACGATGAATACGTTTTCGCCCGAGCCTTCGCTGACGTAGCCGTTGATGTCGAGCGCGATGCCCTCGGCAAAGCCGTTGACAATGGCTTCCATCTTGATGAGCTGCGAGTTCATGTAATTCGCGCCGGACTTGGCCATCGCCGGCAGCGTGTTGGGAGCAATCCGCGTCCACGACGAAACGCAGACGTCGCAACCGTCGTTTTCGCCGCCCAAATATTTTCCCCACGGATAATTGATGATGTAAACCTCGGTGGGCGAGTTGAAGGGATTCACTCCTGCCTCACCGTAGCCGCGGAGAATGATGGGCCGCACGTAGCACGGCCACGCGCCGTTGCGGCCAACAGTCTCGAGCATGGCCTTCACCAACTGCTCGCGGGTGTAATCGACATCGATGCGGTAGACCTTGGCGGAATCGAGCAGGCGCTGAATGTGCTCATTCGCGCGGAAAATCGCCGGGCCCGAAGGCGGCGCGTAGCAACGGATCCCTTCAAACACAGAAGAGCCGTAGTGGACCACGTGCGACATCACATGCAGGGTCGCATCATCCCAGGGGATGAGTTTGCCATTGTGCCAGATAAATTCCGATTTCTCGATCGCCATGCGAACTCCTTCGGCTGGAAACTGGTGAAGTGTGTAACGAGGGCTGAATCTTTCCTCTGGCACTTGCAGGGGAACGAGGCGTGAACCCAACCAGCGTTACAGAACATTATAGCTGAGCCTTACCACACAGTCTCGACAACCTTGGACCGCCGGATGCGCACGTCCGCTGTTACCAGAGGCATGCCCTCGACCATCGCGGTTGCGGCAATCAAGCGGTCCGACGGATCTTTGGGGAACGGATCGGGCAAACTGACAGCGATGGCCGCAATCTCCGGAGTTGCGGGCCGTAGAATGACGCGGGCAACGGTGTCGGACAGGAACGACTCGACGCTGCCCATGACGACGATGCGACGATGGTGCGCCAGCCAGGCGATCTCCCAGAGTGTGATTGTGGCGACGGCGATTCCGGCAAGGTTTCGCCGGGCTTGGCCGATGGCCTGATGAGCGCGCTTCGAGAGGCGATCGGGATCGTTTGCCATCCAGAGGAGCGCGTGGGTGTCGAGCAGGATCACCTGGTTTCCCTCACTTGGCCGGTCTCATTTCGTCTCCCAGTCTTCGAGTGGAGTGATGGGGCCAACGATGTCGCCGACGATCTTTGCCCTGCCGGCCATGTAGCCGAAGATGTCGTCTTCCTGTTTTTCGGCGGGGACCAGTTTGACCACGGGTTTGCCGTGTTTGGTGACGACGACGGGCTCTCCGCTCCGCAAGACCTGATCCATAATCGCGAGGCACTGGGCCTTGAACTGGCCAGCGGGAATCTGTTTCATAATATGGTCATAATATTATGACTATGGGAAGAATGCAAGAAGATCTTCTCAACCCGAGCGACGGCGCGGGACGTTACGGGCCGAAGAAGCGGGCTTGGCGCGCGCGGGCGGCTTGGGGCGAGCGGCTTCGGGTTCGGCGGCGACGATGGGTGGGCGTGGCCGGGCGATGCTGATGGGCTTGGGAAGCGGGATTCGCGCGAGGACGCCGGCCTGGGTGATGGCGGCGGACGCGGGCTTAGGCGGGGTGGTTACGGCCGGGTAGTCTGGCACTTCGTGGATCATTTCGTCTTTGTAGATGTTGAAATGGACGCGGGGGGAATTTTTTACCGCGATGTGGAGAGCGCGCAGGATTAGCTGGGCGCGGCGGAAGTCGATCGTGTTGCGAACCAGGGCGTTGATGACCTCCATGAGCGAGGCCTGGATGCCTTCTTCGTTTTCGATGAGGGCGATGGGGTGAAGGCGCGACTTGGCGGGAGTGCGCACGCCGCGGATCATGCGCTGATGGAAGTAGCAGAAAACTTCTCCGCGCAGGGCGGGTGAGCCGCAAGGGACTCCGTTGACTTTGATGTGAGTGCAGACGCGGATGTTCTGGTTTAGCGGCATGGGGTTTACACCTTTCGGATCCAGATTGAAATTTTTTTCAGATCGAGTTGGTAAATTATTGATTTGGTTGGAGTTGGAGTCGATGATCTGGAGGGAGTCTGCGCAAAATCTTGATAGCCAAGGGTTTGCGCGGAAAATATTGAGGAGATGGGACTTAGCTATGGCTAGTTCAGTCGGGTTCAGGGTGGAGAGGTATTCGGGGAGGGTTGGTCTGCGGCGAATCATACTACTACCAGTTTAAGGAGGGGGTGCAAGGTTGGATGTCACATGGGGGTGTGGAAAAAACAGGTTTGGCTTGCTAGGAAAGATTCGGGGTGTGCGGAGACGGCAAAGTTCTCCCTGCCCAGGGTCAATGAGTGCTAACGCCTTCCATGAGAAGGCCGGTCGGAGTCAAGTGGATTCGTTTTGGTTTTTATTGGTCACGATGTTTCTCCCGCCGAGTAGCCACTGTCGCCATGCTTCCATCCGCACTCTCAAGGAGCGATTGGCTTCGCTCGGTGCACATTGGGCGTTCTCGTTTCAGCCGGTGCTGCCATCTGTTTGGCGCCCTGTGGTTCTGCTCTCGCAGAGTGGAACCTGGGCCAGGCGTTAGACGCAGTCACCGGAACTCGGCTTTGGCGTTTGTCCTTCCCTTCCTGGAACGGTTTTGTTTTCTTACGCGGCTGCTGCTACTGTCGTTCCGCGGCTGTTGTGCAGCGGTTCGTACACATCTCCGCTCACCCACAGGCGATGCAGCAACACGGCCAGCTTTCTGGCGGTCGCCACGATGGCTCGCTTCTTGCCGTTTCTCCCGCCCCGCGCGGCCAGCTTCAGGCCCCAGCGCCGCAGATCGCAGTCCACACCGAATGGTCCCAGAATGTGCTGCGCTCCTTGCACCAGCAGCGTGCGCAGATACGGATCGCCCTCTTTGCTGATGTGCATCTGCGGCTGGCTCTGTCCCGAGTTCCTCCGTCCTGGCTGCAATCCGAGATAACAGCCCACGTCGCGGCTCTTGGCAAAGCGATGCGGGTCCTCCAAGGTCAGCAAGAACGTCAGCGCGATCAGCGTGCCCACGCCCTTGATCTGTTTCAGCAGCGCGACTTGCCGATAACTCTGCTCCGCCAGCTTCTCGATGCGTTCGTTGTACTCACCAATCTGCTCGCTCAGCGACTGCAGCGCGATCAGCAACGGCTCCAGCGCGCTTTGCAGTTCCGGACTCAGCTCCTCCGCTTTTTCCGGATTCATATTGCGCACGTTGCAGCCGCGCAGCCGCTCGCCATAGCTCTTGGCCAGTCCGCGGGCCGTGTTCACCAGCGCGGTCCGGGTGCGCACCAATCCAGCTCGTGCCCGAATCATCAGGAGATCGGCTTGCGCCTGCGCACTGCGATGCTTCACCGGATATAGCAACTGCGGATCGATCCTAGCCAACCGGGCCAGCGTCTGCGCATCCAGCCGATCGTCTTTCTTGCGGCTCTCCCCGATCAGTCGCACCTTGCGCGCATTCGCCACGATCACTTCATGCCCCAACTCGCGGAGCAAGCGACTGATCCAGGGCGAATGCGTCCCGATCTCCAGCGCGATCCGGCAGCGCGGCATCTCCCCGAAGACTTCGCGCAACGCTGTCGCATTCGTGCGGACGCGCTGCTCCCGTTGTATCTGGCCGGATGCGTCCAGCACGCAGTACCAGCTGTTGCGATCTCCCAGATCCAATCCAACGGTTAACTTCGGCTGCGAGATTTTCTTGCTCGCCTTTGCTGCTACGGTGCTAATCTTCTTCATTGCCGGTCTCCTTTTTATCTGTGCCTTGAGCACGTCGATAACTTGGGAGCGTACAGCATCCCGTCGGAGACCGGCCTTCTCATCCCATCTGTTTACATTTAATTGACCCGTCCATTCAGAGGTATAATTCGGCCTCTCATATGAGTCCGCTCTGGAAGCGACTACTTTGTGGCGTTGCGCTGTTCTCTGCTGTCTCAAGCGAAGAGCAGACCGCGGCGCACAAGCTACTGTCCCCGCCTCCCGACGAAAAATCGGTTCAAGTATTTCTGACCGTCTCAGACATACACGATTATCCAGCTACGCCAACTCAGTCGGAGCTCAGCGTTTTTGTGGATAAGCAGCCGGCCAAGGTTGATACAGTTCGAGCGGCGAAGAACGATCCTTTACAGTTCGCTGTGTTGGTTGATACGAGCAAGTCGGAAGCTAGTAGTGTGGCTTTGATAAAAAAGGCGGCCCTGCAGCTCTTCCAAGGCTTGGCGACCAACGGCAACCAAGGCTACCTCGTTCTATTTAACTATTCAGCCGCGAGCAGCAGGCAGCCCCTTCAAGTCTCGCAGGCGCAGAGCATGCTGGATGCCGCGAAGTTCGAAGGGGGAACAGCGGTCTACGACGCGATTGAGCAGACTTGCATTAGGAGGCTAAGTAGATTGGGAAATCCCGATACTCCTCGTCGGGTAATTCTCTTGATTTCAGACGGAGAAGATAATCAAAGTCACGTCCCCCACGAAGTCGCTGAGGAGGCGGCCGAGAAAGAAGGAGTAGCCGTCTTTTCTCTTATAACCGAGTCATTGCTGTCGGGTCGTCAGGGACAACATTTCTTGAAAGAGGTTAGCGAGGTCACCGGCGGTCGGGCGATCGGTGCCAAGAACCCAACGGATGCGGTGGCGCCTCTGCTTACGGCAATCGAAAGCCAATGGGCTCTTAACTTTACCCCTGCTCAATCCCTCGATAAGAAGGTACACTCGCTCGGCGTAAAGACATCGCAGAAAGACATTCGCATTTCCGCTGCGGCTCACATTTCCGTTCTATAGGTTTCTTAGCTGCGATTGTTGGCTATAATCTCGGTTGCACTCGTTGGCCGGGGCTATGGCCCGATGCACCTGGGCCGCTTGGACGGGCGAGAGCGGCTGTCCCCACGCGAGTTGCGTCGACGGTTCCTCAGGGGCTAAAGCCCTTATCCTTTTGGGCCTTTAGCGGCACGGCTGAAGCCGTGCCCTTTCCGAGCTTTACGCGGCGCTGAAGCGCCGCTCTTCCACGTTCGTGCGGGCTTTTGTAGCGGGCGCCCCGGCAGGAGTCGTGGCCCGGTCCGTGGCTTTCCCGGTTTGGTGGCGCGGCTGCGGCCCGATACACCTGGGCCGCCGGACAGCCGAGGACGGCTGTCCCCACATGAGTTGCGTGGCGCTGCCGACGACAGCAGGTTCCTCACCGGGCTTGCGCCCGGTTCGGAATGACAAGAGTTTTTAGTGGCTGCCTGTCTGCACGGGCGCCGGCGTCAGGCTTGCTTTGACTGTTGCTGTGGGCAGTTCGTCGCCGCGAAAATATTTATCTTTCTCTTTTAGATTTACGGCTTTCATTTCCGGCATGGCTTCGTAGGGCTTGCTGTAGTCGTTGGCGGCGTTCCAGAACAAGAAGCCGATGCCGCCTTTTTCTTTGGCCGTCGCTACCTGCACTTTGATGTATTCGGGGGAATAGGTCTTGGTGCGCCAGCGGAAGGCTTGCAGCCAGGGGCGGATGACGACTCCACTGCCTTGCGTGATCAGCTCGAAGCGCTGCATGGATTCGCCGATGAAATGTTCGGGGGCGTCGCCGGGGTGCTCGATGTTATCCATGCCGAAGAAGTGCGACGGGTAGATCATGGGCGAGAGCACGTCGCAGTATTTTGCCATGCCGACGATGTCTTGTCCGGTGTGGGAGAGATCGACCTGGCGCTGCCAGGCCATCACGCCGAAGACGTCGAGTGAGAGAAGGACTCCGGTGGGATGGAGTTCGGCGTAGGCTTTCTTCAGGAAGCTGACGATTACGTCGGAGCGTTGCAGAGCTTTACAGGTGCCGGCTGATGTGGAGGTTCCGCCTTGCTTCGCATCGGCGGGACGGCCGAAGCGGCCGTCGCTACATGGTTCTTGCTGGAATACGAAGCTGGCATCTTTCTGGTCGCCTTCGGCGGGGAAGCGGACGTAGTCGAATTGGATTTCGTCGGCGCCGGATTGGGCTACGAACTTGGCGAGGGCGATGTTGTAATCCTGAACTTTCGGGTTGGAGGAATCGGTCCAGACCAGCTTGCCATTTTCGCGCCAGGGCTGGCCGGTTTTTTTCGACTTCACTGCCATCTCGGGATGCTCGACCACCATACGCTCGTCGCGGAAAATCGCGATGCGGGCGATGGCGTGCATGTTCTCGGAGTGGAGGAAGTGCACGAACTTCGGCAGGTCGTGGATGTAGACCTTGTGCTGGCCGAGCAGCGGGTGCTCGAAGGGAATGTTGACGCTGCCGTCGGAATCTTTGATGTCGAAAACTACGGCGTTGCCGCCGACTTCGCGCCAGTGGCGGATGATGCGGAGTCCGTGGTCGCTGGCGGCCATTACGCCGGTGAGGTAGATGGCGCGGACTTCAAAATCTTTGGGAACGGGGACAGTTTTCTCGACGATCGGCGCGGGTAAGATTCCAGGAATGGTGATCTGCTCGCCGTTTTTCAAGATGTTGCTGGAGCGATTGCCATTTACTTGGCGGATGGCTTCGGATAACTCGGACGAAGTCAGATATCCGGTGCGCTTTAGATATTGATGCGCGACTGCGGGAATGCTTTCGCCGCGCTTCGCGGTGTAGATTTCAGTTGCTGAAGAGGTTAAAGATGGCAGCGAGGTTTCTAAGGAAAGCTGGAGTCTGGGTTGCGATAAGGATGATGACGGCGGCAGCGAGAGCTGGAGGGTAGAAGGTTGAAGTTGCGCGCCTTGCGGGGCGGCTGCGGTTTGCGCCTGCGCCGCTAAGGCTGAAGAAGACCGCGGGTTCAGGCGCATGGCGGCTACGGCGAATAGAAGACACGAGATGGCAGCGATGGTTAGAACTGACGAGCGGCGCAAAATTTCCTCCAGGAACCCTACCTGAGCTGGATGCTATCCCGCGCAATCGGGCTCGGCCAGTTACAAACGGTCATCTCCCCCTCGTTTTGACGAGAGCAGGGCTTCGACACCGAAGATCAAAACCTTAAACACAGGGGTCACAGGGGTACACAGGGTAGGGCTTGGCGGTATTGGTGTTTCCTCCTTGCGCAAAGTATTTCTCTTCCTCCCTCTTAACTTTCACCTGTCGACTGGTCTAATATCGACGGCGGTTGGCTAAATCCAGCCAGATGATGGGGTTTTCGCATGCTTAATCCATCCCTTGCCGGTGGCCAGAGGGTTGCTTATTCCAAGGCAGCCGGGACGGGTTATCGGGTCGGGTGGGCGGCGGGTTCCAAATGACAAAATCTGTCACTTATGGGACGGTAAGGAGCCGCGAGGCAGACCTGGAAGGTCCGGTGAAAGCTGGCAAAGGATTAGGACAGGATAGAGATAACGACCTTATGAGACCGAACCTTGCTACCGTGCTCGATCCGAACCGCCGCAGCGCTGATGCGGGAGAATTTGAAGCTGCGCTGCGCCGGCGCATCGTGGGTCAGGACCAGGCGGTCGAAAAGGTCGCCGAAATTTACCAGATGTTTCTGGCCGGCCTGAATGCTCCGGGACGTCCGGTGGGGAACCTGCTTTTTCTGGGACCGACTGGATCGGGCAAGACGCGCGTGGTGGAGGCTATGGCCGAGGCGTTGTTCGGCGATGCGCATGCCTGCATCAAGATTGATTGCGCGGAGTTCCAGCACTCGCATGAGATTGCTAAGTTGATCGGTTCGCCTCCGGGATACCTGGGGCACCGCGAGACTCATCCGCTGCTGACGCAGGAAGCGCTGAATCAGTGGTTCACGGAGAAGCTGAAGCTTTCGATTCTGCTGTTTGACGAGATCGAGAAAGCCAGCGACTCGCTGTGGCAACTGCTGCTTGGAATTCTCGATAAGGCTACGCTGACGCTGGGTGATAATCGCCGGGTCGATCTTTCGCAGTGCATCATCATCCTGACCTCGAACCTGGGGGCCAGTGAGATGACGAATCTGATCGATGGCGGCCTGGGCTTTGCGCCCAAGGTGGTGGAAGTCGACAACAGTTTTGACGACAAGATTCAGCGCACCGCGGTGGAAGCGGCGCGACGCAAGTTCACGCCGGAGTTCATGAACCGCATCGACAAGACGGTGGTGTTTAAGACACTGCGCGACGAGCATCTGGCGCAGATCCTCGATATCGAACTTGGGATGGTGCAGCAGCGCGTGCTGATGGCTGCGGGAACGAACCAGTTCGTGTTCAACTGCACGGCTGGGGTGAAAGAGTTTTTGTTGAAGGAAGGCACGGACCCGCGGTACGGGGCGCGCCACCTGAAGCGGGCCATTGAACGGCACCTGGTTTTCCCGCTGGCGAATCTGGTTGCGACCAGCCAGGTGAAGCTGGGAGATTTTGTGCGCGTCGATATGGCTTCGGAAAATCAGATGATCTTTGTGAAGGAAGCAGAAAACACGATGGCGCCGGTGCTGCTGGAACGTTACGGAGCCGCGGTTGCCGCTCTGCCTGCGGCACGCGCAGCGCGCACCGCGGCCAACAACCGCCGCGACTTTGGAGCCAGTCCCATCGCGGAAAGCAAATAAGTTTTGGTAGGTAAAACTCGCTAGACCCGCATCTCGCGAGTTCCTCGTGGCGCCGGAATCCCTCCGGCGCCTTTTTTCTGCCCGGCGTGGCCGCGGAGTTGCAAAGAATAATTGACCTCAGGCCCGCAATGATCGCGACGGCGATTCAATTTCAACTACGGACCGCGACGGATGGTTGCAGAACGTGAAGTAGATGGCACGCGTTCAGAAGGTGAAGTGGGCCGTTTCTGATCGAGCGAAGGATTCTCGCAGGCCACTCCGACTTGCGGAGTTTCTCCCCGCCTGATTTTGCTCCCATTCGGCGGCATCCCTAACAGCCCAGGTTCAAGGAGAATGGTACGGACCTGACCGGCGGTTCGAAAGTAACCGGGGTAACGGCGCAGTTCATTCGCCGAGTGCTGGGCGATTTTATCGTCAAATTGAGACGATTTGCCTCGGCGCCGGCCACCGCCTACAGTGATTACTGTATTTCGCATCTCTGGGCAGAATGGGCTAGCATAAAAGCGGTCTGACGCACTTACCCGGTATTCCAGAACAACCTATGAGGCGGGTTAGGTTGCCGCCATACGATATGCGCGAGCCAAGGCAAACCGAAGAAATAACGGGTCTGTTGGCTGCGATTGTAGCCTCCTCCGATGATGCCATTATCAGCAAGAACCTTGATGGCATCATCACGAGCTGGAATAAGAGTGCGGAACGCATATATGGCTATACCCCTGAAGAAGCCATTGGGCGAAACATCACCCTGATCATTCCACCAGAACGCTACGCTGAAGAGTCAGACATTCTCGCCCGTCTGCGGCGAGGGGAGCGTGTTGACCATTTCCAAACCGTTCGCAGGCGGAAGGATGGCAGCCTTCTCGATGTCTCCCTGACCATCTCTCCCGTGAGAGATTCATCGGGGCGTGTAATTGGAGCCTCGAAAGTGGCGCGGGACATTACAGCGCAAAAGCAGGCTGAACGGGCCTTACGGGAAAGCGAACAACGCTTTCGCGTGATTACGGATGCTTCTCCCATCATGGTCTGGATGGCGGGGACAGACAAGCTTTGCTACTACTTCAATAAGGGATGGTTGGATTTCGTCGGGCGCACGCTCGAACAAGAGTCAGGCAATGGCTGGACGGAGAACGTGCATCCAGAGGACTTCGACTACTGTCTGCAAATCTACGTTGACAACTTCGAAGCTCGCCGTCCATTTGAGATGGAGTACCGGATGCGGCATCATACGGGGCAATACCGCTGGATACTGGATCGCGGAGTGCCGCGCTACGCGCCGGATGGAACGTTCGAAGGATATGTAGGTGGTTGTCTGGACATCCACGAACAGAAAGAGGCAGCAGAGAAAGTTCGGATTGCGGATGACATGACGCGCCTGATGAGGGCGCAAGATGAAGAGCGCCGGCGCATCGCCCGCGAATTGCATGACAGTGCTGGGCAGACACTAACCGTGCTTGGCTTGAGTCTTGCGCAGTTGGTTGAGCGGGCACAGGTCATTGCTCCAGAGTTGGCTGAAGAAGGAAAAGAGATCGAAGGCATAGTTCAACAACTACACCGCGAAATTCGAACAACCTCTTATCTCTTGCATCCGCCGTTACTGGACGAATGCGGTCTCGCGTCGGCGCTTAAGGGCTACGTAGAGGGGCTGGCAGAACGCAGTAACGTAGCCATCACGCTGGATGTCGCTGCCGATGTTGGAAGACTGCCAAGCGATATGGAGCTTGCGATTTTTCGACTGGTGCAGGAGTGCTTAACAAATATCCACCGGCACTCCGGCAGCAAGACCGCTCTTATCCGAATAGCTCGCGAAGGAGAGAGCGTGCGAACCGAGGTGCAGGATCACGGAAGCGGCATATCGCCAGAGCGCTTGTCGGAAATTCGGGCCCACGGCTCCGGCGTTGGGATCAGGGGAATTCGGGAGCGTATACGGCACTTCCACGGAGAAATGAAAATCGAATCGAACGGTTCAGGTACCTCCGTGATTGTAAGCATTCCCATACCTAAGGAAGCCCGTTCAGCAGATATTGAACCGCTGCAAGCTGCAGTGTAGCTAGCATCGATGTTGTTAGAGTAGATGTCGCAGACGTGCTTCGAACATCAGCGCTTTCCCGGAGCGGAGTGGAAGGGATCGTTTTCTGGGGAATCGGGCGCGTCTTCGGGGCTGGGAATATCCAGATTCACGACGATCGGCTCCTGGCCGCTGCGCACGATTACCGCTTCTACGGGTTCGTCTTTGCGCGCGTTCAGTTCCTGATGAGGAACGTAGGGAGGAACGTAGACGAAGTCTCCCGGGCCGGCTTCATCGACGAACTCGAGATTATTTCCCCAGCGAAAGCGGGCGCGGCCGCGCACCACGTAGATGACGGTTTCGAGTTCTCCGTGATGATGGGGACCGGTCTTGGCGTTGGGATGGACGACGACGGTTCCTGCCCACAGCTTCTGCGCGCCGACTCGGGCATAAGAGATCGCTTCGGCGCGGGTCATGCCCGGGGTTTGCGGCGTGTTGCTGTCGAGTTCGCCGCTGCGAATGATGCGCAGGCCGTGGGTTCTCCAGTCGGGAGTTTCGGTCATAAGTGAGTGTTGCCCGTCCGAGTTACGGTACTACTCCGTCTTGGGTTGAAGCCCGCACGCTGGTAGGCTCCTCACGCGGCCGCCTCACCACACGTCACATCTTTTTCCTTCGGGTCGCACCATGGCCGAATCTGCTTTGCAGCTCCACGCTTTCTGAAAGTCCGGGAGATTTGAGAGCGGCCCGATTACCCGATACTTGGCGACGGGATGCGGATCGGTCTGCATCATCGTACGCTGGGTTTCGATGCGGATCTCATCGCCGCGGAACTGTCCCCACGCAATGTAGAACTGTTGCTCCGGGGTGAAGCCATCGATATCCGGCGGACGCGGCTTGCCCTCGAGCGACTTTTCGTACGCCAGAAATGCGATCTTCGCGCCGCCCAGGTCGCCGATGCTCTCACCCAGCACGAGTTTGCCGTTGTGATGCACGCCGGGCTCGATGAAGTAGTTGTCGAACTGATTGGCCACGCACGCGGCGCGCGTTTGGAACTGCTTCAGATCGGCGTCCGTCCACCAGTTGCGCAGGCGGCCGAGGTAGTCGAACTGCGCGCCCTGATCGTCGAAGCCGTGGGAAATCTCATGGCCGATCACGACTCCGATGGCGCCGTAGTTCACCGCGTCTACCGCTTTCATGTCAAACGCCGGAGGCTGCAAGATGCCTGCCGGAAACACAATCTCATTCAGGAGAGGATTGTAATAAGCGTCGGAAGTGGGCGGCGTCATGCCCCAGCGGCCGCGGTCCACGGGCTTGTTGATGGTGAGCCGGTCATCTTCTTCCACGAACTTTCTGCCCGCGATCATGTCTTCGAAAAACGCGTCGCGCCGCACCACCACGTGGCTGTAGTCTTTCCACTTATCGGGATATCCGATCTTGGGATTGAAGGTGGCAATCTTGGCCATCGCTTTTTCTTTAGTGTCGTCACTCATCCAGGGGCGGCTGAGAATGTCGTCGCGCATCGCGGCCAGCAGATTCCGCACCATCTCCTGCATGCGGGCCTTGGCTTCCGGAGGGAAATACTTTTCCACGTACTTCTTTCCAAGGGCTTCACCGAAAAGTTGATCGGTTGATTCGACGCAGCGCTTCCAGCGCGGCTTCATCTCCGTGGTGCCGCCCAAATACTTCCCAGTGAATGCGAAATCTTCTTCGACGAATGGCGCCGAGAGGGAACTGGCGGTCGAGTTCAGCAGATGCCACTTCAAATAAACTTTCCAGTCCGCCAGCGGAGCTTCGTGCACTTGCCGGTCGAGTTCCTGCATGAATTTCGGCTGGTCCACATTCATGTCTACATCCTGCGGAATCTGCACGTGCTTGAAATATTCCGTCCAGTCGATATGCGGGGTCATCGCCTGCAACTGGGCAAAGGTCGTGTTGTGGTCGGTCGCTGCCGGATCGCGCGAGGCCACGTTGTCGAGCGTGGCTTCCGCTAGTTTGGTCTCCATGCCCATGATGGTCTGGGCCGCGGCAGCCGAGGTTTTTTCGTCCCATCCCGCGAGCCTGAACATGGCGGCGATGTGCGCGAGATATTTTTCGCGCGCTTCCTTGAAGCGAGCCTCCGGCTTGAGGTAATAGTCGCGATCCGGCAGCCCTAGCCCGTTTGCGCCAATATCAGCCAGCACCCATGATGGTTTGTGCGGATCCTGCTGGCTGCCGAAGATGAACGGATCTTCCACCAGGATGTCGTGCATGTCGGCCATCACCCGCTGCAATTCCGCCGTGTCTTTGGCGGCGTCGATGCGGGTAAACCACGGCTTCAGCGGCTCCATTCCGCGCGCATTCACGCGAGACTCATCCATGCAGGCGCCGTAGTAGTCGCCGATGATCTGCTCGGTGCTGCCCTGAGGCGCGCTTTTGTCGGCGGAGGCGGTCTCGAGTATCTCCTTCAGCTTGTCCTTGGACGACTCGCCCGCGGCCCAGCGCTTGCTCCAGCGGGTCATGGATGCCGGAATGGGATGGCTCGCGCGCCACGTGCCGTTGGCGAATTCGTAGAAGTCGTTGCACGGATCCGCCTTGCGATCCAGGTCGGTGACGTCGATGCCGTGCAGGGAACTGGCTTGTGAAAACAAGAACTGCGGGAGCAGGAGCGAGGAAAACAGCAACATCAGGAACGAAATTCTGAGTCTGCGCATGACGCCTCTTTCGGTCAGCTCTGAAACGACCTGCCATTCTAGACGAATTGCTGGTCGCTTCGCAGCCGCGCGGGGAAACGCCCCGGGAACCAACGGAAAACCAAATGGGAACAAGGGAAAATTCCGCATCGAGGTCTTTACGGCTTCCTTACGCGGCGGCGGATAAGCTTTCGGGGCTGAGGTTGCGAGTTATGCGAGGATTACAAATCCATTGAGATCTTTCAAAGCGCCGTCTCTTCTCGCTCTTTTTTTTCTCGTTCTTCTGGGATGGTTGCAGTTGTGCGCACCCTCGGCCTATGCGCAATCGACGGCGCCTAGCACAGGTGGGGTGGCGCTCAATACGAGCACGGAGCAAGGCAGCTTCCTTCGTCGGCTTTTCAAGGCGTACTCCGAGGACTGGTGGCCGCAGGCGGCAGCGGCGAATCCAGCCGTGCCCGCTCCGGCTTTTCGCGGAGATCCTGCGCCGGTCAACGGACCGCCGTTTCCGTTTTCGACGTGGCCCATTGGTGGAACGGTGTCGATTGGGCAGCCTTGGACAGAAGCCGCGCCGTGGATGACGGCGGTGTGGGCCGGACCCGAAGGCGATGCTTGGAAGAGACACAAAATCCAGATCTACGGCTGGCTGAATGTTGGAGCAAATTTCAGCACGTCGAAAGGCGGAGTGAATCCGTCGGCGGGGAAGTACGATAATTTTCCTACTGCTTACGACGAAGTTCCGAACGCGATCGAGCCTGATCAGGAAGTGCTCTACATCGAGCGCCAGCCGGATACCGTGCAGACAGAGCACTTTGATTGGGGATTCCGGCTTTCGGCGCTGTGGGGACTCGATTATCGTTTCACTACCGCGAAAGGTTACTTCAGCCAGCAGTTGCTGGGGCATCCACCGGGGAAAGAGTATGGCTTCGATCCGGTGATGATGTATCTCGATCTTTATTTTCCTCACATCGGTGAAGGGACCGATGTGCGCATCGGACGCTACATATCTTTGCCCGACATCGAAGCTCAGCTTGCGCCCAACAACTATACATATAGCCATTCGTTGCTTTATACGTTTGAC
Organism: uncultured Acidobacteriaceae bacterium; assembly: GCA_963743115.1. Taxonomy (GTDB): domain Bacteria; phylum Acidobacteriota; class Terriglobia; order Terriglobales; family Acidobacteriaceae; genus Sulfotelmatobacter. The sequence continues at coordinate 230,283 of CAVUOM010000001.1, read as the reverse complement.
TGCTACACCCAGACCGGCATCAACGCAACCACGCGGATCAACTCGCACTGGACCACGCAGGTGGGACTCTCGCCCGGCTGCGAAACCGCGCCCTGGAACCTGACGGACTCGCGGCTCACGTTGAATTGGTGTGCGCAGTATTCGTGGCGGACGAGCAAGGACAATCTTTATCTTTGCGATAACGAAACCAACCTCGGCAAGGACAGCGGCCAATATGGCTACAACAACCTGCAGGCTTATTACCTGACCTGGTATCACGTGATCGATAAGAATTGGCATACGTCAACCGAGGGCTGGTATCAGTGGATGAAGCAGGTGCCGAATCTTAACTACAGTCCGGCGGCGGGATCGGGATTACCTCCGGTTGATCCGATTCAGCCGGAGACGGGCTCAAACGGAGCCTACTGCGACAGTAGTACTGCTTTTACTTGTTACGCGCCGGAGTGGGCTGTCGTGAACTATTTCGAGCGGCAGTTTGGGGCGCACAACTACATCACGATTCGGAATGAATATTTCGATGACATTGCCGGGCAGCGGACTGGAACCAAGACGCGTTACACGGAACATCTGTTCGGCTGGGGGCATTGGATCGGTACCACAGTTCTGCTCCGCCCCGAAGTTCGTTACGAACATTCTTATGACGCTCCGGCCTATCAGAACGGGACCAAGAAGAGCCAGCTTACGGCGGCGGGGGATGTTATTTTTTTCTTCTGAAAGATGGGCTGAACGAAAATGATTTAGCATCCTCTCTCATGCACGCACCGGCGCCCGAGATGACAGCGGATCAGGTATTGCAGACCTTTCGCCGCGATGTCCCGGATCTTCTTGTTGGCGCCATGATCATGGCGGTGGGGCTGGTCGCGGCCGCGCTTTCAGGAATCCGCCGCAAGCATGACCCCATCCTGATTTACCTGGCCTTGCTGGCTGGGCTATATGGCCTGCGCATGTGGATGCACTCGGGCATGTTCCTGATGATGCAAAACTGGTCTTTCTACGCGAGGGTCAGTTCCGCGATCGACTACGTCGTCCCCATCCCCGCGCTGCTTTTCCTCGATGCTGCCGGGCTGCTACACCGCCGGACAAGGAACGCGCTTTTTGGGGTGGGAATCGTGCTGGCCCTACTAGCGCTGGCCACACTCGCGGTAGGGCCGCAGGCCATTTTTTCCCAGATCAATGCCGTCTTGATTATCGGCGCGCTGACCATGCTGGTGCTGATATCCATAAGCAGGAGACCGGTCAATCGGGATGCCATCGTAATACGCCGCGGCCTGTTGATTTTCGCGGCTTTCATCTTCTGGGAGAACTTCAGAACCCTGCTCGGAATTTCCATGCCCAATATCGAGCCGGTCGGTTTTGTGGTGTTTCTTCTGGCTCTGGGATACGTTGCTGCACGGCAAACTCTGGAGCGGGACCAGCAACTCGGCGAGATTCAAAAGGAGCTTGAGGTCGCGAGGCGCATCCAGCTATCGATTTTGCCTGCCGGGTTCCCGAGTTCCGTCAACTTCCGCGTTGCCGCCCGTTATGTGCCAATGACCTCCGTGGCCGGAGATTTCTATGACTTCATTGTGAGCGACGAGACGCAAGCCGGACTGCTTATCGCTGACGTTTCCGGCCACGGCGTCCCAGCTGCGCTCATCGCTTCGATGGTGAAAGTAGCGGCTACATCGCAGCGCGCCAATGCCGCCGATCCCGCTCGATTGCTGTCGGGAATGAACGCCGTTCTCTGCGGCAATACCCAGAACCAGTTTGTTACGGCCGCCTATGTTCATCTCGACTCGAGATCGAGCAAGCTTCGATATTCGGCGGCCGGGCATCCTCCCCTGCTTCTGCTACGCCAAGGGAAAGTGCTCGAAATCATCGAGAATGGTTTGATTCTGGCCGCCTTCGACTTTGCAACGTATGCGAGCGCGACGCACTCGCTCGAATCGGGCGACCGGCTTCTACTCTACACGGACGGCCTTATCGAAGCTGCCAACGCCAACGGAGATTCATTCGGACAAGATGCCCTGTCCAATCTGCTCCGGCAGACGGCTCAACTTTCGCCGTCCGCTGCTTCGGATGAGATCATCTCCTCCGTACAGCAATGGTCCGCCTTACAAGACGACGATCTGACTGTCCTTATCTGTGACTACACCCCGAATGCACTAGAATCATCCAACAGAAATGGCGGGTAGGTGTCATGGGAACAATTTCTTGCCGCAGCATACTTCTATTCAGTTTAATTGCTCTTGCAGGGCCCGCTTGCGCACAAGCACCACCCCAGCCGAACGCTAATGACGCGCATTACTTCTTCGTACTCTTGAATCGTCCCGCGGATGCTCCGCAACTTAGCAAAGAAGCCGGGGAAAAACTTCAGGAAGAGCACATGGCCAATATTCGCAAGATGGCGGCCGAACACAAGCTTGTGATTGCCGGGCCTTTTCTCGATGACACTGCGCTGCGCGGGATATTCGTGTTGCAGGCGGAGACAGCGGCGCAGGCGCAGGAGTGGGCTGATAGCGATCCGGCGGTTAAAGCGGGTCGGCTGGCGGCTGAAGTGCACGGGCCATGGGACATCGATCCGAGCGCCATTCATGATCCGGCTGAGCCTCCCGGGTTCGAGCAGTACACGCTGGTTCTGCTGAAGCGGGGCGAGAAGTGGAATCCGAATGCGCCGGAGTTCATGGATGTGGTGAAACGGCATCACGCTCTGGTAAAAGAGATGATCGATCAGGGGTCCCTGGCCATTGCCGGACCATTTTCGCTCGGCGATCAGGGCGAGTTGCTGGGAGTCTCGATTTTCCGTGTGGGGGCAGAGCAGACTGCCGTGTTGCTGAAGGACGATCCGATAGTTAAGGCTGGCTTGCTTAGGCCGGAGATGCATCCGTGGGGGACGGGAAAAGGGGTGCTGGCGGCGGGACAGCCGATGCAGTGAGTTTAGCTTTGCCGCGACGGAATGGAATTCCCAAAGGATTGTCAGTTGTGGAATCCCATCGTTGCGCAAAAGGCGCGCAAAGATGGGGCACCTGATTGTTCTCGAGCTTACGGTTCTAGCCTCCGGCTTTCAGTTCCGTCAGCACCTGGCGGGCGATTTCTTTCAGGGTTTCGAATACGCCCACGCCCTGGAACGCTACTGCCTCAACCACCGCTTCATTCTTCTTACGCAGTTCCTTGTTGAGTTCTTCCGGAGAGAGGATGTTGGGAAGGTCGCGCTTGTTGAGCTGCAGCACGTAAGGAATCTTGTTGAAGTCGTAGCCGTGTTCCTGCAGGTTTGACATGAGGTTGTCGAGCGCTTCGACGTTGGCGTCCATGCGCTGTTCCTGCGAGTCGGCAACGAAGACGATGCCATCGACGCCGCGCAGAATGAGTTTGCGGCTAGCATCATAGAACACCTGGCCGGGCACCGTATAAAGATGGATTCTGGTCTTGAAGCCGCGCACCGAGCCCAGATCGAGCGGCAGAAAATCGAAGAACAGGGTGCGCTCGGTTTCGGTGGCGAGGGAGATCATCTTGCCCTTCTGCTGTTCCGCGGTCTTCTGGTAGATCACTTGCAAGTTCGTGGTCTTGCCGCCTAACCCGGCGCCGTAGTACACGATCTTGCAATTGATTTCGCGGGCTGCGAAGTTGATGAAACTCAAGGCTTTCCTCAAAAGCGCGGGGCCGCACAACCTTCCGCGCGCAAAAATATCCCTATGGGGGCTTCGGGCTTTTATATCACACGCGGAAGGTCCGACGCAGGTTACTCAGGTGACCCCCTCTCGCACAGAGGTGGGGGACGGGAACCGTTGATTGTCGATTGCTGATTGAAACGCCGGGGAGTCGTGGGCTTCTCAATCAGCAATCAGCGATCAGCAATCAGCAATCGGTACAACTACCGCGCCACCGGTGCAGGCTGCGCCGGTGTGGGCGGCGGGGCCGGTGCTGGATAGTAGCCATCTCTGGCAAACACTTTTAGACCGGGCCGATCGACGATTACTTCGATACTGCGGTAGGGGTTCGGGGTCGGCACTTTTGGCCGTATCGGGCTGTAGCCCAGCGTGTACTGGCTGCGCGCTTCGCTCATGACCGCGGCGTACATATTCTCGATCGAACTCCGGGTGAGCTCGCGGTATTCCGAGCCGCCAGTGGCCGAGGCGTACCTCGGCAGAATGTCGCCATAGCCCTGGAGCGGCACGTGAAACTTCTGGATCTTGTCGTAGACCGGAAGGGCCGCGCTTCCGACCGACACCGCCTCCACCTGGATTTCATTCGACAACAGCACTCTGAGGACATCGCGGTAGCTGGACCGGCTGCCCATTTCGCGTCCGTCACTGATCACGAAAATAATTTTCCGACGAGTGCGGTCGCGTTTGCGCAGGTCGAGCGCCGCCTGCAGAACCGCATCGTTGAGCACGTGCGACTCCCGCGGCGGCGTATTTACGTCGGCCGTTCCCGATCCCACCGGCACACCGTTGATAATCGGACCGTTGGCCAGCGGACCGTTCAACACCGGCACTCCATTGTTGGCGCCACGTTCCGTCTTGATCTGATTCAGAAGCGCGCCCAGCTTGCGCGTGACTCCTCCGAAGTCGCTGACCTGGGTCACCGTGCTGCTGTAGGTATAAACCGCCACTTCATCATAGGGAGCGAATGACCCTACCAGCGCCGGGTAAGTCTGCTCGACCTTCTGCAACTCTGCGTCCGGCATACCCGTGTCAAGCACGATGGCCACAGAAAGAGCGAAGGGGTCAGCGGTGAAAAATTTCAGCTTTTGCACCGTCCCGTTTTCCTTGACGGTGAAGTCGGTCGAGAGCAGGCCATCCACCAGGCGCCCATCGCGGTCTTTCACCCGCACTGGGATCTGCACGAAAGTTGGCGTCACCACCAGGGTGTAAAGCTGTTCTTGAGCGCTTGGCTTTACTGGCGTCCCCGGCGGCACGGTCTTTACCGGCGGCATGGGCGGCGGCGCAGAGGTTGCGTCAGTGGGCGCGACGCCCGGGGCGCCACCTGGTTCAGCAGCTGCCGGCTTTTCGACCGGCTGGTTCGTCCACGGATCCCTCTCGACCTGCTTTTTTTCTTCCGGCTTGGGAATCGGCGGGGGCGCGGGCGTCTCTGACTGCGGTTGCACCGTTGGCGCATCTGGAATGTCACTGTTCTGAGGCTGGCTCTGGGGCTGGTTCTGAGATTGGCTCTGCGCCGGCTGTGTCTGCGTCGCCTGGCCTGGGGACGACTGCGCCTGCACGGCAGAAGCGCTCAGGCACAGCCATGCCGCAACGCATCCGAAGATCAGCGCTGCCGTCCGCGACTTCGTGTTTCTCGGCCGTTGTTCGGTACCCGCGGTTTCTATGTTCACAAACACCATCCGTTCTTTCCCTCGCCTTGGGGGCCTGGACTGCGGCGCCCTCGGCGACTGCGCTCACCTGCTGCTAATAAAAACAACGCTGGTTTCTGTGAGATGCCCATGCCTTCCCATTTGGTGCATCTAACTCCAAGGGTTAGACTAACAAAAACCCCTTGAGGGATTCCTAGCATGGCAAAATTATCCGCTAACCGAAGATTCTCGCCGGCCGGGGCCGCTGCCTCCATTCTATTCTTACTGGCAGCCCTGTCGGCGGCTGCTCCGCCTGTCTCGGCCCAGAGCCCGGGGCCTTCCACGGCTGACGCCCAGGCGCCTGCCCAGAAGCCCGCCGACGCGCAAACGCCCGAGGACGACCAGGGGCCGGCGGGGACGGTAAAAGTCAACGTCAACGTGGTTGGACTTTTCTTCAATGTCAAAGACAAGCACGGCGCGCTGATCCCGAACCTGACCAAGAATGATTTCGACGTTCTCGAAGACGGCAAGCCCCAGACCATCAAGTATTTCGCCGCAGAATCGAACCTGCCGCTGACCCTCGGCATTCTGATTGACTCCTCGGGCAGCCAGCGCAATGTGCTCGACATGGAGAAAGAAGTTGGCGGAGCATTCCTGCGCCAGATTCTCACCGACAAAGACGAAGCCTACGTGATCGACTTTAACGTCGACGCCTCCCTGGTGCAGGATTACACCCGCGACGTTCACCGGCTGCAGGCCGCGCTCAACAAAGTCAGGATCAATACCGGCTTCACCACCGGACCAATCCCCGGCGCAGGTGGCGGTCCCGTGCCCACCGCGCCCGGATCCCAGAAGGGTACCGTGCTCTACGATGCCGTCTATCTTTCGGCGCACGACATGTTGGCCAAAGAGGTTGGACGCAAGGCCATGATCCTGCTGACCGACGGCGAGGACGAAGGCAGCCAGCTCAAAATTAAAGACGCTATCGAAGCCGCGGAGAGAGCCGACGCCATTGTGTACGTGCTGCTCTGCGCCGATCGCGGGTTTTACGGATCGTTCGGAATGGGAGGCTACACCGGGGAGGGCGAGATGCGAAAACTCACCGAGGCCACGGGAGGCCGCGTCATCAATGTGGGCAACAAGTTCGACAAGCTGAAAGAAGCGTTCGACCAGATCGCCGCCGAACTGCGCAGCCAATACAATCTCGGGTACACTTCTACGAACACCGTGCTCGACGGCAGCTACCGCAAGCTGGAAGTGAAGTCGAAGCAGAACTACAAAGTACAATGCCGCGCGGGATACTACGCCACTCCGCGGGAACCTTTGCCGCAATAGGGTGGATTATCTTCTTACCCAGACCTGTCGAAACTATTCCTAGCTCCGAGGCCGAAAACCATTTAGCCTGTAGGACGCTGAATGAACCGGAGGTTCGTCATGCCGTCTGGAAACGTTTCGCCTTCCCGCCGAACATTTTTGCAACGCTCCCTGCAACTCTCAGCCGCCGCCGCAACCCTCCGAATCGTCACCGAGCCCATGCTCGCCGCCGCGGCGCGTCACCGGCCGTTTTCCGCGGACGCAGTCATGATCGACTCCAACGAGAATCCGCTGGGGCCGAGCCAACCCGCGCGTGACGCCATCTCCGCCATCATCCCTCTCGGCGGGCGTTACATGGATAATCTCACCGACGAACTCATGCACACCTTTGCGCAACAGGAAGATCTGAAGCCGGAGTACGTCGATCTTTTTGCCGGCTCTACTCCGCCGCTTCACTTCGCGGTCGTCGCCTTCACGTCACCGCAGAAAAGCTATGTGGGTGCCGATCCCGGTTATGAAGCCGGCCCGATGGCAGCTGCGGCCAACGGGGCTCGTGCGGTCAAGGTTCCGCTCACCAAGGCGTACGCGCACGACGTCAAGGCCATGCTCGCCGCCGCGCCGGACGCCGGAGTGTTCTACATCTGCAATCCCAATAACCCTACCGGCACGCTCACTCCGCACACCGACCTTGAGTACCTCGTCGAAAACAAACCTAAGGGCTCCATCGTGATGGTTGACGAAGCCTACATCCATCTCTGCGATGCTCCTTCTGCGCTCGATTTCGTCAAGGCGGGCAAGGATGTGATTGTGCTCCGGACTTTCTCGAAAGCCTACGGCATGGCCGGACTGCGCTGCGGATTCGCAATTGCCCGTCCCGACCTGCTGGAAAAAATCCGCGATCACTCCGGCTGGAACTTCATGCCCGTCACCGCGCTGGTCGCAGCTTCGGCGAGCCTTAAAGATCCGAGCCTCGTGCCTGAACGCCGGCGCATCAACGCCAGCGTTCGCCAGGAAACTTTCGAGTGGCTCGATCGCAACGGCTATTCCTACATTCCATCGGTATCGAACTGCTTCCTGCTCGACACCAAACGCCCGGCCAAGCAGGTGATCGACGCCATGGCCCAGCAGCATGTTTTCATCGGACGCATCTGGCCCATCATGCCAACGTGCACACGCATCACCGTCGGCACGCAGGAAGAGATGGAAAGATTCCGGACTGCGCTGCAAAAGGTGATGCAGGGCACGACGGCATTCTCGTGGCCGGCGGCCAGGCCAAGCAGAAATCTCGGTCGGCGGACAGCGCTGCTCTCGTGACGCCGGCCAGAGATCATTAATTTCCTCTAACTTTTTTCACTCCCAAAGAACTGTTGCTGAGAACGGTCTGTATTGACCAGCTATCCCTGCGCCAGAACCTGATACTGGAAACATACCTTTCGCACGCCAACAGAAATTCTGGAGGACAACAAAATGTGGCAACTCAAGAGCGTGACGCGCTGGACGCATAAAGCCGCCATGCGCAGTCTGTTTCTGGCCGGTACAACAACCTTGCTCGGGTCCCTGGCCTTCATGCCGGCAGCCGATGCACAGGTCACCGTGGGTGTAGGCATAGGCGTACAGCCGGTCTGTTCCTACGGCTACTACAACTATGCACCGTATGGCTGCGCGCCGAGCGGCTTTTACGGGCCCGGATATTTCTATAACGGCATCTTCCTGGGCGTGGGCCCGTGGGCAAACTGGGGCTACGGCCACGGCTGGGGCGAACATCGCTTCAACGGAGGCCACGGAGGCAGGTACAACGGAGGCCACTACGTGGGCGCGCGTGGAAACGCCGGGCGCGGGTATGCGGCGAATCGACGTGGTCCGGGGCCAGTACGCGCCAGCCACAATAACGGAGCACACGCACCGGCGGGGCATGGCGGAGCGGCTCGCGGTGCGCCGCACGCTGCGGCGGGGCATGGCGGCGAGCACGGTGGCGAACATCGCAAGCCGTAGCTTCTGACTTTGCAGCGAGTGAACCCATCGGCGGCGGACCTTAACAGCTCCGCCGCTTTTGTATTGCCCCGCCCCAGCGCATTCACTCTAGCCCACCGCTTCTCCCCACTCTACCGTCCGCCGCTCGCGGCTGCTCTTGTGCGCCAGCATTACCGCGCGCATAGTTCGCAAAGCCTGCTCCGGCGTTACGTCGAGCGCGGCTTTCTTCTCGATCGCGTCGCGCACGTTTGCATAGAACCCGCGATAATCCCCGCGCTCGGTTTTTATTTTCACGCTGGGCTCGCCCACCACGCTGAGCATGCCCCACAGCTCTTCCGCTTCCACTCCCCAATCCGCGCCCCAATCCAATCCATCCGGACAATTTTCTGCGCGCAGCCGCGCTTCCTGCGGATCCATTCCGTACTTCACAAACGATCCCTTGGTGCCGTGAATCAGAAAATGCGGGCCCGGAGCATACGCGATGATGCGAGCGCGCCCGATCGCCCGCAGCGCAAATCCCGCATTTGTATATTCCATGCAAACATCGAATGCATCATTCACTTGCGAAGTCGCGCGCTGGCAGAACGCTGACGCCGTAATCGCCCGCGGCTCGCCGAACAACACCAGCGCCTGGTCGATTACATGCGGACCCAGATCGAACAACACGCCCGCTCCGGGCTGATCGGCGCGCTCCCGCCAGGCATTTGCCTTGGCCTCCAGCCGAAACCGGTCGAAGCGGCATTCGTACTCGACAACTGTTCCCAGCTTGCCTGACGCCACAATCTCTTTTATCGTCGCGAAATCCCCATCCCAGCGACGGTCTTGATAGACAGTGATCAAGCGCCCCCGCTCCGCCGCCAGCCGCACCAGTTTTTCGGATTCCGCGAGCGTCGGCGCGAACGGCTTGTCCACCACCACATCCCGCCCCGCCAGCAGACAAGCCTGTGCGTACTCAAAGTGCGAATCATTCGGAGTCGCGACCACGCACAGCTGGATATCCTTATCCGCCAGCAGTTCATCGAGTGTCCGCGCCACCCGCACTTCAGGATATTTTTCCCGCGCGAGCGTTCCCCGGCGTTCCAGAATGCAGACCAGCTCCATCCCCGGCACACCGCGGATCACTGGCGCATGAAACGCCTGCCCCGCCAATCCGAACCCAATCAAGCCCACTCGCACCATGCCAGCTCCTCTGGTTCCCTCTGCGATCTACTACTCCGCAGTAAGAGATTTACAGCTTTTTGCCGATACGCTGCCGCTCTTCCCAGACTTATAAATGAAAAGTATTCTCTGCGCCACGCTCTGACAGTAAAAGACGGAGGCAAGAAAATGGACCTCGACCCATTCCGCAAGATTTCCCTGGCGCTGGTTATTCTGTGGGCCTGCTGCTTTCTGGTGTTTCACGTAACCAGCGTTTTGATTCACATGCTGTTGGTGGTAGCCGTCCTTTTCTATGTGGGCTACCTGGTGCGGGACGCGAGCACCACTTGACTCTGTGTTAACCGGCGGCTGGGGCATCGATCACTTTTTGCGATCTTTTACCCGGCGCACAAATTTCAGTCCTGACCACACTTCTGTCACCGCGCATACCTTCACATCCACGAGCCCCGCGTCGAGTCCAATTCCGCGCACCAGATTCTCATCCACATCTGAAGCCACGCCCGAATTTTTCTTCGGCCAACTCACCCACAACATCCCGGCCGGCGCCAGCAGCCTTGCTAACCGCGGGAACTCCCGCGCCAACTCCGCGCCAGACTTGGTAAACAGCATCGCGAAGTCCAGCGTGTCGCCCGGCTTCGTCTTCATTTCGCACTCGGCCAGCGCCTCCTGCAACTCCGCGCGCACGTCCACTGGAGCGTTCGCCAAGCGCGCGCGAAACCCAGCCTTGATGCCTAATTTTTTCGGAAGCGGTGTCCCCGAGTATCCCGGCATTCTTAAGACTCGCGAGGGAAAGGTATCTGGTGCGACTCAAGCTAGAAGCTTAGGAGCTAGGCGCCGCCTTACTGCGCCGGCGCGTACCATCCCCGCCGAGATCGCACCCGGAAATTCTTCCGGTCGACAGCTACGATCTCGATGGTGCGAAAGTGGCCGTCGGCCTTGAAGTCCGCCGGTTTATACGACACGTCATATTGGCTGCGCAATTCATCCTGAATTTCGGCGAAAGCGTTGGCCACATCGCGAATCTGAAAGGGAAAAAATGCGCGGCCGCCCGTGGCATCGGCAATCCGCTCGAGCACCTTGTCGCCGGCGCCCTTGGTGCCGCTCACGTTCGTACTGATCGTGTATACGATCGCTTCCGCCCGCTGCGCCATCTCGATCGCTTCTTCGCGCGTGACGTGACTTTGGTTGTCCTCGCCATCGCTTAACAGGATGATCGCTCGCCGCGCCGGTCCGGACGACGTTTGCTTCATCAGTTTGTCGCGGCAGGCGTAATACAGCGCGTCGTACATCGCCGTTCCCCCTCCCGGCCGTAATTCGCGCACGCCCTTATCCAACTTCTCCGCGTCGTCGGTAAAATCCTGCGTCACTTCGGGCGTCACGTCGAATCCCACCACCATGGCCTGGTCATAGCCGCGGCGTATGGTCTGGTTGAGAAATTCAATCGCCGATTCCTGCTCGAACTTGAAGCGGTCGCGCACCGAGTTGCTGGCATCAATCAGTAGAGCTACCTGCAGCGGCAGATTCGTCTCTGCATGGAAGCTCCGAATCTCGGTTGCGGGCTTGTTGTCATCGACAAAGTGGAAGTCGGACTGCTTCAGATCGGTGACCCGCTTGCCGTGTTTGTCGGTCACCGTGAACACCACATTCACTTCGTTGATGCCGACGCGGATACGGGGGATCTCTCCATTGTCCGCGCCTTTGTCATCGCTGGATTTCTGCTCAGCGGGATTCTGCGCGCCTGCTTGCGCGGCCGCAGGCGGCGAAGATGCCCTCGTCGGTGTCTGGGACGACTGAGATGAAGTCGACGGCGGGGCGGGCGTCGTTGCGGTCTGTGCTACCCCGGATTCGCGCACGCCCGCGAGCAGCAATAAAGCCGTTGCCCAACCGATCAGTGAACTCTGGAAACTCTTGCTCGTGAGAATGCCCGTCATCTAGCTGTAATTATATCCGCAGAGGCTTTGGAAAGCAGCGCCTTCAGCCGCGCGGCGGCCAACTTCTACTCCTCCAGCTTCCTCAGGAACTCTCGCAACTCTTCCGGCAACTCGCTCTCCAGCGCGATCACAGAGCCGGTCCGAGGATGCTTAAACTCCAGTTCGGCCGCATGCAGAAAATTCCGTGGGAGCCCGATCACCGCATTCTTTCCGCGTGCCTGCTTTGGAGCTCCATACATCGTATCGCCGACCACGGGATGCCCCATCGCCGCCACATGCACGCGAATCTGATGCGTGCGGCCGGTGTCGATTTTTACATCAAGCAGCGTGAACTTGCCAAACTTGGTATCGAGGCGCCGCACCACGCGATAATGCGTGACTGCCGCGCGTCCGCCTTCAAGGCGGGTGGTCATGCGCGTGCGGCGCACGCGGTCGCGGCTGATGCTTTGCGCGAGCGTGCCGGAATCTTTCTTCACCCACCCATGCACCAGCGCGATATATTTCTTCTTCACTTCACGCGCCGCAAACTGCGCGCTCAGCTTGCGATGCGCGTCGTCATTTTTGGCCACCCCGATCAACCCACTCGTTTCTTTATCCAGACGATGCACAATCCCCGGCCGCAACGCCCCGCCCACGCCCGACAAACTCCCGAGATGATGCAGCAGCGCGTTCACCAGCGTTCCGCGATTGCGCGCATCGTCACTCGCCCCAGCGCCGGCGTGCACCATCATCCCTGCAGGCTTGTTGATCACGGCGAGGTCGTCATCTTCATAAACAATGTCGAGCGGGATCTCTTCGGCAATAGCCTTAAGCGGAGCTCGCTGAGCCTCGCCCAGCACGCTGATACGCTCCCCGCCGCGCAGCTTCATGGAAGCCTTCGCCGGAGCATCGTTCACCAGCACTTTGCCTTCGGCAATCATCTCCTGCACCCGCGCCCGGCTCACGGACTCAAGCCGCGTTGCCAAGAACTGATCGAGACGCTTGTCGGCGTTTTCAGGTGCGACGGAGATAAGAACCGGAAATCCTTCGGGCATTCGCTGGAGGATACTACACGCTAGGACCGACGGGTGATTGGGACAATCCGCGTACGCCACAGGGAAGCCGCGATTTCAAATACATCAATGAGAAGAGCAATCAACAGTCTGAACAATATGATCGATGGAATGAGCGCTAGTGCCGACAGAATTAGCAATGGAAGGCTGTGACGGATGACAGCGAAATAAACAAGTGTCCCGAGGCTAATCAAAGCTCCTAGGAGGATGATTAGCAGCCCAAAGGTCTGTCCTGAGCGTTGTCGCATCTCCCAATCGCTCAGGTCATCCCATTCGACAGCTCCGGAAAGGTATTTCTGCCCACAGGGGCAAACGTATCTTAACGGACCTAACGGTTTCCAACTGTGCGATTGATCGCGACGAAGACGTGCGGTTATATCCCTGCCGCATCTGTCGCAAAGGTATATGTCGGCGGGTTCTGGGAGCTCACTCGCGCGAAGTCGTTTCGTGTTCAGGTTAAGCGCTTCCATACGGAACCGCCAGCCAGGGGATATCGCTTAGGCTACCGCACCGCCCCCACCGCCTGCGCCGTCAGATTCTTCGCTCCCGGCCGCAGCCACCAGATCACCCCGCCAGCCAGGACCAACCCAATCGCGATCAGCTGTGTGCCAGACATCGCGCCGCCAAATACTGATCCGCGGCCCGGATCGTCACGAATGAATTCCAGAAAGAACCGCGCCACTCCGTAGATAAACATGAATGCGCCGAACACCTGGCCGTCGAATTTTCTGCGCTTCAACAGCCACATCAGGAAGAAGAAATTCGCCAGTTCGACCGCCGACTCGAACAACTGCGTCGGTTCGAGCGGCACGTTCAGCGGAGTGCCGGTAATCTGATTCGCCAGGGGATTGCGAAACACGACGCCCCAGAAATGATGCGTCTCTTTGCCATAGCAGCAGCCGGCGGCAAAGCATCCGATGCGGCCGATGGCATGTCCCAGCGCCAGCCCCGGAGCGAACGCATCGCAGGTCGCGAGCGGGGGCAAGTGATGCTTGCGCACATACCACCAGGCGGCCAGAAATGCGGCAATCAGACCGCCGGAAAAAACTCCTCCAGCCTGCAGCGTGGCGATGCTAAAGATGTCGCCCGGATGCGCCGCATACACGCTCCAATCGTTGATGATGTAGAGCACCTTCGCGCCCAGGATTCCGCACAGCACCACCAGAATTCCCAGGTTCCAGGCCTTCTCGCCATCGATTCCCAGGCGCTCGGAATTGCGTACGCTCACCCATAGGCCGACCAGCACTCCCAGAGAAACCAGGAAGCCGTAAGTCGGCAGGAAAAATCGTCCGAAATGAATTAATTGTGGATACACAGTTTAGTTAGATGCGGGAAACTGGACTTGCTGACTCAGTTTAGCAGGGTTGTTCGCGTGGAGCGCGCTGCGGTCTGGAAGGGTGGGGATCCTACTGCTGGCCTTCCAACCCGGAGATGCGATTTTCATGCCTCTGAACGATCTGGAGAAGGGCAGAACTGGCATCTCTTAGTGCGCCGACCTGCCGCGTGTGTTCGGCAATCTGCCGCGTGTGTTCGGTAATCTGGCGCGTCTGTTCCTGGCTTTCGCGCAAAAGAAGTTCAACTGACTGTGTTAGGGCCTCGTGACGTTCGGTCAGCCGGTCCAAGCGTTGATCAATTGTCATAAACACCTCGAGCGTTCAGCAGAGGCAGTCAATCTTCGTTATTCATTATAGAAGGGCTGGAGGCACCATTACAGAAGAAAAAATCAAGCCGACCCACTGTGCCGTGTGACGGGCCGAGAATGAACCGTCAGGTAGACGTTGGGAACCCGCCGAGACCCTTTAGGCATCTCCGCATGGCGGAGCGTCGCACACCGGATCTTAGTTCGAGTCGAGTCCCCGTTCATTCAGCATTGGTTCAAAAATCGGTTACCGTCATCACCAACCCCGCAGGCCGGCTTTCACTCTGGATGCTAGGAGAACTCGCAGTGGATTAGCAATAGGGGAACCGCAAATAGTTGGCAGCGCACTTGCAACCAAAGTAACAGTGCCGCAACACTCAGGGCTTGCAATTCGGGTCCACGAATCCAACCTCCAGACGCGAGACCGCAATTCGCGAGAGCCAGAATTCGCCCAGACGAGACAAGACCGGAAATGAAAGGCGCGCCTGCAGTTCGTACGCGAAGCCGCTGATTCAATTGAAATTTGCCGGCCGATGTATACTCTTTCCGCAACACTCCGGTTCTGGATTTTTACCTTTGGCCAAGGCCAGACTCGGGCAGGGGTACAGAGATGTCCACGTCTCGCAAGGCCGCGATTCTTGCGGCGGCGGTTCTAATTGTCGCACACGTGGGAATGTTGGCAGCGAGGTATGGCACGCCACTGGCCTCGCTGTGGGGCGACTGGATCGGATCCATCGCCGGCTTTGTCGGGGCCCTGGCCAGTTGGGATGCGTCGGGCCGCTCCGGTCCCTTCGGCAAACGCGTATGGCGCCTGGTTTGCTTCTCGGTTGTTCTGGTTGCTCTGGGACAAGCCGCCTACACCTACTACTTCGATTATCACCACAATCTCACCGGAGCGTTCTGGCCTAGCGACATCCTGGTGTTTTTCTGGGCCGTGCCCGCCATGATGACTCTGTTTCTGAGTCCGCGGGACCCCAACAGCGGATTCCGCTGGCTGCGGCTGTGCGACTTTGCGCAAGTCTGCACCCTCGTGCTCGCCCTCGAGCTTTCCACTCTTTATGTGCCCTCGCGCTGGCAAATTTCGGAAAGAACGATGGCTGTGCGCGTCTTTTACGCCGGCGTTGCCTTCTTCGGACTGCTCGCCATAAGTTTTCTGCTGCGCGGCCTGCTCACCCGATTTCGCACAGCGCGCGCATTCTTTCTTCGCATGGCTGCGTTCTTTTTCGCCTTCGCCGTCACTTCCAACATTACTTTGTTCGCGTTTGCCAGCGAAAATTTTCGCCCGGGCGCTTGGCCCGATCTGCTGTGGACCCTTACGGATTGCTTCCTCATCGTGATTGCCGCGACCTGGGACGGCGCTGAGGGAGTCCCGGAGACTGGCGAACCCATCAGGCCGGGTTTTCAGTTGCTCATGCAGTTTTCTCCTTTGCTCATCCCCGCCATCGTCTTTCCGCTCGTGCTGGGCATCGCGCAGGAGCAGTTTCTCTGGTCGGTTGTACTGGTTACGGTTTCCTTCGTGGCCGCCAGCGGGCGGTTGTTCGTGGTGCAGAACCAGTTGCTCCAGAGCTCGCGCGAATTGCAAAAAAATCTGTCTCTTCTGCAAGGCATCACCGAGGGAACCACCGATTCCGTCTTCGTCAAAGACTTGCAAGGCCGTTATTTGATGATCAATTCCGCGGGGGCGCAGCTGCTGGGGCGCAGAGTAGAAGAGGTTATCGGCAAGCATGACACCGAGCTTTTCACTCCCGAAACCGGCGGCGAGATCATGGCAGCGGACCGCAAGGTTGTCGAATCTGGAAGTACGCAAACCTACGAGGAGCTTGGAATCTCCGCCGGTGTGGCGCGGACCTATTTATCGACGAAGGGGCCGCATCGCGATTCCAACGGCGAGATCGTCGGCTTGCTCGGCATTTGCCGCGATATCACCGATCGCAAACGCGCGGAGCAGGAGTTTCGCCAGTCCCAGCAAAAGCTGCGCATTCACTTCGAGCACACTCCGCTCGCCGTCGTCGAATGGGATACCCAGCTTCGAATTACTGAATGGAGTCCTTCCGCAGAGCGGGTCTTCGGGTACTCGCGCCAGGAAGCGATTGGACGGGATGCGAGTTTCCTGGTCCCGCCTGCCCTGCGGCCACATGTGGATAAGATGGGACGTGAGCTTCTTGCGCGAGAGGGCGGGACTCGGAGCACGAATGACAACATTACCAAAGACGGCCGCACCATTTCCTGCGAATGGTACAACACGCCGCTGGTCGATGAATCAGGACAGGTGCTGGGCGTGGCCTCTCTGGTTCAGGATGTAACCGAGCGCGTGGCGCTCGAGGAAAGACTCCGCCAGTCGCAGAAAATGGAGGCAGTCGGGCGCCTGGCCGGTGGCGTGGCTCACGATTTCAATAACCTCCTGACCGTCATCATGGGTTACAGCCAGATTCTGACCGATGGGCTCCCGCCGGCAAGCCGCCTGAAGGACGCAACCGCCCAAATCCGATCCGCCGCCGATCGCGCCGCCGGAATCACCCGCCAACTCCTGGCCTTCAGTCGTAAGCAAGTACTCTCGCCGCGCGTCATCGACCTGAACGACATCCTGCTGAACCTCGACTCCTTGCTGAGGCGGCTCATCGGTGAAGACATTGAAGTTCTCACCGTGCCCGGCCGCGAGCTGGGTGCCGTTACTGCCGATCCCGGGCAAATCGAGCAGGTCATCATGAACCTGGCCCTGAATGCGCGCGATGCCATGCCCAACGGGGGAACGCTCACTCTCGAAACCGAAAACATGGAACTCGACGAACCCTATGCCCGCGAACACCAGCCCCTTAAGCCCGGTCGCTACGTCATGCTGGCCGTGAGCGACACCGGAACCGGCATGAGCCCGGAGACGCAGGCCCATATCTTCGAACCTTTTTTTACCACCAAAGAAGTTGGCAAGGGCACCGGTCTCGGGCTCTCCATGGTCTACGGAATCGTCAAGCAGAGTGGCGGCTACATCTGGGTATATAGCGAGCCCAATCGGGGGACGACCTTCAAAATCTATCTTCCCCGAGTCGACCAGCTTGCGGAAGCGATCGGAGTGGAGAAGCGGCCGGCCGGCGTTCAGCGCGGAACTGAAACCATCCTGTTGGTCGAGGACGACGCGCAGCTCCGCGCGCTCACATCGTCAGTCCTGGCTCATTGCGGTTATAAAGTGTTGTCCGCCGCCGGCACCGAGGAAGGCCTTGCCCTATGCCGTGAAAATCACCGTGACATCCACCTGCTGGTCACCGACGTCATCATGCCCGGAATGAATGGCCGTCAGCTTGCCGAGCAAGTCAAACATATTTCGCCGCGCACGAAGGTCCTGTACGTCTCCGGCTACACCAGCAACGCCATCGTTCACTACGGTGTGCTCGATCCGGGACTGTCCTTCCTGCCCAAGCCCTTTTCGCTGTCAGCGCTGGTTGCCAAGGTGAGGGAAGTTCTCGATGCCCCCGATGCGTTCAAGGGAGAGCCTCCCGCTTAGCTTACGGCTCGGCCGCCACCCAATATCTGCTCCTCGCAAGCACCGTTCTGTCTCCCGGATCCCGCAGCCGCACCCGGATCTGATGCAACCCGGCATGGGGATTCTTGGGCTCGATGCTCAACAGATAGCGGCTGTGCAAATGATTGGTGAAGTCGATCATCCGCGCCTCGAAATTTGTCCGGGTGGCAAACAGCTCATACTCGCCGCCGGTCATGGCAGCCACCGTCCGCGGGACGTTCTTCTTCATCGCTTGCGCCGCCAGGATGAACGGCGCCAGCAAATCGGGCGACGGATGCATCTCGTCAATATTGTTTCCCCGCATCGTGTCCAGCACATTCGACCGCGAAGGTGAAAATGCCAGTGCATACACCGCGGTGTTGCTCTGCCCGATCTCGGCCACCACATCGTCCACCTTAGCCTCGTGGCTGCCATGGTCGCGCGTCTCGCTGATCAGCAGCAGCACGCGCTGCCGGTCCCTGGGAGCCTTCTCCAACAGCTTCACCGAATAATCCACCGCATCGAGGATCGCCGCTCCCCCATCACCGGGCTGCAACGCCTTCAGGGTCTCCGCAGTCTTGTCGGAGTTGCCGCTGAAATCCTGTACCAATTCCGTCTGGCTGTCGAACTCCACAATGGCCACCCTCCCGAGCCCGGCTTCCACGATCGGGTCCAGCATCGCGCTCAATCCGCGAATCCTCGGAAACTCATAATTCGCCCGCCGTCCGCGCTGAATCGCAATCACCAGCGAAATCGCCGACCCTTCTGCCGCTTCATCCAGGCGCACAGCCTGTTCTACTCCATCGTCTTCGACTACAAAATCGTTGGCTCCGAGTCCATACACAGCTTCACCCTTCGCGTTTTTCACCAACGCGGGAATGATCACCACATTCGATTGTGTATGGATTGTGTCTTGAGCCGCAGCGCCGGCGGCCGCCAGCAACGCGAACAGAAAAACCCGTACCAAACTATCCTGCCTTACGTTTCTCGTCCAGCACTTCATCCAGCGCATCTGCTAATAGATGCGCGCGCTTCTGGTAGTCGGTTGCCCCGCTGTCCTGATTCCGCTTCAACAAATGATACTCATCTGCAATGTTCAACGCCGCCAGCACAGCGAGCCGCACCGTATCGATGGTATTCGTAGCCTCGGCCACTGCCCGCATCTTCGAGTCGACATACTCTGCCAGCTTCAAAATGTATTGCGGATCCGACCCCCGCAGGTTATACGCCTGATCAAAAATCTCCACCCGCACGCCGCCAGCCTGCGCATCTTTCAACGTCGAATCCTTAGTAGCGGTAGCCATAGCCGTTAACCTTTGTCATTCCGAGCCAAGCCTTCAGCCCACGATAACGCTTGTCATTCCGAGCGAAGCGAGGAATCTGCTTCCTGCGTCCATCCGCTTCACACTCGCCATATCTCCAAACCCAGCATCTGGCGAAGCCCGAAGGCCGGTGCGCCTAACTCGCCCGCTCCTCCGCGATCGACTCAATCAGCTCCAGCATCTTCTCCACCCGCCCGCGAATTTCTTCCCGCTCTTTCCGCAACTGCACCGCCTCGCGCCGCAGCACCACCAACTGCTCGTCGCGCTCTTCCATCTGCTGCCGCACCCGTTGCGCCTCGCGCTCCGCCTGCGCCTGGGCCTGTCGCGCCGCCTTGTACATCTCAATGACGCGGTAAATCTTATCCTCCAGCACCTGAAAATCGTCCACCGGAACTTGAGTCTCCTCCCGTTCCACTGCATTCAACGCCATGATCGCACGTTCCCCTGAAAAGATTTCAAACTTTCCCGCAGTATACTCCACGTCGCCATGGGTCAGACATGGCCCGTTGGTGCATATGCGAGACTCTCGCAACGAGATTAGCTATAATCTCCGGCATGAAACATCTTGGATTCTCCCTCATCGGCCTCACTGCAGTCCTGGCCTTCGCCGCCCTTCCCAGTGCCGCCAAAACCGTAGTCGAACTCAAGGACGCGCAAGGTAAATCCGTAGGCTCGATCATCGTGACGCCGAAAGGATCAGGTGTAAGCCTCAAGCTTCGACTTCACGACCTCCCGCCCGGCGAGCACGGCATCCACATCCACCAGAACGCCAAGTGCGATGCTCCCGATTTCAAATCCGCAGGTCCGCACTTCAACCCCGACGGCAAGAAGCACGGACTGGAGAATCCCGAAGGCCATCACGCCGGCGATATGCTGAACCTAACCGTGAACGCAGACGGCAAAGCCGATGGAACCCTCGTTGACAACGACGTAACCCTGGGCGACGGCTCGCACTCGCTCTTCAGCAACGGCGGCACGGCGATCGTCATCCACGCCAAAGCCGACGACATGAAGACCGATCCCTCCGGCAATTCCGGCGACCGCATAGCCTGCGGCGTGATCACAAAGTAGGCTGTCTTCAACTCTGTCATCCTGAGCGTAGTATGGGCTTCGCGAAGCGAAGCCCATACGAAGTCGAAGGATCCCTAGCCCATGCAGGCTGTGTCAATCGCCGGAGGACGTCACTAACCACCCGACTCACTTCCGCAACTTCCCCAACTTCTCCGCCGCCGCGTCCAGGGTCTCCAACTTCTTGCAGAACGCAAACCGCACCTGCCGCGTTCCATCCCGCGCATCGCGATAAAAACTCGACCCCGGCACCGCCGCGACTCCAACATCTTTCACCAGATACTTCACGAACGAAACATCATCGTCAAACCCAAACCCGGAAATGTCCGTCATCACGTAATAAGCCCCGCGCGGACGAAAACACTGAAACCCCGCCGCCTCCAGCGCCGGAATCAAATGATCCCGCCGCACTCTGTATCCTTCCGCCAGCCGCGCATAGTATTCCGGCGGTAGATTCAGCGCCGCCGCGCCCGCTTCCTGCAGCGGCGCCGGCGCACCCACCGTCAGAAAATCGTGCACCTTGCGGATCGCACTCGTAATTTTCTCCGGCCCCACCGCCCATCCCACCCGCCATCCTGTCACGCTGTAAGTCTTCGACATTCCGTTGATCGTCACCGTTCGCTCCCGCATGCCCTCAAGCGAAGCCATCGAAATGTGCTCGGTCCCGTCATACAAAATATGTTCGTAAATCTCATCGGTGATCGCGAGCACATCGAACTCCACGCACAAATCGCGAATCAGTTCCAACTCAGCCCGCGTGAAAACCTTGCCAGTAGGGTTGTTGGGGGTATTAAGTATGACGGCCTTGGTGTTCTTATCAAACGCCGCACGCAACTCCTTTTCATCAAAAGCCCACTCACCGCCGTCGCTGGCCGGTGGTCGCAATTTCACAAACCGCGGCCGCGCTCCGCTGAGCACCGAATCCGGTCCGTAGTTCTCATAAAACGGCTCGAAGATCACCACTTCATCGCCGGCGTTGCACACCGCAAGCAAAGTCGAAATCATCGCCTCCGTCGATCCGCAACAAACCGTAATCTCTTTTTCCGGATCGGCCGTAATCCCTTGCCAGATGCCCATCTGCCGGGCAATCGCGTTGCGCAGATTCTTGGCGCCCCAGGTAATCGCATATTGATTCACGTCGCCATCAATCGCCGCCCGCGCTGCCTGCTTGATCTCCGCCGGAGCCGCAAAATCCGGAAACCCCTGCGCCAGATTCACCGCCCCATAAAGCGCCGCCTGCCGCGTCATCTCCCGAATCACCGACTCGGTGAAATGCGAAACCTTCTCGCTAAGAAAATGCTTGGTTGGATGGGATGAAGATGACATTACGTCCGCCATAGCAGGCAGATTAGCACAGGAAGCGCGGAGCGACTTGTCATCCTGAGCGGAACATTTGCTCTCGTGAAGCGAGAACAAATGTGGAGTCGAAGGACCCCCTATCCGTAAGCACTAACACAATCCTTGCAAGGAATTTAAACCATGGCGCCGCGCTCTAAACCCGCTGCACCCCACCCAACCCCTGCAGCGCCGCAACGACCTTTGCAGACCACCCCGCAACCTGCTCGTCGCGCAAAGTTCCCTCATCCGACTGCAATTTCACGCGCAGAAGGATCGAATACTTCCCGGCGCCAATCGCCCCGCCGCGAAAAATCTCCACCGGCTTGAACTCACGCAGCTCGAGAACGCCCAGCCCCCTCACCGCGCGCCGCATCGCATCAAACTCCACATCGTCGCCAAACACAAACGAGAAATCCCGCTCCACCGCTGGATATTTCCCGAGCGGCGCGAATCGAACCGTCCGCAACCCGATCGCATGCAACCGCTCCAGATCAATCTCCGCCAGAAAAACGTCCTGCCGTAGTTTCCGTTCGGCCTTAAGGCCCTCGGCAATCTGCCCGAACTGCGCTACCACCACCCCATCCATCAACGCCCGCGCTGATCGTCCGGGATGAAAATACTCCGCGGTCTCGCGATCGAAAGTAAGTTCACGCGAAGCAAGTGGGGCAAGCAGATTTTCCACGTCGCCCTTGAACGAGCGAAATGCCTCGGCCGAGGCAGCCTGTTCGTCCTTGCTGACGTCGAGCGTCTCGCCCACAGGCAGCGATCCTTTCACCGCTGCCAGCGTCGCACCCAGGCACAAGCGCGCCGGCTCACCCAATCGCATCTCATAGACTCGTCCCATCTCGAACAACCGCACGTTCTCTGAGTCGCGATTCAAATTCCAAGTCAGCATGTCGAGCATGCCCGGAACCATCGAAGTCCGCATCACGGATGCTTCTTCGCTCAGCGGATTTTCCAGTTCGAGCACCGCAGCCGATGAAAACTTCTCGGCATCGGCATGCGAAATAAATGTCAGCGAAATCGACTCGTCGTATCCCAGCGCCAAAGCGCGCGCCCGCAAAGTGGCGTCCATAGCCGCATGCGGCAACTCAACCACCGCGCCACTGTAAGCCGGCAAAGTATTCTCGAACTTGTCGTAGCCATGCAGCCGCGCGATTTCTTCAATCAAGTCAATCTCGCGTTCCACATCCAGCCGCCAGCTCGGAATCTGCACGCGAAACTCCGCCGTGCCCTGCCCCTCAGGGATCAGCGTGAAACCAAGGTTCTTCAGGATGCGAAAGATCTCGCCAGTACTCAAATTCCCGCCCAGAATGCGATGCACCTCAGAAAGCCGCAGCACCACCGGCGCCTGATCCATCTTTCTCGACATCACGTCCATCACACCGCCAACCAGTTCTCCGCCGCCCGACTCCAGAATCAGCGCCGCCACCAGATCGCACGACAAAATCGTCGACTCAAAATCCGCCCCGCGCTCAAAGCGGTGCGAAGCGTCGGTGTGCAGCCCATGCCGCCGCGAACTCTTGCGCACGGTCAGCGGATCCCACCACGCCGACTCGATCAAAATATTCCGCGTCTTGTCGGTGATCATCGTGTCGAACCCGCCCATCACTCCGGCAAGCGCGACCGGCTTCTTCGCATCAGCCACAACCAGATCTTCAGAAGTAAGCGTGCGCTCCACGCCATCGAGCGTCTTCAACTTCTCACCATCTTTAGCTTTTCGAATGACGAGTTTTCCGCCCTCAAGCAAATCCATGTCAAACACGTGCGTAGGCTTGCCGATCTCCCACAACACGTAGTTTGTGGCGTCAACGGCGTTGCTGATCGGGCGCTGATCGAGCAACGCCAAGCGATGTGCAATCTTCGCGGGAGACGGTTTGATTCGAGTTCCGTGAATAACCCGAGCAGAGAATCGAGGGCAAAGTTGCGGCTCCTCGACTTGTATCGGAAAAGGCGCATCGTGCGCCGATTTTGCTGAGAACTGGGAACTGAGAACTGAGAACTGTTTCAGCGGCAAATCATAAATAGCCGCGGCCTCGCGCGCCACGCCGTAATGATTCATCGCATCAGGACGGTTCGTCCCGATCTCCATTTCAAATACGCAGTCCGCACCCGACCCGCTGATCCCCTCCACAGCAATCCCAACACTAGTCAGATCCTCAGCCAGCCGCCGGTCATCGACCGCCAGCTCAACAAACTCCCGCACCCAATGTGGAGAAAGTTTCATCGCTCTTTACGCCCACTGCCGCAGAAAACGCACATCTCCCTGAAAGAACAACTGAATATCATCCACCCCATACTTCAACAAAGCGATGCGGTCCGCGCCCATGCCAAAGGCAAACCCCGAAACTTTCCTAGGGTCATACCCGTTGTCTTTCACAAACTCAAACACGTTGGGGTCAACCATCCCGCACCCCAGAATCTCAATCCACCCAGTCTGCTTGCACGGACGGCAGGGCTCCGCCCCGCGCTTCCCGCTTCCACCGCAGATGAAGCAAGAAACAAACATCTCCGCGCTAGGCTCGGTAAACGGAAAAAACGACGGACGAAAACTCGTCTTCACGCTCGATCCAAAGAATTCCTTCATGGCATGATCGAGCGTCCCCTTCAAATCGCCGAAGGTGATGTTGGTATCGACCGCCAGCCCCTCAATCTGATGAAACATCGGCGAGTGGCTCGCATCCGCAGGATCGTTGCGATGCACCGTCCCAGGAATCACGATGCGAATCGGCGGCCGCATCTTCTCCATCGTCCGGATCTGCACCGGAGAAGTATGCGTCCGCAGCAGCAACCGCTCCCGCTGCGCCTTCCCCTGCTGCCCCGCGATGAACAAAGTGTCCTGCGTATCCCGAGCCGGATGATTCGGTGGAAAATTCAAAGCCTCAAAATTGTAGTAGTCAGTTTCCACCACAGGCCCATCGGCAACGGAGTAGCCAAGTTTCTGAAAAACGCGAACCATCTCGTTCGTGGTCTTGATAACGGGATGTTCCGCCCCAATCGGCCGCTGAATTCCAGGAAGAGAAATGTCGACCCGCTCGGCCACCGCAGCCGCTCCATCCTCGTGGCCGACCCGCGCGCCCTCCACAAGTTCCTGAATCCGTGCCTTCAAATCATTGACGCGAATCCCAGCCTCCCGCTTGGCATCCTTGGGAGCGCCTTTCAACCACAAATCATTGATCTGCGTCAGTACACCGTTCTTGCGACCTATCCACCGGTCGCGGAACGTCTTCAGCTCAGCCTCATCGCGGATCGCCCCTGCCTCGCCGGCACACGCACGCACGCATTCCGCTGCAGCCTTCTCCAGCGCGCCCGCCGAATAATCCGTCAACTTGGAAACGGTGTACGCCATTTGTCGAGGACCCCACAGACCTTGTCATTCCGAACCGCGCAAGCGGAGAGGAACCTGCTGTTCTCTCACCACCAGCAGAAAAGCAGATTCCTCACTCGCTCTCTCCGCGCGTGGCGCGGCTGCGAGCGGCTCGGAATGACAAGAATAAGGATTAAGTCTGAAAGCTGAAAGCGACTACGCCAGCGCGCCCTTGGCCTGCTCCACGAGAGACTTAAACGCGGGCGCGTCCTTTACAGCCAAATCCGCCAGAATCTTGCGGTCCAGCTCCACTCCAGCCTTTTTCAACCCGTGGATAAACTGGTTGTAGCTCAACCCATTCAGCTTCGAAGCCGCGCCAATCCTCACAATCCATAGCGAACGGTACTGCCGCTTCCGCTGCTTCCGCCCGGAGTATGCGAACTTGAGGCCGCGTTCTACTGCCTCTTTCGCGGAGCGGTAGAGTTTTGATTTGGTGAGGAAGTATCCGCTGGCGCGGTCTAATATCTTCTTGCGTTTGGCGCGGCGTTTGGTTCCGCGTTTTACACGTGGCATGGTGTTCTCCTTTTTGCTTTCTCTGTAATGGCGGCTGGAGGTAAGGACGACTCGCCTTGGCGGCGGTCTCTGGCCTCTTCACGCGCCTTGCAGGGGCTAGGATTTAGGGGTTAGGGTTTACTTAGCCCTAGCCCCTGGGCCCTAATCCCTGCTTCACTGATACGGAATCATCCGCTTTACTTTGTGCAGATCGCCGTCGCTTACCAGCGTGGCTGTTCCCAGGTGGCGTTTGCGTTTCTTGGCCTTCGAACTCAGCATGTGGCGCAGGCCGGAATGTCCGCGCTTCACCTTGCCCGTGGCCGTCTTCTTGAAGCGCTTTGACGCGCCCTTGTGCGATTTCAATTTCGGCATAAGTCCTCTTGATCAGATGCCGGCCGCCAGTTGCCAGCCGCCAGTTGGATATTCAACTCTACTTTGCTTTGGAAGCGTTGTCGCGATGCGAACCGCTAAGCCTGCGACACCGGATTCGGAACCTCGGCGGCTACGGCCGGCGCCTGTTGCTGCTTTTCTTTTTCCTGCGCCAGCTTCTTTTCCTGCTTCGCCTTTTGCTTGGCTTCTCGTTCTCGTTCCTTCTCGCGCTCGACTGCCGTTTTCTTTGGGGCCAGGATGGCGTGCAGCGTGTTGCCTTCCTGCCGTGGCCGGAACTCCACGATGCTTTGCGATTCCACGTCCTTAATCAGCCGCTCCAGGATTTGCCGGCCCAAGCCGGTCCGTGTCATTTCGCGGCCGCGGAAAAATATGGTGGCCTTTACCTTGTCGCCTCCATCGAGGAAGCGCAGCACGTGATTTTTCTTGGTCTCGTAATCGTGGTCGTCCACATTGATGCGGAACTTAACCTCTTTTACGGTGATCGTCTTCTGATGCTTCTTGGCTTCGCGCTCTTTCTTTTCCTGCTGGTAGAGATATTTCCCGTAATCCATGATGCGGCACACGGGAGGCTGCGCGGTGGGCGAAATCTCAACCAGATCCAGGTTCTTGCTGCGGGCCAACTTGAGAGCTTCGAAGGGAGGCATTACGCCGATCTGTTCACCTTCGTCTCCGATCACGCGAATTTCACGGGCTCGAATGCGGTCGTTGGTTCGAATAAAACGTTTGTCGATACGGTCCTCCGCGCTTTAAGCGACTGGGAATAAAGGATTATAACATGAGGATTCTGGGGACGTCGGCTGAGCCGGTGGGGCAGCGCCAGGTTGAAATTCAGGGCCACAGAACAGAGCGCTTAAAATCAGCGTGCCGTCGTCAGGGAGAGGTTGCGGGCTACTGCTTCAAGTTCGTAGGTCGCGTGGAACCTGACAGAGCGTTTGCATCGCGCTTGAGGTAACGAAAGAAACGGGGCCGTCCCCACTGCGTCCAATACGGAGAATCCCAGGCGTCGACTCCGGGACCGGAACTCAGCATGCTGAAAAACGAATGCTGGGCGGGATTGACCACAATCCCGGCATGTCCGCGCCAGACGGCCAAATCGCCGGGTTGCGGCTTGGTCATCCGGCGGAATTTTTCAGTGCCGGAGTAGAGGTCTGACGACGGGGCGTAGTCATAGGTGAATCCGACACGCTCATAGACGGCGTGGACCAAGTGAGAGCAATCGGCTTCGTGATGGCGGGAATGCAGTGCGGTGCGAACAATCGCCAATCCCTCATGCAGGGTCAGCGGCCGGGGCGCCGTCGTCTTTTGCTGACTCTCTTGTGCCGGCGCGGCTGGGACCGCCATCCGGCAGCACAGAAAAAATGACAGGGCGGCGGCTTTGGCATGAAACTGCATGGTTCGTTTATAGCGGATTTCCGCAGGGTCGCACAGATCACCGGAGTGCAGATAGTTACGAGGAATGTCTTGATTGCACATGCACCTTGGGGTCGAGAGTTTTTTGTGTGGCGCGGGTTAGCGCCTACATCCCGTTCACGTGCCTCCACGTTTGCACGGTGCTGGACTTTGGATCGGCGTAGATAAAATGTTGGCTCCATTCAGAGAAACAGTAAAAATCTGAAGTTCGCTGCCTCATACCTTCCGCCGATCCTCTGACACTGTTCGTCTTCGATAGTCCAAACCTCAAACCTAGTTAGTTAAGGAGCATAGTCGCTCCGGTTCTGAGATGCCATATTTCTGGGATTGGTGCAGCGTAAAAAAAGTCGGTGGGTTCTGAATCCCCTTCGATTCGCCCCTCAAAGAATGCAACCAAGGTATACTCATTCGCGTCAAAACGAACGCCGATGGCGGCCGTCTCCACGGCTCAGCGCCAAGGTTCAGGCCGCGCGGGAAATGCTCCCAGGAGAAGAAGATCATGGCAAAGCTAACGACGACCACTCGCAATCGCATATCCACCAGCAAGTTTGCTTTCCCCAAGCAACGCAAGGAGCCTTTGGAGAACGCTTCCCACGTACGGAACGCGGCTGCGCGCTTCGATCAGGTCGAGGGCGTTACCGAGGCCGAACGGCGCGAGGCATGGAAGCGGATCGAGGCGGCCGCAAAGCGCTACGGAGTGGACTTGAAAAAGTCCGCGTAACGCGAAAACAGCGCGACGCGAACACAGCGCATTGCAGGTGCGGGGCGTGGACTGCTCGACGGTGAACGCTCGACAGCCACACTATGCCCCCATCCCGGCACGAGATTTTGGCATCAGAGTGTCATGCCAAACTCCGCGCGATTCGAAATTCTCTCGCCTTCTCACTTCGGGCTAGGCACGCCCCCGGAACCCATGCCGCCCCCGATCAAAGAACCGCCGAGCCCTCCCGAGAGCCCGGATGCTCCGGTGCGTGAGCCCGATCCCGACGATCCCGACCAGATTTGAATTCCTGGCGCTCCCATGGCCTCGGGATCTGCGTGGAGTAGCTGCCGATGTGCCGCGCCCGCGGTCCGCTTCTGAAAAACTCTCCCGTCCGGGTACACTGAGTCGAGACGGGGGCGAGCGCTGGTTGTGGTAAAGCCCCCCGCCGCTTTAGGCGAGGGCTGAACCATGACGCTTGAGCACGAAGAACTTCTCGGGGAGTTTCAGGAGTTCGCCCGGACCGCTCCCACGGCAAAATCCGTGATGGAGCATATTGCCCAGCGTCTGCACGAGAAGATGACGCGCTACAACTGGGTCGGTTTTTATTTGGTCGATCCGGCCGACGACGGCGTTCTGCTGGTCGGGCCTTACGTCGGCAGCTTTACGCCCAACGCTCGCATTCCCCTGAGTTCTGGACTCTGCGGTGCCGCAGCCAGCAGCGGGCAGACCGTGGTGGTGCACGATGTGTCAAAGGACCCGCGCTATCTTTCGGGATCGCCGCTGGTGAACAGCGAAATCGTTGTGCCCATCTTCATCAAGCACAAGCTTGCCGCCGAGCTCGACATCGAAAGCTATTTTGCCGCCAGCTTCAACAAGTCGGAACAGGAGTTCGTCGAAGCCTGCGCCGCTTTGGTCGCGAAGCATTTAGGGAAGGGTTAGTCGGCTGGGGATTGGCCTCCAACTACCGACATTGCCCTTTCGGCAAAGCGGAGTACTAATCACTCCGGGATCATCCCGATCGTCCCGAGCCATGTCTCCACCAACTGAGGCCATCCTGTGATCGGAATCTTTGTGCGCCGCAGTCCAAACGCATGCCCACCATGCGCAAACAGATGTATCTCCACGGGAACGCCAGCCTTTTTCAAACCAATGTAGTACACGAGCGCCTGGTCTACGCCATCTACATGGTCATCCTCGGCCTGCAACAGAAATGTGGGCGGGGTCTCGCGCGTGACGTGAATGTAGGGATTCAACTCAAACTTGTCTCCCGTCCACAGATGCCCGGGATAAATGGCGACTGCAAAATCGGGCCGGCAGCTTTCCCGGTCTGCGGCATCGACAGGTGCGTACCGGCGGCGACGAAAATGTGTGCTGATCTCTGCCACCAGATAGCCGCCCGCAGAAAACCCCAGCACTCCAACCTTATGAGGATCGATATGCCACTCGTCGGCATGAGATCGCACCAGCCCCATGGTTCTCTGCGCATCTTCCAGCGCAAGTGTCGATTCGGCAAGGTCGTTGGGGCGGCACTTACAGTGCCAGTCATAAGGCAAGCTCGGGACGCGATATTTGAGCAGCACGCACGTAATGCCTGCAGACGTTAGCCAGTCGCAAACCTCGGTACCCTCGAGGTCGATGGCCAATCCCTGGAAGCCGCCACCGGGAAACACGAGGACCGCCGCTCCCGTATTCTTTCCGTTCGGCGCATAGACCGTCATCGTCGGTTGGGTCACATTGAACACTCCGGTTACGTGCCTGCCAGCAACGAAAAAATCGGAATCGATCTTCGTCATCTCCGGCCCGGGGACCGGCTGTGCATCCGGCACGATGCCTGGCCATATCGGCACTTGCGAGTGTCCCGGTGATGGTTGCCAGGCAGGCGTCTGTACGCTCGGACTGCCAAGCGCAAACACAACACAGAGAGCAAAGATCAAAGGCCTAATCACAATCCCTGCAGCTTAATCTAACTAGTCACCGTCGGGGAGTACCTCGCGGAGAGATTCTATGGTCAACTGATGTGACTATGATGCGATTACACTCATTGACCCGCGCCGCGCCCTGTTCCCCGCGGCCTCGTTGACTCGCTGACACACCATCCGTAAGATGAAGCGACCCAAAAGTCAGGCGTCGCGGTCGAGTGTCTTAGGTTGAGTGTCTCGGCGAGTGTCTTGGAATGATCAACCAAACCGTCTCCCACTATCGCATCACTGAGAAACTCGGCGGTGGCGGGATGGGCGTGGTCTACAAAGCAGAAGACACCCGCCTGCATCGTTTCGTGGCGCTGAAGTTCCTGCCCGATGAAGTAGCCAACGATCCCCAGGCTCTGGAGCGGTTTCGCCGCGAAGCGCAGGCAGCTTCGGCTCTCAACCATCCCAACATTTGCACCATCTACGACATCGGCGAAGATCAGGGACGTCACTACATTGTGATGGAGTACCTGGAAGGCAGCACGCTGAAGTACCGCATCGAAGGCAAGCCGATTTCGGTGGAGCAGTTGGTGGACTGGGGAGCGCAGATTGCGGACGCGCTGGACGTGGCGCACACAGCGGGCATTGTTCATCGCGACATGAAGCCGGCGAACCTGTTCATCACCAAACGCGGACAGGCGAAGGTGCTCGATTTCGGACTGGCGAAAGTGGCCTTGCGCCCGCTGCCGCAACTGGAACCGGGCGGGGTGACGCTGGCGACGGCGGCAGTGGATCCGGCGAACCTTACCAGCCCGGGCAGCACCGTGGGTACCGTCGCGTACATGTCACCGGAACAGGCGCGCGGCGAAGAACTCGATGTACGTACCGACCTGTTTTCCTTCGGTACAGTTCTTTATGAGATGGCTACGGGACGGCAGCCGTTTACCGGCAACACATCTGCGGTGATCTTCGATGCCATCTTGAACCGTGCGCCCACTGCGCCAGTGCGGTTGAATCCAAATCTGCCGGCTGAACTGGAACGCATCATCAACAAGGCTCTCGAGAAAGAAGCTGACCTTCGTTACCAGGTCGCGTCGGAGATGCGGGCGGATCTGAAGCGCCTGAAGCGGGAGATCGACTCGGGTAAGAGTTCGGCGGCAAGTTCGGCAGCAAGTATGGCGCCGGCGGCCGAGCCGTTGGCAGCGCCTGGTTCCGCTGCGTCATCGGGTTCGGAGAAGGTTCAATCAGCCGCGCCCATATCCTCGCAGATCTCAGCCGCGACCGTCGCAACGCCGCGTGGACGCAAGAGATGGCTGTGGGTTGCGGTAGCGGCCGTGATCGCAGCCGCGGTCGCCGCCGGATTTTTCTTCAGCCATCGCAATCGGGCGCTTACAGCAAAGGATTCGATCCTGCTCTCCGACTTCGTGAACACCACGGGCGACCCTGTGTTCGATGGAACGCTGCGGCAGGCGCTGGCCGTGCAACTGGAGCAGTCGCCCTATCTGAATATTTTTCCCCAGGAGCGGGTGCGCGATACGTTGCGCTATATGGGGCACTCCGCCGACGAACGCGTGACTCCAGACCTGGCGCGGCAAGTCTGCCAGCGCGAAGGCGTCAAGGCGGTTTTGAACGGAACCATCTCCGCGGTTGGGACCCAGTACGTGGTCGGCGTGGACGCAGTGAATTGCCTTACGGGTGACAACCTTGCACGCGAGCAAATCTCAGTCGATAAGAAAGAGCAAGTGCTGGGCGCAGTGGGCAAGGTGGCTTCAAGTTTGCGGACCAAGCTCGGCGAATCGCTGGCTTCACTGCAAAAGTTCGACGCACCGGTGGAGGAGGCAACCACCTCGTCGCTCGAAGCGCTCAAATACTTCAGCCTGGGTGAAGCGGAGAGAGACAAAGGCAGCGAGTACACCGCAATTCCTTTCTATAAGCATGCCCTCGAACTGGATCCGAATTTCGCCGTAGCCTACGCCCGTGTGGGCCAGGGTTACGGCAATATCGGCGAAAGCGCGCTGGCCATTGAAAATACGAAGCAGGCATTTGAGCGGCGCGACCGCTGCAGTGAACTGGAAAAGCTCTACATTGAAACCCATTACTACAGCATCGTGACTGGGGAAACCGACAAAGAGCTGGAGGCGTTAGAACTATGGCGCCGAACCTACCCACGCGATAGCATCCCGGCCACCAACCTCACGGTGGGCTATGAGGCTATCGGAAAGTGGGAGCAGGCCCTGCCAGAAGCGCAGGCCACCATGCAACTGGCCCCCGATTCGTCGTTCAGTTACAACGCGCTGGCCGTGGCCTATCTGGGCCTCAATCGACTTGCCGAAAGCAAAGCGATCCGCAAGGAAGAGGCTGACAAGAAAATCGACAGCGCATTCGACCACGCGGATCTGTATATGTTCGCATTTCTTGATGGAGACACGGCCGAAATGCAACGCGAGGTGGAGTGGGCTAAGGGAAACCAGGGCGAGTATGTAATTGCGGAAACCGTTGCCGACGTTGCTGCATCGTCAGGCAAAATGGCAGCGGCGGGGGCTGGTTATCAGCGGGCAGTCGATCTCGCAAGGCAGGGGAAGCTTGAGGAGATTGCGGCAATGATCCTGGCTCGGGATGCCACCTTCGAGGCGGAGATGGGAGACTCCAAGGCTGCCCGCGATGACGCGACCACAGCACTTTCTTTTTCTCGTGGCCGCGGCGCTCTTATTTCCGCCGGACGGGCGTTGGCGCTTGCAGGCGAGGCCCGGGGAGCGGAAGCTATTGCCCAGGAACTCGTCCGGCAAAACCCAAGCGATACTCTGATCAACGCGATCGCTGTTCCCTCGATTCGCGCCGCCATTGCCATGAACGAGGGAAATCCCGGCAAAGCAATTGAACTCCTGCAGACTGCCACCCCTTACGAGTTTGGAACGACGCCGCTCGTCAGGCCCAACTATTTGCGTGGCATGGCCTATCTTAAGCTGCACCAGGGAAAGGAAGCTGCGGCAGAGTTCCAGAAGATTTTGGATCATCCCGGCATTTGTATTCTCTTGCTGCCAACCTGCAGGCTGGCCCACCTGCAACTCGGTCGCGCGCGGGCAGAAGTTGGTGACGCAGGGGGCGCACGTACTGCCTACCAGGATTTTTTTGCTCTGTGGAAAGACGCCGATCGTGACGTTCCTATCCTGAAAGAAGCCAGGGCTGAGTACGCGAAGCTGCAGTAAATTTGGGAAACGTGAAGGCGTCTCCAGCCATATTCAATTCGTCGGTGAGATTGTCGGGAACAAATCCGCCACGAACACGCCGTCTTGCACTCCCTCGATCTGCGCGGTGATCCAGCGATTGGGCTCGTGACATCCCCTTAGATACAGCTTCTGATAATTATCGGTGAGAGCTTCGGTGAACTCTCCGTCGGAGTTGTTGTGCGTGAGGTTCAGCGTGATCGCATCCAGCGGCTTTCCAATAAACGATCGCATGAAGGCAAGCTTTTTCTCAGCGGCGAGATCGCGGAGGATCTTGTTGCGCTCGCGGGCCACATGGACGGGAACTTGATTGGGCATGGCGGCAGCCGGCGTGCCGGGGCGCGCGGAGTATGTGAAGACGTGCAGGTAGGTGAACGGCAGTTCCGCGATAAAGCGGCGGGTAGCTTCGAATTCGGCGTCGGTTTCGCCGGGAAATCCGGCCATCACGTCGGCGCCGATGGCGGCGCTGGGCATGGCGGCACGTATCTTTTCAATCTTCTCGCGATAATGCCAGGGACGATATTTGCGATGCATGCGGCGCAGGACAGCATCGCTGCCCGATTGCAGAGGCACGTGCGCGTGTTTGGCAATACGACGCGAGGAAGCGACCAGTTCGATCAGTTCGTCCGTCCAGTCCATCGGCTCAACGCTCGAGATGCGGAGTTTTTCGAGCTGCGTTTTCGAGAGTATGGCGCGGAGCAGGTGCTCGAAGCCCGGCTGCCGGCTTTCGCAGCGCTCCAGATCGCGTCCCCAGCGGCCGAGGTTGATGCCGCTGATCACCACTTCGCGATACCCTGCAACCACCAGCGCGTTCATCTCGCGAATTACTTGCATCACTGGCAGCGACCGGCTCTGGCCCCGCACGCTCGGGATGATGCAGAAGGAGCAGCGGTTGTCGCATCCGTCCTGCACCTTGAGGTTGGGCCGAGTGCGGCCAGAGTCGTGATTTGCCGATTCATGATTCGCGGATTCGAAAACTGGAGCGGCCAGGAGTTCAGTGTGGGCGAAAATGTCGGAAATGAAGACCCGGTTCTCAGTTCCCAGTTCTCGGTTCTCAGTTAGAGTGGAAAGCGGAAGGAATGATGTAGCCGACCGAGTTGTTTCCTCGAACACGATTTCAGCAAGCTGATGCTTGTGCGAGTTGCCGATAACAGCGGTTACGCCGGGCAGCGCTGCGATTTCTTGGGGGGCGCGCTGGGCGTAGCATCCCGTAACAATAATCTTCGCCAGCGGATTCTGGCGCTGCACGCGCCGAATGGCGGCGCGGGCATCCTGATCAGCGGAACTGGTCACGGTGCATGTATTCAAGATGATGAGATCGGCCTGTGCGGCCGAGGCCGCCTTGAGCCCCCGCGATTCGAACTGCCGCTCGAGCACGGCGCCGTCGGCCTGGGTGGCGCGACATCCAAAGTTTTCTACGTGGTAGGTGGCCACGCGACTATCGTAGCGCAAAGCGCCGCCTGCGCCCAATGTCTCGCTGGCGTTCATCGTCGCGTATCGCCGTCCTGCGTCCCGGTTAGGACGCGGCCGCGGTCTTTTTCTGCGTGAAGCATTCGCGGCAGAAGATGGGACGCCCCTGCGTCGGGCGGAAGGGAACTGTTGTCTCCTTGCCGCACTGCGAGCAGGTGGCGCGCGTTTCTACGCGAGCGTAGTGGTGCCCGTTGCCCGGAGTGGGCGGGGCGGAGAGAACGGCCACGCGCTTCGATTTGCAGGTCTTACAACGCTTGGGCTCGTTTTTAAAGTGCTTGTCGTAGAAAAACAGTTGTTCCCCGGCGGTAAACACGAACTCCGTGCCGCAATCGATGCAGGTCAGTACCTTGTCCTGAAATTCCATTGAGGATGGCTCCCTTGTGCCCGTGCTGCGCCCGCCACACGCGGGGAATGCGGGTGACGCAGAGCAAACACAGGTTGTGTTACATCCCCCCTCAAACTGCCCCTGGACTCGGCCCGCCACGTCCCTGGAACGGGCCGTGGATAAAGCTTTTCCTACCAATGCCGAATGAATGATGAGTATTGAATGATCCCTGCTGCAACTCTGCCTGGTGGGGGCCAGATCGAGCAGGGCCGCCCCGGGACGGGGCGACCCTTTAATGCTTAGTCTTACTCCTTCAAACTCTCAATCCTGTTCTTTACGAACCTTTTTGCGAGCGCGCTTGCGAGCGAGAGCGGCTTTCACGCGTTTCTTCTCGCCAGGCTTGAGGTAAAAGGAGTGGCGCTTCACTTCTTTAATAATGTCTTCCTGCTGCACCTTGCGCTTAAAGCGGCGCAGGGCGTTCTCGAGGGATTCACCCTCTTGCAGTCGAATCTCCGCCAAACTGACACACCCCCAAACCCGTCCGGATGGACCGAATAGTTATTACAAGGATTTGACTCGAAGTCAAGTAGGGCGGGTGAAAAAAGTTGCACGGATAGCGTGCGGGACGGCCGATGCGGCCGTCCGCACAGGGGTGCGCTAGTTAGGCTACGAGTTTCCCAGATACTCGACGTGGACATACGTGCCCAGTCTCACGTTATAGGCGAGATACCAGCCAACGTGGTCGGGATCTTCGTAGATGACAATGTCATCGCTGTCCCAGAGCCAGTCGCCGCAGTAGCCGATGTCATAAGGAGCCACGCTGAAATAGAAGCCGCCGAACCAGAAGCGGTTGGGGCCGCCCCCGGCGAGATGCCAAACGTGCCCGCGGCCGAAGCCGCCAGTAAAGCGACCGTGCTCCCAGGGATGATCGAGGTGATAGTGAGGATCCTCTGGACCAGTGCCATGCCCGATCCATTTGCCGTTGGAATGTACGTGCGGCGCGTCGGGATGCCCGGGCTTGTCGTTGAAGTGAGGAGTCACCGGCACCGGATGTCCAACTGGAGCAGGGCCATGGGCGGGGATGTTCTTAACCCCACCGCCGACTTCATGACGTTGCGCGAGCGCCGCAAGAGAAAACAGGCAGCAAACTGCCAGCAGTCCGATAAGTTTTTTCATGTGCATTCCTTTCTTTGAACGCCCGGAAGATTTTACGTTGCGCGGGTCGCGCGTGCAATTGTGGTAGCAGTGGCCGGTGGTCAGTGACCCGCTAACCCAATGCCGCGATCTAGCTTTGACTGACCCTGACCCCTGATTCCGGCTACTCGCCTCAGAATATGAGTTTCACTCCGAGCTGAACTTGCCGTGGCGCAAAGGCGGCGTTGGGCTTCAGAAAACTCTGAGGTTGCTGGTAATAGGCAGGATAAAAAATTCCGTCGACATAAGCCGAGTACTGCACGAATGTAGTGGCCTCAACGGTGAGCCCGCTGGAAGTGATTTCGACGCGCTGGTTGTCGCGGTTGAAAAGGTTGAAGGAGTCAGCGGTCAACTCAAGGCGATAGCCCTCGGCAACGTGGATTTTGCGCACGAGTCGCAAGTCGGTCGAAGCATAATCAGGACCGGTGAAGCCATTGCGGCTGTAGCCGGGAAGCCGGTCATTGTCATAGTTGCCGTCCTGGTTGGGATCGCCGTCGACGGTGGCATTGACCGGGCGTCCGCTGCCCGCGGTTACGATGCTGGAAATCTTCCAGTCGTTGAGCACGTGGCCAAGGAATTCGTGTTCACGATGGAACGGACGCGGCTCTACCGAGAACGCGGCCACGAAGCGGTTGCGCTGGTCAGTGACGCTGGGTCCGCGCTCGCCGTTGGGATCGTACGAATTCTGCACCGTGGCCGGCTCGCCCGCAACCAGCGCGTCCTGGCCGTCGTCGATTGCGTGGGCGTAGGTGTAGGAAAGGCGGAGATAGGCGCCGCGCGCCATGCGGCGGTTGATGGAGAGAGTCAGTCCGTTGTAAACGCTCGAGGCTGCGCTTTGAAATTCGTCGATCGAGCCCAGTTGGGCGATTGGGCGTCCCAGAGGATTAATGCATGGAGGAAACGGGCAGGTCAGCGATTGCGTGTACTGCCAGGTGGCGAAGGAATCGACAGTGTAGTATCCACCCTGAAAGATCGTTCCCGTGGAATCGAACAGCGGATAAGTCAACGCCACCGGCGGCGGAAGATTCACGTCCAGCGCGCGGATGAGATGTTCGCCGTGAACGTACAGATAAGAGACGGCGACGGTGGTCTGTTCGGCGACTTCGCGCTCGAAAGTCAGGCTGGTTTGCTGCACCCGCGGAGTCACAAAGTTAGGAGCGAATGCGGAAACGTCGTTAGTCACCCCCTGCGTGAATCCGGTGGGAAGATTGCACGCAGCCGTGGTCGTGAGCGGGCAGCTAACCAGCGGGTTGGGATAAGTGGGAAAGACTTGGTGGTCGTAATAGTTGGAAGTGTTGAGAAAAAGCTGAGCGTCGGTCATTCCGTTCTCAGTCGCAATGGCGGAGTTGTAGATCTGCGGAATGCGGACGTAGAACAATCCATAGCCCGCGCGAATCACCAGCGGATGAGTCTTGCCGATGGAATAGGCGAGTCCAGCTCGCGGACCGAAATTGTGAGGATTGAAAGGAACTTTTCCGGCGGGCGGGAAAAGCGGATTTGAAACGAGTCCCGCGCTGGTGAAGGTTTGCAGATCCCACCGAACGCCCAGGTTAACCGCCAGATGATTGGTGACGCGAATCGTGTCCTGCGCGAAGGCAGCGTAGTCGTTGCTGTTGGGATTCGAGGAGGACGGGCCGAAACTCTGCAGATAGTATTTCGGAACAGAGTGAGCGTAAGCGCGGAGAGGAGTGAGCGGCAGCCCGGCTTCCATGGGCTCAAATGTGAACGGATCGACCTTGATAACGTCGAAGAGATATTCGCCGCTCTGCTGGCTGGGGAAATAATCGTAGATCCATGTGATGAGCGCGTCGCCGCCGAACTTGAAGGAATGGCGGCTGGTATCGAGGCTGAGAGTTTCGGCAAGCTGGCCGCGATGTTCGCGCGTGGCGCGAGGAAGTTGATCGGAGCGTCCGATGCCGTCGATGATGTCGGTAACCTTGACCAGAGTGTCGGTGGTGTTGGTGAAGGACTGGCGCAGGTCGCGCGAGAACTGGGCGCGGAGATGGCTGATAACCCGCGGGGTGAGGCCCGAGATGAGAGAAACCGAACCAGTGTCGGTGGAAACATCTTCTGTGCCGTTGTCGGAGATGGAATCGTAGGTGACGGGACTGGCGGGATCGAGAAATACGTTGTTCGATCCCCAGTATCGGGAAGAGTTGTAGCGCAGCGCAAGTTGATTGCGCGGCGTGAGATTGATATCAAGCTTGGCGTAGGAGGCGTTACCGATCTGCGCGGCGGGATAAGATCCGGCGAGTGAACTCAGTTGCGCGGCAGCGGCGAAGACCAGGGCCTGGTCGCTGGCCTCATAGTCGCCGGGTGAATAAGGTCCGGTGCCGGCCTGGGGCACAACCTGCATCGAGCCGTCGAGAAACTCGACCACATCGGGCACGCGGAAGAAGTGCTGATCGAATCCGGCAAAAAAGAAGATTTTATTTTTCATGAGCGGGCCGCCGAGGGTGCCTCCGCCCTGCTGCTGCTCACTGTGCGGTTTGAAGGACATGAAGGGAGTAGCAGCGCCGCCGAATGCGCTGTCACGAATGTAATAGAGCCCGGTGCCGTGCCAGTGATTGGTTCCGGACTTGGTGACGACGTTGATGACCGCGCCTCCGGCCCGTCCCATTTCAGCTCCGTAAGAATTGGAGGAGACGCGGAACTCTTGCACCACTTCGTTCGAGAACTGGATACGGAGCGCGGTATAGGCCGCGGGCCTGGGCGAAGAACGCGTTGTTGAAGTCGCCGCCGTCAACCAGGAAGCTGTTCTGGAATCCGCGCAGTCCGCCGAAAGAGAGATCGCCATTGGTGGCCGAAGTCAGGCTGCGCGGATCTTGAGTCACGCCGGGCGAGAGCAGCATCAGATCGGAGAAGCGCCGCCCGTTGAGCGGGAGATCGGCGATGGCGCGTTCATCCAGAAGCGTCGAGACGGCCGTTGACTCAGTGTCAACCAGGGCCGGAGCGCCGCTGACGGAGACGTGTTCGAGCGCTCCGGCAACGCTAAGGCGGAACTGAAGTTCCGCGGCAGCGCCCACATCAACATGCAGCTGCGGAGTGATCTGCGGCGACATATCCTGCGCGACGACCCGGGCGGAGTAGTCCCCGGGCGGCAGCAGGTCGATCGCGAAGCGGCCTTCCGCGTCAGACGTGGCCGAGTAGCGAGCGCCGGTCGCCGTGCTGACCACCGCAATGCTGGCTCCGGGAATGCGCAGGTCGTGAAGATCGACGACCGTCCCATGAATGGCGCCGGTAGCGGCATCCTGAGCGGAAGCGTGCGGCGGCAACACTAACGGTAATACTAATAAAGAGAGAATCAGGACGCAGAGCGAGGCCCGCAGCATAGAAGTGCCACCTGTGGTTAGGATGAAGCTCGGAGGCGTGACTCCCGCGGGGTCCGGAGTCGAGCGGGTGGGAAACCAGATTCCTTTGTAGCATGTAGGGATGGGTTGTGGCTGTGAGGTGCGGTGGTTCTTTTTGACATGAGTGCCGGAGTGGGAAATCTGCTTTACCAACAGCCGTAGCGGCGTGCTATGTTCAGAGTTCGCTCAGCAGGAATGCGCAGATCATGATTCGATCCTTCAAAGGCATGAAGCCGGTGATTCCCGCGACCTGTTACGTGGACGAGTCGGCCCAGATCATCGGCGACGTGGTGCTCGGCGAGCACGCCTCGGTCTGGATGAATGCAGTACTGCGCGGCGACGTATACGCGATCCGCATCGGTGCGCACTCGAATGTGCAGGATTGCAGCGTGCTCCATGGCATGAAGAATCAGTACGGCGTGACGGTGGGCGAGTACGTCACGGTAGGGCATTCGGTGACTTTGCATGGATGCGTAGTCGAAGACCGCTGCCTCATCGGCATGGGATCAGTGATTCTGAATGGCGCAAAGATTGGTGCGGGATCAATTATTGCCGCCGGAACGCTGATTCCCGAGCGAACGGTGATCGAGCCGCGCTCGTTATGGATGGGGTCTCCGGGCAAGTTTAAGCGCACGCTGGACGCCGGCGAGGAAGAGACGATCATGAGATACGCCCGGAATTACTTAGGCTATACGGAGGAATATCTGCGGGAACGATGAGGCCCTGTCATCCTGAGCGGCAGGAACTGTCATCCTGAGCGGAGAAAACCGATTCGCGTTGCGAATCGGTTTTCGGAGTCGAAGGACCCCTTTCACCCATGCGCAGCGACGTGCGTGGCAGGGCGTTCTCCCGGCGTTTTCGATGAGGCGAGGAAATGCGGAGAGAACTCCCCGAAAGGCCGCCGGAGCCGTTAAGCTACAAGGGATCCTTCGACTGCGACTTGTCTTTCGCAAAGCGAAAGACAAGTCTCCACCGAGGATGACATTGAGGAATGAATGATTAAAGCAGTCCGAGGAACGCGAGACCTGCTGCCGCCCGAAACGGCGCTGTGGAATTTTGTGGAGTCGGCGGTGCGCGATGTGTTCCGCGCCTACAACTTCCAGGAAATTCGCACGCCGATCTTCGAGTCGACGGAATTGTTCGCCCGTGGCGTCGGCGAAGACACAGACATCGTCGCGAAGGAAATGTATACGTGGGAGGATCGCGGCCGGGCCGAAAGCGATAAAGGACAATCCCTCACCCTCCGCCCCGAGGCCACCGCAGGGATCGTCCGCGCCTACATCGAGCACAAGCTCGGCGACCGCGGTCTGAACAAGCTCTACTGCATCGGCCCCATGTTCCGGCGCGAGCGCCCGCAAAAAGGCCGCTACCGCCAGTTTTATCAGATCGATGCTGAGATCATCGGCCCGCCATCGGCCGGCAGCGAGTCCCCAGCCAGGGACGCGGAAGTTCTCGAGATGCTGGCCACTCTGCTCGATCGCCTCGGCATCGGCGGCTGGACTCTCGAATTGAATTCGGTAGGCTGCCCGAACGACCGCGCCGCCTTCAACGAGGCGCTGCGCAAGGCTCTCGATCCAGTCAAAGATAAGATGTGCGCCGACTGCCAGCGCCGCGCCGTAACCAATCCGCTGCGCGTATTCGATTGCAAGGTCCCCGAGGATCAGCCGATCATCGATAAGCTGCCGCGCATCAGCCAGTTTCTCGACGAAGGCTGCCGGAAACATTTTGAAGCAGTACAAGAAATCCTCACCAAAATTGGAGTTCCGTTTTCACTAAACGATCGCCTGGTGCGCGGCCTCGATTACTACACGCGCACCGCATTTGAATTCACCCACGGGGCACTCGGAGCGCAGAACGCGATCCTCGGCGGCGGCCGCTATGACGGACTCTCCGAAGCGCTAGGCGGGCCGCCCGCGCCCGGCATTGGCTTTGCGATTGGCGAAGATCGGCTGGTAATGTCGCTGCAGGAGTCCGCCGACAATGTGCTAAAGAAGCCAGATGTGTACATAGCCCCTCTAGGCGCGGGAATGAACAGCGAAGCCGCCCCCCTGGCGCGGGAGTTGCGCCGCCATGATCTAATCGTAGACTTGGGAGACGAGACCTTCCGGCTGAAGAAGTCGTTCGAGGCCGCAACCAAGGGCGGAGCAAAATACATCTTGATCGTGGGCGAGAATGAAGTGAAGGCAGATGCATTCGCCCTGAAAAACCTGACGACAGGCGAGCAGGTTTCAGTACCGCGCGCAGATCTGCCGCGGAGGATTCAGGAGTAGCTGAATACAGTCGGAGATTTATCGGGGAGGGAGATTTCATGAAGCTGGCTTGGGTGATGTGCACGATCTTGTCGTTGGGAAGCGTGATTCCGGCTGCAGCCCAGGAAGCCGCCTCTGCCAAGGCTCTAAGTCCGCTAGAGCAGACGCTGCTCTCCAACGAAAAGGATTTCCTCGCCGCCGCGAAAAAAGGTGACGCTGCATTCTTCAAGCGAACTCTATCCGCGGATTTTTCTTTCGTCGGCTTCGACGGGCAGCTGTATGAACGCCAGGACATGATTGATCAATTCTCGGGCGGCGGCGGTGGCGGAGTCGATCTGCAGCCCTATAACATGAAGGTTGTAAGCGCGGGCGACGCGGTCGCGATCGTGACTTACGATGTGATCATGCGTGTCCCGCCCCAGGAGGATGAGGGCCCGCCTCCGCGCTACCAGCATTGGACTTCGGTGTGGGAAAAGCAGGGAGACGCGTGGAAACTGAAGTTTCAACAGACCACGCCCACGCATTGGGGCGACTGGTAGAAATTCTGCCGCTGGCTGTGATCTTTGTTTCCCGCTTCCAGTTTGCGGCGGCGAACGTCAAACTTAAGGCAGCTCGCTGAGCGGCGGAGCGAATCTGCGAGGTGACTACGCGAGGTGATTAAAATGAAACGAGCAGCAATAATCCTCATAGCTGCGCTGGCGCCGGCGGCCGTGGCCCTGGCGCAGGAGACCATGCCGAAGCCCGCTCCCGAAATCAAAAAGCTCGACCTGCTGGCCGGCTCCTGGGTGTTGGTGGGAGACGTCAAGCCCAGCGCGATGGGCCCGGGAGGAAAAATCACAGAGAATGAAAAGTGCGAGTGGATGGAAGGCGGATTCTTCCTCGTCTGTCACGTCGATTTCAAAAGCGCCAGCTCCGGCAACGGCACCGGCCTCGCCGTCCTCGGCTATTCCACCGCCGACAAGGCCTATACCTATCGCGAGTTCAACAGTTGGGGCGAGTTCGAGGATTCAAGAGGCACGCTCGACGGCGATACCTGGACTTGGACCAGCGACGAGAAAATGGACGACAGCATGGGCAAGGGCCGCTTCACCATGAAGTTCACGACGCCCGCGACCTACACCTTCACGTACGAGATGTCCCCCGACGGCGCAAAGTGGACCAC
Organism: uncultured Acidobacteriaceae bacterium; assembly: GCA_963743115.1. Classification (GTDB taxonomy): domain Bacteria; phylum Acidobacteriota; class Terriglobia; order Terriglobales; family Acidobacteriaceae; genus Sulfotelmatobacter. Next base: position 187,485 of record CAVUOM010000001.1, on the reverse strand, counting down.
CGAAGTCGACGGCAACGCCACGAAGAAGTAACAAGCAGTCGGATTTAATCTGTAATCTTCACTGCCCCAGGCGTCATCCCGAAGTCCCGCGTTTTCTCCAGCGGGACGAGGGATCTCCCTCTCCTCAAAATTGACCACATGAGGCGAACCCAGCCGGAATCTTAACTCCCACAGTTTATAATCCTTAATTCGGCTTTCCGCCGCATCCTCACCGTAAGGACAAAGCTTGCTCGACTTCCTAGGCGATTTACGAAGAACACACATGTGCGGAGCGCTGCGCCCCTCCGACGCCGGCAAAAAAGCCACGCTCATGGGATGGGTCAACAAGCGCCGCGACCTCGGCAGCCTCATTTTTGTCGACCTGCGCGACCGCACCGGCGTGACGCAGGTGGTAATCAACGCCGAGCGCGACGCGGCGATCCACAAAAAAGCGGAGGCTCTACGCAACGAGTACGTGATCGCCGTAACTGGCACGGTTAAGCTGCGCGACCCGGGCACGGTGAACAAAAACATCGCGACCGGCGAAGTCGAACTGGTAGCGGAAGAATTGCGGATTCTGAACGAGTCGAAGCTCCCGCCATTCCTGCCTTCCGACACGGCGCTTACCAACGAAGAGACGCGGCTGAAATATCGCTACATCGATCTGCGCCGCGACGTGATGCAGTTCAACATCGAGCTGCGGCACAAGGTGGCGAAAGCGATCCGCGATTATTTGTCAGCGCAGGGATTCTTCGAAATTGAAACCCCGTTCATGACGCGCTCCACGCCGGAAGGCGCGCGCGATTACCTGGTGCCCAGCCGCGTGCAGCCCGGCACGTTTTACGCTCTGCCGCAGTCGCCGCAGATGTTCAAGCAGATCCTGATGATCTCCGGCTTCGACAAATATTTTCAGATCGTGCGCTGCTTCCGCGACGAAGACCTGCGTGCCGACCGCCAGCCGGAATTCACCCAGATCGATCTGGAAATGTCATATCCGCAACCGGAACGCGTCTGGGAAGTGGTCGAAGGATTTCTGACTGCAGCATTCGCCGCGGCGGGGCACGCCATCAAGACCCCGTTCGCGCGCATGGATTACGACGAAGCGATCCGGCTGTATGGCATCGACAAGCCGGACCTGCGCCTGCCCGCATTCACCGATGTGCGGGAATGTCTTACGCCAGAGAATTTGCAGGAGCTGGCGATCAATCCGAATCTGCCGGTGATTGCCATCCGCACGCCGAAAGTAGGCGAACTTTCGCGCAAAGAGCGCGATGACATCAAGCCCATGTTCCACTCCAAGGGCGGAGCAAAAATATTTGAAGATTTCAAACGCATCGCCAACAAGTTTCCCGAAGCCGCGGCCGCGATCGCGAAAAAGACCGGCATGGAGGAAAGCGACCTGATCGTGCTGGTTGCAGGGTCAGGGCAAACCGGGCCGCAGACGGCAGTCTCCGGGCATCGCAAAGTTACTCCACAAGAGCTGGCGATCTACGCTTCAGCCGGCTTGCTGCGTCTCGCGCTGGCGCAAAAATATGCCGAGCGCCATGGAATCTTCAAGAAGACCGGCGACGCGGCCAAAGATTTTCGCTTCCTCTGGGTCACCAACTTCCCCATGTTCGAGTGGGACGAGAGCGAAAAAACCTGGATGGCAGCGCATCATCCCTTCACCTCGCCGCACGAAGAAGACATGGCGAAGCTTGAGTCAGGAGTGGAGGCGTTGCACGATCCGCTGTCGCCGCTCAGCGCGGTGCGCGCGCTCGCCTATGACGTGGTGCTGAACGGCACCGAGCTGGGCTCCGGCTCGATTCGTATTCACCGCCAAGATGTGCAAAGCCGAATTTTCCGGGCCTTGGGCATGACCGAAGAAGAAGCGCGCGCCCGTTTCGGATTCTTTCTCGAAGCGCTCGAGTACGGCACCCCTCCGCACGGAGGCATCGCGCTGGGCCTCGACCGCATCGTGATGATTCTGGCGGGCGCGGAGAGCCTGCGCGAAGTAATTCCATTCCCGAAGACAGCGCGCGCCGTGGATCTGATGGTAGATGCGCCCACGCCGGTGAGTGACAAGCAGCTGCGGGAGTTGGGAATCGCGATTCGTAAAGCGAAAGAGTAAAGAGGGGTTGCCTTTGGGTGGCGCAGCGCTTTGAGCGCTGCGATAAGGCCTGACTGTTGGTCCGGGCTTTAGCCCCTGAGGTACATCGGAGGCTAAAGCCCCTCATCTCAACTGCCCTGATCGCAGCGCTGGAAACGCCGCGCTACCAAGGGTAAAAATCCAACCCTGATCAAGCTGTCAGCGTTGGTTTTAGCCGCTCAGGAATTTCATCCAGCATGAAACCTGGGTGGGCCGAGCTGTAAGGATACTGTTCTGGAGTCTCGGCCAAGCCGCGCTGTACCGGATTCCGCCGGAGGTAAAACCTGAAATTGCCGTAGTCTTCAACTTCTCTCACACGGCGGTCGTAATAGCTCGGTTGCCAAATTTCCCCGCAATGTCCCAGCTCCCGCTTTGCCCTGTAAGAGAAGCCTCCCTTGATCAATTGCAGCGATCTCTCCAAGCTAACGGTGGGTGAAAGCAGCAGGTGAAAATGATCCGGCATCACAACGAACTCATGGAGAACGTATTTCTTCTTCTCACGGTAATGGAACAGGACTTCCACGAACAGCCGCGCCATCGGTTCATTGCGAAACAGCGGCCTTCGCTGAAACGTCGAAGCGGTAATGAAATAAATGCTATATCCAGTGTTTCCTCTGGGAGGCGCTGCCATAGAGAACCTCAGCGGCTAAAACCGCGTCATTGTGGCTACCCTATCGCAGCGCTGGAAGCGCTGCGCCACCCAAAAGCAGAATGTGAACGTCGCGGTTCCAAATCGGAACTACCGCGCATTGCCTACCCTGTTCCTCCAGTCGAATTCTGCAATGAAGAAATCCACAGCTACCCTGTGACATCTAACCTTGCGCCTGGCTCCCAACTCATCTCATACTGAATCCAAATCTCTGCGGGCTCCTTGACAACCAAATAGGCAAAGCTAAAGCCAATCAATCCAATATTTTGCGGATAAATTCTTTCGATTCAAGATTTTAGTCAGACTCACGACAGATCAAGGCCTCGCAAGTCGCTGATTCGAGAGAATTAAACAGATTCGATCTGCAATTTTTTTATCTGGATCGGAAGCCGCAACAAGACCGGAACTTCAACCGCCCCAACTATTTTTTCAGCCGGGAAACAGCCAACTCCTCAACGCGCGCCAGCACCTCATCCTCGCTCAGCTTCGTCGAGTCGATGACCACCGCGTCTGCGGCCGCCTGCAGCGGCGAGGTTGCACGGGTGCGGTCGCGGTGGTCGCGTTCGCGCAAGTCGGCGGCAACTTTTGCCGCTACTTCTCCTTTGATCTTCTGCTGCTCCATGCGCCGCTGCTCGCGCACGACCGGGTCGGCGTCGAGAAAAATCTTCAAGTCAGCGTCAGGGAAAACTTTGGTGCCGATGTCGCGGCCTTCCATCACCACGCCGCCGCCTGCGCCCATTTCCCGCTGATGCGCCACCATCCAGGCGCGCACTCGGGGGTGAACCGAGACGCGAGAGGCCGCTTCAGTGACATCGCGCTCGCGAATGCGCTCGGAAACATCGCGCCCATCGAGCAAGGTTCGGTTCCCGCCGACGGTGGGCTCGAGCTGAATCCGAGATTCCTCGGCCAGCTTTACCAGCGCGGGTTCGTCGTCGAACGAGATGTCGTGGTCAATAGCTTTCAGCGCCAGGGCGCGGTACATCGCCCCACTCTCGAGATTGACATAGCCGAGCTTGCGCGCCAGGCGGGAGGCAATGGTGCTCTTGCCCGCGCCCGCCGGGCCGTCGATGGCAATGATTAGCCTGCGTGGAGAGTGATTGTTCATCCTGCGAGTAGACGATTGTACACGGAGCCGACGGTTCGATTAGGTAACGGCAAGGTCCAGTGGCGCCGCAATCGAGGGAGACGATGCGTACTCGATGTGCAGAACTCGCCGCTCGGCCTCCACTTGAGATTTTGAAGAGGAATGAATCAGCAACGGCCGCATGGCGAGGATCCCTCCCGCAGGGACCGGACACTCGACCTGCGGCATTTTGGTCGCGAGTTCGTGGAGTCGGTCATCGTCCAACACACCCAGTTTGTGGGTGCCGGGGAGAACCCGCAACGGACCGTTCAACGTGGTGGAGTGATCGAGATGAATTCGAAGCGCGAGGATTTGCTCTAGAGCCGCTGTGGGAGCGTGGGCGTAGGCGACGCCTTCTTTTGCGGACCAAGGCCCCCAGCCTGCTGTCTCTCGATGTTCGCGCAGCGGTAATGCGGTGTCCTGATGCCAGACCACCAGCCAGTTGGACTTGGGCGACTTGTCGAATAGCGTCGCGCGATACGGAAATGCCGCAGGGCCGAGTACGGCCCGCGCGGTTTCAATCAGACTCGATTGTTGAGCGAGTTCTGCGACCGGGCTCAATCCTAAGGCGTGGCGCACGCCCGCCCTGCTTCTGCGAGAAGCCGCCGCAGAGATTGTTCTGGAGAAGCCGCTCGATTTCTTCGTTCTCAAAAACTCTCGGAAGAATCGCGAAGCCGTCATTCTCGATCGCGTCCTCCCACATCAACGTGTCTCTCCGGTTTTAGCTTTCACTCGCGTGAGTGGGCGAGGACTCGGGGCCACCGGCTCCTTCGCGGGAGTGATCTGCAGCATCGATCTTCCGCTGACGTGGACGAAGCTCAGCTCGCGGGCTGCCAGCAGCGCGTTTACAGCCTCTTTCACGCGCGAGCGGGCCACGAAGTTTCCGAAGAAAGTTTCAAGCTCGGTTTGCTCGGCGGCGATCACGCAGTCGAGATATTTCGAGAGCAGCGCCGAGAGCGCCTCCGGCACCGAAAGTCCCACGCCTTCGCGAACCGCATCAGGCGCCCAGCGGTAGAGAAGATCCCAGAACGAGCCTTCGCTCGGCTTGTAGTCGACGCGCGTGATGCGCAGCTTGGCGAGCAACTCGCCCAGCGCCTTGTCGAGTGCGGCCAGCGAGACGCTGCCGCCCAGCGCCTCCTGCAGCTTCGGTTTCGAGATGGGACCGTCGCGCCGGATCAGCTCGAATGCGTCGCAGGCGAGCGGCGAGTACGGAGAGCGCGGTCCTTGCTTGGGCGCGAGCTTGGGATTGCGCTCGCCCACCAGGGCGTAAAAATAAGGAAAGACCGAAGCCGCGACAAGAAATGCATTGTTCTCGTTGAACAAATTTGCCTCGTAGGCCGCGCGCCCGCGCAGCAGGCGCACCATGAGTTCGGTGGCGGCCAGCGCCCGAGGATCAGAGTAAGCGTGCTGCCAGGTGGGCAGACGATTGTCTGAACCGACGAAGGCTCCGATGAAGGTAGGCACAGGCATGGTGGGGCGCACGGGATACATGAGGCAGAATCCGACAGTCTCGACGAAAGCGCGCGCCTCCTCGATGGTGCGGATGGGTTTGCCATCGAGGCGCCACTTTTCGCTGCGGAGTTGCTGGAGATCCTGATCGGTCATTTCGCTGAAGGCTAAGGGCTAGATTCTCTTGAACGCCTTCTGAATGTCCTTTACAGAATACCGCAGTACGACCGGCCGGCCGTGCGGGCAGGACATGGGATGGTCGGTTTTTGCGAGTTCGGCGAGCAGCCAGTCCATTTTATTTTGTTCGAGCGGCATGTTGACCTTGATGGCGGCATGGCAGGCGATGGAGGCGGCGATGCGGGCGCGGATCTTTTCCAGGTTCAGGGATTGTTCTTCGCGCGAAATCTGGTCGAGGAGTTCGTGCAGCATGTGCTCGACTGCGGCTGCATCGACTCCGGCTGGAGCGACTTTCACGGCTACGCTGCGGGCGCCGAAAGGTTCAGCTTCGAAGCCGTTGTGCTGGAGTTCGTCGGCAATCTCGGCAAAGACCGCCTGCTGCGCGGGAGAGAGTTCGAGCACGATTGGCATCAGCAAGCGCTGGCTCTCTACTTTCTGCGCCGTGCGTTGCCGCAGGATGCGCTCAAATAACACGCGCTCGTGGGCTACGTGCTGGTCGACGATCCATAATCCATCTTCATTCACGGCTAGGATGAACGAATTGCGGATTTGCCCCAGAGGACGGAGCGTGGAGAGCGCGGCCAGCGTGGTTTCTTCTTCGTCTGTGTCGAGCGCGGGGGCGCAGCCGTTGTCTGGAATCGTTTCTGGAATTGTTTCTGGAATCGCTTCTGCGAAGCGGGCTTCGAGGCCACGCGCCACCGGGATCGCGGCGTTGGCCTCGACGGCGATTCCGCCTTCGAACTGGAAGCGCGCGGAAGCTGGCGGCGCTGACGGGGCCTGCAGAATGAAGCCGCTCGCCGGTTCATACCGCGGGCGCGCGGGCGCGCCCGAAGCCAGGTCTACCGGGGCAAGGTCTGAGGGCGGCTCCCATTCTCTTGCGCCTGGGGTCAGGCCTGAAGCTGGCAGTGGCGTGGGCGTGAATTTCGGTTGTGAACTGCGGCGCGGGGCGCGCCTTCATCAGAGCGGCGCGCACGGTGTCGCGGACGAAATCGTGCATCACGCTGGGTTGCCGGAAGCGGACTTCGGTTTTTGAGGGATGGACGTTGACATCGACCTCGCCCGGCGGCAATTCGAGAAACAGCAGCACGACCGGATAGACCGTGGGCGGAATGATGTTGCGGTAGGCTTCGATTAGTCCGTGCTGGACGAGGCGGTCGCGAATCAGGCGGCCGTTGACGAAGATGAAAATCGAATTGCGATTCAGCTTCTGGATCTCGGGCTTCGAGACGAAGCCGTGGAGGCGCATCTCGCCGGGATCGGCTGGGCTGACTGGATTGCCATTCTCATCTTCTTCTCGGCGCCGCCACGGCGGAGGTTGGGGCAGGCCCACGCGCTCGAGCGGTTGCACGGCTGCGACGGGAATCAACTGATCGAGGGTTTCTTTGCCGAAGACCTGATAGACGCGCTCGCTGTATCCCGCGACTGGCGGGGCTACCAGCATGGCGTTGGTTGCGGAATGCAATTCAAAATGCTTTTCGGGATGGGCCAGCGCGTAATGCGTGACTAACGACGCGATGTGGGAGAGTTCGGTCGATTCGGCTTTCAGAAATTTTTTTCGCGCAGGGGTATTGAAGAAGAGATCGCGCACGGTGATGGACGTGCCTTCGGGAAGTCCGGCTTCTTCGACGCGCGCTATCTTGCCGCCGTTTATTTCGAGGATAGTTCCGGCTGCGGCAGCTTGTTCCGTCGACCCTTGTTCGTTCGAGGCAGCGGCGCGGGTTTCGAGGTGCAGGCGGGAGACCGAGGCGATGGAGGGGAGGGCCTCGCCGCGAAATCCCAGCGTCGCGACGCTCAGGAGATCTTCTGCGTCTTTGATCTTTGATGTGGCGTGGCGTTCGAAGGCGAGCATGGCGTCGTCGCGCACCATGCCGCAGCCGTTGTCGGTGATCTGGATCAGTTTTTTGCCGCCAGCCTCGATGTTGATTTTGATGCGGGTCGCGCCGGCGTCGAGCGCGTTCTCGAGCAGCTCTTTTACCACCGAGGCCGGGCGCTCGACTACCTCGCCGGCGGCGATCTTGTTGGCGACGTGCTCGGGGAGTACGTGGATGCGGCCCATGGGGCAGTTCTCAGTTCTCGTGCTCAGTTCTCAGTGGCTGTGGGGACAGGGTCAGTTTCGCAGATGGTGGGAAGGAAGGCAAAGATGGGGGTGGCACGGAGGGTGGGGTCGGGGTGGGAACGCCTTGCAGCGCTTGTTTGTGGCTGCCTGCGGGTAAGGGGTCCTTCGACTGCGCCTGATCGTCTTTCAGACGATCAGGCTTCGCTCAGGATGACAACGTTGTTGAGTCCAATCTAGTTTTCTGTGGGTTCGACTTTGGATTTGGGTGGGGGCAGGGATCTGGCTGGTTTGGCCGGGGCTGGTGGAGTTGGGGGCGTCGCAAGTGCGGGCTTGGCTGCGGCTTTGCGAATCTCGATGCCGTCGTGCTCGTTGTTGAGCACGATGTGCGAAGAACCGTTGCCTACGGTGCCGGTGGCTTTGGCTTCATGCTCGCTGTTGTCAATCTTCAGCTCGGGGAAATCGGACTGGATTTCTCCGTCGCGGGTTTGGGCGTCGAGGTGGAAGCCGGCCTTGTCGGGCACGCTCAGATTGATGTCGCCGTTGCGGCTGTCGATCTGCACGTTGCCGAGCGAGCGCATGGAGACTTCGATGTCGCCGTGTTCATCCTGCACGCGCACGTCGCCGGAAACATCTTCGAGGCGAATTTCTTTCGAGCGCGTGGTCAGGTGAACCGGCCCGGTGAGTCTGGTCGGCGTGGAGGTCATCGGAATCGAGATCGAGATCGCCATCGATGCGGGAGAACTCCAGCTCGGTGCGGGAAGATTTGAAAGCGACGCTCTTGCGTGATGCGGGCGAGCTTGACGCTCTCCTGGAATTCGCCGTCGAACTGGGCAGAGCCTTTGACGTCGGTGACGGAGACTTCGTTCAGGCGGCCGTCGATGTGGACGTCGCCGGTGATCTGTTCGACCTTGGCGGAGCTTCTTTCGAGGGTCAGGTTGACGTTGCCGGTGACGTCTTCCACGGAAACTTCGCCGTGCTGGTTATTGATCTCGACCTGGCCGTCGCGGCCGGTCACCGAGACTTCGCCGTGGTGCGAGGTTATTTGCAGCGCCATCTTGCGCGGAATGGAGATGTCGAGATCGGTCTGGACGGAGTGGTCGCCGGCGGCGTGCGTCCTGGCGTCGAGAGTCAACAGGGTTCCGGCTGAGGTAATCACCGGCTTGGTCGCTGCATTGTATTTGTCGGCGTCGCTCTGGCTATCGGCGCCCACCTTTTTGCGGACGGCGACCGTGATTTTGTTGTCGTCGGAGGGGGTGACGCGGACCGCGCCGTGCTCGTCGTTGACGCGCAGGGTGGTAATGGCGGCTGGGACATCCTGTTCGAGGTGGTCGTCGTAGTTGAAGGTCTCGCCGAAAATGTTGTCGAGATCGCTATCATCGATGTTGATATTGTTGCGAAATTCTTCCCAGTGAACCCGCGAGGCCTGGGTGGCCATGAGCCCGAAGAAGACGATGCAGAGGACGAGACAGACTCCGCCGAAGCCGATGCCGCGAGCGGGAACGCCGTCGCGTTGAGCTTGCTGATACTCAACCAGCTTGATGACGCCCCAGAGAATCAGAAGCAGAGGCCAGTAGTGCGCGAACAAAGTGCCGAGGCGCATCCAGGAAATCAGGTGCAGGTTGCCGAGCAGGAACACGAGGCCGAGGATGATCAGAACCAGCGGTCCGGCAAAAGAGCGGCGGCGATAGCGCGGTGGAAGAGGCGCGATGGGAGGTTGAGTTGGGCTAGCCATTGTGCACCTCCCCGGAAGAAGATGTTGGCCTGGATTAGCGAAGACGGATCGGACGAAGCCGGTGGTGGAGGCGGCGCTACTCCCACTCCTGGAGGCGGCGGGGGCGCCGGTGGAAGCGGGCCGACGTGTCCGGCGGATGAGGCGCTGCTCTGCAGCAGCTTGACGACGCCGACTACCAGAATCCAGGCCGGCCAGGTGCGGTGCAGTTCGGCGATATCCATGCTGTCGAGCAGGAACAGGACGCCGGTGGTGAGCACGAGCGCCGGTCCCATCATGCAACGCGCCATGCAGCGGCCGCAGCCGCACGAATGCTGGGCGCGCTCATAGTTGCGATAAAACATCCAGCCGCCGAGAAAGACGAGGATCAGCGGCCACAAGCGATCGAGATTAGTTTCGAAGATTCGCATTGTGTGCAGCAGGAACAGAAGGCCGAGTCCGATGAGAACGATGGCGCCGACCGGCACTTTGCCAGCGTCGAACTTCTCGCCCATGCTGAAGGTCTGGCCCAGGCCCATGGGATCGGGCGCGGGCTGGCCTTCCTGAAGAGCGCGGGCGGTGCGGACGGCGTCGATGATCTGGTAGACGTAGAAGAAGGCGATGCCGAGGCCGAAGATCCATCCCCAGTTACCGGCGTGATCGGAGGCGAAGATGAGCATTACGAAGATGAGCAGGTGCGCCAGTCCCTTGGCGTATTGCGAGCAGTAGACTGCGCCCACGCCGAAGGGAAAGAATCCGGCGAGGATGCCTGCGACCGCGGGATTGGGGCCGGAACCCGAAGGCCTGGGGCCAGTTCCTGCGAGCGGGTACACGGCTTGCGGGGGCACGAATCCGGCGGACGCTACCGTGCCATCGAGACGGGCGGCGAGGCAGGGCTCACAGTAGACGACTCCGCGAACGTCGCGGGTGCAAGCCGCGCAGAGCGGCTTGCCGCAAGTGCGGCAGAAAGCGACCGCGGCAATGTTGCTGTGGTTGGCGCAGTTCATACGAACCTCCTGTATGTGGTCACCGACACTACAGACGGATCGTTGATAGACGAATCGTTTACAGACGAATCCACAGGCGCGCAAGCCAGAACGAGATGGTTTTCGGTCTGACTGTAATTGCGCTCCTGCTTCTGCTCGGGCTGTTCGGTTGTGTCGTTCTTGGGATCTTTCTTGTCGTTATTCTTTTCCGGCGCGGGTTCGGCGGCGGGGGCGACGTTGCGCTTGAGTTCGCGCACGCGCGATTCCACCTCGTAGACCAGCCGGATGTTTTCGTAATAGCGGACTACGCGGGCTTCCGCATTGTAGTAGGTGTGCCGTATCGCGGCGGGACGCAGGCTGACTGAACGCAAGTCGGCGGGTTTGACGCCGAGCACGCTCAGGGCGACCGACAACGAGAAGAACGCCATGCCAAACGACATGGCGAACCGCGGTTGCCGGACCGTACCCCAAATGGGTTGGAGCGCTTGCGAAGCCCAGGCTTGCAACTTCTCAAGCCAGGAAACGCCGGGCTGCGACGCGGGCACGTTCACCCGCAGGCGTTGGGTGTCAACGCCCGTTGTGGATGCCAGAATGTTGGTCACGAGACTGACTGGAGGCTCCACCTCCGTGAGATCCTTCAGCCAGTTGCGGCCGGCCGTGACATCGGCGAGCAGCGGCCCGCACGCGGAACAAGTCCGGGCGTGGGCCTGGAAGGTGTCGAGTTGAGCGCCGGTCAGAACGCCATCGAGGGCGTCGCTGAGGAGCGTGTCAAACTCGTGACACTGCATTCCGTTGCTGGTTGGATTCGGCATCACATCACCTGCCTATAGGTACGTTGTAAAAGGCGGGCAAGTTCCGCCCGGCCACGATTTATTCGAGATTTCACAGTGCCCTCCGGTACCTTCAAAACGGTTGCGATTTCACGATAGTCAAAATCCTGTAAGTCCCTTAAAATCACTGCCTCACGAAGCTCCGGCGAGAGCCTGGCGAGGGCGGCGTGAATGCTTTCTGCGACCTCGCGGCGGCGGACGTGCTGGTCGGGAGGCGCGGATTGGTCCTGAATTTGCTCGCTCAGGGGTTGGGCGTCTTCATGGGAGGAGGACGCGGCGTCGAGCGAATCGGTGATGCGATCCTGCTTGGTTTTGCGGAAATGATCGACCAGCAGGTTGCGGGTGATGGTGGTGACCCAGGTGACGAAGGCTCCCTTGGAGCTGTCGTAGGTTGGGAGCGTGCGGTAAATCTTGATGAAGACTTCCTGGGCGAGGTCTTCGGCGTCGTGGGCTGATCCGGCGAAGCGGTAGCAGATGTTATAGATGCGGCGGTTGTAGGTCTGGACGATTTCTTCCCAGGCAGCGGCGTCGCCGGCAACACAGCGGCGGACCAGCATCGCGACTACCTGAACGTCTTCCAAAGTGGAGTTCCCGGAACTGCTATCAGCTTTGAGCTATCAGCCGTCAGCTAAACCAACACCTTGAACTGGCTCACAAGACAGTACGCGGATGTAGTGCTGTAAGTTCGCAGCATCCGTGGTGCCGGTTCTGTGAAACAGGGCATTGTAGCAGTGGGGGACTGGTACCTTCTCCGGTCTGCGGGTGCGGGACGCTTCAAAGCGATTTGCTGGCAAGAAAAAAGTGGCGCACCGGAGTGCGCCACTAAGTTGAACGGGATTTTATGAGTACAGCCGGATTATTGCGGCTGTGCCCTTTCCTGGAACTGGCAATTATTTCTGTTTCGCCTGGGTCTTCGCCGGACGCGCCACTGCGGGCACTCCGGTTAGCGATCCCTGGACCTCGATGGGGCCAACGAATACGCTGTTGTCGTCATATTCAAGCCAGAACAACTGCGAGGCACTGGCCTGATAGATGATCGCGTCGAAAGCTCCCGATGCGCCGCCGATGGTAGCCCCCAGCGCACCTCCTGGCGCCGGATCAGTCGATAACATCGTTAAGCGCCCAGCGTTGCTGCCGTCTGGGGTCGGGGTTCCGGTGAATGTGGCTCCGGTGAAGGTTGTAGTCCCCAGCCCGAGCGTCTCGAAGGGATCGCTGACCAGTCCTTCGGTGAGGCTCAAGGCCCCGCCCGCGGTCATCGTCCCATTCGCGGCCATATCGAACTCGCAGTCGACGCAGGCGTTGGCGCCGGTGATAAAGTCGTTGAAATCCTGCCATCCAGCGGCGTAGTTGCCGTTGAAATCAGCGCTGGCGGTATCAGTTTGCGGAATCGCGACTCCGATGCCGCCAGCAAGAGGGCCGCCGTCGTCGAACTCAAGAAGCAGAGCGCCGCCAACGTCGGGGTTTCCGCTCGCGTTGTTGGGATCGTTCAGATCGAGAGTCGGGTCCGTCGCGTAAACCTGCATCGCGCCGACGTTTCCGCCTCCAAACCCGCTGATGGTCAGGCTGCCGTATCCGTTAGCCAAAATGCTGTAGGTGCCAGCGACTGGGGAAGCCAACCCTGATGTGAACGCAGTGTCCAACTCAACATCTTCGGCCACGCCCGAGAAGGTGGCGGGAGAAGGCGTTGCGTTTGGGGTGATCTGGCCGGCCACGCCGTATTCATCGCCGATGGGGTTGGCGGAAACTGCGAGTACGGAGGTGAGGAGCGACGCGTTGGTGAAGGCCCCCGTGGTTGTACCCTGGCCGAAGGCTGAGCCGACGGCCGAGTCGGTCGTATCAACGTCAATGATCCTTAGCGCTTCCGGACCAACGACGTAGTAGTTGATCGAGATCCCCGTGCTGCTGGTGACAGCGCCGCGCCCGAAACTATCGGCTGTGCCGAGCGATACGGTCAAAGCTGTTGCTGGAGTAAGAGTTCCAGCGTCATTGAGGTCGATCTCATCGGTGACGGCGCTGGGGATGGTGAACACACCCCCGATGCCAAATGGGTTAAAGTTGGGATCCACTCCGTTCGCTGTGAAGGCAAAGCCGCCGGAGGGTGTGCCGGAAAGTGTCTGCAAGTCGAGGCTTCCGCTGGAGGTCGCGGATCCATCAAACTGAATGATCATCGCGTGGTCAGCGTTCACAAACTGGATGCCGAGGGTTTCGGTTCCCGCAGCACCTACATTCGAATTGTTCGTGATCAGGGTGAGTGTCCCCTGGCCCGTAGCATCGACGGTTAGGGTTCCACCTGTGATGGAGTCAGCTGTGCTAGGCTCGCCCGGCGACGTGTTGCCCTCACCGTCGTTGTAGTCTTGTTCACCGGCGGTGACGTTGCCACTTGAGTCAATCGTCACGGCACCTGCGAGGGCGTAATAGCTCAGGAAACCTCCGTTCGCAGCGTTAGGGGCTTCCTGCCCGCTCAGATAGAACGCGTAAGGAGTTGTCGATACAGGAGGAGGAGTGGTGTGTGAATGGCTCGAACTGCTGCAGCTCGTCAAGAAACTTGAAGCGCCGAAGACTGCGGCGAGGAAGATCCCGTAAAGTTTGCGGTTCATAGAGACTCCCCTTTCTGGGCAGAGCGGATGATAAATGGCGCGGGCTTCTGGCCGGCGCGTGCACGCGACTGAGGTAATGCGGAGATGCCGTGCTCGTTGCGCATGGTATAGGCTTTGCCGCCCATCGTCACGGTGCGGGCGATGAAGACTTCCTTGTTCTTAAGCGTCTTCATCACGCCGGTTACCTGAACTTGGGTGCCGGGGGCGACATGGAGCGCTCCTTTGCCCATCAAACCCCACCTTCCCAGACTTGCATCCACGGTTCCGGATGAGGTCCTGAGCATCAGGTGGGCGCCCACGGTCATGCCGGCAGCGGGTCTGCTGACCACACTCGACACGGTGCCGCTGAGTGTGACTTCCCTGGCGATGTCGTAAAACGGTTGGGCTTTGGGCACCGGTTGGGCGCCGAGTGGAACAGCCAGGATCGCAACCAGCAGGCCGGACAGCAGCCCTGCGATCAGTGGTATGGGCTTGGTGAAACGGGTTCGCCTCATTGAATTCGCTCCTTATAGAAACTTATCTTCGGTTCTTGTTCCTTAAGCTTGGTTTCCCGGTCAACTGGCGAGGGTAGACGCGACCGAGTGGTTGACTCAGAGAGTTTGCCTTTCGCTGGCGGTGACCCGCCAAACATTTGCAATGGAGACCGATGGCGGGATTATGCGCCCGCGGACATGCAGCGTCAATCGGATAATAAGATAAATAGGAGCGAATGTTTGGATTCTTGATTCGTGGTACCGGGAAGGCAAGATTGGGTTTGCGGGCTGGCCATGTCGTTCCGCGCCCTGTATTCGCGTTATTCGGTGGTGAAATAGTCGACGGTTACAGGATTCTCGAAGAGCGAGTAGTCACGGGTAACCACGGTAATGCCGCTATCGGTGACGAAGTAGCGGGAGCGGTCGGCTTCGGTGTCATAGCCGATGGTGGTGCCTTCGGGGAGATGGACGTTGCGGTCGATGATGCAGCGGCGGATGCGGCAATGGCGTCCGATGGCGACGTGGGAGAAGAGGATGCACTGGTCGACTTCGGAATACGAGTTCACGCGGACGTCGGGCGAGAGGATGGAGTTCTTGACCAGGCCTCCGGAGACGATGCAGCCGTTGGAGACGATGGAATCGAGCGCGGTGCCCATGCGTTCTTTCTCGGCGAAGACGAATTTGGCGGGCGGGTACTGGCGCTGGTGTGTGCGGATGGGCCAGTCGTGATCGTAGAGGTTGAAGATGGGAGAGACGGAGACGATATCCATGTTGGCTTCGTAGTAGGCCTCGAGCGTGCCCACGTCTCGCCAGTAGAGAGCTTCCTTCTTGTTTTCGTCGACGAAGTCATAGGCGAAGACGCGGTAGTCGGCGACCATCTTGGGCAGGATGTCTTTGCCGAAGTCGTGAGTGGAGGATTGGTCCTCGGCATCTTTGAGCAGGACTGGGATGAGAACGTCGGCATTAAAGAGGTAGACGCCCATGGAGCCGGCGCACCTCTCAGGGTTCCACGGGGATCGCAGCTCGGTCTGGGCGGGCTTTTCCTCAAAGCCATTGATGCGGCCGTCTTTGTCGACGTCGACTACGCCGAAGCGGAAAGTCTCCGCGGGATCGACCTGGATGGTGGCCAGCGTGATGTCGGCGGAGGACTCGAGATGCTGCTTCATCATCTTGCCGTAATCCATTTTGTAGATGTGATCGCCGGAGAGAATTAGGACGTGCTTGGGCTGCTCGGAGCCGATGGAATAAATGTTCTGGTAAACGGCGTCGGCTGTGCCTTGATACCACTGGTCGCTGACCCGCTTCATAGGGGGAAGGACTTCGATGAACTCGCCTACTTCGCGGCCGAGGATGTTCCAGCCTTCGCGGATGTGACGGTTCAGCGACAGGGCTTTGTATTGGGTGAGGATGTAAACGCGGCGCAGGTCAGAGTTGAGGCAGTTGGAAAGGGTGATGTCGATGATGCGGTACATGCCTCCGAAGGTAACGGCGGGCTTGGCGCGGTCGCGAGTAAGAGGATAAAGGCGTTCCCCGGCGCCGCCTGCGAGAAGGACTCCGAGAGTGTCTTTCATGGAGCTAACCCGGAAAAACAGTAGATGGTAGCACAGGAGAGAAAGTTGCCGCGTGGGGCGGAAATTGTCAGGGCGACTGAGTTGTGGCGATCGGAATTGGGACAGATCCGGCAGAGCTTCGCTTCTGCCGGACGGACGAAGGCCTGTCCTAGCGAGGTCGAAGGGCGGCTGTGTCTCTACATCCCTGGTTTATTTTTCTTCTTCGATTTTGATGCGAAGGGATTTCAGGAACTTCAGATCCTGATCGCTGATTTTGAATTCGGGGTTGGTCGATAGAGTGGTGACCAGGGAAGTCTTGTCGGAGGATTTTTCGCCTTGCTTGCTTACGCCGATGGTGGCTTCTAGAACCAGGAAAATGTCGTAACCGCCCTCTTTGATGCGGGAGACGACTTCGGCGATCTGTTCGGAATCGGAGAGAGACTCGTTGATGGCTTCGCCGAGTTCCTTCATGAGCTGTTTGAGTTGCTGGTCCACTTGGTCCCCCTTGCCAAAATCAACTTATCACGATCTCCGGTCAGGCGCGAACGGCACGTACTTCCAGATACTCGCTTTCCACGGCGGTGGTGCCGTCGGTTGCGGTGTTGTGTTCCACCCACAACGATTCCAGTCCAGCAGCCAGAGTTGCTTGTCCGGCGGCATCCAGTCTGGAAAATGCCATTTGCGTCGGGCCCATGTATCGGCGAAAAAACGCCACCATGTTTTCCGGCGGGAAGGGGTAGGCCATTTGTACCTTCCGCCGAGTGCAAGTCAATTGGGCGCAACCATGGCCCAATCGCTGCTCGACGGTAGATTCGTCTCCCCAAAGATTTGGCGGCGGAACGCCGGGAGGGAGCGGCACCATTTTGGCCACAAGCTGGTTCGTCTTGGCGACGAAGCCCTGCGAAGTCCAGTTGGCCATTGCGATCATCCCTCCGGTCTTGCAGACACGAAGGAATTCGGCCGCCACGCGCTCGGGCCGCGGGGCAAACATGGCGCCGAAAATGCTCACAACCGCGTCGAAGGAACGGTCGGCGAAGGAAAGTTCTTCCGCGTCGCCCTCTTCGAAGTGAATTTCGAGCTGCTCGGCGGCGGCGCGCTTCCTGGCCTGTTCCAGCAGGTTTGTAGCAATATCGACGCCGGTCACTTTGGCTCCGGCTCTGGCTGCGGGAATCGCGCTGTTGCCGGTGCCGCAAGCCACATCCAGGAGCCGTGCGCCGGGTTTGAGATTGAGCCGCGCGACGAAGCCCTCTTCTTCTCTGGAAACAAAACTCGCAATCTGGCCGAAATCGCCCGCCATCCAAGCCGCCTTCATGCCGGACTTCAAGCGCGCGAAATCAGAGGTGGCGGTTTGCATGAGGGCCCGACCAGTTGGATGCCGATGGCGCGGGAAAGGCGCTCGCCGCTCTTGCTGCGCGACTCCCACGGGTAGCAGCCATTGTAGCGCCGGAGGCTGTTAAAATCGAGGCCGTGAGCAAGGTTTCTACGGCACGAAAGTTGAGGGTGGTGGCGCGGGTTGCCTCGCAGCAGGCCCAGCGCAGCCGGACGGTGCAAGCCGCGACTCGCGCCTTGTCAGCCACGGGACGGGCCTTTGGGCGGGTGGTGCATCAGCTGTGGCTGGAGGTTACTGGGCTGATCTTCCTGGTGATGGCGGCGAGTGGCGGCTTCGCGGCGGCGAAAGAGTATGCGAAATATGAAGCTGGCCGGGTTGGGTTAGGGCGCGTGGCGGTGGCGATCTGCTTCACGGTGACGTTTGCGTGGTTTGGGGTGAGTTCTTTCTGGAGGGTGAGGCAGAAGGGTCGGGGAGCGCGGTAACGGTTGGCGGGAGCCGGGGCGCTGCACGCGACAGCGGATTCCTCTGCGCTGCGCGCTTCGGAATGACAAACATATTTTGCGCTTCGGAATGACAATCCTTTTTGCTGCAGGAAAGAGCGGTAATTATGGCAGACACAGTCAAGACTCCGGCGCGGGGGTTGCCAACGGAAGTTGAGACGTCGTCCCACATCCCCATCAAGCCTCTGTACACACCGGCTGATCTCAAGGGCTCTGATTACGAGGGTGAGGTTGGGTATCCGGGGGAGTATCCGTTTACGCGGGGTGTGCAGGTCACGATGTATCGCGGGCGGCTGTGGACCATGCGTCAGTATGCCGGCATGGGTGACGCCGAGGAGTCGAACAAGCGCTACAAGTATTTGCTGGCGAACGGGACGACCGGCCTTTCTGTGGCATTCGATTTGCCCACGCAGCTTGGGATGGATTCGGATCATGCGCTGGCCGCCGGTGAAGTGGGCAAGGTGGGCGTGGCGATTGATTCGATCGAAGATATGGAGCGGCTGTTCGCCGGCATCGATCTGACCGAGATTTCCACATCGATGACCATCAATGCCACGGGATCGATCCTGCTGGCGTTGTATGTGGCGGTGGCGCGGCGGCAGGGTGCGGACATCCGAAAACTTTCGGGCACGGTGCAGAACGATGTTTTGAAGGAATACATTGCGCGCGGAACGTATATTTATCCGCCACATCAGGCGTTGCGTGTGATTACCGATATGTTTTCCTGGGCGAAGGAGAACGTGCCGGAGTGGAATACGATTTCGATTTCCGGCTATCACATGCGGGAGGCGGGATCGACGGCGGTGCAGGAAGTGGCGTTCACGCTGGGCAACGGCATGGCTTACGTGCAGGCGGCGATCAAGGCGGGGCTGGATGTGGACGAGTTTGCGCCGCGGCTGTCGTTCTTCTTTAATGCCCACAGTAATTTTCTGGAGGAAGTGGCGAAGTTTCGCGCGGCGCGGCGAATGTGGGCGCGGATCATGCGGGAACACTTCAAGGCTAAGAATCCGCGGTCGTGGATGCTGCGATTTCACACGCAGACGGCAGGGTCGACTCTGACGGCGCAGCAGCCGGAAAACAATATTGTGCGCACGGCGATTCAGGCGCTGGCGGCGGTCCTGGGCGGGACGCAGTCGCTGCACACGAATTCCTATGACGAGGCTTTGGCGCTGCCGACGGAGCAGGCGGCGCGGATTGCTTTGCGCACGCAGCAGGTGATTGGGTATGAGTCGGGCGTGGCGCAGACGATCGATCCGCTGGCGGGGTCTTACTACGTTGAATCGCTTACTAACGAGATCGAGAAGCGCGCGGCGGAGTATCTGGGAAAGATTGAAGTGATGGGCGGGATGCTGAAGGCGATTGAGCGTGGATTCGTGCAGCAGGAGATTCAGAACGCGGCGTATGAATATCAGCAGGCCGTGGATGTTGGCGATGCGGTTGTGGTGGGTGTGAATCGATTTGAGGTGGAAGAGGAGAAGGCGATTCCGATCCAGAAGATTGATCCGCGGCTGGAGTTCAAACAGATCGAGCGGGTGCGGGCGTTGCGGGCGCGCCGGGATGCGGGGCCGTGGAGGTGCGCATTGACGGGCGTGGAGGACGCAGCGCGGTCGGGTGCGAATTTGATGCCGCGGATTCTGGCTGCGGTTGAGGCTTATGCGACGGTAGGCGAGATTTCAGATGCGATGCGGCGGGTGTTTGGGGAGTACAAGGAAACGGTGGTGATTTAGACGGCGGATGGCGGTGGTTGTTACTGGGCGTGCGCTAGTCTGAGGTTTTGTAGTCGCAGGCGGTGCGACAGGCTTCGCAATACATCAGTCCGTCGGTGCAGATGCGGACATCGAGTACGGTCTGGCAGAGGCAGCAGTACTTGTCGCACTCGCACTCGTTTTCCGCCTTTTCGCATTGGGCGCAGCGAAATTTGCCGTAACCGGCTCCCGTAGACATAGGAATAATGTAGCGCTGAGCGGCGACGCGGGGAACGTACCGTTGGTAACCTGCGTGTGGGGGCTATTGGTTCAAGACCTCGAACGAAATCGAGTTTGCCTCAGCGGCTGAAACCGCCCGCGACATTTCACCTTCCGGCCTTGCTCGGCACCGACTGAAGTCGTGCTCTTCCCGAACCTCGCGGTAAGTATCCAGTCCCAGTGCCATATAATTCTGAGCAATGACCTTCCAACAGGTGCTCTATGGAGCGGAAGTTCTTGCGCACAGCGGGGATCCGGACGTGAGTGGTGTGGAATATGACTCACGGCGGGTGAAGCCGGGGGGCTTGTTTGTGGCGATGCGCGGCGAGTCGAGCGACGGCAACCGGTTTATTGATCAGGCAATCTCGGCTGGCGCGGTGGCGGTGGTGACGGATTCGGCGGCGGAGAAACCCCGCCCTGGAGTGGCCTGGGCGGTGGTGCCAAACGGGCGGCGGGCGCTGGCACGGGTTAGCGCGAACTTCTATAAAAAACCAGCGGAGCGGATTGCGATCACAGGAATTACGGGGACGAATGGGAAGAGCACGACGGCGTTTCTGCTGGAATCGATTCTGACGGCGGCGGGGCGCAAGAGTGCGTTGATCGGGACGATTGAATATCACGTGGCAGGGAAGATTTTGCCGGCGCCGCATACTACTCCGGAGGCGCTGGAACTGAATCGCATTTTCAGTGAGGCGCTTGGTAACGGGGCGACTGACACGGTGATGGAAGTTTCATCGCACGCGCTGGCGCAGGAGCGCGTGTTCGGGGTGCCGTTTGATGTGGCCGTCTTTACTAACCTCACGCGCGACCATCTCGATTATCACAAAACTATGGAACAGTACTTCGCGGCCAAGCGGGTGCTGTTTGAGGGCTGCGGTACGGATGCGCCGCGAGCCGTGGTGACCAACCTGGATGATGAGTACGGAGCGAAGCTGGTGGAGTTCAGCCGGAAGCGCAGCTCTGTTGTTCTGAAGTATGGATGGGAGCGCGGCGATCTGCACGCAGAGAAAGTGGAAATCACGACGCGGGGGACGCGATTTCATCTGGTGATGCCGGAGGTAAAGATTGCGGTGTTCTCGGCACTGATTGGGCGGGTGAATGTGTACAACATTCTGGCAGCGGCGGGAGCTGGTTATGCCCGCGGGTGTTCGGCGGCCGCGATTGCTGAGGGCATCGACAAGCTGGCTTGCGTTCCAGGAAGATTTGAGCGTGTTGACTGCGGGCAGCCGTTCACCGTGGTGGTGGACTACGCGCATACCGACGATGCTCTGCGCAACCTGACGGCGCTGGCGCGGGAGTTGGTTTCGGCCGCGAAGGGACGAGTATTGGCCGTGTTTGGATGCGGAGGGGATCGCGACCGGAAGAAGCGTCCGCTGATGGGTGAGGCTGCTGGGCGGGGAAGTGATTTTGTGGTGCTGACGTCGGACAATCCCCGCAGTGAGGATCCGGTGGCGATCATTAATGATGCGGTGGTGGGGCTGCAGAAGACTGGCGTGAAGTACAGCGTGGAGCCGGACCGGCGTAAGGCGATCGCGCTGGCCGTTGGCGAGGCGCGACCGGGAGACATCGTGCTGCTCGCGGGCAAGGGGCATGAGAAGGTGCAGGTCACGCGGGAGGGATCGGTTCCCTTTGATGATTTGGAAGTGGCGCGCGAGGCGCTGCGGGCGGCGGGGTTTGAGTGCGAGAAGAATTTGAAATCCTTCCGGCAAGAAGCCAGAAGCGGAGCGGAGTAAGAAATGCCTTGCGGAGTCCGTTACGCCGCCGGCGAGAAAGAGGTCCTTCGACTGCGTAAATGCTTCGCTTTTCGCGAAGCATTTACTTCGCTCAGGATGACAGAGCTGTGATATTTGCGAACCGAATGAGAATCTGATGAGGCTATCGCTTTCTAGAATCGCTGAGTTTGTTTCCGCAGCGGGAGGGTTTGATCCCGAACACTTGGCGCGGGGGTATTCGATTGACTCGCGGACGGTGGGGTCGGGCCAGCTTTTTTTTGCGGTGAAGGGTGAGCGGCTGGATGGGCACGATTTCGTGGAGCGGGCCCTCAGAAACGGTGCAATTGCGGCAGTCGTGCGTAAGGATCAGTTGGGCCGCTATCCGTGCGAGACGCAGTTGTTGGCTGTGGACGATACGCTGGTCGCGTTGCAGACTCTGGCCACGGCGGTGCGGAAGCTGTGGGGCAAGCCGCTGATTGCGGTGACGGGGTCGGCGGGGAAAACTACCACGAAGGAAGCGATCGCGCATGTGCTGAGCACGCGGTTTCAAGTGCTGAAATCGGAAGGGAACTTCAATAATCATTTCGGCTTGCCGCTCATGCTGTTGAAGCTGGAGCCGGAGTACGACGTAGCCGTGGTTGAGATGGGGATGTCCCACGCGGGAGAGATTCGGGCCCTGGCGAAGATCGCCCGGCCGGAGATTGGAGTCGTGACCAACGTCGCGCCCGTGCATCTGGAGTTTTTTGATTCGCTGGCGGGGATTGCGCGGGCGAAGTATGAACTGGTGGAGTCGCTGCCCGCAAATGGCGTGGCGGTGTTGAATGCCGATGACGGGTATGTTTCGCAGTTTGGACGCGACTTTAAGGGCAAAGTTGTGATGTATGGCACGCGGGCGGCCGCGGATGTGCGCGCGGAAAATGTCCAGTCGAAGGGGACGGGCGGCGCGGAATTCGATGTGGTGATCGGAAGGGTTCGGGCGCATGCGACGCTGCCTCTGGTGGGGGAGCACAACGTGCTGAATGCGCTGGCGGCGGTTGCGGTGGGACTGGAGCGTGGGCTTAAGCCTGCCGAGGCGGTGGGAGCAGCTGGCTACGCTAGCTCCGGCAGACAAGCGCGGGCAGGTTCTCCAAGTGGGTAACATCACGGTGATCAACGATTGCTACAATTCGAATCCGAAGGCGCTGGAAGCGATGGTGGATGCGCTGGCCACGATGACGGCTAAGCGGCGCATCGTGGTGGCGGGCGAGATGCTGGAACTGGGGCTGGCGGGTGGAGAGATGCACCGGCGGGCTGGCGAGCACATCGCCGAGAAGAAGATCGATGTGCTGGTTGGAGTGGGGGGGCTGGCGCAGGCGATGGTCGAGGGCGCGCGGAAGGCGGGAACTCCGGCGGAGTTTGTGGCAACGCCCGAGGAAGCTGGGGAATGGCTGGCGCGCGAGGCGCGGGATGGAGACGTTGTCTTGTTGAAAGCTTCACGCGGCGTGAAACTGGAGAAGGCGCTGGAAACGTGGAAGAGATTGAGTCATTGAGAGATTGAGCCACTGAGTGATTGAGTACGGATTGGGTGCGATGTTCAATGACCCAATCGCTCAATCGCTCAATGACTTAATTCCTAGACGGAGGCTGATTGCTCTACTGGCTGTTGTTCCTGAAGCTGCAACATTATTTTCCGCCGTTCCGCATCTTCCGCTACCTGACGTTCCGCACTGCGTTTGCCAGTCTTACCGCGCTGTTTACCGCGCTCATCGTGGGTCCGCTGGTGATCAACCGGCTGCGCGAATTCCAGATTGGACAATACATTCGGGAAGAAGGTCCGAAGGCTCATCAGAAAAAAGCCGGAACGCCGACCATGGGCGGGTTGCTGATCGCGATTGCAGTCGTGGTGCCTACTCTTTTGTGGGCGGACTTGAGCAACCGGTTTGTGTGGATCGCGGTCTTTGCTACGTGCGCGTTTGCGGCGATTGGTTTCACGGACGATTACACCAAGGTGGCGCGGCGGCGGAATCTGGGGTTGACTGCGCGAGCCAAGCTGGGGTTGCAGATTGCGACCAGCATAGTCATCGCGGTGATGCTGATCACTATGCAGACTTACGGGATGTATTCGACCAAGCTGATTGTGCCTTTCCTCAAGCAGTTTCATCCGGATCTGGTGGTGGAGACGCTGGAGCGTAATCCGCACCTGTGGGGGCTGGCTTTCGTGCCCTTCATCGGATTCGTGGTGCTGGTGATTGTGGGCTCGAGCAATGCGGTGAATCTTACGGATGGGCTGGACGGGTTGGCGATTGGCTGTACGGTGATTGCCGCCGGGCGCGCTGACCGTGCTCACTTACGTAAGCGGGCACGCGACTTTCGCCACGTATCTGGAAATCCCGCGCATGCCGCAGGTCGGCGAGCTGACGATTTTTTGCGGCGCGATGGTGGGGTCATCGATCGGATTTCTTTGGTACAACGCGCATCCCGCGGAAGTGTTCATGGGCGATGTGGGATCGCTGGCGCTGGGTGGGGCGATTGGGACGGTCGCGGTGATCATCAAGCAGGAACTGTTGCTGCCGTTTATTGGCGGAGTGTTTGTGATCGAAGCACTGTCGGTGATTCTGCAGGTGGGATCGTACAAGCTGCGCAAGAAGCGGATTTTCAAGATGGCGCCGCTGCATCATCATTTCGAGTTGATGGGATGGTCGGAGTCGAAGATTATTGTGCGGTTCTGGATTGCGTCGCTGGTGTTCGCGCTGTTCGCGCTGACGACGCTGAAACTCAGGTAGAGCAGGTTGCAAAGTTTCAGAGTTTCAAGGTTGCAACTACGAAGCGCACCGGGGGCACAGACCTTGAAAGCTTGAAACATTGCACCCTTGAAACATTAGAACCGTGATGGAACTTAACAACAAACGCGTGCTGGTGGTTGGTCTCGGCAAGTCCGGGGTGGCCTCGGCGCTTTTTTTGAAAGCGCATGGGGCGCGGGTTACTGTTTCTGATACTAAGAGCGGAGATGAACTACGCAATGAGATTCCTGTGCTGCTCGATCACGGAATTACGGTTGAGACGGGCGGGCATGGCGAGCGCACGTTTCGCGGGCAGGATCTGATTGTGGTCAGTCCGGGCGTTCCCGTCGATGCGCCGATGCTGGTGCAGGCTCGTGCCATGGGCGAGGCGGTGATTGGCGAGATTGAACTGGCGGCGCAGTTTCTGCCCGGGCCGATTGTGGCCATCACTGGGTCGAACGGGAAGACCACGACCACGACACTGACGGGCGAGATTCTGACGGCGGGCGGAATTTCGACGATAGTGGGTGGGAACATTGGTACTCCGGCGATTTCGCTGGCCGAGCGCGCGACGCGGGAGACGGCGATCGTGCTGGAGGTTTCCAGTTTTCAGTTGGAGACGATTCAGACGTTCCATCCCAAGATTGCTGTCGTGTTGAATGTTACGCCTGATCATCTGGACCGGCACCGGACCTTCGAGGCTTATGTGGATGCGAAGGCGCGGATATTTGAAAATCAGCGGGGCGATGACTTTGCAGTGCTCAATGAAGACGATCCGACCTGCGTGACCATGGCGGCGCGGACGAAGGCGCAGGTGTTCTGGTTCAGCCGGCAGAAGGAAGTGAAGCTGGGAGCTTGGGTGCGCGAGGGAAACATTCTGTTCCGCGATGGCCGCGGGCAACGCGAGATCATGCTGGTTTCCGAGATTCCGCTGAAGGGTGCGCACAACCTGGAGAATGTGCTGGCGGCGGTGTGCGCGGGAGCGTTGATGGGATGCGCGCCGGAGAAGATCCGGCAGGCGGTGCGCGACTTCAAGGCGGTCGAACACCGGCTGGAGTTTGTGGCGACGATTCGCGGCGTCGATTACTACAACGATTCGAAGGCTACGAATGTGGATGCGACCATCAAGGCGCTGGAATCGTTTCCGGCGAATATTCACCTCATTCTTGGGGGGAAGGACAAGGGCAGCGACTACAGCGTGCTCAACGAATTACTGCGGCAGCGGGTGAAGCGCGTGTACACGATTGGGGCGGCCGCGGGGAAGATTGAGTCGCAGATTAAAAACGTTGAAGTGGTGCATGCCGAAACTTTGGAGAACGCTTTACGCAAGGCGAATGCCATCGCCGAGCCGGGTGATGTGGTGTTGCTGGCTCCCGCTTGCGCCAGCTTTGATCAGTTCAGGAATTATGAAGAGCGCGGGCAAGTGTTTAAGGAGATTGTGCGGAGGCTCGGGTGAGGGGCGCTCCGCTCAAGAAACATTAGCCGCAGTGAGGGCTTGCAACCTTGCGCCGGAAACGCCTTGTGAGGCCGCCAGCAGCATAGGCCTGCTAGGGGTCCTTCGACTTCGCAAGTGCTTCGCGTTCGCGAAGCACTTGCTACGCTCAGGATGACAGGGTGCTTGGAACCAAGACTAGCAACAGTCATCCATCGACAATCAACAATTCCCCTCTTTCTCCCAGCGACTCCGTGGTGAAATGAACTTCCCATGGCAAAGCGGGTTAGCGTCGATCGCTGGCTGTTTACCGTCACTCTGCTGCTGGTTTTTGTAGGGCTGGTCATGGTGTTTTCGGCGTCGGCGGTAATGGCGCGGGAGCGGTTTGGGTCGCCCTATGCGTTCTTGTCGAAGCAGTTGGTCTGGGCGATGGCCGGCCTGGTGGCCATGGTGGTGGCTATGCGGGTGGATTACCGGCGCTACAAGCATCCGGCGCTGGTGTTTTCGCTGATGGGGCTGACCACGCTGCTGCTGATCTCGGTGTTTTTTCTGGACCGGTCGCACAACACGCATCGCTGGATCCATGCCGGCGGATTTTCGTTACAGCCCTCCGAACTGGCGAAGCCGATGCTGATTCTCTTCCTCGCTTATTTTCTCGAGGCGCGCACGAAAACGATGGACGACTGGCGCGGCACGCTGGCGCCGGCGGCCGCGCCTGTGGTCGTCTTGCTCGGGCTGATTGTGCTCGAGCCCGATCTGGGTACGGCGATCGCTTGTGCCGGGATTGCGGCTTGCATCCTTTATGTGGCCGGGATGCGGATGCGATATTTCGCCTATGCGTTTGGGGCTTCGCTGGTGCCGCTGTATTTTCTGATTTTTCATGTTAGCTTTCGGCGCGAGCGCATTCTGGCTTTTATCAATCCATACGCTGAGCGGCAGAAGGCTGGGTTCCACCTGATTCAATCGCTAATCGCAGTGGGCACCGGGGGCATCACCGGCACTGGTCTGATGGAAGGCAAGCAGAAGCTGTTCTATCTGCCGGAGCCACATACTGACTTTATTTTTGCCGTGACTGCGGAAGAGTTGGGGTTGGTAGGAGCTTTGTTTGTGGTGACGCTGTTTGCCATCTTCTTATGGCGCGGGATGCGGGCTTCGTGGCGGACAGAAGATACCTTCGGTCGATATCTTGCGGTGGGGATTACGAGCATGGTGGTTTTGCAGGCGTTCATCAACATCAGCGTGGTGCTGGGGATGATGCCGACCAAAGGGATTCCACTGCCGCTGGTGTCGTATGGTGGGTCGTCACTGTTTGTCACGCTGGCTTGTGTGGGTGTGCTGTTGAATATTACGAAGCAGGCGGAGTGAACGGCAGCTTCCACGGACGAGGCCGCATGGGGAACTCCCTGACGAGCCGTCGGCGCCGTCTAAGCGAAAGGGATCCTTCGACTCCGCAAGCGCTCCGCATTCGCGAAGCGTTTGCTCCGCTCAGGACGACAGTTCATTTATAGTCACTGCATGCGGGCCATTCTGGCGGGCGGCGGGACGGGTGGACATGTGATCCCGGCGCTGGCCATCGCGAACGAACTCAAGAAAAGTTATGCGGCTGAGGTGCTGTTCGTCGGGACGGCGCGCGGCATCGAGAACCGCCTGGTGCCGGCGGCGGGGTATCCGCTGCGATTGGTGCGGGTGGGGCAGCTGAAGAATGTGAGCCTGATGACGCGGGCCAAGACGGCGTTCGATTTGCCGCGCGCGGTGTGGGACGCGGGGCGCATGCTGAACGAATTTGCGCCGGACGTGGTGATTGGCGTGGGCGGATATGCGTCGGGTCCGGCGATGCTGGCGGCGGTGGTGAAGCATATTCCTACGCTGGCGTTTGAGCCGAATGTGGTGCCGGGATTTGCGAATCGCGTGGTGGCGCGGTTTGTGTCGGGAGCGGCGGTGCATTTTGAGGAGACGGCGAAATATTTTCGTCACGCGGAAGTGACGGGTGTTCCGGTGCGGCAGGCGTTCTTTGAGATTCAGGCTAAGCGCGGCGGGACGCCGACTCTGCTGGTTTTTGGCGGAAGCCAGGGGGCGCATGCCATCAATGAGGCGATGATTCGGTGTTTGCCGGAGTTGCTGAGGCAGGCGCCGGGGATTCACATCATCCATCAGACTGGCGAGCGTGACTATAATGACGTGCTGGCGGCGTATCAGTCTTTCTCCGGAGCGGCGGGAGAGTCTGCGGAAGTTTTTAAATTTATCGAAGACATGCCAGCGGCGTTTGCGCGAGCGGATCTGGTGGTGTGCCGGTCGGGAGCGAGCACGGTGGCGGAGATTACGGCAGCGGGGAAGCCTGCGATCTTCGTGCCGTTTCCGCGGGCGGCGGACGATCATCAGCGGGTGAATGCTGAGGCGCTGGCGCGCGTCGGTGCGGCGGTTGTAGTCGAGGAGTCGAAGCTCGAGGGAGTGTGGCTGGCGGAGACGATTGCGGCTTTGCTGGGCGATCCGCGGCGGTTGCAGGCAATGAGCGCGGCGGCGCGGGGGTTGGCGCATCCGAATGCGGCGCGGGATATTGCGGCGATGGCGGCGCGGGTGGCGGGAATTGAAGACTAGCGGCATAGTGCTGGGAGCAACGCTGCGCGTTGAGAGAACTCCTCGACGAGTCCCTGGTCGCACTTGAGCGAAAGGGGTCCTTCGACTGCGTAAGTGCTTCGCTTTCGCGAAGCACTTACTCCGCTCAGGATGACAGGGCATACGGTTCACATTCATGTTTGCCAAGATTCAGCAGATACATTTCGTGGGCATTGGCGGGATCGGCATGAGCGGGATTGCCGAGGTGCTGCTGAATCTTGGCTACAAGGTTTCGGGATCGGATTTGAAGAGTTCCGCGGTCACGCAGCGGCTGGCCGGGCTGGGGGCGGCGATTTTTGAAGGGCATCGCGCGGAGAATATTGCCGGAGCTGAAGTCGTGGTGACGAGTTCGGCGATTGCGACGGAGAATCCCGAGGTTCTTGAGGCGCACAAGCTGCACGTGCCGGTGATTCAGCGGGCGGAGATGCTGGCGGAGTTGATGCGGCTGAAGTACGGCATTGCCATCGCCGGGATGCACGGCAAGACGACTACGACTTCGATGGTGGCGGCGGTGCTGGCCGGAGGTGGGCTTGATCCGACCGTGGTGGTGGGCGGGCGCGTGGATGCGATGGGGTCGAATGCGCGGCTGGGGAAGTCGCAGTATCTGGTGGCTGAGGCGGATGAGAGTGACCGGTCGTTCTTGAAATTGTCCCCAA
Source organism: uncultured Acidobacteriaceae bacterium (assembly GCA_963743115.1). Classification (GTDB taxonomy): domain Bacteria; phylum Acidobacteriota; class Terriglobia; order Terriglobales; family Acidobacteriaceae; genus Sulfotelmatobacter. Next base: position 158,814 of record CAVUOM010000001.1, on the reverse strand, counting down.
TTCTTTCGGTCGTGACCAACATCGATCGCGAGCACATGGATTGCTATCGCAACATGCGGGACGTGAAGAAGACGTTTCTGGAGTTCATGGACCGGGTGCCGTTTTATGGGATGGTGGTGGCGTGCAACGACGATCCGCTGCTGCGGCGGCTGTTGCCGGAAGTGCAGCGGCGGACCGTGACTTATGGGACGAAGCGCGGGTCGGATTTTTGGATCAAGCCGGGCGAGACTGGTGCGAACACCGGGGCCGGGAGCGGCGATTCGCGGCCGCTGAGCCGCTTTCGCGTGAGTTATCGCAAGCAGGACTTAGGCGAGTTCACCCTGCACGTGCCGGGCATGCACAACGTCCTGAATGCTACGGCGGCGATCGCGGTTGGCGTCGGATTGGATGTTGGCGTGGAGGCGATTCGCGCGGCGCTTGACCAGTTCCGCGGAGTCGACCGGCGGTTTCAGTTGCGAGGGCGAGTGGCGGGCGTCAGCGTGATCGACGATTACGGGCACCATCCTACGGAGATCAAGGCGACGCTGGCAGCGGCGCGGTCGTGCGGGTTTCGCAAAGTTCACGTGGTGTTCCAGCCACATCGCTACACGCGCACGCGCGATCTGCTGGAGGATTTCACCGCGGCCTTTGGCGATGCCGACTCGCTGTTTGTGCTGGATATTTATGCGGCGAGCGAGAAGCCGATCGAGGGGGTTAGCGGAGAAGAGTTGGCTCGAGCCATCCGCGAGAAGGGTGGGAGAAGCGCTCAGTACGCAGGCTCGTTTCCGGATGCAGTGAGTGCGGCTGCCGCGGTTGCGCAAGAGGGAGATATGATTCTCACCCTCGGTGCGGGCAGCGTTTCGCAGTTGGGACCTCTGATTCTGGAAAAATTGAAAGAGCCTGCGGAACCGGGGAACTAATTTCCGGCTGGCCACGTATCTTCCATTGCTAACGGACTTGCGTGACGTCCGTCCAATCTGGCAGATGGAGAGATTGGCTATGAAGACTACACAGGGTTGGGGATGGCTGGCGGCTGGGGTGCTGGCGCTGGGACTGAACGGCTTTTATCAGGATGGCGGCTTGGTTCAGGCGCACCGGATTATCGATGCGGCTATCGAACAGGTTGCTGAGCGGTCGGGTGCTCTTGCTGAATTGGCCTCGTCAGCGGGTTGACCGACTCGTGCGTGGCGCCGACCTCGTTGTGGCGCGGGACGAGACTGCGTCCTGCCGTTTGGCTGCTGCCATGGCGCGGTTCCGGAGCGAGGTTGCTCGGACCGAGGGCGGGATGTCCCGCATTGAAGCCATGTCGGCGCGGCAAGAAGCGGCAATGGCGCGAGTGGAAGCGGAGCGGGCGCGGATCGAGGCGCAAGTTGCCCGCGTGCGCATGATGCCGGTGGCGTTCAACACTTTGGAGATTCCGGTGGTGGCTTGTCCGCGGATGCGGATTAATGTTCCCCGCGTGAGGGTTCCGCGGGTGCCCGTGATTCCGGCTCCGGCGGTGCAGGTCGAGACCGGCGGTGGGCCGATTTAGGGTTTTTGTTCTCCGGAAAGGCGGGCGCGGCTAAACGGCTGCGTCCGTTTTTTATTTGTGGACAGAGATGGGATTTGGACGGTCGGGCTTCGCCCAGGCCGGACAGCCGAGGTGGCTGTCTCCATGTGATTCTTTTTCAACCCTCAGTTTTCTGATTCTGCTCCATGATGTCCAATCCGATTCCCTCCTGTGAAAAAGAACCAACATTTTGTCTATCTGAAATCGCAAAATGAAGTTATAGTTTGAAGGCTCAGCGATTCAACAGCGACAACTGACCTGAACTGATGGCGCGGAAGTCTGGTTCGACCATCTTGCAGGAGGAGTTGTACCCGCCCCGCGCTGAGTCTGCGCGCCAGAGCCCCCACGATCCAAACAAGTACGATCCAAACAAGTACGACTTGGAGATGGACGATGCGCGTCTGGTCGACTTAGATGTAGACGAGGAATCTCCTTTCCTGCGCGGGCAAAAGCGGGTCTCCGCCCGCCGAAGTTCTCTTCCGAAGAAAACTGCGAACCGTTTGCTGTGGGCTGTCGTGGCGGCTGCGACGTGTTGCGTAGCGGCGCTGGCAGCGGCGTGGTTGTATCACTACGGTGAGCGCTCGTGGCGCTTCCGCGTGGAATCGAGCGACAACATCGAAGTCGCGGGAATGCAGAACGTGAGCAAGGCGCAGATCATGGAAGTGATGGGCGCCGACATTGGGCGGAACATCTTTTTTATTCCCCTGGCTCAGCAGAAGGCGCAACTGGAACAGATTCCGTGGGTGGAATCGGCCAGCGTGATGCGGTTCGTTCCCAACCGCCTGGTGGTCGTGGTTGACGAGCGAACGCCGGTGGCGTTTGCCCGCGTGGGGCCGCGCATGTCGCTGATTGACGCAGGCGGGACGCTGATGGATCTGACTCCGAAGCACAAATATTCCTTCCCCGTGATTCTGGGAATGAATCCGGGCGAGCCGCTTTCAACGCGGGCACCCCGCATGAAGATTTATGAAGAGATGGTGCGGGAGCTGGATTCGGGTGGGGCGCGCTATTCGCAGGACTTGAGCGAAGTGGATCTCACCGATCTGGAGGACGTGAAGGTGCGGGTGAATGACCCGGCGGGCGATGTGCTGGTGCATCTGGGATCGTCAGATTATTTGCGGCGCTACAAAATTTATGTCAGCCACGCGCAGGCTTGGCGGCAGCAGTTCCAGAAGCTGGAGTCGGTGGACCTGCGCTACGACAACCAGATCATTGTGAATCCCGAAATACAGCGGAGCGCGAAAGCCGCGCCGGCGTTGAGCCCGGCGGTTGCAAGAACGGCCGCGGCGGCGGGAGTGAAGCCGGCGGCGCTGGTGACTCGCTTGTCGGCGCATGGTCTATCGCCGCACGATCTATCACCTCACGACCGGACCGTGCCCAAGCCTGCATTTGAATTGACCGAGAAGAAACTCGATCCGAAGGCCGGGGTTGTGGGAATCAAGAATGCGGGCAAAACCAAGGCTAGCAGGATTGCGGCGAAGACAGCGAAAACACAAAGCACGAAGCGGATGACGCAGGCAGGGAAGCCAGGGACGTCTGCGCCAACGAAAAATGCCGGGGCTAGCAAGGCAAGCGCAAAGGGTGGCGCTGGACATGGCTCTGACAATAGGGCACGGCGTGCGGTGGCCACGAAACCTGCTCCGGCAAACTCCCCGAGGCCGATGACGAAATCTTCCGGCAAGGGCGGTCAGAAGCCGAGTCCGGCAATCGCTAAGAGTCAGACGAGTCAGGGGCCGGGCGAGTGAACATTCGACAGAACAGCATTTTTTAGATTCAGGTTGAAGAATTTACTTAGGGACTAATTAACGAATGGCGAATCAGCAAGGAAATTTTTTGACAGCGATCGATGTGGGCAGCTCGAAGACGTGCGCGCTCATGGTGGAGGTCGCCGAGAGCGGCCTGCGCTATCGCGGGCACGGCGTGGCTGAGTCCCGCGGTTCGCGCAAAGGCGTGATCGTGGAACTGGATAAGGCGGTCGCGTCGATTCAGAAGGCGGTGGAGGCGGCTGAGGACGTGGCGGGGGCGGCGGTTGAGCATGCCATCGTGGGCATCGGCGGAGCGCACGTGCGCGGCGTGAACAGCCATGGCGGAATCAGCCTGGGCACGCGTCCGCGGGAGATTGGCCGCGACGAGATCAAGCAGGCGGTGGAGCGGGCGCGGGCGATTCCATTGCCGGCGGATCGCGAAGTGCTGCACCTGCTGCCGCAGGAATTCATTCTGGACGATCAGGCCGGGGTGCATGATCCCCTGGGCATGATGGCGGCGCGGCTGGAGGTGCGAGTGCATCTGGTAACGGCTGCGACCAGCGCGGCGCAGAATGTGATTACGGTCGTGAATCGCGCCGGCGTCCACGTGGATGACACGGTCTATGAGCCGTTGGCGGCGGCCGATTCTGTTTTGCGGGCCGATGAGCGGGAACTGGGTGTCTGTCTTGCCGACATCGGTGCGGGCTCGACCGAGTTGATCGTTTTCCTGCAAGGCGCGGTGGCCTATACGGGAGTGATTCCGGTGGGAGGTGACCACTTCACGAGCGACCTGTCGGTGGGCATGTGCACGCCGCTGGCCGAGGCGGAAAAGATCAAGAAGGTGTACGGCAATGCCATAGTCACTCTGATTCCGGAAGGGAATGAAGTGGAAGTGCCGTCGGTGGGTGACCGGCCGTCGCGTTTGCTGCCGCAGCGGCTAGTGGCGGAGATTCTCGAGCCGCGGGCCCGAGAACTGTTTGAGATGATGCGCGAAACTCTGCGGCAGAGCGGAATGTTCGAAGCATGTCTGGCGGGCATTGTGCTAAGCGGCGGAGGCTCGCGACTGCCGGGAATTTTCGACGTGGCGGAGTCGGTGCTGCGGCGTGCGGTGCGGTTGTCCTGGCCTACGCCTCTGGCAAAAATGCCGGCCACGCTCGCCGAGCCGGAGTTCGCCACTGTGTTGGGCATGGTGGCGTACGGGCAGCGGGCGCGCTTGGCGCGGGGGTTTCAGGGGGATCGGTGGGGATCGCGGTTGAAGGCGATGCTGGTGGGATAGGAATTGAGTCATTCAGTCATTGAGCGATTGAGTCAATGTTAAGACCGAAAGAATCCTTTTAGAAGGCGGGTGGAGAAAATGAAAAAAGATTCGAGCATTCGCATCAGTTTTAACGAAGAGCCTCTCAACGATGCCAAGATCAAGGTGATCGGCGTGGGGGGCGGCGGCGGCAACGCGGTGAACCGGATGATCGATGCCGGAGTGGAGGGCATCGAGTTCATCGTCGCCAACACCGACTTGCAGGCGCTGCGCATGTCGCGAGCGCCGGTGAAGCTGCAACTCGGCGTGAAGCTGACGAATGGGTTGGGCGCGGGGGCGAATCCGGAAGTGGGGCGGAAGGCGGCGCTCGAGGACTCCGACAAAATCATCGAGGCGCTCGAGGGCGCCGATATGGTGTTCGTGACCACGGGCCTCGGCGGCGGCACGGGCACGGGCGCCGCGCCGATCATCGCGTCGCTCGCGAGCGAAATGGGAGCGCTCACCGTAGCTGTCGTCACCAAGCCGTTTTCCTTTGAGGGCAAGCGGCGCATGACGCAGGCGGAGAAGGGAATTGCCGAGCTGATGGAATCGGTGGACACGACCATCGTCATCCCCAACGAAAAGCTGCTGGCAGTGGCGGAGAACGCCGGGTTCTTCGAATCGTTCCGCATTGCCGACGACATTCTGCGCCAGGGAGTGCAGGGAATTTCTGACATCATTACAATTCCCGGCATCATCAACCGCGACTTCGCCGACGTGAAGACGATCATGGCTCGCATGGGCTACGCAGTAATGGGCACGGCGACGGCGAGCGGGGCGAATCGCACGACGGAAGCGGCGCGGCGGGCGATTGCGTCGCCGTTGCTGGAGGCCGGCGCAATCGACGGCGCGCGCGGCATTCTGATCAACATCACGGGATCGGCTTCGCTGAAGCTGGCCGAGGTGCAGCAGGCATGCACCATCATTCAAAGCGCGGCCCATGACGATGCGAACATTATCTTCGGCGCGGTGATGGACGAGAAGATGAAGGACACGGTGAAAATCACGGTAATCGCGACCGGCTTCCGGGAAGTGAGCCGGCCGCATCACCGGCCGGCGGAAGCCCACTACTCGTTCGCGGCGACACACGACGATGCCATGGGTCTCGATAACATGGATTTTCCCGATCCCGTAGGTCCGGCGCCGGCGAGTTCTTTTCCGGAGCCATATCGAGAGACGACGGCAGAGATGAGGATGGACGAGTCAAGGATGACGGAGCCGTCTCCGATTGCGATAGCGCAGGTCGCAACGGCTCGCGCTGGCGGCGAAGTGATCTCACTGGACGGCATGCGCAGCGCGATGGTCGCGAACTTCGAGCAGGATGATCTGGACGTTCCGGCGTTTCTGCGTAAGCGCGGCGAAGTGATGTGAAGGCAGTGGCCAGTGATCAGTGGCTAGTGGTCAGTAAAAACTGTCTGTATGAGGTTGTCTTGCTGGCCAGCCGCTGGAAGAAAACCTTTGCACAATGGGCCGTATCTTTTCAGTAATCAGGTAACCCGTTACTGTGGGCTGTGGAACCAAGGTAATTTCCATTTAAGTTATTGTTCCATAATGGGTTAGATCGAAACTAATGTTTTATGGGATAGAAACTTTTCTATTGCCTGAAACGCTCTAACTCCCGTAGTATCACGAAATTGGACGAAGTTACTGGTCAAGACCGGCAGACTGGTACGCTTCGTGCACCACAGGGAGTAAGGAAAGCCGGGGATTCGAGGGAACGAGAACAAGATGTTTAATTGGGGAACGCGCTGTCTTCGTCTCGTGGTGATGGTAGGTGGGCTTTTGTTTGCGCCAGCAATGTGGGCGGCGCACGTCAACCCGCACGCGCTGAATACCAGCAAAGCAAAATCCAGGAAAGTGAGTGAGAGCCAGCGCACCCGGCGCCGCATGCGTCATCTGGCGAGCGGCCGCAGCACGGCGGTTCGCAGTAGCGCCACGCTGAAGCGGGCCTCGGTCAGCACTTCGCATCACCGCTATCACGAGCGCTTCTTTGTCAGTTCGTTCGCTGACGACATCGCCGCCGGGGATGTCACCGCCGGGGAAGATCCGGTTGTGCGCCAGGCCGCGATTGATGCCCTGGGCAACATGAATGGCACAGTAGTGGCGATCGAGCCGACCAGCGGACGCGTGCTGGCTATGGTGAATCAGAGGCTGGCATTGTCGAGCGGCGCGCAGCCGTGCTCGACCATCAAGCTTTCTGTCGCGCTCGCGGCTCTGAACGAGGGCGTGGTCTCGAAAGACACTGAAATCTCGCTGGGCGCGCGCAGCCGCATGAATCTCACCGAGGCTCTGGCGCACTCCAACAACGCATATTTCGAGGCTTTGGGACGCAAGCTGGGATTCGAAAAAGTTGCCTACTATGCCCATCAGTATGGCTTGGGCGAGTTGGCGGGTTACGACATACCGGGCGAGCAGTTGGGGGAATATCCTGACGAGGTGATTCCGCAGAAGCTCGGCGGTGTGGGCAAAATGTGTTCGTTCGGCGAGGGCATTTCGATGACCCCGTTGCAGTTGGGCGCGATGGTTTCCGCGATCGCCAACGGAGGCACGCTTTATTATCTGCAGCATCCAACCACGCCCGACGAAGTCGCGAATTTCCAGCCGCGCATCAAACGGCAGCTTGATATCGCTCCCTTGATTCCGGAAATCTCTGATGGCATGGCCGGGGCCGTGCAATATGGCACAGCGCGTCGCCTGGGGCTCAATTTTAATGAGGAAGAGATTCTGGGCAAAACCGGAACCTGCTCCCACGCCGGCACTCGCTTCGGCTGGTTCGCCTCTTACGCGAACACCAGCAGGGGCCGCATCGTTGTAGTGGTCTTCCTGGAAGGCGGACGGCCCACGTTCGGACCGAAGGCAGCCGAGATTGCCGGGGTGATGTACCGGAATCTTTACGATCACAACTTCTTCATTGCCAGCACTCCCGCGCCCGCAGATGCTGCAGCATCGAAGCCTGCGAGCCCGCTGCCGTAATTCCGAACCGACTTCGAACCAATTCTCATCAAGGCCTCTCGTCGAGAGGCCTTTGTTTTGCCACCGGTTCCGAATCCGGAAACTTAGTGCCTTCTCAAACGGAAATGGTGGTTCCTGCCGATAGATAGCCTAGAGACTTGCAGAGGCGTCCGAGAGAATCCCGCGCGGCTTGTCTTAATGCCTTATTGGGAGTTGTGGTCGGAGGATCATTGCCCGCGATGAATTCGATTACCGTGCTCAGCGCTAGTTATGACTACAGGATTGTGGCGCTTTCGATTGCATTTGGGATCCTCGTCTTGATTGCCGCGCTGGCCTTCACGGGATGTGCAGGGTGGGCGCGAGCTGTTGCTTCATCGTTCCTTGGTAGGCTTATGAGGACGCGGAAAGGCGAACTCAGTACCTCCCGGGAGCGTGAGCTGTACTTCCAGACCATGGCGGAAGCGGTACCTGAGATTATCTGGACCGCCGAGCCAAACGGCATGGACGATTTCTTCAACCAGCGGTGCCTTGATTACACGGGGCTGACACTCGAGCAATTACGGGGAGAGAGTTGGCACGCGATCATCCATCGCGATGACTTGGACGGTTGCGTGTCAAAGTGGAAAAGTGCGCTGAGCACAGGCGATCCGTACGACGTCGAATACCGTCTGCGCGGCAAAGACGGAAGCTTCCGATGGTTTCTGGGACGAGCGAATCCCATTCGGGACGCGAAAGGAGAAATCGTCAAATGGTTCGGCACCTGTACCGACATCGAGAGTCAAAAACGGAATCAGCAGACTCTCGAACAACAGATTCTGGAACGAACCATGCAATTGGCTGACGCCAACGCGCTGTTGCAGGAAGAAATGCTGGAGAAAGACTTTGCCCGCAGAGAACTCGATCAGCAGAATGAACGGATGCTGGAAGAACTTAAGAGACGCTCGGAGCGGGCTGCCATGCTCGCGAGGATGGGCGAACTTCTGCAGAGCTGTGTTAGTCGAGAGGAAGTGTGCGCCGCTGCCTTGGGCTATGCGCCAAAGATATTTTCCACGGTCCTCGGAGCTATGGCGTTGCTGGACGCTTCGCGCAACGTCACCGAAGTGATCGGATCATGGGGCGACTGCTACGTTCCCGCGGCGGTGTTTGACCCGGCTTCCTGCTGGGCGTTACGCACGGGGCACCCCCATCTAGTGTTAGCCGGCGATTCCACGGCGCCCTGTGCCCACGCGACCAAGGTCAAGAACACGTATTTGTGCGCCCCCATCATGGCCCAGGGAGAAACTCTTGGGATCGTACACTTCCAGGCTACCGATGAGGCGCCGCAAATGGATGCATCCGAACTCTCGTTCAAGACAACTTTTGCGGCACAAGTTGGACTGTCGATTGCCAACATACGATTGCGCGAAGCGCTGCGAACCCAGTCCGTGCGCGATGCCTTAACCGGACTCTACAATCGGCGGTATCTCGAGGAAACGTTGGAGCGCGAGATGCGGCGCGCGGCCCGGGCGGCGCAGTCCCTGGGAATCCTCATGATCGACCTGGATCATTTCAAGAACTTCAATGACACCTACGGCCACGATGCCGGCGATGTGGTATTGCGCGAGACTGGAGCGTCGCTGACTAAGGGCATCCGGGCAGAGGATTTCGTATGCCGGTTCGGAGGGGAGGAATTTGTGGTGATCCTGCCCACGGCGGACCCGGAAACCTCACGCGCGCGAGCCGAGAGGCTGCGAACGAAAATGAGGGAACTGACCATCATGTATCAGGGCAAGTCGCTCGGGATGGTTACGATTTCCGTGGGCGTGGCGGCGTTTCCCGCGCATGGTACATCGCCCAAGGAATTGATGGCGGCAGCCGACGCTGCTCTGTACGGAGCCAAGCGTGGAGGCCGGGACAAGGTGGTGGTAGCATCGTCGCCAGTGACGGATGAGGCGGCAATGCCCGGGGCTGGCAAATCGGTCGCCAGTTGGAGTTAGTCCCTTGACGGTGCACGAGCGGCAATCGGCTTAGTCCCAAACTTTGAAATGCGGCCAGGCTTCCGCCAGCGGTTGCTTGAGTCCGTGGCAGATCAGGATGGTGTAGTGTTCCCAGCTCATGCTGTAGGGATCCGCTACCTTCGGGCCTTCTTCGACGCTGTTGCACCGATGTTGGGCGTCGTCGAACTGCCAGTTGAGCATGATCAGGCTCTCCCCGGTGTATTGCCGGAATCCCCAATAGTAATAATTCTGATGAGCGCTAATGGATGGAGGCAGTCCGTAGCGCGGGCCGAAAAAATCAATCGCCCCGGCAGAACCATAATTTCCAGCCAGAATCGCAGTTTTGGCGCGTTCGTCGGCAGGCATCGCGTTGTAAACCCCGGCGACCTGCGCGACCATCTCCGGCCAGCCGAATTCGTCCGCGAATTGCTGCGGCACAGTGCTGCTCATGTGCGTCTCCGTGCGAGGCATACCCACGCCCAGCGCGTGCATGTAAGGGACGATTTTATCGGGAGGGAGAATAGGAAGAACGAGCGGAAAGGCGATTACACCCGCTATCACCAGCACCCGCGGCAGCACCACCTTCACCCAGCGCAGCCGGGAATGTGCCGCGATTAATTTCTGCCAGAACACTCCACCGGCGGCGAACAGCATGGGATAAACCGGAGCCAGGTAGTAATTCTTGCCGTGGAGAGCCATCAAAATCGCCAGGAATGCCAGATAGGTTGCGCCCAGCACCCGGTAGCGCTTGCCTTCGCGGTCAAACAACAGGAAGCCGAGCCCCGCGATCCAGATCAGGGCGTTGAGCGGCCCCAGCATCATGATCTGCTCTTTCAAGAATGGTAGCGGCGGCAGTTCGACGTTCTTGTGAATCTTTTTTACATTGCTCAAGTCGACCCAGGTGGGGAATCCATGCCGGTATTGCCAGATAAGGTTGGGCAAGGCGAGCAGCACGATAATGCCGGCAGCAATCCAAAGCCACTTGCTGCGGAACAAATGCCGTTGAGAAGTTGCCAGCAAGCCCGCCAGCAACGCGATCAGGAAGAAAGCAGTGGAATGTTTGTTCTCCAATCCAAGCCCAACCAATACTCCGACCCACACAAGAAATTGTGGACGATCATGATTGATTGCGAGGAGCAAGAAGTAAATCGCACTCATCCAGAACAGGGGCTCGAACGGATTCATGGAGAAGCGTCCGGCATTGGCCAGGATTACAGGAGCTACGAATACCCCGAGACACGCGATCAGCACAGCGAAGCGCTTGCCACCCAGTTCCCGCGTGATCAGGCCGGTGATCACAATTTCCGCGCCTTGCGCAAGCGCCGGCAACAGTCGAAGCGCATGCAGGGACTCGCCGAAGAGTATGCGTCCGATGTAAGCCACCAGGGGCGACATCGGCGCCAAGTCTACATATCCCCAGTCCAGGTGATGGGAGAGAGCCAGATAGTAAAGCTCGTCGCGGAAATATCCGTAGCGGCCATTGGTCGCCATCTGCAGGGCAACGGCGACGGCCGCCAACAAATAAGCGACTGCCATGTCAGTTGAAAACCAGGACTCGTGTAATTCAGAGCCGTGCCTCGAAGCGACATTTGGCAGAATTGTAACGAGATCTTGGGGTCGTGGATCGGCCATTTTGCAGAGAAGAGATTATGTCTTGTCTTTGCGCTCGTCGCGCTCGACCACTCCGTCCTTGATGTTGACCACGCGGTGAGCGTACTCGGCGATGTCGTGCTCGTGGGTGACCAGCACGATGGTGTTTCCTTCCGCGTGCAGGCGGTCAAACAAAGCCATTATTTCGTTTCCAGTCGCCGAATCGAGGTTGCCGGTGGGTTCATCCGCCAAGATGATCGAAGGCCGATTCACCAGGGCGCGAGCCACCGCGACGCGCTGACGCTGGCCGCCCGAAAGCTCGTTGGGTTTGTGGGTCATGCGCGACTCCATGCCTACGGCTGCTAGTGAGGCTTTGGCGCGCTCGATGCGTTCCGCGGTCGGAACGCCCGCATAGATCAGCGGCAGCTCTACATTGTGCAGAGCCGTGGCACGAGCCAGCAGGTTGAAGGTCTGGAACACGAATCCGATTTCCTTGTTGCGGATGCGGGCCAGTTCATCGTCGTCGAGCTCACTCACCAACTGGCTGTTGAGCCAGTATTCGCCTTTGGTGGGTGTGTCGAGGCAGCCGATAAGATTCATCAGCGTGGACTTGCCCGAACCCGAGGGTCCCATGATGGCAACATATTCTCCGCGCTCGATGCGCAGGTTGACCCCGCGCAGGGCGTGCACTTGCTGCTCCGAGCCCATGTCGTACGTCTTCCAGAGGTCCTCAGCTGCAATCATGCAGGACTGCGGCGGTGGCACTGAAACGGCGTTCGTGGGCATGCTGATTACTTCTGCGGCTGCCATATTTTTCTCCTGCTCCGGTGCCACTGGGTTCTCCGAGATTAGATTCGACTCCGAGAGCTCCGTTTTTGTTCGAGACCCGTACAGGCTTCTCCATTGGACGGATGAAGCTGGTGAAGGTTATGTTTCGTCTTCCTTCTTCGGGGCTGAGTTGTCGATTTTCACGCTGCTCCCGGAACGGAGCGTGCGCAAAACCTTGTAACTGCCGGTAATAACCTCATCCCCCTCGTTCAAGCCACTGAGCACTTCGATGTCGCTGGTCCCGGCGATTCCGGTGGTGACGGGCACGAACTCTGCCTTCTTGTTTCGAATGACGAAGACGCCCTGCACGTCCTGTTTCAGGTCTTTACTACTCTTGTCCTTGGATGCAACTTCTTTCGGTGCCGGTCCCGCAGCATGAACTGAGCCCGGTGCGGACTTTTCCTGCTCCAGCTGGGCCTTGGTACGCACGGAGAGCGCCTGGATCGGAACCGTCAGGGCGTTGCTGCGAGCAGCGGTTGTGATCTTGGCCGTGGTCGAGAGACCAGGACGCAGATCTGCCGGAGGATCCTTAACCGTTACCACTACTTTGAAGTCTTTGGCTTCTTCACTCGCAGTGGCTTGCTGCGAAGTGGCTACGCCGGTGGAGCGCACAATGGCGTTGTCCCCAATTTCTGAGACCGTACCGTGGAAAATCTTGCTAGGAATGGCATCGATGGTCACTTCAGCGGGCTGGCCGAGGTGCACGTTCACGATGTCAGTTTCGTCCACCTTCACTTCGGCTGTGATTACCGACATGTCGGCCAGCGTGAGCAACGTGCTGCCGAGAGCATTTTGAATGCCGATGACTACTGACTCGCCTTCGCGCACCGGCAGGTTGGTGACAACTCCATCGTAAGGAGCGGCGTAGGTGGTCTTCCGCAGAACATCGGTGACCCGGGTGAGATTGGCGCGCGCCTGGGAGACATGCCCGTCCGCCGAGTCTTTTTGCGCCTTCGCCTGCGCGACTCGCGCCTTGGCCTGCACCAGCCCGGCATCTGCCGTGGCCCAGGCGTTCTGACGGCTGTCGAAATCCGATTTTGCGATCAGACCGTCCTTAAAGAGATTTTGCGCGCGATCCCAGTCCAGTTTGTTGCGCTCGTAGTCAGCCTGGGCGCGCAGAAGATCGGCGGCCGACGTCTTTAGAGCGGCGTCGGCCGCGATGGCATCCGTTTCCGAGGCTTCGACCGAGGCCTGATTCGCGCTCACGTCCGCCGAGGACTGCACGTTTTCCAGTTGCGCCAGCAATTGACCCTTCTTTACGTGATCCCCTTCCTTAACGTACAGGTGGGTGATCTTGCCGTAAGCATTCGCGCCGATGTTGACGTAGGTTTTGGGCTTAATTTCACCCGATGCGCTCACCACCGAGGATAAGTCCTCCCGCTGGACCTTCCCAGTCTGCACCGTGACCACATTCTTGCCACTCTGATAGACCGTGAAGCCGACGATGGCGGCCAATACGACCACCACGCCGACGCCAATAGTGATTTTCTTCCAAGTCTTCATGGCTTCCGTCACGGTGCGGTGCTGCCGCTAACCGATTCGCAGGGGTGACGGGCACACATTCTGGGATACGATCCTGAGGGCAGGAAAGTTCCAAACTGGAGAATAGAGTACCTAGACCCTGAGGACCCGAGAGCAGGGGTTGCCGGAACGCACAATTATAGCAACCTAAAATTATAGCTTGGTCCCGGCCCAGTCCAAGAAATATTCGCGGTATCGGGGGGCAACTCGGCGGCAGGCCGGCGGCGTCCAACCGTAGGATTGCTCGGGCTGTCAATCTATTCGTTTGACGTGACTTAGCCTTGCTTTCGCCCAACTGAGGGCCTAAAATAGACGGGCCAAGTTTGTCGTGGCAGGAGTCCCTCTCATGTTCCGGGTCGGTTCGCGTTACCTTTCATTTCTCGTTTTCTTGGCGGTTGCCATGGGTCTTGGCGGCTCAGCCAGTGCCCAAGCTGACAAGCCCGCCGGTGCGGGCGATCCGAACGCCGCTGCCACTGCAACTGGCGCCCAGGCGCAATCTAGTGATGAGGTCGATCCTCTCAAGCGCCCGCCCTCGGAAAAACAGAAAAAACAGCAGAAACGAAATCTGAACATCGAGCTCAGCAAAACCTATAAGAAGTGGCTCAACGAGGACGTAGTCTGGATCATCACGGACGAGGAAAGAGCAGCCTTTAAACAGCTCTCGAATGACGAAGAGCGCGATAACTTTATCGAAGCCTTCTGGCAGCGCCGCGACCCGACGCCCGACACCGAAGAGAACGAATACAAAGAAGAACACTACCGGCGCATCGCCTACGCCAACGAGCATTTCGCCGCGGGAATCCCGGGCTGGAAAAGCGACCGGGGACGAATCTACATCATGTACGGTCCTCCCGACGAGATCGACTCGCATCCCTCGGGGGGGACCTACGAGCGGCCCATCGAAGAGGGTGGCGGCGAGACTTCGACCTTCCCCTTTGAAGACTGGCGCTATCGCTACTTGGAAGGCATTGGTCAGGAAATCATCATTGAATTCGTCGACACCTGCATGTGCGGCGATTACCACATGACGATTGACCGGTCGGAAAAGGATGCGTTGAAATACACGCCCAACGCTGGCCTGACCTTGTACGAGCAGATGGGTATGGCCAGCAAGACAAGCCGCTTCACGGGTGGGGGCTTGGAGCAACTGGGAGCTGGGCCGATGAATTCGGACCTGCAAACCAAGGAATTCGATCGTTTGGAGACGTATGCCAAGCTGCAAGCGCCTCCGCCGGTAAAGTACAAGGATCTGGAAGAAATCGTCAACACCAAGCTCATCACCAACCTGATGCCCTTTGATGTCCGGACCGATTTTGTGAAGGTTACTGGGGATACAGTTCTGGTGCCGATCACCATCCAGTTGAAGTATCGCGACATTACATTCGCCAACAAAGATGGAGTGGAGCGTGGCACCGTCAATATTTTCATGCGGGTGAGCACCTTGACCGGACGCATCGTGCAAACCCAGGAAGATCCCGTCCAAGTGGATGTCCCGGCCGAACTGCTTCCCCGTGCGGCGGAGAATTCAGCGGTATATTGGAAGGCGCTACCACTGCGTCCGGGACGGTATAAGGTCGAGATTGCAGTCAAGGATGTGAATGGCGACCGCAAAGGCCTATGGAGTCGCGGCATTGTGGTGCCCGAGTACTCCGACGACAAGCTGTCGACCTCCTCGCTCATCGTCGCTGACGTGATGGAGCCGGTGCCGACCAAGGATGTGAGCACGGGCCAATTCGTGATCGGTTTGAACAAAGTACGTCCGCGCGTGGCTCCCGCGAACGGCCAGCCCGCGTTGTTCAAGCGGAACCGTGACCAGAAAGTAAACTTTTGGATGCAGGTCTACAACCTGGGCATGGACGAGAAAACGCACAAGCCCTCGGCAACGTTCGAGTATGATGTCGTGAATCTTGCCACCAATAAACCGGTGATCCAGAAAGTGGAATCCACTGACACGATGGGTAATGTAGGCGAACAAGTGACTTTGCAGAAATCGATTGCCTCCGCCAACCTGCAGCCGGGGGTATATCGAATCGAAATCAAAGTGAACGATAACGTCTCGAAGCAGACCATTGATCCTTCAGCGACGTTTGCTGTAGAGTAACGATCTGCTTGATTCCCTGGGGGTTGGAGTGAGTTTTCGCCAGCTCGGATCTTGCGTGGTGATGGTCGCGCTGTCGCTTCCTGCGTGGGCGGGACAGCATTCCGGCGACATCTCAGGATACGTTCGCGATGCTTCAGGCGTTCCCCAGATGGGTGCGGTGGTGGAAATCGCCAGCTCTGCCCTGGCGCACACCCTGACCCTCTTTACCGATGGTGCCGGGTTCTACTCCACCAAGGACCTGCTCCCCGGGCAATATTCGATTAGAGTTTCGGCGCCATCGTTTCTTCCAGCCCTGCAAGAGAAGATTGGTTTGCAGCCCGGCACCAGCATTCACGTCAATATCACGCTGAACACGCTGCTGAACGCGATTCGCGTAGGACCTCTGCGCGGCACGGCCGTTGATGACGGCTGGAAGTGGACCTTGCGTTCTGTAGCGAATCGGCCAGTTCTGCGCGTTTTCGATCCCGCGACGGGAGCGGAGCAGCAGGATCA
The DNA here is from genome assembly GCA_963743115.1 of uncultured Acidobacteriaceae bacterium. Lineage (GTDB taxonomy): Bacteria > Acidobacteriota > Terriglobia > Terriglobales > Acidobacteriaceae > Sulfotelmatobacter. The sequence continues at coordinate 142,787 of CAVUOM010000001.1, read as the reverse complement.
CGACCTGAGGGCCAGCCTTTCGTTCCTGGCCGGCTCGGCGGCAGCGGGCTACGGTAGCGGATCGGACATCAGTACCGGCTTCTCGGTGGAGCGCTCGATTTTTTCCGCGTCCCGCGTGGGGCTGAGCGGAAATGTAGGTTTCGGAGACAGTCTTCCTGCAGCCGTTCTCCGAGCTACCTATGCGCATCTTCTGCCCGATGGCTCGGGACCTTCTATGGCCGTTACCATGCGCCGCTTCGCGCCTTCCGATCCCAACCTCCACTATGCCGCGCTGCAGGCTCTAGCACTTAACGCGGGCGATGATTTCGCAGTTGGCGACGTTGTCGAATTGAAGTTCGGAAGCGAGTTGCAAACCATTCAATTCCTCGGGCACGTGACTGCGTTCCGGCCCTATGGTTCCCTTGACGTGCACCTCTCTCCCAACAGTGTTTTGGAATACGACTACACGACGTCCCTGCCAAACCTGCGGGATGAGAAGGGGTTCGATTCTGCGCCCGCCGATCTGAGCGAAGCCGATCCCCGCGTCAGCATGACCAATTACGCCACTCGCCTCGAGAGTGCCCACCACCAGGAGCTCAGTATTTCGCGGCGCATCGGCGACACCAACCTGCAAGTGGCCGGGTTCAGTGATCGTGTGGACAACACGGCTTTGACCGGCACCGGCGAAGTGACCTCCATCGGCGGGTTTCTGCTGCCCGATATCTACTCAGGGACCTATAGTTATGCTGGCGGCACCTTAGACACGCGCGGAGTGCGAGTCGTACTCGAGCGGAAGGTTTGTTCCGATCTCGCAGCTACACTGGATTACGCTTACGGTGGTGTTCTCGACCTGGCCAAGCCTGACGTTGAACTTCAGGACGCCCAACAGTGGATCACCACCCAACGCCGTCAAGCTGTGGCGGCGAAACTCTCCGGCACCGTTGCTCGCACCCAGACCCGTTGGATTGCGTCCTATCGCTGGATCGATGGCCAAGCCTTGACCCCGGTGGATATGTTCAACGCCTCGCCAGGACAGAGCGATCCCTTCTTCAGTCTTTTCATCCGGCAACGGATTCCCACATTGGGCTTCCTGCCCGCCCACATGGAAGCGCTGGTCGACGTTCGCAACCTGCTGGCGCAAGGCTATGTGCCGGTCGTGGGCCAGGACGGCCAGACAGTCTATCTGGTCCAGGCTGCCCGCTCCATTCGCGGTGGCGTAAGCATTACCTTCTAGCTGGGCCAACAATTTCTCACCCCGACCCTCCCACCCGTCGTATGACTTCCGTCACTAGGTAACCGGATTGCGGCGATGCTACGCTGCGAAGGTACTCCTTCCTCAAAGCCCGATTGTGGAGACCTTGATGCGTAGCTCCATGTACGCCGTCTTTATCCTCGTCATTAGCGTGTGCCTCGCTGCACCCGTTTCAGCTCATGCCCACCACCTGAAGCAGTCCAACGCGGCTTCGATGCCGGTGACCACTTCGTCGGCCGAGGCTCGCTCGCTCTATGAGAAGGGGATGCAGGATTACGAGAACCTTTACCTGGAGCGATGCAACGATGACTGGCGAGCGGCCGTGAAAGCTGATCCTAGTCTAGCTGTGGCCTGGGCCTGGATTGCCTTCAACAGCAGCAATCCTCAAGAGGTGATCGCATCCCGCGAAAAAGCCAAAGCACTCGCGCCCAAGCTGACTCCCGGAGAGCAATTGATGATCGAATGGATCGCCAAGGTGCAGGAGGGCGATTTCATCGGCGGCATTTCCGCCATGAACGACCTGCTCGAGATGTTTCCCAAGGACAAGCATCTGCTCTATCTCGCCGGCAACTGGTTGATGGGGGAAAACGGCACCGATCAGGCGCAGAGATTGTTTGAGAAGGCGCTGGCCATCGACAAGAATTTTCCCGCTGCGCTGAACGACTTGGCGTACGTGGAGGCGCGCAACCGGCAATTCGACAAGGCTTTCGCCGCCATGGATCGCTACGTCGCACTCTTGCCCAAAGAACCCAATCCCCAGGACTCCTACGGAGAATTATTGCGGATGGCTGGAGACTTTGAAGGATCGCTGAAGCACTACCGGGCCGCGTTAGACATCGATCCTGACTTTGTAACTTCCCAGGTTGGCCTGGGAGATACCTACGCTTTGATGGGCAATCAGGAGCAAGCGCGGGTCGAGTACGACAAGGCCATCCGTTACGCCCACAACGAGGCCGACCGGCTCACCTACAGCATGCAGAAGGCGATGACCTGGGTGCGCGACGGCAAGTTCGCCGACGCCGACAAGTCATTCGAGGAAATTGCCGAAACCGCTCACGCCAAAGACCAGGACTTGCAGGAAGCCCAGGCCTACCTGCACCTGGCCGAATATCAGACGGACGATAACGTAGCGCTGAAATATCTGCAGAAGGCCGAGGAGTCGCTGGGGCACCGCACGATCTCCCAGGGCGACAAAGATGAGGAACTGTCTCGCATTTTGCGCAACCGCACGGTGCGCGCCGGGCACGCGGGCAACCAGCCGTTGGCCGATCAGTCTCTGAAGCAGTTGGAAGCCCTCGCAGCCGCCGGACGCAACCGCGTCGTCCAGAGTTCCTACGACGGCGCTGCTGGAACTCTGCTGATGGATCAGAAGAAAGTCGACGAAGCGATCACTTATCTCGAAGAGGACCAGGACAATCCTTTTACCATGGAACTTCTGGTGCGGGCCTATTACCAGACCAATCAGCCCGACAAGCTCGCCGAAGCCGAAGCCAGGCTGCGCGGCACCAACGTTCCCACCATGGAGCAGGCCCTTGTAGTGCCGGCCGCGCGCTTGCGCCGCCCGGAAATGTAAGACGCTGCTAAACCATCCTGTAACGCAACCCGCAGATTTGGTCTATACTGTCGGACGCCAGCGGCAAAGCGAGACGTTTCTGCGCACAGCGGCGTGATTTCCTGTCGGCTGCTCGGCAGGCTTGTCATCCCTCGCCTCGCTCGGGATGACAAGTAGGATTCTCGGGATGACAAGTAGGATTAATGAAATCTAAGATCGATCGACGCTCCCGTGAAAGAGTTGTTGCCACCTTGCCCGTGCGTGTCCGCGGCACTACGGCAAATCCAGAAGCAAGCGCACAGACTCGGGATGTTAGCGCGAACGGCATATTCCTATATACGAACTCTCGCGTGGCGGAGGGTTCGGAAGTGGAATTGGTCCTGATTCTCCCGCCAGAGTTGACCTCAGGAGAAAAATGCTGGGTTTGCTGCCATGCCCGGGTCTTGCGTGTGGAACAGGGACCCGGCACCGACTTTGGGGTCGCGGCCGAAATCCGGCGAATGGACGTTTTGCCCGAGATCCCGGCATAGCTTTCTCGCACTGCCTGCCGCACTATCCCTCAGTGGGATCAATACCAAGGCTGGCCGCGCACTTAAGAGCCCGAGCCACCAAAACTTCCCTATCTCCGGGCAAGAAATGCCTGGGCTCGAAGGGAAGCTTCTGAAATCCACAGAAAATGCTTCCCATGGCACCGACCTTGGTGCAATAATGGCGGCCCTAGAATTGCTCTGGCCAAACTCAAGGATTCAGGTGGGCCCTAGTATGTGGATTGAGAAACTGTCAGACGGTGTGGTCCAGGTGCAAACCCCGATTGGGCCGCGTTATTTAATGCCCTCGCTTCTTCAGCGCGTGTATTTTCTTTGGATGTTCCGTCATTTTCCCATTCTCCCACACGCCGTGCTCAGCACCGGGCAACAGAGAATGATCGATCGCCTGTGCTCTGAGCAACGCTTCGTCTCCATGGCATATGCGGATGGGATGGAAGATGCTCCCGTCATTGGCACGGTCGAGCGGCGCCTCAGTCCGAAAGTGGGGCTGCCCCCGCGTCGCCCAGTCGTCAGCGAAAGTCCGGGAGGTTTGGCTGCGGAAGTGCGACAGCGTTCCTAGCGAGGTTTCTCCTCCGCATTGGCAACTCGGCGCGCAGCACGCAACTCAGACCGCCGCTTAGCTGCATGCAACTTGCCGCAACTCAATCAGGCGGGTCGCAAGAAATTCCAAATACTCCTCCAGTCCTTCTCCGGTCTTGGCGGAGAGCCTCAGGACCGGCATGCCCGGGCGTACCGCCTGAATGTTGCGGTATGCGGCCTCCCATCTGAATTCAACCGCCGCGGCCAGGTCGATCTTTGTGACGATGGCCACGTCGGCACTGTTGAAAATGGTGGGATACTTTAGGGGTTTGTCCTCGCCCTCGGTTACTGAAATGAGCACGAGGCGAAGATCTTCGCCCAGATCATAAGAAGAAGGACAGACCAGGTTGCCCACGTTTTCGATAAATAGGAAATCCAACCGATTGAGATCCCAGTCTTCGAGCGCGTTCTGAACCATCGCAGCTTCGAGGTGGCAGAGAGTCCCGGTTGTGATTTGCTTTACCGGGGCCTGGCTACGCGCCAAACGCAGCGCGTCATTCTCGGTGGCAAGATCCCCTACCAGAGCAGCTACGCGGTAATTTGCACGAAGTAGAGTGAGAGTTTTCTCAAGGAATGCGGTCTTGCCCGAGCCGGGGCTGGAGACCAGACTCACCACGAACACTCCGGCGGCGCGGAAGCGGTCGCGCAGGCTCCTCGCCACGACGTCGTTCTGCTTCAGAACATTCTTGCGGACTTCGATCAAACGGGGTTCGGAACGCATTCCTGTATCTCCAGTGCAACCACTTCAAGTTCCTTCCCCTGCACGATCTCAGAGCAGGGAGTGCCGCATTCCGGGCAACAAAATAACTGCATCGAACTGAGAGGGCGCTGCGCGCGACAACGGGGACAAAAGATTACGACCGGAACATCTTCCACGAACAGGAGCGAACCTTGTAAAGAAGTGTTCTCGCAGGCCATTTCGTAACACGAGAGGAGCGCCTCTTTCACGACGCCAGACAAAGCTCCCAGTTTCAGATGCACGGCATTCACCTGGACGCCGCGACGCTCTGCTTCTTCCTCGGCCAGTTCCACGATGCTCATCGCGATAGAAAGTTCGTGCATGCTTTTCTTTACTCGGCCGGTTCGTCATCCGGTCGCACCGGGCCATCGAAGCGGCCGAATGCAGCCAGCGCCGCCTGTCCCAGGCTGATTCCACCGTCGTTGGGCGGGACTGCATGGTTTGTCCAGATCTGCAACGACCTGTTCGTCAGCAGAGACTTCAAATCTTCCAGCAGCAACTCATTCTGGAAGACGCCTCCTGAGAGCACAACCGTATCCAATCCGTGACCGCTGGAGATTTCGTTCACTGCATCCCGCAAGCCCTGAGCAATTCCGCGCTGGAAAGACCGGGCAATTTTCCGCACATCACGGCCGCGAGCACGGTCTTGTGCAACCGCCAGCAGGAGCGGGCGAAAATCGAGTTCGCCATCGATAAAGGGAAAAGGATACGCCCCCGTCAGGCGAGAGCTTCGCGCGAGTTGCTCCAGCCAGATTGCAGCCTGCCCTTCGAATGTGACTTCACGAGTAAATCCCAGAAGGGATGCAGCGGCGTCGAACAGTCGCCCCACGGAGGTCGTGGCAAAAGTGCGGACGTTCTTGCGTACCAAATCCAAGGCATTGCGGTAGCGCTCGGGAAAGCAAAAGGGCTCGGCAAGAACATCGGGCAAGCCATCAGCCTGGGAAAGGAATCCAGCTGCCGCTTGCACTGGGTAGTGCGCAGCCGCGTCGCCGCCCGCGAGGGCTGCCGAACGCAAATGAGCGACACGCTTGAAGCCCTCCCGCACGCTCCCAACGAATATCTCGCCGCCCCAGATGGTTCCGTCATCGCCATATCCGGTGCCGTCGAAACTTACGCCTACAATTCGTTTCGTCCACTCTCCTCGTTCCGCAAGCACCGATGCCACGTGTGCACGGTGGTGTTGCACTGCTCCTTTTCGCGGAGCTTTTTGCGCGTCCCCAAGCGCGGCGGCGTGAGCGGTTGAGAGATATTGCGGGTGAAGGTCGTAGACAAGAAGCAGGTCATCCCGGCAAACTTCGTACATCAAAACCAGATCCTCGACTGTCTCGCGAAACGCGCGCAGCGACTGGTAGTGATCCAAGTCACCGATGTGCTGGCTCACAAACGCCTGGCCGTCGACAACCAGCGTAACGGTATTCTTTAGATCAGCGCCGAGCGCGAGAATAGGGCCTGCAGCAGGAAGGGACGCAACCGCTCCCGGAGCGTAACCCCGAGCCCGGCGCAGGACCACCGGACCGAAAACGCTAACTCGCGCCACGGAGTCGTCCACTCGGCGCGCGATAGGCCGCTGGCCAATCAGAAACGAGTCGGCAATTCCAGTGAGACGCTGCAGGGTGTCTTCGTCTTCGTAAGCGATGGGCTCACTCGATCGATTCGCGCTGGTCATGACCAGAATTTCCGGCGCTCCAGCTGCAAATAGCAAGTGATGCAAAGGAGTGTATGGCAGCATCACGCCGAGTTCGTTGTTCTCCGGGGCGACTCCGGTGAGTTCGATTCTCGCCGGCGCAAGCACGATGGGACGAGCGACCGAAGTAAGCAGTGCTTCCGCGTCAGAGGAAAGCTCGACCACGGTGCGCGCCATCTCAACATCCCGCACCATGATTGCGAACGGTTTTTCTTTCCGGTACTTGCGGTCCCGCAAAGCCCCAACGGCTGCGGGATTCCGCGCATCGCATGCCAGGTGGTAGCCGCCGAGTCCTTTCACTGCGAGAATCGCGCCGGCCTGCAACATCTCCGCCGCCCGGCGAATGCTGTCTTCACTCCCAGCTGTGGTCTCACCCTTCAACTGCCGCCGCGTGTGAGGCTGCGGGAGAAGATAGTAGCCAGGACCGCAAGCCGGACAAGCTACAGGTTGCGCGTGAAAACGACGATTGTTGGGATTGGAATATTCCGCCGCACAGTAGTCGTCGAGCAGCCAATCCTTCATCGTAGTGTTACGGCGATCGTAAGGCAGAGCAAGCACGACGCTGTAGCGCGGCCCACAGTTCGTGCAGTTGATGTAGGGATACAGGTGGCGCGGATCCGCCGAGTCGAAGAGTTCCTTCAAGCATTCGCCACACACCGGCAAATCCGGCGAAATCCGAACCGTCGGGCGCTCCCGGCGCTGGCTCGTCCGGATGATGAATTCCTGCAAGCCGACTGGGTCGGCAGGCTGCACATCGATTTCCGCAATGCTGGCTGCGAGCGGCGGCTGCGCTTTCAGGTCTCGAACAAAAGCTGCGAGGCCGGTCTCCGCGCCTTCGAGATGAATCTCGACGCCCTCTTCCGCGTTCAGTACCCATCCATTCAGCGTGTTGGCGCAAGCCAGGCGATAGACAAAAGGGCGGAATCCCACGCCCTGCACTACTCCTCGAACGCGAATGGAACAAGCGCTGGCCATATCAAGTTGTTATCTTGCGCGGTCTACTCGTCGATGATGCAACCGTGCCCTTGCCACCCCACTTGAACTACCTTGCCGTCCTCGACCAGAATTGGCACGGTGCGCTGGCCGCGTGCGATCTCATGCATCCGCCCCCGTGCCGCGGGATCGGCTTCCACGTCGTACTCCACAAACTCACTGTTCTTCCACTCCAGCCACTCGCGCATTTCGCCGGTGTGAGGACAGCGGGCAGTACCATAAAGTTCAAGCATAGATTTCAAACATAGTTTTCAAGTCCGGCCACGGCTCAATGCCGGTTCAGCATCTGCAACGATTCGCGAATGACGTGGTAGATCGAAGCCTGGACTTCCTGAATGCGCGGGATGTAGTCGCACTTCACCACCACGGGAAAATCAGCTAGGTGCTTGCGCTTGATCTCGCCTCCGTCGTAGCCGAGCAGCGCCACGGTCAACATGTTCCTCTTCCGCGCTTCTTCCAGCGCCGCGATAATGTTGCGCGATCCGCCGCTGGTGGAAATGCCGATCGCAACATCTTCCGGGCGCGCCTGCGCAATCAACTGGCGAAGGAAAATTGCGTCGGTGCCAATGTCGTTGGCGACGGCAGTGATGTTTGCCGGCTCCAGGGAGAGTGAAACCGCAGGGATAGATTTATAGCCCGGCGGCGGCAGCACACAATCGATGGCGAAATCGTTCGCATCAGTCGCCGACCCGCCGTTGCCGAAGACGATGATCTTGCCGCCGCGGCGCAGCCTCTCATGAATCGCCAGCGCTGTGCTGCTGATCTGCTCCGCCTCTTCTCGCGCCACCTGCTCGCGCAGCTTGGCGTCGTCGTGAGCTTTCATCAAAATAGAAGATGCCACCTCAGCTACCAGGTTTGCGGTTCCTTGTTTTTCTTTGCCCAGGAACGGATACAGAAAGCCCGATTCTCCCACGTCATGGCCGAGTTCACGGTGCTCAAAGAAAACGTGCACGGTCTCCCACAGCGTGTGGTAAAGGATCTCGATCATCTCCTGGTGCATGAACTGATCGTGCGTGGCCGCGTTCACCGCGTAGGAACCCTCGATGCCGGGCAGTGCGAAAGTCATGGCATCGCGACCGCGGGCCTGCTGCAGCGCGGCCCAGACTTCCGAGTCGCCCTCTGGAGGACCAAACCCCATGACGATGTCTTCTGGACCAAGGATGGCTTCGAGCCACGGTCGAAACAAAACCGAAAGATCAAGCGCCGGCAGAGCGCGCTTACCCACGATCACGGGATGAACGAACTCAACAGAAACGTGCTGGGCATCGGTGGCGTAAGGACCGCGTCCGAAGGCCAGAAGCCGGCCGCCGCGCAGGAATCGCTCTGACATCTCCCGGCAAGCTTCGGCCAGACGCGGCGCCTCCTGCGAAAAGAAGTGCTCGAACAGTTGGTTCCGGTCGAGCAGCCGCTCTTCAACTTGGCTCGCAAGTTCAGAAGCCGTGGCCGTAGCGTTTTTGTACGACACATTCATCTTCAGTCTTCGCTTGACAGATGCCGCTCAACAAATGCGCGGTAAGGGATCGCCGACGAGCATATCTACGATTCGGCTTCCCCCGTATAGGGTCGTCACCAGCACCGTGCCGGCGGGTTGTTCGCGAACTTCACCGATCACCTGAGCCTCACTTCCGCCGGGCGCCAGACTCAACGCATTGATCGCCGCGTCAGAGTACTCGGCGGAAACGACCGCCAGAAACTGGCCCTCATTCGCAATATGAAGCGGATCGAGCCCGAGCAACTCACACGCGCCGCGAACCGTATCACGCACCGGAATCTGATCTTCAAAAAGAACCATGCCAAAGCCACAATCGCGTGCCAACTCATTCAGAGAGGTTGCGGCGCCGCCGCGGGTTGGATCGCGCATCCAGCGAATACCCGGACCAGCAGCATGAACAAGAGCTTCGACCAGAGGAAGCACGGAGCGCGTGTCGGAACGAAGATCAGCTTCGAAATCAAGCTCGCCGCGTGCCAGCAGAATGGTGATGCCATGATCGCCGATGGGCCCGGAGAGCAGAATCCTGTCGCCCACGCGAACCGAGCGAGGATCGATCGTCACTCCGTGAAGCAAGCGGCCGATGCCGGTCGTGGTGACGTACATCTGGTCCGCTTTGCCATGCTCGACGACCTTAGTGTCACCGGCAGCGATGCGGACACCCGCGTTCCGCGCGGCTTTTGCCATGGCGCGAACTTCAGCTTCGAGAACCCGCGTCGGCAGACCAGCCTCGAGCACGTAGGAAACCACCAGCGCTTCTGCTTTCGCTCCCGAGACAGCCAGGTCGTTCACCGTGCCGTTCACCGCAAGTTCACCAATAGAGCCGCCGGGAAAAGTCAGCGGCTTCACCACGAAGCTATCGGTAGTTATCGCGACTTTTGTGCCGTTGATGTCGACCTGCGCGGCGTCCCCGAGCGGGCCCGGCGAGGAACCGAAAAGCAATGGAGAAAAAAGCCCTTCAACCAGCCTGCGGCTGGCTTTGCCTCCGGCTCCGTGCGCCATCTCGATCTGCGGGTCGCGAAACCGCGTGGGCGCAGATTCGGCAAGCAAGGGTTCTGAAGCTCTCAAGCGATCGAACTCAGACTTACCATTGCTGCCTTGCGGTGTTCGTAGTTGTAATAGGCGGCGCATGATCCTTCCGATGACACCATGAGTGCGCCCATGGGATGCTCCGGCGTGCACTCGCGGCCAAAAAGTTTACATTGATGCGGCTTCAGCACGCCCTTCAGCACTTCTCCACATTGCGCGGCTTTAGGGTCGGTTACGCGAATGCCGGGAACCGCAAAGCGTTGCTCCGCATCCCATTCGGCGTACTTGGCGTTGATCCGCAGCGCGGATTGCGAGATGAACCCCAGGCCGCGCCACTCGAAGTAAGGGCGTAACTCAAAAACCTCAGCCATCGCCTTGAGCGCCGCGCGATTGCCTTCCCAGGGAACCACGCGCTTGTATTGATTTTCCACTTTGGCTTCGCCCGCCTTCAACTGGTGCAGCAGCATGACGATCGACTGCAGCATGTCGAGCGGTTCGAAGCCCGAAACCACGATCGGCTTGCGTTCGTTCTGCGCGATCCATTCGTAAGGGCGGCAACCGATGACGGTCGAGACATGGCCGGGACCGATGAACGCGTCGAGCCGCATGTCAGGGGAATCCAGAATCGCCCGGATCGCCGGAATGATGGTGACGTGATTGCAGAAAACGGAGAAATTCCGAAGTCCTTCAGCCTTGGCGCGCATCATCGTTAGTGCGGTGGAGGGCGCAGTGGTTTCAAACCCGATAGCAAAAAACATTACGTGCTTGTCGGGATTGAGCCGAGCCAGCTTCAGCGCATCGGAAGGTGAATACACGATGCGAACATCCATGCCCCGGGCTTTGTGCTCAAGCGGACTGCCCTGGGTGCCGGGCACGCGCATCATGTCTCCAAAGGCCGCGAAGATTACATCCGGCTGCTGTGCGATGGAAAGACCATCGTCGATTCTCCCCATGGGCAGCACGCAGACCGGGCAGCCGGGGCCGTGAATCAATTCGATATTTTCCGGAAGGATGTCTTTCAGGCCGAAACGATAGATGGCGTGAGTATGTCCGCCGCAGACTTCCATCATTCGGTAGTGGCGTTCCCTGCCGGCAAGTCGGCGAATTTCCTCCGCTGTCTTCGAAATCAGTTCGGGTTCGCGAAACTCGTCGACGAATCTCATGCCCATCCCTTCCTTACGGCTCGCCCAAAGCCGGGCGTCAATTCACATCACCCAAACCGTATCCCCGGACTTCCTGCATCGCTCCATCGATCTCTCCCAGCATCCGGAGAGTGTTCATCTGGTCGGCGGCATCCTCTGCGCTGATCTTGCTCATGGCGAAGCCCACATGAACCAGCACCCAGTCACCGGGCACGGGTTTGTCATCCTGCAACAGGCCCAAATCGATCTTGCGCCGTACGCCGACGACGTCAACCATTGCTGAATCCTTATTATCGGAAGAGATCTCGACGATCCTTCCTGGTATGGCTAGACACATGCGGCACCCTCCGACGACGTCATGATTCGCTCCATCCCGATTCATTTTTCCAGCACTCCCCGTGCTAAGCCTGCTTGCGAGCAGAAATATCGAACGACAGCTTGAGCTCATCCTTGAGCTTCACGGCTCCCCCGAGCGCGGATACCGGACGAATCTCGTAATCGCTCTGACGGACCGAAAACTCTCCCGCCGCGCGGAGTGTATTTCCATTCACCGAGACCCGGGCCGAGAGCGGCTGATTGCGCTTAACGCCGTGCAATGTCAGTTCCCCATTCAAAGCCATCCAGTATTGTCCTTCCCCGGTCTTGCTGGCGGACCCGCGAGAGCACTCATACACGATGTCAGGAAAAGAGTTGGACTCGAGCACTTCATCGTGCATCCTGCGGTTGATTTCCTCGCGATCTTTCTCGCTGATGTCGTCGGCGACCGTCAGCGCAGCCGAATGAATCACCAAGTGCAGCGAGCTCTGTTCCACCGCGTCAGGATTCAGAAAAACTTCTCCCTGGAAATCAGGAATTGCGATCGTTGGGTTGTGACCAAGTGCAGAAAGTAGCCCTGCGGCAAATGCTCTCACGGTAAAGATGCTTCCCGTGGTTTCGATGATGTAGTGAACCGTGGTGCCCTCCGGTTTTATCGTGGGTTCTGTGGCGTAATGCACTAGAGAAACCTCCCTGAAATCAGAACGTCCATCTCGAAAAATTCATTGCCGTCAATCCGCTTTCCGCGCCACAACGTAGAATGAAAACTTCAATTCGTCCAGAAGTTTCAAAGTGCCTCCCGCGATCGAAGCGATGCGAATGTTATAGTCGCTCTGCAGGAGCGTAAACGAACCGTAGGCACGCGCGCTGTCAACTCCGAGAGACGCTTGAGCCACGAAATCCTGATCGTTGGTAATCCCATGAAGATTCAGCCTCCCACGCACATTCAGACGGTAAAGATCCTCCTTCAGTTTTTCCGCGGCCATCGTGCCGTCATAAATAATCCCCGGAAACTCCGCCGTCTCCAGCACTTCCTTGTTCATAACCCGGTGAAGCTCTCGCCGATCAGCGTCCGGTAACTCATCCAAAACCTCCAGCGAAGCAGGCTTCACCCGAACTTTCAGCGAAGCACCCTCCAGCGAACCAGAAGCCATCTGGACCGTTCCCGTCCAATCGCGAATCGCAATCTTTGGACTGTGCGCAATGGCCGAAATCAAACCGCTCGCAAAAGCCTGAACCGTAAATTGGCTCGTGCGGGTATCGATCATGTAACGAGTACCGGCGACGCTGGTCGTCATCGAAGTCTTCCTCCAAGACCGCGCCGATCACTGCGGACACGGTCCGCTTTGCCCCCTCCGAATGATCCGAACCATTTTCAGCCAGTCCGCTACATCGAGCGCAATTTCAAATAGCGGTCCAGATCCGGCAAAGCCCCTTGAGCCAGATTTCCCAGGCCGAACTGACCGAGATAGCGCCTCGCGATGGGATTGGAAAGAATCAGTCCGGCCCCGAAAACTACCAGAGCCACTCCGCTCAACATGAATAGTGTGTCCTTGTCGCTGGTTCCGTTACCATTCTCTTCCATTGCCACGGCTGTCTCCTTTTATCGCTGGATATCTACTGGTTGTACCCGCCCGATGTTTGTCCAGAATTGTCTCGATCAGCGACTTCACCAGCCTGACCGCCTCTTCCAAGGCTGCTTGCACAGGCGCGCTGAGCCCCATCTGACCTTCGGCGCCTCCTAAAGTCTCCGGTTCGCAACCGACGAGCAGTATATTCTTCATTTCGATGTTCATCGCCCGGGCCATGCGCAGCACGCTCACGGGGTTCATCGCGTGGGCTTCGATCACTGGCTGCGGTGTTCCCGGATCATCCAGCGCTTTCAAATCGGGCTCGATGACGTACAGCGTGCCCGGAGCCTCACCATGCGGGCAGGCATCCACCAAAATCGTGGTTTCGTAACCGTCTTGCAGCGCATAAGCCAGGTCGAAACCTCGAATGCCGAAATCGGACACGCGCACCGCTTCCGGCAGCCTTGCGTTGGCAAGTCGGCGAACTACTTCTACACCGAACGCGTCATCCCCAAGGAAGATATTGCCGATGCCGGCGACCAGGATGGTTGGTTTCTGCGCGGCGACAATTTGTGGGAGTTCATCGGGCGGGAGCGGTTCAACCTCTTCTGCGTCGAAAAAGAAACGATGACCGGGTTGACGAAGCAAGCCCATATCCTTGCCGGGATCGTCGTCCAGAACCACGCAGACGTGCCGCTTGCCCTCGTAATCCTGCTCGATGCATTCGATGGTGGCCGTTTGGCCGGCCAGCGCGATGTCCATCACATCCCCGCCGGAACGCGGACACAAACGCACGCGGCTTCCTGTTTTCACTTCGATTCCAGAAATTTCCAGATGATCGAGAGGAGTCTTCTCTTCGAGCAGTTGCCATTCCCACTCGTTCATTGAGTCTCCCCCTGGGGTGAACGAGAATTGACCGAGCGCAGCCCTCGTAGAACTCCGTGCAACTTCATCAACTGTTCCACCGGTATGGTTTCCGTGCGCTCCAGCATCTGACGGGCGCGCTCGTCGGACTGGCTCATCTCTCGTTTTTCGCCGTCGGTTAACGTCATGATGCGGAGGGAAAGAATCTCATCGATCTCGGTTCCGTCAAACAGGTCTCCGGCACTTTCGGGAGCAATCTGCGGATAGTCGTAGAGAATGATCGGGGAAGAAAGCATCGTGTCGCATTGTCCTTCCTCACCAACCAGCACCGGCCAAGTCCCCACGTTCTTGCAACTCGCCGCTTGCTCACTGAGCCGTTCCGGGGGTGCGATCATCGAAACGAATTTCCCATCCTTAATCCCGAGAACGGTATGGGCTGACGCCATAGAACTAAGCAGCGCCTCATCGCGAGTGGAATTCGGCGCGATTTCGAAAGGTGTCGTGTTGCGGATCACTACACTGATCTTGAATACTCCATCCTCGATACGCTCACCTGCGACTTCAATAGAGCCGCAGATTGCCCTTCGTTCCCGCACTATCACGCCGGCAATTCGCCCGCCGTCGTCGGACAGATATTCAAGTTTCCTTTCAGCACGGAAACTGAAAATGTCCCGGACCGGTCCGCGGCACAACGCTTCCACGTCGTGCACGGGCAGGCAACGTTCCCGCTCGATTGCTTCCTGCCAGGGCTGATAGACGCGGCCGCTCACCGCAAGTCTCTCCACAAAACGAAACTCCGGGGTCTTGCCCGGCAACAACTCTCTCAAGGGCGTGGTCAGTTCGCCAACAGAGCGCGCTACCAAATGAAGAAAGCGCACTCGAACTTCAAGCGCAGTCCGCGAACTGCCTTCGACCAGGCATTCGGTTTGCATGGTCCAGGCCTCGCTGTCCTTCTGGGCTTCGCTGTACGACCGCGGACAAAGCACACCAAAGTTCCAGCGCTGCTGATTCTTCACCGACGATGGGCGGTAGGGATAGAGCATATATCCCTCGTAAAGCACCGCCTTCGCGATTGTGTCCACCGCGGTGAGATTCATCACATTACCTTTTCTTCAACTTCCTCGATTGGTATGACGCTCTCCAAAACTTCTTCCCATGTGGGAATGCCGTGCCGGACTTTGTATTGATACAAACGGTCGAAGGCATCCTTTTGCAGGCACAGCCATGCGCTGTTTGGATAGAAGGATTCCATCATGTCGCGCCAGACTTTAACCGGCAGTTTGAATCGAGCTTCTTTGTCCCAGGAAATAGGCGCGACCTGCAGGCCGCCTTCAGGGCCGGCATAGAAAACAGTTCCACTGAACTGCAGGCAGACGGGAACCTCTCCATCGGCCAGACCGTCGAAGTATTTGGTAGCAGCCACGTTGAAATCGAAACTGCAGGGCACCGGCAGATCAATCAGAGTGGTTCCTTTGAACGAAGGTACGACGAGATTGCCGTGGGTCCACAAGAGACTTCGCAGAGTTTGGCCCCAGCGGCTGGGCTCGCCAAACAGGTCAAGCAATCGCTTTTGATCCTCAGGCGAATACTTGCGGCGCGTGGTTTCAAGCTGGATTTGGCAACGCAGCGCAACGGTGTGAATCGTCTGCTCCGGATTACCGTCGGTCAGGCGCAGCTTGAAGGCGAGAAGAGGCGAGGCCGCATTGGCGACAACTTTGGCGCCTTCGACTTGAAAGCTCAGATCAGGCATGAGATTCCTCTTCCATGCGCGCTGCCGCGTTGGTCTCGACCGTAATCTCAACCGATCGCGCCTTCACACCTCCGAAGAACTCGCCCAGTTCCTTCCAAACTTCCGTCCCGCCGGAAAGGCCTTTCCAGTGGATGCGAATCAGCCCTACGAGCTTGTAACACTCGTCGATCGGAAGCAGGTAATACTCGGCCCCGGAATATCCGCGAGAATAGCCGAGGCGGTTCACCAGCAGCCCTTCTACATCGGACTCCATTTCGTTCAGAATCGGATTGCGCGCCACGATGTCGTTCCAGGATTCCAGCGCAAGCAGCGATTCGGTCGCGCCGGCGGGGCTTGGATAAAGGGCGACAATCCGGTTCTCAAGACTGCTTCTGAAGAAGAATGCCATGTTGATAGGGACCATCAAGCCATTCCATTCGGCATCGCTGAGATTGAAGCGGGGAAGAGCCCGCACCCGCCGCGGCACGCGCTTGAACTTCACTCCCTGGCCGCTGAACAGAATCGCGCAGGCGTCGCAGGTGCATAGCAGCTTACGCTGAGCCACCTCAATCAAGTGCGGATGGTCGGGCCGCAGGCCCACGCTGCACAACTCGCAGCGTTCGAGCGGCCGCTCGCGCCGAACCAGCTGGCGCAGCGCTCCAAAGCCATCGGTCGATCCGCTAAATTGTCCGGAACTCATGATTCAAACGTCCCAATCTCTGATTGCTTTTTTCTAATCCTGCCCCTGCGTTCCCGGAGCCACCAATGACGGAGCTGCGCCGCCCATCAATTTGTCCAAAGCCACAAATCCTGAGGCTGGCTTCTCATCCAAACCCTCGATTACGAGAGAGGTGAGATCCGGCGCCGCGTCGTACATCGCGGCTTCGAGAGTGGCCTGAACAGTTTTCGCGGTTGAGCCGCAAGTATGCGAACCGGTCTCAACCCGCAGACGGATCGCGCCATCGTTCACGCCGAGCAACTCAACCTCACAACCTTGCTTCCGCAACTGCTGCCGCACCCGGTCCACTGCCTTTACCACGCGGCTTTCTATATCCTCGGGATGCAGGCCGTAGAGAATCAGAACGCCGCTCACCAGCGAATCACGGCCGAGCCGGTCGATGATGCTCATTCCTGCTTCACCGGTCTCGGCAACAATCTCGAGCGCCTTCTCCAATGCGGCACCGTGTAAATCCATGAGTGACTGCACCAGGTCCTTGGTCGCGGCTCTTATCGCGGGATCGGCGATCGATTCGATTTCCTGAACCAGTCCGCCGATCCGCTGGATGTCTTCCCGAAAATCTCTGCCTTCCGCCACAGTGCTCCTTCTCAAATTTCGCCGTTCACATTCACCGACCAAGCACCGAAAAAAATCAGGAGTGAGAGCGCAGTTTCCCACCCTCACTCCTCTATCACCCATGGAGCAGGTTCAGGGTTGAAGACCAAACATGGGAGAATGATGCGTCTCCAGCACCTTCCCGTTCCCTAAGTACATGTGCACTCCGCACGGCAAACAAGGATCGAAGCTTCGCACCGCTCGCATGATGTCGATTCCTTTGAACTTGTCCGGCCCGTTTTCCTCAAAGATCGGAGTATTCTGCACCGCGTCCTCGTACGGACCCGGAGTGCCATAAATGTCGCGCGGATTGGCGTTCCAGGGAGTCGGCGGATACGGATGGTAGTTGGCGATCTTGCCTTCTTTGATGACTACATGGTGCGAGAGCACGCCACGGACGGCTTCGTGGAAACCGCATCCGATGGCTTCCTCAGGCACCTTGAATTCCGTCCAGGTCTTGGTGTGTCCGGCGTGCAATTCGGCCAGCGCTTTTTCCATGAAGTGCAGAGCGGCGCAGGCAGCATAAACCTGGAAGTAGGTGCGTGCCCGGTCGCGTTCGATGGCGTTGCTCCACTTGGGAATCTTCCACTCGAACTCGACTTCGGGCAGCGACGTCGTCTTGGGCAAGTACATCTTCACACTGCTGCCCGTAGCCTTGATGTAGCCGATGTCGACTAAGCCGGCCAGTGCAGTGGCCCAGAGGCGGGCGATGGGGCCGCCTCCAGTGTCCATCGCTAGATGATCGCCGGTTCGCTTGTCCAGCCAACGCGGCGACATCACCCATGTGTACTTGCCGCCGAAATCGCGCTTCTGTGGACGGGGAATCGTAGTCTGATTCCAGGGATGGTTTTTGTCCACGGGATTCCCCAGGGGATCAGTCTTGACGAACGTTTGTGAATTCTTCCACTCGTCGTAGTAAGAGCTTCCGAGCAGGATGCGGATGTTCAGGTTAATATCAACCAGATCCGTGGTCACCAGTTTGCCGTCGACCACGATGCCGGGGGTCACAAACATCCCGCGACCCCAGTTCGTCATGTTCTTGTAGGTGTAATCGCAGACGTCAGGATCGTTAAACGATCCCCAGCACGCCAGCAGCACTCGGCGGCGGCCAACTTCCTCGTAACCGGGCAGCGCCTGGTAGAAGAAGTCGAACAGGTCGTCGTGCAGGGGAACGACTTTCTTCATGAACTCGACATACTTCATCAAGCGGACCAGATAGTCGGTAAAGAGCTGGATCGTGGGCACGGTCCCGACGCCGCCGGGATACAGAGTGGACGGATGAACGTGACGGCCTTCCATCAGGCAGAACATCTCCCGCGTCATGCGGCTCATGACCAGGGCTTCGCGATAGAAAGATCCGGTAAACGGATTGAGCGCGGTCATGATATCGGAGATGTTCTTGAATCCATGCAGATTGGAATGCGGCGCCGCAGTCGACTGAGCTTTGGCCCAGACTTTGGGGTTAGTCTCCTTGACCATCTGCTCGCAGAAGTCCACGCCGACCAGATTGTCCTGGAAGATATTGTGATCGAACATGTACTCGGCGGCTTCGCCGAGGTTGACGATCCACTCGGCAATCGGAGGCGGCTTCACTCCGAACGCCATGTTCTGCGCATAGGTGGCGCAGGTGGCGTGATTGTCGCCACAAATGCCGCAGATGCGGCTGGTGATGAAGTGAGCATCGCGCGGGTCTTTGCCTTTCATGAAGATGCTGTACCCGCGAAAGATGGATGAGGTACTGTGGCACTCGACCACATGGCGGTTCTCAAAATCGATCTTGGTGAAGATGCCCAAGCTGCCCACGATTCGAGTGATCGGGTCCCAGTTCATTTCCACCAGATTGTTTGACTTGCTGGAAACATCTTTTGTCGGTGCGGTAATAGTGCTCATTCGATCGCTCCTTATCCGTCTCAGCAGTCGCTCTGTTTCTCGGTGTGTCCTTAATAAGATCGTGGATGATATCCCGTGGTCAGGTTAGGGCCGGGATGACGCCACTTCGGTTCCTTATTTGTAGTTGCCTGGGTCATCGAACGCAGGGCGCGAATGGCGCGGCCATAAGCGCCGACCGCGGCGCTCGAAACTTTTGCCCCTGGCGGTTCGTCCATGAAGGGCATGAACTTATCCGGGAAGCCAGGCATGGTGCAGCCAATGCATATGCCGCCTACGTTGGGGCAGCCGCCGATTCCCGCCATCCAACCGCGCTTCGGCACGTTGCAGTTTACCACCGGACCCCAGCATCCCAACTTCACGATGCACTTGGGCGAGCCATACACTTCGGCGAAATCACCCTGCTCGTAGTAACCGGCACGATCGCAACCTTCATGCACCGTCTTACCGAACAGCCATGTGGGGCGCAGTTGATCGTCAAGCGGAATCATGGGCGCCAGTCCAGCCACCTGGTAAAGCAAGTAGAGCACGGTTTCCATGAAGTTGTCAGGTTGCACCGGGCATCCCGGAACATTGACGATGGGCAGCCCGGCTTTCGACCGCCAATCCCAGCCAAGGTAGTCCGCGAGCCCCATAGCTCCGGTAGGATTGCCCTCCATGGCGTGAATCCCGCCATAAGTGGCGCAGGTACCGCACGCCACGACCGCGAGAGCCTTCGGAGCCAAGCGATCGATCCACTCGTTGGTGGTAATCGGCTGGCCGGTCTTGTGATCAGTTCCGAGCGCGGCCCAGTATCCTTCCTTCTTTATCTTTTCATTAGGGATCGATCCCTCGACCACGAGTACAAACGGCTCGAGCTGGCCTTTCTCGGCCATGTACCAGAATTTCAGGAAGTCATCCCCGTTCTCGTAGGCAAGGACAGGATTGTGCAAGTGCACCTTAGGAAGACCGGGGATTGCTCCCAACAAAACGTCCTCGATGCTGGGTTGAGTCGCTGCGGTAACTGAAACCGAGTCTCCATCACAGCCCAGACCGGCGGTGATCCAGAGTATGTGCACCTCGGCGACAGGCGATGGTTTTTGCGTAACCCGACCGTAAGGAACTGTTTCCGCTGCCATAACGGAGTTCTCCTTTTCTAGATCAACTCGTCAAGGACGAGGCATACATCTGTGCTGTCGTGCGCGATCAGCGCATTTGCAGAGCACCAACCCGGATTCCACAATCGAAATCTCAAATGGGCGAAATTAGAATCAACAATATCCGGAATGCCTACAAGCGGGAGCGCCACTTTTTCACCTTGGGGGAACAACTATGAATGGCAGCGGGGATTCCCCGATGACTTGAGGGTGAACCGTGGTCGATTGAATGCTAAGAAAAAAGGCAATAGTAGGGAGGAAGAACTGACTTAAACGAAAATCCCAGTCACACCGCCTTTTCGTTCATATTCCACTGAATAGCGTGCTGCATGAGTTCGCGGGCGCTGCGCAGCGACAACTTTTCTTTGATGTGAGCCTGGTACGATTCGACGGTTTTTATGCTGATGTGCAGTTCTTCGGCGATTTGCCGGGTTCCGTGGCCTTCTCCGATCAGGCGAAACACTTCCAGTTCGCGGTCACTGAGATCGGCAATCGAAGAGTTTCGCAACGTGCCGGAGCCGGTGATGTAATGCTTAAGCATCTTGTTGGCGATGCGGTCGCTCACATAAACCTCGCCGTTCAGAATGCGGCGCACGGCGACCAGCACTTTCTCCGTGGCTTCTTGTTTCATGATGTAGCCGTTAGCTCCGGCGCGGAGCGCGCGTTCCGCATAGATCGACTCATCGTGCATGGAGAGGATCAGCACCGGCAGCGTGGGATGAGTCGTGCGAATCGTCTTCAAAAGATCGAGGCCGTCGGGACCATTTAGAGAAATATCCACGATAAGAACATCAGGCCGAGCCGAAGCCAGCACATGCAGCGCACCCATGGCTTCTTCGGCTTCGCCGCAAACCACAAGATCTGACTCGCGATTAATCAGCAAGGCCAAACCCTGACGCACGATGGGATGGTCATCGACCACCAGGATTCTTTTCTTAGCGACCGTCTGGTTCTGGGGAGTATGGTTCTGCGAACTCTGGGTCTGCGAAGTCTGGGCCTGCAATTTACTATTCACGCTCATGTTTCACTTCGTTCCTTCGTCCCCGACGGGAAACAAACAGGTCACCCTAGTTCCGCCGGTTGGGACGCGCTGCACTTCGAGAGACCCCCCAACCATCCTGGCCCGATAGTTCATCAAGTGGAGCCCCATTCCTTTATTGCCGGGAACAATGCTACCAATCCCGTAGCCGTCATCCTGAATTGTAAGCGCTCCCTGGTGTTCGTCGGCGGCCAGGCGAATTACGATCTGACGGGCGTGGCCGTGCTTGATCGCGTTGTTCACCGCCTCCCGGGCAATGTAGTAGAGATGTGTGGCCACGGTATCGTCGTGGATCAGCACTGGAGTAAAACACTGAAATCGGCAGCTCACCGCGAACAAATCTTCGACCTCGCCCGCCCATTGCTGCAAGGCCGACATCAACCCCTGCGCGTCCGACACAACCGGCAGCAATCCGCGCGCCAATTCCCGCGTCTTGTGGATGGCTTCATTCACCAGATTCACGATCTTTCCGGCGTCGGCAGCCTCGGGCAGATTCTTCTCCATCAGCTTTTGTTCCTGCACCTTGCTCATAAAAGCAATACCGGTCAAATGCTGGCCCAGGCCGTCATGCAGATCCTGCCCGATGCGGCGTTGCTCGCGGGCGCTGATTTCCAGAATTGTTTTCTCCAGATGTTTGCGTTCCGTGATGTCGCGAATCGCGCTCGACACGAGCACACCCTCTTCTGTCTCCAGCGGGCTGAGGCTGATTTCGACAGGAAATTCGTGGCCATCTTTATGCAAGCCGTAGAGTTCTTCTCCGGCAGCTCCCATGGGACGCACTCGCGGCTCTCCGAAAAAACGCCCGCGGTGGTCGGGATGTTTATGGCGCAGACGTGCCGGCACCAGCATTTCGAGTTGCTTCCCCATCAACTCTTCCCGCTCATAGCCAAACAGCTTCTCCACTTGGGCGTTCACCAGAACAATCCCGCCCTCTGGATTGACGACAACAACCGCGTCGGGCGCGGCTTCCAGCAGCCCGCGAAACTTGGCTTCAGCCCGTTTCCCGACGTTGCGCTCTTCCTGCAACGCTTCTTCGGTCCGCTTCAAGTCGGTGATGTCGAATCCCACGCCGTGAATGAACCAGGGCTCGCCGTCCTCCTTGCGGATCATCTTGGCTTCGCAGTGAAACCAGAGCACGCGGCCGTCGCGCGCAATCACACGATAGGCCGAACGCAGTGGATTGCCGGTGAGAAACATCTCGGCCGCTTCGGTGCTCCAGCGCTGCTTGTCTTCGGGATGGATGTGGCTGTACCAGCGGATAGGATCCTCCAGCCATTCTTCCTGAGAAAAACCTAGAGCGGCTTCAATCTGAGGACTGACATATGCCTCACCGATCCCGCGATCGAGATAAGCCATGAACACTACTGCGGGAATCTGCTCGACCAAAGCGCGGTATCGAGCTTCGACATTCGGAAGCTGCGCATCTTCATCGCTGCTCTTATTTGTACCGTTATCTTTCGACCATACCTGGTCGGGTTGTTCCGGCGGATACACGACGCGTCTAGCAGTTTGGGGATTGAGGCGAGGACTGAAAACTCCGGCCAAGCCCTGCAGAATTTCTTCAGCCGCGGAAGGACTCATCTCCGGTTCGGCAACGGCGGAGCGACGATCATCAGGCGCTCGATCGTTGGTCTCATCGTTCTTATTGCCCGGCCACGAAAATGAAACCATCTCAAATCCTCAACTATTTATTCGCTTGCGCCAACTGGGCTCTTTGTTCAGCGACGATTGCGTGAAGCGGCGCAAGGCGTGAATCGCGCGTCCATAAGTTTGCACCGCAGCCGACGACAAAAGAGAACCCGGAGGCTGATTCATAAAAGGCATGAACTTATCAGGAAAGCCCGGCATGGTACACCCAATGCAGATGCCGCCAACATTCGGACATCCGCCGATCCCGCCCATCCATCCACGTTTTCCAACATTGCACTGCACCACCGGTCCCCAGCATCCGAGTTTCACGATGCAAAGCGGAGATCCGTATTCATCGGCAAACTGCGCTTGCTCGTAGAAGCCGCCGCGGTCGCAACCTTCGTGCACCGTGTTGCCAAAAAGCCAGGTCGGCCGTAGCGCCTCGTCGAGCGGAATCATAGGCGCGCGGCCCGACGCCATGTAGAGCAAATACAAAAGTGTCTCCATGAAATTATCGGGCTGCACCGGACACCCAGGCACGCACACGATCGGAATCTCCGCTTTCGATTTCCACTTCCATCCCAGGTAGTCAGGGAGCCCCATACAACCCGTGGGATTGCCTTCCATGGCGTGAATGCCGCCGTAGGTGGCGCATGTTCCCGCCGCCACCACCGCCCACGCCTGCGGTGCGAGACGATCAATCCATTCACAGGTTGTGATCGGCTGCCCAGTCTTCGGGTCTGTGCCCAGGGAAGCCCAGTAACCTTCCTCCTTACTGTGTTCATTCGGGATCGACCCCTCGACCACCAGAATGAAATTTTCCATCTTCCCATCCGCGGCTTGATGGAAAGGCTTCATGAAGTCGTCGCCGTTGGCCAGAGCAAGAAAAGGATTGTGCAGGGTTACTTTTGGAATCCAGGGAATTTGTCCCGAGAAGGACGTCTTCAATGCTCGGCTGGGTCGCCGCAGTCATTGCGATCGTGTCCCCATCACAGCCCAGGCCGGCGGTAATCCAGAGGACATCGAGGTCGGTAACCGCCTCCTTACTTATAGGGGCGAACGCCATCCGCTGCTCCGTCGACGACATCATAAGCCTTCGGTTGCAGAAGAGAAAGTGCCATTGCCAGCGGCTAGACAGTGACTGATACTAGAAGGGAATGAGCGGCCTGAGCGCTGGCCGGGTCGTTGCGGATTATTCTTGCGCCTCTCATGGCGCGACCAGCTCCCGTTCGGCCTCGACTTCGAGATCGTCGAATCGCCGCCATTTGTAGAACGCAATCGACGCAACCCAGCTCAGTGCAAAAAGAGCCACGATGAAATACCCCAGCGTGCCGAAATTGTCATTGAGCTTGGCGATTGCTCTCCAGAACCATCCTTCGAGATGAAAGTGCTCGCCCAGCAATCCGAGAGCCTCGATGCCTCCCACGACCAGCGCGACGACGACGGAGACACACGTGATCGTGATGTTGTAATAAAGCTTGCGAATGGGCTTCACGAATGCCCATCCGTAGGCGCCCAGCATAAGGATGTTGTCCGTAGTATCGATGAGCGACATCCCCGCGGCAAAGAGCACAGGAAAAACCAGGATCGACCAAAACGACAGCCCCTTGGAAGCTTCAGCCGCGGAAATGCCCAACAAACCAATCTCGGTTGCCGTATCGAACCCCAGCCCAAACAGAAAGCCCAGCGGATACATATGCCAACTGCGGCTGATCATGCGGAACATCGGACGGAACATACGCGCGAGGATTCCGCGACCGCCCAGAAGCATATTGAAATCTTCATCTACGTAAGGCTCACCGCGACGGACCCGTACGAAGGTTCGGTAGATTGATCGCAGAACAATTAGGTTTACGATAGCGATCGCGAACAGAAAAAACGCTGAAACCAAAGTGCCAATTATCCCCGCGACGTTCCGGAAGGCATCCATGCGATGCTGCAGAGTTAGCGCCGCTCCCGCAATTGCCGCGGAGCCAAGCACGACAACGGTCGAATGACCCAGCGAGAACATGAAGCCAACCGCAACCGGCCGCTTTCCGTCCTGCATCAGCTTCCGGGTTACGTTGTCGATCGCCGCGATGTGATCCGCATCAACGGCATGACGCAAGCCAAAGCTGTACGCAAGAAGCGCCGTTCCCAAAAGCACCGGGTAACGGTGGAAAGCGACCCCAGCCCACAGCCATGCACCGGCATTGAACGCGAACAAGATCGCGTAGATGGCAACGATTCGGCTCCGGAGGTGATCGGCAGCATCGTTGAACAGGTTGCTCAGTCTTGGTTGTACCGGTGACATTACTTTAAGAAATCCTGCCCACTGCTTTCCGCAATGAAATTCCTCTACGATGCGATAACACGACTCTTGATATCGTGCTACACCCTAGCACAAATTTGTGACCCACAGCGCTGGCTACTCAAGCTTTTTGGGTTCTACAGGACTTTCCCTGCCTGCGCCATGGGGCTTTCCCTGTCGTCGCGTCAGCGATGGTTGTGGGGATGGTGTGACAGGGTCTGAGGAGAACTCATAACCAGGCGCCCATGCTGCACGCCTTTCGTACTGATAAGCCGGTCGGCCAGCTTTTGCACGTCCCTTGACTTGCCGCGGAGTACGACCACTTCCAGGCAACTTTCATGGTCAAGATGCGCGTGCAGCGTGGAAATGATTATTTCGTGATTCTCGTGCTGAAGGTCGGTAAGCTTTTCCGGCAGCAGACGAGTGTGGTGATCATAGATGAGCGTAACCGTGCCCACGACAAAGGCATTTGCAGCAACGATTGCAGAGCCGATCAGCCGGTCACGAATGAGATCACGGAACGCTTCGGAGCGGTTCTCGTAGCCCTGGTCAGTGATGAACGAATCAAAGCGGCGCAATAGCCCCGAATCGATTGACACTCCAATGCGGCTCAAGTCTCCCATGAGCACCTTCTCGGCTTCCCAGGCAGCCACCGTCAGCGTAGCACATTCTCCACATGCTGTAGCACTTCTAGATTGCGTGTGCAGCCTGCGGACTTGGAACGCGGACACTAATCAAGCCCAGGAAAGAGGACACTCTCGCATGGTATAAATATAGAGGCCTTCTCGTTCATGACCTGCGAAGCTCTGCTGTCAGAAATCTCGTGAATGCGGAAGCACGGGCGCGTAGCTCAATTGGCAGAGCAACTGACTCTTAATCAGTAGGTTGTAGGTTCGATTCCTTCCGCGCTCACCATCATTTCAATCACTTACCTGGGTTGCTGTTTTAGGTGTGCCGCAACTTCCGGCTACGCCCGTTTCTCAACCGCTGTGTCGTGATCGAGCGGGACGCAAGTTGTTTAGAGGTCCAGGAAGGCCCGGATGGAAGTCGGATCATCACTCGCGCGAACTCGAAATCCAAGATGCTTCGTGATGACCTGCATAGCCACGTTGTCAGTCAACATTTCGGCGGACACTCGGCTTAACTTTTCATCACGGGCGATCTGGACGACACGACGGAGCAGTTCATTCCCCAAACCAAGTTTCTGATACTGATACTGATCCGAAACCAGCACAGCGACTTCCGCTTCATTCCCGGCGTGAAGTTTGTTCATACGCCCGATGGCGATAATCCTTCGCTGTTCGGTTCGGGGATCAGTGCGCTCGGCAACCAGCACCATTTCACGGTCGTAACCACCGAAACAGATGCGCAACAGTCGCTCATGCTCCACGCCTGTGCCCGGGCGCGTGCGTGTGCAGGGGAGCCGAATGGAAGAAGTACGGCCAAGAGAATTAACGCCAAAAAGACAAGAGGGAATCGTCCCACCGTATTTGCCGGATCTTCAATCTTTTTCCGCAAGCCCAGACTCCTGCCAAGCTCTGCTTTATCCTTTTCAATCTTGAAGGGTTGGCGCAGGAAGTTCCGGGATTTGGGTCACGGGTGCTTGTTGGTTAAGAGCATGGAAGATGAAAAGGCAGGACAACGCGCATCGAGAGCTCCTTTATAAGCCCTGACTGGGCATCGCGGTTGAACTTAGGAATCTCAGAGGGTTCTGAGACTCAGTCGCGTCCGATGCTCATTTCATTCCCAAGTCGGTCAATATCTTGGGATTCTCTTCGCCGGCTGCCAGAACCTCGTGGCACGCTGAACAATCATTGGTGATGGTCTGGCCATCGGCACTCGTGTGACTGCCGTCATGGCAGCGGAAACAGCCCGGCGAATCGTTGTGCCCAAGATTGTTCGGATGAACGCCCCAGGTCACCCGCATGTCGGGGAAGATGTTGCGCAGGTAGATCGCCGCCGCTTCGTCGCCTGCTTGCTGCACCAGCGTGCGCCGTGTCTGATAGATCTGCGGATAATTCGCGCGATAGAAGTTGTTGAGTTCGGCGATGATGTTCTGCCGCGCAACATCGCGGGTGGGATAATTCACTTTGAGAACCTCGACCGCCTTCTTCCGGATATAGGGCAGCTCTGGGCTGATGTGCCCGAGAGACATTTGCTTGTCCACTGCGTTTTCCGGCAAGTCGAACTCGTGCGTTGGCCGGTTGTGGCAATCCACGCAATCCATCGTGCGGTGTTCTCCCTTGTCCAACTGTTGTTGGGTGGGCTTCGCGTCGGTGGAAATAAATTCGGTGGTCTTCCCCTGATCATCCGTGTAATAGACGGCTGGGATGGTCTGACGCTCCGGATCGGTTGAAATGTAGCGGATGCGTGCGTTATCGGCGAGGTGGTGCCCGTGGATGCCGACCGAGCCTTGCCACGTGCGCCCTCCTACTTTTAGCAGCAAGACGTCTGTCTGCGGCGTGTTTTTCTCGTCTTCCTTGTAGCTGGTGTTCACCAGAAACTTGTCGCCGGTAAAGCGCTGTGGCCAGTGACACTGCTCACAGGTCTCACGGGCCGGGCGAAGGTACTTTACTGGAGAAGGAATAGGCCGCGAATACGTGTGGAACATTACCGCGAAGACCTGCCGCAGACCGGAGAGCTTCGATCGCACAAACCACCCCGCTCCCGGGCCGATATGGCACTCGACACAAGCCACCCGCGAGTGCGGAGAATCTTGATAGGCCGAATACTCGGGGGCCATTACGGTGTGGCAAGTCGTCCCGCAGAAACTTGTCGAATCCATATATTCCACGCCGCGGTACGATGCTGTGCCAATAATGAGAAGGTTCAGCACCGTCGCGAAAGCGACCCATTCAAAAGTGCGCCGGACCACGGGCAGGCGCAGATCGATGGCGGGGTAGACTTCCGGCAGCTGCCCGCTCTCCCGCAGACTGCGCCGCCTGAGCCAGATGCCAAGAGGAATCAGCAGCAGACCCAGGACAAAAATTCCTGGAAGAACCAGGAAAACCAGAAGGCCGATATAGGGGTGCGGTGGACCGGGCAAGAAGATGTCATAAAACCAGAAGGCAATCGTGGTGAGTGCGGTGCTCGTAGTAATTACGGCGCCGGTAAGGGTGACCGGATTTTGTCCCAAGAAATAGATCGGCTGCGTCCACTCTCGAATGCGTGCTCGCAGACTCATGGAACTGCTGCTCCCTCTTTTTCTACTTTCGATGCGCGCAATATAGACACACTCTCGTGTGGCTGCAGACTGTCCGCCGCGCTCGACGACTACCTACCCTTGATGAATGGTGCCGACCTATTTTTTCAAGGTACGGATATAAGCCACCAAACCCTTAATCTCTTCCGGCTTCAGAGATCCATACTTGGGCATCTTATTCTTGCCGTTCGTGATGATGTCGGTAAGCTGCGCATCCGACATGCCTTGCACCTCGGCAGTTGTGAAATCGTGGGCGCCCATCTTCTTCCCCATGGCCGAACCCGTCCCGTCAGAAGCATGGCAGCCCGCACATCTTGATTTGAAAAGGGCCGACGCGTCTTGCGCTCCTGCCGACAAGGTGATACTGAAAACAACGGCGAACACCGCCGCAATAGTAGCTACTTTGAAATCGATTCTCTTCATTGGTCAAGCTCCATTCAAGTGTTTCGCTGCCTCCAAGATTTAAGACCACAACCGTTCCGTAAGCTGAGCAATGTTGACCCTTTTGAGAGGTACGGTTCTGTGACCGACGTCACATGTGCTGGTGATTTTAATCTTTTCGGCGTTCATATGAAGACCGAATTGGTAGAGATCGACCAAGGTCGGCATTAAAGTCGCAGTTCATTCCAGTGAATAATCGGCGTGACGGGACTCACAGCCACCCTGATCTCGGTCACCGCGTCGCCATCAAATGTGGGCCAAACTTGTTTTAGTAGCGGCGGTGACTCTATGCCTAAAGACAATCGCAACCTGCTGGACATAGATTGAGGAAGCGCTCGGTGCCTGGCTGCGGGCGACGATCCCTGCGGCTCGAAGCCAACCATAATCTCACATGACAAAAACGCACTGCCACACGAGTATGAGGTGAGCCATAAGTGTGCCGTACGCTTTGATCCGATGTGCGCTAACTTGCTTCTTTTCGCCTCCTCTTGATCAGTAGGTTGTAGGTTCGATTCCTACCGTGCTCACTATCGTTTCAAGCACTTAATCGCGCTGGTTTCCGGCTGCGGCGGTGACTAGCCCGACTTCGCGCATCCGTGCGAGAATCTCTTCGACCGCTTCTTCCGGAGTTCTCGCAACACCGACGGACCAGGCATTGCGCGGCACTTCCAGTTCCGCCAGTTGGCTGTCGAGAAGGTCTGGATTCATGTATGGATGATGTCGCGATTTCATGCGCTCTTTGATCACGGCGGCGGACGCGTGTAGATAAACAAAGTGAATCTCACCGGGGCCGAAGCCACCGGCCAGGAACGCGCGATACTGCTGCTTCAGTGCCGAGCAGGCAAAAACCGCATTTTCGCCCTTTTGCTGGTATTGCAGCATGCGCGCACGCAGAGCCTCGAGCCACGGTGTTCGGTCGGTGTCAGTTAGTGGGATCCCGGCGGCCATTTTCCCGCGGTTTTCCTCTGAGTGATAGTCGTCGGCGTCTTCAAAGTTCCATCGAGTGCGCATCGCGAGCAACCTGCCGATAGTCGTTTTGCCGACGCCGCTTACGCCCATCAAGATCACGATCATGCATCCTGCCCCAGCAATTTGCCGCGGTATGCCCACAGTCCCAACCCCGGATTTGGAATAAAAAAGATTTCTTCTCCGCCAACGCGGTTGTGGCCATAGTGAAGCTTCTGCGGGTTGTAGCGCGCGAGCATGCTTTTCAAATCTCCAAATTCAAATCCCACGCCTTCAATCTCTTCTCTGTTGAGTTGACCGGGGCACCACCTGATTGTGAAGCGTCCCTCGGAAGAGCCGTGAATGAGATGAGCAGCCGCACCGAGGTCGTTGGCCAGATCGGGGTTGGCGTCCACGGCTTTGAGGGTGCCAGGAGTTCCGCGATAACCATACTTGCGGATCAGGGCGTCGATGGCGGGGTCTTCGCCGAATTTGCTCACGCCCGGCGCGAGAACGATCAGCTCGGCATTGTCGGCCAATGCCATGCGTGTGCGGTAGATCGCTTTATTCCCCAGCCATGTGCTGTGAAATTCATTCGGATCAAGATAGACGACCGCCTTGCGGATGGGTACATCCAGCGTTTCGAAGTTCACTTTCAGGCTGAGTTCGGCGGCGCGGTAAAAGCACTCCGCATCGTCGCCGATGAAAAGTCCGCGCACTGCGAGGCCACCCTCGGCAGTGCGTCCGACAACGGTAAGCACGTAGACGATGGGCAGGTGCCCAAGGAAACGATCGGCGGCGCAATTGAGAACGTTGCGCACGGGATTCTTAGCGCGGCCCATGATGCGCTCCATCCCATAAACCGCGCCCAGGTAATGGCTGCGATTGATCGATTCGCGCCCTCCCGTACCCACCAGAATGTTCTTGTTGTAATTCGCCATGCCCGCAACTTCGTGCGGAACGACCTGGCCAATCGAGAGAATAAGATCGAAACCGCCATGCGCAACCAGCCGGTTCACCTGCGCTGGCCACGAATAGTTCAGCTTGCCTTCGGATTGCTCGTGGATGAACTCGGCCGGGATCTCGCCCAGAGTCTCGACGTCGGTACGCCAATTGTGGACGCGAAAAAGCGCCTGCGGCATGGCGCCAAACATGCGCGCGATCTGATCGGGCTGCATGGCGGCATGGGTGCCAAGAGCTGGCAGAACCGCCTGAAATCGGTCGCCGTAATACTCCCATGCATAGCGCGTCAGGTCGCCCGAGCGGGAATGAATGCGACTGTGATCGGGAGGCACCACGAGCACGCGATTTCTTTGCCCGAGCTTCGCAAGGCTCTCCGCAAGCAGATCCCGCAATCGCGGAAGCAGATCGCTTTCGACGCCGCCTGCGGCGCAGTATAGGCTCATCTGCGCTTCCGCCTCCTTATTGGCTCGCAACCCGGGGCTTGATTAAGTCGTCGAGATAATCCGGCCGATCACTATCACGCACCAGATGCGGATAACGCGCTCCGTCATGGTAGGTGATGGTGCAGGTTCTAAAATAATCGTCCACTACGACGAGGAGTGTGATCGGTTGCGAAGTGTCCTTCGCAGACTTGACGGCGTCCGAAAGCAATTCCGGGGTGTAGAGGCGGCCGTTGACTCCAATTATTTTCATCTGCGAAGAGATGCCTGCCTCAAACGCAGGACTCCCGACGATGGAATCGGTGACAACTCCATCGCTGCCTACCTGAAGGCCGATGGAATAGACCTCGCCCACATTGCCGCGGCGCCCTTCCAACTTCGTGGGCTTGTCGCTGAACGTGACTTTCCAGCCGCCATTTTCGATCCCTCCCACAGGCGCTTTCGCGGAAGTGGAATTCAACCTGGTGTGGAAGAATGTGGCCCAATCAAACGGCGCTAATGCATTGAGCGTCTTCACCAATTCGTCGAAGGTATAAGTCTTCACCTGTGGGCCGTGGTTGGGCCCGCCGTGGAATTCCTGGCAGAAATCATCAATCGACTTATTGCCGCCAGACTCGCGATGAATGATGGTGGCTACCTCGAGCCAGAGCAGATCGCCCTCGTCGTAGTAATCGGCGCCGCGGCGCCAGTTCATCCAGCCGCTCCTTCCGAAGCCACCGCCGCCACCGCCGCCGGCTATCGTGACGGCGGTATCGAGCAACGGGCGCCAAGTACGTCCCGGACGCCCGGGGCCGAGCATGGCTGCGACGCTGGCCAGATACTCATGGTATTGCTCCGGCGTCCACAGGCCGCTGCGTGCCGCCAGCATGGGCCCAAGATAATCCGTCAGCCCCTCATAGACCCACAGCAGATCCGTCTTCATCGGCTGTTCGTAGTCAGGGGTGGTCAGATCAGCGGGACGGCGAAACTTGCCATTCCACGAATGAACGAATTCGTGCGACAGCAATCCGCCTAGCGAATAGCCGGAACTGGGCAAGAGCAGAGTTCGCTCGGGCAAACGGCTGTTGTTTGACTCGTGGTGTTCGAGGCCGAAGTGAGCCACATGATCGCTGAGTGCGAGCAGAAAATGGTAGTCGCGATAGTGGCGAGTACCAAAAAGTTTGCCCGACTCGGCCACCAGGTTCGTCATCTCCTTCTGGTTTTCGGGGCTCATGTTCAGCGCATCCGCGCTGTCGGCCGCGATGTCAATTTCATGATGGATGGGTTCGCCCGGCGGCGTGAGGTCGATGCTCCGGTAAAACTGTCCGGTAATTACGGGCGAGTCTACTAGCAAGTCCAGTGAAATCGGTTTGAATGTAACCTGGTTGCCGGCTGCATTTTCTATGGGAAGCGCCGTGCCGAACTTCCATCCATCCGGCATCACAAGTTTGGCTTCGTACGAAAGTTTCTCAGCGGGGACGTCCGCTGGATAAAGTACGACTTCATTCCATTCAAGCACCATCAATTTGTCAGTGGCTGAAGCGCCATCGGGCTCAATAACGTCGAAGTTGGCATTAAGGCGGGAGACACCGCGGGGAATTTCGAGGTGGAAGGTGAAAACATCCAGCAAATCACGCTCCCACGGAATAATCTTGCCGTCTGCCTCGAATTTGAGGCCCGTGACATTTGCGATGGGTCCATCGGGCCCGTGCTCGCCGGGAATCCATTTCGGGTAGTAAAGTGTGAGAGGTCCAGGCTTGACCGGCATGACCAAATGAGCATGCAGCAGCTTCTGCTGAGTTTTAGTCGCATCCACGGTGACCGAGATTGCTTCTTCGGCGAGCGCGCTGGACGCGGCCAGCGCCAGGACTGAGGCGATCAAGATTAGTACCAACGAACGAATGCGGCACGGTTGCATGCAAAAGCTCCTCAAGGGGGAATAAACCCACCGCAGCATCATATCGTTTTTCGCCCGTGGTGTATTCCTTCTTGATGCTTTGCTGCAATGGGCCGGCGGCAGCGATTGCGGTAAACTCCAAACCAGGCTGGGACATCCTAAGAGCACGGTCAGGGCATTCTGAGTCTCCTGCTGGTGAGCGATGCTGAAAATTCAGAAGCTTCTTCTGCCGGTTGATTTCCCGAACACCTCGCTTCCTGTGATTGATCAGGCTGCAACCCTGGCCCACCGTTTTGGCTCCGAGATCGTAATGCTGCATGTCGTAACCGCGATGAGCCACGCCGCCGGTGTGCCCGCGGATGGACCCCAATTGGCTGGCTGGGATTTGCTCGCTGAGATAATTAAAAAGGCCGGGCAAAACGGGGGTCAGTCTCTCGTATCGGAGCTCAAGGGCCTTACCATCCGATGCGTGTTGGCCAAAGGCGACCCGGCCGAGACCATTCTGCGTACGGCTCAGGCCGAAAAAGCCGACCTGATTATGATGCCGTCTCACGGGTTCGCGTTCAACCGGTTTCTGCTGGGCTCAGAAAACGCGGAATTTTTATACGGGATCGACTGCCCGGTCTGGACCGGCGCCCATGCCGAGGTGTCGCCCCCGAAAGAATTTGCGATCCAAAGCGTCCTGTGTGCAGTTGATCTCGGTGAGCGCAGCCCGCAAGTTGTTTCATGGGCTGCGCAGCTAGCCGGCGAATTCGGCGCCCATCTGACGCTTGCGCATGTTACTCACTCAGTGGAACTCTGGGGGCCTGGCGGCACCTACATCAATCCAAAGTGGAAAAAGGAGCTTGTCAGCGACGCCTCACAGCATCTTATTGAGCTACGGCAGGAATTGGGTGTAAAGGCGGACTTATTCGTCGGCAGTGGCGACTTGCCTAAGATACTGAGTCAAGCGGCGAAGCAGACAAAGGCGGATTTGCTGGTTTCCGAGTGCTACCCTTACGGCGGGAACCTGCGGATTCACGGCTACGCAATCATTTACGCGGTGCCGATTCCCGTTCTGAGCGTGTGAAGGCAGTGACCTGTTCTCATTTGGGACACTTCGCTGAACGAGGGCAAATGGCGCCACGACTGGGAGTCGGACTCCTTTTTGCTGGGCTATAATTTTGAGCAATTCGGAGCCGACAAAGGAGACTTCTTTGACCGTCGACACCAACGAGCATCCCATCATCGACCGTGGCCACGAACTCCCGGCTTACGAATCGGAGTCTCACCATAAAGTCGTGCACGTTGTCATATGGATCCTGATGTTGCTCGTCTTTGCGCTTGCCGTTTGGCTGATATGGCGCCATCTCGATAGCGGGAAGAAAGTCGCACCGCCGGCGGCGAAGATCAACATCACAACGGCAACGGCTAAGAAGGGCAACATCGGTGTCTACCTTGATGCAATCGGCACCGTCACCCCGGTCTATACCGATTCGATTACTAGCGAGGTGACCGGCCTGATCGTGGCCGTCCACTATAAAGAGGGTCAGCTCGTTCGCAAGGGCGATCCGCTGGTTGATATCGATTCACGTCCGTACCGCGCGAGTCTTCTGCAGGCGCAAGGTGCGCTTGAGCGGGACCAGAACGTGCTCGCGCAAGCGCAGATGGACCTTGAACGCTATCGTGCCGCATGGGCCCGCAACGCGATTGCAAAACAAATTCTGGACGACCAGGAAAAGCTCGTTCTGCAGGACGAGGGCACCGTAAAAAACGATCAGGGAACGGTGCAATTTGACCAGATCCAGGTCGACTTCTGTCATATCACAGCTCCCATTGCCGGGCGCGTCGGCTTGCGGCTGGTGGACCCGGGTAATGTGGTGCAGTCCGCTGGAACCCTGACTCTCGCAGTCATTACGCAGTTGCAGCCCATCACCGTGGTTTTCACCATACCGGAAGACAGTCTGGGCCCAGTGGCGGATCGGCTGCGAAAAAAGGCGACGCTCCCCGTGGATGTCTTTGACCGCACTGCGCAAACGAAGATTGCAAGCGGCAAGCTATTGACGCTCGACAATCAGATTGATACTACGACTGGAACCGTAAAAGGCCGAGCCGAGTTCGCGAACAAGAATGATGCGCTCTTCCCGAACCAGTTTGTGAATACTCGGCTGCTGGTGAATACGCTGCAAGGGGTGACGCTGGTTCCAGCTTCCGCCATTCAACAAAATGGTCAGGCGTCATTCGTGTATGTGATTCAAAACAACGTTGCTCACATGCGCAGCGTTAAGCCGGGAGTTACGGACGGCGGTCTAACGCAGGTGGATGGCATCAATCCAGAAGACGTCGTAGCCAATAGCAGCTTCGATAAGCTGCAGGACAACACTGCGGTTACCATTTCGAACAAGGCTCCCACCAAGCCCGCCGCGGGCAGCATCAACGGGAGCACCGCCCCGTGAGTCCATCTCGCCCGTTTATTCTGCGGCCCGTTGCTACCGCTTTGATCATGGCCGCAATCCTCCTGGTCGGCATAGTGGGCTACACCCAACTGCCGGTCTCTGCCTTGCCGGAAGTCGATTATCCGACGATTCAGGTCCTCACGTTTTATCCGGGAGCGAGCCCGACTGTAATGGCGACGACGGTGACGGCGCCCCTGGAGCGCCAATTCGGCGAACTGCAAGGCTTGAGCCAGATGACCTCCACCAGTTCGGGCGGCACTTCCGTCATCGTGCTGCAGTTCAACCTGACGCTAAACATCGATGTAGCCGAGGAAGAGGTGCAGTCTGCCATCAATGCGTCACAGAGTCTTTTGCCATCGATCCTGCCCGCGCCGCCGACTTACAGTAAGACCAATCCCGCCGATGCTCCCGTGCTCACCCTTGCTATCACCTCAAGTGCCATGCCGCTTTCTCAGGTCGAAGACCTTGTGGATACGCGCCTCGCACCTAAGATTTCGCAGCTCAATGGGGTCGGCCTTGTAACCATCAGCGGAGGCCAAAAGCCCGCGGTCCGCATTCAAGCTAATCCCGCGGCGATGTCGTCTTATGGCATCAACATGGAAGACCTGCGTTCGGCGCTGACCCAGGCCAGTGTGAATGCGGCGAAAGGAAACTTCGACGGGCCGCGCCAGGATTACCAGATCGACGCCAACGATCAACTGGTCACCAGCGACGATTACAGAAGCGTTGTCGTTGCCTACCGCAACGGCGCGCCGGTAATGCTGACCGATGTAGCGCAGATCGTGAATGGCGTGGAGAACAACAATCAGGCCGCGTGGATGAATCAGACTCCGGCCGTCATCCTGAACGTGCAACGCCAGCCCGGGGCCAACACAATCAGCGTGGTCAAAAGCATCAAGCAGCTTTTGCCACAGCTTGAGGCCAACCTGCCTGCGGGCATTCAGGTGACTATTCTTACCGATCTTACGACCGCCATCAAAGCGTCGGTTTCGGATGTCGAATTTGAATTGCTGCTGACGGTCGGACTGGTCGTGCTGGTCATCTTCCTTTTCTTGCGCAGTCTCTACGCCACCATTATTCCCAGCGTGGCTGTCCCGCTGTCGCTGATCGGCACGTTTGCGGCGATGTACATCCTCGGCTACAGCCTCGATAACTTATCGCTGATGGCGCTCACTATCTCCACCGGCTTCGTGGTGGACGATGCCATCGTGATGATCGAAAACATCGCGCGCTACATCGAAGAGGGTGATCCTCCGATGGAAGCGGCGCTCAAAGGCGCGGAGCAGATTGGCTTCACCATTCTCTCGCTGACCGTGTCGCTCATCGCCGTGCTGATTCCGCTGTTATTCATGGGCGACGTGGTGGGCCGCCTGTTCCGCGAATTTGCCGTAACCCTGGCTGTCACTATCGTCGTTTCGGCCGTAGTCTCTCTTACGCTCACCCCGATGATGAGCGCGCGAATTCTGCGGCGCGAGCCGAAAGAGCAGCAGGGGCGCATCTATCGAGCCACGGAGCGTGGTTTCGAGGCAATGATCGGGTTCTATGGCCGCACACTAAAGTTTGTACTTCGCTTCCAGACGATTACGCTGTTCATCGCGCTGGCCACGCTGATGCTCACGGTTTTCCTTTACATCATCATTCCTAAAGGTTTTTTCCCGGTGCAGGACACGGGAGTGATCCAGGGCATCTCGCAAGCACCGCAGACTATCGGCTCAAAGGCGATGGCCGAAAAGCAGAAGCAACTCGCAAAAGTAATTCTGGATGACCCCGCAGTCGAAAGCCTCTCGTCGTTTATCGGCGCTGATGGAACCAATACAACCACGAACAGCGGCAGAATATCGATCAATCTAAAACCTCTCGACCAGCGCAAGTTGAACGCTTCCGACGTAGTCCGCCGGCTCAAGTCAAAACTGAGCCAGGTTCAGGGGATCGAGCTGTTCATGCAGCCGGTGCAGAACATCACCGTAGACGATCGCGTGAGCCGCACGCAATACCAGTACACACTCGAAGACCCCGATGCCAACGAATTGAACGACTGGACGAATCGTTTCGTCAGCCGGCTGAAGCAGTTGCCGGAACTGGAAGATG
The DNA here is from genome assembly GCA_963743115.1 of uncultured Acidobacteriaceae bacterium. GTDB lineage: Bacteria > Acidobacteriota > Terriglobia > Terriglobales > Acidobacteriaceae > Sulfotelmatobacter. The sequence continues at coordinate 105,618 of CAVUOM010000001.1, read as the reverse complement.
TAGCCACCGATCAGCAAACAGGAGGGCTCGCGGTATCTCTGGTCATCGACCGGGTCACCGCCTCACGATTGGGCATCGCGCCGACAACCATCGATAACACCCTCTATGACGCGTTCGGCCAGCGCCAGATTAGCACGATGTATACCCAAGTGAATCAGTACCACGTTGTGCTCGAGAGCCAGCCGCAGTTTCAACTGGATCCGAACAAGTTGAACCGTCTCTACATCCAATCGAATGCGTCCGCGGGAGCGTCGGGCTCCGGGGCGTCGACATCGTTCGCGGCCTCCGGATCATCCTCGGCAGGGTCCAATGCACTAACGGCTTCTGCGTTGTATACGCCATCGGCGAACACTCTCACTCCTCCTACGAACGCGCTCTCGGCGAGCGCGTCCTCGACCCCGAGCAATGGCGCGAACTCCGCAGTCACCAGCACTTCGGCCTACAGCACTGCTGTGCCGCTAGGCGCTTTCTCGCATTTTGAGAAGACGACGGAAGCGCTCGCCATTACCCACCAGGGTCAGTTTCCCGCGATCACCGTGTCGTTCAATCTCGCGCCCAACGCCGCGCTGGGCGAGGCCATTACGGCGGTCGACAAAGTGCAGAAAGACATGCACATGCCTCCCAGTCTGCAGGCGGGCTTTCAGGGCACCGCGGCGTCCTTTACGAATTCACTCTCCAACGAGCCTTTACTCATTCTGGCCGCGCTGGTCACCGTGTATATCGTGCTGGGAGTTCTGTACGAGAGCTTTGTCCACCCGATTACGATTCTCTCCACACTGCCGTCGGCGGGTGTGGGAGCTTTTCTCGCGCTGATCCTCTTTCACCAGGATTTGAGCGTGGTGGCGATCATCGGCATCGTCCTGCTGATCGGTATCGTGAAGAAGAACGGCATCATGATGGTTGACTTTGCGCTCGAAGGCGAGCGCCAGCACGGCAAGAACGCCACCGATGCAATTTACGAAGCCTGTCTGCTGCGCTTTCGCCCCATCATGATGACCACAATGGCGGCGCTGCTCGGTGGACTGCCGCTCGCGCTCGGCTCCGGCTTCGGTTCTGAGTTGCGACGGCCGCTCGGCATCGCCATGGTCGGTGGGCTCCTGTTAAGTCAGGCGCTCACGCTCTACACCACGCCAGTCATCTATATCTTCTTCGACAATCTCGGGCATCGCTTCGGTCGCAAAGCAAATCAGGTGGAAGCCGGAACTGCGGAACAGGCGGGACCGGCATGAACATCTCCGCGCCTTTCATTCAGCGGCCGGTGGCTACTACGTTACTCACGGTAGCGGTTGCACTGGCCGGTGCGATTGCGTTCGAGGTGTTGCCGGTGGCGCCCCTCCCGGAAGTCGACTTTCCTACAATTTCGGTCGGTGCCAGTTTGCCGGGGGGCAGCGCCGAAATCATGGCGTCGTCCGTCGCCACTCCGCTGGAGCGGCAGTTTGGCCATATCGCAGGCGTAACCGAGATGACCTCCGCCAGCACGTTGGGAAGTACGTCCATCACCATTCAGTTCGACCTCAGCCGCGACATTGATGGGGCGGCGCGTGATGTGGAATCCGCAATTAACGCGGCGCGAACCTATCTGCCCGCCAACCTTCCGGGCAATCCGACTTATCGCAAGGTCAATCCCGCGGATTCGCCGATCATGATTCTCGGCCTAACCTCGGATAAGTTCGGTCCGGATAAGCTTTATGACGAAGCATCGACCGTCCTGGAACAAAAGCTTTCGCAGATTCAGGGCGTGGGACAGGTCTCGGTGGGAGGCGGTGCGTTGCCGTCGGTGCGCGTGGACGCGAATCCCACACAGTTAGCCAGTTATGGACTCACGCTGGCGAATCTGCAGTCCGCCCTGAGCCTGCAGAATGCCGACTTGGCCAAAGGCCAGATCACCGACGGAGTGCAGACCGCAGACATCCTGGCTAACGACCAGATCTCGCACGCCGCCGACTACAAGCCCCTCGTGGTTGGCTTTAAGAACGGCGCGGCAGTTCATTTATCTGACGTCGCGCAGGTGACGGACTCTGTGCAGAATGTGCGCGCAGCCGGCTATTTGAACGGCAAGCGCTCAGTGACCGTCATCATTTTCCGCCAGCCCGGCGCCAACATCATTAACACGGTCGATCGCATCCGCGCGCAGCTTCCGTATATCAAGGCCTCCATTCCGCTCGGCATCGATATCACAATTGTTCTCGATCGCACTACAACCATCCGTGCCTCGGTCAGCGATGTGGAGAGGACGCTGCTCATTTCCATTGGCTTGGTCATCATCGTGGTGTTTGTCTTCCTGCGCAACGGTCGTGCCACGCTCATTCCCGCCGTCGCGGTGCCGGTTTCCCTGATCGGTACATTCGCTGTGATGTATTTGTTGGGATATACCCTCGACAACCTCTCGCTGATGGCGATGACCATTGCAACCGGATTTGTGGTCGACGATGCCATCGTGGTGATGGAAAATATCACACGCCATCTGGAAGATGGCATGAAGCCGTTTGCCGCGGCGCTGAAAGGTGCGGAAGAAATCGGGTTCACTGTCTTCACCATCAGCATTTCGCTGATTGCTGTGTTTATTCCTCTTCTGATGATGGGCGGAATCGTGGGCCGCCTCTTCCGCGAATTTGCGGTCACACTCTCGACCGCGGTTTTCGTATCCATGATCATCTCGGTGACCACCACGCCGATGATGTGTGCCTATCTGTTGAAGAGCGAGCCCGATGAAAAACATGGCCGCATCTACATGGCCAGCGAAAAGTTCTTCGACTGGGTGCTGTCGTTGTATCGCGGCAGCCTGCATTGGGTGCTCGACCATCCTGCCTTCACCCTCGTCGTACTCGGTATCACCATCGCGCTCAATGTGGTGGTGGGTTTCAAGATCCCCAAGGGCTTTTTCCCCGTGGAGGATACTGGCGCGATCGCGGGCGCAGTGCGCGGGCCGCAGGATTCATCGTTTCCGGCCATGGACAACTCCATCCGGCAGATCGGTGCGGTGATCAAGAATGATCCTGCCGTGGCCAATGTGATTGCGTTCACCGGGGGCAACGGGGCCACCAATAGCGGCAACATCTATGTTGCGCTCAAGCCGCTGGCGGAGCGCAAGGTCAGTGCCACGCAAATCATCAATCGCCTTCGGCCGCAGATGAACCGTCTGCCCGTGGCTTCCGCATTTCTTCAGTCCGTGCAGGATCTGCGTATCGGCGGCCGCTCCAGCAACGCGATGTACCAGTACACGCTTCAATCCGACAATGTGCAGGAACTTTCCAAGTGGGCGCCCATCATACTGAGCCAGATGACGCAACTACACGGCCTGCAGGACGTAAGCTCAGATCAGCAGAATGGCGGCCTGAATGAGTTGATGAACTATGATCGGGTCACTGCGGCCCGGCTCGGTTCGACCGCGCAGTCGCTGGACTCGGCATTATACGGTGCATTCGGCCAGTCGGAAGTGTCCATCATCTACACCCAGTTGAATCAGTACTACGTGGTGCTGGAGGTCGCTCCGCAATATTGGCAAAGCCCGGAAGGGCTGAAAGATATTTACCTGAAAAGCTCCAGCGGTGACAACATTCCGTTGCTGACCATGGCCAAGGGCCAAGCCAACACCACACCTCTGGCCATTAACCATACGGGATTATTCCCCTCGGTTACGATCTCCTTTAACCTGGCGCCGGACGTGTCTTTGAGCGACGCCACGTTGAGCATCGGCCAGATGCAGAAGCGGCTCGGCACGCCTTCCACGCTGCAAGGTTTTTATGCGGGCACGCTGCAGGCCTACCAGCAATCTCTCGGCACCGAACCATGGCTGATCGTGACCGCACTGCTGGCTGTCTATATCATTCTCGGTATTTTGTACGAAAGCCTGGTCCATCCCCTGACCATCATCTCCTCGCTGCCGTCGGCGAGCGTAGGAGCGATGCTCGCGTTGATGCTCTTCAAGCAGGATCTGAACATTATCTCCATCATTGGCATTGTGCTGCTGATCGGTATCGTAAAAAAGAACGCGATCATGATGATCGATTTTGCGCTTCAGGTAGAGCGCCAGGAGGGGAAAAAGCCCATCGATTCGATTTTTGAAGCCTGTATGTTGCGCTTCCGCCCGATTCTGATGACGACCATGGCCGCGTTATTGGGCGCGTTGCCGCTGGCGCTGGGAACGGGCACTGGGTTCGAGCTCCGCCGGCCTCTAGGCATTACGATTGTGGGAGGACTGATCTTGAGCCAGTTGCTCACACTCTATACGACGCCGGTCGTTTATTTGGAGTTCGACCGGCTGCGGTTGTGGATGCAGGGAAAGGGAAAGACCGCGCGAAATCCCCTCCCTGCCCCGCAGGCCGGTTAAACGGATGGGCTGGGATGAACGGTGAGTTAGGCAGAAACGTTATGAAGATCCTCGCACGAGAACACGCGAACGAGATGATTCGGCTGTTTACGGCCGCGTTCCTATTATCTTTATCAGGCTGCGTGGTAGGGCCGAAATACCATCCCCCCGCACCGCCGGCTCCTGCGCCGGTCTACAAGGAGTCGCCAACCCAGTCCCAGGAAGCTGGACTCTGGACGCCGGCGCAGCCCGCGGACGCGAAGCTGCGCGGAAAGTGGTGGGAGATTTTCAACGATCCCGAATTGAACGCTCTTGAGGAACAACTGGATATAAATAACCAGAACATCAAACAGTATTTTGAGAACTTCATGGAAGCCCGCGCGATAGTCCGCGAGGCGCGCTCGCAGTATTTTCCCACTCTTTCGGTCGCGCCTTCGTTCACTCGCTCGCGAACCTCGGAGAACCTTAACACGACTCCCGTCAACACGTCGGGCACGGGCACCGCCGCCAAACAACTGCAAAGTACCGTTTACTCCCTGCCTCTCGAAGCTTCCTGGGAACCTGACCTTTGGGGCAAGGTCCGCAATACGGTGCGCCAGGCGCAGTATGCTGCCCAGGTCAGCGCAGCCGATCTCGAGAACGAACGCCTGACCGAGCAGGCCAGCCTGGCGCAATATTTTTTCGAGATTCGCGGCCAGGACATGTTGCAAAAAATCTTTGACGACACCGTGGCAGCAGACCAGAAGTCGTACGACCTGACCCGCGCGCTCTACGAAGCCGGCATCGACGACCAAATCTCCGTGGTCGAAGCCGAGACCACGCTGCAGAGCGCGCAGGCGGGAGCGACCAACGTCGGCGTCGCGCGCGCGCAATATGAGCATGCGATTGCGGTGCTCATCGGCAAGGCGGCCACAAGTTTCTCCATTCCGGTGAAGCCGATGACGGTTGCTCCGCCGCCAATTCCGGTTGGCATGCCCTCGGAACTGCTCGAGCGCCGCCCTGACGTCGCCGCCGAGGAACGCACTATGGCGGAAGCCAACGCAACCATCGGCATTGCCTATGCAGCCTATTATCCCAGCCTGACTTTGACCGGTGAAGCCGGCTTCGAAAGTTCCGCCTTCCATAATTGGCTCTCCTGGCCAAGCCGTTTCTGGTCTGTGGGCGCGTCGCTCCCCGAAACCATCTTCGACGCAGGCCTGCGCCGTGCCACGGTCCAACAATACGTTGCAACCTACAATGCGGATCTGGCCAGTTACCGGCAGACCGTGCTTAGCGCTTTTCAGCAGGTGGAGGATGGTCTCGCAGAAGTTCGCATCCTATCTAAAGAGATTCAGCAAGAGCAGCAGGCGGTGGATTCAGCTCGAACCTATCTCAAGCTCGAGCAAGCGAGATACGACGAGGGCATCGATCCCTACCTCGACGTGCTGATTGCCCAGACCACTGTATTGGCCGACCAGCAAACCCTGAACGCTCTTCAGGTGCAACAGATGGCCTACGCCGTGGCATTGGTGGAGGCCCTTGGCGGCGGCTGGGACCGTTCGCAGTTGCCGAGCCCCAAGCAGGTAACCCAGAAACCTGACAAATCCGAGACGGCGATCGAGCAGTAGGACGGTTGGGCCGTTGTTCATCATTATTATTTCTTGAGATTATTTTCTTGAGCGCCGCCGGAAGAAATCCACAGGCTCCTGCCCGCATGTACCACCAGTGACAATCGGCTAAATCCTTTTCCTGTAGTACGCTTCGGGAAAGAAGTGGTTTGTAGTCGAGCGTTTCCGGAGCGCAGACTCTGCGGTCTGGATTGCGGAGCTCATTTTTTATGGCCGAACAGGATTGGAATACTGGCAAGGAGAACGCAGGCAAGGGCCACCGCACAGCAAAAAAAGCCTATCAAGAACCTGCATTCCGGCACGAGCGGGTTTTCGAAACCATGGCGCTGTCCTGCGGCAAAATCCAAGATACAAATTTTGCGTGCAGATTCAACCGGAAGAATTCCTAGGCTGATGCCCTCTGCGCCATCCACGCTGGAAGATCCCAAACTCAGTCTCGCAGCCGAGATCCTACGCGGCAACGGCACTGTTCGCCTGAAGGCGTGGGGAGTGAGCATGCTTCCCTCGGTGTGGCCGGGCGATCTTCTTACCATTCAAAGCGCAGCCTACGGCGGAGTCGTTCGCGGAGACATCGTGTTGGTAATGCGCGAGAACCGTTTCTTTGTCCACCGGCTAGTCGAAACGCGTCGGGACGGGGATTGCTTCTCGTGGATCACCAAAGGCGACGCAATGTCTCAAAACGATCCTCCCGTAGCCGCATCCGAACTGCTCGGTCGAGTCGCCGGCATCGGCCGCGCCAATCGCAGTTTCGTTCCGAGCCGCCGAGTCTCGCTGCTCGAATCCGCGCTGGCAAAGATGCTGTGCCACTCGGATCGAATTCGCGTTCTCGCCTTACTCATTCATGCCGCGGCTACAGGTGCTCGGGATTCCCGGCGCTTCTTCAATTCTTCCTTCTAGTCTATGACGACTACACTTCCCACGATCGCGAGAGAGGCGGTATCGATCGAGATCGGCGGAATGGCGATTTCCCTGCGAACGCAGGATCCGTCATTTCATCGGCTGATCGAGAATCGATACACCGGGTTTGTTGGGACCTCGCCGGATTCGCACCTCAAATTCGACATTGACTTGCGTGAGCCTTCGGAATCCTCGGTCAATGATGACCTCGAGGTGAAGATCGAAGATGGCGAATGGCTATTGAGGCGTGGCGACTTCCACGCTAGGTGGAATCCAGAAACCAGCCGAGGCCGTATTCGCCAATCGTGCAATCCCTATGCCATCGATTGCGTCTTGCGCATCGTTCACAGCCTGGTCCTCGCAAGGAAAGGAGGTTTTCTGGTTCACGCCGCCAGCGCGATTCGCGGAGGGAAAGCCTTTCTGTTTTCCGGTATTTCAGGTGCCGGCAAGACGACGATCTCCCGCCTCGCGCCGCCCGATGCGACGCTGCTCACCGACGAAATCTCCTACGTGCGTCGCGAGGGAAATCAGTACATCGCCTGCGGGACTCCTTTTGCGGGAGAGTTGGCGCGGGTCGGCGAGAACTGCTCCGCTCCCCTCAGCGCATTCTTTTTGCTTGAGAAAGGCTTGCAGAACCGCATCGAGCCAATCGGCCCCTCAGAAGCAATCCAGCGGCTGCTGCGGAACATCCTGTTCTTCGCCGATGATCCTGAGCTGGTGAAACTGGTTTTTCAATCCGCATGCGAGTTTGCAAGTTTGGTTCCCATCCACCGCTTAGTATTCGTCCCTGACCAGCGAGTCTGGGACATAATACGTTAGTCGCCACACGCTAGCACTGGAGACCCTGGATGCCCGAAAGATACATCGCGCGAAGCAAGGCGATTGCCGCCCGCATGGTGGGGGGCGAGATGATGGTGATGTCGGCCGTGGATTCGACTTTTTTCACCCTCAATGAAGTCGCTTCCACGATCTGGCAGGCAGCGGACGGTCGCACGCCGCTGGCGGAAATCGTGGCCGGCAAAGTCTGCCAGGAATTCGACGTCGACCCGGAGCAGGCGCAGCGCGGAGCCAACCGCTTCGTCGACGAACTCTCACAACACGGCATTCTGCTCGTATCGGATCAGCCACTAATCGAGATAGATTCTCCCTCATCCACGGAGCGCCCATGAGCCTTATGGCCGAGATGAATCAAAAGGCTCTGAACCTGGGCTTGCCCATCAGCGTTCACCTCGATATCACCTACCGCTGCAACGAACGCTGCGTGCATTGCTATCTCGATCACGACGATCACGGCGAGATGACGACGGCTGAAATCATCGATGTGCTCGAACAATTGGCCGATGCCGGAGTCTTTTTTCTCTCGATCAGCGGCGGAGAAGTTCTCATGCGGCGCGATTTTTTTGAAATCGTCGAGCGGGCGCGGCAACTGCTGTTCAACGTAAAAGTGAAGACCAACGGGGTGATGATCCGCGAGAAAGAAGCCGCAAGATTGCGCCAGCTTGGGGTCGAGCAGGTGCAGATCAGTGTCTACTCGCATCGGCCTGAAGTTCATGATGCCATCACCAAACTGCCGGGGTCACTGAAGCGAACCATCCGCGCGATTCGATTCTTGAAGCAACAGGGACTGAGGGTCACTCTCGCCAATGTTCTTATGGCGGGCAATTTCTCCGACCAGCAAGGCGTGATCGACTTGGCGAAAGAGTTGGGAGTCACCTATACGCTCGACCCTACCATCACGCCGAAAATGGATGGAGACAGATCCATTCTTGCGCTGCGAATTCCGGGGTCGGACCTCAAGCAGGTTTTCCATAACCAGGAACTCGTGGGCAACGTGGAAGAATTCTGCGCGCCTCCACCCGCCCCTGGCGAAGATGTGATGGACGGTTTCCCTTGCAGCGCGGGCCACACCGCCTGCTACATTTCTCCCTACGGCGATGTGTTTCCTTGCGTGCAATTTCCTCTGCCCAGCGGCAACGTGCGCCGGCAGAAGTTTCTTGACATCTGGCAGCATTCCCCGGAATTGAAAGAAGTCCGCTCGATCCATGCCCGGGATCTTCCGACCTGTTCGACATGCTCCCATGTGGGAACGTGCACGCGCTGCCCCGGCCTGGCTTACATGGAAGGCAGCATGCGCGGGCCATCCACTGCGGATTGCGAAAAATCTTTCCAGAGAACTGGCATTCCTTCGGCGAACATGCTAAATCGGGCGGCAGCGGCATATGCGGGTCCACTGATCCAGATTCAGGCCCTGGCAAACTCACCTCTCGATTCCGCTTTTCCAAGATGAAGACGGGTTGGTCATCGGCACTGATCGGATGGGCGAGAATGATCGAGCACCTTGGACGGCTTAATAGCGAGACACGGAGGCGGTCTAACTGTGGATAGGTCTAGAACTCCACGAAACCGGAAAGCGGACTTTCTTGCCATGTGCGTCATGCTGATGCTGGCGGCGCTCGGACTGGCTGCGGGCTTTACCCAGTCGGCATTCGCGCAGGGTTTCGCCAGGCCGGATGGTTCGATCCCCGTGCCGATCGATTGGAGCTCACGCCACGTCATCTTCACCGGCGGCTACACGCCGGAACAGGCCGTGAATACGTGGAACGAGCCGCGCGCATATGCCCAGTGGCTTCTGCACGGGAATGCGCCGCCCGATTCAGGCCTGGTGCCGTGGCATCGAACGCTGCGGGACCCGGGACGGCGGCGGCCAAGAGGCGACATGAGAAGGGACTGGGCCGTTTCGCTGGGCGCCGGCGGCGTCGCTCAGGGCATGTGGCCCGCCAAGTACTCCTTCGACGTAAACGCGACGCCAAGTTGTACCGCGGATTTCGTAGTATTCCCCATCAACGCATCGACCGGAAACACGCGCTCTCAAGTTGTCGGCACTTTCAGCACCACGGTTGTGGCCGGCGCGGGCACCGTAAAATTCACCGTAACCCCAACCGGCGGAACCGCGGTTTCCCTCAGCTTGACCGCCAGCACCACGACCAATACAGGAACAGATTTCGAGGTGTCCACAACAGCAGGCGCTGCGGGTGCTGCCAGCAATGCAACCAATCTGGCGGCCGCGATCAATCGCAATCTCAGTGGCACTGCCCTTGACCGCATCGTCGCCATTGCCTCCACTGCCAGCCACGCTGTCACCGTGTACACGCTCACCCCCGGAACACGGGTCGCGCTGACCGTACCCGCCACTGTAACCGCTTTAACCTGGGCCGCCGTTACCGCCGGGACGAATGGCTTGCAAGCCAACATCGTCGCTTTCAATCACCTCTATAGCGGCTCCGGAGCATCGCAGTGTGGTCTCACGAATCCGGAATTCATCTTCTCCTATGCTTCCGGCGTCGGACCAGTCGCTACCTCGCCAGGGCTCTCGGTCGGTGGCGCAGAAGTTGCCTATGTGGAGAATGACCCGAACATCGGCGCGATTCTGCACGTGCTCACGTTCGGCAGCGGCAGCACGGAGTACGGAACGAGTGCCGGTTGCACCGGCAACAACAACGGCGGGACCACGTTGCCCACCTGTGCCACCAGCCCTGTGATCCCCGGAAGCACCTCGGGAAGCACCGCCACAGACTTCATGCTTCCATTGGGTTTGGTCGCCGCCAATACAGCCACTGCAGTGGCCGGAGCGGCAGATAGTTTCTCATCCCCGTTCACCGATTATGCCAACGATACGACATACGTCGGCGATAACAACGGCTATCTGTATGCCATCACGCCCACGTTCAAAGGGACACCGGCGTATGCGGGGAATTTTCCGGTGCATGTAAACGCCACCGTTCCCGCGTCAGCCACCCCGAGTGCGGTGACGGCCACCACATCGGTAGTGACGGTCACCGTGAACAACTCGCTCAGCATCGGAGAGTTGGTCACCATCACCGGCGTATCCGCCAACGGCACGCACTGCAGCGCGGGTGACGCCACTGCCATCAATGGACTACAAATCCCTATCACTACGAGCACAACCCAGTTAACTTTCGACGCCACGATACCCACCGCGACTACCGGCGCCGGATGCACTGTCACCGGCGCGACTGTCACCCAGGGATCGAACTTCCTCTCATCCCCAGTGGTCGATGTGGGTAACACCGGCAATATTTTTATCGGCGATAGCAGTTCCAACTTTTACGAAATTACCCCAACGGGAGTTATAGAAGCGACCCTGGCGCTCGGCGTTAGTGGGGGTACGAACCAAGGGCTGATCAATGGCGGTATTCGCGACGGCGCAATTCTTGATTCGACGAACAGCGTAGGTTATGTCGTCAGTGCATGCAGCCCCAATACCTCCGCTGCCAGCGGTGAAACTGACACCGGTACGGCGGGCAACCCCGGACTTGTCCAATTCGCATTCACCAGCAACACCCTGACGTCGGTTACGATCACGGGCCTCGACTCTGGCGCGAACCAAAGTTGCACCACGGCGAACTTTCCTCTCTATGCCCCAACCCCGGATAATCGCTACTTCACCCTGGGAATCGGCAGCGCCACCGAGGCCAACAACGGAGAGATCATTGGAGCGTCCTCCGGCACGGGCGGCCAACAGTTAAAGCCGTTCTCATTCGTAAGTTCCGTTCTACAACCGGCGCCGTTGGGGAAACCTCAACTGGGTAACAACGCTTCGGTCATGTCGCCACTTACCGAGTTCTATAACGCCTCGGCCGGAGTGGATTACCTTTTCGTGGGCGTCAATGCCAATCCCACCGAACTGTATACCATCGCGCTGCCGAACCCGCTTGAAATTGCCCAAGGCGTCGCGCCCGCTGCATTGGCGACGAACACCGCCGATGTTGCCGGTGGGACCAGCGGCATCATCGTGGACAACGATTCCACGGACGCGCAGGCGTCGAGCATCTACTTCGGCACGCTGGCGACCTCGACCACCATTTGCGGGAATACTGCCGCGTACTGTGCGGTCAAGCTAACCCAGGCCGCTCTGCAGTAATTCGCCGTTCGCGGGCCTTTCCCCCTGGCTCGTTGATTCGAAATCCACTCCCTCGCTAACTTATTGCAAACCCAGTCCCTTTTGAGAGGGGACAGTCTGCTCACGCGTGAGGATTGGGTGCGGAGGCACATAGGTCACACCACGTCAGGTTGGCGCTAAAGCCGTTAAGTTACCGAAGTAAGACCTGACATTCCCAAACCGTGGGCGAAAATAAAAGCGTCATAATTCGAAAGTTTTGAGGAGATACGATGCAAGGGTTCCGATTCCTTTGGTTCTGCGTGGCAGCAGGGCTCCTGCTGGGCGTTCCGCTTTCCGGGCAAGCCGGGATGGAGACGACCTCGCCCGCCAACGCGAGCCACGAAGAGACTCACCTGGGGTATCCGGAGGATTGGAGTTCGCGGCACCTGTTGATGCCGGGCATGCGAGCCGAGGACGTGCTCGCGGCGGGAGCAGTCCACGACCCGCGCTATGTTTACAACATGGTGATGCGGCAAGTGGCCGTGGAAAGATCAAGGCGGAGAGAGCGCCTGCGGCACCGCCGCACCGAGATCGACTGGGCGGTTTCACTCGAGAACGGATACGTGCCCCAAAATCAATTTCCGGCGAAATACCAGTTCGACGTCGTGGCGGAGAACTGCAATTCTGATTACATTGTCTTTGGGCTGACCGTGACCGGGACTGGGACGCAAGCGAACCTGGTGGGGATCAATAACCTCTACACGGGAGCCAGTCCGGCCTGCAACAGCGGATCGCCCTGGGTGGCATTCGCCTACAACACGGTTACACAGACGGGTGGGCAGATTAAGACGTCGCCCGCACTTTCGATCGATGGAACCAAGGTTGCTTTCGTGGAGAGCACGAGCTCAGGCTCGTACTTCCACGTTCTCTATCTTCCGAATCCGATTCCGGCGCCGCCATCGCAGTCAGGTTCAGTATTGAGTCCGCTGACTCCCACTTCGTGCACGAAGCCGACGACGGCGGGCTGCATGACGACTCTCACTATCGAAACCAGCGCGACCAATTCAAATTCCTCACCGTGGGTCGACTACAACACAGATACGGCCTACGTGGGCGCCGACAATGGCGTGCTCTACAAGATCACGCCGGTATTCGGCGGTGGTGCGCCGGCACTGGTCAACGACTCGGCCAACTGGCCGGTCGCGGTCTCGACCAACAAATACAACACAATATTGACTGCTCCGGTTGTGGATGATAATGCGGGCCTGATTTTCATCGGAGACGGCGAGGGATACCTGTATTCCGTCAAATTGACCAGCCCGGCAAAGACCTACGCATCGCAGCAGACCATCGGCTGGGTATACGACGGAAGCAACGACGGAAGCGGAAAGCCGGGGACGGGGATCGTAGACCCGCCGATTGCGGTCACCGATCCCGCCAACCCCACCACCGACCAGGTGTTTGCGTTCACGGGGTGCAGCATTGTCCCGGGTATCGGCGGAGCAGTTACGCAGGTCGCAGCGAACTTCACCTCCGGTACGCCGACCGCAAGCAATACGGTCGACTTGGGGTCGGCGAGCGGCGACGGCGACTGCACGGGGAAAAACGTCCACGCTGGAGCATTTGATAATGCCTTCTGGTTGAACGGGTCTGCGTCGGGGCACATGATCGCCTGCGGATTCGTACAGTCAGGTGGTGTGCCGGCGGATCCAAAGATGTTTTTCTTCCCCTTTGCCAGCAACGTCATTACCAGCACCGGCTCGACCACTTTCCAGATAAACACCACGAAAGGGGATGAGTGTTCGCCTTTGACCGAGTTTTACAACGGCACGACGGATCGATTGTTCTTCGGTGTAGGCTCAACAACCGATGGACACTTGGAGAGTTCGACGATTACAACATCCCTGACCACACCGACCTGCTCCGGATCGGCGACCTCCAGTTGCGTAACTTCCCCGAGCGCTCTAGGAGGAACCAGCGGAATCGTAATCGACAACGAAATGTCGAACGGCGGGACGAACATTTATTTCTCGACCATGGCGGCGGGATCGGTGAACGGCCAGAAGTGCAACGTCTCAGGCGGATCAGCCAATCCCTATTGCGCCGTGAAGTTGACCCAGTCGGCGTTGCAGTAAGTGTTGTCAGAAACGCGGAGTCACTGGTTTACGCCGCTGGCGAGAAAGCCACCATCCACCGCCAGCAAAGTGCCAGTTACGAAGCTGGCAGCGTCGGATGCAAGAAAGACCGCCGCCCCGATCAACTCATCGAGTTCGCCGAAGCGCTTCATCGGCGTGCGGATCAGCACTTCCTCCCCTCGCGGAGTGCCCATCAACAACTTCTCGCTGAGAGCCGTGCGAAAATATCCCGGAGCAATCGCATTTACACAAACGCCATGCCGCGCCCACTCGATGGCCAGTGATTTCGTCAACGAAGCCACGCCCGCCTTGCTCGCGCAATACGCCGCAACTTCATAAAGCGCAAGAAATGAGCCCATCGAAGCAATGTTGATGATGCGCCCATACTTGCGCTCGATCATGTGCCGTCCAAACACCTGGCACGCGCGCAACGTACCGGTCAGGTTCGTATCGATGAGTTTGTCCCAGTCGGCCTCAGAGAAATCCAGAGTGGGAGCCCGCTGGTTAAACCCAGCAGCGTTCAGAAGAATGTCCACTTTTCCGAACGCCTGGACGGAAGCCTGCAGCAGTTTCTCCAGCGATCCACGGTCGGCCACATCGCAAATCACACGCAGTGACCGGCGTCCCGTGCTCTCGATTTCTTCCGCAATCACGTTCACCAGCTCCATGCGGCGTGCGCTGGGCACGACATCAGCCCCGGCTTCGGCCAGTCCGCGGGCAAGCGTACGGCCGATCCCAGAGCTGCCCCCAATCACCACCGCCACTTTACCGTCGAGATCGAGCTGCCTGTATCCCATGAGCTCTTCCAGTGTACCCAAGGTCTTAGATTTGGCGCACCAATCCCTCATTCGTGGCCTGCGTGTTGCGAACCAGCAGGAGCACCAGAATCATGCCAACGAAAGGCACCAGCCCCGCGATAATCACAATCGGGTCGAAGGAGTGACTGCCCGTCGCCTGGCGTGCATCGGAAAAATAGCCGATAAGTTTGAACGCCACAATCGTTCCAATTCCCGCCCCAGTACCGCTGAACCCGCTTACCGACGCGACTGATTCGCTGTGAAACAAGTCAGATGGCAGCACATTCGCCATCGTCGTGAAACCCGCATAGGTAAATGTCGCAACCGCAAATAGAAACGCGATCAGGTAAAGATTGGTGGTGAAAATTGTCGGGATGAGCGTGGTCATGCCCACTCCGCCAAGAACAATCAGCGCCTTGCGCGCCGCGCCCAACGACCATCCGCGCTTGATCAGGTACCCGGACGCTCCACCAGCGAAGAAGCTGCCAAGATCGGCGGCGATGAAAGGAATCCACACCGCGATCAATCCGCTCTTCAGCTCGATGCCCTTCGCTACCAGGTAAATCGGAAACCATTCCGCGATGAAGAAATAAACTGGGTCGGTGGAGGTTTTTGCGATAATAACGCCCCAAGTCTGCGGCAGCTTCAGCAGATCACTCCACTGCAGCCGGGCTTTGCTTTGTTGATGTGCAGACTGACGTGCGGACTGATGCGCAGCCGATTCCTGTTTATCAGCAACAATCATTTCCAGTTCGGCCGGGCTGATGCGGCTATGCTCCTCCGGCGGGAAGTAGAGCCATCGCCAGAAAATCAACCAGAGGAATCCAAGAATGCCCGGGACCATAAACGCCGGGCGCCATCCCCAGCGAAAATAAATCTCCAGCACAATGAATGGAGCGACCGCTGCCCCAATCGACGAACCGCTGTCAAACAGCGCAGTCGCAAGCGCGCGCTCGCGTTTGGGGAACCACTCCGACACCGCCTTGGTTGCGGCCGGCCAGTTCGCCGATTCTCCTGCGCCCAGCAGGAATCGGAAAGTGGCAAAGCTGTAAAAACCGCTTGCGAACGAGGTCAACATCGAGACCACCGAATACCAGATCACGGTGAGGGTCAAGGCCACGGCGCGTGCCGATGCGGTCCATGAGCCGCCCGAAGACGGTTTGTCCGATCGAATACGCCACCCGAAATGCGATTGCAATATTCGCGTAATCCGAGTTGGTCCAGTGGTAGTCGAGCTTGAGAAATGGCGCGAGCAGTGACAGCGTCTGCCGATCGATGTAGTTGATGACGGTGGAAGCAAACAGCAGGCCGCCGATCCACCAGCGCAATGAAGCAATCGGCCTCCTGGCGTTCCCCATTTGTGATATTTCTGAGAAAATTCGCGAACGGCGCGTCAGGAATTAACCATCGCCTGCGATTCATCTCTGAGCGCATTCTGCAAACCAGGACTCAGCAGGGAAGCCGAAGCCGGGTCGAGATAAACGGTCGCGTTGGCATGCGTGCGAAGAATCGACGCCGGCGCCATCGGGCTAATCGCACCCTCAAGGCAAAGTTTAACTGCTTCTGCTTTGCGTGGACCAGGCACAACCGCCAGAATCTCCCGGGCCTTCAGAATCTGGCGTGCCGACATTGAAATCGCCCGCTGCGGCACCTGCGAAATGTCTGCAAACCAGGCCTCGCCCACTTGCTGCTGCCGGCAGGCCTCATCGAGGTTCACGATGATGTAAGGTTCTTCCGTTTCAAAATCGGCCGGTGGATCGTTGAATGCGATGTGCCCGTTCTCGCCAATCCCAAGAAACGCTATATCGATAGGCATCGATGCAAGTTGTTTGCCGACGCGCCGCACCACTTCTGAAGGATCGCCTGCGTCACCTTCAAGCAGATGGTAGTGGGTAATACCAGTTTTCCGCACCAACTGCTCCACCAGCATCTTGCGAAAGCTTCCCGGATGCGTCACCGGCAAGCCGATGTATTCGTCGAGATGAAAAGCTTCCACCTTCGACCAGTCGATCTCCGGAGTCTTGGTCAAAGCGTCCAGAAATTCCAGCTGCGACGCAGCCGTCGCAGCAATGATCCGTGCTCGACCACGCTCGGTGATGGCACGGCGAATGGCCGCCGCCGCCTGCTCCGCGGCCGCCTGCCCCAGCGAAACTCGATCACCGAATACTTTGATCAGCATGAAGAGCGCTCCAGTTGCTGGCGCAGGATTGCGCCTTTTGGAGTCTCGCAATCTGGAATCTCGCAATTATACAAAGAGCGCGGCCGGATCGACGCCAGCCTGAACCGGAGTTTCATTCCGTGAAAGCCCCTGCCGTCGTGGATAGCAAAAGCGCGTCGGTTTAATGTATGACTTTACGCGAGGACCGTGCTCAAATCCTCCGAAAGGTATGCCATGAAAAGCAGCCTGCACTTTTTTCATCGATCCATTCTGAGCAAGACGCCGAGCGTGATCCTTCTCGTGTCGGTTGCCCTCGCCTGCTCCTCAATTGGAGCGGCACAAACCGTTCTCGTCGACGCCACTCCCAGTCACGTCGTAAACACCTTCAGCCCTCTCTACGCTCTTGGTTCGACCGTCGACCGCGTCCCGAGCAACGCCACCGACATGTTCTTCCGTCCCGATCAGATCAAGCAGGTTCTCTCCGCCGGCTGGGGCGTCATTAGCTACCGCCAGAACACAGATCTGTTTGTGCAGGCCTGGCACTGGAATCCCCGGGGTGCCTGGAGCGATCCCGCTGGCAAAGGATACTTCACCGGTGATTCGACTCCGACAAGCGAAATGATTAGCCACTCGTACGGATATTCTCTCCGTCACCGCGGTTTCACGCGAAACGGAGGGTCGGAGTTCGACGGTTTCTCGCGCCTCGACGATGGAGACCTCGACTCCTACTGGAAAAGCAATCCCTATCTCAGCAAAGAATTCACCGGCGAAGACGATTCACTGCATCCACAGTGGGTAGTCATCGCTCTCGACAAAAAAGAAGATATCAACGCCATTCGCATCGCCTGGGCGGAGCCCTACGCTCAAGCCTACGAAGTGCAGTATTGGGTAGGTGACGGCGATGCCATGGATGATCAGGACAAAGGCACATGGAAGTCGTTCGCATCAGGAAATGTGACGGATGGCAAAGGCCGCACCGTCACGCTGCATCTCGATTCCAACCCGGTGACCACCAAATTCGTGCGCGTGCTGATGACGCGCTCCTCGAACACCTGCGACACTCATGGTTCCAGCGACCGCAGAAACTGCGTCGGCTACGCCATCCGCGAACTTTATCTCGGAACCATCGACGAGAAGAATGAATTCAAGGATATTCTTCACCACTCACCCGATCAAAAACAAACGCTGACTCTCTGCTCCTCGGTCGATCCCTGGCACGAGCCTTCCGATCTCTATCTAGCGCCAGACCGCATGGAATCAGGCGATCAGCCCGGCTTTGACCTGTTCTTTACCAGCGGAATTACTCGCAACCTGCCTGCCATCGTTCCCGTAGCCATGTTGTACAGCACGCCTGAAGACGCGGCCGCGCAAATGGCATACATCAAGGCGCGGGGTTATCCCGTGTTGTACATCGAGATGGGAGAGGAGCCTGACGGCCAATACATGCAGCCCGAGGACTATGCCGCTTTGTATTTGCAATTCGCCACGGCTCTCCACCGCGTCGATGCGAATTTCAAGTTGGGCGGCCCCGTCTTTGAAGGCGTCACCGAGGACATCAAGGCCTGGCCCGATGCGCAAGGCCGCACTTCCTGGCTCGGCCGTTTTCTCGACTATCTGAAGACTCATGGCCGCCTGCAGGATCTCGCATTCATGTCATTCGAGCATTACCCCTACGATGGATGCGAAACGCCCTGGGAAAATCTTTATCAGGAACCAGAGTTGATCACTCACATCATGAAAGTCTGGCGCGACGACGGCTTGCCTCCGGGCATCCCGCTGCTCGACACCGAAACCAACGACCACGGCGGCGAGGCCGCAGTCGATATCTTCGGCGCCCTATGGCTGGCCGACTCTTTCGGAGGATTTCTAACCGCAGGCGGGCAATCGACGCACTACTATCACGATCTGTCCTACTCACCACCTCATCCCAACTGTGCGAACAGCTGGGGAACCTATCACATGTTCATGGTCGACGACCATTACCAGATCGAAAGCAAGACGTCTCAATTTTTCGGCGCGCAGCTCATCACGCAGGAGTGGGCCGAACCCAAAGACGCACAGCATAAGCTCTACGCCGCTTCCAGCGATGTGAAAGATTCCGGCGGACACGTTCTGGTGACGGCCTATCCTCTGCAACGCCCAGATGGCCAATGGTCTGTCATGTTGATTAACAAAGACCACGACCACCCTCACCCCGTGCGGATCGTATTCCATGACGCAGTCAGCAACCGTGACAGATTCTTCACGGGGCCGGTAGCGATGATTACATTCGGCAAGGCGCAATACCAGTGGCACGCTGCCCGGAAAAAAGGTTATGCCGATCCCGACGGTCCACTGGCATCGTCACAACTCAAAGGTGGTGAGAATACCCTCTACGACTTGCCCGCCGCTTCTCTGACCGTGCTCCGTGGAAAATTGCAGGCCGCCGAGGACCGCAACAGCAAATGATTCTCAGTGGCAGTCTTTTCGCACGGCGATGAGCGAAACCTGCTCGAGATCAGGGTAATGCCCATCCTTGTCGGAGGTGCGTTCCGCTGGTGCGATCTGCTGGACGGTCGTCCGCGCCGGCAGCTTGCCATGAAAATATTTCAGATACACGTCGTCGAATTCCGGTGTGTCCGCTAAATTATCGAGGTAAACAGTTGTGGAGACAATCTGGCAGAAATCCATGTCGGCTTCTTCAAGGTTGTCCATCTGATTGCGCATCGTCTGCCGGAGCTGGACGCCTGCAGTCGAGGTATAGACTCCGCCGTTCGCCCCAGGGATGAAACCACTCTTCGCGGAACAATACAGCGTATCTCCGGCAAAAATGCAGGGGCTCGCCGTAGGGCTCGGAGGCATGTTCCTAGGCCGCACGGCCCGCCGCTCCTTCAAGTCGCGAACCGCCACGCCCGTGTACTCGATCTGGGCTCCGCCGGGTAGGCTCGTGACCTCGATCGTAGCGCGCGCCGGAGTATTGCCGAATTCGAACCGGCTCGCATAATGTTGATTCATGACTCGTGCCGGAAAGTTCGTAGTCAAGTACGGATTGACGAAAACCATGTGGCCGAGGTCGAGTCCAGCCGCTTCCACCACCGCCTTCATGCGGTCGAGCGCGAAGTCTACCTGCGCCCCCGGGTCGTCTGAAACCTTGTCGCCTGCGGTCGCAGGCAGCGCAGAAACAAACAAACGATCATGAGTAAGGATACCGGGCGAAAATGGTTCGTCCGATTTGTAACCCGGCGGAGAAACGGCTCGGCGTTCCGAGAGATTGCGCACCGCGACCGCATTGATTTCGATCGGAGGATCAGGAAGCGCGGCAACGCCGAGCACAGCCCGAGCTGGCAGAATCTTCCCAAAGAATTCGCCGTAGACACGATTCATTTCTTCGTATTGATGAATGTCGGTGAGATAGACGGTCGTGTAGACCACGTGATCCATCGTCAATCCCGCACTCTCAACCACCGCTTTCAAATTATTGAGTGTCTGCCGGACTTGAGCAGGGAAGGTCGCCGGTAATTCACCATTTCGGCCACGGGGCCCTTGAGCGGAAATGTAGATGTAGTCTCCCGCATCCACACTGGACGAACTGGCGCGACGGGCATCATCAGATTTCTGCGTAAGACCGGCCGCGCCTTCCTGCGCTTGTAGGCTGACGGCAGACCACAGCAACAATCCAACCAGGAATGTTTTCATCGTGCCTTCCGAAAATATTCGAGACATGAGTGAGTGCTGGGCTGACTGCGACTCTACGCCGTCCGTTTTCCTTTTTGCGCTGCTCCCAGAATGCCGCGCAGTCGTTGCCCTACCACGACTTCTTCGCCAGGCTGAATCGTCATCGAAACCAGTTCGATGTGGGTAGCTTCCGGCCGTTCTTTGCGGGTCGGGTTGGGCTTGCCCTCGCGAACCGCTTTTACCAGGCTGGGATTATCCGCCCCAAGCACTTCGATAACTGGATCGCCGCCGCGGAGAGCCTGCACGCAATCAGCGATCGTGAATCCCCAAGCCTTCTGATCCCACGAGATTTTCAGCGTGGGATAGCGGTTCCCATCGTCCGGGATATAAATACCTGTCTCTACCCCTGGCACCGTATCCACCAGCTTCCTGATGTTATCCACCCGCTCGTTCCACTCGCGGTAGAGTTTCTTTTCGTCGAGACTCAACCAGGTTTCAAGAGCGGTGAGGCAGCCGATCATCTCCTCTTTCCCAACTTTCATCGGACGGCACACGGCTCCCTCGCGCGGGCTGGAATTCATAATGGCTGCCTCGATCAGATCCTTGCGGCCAAGAAGCACTCCGCTGCACTGCGGCCCGCGCAATCCCTTCCCGCCGGAAAATGTGTAGAGGTCAATTCCCATGCGAGCGTAGAGCTTGGCATTATCAGCTGGAGGAATTCCGGCCGCATCGTCGAGCAGCAGCGGCACCTTGTGGTCTTTCGCGATCTGAAGTTCCTTCTGCAACTCATCGCCAAGGTGCGTGGTGTAGATCATTACGGTGTGCTCGTTGATGGCATTCGCAAGTTCTTCCGGCGAGAATGTAAGCACCAGCTTCGCCCCAGTCAGCCGGATCGCGCTGTCAAAAGCGCTTCGGCCACCAGACATGATCACTTCATTTTTCAGGCCGGTCGTGTCGGGAAGTTGCCAGATGTATTTGTCATCAGTGCCAGCCATGCAGCCTGCGGTGGCAACCGCCATTGCACCAGCCGCGCCCGAGGTAATCATTCCAGATTCAGCGCCCGTGAGTTCCGCCAACCGCCGCCCGATGCCATGCTGTAAATCGATTACGTTTACGAAATACTTTGCCGCTTCGAGCTGGGCCTCGCGAACTTCAGGAAACTCCAGAGAGCCGCTGAGATAGGTCCACGTGCCTCGGCAATTGATAACAGTCTTGACTCCCAGACGGCTGTAGCAATTTTGTCGCGGGTCTTTGCCCACAGCGCTGGCCGCCTTTGCGTAAAGGTCCGCGACTGCAATCTGGCTCAGCAACGGGGCCGCTGCCGCCAATTTCACAAATGACCGCCGGCTAGGTTTCATGGCATACATTTCGACACCTCCAGGATTAATTGGCTACGATTCACCAGCTACTCTTCGTCTTCATGCAATGGGACGCGGGCTCGAACCGCTAAAATATATGCCTTCGTCCCCGGCTTGTTTTGATTGTAAAAGCCAACGGTGCAGTTGGGACGAAAGTAATAAGCGTCTCCCGCCTTGGCGGCATACCGGCCCTCGACACCGTCCATTCCACTGCCGGCAACCATTTCGCCCTCGCCATCGATCACCAGGTAAATTTCTTCCGCCGCTTCGTGATGGTGCGGCCAGTTCGTGCCTCCAGGCGCAAAGTCCATCCAGAAAAAACTGTCCATCACGTACGCTTCGTCAATCAGATCACGCTTTCCAGAGTGCAGGCCAACCAAAAGTTTGTACAAAACCGAGTTGGGATGACCACTGACGGTTTCCTCTTTGGCATCCTCCAGGTTCGCGATCTTCGGATGTGCGAACGGGGTGCCGATCGAAATCGATTTCGGAATCCTGAACCCCATCACCATCACGCGCAGCGGCTGATCGCCACTGTTCGAAATCGAATGTTGCGCTCCCGGAGGCAAGTACGTGAAGTCGTGCTTGCGCACAGGCTGAACCTGATCTTCGTAGTGCAGCAAGCCGATACCTTCGACCACAAAATAGATCTCCTCCTCGCGGTCGTAGGTCACGGTCTGGCAATTTCCGTGAGCATCCACCGCGACTTCTCCGAAACGAGCTACGGTTTGTAGAGATCGATTGTCCTTGTCACCCTCGCCGAAGATTGGACGGTAGTGGCAGGTTTTAGAAGCAAGATCGGACTTCGCCTCCGCCAGCTCGGGAAGGTAGCGATGCAACCATGTGGGATCGACGGGATGTTCTTGCGCCTGAAGGCCCGGAGTGAAAAACAAAGCGAACAGCACAGGGAACAGCAGCAGTTTCTTCAGTGCTTTGGATTCAACGACAGATCCCGTTCCCGCGCAGCCTTTAATCCCGGGCATGAGGCTCCTCATCGTTATCTCCCGAGCGCGCCTCGCGCAAAATGTAAGCGACAAGATCATCCAGTTCAGTTCCGCTGAGCTGGTGCCCGTAATCGACAGGCATGGGATCATCAGCCTTCCGCTGCACCGAGACCAGGCCGGACTTCATAAGCAAATAAAACCGCCCGTCTCCATCCTGCAATTGCAGCGAAGCGTTGTCTTCATTCCGAATCATGCCCGAGAACTTGCGCCCATCCCGCCCAATGACGGTCGCCGTCTCCTGCTGTTCTCCGCTCGGCCGGAGAATCGCGTCGCGAATCTCATTCCCCGGATGATCTCGCGCAAACCCTGCCAGATCCCGAGCGACGAACTGACCTCGCCCTCCAATCTGGTGACAGGCCGCACATCCCGCCTTTCCGAGGTAAAGATCCTTGCCCCGGACCGGGTCGCCGGGCGCGGACTCCGCAGCAGACTTACCTTGCAGAAAGCGAATATAAGCGACCACCGCGTGACCACCTTCCTGGCCAATGCTGGGGAAGCCGGGCATTCCTTCTTCCTGAATCCCATCGTGAATCAAATTGAGCAGCGCCTGATCCGAGAGAGTCTTCACTGCGAAACGCCGGATAATATCCGGCGCGTGCTCACCGCCGAACCCGTCAAGTCCATGGCAAGTCGCGCATTTCGCCTCGAAGATATTCTTTCCCTCGGCAGGCTTCAGCGCAGGAGTCGGCGTCTCGCCATTCGAATTCTGGCAAAGGATGTCGCTGGCCGCGCCAAACGAAATCATCACCAATCCAAACGTGAGAACGATTCGCCAGGTTCCACTGCGTGAAAACAGCTTCGTAAGGATCGGTGACATCGGACGGTGAACCTGATATACCACAGAATCTGGTTGACGCAAATCAAATTATTTCGTTTGATTGGCTTTGGTTTCGTTCCGTGAAAACGCGTGTACGCCCCTCAGAACAGCTGTGTAGAAACTCTTGCTTTGCACTACGAACTCCGATCATTCATCGGACATGTATCATGGCAGCGCGGATCCAGAAGGGGGACATGATGCGGCGCGTCGCAATAGCCTTGCTACTTTGGTTGCTAAACCTGAATGTTGCACCTGCTCAGACTAAAGCTGAGCCGGGCCAGCCGAGTTCATTGTGTCGCGTCGAGGCCACGAATTACAAGGGTTGGAGCGCGCAGGAGCTTTCCAATCGCTGGCTCAAACTGGAAGTCGTACCGCAGAATGGCGGGCGACTGATGCAAGTGATTTTCAACGGGCATCCTTTCCTTTTCGTGAATCCCAAATACGAAGGAAAATACCTGCCGCCCGACCCGTCACGCTGGATTAACTACGGAGGCGACAAGCTCTGGCTCCTGCCCGAGGGAAATGACAACGAGCAGGAGTGGGTAGGCAATTCCGATTTGCTCGACGACGGCCCGTACGCCTTTCGAAAGCTTTCGGAAGGCCAGGAGTGTGAAATCGAGCTGATTGGCCCAGTCGATCCGCAGACCGGGATCCAAATCCGGCGCACGATTCACCTGGACGCCGACTCCCCGCGCATTCGTTTTCACGCGACCATGCAGAACAAAACGGGGCACGTCATCGAGTGGTCCATGCAATCCGTTTCGCAGTACAACACCGCGGATTCATCCGCGCCCGCGCGGCGCAACCAAAACTTCTGGACCTTCACTCCCGCGAATCCAACCAGCAGCTATCTGAATCGCTACCACGTTCGGTTCGGTCCAGCGGAGAATCCAGCTGTCTCTGTTCGGGACGATGGTCTTTTCGCACTGCACTACGCGCACTTCGCGGCGGAACTGTGGCTCGACTCGACACCAGGCTGGCTCGCGGTTGTGGATGGCGACACCCGCTATGCCATGGTCGAACGCTTCCGCTACGAAAAAACCGAAACCTATCCCGGCAAGGCATCGGTTATTTTTTGGATGAACGGCCCCGAGACGAGATTGAATTCCGAGGGAGAGCCTTCCCTGACTTCAGGCGGCGACGGAGTCCCTTATTATCTAGAGGCCGAGATCAACAGCCCCCTCGTCGAGTTGCGGCCTGGGGAAACTCGCGATCTCGACACCGAGTGGTTTCCCACCCGCGCCGGCAACGAATTCCACGGCGTAGCGGACTCGGGCATCGTGGTGCGTCCTCTTCAGGCCACTCGTTTGGCAAGCGGCCACATCCGGCTCTCGGGTTCGTTCGGAGTATTTTTCGCAGGACGCTTGGTCGCCCACCTTTACGACGAACACGGCGCCAGCGTGGGAACTATGCCCGTCATCCAGGTCGACCCCACAGATCTCGTCCAGCTGGATACCGAATTAACCTCTCCGGCGAAGTCTTCGCGCATCTCTCTTCATCTCGAAGACGCGCAGGGGCTCGACTGCGGCGCTCTTCAGGAAGTTCAAGTGAGCGCATCCGAAAATCATTGACATGAAATCATTCGGGAAAACATTCACTGCGGCCATACTGGCCGGCTCCAGTCTGCTGTGCTCTTCCGCTGCATCACAACAAGGAACACAGCCGGGGCAGGCTCCAGTTCTCGCCGACGTCAATGTGAGCCAGGCAGATCTGCTGACGCAGCCTCCCGTGGCCAACTGGACTTCCTATAACGGTGACTACACCGGCCGCCGCTACAGCGCACTGCACCAGATCACCGCGTCCAATGTCGGCCGACTCCGCTCGGCCTGGATCTTCCATTCTTCGAACTCTGAGCGGCTCGAGGTAACCCCCGTGGTCGTGAGAGGAATAATGTACGTCACCTCAGCCAACGATGTATGGGCTCTCGATGCGCGCACCGGCCGGACCATCTGGCATCACCAGCGGCCAGTTAGTTCAGGCTTGCTCGACGATGCGGCAGCTCACAAGAACCGCGGCGTCGGAGTCTGGCGAAACTCCGTCTACATGGAAACCGACGACGCCCACCTGCTTTGCCTCGACGCACGCTCTGGACGCCTGCTATGGGATGTGATGTACGCAGACAAAGCAAAACATTACGGCGCAACCAGCGCTCCGCTGATTGTAAAAGACGAAGTGATCGTAGGAACCTCCGGTGGCGACTCCGGCGTGCGCGGCTTCGTGGCCGCTTACGATGCCGCGACCGGCAACTTGAAATGGCGCTTCTGGACCATTCCCGCGCCGGGCGAGTTCGGCTCATCCAGTTGGCCAGGCGATTCCTATCTCCATGGCGGCGCTACGACGTGGATGCCCGGAACCTACGACGCGAAACTCGATACGCTTTATTGGACGACAAGCAACGCGGCTCCCGATTTTGTAGGCGACTCTCGTCCCGGCGACGACCTCTACACTGCCTGCGTTCTCGCCCTGAACCCAAATACAGGTGCGTTGAAATGGTACTTCCAGTTCACTCCGCACGATCTGTACGACTACGACGCTAATGAAACCCCGGTGCTGTTGAGTGCGAAACTGAACGGTCGCACGCGCGACTTGCTGGTGCAGTCCAATCGCAACGGATTTCTTTATGTTCTCGACCGCGCCAACGGAAAGTTTCTCCGGGCGACGCCGTTTGTGAAAAAGCTGGACTGGGCCAAAGGAATTGATGCCTCCGGTCGTCCCCTACTGTCAGGAAAAATACCCAGCACGGAGGGTACGCAGATCTGTCCGAGCATCGACGGTGCTACGAATTGGTTCTCACCTTCGTATAATCCCGTTACCGGATTGTTTTACGTCATGGCGCTGGAGAGTTGCAGCGTCTTCTTCGCGCATCCGCAACCCTTTGCCCAAGGCCAGACCTTTTACGATACGGGCACGAAGCTTGCGACCGACGACCATGCTCAGAAGGTTCTCTTGGCATACTCCGTCTCCGAGGGAAAGATCGTTTGGCGCTATCCCCAAGTCGGCAGAGGCAACTCCTGGGGCGGTACAATGACCACGGCGGGCGACTTGGTGTTTTTCGGCAACGACACCGGAGCTTTCGAGGCGGTTGAGGCGCGAACCGGCCACTCGCTCTGGCAATTCAACACTGGCCAGAACTTTCGCGGTTCACCGATGAGTTACGCGGTCGACGGAGTTCAGTACGTCGCCATCGCTGCAGGCAGCGATGTGATCAGCTTCGCGCTTCCTCAAGAGTGAACTGGCGCATCACAATCCCGGAATCCAGCGCGTAGCGTTGTCATGAAATATTTTTTGTAGCACCGGCCGGGGCAGGCTCAGTCCATGCACCTGCTTGCCTTCCACGGTCAGCGTCTCGCCGGTCGCCAGAAATTTCCAGTCCCGCGCATAAGTTGACCGCCACTCGGTCAACGCATCCGCAACCTCAGCGTCCGCGTGTAAATCGAGATCAGTCCCGTACAGAACGCGGTCCTGATACTTGATCAGAAACGCGGTCACTTTTTCCGGCGGCATCAGCATGAGGTATTCCATTCTCGCCGCCGTGTCGATGGCGAAATTCGGATACTTGTCAAAGTGCCTGGCGATGTTGTCGAGATCACGCTCCATGCTGCCCAGATGAACTCCCACCATCCGTAGCTTTGGATTGTCAGCCAACACGTGATCACGCGCTTCCAGAATCTTCTCCTTGGATGGAAATCCGGGCCGGTTAGCCACGTACCATTGCGGATTTTCCTGGTAGTAAGACCAGGACGGATCGGCCGCATCCGGTGGCCCCCAGGCCACATCGGGCTCGGCCAAATGGGTCATCAGCGTCTTGCCGTGAGCGGCGATGTCTTTGTAGATCGGCTCGAACTTCGGATCATCAGCCATGACGTATTGGCCGCTACTATCTTTGATTTCCATCCCGATGTTCTTCCAGACTTTCACGGCGACCGCTCCCCGCGCGAAGTCGCGGTCGATCTGCCGGATGGCATCGGCACTGAAGGAAGGACTATTAAACAAGTAGGGATCGAAAGTCGTACACAGGGCGACGTGGCCGTGGCTCGACCGCACCAGCGACCATGCATCATTAATCTGCCGCTGCAAATCCTTGCGACGGGGGTTCGTATCGTCCACCACAAGAATATTCATCAGCTTCAGGTTCAGCCGTTCGAGCAATTTCTGAAATGCAGAGTCCACCTTAAAAACATGAACGTGCACGTCGATGGGATGTATCGCCGCGAACCCGCGGAGAGCCGCTTCGTCACCAAGGGATTTCCCGGAAGCAGACGCGGAGCCCGGTGCCTGACCTGCCGACAGGGCGATCGTGAGACCTAATATGACGCGAGCGATAGTCCGTGCCGCACCTGTCATCGAAAAGAGCCGCTAGAAATAAAACTTCAGCGCAAACTGAATGAACCGCGGGTCGTGTGCGGCTTGCGCGAAGCCGAATGGACAGTTTGAATTCGAATTGCCGTTCGGGCACCCGGTCTCTGCCGCCGTTTCATCCAACCCGTGCTGGGTTGCGACATTTGTATTGAAGCTACCGGGGTTGTCGAACTCCGGATCGTAATGATTGAAAGCATTGAAGAACTCTGCCCGGAACTCCAGGCGCTTTTCTTCGCTGATCGGGAAAAACTTGAAGATAGAGATATCCCAGTTCTGCACGCCTGGCCCTTGAATAATGTTTCGCCCTGCGTCGCCGAACGATCCGATAACTGTGTTCGTCGCAAATGCGCAGGTGTTAAACAACGTTCCCGCCACGCATGGATGTCCGTTCGGATTTCCGACCACGTTAGGTCGCGATGCGCTGGCAACTTCCCCGCCGCCATCAGACGTGGAGAGGTTAGTGGCAATGTCGGTGGGGGTATACCAGTTTCCCGTCGATGCGATCGTGATGCCTGCAACCTGCCAATTGCCGATGATCTGGTTCCAAACGCCCGAAGCGCTCCCCCCGAACGCCTTATTCTTGCCGAAGGGTAAATCGTAGGCGTAGCTCAAGACAAACCGTTGCCGAACGTCAAAATCCGCGTTTCCGTATTCAAGAAGGGGATCGTTCTGCAGGCGGAAGTCGCCTGCATTCTGCGATCCCAGGCTGGCGCTCGAAGCATCATCCAGGGCGTGGCTCCAGGTGTAGGCCAGCTGAAATTGCAGGCCGTGAGTGGGGCGTTTCTCGAAACGAACCTGCAGAGAGTTATAGTTCGAGACGTCATTCGAGCGAAATGTCGCAATCGACGTATCAAATACGGGATCGCAGTTATTGGCATCCGTGGCGTTGAGGAGGTCGCAAGTAGAGCCGGGCGCGAGGCCTGGTGTCACTCCGTTGGCGGGTCGCCGCGGGGCAGTCGGGCAACTCAGCGGGCCGCCATAATTTGCCGTGCACAGCGCTGCATACTGTGGGAGGGTCGCAAGCGCCGCCTCATTGCCGTTATAAAAGCCAAACAGTTTCAGGCCACGCGAGCCCGCGTAGGAAACATCCAGCATTGTGTCGGCCGGCATTTGATATTGCACGCCAAAGTGCCACTGCTGGTTATAGGGGGTCCGTAGATTGGGCAGGACAGAATAAAGTTCCGGCGAGTGTTGGGATTCGAAGAGCGCATTCGCTGGAAATCCGTTTGCCAGAGTGTTCGAGTTGGTAGGGCCACCGGCAGGCACCGTATTCAGCTGACGCTCGGAGCAATTGAGCGGGTTGCTCAATGGGAAGCCGGGCGCGTAGATCGGATTGGCGGCCAGACTCCCGCATGGCGTCGAAAATGACTCGGAGGAGAAGAACGGAGGATTGAACCCTGGGCTGGGATTGGAGTACGGCCCGTTCTCCTGCCCGCCGTAGAAAATTCCGTAGCCACTGCGAATCGACGACTTTGTCCGTGGCTCGGTAAGCGAAGCCGATGCGCGGCGCGAAATTGTTCAGGTCAGGACTGATCAGTCCGCGCGATGCCGTGCGTCAATCGGTATGCTGGCTCCGAGCGTTGGTGTGAGTTGTTCATTCTGTCCGCTGGGAACAAGCAAAGAATTCGGGCCGAAAACAAACGTCCCCTCCTCATTGTTGTGCTCCTTAACCGTGCTGAAGACCTCATAGCGCAGACCCAGATTCACGGTCAGCCGGTCATTGGCCTTCCAGTCATCCTGGGTGAAGCCCGCATAGATCTGTCGGCGGTAGTCAATGTTATGCAGGCTCGTAATCCCGCCGCCGTCGGCAACGCCCAGCAACATGGTAGCGAAGGAACTGCCGCCAGTTCCCGGTGCCGCCGGGTTGTCGGTGAAGTCGTTGCCGAAGGTTAGAGAGCCGCGCGCTTCGGCTGGCTGGAAGATGGTGAACTGTTCGATACGCACTTCAGTACCGAACTTCAGCGAGTGGCGTCCTCGGATCCAGGTCAGGTTGTCGGTGAGAACAAAACTGTTCTGTTTCTCAATCGAGGGCAGATAGGTAGAGCTTCCGATGCCAGCTGTGCCATCGCCGAAGGTGATATTCGGCAAACCGCCGTTGTCTGGACCATACGGGACGTTAGGAAAGTCCAGTTGAGCACTGATATTCTCGTTGGAGTTGATCTGATAGCGGTGGGAATTAATCCGGTTGTACCCGAGCCGGAATTCATTGATCACAGTAGGCCTAAAGAGGTGAACTTCGCTTAGAGCCACGCTGCGGTAAGAATTATCCTCGGTACCGTCGAAGAACCCGCCGCCATCCAGCAGATTGTTGAAAGGCGGAGGAATGAAACTGGGCTGGTTTTCGTAACTGAATCGGCCGAAGGCGTTGTCCTTGTCGTTGATTTTGTGATCGATGCGAACGTCGAAGTTGTTGCGGCTTTCCTGGCGATGCGGATCGGAAAGAAAGTTGTTCCCTCCGTGAATTGATGGTATTTGGAGCTGGCCAATACGTTGACAGCGTGGCTGCAAGCGGATCAACCGAGGGAAATATATTGGTTGGAAACCCGCCGCTGTAGCCCCCAATAGGGATGCCGCAAAGACCGGTTATCGGACTTGGGGTTGTGGTCGCGACCTGCGTAAGACGTGTGTTGAATATTTCGCCGGCGTAAGTCGGCTGTCCATTGCAGTCCGTACCCGTGACGACAGAAGTGTCGAGGAAACTGGAGAAATTCCCGGCAATCATCTGCGGCGTGGGGATCAACTCCAAAAAAGGCGTTGCCTGCCGGATCCGCAATCCCTCATAGTCGCCAAAAAAGAAGGTGCGGTTCTTAATGATCGGACCGCCCAAGGTGGCGCCGAACTGATTCTGCTTGTACGGCTGACGGCCAAACGCATCAAACGCGTTGCGCGCATCGAGTTTCTCGTTCCTGATGAATTCGTACAGGTCGCCATGGAAGCCGTTCGTTCCCGACTTGATCGACGCGTTCAGAATGGCTCCGTTTCCCCGCCCGAACTCCGCACTATAAGCGTTGGTCTGCACTTTGAACTCGGCAATGGCATCGACCGAAGGCTGGATGACAAAAGCAGTCTCATTCAGCAGATCAGCCAGGTTTGAGTTGTTATCGACCCCATCCAGCAGAAAGTTGTTCTGTTCCGATCGCGCCCCACCCGCGCTGAATCCGTAACTGGCGTTAATTCGCGAACCCGGTTCAGCAGGAGCAACTCCCGCGCTCAGCTGCGCCAACTGCGCAAAGTTTCGGCCATTCAGCGGAAGAGTCGTAGCCGTCTGACCGTTCACCACATCTCCGAGTTCCGATGTTTCCGTCTGCAGTTGCGGTCCCTCTGACGTGATCGTCATCACCTCATGGATGCTGCCCACCTGCAGCGTAATATCAACTTCCGGGTGCTCCTGAATATTCACCACGATCGGTCCTACAACGGTCTTCTTGAACCCCTCTTTCTCGGCGGTAACGCTATAGTTTCCAATCTTGAGCGGACTCGCGACGTACTCTCCTTGCGAGCTGGTGGTGACCACGACCTCAGTGCCGCGATCCACGTCTTTCACACTCACCTTGGCGCCAGGAATTACAGCTCCGGCAGAATCACGCACAACTCCCGCGATTCCACCGCTGTCTTTCTGGCCCACTGCCTTCGGCGGCAACAACGTGGCGGCTACTAGGACGGCAAGGACAAATGGCAATAGGTTCCGACCGTTTCTTTTCATGGTCCACCGCCTCCTGATGTTCCGAGCCAGCTTGCGTTTCATTTCTCTTTCTTTGCTGGTCTTTCGTTTTCGGACCACGCAACGATCACCGATCATGTGCCCGTTTGTCAATCATTTTGTTTGCATCCGACCGATTGCTTGCTCTGATCGATATTCCAGCTCCCGGTGACGTATGTCAGGGCGGGCTCTAACATCCTGATCCCACGACCAGCCCTCGAAGACGCGCCGGACCCGGAGCCGCGCTTCACCTGCCCGGTTCGTAGCGCTTGATGCTTTGCGGATCAAAGACGGTCGGCATATGGCCGGAGATCCGCACCTTGAAGCTATCTTCCCCGGTAAGCCCGGTCAGGCCAGTGGCTGTGAGATGTACGCTGTATTCTCCCGGCTCGGTATAGGCATGATTCGCCTCAGCGCCGTCGACGCTAACCCCGTCGCCGAAGTCCCAGTGATACGAGAGCACCGCAGCTCCGCCGCTGCTATGGGCCGCAAACCTCAGCGTCGCTCCCGCATTCCCATCAGAAGGATGGTCCGCGGCCACGCTGGGAGCAACTGCCGGGATGCGAGCATCAACTATTTTCAATACCCGCACCGAATGAGGCGGTTGGCGAAAAACCAATACACCAGCGGCTGGAGCAGGCATTTCCTGATTGTCGAGAACATCCGTGACTGTGTACTGGCCTGTCGCCGGCAATCCGGCAGTCGTGAGATCGATCGAGTGATCGCGCTCCTTATCGGTCCAGTTAAAGACAGTCAGAATGCTTTGCCGGTCCTCCTCTTTGAGAAGAAAAATACTAGGCTGCCCGTCCTCGACCGTGAAATTCATGAGATCCAGCGGAATCGATGCCCGTCCCAGACGAATCATCTGAATCAGTTCCGGATTCTGAATCAGCGCGAGGCGTTCAGGAGCGTTCGACAAGGTTGGAAGATCGTCTCCGATTTCAAACATCCCGCCCGAAACAGCAGCGAGAGCAATCGAGACTTTAGCTTCATCCAAAGTAGCCGGCTTCCTGCTCCCGTGCCATGACTGGTCAGGAACGGTTTGCGTCGAGACCGTAAACGCGTCGGGATCGGCCACATAAAAATTTCGATTCATGTAGTAGCGCGCCGCAATTCCCGGCGCTGCTTCTTTACTAGCGCTGTAAGTGTGCCCGGTATCGAGCGAAGTCCGGCCATAATCCACATAACCGACGGGGTTGAGCATGACGCTTCCGTCTTTATCCAGATAAACGCCGTCCCCCACCGTCTCACGGATAATCCCCAGCCCGATCCTCTGGGCTTCCATCGCCGTTGTGTCCGGCTTGTAGAAGAAGCCCTCGATCGCGCTGTCGTCCATAAAATCCATCTTGATGTAGCGGATGCCCCACTCCTTCACCAGAGTCGAATAAGTCTTGCGCAGATAATCCTGCGCTCCCGGGTTCGTAGTGTCGAGCATGAACAGCTGATCTTTACCATGCGTAACCGTGCCGGCGTGAATCGGCTGCCCTTTTGCGTTCTTCACCAGCCAATCCGGATGTTTCTCATATACCCACGAGCGCACCGATACCTCAAACGGAGCAGTCCAGATCGCCGGAACCAGCCCCAGGCCGCGCACATCGTACTCGAGCGAACCGACACCGTGAGGAAAGTGAGTCGCGTTCGGCGTGATGTATTCGCCTCGCGCATATTGATAGCCTTCGTCCATGTGGAAGACGTCATAGCCGAGCGCTTTCAGATGTTCCGCTTCCCACTGTGCATTCGTCAGGGCCGCTCCCTCCGTCAACCCGAAGTAGTACGCGGTCCAGCTCCACCACCCCATCAATGGCGGCGCCGAAATTCTGGCATGATGAATCTGTCGAATCAACGAACCGTAAGTTTCCAGCTCCCCGTGGTAGTCCGTACTCAGACCCAACAGCACACGCTCCGAAGAGAGCTCCGCGCCTGGCGCAACCGGCAGGCTTAATTGCACCTGGTCCTCCGCCGAGGAGTGCTCGAGAGAATTCTCCTTCTCGAGTTCGGTGGTCCCAGTCGAATCGACCTCGTAGGCTACGGGACGAGCCGCATTGCCTGAAGAGGCAAGGTGAAGCCGGAGAATGGTGAGAAACCGCTCTGAAGTAAGCGCGCCCAGAAACAAACTCTCGTGGCTTTTGCGATTGTAGATAAGCTGACTGCCGACGGCACGATGCATCTGCTGTTCAGCATCTGCAAAATCGCGGATCACAATACCGGGCCGATCCTCGCTGAAACTGTCCGAAAGAATTCGATTCTCGATCACCGGCCCGCCCAGGTCGATAATCGATCCCTCCGTTGCATCCAGAGAACGAATGCTCTCAACGTGAATGGCCTTTCCCGTCGTGTTCCGAACGGTAACCTGGATATCGCCGAAGGGCTCGGTTGCGTAAGCGCGCAGATGATAAATCAGGTCCGGTTGTCCGCTTAATCCTGTGTAAGTCACTTGCCAGTCCGTCGCTTCTCCCAGAAATCCCCGAGCTTGCGAGTGCTCGACGGCGTGCTTCGGATAATCAGCCGCATGAAGCCAGTGCCCGTCCACTTCAGCCCCCACTCCCGCCCGCAACGCTGGCGAGTTCGATTCGGACAGCGCGATCGTGTATCTGCCGTCGGCCGGGCTCACAGCGATTTTCAAAGTGTGGTCTGCGCCAGAGGATTGCGCCTGAACCATCGTCATACCGCTGCCGACAAGCAGCAGAATTGCCGAGAGTCTGACCGCATTCACTCCGATTTCCTTGATCCTGCGACTGATCATCGAATTCTCGATCATCGAATCCTCCTTAGAATTTGAGAAGCGTTGCGGCCGTGTGTCCGCGGACAACCGGGCATCTGGAGATCAGGGAAGAATCGCCTTGATTCCCGTGATCTCGCAAAAATCGACTAACGCCGGATATAACTCTTCGCCGTAGCCGAGGCATGCATATTCGTTCGTCCAATGTTGCAGCAACACGTCGATATCGCAATGCGCGGTCACAAAACCATGAGGCCAGAATGGAATGCCGCATTCGTTGAGCCGCTTTTCTACCTGATCCGGCACAGGCTCGAAAATACTCGCTCGGGTGATGACCATTTCGAACGCACCATTCACTCTGCCCAGTCGCGCTAACACTCCTTCTCCGACTTTGCAGATCAACTTTACAGACAGTCCACCGGCCTCCCCTTCAGTCGGGATCCCATGTTCAGAAAATCCAGCGGGACCGAGCTTGCTGGCAAGCGAAGGCGGACAAGCCCCGTCCCCGATGATTTTGATTTCCTTCGTCTTCTTATCAATGTGCTGCAAGTCGCCGTAATACACTCTCTCCTTGCTCAACTTGGTGAGCAGCAGAACGGTCAAAGCAGTATTGAAATCGCCCAGCGTAGAAGTGCCGACTCCATCTTCCAGCATCATGCTCTGCGCAAAGCAACTGGCAGAGTAATCGCCGGCCAGTCCAGGAAATGACTGAATCGTATAGAAATCAAACTTTTCTTTCGCAACCAGCTTCCGTAATGCGAGATACAGACGCATCGAACGCTCGTTCACGGCATTCCGCTCCGGCGGCTTGCCAAAGAGCTGCTTCAGCCTGGGCTGAAGTTCATCCAATTCGCTCGCCGAAACCGCTTCAGCGGCCTGCTTCAATTCGGTAGTGTCGCGGGAGTCGATATCGACCCCAAACATTCTCATCCATTGCGAAGGATCGGCAGCCCCGCAGGTCTGTCCCATCCCCCGCCCGCCAAATGTACCGATCGTAGACATGTTCAAGAAGTTCTTCATATGAGAAGCACGCGCATAGCTGACGATTTTGCTTACGGTGTCCGTCTCCTCGAGACCTCCGTACACAAATTTGTGCGCCACGCCGATTTCGAGCAAGCCTCCGTGCAGCACCAATCCGCCAACCGGCCGCCAGCCTTGAGAGCCGGGGTGTGTCCATAGAAGCAAGCCCTTCCCGCTGGCGCAATAATCGCGAATCGCGCCGACCAGATGCGCAGCCCAGACCCATGTCCCCGAAAATAAAACGACGGCATCGACAGCGTCGTCGCATTTCATTTTCCTGAATGCAGCCCGGGCTTCATCTTTGCTCGCAACCACAACGTCATGCTCAATAACTTTCAGCCCCGCCGCAACCAATGCACTCTTGGCGCGCCGCACCAACGCGTCATCAATGAACGGAGTCCCCATTGGGTCCTTCAGCCCATCTTTGTGAACTCCAAAAACTATGAATCCGACCGTGGCCTGTATCACCGTTCCTCCCCTTCACTTCCGCAATTCTCAGCTTGTGACCGTCAAGAGCGCCGAACGCAAGCGGCGGTATTGTTTTACCTGTTGCGCATAGGCTGCCGCAATCGCGCTGTCTGGAGAAACGACAGAAACCTCGTGCACCACCACCTCAACGGCTTCCCGCAAGCTCCCGTATTCTCCGGCTGCGACTCCTGCAAGAATGGCCCCGCCCAGGCACACCGCCTCCGGACTCTTCATTACATGCAGGCGCCGCCCCGACAACGCGGCGCGCAACTGCAGACCAAGAACCGACCGCGAACCACCACCGGTAACGTAAATGTCCCGAAACTCTCCCACCGCATTTGCCAGAATCTCAGTCATCTGCGTGAGTTCACAAGCCAGCCCCTCGAGAATGCCTTTATAAATCTGGCTGCGGGTAGTGTTCGCGCTCAAGCCGGAAATAATTCCGCGCGCGTGCGGATTGAAGTCAGGATTGCACGTGCCGATCAGATTGGGAGTAATGCAAATCCCCGTCGGACCCTCCGGTGCACCGCGCTCGAGCGCGGCGTAGTGGATCGACTCCGCGTCAAACGCACCCGAACCCCGCGCGGGAACGCCTTCACCGCACGTTTCACCATACAGCAGATCGTGAAACCACTTCATCATGATTCCCGACGGAAAATAAGCCAGCGTGACGAACTTGTCTGGAACCACGTGGCAATAAGAGTTGAGAGATGCCGCCAGCGCCGCATCCGTCAAGCTGGGCTGATCAGAAGCGGCGGTCAGGCATTCGTAAGTTCCCATCGAGTCGGCCACGCGGCAGGCATCAATCGCGCCCACCCCCAGTGCCCCGCAGGGCTGATCGTGCCCTCCCATCACCACCATGGTTCCAGACAAGAGACCGAGTTGACTCGCAGCGGCCGCGTCCAATTTTCCTGCGATCGTTCCAGCCGGCACAGCAACGGGCAGCCATTCCACATTTATTTCTGTAGCCGCGAGAATTTCCGCGGACCACTGCCGCTGCCGTATATCAAACGCCAGATAACGCGAGGCCAGCGAATAATCGATATAAGCGGGCAGTCCGAGCCGCGAAAGTGAATAACCAATCACACTAACGAACCGAACGGAGGATGCGAACATTTCCGGCCGGTGCTTCCGCAACCAAAGAATCTTTGGCACCGGATACATGGGATGAGCCACCAGCCCGGTAATTTCAAAAAGTCGCTTTCTCCCCAACAACTTTTCGAGCCGCACCGTTTCTTGCGTAGCTCGATTGTCCTGGTTGAGAACCGCCGGAGCGATCGCCTGATTGCGTCCATTGACCGGCACGAAGGTTTCGCCGTGCGAACTGAGGCATAGCGCTCGAACGGGATCTGAAAGATTCTTCGACACTGCCCGCGAACAAGCACACAGCGCCTGCCAAAAATGCTCGGCGTCCATCTCCGCCTGCGAAGGCGCAGGGAACTCCGGCGCGTACGCGACGGCGTACTGGGCAAGAATTTCGCCCGTCACGGCAAACGCCACCGCTTTGCATCGACTCGAACCGATATCAACGGCAAGCAGACTCATGATGGGTTTTCGACCCCTGCTGCTTTAGCACGAAAGGCATTTCATCCAGACCGCCGAGACACATCACGACGATCGGCGCGGTTCACAGAAAGTTGTCGGCAGCAACTGAAAGCTTCCGGCCCTGCGCCCCGGATTCGACCACATCAATCCTTCTTTTAACAATGGAAACTCCGCCTACGCCGCGAAATGTCTCCGGCACTTCAAACATCAAAATCAGAAACCGGACCTGCGCCTTGGACTTGGCCGGAAGCCAGCGATAGGTAGATTCTCCAAACAGCGGACCTTGCGCGATGGTTTCGCGCCGCGGAATGGCGAACGGAGTTGTGCTGAACTCGAGCCCGCGGCAAAACGTTTTGCCGAGCCACGGTGTTTGGGTCCGGTTGTATCGTTCTTCCCAATTGCCCACCCACGGGAAGTCTGCCCGTCGAAACGCATACACGACAAGAAGCTTCAGCCGCGGGTTACACGCTGCAATAAAACCAATCTCCAGATTCGGATTCAGCAATTGCGTGGTGTAGTGTCCGAACCGCAGCGCCGGCGTGGTCCGTAAGTTTATCCGCCCGCGATCTTTCGCAGGCGCGTTCGGCCAATCAAATTCTGCATCCGGTTTTAGAAAACATCGTCGGCTGTAGCTCGCCGGCGAAGCCTTCGCTCGCGTCGCCGGCATGTCGAACCAGGTGACACCCGCTTCCAGAAACGGTGGCCCGAAGGTGACATGCTCGTTCCACGAAATCGGCCGGTCGTGAGCGCTCAGGTTAACCGCCTCTTCTTCGCAGTAAATCACCGGATTCACGCGGTCAAGTGTCAGCGTCCTACTAAACCGGATGCTAGCCTCGGGAAGCGTCACCCCGTATCGCAGTCGTGGCCTTGGCAACTGCGCTAGGTTTTCCATCTTCCACTGCAACGCCGGCGCTTCTCCGTGAGTGGTAAGACCCGCTGCGGTTTCTTCTGGCGAGGGCGGACCGAAGTGATCAAAGCTGAGGCTGTGTCCCGCGATGCCCGAGAGCAGCCTGCCATCTGGCGCAGGTCCGTATTTGCGCGCATGTTTCGCCGCCGTGTACTTGAACGGATCGATCGTCG
Organism: uncultured Acidobacteriaceae bacterium; assembly: GCA_963743115.1. Lineage (GTDB taxonomy): Bacteria > Acidobacteriota > Terriglobia > Terriglobales > Acidobacteriaceae > Sulfotelmatobacter. The sequence goes on along the minus strand of CAVUOM010000001.1, from coordinate 67,091 downwards.
TCCAGGGTGGCCGCCACAGCGGGTTCACTCCCGAGCACGCATCCAGATTCAATTCGCAAATATGCCCTCCGCCTTCGAGAACAGAGACCTGTCCCCAATCAGCCCGCAAACGGAATCCAGCGCGCCCATCCATCACATTTTTGCTGCGCACCGCTGACGGCCCATCCGAATCTGATGTCATCATTCAGCCATAACCAGAAATTCTTCGTCGAGTCCCATCGCAAGCAGACTCAATTTATCCCGCAACTCAACGCTTGTCACCTACTTGTTCTAATATGTCCTCGCCCATGAAGACCGAGCCGCAACCTCACCTGACGCGCGACTTCGGTTTACTTCATGCCACGGCTCTGAACATCTCGAACATGGTTGGGATCGGCCCCTTCATCACCATCCCACTTTTGATGGCGTCCATGGGCGGCCCGCAAGCCATGCTGGGCTGGGTAACCGGCGCGTTCATCGTGATCTCCGACGGCCTGATATGGAGCGAACTGGGCGCGGCGCTGCCCGGCTCCGGCGGCAGCTATCATTTTCTTCGCGAAGCCTACGGCCATCAAAGTTGGGGCCGCCTCATGGCTTTCCTTTTCATCTGGCAATTCGTTCTCAGCGGTCCGCTAGAAATCGCATCCGGAATGATTGGATTCGGAAACTATTCGTCCTACCTCTGGCCGAGCTTGACCGCTAGAGGCCAGCAATACGTCGCCGTGGCCGCAGGATTAGCCGCTCTGTTCCTGCTCTGCCGGCAGATGACGTTCCTGAGGAAGGCCACCATCACGGTTTGGATTGGCACAGTGCTTGCCATGGTCACGGTTATCGTCACCGGTTTTTTCCACTTCAACGCCCACCGCGCATTCGATTTTCCTCCGGGAGCGATGGCCTTCAATCGTGGCTTCGTGCTCGGATTGGGCGGTGCGACCCTGATCGCCGTGTACAACTATCTGGGATATTACGACGTGTGCTACATCGGCGATGAAGTGCAGAATCCATCTTACGTAGTCCCGCGATCGATTTTGTATTCGCTTGCAGTCTGCTGCGTAGGATATCTGGCGCTCCACCTCGCCTTGATCGGAGTGGTGCCGTGGCGCGAAGGAATTCATTCCAACTTCATCGTTTCCGATTTCATGGAGCATCTCTACGGCAGAGGCGCCGCCATCATAGTCACCATCTTCGTCCTCTGGTCGGCCTTCGGCGCCGTGTTTGCGCTTCTTCTGGGTTATTCGCGAATTCCTTATGCGGCGGCCATTGACGGCTATTTCTTCCGCCCCTTCGCGCAACTGCATCCCACGAAAAACTATCCCCAGGTTTCGCTGCTGGTTCTCGGCGCGGTGTCGATCGCCTGCGCCTTCCTGAAGCTTGATCAGCTCGTCAGCGCCTTAATCACCACCAGAATCCTCGTGCAATTTCTCGGACAGCTGTTCGCTATCCCACTGTTGCGGCGAAAGTTTCCCGACAGCGCGCGTCCGTACAAAATGTGGTTTTATCCCATTCCCATGGTCATTGCTTTCTTTGGATGGGGATACGTTTTTCTCACCTCGGGCTGGCTCTACATCAAAATCGGTTTATTGACGCTATTCACCGGCGTTTTGGTTTTCTTCATCTGGGCGAAGTGGAAATCTACCTGGCCGTTCAACAACGAAAGGATTTTATGATCCGGCATACTCTTTGTGGCTTTCTCTCGATGGCCTCCGTGCTAATCCTGGTCGCGGGCTGTCTCGGCTCCTCCGACTTGTCTAAGGCCTCGCCAGTGGAAGTTTCCATCGAGGGCCTTTCTGTGGCAGTTCAGCCGGGCGACGGCACGTACGAAATTCGCCAAGGAAATGATGGACGCACCATCCTGCACGCCCGGGCAGCGGCGGAGATCGATCACAACTGGGTTAAATCGACAGATTATCCGCAACACAAAATATCTCAATCGAATTTTGAAGATGTTCTCGGACACGGCAAGAAAATTACCGTCACTTCGTCCGGACTTCCGAATATCCCGGATCTCGCATACACGCTGGCGATGTACGAGGGAAGGGCTTTCGGCGCAATCGAAGCCGAAATAGAAAATCACACGGGCAAGCCAGTAATAATCCAAAGTATCCGAAGCGTCGAGTCGATCGGAAAAAACAGAATCGATCTGAGCGGCCCACAGAGCGCCGACCGCATTCTCTCCGATAGCTTCAGCGAAGACTGGCCGCCGCTACAGATTTACGATCTAGGCAAAGCCCCTCAGGGCATGCACCGCGCCATAGGCAGCCAGCTCATCTACAACCGAGAGAGCAGGCAGAGTCTTTTTCTCGGCGCCTTAACCTCCAACCGCTTCCTAACCATCATTCATTTGCAAACGCAATCTCCGTCGTCGAATGTTCCCGCCGTCGCGTCCTACACGGTCGATTCCACGGGAACCACCGAGATACAAGCAACCGATCCTGAATCCGGTCTGCGCGAAGGGCCAGTAGAAAATCTGATCGAACTAAACGTTCCCCTCGCTCCAGGCGAATCGATCGCTTCAGAGCGTGTGATGTTCGCTGCCGGAAGTAACTATTATTCGCAACTCGAGAACTACGGCGCAGCCATTCGAGACCTCCATCACGCCCGCGTCAGCTCCGACAACCTGCTGGGATGGTGGAGCTGGACAGCCTTCTACACAAAAATAACGCAAGGCACCGCGCTCACCAACGCGCAATGGCAAGCTGAGCACCTGAAATCGCTCGGCTACGATTATTTTCATTTCGATCTCGGCTATGGATACTCCCGCGGAGAATATGCCACGCCCAATGCCTCGCAATTTCCCCGCGGCATGTGGGATCTGACTCGCCGCATTTCCCGCCTGGGATTGAATATAGGAGTTTGGACCGCTCCCTTTGAAGTCGGCGAGCGCGCCTGGATTTACCAGCATCATAAAGATTGGCTGGTGCACAACGCCCACGGCGATCCCATTTCGATCGGTGACGCCGAAGAGGTGAAGGGCGAGCGCCTCTTCGTCCTGGACGCCACTAATCCCGACGCGCAGGAATATCTGCGCCAGACTTATCGAACGCTGGTGCGCGAATGGGGCGCGCGCTACATCAAGCTCGACTTCATGGACAACACGGCAATCGAAGGTTATTACCATCGCCCGAACACAACCGCACTGGAAGCGCAGCGCATCGGGCTTGAAATCATACGCAAAACCGTCGGCGATGACGTGCTCCTAGATAAAGATGGCAGTCCAATGTTGAACCCGGTCGGTCTGGTGGATGAAGGCCGCATATCCCAGGACACAGGTCATGCGTTTCAGCGCAGCAAGGAAGCCGCACCGGGCATCGCCGCACGTTATTACATGCATCGCAATTTTTTCGTCACCGACCCCGACGCGTTCACCGTCTCCCGTCAGCTCCTCGAAGAACGAACCATCGAAGCTCCGGTTACCCTGAATGAAGCCCAGGTCTCGATCGCATTGGCCGCAGTCTCCGGAGGAATGTTCGAAATTGGCGACGACCTTCCAACCCTGGGGAGCGATCCGGAACGCGTGGCCCTGGTCAAGAATCCTGATTTGCTCGCGATGGCAAAGCTGAGTCAGGCCGCAGTGCCTCTCGATCTGATGACCTATGCCGATAAAGAAGAACAACCAAGCGTCTTTCTATTGCGCGAGGATCAGCGTCAATCGATCCTTGCAGTCTTCAACTGGACAGAGCAGCCCAGTTCTAGCACCTTCTTTGTGTCCGACTTGAAACTCCCGGCCGGCCACTCCTACGAATTAACCGATTCATTCGCCCCTGATCAGCCGTTGACGATGGACCACGAAACACTTCGCCTAGAGAATCAGCCCGCACACTCGGTCAAGCTGATCAAGATTATTGATAAGTCAATCCCAGCCGCCGCGCCTTCGATCGCATTTAAGGTGCGGTCTCAAGCGAAAATTGGCGAAGAGATCGAGTTCTCCAGCCTAGCGGAGAAAGGCGGGATCCCCGTTCTCGCTTATCATTGGGATTTCGGCGACGGAGTGATCGCCGATGGCTCGACTCTCACTCACGCGTATACCGCAGCCGGAAACTACACAGTGAAGTTCACAGCCGAAGGCCTCGATGGCAAATCCGCTGAAAAGACGTTTTCGGTTGAGGTCAGCGGAACCATGAATCTTCCGCCTCCCCGCCGTTATCTCGATCCGCCCGAATAGATCTGGACGAATCAAGAGACAACTGAAGCCGCAAGTATCACAAATGCCGAAAGCTCCATCACCAATTCGAATCGAAGCAGTAGCAAACTTCCGCCTGCGCCGTCACCATCTGTCCGATCATCCGGCCCTAAAGCAAGATATGGTAACCATCTGCCGCGATGTCTGCGGCGTGCAGGCGCAAGTAATGTCGGCCGCCTACCTTCAGCTATGGACGCGCAATCATTCCGTTATGCGCACGGAAATCGAAAGCGCGCTCTGGAACACCCGCACTCTGGTCAAGACTTCGCTCATGCGCCAGACCCTGCATCTCATTCCCACCGACGAATTCCCGCTCTACATCGCCGCCCTCAGACCAACCCGCTTCGCCCAGGCGATGCGCGTCATGGAAAGATGCGGCATCACACGCGCTGAGAGCGAAGCGCTCATCCCTTTGATCATGGAGACTCTCTCTGCGGGCCCACTGAGCAGGCCAGCCATCGTCGCCGCCATCCGTCCCAAAGCGAGCAAGCAGGTGCGTTTCTGGATGGAAAACTCCTGGAGCCTGGTTCGTCTCCCGGTGGCCGAAGGATTGATCTGTTACGGCCGAGGTGAAGGCAACGCAATCGTTTTCATCCGCACGGACCATTGGCTACCGAAGCTGAAGCGTGAGCGGATATCTGCGACAGAAGCCCAGTGCGCTCTCTTCCGAAAATACCTGCGTGCCTACGGCCCAGCCACGCTCACCGACTTTTCGCACTGGGCGGGCATCCCCATGCAAGAAGTAAGACCGCTGGGGGCCTTGCTCGCACCCGAACTGGCAGAGATTCCCGGCGAAAAGAAGAATCGCTTCCTGCTCCGCGAAGATGTGGCAGCTTTAAGCAAACACCCCGCTGCAACCACCTCGATTCGCTTGCTTCCCAATTTCGACTCCTATCTGCTCGCTCATCGCGAGAAAGACCACCTGCTGACCGTGCAACACTACAAGCGCGTCTACCGCAACCAGGGCTGGATCTCGCCCGTAGTCTTAATCGACGGCGCGATTGCAGGCGTCTGGTCTCACAAAATGCAGGGCAAGAGGCTCATGGTAAACATCGAACCATTCGGCAAACTTTCCAAAGCAGAACGCGCCGGCATCGAACACGAAGCCGCCAGTCTCGCGCTCTTCTTCGAAACCGAACTTAATCTGAATTTCTCCTGAAGAATGCTGCCCTCGACAGATCCCTAGATTTGCTTTTGCAGCCACGGCATACGAGGATATCTATGCATGATCGTGAACTTCGCCGAGCGGGCGCACAACCACAACTGGGAACTCGACCCGGTCACCCGATCGCTGCTCGACACCGATTTCTACAAGCTGCTGATGCTGCAGTTCATCTGGAAGCATTACCCGAAAACACGGGTCCAGTTCACGCTGTACAACCGCTCTGCCGGCGGTCCCGTCGACACCTTCGCCCACGAAGAACTCATCGAGCAACTCGATCACGCCAGAGAAATGCGCTTCCGCAGGTCCGAACTGGTCTGGCTCGCAGGCAACACCTTCTACGGCCGCCGCGGAATTTTTGAGCCCGCTTTCCTCGAATGGCTGGAGCGCGACTTCCGCCTGTCAGACTATGAACTCTCCGTAAAAGACGGCCGCTTTCATCTAACGTTCGACGGCCTCTGGACCGACACCACCATGTGGGAGCTCTATTCGCTCTCCATCATCAGCGAGCTGCGCACTCGGGCGAATCTGAAAAAGCTGAGCGAATTCGGTCTCGACATCCTCTACGCCCGCGCGAAGACCAAGCTCTGGAGCAAAATTGAACGCCTTCGCGGAGTTCCCAATCTCACCGTCGCAGACTTCGGTACCCGCCGCCGTCACAGCTTCCTCTGGCAGGAATACGTGGTCGAAGCCATGGCGGCGAATCTCGGCACCGGCTTCACCGGAACCTCGAACGCTTTCCTCGCGCACAAACACGATCTCGAAGCCATCGGAACCAATGCCCACGAGATTCCCATGGTGCTCGCCGCACTGGCGCCGCCCGATGATGATGAAGCTCTGAAAGCCTCTCAGTATCAGGTCCTCGAGATGTGGCAGAAAACCTACGACGGTGCGCTGCGCATCATGCTCCCCGATACGTTCGGAACCACGCAATTCCTCGAGGGCGCTCCCGACTGGGCCGCCGATTGGACCGGCCAGCGCATCGACAGCAAAGATCCCTACATAGCCGGCGATGAATATATCGCCTGGCTCAAAAATCGCGGCCGCGATCCGCAGAACAAACTGATCATCGCCTCCGACGCACTCGATGTCGACGACATCCTGGGCCTGCATGCCTACTTCGGCGGAACTCTGCGAAACGGAACCACAGTCAACGATGTCCGCAGCGCAGCCGACTTCGATGATCGCCGCAAGTGGACTCCCGGCCGCCGCATTCGCTTCAGCGCCGGCTGGGGCACCCTGCTCACCAACGATTTTCGCGGCTGCGATCCCACCGGCAACGGTGGCTTCGATCCCATCAGCCTCATCAGCAAAGTCTCCAGCGTCGAAGGCCGTCCAGCCGTGAAGCTTTCCGATAATTATGCCAAGGCGCTCGGCCCATCTGTGGAAATCGAACGCTATCGCCGCGTCTTCGGCACGGCCGGAGTTAGTAACGTGCCCGTAATCGCATAACACATTGATCTGTAAAGAGTTATGGACGCGGGCGAAGCCCACGGTTTTCTCTTTAGTAATGGCACGACGGAGCCATATACGAGTTCGCAGCTCTACGCTACTCTGTTCTTGAGCAGCACTTGGGGGAGGGCTGATCAACAGACGTCCCAAGACTCTAATCGAGTCTGGGACGTTTTGTTTTGCGCTGGAATTGGGCAAATCTACTTCCAGATCTGTCATCCTGAGCGAGGATTGATCTTCGCGCAAAAGCGCGAAGATAGAGTAGTGGTGCAGTTGGACAATTAAACGACGACTGTCATCCTGAGCGGAGCCGTTTTTCAGGCGCAGCGAAGGATCTCCAGCTTAACCGGCCCAGCGCTTAAGCCAAACTGCATCGCTGCCGAAGATCGCTGCCGCAACGGGCGTCTGTTGCACAGCAGTACTATTTCGCGACACTCCCGCCGTCGGGAATTTCCACATATCACTGTGACATCTAAACTTGTCCACAACCTGTCGCGTGCGCGATGATGATCGATGGCGCGTCGGGTGGCAGAAGGCCAATCCGTTCTGAGTTCTTTGACATCCCAATACAAAGCGGATAACTCCCGTGAATGCAATATTTTACGAGCCGTCCGCTCATTCAAAAGGACTTAGCAAAGGCTGAGTCGTCTAAGTCCTTTGAATAGAATATTTTGCGACCAAGTTGTTTACTTTCAATATTTTAGCCAGATTCAAGTGAGCCAAGGGAGGCGTAACTTACTGATTCCAGATATTTTAACCAAGATCGATCTGTTTTTTTTGATATGGGCCGGGGCTCCCGATCCCTGGCCAAGGGCGAGCGCCAAGGACCTCTATTCGATCCCCATCTCTCTCTGAATCTGCTCGAGCGACACCCCTTTCGTCTCCGGCACCATGGTCATAACCCAGAGAAGCTGGAGCACCATCATTCCGGCAAAGAACGAGAAAACATATCCGATCGGAAAATCAGAGACCACCTTTGGAAAGAAAGTGGTGAGCAATGCAGCAAAGATCCAATGCGTGCCACAGCCCAGGCTTTGCCCCTCCGCGCGATGGCGATTGGGAAATATTTCGGAAATGAAAACCCAGATCACTGCTCCCTGGCCCACCGCATGCGCAGCGATGAAGGCGAAGATGCAAGCCGGCACGATCACGTAGTGACCGGTGAAGAAAGCCCACGCCACCAGGCCCAGCGAAGTGATGTAGCCGACCGAGCCGATATAAAGAAGAGTGCGCCGGCCCAGCCGGTCAATCAGCCAGAGTCCGACAAAAGTGAACACTAGATTCGTGATGCCGATGCCAATCGATTGAAGCAGCGCAGCTTTCGCGCCAAGGCCGGTCAATTCAAAGATGCGCGGTGCGAAATACAAAATCGCATTGATGCCCGACATCTGATTGAAAAAGGCAATCAGGATGGCCAGCAGGATTGGCTTGCGAAGACGTTTCGTCCAGAAATGCCCGGACGACGATTTTTGTTCCGACGCCGCCGCAGCAGCAATCTCGTCAGCCTCGGCCGCGATCTGTGTGTTCGAAGCCTCGGGCTCGATGCGTTGCAGCACCGCGAGGGCAGACTCGCGATCGCCCTTCCGGCTAAGCAGCCAACGCGGACTTTCGGGCAGGCCGAGACAGAATGTAGCATAGATCAATGATGGAAACGCAGCCACGCCCAGCATCCAGCGCCACGCGTTGTCTCCGATGCCAGCCAATAGAGCATTCGATACGTAGGCGATCAAAATGCCGAAAACAATGTTGAACTGGAACATGCCCGCAAGCAGGCCGCGATGCTTGGGCGGTGCGATCTCCGAGATGTACATCGGCGCCACTACGGTCGAGATCCCGATCCCCAGTCCACCGATAACCCGCGCGATAATGAAGACGGCGACATTCGGCGCCAGACCTGAGCCCACAGCGCCCACTAAATACAGAATGCCGATCCACAGCAGCGTAGCCTTGCGTCCAAAGCGGTCAGCCGGCCAGCCCCCGAGCAGGGCACCTATGACGGTGCCGTACAGGGCCGAAGCCATCGCAATGCCATGCAGCCCGGGACTCAGACCCCAAAGCGCTTGAATTGTTTTTTCCGCGCCGGAAATAACCACCGTGTCGAAACCAAAAAGAAATCCGGCAAGCGCAGAAGTGAGCGACCAGAAGAAGATGCGGCCATTCATAGGTGGGTGGAACGCTGCTTACCAAAACGAAGGTGCAACTTCAATCGTGATCGAGCCTGAGAACTGAGAACTGGGAATTGGGAACTGGGAACTGCTGTTACCCCTTGGTCAGTGGATACCCCTTCTCCCGCCAGTCACGGATTCCACCGTCCATCGAAATCACGTTGGTGTAGCCCATCTTCTGCAGATTGTCGGCCGCCAGCGCCGAGCGAAATCCGCCGCCGCAGTAAAGCACAATCTCCGCCCCGAGATCAGGCACACGCCCCTCGATGTCGCGCTCGATAATGCCCTTGCCCAGATGAATCGCGCCGGGGAGATGATCCTTGGCAAATTCGCTCTCTTCCCGCACGTCCACCAGAATGAACTTCTCGCCGCGATCCAGCCGCTTCTTCACTGCCTCGACATTGGTTTCGCGGACGCGTGTCTTGGCGTCGGCCACAATCTTCAGAAAGCGTGGAGGATGTTGGTGGGCCATAAGCTCCTTCTCCCTGTCAGGGCAAACATCCTACCAAGTGTTGCCGGATTGTGCATTCGCGGGTTCGTCGGATTCTCGGTTAGCATGAATGGGTGAAAGTGAACCGACCGCCTCGGAAGACCGGCTTAGCCCGCGCCTTGTCGAAGCTGGGATATTGTTCGCGGTCGCGCGCCGCGGAGCTGATTCGCGCCGGACGTGTAACGCTGAACGGGCGAGTCAGTCGCAATCCGGAGGCGCCCGTTTCCAGGATACGCCACCAAATTGCAGTGGATGGGAAAGTGGCCGAACCTCAGGCGAAAATCTATCTCATGCTGAACAAGTCTCGCGGCGTGGTAACGACGGCGTCCGACGAGAAGGGCCGTGAAACCGTATACGCATCATTGAACGCGAAGCTCGCACGGAAGAAAGATTCAGCGCAAACGACCCCGCCCTGGATTGCCCCGGTCGGCCGATTGGACAAACCCAGCGAGGGCTTGCTGCTGCTGACCAACGATTCCGAGTGGGGCGCCCGCATCGCCTCACCAGAAACGCATTTGGACAAAACCTATCATGTGCAACTGGGGACGATCACCGATGAAGAGTTTATCGAGGCGCTGGTTCGCGGAGTGAAAACAAAAGACGGAGAAGTGTTACGGGCGAAGCAGGCTCGCCGTTTGCGCGCGGGACAGAAAAACTGCTGGCTTGAAATTGTGCTTGATGAAGGCAAAAATCGTCATATCCGCCGCATGATCGAGACTTTGGGTGTCGAAGTGTTACGGCTGGTTCGCGTAGCCATCGGGCCGCTGCAACTGGGCGATCTCGCGAAGGGTGAACACCGTTCGCTCACGCGCGACGAAAAGCGGATGCTCGACCGCTCTATCCTCGATCACGCCATTCGAGACCGCTCATGAGCGACCTAACCTTCTTTTCCGCCGTTTCCATGGCCGAGCAAATTCGGAAAAGGAAAATCTCTCCGGTCGAACTCGTCGACGCCCACCTGAAACAGATTGAAAAACTAAATCCAAAACTAAACGCATTTGTTCACGTCGACGCGGAACGTGCGCGGCGGACGGCTCGAGCGGCTGAGGCCGAGGTGATGCCCAGGAAAAAGCTTGGCCCGCTACACGGCGTCCCCATCAGCATCAAGAGCTCCATTGGCGTGGCGGGGCTGCGCTGTGAGTCGGGCACGCGTCTGCGCGCTGGGATTGTATCTGCTCAAGATGCGCCCCTGGTGGCCCGTTTGCGAGCCGCCGGCGCGATCGTGCTCGGCGTGACCAACACTCCAGAGCTTCTCATGGCGTGGGAAACCGACAACCTGCTCCACGGTCGTACGAATAATCCGTGGGATCTCGAACGCACCCCCGGCGGCTCAAGCGGAGGCGAAGCCGCGGCTATTGCCGCCGGCATGTCCGCCGGCGGCGTAGGCAGCGACGGTGGTGGTTCTATCCGCGTGCCCGCTCACGTCTGCGGCATCTGCGGCCTGAAGCCGACGCCGGGAAGAATTCCCGCGACCGGCCACTATCCTGAATCTGCTGGTCCATTTGCACTGATCGGTGTCGTAGGTCCGATGGCGCGTACCGTCGCCGACTTAAAAGTTCTCTTCGAGGCAATGCAGGGCCCAGACTGCGGCGACGCCTGCGCTGCGCCGGTGCCGCTGCGCTGGCCCAGCGAAGCGGAAGCTAGAAGACTGAGAGTCGGCTTTTTCGAAGATGACGGGCGCACCCCAGTCACGCATGAAACTCGCGCGGCGGTACGCACTGCGGCGGAGGCCCTGCGCAGCGCGGGATTTCAAGTAGAACCCTTCCAGCCGGAAGGACTCGAAGAAGCGCGCGAACTCTGGCATCAACTCTTCGTATGTGCCGGCGGGATGTTGCTGCGGTCAATGTTTGAAAGCCGGGAGTCGGACCTCAGCCCCATCCTGAAACAGTTTCTGGAGTGGTCCGCTGCCGAACCCGCACTCACTGACGAGACTCTCTTGCAAGTTTGGATCGAGCGTGATCGACTGCGCGCGCGTTTTCTCAAGCAGATGCAGCAGTACCAAATCCTGTTGTGTCCGGCGGCGGCAATCGCCGCATTCCGGCACGGGGAGCGTAGTTGGCAGGTAGAAGGCAAGACCGTCCACTATCTCGATGCCTGGAGCTACACCGAATTCTTCAACCTGTTGGGTAATCCTGCCGCCGTGGTGCCGGTCAGTCACTCGTCCGAAGGCCTGCCCATCGGGGTGCAGATAGTCGGACAGCCGTGGGAAGAGGAGAAGGTGTTATCCGTTGCCGCTGCACTAGAAAAGGAATGCGGCGCGTGGAAGATTCCACCGACCGTCTGAAACTGGCAGCTGCCGATAGTATTTTTGCATTATTTCCCCAGTGCGCCCGCGTGAGTAACGTGGTCGCACGCGATTCCAGAACTCTGGGGGACCGGAATCCTTCACCGCGAGCCGGCTAACTGTTTCCAATGGGACAAAATTCGTCATCGAAGGTGCCTGTGAGTCGGACCTTGTCCTGGTTACTGCCGTTCCTGGTATTTTCGGCTGCGTACCTTTACGCCTTCCCCCAACCTAACATCTTTTATGCGGTCGTGGTTCTTCTGCATACGCTGGCCGGAGTGATCGCCGCGATTCTTCTCATTCCAGCGCTGATTCGCCTCCTGCGACAAGGCACCTTTCTTGTCCGCTCCGGATGGTTGCTGGTCGCCGCGGGCGCTGTCCTCGGAATCATTTTGATCAAAACTGGTACGCCGCGGGCCGAGTGGAATTTGCTCTATCTGCACATTGTGATCTCACTCGCTGGAGTTGCGCTGCTGATCGCTGAGTACATGGGAAGACGCGGATGGTTGAGCGCGAGTGCTGCGACCGCAATCCTCCGAACTGCAATCTGCGTGGTCGTGATCGCCGCTGTTGGCTACGGTGCCCACTACCTGCGTGACAGGTGGCAGACTCGTGCCCGAATTCAAAATCCAACCATGCCGCCGGACAACATGAATGGCGAAGGCGACGGACCCCAAGGCTCATTCTTTCCCAGCTCCGCACAGGTTTACGGCAATCAGAAAATTCCCAGCAAGTTCTTCATGGAGTCCGACTCCTGCAAGCGCTGCCACGAAGACATCTACAACCAGTGGTTCAGCTCGGCGCACCACTTCTCTTCGCTCAACAATCAGTGGTATCGGAAATCGATCGAGTACATGCAGGATACGATTGGCACCAAGCCTTCGAAATGGTGCGGCGGATGCCACGACCCGGCCCTGCTCTACAGCGGGCTGATGGATACACCGATCAAGCAGATCGTGCATCGACCGGAATCGCAGGCCGGCCTTGGCTGCATGATGTGCCACTCCGTTGCTAACGTGAAGAGCACCATGGGCCAGGGCGATTTTTATCTGGAGTATCCCAAGCTGCACGAACTCGCCGCCACCAAGAATCCTGTGGCCCGCGTTCTGCACGATTTCCTGATCCGGCTGAACCCGGAACCGCATCGCCGCGTGTTCCTCAAGCCGTTTATGCGCACGCAGACGGCGGAGTTCTGCTCCACCTGCCACAAGGTGCACCTTGACGTACCCGTGAATCACTATCGCTGGGTCCGCGGCTTCAACGAATACGACAACTGGCAGGCCAGCGGCGTTTCCGGGCAGGGCGCCCGTTCGTTTTACTACCCGCCCAAGCCGCAGCAGTGCGCCGATTGCCACATGCCCATGGAGCGCTCGAAAGATGCCGGCAACATCGACGGATTCGTGCACTCGCACCGCTTCCCCGCCGCGAACACCGCACTGCCCACTGCGAATGACGATGCCGCCCAACTAAAGCTCACTGAGGCGTTTCTGAAGAACGATGCGCTCACCGTGGATATTTTTGCCGTATCCCGCGCGCAAGCTCCGCCTCCGGCCGCGCTCAAAGCGGCGAACCAATCGGAACTGGCCACAACTTTTGCCGTAGGCGAAGAAGCGGAAACCAAAATTACTTCCGGGACCAGCGGGGAAGTTGCCCCGGTCACCGCTCCTCTCAACCTTGTGAAGCCCGCACTCCGCCGCGGCGATACGGTTCGCGTGGACGTAGTCGTCCGCACCAAGAAGGTCGGACATTTTTTCCCGGGTGGTACGGTCGATGCCTACGACACCTGGCTCGAACTAAAGGGCACCGACGACAAAGGCCAGACGATTTTTTGGAGCGGCATGGTCGAAGACAACGGCAAAGGTCCGGTGGAAAAAGGCGCGCACTTTTACCGCTCGCTACAGATCGATGGTCATGGCAATCCCATCAACAAGCGCAACGCCTGGGCCACGCGCGCGGTGGTATATGTGCGGCTCATCCCGCCGGGCGCAGCCGACACGGTGCACTACCGCATGTTGATTCCCGAAAGCACCGGCAACAAGATCACGCTGCACGCGCGCCTATGCTACCGCAAGTTTTCATGGTGGAACACGCAGTTCGCTTTCGCAGGCGAGCCTGATGATAAGTCGGACCGCGAAGTAACGCCCGATTACGACGACCGTCCCTTTGTCTTCACCAAGTCGATTCAAGGAGTCTCGGCCAAGGAGGAAAGAATTCCTGACCTCCCCATTGTCACGGTTGCGGAGAACGAGGTAACGCTGCCCGTAATCGCGCACAATGCGCCGCTTCCTGAAGCGAAGACCATCGCCCTCAAGAACGAGTGGCAGCGCTGGAACGATTACGGAATCGGTCTGTTTCTGCAGGGTGATCTCAAGGGCGCGGCTGCGGCATTCCAGAAGGTGACTGAGGCTGATCCGAACAACCCCGATGGCTGGGTCAATATTGGACGCTGCGCCGTGCAGGAAGGCGACATGCAACGCGCTCGCGTTGTAATCGAGAAGGCGCTGGCTCTGTCTCCGAATCTGGCGCGCGCCAATTATTTTTACGCCCGCGTGCTGCGCGCCGACGGCAACTACGAGGGTGCGGCCGCACGCCTGCGGATCGTTCTGGCTCAGTATCCGCGCGATCGCGTTGCCCTCAATGATCTGGGACGCATTTTCTTTCTGCAACGCGACTATGCGGACGCGGTGAAGACCTTGCAATCCGTTTTAGCAGTCGATCCTGAAGACCTGCAGGCGCACTATAACCTGATGCTTTCCTACAATGGTCTGGGCAATGAAAAGCTCGCGAAAGAGCACGAGGCTCGCTATCTGCGATTCAAAGCCGATGAGTCCTCTCAGGCGATCACCGGACCCTATCGTCGGCTGCATCCCGAAGACAACAACGAGAGGCAGGCCGTGCATGAACACGTCTCCGTGCCGTTGCCAGCGCTGAATGCGAAGCGTACGGGCAAGACCGCGGCCCCCGCCGGAGGCTCACAATAGTGACCAACACAAAAGTGGATTTCACCACAGAGTCACAGAGTCACAGAGGGCACCTAAGATCTTATTGCTCGAGATTTCTCTGCGTCTCGGTGTCTCTGTGGTTAACTATTTTTCTGCACGCCACCGCTCACGCGCAGGTTCACTTCCGCGACATTACGACGCGAGCTGGGATCCGCTTCACCCACAACAACGGCGCATTCGGAAAAAAGTGGCTGCCGGAGACAATGGGCCCGGGGTGCGCTTTCATTGACTATGACAACGACGGCTATCCCGACATCCTCCTGGTCAATGGCGACGATTTTTCCGGGCATCCCCACGGCGGGCCTACAACCCCAAAGCTATACCACAACAATGGCAACGGAACCTTTACCGATGTAACCCGCAAAGCCGGATTGGCCGTGCCGATGTTCGGAATGGGAGTTGCGGTCGGCGATTACGACAACGACGGCTTTGACGACATTTTCATCACGGCCTTAGGCCAGAACCATCTCTTTCACAACAACGGCAACGGCACGTTCACTGACGTGACCAAGTCTGCTGGTTTGTGGGGGCCGAACGAATTCTCGACGGGGGCAGCTTGGGTCGATTACGACCGCGATGGGAAACTCGATCTTGTAGTCGCGAACTATGTGCAGTGGACCGAGCAAACCGACCTCTACTGCACGCTCGACGGCGCCCACAAGTCCTACTGCACGCCGGAATCGTACAAGGGAACATCCGTGCGGCTGTGGCACAACCTCGGCGGCGGCAAGTTTGAAGACGCCACGCAAAAGGCTGGTCTCGGCGATCCCACTTCGAAAAGCCTCGGCATCACCGTCCTCGATTACAACGGCGACGGCTGGCCCGACATCCTCATTGCCAACGACACCCAGCCCAACAAACTCTACCTGAACAAGAAAGACGGAACGTTTGACGAGCGCGGCGTTACTTCTGGTATAGCTTTCAGCGAGGACGGCGTGGCTCGCGCAGGCATGGGCGTGGATGCTGCCGACTACGACCGCAGCGGGCACCCCAGCGTCATCATCAGCAACTTCGCCAATCAGATGGTCTCGCTCTATCACAACGAAGGCAACGGTCTTTTTGTGGACGAGGCTCCGCAATCGGAGGTGGGCCGGGCCACGCTGGTCACGCTCGGCTTCGGCTGCTTCTTTTTCGATTACGACAACGACGGCTGGCCCGACATTTTTGTGGCCGACGGCCACATCGAAGACGCAATCGAGCGCGTGCAGAAGCGAGTGAGCTATGCCGAGCCTGCGCATCTTTTTCGCAATCTTGGCGGAGGGAAGTTCGAGGAAGTGACGGCGCAGATGGGCCCGGCCTTCGCCGCTCCGCGAGTGGCGCGCGGCGCGGCTTACGCCGATATCGAGAACGACGGTTTTCTCGACGTTCTGATCACCACCAACGCGGGCCCAGCTTATTTATTCCATAACGAAGGCGGGACGAATCATAGCTTGCGCCTGAAACTCGTCGGAACAAAGTCGAACCGTGACGGGATTGGCGCGGTTGTGCGCGTGACTTCGGGGAATAATCAGGATAAGCAATGGAAGATGCTGCGCTCGGGATCCAGTTATCTTTCGCAGAGCGAACTGGTGCTCACCTTTGGCCTCGGCATACAAACCAAAGCCGACACTGTTGAAATTCAATGGCCCAGCGGTCAGGTCGATAAGATCGCGAATGTGAACGCCGGACAGACTGTCACCGTCGAAGAGGGCAAGGGCGTCGTGGGCAAACGCGCCTACAGGCCTCGACCGAGGTCCAATTGACGCTTTACCCTGTGTTCCCTTGTGCCCTCTGTGTTTAAATCTTTACTCGAATGACTCCCCGAATTGCAGCAGCTCTAGCCGGCACGTTCCTGGCAGCGTTTGGCCTTTTCGCGGCCCCGCAAACTGAACTGGCCGCGAATCCCGCAGAGGCAGCGCGGCTGAACAATCTCGGCGCCGCCTATATGAACCAGCAGCTTTTCGAGAAGGGACTCAAGTCCTTCCAGCAAGCGGTCGACCTCGATCCCAAACTGACGATCGCGCGGCTGAATGAAGGCATCGCCCTTTTGAATCTCCAAAAAATCGACGAGGCCAAGACTGTCTTGGATGATTCGCTCAAGCAGGATCCGAAAAATCCGAACGCGTGGTACAACCTCGGCCTGCTGGCGAAAAATACTGGAGATGCTCAAGCCGCCATCGATGCCTTCAGGCACGTGGTCGAGATCGACGCGAACGACGCCGACACCTGGTATTTTCTGGGCTCGTCGTACGTGCAAGCCAAACAGTTTCCGCAAGCGATCGACGCCTTCGAGCACGCCCTGCAACTAAACCCGTTGCACGCCTCGGCCGAGTTCGGTCTGTCGCGCGCCTACCAGCAATCGGCCGATATCGACCACGCCCGGGAGCACCTGAAAAAGTTCCAGTACATTACGCAAAACAAACTCGGCGCGCCCGTGAGCCTGGCATACGGCGAGCAGGGGCAGTACTCGCGGGCAGTTGAGGCGCAGTCGGCGGTGTTGAAAGCTCCGCCGCAGATTAAGGTGCGCTTTGTGGATGTGACGGCGGAGGCTGGGATTGTCACGACAAGTGCCCCCGGTAAGGCAGTGGATGTAGCTTCGTCCGCGGGGCCCGGCGCCTGTTTCCTCGACTACGACGGAGACGGCAAGATCGATATTCTCGTGCCCGACAATGGGGCTGAGGGCGGGCTTTCGCTCTATCACAATTTGGGAGGGGGCAAGTTTCAGGAGGTTACCAAGAAAGCCGGCCTGGATCCAGCCCTGCACGCAGTCGGTTGTACGGCAGGGGACTACGACAACGACGGTGCAATTGACCTTGTACTGACCTCTGTTGCCGGCGTGAAGCTGCTGCACAACGAAAAGGATGGAACATTCAAAGATGTGACCGAAAGCAGTGGAATCAAGAGTCAACCTCTTAACTTCGGAGCGACGTTCGTGGATTACGACCACGACGGCGACTTGGACCTATACGTCGGAGTGGACCGATATAACGCATCTTCGGGGTATAACGAAGGTGATATTGAGAGTAGCACTGCGATGTGGCGAAACAATGGTAACGGGACATTCGAGGATGTAAGCGCAGCGCTAGGTCTGAAGAATCGCCACGAGGGCATCGCTGCGATTGGAACAGACTTCAACAACGACCGAGCGGTCGACCTGATTGTGAGCGGAGTTCTGTTTCCGCCAACGGTTTACTTGAATCCTCGCGAAGGGAAGTTCCTGAAGTTTCAGAAATGGCCACAAGGCGCGGGAATAGGCGTCGGTCTCGCCGTGGCCGATTTTTTCCACGATGGCTGGATGGACCTGGCGCTGACGCAGCGTTCGAAGGGTCTTGCGATTTGGCGTAACAAGCTCGGCAAAAGCTTTGAACTAGTTGAACTGCCCCAGACTGACTGGGTCGGCACATTCGGCGTGGCCGCCATCGACTACGACAACGACGGCTGGGTCGATCTGGTTGCGGTTGGCGAAACTAAGGAGGGCAAGGGCGAAGTGCGGCTGTTTCGCAATCTCGGGGCTGGATGGTTTCAAGGACGTCACTGCCGATGTTGGGCTCGACAAGATTCAGCTCAAAGAGCCGCGCGCCATCATCACCGGCGATTACGATGGCGACGGCGCGACCGATCTGCTGATCACGCAGAATCATGGACCCGCAGTGCTGCTGCGCAATGAAGGCGGCAATCAGAATCACTGGCTGCGCCTTTCGCTGAAGGGACTGGCCGACAACAAGAGCGCGATCGGAACCAAGGTGGAAGTGTTTGCGGGCGGGAACCGACAGAAGTTTGAGATTGCCGGCTCGAACGGATACCTGGGGCAGAATTCGACCGACATCGTGGTCGGGCTGGGCGATGCGAAAGAAGCTGACATCGTGCGCCTGCTGTGGCCGACTGGTGTGTTGCAGGATGAAATCAACGTCGCCGGCGACCGGCAGCAGAACATCACTGAGATCGATCGGCGCGGCAGTTCCTGTCCCACGCTGTTTGTTTGGAATGGCGAGCGCTACGAACTTGTCGCCGACATGCTCGGCGCGGGCGTGGTCGGCCACTGGATTGGGCCCGGCCAGCGCGACGTTCCGCGGCCGGTCGAGTACGTCAAGATCGATCGCGACGCGATTCGCGAGAAAGATGGCCAGCTCAGCTTCCGCTTCATGGAACCGCTTGAGGAGGCCGTCTATCTCGATCAGGTACGGGTGCTGGCGGTCGATCATCCTGCCGATCTTGATGTTTATCCCAACGAATATTTCGCGTCGAACCCGCCATATCCTGAATTCAAGGTGGTGGTCAGCAAAAAAGAAGACGCGCGTCCTCCGGCGGGTGCGTGGGATGAGCACGGCCACAATGTGTTACCCGATCTGCTAGTGCATCGGTACTTCGGCGATTTTGCGCTGACGCAATTTCAGGGCTTTGCCCAGCCGCACAGCCTCACGCTCGATCTGGGCGAGCGTTACCGCGGCGGCCCGCTCTGGCTGCTGTTGCATGGCGAAGTCGAATACTTTTCGGCGAATAGCATGTATGCAGCGTCGCAAGCTGGGGTGCAGGCGATTTCTCCGTATGTGGAAGCGCTCGATGCGAAGGGAAAGTGGGTGCGGGTGGTCGATGATATGGGATTCCCCGCGGGCGGACCGCGTACGATGACCGCTGATCTGACGGGCAAGCTGCCGCCGGGCACGCAGAAGATTCGCGTAACGACCAATCTGCAGATTTATTGGGATAGCATTCTGGTGAGCCGAACGCCGCAGGCTTCTGGAGACAAGGATCGAACTCCGCGCTTGACATCCGTTCCGCTGGTTCGTGCCGATCTTGGCTTTCACGGATTTCCGCTGAAGATCGAGGGCACGCCTCCGGGGAACGTGCAATACGTTTACGAAAAGACTAGCGCAACGGGGCCCTACACGCGTCCTGCCGGACCCTACACGCGCTACGGCGACGTGCTGCCGCTGCTGACTGCGCTGGACGATGAGTCGGTGGTGTTTGGTTCGGGCGATGAAGTGCGTCTCGATTTCGATCCTGCAAATCTGCCTGCGCTGCCCCAGGGTTGGGTGCGCGATTATTTTTTTGCCGCCTACGGATATGAGAAAGACATGGATTTCTACGCCGCGGACGGAAACTTCGTAGCGCCGCTGCCGTTTCTCAAGATGGGCGATTACCCTTATGCACCGGGCAAGTCGTTTCCGCTCGACGATGCGCACGTGAATTATCTTCTCGAATACAACACGCGGCACATGTCAGGGAACGAGCAGCGCGGATACTGGTTCGACTACGGGAAGTGAAGCGATTCCGCTAAATACGGAATCGTTTTAATATTGACATTTCTAGCCCTCCATAATCCAATAGGCGGACCCATGGAACCTGCCATCTCTGTTGCACCGTCCGGTCCGCGGTTACGCCGCACGCTCACGCTTTGGGATTTGATCCTTTATGGCGTGATCGTGATTCAACCTGTTGCTCCGATGTCGGTTTTTGGCGTGCTCAGCAATCGCGGGCATGGACATGTTGTGACCACGATTCTGATCGCCATGGTCGCGATGCTGTTTACCGCGATCAGTTATGGGCGGATGGCGCGGGCGTATCCCAGCGCGGGTTCGGCGTTTACTTATGTCGGGCAGGAGATCAACCCGGCGCTTGGATATGTAACGGGATGGAGCATGGTCATGGATTACCTGCTCAATCCTATGATCTGCATTATCTGGATCAGCCAGCAGGCGCATGTGTTTGCACCTGGTGTGTCGTATGCCGTTTGGGCGGTTATTTTCGCGTTGATGTTTACTGCGTTGAATGTGCAGGGCGTGAAAACTTCCGCTCGAGTGAATACCGCGCTGGCTGCGGGAATGGGGGTGGTGATTGCGATTTTCTTTGTCGCGGCGGCGCGCTATATTTTTGGCCATGCCCACGATGGTGCAGCGTTCTTTACTCGGCCCTTTTACGATCCTGCGAGCTGGAATACGAAGGCGGTGCTGGGCGGCACTTCTGTCGCCGTGCTCACCTACATAGGTTTTGACGGCATCTCGACGCTTTCGGAAGAAGCCGAGAATCCGCGGCGAAACATTCTGCTGGCGACTGTGCTGGTCTGTGTAGTGATCGGAATTCTCTCTGCTTTTCAGGTGTATGCGGCTCAGCTGATCTGGCCGGCCTCGGAACCGTATCCGAACATGGATACGGCTTTTACTTTCGTGGCGGGACGCGCCTGGGCGCCGCTGTTTGCCATTGTCGGATTCACGCTGGTGGTGGCGAACTTCGGCTCAGGGATGGGCGCTCAACTTGGCGCGGCGCGGCTACTCTATGGCATGGGACGCAGTAACGCTTTGCCAAAGTCGTTTTTTGGCGCAGTCGATCCCAAACGGCACGTGCCACGCAACAACGTTTTGTTTGTAGGCGCGCTTGCGTTGGCTGGCGCCTTTTTGCTTCCGGTGCTGGCTGGGGCAACCACCGGCTACGATCTTGGAGCGAACCTGCTTAATTTCGGGGCGCTGATCGCGTTTATGGGTGTGAATGCCGCGGCGTTCGTTCGCTATTACTTGCATGAACCGGAAAAGAAGTTGGGCAATCTGCTGCCGCCGGTTCTGGGTTTTGTAATCTGTTTTTTTCTATGGATTAGTTTGAGTTCTAAAGCGTTGGTTTTTGGGGCGATCTGGATGGCGGTGGGAATTGCCGTGGGGGCATGGAAGACCAAGGGCTTCCGAGGCAATTTGGTCGACTTCGAATTGCCGCCGGATGAATAAGAGGAATTGGGGTTTGATGTTAGGCTCGACAGACATTGTGGCGTTTGTTCCAACCAAGGACACCCAGAAGGCACGAGCTTTTTACGAAGGGGTGCTGGGGCTGCGCTTTGTGAAGGACGACGGATTCGCCATGGTGATGGATGCGAATGGAATCATGGTGCGGGTTGCGAAGGCGCAGTTCACGCCGGCTCCGTTCACGATTCTGGGATGGCAGGTTGCTGGGATTGAAAAGATAGTCGAGGGACTGCAGGCGAAGGGCGTGCAGTTTGAGAGGTTTGGTTTCTTCGAGCAGGACGCGCTCGGAATCTGGACCGCGCCGACCGGGGACAAAGTGGCGTGGTTCAAGGACCCCGACGGAAATATCTTGTCGGTCTCACAGCATGTTTGAAGATTGGGCCCTCGGCATGAGATAGGCGCCTCGCTTTGCTCGGTGGAACAGCCGAGGCGGCTCCCCAGATGAGCATATTCCGTCCACTTTATTCCACGTTCCAGCCGGTTACTTTTACTGTTGCTTTTTCTGCGCCCAGTTCGCTGGCGCGGTAAGTGGCGGTTAGCTCGCGCTTTTCGCCAGGGAGCAGAGAAATGTAGTTGTCTTCCCAGATGACTGGGAGAATCTCTTCGCCCCGGGCGCCTTTATCTACTTTGAGGCGTACGAAGAAGGCGAGACTCTTGCTGGGATTCTCCACCGTCACGCGGGTGATGGAGTCTTCACCTCTGCGCGCTGTGCTGCTCGTAACTTTAAGCTTTACCTTGGGAAGTTGCGAGAGAGCCGTGTAATCGGCAAAGGAATCGGTGGGAGTCATATACCAGGTGGATTTGGCCCAGTCGAGAGTTTCGGGTTTGGTGGAGAGCCAGTAAAAGTTGGACCCGACGAGTTTGCCGGCCGAGTCAGTCAGACGCAAGGCTACGAAGTACGTTGGACTCAGGCCATCAACTTCAGGGAGAGTGAATACTTTGGCCGTGCTGTCGGCGGGCGCATCGAGCGAGTCTTCGTGAGAAAACTTCTCGGTAGCGTCGAGGTTGTAGATCTTCGTGATGAGCTTCATGCCTTTGACATCTTCATACTGGCTGCTGACGACCCAGATGGAATGATCGTCGTAGCCGTAAATCGGATGGAGAGCTTCCATGGCGCGCTTGGCACCGAAGTAGCCGCCGGCGGGGCGCAGATAGTAATCGTACAAATGCCAGATCATGGAAGGCCAGGCATTGTTTAGCATCCATTGAATCACGCCTGTGGATTGGTATTTGTTGCGGCTGTAGGCTTCGTACATGGCGCGCACGCCTTCGTAAGTCTGCATTTGCGACTTGGCAGCGAAGTCTTCTACGTTGTCTGACTTCCCGTAGCGGTTGGCGAGCGCGGTGCTGAAGACCTGGATAGTTTTGAATTCTCCGCCACCGGCGTGGTAGTTCCAGACCTCGTCGATCGGCCAGAGGTGATCTTTTCCGACCATGGCGCGAATGCTTTCGACGGGCGGGACAGCAGGTCCCATGCTGGTTTCGGTGTTGAAGCCGTAGGCGCCACCGCAGCCGCCGGGATTGCAGAGCTTGCGGTTGGGCTGACCGGCGGGAGTGTCCTGCTCCCAATAGCCTGGAGCTATGTATTCATAGGGTCCTGACATCTTGGCGCCGCTGCTTCCCGTGACCGTGGTGGGTTTGCCGGTGGCGGAGGAAACTACGGGATTGGGCCACAGGAGCTGCTTTTCGATGTCGAGATACATCTGCTCGACATCGGGCGGGGGCGGGTTGTCGCTGCCATTCAGCCACATGACCATGCTGGGATGGCTGCGCAGGCGGTAGATCTGATCGCGGAGGGACTGCTGGGCGATTTCAAAATCCTGCGGCTTCCAGCGCGGCCAGCGCTCCCAGAAATCGCAGCAGCACCAGCCGGCCATCACCAGGATGCCTTCGTGGTCGGCGATGTCGAAGAATTCCCGGGTTTCAAGTTTGCCTTCGAGGCGGACGGTGTTCAATCCCATATCGCGGACATAGCGAAATTCATCGTGCAGGCGCTGCGAGTTTTCGCGGAGCATCATGTCGGGAGTCCAGCCACCGCCGCGGATGAGGATGTTCTTGCCGTTGATGTGGAAGGCGCGGCCGCCGGTGGCGTTTACCTCGGAAGTAACTTCGCGAATGCCGAACTCCGTTGTTGAGTGGTCGCTGATGCTGCGGCCGACTTCGAATTCCATTTTCAGCGAGTAGAGAACTGGCTTGCCCATCTGCGCGGGCCACCAGAGGCGCGGATTGGATAAGATGAGCTGCGGGTATTGTTCGGGAGTGAAGGTCACGTCTTTGCTTTCGTTGGCGGCGAGTTCGACCTCCTGCTCGAAGGCTACGTTTTCGATTTGGCCTTTCAGTTTGCCTTTCACGGGTTCGCTGGTGCCGTTCTTGAGTTGTGCGGTGACGGTGAGTTGCGCGGAATCGTTGGCGGGCAGGTTCAGTTTCGAAACGACCGTGGGATAGCGCAGCGCGACCGGGCCGCTGGCGGTGAGGTAGACTTCGCGCCACAGGCCCATGTTCTTGTCGGGAGGCGCAGGGTTCCAGTCGACGAAGGTGATGGCCAGGTCGCTCTCGGTGGGGGCGAAGACCTGCACTGCCAGCACGTTTTCGTGGCCGGGCTTCACTGCATTGGTCACGTTCAATTCATAAGTGCGCCAGGCTCCGGCGATGGTGTCGGAGTTGGCGATCTGCTTTCCGTTCAGCCAGACGTTGGCTCGGTAGTTGATCCCCTTGAAATTCAGCCAGACGGTTTTTCCCTTGTAGGTGGCTGGAGCGGGAAACTGTTTGCGGTACCACCAGGAGACCGCGTAGGGGCTATCCGTCTGCATGGGGATGTTGGAAAAATTTCCGCCGATGGGGTAGGTGACGCCGGCAAACTGGCGGAGGTTCATGGCGAAGAATGGGTCGGGGAGGGTTTTGTCTTTTACCAGGGCGGCGACGACCGTGGTGGGCACGGTGGCGTCGTGCCATCCCCTGGGTACGAAAGCGGCGGTGGAGATGGTCTCGCCCTTGGCTTCGACTTTGGCGGAAGATTGCAGGGTCCAATGTTCGCGAAGGGCGAGCTTGTCGGCGTGTGCGGGGGCGGCGAGTTCGGCTGCGGGGGTGTCCGCGGCGAGGAGAAAGTGCGCACTTAGAAATGACATCATTAACAAGCGCGCTGCGAACTGAATGGGGAAGTGCGAGCATTGTTTGGTTGCGTTTGCGGAGTTCATGTTGCTCCCTTGCGTGCCTGGGGCACGGGTGTGCTCGATTGTTTCCGTGGACCTTGAACCGGGAACGATGGTCCGCGAACTAAGAGGGATAACACGTCTATTGATACGTTTCAATAGGCGATTTGTTTGTCTTGCTGGGAGAAGTGTTCGAGCCGGCACGAGAATCTGCTTAAGTGCCTGCAGTGGAGAGGTGGCGAGGTTGCTCGCGGCGCAGGCAGGTTGCATTGGTCCTTCGCTTCGCTCAGGATGACAGGCGGTTGGGGTGGTTTATAATTATTAATTCTACGCATAATTGTGGAGTGATAAGAAGATGATTCGATTTCTGCAGACTGAAGGACCGGTGAAGAAAGTTGTGCTGAGCGGGCTGCTTTTGCTGATCTGCGGGGCCATGGTGATCGCGTTTATTCCGAACAGCGGCGACCTGGCGGGTGCGCCGGGCAAGGGCGTGATCGCCAAGGTGAACGGCGAGGCGATTACACCCGAGGAGGTGCGGCAGACGGCGCGCGAGATGGCACAACAGCAGGCGCAGCAGTATGGCGCGCAGGCTTCGATGATCATGTCTTTTTTGATCCAGCAGGACACGTCGCGAGCCGCCGACCAGTTGATCGACAAGCAAGCGTTGCTGGCCGAAGCGCAGAAAATGGGGTTAAAGGCTACGCCACAAGAAGTGAAGGATGAATTGCAGCACGGCCGCTATGCCGGAGTTTTTTTTCCGGGAGGAAACTTCATCGGCCAAGCCGAGTACGAGGGCATGCTGCAGCAGCACAACCTGACGCCGGCGACGTTTGAAGACAGCGTGGGCAAGGATATTGTGATCACCAAGCTGCAGACGCTGATCACCAGCGGCGCGTCGGTGAGCGATGCCGCCATCCGCCAGGAGTTCATCAAGCAGAATACGAAAGTGAAGTTTGATTACGCCGTGTTGAAAGAGGATGACATCAAGAAGGGCCTTCATCCCACGGTTGAGGAACTGCAGGCCTTTTACAAGACCCACCTGAAGACCTACGCGAACTCGATTCCCGAAAAGCGCAAGATTAAGTATGTGATGCTCGACACCGCAAAGCTGCAGGCTGAAGTGCGGGTCACGAACGATGAGTTGCAGGCTTATTACAATCAGCATCGCGATCAGTACCGCACAGCCGAACAGGCGAAGGTCAGCCACATTCTGATCAAGACGCCGCTTCCAGGGCCCGACGGCAAGGTGGATGAGAAGGGCGTGGCCGATGCGCAAAAGCGCGCGGACGATTTGCTGAAGCAGCTCAAGGCTGGGGCAAAATTCGAAGACCTGGCGAAGAAGTATTCCGAAGATCCGGGAAGCGCCAAGGAAGGTGGATCTCTGGGTTGGATCGGGAGGGGCCGCACGGTTCCGGAGTTCGAGAAAGTTGCGTTTTCGCTGCCCAAGGGGCAGATCAGCGGCTTGGTGAAGAGCAGCTACGGTTTCCACATTATTCGGGTGGATGACCGGCAGGACGCGCACATGAAGACATTCGATGAGGTCAAAGCCGAGATCGAGCCGATCGTAAAACAGCAGAAGACGCAGGACATGGCTCAAAAGCAGGCGGAAGATCTTTTGCAGCAGGCGAAGACGAAGGGTTTGGATGCGGCGTCGGCGGCGAAGGTCGTGCCGGTTGTCACCTCGGATTTTTTCAGCCACAGCGATGTGGTGCCGGGATTGGGTCCGGCGCCGCAGCTCATGGATGCAGTGTTCGGCGCGGCGGAAAAGGCGCCGCCGGACATGGCTGCGACGTCGCAGGGCTTCGCGGTGTTCCAGTTGCTGGCCGTGAAACCGCCCGCTACGCCCACGTTTGAGGACATCCAGGCTCGAGTGGAGGAGCAATTCAAGAGCGAGCGCGCGAGCTTTCTGCTAAGACAGAAGACGCAGGAACTTTCCGACCGCGCGAAGGCTGAACATGATCTGAAGAAGGCAGCGAAGGAGTTGGGCGCCACGGTGAAGACGAGCGATTTCGTGTTACCCGATGGCCAGGTTCCCGATATCGGGTCCATGACCGGGCAAGCCTCGGTGGCATTCACCATGAAGCCGGGAGAAATCAGCGGGCCGATCCAGAGCGGTGCCAATGGAGTGGTACTTTCCGTGGACGCACTGCAGGCTCCGACAGAAGCGGATTTCGCGGCCAAGCGTGACCAGATTCGAGAGACGCTGACGCAGGGCAAGCAGCAGGAAATCTTCGCGCTATACGTCACCAACCTGCGCAATCAGATGGAGAAAGCGGGAAAGATCAAGATCAATCAGGACGAGATGAAGGCGCTGACCCGCGGGGAAAGCGAATCGGGAGAGTAGGCGGCGACGCCGGTGACGTGGGCAAGAATTCATAATTAGAAATCGCAGGTAGTGATCGAGTTGCATGCCGTTTCCCCGCGCTGCAGGTATTTTGTTGCATCCCACGTCGTTGCCTTCCCGCGGCGGCGTTGGTGATTTGGGGCCGGCGGCTTACTCGTTCGTCGATTCTTTAGCCTCCGCGCGGCAGGGACTGTGGCAGGTTCTGCCACTTGGTCCGCTGGGGTACGGGAACTCGCCTTATTCTTCCATCTCGGCGTTTGCCGGGAATCCGCTGCTGATCAGCCTGGAGCGTCTGGCCGATCATGGCTGGATCGATCAAGCAAAAATCTCGTCTTCTCTTGCACCCAGCTCCGACTCAGGTGCGGTCGAGTACGATCACGTGTTTGCGGTGAAGATGCCGCTGCTGTTTGAAGCGGGGCGGAATTTTATGGCTACGGCTTCGGGGACCGCGCGCCAGCGTTTTGAACGCTTCTGCTTAGAGAACGCGTGGTGGCTCGATGATTTTGTTTTGTTTGACGCGCTGCGAGCCCAGCACGAACTGGCGAGCTGGAATGAGTGGCCGGCGGGGTTGGCGCAGCGCGAGCCGGATGCGCTGGAGCAGGCGCGCAAGGACCTGGCGGACGACCTGAAGATCCGTCGCGCTTTGCAGTTTGCCTTTTATGAGCAGTGGCAAGCGCTGCGGAGGTATTGCTCGCAGCGCTCGATTCGAATGGTGGGCGATGTTGCGATCTTCGTGAATTACGACAGCGCCGATGTATGGATGCATCGCGAACTTTTCCGGCTGAAGGAAAATCTTGAGCCTGAAGTCGTGTCCGGCGTGCCTCCTGATTTTTTCAGCAAGACAGGTCAGCGCTGGGGAAATCCGCTGTACCGCTGGGATGTGATGAAGGCGCGAGGTTATCAATGGTGGATTCAGCGGCTGCGCTGGACGACGCGGAATTGCGACTACGTCAGGCTGGATCACTTTCGCGGGTTCGACCAGTTCTGGGAGATTCCGGCGGACGAGCCGACGGCGATTAACGGGCGCTGGGTGGATGGTCCGCGAGACGATCTGTTTGACAAGCTGCGCGAGGCGCTTGGGGGTTTGCCATTCTTCGCGGAAGATCTGGGTTACATCACACCGTCAGTTCATGCGCTGCGCGAGAGGCTGCAGATTCCTGGGATTGCGGTGCTGCAGTTCGGGTTCGGCGACGAAGGCGCGCACATGTACTTGCCGCATCGCGCCGCGGGCAAAGTGATCTACACAGGCACGCACGACAATGACACGACCGTGGGCTGGTTCCGGGCGGGCGCCGCGGATCACGACCGGCGCAATGCGGAAGCTTACCTTGGCCGTTGCGACGATGGCATTCACTGGGCATTCATCCGCGCGGCGCAGACCTCGCCCGCCGAGTTCGCGCTGATCCCGCTACAGGATGTGCTGGGCCTGGGCAGCGAAGCCCGCATGAATACTCCCAGCCTGCACGGCGGGAACTGGAAGTGGCGTTTTGCTCCCGGGCAGTTCACAGCGGAGTTGACTGCCAAGCTTTCCCATCTCGCCGAGCTGACAGATCGACTGCCCCAGGCAATTCCTGTTCGGGCGGATGAGAATTTCGCGGCTTGATAACTCCGTCCGCTGCCCAATTGTGAATGGACTGTTACGTGCTGCCAAGGCTTTGCGCGTTGCGGCAGATCGTGTATAGAGGTTAGGGAGAATTTTCTTAGCGATGGAACCCATTATCGAAGCGCGGGCGATCGAGAAGTCTTATCCGCAGCCGGACGGGACGCGCATTCAGGTCGTGGGTCTAACGGATTTTTCCATAGAGCCAGGAAAAATCATTGCGCTGCTGGGGGCCTCCGGATGCGGCAAATCCACTCTGCTGCGCATTCTGAGCGGGCTGGCGCAACCTTCGTCGGGGGCGTTGTTCTGGCATGGCAAGCCGCTGGGTGGCGAATCGCCGAACGTGGCAATCGTCTTCCAGAGTTTCGCGCTGTTTCCCTGGCTTACCGTTTTGGAGAACGTGGAGGCTCCCCTGGAAGCGCGCGGCGTGGCTGCTGTGGAGCGTCGAAAACGGGCGCTCCGCATGCTGGATACGGTGGGCCTCGATGGTTTTGAGACGGCTTATCCCAAGGAACTTTCCGGTGGGATGAAGCAGCGCGTGGGCTTTGCGCGCGCGCTGGTGGTGGAACCGGAAGTGCTGTTCATGGACGAGCCTTTTTCTGCGCTCGATGTGCTCACGGCCGAAAACCTTCGCGGCGAGCTGCTGGAGCTGTGGCTGAACAAGAAGATGCCGACCAGCGCAATTTTTATTGTGACGCACAACATCGAGGAGGCGGTGATGTTGGCGGATCGCATCGTGGTGCTGGGGAGAAATCCGGCGCGCGTCCGCGCGGATTTCAATGTGCGTCTTTCGCATCCGCGGGACCGCAAGTCTGGCCGGTTTGTGGAACTGGTGGATTACATCTACAAAATTATGACCGAGCCCGATGTCGAACACGCGTTGCCCGACCCCGAGAGCACGGGGGAAATTGTTGTGCCGCCGGGAGGCTTGAAGAGAGGGCAGGCGCCGGTGAAGACGAGCAAGTATCAGATTTTGCCGCATGCCCGTGTGGGTGGAATCGCCGGCCTGCTTGAACTGTTGCACGATCGCGGGGGACGCGAAGATCTTTTCCGCCTGAGCGAAGAACTGGTGATGGATGTGGAGGACCTGTTGCCCATCCTGGAGGCCTGCCAGTTGCTGGGTTTCGCCTGGTTGAAGGAAGGCGATGTGCAACTCTCGCGTCAGGGAGTGAGGTTCGCTGACGCCGACATCCAGGCGCGGAAAGTGTTGTTTCGCGAGGCGGCGCTGGAGCACGTCACCATCCTGAGGCAGATTGACAGCATTCTGAAGCGGAAGTCGGATCACTCGATCAACGACGAATTCTTTCACGACATTCTCGATGAGCACTTTTCCGCGGAAGAAGTGCAGCGCCAGTTCGATACCGCCACGAACTGGGGCCGCTACGCGGAGATTTTTGACTACGACCGTGAGAGTGGGCGGCTGGTGCAGACGGAAGCGCCACAGACCGACGCAGTACCGGCGGCACCATTGCAAACCGACCCAACACCGACCGCTCCCGCCAGTGAGAATCACGATTCGATTCAGACACCGAAAGGCTGATCGTTCGTTCCCCAGGGAAAAAAGCCACGTCATGAAGAAGAGCATTACGCTGCGGGGATTCTCGGCATACCGGCTGTGGACGCAACTGCCGCGGATCGAAGTGTCGCACCTCCCCGATGTCATCATGTTCGGCGCGGGGATTGCGCTGTTCTATGCGGTGGTGACGGTCGGGCGCTCCTGGTTCGGACCATTTACTCCGACGGTTGAGATTTCGCGCAGCTTGCGCGCGCTGCCGGCCTATGCAGGATATTCGTTGTTGCGCATCACGATCGCCTACGTGCTCAGCTTGGGATTCACCCTTGTGTATGGCTACGTGGCGGCCTATAACCCGCGCGCCGAACGGTTCATGCTTCCGCTGCTCGACGTCTTGCAGTCGATCCCTGTGTTGAGTTTTCTTCCGGGCGTGATGCTGGCCATGGTGGCGCTGTTTCCCGGCCGGCAGCTCGGTCTGGAAGTAGGGGCGATCCTTCTGATTTTTACCGGGCAAGTCTGGAACATGGCCTTCAGTTTTTATGCGTCGCTGAAAAGCATTCCGAAAGACATGCGGGAGGCCGCGGAGATCTATCGGTTCAGCTGGTGGCAACGCTTCACGCAGATGGAGCTGCCTTTTTCGGCGATCGGGCTGGTGTGGAACTCGATGATGTCGGTGGCCGGGGGATGGTTCGCGCTGATGGTATGCGAAATGTTTGTGCTGGGCTCGAGAGATTTTCGTTTGCCCGGCCTTGGCTCCTATCTGCAAACCGCAGCCAGCGCCGGGGACACGAGCTCGATTTGTTGGGGCATTGCCACCATGGTGCTGGTGATTGTGTTGCTGGACCAGTTTGTGTGGCGGCCGGTGATCGCATGGGCGGAGAAATTTAAGGTTGAGCAGGTGGAGAGCACCGATGCCCCGCGATCATGGGTGCTGAATCTCGTAGAACATTCGAGCGGAATCGCGAAGGTTCGGGAGAAAACTTTGCGGCCGCTGGGGGAACGTCTGCTCTTGTATTTTGCGCGGAAGCATGGGGAGGAACGTCCCGTGCAGAGCACGTCTGCGTGGCGGGACTGGCTGCTGCGCGGGCTGGCCGTGCTGACCCTCGGTGGCATCGGTTACGGCGTGGTTCGGGTCGCGATTGTCCTTAGCGGGGTGGGGAAGGCGGAATTGCACGCGACCGCTCTCGGGTTGGGGGCGACTTTTCTCCGCGTGAATCTGGCCCTGCTGATCGGGGCGCTGTGGACAATTCCGGCGGGAGTGGCGATTGGCTTCAATCCCCGGCTCGCGCGCATTGCGCAACCGCTGGCACAGATTGCGGCTTCGGTGCCGGCGACGGCGTTGCTGCCGGTGATACTGCTGGTGCTGATCCGGCTGGGCGGCGGACTGGGGCTGGCGTCGATCGTTGTGCTGTTGCTGGGCACGCAGTGGTATGTGCTGTTCAACGTGATCGCGGGTGCGATGGCAATTCCGACGGACTTGAAAGAATGCTGCTCGGTGTTCCGGGTGCGTGGGATTGCACGCTGGAAGAAGCTGATTCTGCCGGGAATTTTTCCTTATCTTGTCACTGGGCTGGTGACGGCTTCTGGAGGAGCGTGGAATGCCAGCATCGTCGCCGAATATTTTCATTTCAAAGGGCAGATTTACACCACGACGGGACTCGGTGCGACCATCCAGCAGGCTACCGACAGCGGCGATTTTCACCTGCTGCTGGTCGCGACCATGATGATGGCGGCGACTGTGGTGACAATCAACCGTTTAGTGTGGCGCAAGCTCTACGGGCTGGCGGAGACGCGGTTCCGGCTGGAAGCGTAGAAAGCAGTGTTCAGTGGCTAGTGACCAGTGGCCAGTAAGAGCTGGCTATGTTTTTTGCCTTAGCCTGGTTGCCTCGTTTGGCAGGATGCAGGATTGCGCTGCGTGTTTGAGGGCGGCTTCCAACTGCGCACCGAGGGCTGAGAGTGTCTCCGGGCTCATCAACTGCTGCAGGCGCTCGAAGAGCTGGCGCTCTTCTTTGCGGATGTGGTGGGAAAGGTGTTGAGCGAAGGCGGCCATGTTTGCGCGGATATATCGCGCATTTGTGCTTGTGAGAAGAATTCTCGTAATGCGGCGTGATCGGCGATCAGGTCGTCCACAAGGAGGATCAGTTCAGGGAATTCCCGTGCTGCTGGGAACAGTAGTTGTTCCTCCGCGGAGAAGTGAATCTTGATTTCCTGTTCGAAGATTTGTTCGATTTCTGACTGCCAAATCTCCAGGTCCACAGCGGGGATGGGTTGAGCTCGATCGATTCGCACAGATAAAGCCAATGCGCGCTGATGCTGGTGCGAGAGCGGGATTAGGCCTTTATCGCGCAGCATGGCGTTGTGTCAGTGAGTGACGTCCCTTACGGGACGCGATTGGGGCCAACCGTCTCCGGACTTACGTTCGGGCTAATGAATTCCGTCGCTGTCGCGACTGGAGCCGGCTGAGCCTTCACGCGACACTTACCGGTTCTGAGAGCTCGATGACAGCAGGGCGCACCGTCAGCCAGTCAGTGCGAACTCGCTCCCACTCCTGAATCAGCATGCCGTTGGCTTCGAAGAAGGTGCGAATGCGTGCGCGTTCCCATCCACCAACCTCTTCGAGAATGGGCGCCAGCACCGCGAGAGCGCTGGTGCTCAGCACGGTGCGCTTGGCGATCTGTGAAATGTGCGGTGACTCTGAGACTGCGATGGTAAGACCGTCGCGCGCGTTGACATGCAGCATCACGTTGATGTCGGAGCTGCCATCCCCGCTATAGATAACGTGATCGGGGCCGATCACGTGCTCGGTCAATAACTGGTCGAGCACCGCGACCTTGCCGTAGCCGGCCGTGGCGCGAATGATGGTGTCGATCTCGCCGGAAGGCTTGTAACTAAACTCAGTGCCGAAAATGTGATCCTGCGGAACGATGCCTTCCAGCGCGGAATAGATTACCTCGACGGGAGCAGCGGATAGAATGTAGAAGTCGAAGAAGTGTCCATCGACGCCGGTTTCAAGGATCTGGTAAAGCAGTTTGATGTCGCCTTTGAGCCGAATGCGTTTGCCGACCTCGTGAAGATGTTCCTTCCGAACTTTGGCTTTGAACTCGGGATCGTGGAGCAGGAGGTAGGCGAGTTCGGCTCCCTGCTGCACCAGGTTAATCTTGGCCATGCCTTTGGCTTTGCGTTCGAACTCGGCGGTGGAAATGCCGACCAATTCGGCGAGCACGTAGCCGGTATCGTTGAAGGTGAGCGTCTGATCGAAATCGCTCGCGAAAATATAGTGTTTTAAGGGCTTATCTGCCATATGACTTAGATTCAGGGCGAGCTCGGAAGGCCCATTAAAAGAATCAATCGGGATTATATGTGGTTCCCGTTAAATCATTGTTAACAAATGCGCTGGCAAATCATTGGTGAGGAATTCGGCAACGGCGATGTCGGATGCCTGCCTTTACTAAATTCGCCGACACGTCCAGAATAAAGAGTCCTGCTTGCGACGCTGTGCTACGGGCGGGAGCAGTCAGAGTCAGCCGACAAGTTGACGAAATATACAGGAGCCCTCATGCCAGTAACTGGTGAACTGATCCGTGCAATGAATTACGTGGAAGACATCACGGCGACGCTACGCCGAATCTCGATCTACATTCCCGCCATGAATACCGAGGAGCGCAAGCGCCTGGCAGAGAGTTTGCGCGCCACCAGCGGCGCTATCAATACCGCGATTGCGGATCTGGAAAAGGTGGGCCCGTAGTGGCGCAGGCTAGAACCGTCGCGGTGATCGGCGCCGGTATTGTGGGCCGGGGCATTGCGCACGCGGCCGCGATCGGCGGCTATCGCACCATTCTGGAGGACCTGTTGCCGGCGGCGCTGCGCCGGGCTGAGAGCGAAATCAGGGCCAATCTCGACAGGGCGGTGGAGTTGGGGAAAGTGCTGGCGCTGAACGCCGATGCCGCGTTCCGTCGAGTGGAATACGCGGACTCGGTGGAAGATGCCGCGCGCGAAGCCGATTTCGTGATTGAAGCGGTTCCGGATGAGATGGAGTCGAAGATCGAGATCTTTACTTTGCTCGACAAGGTCTGTCGGCCCGCGACGATTCTGGCATCGAACACGTCTTCTCTCAGCGTTACGGAAATCGCGAGTGTTACTTATCGTGCGAAGAAGTGCGTGGGCATGCGGTTCTTTAGTCCCGTACACAAGATGAAGCTGCTTGAAGTGGTGCGGGCTTTCGAGACGGACGAGGACACGCTTGCGACTGCGGTTGAAGTGGGCAAACGCATGGGGAAGGATGTGGTTGTGATTAAAGAGTCGCCCGCGAAAGTCGCACAGTAGGAGTGGTTCCGGCCCTGTGCTCCCGGCGCCGGGCTGCGCCCAGCGAGACCGCCGAGGCGGCCGTCTCTACAGGGATCGTGCTAGCGGCTGCGGCCGAAGTTCAAACCAGATAAAGACTCGACTCTCTCCTGCTTGACTCCCTTGCTGGCAATCAGGACTTGAAAGCTTTCGCCCATGCCCGCGGGCGTCACTAGATGCTTTAGCTGCAGCGCCACTTTGGCGCGCTCCTGCGGCAGGCGGCATTCTTCGAAGGCGTCGGCGAACTGATTGGCCTCGCCGATCCCCATCAGGAATTGAGATTGGGTGATCAGCTTGTGCGCCAGCATGCCGTGTTTTTCCGCGGCAGCGGCAAGTGCGGTGAAGTTAACATCGGCGGTGATGTCTTGTTCGCCGGGGGCTTCGTAGGGGCTGCCGGTGATTGAATGACGGCGGAGAGTTTTCAACGTGCCTCGATGGCGTCCGGCGAGTTGCTCTTCGCGGGTATAGCCGTAGTCGATAGCGACGAGGAAGCCACGCTGGATGTTGGAGGCAATATGCTCCATGAAGCGTTGTGCCGTCAGAGGCGCTTCGATGCGCTGGTCTAGTTCGGGGTGGACTGAATAGCGGTCGAGGAATTCCAGCTCTTCAGAGGACGGTTGTGCCCAGGACTCTGTGAATCGGCCGTCGCGTGTGTCGATGCGAAGCGATCCTTTTGTACTTAGGATCTCGACTGGGAGGGCGTCGAAGAATTCGTTGGCGAAGACGATGGTCGGGATGTCGCGGCCCGATGCTCCACTGAGGGCATCGGGCGCGCCGAGTTCCACTCTTCCGGATTCGAGATGATCTCTCAGAGTCTTTTCGATTCGCTCGCGCAAGGCGGGTGAACTTTCGACGAGGATGTAGCGCAGAGCGCGAAAGAAATCCGGAAACTTCTTTTCCGACCAGTCGAGAACATCTTGCGCAAACAAGCCGCGGCCGGGGCCGAGTTCGACCAGTTCGATTTGCTCCGGAGAACCCAGGGCTCGCCGCATTTCATCGAACTGCCGGGCCAGCAGGCGGCCGAAAACGGCGTGGACGTCGCTAGACGTGTAGAAATCTCCGGCCTTGCCGAACTGCTGTGCGTTTCGTGAGTAGTAGCCCAGGTCGCGATCGTAAAGACAGAGTTCCATGTAGCGCGAAAAAGGGATGGGGCCTCGCTCGCGGATTTCCTGTTCGATCTTTTGGCGGAGCTGATTCACAGTTCTTTCCGGCGGCGTTCGGCGCGGTCTTGCGGGGTGCGGATGAACATTTCGACGAAATAGTCGTGCAACGCGTCGTAGAGCTGGCGCTGGAAGCTCCACTCGAACTGCGGGTGGTCGAGGTCGCGAGGATGGAGATCGAAGTAATACGTGTGAACCGGAATGGATGAGTCTTTGAACTGGATGACGACCTCCACGCCTTCGCCCTTGGAGCGGGCGGAGAAGGTCAGCAACGGATGCTCGTAGAGACGCAACTGGGCCAGGACGCCATCGAGGCGGGTGGTGGCGGTTTCGGGCATGTGGGGATTGTAAGGCAGCCGGCGGGACGCCGGCGCTACTCGTAGCGCAGCGCTTCTATCGGATTCAAGCCGGCGGCTTTGATTGCCGGGAGCATGCCGCTCACGATTCCCACGAAGCTTAGAATCACAGTCGACCAGATCAGGGTAGCGGAATCGATGTAGAGGTGGATATCGCCTTCGCTGGCGTCTTCGATGAAGGCGCTCCACAGCGTGAGCGAACCCACGCTCCAGGAAACCAGATACGCCAGAATCACGCCGAGCAGTCCGCCAATTGCGGTAATCACCAGAGCTTCGGCGAGGAACTGGAAAAGAATATGCCAGCGCCGGGCTCCCAGGGCTTTCTCGACTCCGATTTCGCGGGTGCGTTGGGTCACGGAGACGAGCATGATGTTCATCAGGCCGACGCCGCCGATTCCGAGTGTCAGCAAGCCGATGAAACCGAGCAGTATCTTGATACCGACCGTGATCACGTTGAGGTCGGCGAGATCTTTCACGGCGTCGAACACGTAAATGGCGCGGTCGTCCTTGGGATCGAAATTGTGATGGAAGGCCATGGAATTGCGGATGGCCTCGACCACCTTGCTGTGGTCGCCTTCATAATCCATCATGATGCCGTCGAGATAGAAACTATTCTTCAGGTCGCCCATGGCGCTGTAGGGAACATAGACCAGCGAGTTCATGTCGTCGTCGCCGTTTGAGATCGTGTGCCTGAGGACGGCGACCACCTTGTAAGAGATGCCGTCGATGCGAATACTTTCGCCGAGAGCGTTCTGGCCGGAGAAAAGTTTCTTCTTCACCGTGGATCCGATGACGGCCACGCGGGAGTGAGTAAAGTCGTCGTGCTCGCCGAAGAATGAGCCCTCACCCACGTCGAGAGCGCGAATTTTCTCGTAGGTGGAATAAATTCCGTGAATGCCGTAGCTGGCGCTGCGCGTGCCGAAAGACACCTGGCTCTGCTTATCCACCTCAGGAGAAATGCGGGTGAGCATGGGGACTTCGGCGCGCAGGAAGTCGAGATCGTCGCGGGTCAGGCGCACCTGCGTGCCGGCCTTGGTGCCTCCGGCCTGCAGCGAAGTGCGGCCGGGAAAAATGGCGACCAGGTTGCCGCCGAACGTGCGGAAGGCGATCATCAAAGCGTTCTGAAATCCGGAGCCGTAGGCCAGCAGCAAGACCACCGTGGCAATGCCCCAGGCCATGCCCAGCATGGTGAGCAGGGAGCGGCGGCGGTTGTGTTTCAGTGCGTTGAAAGCTTGTGTGCCCAGATCGCCCAGCATAGTTACTCCGAACCTATTTCATCAAATCGATTACTCCTGCCGCAGCGCTTCCACCGGCGGAAGCAGCGCGGCTTTGCGCGCGGGATAAAGACCAGCGACGATGCCGGCCAGCGACAGCGAAAGAATCGCAATTACGGCGGAAGCGGGCACGATGCGCGGCGTGTCGAATCCCTCCGGCGAAGGCAATTGCGCCAGCAGAGTCACGAAGGCGGTGGTGATCGCCAGGCCAATGCCGCCGCTGAACGCGGTAAGAAATGCGCCTTCGACAAAAAACTGAGTCATGATGTTGCGGTGCGTCGCGCCCAAAGCCTTGCGCAGGCCGATCTCGCGAGTTCGTTCGGTCACCGAAACCAGCATGATGTTGATGATGCCGATGGCGCCCAGGCCGAGCGTGACGATTCCGACGACGCCGAGAAACCAATCCATTGCGTCAAAAATCTTGGCCACGCGGATGGCGCCGTCGATGGTGTCCCAGTCCTTAAAAGCGTCGTCGAGACTGGGATCGAAACCGTGACGCCGCGCAATGATGGCGTGAACTTCATTCTTGGCTTCGAGATGCAATTCTTTTTTTATGGGCCGGTAGTTGATGAATGAGATGGCATTTTCCGAGTTCTGCGCGGTGAGCGGGAAAAGCATGCGCATGGTGTCGAAGGGCACAAAGATGCGATGGTTGGTGCCGTTCTCGCCTTCTTTGCCGATCTTCGGGATGACGCCGATCACTTTGAAATCCATGTCGTTGAGCAGGATGGTGCTGCCCACGGCGGGCTGCTCCGGGGAACATATTCTTGAGCAGTTCCCAACCCACCACGGCCACGCGGCGATGCTGGGAGTTGTCTTCGTCATTGAACCAGCGTCCGGGGTCAATGGGAGTGTTGCGAATCTGGTTGTACTCGGGAGCGACGCCGAAAACCTGGCCGTTGGTGGAACCGTAATCGCTGACGGCGCGAATGTCGTCGCGCTCCAGCACGGGAGAAACCGCGCGCAGAAATCTGGCCTGATCGCGAATGGCGAAATAATCGCCGTAAGTCAAGTAGTAGGGCTGGCCCGACTGATAGCTGCCGGCAACGGCGGGGATGCGGCCGGGGAAGAGGAACATTATGTCCTGCGCCAAGTTCGGCCATGTTTTTGTCCTGGCCGCTGCGAAAGCCTTCTCCCAAGCCCACCAGAAGCAGCAAAGAGCCCACGCCCCACGCGATTCCGAACATGGTGAGGAACGAGCGTAGTTTGTGCGCCCACAGAGTGGACAGCGACTGCCGCACGATGTCGAGAAGTATTCGCATGTGATACACCCCCACGCCTCCGAGGAGGTGCGTGGGGGTCCCGGGTAACGTTCAGGCGAGGGGTCTCAATCCCGCCTAATCGTTTCCGTTCAAGCATCTGATCAGTAATACGCAGCCGGGACATGCGAAGTTCCCTGCTGTCGTTAGATGGTTAGACCGCGGAAGGCGAAAAGGTTATCCGAGAGATGAGGAATTTAGGAGACTGAGCGAGTTCGGGATTGATCTGCAGGAATTGCGATGAGATGGCTAGAACTCGAAATATGCGCCGCTGGTGCGGAACGAGGCGCGCCATCGGTTCCGGTAGCCGGGAGCAGGCCTAGAGACTCCGCTCAGACTCTCCCATGCCGCGTGGTTCAGCGCGGGGTCAGAGCCGACCAGGTCGCGGATCATATCCCATGCGGCCACGTTCAGCGCGCCTTCCGGCGGTGGGCCCATGGCCAGCGAAACCGAGCACTGCGGGCAGAAAGAAATGCGATGAGCCGTCGACTTCTGGCGCGGCTTGATGCCGACGGTTTGCGCGAACATGTACAGCGCCACCGATTTCTGTCCGGCCTCAAGTTCGCGATTACAGCGAAGACAATGCATGTTCTCCAAGAGTGCTCTCCCGGCGGCGAATTGCGGCCCTAGAATATGAATACTGTCTTCGCGGTGTCATGGGCGCAAGTATGTAGAAAGATTCCGGCGAGCTCTGAGGCTCGAACGGTCTTGCAGATCTTCGACGTCCCGAGAACCAAGCTGTGCTCTAGGCAGAGGCGGATCGCATGTGCACTCTGTTGCGATGAGTGCTGTGGCGGAGAAATCGTCAGAGATTCGGGTTCCGTTCAGTTGCGGCGCGACACATCAGCCGTCGTGCCCGTTTGTTCGACTTTCGCAGCTTCGCAAACTGCGCGAGTGCGAACAGGTGGCTGCGGTTTGCTACCGGTGTGCGCGGTGACGCATCGAGTTCCTGCTGGTTCGAACCCGCGGCAGCGGGCGCTGGACGTTTCCCAAGGGCAGCGCCGAGCCGGGGCTGACCCATGCTCAGGCCGCGGCGCTGGAGGCGTTCGAGGAGGCCGGAGTGCATGGGCGGATCGAAGAAGCTGCATTCGCCCGCTAGTTCGTCGCGAACGGAGCGGGAGCGGAAATCTTCCTGCAAGATCTGCCAGAAAAGAAGCTTGCCGTCAACGCGCATCTCTGTGAAGTGTTGCGGCTCAGCGAATCCGAAAGAGTCCAATCGAAATCGCACCTGGTTTTCGGCTGAGGACGCGAGGCGGCGCTTGCGGGAAGGGCGCGGAGTGAAGACGGAGCGGAATTCGCCCGCGTGGTCGACAAGGCGGTAGCGCGCATCCAGCGGCTGCGCGCGCGGAACTGGCATGGTTGATGATCCAGCCGCAGGATCGAGCGCAGCAAACGGGCTGCATCTGGACATGCTCGCAAAAAGACGCGCTGCAGAAAGTGCAGTTCGAGGCTTTCGTGGAAGCGCGCGATGGAGAAGCTTCGTCCATGCAGAACATTCGTCGCCAGCTCGCGAGATGCGGCAATTCGCCGTGCCTGTCATCGAGAGCATCGATCGCCGTGAGATCTTGCCAGGGGAGGTTCTGCAATTCAGCCTCCGCGAGAGAAGAAGGCCAAAGCCCTGGGAACGGCGCCAGAAAGGCTGACGTAATCGCGCGCCTCTCAGCTTTCAGTTCTTACTCTTTGTTTTTCGGCCGCTCGTAGGCTTTCTGCAGATACTTGCGCGCTTCTTCGAGAGCGGCGAAGGTATCGTCATTGGTCTGGATGGCTTGCCGGTATTCGTTGATGGCGCGCTCGCGCTGGCCGGTGATGTCGAAGATCTTGCCCAGTTGGATGTGGCTCCAGACTTCAGTCCAGCGCGGCTCGCCGTCGCCGTTGATGGATGAGCGGTAGGAGTTGGCCGAGGACTGGTAGTTTCTCTGCAGGAAGAAAATTTCCGCAATGCGGTAGTGGGCAAGCGAACTGTTCTTGTTCAGGTCGAGCGCTTTGTTGAACTCGGCGAGCGCACCGGCCAGGTCGCCCTGCTGCTGCATAGCCTGCCGCGAAGAATCGAAGAACGCAGCTTCACATCCGAAGAATTGGTGAGCACGTGATGGTCGGGATCGACGGTGATGCGCCGCGGGCGTCCGAAGGTTTCAACGGTAAAGGCTGAGTTCGTGCCCACCACTTCGATTTTCTTGTCTTCGGTTTTGCCGTCGGTGTCGATGCGCAGATCGACGGGCATGCGGAACAGGTCGAGATCCTGGGAAATTTCTCCGGTGACGCGGAAGCCTTTATTGTTGCCCAGGCGGTAGATGGTGTACTTCACCTTGAATTCCGGGGCGCCGGTGGAATCGAGCCACTGGGAGAAGAACCAGGTGAGCTGATCGCCGTAGTATTTTTCGGCGATGGTGCGAAAGTCGTCCATGGTGGCCGATTTGCCGGCGTAGGTCTCGGCGAACTCGCGCATGGTTTTGTGGTATTTGTCCTCGCCCAGCACCCAGCGCAGCATGTGCAGAATCATCGCGCCTTTGTCGGTGACGAGCGACTGAAACTCGGTGGAGAAAGGATCGAGCTTGCTGGCGCTGGAGAGCGGAACCGTGTCATAGGCCAGCGCGCCCACCGACATATCTTTGACGGCTTCTTCAAGACCGGCCGTGCCGGCGGCGTTCTCCACGTACATGGCTTCGGAATAGCGGGAGAAGCCGTCGGTCAGCCACCAATCATCCTTGGTCGCGGGGCTTACCGAAACTCCCCACCATTGATGGGCGATGGCATTGGCGAGCAGACGATAGTTCGTCTTCTCCGTGATCGATGGGCCGGCGAGGCCGGCAATTTCCGGAGCCCAGGCGTAAGGAACCGTGTCGCCCGGCAGTTCCACGACGTTGAGCCTCTGCGACAGCGGCGTGCCGTAAAGAGTGATGAAGTAAGTGAACTCCTGCGACCGCAGTCGTGGTGTACTCCGGGGCGAGCTTCTGGTGAGTGGGCTTGAAGAAGACGTGCAAGTCCATGCCGGCTTCGTCGCTTTTATATTCCTGGAAGATGCCGGCGACGATGGTGCCGGGAAAGCTGGGCTTGGCATAGACGAACGTAAATGTCTTGGTCGGAAGGCCGTTGGTATTGGGCTTCTTCGACGGAGGATTGTCGGTGACCGTGGATTTTCCGCTTCCGATCACCAGCATGTGAGCGGGCACGGTGATGCTGATGGTCGCGGTGAAGCGGTTGAGGCCGTAGCCGCTCACCGGAAACCAGCGTCCGGCATAGAGCAGATAGCTGGTGTCGTCGCCGACATAGGCGAGCTTGAGGCCGGGAACCGGGCTGTCGTCGGCGGTTTCGAGCTCGCCTTCGTATTCGAAGGTGAGCGTCGTGGAGGCGTCTTTGGCCAGGCCGGCGGGCAGCGGCACGCGGATGGTGGAATCCTGCGTGACGCGCTCGGCCGAGAGCGGCTGATTGTTTTCGTCGAGAACCCGGGTGACGCGCAGGTCGTTGTGCAGTTCGAAGACGGCGACCGTCAGATCCTGAAGCGCCGTGAACTTGACCTTGGCCCGCGCCGAAATCTGATGGAGATGAGGCGTGAGTTCGGCCTCGATCTGATAATCGTCGACGCGCAGGTGGGCCTTCTCGGCGGCCCGCGAGGGGATCGCGACGAAAGCCAATAGCAGCAGAGCAAGGGAACTCGACAGGACGCTCTGGGCGCGCCGAAGGCGAATCTGCATTAAGGAGAGTCTCCGGAAATGGGCCTACCAGTTCCCTATGATGAAGATTCTCCCCTAAAAGATGCTGGGAGCACAAGGTTTAGAGGGAAGCTTTTACGCTTCTCAGCTTCTAGCTCTTAGATCTGAACGCGCGGCGCGGCAAGGCCAGGATGATCTCCGCGGCACGATCCGCGGGTGCGGGTCGGCCGCGTTAGCTGCAGCGCTTCGGCGGCCGCAGAAGCTGGCTTTTACCTCGGCTCAGGCCTTCCAGCATGCGGTCGCGCGCGGGGCCGTCGGGAAGGATCTCCCGCAATCGAGCGACAACATTTTGTGCGGTGAAGTCGTGCTGCACCAGCTCCGGCACGACTTCCTCGCCGGCGATCAGATTGACCATGGCGAAGTGCGGGACTTTGACTCGCGGCTTGCCCAGCAGATAAGTGAGCGGCGAGACGCGATAGACCATCACGAACGGCGTGCGCATCATGGCGGCCTCGACCGTGGCGGTGCCGCTGGCGATGATGCCGGCGCGCGAGTGCCAGAGTGCGGGCAGGGATTCGGGGACGAGGGTGATGCCCGGTCCGCTTGCCTTGATCGATCAGGCTTTGCAGAAAGGTGCGATCGAGCGTGGGCGCGACCGGCAGCAGA
The DNA here is from genome assembly GCA_963743115.1 of uncultured Acidobacteriaceae bacterium. Taxonomy (GTDB): domain Bacteria; phylum Acidobacteriota; class Terriglobia; order Terriglobales; family Acidobacteriaceae; genus Sulfotelmatobacter. Next base: position 24,358 of record CAVUOM010000001.1, on the reverse strand, counting down.
AATTCGTAGTCGGGGCCAAGTTGGGCGGCCGCTTCGAGGATCGTCGGCAGGTTCATGCGCACTTCTTTGACGCGGCTGCCGGGCATCAGCGTGATCCATTGTTTTGCCGGATCGAGATGAAATTGTGCGGCGTAGTCGTTGCGCTCGATGGCCGGGTGCGGCAAGTCGGCCAAGGGATGGCCGACGAAGGTCGCGTCGACTCCGCGGTCGCGATAGAACTTTTCTTCGAAGGGAAAAATCACCAGCGCCTTGTCGATGTAGTTGCGCAGCAGGCGCACGCGTCCCTGGCGCCACGCCCAGAACTGCGGCGCGACGTAGTAGACCACGGGAATGCCGCGCTTCTTCATCTGCCGCGCCACGCGCCAGTTGAAGGCGGGCGAGTCGATGACGATGGCGAGATCGGGCTTGCGCTTGTCGGCTTCTTTGATCAGATGTTGGAACAGGCCGTAGATTTTTGGCAGATGGCTGAGAATTTCGGTGATGCCGACGACGGAAAGATCTTTCGCGTCGACGACGGTGTCGCAGCCGGCGGCGCGCATGCGCTCTCCGCCGACGCCGAAGAATTCGAGCTGCGGGTGCGGACAGCGCCCGGCGTCCAGCGAGCCCGCTCTCCGCTGCAGGCTCGATAGCTGCGCGCCGTACATTTCCCCGGAAGCTTCGCCGGCTGAGATCAGGATTCGCAAGAGAGCATTGTAAGGCCGGAGCCCCTAGTCGTCCGCGCTGGCGGTGACTTCGGGCTCCCTGAAGCCGTCGGCATTCGCGGGCGAGGGCGCCCGCTGCCCCACATTTAGCTCCTGATCCTTGTACTGCAGCTGATACAGCTTGAAGTAAATGCCGCGCTGGGCCAGGAGTTGCTGGTGCGTGCCCATTTCGCGGACCTGGCCTTTGTGCATGACGATGATCTTGTCGGCGCGCTGCACGGTCGAGAGCCGGTGGGCGATGATCAGCGAGGTGCGTCCCTCGACCATGCGGCTGAGCGCGTCGCGCACGCGGAATTCGGTTTCGGTATCCACGCTCGAAGTGGCTTCGTCGAGAATCAGAATCTTCGGTTCGTGGGCCAGGGCGCGCGCGAACGAGATGAGCTGCTTCTGGCCGGTCGAAAGCGTGGAGCCGCGCTCGCGAACTTCTTCGTCGAAGCCTTTGGGCAGGGCGCGGATGAAGTCGGCGAGGTTCACATCTTCGGCGGCCTGCTCGACGTCTGCGTCCTGAATGCGCTTGGTGCCGAGCCGGATATTTCCGCCGATCGTGCCGCTGAACAGAAATGGATCCTGCAGCACCACGCCGAAGCGGCTGCGCAGATCGGCGAGATCCATATCTTTGACATCGACGCCGTCGATTCTGACCGCGCCTTTCTGCACATCGTAGAAGCGCAGCAGAAGCGAGATGAGCGTGGTCTTGCCCGCGCCGGTGTGGCCGACGATGGCCACGGTTTCGCCGGGCTCGATGGTGAAGGTTACGTCGCGGAGAACCCAGTCCGGGGCAGGATCGATCGTCGCTGGACCTTCCGGCGCATCGCGATAGGCGAACCAGACGTGATCGAACTCGATGCGGCCCGGGCCCTCGGGCGTCTTGGTCACTGCGGGCGAAACCACCTGCACCGGCGTATCCAGCAGTTTGAAGATGCGCTCGCTGGCGGCCATCGCCGATTGCAGGATGTTGTACTTTTCGCTGAAGTCCATGATCGGCCGGAAGAAGCGCAGCGCGTACTGGATGAAGGCGACCAGCACGCCCAGCGTCGCGACTGCCGGCACCAGGCGGAACGCGATCAGCGTCTTCCAATTGAAACTCACGGCGACGCTCGTCACGGAAATATTCCGCATCACGTCGCCGCCGCCGAACCAGATGACGCAGGCGATCGCGATCGAGGAAAGAATTTCGACCACCGGGATAGTAAACCGAGTAGGCCATGATCGCGTCTTTGTACGCATCCATGTGGCTGCGATTGATTTCCGAAAAGCGGTTGTAGGCTTTGCGCTCGCGATTGAAGAGCTGCAGCACGACCATGCCGCTGACGTGCTCCTGCAGATAGGAGTTGATGCGGGCGATGGCGACGCGAATGCGCCGGTAGGAATCGCGCACCCGGTCGCGGAAAATCTTGGTCGCGACGACGATGAAGGGCAGCACGGCAAAGGTAATCAGCGCCAGCTTCCAGTTCATGCACAGCATCACGCCGAGAATGCCGAGCGAGCACGAAGAGGTCTTCGAAGATGGAGACCACGCCGGAGGTGAACATTTCGTTCAAGGCGTCCACGTCGGTGGTGACGCGCGTCACCAGGCGGCCGACCGGGTTCTTGTCGAAGAAAGCGACGTGCAGGCGCTGCAGATGGCGGAAGATCTGGCGGCGCAGGTCGAACATCACTTTCTGGCCGGTCCACTGCATGAAGTAGGTTTGCAGGAACTCGAGCAGGAAACTGAAGACCAGCAGTCCGACATAGATGGCCGCGATCTGCGCGATGCCGGTGATGGCGTTCGGGCTGAGCCAACTCCAGATGCCGGAAGACGTCGCGGGCTGCTTCCCGGGGCGCGAGGTAGCGATCAATCGCCACCTTGGTGAGATAGGGGCCGAGCACGTCGGCGAAAGACTTCAGGACGATCGAGACCAGCGCGATCGCCACCTGCCAGCGGTAGGGACGCAGATACTTCAGCAGCCGCGCCATCAGGCGGCTGTCATAGGCTTTGCCTAATACTTCTTCTTCCTGGGACATCGGTTTCTTTGCGATCGCAGGTGAAGTCGCGCCCGCCGCGCTGCTAACAGGGTAACGCAATATGGATGGCCGAGGCAGGCGGGAGGATGGAAAAGGTTTGTGGCTGAGTACTCGGATCGCAGATGGGATAATGGTCGTGCATGCCCCTCGGCATCTACATTTCGGTTCCTTTTTGCCGCACCAAGTGCAGCTACTGCAACTTCGCCTCCGACGTGTTTTCGCGGGCCGTATTCGAGCGCTATGTGGATCGCGTCTGTGCCGACATTGGGAATGCGCCGCAGATCGCGGCAGAGATGGGCGGGCAGATGGAGCGCGCGGTGGATTCCATCTATCTGGGCGGAGGAACGCCGACAGTGCTCGAAGCCGCGCAACTGGAGCGGATCTTCCGCGCGGTGCGCTCTCAGTTCGACGTGCAGCCTGATGCCGAAGTCACAGTCGAATGCGCTCCAGGGACGCTGACGCCGGCCGTAGTCGAGAGCCTGCTGCGCTGCGGCGTGAACCGCGTGAGCCTGGGAGTGCAGTCATTTGTGGATCCAGAGGCGGCGGCCGTTGGTCGTCTGCACAAGCGCGCCACCGTGCTCGAAGACATTGCCCGGCTGCGAGCCGCGGGAATTACGAACATCAACATCGATCTGATCGCAGGTCTGCCGCATCAGACCGCCGAGAGTTGGGAATTCTCTTTGGCGGAAACAATCGCCACCGGCGCTGGCCACGTGAGCGTCTACATGCTCGAAGTGGACGAGGATTCGCGGCTGGGACGCGAACTGCTGGCCGGCGGCACGCGCTATCACGCGCACTTTGTGCCGGATGAAGAAGCCGTGACGGATTTTTACTTGGAGGCTTGCGAGCGGCTGGCATCGGCGGGGATTGCGCAGTATGAGATCTCTAACTTCGCGCGCGAGGGTTTCGAGTCACGCCACAATTTGAAATATTGGACGCGGCAGCCTTATTCGGCTTCGGAGTGGACGCGCATTCGATGCTGGCTTCGGCCGCGCCCGAGATCGAGGCGGTGCGGTTCGCCTCGGCTGATTCCCTGGAAAAGTACATGAGCGGGGCGGCTTTGCAGCGAACCGTCGATTTCGCGCCGCGCAGCATTGGAGGAAAGTTTTTTTCTGGGCTCTGGTCTGACGCAGGGAATTCGACTTGGGCAACTAGCGGAAAAATTCGGCAAGGACAGCGCTTCAGAACGCCCGCGCTTCAATTGCGGAGCTCGTCGAAGACGGGCTCATGGAGCAGCGGGGAGACCGCGTCTGCCTAACCTCGCGGGGGCGGTTGCTATCGAACGAAGTGTTCGAGAGATTCGTTCTGGTCGACGAAATCGTTGGTTGACTCTCGCGCGGGCGCGTGAAAAGCTCGGCGGGGCGAGTGATTCGCAAACCATCCGGTCGGTTGGGCTGAGGGCTTTTATGCTCACAGCATCCTCAATGATTACGCTGCTTGTCGCACTTCCTCCTTGCCCTGCCCGAGGTAACTTTTCCCGCTTCTGCTGCTATGTTCTAATCAAAAAATCTGGCAGCCGGTGGAGGAGTCTTGGATTTTCAACTGAGCGACGAGCAGCAGCAGCTAAAGAAAACCGTCCGCGATTTCGCCGAGCGCGAAATCCTGCCTAACGTCATGAAGTGGGACGAGGCGTGCGAGTTTCCGCTGACGACGGTCAAGGAACTCGGCAAGCTCGGATTATTGGGAACGGTTTTCCCTGCTGAATACGCCGGCGCCGGCATGGGCTACGTCGAATACGTGATCGCCATCGAAGAGTTGTCGCGGGTGGATGGCTCGGTAGGCATCATTGTCGCGGCGCATACTTCCCTCTGCTCCAATCACATTTTTCTCGCAGGCAGCGAGGCACAAAACAAGAAGTACCTCAGCAAACTGGCTACCGGCGAGTTCATCGGCGCCTGGGGATTGACCGAGCCATCTTCAGGTTCAGACGCGGGCAGCGCACGCATGACCGCGCGGCGCAAAGGCCGTGAATGGGTGCTGAACGGAACAAAAACCTTTTGCACTAACGGCCACTATGCCGATGTGATCGTGGTGCTCGCGGTGACCGACCGCACGGCGCACACGCACGGGCTTTCGGCCTTCATCGTCGAGAAAGACACGAAGGGTTTCCGTCCGGGCAAGAAAGAAAACAAGCTGGGCTTGCGCGCCAGCGATACGGCGGAGATGATCTTCGAAGACTGCGTGATCCCGGCAGAGAACCTGCTGGGCAAAGAAGGCGACGGCTTCATCGACGCGATGCGCGTGCTCGATGGCGGCCGCATCTCGATTGCGGCTCTGTCGCTGGGCATGGCGCAGGGCGCCTACGAGGCTGCGCTCAGGTACTCAAAGGAGCGCAAGCAATTCGGCAAGGCAATCGGAGAGTTTCAGGCGATCCAGTGGAAGCTGGCCGACATGGCCACCGAGATTGACGCAGCCCGCCTGCTCACGATGCGCGCGGCTTCGATGAAAGACGCCGGCATGAAGACCACCATGGAATCATCGATGGCGAAACTCTACGCCAGCGAAGTTGCCGTGAGGTGCGCCAACGAAGGCGTGCAGATTCACGGCGGCTACGGCTTCATCAAAGATTATCCCGCCGAGAAGTATTACCGCGATGTGAAGCTGTGCACCATTGGCGAAGGCACCAGCGAGATTCAGCGGCTGGTGATCGCGCGGCAGTTGCTGAAAGACTGAAAGGGTAACAAGCTACCTTGGATCGCTAGCTAACTTCCAGCCCATCTGTTCTTTCAGATCATTGAAGCAATCAGCGCAAATCCAGCGATAGTTATCGTTGGTGGCGTAGCCTTCGCGAAGCGCTCCAGGGATTGTTTCGGAAAACTTTGTGGTGCACGCCTCGCAGTGATCGTGATCCCACTTCTCGCTACAGCGAACGTACTTCTTAAGGGTAAGGGTCGCGCCCTTAGTATGCCTTGCGAGGTCTACGCGCCAATCGGTCACGCCGCCGCTCCCTCCGCCGATTGGTTCAATAATCCCACCAACTCTTCCGAAACTCCAAACGTCATTCGTGCAGCGCGGATTTCTTCTTCTCCGGTCCCTGCTTTACACTGGTCGCTTGAACCCTGACATCCAGACATGGATTGAGCAACTTCGCTCCGGCGACGTGCGCGCCTTGGCTCGCGCGATCTCGACTGTGGAAAACCGCGCTCCGGGATGGTCCGAGCTGCTGAAGGCGCTGTTTCGGCACAGCGGGAAGGCACGCGTCCTGGGGCTGACGGGGCCGCCGGGAGCGGGGAAGAGCACGCTGGTCGATCAGCTAGCCCGCTTCTATCGCAAACACAATCGCAGCGTGGGGATTATCGCAGTCGACCCGACCAGTCCTTACACCGGCGGTGCGATTCTCGGTGACCGCATTCGTATGCAGGAACATTTTTCCGATCCGGGGATTTATATTCGCAGCATGGCGACGCGTGGCTCGCTCGGCGGCCTGGCGCGCACCACGACGGATGTGACCACCGTGCTCGATGCTTCCGGTCGCGACCTGATCATGATCGAAACCGTGGGTGTCGGACAGGATGAAGTGGACATCGTGCGCCTCGCCGACGTCACAATTTTGATTCTGGTCCCGGGCATGGGCGATGATGTGCAGACCATCAAAGCCGGCATCATGGAGATTGCCGACATCTTCGTCATCAACAAGAGCGACCGCGACGGCGCTGAAAACGTGGAGCGGGAAATCCGCTCCCTGCAGTCGCTGGCCATGCGCCACGACGGCTGGACGCCGCCCATCGTGAAGACCGTCGCCAGTCAAGGAGTGGGAATCGAAGAACTGGCGGGCGCGATTGCGGAATACGAGGCTTATCTGCAAGAAAAGAACTTGGCGCTGAACAAGAGCGTCGAGAACTGGCAGGGGCGGTTGGTCGAAATGTTGCGTGACCTCATGCTCGAGAAAGCCCAGACCCAGTTCGGCGATGGCAACCTGGCCCGGCTGGCCGCGGAAGTGGCCGAACACAAACGCGACCCATACTCACTGGTGGAGGAGATCGCAGCCAGCGTGGCGAAACATTGACTGGGACAAAATCTAAAGATGGCGCAAATCGATCACATCGGCATTGCGGTAAAGTCGCTGGCGGCGGCGAAGTCGATCTATGAGAAGCTGGGCCTGAGCGTCTCCCCGGAAGAAACGGTGGAGCACGAGCAGGTGCGGCTTGTGATGGTTCCGGTGGGCGAAAGTCGATTGGAGCTGCTGGAACCGACGTCAGAGAATTCGACGATCGCGAAGTTTATCGCCAAGCGCGGCGAAGGCCTGCACCATGTTTGCCTCCGCGTTCCAGACTTGCCGGCGGCGGTTGCGCGGCTTAAGAAAGACGGCGTGCGCCTGGTTTCAGAGGAGATCAAGACCGGCGCCGGCGGCCACAAATATGTGTTCGTGCATCCTTCCAGCGCCAGCGGAGTCTTATTGGAATTAGTCGAGGGTTAGCGACTAAGTTGGCCACGGTTTCTCGCGGATATTCACGATAGGACACAAATTTCTTATGCTTCTTCTCGCCATCGATACTTCCGGCAAGCAGGGCAGCATCGCGCTGGCGCGGGCCGGCGAGCCGACTGCCGAGGCCGGCGATTTTGAGATGATCGAGATTGCGCCGCTGGTCGGCGGCACTTTCTCCGCACAGCTTATTCCGCAGATCGCAGAGTTGCTCTCGAGCAACGGGTTCATGAAGACGGCGATCGGCGCATTCGTCGTGGTCTCCGGGCCGGGATCGTTCACCGGTCTGCGCATCGGGCTGGCGGCGGTTAAGGCTCTGGCTGACGTTTTGAACAAGCCGATCGCACCGGTTTCTCTGCTGGAGGTTTGCGTTCTCGCCAGCGGTGCGCAGGGCAAGGTGATGTCTGCGCTGGATGCCGGACGGAGTGAGGTCTACGTCGGGGAATACGAAATCCCTGCTCATGCGGGCCAGGTTTCACGGGAGCCACGAGAGAACATCTTGAGCAAACCTGAATTCCTTGCGCGAGCGAAAGGATGGACCGTGGTCACGCCCGATTCCGTTCTTGCCGAAGCGGCTGGCGCAGCAGGGCTGACGATTTCAGTTCTTGAGCCGATCTCGGCCGCCGATGTTGCCCGGCTGGGCTGGCGCAAGATTCAGTCCGGCGAAACCGTAGGGCCCGAGCAGTTGGAGGCGAACTACATCCGCCGTACGGACGCCGAAATGCTCGAGAAGACCCGATCCTAGCGTGCGCGTTCGACGGGCAAATGCGGCTGATGTTCCCGCCATGATCGATTTGGAACGCCAGAGCCCTGTAGCCGGCCACTGGTCGCGAAATCAGTATCAGACCTTGTTTGCGGCCACAGGTCAGCAATCTGAGCGCTTCGCCTGGGTCGCAGAAGCTTGGGTCGCCGAAGATGAAGAAGCAGCGCAGCCTGAGCGACTCGCGCCCACAAGTCCGGAAATCCTTGCATTCCTCATCGCCCACAGAGTCGATGCCGCGTGGGAATTGGAAAACATCGTGGTGGCTGCAACGGCCCGCCGTCGCGGCATCGCGCAGCGGTTGCTGGGCGAGTTGATCGAGCAAGTTCGATCCACGCAGGGCAGCGAAATCTCACTGGAAGTCCGCCAGTCGAATCACGAAGCACGCTCCTTATATCGCAAAGCAGGGTTCGAGGAAGTGGGTTTACGCAAGGGTTACTACTCCAACCCTCCCGAGGATGCAATCCTTTGCCGTCTAAGGTTTTAATAGGCCTTTCTCATAACGAGATTGCACCAGAATTCGGCATTGAACCGATTTTGGTGCTGTGGTAGTTTTAGCCAGTGAATCCCGGTTGGAGGTCTGCTGGATGCTGACTCCGAAAGACACCCTCCTGAGCAGCCACGACGAATTCCGTAAGCTGGCTCAGGAGCACATGCAATATTCCACTCGTCTTGAAAGTCTCACCCAAAAACGTTACCTCAGCGAAGATGAAAAGCTGGAGGAAGTTCGTCTCAAGAAGCTGAAGCTGCGGCTCAAGGACCAGATGCAATCGATTGAGCGGCAGTACCGGCAGCAGTTCGGAACTCACGTAGCATAATCTGTTTTGTCGGTTCGACGGCGGCCGTCGCCGCTACAGGAATTTTCTATCTTCCCGCAGGCGCTCATCAGCGCCTTTCTTTATTTGGACTTAGATCCGTCCCGATTGAACACAGACCAGCCTCGCTCGCCTCTGCTCTATACTCGCCTCTGCTCTATAATGGAGCACTGCTCCCATGGTTCGCGACGGCTACTTTTACGCGCTGGCTTTAATCGCAGCTGCGGTCCTCGTGGGTTGGTTCACCCATCCTGCTTGGGCCGTGGCGCCGCTGTCGCTCGCCGCGTTCTTCCTCTGGTTCTTTCGCGACCCGGAGCGGGTTATCCCGGATACGGCAGGTGCTGTGGTGTCTCCCGGCGATGGGAAAGTTACAGAAGCTTCCATCGTTACGATGGATGGAGAGAAGCAGGTTCGCATCAGTATTTTCCTCAGTGTTTTTGACGTGCATGTGAATCGTTCGCCGATCGCGGGAGTGGTCCGCGAGGTTCGCTACCAGCGCGGGAAGTTCCTGAACGCAATGAATCAAGCTTCGGCGGAGCAGAACGAGCAGAATATTGTCCGCGTGGAGGGTGACGGCCAGGCAGTGGTCTTCAAGCAGATTGCCGGGTTGCTGGCGCGACGAATCGTGTTTCATCCGAAGATAGGCGAGCGATTGGAGCGCGGCCAGCGCGTCGGGCTGATCAAATTCGGCTCACGCGTGGATGTGTTGTGCGATGCTACCGCCGCGCTGCAGGTAAAAGTCGGCGACCGGGTACGCGGCGGGGCAAGCGTGCTGGCGTACCTGCAACCCAAAGGCGAACTGGCAAGTGCAGGGAGTTATTCCGCTGCGGAAGGGACGCGCTGATGGACCTTCCGGTTCCAAGACGAAGGCACGATGAGCGGCCCACCCGGCGCATGCGCAAGGGGATGTACATTCTCCCATCGCTGTTCACTACGGCGAACATGGCGGCCGGCTTCTATGCCATCCTCGAAGTGGTTCATGCGACCGCCGCAACTTACGCGCACCTGGACAATGCTGCTAAGGCGATTGGCTTTGCCGTTTTGTTCGACGGCCTCGATGGACGCGTTGCGCGCATGACCGGCACCAGCAGCGAGTTTGGCAAGGAACTCGATTCGCTGGCGGACGTGATCACGTTTGGCGTGGCTCCGGCGATGCTGGCCTGGACCTGGGGATTTCACCTGATGCCGCCAGTCGCGGTCACCGAGTGGGAGTGGAACATCAAGCTCACCCAGCTGGGCGCGATTGCTGCGTTCCTCTTTCTCATGGCCGGAGCCAGCCGCCTGGCGCGCTTCAATATCACCACGAACCCCCAGCCTTCGAATCCGGGACGCCCGGGGAAGAAATACTTTGTCGGTATGCCGATTCCGGCGGGGGCGGGCGTAATTGCAGCAGTGGTTCATTTTCAGGGAGGGGCTCCACTTGATTCCTGGTATAAGGCGATCACCTGGCTTGCGATGGTGGCCGCCGTAGGCTACCTGATGGTGAGCACCTGGCGGTTCTATAGCTTTAAGGACATCGATTTTCGCTCTCGCCATCCCTTCCGCCTGATCATTCTTTTGGGCGCGCTGATCGCCGGCATCTGGTTCTTCTCCAAGCCGGCGCTGTTTGCGGTTGCGCTGCTCTATACGTTCTCGGGGGTGTTCTGGCGATTGCAGTGGATGTTCCGGCGACGCAACCAGCCGCCGCCGCCCACCTACACGGAGGCTTCGCAGACTTCATGAGTACGCCGTCCAAAATCGCGGCATCATCGCCGTCTTCTTCCGCGCGCGGCCAGCTGTTCCGCGCGGCCATCGTTGGTGCGGCTACGCTGAAAGGGAAGGAAGTCGCCGAGATGCTCAACGAGCGAAACTTCCCCGCGGTCGATGTGCGCCTGTTAGATGATGATGAGTCGATCGGCCAGCTCGAAGCGACGGGCGACGAAATCAACTTCATCCAGAGTGTCCGCTCTGAGCAGTTTACGCATGTGGACTTTACCTTCTTTGCTGCGGACAAGGAGTGTACGCGGCAGAACTGGAAGCGCGCCCGCGACGCCGGCAGCGCGATCATCGATCTTTCCGGCGCTTTGGAGGAAGAGCCAGGCGCAAACATCCGCTCGCTCTGGACGGAGCGCGAGCGCGGCGAAATGTGGCAGCCTGAATTACAGCCAGCTCCGTGCATCGTGGCCCATCCTGCCGCCGTGACTCTGGCTCTGCTGCTGCTGCGAGCACGCAAGGCGGGAGCGATCCGCAGTGCGGCGGCCACAGTTTTCCTGCCAGTGTCCGAGCAGGGACAGAAAGGCATGGACGAGTTGCATCAGCAGACTGTGAATCTGCTGTCGTTCCAGCCCCTGCCCAAGGATATTTTTGACGTGCAAGTTGCTTTCAACATGGTCGCGCGTTACGGACAAGCGTCAAAATTGTCGCTGGATTCGCTCGAAGCCCGCGTGCAGCGCGACTACCGCGAGATTGCCGGAGCGGAGGCGCCACACCCCTCGCTCATGATGTTGCAGCCTCCTGTGTTTCACGGCCTTACGCTGGCCATTTTTCTGGAGATGGAGCAAGCGGTCGATCAGGAGCGATTATCGCAGTCGATTGCCGGAGATCACGTGGTTCTGGCGGGTGTGGAAGACGATTCGCAGCCGAGCAACGTGAACACGGCGGGTCAGGCGAACATTCTAGTTTCACTCAAGAGTGACGCGGCCCGGCCGAATGGAGTCTGGCTTTGGGCGGCCGCCGACAATCTGCGCATCGCGGCGATGACGGCAGTGGAATGTGCCGAAAGCTTGATCCCAACGCGCCCACTGGGAAAAATCCAGTGAAAGGCCAGCGGCTTGCCGGGCTGACGCTGGTCTGCGTGGCCTTTATGCTAGCGAGCGCCGCTTGCGGATACCACAGGGCCGGTCACGCCGTGCAGCTTCCGGAAAATGTTAAGACCATAGCTGTTCCAGCTTTTGTAAATGAGACTACGACCTACCGCATCGAACAACTGCTTACTGCGTCCGTAGTGCGCGAATTCATGGTGCGCACGCACTATCACATCCTTAACGATCCTAGTGAAGCGGCCGATGCCACGCTGCGTGGCACTGTGCTTTCGGCCTCTTCGTCGCCGCTTACCTATAACTCCGCGACCGGACAAGCTGCCAGCGTCCTGGTGGTGGTGAGCATGAGGGTGTCGCTCACTGACCGACAGGGCAAAGTGCTCTACCAGAATCCTTCGTATCTGTTTCGCGAGCAATACGAAGTCTCGCAGGATCTGACAAGTTTTTTTGAAGAAGACTCTCCCGCCTTCCGGCGCCTGTCGCAGGATTTCGCCCGTACCCTGGTCTCTAACATCCTGGAGGGCTTCTAGATGCTAGAGTTTGATGTGACAGAGTTATTGGTGAGGATGGTTTCAAGCGCGGAGAACTTCTGATGCGGGCTTTCGCCCAGGCGGATCGGTTTGTCAGCGAGATTGAATCGCGCAAGCTGCGTCCTGCCTATGTGTTCGTGGGCGATGAAGCTTTCTTCCGCAAGCGCTTCCGCGATGCCATTCTCGAACACCTGGTTCCGGCCGATCTGCGCGACTTCAGCGTGTTCGAGTTCGATCTTGGGGAAAATGATCTTGCCGAAGTTCTCGACCGTGCCCGCACGCCGTCTTTGATGGCTCCCTTTCAGGTCTTCTTTGTGCGCGGCGTGAAGAGTTTGTTCGGTCGCGGATCGAATGAAGAAAAGCTTGCGGCCATCGAAGAGTATTGCAAGAATCCGAATCCCGACGCGATGTTGGTCTTTGTCGCCGACCACATCAGCATCCCCGCCGACGTCCGCCGCATGGAGATGCAGGATAAAGAACGCTACCAGCGCATCCGCGAAACCATGGGCCAGTACTGCGGCATCGTCGAACTGGCGCGAGTAGAGGAAGGCGAAGCAGTGCGCTGGATTTCCGATTACTGCACCAGCCGCTCGGTTCCGGTAAAGATCGATCCCGACGGCGCCCGCGAACTGGTCGACGCACTCGGCGGCGACATGATGATGATCTCGAACGAACTGGAAAAGCTGATGCTCTACGTCGGCGCCCGCAACCGCATCACGCTGGGCGATGTGGAGACCATGGTGCTCGCCGCCAAGCAGCGGTCGTTGTATGAGTTGACCGACGCCATTTCTTCCAAAGACCGCGTGCGCGCACTTGAAGTGCTGGATGCGATCCTGTCGTCGGGCGATGGTGAAGAAGCTGCGATCGGACACATTTACATGCTGGCGAAAACCTTTCGTCAGATGCTGGTGATTCTCGAACGCAACGTGCGCGACCAGCGCATGCTCTGGGCCGCGCTGTGGCAGGGCTTCCGCGTGCCTCCATTTGCGGCCGATGACATTATCAAGCAAGCCCGACGCTACAAGTCGCGTCGCGATTTGACACGCTCGATTCGCTTGGTGGCCAAGGCCGATCTCGCCCTGCGCTCCAATCCCATAAGCAAGCGCATGGTCCTCGAACGTCTGGTGATGGATTTGACGACCGAGGCGAAGCTGGAAGCGCCGGGATGGATGCAGGAACAGTTGCCGGTCTAGAAGATGGATATCCAGAGCAAATTTTTTGAGGATCGATCTGCTAAATTGTAGTGGGTTAAGGAGTTATGCGTTCGATGCTGATTCGTCGCCCGCTAAAATATTGTATTCAAAGGACTTGCCAGTAAAATATTGGATCTAAAGGCTTTAGCTCGGTGGTCAATACAGACTTAAACAGTAAGTCCTTTCGAATCAGAACGTGGTTGATCCCGTTCCAGCTAAAATATTGAGTGCGAAGAACTTCGCGCCGCGAGGCCAGAAATCATCGAGCTAAACCTGTCGAATTTTCAATGAACAAAGAGTTTCCGCAGGCCAAGGCCGGAGGAGATAGTTCTTCACAGTTTAGCCTGCACGGTGGCCTAAGAGATGTGACGAGTGAACATCGAATGCCTGTGAAAATCTGGCGAGGGCGTGGTTGAACACAGCGCGGTTAAGCAATGACCTGGAAGCATCTGATCGAAGGCCCGTGGATCGTGTTCGTGGTTTATTGGACGGTGGGCGCGTTCAAGACCCGGCGAACGGAACGTTCGGAATCTTTTGCTTCGCGCTATGGAATCCTCTTCCTTGAGGTCGCCGGCTTCGTTCTACTCTTCAGCGATTACGCGGAAATCGGACTGCTGGGGCTTCGATTTTTGCCGCGCACCCACGTGCTGGGAGTAACCGGTGTGGCGCTCACGTGGGGCGGAATTGCGCTGGCGCTGTGGGCACGCTGGTATCTGGGGCAGAATTGGAGCGCCCGCATCACGATCAAAGAAGACCATAAGCTGATCCGCACTGGGCCTTACGCGCGGTTGCGGCATCCCATCTATTCCGGACTGGATCTGGCCGCGATCGGCACCGCTCTTGCAATCGACCGCTGGAGATGCGTGGTTGGAGTCTGTCTGATTATTCTGGGGTACTGGATTAAGGCGAAAAGAGAAGAAGGCATGCTGATGGCGCAATTCGGGGCGGAGTTTCAAGAGCACCGCGCGTACACCGGGTTTCTCTTTCCGCGCTTCCGAAAGGAAGTTAGACCTTAGCGGTGGATACTTAGACGTGGATCCTGGTTTCCGGCCCGCTCCGACATCGTGCTCGACGCGCTACTTTACCGAAGCGCTGCTTTCGTTAATACTGATCCCTCGATACTAGCGTGATCGAGGGCCGTCTTGAGATCTGTTCCACGACGCACATTCCTGAAGGGTGCGCTCAGCGCCTTGGCGGTTGCGCCCTTTGTTCTTCGCAAGAGCTACCGCGTATTCGCGCAATCGACGCAGGAATATCCGGAGCGGGTCGTGCGCCTCATCCGCGAATCTCTTGTGATCGACATGCTGAACCAGTTTCTGTATCGCAAGGACCAGAATGAGCTGAAAGAGAAGTGGCTGACCCAACCCGGCGCCTTTACCGAAGCGGATTTCCGGCGATTTCAGAGCACCGGCGTTTCCGTCATCAACTTCGGTGACGGCGCCGACGACTTCGCCGATGCCCAGCAACTATTCGCCAAGTGGAACAGTTTCATCGCCGAATATCCGCAGTGGTTGATGCGCATCAACGGCTCCGGTGATTTGGCGAGAGCCAAGGAGCAGGGCAAGCTTGGCATCCTGTTTGGGCTGCAGACGAGTGGTCAGTTCCAAACTGTCGACGACGTGAACCGCTGTTTCGGATATGGACTGCGTGTCTCTCAGCTCAGCTACAACTTCAGAAGTCTCGTTGCAGACGGCGCCTTCGAGCCTTACGATGGCGGAGTCAGCGAGTACGGTGGAAAAATTATCGACCGGATGAACAGCGTTGGCATGGCGGTCGACCTCGGCCACGCTAGCGACAAGACGAAACTGGATGCCATCGCAAGATCGAAAACGCCCGTGATTCTCTCGCACGGAAATTGTCGCGCCCTGAATCCGAACGCACTCCGTGCCACTACCGACGACGCCATTCGCAAGCTGGCCGCCAAGGGCGGCGTCATGGGGATCGCCGATATTGCGTTCATGGTAAAAGGTAGCGAACCTGTCACCGTCGAGGACGTGGTCGACCACTACGACCACGTGCGCGATCTTGTCGGTATCGAGCACGTTGGCGTCGGCTCCGATGCCGGAATCGAGAGCAACGACCTGGGCTCTCCATCGGTCCTGAAAGATATGCTCACGAAAGCTGATCCTCGTTATCACGTGCATGGTGATCACGAGGTGGTCGCGGGGCTGGGTGGAACGACGCGGATGTATGAATTGACTGCGGCGCTGGTAAGGCGCGGTTACACCGATGAGCAGGTACGCCTGGTGATCGGTGGAAACTGGGCGAGAGTCCTGAAGGAGATCTGGCTCTCCTGAACTCAAAAGCCGAAGGCTACTTCATCGCCGTGACGCGCTTACCCAGGCGCGACTTGTAGCGCGCGGCAGTATTCCCGTGCAGCGTGCCTTTCTGAATCGCTTTGTCGAGCGCGGAAACCGTCTCGCGGTACGTCTTCTCGGCCGTAGCTTTGTCGCCCTTCTCGATGGTCTCGCGCAGAGTGCGCAACGCGGTGCGCAGGCGGGAGGTATTGGCGCGGTTGGTGGCCGTGCGCTTCGTGGTCTGACGGGCGCGTTTGAGCGCCGAAAAATGGTTAGCCATATTGCTTCGTTAGCCTTTGTGTGTACAGCGAGATATTCCGGTGAGTACCGAATACGTTATTCTACGGGACTAAGTCTCGGCCGGTCAACCGCTTGCGTCGCTCGCCAGTGGCTCAGCCCGATTTCCGCAGCTATCGCATCTGCGGGAAGGCTCCACCACAAAACAGATTGACAACGGGCTTATCCTGAAGGCAGTCGGAGAACGTCGGAGCATGACAACGTCCGGAGCTGTTGCGGTAGCGCTGATAAGTGTCTTTTTTTATGTCTGCGGCGGCCTATGCATCTTTAAGACGAAGATGCTGGTAGGTTGGGGACAGAAAAGCCACGCGAAAAGTAAGCTGGTTCAAAACTACCCGTTTTCCAACATGGTCACGAAGCCTTGGTATCCCGTATACATCCGAAGTGCAGGAGTCTTTATTTGGCTGTGGGCGTTCGCCTTTGATTACTTAGTTTTATTTCGTGGATTTCGCTAGACTGTTGGAAATCATGCTGACCAACTAACTCTCGCTCGGCAGTGGCTCAATTTGGCGCGGAGGCTAGGGAAGGTCGCGCGGCGCTCGATCGGACAGCCGAGGGCGGCTGTCCCCACGCAAACATTTTGACAAACTGACCGCTACCGGTCGCCATTGACTCCCATCCCGGCGCGGGGTAGGCTTTACTTAATGGTAGTGACTTGCCTCCTGGGCATGAGCATTTCGGCTGGTCCCGTCTCGAAGCATAATCCTGTTTTGTCATTTCCTGTCGTCAAGAGGTTGAATCCTCAAAGAGATTGAATGAAGAAAAGCATCGGGATTAGTCCCAACATCGAGACTTTGTTTGGCACGCGCGACGAGAATGTGCGGGTGCTGGAAGATGGCCTGAACGTCACCATTGACCTGCGATCGAATGCGATTGAACTGGAAGGCGCGGCGCGCGACGTGGCTCGCGCCGAGCAGGTCTTTGCCGATTACGAGAGCCTGCAGAAATCCGGCTACAGCTTCAACAACGGCGATCTCAACAGCATGCTGCGCGTGCTGACGGCGGATTCGACCGCAACCCTGCGCGGGCTGGCCGATGCCGGACGCCAGCGTTCGCTGGGTCGGCGCATGGTGCAGCCGAAGAGCGTAAACCAGCGCCGATATGTGGAAGCCATCGAGACGCACGATATGGTTTTCGGTGTTGGTCCGGCGGGTACGGGCAAGACTTATCTCGCTGTGGCTATGGCGATTTCAGCGTTGCTCGCGAAACGCGTGAACCGCATCATTTTGGCTCGTCCGGCGGTTGAGGCTGGTGAGCGGCTGGGCTTTTTGCCGGGCACCTTGCAGGACAAGATCGATCCTTACCTGCGTCCGCTGTACGACGCGCTTTATGACATGCTCGATCCGGAAAAAGTGGACCGTTATCTGGAGAAAAACGTCATCGAGATTGCTCCCATCGCGTTTATGCGCGGGCGCACGCTGAACGACTCTTTCGTAATTCTCGACGAGGCCCAGAACACGACTTCTGAGCAGATGAAGATGTTCGTCACCCGCCTGGGATTCAACTCCAAAGCGGTGATCACTGGCGACATCACGCAGATCGATTTACCCAACGCGCGCCGCAGCGGGTTGCTTGAAGCCATTGATATATTGAAGCGCGTCGAGGGTTTGACCTTCGTTCACTTCGATGAATCCGATGTAGTGCGGCATCATCTGGTGCAACGTATCATCCGGGCCTACGACGAGCACAAGATGCACATTGCCGAACAGCAGATGCTGTTGCCGGCAGGTGGAAAAAATGGCGAGGCGAAGGGCGTTGACGGTAAAAACGGCGACATCAAGAGCGGTGAGGCGAAGAGCCCGGAGTCGAACTTAAACGACAGATCCAGAGAAGCCTCGGCAGAATAAAATCGCAACCTGTAACGAGGGCTGAAACCAGGCCCTCCTGTTTATTTTGCGACGCTGGGAGCGACTTGGTTATCCTCCGAAAAAGAATCGCGGGGTTAAGTTCATCCACGCTCGAGCGGTTTGTGCTGCGGGCGAGGCACGCGGTCCGTTTGCGCGACACGGTGAATGTACTGGTGACCAGCAGCTCCGAGTTAAAGTCGCTCAACCGGCGGTTCCGCGGGGCAGACAAGGCCACGGACGTACTATCGTTTCCAGCGCCGCCGGTGACGGCACGGCAGGCTAAGCGAATTGCCGGGGAGGTGGCGATTTCCGCCGACATCGCTCGCGAGAACGCAAGGCGCATGGGTCATTCGATGGCGGATGAAGTGAAAATTCTGGTGCTGCACGGCATCCTGCATCTGGCAGGCTTCGATCATGAGCGCGATAATGGCGAGATGGCGCGCAAAGAGAGCCGGTTGCGGAGGCAACTGAAGTTGGAGGGTGGTCTGATTGAACGCGCGCAGTCACAGCATCAGCCGTCTGTGGCAAGGCGGAACCGCGCGTGAACTGGGCCGTCACACTGGCGCTGATCCCGCTGCTGGCCCTGCTGGCTTTGGCTTCTTACGTCGATCGCGTCTACCAGGAGATCGGCAAATTTCTCTCGCGTGAATTTCAGGACAACATTGATGTTTTCGAACAGAGTGTCGAGCCCAACCTGCATGTGAGCCGTGCCCGGGCATCGCTTTCGATGGCGGTGCTTAAGCAGATCACCACGGCGACGATCGCTTTGCTTGTCGGCTTCGCAGTCTTCGGCGATCAGCGCTGGAGCATCTACGAGATCCTACAGGCCGCCATCAGCCTGATTCTCATCATCATTGTGTTCAACCAATTTCTGCCATTTGTTTTCTTCTCGCGCACGAATGGCACATGGCTTATTCGCTGGACTTGGCTTCTGACCGCGCTGATTTACGTGGTGCTGCCTGTGACCATCGTTCTCGGTTTCCTGCAATCGGTGGCATCGCTCACTCGCCAAAACACGGGCGAGCAGCCGGAAAGCGCATCCGAGGCCGTGGATGCGTTGATCGAAGCGGGCCAGGAAGAAGGCATCATCCAGGAGGGCGACCGCGATCTCATTCAGTCCGTGGTGGAATTTAGCGGCAAGACAGTGCGCGAAGCCATGAAACCGCGTCCGGAAATGTTTGCCGTGCCGGTCGATACCACAGTCGAGCGCTTCATCGAAATGCTGCGCACCAAGCACTACTCGCGGGTTCCGGTGTACGCGGAAAGCATTCATAACATCCGAGGCATCGTCTACGCCCAGGACGTTTTGCAGGTGCCGGACACCGAAGCTTCCAAACGCACTCTCGAAACGCTGATGAGGCGCGACGTATATTTCGTGCCCGAGAGCAAGCTCGGCAGCGACCTCCTGCGCGAGATGCAGAAGAACAACATACGCATGGCGATCGTGGTCGATGAATACGGCGGCGTAGCGGGCCTGGTGACGATCGAAGATCTGGTAGAAGAAATCGTGGGCGAAATCCGCGACGAGCATGAGAAGCCCGAAATCGTCAGAGAGAACGATCAGTCATTCATCGTTTCCGGAGGAATGGATGTCGACCGCCTCGCCGAACTATTTGGATCGAAGCCGGAAGGAAAGGAATCGGCCACCGTGGCGGGCCTGGTCAGCGAACTCGCAGGACACATCCCGCAGCGCGGCGAAACTGTGGATGACGACGGCTTGCGCTTTGAAGTGCTGGAATCGACCGACCGCAAGGTGGAACGCGTGAGAATCACCGCGATGCAGCCCCGGCAGTTGAAGCTGATATAGTTCAGTAGCGCCGCCGTCTCGGCGGCTGGTCGTCGGCTTCGAGAAGCCGCATGCGGGCCGGTGCAATCGGGAAGGCCGGCAGGATGCCGGCGCTACTCAAACCTATGCCTTTCCGCTCCGGTTTTGTCTGCATCCTCGGTCGCCCTAACGCTGGCAAGTCAACCTTGCTCAATGCTCTTGTGGGCGAAAAGCTGGCGATCATCTCGCCCAAGCCGCAAACTACGCGCAACCGGATTCAGGGCATCGTCAACCTTCCCAAGGCCAAGGGCAGGGATGCGGCGCAGATCGTTCTGATCGACACGCCTGGCGTACACAAACCCGATAGTTCTCTCGGCCGCAAAATGATGGTCGAGGTACGCGAGGCGCTGGAAGGCTGCGATCTTGTTCTCCTGATCATGGATGCCACGCGCAAGCTCGATCAGCGCGATGAGTTCGCGATCCAGATGCTGAAGCATTCGTCGACGAAGGTTTACCTCATCCTCAACAAAGTCGATCTGCTGCGAGGCGGCAAAGGCCAGCTGCTGCCGCTGATCGAGGAGTACAAGAAACTGCATTCGTTCCAGGAGATCATCCCAATCTCGGCGCTGAAACGCGATGGACTCGAAATACTCCTGAAGCAGGTGACGGCCGCGCTTCCGGCGGGGCCGCCTTATTTTCCACCCGACCAGGTTACCGACCAGCCGGCGCGTTTCATGGCAGCCGAAATCATTCGCGAGCGGGTGCTGGTCGAGACCGAGGAAGAGCTGCCCTATGCAACCACGGTGATCGTCGACTCGTTTGAAGAAGGCGCGAAGCTCACGCGCATTGCCGCCACCATCTACTGCGAGCGCGAAGGCCAGAAGGGCATCCTGATCGGCAAGAAGGGACAGATGCTCAAACGGATTGGCACGTCGGCGCGCCTGCAACTCGAGCGGATGCTGGGAACAAAAGTCTTTCTTGAGCTGTATGTAAAAGTGCAACCCAATTGGCGGGAATCGCGCGGCTTTGTGGAAGAACTCGACTGGAGAAGGCAGTTGGAGCATCTAACCGACGGCCGGGTTGAGCCGCCTAAAGCGGTGCCGAAACAAGAAAATCGACCCCGTAAACGAGGCACGACGATCGCGACCGCATAGCGGACGAACGCTACCTGTGCGCGTTTCGCAACGCAACCGACGTCCGTGCCGATGCCCTTGAGTTTGTCGGATTGAGATTTCACAGCTAGAATAAACCGAACACGGCATCAGATCGCAGACGAGCCAAAACATGCCCCAGGCGGATTCCACCGAGGAACCACTTCCCGAGAAGGATTTTGATCCCGACCAACTACATTTGCTTTTGCGGGTAACGCTTTCCGCCGACCGGCGGGCAGTCGATCCCGTGGTGCAGGAAGTGATGGGCGTGGTCCGCCAGATGAAGGGCGTGGACGGCAAGGAAGACGCCATCGAGCTATCGGTGCAAGAGGCATTGGCCAACGCCGTGATTCACGGCGCCAAGGAAGATCCCACCAAGACGGTGGAATGCCTGGTGAGCAGCGACGATGAGCGCGGTGTGCTGATCGTGGTGCGGGACCCGGGCCCAGGTTTCCGTCCGGACGCCATCCCCACGTGCACGGTCGGTGAAAACGTCTATTCCAATCACGGACGCGGAATTTTTCTGATCAACCAGCTCATGGACAAAGTCGAATTCAGAAAGAACGGCACGGAAATTCGCATGGTGAAGCGGTAGGGAGAACCTGCAGTATCTCACCTGAACAAGTCATCCCCCACCTTAGTTTGTCATCCCGAGCGAAGCGAGGGATCCTGGTTCTTGCTTGCATTATGCGTGTCTTCGCCGCGAGCAAACGCCAGGATCCCTCGCTTCGCTCGGGATGACAAGTCTGGGTGCGAGGACCCGGAATGACAGACGCCTCCGCGCTGCACCCTATTCCTTCACCGTGATTCCGAGGGTTTTCATTTTGCGATACAGGTGGCTGCGCTCGAGGCCCAGCACCTCCGCGGCGCGGGTGACGTTGCCGTGGTTCTCATCGAGTTTCTTCAGAATGAAATCCCGTTCATAGGCGTCGCGTGCCTGGTGCAGCGTAGAGAATTCGCTGCGTGCCGCGCGTCGGTGGCCGTCGCGGTAGACCAGCGTCGGCAGATGCTTGCAGTCGAATCTCGTGGTCATGGGATTCATGATCACAATGCGCTCAATCACATTCCGTAGTTCGCGCACGTTGCCCGGCCACGAATAACGCATCAGGGCTTCGACGGCGTCATCGGTGATCTCCCGCGGCCGTCTCCCATAGGTTGCGGCCAGGTCTTTTAGAAAGTGCCGGGCAAACAGCGGAATATCTTCTTTCCGGTCGCGCAGCGGCGGCACGAAGAACGGGATCACGTTCAGCCGGTAGAAAAGGTCTTCGCGAAAATTCCCCCGCGAAATTTCTTCTTCCAGATCTTTGTTGGTAGAGGCGATGATGCGCGCATCCACGACAATCGTTTTCTCGCTGCCCAGAGGAGCGACGCGCTGCTCATCGAGAGTGCGCAGCACCTTCGATTGCGTTTTCAGGCTCATGTCGCCGACTTCGTCGAGAAACAGCGTCCCACCGTTGGCCTTTTGAAACTTGCCGTCCTTGTCGACGGCTCCGGGGAACGATCCTTTGTACTGCCCGAACAGTTCGCTCTCGATCAGGTCCTCGGGAATGGCCGCGCAATTCACCTCGACAAAAGTCTCATCCTTACGCAGGCTTTGCGCGTGGATCGCATGGGCCACCAGTTCTTTCCCCGTACCGGATTCGCCATAAATCAGCACTCGGCCGTTGGTCGGCGCCATCAGGCCTATCTGCTGGCGCAGGGCTTTCATGGGAATGCTGTCGCCCACGATCATGCTCTTGCCGTGAAGCTGTTTCTTCAGATCGACGTTCTCGTGCCGTAGTTTCTTGGATTCGATCGCGTTCTTGACCAGGATCAGCGTCTTGTCGATGGAGAGTGGCTTTTCGAGGAAGTCATACGCGCCAAGTTTGGTGGCGCGTACGGCGGTTTCGATGGTGCCATGTCCAGAAATCATGATTACTTCAGGCGGGTTGTCCATCTCGCGGAGTCGTTCCAGCGTCTCGAGGCCATCGATGCCGGGCAGCCAGATATCGAGCAGCACGACCTCATAGTTGTGCTCGCGCCGCAGCAGCTTGAGGCATTCTTCACCGCTCTCAACCGACGCAGTTTCGTAGCCCTCGTCCGCCAGCACTCCCTGCAGCGATTCGCGAATGCCGGTTTCGTCGTCAACGATGAGAATCTTATGCATGCTGCGCCGTCACCGCGGCCAGCGCGGGCTCAGGAACGACCGGCAGTTCGACGATGAAACGCGCTCCGACTGGCTGGTTTTCTTCCACCCGAATGGATCCATGGTGCTCTTCGATGACGCGGCTCACGATCGCCAAACCAAGCCCGGTTCCACGCTTTCTGGTGGAGAAATACGGGAGAAAAAGTTTTTCCTTCAGCTCCCGGGTGACGCCATGGCCGGTGTCTGCGATCGTGATTTCTACCGCGTCGCGGCTGGCCACCAGCGAAGTTGAAATCTGGATCTCGCGCACCAGCGAATCCTGCAAAGCCTCGGCGGCGTTGTCCACGAGGTTGGCGACGGCCCGCTTGATCGCTTCCGCGTCGGCCATCACTTTGGGCAAGTCCGCCGCGAGCGACTTGTGGAGAGCTATGCCGTCCAGTCTGCCGTTGAACATGGAGAGCGCGTTCTCGATGACCGCATTAATGTCAGCCGGGTGTGGATTCGAAGCCGGGAAGCGGGCAAGCGCAGAGAAATCATCCACCAGCCTTCGCACCGTTTCGACCGCGCTGGCAACTGTCTGGGCGCAGGAGCGAACGATATCGAGCGAGGTCTTGTCGAGAGGCATCCCGCGTTCCAGATGACGCTGAATGCGTTCGGCGGAGAGTGCAATGGGCGTAAGGGGATTCTTGATCTCATGCGCGACGCGGCGCGCGACCTCACGCCACGCGGCCTGTTTCTGGGCCTTCAGCAGGTCAGAGAGATCTTCGAACACGATCACGTACCCCGAGCGCTCGTCCTGATGGCGCAGGGTGGCCACAGTCACGGCCACGCTGAGAGACGTGCGCTGCAGAGACATCTCCATTTGGCTGGTGGTCATACCCATTCGGTCGGCGCGGCGCAGAAGCGGCTCCAGGTCCTGCAACACTTCCGGCGGAAATACGTCCGCCAGTGGTGCTCCGCGCAGTATTTGCTCCCCCTCCGCATAGCCTTGCGGATGGAACATGCGCAGCAGGGCGTGGTTGGCGTGAGTCACCGAGCGGGTGGCATCGAGAGAAAGCACTCCGGTGGGAATGCTCTCGAGGACTGTTTCCATCTGGCGGCGGCGCTGGTCGAGTTCGGCATTGGCCGCGCTGGCATCGCGGCTGGAAGCTTCATTCTGACGACGGCTGGTTTCGAGTTCCTCTGCCATCCGGTTGAAGGAGCGGACCAGATCTCCAATCTCATCGGCGGCTCTTACATCGATGCGGTAGTCGAGACGTCCGCGAGAAATTGCCTGCGTCGCCTCGGCCAGCGCGGCCAGCGGACGAGTTACCAGCTTCGAGAGAAACAGCGCCAGCCACGTGGTCACGAACAGAACCATCATGGTGAGCAGCAGCAGCAGGCCCATGTAGGTCTGCCGCACGTGTTTGCGCTCGCGGCTGAGTTGCAGATAACGCTGCTGGCTGGCTTCGATCTGGCGCACCGTCCTCGAAAACTCTGGCGGTAATGGCAACGCCACAAGGATCAAGCCGTCTTTCCCAACCGGGGCGCTGCCCAGCGTGTACTCAGTTTGCTCCCAGGTGAAACGCGCGGGCTGGGCCGCGGCGGCCTCGGCCAGCGGCAGCTTCTCCTTCAATTGCGGCCAGGGCGCGGGGACTCCGAGACTCGCCTCC